>NZ_GG700647.1 GCF_000159995.1 Alloprevotella tannerae ATCC 51259
AGTCCAAGCGTCAAAGCTCTTGACATAGCGTTCTGCGCCCTGTTCGCTGCTTATGCGGAGGATTTCGGACTTGTTCAACAATTTTATGATCTGAGAATAGAGCGGCTGTCCGCTAAAATGTGTACTTTTACCCATGGTTAAATGTTTTTTTGTCGAATACAAATTAACCATTAAGGGCTGACTTTACAAAACGAAATCAGCCCTTTACTTTTTGCCCTCTCCAAAAGAACGGCATATCAATCAAAAAACTTTTATCGGACAGCAATAACATTAAATTGTTGTCCGAAAGCTTCAGGAGTTTGGACAAAGAGTTTTTCGCGATGGGCAATCACGCCACCTATATAATAAGGAAGACCGCAATTTGCATATGAAATATGTGGTCCCTTTTCTAAAAGGATAATCTCTGCTTGTTCGTCGATGCGGCGGATGCGGGCTGCTGCTGTTGCACCGCCCGCAACACCGCCAATGATAAGATGTTTCATGTATCTGCTATGTTTTCAGTGTTCCTCTTTCAGAAG
>NZ_GG700646.1 GCF_000159995.1 Alloprevotella tannerae ATCC 51259
ACATGACATCCTCCTCTATCGTGTATTGCAGGTTTTTCTTCATCTTCGTGACATAGACGACGCCGCGCTCCGTCATTTGCTGAAACTTCGCATAGTCGATGTAGGCACGATCCATGGCAATGATATCCCCCCTGTTCAACGTGGCCGGCAAGAGCATAAAAGAGTCGTTGGTGGCTGCGGAAGTGAAGCGGATGTCCGATGGAACTCCCTCATTGGCTTGGATTATACTGTGCACTTTGATACCCCCTTTCTTTTTACCTGTTTTGGGATGTCTGCCCACGCCTTTGAAGAGCAGGTTGGAGAAGAGGGTAATCGTTGTGGAGTCAATTATCTTCAGCCGTTTCATCCATTTCGGTTCATTTTTTCTTGTGCACAGCCGGCTGTCCGAAGAAAGAAGATGACGATGCTTGGCGTATAAATCCCTATAAACGGCCTCAAAGACCGCCTCCGAACGCCTTTTGTTTCCATCCGCCAAAGTGCTCCTTGAAGTCATCCTGAAGATGCCGAGATGGCGCAGCTTACAAGCCTCGGCCTGAAGGGACGCGGTGA
>NZ_GG700645.1 GCF_000159995.1 Alloprevotella tannerae ATCC 51259
TTAAGCAGGTTTCGTATGACGATTTAGGACTTATTATTGGAACCGAAAGGGTTTGAATTCGTCGAACTCACGTTAAAATAGTTTCAATAAAAGCCCAAAAAGAGGATTATTTTTCGTATATTTGTTGTTGATAACCAAACAGATAACAAAAAACAATCCTCTATGAAACTTGTCAGCAAAGTTACGGAAATTTATTGTGTTGCAGATGATTTCTGCAAAGAATATGAGTTAGAATTGAACAAAAAAGCACTTTCGCTTTCAAACCCCTCTCCAAACACCCCTAAAACTCGCAATAGAAAGGGAAGAATGAGCGATGCAGAAATGATTACCATTCTTGTGTTGTTCCACAGCAATACGTTTCGCAATTTCAAACATTTCTATCTCTTCTACGTCTGTCGAGAACTTAAAGAAGAGTTCCCTAACCTTCTTTCGTATACCCGCTTTGTGGAACGTATGCCACGAGTGGCGATCCCCCTTTTGCTCTTCCTTAAATTAGCTCTGATGGGAGAATGTACAGGGATTACTTTTATCGATTCAACGCGTATTCCC
>NZ_GG700644.1:0-53351 GCF_000159995.1 Alloprevotella tannerae ATCC 51259
GTACTATGTGGATTTCTACAGCCTCTTTAATCATCCCGAAAAAGATTGGGAAGCATGCCTGAAAGAAGCGGCCGAAAGCCCTCAAATGCCTTCGCTTTTTGATTAGGGGGGGGGCTTGGAATGCCAAAAAGAGAACCTCAACCGCATTGTTTCAGCGATTGAGGCGGTCTTTCCTACTCTTTTTGACGTTTATCGGACAGCAATAATTAAGAGACAAAAGACCTTTCTGCTTATAGTTGGGCCTTATGCCGGAGAAAATAATATCAGAAAAGCATTTTTTTCGTGGCAATACTTTGTCCTTTCAAAAAATGTTGTACCTTTGCACCGCGTTTGAGAGAAAACGCAAATAATGCGGCAATAGCTCAGTTGGTAGAGCGCAACCTTGCCAAGGTTGAGGTCGCGGGTCCGAATCCCGTTTGCCGCTCTTTTTATTGAAACAAAAGTCTTGAAAGCCCAGGTGGCGGAATGGTAGACGCGCTAGTTTCAGGTACTAGTGACAGCAATGTTGTGCAGGTTCGAGTCCTGTTCTGGGCACTACTATGACTTTAGAAAAAGAAATGGAGAGGTGGCGGAATTGGTAGACGCGCTACTTTGAGGGGGTAGTGACAATTGTGTCGTGGGAGTTCGAGTCTCCTCCTCTTCACTCTTTTATTGCGGCAATAGCTCAGTTGGTAGAGCGCAACCTTGCCAAGGTTGAGGTCGCGGGTCCGAATCCCGTTTGCCGCTCAATAAAAACACTCAATTTGTTCTTTTAGGACCAACTTATCTGTTTTATTATTAATAGAGACGTATTTATTGTGTTTAATAATAAATAGATGCGACTTAATTTAATTCTTAGGTAATGAATATTTACGTACGCTTTTTTGACTTTGATACGCTGGTGAGTGATGAAGATGGAGTAATTCAGTTTCTTCAAGCTATTCCAGATGTTGAGTTGACGGACGAAATTGTTGATGAAATAAAAGACTACATTAATAGTGAAACGACATATCCTAAGCGTTTAAAGATACGTCCCCATATTTACTTTATTCTTATTAAAACGACTGCATCTTCTATGGAAGAGTTTAAAGCCAATAGAAAAGATTCTTTTAATGCATTAAAGCCTCAAGGGCTGGATCTTTCTTCTCGGAAAGAAATAAAAGTATCAATGTTGCAAGAAGAAAACTTCGGTTGGTACAGAGGTTCATTGACTTTTAAACGAGTAGTGTTAATTCCTGGTACGAACAAATTTCAATATCAAGATACCGTATTTGAAGCTTTGGTGGAGACGATGAGTGGCAAAGAATGCTATGATGCAATTTTAGCCCACTTAAAGAATAGAAATGATGTTGATCCTAGAAGTCAATTCCCTTCTTGTAAAGGTTCGAATTTTGACTTCGAATATGTAGGTGAGAATCCTTTGGGTTAAAAATCTAATTGGCAATTTTATATTAAAGGGGAACGTAGACCAACTATGTTTCCCTTATTTCTTATGAATGCTTTAGGCTTAAAGTTTGCTCTTTAGGCAACTTTGTTTACAGCTTTTTGATTTTTCAAAAGCCTTACTGCCATCGCACTTTGGTGAGAATAGATGATAGCTTAAGGCCTGTAATGCTTCTTTTTTGTCTTCTTCGCGTACAAGGAAGCTAATGTTGTGATCGGAACCGCCAAAGCTAATCATACGTATAGGAATATCATGAAGTGCGGCAGTGATGCAAGATTCGCAGCCCACATTCATCCATCTTAAATCTCCCACAACGCAAATAATGCACATGTTTTCTTCAACAACTACCGTTCCATATTTTTTCAGCTCTTCAACAATTTGCGTCAAGTGCATTTTGTTGTCGATACTCAACGATACGCCGACCTCAGAAGTCGTTACCATATCAATGCTGGTATTAAATGTCTCGAAGATTTCAAAAACTTTGCGCAAGAAACCCGTAGCAAGGAGCATTCGGCTTGATACAATCTTTACTGCCGTAATGTCGTCCTTAGCTGCGATAGATTTTATAACGTGAGGGATTAGTTCATTGTCGATAATTGTGCCTTTTGCCGTTGGAGCCATTGTGTTGAGCAGCCTAACGGGTACACCAGCATAGCGTGCTGGTTGGATACAGGTGGGGTGTAAAATCTTTGCGCCGAAATAGGCTAACTCTGCAGCTTCCTCAAAGTTGAGGTGGCGAACTGCAACAGTTCCTTCAACCAAGCGCGGATCGTTGTTGTGCATACCATCTATATCAGTCCATATCTGTATTTCATCAGCTTTTAAGGCTGCACCAATCAAAGATGCTGTATAGTCAGAACCTCCACGTTGTAGATTGGCAATTTTACCGGATGCATCACACGCAATAAAGCCTTGCGTCAAATAAAGATCACAATCGTTGTTTTTTTCCAACACCTCTAAAAGGTGCGTACGAATATAATTTTGGTCTGGTTCTCCATTTTCAGCTAGCCGCATAAAGTCTAATGCAGAGATAAGGGCTACATTAACGCCTTTCTCTTGCAAATAATTGGCCAGCATGTTAGTGCTGATTATTTCTCCTTGCGCTACGATCGTGCGGTAAACCGTCTCACTATATTCTACACCAGCGAAGGTGTGGAGATAGGTGAATTCTTCGTCTAAGAATTTTATAGTTTTCTCTGTTATTTCTGCACTTTCATATAAGGTCGTTACGTGAGCATTATATTTTTTGCGTAATTGGTCAATGGCAATATGAGCAGCTTCAGGGTTATTCTTTTCGAAATAGTTGGAAATTTCAATGAGCGAATTAGTCGTTCCCGACATTGCTGAAAGTACAACAATGTTCTTCTTCTCTTTTGCGATTAGCTGGCAAACATTTTTCATTCGTGCTGGTGTCCCAACAGAAGTCCCTCCAAATTTTAAAACTTTCATGTCCTGTAGCCTTGTCTTATTATTTCTCGTTGTCAGATGTCTTCGGGGTGTTGTAATTTTCACCCACTTCGTATAGACGATTATTTTCGCAGCGATATACAATTCCTGGATAGCGCTCCAGAGCAGTCAGATTATGTGTAACCATTATGACCGCTGTACCTTGGTCTGAAACCGAACGTAGCAACTCTATGATGTGATCTCCTGCTTGACGATCAAGATTACCTGTTGGTTCGTCTGCTAGGATTATTTTTGGATTATTCAGTAGAGCACGAGCAATGGAGATGCGTTGTTGTTCTCCACCAGATAATTCGTGTGGGAAATTGCTGGCTTTATCTGTTAAGCCGACAAGTGATAAAACTTCTCCGATACGTTGTTCACGGTCAGCTTTTTTCTTTTTCCCAGTAGAGCGTAAAACAACATCCAAATTATCGTGTACAGTCTGTTGTGCAAGTAGTCGGAAGTCTTGGAAAACAATACCTAAACGTTGCCGAAGAACTGGCAGGTGTTTTGACTTAAGTTTGCATAAGTCTTGTTCCAATACTGAGATTGACCCTTCTGTAATAGGAAGTTCACCATATAGAGTCTTCAATAAAGAGCTTTTGCCAGATCCAACATTACCTATTATATAGATGAAATCTCCTGTATTGGCCTTGAAGTTTACTTCCTTCAAGATTTCCTTGTCATCTAGGAAAATTGAGACATTTTCTAGCTCAATGAGAGGCTTGATCATTGAGCATTCTTCTATATGCGTACTTTGTAGATCTTCCATAACAGACTTTATTTTAGGAGTAATATCGTATGTGCTTATAAATAATGTGTAGTAGAGAAACTTTTAATCCAATTTCAGAACAGCCAAGAATGCTTTCTGTGGCACTTGAACGTTGCCTATTTGCTTCATTCTCTTCTTACCTCGTTTTTGTTTTTCTAAAAGTTTTCGCTTGCGACTGATGTCGCCACCATAACATTTGGCCGTAACGTCTTTTCGCAATTGTTTTACAGTTTCTCTTGCTATAATCTTGGCGCCGATAGCTGCTTGAATAGCAATGTCAAACTGTTGGCGAGGCAATAATTCTTTTAATTTTTCGCACATTCTTCGTCCAAAATTAACCGAATTATCAGCGTGAGTTAACGTAGAAAGCGCATCGACCGGTTCGCTGTTAAGCAAGATGTCTAACTTTACTAATTTGGATTGTCTAAATTCTATAGGGTGGTAGTCAAAAGATGCATAGCCCTTAGAGATTGACTTTAGTTTATCATAGAAGTCAATGACAATTTCTGCTAAAGGCATATCATAATAGAGTTCAACACGATCTCCGGAAACATATTCTTGCTTGATCAATTCGCCTCGTTTACCTAAACATAGGGTCATAATAGATCCAATATAGTCTGTCTTCGTAATAATAGAGGCACGAATGTAAGGCTCTTCGATGTGTTCAATCTCTGTGACGTCAGGCATACCAGCTGGATTATGAACTTCCAGCATATTCCCGTGGCGGTCAAATACGTGATAATTTACATTAGGAACAGTTGTAATGACGTTCATATTAAACTCACGATCTAAGCGCTCTTGAATGATTTCCATATGAAGTAGACCTAAGAAGCCACAGCGAAACCCGAAACCTAAGGCTACAGAGGATTCTGGAGAAAAAGAAAGGGAAGCATCGTTGAGTTGTAGTTTTTCCAAACTGGTTCTCAGATTTTCAAAATCTTCAGGTTCTACAGGATAGACACCGGCAAAGACCATTGGCTTTACCTCTTCAAAGCCTTCAATTGCTTTATCACAAGGATTTCCAATAGAAGTAATTGTGTCTCCGACTTTAACTTCTGTAGCCGTTTTTATACCACTCACAATGTAGCCCACATCACCGCAATGTAAAATGTTGCGTGGGACAAGGTCCATCTTTAAAACGCCAATTTCATCCGCAGTATACTTCTCTTTTGTATTAACGAATATGACCTCTTCTCCTTTGCGTATAGTTCCATTAATAATCTTAAAGTAGGCAATAATTCCACGGAAAGGATTAAACACGCTGTCGAAGATCATAGCTTGCAGAGGTTTATTTTCATCACCTTGAGGAGAGGGTATCTGCTTAATGACAGCTTCTAAAATGTCTGTGACACCTTCACCTGTGCGGCCAGAAGTGTGGATGATTTCTTCTCGCTTACATCCTAGGAGTTCTATAATTTCGTCCTCAACTTGTTCTGGCATAGCGTTGACCATATCACATTTACTTAGGACTGGGATAATCATCAAGTCATGTTCAATGGCCATATATAAATTTGAGATAGTCTGAGCCTGTACACCTTGTGTGGAGTCTACCAATAAGAGGCATCCTTCGCAAGCTGCAATACTTCGAGATACTTCATATGAGAAGTCGACGTGTCCCGGCGTATCTATGAGATTGAGCGTATAGGTTTCTCCCTCAAGTTTATATTCCATTTGTATGGCATGACTTTTGATCGTAATGCCGCGCTCTTTTTCTAAATCCATATCGTCTAGCATTTGGCCTTCTGTGACTTTTATTGTCTGCGTGAACTCTAGTAGGCGATCAGCCAAAGTGCTTTTACCGTGGTCGATGTGCGCAATTATGCAAAAGTTGCGAATGTTCCTCATATAAGTGAGATAAAGGAAGTCTTTAGTCAAATAATTCTGCTGCTTCAAAGTTTACCGAATGCTGTAAATCTTTATCGCTAAGCTTAATGATGTTTTGGTCTTGAATAGGCCACTCTATAGCTAAAGTAGGATCATCAAAGCGTATGCTTGCCTCTGTTGTTGGCGAATATATGTTATCTACTTTATAAGCAAAAACAGCCGTTTCGCTCGTTACTTGAAAACCGTGGGCAAAGCCTCGTGGAATAAATAATTGCCGCTGGTTCTTATCGCTGAGCTCTACTGCAACATACTTTCCAAATGTAGGAGAAGAGCGGCGTAGATCTACTGCTACGTCAACAACGCACCCTTGAAGTACTCGTACCAACTTTGCTTGAGATGTATCTCCTTTTTGATAATGCAAGCCTCTAAGTACGCCAAGAGATGACTTTGATTGGTTATCCTGAATAAAGTTGACTTCATATCCGATAGCCTTGTCAAAATCAGCTTTGCGCCAAGTTTCCATAAAATATCCTCGTGCGTCTTCAAAAACGCGAGGTTCCAAGATATATACTCCGTTTATTGCTGTTGAAATGTAGTTCATACCAAATTAATTTTGTAGATAACCTTTTACGGCTTCGTTTGATTTGTTATAAAGTTAAGGCATCGAAGTGGGGGAGGTAAACTGTGCCACTAACTTCTCATCTACTACGTCAAAGCGTATTGTTTGTGGCTGCTCTGTTTTATCTTGCGTCTCATTCATAATAAGATCGCAAATTGCATCTTCGATGTTGGCTTGAATAGAACGCTTAAGTGAGCGGGCACCATATTGTACATTAAAGCCTTTCTTGACCACATAGTCTTTAGCCGCAGTCGTAAGCTCAAGCGATAACTGCATTTTTTCTAAGCGCTCCTTTAAAGCCCCTATTTCTAGGTCTGCAATTTTTCCAGCGTCCGCTTCTGTTAAAGGATGGAATGTGATAATATCATCTAGTCGATTCAAAAATTCTGGCGAGAATTGCTTTTGTAAGGCTTTGCGGATAATCTGTTCTACCATTTTTCCATCAGCATCATCTGTAGCAGCTTCCTTGAAGCCTATGCCTCTACCAAAGTCTTTTAATTGGCGCGTGCCGCTATTTGATGTCATAATAATAATGGTGTTGCGAAAATCTACGGTTGTTCCGTTGCCATCTGTTAGTCGCCCTTCGTCCATTACCTGAAGCAAGGTGTTGAAGACATCTGGATGTGCTTTCTCAATCTCGTCAAGCAGAATTACAGAATATGGATGGCGGCGAACTTTCTCCGTCAACTGACCTCCCTCATCATAGCCAACGTATCCCGGAGGCGCACCAACTAAACGACTCGTGCTATATTTTTCACCATATTCGCTCATATCAATGCGAATTAGATCTTCTTTGCTGCCAAACATCCACTCTGCGAGACATTTTACAAGATAGGTTTTACCCACACCTGTCGGACCTACGAATAAGAAAGTACCAATAGGTCTATCTGTACCTTTTAAGCCAAGGCGATTGCGCGTGATTGCTCTTACCAAATGGCTGATAGCCTCGTCTTGAGAGATTACTTTTGCTTGCAAAGCTGCTTTCATACCTTTTAAGCGTATGCTTTCATCTTGCGCCATACGTTGTACAGGGATGCCGCTCATCATAGATACGATAGTAGAAATATCTTCTGCTGTTACCGTAGGGCGGTCTTCTTTGAGGGAGTCAATCCAGTCTTTATTGGCGTGTTCCAATTTATCCGTCAACTGAGCAACTTCATCACGCAGGTTTGCTGCCAACTCATAGTTTTGAGCCTTCGCTGCTTCTGTTTTATGTCGCTTTAAATCAGCAATGCATTTCTCTAATTTTTCAATATTCTCTGGCACTTTCACACCGGAAATATGCACGCGGCTTCCAGCTTCGTCCAAGGCATCGATCGCTTTATCTGGTAATGCGCGACCACTAATATAGCGAGTCGTAAGGTTGACACATGCGTGTAATGCATCGTCCGTATAGGCCACATTGTGGTGTTCTTCATATCTCTTTTTCAAGTTACGAAGTATCTCCAATGTCTGTTCTGGGGTTGTTGGCGCTAATTGAATCTTTTGAAAACGCCTTTCAAGTGCACCATCTTTCTCAATTGTCTTGCGATATTCATCTGTCGTCGTTGCTCCAATGCATTGGATTTCTCCACGTGCTAAAGCCGGCTTTAGAATGTTTGCAGCGTCAAGACTTCCGGGAGCCGAACCTGCACCTATAATTGTATGGATCTCGTCGATGAAAAGTATTATTTCGCTATGTGCGCGCAATTCTTTAATTAAGCGTTGCAGACGATCTTCAAACTGTCCACGATATTGCGTTCCTGCTACTATGCTTGCCATATCTAAGGATACAATGCGTCTATGCTGTAAGATACGAGGCACTTTACCTGAGATAATCAAGTTGGCTAGCCCTTCTACGACGGCACTTTTCCCCACGCCTGGTTCTCCAATGAGAATGGGATTGTTCTTTTTACGTCGACTTAGGATCTGTGCAATGCGTTGTATTTCATTCTCGCGTCCGATGACTGGATCTAGAGCTTCATCAGCAGCCAACTTTGTAAGGTCTGTGCCGAAGTTGTCTATTACAGGCGTGTCGCTTGTCTGCTTGTCGCGAGTTTTTGTTTCGCTGTGTTTGTAATCGCCTTGTGGTTTCTCATCCGGAAAACCTTCAGGTGCCTCATCTGCTACACCAAATCCAGCACTTACTTCTGATGTCGGATTTAGCAAAGAAGCAATACCGCTATAAGTGATATTATTTTGATGTAGGATAGGCAGACATTTATTATCTTTATCTCGTAATATAGCCAGTAAGAGGTGGTCTTCATCAGCCATTTTACTGCCTGCACGGCGCGCTTCTAAGACCGAGAGTCTAAGAATACGCCGACAAGTTTCATTTAAAATAATATTATCTGAAACAGCGTCCAATGTTTCAACAGAGACTGTAAATTGATGTTCTATTGCATCACGAAGAGCTTCTATTGAGACTCCGGTAGAACGCAGTAAATCTGCAATTCTACTATTGCCGTTGTGTAGTAAACCGAGGAAAAGGCACAATTCGTCAACTATTGGTTGTTTAAAACGAATTGCCTCTGTTTTGCTATATGTTAGAATGTTTGTCAATGCCGCAGAAAGTTCGTAAGTCATAAATTCTTCCTCATATTTTACGTTGCAAAGATAGCATTTGACGCGCGTAAAACCAAGCGCAAATAGGCACATTCCAAGTTATTAACCCTGCATATTTTTCAACAAGTGAATAAATCAGGCCATATGTCTGTCAAATCGCTTTCCGGACTTGCAATTCTTGCATTTTTGTTCTTCCAGTCGAAGCTGTGAATGACAATAATATGCAAATGTTGTGCCGATTCCTTTTTCTGATCTATTTTAAGATGGTATTTGTAGTCTCTGCTATAATTTATGTGCTTGTTAGACACTTATTATTTTTGTTTGGCGGCAGCAAACCATAGTTTGCAGTCGCCAAACAATTGTATGCTAGGGACAAACTATGGTTTGCTGCCGCCAAACGAATTGTTGATTCATAATGACTCGTTATGTACTGATTGATTGTATGCACACTTTTAGGTTAGCTAATAGATGCTCGAGTCAAAAGTAAATGTATAAGATGCAGATGAAGGGTGGGGTGATGATAAATTAAATGACTGTGGAAGATACATACTTCTAGTGAACATCGCACGTTTCCTGCGTTGATAAAATTTGATTCGTGTTGCTTAAAATTGTATTTAACATGAGTTCGACGAATTCAGAACAAAACAAGCTTTGTATCAATGTGCAAAGAACTATAGACAATAAGCCTGAGACACTGTCTGTATATGTAGAAAAATCAAGGTGGTTAGAACATTTTCGTATTGAACTTATCACGAACTGGCATATTCAATCGACTATAAAGAAAATACGGAAAAAGAATGCAGCTATAAAAACAAACCAAACATAAAATAAAAGAGAGTTGCACGCTTTAAATAAGTAATGCAACCCTCTTTTATACTAATAAAAAGCAGAAGACGTTATTTTCTTAGTTTTGATAAGAGACGCCCTGACAATTTCTTTTTACTTTTCCGATTATTATATTGTTCTCCATAGCCATAACTATAGTTGCCATAACCGTATCCGTAACCATACCCATAGCCGTATCCATAGCCATACTTAGCTTTAACATCAACGTCATTAAGCGCAATGCAAAGGTGACGATATTTCTTATCTTTATTCATTTTTTCAAGCTCAGGCAAGAAAGCACGCACCTGAACACCAACACGAATGACGAACAAGGTAACGTCTGCCACTCTATCAACAATGCTTGCATCAGACACAGCTAAGATAGGTGTTGTATCAATAATAATAAAATCATACAACTCGCGTGCCTCTTCTACCAATGCCTCAAGTCTACTAGACATTAATAACTCAGATGGGTTAGGGGGAAGCATACCAGCTGGAAGAAAATCCACTTGCTTGGCAACACCATCCTTTATAATAATCTCATCCAACGAGAGCTTTTCTTCCTCATCAACTAACCATCCAGTTAAGCCATTAGAACGCCCAAACTTCGAACTTAATGTACGCTTTCTAATATCAGCATCAACTAGCAATACACGCTTATTAGCCATACCCATAATCGCAGCTAGATTACGGGATATAAAGCTTTTACCTTGTCCGGGCGTTGAAGAAGTTACGACACAAACTTTTGCAGAATGACGCATAAAGTTCAAGCCATAACGCAACATACGAAAGGCCTCCACAATCGGAGCATCAGACGAGCAAGTAGTTATCAAGCCATCATCTCCTCCTTCTTCCCAAGTGGGCAGCTCGCCGACCAAAGGAATTGTTGTAGCTTCCTCAACATCGTGACGACCTGAAACTGTAATATCCATTAACCTACGTATCGTGAGTATCAGTGTAGGAATTAATAGTCCAATCAACAAACTAATCAAGATAATTGTTGATCGACTTGGAGATATCGGAGTATTCGAGCCTAGTGGATCTTCAACTAAACGAACGTTAGCATCATTCACAGCAAGCTGTAATGCAACCTCTTCACGTTTATTCATCAAATATGTATACAAGGCCTCTTTCAAATTTTGTTGGCGACCTATACTTAATGCGCGACGCTCCAAACCTGGTGCGCGACTCACTTCTCCATTAATTACACTTTCATTTGAACGAGCGCTTTTTGCACGCATCTCAAGTGTCTTTACATAGCTGCGAACAGAAGAAAGAATCGTGTTACGCATCGTCGTCAACTTGCTATCCAAATCCTTCACAAGCGGCGAGTTCGGGCTACTATTCTTCTCCGTACTATTTCGCTCTATCATCATTGTATTATACTCATTCACTAAGCCTGCAAAGGTTGCGTCCGGAAGATTTAATACAGGGATAAGCTGATGCTTATTGCTATTATTCTGCATAAAATCTTTCAAGTAGCGCGCCACAGAAACTTGTGATTGCAAATCTACTGAGCTTTGACGCGCAGTTACGCTCATTGACGAGTATTGGTCTGCAGCAGTCTTAAAATCTACAATGCGATTACTTTCCTTCAAAGAGGCAAGGCGACCTTCGACTCCAGCAAGTTCAGAGCCAATTAAAGAGAGTCTTTCATCGATAAAATGTGCCGTGTTTTGCCCTACGCGATTCTTGTTATCAACGACATCTTGCTTATAACAACTGAACAACGTATTAATAATGTCTGTTGCTCGAGCTATATTAATATCTTGACAAGTCAGCACAATCAAAGAGCTTTCTTGATCTTGCACCGTTGCTGATATTTCTCCTTGGTAACGGCGTGCAGCTAGATCAGCAGGTATATAATCTACAGTTATAACTTTTCCTTTGGAGAATTCTTCAAAAGTAGCATTTTTCGATATCTTCAATACGCCCAATGGAGTCTTGACAGCTTGCTCTGGAGCAGTCTCAATGTCATCACTATATTCCTCCCCATTTAGTTTGAAATCAAACAGGCGTACTTTCCCGCCTGGCATAATCTCTGCTTGGAAATTTGCAGGAACGCTTGTCTTAGTTCCAAAACTAACATCAAATGGACGGTTGTCATACAAAGCAATACGATGGAGAGCATTCTTTGTCGTATAATCTACGTCTAAACCTAAGCTGTCAACTACTTTACGCATCAATCGGCGTGTAGTAAGGATGAAAAGTTCATTAGAAAGATTATCACCAATCGTAACGCCATTAAAGTCCATCATCGTGTTTAAGCCGCTACCACGATTCCTTGAACTTGAAAATCCGCCACGACCACTACCATTCCCACCTTCGATAAGCATTGTTGCTTGACGCGTATACACTCGCGGTTGTATTTGTTGGTAATACCAACCACAAGCTACACAAACAATTATAGAGAAAGCAAACCAACGCCATTTTGCTAAAAACACATGATAGCAAAGAAGCAAGAAAGGGACAATCTTAAACTCGGAGTTCTGTACCTCGTTTTTCTGTGAATATTCCATATAAGAGCTCTTTATTTGGCTACAAAATTAGGTATTAATTTCGATAAGTAACACTTCCAAGGCAATACTTTTAGGCTAAAATGCGAAAAAACATGGACTAATGCCGAAAAATATCTCCTTGATACTTGTCTTTTCGTCAAAAACGATTAGATTTGCAGTATGAAAACCACAGAAAGATCTTCCATATTGATTATTTATACCGGAGGCACTATCGGTATGATAGAAAATCCAGAGACAGGCGCGCTTGAGAATTTCGGAATAGAAAAGTTTCGCAGTTTTGTACCAGAATTAAAGCACCTAAAATATCGGATAGATGTATTGACATTTACACCGCCTATTGACTCTAGCGACATGAATCCGACACATTGGACAGAAATCGCAAACATCATTAGCAAGAACTACCTCCGATATGATGGTTTTGTTATTCTACATGGTACAGATACGATGGCCTATACCGCTTCTGCATTAAGTTTCATGTTAGAAAATATTGGAAAGCCTGTTATTATCACAGGCTCCCAACTTCCTATTGGTCAATTACGCACTGATGGAAAAGAGAACTTTCTGACAAGTGTAGAAATTGCAGCAGCCAAAACAGCAGACGGCGAGCCTTGCGTCCCGGAGGTTTGTATCTTTTTCGATAGCCTTTTAATGCGCGGCAACCGCACAACAAAGATTAACTCTGAGGGTTTTAACGCTTTTCGTTCATACAACTTTCCGCCTTTAGCTCACGCTGGCATCACCATTAAATATGATACACGTTTAATCTTAAGACCAGACAAGCAAAAGCCATTCACACCTCATTTTAAGTTGGATGATCACGTCATTGTACTAACAATTTTCCCAGGAATTCGCCAAGATTATGTCGAACGACTTTTAGATTTTGAAGGATTAAAAGCAGTTGTTCTGAAAACGTACGGATCCGGCAATGCTCCTCTTCGCCCTTGGCTTGTTAATCTCCTACGTAAGCTTAGCGAAAATGGCATTATCATCGTTAATATTACCCAATGCCCTAAAGGAGCGGTAGAAATGAAACGCTACGAGACCGGATTACAACTGCTGCAGGTTGGAGTAAGTAATGGCTATGACGCGACTTTGGAGTGTACAATTACCAAGTTAATGTATCTTATAGGTGAAGGTTTTAGCCGAAAAGAGATTGTACGATGGATGAACACCGACATAGCCGGAGAGATTTCAATACAATAGTTATCTAAGTCAACAACGCGAAGCAGTCCGCTGCAAACCATCTTTATGAAAACCCTCGTAGCACCCTCTTTGTTGCTATTATTCAGCTTATTATTCTCTACCTGCCATAATAAGCCTGAAGTGTTGTCAACAAGGAAGGAGATACCACTACAATACGCCACCTTACTTCAACTGACGGCTGCCGACTCTTTTACTATTGCCACGATTAAAGATCCATACGACACAACTAAGATTTTGCAGAGCTATTGCTTGCTAGAAAAGGATGTAACACCACCGAAAACTTTGCCAAAAGCCACAACTATCATTCGCATTCCTCTTCAACGAGCAGCAGTTTTTTCTTCCGTTCACCTCGCTTTATTACAAGAGTTACACGCCATACGTCAAGTTAGAGGTGTTTGTGATACACAGTTTATCATTGATCAAAACTTACAAGCACTCATTCGGCATCTACGACTCACAAACTACGGGGGAAGTCTGCGGCCGGATCTTGAATTATTGGTTGCGACGCGTGCTGATGCACTTTTAGTTTCTTCACTTGTTGATGTAGATCGACCTGAATTGCGAAAAACGGGCATTCCAATTATAGAATGTGCCGACTATTTGGAGACCTCAGCTTTAGGGCGTGCAGAATGGATCAAGTTTTTTGGACTTCTATTTGGAAAAGGACAAGCTGCAGACAGCATTTTTCGACAAGTAGAAGACCGCTATCAATCTCTCACACGTCAAGTACGTACACTTCGTCAACGCCCATCTTTGCTCGTAGAAACAAAACAAGGCGGCGTTTGGTATGTTCCAGGGGGTAAAAGCACGATGGGCGAAATTTATCAATCAGCCGGTGTAAACTATTTATTCAGTTATTTAAACAAAAGCGGCTCTGTCGCGCTTTCGTTTGAAACAATATATAAAAAAGCGCGAAATGCTGACTTTTGGTTGATCAAATATGGAGATACTACCCCCTTGTCATATCAACGACTCAAGGCTTCCTACACTCATTATAGCGCCTTCAAAGCCTTTCGCCAACATAACGTTTATGCCTGCAATACGCTACAAAAGCGCTTTTACGAAGAAACGCCTTTCCATCCCGAACGACTATTGGAGGACCTCATAGCGTTATTTCATCCACAACTTTTACCGGATCATCGACTACGTTATTTTGAACCATTGCAATAAACTTTTTGTCTACGATTAAGATATGCCATACAATAATATACATGTAGGCAATCAAAACGTGATTAAATGGGGAGGCTCACTGTTTCTCTTTAGCTTACTCTTCTTTAGCAATTTAGTCATAGGAAGCACTTCGCTTTCGCTCTCTCAGATCTTTGACGCTCTGTTCAACCAAGGAACATCTGATGTTGTCACCCACTTTATTGTAGTTGAAACGCGTCTGCCCGCTGCAGCGACCGCAACATTAGCAGGCGGCTCACTTGCCGTTATCGGACTTTTACTCCAAGCCTCATTCCATAATCCTTTGGCAGACCCCGGCTTATTAGGTGTTTCGGGAGGTGCAAGTCTTGGAGCAGCCATATGTATATTGTTAATAGGCATCAATTATTCAAGTGCAGAAGCTGCTATAGGCTTTTCTGTCACTATTCTGTCTGCATTTATAGGTGCTATCATTGTTACCTTACTCCTTTTCCTCTGTAATAAACTATTTAAAAACTCACTTATCTTACTCCTTTTCGGAGTATTGCTGAGCTACACACTCAATGCGATTGTGACAATGCTCAACTTTCAGGCCTCAGCCGATAATCTTCGCTCGTTTTTCAGCTGGCAAATGGGTGATTTCTCAAGTCTTACCTTATCTGATCTTCCCATTTTCGCTTTACTCAGCTTCGCTGGATGCTTGTTAGCACTGACGCAGACTAAGCCTCTTAACCTATTACGAATGGGTGACGACTATGCAAGAAATACAGGCATTCACGCCAGAAGCTTTCGCGCCATAACCCTATTAGTTGCTGGCCTGTTAACAGCTACAGTCACCGCATTTTGTGGACCTATAGCTTATATAGGTTTAGTTACACCCCATTTTACTCGCATTTTGTTTCATACGAGCGATTATCGTAGCTTACTTCCGCTATCTATACTTTGGGGTGGCAGTATTGCACTTTTATGCAACCTCATCTCCTCACTACCCGGAGCCAACGGACTTATACCAATTAACACAACAAGCTCAATCTTGAGTTTACCTTTCCTTATCCTTCTACTCCTAAGGTGGAGCAAAAAGTAATAGCTAACTTGTTTATAGTGTTAATTGAAAAAACGCCCTCTGCTTATTACTTCTATCTGCTTAGCAGAGAGTCATAAGCCTATAAGATATATTTATTTGTAAACCTTTGAGCTCTGACTAAGAATGATTTGCTCCCACCAAACAATGGTTTGCTCCCACCAAACAATGGTTTGCTCCCACCAAACAATGGTTTGCTCCCACCAAACAATAGTTTGCTCCCACCAAACGATAGTTTGTCCCCGCCAAACGATAGGTAAAAGGACTAAGAAAAGCAGCCGGCGACTTGTTAAAAGATGAAAGTATAGTGCATTCATAAACGACTTTTTTTTGATTGAAAAATTAAGACAAAATAGCAAGCATACAAAAAAATCTTATAAATCGTAGCTTTGGAAAGGTTCGGCAGCAACAAAGATCAAATCATTCAATATTTTTCTGTTAGAAACAGGAACTCTGTCTATCTTCAACCTACTTTCCGCCTAATTCAATATAGCAAGTGAGTTGTTATCAAAATTCTTTATATTATAAAGAGTATAAGTACTTACTTTTTTTCGATTTTCAGGCTGTATTAACTTAGACAAGATCTCCTTGTTTAAGACTCTATACTGCGGTAATAAGGGGCGATAAAAGGCAAGCATTGGGTATGCATTAATTCGTATCACCACATATGTGTTTTCAGGGAATCAAAATATGTGGAAAATGCTTTGTCTATATTGCATATCAGAATTGTTTGTCTTATCTTTGCAGATAAATTTATGAAACAATATTTCTGACCATAGGGTAACCATTCTCATTGAACAACATATATGGAGACTTTTTTCCAAACCCATGCCTATCTTGTAGAGCATCTACATACGACCGTGCGCCGCTCTTTAATGGATACGATCGATTGGAGCTATCGCATGATAGCAATTAGAGGGCCACGAGGCGTAGGCCGGACCTCATTTTTGCTCGAATATGCCAAAGAAAATTTCGACATTCAGCTACATCAGTGTCTGTATGTCAATATGAACAACTTCTATTTTCAAGGTCACGGTTTAGTAGAGTTTGTCGGAGAATTTGTGGCTCGTGGCGGACAAGTGCTGCTTATTGACCAAGCATTCAAACTACCTGATTGGAAAAACCAGCTTGTAGAGATTTATCGTAAATACCTCTATCTGCGTATTGTATATACGACGACTTCTGTTGGCTACAACAAGGAAGATGGTGATCACGAATTAAATCGTATCACGCATAGCTACGTGCTTCATGGCTTTTCATTCCGAGAATATATCAATCAGCAGACTGGTTACGAGCTGGGTACTTATACGCTTTCGGAAATTCTAAATGACCATGAGCGCATCTTAAAGGCTATCCTACCAAAAGTGAAGCCTTTTGAGCACTTTCAGAACTATCTGCACCATGGTTACTATCCTTTCTTTTTAGAGAATCGTAACTTTATGGAGGCACTTCTGAAAGCTATGAATAACATGATTGAGGTAGACATTCTCTTTGACAAACAAATCGAACTGAAATATTTGTCACGCATCAAGAAGTTGCTATATTTGCTCGCCGCTGCAGGAGAAGATTTCTCACCAAATGTAAGCAGATTGGCAGAAGAAATACAAACATCACGCGCTACCGTAATGAACTATCTCGAATATCTCGAGGAAGCGCGCTTGATAAATATGGTGTATAAAGAAGGTGACTCTTTCCCCAAAAAACCGGCAGCTGTAATGCTCCATGACACAAATTTAATCTACGGTATAAAGGCCGGAGAAATAACAGAGCAAACAGTAATGGAGACATTCTTCGTCAACGTTTTATGGAGACATCATACGATCTCTAAAGGAAGACGCCCTGGCTTCTATACCATAGATGGGACTACTGAAATTTGTGTATGTGAGAAGGCACGCAGGCCCAAACGTTCTGAAAATTTCTACTACGCAAAATACAATACAGAAATAGGCCGCGACAATGAAATACCTATTTGGTTATTTGGCTTCTTATATTAAAATTTTATCAGATATATAACAATTAATTTTTTCTATAGCAACAATGGCAAAAGAAAAGAAATTCATTACTTGCGATGGTAACCAAGCAGCAGCGCATATTGCTTATATGTTCTCTGAGGTGGCTGCTATCTACCCAATCACGCCATCTTCTCCGATGGCAGAGCACATCGATGAATGGGCTGCAGCAGGCCAAAAGAATCTTTTTGGCGATACAGTTCACGTGCAAGAAATGCAAAGTGAAGGAGGTGCAGCTGGTGCTGTGCACGGATCATTACAAGCCGGCGCTTTGACCACGACATTTACGGCTTCTCAAGGTCTGCTCTTGATGATTCCGAATATGTATAAAATTGCCGGAGAGCTTCTTCCTTGCGTATTCCACGTCTCTGCACGTACTTTGGCTACGCACTCTCTCTGTATCTTCGGTGATCATAGCGATGTGATGGCTTGTCGCCAAACTGGCTTCGCTATGCTTTGTGAAGGATCTGTTCAAGAAGTAATGGACTTGGCTGCTGTAGCTCATTTGACAGCAATTGAGAGCCGCGTACCGTTTGTAAACTTCTTCGACGGCTTCCGTACTTCGCACGAATACCAAAAGATCGAAGCAATGGATATGGAAGATCTACGTCCTTTGGTTGATCAAAAAGCGCTTGCAGAATTCCGCTCACGTGCAATGAGTCCCGAACGACCAGTTGCGCGCGGTATGGCTGAAAACCCTGAAACATTCTTTGCTCACCGCGAAGCCTCTAATAAATACTATCGCGAAATCCCAGGTATTGTAGAGAGGTATATGCAAGCTGTATCTAAGATTACTGGGCGCAAATACGACCTCTTTAGCTACTATGGTGCAGAAGACGCAGAACAACTTATTATATGTATGGGCTCTGTAACAGAAGCAGCACGTGAAGCAATTGATCACTTGATGCAAGAAGGACGCAAGGTTGGTATGATCAGCGTTCACTTGTTCCGTCCATTCTCTACAAAGCACTTGTTGGCAGCTGTTCCAAAGACAGTAAAACGCATTGCTGTTCTTGACCGCACAAAAGAACCTGGTGCAGAGGGAGAACCACTTTACCTTGATGTAAAAGAGGCATTCTACAATCACGAAGATCGTCCTCTGATCGTTGGTGGCCGCTATGGCTTAGGCTCAGCTGATACTACTCCGACAATGATTATATCTGTTTACGACAACTTAAGTTTGCCAGAACCGAAAAATCATTTTTCATTAGGTATTGTTGATGACGTTACGTTTGAATCTCTTCCACTTGAGAAAGAACAAGCATTAGGTGGCAAGAGCATCTTTGAAGCTAAGTTCTTTGGTCTTGGTGCAGATGGTACAGTCGGCGCAAATAAGAATTCAATTAAGATTATAGGTGATAACACAGATAAATATTGCCAAGCTTATTTCTCTTATGACTCTAAAAAGTCAGGAGGTTTTACTTGCTCTCACCTACGCTTTGGAGATACACCAATCCGTTCTACTTATCAGATTAAGACGCCGAACTTTGTAGCCTGCCACGTTCAGGCCTACCTTCGCATGTATCATGTAACAGAGGGTTTGCGCGACAATGGGACATTCTTGTTGAACACTATTTGGGACAGCGAAGAGTTAGCAAAGAATCTTCCCAACAATATTAAGCGCTACTTCGCTGAGTACAATATTACTGTCTACTACATTAATGCTACCAAGATTGCACAGGAAATTGGCTTAGGCAATCGTACAAATACAATTCTACAGTCTGCGTTCTTCCGTATCACGAACGTAATACCTGTTGACTTAGCCATTGATCAGATGAAGAAGTTTATCGTGAAGTCTTATAGCCGCAAGGGACAAGACGTCGTTGATAAAAACTATCAAGCAGTGGATCGTGGTAACGAATACAAAGAATTAATTGTAGATCCGGCTTGGAAGAATCTACCTGATGATGCAGAAGTTGTAAGAGAAGAACCCTCATTCATCACAAAAGTAACTCGTCCTATCAACGCCCAACAAGGCGATAAGCTTCCTGTTTCTGCTTATGAAGTATCAGTCGATGGTACTTGGCCTCAAGGAACTGCAGCTTATGAAAAGCGTGGAGTTGCAGCTTTCGTTCCAGAATGGATTCCTGAAAACTGTATCCAATGTAATAAGTGTGCGTTTGTTTGTCCTCACGCCACAATTCGTCCATTTGTAATGGATGAAAATGAAACAGTAGGCTTTAAAGGTGAAAGTCTTGAGATTAAGGCTCCTGCTACAATGAAAGGCATGCGCTTTGTACAACAAGTAAATGTACTTGACTGCTTAGGATGTGGTAACTGCGCTGATGTATGTCCAGGTAAGAAGGGAGAGAAGGCCCTTATAATGAAGCCGCTTGAGACGCAACGCGCCCAGAGCGATAATTGGGAATATTGCGTTAAGCAAGTTACGACCAAACAGCATCTTGTAGATACTTCAACTAATCCTAAGAACTCTCAATTCGCACAACCTCTATTTGAATTCTCTGGCGCTTGTAGCGGCTGCGGTGAGACACCTTACGTAAAATTAGTCACCCAGCTCTTTGGCGATCGCGAAATGGTTGCCAATGCGACAGGGTGCTCCTCAATCTACTCTGGTTCTATACCTTCTACGCCTTATACCACTAATGCCAAAGGGCAAGGGCCAGCGTGGGCGAACTCACTTTTTGAAGACTTCTGCGAATTTGGCTTCGGTATGCTATTAGCTAATAAGAAGATGCGTAAACGTATTTCTGCCCTCTTACAAGATGCTATTGATAGTGACCACGTTCCTGCTGAATTCAAAGCTGCAGCTGTAGAATGGTTAGCAGGAAAAGATGATGCAGTCGCAAGTCGTGCAGCAGCAGGGAAGTTAGAGCCACAAATCAAAGACGGCGCAGAGAAAGGATGCCCGATTTGTAAGCAACTAACAGAGTTAACGCACTTCCTCACTAAGCGCAGTCAATGGATTATTGGTGGTGACGGTGCATCTTATGACATTGGTTACGGCGGTCTTGACCACGTATTGGCTAGCGGAGAAGACATAAACATCTTGGTGCTTGATACTGAGGTTTACTCAAATACAGGTGGCCAAGCTTCGAAATCTACACCAATCGGCGCAATCGCACAATTTGCGGCTGCCGGCAAACGTGTAACGAAAAAAGACTTAGGTTTGATGCAAACTACTTATGGCTACGTTTACGTAGCACAAGTAGCTATGGGTGCAGATCAAAATCAATGTCTCAAAGCAATCCGCGAGGCAGAAGCTTATCCTGGTCCTTCACTCGTTATCGCTTACTCTCCGTGTATCAACCACGGTCTGAAAGCAAAAGGCGGTATGGGGCGCAGCCAAGCAGAAGAGGCTCGTGCTGTTGAATGCGGCTATTGGCACTTATGGCGGTACAATCCGGCCTTAGCAGATGAGGGTAAGAATCCGTTTACGCTCGATTCTAAGGCACCTGATTGGGATAAGTTCCAAGACTATTTAGATAACGAAGTTCGCTTCCTCTCTTTACGTAAAGCACAGCCGAAAGAAGCAGAAGAACTATACAAGGCTACAAAAGAAGCTGCTCAACGTCGATACGCAGCTTACGTGCGTAAGACAAAAGAAGATTGGAGTCTTGATGCTGAATAAAGCATAGCCTTTTACACACTCATAAAGCAGGAAGAGGACATTTTCTTCCTGCTTTTATTTTATAGCATCCCAAAAAGTTTGCTCAAAATTGTACATAGAGTATTTACTAAGTCCAATTATCACATTAATCTGAAAAACAATTCTATAGACCCCAATTCTGGATAGGAAAAGCTTGTTTTTCTCCTAAAAAACGTGAGTTCAATGAATTATAAGTGTCTATAAATTAGGCGAACTAGAGAAATTTGTTGTAGCTTTAATGTATTGATATACAAACAAAAACACTATTATTACCGAGGCAAAAATTACAGAAATGTTTTTATGGCAGATGACTTCTGTAAGTTTTTGATGCAATAAAAACATATGCTAAAACCTACAGGTAAGAGAAAATATCAGCGTAGTTCCACGATGTCAGAGGTCGAAGTCATGCTAATAATGATTCTTTTCCACGAATCTTGTTGTCGTTGCTTTAAACATTTCTATCTTGAAAAAGTATGCGAACATCTTCGTTATCTGTTTCCAAAGAAGCCTTGTATCAATGTACAAAGAACTATCGAGACACAGCTTGCTTTGTGCTGAATTCGTCAAACTCGCATTGTTTAGTTTGATCTTAGACGCTTTAGTCCGCCGATCACTTTTCGTTGTTTTGTTTAAAGTAAGAAAAGCCATGATGTGTTTGGGTTTATCTTTTCTCTCTTTAAGATTGGAAAGCATTAAAGCCTTGCGCAGTTAAGGGAAATTCCTGCCCATCGCGGGTTACGAGTTGTGCACCCTCTTCTTTCTTTGTAATCGCACCGATAATGCGGATATCATCTATGGCTTTCAGCTTATCATATTCGCTCAATGGAGCAGTGAAAAGCAACTCATAGTCTTCGCCGCCATTTAAAGCGCAAGTCGTGACGTTCAAATTAAACTCTTCGGCTGCAGCAGCAGTCTGGTAGTCTAATGGGAGGCGGTCTTCATAAATGCGACATCCGCAATTGCTCTGTTTGCAAATATGCAAGAGTTCAGAAGAAAGTCCATCGCTCACATCCATCATCGCAGTAGGGTGGATCTGGGCTTTGCGAAGTATTTCTGGAATGTCACGACGAGCTTCTGGTTTAAGAAAGCGTTCAATCAGGTATTCACGTCCGGCAAAGTCTGGTTGAGCAGCCTCTGCACCATTTTTTTGCTGCGACTCAAAAACGCGTTTCTCTCGCTCCATTAGTTGAAGGCCTAAATAGGCGGCTCCCAAATTTCCACTAACGCAGATTAAATCATTCTCTTGCGCGCCGTTGCGATAGACAATATCAGACTCATCGGCCTCGCCGATGCAAGTTATACTAATAGCTAAACCCGTTAGCGAACTACAAGTGTCTCCCCCAACAAGGTCAACTCCGTGGCGTTCGCAAGCCAAGCGTATGCCGGCATACAAATCTTCAGTAGCCTCTATGGAAAAGCGTCGGCTTAAGGCCAAGTTTACGACCAATTGGCGTGGCGTGCCATTCATTGCATAAACGTCTGAGAAATTTACCTGTGCAGCTTTATAGCCTAAATGCTTTAAGGGCGTATAAACTAAATCAAAATGGACGCCCTCCATCAGCATATCGCTTGTTATAAGCACCTTCTTATTCGGGTAAGAAAGTACCGCACAATCATCTCCGACGCCTTTTAGCGTAGACTCATTCGTGTTCTTAAGGTCTTTTGTCAAATGGCGAATCAGACCGAATTCTCCTAAGGTCGAAATGTCTGTCATTGAATACACTTAGAAATAATAACCCAATCCTATGCGTAAGCCAATAGTACTGCCTCGTGAGAAATCGTTGAGACTTATCTTGTAATAGAGAGCAGGCTCAACGGCTATGTAGTGATTGAGGTAGAATGTGTAGCCCACTTCTAAAGGAACAACAATGTCATTGTTGCCTGTAGATGTGTGCTCGAATCCGGCACCGGCGCTCAAATACACACCATTTTGCAAAATATAATAGCGTAAGCTTGCGCCCAAACTGAGGGCATTATATTTACGTGTATGTTCAAAGCCAACATTAGCGTGTAGCATCCAAGAATCGGCGAAGAAATAGCCTGCGTCAGCTTGTACACCAAAACGCAGGTGCTCATTGGAATTATAACTGAGGCCGGTAAAAGACGTTCCGACGTATTTCGTACCTTCTTTAAATTGAGCTTTGGCTGTCGTTACCAAGAAAAGAAGCAAGAATAAAGAGACGATTTTTTTCATTGTTACAATATTGTGTTACTGATTATTTATGCGCAAAGGTACGTAATTATACTTACATCTTATCTCTTCCTAATTCTTTTTATATACTTCTTATTTTCTTTTCCTTTTGTAGGAAAAGTGCGGATAACATAGTGAATGAATCTTATGCTTAGTTTGTTCGGATGCATCGTGCTTTTTCTACGTGAAGTACAAATGCTCTGTGTTGTTGTGAAAGCCTTAGTTATTGCTATGTTTTGATAAAGAAATGATGGAGAAAGTTGTTTGTTGAAGTCTATTTTTTAATTTTGTCTCCGACAAACTCAAAATCGAAAGAGATTATGCTAGGTAATTTTAAGTATTCTAATCCGACAACACTCTATTTCGGAAAAGATGCGTTGAACGCTCTTCGAGATGAATTGAAGCAATATGGACCTACTATTATGTTGAGCTATGGTGGGGGTAGTATTAAACGCAATGGTATCTATGATGCTGTGATTGAAGTTTTGCAGACTTGCGGTAAGCACATTGTAGAAGACGCGGGCGTAATGCCTAATCCAACGGCCGAGAAATTAAGAGAGGGTGTAAATCTGGCAAAGGCCAATAAAGTCGATCTTATTCTTGCCGTAGGTGGAGGATCTACCATAGATTATGCAAAGGCGGTCAGCGTAGCTGTCGATTGCGATAAGGATCCATGGACACATTTCTTTTTAGAGAGAAATGAACCTCAAGGAAAGATCGTACCAGTGGGCGCTATTCTAACCATGGTTGGTACTGGGTCGGAAATGAATGGCGGAAGTGTGATTACAGATTCTGCAACAGGATTGAAGATAGGCCACGTTTTTGCAGAGAATGTCTTCCCTAAATTCGCCATACTCAATCCTGAGTTTACCTATACTATTCCTGCGTATCATATGGTTGCCGGATTCTTTGACATTATGTCGCATATCATGGAACAATACTTCAGCAATACAGATGATAATACGAGCGATTATTTGGCAGAAGGGCTTATGCGCTCACTTATTCACAGTAGTCGCATTGCTGTGCTAAATCCGCAAGATTATGAGGCGCGTTCTAACATTATGTGGGTTGCTACTTGGGCTTTGAATACGCTTATAAGCAAAGGAAAAGATGGAGATTGGAACGTCCATATGCTTGGGCAGGCAATAGGGGGCGTAACGAACGCTACGCATGGTATGACTCTAGCTGCCGTAAGCCTGCCTTATTATCGCCGAATAATGAAGGCCGGACTACCTAAGTTTGTTCGCTTCGCTACAAACGTGTGGGACGTTGCTACAGATGGCCGAACGGAAGAACAAATAGCTGTAATCGGACTTGAAAGATTAGAAGACTGGATGCGCGAATTGGGCTTGGTAATGCACGCGGCCGAGTTAGGGTTGAGTGAAGCCAATTTGGAAAAAACGGCAGATGGAGTTTTCTTGATAGGTTCCGGCTATAAGCCGCTTACGCGCGAATTTGTGCTTGAGATATTAAAGGCTAGCCTATAATTTTCAAGTTTTTCATTGTTTATGGGTCAATTTGCTTTCTAGTGAGTTGACCTCTTTTTTGCATTAACAAAAAAATAGGGCGGTATAAGCTTATTATTTTGTCTAAGACTTGCATATTTATATGCAATATCGAACAAGCCGTGTAAGCCAACCTGAAAGATGGTGTGCAACATATTATAGTGGTACGAAAATCATTGATAGTTAATTTTTTAACTCCTATTGTTTTAGTGCTTTTAATTTGAAATTCAACGCAGTAAGACTGAAAATTATTCTCTAAAAGACAATCTTGCTTTTGTACCATCACGGAGGGATAAATCTATCATCACGAGAGAATATTTGTACTATCACGGTGGTATTCTTTTGTCATCGTGAAGGTATAATTAAAACTCCGGAAATTTTGATTTCATTATGAGATATAATGCTGTAAATTATGCTCTTTAATTTGTTCACTTTCTGTTATTTAGAGATAGACTTTGATTGTATATCATTACATTTCATAATGAGTTCGTAAAACAAAATAGGTCGCAGTTGTTCGTTGGTATAGGAAAGTAGATAAGCAGGACTTCGCTCGCAAAAAGTGTACATCAGGCATCTTTACTGTGATTTTAGGGGGAGTACAATAGGCGTAAAAAAGTAAAAATCGCTTTGCTCATATCGTTAGTTGTCGTATTTTTGCATGCAATAAAAGACCACGTAAACATGACTGCTGATTTTATTGCTGACAGAATCGTTATGGATGGACTCACGTTTGATGATGTCCTCCTCGTCCCCGCCTATTCGGAAGTGCTTCCACGCACTGTAAGTCTAAAAACTAATTTCTCACGACATATAGAGTTGCAAATTCCTTTTGTGACTGCTGCTATGGATACTGTAACCGAGGCTCCGATGGCTATAGCTGTAGCCCGCGAAGGCGGTATCGGTGTGATCCATAAAAATATGAGTATTGAGGAGCAGGCGCGCCAAGTTGCTATTGTGAAGCGTGCTGAGAACGGAATGATTTATGACCCTGTCACGATTCATAGAGGTAGTACGGTGAGAGGTGCCTTGCAATTGATGCATGAGTATCATATTGGCGGTATTCCCGTTGTGGATGATGATATGCATTTAGTGGGTATTGTCACCAATAGAGATTTGCGCTTTGAGCACAACCTGGATCAAAAGGTGGAAGATGTTATGACCAAAGAACATTTGGTTACGACTACTCAACAGACAGATCTGCAAGGTGCTGCTCGTATCTTGAAAGAGAACAAGATAGAAAAGCTACCCGTGATTGATAAAGACGGAAAGTTGGTGGGTCTGATTACGTATAAAGATATTACCAAAGCCAAAGATAAACCGATGGCTTGCAAAGATGCAAAAGGTCGATTGCGTGTGGCTGCAGGCGTGGGCGTCACTGATGATACAATGCAACGTATGGATGCATTAGTACAAGCAGGGGCGGATGCCTTAATTATAGACACGGCGCACGGCCATTCACGCTTTGTTATTGACAAGCTGCGGGAGGCAAAGAACTGTTTTAAAGATGTAGATATCGTTGTCGGTAATGTGGCAACGGGTGACGCGGCTCGAATGCTGGCAGAGGCGGGAGCTGATGCAGTCAAAGTGGGTATCGGACCGGGTTCTATTTGCACAACGCGCGTTGTGGCTGGTGTAGGCGTACCGCAGTTGAGTGCTGTCTACGATGTTGCTCGTGCTTTGAAACCATTTAATGTGCCCTTGATTGCCGATGGCGGTTTGCGTTATTCAGGAGATGTGGTAAAAGCCATTGCAGCCGGAGGCTTTAGCGTTATGATTGGATCTTTGGTAGCCGGAACAGAAGAAAGTCCGGGTGAAACTATTATCTTCAATGGCCGTAAATTTAAAGCTTACCGCGGCATGGGAAGCTTAGAGGCTATGGAGAATGGCTCAAAAGATCGCTATTTCCAAGGTGGCGTGAAAGAGGTTAAGAAACTTGTTCCCGAGGGTATTGCCGGTCGGGTTCCGTATAAAGGTACGGTACAAGAGGTGCTCTTCCAATTGTGTGGTGGTTTACGTAGCGGTATGGGCTATTGTGGAGCTGCAACAATCGAAGACTTGCACAAAGCGAAGTTTACAAGGATTACTAATGCTGGTGTATTGGAAAGTCACCCGCACGATATATCCATAACTTCTGAAGCTCCAAATTATTCCAGACCAGAATAAAGATATTATTCATCTAAAAAAAATAACATTTTGGAGAGATAGATTACCTCTCTTAATGCTTAAAAGCCCATATATGAAACTGAAATTATCTTTCGGCTTAATATTGCTAAGCTTGTTTGCTATCAATATCGAACAACTACAAGCACAGTCAGCTAATGATCCTGTTATTATGACCATAAATGGTCGACCGATCTTACGCTCTGAGTTTGAATATAGCTATAACAAGAATGGTAAAGAAGCTGCTGTCGTAGAAAAAAAGAGCGTTGATGAATATGCTGAGATGTTTCTTAATTATAAGTTGAAGGTGGCTGCTGCTGAGCGAGCTCGCATAGATACGACAAAAGCTTTTAAAGATGAATTTCGCACATATCGCGATCTGCAATTGACACCCTTTATGGTGGATCAGGCTTTCATTGATTCAACTGCTATTGCTTTGTATGATAATATGAAGACGCGCTTGGGTGGTAAAGACTTGTTGCGCCCTGCTCACATATTATTTTCCGTAAAACAAAACGCTACAGCCGCTGAAAAAGAAACGGCCAAAATGCGAGCAGACTCCGTTTATCAGGTAATTATGAATGGCGGAAATTTTGCAGCTTTGGCTAAGGAATATTCGGGAGATTTGGGATCTGCTCTTCGTGGTGGAGAAATTTCTTGGATAGGTCCGGGTGCTACAGTAAAAGAGTTTGAAGAGGCTGCTTATAAGCTAAAAGTCGGAGAAGTTTCTCAGCCTGTCCTTACTCCTTTCGGGTATCATATTATTAAGATGCAAGAGCGTAAACAATTGGAGCCCTATGCAGAGTTGCGCGATCAAATTCTCTATTCTTTAAAACAGCAAGGGGTAGATGAAATCTCTGCAAATGAAAAGATTAGTCGAATCATTGCAGAATCAAAAGGGCGCTTAACACGTGAAGCTGTAATGGATAGTTTGCTTAGAGCTCACGATGCAGACTTAAACCTTAAATATTTGATTCAAGAATATCACGATGGCCTTTTACTTTTCCAAATTAGTAAGGATAAGGTTTGGGATGAGGCAAACCAAAATGATAAAGCACTCAATGCTTTGTTTAAGCAGAATAAACGACAATATTCTTGGATAGAGCCGCGCTTTAAAGGCTTTGTAATACATTGCAGTAAGCCTGAGCAGGTTAAGTTAGTTAAGAAAGTATTGAAAAAGAGCGAGAATGGCGATTGGCAGTCTGCTATTACGAATGAGTTTAATAAGGACTCTGTGACAGTCGTTGTTGCTGGGCCAAATATCTGCAAAAAAGGAGAAAACCCTTATGTTGATGAGTTTGCTTTTGGAATTAAGGGCAGCGCAAAAACTTATCCGAAATTCGTTTATACAGATGTGTTTGGAAAGATTTTGAATCAGCCAAAGTCTTATCAAGATGTGCGCTCTATGGTGATTAGTGACTGGCAAGATATCTTAGAGAGACAATGGATAGGAGAGTTGCGTAAAACGATCCCTTATTCGGTTGACAAAGACGTTTTAAAGACGGTAAATAAACACAACTAATATAAAAGACTTAGCGTCAGATGAGAAAAGTCATTTTAATCCTCTTTGGTTGCTGGGCACTTTGTAGCCAAGCTCAACGCCCGAGAAATGTTGTTGATGAGGTTATTTGGGTAGTAGGAGATGATCCTATCTATCTTTCGGATGTGGAGCAAGCCAGATTGTATGCAGAATCAGAAGGACAAGCTCTGGAGAACCCATATTGCATAATACCGGAGCAGATAGCCATACAAAAATTGTATTTGCATCAAGCAGAAATTGACAGTATTACGGTCAGCGAAGGAGATATCATACGTGCTGCAGACGAAATCATAAATAGATACATTCAAAATATAGGCTCTAAAGAGGGAGTAGAAGCTGTAATGCATAAAAGCATATCGCAACTACGCGAAGATTTTAAACGTAGTCAGCGAGATCGTATGCGCATACAACGCGAACAGCAACGTATAACGGAAAAGGTTGCTATAACCCCTGCAGAAGTAAGAGAGTATTTTAAGAATCTCCCTGCTGATAGTCTACCTCTCATACCTACACAGGTCGAGGTTGAGATAATAACTGCGCAACCTCAACCAACACGTGCAGAAGTCGAGCGTATAGAAAATAAACTAAGAAGCTTTGCAGATCGTGTAAACTCAGGAGAAACTGAGTTTTCGACTTTGGCGCGTTTTTATTCGCAAGATCCTGGTTCTTCTCGAAATGGAGGAGAAATGGATTATATGGGAAGAGGGCAACTAGTACCTGAGTTTGCAAACGTAGCTTTTAGTTTGAGTGATCCCAAAAAGGTTTCTAAAATTGTTAAGACTGAATTTGGCTATCATATTATACAGCTAGTCGATAAAAGAGGAGATAAGGTGAAAGTGAGGCATATATTACTGAAGCCAGATATTTCATCAGATGAATTTGCACGCCAAGAGGCAAAGTTGGACTCAATTGCAACTCTAATCAGAGAACATAAACTTTCTTTTGAGGATGCTGCAGCCATTTATTCTGATGATAAAGACACTCGAAATAATAAAGGTTTGATGTCTTATGTAAATCCTGAGGATGGCATGCTGACGGCGCGATTTCAGTTAAAGGATTTGAACCAGAGTATCGCACAGGTGATAGACACGATGAAAGTAGGTGAGGTTTCAAAGGCAATCACAATGACTAATGCAAAAGGGCAGGACGTTTGTGCGGTTGTAAAACTTAAGGCTCGTATTGATGCGCATCGTGCAAACCCAAAAGAGGATTTTCAAAAATTACGCGATGTTGTTTATGAGAAACGCTGTAATGAAAAATTGGATGAATGGATTGCAAATAAGATAAAGACAACTTATGTGCGCATAAATCCAGATTTTAAGAACTGTACCTTTAAATATAAAGGTTGGATAAAGGAGTAAATTGAAACACTTACCTATTTATAGAAAAACACGAATAGCTCTAATATTACTATTAGGGCTGTTTTGCTTTGTGACCGTTTTTGCAGTAAGGCCAAGAAAAAAGTCGAACGAAAAAATTGTGTTGAAACATGCTGATCGGTGGTCTTATGATCAATTTAGACAACCTGACGCGCAGTTTCTGAATGGTAATGTCGTCTTATTACATAGCGGTATGACCATGTCTTGTGATAGTGCGATTCTTTTCCAAGCAACAAATTCGTTTGAAGCTTTTGGGCATGTTAAGATATTGCAGGGAGATACACTGTCTCTAAAAGGTGAGTATCTCTTTTATGATGGAGGAGCCCAATTGGCACAAATGAGAAAGAATGTAGTAATGAAACATCGTACACAAACTCTCTTGACTGACAGTTTGAATTATGATCGCTTGTATGGTATTGGATATTTTTTTGCAGGAGGAGAGCTTATTGATGCAAAAAATAGGTTGACGTCTGATTGGGGAGAATACGATACAAAAACGCGCAAGGCAAAATTCAATTATAGTGTAAAGCTGAAGAACCCGCAATTTATGCTTACATCTGACACGCTTCATTATGATGTTATTTCTAAATGGGCGGAAGTTCAAGGGCCTTCTAATATCATTAGTGGCAATAATCATATTTATACAGAACGTGGTTATTATAATACAACAACGGAACAAGTAAGGCTTTATGATCGGCCTGTCTTATTTAATCAAGGTTCAAGACTTGTTGGAGATACATTATTATATAACAAGCACATAGGTGTGATTACGGTCAGACATCATATCTCCTATGAGGATAAGAAGAATAAAATAAAAATGATGGGGGATTATGGGCAGTACAATGAATTGACTGGAGAAGCGCTTGCAACAGGCAAAGCATTAGCTAAGAATTATACCAATGGCAAAGATACGCTTTATGTACATGCAGATACCTTGCGGCTATATTCTTATAATATGAAGACAGATTCCGTTTATCGCGTTCTGCATGGCTCTCCTCACGTGCGTGCATTTCGGACAGATGTGCAAGCGGTCTGTGACTCTCTTGTTTATGATACAAAGAGAAAACAAATGTTATTATATAAAGATCCCATAGTTTGGAGTGATCAAAAACAAATTGTCGGGGAGGAAATAAATGCTTTTATGAATGATTCTATCATTGATAGTATTTATGTGCGCCGACAAGCTTTACTAATCGAAAAGGTTGATTCTACTCATTACAATCAAGTTGCGGGGCTATTGATGAGAAGTTATTTTGATGAGCAAGGACAGGTTCGAGAAAGTAATGTAGATGGTAATGGAACATTAATATACTTTCCCCTAGAAAAGGATAGTACAATTCTTTATCAAGTTTATACTGAGGCTACGAATTTGCGTTCATGTTTTGTCCAAAAGCAGATGAGTAAACTACTGGGGTTCCCATCGCCGATAGGAACTGTATATCCATTGGCGTTGGCACCAAGAGAGAGAACTTTCTTACCTTCTTTTGCTTGGTTCGATTATATTCGTCCACTAAGTAAAGATGATCTCTTTGAGTGGAGATCGAAGAAGCAAGGTAGTGAAATGAAGCCACTTCCTCGGCGAGAAGCTCCAGTACAAAATGTAAAGTAGGTTTCAAGTGTCAGATATTATTCATCTTTTACCAGATTCTGTTGCAAATCAAATTGCAGCAGGAGAGGTTATTCAGCGTCCTTCTTCAATCGTGAAAGAACTAATAGAGAACTCTATAGATGCGGAGTCTTCTTTAATTCAAGTTTTTATTACTGATGCCGGTAAGTCGTGTGTTCAAATAGTCGATAATGGAAAAGGTATGAGCGAAATGGATGCTCGCTTGTCTTTCGAACGTCATGCGACATCTAAGATAAGCACCCCTTCAGATCTATTTGCGTTGAAGACAATGGGATTTCGTGGAGAGGCTTTGGCTTCTATAGCCGCCGTCGCACAGGTAGAGCTTAAGACAAGAACAGAAGAAGAAGAACTAGGTATCTGTGTAGATGTTGAAGGAGGTAGAATAAAGAGTCAAAGTGTTGTAGCTTGCCCAGTTGGAGCGAATTTTTCTGTACGTAATATCTTTTTTAACATACCAGCTCGTCGTAAATTTTTGAAATCTAACCAGACGGAAATGGGGAGCATTATGTCAGAGTTTGAGCGCCTTGCTTTAGCCAACCCTTCTGTTGCATTTAAGCTCTATAATAACAATTCCCTATTAATTGATTTGCCAGCTGGAAACTTTCGTCAGCGTATAAAAGCATTGTTTGGTTCAAAGTTAGATGAACAGCTTATGTCTATTGAAGTTAAGACAGAGCTGGTTTCTATTAAAGGCTTCGTTGGGAGTCCGAATAGCTCAAAGAAGAAGTGTCACCAATTTTTCTTTGTAAATGGGCGCTATATGAGGCATAATTATTTTGCAAAGGCTATACAGACAGCTTTTGAAAGGCTTATTCCAGAGAATGAACAGATTCCCTACTTTGTTGCTTTGGAAGTAGATCCTTCAAGAATAGATGTGAATATTCATCCGACAAAGACTGAAATAAAGTTTCAAGATGAGGGTGCAATTTGGCAAGTAGTTTTGGCTTGTGTTCGAGAGGCATTAGGAAAATATGCAGCTGTACCTTTGATAGAGTTTGACACAAATAATAAGCCTGTTATGCCTGTTTTTGAACCAATAGATAAGGCGCAGGTGCTTAGTCCACCTCAAGTTCATATAAACCAAAACTTTAATCCTTTTAATAAAGAACGTTCTCATCAAAATACTCGACAAGTCGAAAGTAATTGGGAAAGAGATCTAGATAGACTTTTTCAATCCCGACGTTCCGAGTTGTCTGCTTTGACTGAAGAACAATCAACGTTACTTGCAAAATCTCCAAGTTTAGAGGGGTTTGATGTAGATGATCTTTCTGATAAGTATATGCAATTGTTAGGACGGTTTATTCTTTTACCTGTAAAGTCTGGTCTTATGCTTGTTGAACAGCATCGAGCTGATGTGCGCATTTTGTATGATTACTATTTGCGTCAGATTAAAAATCAAGCAGGTCCATCTCAAGGTATATTATTTCCTCAAACGATTCATTTTTCTCCAACGGAAAAGGTCTATTTAGAAAAGATTTTACTACCACTCACTGATATCGGTTTTGATCTTACGCAGCAGACGAATGGCGAGTATGAAGTAAGAGGTATTCCATCAGGCACAGAAGGATTAGATATCTCAGATCTTCTATTGAATATAGTTCAAGAGTTGAAGCAGGGAAATATAGAAGCTATTAATGAAATTCATCATCATGTCGCTTTAACTTTAGCTTCAAAGTCTGCTATTCCTATAGGTGAAGCGTTATCTAACGAAGAGATGGGTAATTTAATGCAACGATTGTTTGCCTGCGAATGTCCTAATTATGGACCCGATGGAGCTACTATTCTTGCAATTATTCAAAGCGAAAAAATATTGAGTATATTTAGTTAAAGGACCTTGCTATTGTTGTAGAAGTGCCAAAAAAAACCGTATAACTAATGATTATATGTTTTTTTGTATCTTAGTTTTGATTGTTTGAATATGATTTCTCTATATTTGCGTAAAAATTGGGAGATAGAGGTCTTCTCTGTGAGTTCCCTAATTAGAAATATATTGTCTCACTAAAATATGTAAGTTATGAAAAAGATCATGATTACATTAGCTGCTCTTGCTTTAGGGTCGTCTGCAATGGCTCAAGGAACAGTCATTCCGACTAAAAAGTATAGCGTAGCAACAAATTCATTTTGGTCAAATTGGTTTTTTAGTGTTGGTGGTCAGTATAATGCTGCCTACTCTTCACAGGAAGTACACGGATTATCTGGTAATCCGTTCACGACAACACGTGGTGTTTTTGGTTTTAACGCTGCCATTGGTAAGTGGTTTACCCCGAGTATCGGTCTTCGCACGAAATTTGAAGGCGTATGGGGTAAGCAGGTGAATACAGAGAATGATCACCACACCTATCACTATTGGAACATTCACGAGGATGTAATGTTCAACTTATCTAATATGCTTTGCGGTTATAACGAGAAGCGCGTTTGGAACTTTATTCCTTATGCCGGTGTTGGTGTCGCTCGCAATATGTCAGCAAATACTTATGATATCTCTTACCAAGCTGGTTTGTTGAACAACTTCCGCTTGAGCAAACATTTTACACTGTTTGTTGATGTTTATGCAAATGCAATTGAAGGCACGCAAGACATCACGGATTTCAGATATCCGGATGGATGGTCTGGCTATAAGAAGTCTAGGTCTCGTCACTGGGACAAGATGATTGGTACTGCTATTGGTCTTACTTATAACTTTAATAAGACTGATTGGGATCAGGTGCCTGATGTAGATGCTTTGATGGCAATGAACAAAGAGCAAATGGACGCTCTTAATGCTGCGTTGAAGGATCAGCAAGATGAAAATGCACGCTTGCGTGAGATGTTGGCTAATCAAAAGCCTGCAGAAACTATTGAGAAAGTTACTACAGAATATGTTGTTACAACGACTTCTGTATTCTTTAACTTGAACTCTTCTAAGATTGCAAGCCGCAAAGATTTGGTTAACGTGAAAGAGGTTGCAGAATATGCTAAGGCTAATAACACGAAGATCCGCGTTACGGGTTACGCTGATAGCAAGACGGGTTCTGCCTCTATTAACCGTCGTCTTTCTGAGGCACGTGCTGCAGCTGTTGCAAACGAACTCGTTAAGATGGGTGTAAGTAGAGATAACATCATCACTGAGGCTAAGGGTGGTGTAGACACATTATCTCCGTTCTCTTACAACCGCCGTGCTACGGTTAAAATTGCAGTTGAATAATAGTTGTTCTCAATAAGAAGGTAAAAGGGAGCTCTATGTGAGTTCCCTTTTATTGTATAGATAGATATAAGTATAGATATATAGGGAAGCTGTGCAATACAACGCAATACTTGTTTGGTTCATCTAATTGAAGATTGATTGACCATTGTATGCTTTAGAAGCGTTAGCTCTGTTTATATGGTGTCACTTCTCGGATTATTTATTTAGAAAGTGGTAAAAATAAGGAATGTATATAAACACAACAAGAGGCAACCTTTAGATTGTTGAGGTTGCCTCCTGTTGTGTTTATAGCTTTGTTGAATGTGGCTTTAATAAGTACGAGGTCCAAATATTGCGGTACCAACTCTGATGTGATTGCTACCTTCTTCGATAGCAAGCTTGTAATCGTGAGTCATTCCCCACGATTTTACATTAAAGTAATCTTTGTCGGAGAAATAAGTGCTTTTAAGTTCTTCAAAAAGCTGCAGTGCAAGTTGGAATTCTCTGCGAATTTGTGATGTATCGTCAGTATTTGTCGCCATACACATTAAGCCACGCAGGCGAATATGTTTCAATGCTTTCCATTCTCCATCAGCTAACAACTGTCGACAAGCTTCCGGTGTAAAACCATATTTTGTCTCTTCTTGAGCAATGTGTACTTCAAGCAAACAATCAATTATGCGATTGTGTTTAGCCGCATGCTTGTTGATTTCTTTAAGCAGCCTAAATGTATCTACGGCTTCTATCATAAATATGTAAGGCGCTATATACTTTACTTTATTTGCTTGTAAATGGCCAATAAAATGCCAAGCAATGTCTTTAGGTAGCTCCTCCTGTTTTATGCGTAACTCCTGCTCGTGGCTTTCACCAAAACAGCGTTGTCCGAGCTCATAGCAATCTCTAATTTCTGCAATTGGATGAAATTTAGAAACCGCTACCAAGTCTACCTCATGAGGGATTGTAGCACGAACACATTCCAAGCGTGTTTGTATGGCACTCATATTTAAGCCTCATCTACTTTACGAAAGTTGTCCGGTGCCATCTCTTTATAATGATAGATGTCCATAATAGGTGTTTCCTGAACAGAGGCAATCGTATAATCAATCGTAGATGTTTTCATTCCCTCATCCAATCGCTGAATGCTATCACGCAAGTCTGCTGCTTGTACAAGTACATTCTGTGAAGTTTTCTTTTCCTTCCCGCTTTTCTCATCTAGCGTAATAAATTGTAGCTTGGCTTTAAAAAAGCGATCAGCGCTTTCATCCGTAGATTCAAACAGTTCTGCATAATGTGCACGCTTAATGTCAGCTACTTCAAAGATGCCGGTCATAAAAGGTTTGATTTCCTCTATGATTCTTTTTTCTGCCTCGGTAAAGCTGATCGCATCCACCAAGTAAGGTTCAGATACCTTCTTAACTAAGCCGTTTTCAAGCGTCTTTTCGTATTTGATGGTGCATTGAAACCATTCATTCATAATGATCTTGTTTAATTGTTGATTGAAAGAATAGAGGAGGGTAGTATGTTACCCTCCTTAAATCACATCTGCAACTGCCTTAGGCTGAAGTTGCTCATAAGTTGGCTGCAGTCTACTTTTCCACGAATGCCGCTGAGGCGACCATTTTGCGTATATTGCCAGATGATATATTGTTTTCCATCGTTTAGAGTCGGCTCATCGTTGCGATAGCGGGCAATCATCCAGTGATAATCTGGGAAAAGACCTACGAAGTGTCGATTATAGAAATTATGGAAAGTATAAAGCAATGGCTTCTTTCCATAATGTTGAGTCACCTTCTGTATAAATTGGCGAAGATTATCAATAAATTCTTCCTCACTACCGCTCGCATGCTCGATATCGATGATAGGGACGAGATCTTGCGACTCTTTTTGAATTGTTGAAGTCATATTATCAAACTGCACACGCCAATCTATCGTAGGACGATAAAAGTGATAGCTACCAACAGTTAGTCCTACTTTTCGTGCCCCCTCAAGGTTTTGTTGATAATATTCGTCAACTAAAGATGCCCCTTCTGTTGCTTTAATGTACACATAGGAAATCTGCGAACTGCGCACAACTTCTTCCCAATCAATCTCCCCTTGGTAGTGAGATACGTCTATACCCTCCTTATATTTCAGGTTCATGTTAGCTATCGTACGCTTGATAACGCCTTCAGTTTGTGGCATTACTTGGCGTTCAGCTTTCGCCTTAAGTGAAAGATGGTCCGGTTCTATAATTTTAGACTTGCCTGCCGAAGTTGGAGGTATGCGGTGAATCTTATCACGGGCTTTTAATGGCGCTGCAAAGAAACAACTTAATAATAATGCGAGTAGAGTATGTCGTACTGAAGTCATTTTATACGTGCAATTTCGACTGGCAAAGATACATTTATCTCCTTTTATAACAAAGAGATAAGTGCTTTTTTATGTAAACTCTTTTGCATATGAAGTGTTATTTCTGATTAATGGCCAATTAAAATACAGCTTGAGTTACTTAAGACTCATAAATAGGATGAATAATAAAGATCTGCGTGTCTTATATTTAAGGAATAGATTTAGCTAAACTGTTGTTGATGTTTGCGGGGCCATTATATTTTACACTTGAGCAGAGGTTAGCACCACTTATTCTGACTTTTACTATGTACCATCGTGATGGTAGATTTGTGCTCTCATAGTAGTACGTTTGTACTCAAGTGGAGGGACAAATTTTCTTTCACACAAGAAAATTCAATATGTTATATCTATTTCTCTGAAAAAACGAGTAAACACCTGATTTTTATTGATCTAATAGTTTCTTACATTAGATAAGAAAGACCCAAATTTGAGCCTCGATCTTCTTCAGGCCACTTAAAAATACATGTTATCTGATATAATTTCTGTAATTTTGCTCCTGCTATGCTGTATTTGAAAAGAAAATTGAGCCTAATTTTATGTGGCTTATTCATCTGCCTTACTCTTGGGGCACAAACCGCAAGACGCAGTGTGTCAAGAATTGAAGGAGTGGTTTCGGCTTATGCCGATTCGCTGCGACGCTTGAGTGATAAGTTTGCAAAATGGCATTATGATAAGGTAGATACGCTTAGTAATCCCTACTATTTCCCATTGTTTACAGCCAACACTTATTATGATGATGTCCCACGCCGATTCTTCTCTCTTACAGATCATAACAAATCGAGACAACTGGCGGCATTGGATCGTATTTCCCATATACTGCTTAGTGCTTATGCCAAACATCCTGAGCTGATACAACATATCAGTGATTCAAGACCCGACACTTTAAAGCCCCTGATACCTGGCGAAGTGAAGCCCAAACCCACGATCGTGCATAAAGATCCAGAGCCAGGAATAGATGTTCCGGAAACAAATTGGGGCATTCACGTACGTAAGCCTAACTTTTGGGAGTTTAAGACGAATTTTGCCTTTCAATTAATGCAAAATTACGTATCCGATAATTGGTATAAAGGAGGTGAGAGTAATCATTCAATGCTATCGTCGCTCTTATTTCAGGTTAATTATGACAATAAGACTAGATTGACCTTCAATAATAAACTTGAAATGCGTTTAGGCTTTCAGAGCACGCGTGGTGATACGTATCATAAATATCTAACGAATAGCGACCTGCTTCGTCTTACCAATGAGTTGGGGCTAAAAGCTTCCAAACATTGGTCTTATTCAGTTATGCTACAAAGTTGGACCCAGTTTTGTAAGTCCTATAAAAAGAATGATCGCACCATATATTCTGATTTTATGTCTCCATTCGAGTCTTTGCTTTCTGTCGGTATGAAGTATGCTGTGACTAAACCAAAGTTTAAGTTTGACATAGTTATCTCTCCTGTTGCTTGGGACTATCGTTATGTTGATCGACTTTCACTTTCTCCGTCCTTTGGCTTAGCTTCAGGGCGTCATTCTAAGATAGAATATGGTGCAAACATTACGATGAACCACGCTTGGACAATTGTGAAGAATGTCAATTGGAGCGGCCGGTTATATTATTACACCAACTATCACCGTACACAAGTAGAATGGGAAAACACGTTTAATTTTATTATCAACAAATACTTGTCATCTCAGTTTTTTCTCTATCCTCGTTTCGACGATAGCGTAGTTCCGTCTGCCGGTGGTTCATACTTTCAATTCAAAGAGTATTTATCAATAGGCTTGAACATAAATTTGTGAAACAAGCTCCTTTCTTCAGTATAATTCGTACATTTGCAAGGAAATAAAAAGGAAGTCATACATAGCATGGATACAAAATATATTTTTGTTACAGGAGGTGTTGCGTCCTCATTAGGCAAAGGTATCATTGCAGCGTCAGTTGGTAAGTTGCTACAAGCCAGAGGTTATAACATTACGATTCAGAAGTTTGACCCGTATATTAATATAGATCCGGGTACACTTAACCCCTATGAGCATGGTGAATGCTATGTAACCGATGACGGAAAAGAAACCGATCTCGATTTAGGACATTATGAAAGATTTACTGGCATTCGAACATCGAAAAATAACAATATTACGACCGGGCGTATTTATCAAAATGTGATAGATAAAGAACGTCGTGGAGATTATTTGGGCAAAACGGTGCAGGTAATCCCGCACATCACGGATGAGATTAAGCGAGCGATGCTTTTCAATGGGAAAAAGTATCATTACGACTTTGTGATTACTGAAGTAGGCGGGACTGTAGGAGATATAGAAAGCCTTCCTTTTCTTGAGTCTATTCGCCAATTGAAGTGGGAATTGGGACAAAATGCCTTGTGCATACATCTTACTTATGTTCCATTCTTAGCAGCTGCAAAAGAACTAAAGACTAAGCCTACACAACATTCAGTCAAAGAACTCCAAAGTATTGGGATTCAACCAGACATCTTGGTGCTAAGAACCGAAAAAGATCTAAATGCTTCTATACGTAAAAAGGTTGCTAACTTCTGCAATGTTGCACCTGAGGCTGTAGTGCAAAGTCTGGACCAACCTACAATATATGAAGTGCCACTTCGAATGCAGGAGCAAGGATTAGACGAAACGATACTTCGCAAAATGGGCATTACACCTGGAGAAGTGCCAAGCTTAGGACCTTGGCGTTCATTCCTGGATCGCCGACATAAGGCCAAAGAAATCGTTAATATAGGTCTTGTTGGTAAATATGACTTGCAAGATGCCTATAAAAGTATCTTAGAAAGTTTGTCGCAAGCCGGCACGTATAATGACTATAAGGTTAAAACAACATTTATCAACTCTGAGAAAATCTCTAAAGATACTGTTGCTGAAATGTTGGCCTCAATGGATGGTATTGTCATTTGTCCTGGATTTGGACAAAGAGGTATTGATGGAAAATTGATGGCGACGCAATATTGTCGTGAACATGATATTCCGACTTTTGGAATCTGTTTGGGCATGCAAATGATGGTCATTGAATTTGCTCGCAACGTGTTGCAGTATAATGATGCTGATTCCATAGAAATGGATCCCAAGACACATCATAACGTGATTGACATTATGGAAGAGCAGAAGAATATTACCAACTTGGGTGGCACAATGCGTTTGGGAGGCTATGCTTGTTTGCTGCGTGAAGGCAGTAAAGTTAGAGAAATCTATGGTAAAGAAGAAATACGTGAGCGTCATCGCCACCGTTATGAGTTTAATAATACTTATAAAGAAGAATTTGAAGGAAAAGGAATGCAATGTGTGGGCATAAATCCTGAAAGCGATTTGGTTGAAGTCGTGGAAATTCCGAAAAATCGTTGGTACATAGGGACGCAATTCCACCCTGAATATAGTTCTACCGTACTTAATCCTCACCCTTTATTCTTGAGCTTTGTACAAGCAGCAATCGAAAATAAAAAAGCTAAGCATTAAGCCTTAATTAGAAAAAATAGAATGGACAAAAATACATTGACAGGGCTATTTCTTATAGCCTTATTGCTAATAGGATTTAGTTATTATACGACAACTCAAACAGAAGAAACACAAGTTGCAGAGCAAACAGCTCAACCAGCAGCTAAGCCTGCGACTGATTCAACAAAAGTTTCAACTACAGCTAATAAGCAACAGCACATAGCTGATTCTACAGATATTTTTAATGGTAGCCGCGAAGGAGAAAATACACCAATAAGTCTTAAGAATGAACATGTCGCAGTGACGATCTCGCCTAAAGGCGGCGCAATTTCAAATGTAAGACTTTGTGAGTTTAAATCTTATTCGGACTTCCAAAATAATAAGGAAGCTCAACTTTCTCTGATTGAAGAAAAAACGCACAAGTTGAATTTTCGTTTTGAGACGATAGAAGGTTTATATAGTACAGAAGATTATTATTTCCAGCCACTTGCTAAAACAGATTCTACTCTTACAATGGCTTTAGGGTCATCAAAAGGAGATACATTATATATAGATTACAAGTTGATCAAAGGGTCGTATTTTGTTAATACGACAATTAGAATTAAAGGTCGCTCTTTTGCAGGTAAAACCTTAGGCATTGATTGGAAGAATAAGATTCGCCAACAAGAAAAAGGTTTTTATTTTGAAAATCTCTATTCTACTTTAACTTACAAAAAGGAGAATGAAGGAACAGATAAACTTAGTGAACAAAAATCTGACGAACTTAAGCCGGAGGGAAACATAGACTGGATCGCTTTCAAAGATCAGTATTTTAGTGCCGTGCTTATCGCAGGGAAAAATTCTTTTACAAATACCTTTTTAAAGAGTGATACGTGTAGTGAAGGTTCTGGTTATGTGAAAGATTATATAGCAACAGCAGAAGTTGCCTTCGACCCTACAGGAAAGAATGTAACTCAGGTTCAATTTTATTTCGGACCTAATAAGTATCTCTACCTAAAAGGATTGGAAAAATATAAGTTGGGCAATAAAGACTTAGATTTACAAGATCTTGTTTATTTAGGTTGGCCTTTGTTCCGCTGGATCAATAGATTCTTTACTATTTATGTCTTTGATTTCCTATCTGGATTTGGGCTGAATATGGGAATTGTTCTTTTGTTGATTACTTTGCTTATGCGGGCTATAGTTTATCCGGCAACAAAGAAAAGCTTCTTGAGTACAGCTAAAATGCGCGTACTAAGACCAAAGGTGGATGAACTTGCAAAGAAATATCCTAATAAAGAAGATGCAATGAAGCGTCAACAAGAGACAATGCAATTGTATAGTCAATATGGAGTAAGTCCGATGGGTGGATGCTTGCCTATGTTTATCCAAATGCCTATTTGGATTGCAATGTTTAACTTTGTTCCTAATGCTTTTGAACTTCGTCAACAAGCATTCTTATGGGCGGATGATTTATCCACTTATGATGATATTATTTCTTGGAATACTCCGATCTGGGGAATAGGTACTCACTTGAGCCTCTTCTGTGTGTTGTTTTGCTGTACGAACTTGCTTTACTCTTGGCTTACGATGAAGCAACAGCAAGACTCTATGAGTGGGGAGCAAGCTCAACAAATGAAGATTATGCAATGGATGACTTTCTTGATGCCCATTTTCTTCTTCTTTATGTTTAACAAGTACTCTAGTGGACTCAATTATTATTATTTTGTGTCGCTCTTGACAAGTGCATTAACAATGTGGTACCTACGGCGCTCTACAGATGATAAAAAGCTTCTAGAAAAGTTGGAAGCTAATTTTAGAGCAAACAAAGATAATCCCAACAGAAAACCCTCTGGCCTTGCTGCGAGATTACAAGCTCTGCAGGAGCAGCAAGAGGAAATAAAAAAACGGCAACAAAATTTGGGAAAAGGTCCATCGAAGTAAATTATCTACTGTGAAAGAATAAAACATATGAGTATCAAAACACTGGCACTCGCCACCGCTCTTATAGCAACTCCAGCAGTCGCACAACAGGTTATAGGAAAAGTTTCTCCGAAACTAGGATCAGACTTATTAACTCCAGAAGTCTTGTGGTCTTTCGGAAGGATAGGTAGTGTTAATGTCTCTCCAAATGACAATAAAGCCGTTTATACGGTAAGCTACTTCAGTAAAGAACAAAATAAAAGTCATAGTGTGCTTTACGCAATGGCTTTGAGTAATAAGGCGTCCAAGTTGCTTACAGCAAGTAGCTATAATGAACGCGGAGGAGTCTTTGTTAATCAAGGAAAGTCAATTATCTTTTTGAGTAATGCCTCTGGTTCTTCGCAACTTTGGATGATGAATGCTGATGGAAGTAATCGACAGCAAATCTCTCATGAAAAGACAGATGTAAATGATTTCTTAGTCTCTCCAGACAACAAGAAAATCATTATGATTATGGATGTTCCACAGCATCATTCCATACAAGAGAACGACAAAGATTTGCCGAAAGCTTCCGGCATGGTTATTAATGATTTAATGTACAAACATTGGGATCATTATGTAACGACTGCTCCACACCCATATGTGGCAGATTTGAATGCATTAGGTATTACTAATCCTATAGACTTACTTGCTGGCGAACCATATGAATGCCCAATGGAGCCATTTGGAGGAGCAGAGCAGTTAGCCTGGAGTCCTGATAGTAAACAGATTGTTTATACGTCTCGGAAAAAGGTTGGATTAAAGTATGCCATTTCTACTGATAGCGATATTTACTTATATGATCTTACGAGTAGAAAAACTGTAAATCTTTGCAAGCCGTCAGATTATAAAGAACCGGAGTCAACACCTACACAAAGCCTACAAGCTCAGGCTGTGAATCATCAGCAGAGCGATTTTAACGTTGGATATGATCAAAATCCTCAATTCTCGCCAGATGGTCGTTATGTTGCTTGGCTTAGTATGGCACGTGATGGTTATGAGAGTGATCGTTCAAGGCTTTGCGTATATGAACTTTCTACGGGTAAGAAACAATATGTAACAGAGTCTTTTGAAAGTTCTGTTAATGACTTCCTTTGGTCATCAAATAGTAAAGACATTTATTTTACGGGAGTATGGCATGGGGTTGCAAATATTTATGCTACTAATCTAAAGGGTAGCGTAAAAAAGCTGATAAATGATATTGCAGATTATTCTTTAGTCTCCTTATCACCCTCTAATAAAGGATTGATAGCAAAGAAGCATAGCATGTCTCAAGCAGATGAGCTATATGAAGTTGGCTTTAATGGTAAAGTTAGTCAGTTGACATTTGAGAATAAGGCTTTCTATGATCAATTAACTTTTGGAGAAGTAAAAGAGCGTTGGGTAAAGACAATTGATGGCAAAGAAGAGCAGTGTTGGGTGATTTATCCTCCTCACTTTGATCCGTCCCAAAAATATCCTACATTATTATATTGTGAGGGAGGACCTCAAAGTCCAATTAGTCAGTTCTGGAGTTATCGTTGGAATTTCCAGATTATGGCAGCTCATGGTTATATTGTGATAGCGCCTAATCGTCGTGGACTTCCAGGTTATGGAATGGAATGGCTTGAAGAGATTAGTGGTGACTATACAGGTTTATGTATGCAAGACTATTTATCTGCTATAGATGATATTGCTAAAGAGTCTTATGTTGACAAGGATCATTTGGGAGCCGTTGGAGCTAGTTTTGGCGGCTTTAGTGTTTATTGGCTAGCTGGTCATCATGAGGGACGCTTTAAGGCTTTGATTGCTCATGATGGAATCTTTAATACGCAGCAACAATATCTCGAAACAGAAGAAATGTGGTTCGCTAATTGGGATTTGGGGTCAGCTCCTTGGGTAAAAGATAATAACCAAATGAAGAAAGCTTTTGCACAAAGCCCTCATCTCTTTGTAGATAAATGGACTGCTCCTATTCTTTGTATACATGGGCAACGTGACTTTCGCATTGAATATACGCAAGCTGAAAGTGCCTTTGCTGCGGCAAAATTGCGCGGTATTCCTGCCCAAATGTTACTGTTACCAGATGAAAACCACTGGGTCTTGAAGCCTCAAAATGGTATTCTTTGGCAGCGCACATTCTTCCGTTGGTTGGATAAATGGCTGAAAAACTAAAGATCATATTTACTATTGAAGAATTATAAATCTTACTTCTATGTCTACAACACAACAAGTACAGACTTCCTTGCGGGAGTCTCCGAAAGCTCGCTGGATAGCCCTTATTTTGCTGGCCTCTGCGATGTTCTTTTCTTACATTTTTATGGATATCCTTTCTCCGTTAAAAGACTTATTGCAGTCTACAAGAGGATGGGATTCAACAGCCTTTGGTACCTATGCAGGCTCTGAAACGTTTTTGAACGTATTTATTTTCTTCTTGATTATTGCAGGTATTATCCTCGATAAGATGGGAGTACGTTTTACTGCGATTCTTTCTGGAGTAGTTATGCTCATAGGTGCCGGTATTAACTGGTACGCTGTGACAGAGACGTTTGCCGGCTCAAGTCTTGACCACTGGTTTACCGTTAATCTCAACTATATACCTGGTCTTGATGAATTAGGCGTTTCTCCTTTTTATGAAGGAATGCCGGCATCAGCCAAGTTTTCCTCTGTAGGCTTTATGATTTTTGGCTGCGGTGTGGAAATGGCCGGAATTACGGTATCACGCGGTATTGTAAAATGGTTTAAAGGAAAAGAGATGGCTCTTGCAATGGGCTCTGAAATGGCTTTGGCACGTTTAGGTGTTGCAACCTGTATGATTTTTTCTCCTGTCATTGCGAAAATGTTTGGGCGTATAGACGTTTCACGCTCTGTTGCTTTTGGCGTGTTACTCCTTTGCATCGCCTTGATTATGTTTGTAGTTTACTTCTTTATGGATCGAAAATTGGATGCAGAAACTGGTGAAGAAGAAGAAGCTGAAGAACCTTTCAAAATTTCAGATCTTGGTAAGGTTCTTTCAAGTGGGGGCTTTTGGCTTGTTGCTTTGTTATGCGTACTTTATTATTCAGCTATCTTCCCATTCCAAAAGTATGCCGTAAATATGTTGCAATGCAATATTTCTTTTGAAGCAGTACCTGAAGGGGCTTTTTGGGCTTCTAATAATGTCGCATTAGTGCAATATGTTGTTATGCTGCTTATAGCTATAACGGCATTTACGAGTAACTTCTCGAAGGGAATAAAGAAAACAGTATTGATGCTTCTTTCTGTTGTGTCCTTACTTGTTTTCTGCTATATGTCATATCGTCGTCAATCTGCAGAGTCTATTTTTGCAGTGTTCCCATTGCTAGCCGTAGGTATAACACCAATTCTAGGAAAATATGTTGACAATAAAGGTAAAGCAGCATCAATGTTGATGCTTGGCTCTATTCTCTTGATCGTTTGTCATCTTACGTTTGCTTTTGTATTACCCCAATTTAAGAGCTCTCCTCTGGGGGGGGGTAGTACTTGCATTCTCCACTATATTAGTATTAGGAGCTTCTTTCTCCTTAGTTCCTGCCTCGTTGTGGCCCAGTGTACCAAAGTTGGTTGATAGTAAAGTAATTGGGTCAGCGTATGCTTTGATTTTTTGGATACAAAATATTGGTCTCTGGTTATTTCCACTATTGATTGGAAAGATTTTGAAAGCCTCAAATCCTGAAATTGAAGAGGCGATTAAAAATGGTATGATGACACCTGAAAAAGCAGCTATTTCATATGATTATACAAATCCGTTACTCATGTTAGCTCTTTTAGGTGCAGCAGCTCTTGTATTAGGAATCTTATTAAAAGCAGTCGACAAGAAAAAGCATTTAGGTTTGGAAGAACCAAATATTAAAGCTTGATTCTATCAATATAAACATATTGCGAGCCTATCTTTGTGAAAGATAGGCTCGCATCTAACTTATACATTTTGTACTTACGAGGGTTATGACGGATGGATTAGTTAATCTAACGTGAGTTCGACGAATTATAAGTGTCTATAGATTTGGTGATTAGCGAAATTTGTTGTAATTTTAAGGTGCTGATATACATAGAATTACAAACAAAAATCGCTATGATCACCGAAGCCAAAGTTACTGAAATATTTTGTATGGCAGACGACTTCTGCAAGTTTTTTGATGCAATGACGGCAAAATATGCGCTAAAACCTGCCGGAAAAAGAAAATATCATCGAAGTTCCACGATGTCAAAGGCAGAAGTCATGCTGATAATGATTCTTTTCCACGACTCCGGTTATCGCTGCTTTAAACATTTCTATCTTGAAAAAGTATGCAGGCATCTTCGCCATCTGTTTCCCAAGGTTGTTTCTTATAACCGTTTAGTAGAATTGGAAAAGGAGGTAGCCGTACCCTTAACCTTATTTATCAAGAAGGTCCTCTTGGGCAAATGCACGGGCATAAGCTTTGTTGACAGCACACCATTGCGTGTCTGCAAAAACCAGAGAATACATATTCACAAAGTTTTCAAAGGCATAGCCCAAAGAGGAAAATGCTCTATGGGTTGGTTCTTCGGTTTCAAGCTGCATCTAATCTGCAATGAGAAAGGAGAACTTCTCAACTTTATGATAACGCCGGGAGATATTGATGACCGTAAGCCTTTGGAGTACAAAGCTTTTATAGAGTTCATACAAGGTAAGCTGTTCGGTGACAGGGGCTACATCAGCAAGAACCTCTTCCAAAGGCTTTTCGTTGACGGAATACAACTTATTACCAAATTGAAAAGTAACATGAAAGGAGCCTTAATGAGTGTTTCAGACAGACTTTTACTCAGAAAAAGAGCCATTATAGAAACGGTGAATGATGAACTTAAGAACATTGCACAAGTGGAGCACTCCAGGCATAGATGCTTTGATAATTTCATCGTCAACTTATTAGGGGCAATTGCTGCCTATTGCCTGTTTCCAAAGAAGCCGTGCATCAATGTACAAAGAACCTTTGACACACAGCTTGCTTTGTTCTGAATTCGTCGAACTCACGTTAAAAACAGATAGATATGATGGAAACAGCAAGAGATTTGAACATGGGGACAGACGAGATGCAGCTGGTCGTCTCGGCATTGAGAGGTGTGGAGAAACGAATAGTGGAAGTGGCACAGACGCACAAGCCACTCTTTGCAGGAGAACTTTTCCTCACGAGTAAGGAAGTGTGCGAACGACTGCATATCGGTCCTCGTACTTTACAGGACTACCGCGACAGGAAGATTATCCCCTACACGCAGTTTTGCATGGAAGATACCCTACAAGGCTTCGGATTTGGAGAAGATGTTGGAGGAGAATTATAAGTGAGGGGATTGATTTTATATAACTGAAAATCTTCATATTCTATTTCACAATATGCTGTTTGACTTATAAAATAAATTTAGACATTCAACACACATAAGTGTTTATTGCAAAATACTTATTTTTGGGTATTGCGGTGTTTTTATATCTTTACTACTTTTGCAAAATAAACATTGCAACTATGCGAATACACACTATTTATATAGTAAAAGCGCAAATAGGCTCGTTCAATCTATCGCACCGTTTTATAATCGAACGGTGCGATTTTTTTATGAACAAAATAGAACTTAGTTCATTATTTAAAGTTTTCATGGGCGTATGCAGAAACTGAAGGACGATATTCGGCAGCGTATCGTTGCCGTAGCGCGCGAGGAATTCATCGCTCACGGCGCACGCAGCACGTCTATCCGCACGGTGGCGCGGCGTGCAGGCATTGCTGCGGGTAACGTGTACAACTACTTCCGTAGCAAGGACGAGCTGTTTTGCGAGGTATTGCGGCCGCTGCTCAACGAACTGAACCGCTACATTCTGTCGCACAACGAGGAGCGGCACCTCAGCATAGAGGTGTTCGACGCACTCGATTTTCAGAACGAATACATCGGCGCAATGAAGCGAATGGTGAGGCTTTACCGCCCCGAGCTTCGGCTGTTGCTGTTCAATGCCGAAGGCACATCGCTTGCGGGGTACAAGGAGAGAATAGTTGAGCACCAGCTGAAAGCAGGCAAGGAATACTTACGACTGATGAAAGCGCGCTATCCGCACATCAACATCGACATATCGCCTTTCTTCCTGCACATTGCGAGTTCTATGTGGGTGAACATCTTCTGCGAGCTTGTGGAGCACGAAGACTACGACGAAAGCGAGGTGAACCGTGCGCTCGAGCAGTATGCCGTTTACAGTATGGCAGGGTGGAGAGAACTGATGAAACCGTAGAAACAATAACCTTTTAACATATATAGAAGAAGATGATAAGAATACTGAAACGCTTAGGACATTACATGGGAGGGCGCAAGACGTTGCTGCCCTGCTCGGTTGTGCTGTCGGCAGTGAACGGACTGCTGTCGCTCGTACCCTTTATTTTCCTGTGGTTGGTGGTGCGCACGCTGCTCACTTCCGACGGAAACCTTGCCGATACGCCCGTATGGGACTATGCCATTGCGGCTTTCGTGGTGTCGGTGGCAAATGTTTTGCTCTATTTTGCCGCCCTCATGCTCTCGCATCTTTCCGCTTTCCGCATCGAAACCAATATGCGGCGCACTGCCATGGAACGGCTGATGTGTGTTCCGTTGGGATTTTTCGACACGCAGAACACGGGGCGCATGCGCAAGATAATAGACGAAGATTCGAGCCAGACCCACACTTTCGTGGCACACATACTGCCCGATGTGGCAGGCAGCGTGGTGGCTCCGATAGGCATTATAGTACTTCTGCTTGCCGTAGACTGGCAGTTGGGCATTGCTGCAATGGTACCGATAGTGTGCGCCTTCGGCATCATGGGCTACATGATGAACCCTAAGAACAACGATTTCCAGCGTATGTACCTCGATGCACAGGAGAAAATGAGTGCCGAAGCCGTGGAATACGTGCGCGGAATACCCGTCGTGAAGGTTTTCCAACAGACGGTATTCTCGTTCAAACGCTTTCATGACAGCATCATCAACTACCGCGACCTCGTCATCAGATACACCCTTCTGTGGCGCACGCCCATGTCTGCTTACACCATAGCCATCAATGCTTTCGCCTTTCTGCTTGTGCCTACGGGCATCATACTGATAGGGCACGGCGGCGAAACTGCCATCATCGTTTCCGATATGGTGCTGTATGTGCTCATCGCACCCATCATTGCAGCAAACGTAATGAAAGCCATGCACCTCAGTCAGAACCTCTTTCTGGCAAACGAAGCGGTAGACCGATTGGAGAAACTCACCGCCACGCCGCCGCTTCCTGAAAGTTCCGAACCCGAGAAAGCGGCAGCCTTCGACGTCAGCCTGCGCAATGTGTCGTTCCGATACGAAGCGGCGGAGCGCGATGCCGTAAGCCACATCGACCTCGACATACCGCAAGGCAAGACCGTCGCGCTTGTGGGAGCGTCCGGAAGCGGCAAGACAACCATCGCAAGGCTCATTCCACGCTTCTGGGACGTGCGCGAAGGCAGTTTGAAAATAGGCGGTGTGGACGTTCGGCACCTGGATAAGGCAACGCTGATGCGCAACGTGTCGTTCGTGTTTCAGAACACCCGACTGTTCAAGACCTCCATTTTGGAGAACATACGCTACGGCAATCCCGATGCAACCATCGAGCAGGTGAACCGCGCCGTAGACCTTTCGCAGAGTCGGGAAATCATCGAGCGGCTGCCACAGGGGCTGAATACCGTGATAGGAGCGGAGGGAACATACCTCTCTGGTGGCGAACAGCAGCGCATAGTGCTTGCCCGTGCCATTCTGAAAGATGCGCCCATCGTGGTGCTCGACGAAGCTACTGCCTTTGCCGACCCCGAAAACGAGCACCTTATCAGGCAGGCATTTGCCCATCTGACTCGCGGAAAAACCGTGCTCATGATAGCCCACCGACTGACCACCGTGCAAGATGCCGACAACATTGTCGTGGTGGACAAGGGCAGAATAGCCGAACAGGGCACCCACCAACAGCTCATGGAGCAAGCCACATTATATTATAAGATGTGGAACGAATACCAAAAGTCGGTGGCATGGAAACTATAAACCTAAACAGAAAGGACACAAGACAATGATAAAATATCTTCAACAACGGTTCGCCCTCACCGAAAAAGGAGCGAAAGACTTGCGGAAAGGCATCGTCTTCTCTACATTGATGAACCTCGCATTGATGCTGCCGCCCACCTATTTGTTCTTCTTCCTCATGGAGTACATCGACTCCGAGACGCCCACCGAGCCGCACACGCTGTGGTTCTATGTGCTTGTGGCTTTGCTCTTGGCAGTGCTTATGTTCTTCATAGCCCTCCGACAGTACGACAGCACCTATACCACCGTCTACAACGAGAGTGCGCAACGCCGCATCGGAGTGGCAGAAAAGCTGCGCCGACTGCCCCTCGCTTTCTTCGGCGAGCGCAACCTTTCCGACCTCACCTCTACCGTGATGGAAGACTGCACGATGCTCGAGCAAACCTTCTCGCACGCTGTTCCCCAGCTGTTTGCGTCGGCTCTGAGCGTCGTCATCATCGCCGTGGGTATGTTCTCCTACAATTGGCACTTGGCTTTAGCCCTCTTTTGGGTCGTTCCGCTCGCCGTAACCGTACTGTTGCTGTCGCGCCGTCAGCTCCACAAAGCCTTCGTCCAACACTATAAAGTGAAGCGTGGCGTAACCGAACAGATACAGGAAGGGCTTGAATGTATGCAGGAAATAAGGTCGTACAGTGGCGAACAGGCATACTGCCGCAGCTTCGACAAGCGGCTGAAGAGCTACGAACGCGAGCTTGTGCGCGGCGAACTCGTGGCAGGTGCCTTCCTCAACCTCGCCGGAATGTTGCTCAAACTCGGCATGCCCACCGTTATATTGGTGGGAGCGTGGCTGTTGCAGCAGGGCGAAGTGTCGGTATTTACCTACTTGGCTTACCTCTTGGCATCGGCAATGGTCTACAATCCCATTATCGAAGTGTGCAACTACCTTGCCCTTCTCTCCTTCCTCGACGTGCGCATCAACCGTATGAAGGAAATAGAAAACATGCCTACGCAGGAGGGAAGTGCAGTCGTACAACTCGAAGACTACGACATCGAGTTCCGCAACGTAAGTTTTGCCTACGAAACCGAGAAGCAAGTGCTGCACAATGTTTCGTTCACGGCACGCCAAGGCACCGTTACCGCCCTCGTGGGGCCGTCGGGTGGGGGCAAAAGCACTACTGCCAAGCTCGCCGCACGCTTTTGGGACATCGCCGACGGACAAATTCTTGTGGGTGGAAACGACATCTCGAAGATTGACCCCGAAACGCTGCTGAAACACTATTCCATCGTCTTTCAGGACGTATTGCTGTTCAATGCCTCTATTGCCGACAATATCCGCATCGGCAAGCGCGACGCTACCGACGAGGAAGTGCGCCACGTCGCCCGACTGGCGCAGTGCGACGACTTCATCAGCCGAATGCCGCAAGGTTACGATACCGTTATCGGCGAAAACGGCGAAACCCTTTCGGGTGGCGAGCGGCAGCGCATCTCCATTGCCCGTGCCCTGCTGAAGAATGCCCCAATCATACTTCTCGACGAAGCCACCGCAAGCCTTGACGCTGAGAACGAGACGAAAATACAAGCGGGTATTTCCGAACTGGTGCGCAACAAGACCGTTATCATCATCGCACACCGTATGCGCACCGTCCGCAATGCCGAACACATCGTGGTGCTTAGTGGCGGTACGGTGAGCGAACAGGGAACGCCCGACGAACTGCTGACCCGCAACGGCGAGTTCGCCCGAATGGTTCGTCTGCAACAGGAAAAACGGCAATAATACCTCTACACCAATCGCTCGCAAAGGATTATGGCAAACAGCAGTGTTTTGTTAAAAGTCAGATTTAGATTAATATAAAATCAGTATAAGTTAACGTGAGTTCGATGAATTATAAGTGTCTATAGATTTGGTGATTAGCGAAATTTGTTGTAATTTTAAAGTGTTGATATACATAGAATTACAAACAAAAATCGCTATGATCACCGAAGCCAAAGTTTCTGAAATATTTTGTATGGCAGACGACTTCTGCAAGTTTTTTGATGCTATGACGGCAAAATATGCGCTAAAACCTACCGGAAAAAGAAAATATCATCGAAGTTCCACGATGTCAAAGGCAGAAGTCATGCTGATAATGATTCTTTTCCACGACTCCGGTTATCGCTGCTTTAAACATTTCTATCTTGAAAAAGTATGCAGGCATCTTCGCCATCTGTTTCCCAAGGTTGTTTCTTATAACCGTTTAGTAGAATTGGAAAAGGAGGTAGCCGTACCCTTAACCTTATTTATCAAGAAGGTCCTCTTGGGCAAATGCACGGGCATAAGCTTTGTTGACAGTACACCATTGCGTGTCTGCAAAAACCAGAGAATACATATTCACAAAGTTTTCAAAGGCATAGCCCAAAGAGGAAAATGCTCTATGGGTTGGTTCTTCGGTTTCAAATTGCATTTGATTTGCAATGAGAAAGGAGAACTTCTCAACTTTATGATAACTCCGGGAGATGTAGATGACTGTAAGCCTTTGGAGTACAAAGCTTTTATAGAGTTCATACAAGGTAGGCTGTTCGGTGACAAGGGGTACATCGGCAAGAACCTCTTTCAAAGGCTTTTCGTTGATGGAATACAACTTATTACCAAATTGAAAAGTAACATGAAAGGAGCATTAATGAGTGTTTCAGACAGACTTTTACTCAGAAAAAGAGCCATTATAGAGACTGTGAATGATGAACTTAAAAACATCGCACAGGTAGAGCACTCCAGGCATAGATGCTTTGACAATTTCATCGTCAACTTATTGAGACCTTTGCACAGCGATTGGTGTGTATTTTGTTTGTTAATTCATTGTATAATAGGAAGTTATTTCGTATATTTGAGCATTAAAAACAGCATAATACTCCTCCCATGGCATACCAATCCAAGAATACCGATGAGCATGTAACATTTGCAGACGCACTCCTTTCAAAGCGTTATCGCAAAGCACAAAACGACTTCCTCAATCAGGTTGACACGCTTATCGA
>NZ_GG700644.1:53451-98596 GCF_000159995.1 Alloprevotella tannerae ATCC 51259
GGGACTTGCCAAGACCCATACTCAAAACATTCTTGAAAGCATCGCCTTTAATTTATACAGAACCCCGGGGATAATTATGTCCTCATTTGTAGGATAAGGCATAACCACCCTTGAGGAGCTCGTGCAAGCAGCTCCTCAAAGGGGGATTTACAACTACTTTCACTCCTTACTGCCACCCCTTTCACTCGCTCCTTTTATGCCAAGAACTCCTCTTTACTACACCTCCTTATTTTGCAAAGGTCTCTTATTAGGGGCCATTGCTGCCTATTGCTTGTTCCCAAAGAAGCCGTGCATCAATGTACAAAGGACTATTGATACACAGCTTGCTTTGTTCTGAATTCGTCGAACTCACGTTAATTATATTTCAAAGATCAATATTATACCTCTTTTATGTTTGCGTTAATACTGCCTTTTACTATTCCGTCTAAGATTCTAGTCCTTGCTTTCTTTTCAAAATCATATATTTCGGGAGTACTCCATTGTTGAGTTTGTCTGACGATATCCATCATTTCATTTAGTTTTAAGCTCAATTCGTCTACTCCGTTACCTCTTCCAAAATTATCCAGTTTAGCTTTTGGCATATTGTTGCTAAACTTAGAGTTGATACCACGGCTTATCAAACAAAGATTACCAAAGTCATTCAGTCCTGTAGTTGCGTCTAATTGGGGGTGTCCCTCTAGAGCATGTTGAGGATAGAAATGTTCAACAGAAGTTCTATATGTAAACTCGAAATTTGTGTATTTGTTTGGATCTTGTTTCCATGTGAGGTAATCGTAGAAGTTGAAGATAAAGTTTTCTACATTACACCCATTATCTATGAAATCCCAATGAATTGTATTATTGCTAGCCTCGAAATTATTTTCATAAATGATAGTTTCAAAATCTATCTTCTCTTCACAAAGATACCTGTCAAGCATATATGTACAAGCAAGTGTATATAATTTTGTACGCATTTCCTTCTGATCAATTTCCTTCTGATCAATTTCCTTCTGATCAATTTTCTTGGTGTAGAGATAATATAGAATAGCATTTAGCCAGTGCTTATAGATTTGGGTCGGAGCAGAAACGTGAAACATCGCTTCAAGCATTTTAATGTCCCTACTGATTTCATCTTCAGAGTCTACACCGCTGAAGGTTCCAATATAATTTATTTTACTTCCATATTTCTTTGGCGCTTTGAGACTCCAGCCTTCTTTTCCATTATAATTTTCGCGTTTGATAATATAAGAGTCAAATAGATTGCGAATCGTCAACAAGGTAATAATATATCGTTTAACAAAAGCACGTCTATTAGAACTATTCTGAAGCACTATTTGAAATATATCAATGAGTCGCTTATCGTCAAGTCTTATTTCTGCATCAATATCAGTTTTATAATCATCTTCTTTGCGGTGATACATTACTTTTAAGACTTGTAGAAGAAAGTTTGAGAAGTTTATAATTGACCCGAAACGATCATTTCCACCTTCAAGGCTCTTGTCGGAGTTGGGCAGTTCATATTTTACATTATTATCAGCATCAGTGAAGAGGTCTGATAAAGAGCGACTAATGTATTCACCCTCATTACTCTCGTTGTTGTTGCTATCATCCTCATCATTTATATGACAATATTTTTTGAGCACATCATCAAAATTATCAGATGAAAGATTTGTCCAATTGTCTGAGAATAATAAACTGCGAAGTTTAGGCTTTATTTTCATCTGCACATAAGTACTCATGTCTGCACAAGCCTCCCAAATATCATTAAATAAACACAGATAGTGCTTGTCTTCTTCAAGATGTTCCATTAAGATGGCTTTTAAAACTTCATGTTTTTCCAACTGCTCTCCTCTAGAATTCATAATTTCGAAGTAATGGTTAAGTTCTGTATCACGTGGTAAGGGGATTCGCATGATAATCACATTAGATAGTAGGTAGTCTACAAAATCATTTAAGTTGATTTTCTTGGATTTTAATATATTTGTTAGGTTTTTCTTTAAGATCTGGTACACTTCCGATATGCTAGCTGTAGAAGGATGGTCGGAAAAACGCCCTTGTGACAGCAATCTGATAGCTTCATCCCCTTCTTTTCGATGTTCATATGAAAAATTTGCCCTTTTAAACCAAACCATGCTTTGATTAATTTCTTCTAGTGAACTTAATACATTCATTAGGATGGTCAGAGTGGTAAGTCTTTGCTGCCCATCAATAATTTCATAGTATTCATTTTGGCCTTTACTTCGTGCAAATACTACAATAGAGCCGATATAATACATTTTATCTTTTTTCATGGCTGCATAATCAGCGATATCTTCCAATAATTGAAGCGATTCTGTTTCCCCCCAATCGTAGTTGCGTTGATATATAGGAATTCTATATTCATCTTGAGAAAGGAGTTCCTTGATATTTAATGGGTCTATATTGTTTTCAGTCATTGCTGTATATCTTTTTTAGTTTCTTGAACATTTCACTTATTCTTTCACACTTTGTTGACGAAACATCTTTTTCATCAATACATTTAAGATTTAAATTGATGATGTCATATGGCGTTTTTGCATTATGTACATATCGGAGCATTGAATCTTCTCGTTTAGCATAATTGTCAATAGATGCCCGTTGAACGGCAATGTTCAATAGCCTAAGAGAATATGCCCATACAAAGAACTTCGGAATAACTTTATCTAATTCAACCTTGCCAAACCGATCAATATAATTAATATAATACTAATACGTTAAACATGCTGCGAACATACTGATCGCCAGTTCTCTTCATTCCTTCGTAGTTGTTAATACAATTCATTATTTCAGATGCTTTTCCGTTCTCAGGAAACACTTCAGAAGTCTTGATGGAGTTATATAGGGATAAGTAATGGTGTGCCATATCAAAGAATCTACTACCATTGATTATCTGACCATCTAAATTGTATGGGTATTCAATTTTGTTTTGGTCAATTTTACGAATGGGATTATTAGCATATATTTCTGAAAAGATGTGGGCAATAACCTCCTTTTGATAGAAAGGATACCGCTTACAGTCGTCTAACGATATTCCTTTAAATTCATCAGTATTATTCTTAGTGAAATATCTGGCACTTTTACCCCTTGACCACCTTTTGGCTCTATACAAAACAAGAAAGATCTCTTTCAGTACAGCCGTTTTTTGTCGTTGCCATTTGTCTATGTTTTGTGAGTCCGCCTCACTCATATCAACCATTTCGCGAAGATGGTATGCTTTTAATAAGTCATGGGCTTCAAGGTCTTTTCCTCTTGCATTCTGTGAGTCAAAAAATTGAAAAGCTTCCGATATGTTACTAAGCTCAATGACCACAAATTCACATTTTTCTAATATAAAATTGAAAAGCTGATCATCAAACTCCGATTCTCTTCCCTCAATAACATGTATATTTTCAACTATGTTATGAAGAGAATATCTGTTTGGAAATGTTGTAGACTTCGCGAATAGTTTAATGTTGTCAATATATTTTTTGTAATAAGCTTTTGTCTCCTTATCCTGTAGTCGTTCGTACATTTTCTTAAGAAGAAGTGCTAATGTTAAGATGCGTTGTTGGCCATCTACAATTTCACCATTATGTAGGACTAAAGTTCCAAGCCTATATTGTTTCTTGTGTCTAAAAGTAATAATGTCTGTTATTAGCTGGTTAACATTCCTTGATGTCCATTTATATGGACGCTGATATGGAGGGATTGACAATGTGCTAAAATCAATCTTCTCAATAGGCTTGACTTCTGGCTGAGGATTGTGGTAATTATTTTCTTCAATTTTTTTTTGTAGTGGCGAAAGTTCTTCTTCTATATTCAAAGTTCGTTCAGATTGGTGGGCCTTCGTATATTTTTGTATGATAGGATCGAATAAGTTTATGATATCTGTGAGATATTGAATAGCATCTTTTAAGTCATTAATCTCATAATTGATTTCACATAATCCTTGTGCCATTCCCATCCATCTTCGCCATTTAATATGATCATCACTCTTTACTTCTTTACGCAAATAGTTAATAAAGGGTTTGTACTTTTCTTTCTTGAATTTACCTTCAATGTGTAGTTGAACTTTTCCGCAATATAGCTCGTAGTGTAAATCCATATCCTTTAAAGGGGTCGAAATTTGGATATAACGACTTCTCTGCCAGGATCCAGGTTTACACATCCATTTAACACGTTTTTGGGGCCAAGTCTTATTTGCAAAAGAATTGATCTGTTTACATAGTTCTTTGTCAATACAAATTGCCATAACAGCTTGATTTATGCCTATTAACTCAATTTTGGTTTAAGGAGCAGATTTTATCCTGCAAAAGTGTATAAGTCTCGTTTGACTATTTCTTTAGTTGTTACAAAACAATAAAAGTAGTTGTGAGGCTTAATCAATTGCAAAAGTAGATTTTTATTTTGAGAATGCTATTATCAGTTTCAAGGATAATTTAAGTTAGCGAAATATTGTTTGTCTCATTTTCTAAATTAGAGCGTGTACATTGCGTTGAAGTACACTTTGAAAAATAATTTTGAAATATCAAAAGTTTACCCCCTCCTATAATTATTATTGTGAAAAGAATGTGTTTGCAGTCTTGTGCTTGAATATGTGATATAAAACCGGTGTAATAAATGTCTTTATGGTACTTATATGTGCCTTAATTTGGTTGAATGTGTTGTAGATTTTTTTGTGTATAAGATGTGATCTATTACCTTTGTGACGAAATGCATAGATTGTTCATTTTATTGTAACCAGAAAAGGAAAATGGATCATAAGACCGCTGACGGATTAAATCTTAGAAATGAACTCATATTAAAAGAGAATTTCAAGCAAGTTTTTGGAAAGATCACTTCAACTAACTTGCTTGATATACCTATAGTATTGATAAAAATAGGTCTTAGATATTTGGGCGCATTGTTTTTCTTTTTGATGCCTTGCGTGTTATATGGGCAAGCCATACAAACTAAACTTTGGGGAAGTGTTAAGAATATATCCGGTGAGATCATGGATTTTGCCAGTGTTGTGGTTGCGAATCCACAATCACCCAACAAAATACTTGCTTCAGCATATACTGATGAGCAAGGAAAGTATCAAATGGTCGTTCGCTGTAATAGCGATAGTCTCTTGCTGCGTGTTTCAAGAATAGAGATGAAGCCTATTACCATGAAGATTCCTAATCAATCAGGAGAATATAATGTTGTGGCAGATGTAAAGGGACGAGAGTTGCGAGAGGTTACTGTAAGAGCTAAGAAAGTGTATTCACGAGGGGATACGATCAATTATAATGTGGGCTCTTTTCTTTCGTCATCAGATCAGTCTATCGCTGACGTGCTGAAGAAGATGCCCGGCATTACTGTCGCAAAGAATGGACAAATATCTTATCAAGGTAAACCCATCAAAAACTTCTATATTGAAGGACTCGACTTGATGAAGGGACATTATAATATAGCTGCGAATAATATTGATCCCAAGAATGTAGGAACAGTGCAGGTATTGGAAAGTCATCAAGACATAAAGGCCCTAAAAGGGCTGCGTCCTGAAGAGCAAGCTTCTATCAATATTCGCCTAAAAGAAGGCGTAAAGGGCGTATTCAATTTAATTACGATCCTTGGAGGTGGTTACGGCAATAATACTTTGTGGAATAATGGTGCTATTGCTACTTATTTTAAGCGCAACAGCCAGTTTCTTGCCACTTATAAAGGAAATAACACCGGTGAAGATTTATCTCAAGAACTTTATTCCCTTGATAATGACTTTTCTCGCACAAGTGCAATTTCTCTCATTACCATGCCATCAGCCCCCGGCATAGATAAGCGCTTTTACTATTTCAACCACTCTCATAATACAACTTTCAACAATGTCTATCGGATTGGTAAGTCGGGTGAATTAGGCGTTAATGTGGCATATCTCCACGACAAAGACGAGCGGCGCAGCCTGTCGAGTACAAGCAACATTCTGCCTGATGGTTCACAGAATGTGGTAGAGGAAGCTATGATGGGAGTCGCTAAAGAACAAAAGGCTTATGGAGATATCTCCTATCTAAGCAATAGTGAACATCGTTATTTGAAAGAGCAACTGAAATTTGATTGGGGAAAAATTAAAGCCAATAGTAAAATTTTAGCCGGTAATAAAGTTATAGAACAACTTGGAGGGATAGATGCTTATCGTCTTTTAAATAAGTTACATTTTACCAATCGTAACGCTGCACATTGGGGTTATGAAGTGCTTTCCTTTGTTAATCTTGAAAAGCGACCTCATTATCTTTCTGTTTACCCAAATCTGTTTCCTCATAGTATTGCCGATAATACATTACATCAGCAAGTTGATGTTCACAACTTCTCAACAGATAATACCTTTAGTTTGCTTTCTGCTTGGAGAATTGGTAATGTGAATTTTCATCCTTCTGCGATGGTAGATTTTCAGCACAATTCGCTGAATAGTTCGCTTGCAAGTTTTCATAACGATCTAACTTTTAATCTCTTCAATGCCGGAATTGGAGCAGAGGCTACATATAATGTTGGTAAACTATATGCTTCAGTATATTTTCCTATCAGATTTAAGAGTTTTCGACTAACTGATTTTACTACAGGCCAAACAACAAATAAAGCACGATTGCGACTAGAACCAAATCTAAATGTTACTTATCGTATTAATAGCAGTCACGAATTAAGGTTAAAATCAGCTATTACATACTCAACACCTGTTATTGAAAATCTATACGCTAATAATATTCTAACCTCCTATCGCCAACTTTCGGCATATAGTGTAACGGGTTTATTCGAAGGTTTAAATCAATCTTACACATTTGGCTATTCGTTCAAAAATATCCTTTCGATGAGTTTTGCCGGCATTGATTTTTCATTATATCGACAAAGGCCGGAGGTGCTCTATGGCGCTTATTATGATGGTATTACCGAGCGTATCATCAGTCAATACACTAAAGAGAACGCTCATACATTCACAACTAAAATTCATGGTAGCCAAGGCTTTGATTGGAAGCGACTCAAAATAGGCTCTTCGCTGTCTTATTCTCATTATGATAATCCATTATTAGTGCAACATTCGGTCCTTCGTTATACCGGTGATGCAATATCGACAGGTGTAGATATCAGTCTTACACCCTTCAAATGGCTTTCCTTTTCGTATATAGGCGACTATTATTGGGCTCGTACAAAGCAAAAAGGGCTCAAACACCAACCTTGGTGGTGTTCAATAAACAATAGTGCCTCTTTGAATTTTACGCTACCCGGTGATATTACTTTCTCAACTTCTCTCAATCATTATTATAACAAAATGAATAGTGGTGATAAATCTTTTCTCTTACTCAATGCGGAAGCAAAATATGCTATTAAGCGATTCAGCTTTATATTGTCGTGCGATAATATATTCAATCGTAAGACCTACTCATATTCAAATCTTTCAGCACTTACAGCGACAAAGTCTGTATATGATATTCGGCCTTTGTGTGTTTTGTTAAAAGTCAGATTTAGATTAATATAAAATCAGTATAAGTTATGAAGAGACTTCTTATTCTTGGTTGTCTGTTTGTTTCACTTACAGCACAGGCACAAATTATCGTACCCATCTCTCAAGATCTTCGGAAAGGTACAGTTATTGATACGGCTAGATACAGAGTGATCTATAGCCTAAAGTATAAAAATCATCCATCCGACAAGGCTTATTTAGACGACGTTCGCAATGTATATATTGGTCGGAATTATGTGAAAGACTTCAGTGACATTATTTTTCACTTTGATTCTCTTTGTACAGAAGAGTCAAGGCGTGGAGCTACGGCAATCTCTAATGTGCAAGGAAATCCATGGCCCATAGAGTTAACACTTGGAAATAATAACAGAAAGGCAGAAATTAAATATCGTATGCCTATGCAAACAGGTGTTCTACTGTATCAACAAGATGTACCACAACTTGACTGGACTTTCACAGAGGAAGTAGATACAATCCTTGGCTATGCTTGTTCTAAGGCTATCGCTCCCTTTGCCGGTAGAGAGTATACGGCATGGTTTTCCATGGAAATACCTCTACCTTTCGGGCCTTATAAGTTTGGAGGCTTACCTGGCTTGATATTAAAGGTACAAGACAATGAGTCGCAATATATTTGGGAGGCTATGGGTTTTGAGAAAATGAATGTCCCCATATTCACGTATCGTTACGAAGGAGAAAAGAAGTGTTCGGTAGAAGAGGCGAGTAAAACTATCTCTCGTATTTTTAAATCGCCAATTTCCTTTATTGCTGCCAGTATGGGGGGAGCGAAGATAACCATACTCGATAAAAATGGAAAACCTAACTCATCAGATAATCCTGAAGCTTATGCCATTTCATACAAACCCCTAGAAAATGAAGAGAAATAAAGATAAGGCACTTAGGTTGAAGAGTAGGTTTTAAACTTTGTACTTTTACTATGTGCGATTGTTCATTTCTCGCATCTGTCGCCAAGAGATTCTTTTAACGAGATCGTATTTTATATATGATACTCCCGATTATACACCCTATAATAGCTGTAAGAATAAAATTAAAAGTAGTAGGTTCCGGATGGTATCCTGTATTAGATGATATCTCAAAAAATAATTCATCGAATTTTGTCAATTCATTTTGATCAAGATCACACTTGTCGCCTATAATAAGAGGCGTTATGATGATGTAGTTCACAACAAACAAAGTCAATGTCGGAATAAGTAGAGAGATCAAAAAAACAAGGATCTTTTTCATATACAAGTTCTATATTTAAAGTGATTTGTCGGGCAATGCTATTTATTTTTCTTACTTATGCCTTTTATACAGCTGCAAGGCCTTCTTTCCTGCATTCCGTTAGAAAAGTTGGGGTGGGTCTTATGACAGTTTCATCCGTCGCCAAAGCCGGTTGGGGATGAGGCGCCAAAAGAAGGTCAAGATGCGCCAGCGAGTGTTAATGATGCATACGTGGCGGCGATGCCTGATGGCTTTCATAATACTCCGAGCCACTTGTTCGGTGGTCATCAGCATAGGAAAGTGTTCGCTATCCGTGAGTAGAGGGGTGTCAACAAAGCCCGGACGGATGTCTGTGAAGTTAATGTTGTGTCGTTTCTTGGCTGCCAACTGTTCCAATGCTTGCAAATAGGTGTTCTGCATAGCTTTCGTTGCACTATAAGCTGGGGCAGAGCCAAGTCCCTTCGTGCCTGCAATGGATGTGATGCAGACGATATGCCCTCCACCCTTAGCAGCAAAATAACGATAGGCAGCGCCTACCATTCTTGTAAAGCCGGTGGCATTGGTTTCCATCGTCTTGATTTCTTTCTCTGCCTCCAGCGTAGGATTTTTCCACCCTATTCCGCTTGAATGGAAATACAGGTCAAGTCCGCCCATACGTTTTATGAGTTGGAAAAGCGCTACTTCGGCATCTTCATCCGTCACGTCAATCCGTGCCGTGAAGACGCGTTCCGGAGCATTATCCTTTAAATCGGACAACTTGTCTAAGCGGCGGGCTGCCACGCCTACTGTCCATCCTTGTTCAATAAAAAGCTGTGCTACTTCATGGCCGATGCCGCTGCTGGCACCAAGTATAATTACTCTTTTTCTTTCCATAATGTCATAAGTGTTCGAACCAAGTTTTAAATCGCAAGTCTGTGCGCGTCGTCCCTTTGCCATAAATCTGGATTTATGCTTCTACTATTGTCCTGACGATTTTGACACCTGACAGTCGGTTATCGTAAGTGGTGTACAGACCATCTATGTCAAGTATAATCAAAAACAACGCTTAAAATGCCTACTTTACGAGGGTCATTAGGTCACAAAAATAAAGAAAAAAACGGAAGAAAGCCTCAATGCTTCTTGAGGATAAAGTTTTTCATCTATTGGAAGTGTGCTTGATGTACGTATAAATGTCTTTTAAATTACGCACAGAATACAGCTCAACGGCGCGCTTTACCGTGCGTTTGCGAGACGTCTATATTTGCCTCTCTTTTGCTTAAAACAGCTTGCAATTAGATGAGGTGACGTGACACATACACCCTTATCGTGTGGTATAGAACGCAGAATTAGCTTGTGTTGACGACTGTCCAACGCTAACTTTGCTATGTGGTCGTATTTTTTTGCTAACTTTGCAGTAACAAGTTAATTCTAAATTAGTTTAAGAGGAATGAAGCTCTTGGGATATGCTCCTGTATTTTGGACATCATTGCGCGGATATAACAAAGAGAATTTAAGTGCTGACGCAATGGCAGGTGTCATTGTTGGCATTGTTGCATTACCTTTAGCCATTGCTTTTGCAATAGCATCGGGCGTTTCTCCTGAAAAAGGTATTATAACAGCCGTAATTGCGGGATTCATTATTTCTGTTTTTGGTGGCAGTAAAGTGCAAATCGGTGGTCCTACCGGTGCTTTCATCGTTATTGTTTATGGCATTATTCAAGACTATGGTTTCAATGGACTTATGATAGCCACTATTATGGCTGGTCTGTTTCTTATTTTACTTGGTTTTCTGAAGTTGGGAACCATCATAAAATACATTCCTTATCCTATTGTAGTCGGTTTTACAGCTGGCATTGCTCTTACCATTTTCACAACTCAAGTGAAAGATTTATTTGGTTTGACGGTAACCAATATGCCTTCAGACTTCTTGAGCAAATGGGTAACATACGGTCAATCGTTAAGTTCCATCAATTGGTGGAGCACTGCGGTTGGTTTTTTAATCATAGTTATTATTACGAACACAAAGCGTTTTTCAAAGAAAATTCCGGGTTCGTTAGTTGCAATTGTTGTCATGACTTTGGCAGCTTGGATATTGCAGCAATATTGTGGGGTGAACTCTATAGAAACCATTGGCGACCGCTTTACTATTAGCAACAAATTGCCCGAACTATTTTTGCCAACTATCAACTTTGAAATTATGAAAGGTTTGGTAGCTCCTGCGCTCACAATTGCCTTGCTTGGAGCTATCGAGTCGTTGCTCTCTGCCACTGTTGCTGATGGTGTAACAGGCGAACGGCACGATTCTAATTCTGAACTGATAGGGCAGGGACTTGCCAATATGCTTGTACCATTGTTTGGAGGAATACCTGCTACGGGTGCTATTGCACGTACAATGACCAATATAAACAACGGCGGTAAATCGCCTCTTGCAGGTGTTGTTCACGCTATTGTGCTCTTGCTCATCTTCTTGTTTATGATGCCTTTGGCGCAATATATACCTATGTCGTGTTTGGCGGGTGTATTGGTTGTAGTGGCTTACAATATGAGCGGTTGGAGAACTTTTACAGCTTTGCTTAAAACACCTAAGTCGGATATTGTTATTTTGCTTGTAACCTTCCTCCTTACTGTGGTATTCGACCTTACGGTTGCTATCCAAGTAGGCTTGCTTATCGCTTGTTTACTGCTGATGCGTCGTGTAGCGGAAATAACAGACGTGCGTCTTATCACCGATAAGATTAATTTGAACGATGATACCGATGTGCTGTTGGATAAGAAGTATCTTACCATTCCCGATGGTGTAGAAGTATACGAAATCTATGGTCCTTATTTCTTGGGACTTGGCAACCGTTTCGAGGAACTTATGTCTACTATGGGTGATAAGTCGAAAGTTCGCATTATTCGTATGCGTAAAGTGCCGTTCATTGACTCTACGGGACTTCATAATCTTGTACCCCTATAAGGACTCCTCTTGTACTCCTATAAGGACTCCTCTTGCACTCCTATAAGGACTCCTCTTGTACCCCTATAAGGACTCCTCTTGTACTCCTATAAGGACTCCTCTTGTACTCCTATAAGGACTCCTCTGCTTTCCTATAAGGACTCCTCTGCTTTCCTATAAGGACTCCTCTGCTTTCCTATAAGGACTCCTCTGCTTTCCTATAAGGACTCCTCTTGTACCCCTATAAGGACTCCTCTGCTTTCCTATAAGGACTCCTCTTGCACTCCTATAAGGACTCCTCTGCTTTCCTATAAGGACTCCTCTTGTACTCCTATAAGGACTCCTCTTGTACTTATATAAGGACTCCTCTTGTACTCCTATAAGGACTCCTCTTGTACTCCTATAAGGAATCTTCTTGTACTTATATAAGGACTCCTCTTGTACTTATATAAGGACTCCTCCTGCACTCCTATAAGGACTCCTCTGCTTTCCTATAAGGACTCCTCTTGTACTCCTATAAGGACTTCTATAAGGATTCCTCTTGTTGCTGTAATGTGCGAACAATCGCGTAAACAAGGCATACCAATTGTGCTGTCGGGTGTCCTCCCGAATGTAGAAAACGTATTGTTGAAAGCCAAATTCGACGAACTTTTAGGTCGTGAGAATATTTGTAGCCATATCAATTTAGCACTGGAACGTGCACAACAAATCGTAAAGACTACGGTAAAATAAGATTAGCTTTGACATTGCGATGCACCGGCAATAGCTTCAATGGCACGCGACAACTATTTATTTATTTATTGAAACTATATGGTGCATTGTAGGCGTGAGTTTAGGATGAGTTTAGTATACAAATAGTTCTAACTTTTAAAAGGATTTTCTTAACCAAAACTCGCATAATATGTGAGTTCGGCATATATTCTGTCTGCAAATAGCTTTCCGAAGAGCCTGTCCGTGAAGGATTTTACATTGATTTATACCGAACAGGCGCTAATTTTAACTGTCTCATATTTACTCTTTATGCTTAGACTTTGAGGAGTGCTTCTTATGATCGAGCCACACAATCAGCACGATGAGCCCACACCAAGCCACGAAAGCAAGCATCCAGCCCCAGTTGATTGACTGTGCAGCCTCTTGGATAAGTGCCACTAACTCCGAAAAAGTGCCGCTCCGCTGTAGGAAAGAAAAGAACATCAGGCCGAATAGTGCCAGGAACCCATTTAAGAAAACAGACGCCATCATCTTTAATTTCCACCTAAAGGGAGCTTTCTTGCCTCCTTCATTGACGTAGCCTTTCCCTATAAGGAAGATAGAATAAAAGGCAGGAACAAGAATCAAGATGATTCCGCCAGGAACGCCCCCAATATACCAGTTGAGTAAAAGAGTTTTTAGAGGTAAATAATGTTCCGAAGCCACATAAATCAGGAACAATATCACATAGGTAAACATCATTCCCTGTGAATATTTCAGAACTCCACTCTTTATCTTTTCTAAACAAAGCTCCTTAAAAGCCCATAATATGCCCATCCAAACGAACAGCAGTAGACCGCCAAGCAGAAAAGCAATCCCCTGATTCATACTTCCTATTTTCGATTAAAAAGATCCGTTTTTACTCAAATAGGTCCCTCTATTTGAAAGAGATTTCGTGTAGAGTTATGAAAACAATTCTACTCCTATAGCGTTTTCAGTCGCGTTCTTATACCGAATCCACGTATTATGGCATCTTTGATCTTAAATACATGCAACTCGTCCTCGTACCAAAAGGCCGAGGGCGAGTAAATTTCAATAGGACTAACTGTAGATTAACATTTAGCTACCAATTCTTCGGTATCCTTAGCGATTAACAATTCTTCATCAGTCGGGATAACGGCTACGATAACTTTGCTGTCAGGCGTAGAGATGATTTCCTCCTCGCCAAAGTTTTTCCGATTCTTTTCAAAATCGAGTTTTACGCCGAGATATTCCATGTTTTTGCAAGCTTCCTCGCGCACATCCCATTGGTGTTCGCCCACACCGGCCGTGAAGATAATAGCGTCTACGCCATTCATTGCTGCAGCATAAGCGCCAATGTATTTCTTGATACGATAATCGTACATATCAAGCGCCAATTGTGCACGCTCGTTTCCGGCCATTGCCGCGTCATCAATGATACGCATATCGCTGGACATCTCAGTGATACCCAAGACGCCGCTCTCCTTGTTGAGAAGATTTACAGCCTCTTCTAACGTCTGATGTTCCCGCTCCATAATATAGAGAATGGCAGACGCATCGATGTCGCCGGTGCGCGTACCCATCATAAGGCCTTCAAGCGGCGTTAAGCCCATAGATGTATCTACGCACTTTCCGTGATCTACGGCTGAGATAGACGCGCCGTTGCCGATATGACAAGTGATGAAGCGATGCTCCTCAGGCTTCATGTTCAGGAATTCGCCCGCACGCTGTGTTACGTAGCGGTGGCTTGTGCCGTGAGCGCCGTAGCGGCGAATACGCATTTCTGAATAATAACGGTAAGGAAGCGCATACATATACGCCTTAGGCGGCATAGTTTGGTGGAAAGCTGTATCAAAAACAAAGACTTGCGGTAGATCTGGCAACTGCTCCTTAACGGCCAAATAGCCTTTCAAGTGTGCTTCGCTGTGAAGTGGCGCCAATTCCATAAAAGGCTTCCATTGCTCAATCATTTCGTCTGTGACGATTTGGCTCTTCGTGAAGATACCGCCTGCGACAATGCGGTGGCCGGCTGCGCTAATCTCGTCCAAACTCTTGATGGCACCGATTTCAGGATCGAGCAGCGTTTTAAACATCAAGCGAATACCTTCAGAATGCGTCGGGCATTCGTGTTCAATGACGCGCTTCGTGCCATCTGGGAGTGTTACTTTAAGAAAAGAACCTTCAATGCCGACCTTTTCTATACCACCGGCTGCAATGACGCTATGATTCTCCATCACATACAATTTGTATTTGATGGATGAACTACCACAATTGACTACAAGAATTTTCATATTACTTATTTTTCTTCTTTGGCAGCAATAGCTTGATTCGCTGTTATGGCTACCATTTTATAAATATCTTCTACACTACATCCACGCGAAAGATCATTGACCGGACGCGCGATACCCTGCAAGATGGGGCCAAGTGCTTCAGCCTTACCTAAACGTTGCACGAGTTTGTAGCCAATATTTCCCACTTCCAAGTTGGGCGCGATCAAAACATTCGCTTTGCCGGCAATATTGCTGCCCGGCGCTTTCTTCTCACCTACAGAGGGCACGAGTGCTGCATCAGCTTGCAGTTCGCCATCCACTTGAAGGTTGGGATACATTTCTTTTGCGATGCGTGTAGCCTCAACAACTTTATCCACGACTTCGTGCTTTGCACTGCCTTTCGTAGAGAAACTGAGCATCGCCACACGTGGTTCATCAATTCCGGCTACGCTTTTAGCCGTTTGAGCCGTACAATAAGCGATTTGTGCTAACTGCTCGGCATCCGGCATCGGCGTAACAGCTACGTCGCCCATTACAATAATGCCGTCCTGTCCGTATTCTTCAGCTTGAGTCAACAAGAGCATTGCACCGCTCACGACAGAAACGCCCGGCGCACATTTAATAATCTGCAAAGCCGGTCGCAGCGTTTCGCCCGTCGTACTGAGTGCGCCTGAGATCTGCCCATCGGCGTCATCGCTCTTGATAATCAAGCATCCTAAATAGAGCGGATCCTTCACCAAGTCGCGCGCCATTTCGATAGACATTCCCTTTTTCTTTCTCAGTTCAAACAATAGTTGAGCGTATTCCTCCATTTTAGGATTGTTTTCCGGATCTACGATCTCCGCCTTGTCGATATGCTGTAGGTTCAGTTTGGCTGCCAGCGTGTGAATCGCGTCAGGGTTGCCAATCAGAATGATTTCGGCAAAGCCATCGGCCAAGACTTTATCGGCAGCGGTCAGTGTGCGCTCTTCTAAAGCTTCCGGAAGTACGATGCGTTGCTTATTAGCACGCGCCCGTTCAATCAGATTTTGTGTGATACTCATATTTAAATATGATTTAATTTCTGACGGCGAAGATACAAAGAAAATCTAAGAATATGTTACCTTCGCATCTTCAAAAACAGCGTATTCCTGTAAAATTACGCATCAAAAAGAAATAGGCAACTAATGACCGATCAAGAATATATGCAAAAGGCCCTGATCGAAGCCAAGCAAGCTTTCGAAGAGGGTGAGGTGCCTGTTGGCGCAGTTATCGTTTGTCGCGACCGCATTATTGCCCGTGCCCACAACCTTACGGAGCGGCTTACCGATGTTACGGCTCACGCAGAAATGCAGGCGATCACAGCTGCAGCCAACGCATTAGGCGGAAAATACCTGACCGATTGCACACTTTACGTCACAGTCGAACCCTGCGTTATGTGTGCCGGAGCATTGGCTTGGGCGCAGTTGAGTAGGATTGTCTATGGTGCATCCGATCCCAAGCGAGGCTTTTCTGTGTTCGCCCCCAACGCCTTGCACCCGCGCACAGAGGTGACTGAGGGCGTTTTAGCCGAAGAATGTGCGAACTTAATGAAGGACTTTTTTCAACGCAGACGCTAAATGGCACTTCATAATCAACTCGGCGCACTCGGCGAAGAGGTGGCGGCGCATTATTTGTCCCAACTCGAGTATCGTCTCTTGGAGCGCAACTGGCGCACGGGGCATTTAGAGGTTGACATCATTGCAGATTATTACGGTGAGATTGTATTTGTGGAAGTCAAAACACGCAGTTATGAAGCCGAATATACGGCTTTGGAAGCCGTTGATCGGACGAAGAAAAAGCACCTCGTGCGTGCAGCCCACGATTATATGCATTTGCACCATTTGGATGCCGCTTGTCGCTTCGACATTATAACGGTCGTCGGGCGAGAGGCGCCTTTTCAGGTTACGCACTATATCGACGCTTATTCTCCCAAGAGTATTAAACGCAAACAACAATGCAACTGGAGTTTTTGACGTCTGTCGATTCGACGATGGCTTATTTGCAGCGTCTTCCTGACGACGTCACCACCGACGATCTTTATGTGGTGGTGGCGGAGACGCAAACGGCCGGTCGCGGACAGCGCGGGACGCATTGGGAGTCTGAATCGGGCAAGAATCTGACTTTAGGTTTGCGTGTTTACCCTACGTTTTTGAAAGCCGGTGAACAATTTCGCTTGTCTGAAGTTACGGCTTTGGCTATCGCGGAGGCTTTAGATCTTTATACGGATGGGATTTCGATTAAGTGGCCCAATGATATTTATTGGAATGATCGCAAAATCTGCGGCATGTTGTTAGAACATGATTTGCGCGGGTCTGAGATTGCCTGCACCCGTATTGGACCCGGCATCAACATCAATCAGCAACAGTTTTTTAGCGACGCACCTAATCCCGTCTCTCTCTATCAAATCCTCGGTCACGATACCGATTTGACCACCTTTCTCTACCAATTTTTGCAACGCTTCTCATTAGCTTATACCGCCCTCCGTTCCGGCGCGCGCCAAAGCATAGATTGGCAATATCACCAACGTTTATATCGGCGCGAAGGTCTATTTCCTTACGCCGATGCACAAGGTACATTCCGTGCCCGTCTGATTGGCGTATTGCCCGATGGCACATTGCAGTTGGAAGATGAAGCCGGCCGCTTACGAAAGTATGCTTTCAAAGAAGTGCGTTTCGTTTTATGAAGATTCCATACCTATATATATAATGTGTAGTCGGTTGCAAGTGATTCCCGGCGCTTGTTTGTGCGCTTTCGGCAGATTTGCTGCCGTTTTCACCTCCTTAGCACTTGAAAAGGCCTAACTTTGCCATCGTTCTGAAGCCGTTTTTACGATGAATCGTCAAATTCTTCGCATCGCCATACCGAGTATCATCTCCAATATTACCGTTCCTTTGTTGGGAATGGTTGATATGGGCATCTCCGGCCATTTGGGTTCGACCGTCTATATCGGCGCCATCGCCATTGGGAGTATGATTTTCAATATGCTCTATTGGCTTTTCAACTTCTTGCGTATGGGTACGGGCGGCTTCACTTCGCAAGCCTATGGGCGAGGCGATAAAGCGGAGACCCTCCGCGTGTTGGCGCGCTCGTTGCTCGTAGCCGGCGCCGTATCGGCCTTACTGATTGCCGCCCAACTTCCCTTGGTCGATTTCGGACTCTTGATGATGAAAGCCTCCGGCGAAGTTGCCGTGCAAGCGCGTTTATATTTCCACATCCTGATATGGGGCGCGCCCGCTGTGCTTGGCCTTTATAGTTTTACGGGGTGGTTTTTGGGCATGCAAGACGCTAAAGTGCCGATGCTTGTAGCTATTGTACAAAACGTCTGCAACATACTTTTGAGTGCCTCTCTCGTACTTTTTTTGCATTGGAAGGTGGCCGGCGTCGCCGTGGGTACACTTGTGGCCCAGTATGTCGGTTTGCTGCTTTTCGCCGTCGTTTGGTGGCGTCGCTATCGCGCAGATTGGCGGCAAGTCGACCTGCATCGACTCTGGCAAGGGGGCGTTCTCGCTCGCTTCTTTTCGGTTAATACGGACATTTTCTTCCGCACGCTGTGCATCGTGGCTGTGCAGGTGGCTTTTACGTCTATCGGTTCGGGGCTCGGCGTTGTCATTCTTTCGGCCAACGCTTTACTCTTGCAGTTTAATACGCTGCTTTCCTACGTGATGGATGGTTTCGCCTATGCCGGAGAGGCACTTGGCGGCCGCTATTACGGAATGGGTGATCGCGCCGCTTTTCTTCGCCTCACGCGGGCCTTGATCCGCTGGTGCGCAGGCTTGGCCTTATGCTTCTCGGTGGCTTATATCATTGGTGGCGACGCATTGATCCGCCTCTTGACCAACGATGCGGCTACGATTGAGGCTGCTCGGCGCTATGTGGTCTACGTCTGCCTTATCCCCATCGTGGGAACGGCCGGTTTTCTCTTGGATGGCCTCTTCATTGGTACGACGGCTACGCGCGGGATGCTGCTTTCGGTTTTCTCGGGCGTCGTGTTCTTTTTCTTTCTCCAATCCTTCCTTGTCAACTTGTGGGGTAACGATGGCTTGTGGGTCGCTTTTGCCGGCTATTTCTTGGTGCGCGGTCTGGTGCAAGCTTTCTATTTCAAGCGCATCTTGCCGCCGATGCAGCAGGAGGCCGGTAGGAGTGGTTAAGTCTTGCGCCTCACTTTTGAAGTCAGGCCAAACATTTTGCTTAACTTTGCCTGCAAACGATTCGGACGCAAGTTGGTAAAAGACTTTCGTAATAGTCGTGGACGATCGACGGATTTCAGTCGATGATGATCATAAAAACAACAATACAACCAAGATATGACAAAATTCAAACGCATTTTACTCAAACTGAGCGGCGAAAGCTTGATGGGCGAACAAGGTTACGGCATCGACGTACAAAGATTAAACGAATATGCGGCGCAGATCAAGGAGATTCGCGACCTCGGTGTGCAGATCGGCATCGTAATTGGTGGCGGCAACATCTTTCGTGGACTCAGCGGAACGGGCAAAGGTTTTGACCGGGTCAAAGGTGATCAAATGGGAATGTGCGCTACGGTGATCAATAGTTTGGCTTTGAGTAGTGCACTTGGTGCTATCGGCGTTAAAGCGCGCGTTCTGACCGCCATTCGTATGGAACCGATCGGCGAATTTTATAGTAAATGGAAAGCTTGCGAGGCTTTGGAACGCGGCGAGGTCGTGATTATGTCGGCCGGAACCGGAAATCCGTATTTTACGACTGATACGGGATCGTCTTTGCGCGGCATAGAAATCGAGGCCGACGTTATGTTGAAAGGGACGCGCGTAGATGGCGTCTATACGGCCGATCCGGAGAAAGACCCAAGTGCGGAAAAATTTGAGAAAATCACGTATGATGAAGTGCTTAGCAGGGGTTTGCGCGTGATGGACATAACTGCCATCGCAATGTGCAAGGAAAACGACTTCCCCATCTATGTTTTCAATATGGACCAACCGGGCAACTTGCGCAAAGTGATCGACGGGGAGCCGATCGGCACTTACGTGCACGCCTGAACGACGCATTCTGTTTTTCGGAACACTTAGAAAGTTTCCGCCTTCTACAAGCGGGCGCGACCGTTTCTTCGGTCGGCCCGCTTTTCGCGTTTAGCAGTGGCAGCTAAAGTGAGACTGCCGATGGCCGCTGACTTGTTTTTTCTTGCTTCCTCCCCCGCTTTTATTGACGATGAGGCGTTAGTGCATGCACCTCGCCTCGTTCTTTTTGCCTGTTGGCGCATTTTTCTGTTTCTTCTGTGCTTCGTTGTGTTGTTTGCTGCCGCCAAACTATCGTTTGCTGCCGCCAAACCATTGTTTGCTCCCACCAAACGAAAGCCGTTTGCTGTCGGCAATCGAAAAAGTGGCTATAAAACAATGAAATATGCAATGCCGGACTGTTCGTTACCGCTTTCTCCCTGCTGCATTTTATGATCGTCCGCTTCGAGAATAAGTTGGAGATCGTCATATGCCTAAGGTGACCAGCGGAGAAAATACTGTATGCCCTCTGGAACCCCAAAAATCATATTTGATAAGCAGCTATATGTAATGACAGATTTGTATATTTGCATTATGATTAGCCCTTCGCTCTCTATTACCACGCACAAGCGTATTGAAGAATTGGATTTCTTGAAAAGCATCTTTATTCTGCTTATGGTGGCCTTTCATCTACTGTATTTTGCCGACCACTATCCGCTGCTTAAACAGTGGGTTTATACTTTCCACATGCCGGGCTTTCTTCTCATATCTGGCTATTTGATGCCCGTAAATAAGGGGGGACGACACATCGCACGCACTTTGTGGTGGTTTACTGTGCCTTATTTGTTTTTAGAGTCGGCCTATATAGTGCTATCGACAGTTGTTCCGGTACATGATCCTATCAAAGATCTCACCATTCTTGTCTTTGTCGAAAAAATCTTTTTCAATCCAGTCGGGCCGTATTGGTATTTGCACACGCTTATCTTATGTGGTGCACTTTATTTCGTTGTTTTTCGGTGGTTGAAGGGACCTACCTTATCGCGCATCTTCGCCTTGGGACTCGCTTATTTCAGTTTGGCTTACGTGGGTTTGGTGGCGTGGGATATGAGCCTCTATTTCGCAATCGGTCTTATTGTGCGACAGAGCGGACTCACGTTCCTCCAAGTTTTTCGCCCTTCGTGGTGGGCGCTCCCTGTGCTTGGTTTGTTGGCTTGCCGACCTGACACCTTTCATAAAGGAACCTTGGGCGGTATGCTTACGGTTTATGCTGTGATTGCCACAGCCTTAGCCCTTTATCCTCGCCTGCCTCGGGTTCTGAAACGCCTCTTTCTCTTCTTGGGGCGAAACTCTCTCGTGATCTTTCTTTTTTCTCCGCTTTTCGTTAAGGTGTGTAAGATCTTGCTCCCACGATATCTTGCCTTCGATTCTACCCACCTCCTCTTTTTATTTATAGCCCTCCCACTTTGCGTAATAGGTTCACTTGCTGTATGCAAAGTCCTTGATCTCTTGCATCTCACTCCTTGGTTTCTCGGGCGCCCGTCTGCGCTGGCTTAATGCAGATACTCTCTATAGAGCACAAAGTTAAAGAGGTCAAAAGGCGTTCGAGGCCAACATTATATCAATGCTTAGGAGTGGATATTGCACACTGCCGGCTTCGTGTTACCTCTGAGGCCTCTTTTTCTTCCCAACAGAGGCGCCGTTATTGGTCAATATTTCTCCTTTCTCTGGTCGTTCTCAATCAAAATTACTATTTTTGCGGTATCACGACGGGTGAATAAACAATAATATCCAATGATGTGTAGAAGAATTGTTTTGTGTCTGGTGATCATAGCCTGCTCCGGCGTTTCGCTGATGGCACAAAGAGTACTCACGCTCGATAGTTGTCGGGCACTTGCCTTACGAAATAATAAGAATTTAGCCATTAGTCGAACCAATCGCGACGTGGCGCTGAATACGCATAAAGCTGCGCGCACCAATTACCTGCCCAAACTGACGGCGCAGGCGGCTTACATACGCACCGGCAAGGAGATCTCGGTGCTGAGTAAGGATCAGAAAAATGCATTGTCCAATATGGGGACAAGTCTCTCTGATGCTTTCTCTGGCACTTTTGGACAGATCGCCCAAGGCATTATTGCCCGACATCCCGAGTTGGCGCCGCTCGTGCAGCAGTTGGGCGGCGTAGGCCAAGCCTTTGCCGGCGCACTGAATCAGGCAGGGCGCGGCATCGCAGATGCTTTCCGCACGGACTCGCGTAACCTCGTCGTGGGCAATATTCTCCTTACACAGCCTCTTTATATGGGTGGGAAGATTCGTGCCTACGATCGTTTGACGCATTATGTTCAGGATGTGGCGAATCAGCAACTGCGCGTGGATGAGCAAAACTTGATTTTAGAAACAGATCGCGCTTATTGGCAGATGGTATCTTTGGCCAACAAACTGAAATTGGCGCGCAGTTATCGAGATATGTTGACCCACTTGGATCAAGACGTGACCAAGATGATCGATGCCGGTGTGGCGACAAAAGCCAATCAGTTGCAGGTAAGCGTAAAACTGAACGAGGCGGATATGATGGTGACCAAAGTGGAGGATGGCTTGACATTGTCGCGTATGCTCTTGTGTCAGCTCTGCGGACTCCCGCTGGACGAGAATATAGAAGCGGCCGACGAGAATAAAGATAATTTGGAGGTTGACGAAACCGTGGTTCAGGCCGATGAGCAAACGGCTTACGAGAATCGCCCTGAACTCTGTCAATTACAAAGTGCGATCAACATTGCACAAGAAAAGGTGAACATCGTCCGCTCCGATTACTTGCCGCACTTGGCTTTGATGGGCGGCTACACGGTAATGAATCCGGCCATGTATAATGGATTTGAAAAGAAATTTAGAGGCGATTGGAGCGTCGGCGTCACGTTGAGTGTGCCCGTATGGAACTGGGGAGAAGGTCGCTATAAGATTAAAGCGGCAAAGGCTGAGGAGCAGATCGCTACTTTGCGCGCTGAAGAGGTACGCGAAAAGATCGGGCTGCAAGTAAACCAAGAGATGTTTCGCGTAAATGAAATCAACAAACAATTGCGCTTGGCAGAAAAGAACTTGGAAAAAGCCAATGAGAACTTGCGCGTGGCTACGCTGGGCTACAAAGAAGGCGTGATTAACACGACAGACGTTCTGGCGGCCGAAACGGCTTGGTTGCAGGCGCAGAGTGATAGAATTGATGCGGAGATAGATAGTATGATGACGCGTTCTGCCTTGCAAAAGGCTTTGGGTATCTTGAGCGCACAATAAAAACTTGCGACAGCAGCGTGAAAGGCTGCCACTTATTTACTCGTAAACAAGAAAAAACAAACAGATATGTCAGCTAAAAAGAGGGAAATCAATCTGATTCCGGCTATTTTAATTATTGTCGGAGTGATCATCTTGGTGATCATCGGCTCGCTTTACGCTTTCAGAAGTGAACCGGAGACTATTCAGGGCCAAGCAGACGTCACGGAATATCGCGTGTCGAGCAAAGTGCCTGCGCGCATAGCTCAAATACGTGTGTACGAAGGCGATTATGTGCACAAAGGAGATACACTGGCCATCTTATCAGCTCCCGAGGTACAAGCCAAACTCCAACAGGCGCAAGGCTTGGCTTCGGCTGCCCAAGCGCAAAACTTGAAAGCCGATAATGGCGCCCGCCAAGAGCAGATTCGCGGCGCTTACGATATGTGGCAAAAGGCGCAAGCGGGCGTAGAAATAGCACAGAAGTCGTATGCCCGCGTAAAGAAGTTGGCAGATGAAGGCGTCGTGACCGCACAGAAGCTCGACGAAGCCACGGCCAACTTAAAAGCGGCCATTGCTACGGCACGCGCCGCAGAATCTCAATACGACATGGCACGCAACGGCGCTCGTAATGAAGATAAAGCAGCTGCCCGCGCCGTAGTGAGCCAGGCACGTGGCGCAGTCAACGAGGTGCGTTCGTATATTAAAGAGACTTATCTCATTGCATCAGAAGACGGCGAAGTAACGGAAATCTTTCCGGAGCAAGGAGAACTTGTCGGGACGGGCGCGCCGATTATGAATGTGGCCCGCATCAATGATATTTGGGTCACGTTTAACGTGCGTGAAGACCATTTGGCAGACTTCGGCCTCCATAAAAAGGTAAAGATGACGATTCCCGGCCTCAAAGATAAATCGGTTGAAGGAACAGTTTTCTATATCAAGGCCTTAGGCAGCTATGCTACGTGGAAAGCAACGAAGAGTACGGGCCAATTTGATATGAAAACATTTGAAGTGCGCGTGCGCCCCACGCAAAAGATCGAAGGTCTGCGTCCGGGTATGACGGCACTTTATCAACATCAATAATACATAGGAGAGAGTAGGCGATAGTTGGCCTCTCTGACCAACATTTATAGACAATAATATATGAGAACGTTGTGGAACGTAGCGCTACGCGAATATAAACGACTGCTTCATCAGCCCATTTATTGGTTTGGGTTGATCTTGGCTCCGCTATTTTGCTGCCTGTTTTTCACGACTTTGATGTGGCAGGGCCTGCCAACAGATCTGCCGATGGGCGTTGTAGATGAAGACAACACGCCGACAACGCGGAAGTTGCTGCGCAACCTCGACGCTTTTCAGCAATCAGAGATTGTCGCTACTTACCCGACCGTGACGGAAGCTCGCCGTGCTATGCAGGAGGGAAAGATTTATGGCTTCTTTTATATTCCAAAGGGCGTGACGAAGCAGGCTACGCGTGGCGATCAGCCGACTATATCGTTTTACTCGAATATGAGTTACTTTATGGGCGGTGCCTTTGCTTCGCGAGATATGCGTATGATGTCGGAATTGGCAGCTGCAGCCGCCACGCAAAAAACCTTGCGCGCCAAGGGGGCTACGGAGCAGCAGACGCTGGCGTTTATACAACCGATCGTTATTGATACGCACCCGATAGGTAATCCTTGGTTGAATTATAACATTTACTTGAGCAATCTTATCCTTTATGGCATTCTTGGGATTTTTATCTTTATGCTGACGGTATATAGTATAGGTATGGAAATCAAACAGGGGACGGCAAGGCAATGGTTGGCTCTCTCTAAATGGAATATGCTGACAGCTTTGGGCGGCAAACTCTTGCCGCAGACGCTGGTTCTCTTCTTCACGGCTTGCTGCTTCAATGTGATCTTGTATGGCTTCCTGCATTTCCCCTGCCATAGCGGGTTTATGCAAATGACAATCGTGGCCTTGCTGTTTATCATTGCTTGCCAAGGACTGGCCGTCGGGATGTTTACGCTGCTGCCGACGCTGCGTTTAGGCTTAAGTTTTGCTTCGTTATGGGGCGTCTTGTCATTTAGTATTTGCGGTATGGCCTTTCCGTGCATAGCGATGGATGCACCCTTGCAAGGCTTGGCTTATCTCTTCCCTTTGCGTTACTATTATCTGCTTTATATCAACGGAGCGCTGGATGGCTATGACTTATCTAATGCGTTACCTTTTATTGGCGGACTAATAGCCTTTGCTTGCATTCCGCTGGTTGCAGCGCCGTTCTTAAAGAAAGAAGTGCTGACGATCAAATATCAACCGTAAGGAGGACCGGATTATGAATTTACGCAAGGCATTGAAAAGTTTGTGGCGCTATATTACCTATCCGTTCAGAATGGGGCGGAAAGGTTTTCAGGAAGCTTTGGAGGATTGGAATTATGTCTTTCGCAAAGAATTGAAAACGATATTCCGCGATCCGGGCATCTTGATTTTCCTCATCATTGTCCCTTTGGCCTATCCTTTGGTCTATACTTACATTTATAATAATGAAGTCATCCGTGATGTGCCGGTAGCCGTAGTAGACGATTGCGCTACGCCGCTAAGTCGCACTTACCTTCGTAAAGTTGATGCGACGCCCGATGTGGCAATTGCTTATCGTTGTCCGGATATGCAGACCGCACGCGAATTGATCAAAAGGCGCGAGGTCTATGGCATTATCTATATCCCCAAAGATTTTCAAAAGAATTTGGCGCGTATGCAGCAGACGAAGGTGAGCATCTTTGTGGATATGAGTGGCATTTTATATTACAAAGCGATGTTGCTGGCTAATACCAACGTCTCGCTGGCGATGAATGCCGATATTAAAGTGCAAAGGGCCGGCAATACGACCGATGAGCAAGATAAGGTAACCACTTATCCGATAGCCTACGAACAGGTAGATATTTACAATCCGGAGAGTGGCTATGCTGCGTTCCTGATCCCTGCTGTTTTAATCTTAATCTTGCAGCAAACGCTCGTGTTAGGCGTTGGCGTAGCTGCGGGAACGGCGCGCGAGAAAAATAGTTATCACGAACTGGTCTTGATTCATCGTCATCACCACGGACTTTTGCGCATTGTCTTAGGTAAGGGCTTTGCTTACTTGCTTGTTTATCTTTGGAATATCGTATACGTCTTAGGCGTCATACCGCACATCTTTAACTTGCCGCAAATAGGAAACCCGGCCTATATATGGATGATCATTATTCCGTTTATCTTAGCCGTTATCTTTTTCTCTATGACTATTTCCGTATTGATTCGACAGCGCGAGATGGCTTTTATCATTGTCGTCTTTTTCTCCGTTCCGCTATTGTTCTTGAGCGGTATAAGTTGGCCGGCAACAGCTATTCCTACATTTTGGAAATACTTCTCTTACGTCTTTCCCTCTACATTCGGCATCAATGCATTTGTGAAGATCAATAGTATGGGCGGCGAGATGATTAGCGTGAAGACAGAGTGGTACGCTTTATGGATACAAGCTTTTTGCTACTTTATCCTAACACTGTTTGTCTATCGTTACGAAATCATTTCTTCGCGCCGTAAGCGCATAGCTTTATATGAGCAGAAGAAAGCAGCCTTAGCGCAGCGGAAAAATAACGAGCATCATGCATAGTTCATTATTTCTTAAGCTACAAGAAACTTTTGGGGCGGTATTTCTTTTGAAATGCCGCCCCAAAAACTATACGCTTACCATATCTGATGAGAACTTGGATAATAGGCGCAACGAAACTTGCATTCTATGCTGTTTACCTTATCGTTGGAAGCGATACTTCTATCTTGTAAAACTCTAAGAGACCTTTTAATGACTTTCCACATAACATCCTGAGATTATTGCCTAAGAAAGGATTATTTTTTCTTTTCCCTTCTTTCGGGTATATGATAATACAAGGTATGGGTGACACATCTTTATATTCTAAATGAGTGAGAATGCGCAAATCGCGACCATAGCCGCTCAACTGGCGCACGACGTCCTTATCTAAAGACTTCTCATCGTACTTCGGAATATATTTTGTATCTAAGATGGCCTTGTATTCTTTCGACTTATACAAGAAATCAGGAAATCCCGTCTTACCTTTGAATTGATAAGTAATTCTCTCACGATAGGCTTCGTGAAGCAGCCCATATACATAATGCTCATAGAGTAGCGACATATCAAGCCAAAACGGAACGACTTTTCCCTCATGGCTACCTACCTTGCTAATGTTATAATCAAAGAGTCGAAGGATTAGTTTTGCCAGTCGAATTGCTTCATTGTAATTTGTGAACAATTTGTGAGCGCGTAGTCGCTTTACTTGTTTAATTTCAACCTTGTCGCTGACCTCACTAAACAGTGCAAGACTTTTATTCAATCGCAACTTTGCTACAGCTGCGGACCGTTCGTTTAAGCCTTGAAGCAAGCGCTGAGAGAATAAGAGTGCTTTCTTTATCAATCTGTTTTCCGGAATGTCGGCCGAATATTCGTCATACTCGCAGAAAACCCTATCGTAGCGCCTAATAGCAATGTTCTGTCGCTCATTCTTCAAGATGCTGATTCGCCCTTTTACCTTCTTCAGGTTCTCACTTCGACTGACGTATCCTTTCTTCAATTCCTTAATTCTGCTTACGACGCCAAGGAAGTGCAGCACAAGTAGCGGACTTACGACACTTTGAAGTGCAGGCGCCTTTATGCATGGCTTGTCAATGTATATCTCGTAGATGGTAGAGAATGACGCTAAGGATAAGTCAGAAGTAAAGCAGGTCATAAACATCCTCACGAAGTCAATCTGCTCCATCTCGTGCTTTGTCGTTACTATCAAACTTTCTTGCTCATCGATCCATTCTGCCCCAATTTTGTATGAAGCATAATAAGCTTCAGGCAAAAAGTCCGTGCGCTTACACCATTCAACAAGCTCCAACCTATCATATTTCTCCTCCTTCTTACTGACAGGCAATTGTTCGTGTTCTTGAAGCTGTATCACACTCATTCTCCCTCTTGCTCCTCTTCTTCGTTGACTTCTTCAATCGTAGCGGGCTGCAAATCGCGCCAGTCCTCAAACGCGGCTTCCTTCTCTTTGCTACTCACGTTTAAGATACCATCGTTGATATATTCTGAAATAAGTGGCAATACTTCATACTCCATCTTGTCCCGTAGTTCCTCTTCTGAAGCAGACATAAAGTAACTATGACCAACCATCAAATCATCTATACCCAAGTCGCCGCACTGCTTTTCCTTGATGAATTTTTCAATGTTACCGAACAATGCGAGCGCCTGACTCTTTAGTGTAGGCTCGGTATTATAATGTTTCTCAATAACCGACTTGTCAGATTTTAATGTAACAAAAGCAAAACGCCGACGCAATGCATAGTCAATCGTGCCCGTACTGCGGTCGGTGGTGTTCATCGTGCCAATGATATATAAATTTTTGGGCACACTGAACAGCTCCTTGGAATAAGGCAAAGTAACCTGAATAGGATGCTCGCTTCCTTCCCTCTTATCAACTTCTAACAGCGTTATCAATTCGCCGAAGATCTTGGCTACATTGCCTCGGTTTATTTCGTCAATGATGAGGACTACCTTGTTGTTGCCATGTATATTGTATTCCTCTTTTACTGCTTCTATGAAAGCCTTGGCGTATGCAGGCCAATTGTTTTCCACTCCATCTCCTAGAGCTTGATGCTTTACTTTTTCTATATTAAGAGGCGATGGACTATGTGTTTCGTCACGTGTGATTGTTGAATATTTACTTCTACAGCTAATGGTAGTATTACCCTTATTCCACCAAGCATAAAACGAAGATATTCCTGTACTTGTAGGAATCTCTCTCTTATTCTCGAATCCGTTAATCTTATGCTCTAAGAAATCGTCAATACATTCGGTTATATCTTTACTTTCGTCCATCGTTACAGCTTGGCAGGCCCGCTTAAAGATTCCGTCTTCCGGCTCGTAGGTTACGCCGACGCTTTCCCCTTGCTCATTTGTTTGCACACGAGGCTTTAACCCCTCGACAAAGTCTTCATAATCTAAAGACTGATGAAACGTAGTAAAGAAGATGCGCTTACCCGTCAGTTCTTTATATCGCTTTATCACGGCCTCGTGGTCTGTTAAATCTATATCAGTTACGCCCAAAACTTTCAGGGCTATACTGGCCGTATTATAAGTTTTACCGGTTCCGGGCGCACCTTGAATAATGATATTGCGCTTGTGTTCTAATAGTTGCGCACATTTGTTTGTAAATTCCATATTTTCTATATGTATATGCTTTAACCAATTATTGATGTATTCATATTGTTTTGTCCCGTGGCCGCATGAGGAAAAAGCTCCTTGCGTGAAGAGTCTAGAATTAGAAGGCTGTTTATAATCCTTAGCCCACGCCAATATTTTAACCCGCCTGAAATTTTTATGAAGAAACTCATCGGTCAGCTCTCTATCCGTAAAGTTTTCACTAATAATTTGGCATAAAGCAATAGCCTCATTCCCTTCTCGAACAAGCACTATATCACCATTCTTAATCTTATACTTAAAGTTTTCGCATTGATTGTTGCCCCGTTCACCGATTCCAATAAAAGGTTCCTCTCTTTCTAACATTTTCTTGGAATCAACTCTCGCTTCATCCTCTTGTCCATAAGGCTTATACATCTGTATATGCCAATACTTCTTATCCCGATCTTTGTTCATAATTCTATGCACTTTAATTCTTATGGTTAATGATTAGTTGTCAGTCGCAATTTCATCCCTTGACATACATTTTGCGATAGCGCGAGCCTACGTTGCGGAGCTTGCCTTCCGATTCGAGACTGCGGAGGAGGCGATAGGTCATAGATTTGGATAGGTGGAGCGTCGTTTGCAGGTTGTTTGGGAAGATGTAATCCGCGGCGGCGAAGAGGCGTGTGAGGGCGGCATCGACTTCCGCCGGCGTCGGCGTAGTGTGGAGGCGACTGCGATAGGTGGCGTTCTCAAATTGTGCCTGGCGTAATGTGCGCATAAAGTCCTTTTCGGCGCGGAAGTTTACGCTCCGCACCTCGGGGTTGCGCAGACGGAAACGGTGCGTTTTGGCATCTTCGCAGATTTCACCCTTGACGGCGAGCGAGAAGTAACCGAGTCCGGGCAGATGCACGCGGTTGCCTTCCATCAGCTGGTAGGAAATTTCGGTTTTCAGTGCATCGAGCGAACCCGTGAGGTCGGCTGTGGTTAGCGTCGTAGCCTTTTCGATGTTTTTCCCCATTCGGTCCATTCCGACCGTCATATTTTCGTGTACTACTATACGTAAATCTTTGTTTTTCGGGAGTTTCCCTCCTATTTTCAATAGTTTGTAAGCTACAGTCATAAGCTGGTATTTGTTTTTCTGTTCGTATTCTTCCGTTCTCTTCTGCGTCCGGCAACTGAGCACTCTGTGCATATTTTGCGATGCCTGCTCCGCTTCTTAGCTCTCCTTAGGCATCTTTCCGCAAGTCTCTGTGCACTTTGTTGTAGCTTCTTACGCACCTTGCCGCAATTTGCACAGCATCTCGTTGCAACTCCTACGCACCTTATCGCAATTTTCTACTCATCTTTTTGCCGCGCAACGCATAGTTTTAGATTTTCTCCGTGGTGAAAAATTGGTGTCACCACGGTAAAAAATATTTTTCTCCGTGGTGCTAATTTAGTTGCACCGTGGTGAAACTTTTTCTTTTGCCCACAAAGGTACGATTTTTACGGAATAATTTTTGAAAAAGTTAGCACTAAATTAGGAAACGTTTAGTAAAAGCTATGTGGCAACTTAGGGAAGAATCTAAAAAGCAATAGTAGTACGCGAAAATATGTTGTTATAAGAGACGCGAGAATCAAAGAGATGGGGCAGAAGAGGGTATTTGCTTTTAGGTAAGTAGTTCTTCGTGAGAGGAGTAAATGAAAAAGCCTGCTTCAATAATATCTTTTTCTGATTTTTCGGCGATGCGTTGCTCCGTATGTACACTCGGCTAAATGTGGCAGAGTGGTCGGCACCGCGACTGAATCCTATATTAAGGGGAAATTATTTCATGAATATTTCCCGCGTTCTCGTTTGTGCAAGCGTTGTGAAGCAGTCTCTTATTTGAATATATAGTGAAGGCCCTAACATTGGTTTCTGTTTAGGGCCTTTATGTCTAAAAGTAAAAAGGATTCGAGGTGGATTTTTTGTTTTGGCATTTCAAATGCCTTCCCTGCATTTGATGATAAATAGTCGTGAATGGTAAGTTGTCGTAAGCTGTTTATTGCGACTTATTCTCATCAGTGATTTCTTCAAAATCTACGTATTCCCCTTCATCGGGTGTGAAGATTTTTTTTGTTGGAGTTTGCTGTCGGGATTCTTGCGCGCTTTGCGATCTTCTCTCTTGTGCTTTCGTTGTTTGCTGATAAAAGGTCTTTTTTATCTTTTGAAACTGCCGAATTAGGCGTATGATAGGAGAGAGTATGAAGAATAGCAGTACTGCTATTGACAATAAAAATATGAAGAAGAAACCGTCCATTTATGTGTGCTAATTTGAATGACTAATCGGCGTGTTTACGCCTGTTTCTTTCCGGAAAAGCAAAAGTTGTTCCAAATAGAGCACAGGATGTAAAGAATGATGATAACAGCAAAGCCGCCCCAACCGAGCAGGATAAGCAAGATGACGCTTAGTAAGATGAACGAATAGCGCAGGATGTTGTCGCCTTTCCATTTGAAGTCCTTGAACTTTAGTGCGAACATAGGTATTTCGCTAACGAGTAACCAACAGCTAATGGCTATTCCAATGAGCAAAACTATCCATTCGTTTGAGCCAAGTAAGTGGAGGTCGTCGGCATAGTAGTTGCCAATGGCCGCCCAAAATAAGGCATTGGCAGGCGTTGGCAGGCCTATGAAACCCTGGGTCTGTCTTTCGTCGAGATTAAACTTGGCGAGGCGCAAGGCTGAGAATGCAGCGATGAGAAAGGCTGAGGAAGAGATTATAAGATGTAGTATGAGGTCTGTAACTGTTTCCGTGTCAACCAAAAGCGAGAATACGATACCGGCCGGTGCGAAGCCAAACGTAATGACGTCGGCCAGCGAATCAAGCTCTTTCCCGATGGGAGATGAAACTTTGAGTAGTCGGGCTACGAATCCATCAAAGAAATCGAAGATCGCTCCAATAATAATGAAGATAAAAGCATCTTCAAAATCGCCATTGAGTGAGAAGGCTGTGGCGATGCAACCTGAAATCAGGTTACAGCAAGTTAGTGCGTTGGGAATATGTTTTTTCATTTGGAGAAGCCTTCATTATTCGTTGGGCTGAAGGCGTGCAATAATTGTCTGATTGCCGACCGTCGTTTGTCCGGGTTGGATTAGGATCTCGGCATTGAGCGGCAAGTAGATGTCGACGCGTGAACCGAATTTGATGAAGCCTAAATGCTCATCGATATAGCATTCTTCCTCCGGACGTGCGTAAGTTACAATCCTGCGCGCAACGGCGCCCGCAATTTGTCTTACCAAGATGTCTTGCCCGTCGGGCGTTTCAATGACAATGGTAGAGCGTTCGTTCTCCGTGCTTGACTTTGGTAGCCAAGCTTTATAAAAATTGCCATTGTGGTGTTCTACCTTTTTTATGATGCCATCTACCGGAAACCAGTTGGCGTGTACGTTCCATAAAGACATAAAGATGGAGACCATAATGCGCCGATCGTGGAAATACTCATTCTCCTCTGTTTCTTCAACTACGACGACCCTTCCATCAGCTGAGGCGACCACGGTGTTCTCTGTAGCTTCCGCAAAGCGCCGAATGGGGCATCGGAAAAAGTTGATAATAATGCCGTAGACCACAAGACTGATAGCCAAGACGACATAAAAAGGAAAGAGTGTGAGATCTCTTAATAAGAAAAATAAGGCTGCGTTGAGTAGTGCCAAAGAAAGGCCTGTATAGAGCAATGTATATTTTCCTTCGTTGTGTAGACGAATTCGTTTTATATGCGATAGTTTCCTCATAAGGAGTGGCTATGTTTGTAAGTAATGAGTGCAAAGTTAGGCTTTTCTGTTAAAAGAACAAAGCGTGCCGCGCCAAAGTCACGCAATCCAAGCTTCTGTGAGAATGCGTTCTAGCTCTTCTGCCGTTAATTTGAGGTGAAAATGTCCGTCTTCTGCCACTGAGATTCTTCCCGTTTCCTCCGAAACAACGATGGCTAAGCAGTCGCTTTGCTGTGTCATACCCAAGGCTGCTCGGTGGCGTAGTCCGAGAGAGCGAGGAATATCGTTGTTATGCGAGACCGGAAGGATGCAGCCGGCGGCTGTGATGCGTTGTTTGCTGATGATCATAGCCCCATCGTGGAGCGGACTATTTTTGAAAAAGATGTTTTCGATCAATCTTTGGTTAATGTCGGCGTCGATAAGTTCGCCCGTGCGTATGATTTCCTTTAAGCCGGTATGACGTTCGATTACGATGAGTGCACCCTCCTTTTGCTTGCTCATATTCAGGCAGGCCAAGACGATAGGCATTACGTTTTCGTGCTGCACTTCCTCCTTTTGACTCTTAAATAATCGCGTCACCCATTTTGAACCGGACGTAGAACCTATGGTTGAAAAGAAATGGCGTATCTCTTCTTGAAACAAAACGACTAAGGCCACCATACCGATGTTGACCAAATTGTCCATAATGCTTCCCAAGAGGTGCATTTCGAGGAAGCGGGAGACAATGATCCAACCAATAACGAAGAAGAGAACTCCCGTAAAGATATTGGCAGCGCTCGATTGCTTCATTAGTTTCCAAATGTAATAGAGCAATAAAGCTACCAGGAGGATGTCGATAATATCTTTGATTCCGAACGTCAGCATAAGTTCTTTTCTTGTTTTAGACAGCGGTCATTTGTTCAAACATGCACACTACTTCTCGCGCAGCCTTTACGTCGTGCACGCGCAAAATGTGCGCCCCCTTCAGCAGACTGACCGCGTGGAGCATAGTCGTGCCGTTCAGACTCTCTTCCGGCGTCGTCTCCAGCAGTTTATAAATCATAGATTTCCGTGAAATGCCTACCAATAGCGGCTGTTTGAAGACGTGCAACTCCTCTAAATGGTTCATCAATTCATAGTTTTGCTCCAGCGTTTTGCCAAATCCGAAGCCCGGATCTATGATAATGTCCTTTACGCCCAAGTCGTGCAAGTGCGCTACCTTTTCAGCCAAATACAAAAATACCTCTTTAAGAAAATCCTCGTAGTGTGGCGCTTGCTGCATCGTTTGTGGCGTGCCCTGCATGTGCATCAATATATAAGGCACTCCGGTCTTTGCTACCGTTCGAAACATATTCCGATCCAGCAGGCCGCCCGAAATATCATTGATGATGTCAATGCCAAACTCTTCAATACACATTCGCGCCACGTCAGCCCTAAAAGTATCCACGCTCACTACCAAATCCGGCGCCTCGCGCTTCACAATCGTCAGGCCACGGCGCAGACGCGCCATTTCTTCTTCGATCGGCACATCATCTGCGCCCGGTCTGCTGCTATAAGCGCCGATGTCGAGCATTGAAGCCCCTTCATTTGCTATTTGCCGCACCCGCTTGCCGATCTCTTCCTCACTTTGCCATCTGCTTCCGGCGTAGAAAGAGTCCGGCGTGACGTTAAGTATGCCCATCACCTGCGGACTGTCGAGGCTGAATAAGCGCCCGCCGGCTAAGCGTATCGTATAAGAATGTAGCTCTTTCATAATTCACGGCAAATATAGTAAGAAAATCACGTAACTTGAGCGTGCCGAGCGCCTTTTGATACTTATTCTGCCGCATCGGTCTTTTATTTATAAATATCTTGTTTGGGCTGAGCCGTCTCCGACTTACAGTTTGCGCCGTCATTGTCGCATTTATCGCTTCGGTCGGTGCGCTTATTGTTCAATTTATTTGTAGATCAAGGCAAAGTATCATTGACAAGTATTACTTTTGCACGTTAATTGGCAGCGATATGAACATAAAAGAACTATACGAACAATACCTTTTGCATCCGCAAATCACGACGGATACGCGTGACTGCCCGCCGGGGTCGATCTTTTTCGCTTTGCGGGGCGAGACTTTCAATGGCAATCGCTTTGCCCACCAAGCTTTAGATAATGGTTGCGCTTTAGCCGTCGTGGACGATCCTTCAGTAGTCGACGATGACCGACTGATTTTGGTCGATGATGTCTTGACGACGCTCCAAGCCTTGGCAGCCTTCCACCGCCATCAATTTACCGGTCCGGTTATTCAGATTACAGGAACCAACGGCAAGACGACGACAAAGGAACTCGTATCTGCCGTGCTCTCCGAGCGTTATAATGTACTCTTTACGCAGGGAAATTTCAACAACCATATCGGTGTGCCTAAAACGCTGTTGCGTTTGAACGCATCCCATCAGATTGCCGTGATCGAAACCGGCGCCAATCATCCGGGAGAGATTAAGTTGCTGAGTGAAATTGTGGATCCCGATTGCGGACTTATCACCAATGTCGGCAAAGCTCATTTGGCCGGCTTCGGATCTTTTGAAGGCGTAATACGAACGAAAGGAGAGCTTTACGACTATCTGCGCACGAAGTCAGACGCTTTTGTTTTTATCAATGCCGACAACCCTTATTTACAGCCGATAGCGCACGATTTGTTGCGCATCACTTACGGGCGGCCCGGTAAAGATTATGATGTGGAAGGCGAAGTGCTGACTTGCGATCCTTGCCTCAATTTGCGCTTCCGCATCAAGGGGGGAGCGTGGCAGGAGGTCAAGACGCAGCTCATTGGGGCTTATAATATAGATAATATACTTGCGGCCGTGGCTGTCGGCGTGCGCTTTGGCGTGACACCGGAACAAATTAGTCGGGCAATAGCGGCTTATTGTCCGACGAATAATCGCAGCGAACTCCTGCGCACGGCTACGAATACGCTCATCGTCGACGCTTACAATGCCAACCCCACCAGTATGGCGGCTGCCTTAGACAATTTTCAGCTCATCAAGCACCCGCATAAGATGGCTATACTCGGCGGTATGCGCGAGCTCGGCAACGCTTCAGCCCAAGAGCATCAAGCCATTATCGACAAAGTGGCTACGATGGCTCTTGACGACATATGGCTCGTGGGCGAGGAGTTTCAGCCCTTCGCTGAGCGCTATCGCTACTTTCCCTCCGTCGAAGCCGTGGAGCAACAGCTCCGCGAGCATCCTCTCCACGACAGCCTAATCCTCATCAAAGGTAGCAATTCGCAACATCTATACCGCTTACCCGACTACCTTTAAGGCCTTTTTCGTCGACAAAACGGCAGTAAAGTGCGTATAAGATGCGTGAAATTCCACACTTAGCTTTTCATATTCAGGCGAATTACCTATATTTGCACACACAAATATTGAAATAACAAAAATAGAATATAATAGTAATGATCAAATCACAAGACATCAAGAAAGGAACTTGCATCCGCTTAGACGGCAAGCTCTATTTCTGCATCGATTTCCTTCATGTAAAGCCCGGTAAGGGCAATACGATTATGCGCACGACGCTGAAAGACGTAGTCAACGGCAACGTATTGGAGCGCCGCTTCAATATTGGCGAAGCCTTGGAAGATGTGCGAGTTGAGCGCCGCCCTTATCAGTATTCTTATGCTGATGGTGACGTGTTCCACTTCTTGAACCAAGAGACTTGGGACGATGTGACGATTGAGCGCGATATGATCACAGGCGTTGACTATATGAAAGAAGGCGACGTGCTCGATGTTGTGAGCGATGCGTCTACAGATACGATTCTCTATGCCGAAATGCCGGTGAAGACGAAGTTGAAGATCGTTTACACAGAACCGGGATTGAAAGGAGATACTGCGACAAACGCAACCAAACCGGCTAAGTTAGAGTCGGGCGCAGAAATACGTGTGCCGCTTTTCATCAACGAAGGCGAAACCGTGGAGGTAGATACGCGCGACGGCAGCTATCTAAACCGCGTCAAAGTATAAGCTATACAATAATGAATATGCATAGGGTGTCGACGAGCGCTGCTTGTCGCCACCTTTTTTATTGGCCGGCGGCGATTGGCGGCTTATTGCTGAAAAAGAAAAAGGCGATAACTTCTGAAAAGTTATCGCCTTTTTGTAGCGCGACCCAGGATTGAACTGGGGACCTCATGATTATGAATCATGCGCTCTAACCAGCTGAGCTATCGCGCCGGCATAAAAGGAGCTTGTTCCCTTTTTGCGAGTGCAAAAGTAGAAGATAAATTCTATATGACCAAGCCTTTTTTAGGAAAATCTTCCGTTCAGCCTTAAAAATACTATTTTGTCTTTGTTATCACGCATCTGCGTGCTATCTCGGTAGGCCTACTGAGGCCCTCGCACCTAATGGTTGATGCGGCCGATTGATGTACCTGCGCTTTGCGCGTCGTTTACAACCCATAACCTTGCGCCTGCTGCTGCGGAGGGTAGGGCAGTGAGGCTGCGCATACGCTTATAGTGCAACAAGATCAGCCACTTCCGGCTGCTCGTCTTTTGCCGTAAGAAGTGAGTTGCAGTTTTCGACAAATCCCAACGGCTGAGTGGCGATGCGGATTGTGCCGGCATCGCTCAGTTACGTACAAATCACGCCTCCAAAGCCTTTTCTTATCATAATTCGCTTGTATTCAGTACGTAAAAGATTGATTTGCTGTTCCGGCAAGTGCTTGGCGCTGTGGTTTGCTGCCGGCAAACCATCATTTGGCGGCAGCATACTATCGTTTGGTGGCAGCAAACCATTGTTTGGTCGGGCCAAACGAAAGATGATTTGGGCGTGCGCCACTGCCATTCGCCACTCGAAAATAGCCGTTTCGTAGTTGTCGATAACCTGCGTTGCGCTGCTTGGCTCAACGCCTTATTGGCCTTTTGTTAAGTGCATTGGCCGCGTGTGCCCTCCTTTTCTGCTGAATATTTCTTCTTTCAGTATAATTGTAGTACTTTTGCTTGCAAAATAATGTAGCTGTTGATCGGAGTAAAAAAGTTGGATCGGTTTGTGCTGGGGAACTTCTTGTTGATTTTCTCCGGCTCCTTCTTTATCACCTTGTTTGTCCTGATGATGCAATTCACGTGGCGCTACGTCGATGAGATTGTTGGCAAGGGCATAACGATGGACATTCTGGGTCAATTCTACTGGTATATGGCCATTACGATGGTCCCGATGGCGCTACCGCTTGCAGTGCTGCTGGCCTCGCTGATCTCCTTTGGTAATATGGGAGAACGGCTCGAACTCTTGGCAATGAAAGCGGCCGGCGTTTCGCTCCTGCGCATTATGCGTCCGCTTGCCGTGCTCGTCATAGGCCTTGCAGCGGTCTCCTTTTATTTTCAGAATCGTGCAGCGCTTGATGCACAAAAAAATCTGACCTCACTTTTGTGGAGTTTGAGAGAGACTTCGCCGGCGCTGGAAATACCGGAGGGCGTCTTTTATGGGAAAATCAACAGTTTCAGCCTATACGTAGAGCGCAAAGACGTGGCCACGGGCAAGCTCTACAATGTAATGATTTATAAAACCGACCAGGGATTCGACAAGGCGCAGATCGTAGTGGCCGATTCCGGTCGTTTGGAGGTGACAAACGATAAGGAGCATCTCATATTTGATATTTGGAACGGCGAACAGTTTGAGAATCTGCAAGCCGGCGGGGCGCAAGCGGCGCTCAATACAAAGGGCGTGCCCTACGATCGAGAGACGTTTGAATACAAGCGCTTCATCATCGACTTTAACAGCAACTTCGAGAAGCAGGATGCGGAGCAGTGGAGCGGGTCGGCCATAACAAAGAATCTGAAGCAGCTGTCTGCTTCGATCGATTCGATGAATACGGCGCTGGACTCCATAGGACAAGACAATTATAAACAGGCAAAGCAGACGACTTACTGTTGCCCGCCGCTTCAACCTCAACACGCAGCTGCTCTGAAACGGTTGGGCAAAGGCGCGAAGTTTGACTTTGATACGATTATGGCCCGTATGCCGGCTGAAAAACGCGTGCAAACCATTCGCGCAGCCGCAGCTTCGGCAGCTACATACGCTTCTGAATTAGAGTGGAAAAGCCTGACTACGGAAGAAGGCGATAAGAGCGTGCGCACACACCGCATCCAGTGGCACCAGAAGTTTACGATGTCTATAGCCTGCATATTTTTCTTCTTCATTGGTGCACCCTTGGGGGCTATTATTCGCAAGGGAGGACTGGGTATGCCGACCATCATCGCCGTGATTCTCTTCATTTTCTATTACATCATCAACACTTCGGGCATGAAGATGGCGCGCGACGGCGCTTGGAATATGATCTTCGGTATGTGGATTTCGACTGTGGTGCTCACTCCCTTGGGTTGCTTCCTGACGTATAAGGCTAACAATGATTCCGTTGTGTTCAATGCCGATGTTTATACAGCCCTCTTTAAACGCTTGCTGGGCTTGCGCTCGAAACGTAACATCACGCGTAAAGAAGTGATTATCGAAATGCCTGATTATGCGGCGCTTCTTGAAGAAATAGACGAGTTGGAGCAGATTTGCAAGGCTTATGCGGACCATAAACGCCTCTATGCAGCACCGAGTTATATACGTGCTTTCTTCAAATCGCGCCCCGATCACGCTGCAGAAGATATACAACAGCGCGTAGAGCAACTTGTGGAGGCTTTATCCAATTCGGATCGACGCGAAATCCTCTATCGCTTGAACCAATTGCCCTTGATTTATGCACGGGCACATACCTCACCGTTTGAAAATAAGCGCCTCAATATCCTTTGCGGCGTATTGCTTCCGGTAGGTTTTATCTTATGGTTTCGCATATGGCGCTTCAGGCTTCGCCTCCATAAAGATATGAAACAAATCACAGCTGTTTGCTCTGCCTTGCGCCCCCTTGTGGCGAAAGCTGCAGGCAAAGAAGCTGCATCATACGATTTATTAACTTCAAAACAAAACCCCATTAATCAATACAATAATCATGATGAATGAAAAATACGAGTTGGCTTCTGTAGAAGAGGCCTTGGAAGATCTGAAAGCCGGCAAATTTGTCGTAGTCGTAGACGATGAAGATCGCGAAAATGAGGGCGATCTCGTTATGGCGGCTCAGTTTGCCACTCCGGAGAGCGTTAATTTTATGCTAAAATATGGTAGGGGCGTATTATGCACACCTATTACGAACCAACGTTGTCACGAACTCGGTCTGGCGCGTCAGGTGGATTCAAATACAAGTATGTTGGGCACACCGTTTACGGTTACGGTTGACAAACTCGAAGGCTGCACGACGGGTGTTAGCAGCCACGATCGCGCAGCTACTATCCGCGCCTTGGCAGATCCGACCAGTACGCCGGAAACCTTTGGCCGCCCGGGTCATATCAACCCCTTATATGCGCAGGATCGCGGCGTCTTGGTGCGTGCCGGACACACGGAGGCATCAGTTGATATGTGCCGACTCGCAGGTCTGTATCCGACCGCCACACTCATTGAAATCTTAAACGAAGATGGGACGATGGCGCGCATGCCGCAGTTGCAAGTATTCGCCAAAGAACACGGCTTGAAGATCATGACGATCAAGGATCTGATAGCTTATCGCTTGAAAATGGAATCTTTGGTGGAGAAGGGAGAAGAAGTGGATATGCCTACTAAATATGGACACTTCCATCTTATTCCTTTTCGCCAAAAGAGTAATGGAAAGGAACACGTCGCGCTGATTAAAGGCGAATGGAAAGATGATGAGCCCGTTCTGGTCCGCGTTCACTCTTCTTGTGCGACGGGAGACATCTTTGGCAGCAAGCGTTGCGACTGTGGCGACCAGCTCCACAAAGCGCTTGAGATGGTAGAAAAAGAAGGTCGAGGCGTTGTGCTCTATCTGAATCAAGAAGGGCGTGGTATTGGACTGATGGCAAAGATTGCTGCCTACAAACTGCAAGAAGAAGGCTATGATACGGTAGATGCCAATATCCATTTGGGCTATGACCCGGATGAGCGAGACTATGGCGTCGGCGCACAAATACTGCGTATGCTCGGCGTGAGAAAGATGCGGCTGATGACCAATAATCCTGTGAAGCGCGTGGGCTTGGAAGCCTACGGATTGGAGATCACAGAAAACGTGCCCATAGAAATTACACCCAATCCTTATAATGAGCGCTACCTTCGTACGAAGAAAGAAAGAATGGGTCACACCCTGCATTTTAATAAGTAGTATATAGTAAATTAAAAACGAAAGGCGCGCGCCGCTGGCGCGGCGCTTTTTATCAAAAATAAAAGAATATGGAAGATAAAAATGTAGTAAACTATACTTCAACCGCGTCACGCCCGGCGGCTTTCGCTGCTCTGATGCGTGATGTGTATGCTTGGATGGCCTTGGCTTTAAGCTTGACAGGACTAATGGCAATGTTCGTTGTGCAGCAACCGCAATTGGTACAATTGATCTTTGCCAATCGCTTCGTCTTTTATGGTCTGCTCCTTGCAGAAGTAGGTTTGGTGATGTATTTGTCGGCCTGTTTAATGGAGATGTCTTTCGCAAAAGCCGGCATTCTTTTTGTGCTCTATTCCATCTTGAATGGCGCGACCTTATCCTGCGTGTTCTTTGTTTATACAACAGAAAGCATCGCCGTAACCTTTTTTGTCACGGCCGGCATGTTTGGCGCTTTAGCTTTATTGGGCACATTTATTAAGCGCGATCTCTCATCTTTTGGGCGCTTTTTATACATGGCGCTCATCGGATTGATTATCGCAAGTGTTGTAAATCTGTTTTTTGCTAGTTCTACCTTATATTGGATTACGACGTACGCAGGTGTGTTCATCTTTATTGGCCTTACAGTCTACGATACAAAAAAGATTCGGGAGTTGCTTTACCTATATGGTGAAGAACGCAATGAAGAATCGATGAAGATGGCTTTAATTGGCAGCTTACAGTTGTATCTGGATTTCATCAATCTGTTCTTATATTTGTTGCGCATCTTTGGTCGACGTCGCTAAGTCCAATCTCTTTTATTGCGTATGCTGTTCTTTTGATGCTCGATCGTTGGTTGCCGCATTAGCAAGCGCTTCGAGGAGCTGAAATGACAGTATACGCAATAGTATTCTTGCCTTGGTTTTGGCTGAGGCTTACAAAAAATGCATTAAATAAAGGAACAAAAAAACGCGGCGTGTGCAATGCGTGGCTAAAAAGGCTCTTTACTCTTTGCTTTCTGCGAGAAGAATGCATTTATATCGTTCCCTGTGGCTTTCAGATAAAGAAAATTACTACTTTTGCAAGTCATTTACTATAATGCCTTGCGTCGATGATAAAGAAGAAGGCGTTGTAGATTTGCAATGATAGAATGGACGGCACAATCTTCAAAATAGATATCGATAAAGTGTTGCACGATAAAGCCGGAAAGAAGGCCGGCTATATCCCCCGCTTTATGGTGAGTTGGCTAAAGAAGACAATTCACCAAGAAGAAATCAATGCTTTTCTCGAAGAAGAGGGCGACCGTCAAGGAGTTCCTTGGCTTTGGGATTGTCTGCGCTATTTAGGTGTTGAGTTGAAGGTCGAAGGCCGCGAGAATCTCCCCTCGCCGAGTGATGGAAAGCTGTATACATTTGTGAGCAATCATCCGCTGGGTGGTCAAGATGGCGTTGCTTTAGGCGCAGTTCTTGGTGAGCATTACGATGGTCGCATTAAATATTTGGTGAACGACATTTTGATGAATCTGCACGGCTTAGCGCCGCTCTGCATTCCCATCAACACAACCGGAAAAAAAGGCCGTGACTTTCCAAAAATGGTAGAAGCAGGTTTTGCGGGCAATGATCATATTATCATGTTCCCGGCCGGACTCTGCAGTCGTCGGCAAAAAGATGGGCAAATTCGAGATCTTGCGTGGAAAAAGACGTTTATTACGAAAAGCATTAGTTCGCAGCGCGACGTTGTTCCCATTTATTTTAGCGGGCACAACTCAAATTTCTTCTACAGACTTGCAAATATCTGCAAGTGGCTGCATATAAAGTTTAATGTTGCGATGCTTTTTCTCGTAGATGAGATGTATAAGAACCGAAATAAAACTTTTACAATCAAGATAGGCGAACCCATCCCCTGGCAGACCTTTGATCGTTCACGCTCCGACCAAGAATGGGCCGCATATGTGAGAGAAAAGGTCTACCAACTCTGAAACTCTTTGTTTGCAGAAACAATTTGACTACAGGCTGAAAATAAATAAAGAATGGAAGAAACGATCATCGCCCCCGTAGAGCGAGACCTATTGGCCGCCGAATTGACGCCCGAGCGAAAACTTCGCACCACCAATAAGGGAGGTAACGAAATCTATGTCGTTACCTATCATCAAGCGCCTAACGTATTGCGTGAAATAGGGCGCTTGCGCGAGATTGCCTTTCGTACGGCTGGCGGAGGCACCGGAAAGGCCTGCGATTTAGACGAGTCGGATGTTTGCGAACATCCCTATTACCAATTAATCGTCTGGAATCCTTCCTCTTTAGAGATCTTAGGAGGCTACCGTTTCTTACCGGGTGCCGAAGCCGCGTTTGATGAGTCCGGGCAGCCCATCTTAGCTACAAGCCATCTCTTTCATTTCTCTGATGAATTCTTGCGCGACTATTTCCCGCGCACCGTAGAGTTAGGGCGCTCTTTCGTCACCTTAGAGTATCAGAGCAGCAGAGCAATGACCAAAGGCCTGTTTGCCTTGGATAATTTGTGGGATGGCTTAGGCGCACTCACAGTAGTCATACCCGGCTTGAAATATTTCTTCGGAAAAATGACGATGTACCCCTCTTTCGATCGTCAAGCCCGAGATATGATCCTCTTCTTCTTGCACAAGCATTTTGGTGATAGAGATAATTTAATCACCCCCCTTCAACCCATTCGCTTGGAGTCAGAACAAAGAGATCTGGAGCAACTTTTTTGCGAAGACGATTTAAAAAGAGACTATTTAATATTGAACAAGGCCGTGCGCCGCTTGGGCTACAACATCCCGCCCTTAGTCAATGCTTACATGGGGCTTAGTCCGACGATGCGCTGTTTTGGTACAGCTGTCAACGATACCTTTGGCAATGTCGAAGAGACTGGTATCCTTATAGCAGAAGACGAAATCTTAGAAGAAAAGCGCAAGCGCCATATAGATAGCTTCATCAAGGAGCATCCCGATTGGATCAATAACTTTAGCAATCTCGTTTTGCGCAAATCCACGACCCGCTAAGCGCAGCCTTCGTTCAAGAAAAATAAACTAATAAGTGACATCACTGAACAAGACTATAGTATTAACAATTTAAACAATTACTACGATGAAAAAGTATCGCTGTACAGTTTGCGACTGGGTTTATGACCCCGAATTAGGCGACCCAGATGCTGGCATAGCTCCGGGCACAGCCTTTGAAGATCTTCCAGATGATTTCGTATGCCCCCTCTGTGGCGTAGGAAAAGAGGATTTCGAACCGATTGAAGACTAAATTCTTTTTAGTCAATACATAATAGAAAGTCGGACGATACACAAAAAGCATCGCCCGACTTTTTCATTCTGCCCTCATAGCCCAAATGCAAAAACGATGATGTCTCATACAACGATTCCCTCAGTCAACGCCGGCGACACGCGTTGATGAAATATCGAACACTATCTCAATTTGCACAAGCTTCTCTAATGCATCACTCATCCTCAACGATTATCGCCTACTTAAATATTCGCTTTTTCTTGCGGATGTAAACAATTGCAAATTCCGTGTCGCATAGAGTAACGCTCCAAGCCAATTTGCATAAACACCCGCAATCATACTTTGATAAGACAATCCCGCCCATTATTCACTACCATATAATATGGTATAGCCGGCGCCATTCAATCCTTCACCCAACTCTGCAATATCCGTAACTTTTTCAAACAATAGCAAGCGTAGCCCTTCGAGATCTATTGTTTGCTGCCGGCAAACTATCGTTTGCTCGGAAGAAACTATCGTTTGGTGGCAGCAAACCATAGTTTGGCGCCACCAAACCATATAAAAATAAAAGTTGATCACTCAAGGCTTGAGGCGACAGGAATATTTTTTTAAGATAATTAGAATCCGATGCACCATCATCGAAAAATAAAGGGAAAACGCCGAACTTGATCGTAAATTCACGGATTTTTTCCCTTAGATCCCCCTTCAATGTTTAATGTTTATAATAAAAAGAAGGGAAGGGGAGCAGCAAAGACCGTTTTTTTAATCCCGGTTTTAGGTTGTCTTTTGGGGATTCTGCTATTTCTGCATGTCAAATTTTGCCATCTCCGGATTTATTTTCGTTTTTGCGTAAAAAAGTTTGTTGTGTGTTTGGTTGTAATGGGATTTTGTTCTACTTTTGCACTCGCTTTCCAGCGCCGAGGCGTTAGGTTTAGCATCAAGAAAGCGATCTTTGAAAGAATTCCATAGACTTTTATGCAGAAGAAGCAGAAAGAGTTTCAATCCGAGGATGCTTC
>NZ_GG700643.1:0-4905 GCF_000159995.1 Alloprevotella tannerae ATCC 51259
AGTTTTGTTTGTTGTTGTACGCTTGAATATGTTTGAATTATTCAGGTGGCCAAAGCGACGGTGTTCCACCTCTTCCCATCCCGAACAGAGAAGTTAAGCCCGTCTACGCCGATGGTACTGCCGATTAGGTGGGAGAGTAGGTAGCTGCCTATTTTATTAAGATCCGTTTCCAGGTTCACACGACCGGAGACGGATCTTTTTATGTATACTTACCCGTATGCTTGTTTTATTGTCTTATCCATTCCGACTGCGTTTGCGCTCCTTTCGGTTGTCGGCTAAGCATCTTGTGCCGCAGATTAGCTTTGCTCCCTTTTTATAGTATTTTGTTTGTCGGGTAGTTATCTTCTTGGGCGGATAGAGCCCGGGGGTTCTTTTCTGTGCTGTAAGGTGTTTAATCCTACGCGGTAAACAATTTGACTTAAATCATCTGCATCTGATGCCCATTCGGAAAGATGGTTTTCTTAAGCCTTCCGCCTTCATTTTGTGCGAAGTCTATTCCACTTAATCAAGTTTATGCCTTGGATTGCGAGCCATGTGAAACGGTTCTTAGTGAATGATAGTTGTATGACGAAATACCATATTGGTCTTCTCTGAATTGCCAGTCCTCTTTTTAGATCTGCCTGTAGCGGCTTTGGATAGTTTCGCTCCCTTTATATCTTTATTTTGAAAACTTTATCAGTGAATGCTTTCTGTTTACTGTTTCTTTGTAAGTGAATTATCTCCGTTATTATCATGTTTTGGAGGCAGAATTGCCATTTCGAGAGTATAATTTCCTTTTTTTTGTAGGGAAAAAATTATTTCCCAGTATTTTAAGTTAAAAATATTGGGAGTTGATAGAAGAAATGATTAACTTTGCAGCAGCTATTAGAAAAAACAACGGAAATAATTTAGAGCAACAATACAAAAAAATTATGAGAAAGCTTTTATTTACTCTTTCGATGCTGGCACTTGGCATCGGTAGCACACAAGCACAGATTGCTTATCAAAAAGCAAAGTTTTTAGACAATGTCTATCTTGGTGTTGAAGGTGGCGTTACGACTCCGTTCACACTTAAGAACATTGCCCCGCTCAATACTTGGGCTGGTGTGAAACTTGGCAAGAACTTTAGCCCTGTTTATGGTGCTAATCTTGAAGGTCTTGTTAACTTTGGTGACCACGGTATGGCTGATAGCCATACAATTGCACGTATCGTTAACTTCGGCTTAAATGGTACAGTCAACTTGACTAATCTTTTCATGGATTACAAGCCTGAGAAGAAATTCGAGCTTATCGCAGAAGCTGGTATCGGTTACCAAATCGTGTTTGGTGATCCTTACTTGATCGCCACACACAATGTAGGTGATGATACCGAATTAAGCGCTAAGACTGGTTTGATGTTTGCTTGGAACCTTGGTTCAAAGAAGGCTTTTCAGTTTTATGCTGAACCGGCCGTATTATGGAATCTTACACCGGGCCCGGGCGATGCTATTCACTTCGATAGATCTGCTGCTCAGTTAGGCTTATTCGTAGGTTTGAACTACAAGTTTAAGACTTCAAACGGCACACATAACTTTAAGAAGTATGATATCGGTGCTTTGAACGATGAGATCAACTCTCTCCGCGCTGAGCTTGAAGCTAAACCGAAAGAGGTTGTTAAGGAAGTCGTTAAGGAAGTTATTAAAGAAGTTCCGACTGTTTCTACGCAAAAAATTAGTGTAGAGAACCTCGTGTTCGTCACTTTCGCTCAAGGTAAGCATTTCTTAACTAATGATGCAAAGAAAGCGCTCAATTCAATAAAGGCTGGCTCTCACGTACAAGTTGTTGGTACAGCATCTCCTGAAGGCTCCAAGGCATTCAACGATCGTCTTTCTCAATCACGTGCAGACGTTGTTGCTAATTACCTCAAAGAGCGTGGTGTAATTATCGACGAAGCTACTGGCAAGGGAGTTCAAGGCGTTACTTCTAACCGCCTGGCTGTGGTTTACGTACAGTAAGCTCTGCCTAGCATTATAGCAATTCATACGGGGACAGTTCCATTGTGAACTGTCCCCGCTTTTTGTATTCTCTTATCTGATACTGATTGGTACAGTAACCGGCTTTTGTGATGATATTATCATAAACTTTTGCGTTTAACCGCAGAGATAAAGATTTGAAAGAAATCATAGCGGAGGTAGAAAGATGTGTTTGTAAAAGTATGCTTCAGATGCCGCTAAACCTTAAGTTGCAAGGCTAAAGTCGTTTAAACATTTGGATGAAGTTCCCATATAATCCGAAGATTTTATGTAAGTTCGCACCATCAATTTAGATAGAGAAAGCAAAGTATAAGAAGAGAGGAAGCAAGCATAACCCTATATAAAAGATATATGAATATACAACTCAAACATGTGCTCCTAGTGGCAGGGCTCGCTTGTGCTACGCTTATAACGCAGGCGCAGACCCGAAAATCGCAAGGAAAGAAAGCCGCTCCAACGGTTAATTCACTTATGAAACCAAGTACATTACCCTACAATACGCCCGACTTTAGTAAGATTAAGGGCGAAGACTATCTTCCGGCCATCCAAGCAGCTATTGCAGAGCAAAGAAGGGAGATAAAACAAATTACCGATAATCAGCAGAAGCCAACATTTGCTAATACGATACTCGCTTATGAGCGGAGCGGACAGATGCTGAATCGCGTAACAGGCATTTTCTTCTGCGTGACCGAGGCCGACAAGACGCCCGACTTGGAAAAAGCAGAAGCAGCAGTTATTCCGATGATGACCGACTTTGAAAGCGAAATAAAGTTCAACCAAAAGTTTTTTCAGCGTATTAAATACGTCTACGACCATGAGTTAAACCAACTCAAAGGCGAGGATAAAAAACTTTTGGAAGAAATCTATAAGAGTTTTACACATGCCGGCGCACTGCTTCCTAAGGAGAAGATGGCGCGTATGCAGGAGATTAACAACCGCTTGGCAAAACTCCAACAAGACTTCGGCAATATGCTCCCGAAGGCAGGCAATGAGGCGACTGTTTGGGTCAACGACGTGAATGAACTTGCCGGCTTGAGTGAAGCTGCCATTGCCCAGTGTAAGAAAGATGCCGAGGGACGTGGCGGCAAGGCGACTTACTGCATTGTCATTACCAACACCACGCAGCAACCCATTCTTGCCAGTCTTGAAAATAGAGCCTTACGCGAGCGCGTCTACAATGCATCTATCCACCGCACAGATGGTACGGGCGCATACAATGCTTTTCCGATTGTTGTGGAGATTGCGCGTCTGCGGGCAGAGAAAGCCGAACTGATGGGTTTCAAAGATTATGCTTCTTATTCGCTGGAGAATACGATGGCTAAGAATACGGCCAATGCTTATGCCTTTTTGCGCCAGCTCATTGCGGCTTACCAACCAAAGGCTGAAGCCGAGACAAAAGCTATCGAAGATTATGCAAGGCAGACTGAAGGTACCGACTTCCATTTGCAGCCCTACGATCGCTTTTTCTATTCCGCAAAGATGAAGAAAGCGCAATATAGTTTTAGTGACGATGATGTGAAGCCCTATTTCAATTTGGACTCCGTTCTCGTGAACGGTATCTTCTATGCAGCCCATCGCGTATACGGCTTAAACTTCCGCGAGCGAACGGATCTGCCAACGTATCACAAGGATATGAAGGTCTTCGATGTGCTTGATGAGAACGGCAAGCAAATGGCGCTCTTTTATTGCGACTACTTTCGTCGACCGACGAAGCGTGGTGGCGCTTGGATGAGTGCTTTCTTAAAGCAGAGCGGCGACCGTAAGCAGTTGCCTCTCATCTATAATGTCTGCAATTATGCCAAAGCCCCCGAAGGTCAACCTACGCTCCTTACGTGGGATGAAACGCAGACAATGTTCCACGAGTTTGGACACGCCCTGCACGGCATGCTTTCCAATTGCACGTACAATACGCTTAGCGGCACCTCCGTATCACGCGACTTCGTCGAGATGCCCTCACAGTTCAACGAGTCGTTTGCCTGCATACCGGAAGTGTTCAACCACTATGCCCGTCATTATAAGACGGGCGAGGCGATGCCAGATGCATTGAGAGATAAGATGCTCGGCTCTCTCAATTTCCATTCGGCCTATGCCCTTGGAGAGAACTTGGCTGCTACCTGCGTTGATATGGCTTGGCATTGCCTTTCTTCAGCTGAAATCCCTACGGCCGAGGAGGCGCAGCAGTTTGAGATGAAGGTGCTGAAAGAGATCGGCTTACTCAATACGCAGATCCCGCCCCGTTATTCTACGTCCTATTTCAACCACATCTGGGGTGGCGGTTATGCTGCCGGCTATTATAGTTATTTGTGGAGCGAAGTATTGGCTGTGAACGTGGCCGACTATTTTGAGAAGCACGGTGCGCTGACGCGGGCTGTTGGCGATGCCTTCCGTGCGAAGGTACTCAGTCGTGGCAATACGCGCGACCTGATGTTTATATTTTCCGACTTTACAGGCCTTTCAGCGCCCGATGCTAAGAGTTTGCTGAAAGCGCGTGGTTTATAAACCGGCAATCCCTTAAGCTCTTCGCCCTCCCTCCTTTTATCAATAAGGCGGGTAGGAGCGAAGAGTTGCTTCTTTAACGTCCCTTCCGGTCGCCCCAAACTGCGCATTCGCCTCTATATGTTGCCGACTTGCCTCCTAATATTCTCGCCTTTTAGCGTAGGTGGGAGTTGTAGTGTACTGAATAAGTTGACACTTTCTCAATCACAAAGGAGTAAAAATTTATGTCTCATTACAATGAATCAGAGAAAATACTGTTATTACATCAGTATGTAACAAGTGGTTTAACCTTGCATGAGTTCTCTTCTCGTCACGGTATCCCTTTAAGTACATTCCATCGTATTTATACCGAATATGGCTCACCCGACGTCTCGTCAGTAGCATATCTTATGAAAAAGAAGATATCCCCGATACACTC
>NZ_GG700643.1:5005-27548 GCF_000159995.1 Alloprevotella tannerae ATCC 51259
GGCTCTTCAGTACAGAAGACAAAAGTCTGCAGCAGGTCAGGCGCCTCACAAAGAAAGCCATCGACCTGTACAACACGTTCAGACCGCATCAGAGTCTGCAGATGAGAACGCCAATGGAAGAAGTCGGAAGGTTGACGGCATAACTTCCTCGGCACACATTATTAAGTCAAACAATAAAAGAAGGAGGCAGAAACAACCGCAACAAGAAAATAAAAGAGTAATTTTGCAATTAGAAGACAACTGTCAACTAACTATGTAGTTAAGAAAAGACTACGACAAGTGTATTTGAACTTAGCAAATAAACTTGTCAATGAAAAATGAAATTAAGAAACCAAAGTTGTCAACTAATTCTAGGACATTACAGTTCTTTTTCATCTTTGCTGCTCGTTGATTCTGTTGCAAAATTATTCCACGAAGACCAGCAGGATGTTTCATATTTGAAAAAACTTGTATCATATTTGTAATTCGCAAAGAACTGACGAATTACAAATGTCCAAAACACCTAATCCTTCTCATCGGCTGAATCCTTTTGCGTTTTCTTTTTTTCTTTGGAAACGGCTTTGTATTCTGAAGGCGACATCCCAAAGAAAGTCCGGAAACAACGGTTAAATGTGGCTCGGGAATTGAATCCTGACCTATATTCCACCTCGTTGATGTTCAAGTCGGGATTGTTGGTGAGCAGTGAAGCCGCGTGCCGCAACCGGTAGCCGTTGATAAATTCGTTGATTGTGGCTCCATCGGCATACTTGCGCACGGCATTGGTGATATAGACGGCATTTGTTCCAATCCGCTTTGAGAGAATGTCACGGTTCAACTCCGTGTCTTTATAGATTTTCTCATTCTGCATCAGCTCGCACAACCGGCGGTAGATTTTTCCTTCACGGTCGAGCTCTTCCTCGGGAACGAGCCTTGTCGCAGTCTCCATGTCGCTTTCCGCCTTGCGGTATAATAGAATGGAGTCGTACAAAGCCCTGTTTTTGCGGCGCAAGCGGCGGGTGTAGATGATGTAAAGTACGACGGTGGCAAGCAGCAATGCCACGATGATGAGTGAGAGATAGAGCCGTGTTGTGATGACCTCGTTCCGGAGTGTGAGCTTGTCAACCTCGAAGATGGTGCGCAGTTCGTCGAGCTGCTTGGCAAGTTCGGTGTTGCGCAGTTTGTCTTTATGTGGGATAACGAGTCTGTACAATTCTGCGGCTTCCTTGTATCGTCCGGCCTGCGTGTAGAGGTCGGCTTGCTGCATCTGCACGGTGAGCAAGCTGACGGAGTCACCGGCGGCAGTCATGATGCCCATGTTCTCGTTGTTGCAGGCAATCGCCCGGTCGTACTGTTTTGTGGCTGCATAGTAGCGGGCTTTCACTTGAAGGAGCTTGAATCGGGCAACGGCTTTGCGTCCCTCGGCATATTTATCGGCGAGCTGCAGCAATTCCTTGGCGCGGTCGTAATGGCCTGTTTCCAATTCAGCGACGGCAGTTGCCAGCGTGCAGTAGAGATAGCGTCCGTTGAGCGAGGGTGTGTAGCCTTTTCGCAGGGCTTCGTTCTTGTATTTGTCGATGACCGTTTTCCATTCCGCGCATTTCTTCCTTAGCTTTTCATATTTCCGCAGTCCGTCGAGCGTTTCGCCCAAGACGTTGTAGGCAGAGAGCAATTGTGAGATTTCATCAACCTTGGAAAGGGCGGCGATGCTCTCCTCGATGGTCTTCTCGGCTTCGCGGAAGCGTCCCATTGTCTGATAGATGCATGCCATGCCGTAGGTGGAAGTGCCTAATCCATAGTTGCTCTTTCTTTTTCGCGCGTCGGCATACATCTTTTGCGCTTCAAACAATGCGGTCTGCACCTTGTCTTCGTAGAGATAACTCTCAATCAGCACGTTCCACGCATTGTAGTAATAATCCCATGTGCCGTTCTTTTTCATAGCATTGAGGACTTCGGGCAAATAGTAACTGATGCTGTCGGTCATCTCGTAGTTGTAATAGCAATACAACTGTGTGACGCGCGCCTGGGCTTCCGCCTCCTTGTCTTTTTGGCGTAAGGATTCGGCAAGATATTCACGGATGCAGCGTAATTCATAGCCCATATTATCTTCGGCAGCTGCCAACCGGCAAAGATTATGGTAGGCCTGCAAAAGCTTTTCTCCCTTTAGGTGCTTCATCTCTTTGCGGATGGAGTCTGCCGGAGTGGCGGCATACATTTCTCCTATGGAGAGTGTAATGACAAACAGTAATGTGATAAAATGTTTCATTTATGGGATGTTCTAAAAATATTTCTATGTTCTCATTTCACATTCCTGTCTGCTGATTTTCACATGCTGGACAGTTCATTTCTTGGCTGTTCTGCAAGGAATATTTTTGCGAGAACAGCAAAAGACTATACAAAAATAACAAACAAAATGTTATAAGTCAGAGTTTCTTAGCAGAAAGACCATTTAAAAGCTTTTATTACACCCCTAAAAACCTTAACCATCCCCTTAAAAACACTTAATAAAAAGCTTGGAAAGAGAAAATAAAAACGTATCTTTGCAATCGTTATAAAAAGTAAAAACGGCAACAATGATCTTTCATTCTCTCACAGAAAAGGTATCGGCATTCCTACGGTCGCGCGCCGAAAACACCATCGAGCGGCACCGCGTCATCGTGTATTTACTCCACTCCCTTCTCGTTGTTTCCGTCATCTCCTTGCAGTTCATGAGGCTGGGTGGCTCGCACGACTGGCTGCCGCTTTCCATGAGCGGTATACACCTTGCGGTATGCCTTCTTTCGCTGTTGCTCTACCTCACGCAGTGGCTGACACTTTCCAAGGCTTTTTCACTCACGGTGCTCGTGGCGCAGTGTACCATCGCCGTGCGCTTCTTTTATTTCGCCACCGTACGTCCCGACCATTTTCTGCAGCTCATCCTCATCAATCAGGTAACGTCGCTGCTGGCCGTCTTTTTCCTTGTGTTGAGCTTTGTCCGGCTCACCCCCTTTATCGTCTCTGCTATCAGTGTGGTTAGCTACGGTTGTGTGGCAGCCTATCTTCAAGAGCCTTCGCTTTGGCGCCTGTTCGGTTTCTTCCTCTTCGTGCAGTTTTTCCTCTGCACGCTGGGCGAACTGCTACGATATAATGTGATGAGTGTAACGAAGGAAAATACCGATTTGCATCACCGTGAGACAGCACTGATGCACGCCGTCAGGCTGAACAGGCAGGAGATAGAGGTCTATCTGCACATGAGCGGCAACGACCACCCGTCGCCCGAGGACACGGACCGACTGTTTTCCATGCTCAAACCGAAATCACAACGCAACCTTATCAACGCCGTGCGCCTGCATCTGAAAAAACACTTGATGGACGACTGCGATCTGGGGCACCACTTTCCCTGTCTGACTAAATCAGAAACGGATGTGTGCCGCCTCATTCTCGTAGGAAAGAAGCGGAGCGAAATCGGCCTGCTACTTGACAAAACCGAAAACAACGTTGACGTGACGCGTAACCATATCCGCAAGAAACTCAATGTACCCACGGACCAAAACTTGCAGAAATTTCTCATCAATTTATTGATAGAAAAAGAATATTCGAAAAAGGAGGAAATAAATAAATAAGTTCCTCTACCGGAAACGTTCATATTTATTTATAACATGCCATTATCCGCTTTCCATACAGATTCGGATAATGGCTTCTTGTTTTTTCCCTGTATTTCCCGCCTTTTCTTTAATTCAAAATCTATAATATTATTGCTTTAATTTTGCTGTTCGATAATGATTTATTCATCTTAAAAACAATGATTTATGGAATCGAACAACAATGACAACTATGTGCTGGTATTGGAAGACCGCACGGAAGTGAAGAACGAAAAAGAGGCAGGAAAGCTCTCTGTAGTTTCAGGATTTGACGACAAGGGCAAACTCCAAATCACGGAAGCCAAAGACGTGCATCAGGCAGCCTTTTTGAAGTTCAACAACAAGGACGGCTTGCTAAAGAACTTCATGACCAATTTCCTCAAGCAGTTTAATGAGCCGTCCCGTTTTGGACTCTACAAGGTAGTGGCTAACAACGTGGAGCAAAGTGTGGCATCCCTCCATACCATGCTGCAGAACCGTGAGAAGCCTGAGAATAAGCAGCAGTTGGCAGACAGTCAGGTGCGCTTTGACGACTTCCTGCCCAAGCAGAAGAACGCCACCGCCATTGACGAGTCGAAGATTGACTGGAAGCAGCTCGACACTCTCGGGCTTACCCGTGAGCGGCTGGAGCAGAGCGGAGAGTTGGCAAAAATGCTCAACTGGCAGAAGAGCAACCTCGTTACCATTGCTATCCCGATAGACGATACTACCATTTACACCGATGCCCGTTTGGCATTCCGTACTGATGGCGAGGGCAACATCGGCTTGGCAGTTCACCCGCTTCGCAAAGAGCCGCAGCTCGACTTCCCCTATATGGGACACAAGTTCTCTAATGAAGAGAAAGAACTACTCCTTGCAACGGGCAACCTTGGCAAGACCATCGAGATTACGCCCAAGAATGGTGACCCATTTGCCGCATACGTTTCCATTGACCCACAGACCAACGAACTCATAGCCCTGCGTGCCGACCGTGTGAACATTCCCAAAGAGATAAAGGGTGTTATGCTTACTGATGCACAGTATAAAGACCTTGTAGAAGGCAAAGCTGTGAAAGTGGAAGGAATGACCGCCAAGAGTGGCAAGTCCTTTGATGCCACCCTGCAAGTCAATGCCGAGAAGAAAGGCATCGAATTCATCTTCGAGAACAAGCAAGGCTTGAAGGAGCGACAGCAGCACTCTCACCAACAAGGCGCACCACGCAAGCTCTGTGGTTTGGAACTCTCCGATAAGCAGCGTGAAGCCTTAGACAGTGGCCGCACGCTCTATTTGAAGAACATGGTCGATAAGGAGGGCAAGTCCTTCAATGCCTACGTCCGTATGGATAAGGAGCAGAACCGCCCGCGTTTCTACAAATGGAATCCTGACAAGAAGCAGGAGACCGGCAAGGAAAAGGTGGTAGCCGTAGCCGAAGAACACAAGACACAGGTTGCCGTGAACAACCAAGGCAAGACCAACGAAGCTACCAAGAACGTGAATGAGCCGTTAAAGTCCGGGCAGACACAGCCCACTGCTGCCCAAAAGCAGAAGCAGGACGAAAAGAAACAGCAACGCCGTGGACGTAAGATGTAACCCTTAAAACTAAACCCGACTATGATTACTTGTATTATTGCCGAGAAGCCCTCGGTAGCCAGAGATATAGCCCGTATCGTAGGGGCTAATACCAGACAAGACGGATATTTAGAAGGTAACGGTTATGTGGTAACATGGGCGATGGGACACCTCATCACCCTTGCCATGCCCGAAGCCTACGGTTTTTCTGCCTATAAAGCCGAAGACCTGCCCATCCGTCCCAATCCCTTCCAACTTATCGTTCGTCAAGTACGCAAGGATAAGGAGTACACATCAGACCCCGCAGCACTCAAACAGCTCAAAGCTATTCGAGGTTGTTTCGACAGAGCCGACCGCATCATCGTAGCCACCGATGCAGGGCGTGAGGGTGAACTTATTTTCCGCTATATCTACCACCATTTGAACTGCCATAAGCCTTTTGACAGACTTTGGATTTCCTCACTTACGGACAAAGCCATCCGTGAAGGACTTGCCCATCTCAAAGCGGGAAGTGCATATGACAATCTCTATCACTCCGCAAAGGCAAGAAGCGAAGCCGACTGGCTCATGGGTATCAATGCAAGCCGTGCCCTATCCATTGCTCGCAAAGGCGGCTATTCGTTGGGACGAGTACAAACTCCAACCCTTGCTATGGTCTGCCGTCGGTACATAGAAAATCGTGATTTTTCTTCCGTTCCTTATTGGAAGCTCTCCGTAGCAGGAGAGAAAGAGGGCGTATCGCTGAAAGCCGTGAGCAGTAGTGCATTTGACAATGAAGCCGATGCACAATCCGCTCTCGCCATGCTTCGCGAACAGAGCCGGCTTACCGTGACTTCGGTCGCAAGAAAGGTGGGACATACGTCGCCACCCCTCTTATACGACCTCACCTCCCTACAAAAGGAAGCCAACCGAAAGCACGGCTTTTCAGCAGATAAGACCCTCTCAATAGCGCAGAGCCTCTATGAGAAGAAAATCACGACCTATCCCCGCACCGGTAGCCGATACATTAGCGAAGACGTTTTCGAGGAAGTACCCGCCTTACTCGGCAAGATAGGACAAGGATTATTTTTCTCACTTAACCGCCACTCTGTGGACAACGACAAGGTAACCGACCACCACGCTATCATTCCTACGGGTGAAACTCCATCGGGACTATCAGCAGATGAAACAACCATCTACCAAATGGTAGTCCATCGTTTCATCGAAGCCTTCTCTCCCGATTCAGAGGAGGAGCGGATGCAAGTGGAACTAACCGACGGTACAAACACCTACATTTGGAAGGCGTGCCGAAGTATCGCCTTGGGTTGGAAAGCTGTACAGCAAGGAATTGGCACGAACGATGAAAAAGGCAAGGAGGATGAAGAACAAACCTTATCCGTATTGCCCAATTTGACAGAAAACGAGCGATTACCACTGCTTTCTTCAGAGATTACCGAGCACAAGACCAAGCCAAAGCCGCTCTATACAGAAGCCACTTTGCTTTCCGCTATGGAAAACGCCGGTAAAGAAGTTAGTGATGTAGAGAGCAAAAAGGCACTGGCAGAATGCGGAATCGGTACGCCCGCCACCCGTGCTAACATCATCGAAACGCTCATTTTGCGTGAATATATCCGAAGAGAAAAGAAAACGATAGTTCCGACAGATAAAGGCTTGGCTGTCTATGAGATTGTCAAGGACAAACGGATTGCCAATGCAGAGATGACAGGCTCGTGGGAACTGACCCTTTCCGCCATCGAAGCAGGACAGATGCCGCCCGAGAAATTCGCGCAAGGCATCAACTCCTACGTGGAGACTATTTGCGAGGAACTCCTCGCCCTTGCTCCACCGATGCAGAAATCATACCCTACTTACCGCTGTCCCAAATGTGGTAACGAGAGTGTGGGTATCTATGCCAAGATTGCCAAATGCAGGCACGAAGGCTGCGACTTCCACATCTTCCGTGAAATCTGCGGCACGTTCCTTTCCGAAGACAATATCCGTGATTTGATAACCACCGGGCGAACGCCTATCCTCAAAGGCTTGACGAGCAAGGCAGGCAAGAAGTTCAACGCGCGCCTTGTTCTGGGCGAAGACCATACCACCTCCTTTGAGTTTGAAGGAAAGAAAGGAAAAGCACGAGGGAGATAGTTTACACAGACTCGGAGATAAAATAAATTAGTCGGGAGATAGGAAAAATTCTATATGATTGAAATAATCTTCCGACTAATTCCTCTCCATCTTAAAACAGAAAAACTATGGCATACAATAAGAAAGCTGTCTTGGAGGGCAACACGGAAGCCATCCGTGTGGTCCTTCGATTAGAAAAAGAACGTCGTGAAGCCACCGATGCCGAAAAGGTCTTGCTTAGAGGTTATCAAGGTTTCGGTGGTCTGAAATGCGTCTTGAACCGATGTGATAATCCCGATGACCTCCGCTATTGGAGCGCATCGGAACAAAATCTGTTCGCGCCTACTCAACGACTAAAGCAGATGATTTACCGTGACACCGTCGATGCCAACACCGCCAAACGCTATTGGGAGAGCATCAAGGCAAGCGTACTGACCTCTTTCTATACCGACACCCGTATCGTCTCCGCCATTGCCGATGCCCTTAGTGCCACCGACGTGCAAGTAAGACGATGCTTGGACCCTTCCGCAGGTATGGGAGTCTTTACCGAAACCTTTGCCAAAAATGCAGGCATGGTTGATGCTATGGAGAAAGACTTGCTGACGGCACGCATCACACAAGCCCTCCATCCTTACGGCAAAGACAATATCTTTGTTCGGCAAGAACCCTTTGAAGCCATTGGTGAATTGGAAGAGAAGGACAAGTACGACCTTATTACCAGCAACATCCCCTTTGGCGACTTTATGGTCTATGACCGAACATATAGTAAAGGAGAGAATATCCTTAAACGGGAATCTACCCGAACCATTCACAATTATTTCTTTGTAAAAGGGCTGGACACTATCAAAGAAGGCGGACTTCTTGCATTTATTACCTCGCAGGGCGTATTGGACAGCCCCAAGAATGAAGCCATCCGCCGTTACCTCATGCAGAACAGCCGACTTATCTCCGCCATCCGCCTGCCTTCGGGTATGTTCTCCGAGAATGCGGGTACGGATGTGGGCAGCGACCTGATTGTGCTGCAAAAGCAGTCGGGCAAGGAAATTGGTGAGGGTATCGAACAGCAATTTGTACAAACCGCCTCTGTTCCCAAAGACGACGGTTTTTCTATTGCGTTCAATCATAACTCACTTTTTGAGGGCGAATGGAAAGATATTTCCCACCGCACGATTGCCACAGACCGCACGATGGGTACGGATCCTTACGGCAAGCCCGCTTGGGAATATACATTTGACGGAAGTATCGAGGATATGGCCGACAGCCTGCGTACGCAACTCTCTTTGGAAGTGGAGCAACGTTTCGATCGTAAACTCTATGAAACCGGCATACCCATGACCGGGGAGGAATGGCAGGTACACGTGGACAAGATGGTGCAAAAAGTGCAAGGAGGCTTAAAAACAGAACAACCACCTCTGTTACAAAAGTCCAAGGATAAGGAGGATAAGGAAGAAGAAAAAGAAGAGGATAATGCCTATAATCTGATGCCCGACAGCATAAAAAGGCAACTCCCCAAACTTTACAGCACGGATAAGGGGCTGATTGGAGATAAAATCGCCTATGCACGCTATTTCTTCCCAATGGGGGCTTACACGGCTTATCTATTGGAGTACGACCCCAAAGAGCGTATTGGTTTCGGTGCGGTAACGATGGGCTACGACTGGGAACTGGGTACTATGTCGCTTGATGAAATGGAGGAAGTCAAGATACATGGATTGGGTATAGAGCGGGACTTATACTTCAAGCCTACCAAATTGCACGAGATTGCAGAATTGGAAGATATTGTCAGAGGACAATACACCAAAGAGCCAATCATTGAGGAAGTCAGGGATGAAAGCCGTCAGGAAGTTCTGAGACCCGTGCAGGAAGGCACTCAACCCCAAGAGAATGTCGAAGAAGGTAATAAGATAGTGGGAGATGAAGCAAGAGACGAATCAGAGACAGAAAAAGAAGCACAAGCTGCACAGGTACTTCCAACAATAGAGCCTGAAACTGCGCCCGAAGGTGTCCCCGTCATCACCCTTCAAAGACAATACGAACAAGAAAGCCGTGAAATTCGCACGGACGTGGAAGCCCCAAGAGAAATGAACGGTCAGACGGTATTCTTTGACGAAGACCATCATCCCATCATGGACAGCACCATCGAGACAGAAACAACGGAGCAGCTCTTGTTTGCCCCAGAGGAGTATAGTCTTTGGACACAAGATGTAGCCCGTGTAAATAATGAAATCAAGGAGGCTGCTCAACAAAAGAAGGTTAGCGATAACCAACCGCTTTCTGCGAGTAGGCAACCTAAACCGACAAGAAGTACACCCACCAGTCCCCGCAGAAACAAGAAAACTGCATCAAGCCCCGTCAGAGAGCCCTCGCTCTTTGACTTTATGGAGGAAGCCGAGGCTCGCAAGCCACAGCCCATAGCAGAGGTCAAGAAAGAGTTTGACGCTTCACCGCGTCCCTTTCTCTCATCGCCCGACTCTCATCTGAGAGACGGCTCTATTGTCGTGCAGAAAGGACAGGTCGGTTTTCTCTCTGACTTGAAACGGCATCCTACCTTCAATCCGATGGACTTACCCTTTGCCCAGCTCTCACGACTGAAAGCATACATTGAGATTAGGGAGAGTTATCACAGACTCTATGATTATGAGGCGAACAACCAAGCCGAGGACAAGGAAGAGCGTGAGAAACTCAATCGGCTTTATGACGGCTATGTGGGTCGTTGGGGATACTTTAACCAGAAGGCAAACACCGATATTATTAAGATGGATGCCACCGGAGTGGAGATGTTGTTTTTGGAACGCTCCGAGAACGGCAAGTACATCAAGGCGGATATCTTCGACCATCCAACAGCTTTTTCCACCTCCGAATTGTCCATTGCCGCAGACCCGATGGAGGCATTGGGCGCATCACTCAACAAATACGGCACGGTGGAGCTTGACTATATGAGTTCTTTGCTTCCCGATATAGAAGAGAGCGATATGCTTTCTGCCTTGGAAGGACGCATCTTCTACAATCCCGAAGAGGACAGCTATGAGGTAGCCGACAAGTTCATTTCAGGCAACGTGATTGAAAAGGCAGAGCGTATAGAGTCGTGGCTCTTGGATCATCCGGAGCATGAGGAAGCGAAACAGAGTCTGACTGCCCTGCGTGCCGCCACTCCCACGCCCATTCCCTTTGCCGACTTGGACTTCAACCTTGGTGAACGATGGATACCTGCCAAAGTATATGGCAAGTTTGCTTCGGAGTTCTTCGAGACGGACATCAACGTGTCCTACCATTCCAATATGGACGAGTACAGCATTGTCTGCGACCGAAAGAATGCCAATATCTGGCACAAATATGCCGTACAGGGAGAGTTCCGCCGTTATGATGGCATCAATCTCTTGAAGCACGCTCTGCACAATACCATTCCCGACATCAACAAGAGTAAGGAGGTGACGGATAAGATCACAGGAGAAACCAAGACCATTAAAGTACGGGACGGGCACGCCATACAGATGGCGAACGCCAAGATTGAGGAAATCAGACAAGGCTTTGTAGATTGGCTCGGACGGACACCTGACACGTTCAAAGAGCAGCTCTCTGACCGTTACAATCGTCTTTTCAACTGCTTTGTGCGTCCCAATTTTGACGGTACGCACCAGTCGTTTCCCGACCTTGACCTTAAAAGATTGGGCATACCAGACCTTTATAAGAGTCAGAAGGATGCCGTATGGATGCTCAAAACCAACGGCGGAGGTATCTGCGACCATGAGGTCGGTGCAGGTAAGACGCTTATCATGTGTACGGCAGCCTATGAGATGAAGCGGTTGGGATTAGCCAACAAGCCGATGATTATCGGACTGAAGGCAAATGTATTCGACATTGCCGACACGTTCCGCAAGGCGTATCCCAATGCCAAGATACTCTATCCGGGAAAGAACGACTTCAGTAAGCAGAACCGCCAGCGTATCTTCAATGACATCAAGAACAACGATTGGGATTGTATTATCTTAACGCATGAGCAGTTTGGCATGATACCGCAGGCTTTGGAGATACAAGAAGCGATTTTGCAGAAAGAAAAGGATTCTGTGGAGGAAAACCTTGAAGTACTCCGTATGCAGGGAGCGGACATATCCCGTGGTATGCTCAAAGGCTTGGAGAAGCGCAAGCAGACGCTTGAAGCCAAGCTACAGAACATACAGGACAGCCTCGCCGAGCGAAAGGACGATGCCGTGGACTTCAAGATGATGGGTATTGACCACCTCTTTGTAGATGAAAGCCATCAATTCAAGAACTTGATGTTCAACACCCGCCACGACAGAGTGTCGGGCTTGGGCAATCCAGACGGTTCGCAGCGTGCGCTCAATATGCTCTTTGCCATTCGCACCATACAGGATCGGTCGGGTAAGGACTTGGGCGCAACCTTCCTTTCAGGAACTACTATCAGTAATTCGCTGACGGAATTATACTTGCTCTTCAAATACTTGCGCCCACAAGCCTTGGAGAAGCAGGGCATCAACAGTTTTGACGCATGGGCCGCAGTCTTTGCCAAGAAGTCCACCGACTATGAGTTTTCCATCACGAATGAGATTATTCAGAAGGAACGCTTCAGAACCTTTATTAAGGTGCCGGAACTTGCCTCGTTCTATGCGGAGATTTGCGATTTCCGCACGGCAAAGGACATTGGCATTGACCGTCCTGAGAAAAATGAGATACTGCATAACATTCCGCCGACACCCGAACAGGAAGAGTTTATCGGCAAGTTGATGGAGTTTGCCAAAAGCGGGGATGCCACAATCTTAGGTCGTGCACCGCTTAGTGAGAGCGAGGAAAGGGCGAAGATGCTCATTGCCACAGACTACGCCCGCAAGATGAGCTTGGATCTACGCATGATAGATGAAAACGGGTACTCAGACCATATCGACAACAAGGCAAGCCATTGTGCGAAATTACTCAATGACTACTATCAGAAGTATGATGCACAGAAAGGTACGCAGTTTGTATTCTCCGATTTGGGTACGTATAAGCCCGGTGGAGATTTCAATATCTATTCTGAGGTAAAGCGTAAATTGGTGGAAGATTATCATATCCCGTCCTACGAGATACGCTTCATTCAGGAGTGCAAGAATGAGAAAGCCAAGAAAGCGATGGTCGAAGCAATGAATCGTGGAGACATCCGTATCATTTTCGGTTCTACTTCTATGCTTGGAACAGGCGTAAACGCACAGCAGCGTGCGGTGGCGGTGCATCAACTTGACACACCCTGGCGACCCTCAGATTTAGAACAGCGCAATGGTCGGGCAATCCGTAAAGGCAATATGGTTGCCAAAGAATTTGCGGACAATAAAGTCGATGTGATTATCTATGCCGTGGAGCGGTCGTTGGACAGTTACAAGTTCAACTTGCTGCATAACAAGCAATTGTTTATCAATCAGTTGAAGACCAATACGCTCGGTAGTCGTACCATTGACGAGGGCTCGATGGACGAGGACAGCGGCATGAACTTTTCAGAGTATGTTGCCGTGCTATCTGGTAATACGGACTTGTTAGAGAAAGCCAAACTCGACAAGAAGATTGCCACGCTGGAATCCGAGCGTAAGAACTTCCTCCGTGAACGTGATGCCGCAACGGGAAAGTTGGCAGAGATTGACAGCTCCGTGTCTTTCCATTCAGACAAGATTAAGGAAGCCAAGGCAGACTTGGCTCTATTTGAGCAGCGTGTGGAACATGACAAAGAAGGTAATCCTATCAATAAACTTGTCATTAAAGGTGTGGAGGACAGTACGGACATCAAGGTCATTGCCGCACGCCTGCAGGAGATTAACGACAAGGCACGTACCAAAGGCGAGTACAATAAAATCGGTGAGATTTATGGTTTTTCCATCATGGTGAAGACGGAGAGTACCTCAAAGGACTTGTTTGACTGCTCCGTGAACCGTTTCTTTGTCAAAGGGCAGGAGAGCATCTACTATACCTATAATAATGGTAAGTTGGCTACCGACCCGAAACTTGCGTGTGAGAATTTCTTGGGTGCTTTGGGGCGCATCCCCAAGGTGATAGAATCGCACGAGAAGGAGAAAGAGAAGGTTGCTGCCAATAAGGATATTTACACTGCTATTGCTAATGGAACGTGGAAGAAAGAAGAGGAGCTTCGCTCGCTCAAAGGGCAGTCGGCAGAGCTGGACAGAAAGATTGCCTTGACGATTACGGATAACAAAGAGGATAAGGAGGAGGAAAGGGACATATCCAATAATGAAAATTCCACGAAAATGAAGAGTAGTACCACTCAGACACAAGCAAAGGAAGAAGACAATCACTATCAAAGCATCCGCCCTAAATGGAGACTTTAAGTGTAAGTATAAGCAATTAGACTTGACAATCTTTATTGCCAAGTCTAATTGCTTTACCTAATATCCACCTTTATTATGGAGCAATCATCTTTTCTATGTTGCAAGGGTGGTAATTTCTTGTTTTGCAGATAAGCATTTATATGATGGCATTTATAAAAGCCATCGCTGCAAAGAAGAAAGCCGTCGCCAATTTTCACGGGTATATTTTGCACTTCTATCGGATTCCTAAATCCTTTGCCGTTAATACAGACTGTGAGATAATACTCATTCTCTATGCACACGACATCATCCGTCGTAAGTTGCGTAATTGTTCCATCAATGCTTTTATGATATAATCGGACATCACCCAATGAGGTGTAATATAGTTGCATATTAGTGATGTACATAAGAGTAAGTGCAGCTCCCATCTTGGATTTCTTTTGGTAGCATAATTCACCCAGAACATTATCGGCATACTCAATGCTCCGTCTAATCAAGTCAAGCGGATTGGACACTTCATTGTTCACAAAATAATAGCGTACAGCCTCACAAACTGTTTTGGCAGCTTGTTCGGGAAAGGACAATCCTCCCATGCCATCGGCAAGTACCACTAATGTTCCACCAGCTAATTCTTCATATAGGACAAAGTCGCCATTCTTTTCGCCAGCAGCGATACTTTGAAACTCAATCTGTATATTCATCGAAGATTCTTATTAAACACCTCTATCATTTTTTTGAAAGCTTGAAGAATTTGCTCATATTGAAAAGCAGAGTTACTGTCAAGCACTTGTTGAAGGAGTCGGCTATCCTCCTCTTTTTCGATTTCCCCCTGTAAGCATTGCCCATAATAGGCTAAATGCTCTATGGATAAAAAGCTGACAATATCATTGGCAAGCCAATATGCACCAACAACAAACTCGTCAAAGTCCTCCCAATCATATACTTCTTGATAAACATTCCGGTTTAAGTTGGCAAAGAAATAGTTATCTATGATAAAGCCCATGTCATCCGCATCTTTGCTTGTTTGGATATTGCGATCCAGCCAAGCATTGAGTTTGAGGATGAAGAGTCCATGTAGCGATGCTATCTTGATGTCGAATTTATTATCAATGCTTACGGTTATGGCATCTTTCAGCACTTCCTCAAAGCCTTTGACCGACATGGCAATGTCTTCTTCCGGTGGCCAGTAAATGTAGCCATCTTCCTTTGTAATATCACCGTATGGTACGACGTCCATTTCGTAAGCCCCATAATAAAACCGCTGATACATTTTCTCTTCTTTTGTAAATCCATGCGATAAAAGTGTCTGCGTAATATCGTCAAAGGCTTTCCAGTTAGGAATGGCAATAGCGAGATCCAAGTCTCTTGTCTTTCGACCAGAACTTATTCCTACTAACTGTCGAATCAATATATCCCGGGCTGTTGCACCTATGACAAAGAAGTCTTGTCCAACTTCTTTGAAACATTCATTGACTACGCTTAGCAATTCTATCAAAAGAGGATTGCCTATTTTATCACTTGAAATCTGGAAGTTCATCGTTCAATAATTTGTTTGCAGCTTCTATGGAACGGCTGTTTCCATCGCCTAACAGGTCCGCATAAATAAGGATTGCAGGCATCTTGCCGGCTTTCCAGAATTTTTGATACATTACTATTTCTCCCTCAATGGTATGCACGGCACCAGTTTTCATCAGGTTGCCGAAAGCTAAATCTGTGTAAATCTCAAATTTCTGTGGTGTTAAATACCCATCAATTTGATAAGCTGCACATTCTCCGCCCCAGTACATCCCTTCAGGCAAGGTTATCTTATCCCATTGCTCTTTGCTCTTTGCGTCTCTGAACCCCAAACGCTTAATCAGCAATTTAGGCTTAAGTACTTGATGGTAATTCTCCACCCACAAGTCAAGCAATCGACGCTTATCCCTTAAAGTGCGTTTTTTCTTGGTTGTGAGAACAAATTTACGATCCTCTAATTCATCAAGTACATTTTTTACGGTACCCAAAGAAACCGCACATTGTTCCTTAATTTCTCGGAAAGTCTTACTTATGTTATTATCATCTTGTAGCAAAAAGAAAATGACCTTTAGTCCTGCCTCTTGAAATATAGGATAACTCTTGTTAAGCGTTGTAGGTGCTTTTTCGCCTGTATGAGAGAGTTGAAATATGATGCCCTTGCCTTTTGTATGCCGAATTTGATAGTTTCCTGCGGTATCGGCAAAGTTGATGCCAGCTGTTCTCAAAGTTTCATAGACCATGGGTTGCACATATCGTGCTACTACCAAAAAAGGGATTGCCTGCAAGTCAGGACAGTTTTTTATGGTATCTTTGATACGAGTTACATTAACACCGTTCACCTCGTTTTCAATTAAGCAAAGAAAATTTATCCCCAAGATTTTTATTTGTCCCTTAATCATAGGGTTTTCTTGTGGAATAAAATCGTATGTAATGCTTTCGTTACTTTCTGACCATTGTAACTTCATAGCATTTACTGCTTGTTCAATAATAAGTAATTCACTCATATTTGTTCATTATTCGAAATCTGTTCAATTCTATTGAACAATGCAAAGATAATGAACAAATACGATAGTTCCAAATTTTCTGTTCAATAAATCATGATCGTTCAATAATAATGAACAATAAAAAACATTGAACAGCAAATACCGAGTGAAAACATACGATAAGGTCTTACCAATCATCCCGTTTGCGCAACATCCCGTCTATCTCTTCACGCAGGAAAAGAAGCCGTCCATTGGCTTTAAGATAGGGTATTTTTCCTGCCCATACCCAATTATAGATGGTTTTCTGCTCTACTTTGAGTATCTTGGATACATCAATAATGTCCAAGTATTCGGGTTTCAATGGAGGGTGTACGGTCGTATCGACAAATTGCTCTTGCAAAACCAGCAGGCGGTCAAGTTTGTTCTCAACGGTCATCAGCTTTTCAAACAAGCGTTTCTGCCACGTATCCTCGGTTCTTGGGTCTATGTATGGCATAATTCTCCTTTTTGATAGTTACCACTTGTGTCTTGCGACAAGATACGCTGCTCCTTCATATAGGCAATGTACTTCTTTGCAGTCCTGTCCTTGATTTCCATTTCGCGCATCAACACGTCGCATAACTCTTGATATGATAACTTTAGTTTGGCACGGAATGCAGACTTTACAACAGCCAACAGCTCATCGGTCTTGCGCTTTTCCTTATCCTCTTTCGACTTTTCCCCACGATAAACGTGCATGTCGGCTTCCTTATCCCAGCCAAAGAGCATTATCGGCACATCCAGCGGACTTCCATCACGCACTTTCAAAGCCTTGACGACCGAGTATTCGGGATTGTCATCTTTCTCGATGGAGAGAATGCCCGCAGCCTTGCGTTGCAGTTCCGACCCGATATGTCCCCTTAGTTTAATGCCGTTAGGTACAAAATGTAGGACACAAATAATGCAAGTATTATAAATCCCTGCCAATCGATAGAGTTCGTCCACGATGGCTATACTCTCCGTTTCGTCGTTGGCGGAGCGTATCAGGTCTGCTATACCGTCAATGACCACAAGATGAATTCCACTGTGTTTGTGATGAAACAAGTCCATACTCTCACGAATGATTTTCAGTCTGTCCTTGCGAGATAGTGATGCCAAATAGAGAGAATGATAAAACTCAGGCACGGACTTGATACCAGCCCTGCGAAGCGTCTTCTCCAAGTTCTTATAGAGTTGTGCCTCGGACTGTTCCGTATCATAGTGAAGAACGGCCAAACCTTTGGGGTTGGCGGTTACCTCCAATCCCAAGGTTTGCTCTGCCTGTAATCTTTCTGAACCAAGTGTGCCGGCAAGGATAGCAGCAATATAGTTACTCTTTCCTGTTCCTTCTCCACCTGTGATACAAAACAGATTGTCCTGCGTTCCAAGCGGAACACCATTTACTGCCACCACCGATTTTGAAGCGTCTGGCGGATTATCGTAGTCTATCTCACAAGATTGCAATATCATCATCGTCTGTGCATATATATTGGTGAACATATCATTAAGAAGCACTTTCAAGTCCTTTGCTTCATTGCCCAAGGCAAAGAAGTCCGATATATCCTTCTCCGACTTACCCCCTTGCAATGGTAAGGTTAGACTCAATACCTTGTATTGAGCAAGTGCATCTGTCTGCCGTTTAGCTTCCCTTACACCTGTCTCGTCCGTATCGTACAATATAATAATGTGTCGAAAGCGAAGCTGCAATCCTTCGATGATATTCTCAGGAATCTGTGCCGTCTCACTGTTGAAACAGATGGCGTTGAAACCATGAGCCGAAAGTGAAAGCACGTCTTTCTCCCCACCTGTGATGAAAACAACATCCCCTTTGCTGGGCAGCTGCTGGAAGCCAAAGACATAGTCGTTCACTTTCTCACCCCCATAAAGAAAGCGCAGCTTACTCTTAGGGCGATAGACTTTTACAAACTTCCCCATACTGTATGCAAACATCGGATCTTCATCTCCGCGTGAAGTACTCTGTAAAATGAGTAGACAAAAACTTCAAAAATCTGTAAGTGTCGTAATTTCAAGGAGTTACGACACTTTTATTTTATACCCATTCAAGCTTTCAGAGTACGTAAAAAGGTCGTATGAACGCCCAAAATACTCTCCTGTGGCTACAATCTGGCTACATTTTTTTTGAGCCTCCCAAAAATTGTAGCCAAGAGTTCGTAGAGAGTTCGTTTAGAGTACTTGTATTTTGCTGTTATTCAGACAATTATGTAGAACTTTGTAGCTGGTCTACAGAGATTGAAACAATGGACTTTTGGCTACAATCAGCCATCTGTCCGGCTACAATTTCTCTGTTATTGGCTATAATTAAAAACAAGCAAAGTATGAAGTCAATTTTCAGAACAGTCTTCTATCTTAGAAGCAACTATGTAAACAAGGAGGGAAAGACACCGGTGATGTTGAGAATCTATCTCAACAACGAACGTCTTTCACTTGGTTCCACGGGAATTGCCGTAGTGCAATCCCTATGGGACAAAGAGAATGAGAAACTCAAAGGTCGTACAACCGACGTTCTGAGTACCAATCTCGAGTTGGACAACATTCGTAATGGCTTGCAAAACATCTATCGGAAGTTGGAAGATAGCTCCGATTTGTGCTTGGAACGCATCAAGGCAGAGTTCTTAGGTAAAAAAGAGGATATAGACACCCTGTCGCAACTTTTCGATAAGCACAATGCGGATATTGCCCAACAAGTCGGCATTTCTGTAAGTGCTGCCACACTGCAAAAATACAATGTTTGCAGGCGGCACTTCTTGGAGTTCCTGCAAAACGGCTACAGAAGAGCAGACATCAAGCTGTCAGAACTGACTTATACGGTTATCCGAGAATTTGATATTTATCTTCGCACAGCTGTTGGACAGAATGCCAATACGGCAACTAAAACGATGAAGACTTTTAAGACCATTGTCATCTTAGGGCAGAAAATGGGTGTCTTGCATCACGATCCCTTCCTCAATCACCGCTTCCACTTGGAGCCGGTAAACCGTGGTTTCCTCACGGACGAGGAAATCATGAAGATAGCCAACAAGGATTTCGGCATCCAGCGTTTGGAACTGGTAAGGGATGTTTTCATCTTCTCCTGCTTCACAGGGTTGGCATATATCGACGTATCCAATCTCACACTGGACAACATCGTTACACTTGATGACAAGCAGTGGATTATGACCAAAAGGCAGAAAACAAGCGTGGAAGCAAATGTCCTACTTCTGGATATTCCCAAGAGCATCATTGCCAAATATAGCCACAAGACCTATCGTGATGGCAAGCTTTTTCCCATTCTGAGCAATCAGAAGACCAACTCTTATCTCAAGGAGATAGCCGACCTTTGCGGTATCAAGAAGAACCTTACCTTCCACCTTGCCCGACACACCTTTGCGACGATGTCGCTCAGCAAGGGCGTACCGATGGAAAGCGTGAGTAAGATGCTCGGTCACACGAATATTAAAACTACACAAATATATGCCCGTATCACTAACAAGAAGATTGAGCATGACATGGAGCAGCTTGCGGACAAGCTCGGAAAGTTCAATACAGCGATGGGCGTTTAATCAGATTGTATAACTATAAAATCAGACATCATTATGAAATCTACAGAAAAGAAAGAACTGTCCTACTTCCGTTTGAAGTTGGAAACTTACCTCAACGAGCATTTTCCCGAAATGTTGGGAAACAATCCATTCATTACAGCACGGTCGGATGAAGCGCTGACAGCCTACTGTGATGCCGTGGCACAAGGCTTCTCACATCCCGAAGCCGAGAGCATGGCAAGCGAAGTTTTGTTTCGGGGACTGCATTTTTCCAAGTATGACACGCTTGTGTCTGTCTTGGAGAATGAGTTTGAGAAGGAACTGCCGTCACCTCTTCCCGAAAGACTCGCTCCGATACTGCTAAAAAACAAGGCGATACAAAGCGTATTTGCCAAGTATGACCTTACAGACGACTTTGAGGCAAGTCCGGAATACGAAAACCTCTACACCGAACTGACAGGCACGATAGCCCTCCTTATCGAAAGCAATCACCTGCCTACAATAGGCGGAGAGAACGATACCGTATAATCACCCAACATCGGAAGCATTTCAGTATCAAGAGCCAAGATATGTACTCCGCTTCACACGCCAAGGGGCAAGCTCTTGTCTTTGTGTCGCGCACTATCTTGTCCACGCTCTTGAAACTCTAAAATGCTTCTGATATGGATATACAAGTTATGAATACAGACGTTCACAATCCCGCTTTCATTCGGGCAGGACAATCCAATGATACTCGTAAGGAGGAGCCCCAAGGCTCTCCTATGACACCTGCGCGTCATATACGATGGTCTCGCATTATCGAATTGACTTTGCTTATTGCTATCATTGTCGGTGCGGTCTATCTTCTCTCCAAGTTAGTCACACCCCAAGTCGTAACTGCCGTATCGGTCATTGCAGGTTTCCTGATACTGCGCTTTATAGTCCGGTTCATCCTACAAGTGACCTTCACACTCCTGCGCTATCTGTTTTGGATAGCAGTTCTGGCAGCAATCCTGCTCTGCGTGCTTTAGCACGATCTGCTGAAAATTCTCGTTCCTCTTCGTCAGGTGGTTATCTCTCACGGAGATAGCCACCTTTTCTTTTTTTGCTACTATGGCATAGCACTTCTGCTTCCAGCCCACAGCTCCACATTATGCGGTGTAGGTCAAGATTGGTGCTGTTCCTTTTTGTTCGCAAAGGTAGTTACGGGGATGATGGACTGCACAAGGTCTGAGCCGAAGGGTTTGTCTGGAAAATCTCCACACCTGCGGGTCGTATTTTCCGCCAAAACCTTGTGCCAGTCCCACCCCGCTACCTTGATATTGCTATAAAAGGAATCAGCATACTCCGATCTTTGGACGCATAAAAAAATGTCGCTATGGATAAGCAGAAAGTAAAAACAACATCTTCGATGAAAGAAAAAGGATATAGCTCCTCCTCTCATTACCGCATTAACCCTGTGGCTAAAGAAAGTGAGCAAGTGGTGGCTACCAAGTTCGTGCAGTGGGATATACCTTCATTGGAGAACTTCAGAAAGAGTATGGTTTATCTCCTACGTGAGAAACTCAATCGTGGTGAAGAAATGAGCCGTGAGGAAAAGGATTGGCTTTGTGAAGCGGTGAACTCAAACACCTATTTCAGAACCGCCGTACCACTACGAGGATGGAGGTTTGACTTCTTCGATGTATTGAAGAAATACCTTGTCAATCAGTATGGACAATGGTCAGAGTATTACGCTCCCGACCGCACCAGCCTAAGAGCCTACCTATATGGGCGCATCAATCAGATAGTAGAAATCCCTAAACACTAAAGGACAATGAAAGGAACAGAACATTTCACACGCACGATAGCAGAATATCTCAATCAGCGTGCAGCGACAGACCCCTTGTTTGCACCTAACCTTGCAAAGCCGAATAAGAACATAGAAGAGTGTAGTGTACTGAATACAAAAAAGGAGTAAAAATTTATGTCTCATTACAATGAATCAGAGAAAATACTGTTATTACATCAGTATGTAACAAGTGGCTTAACCTTGCATGAGTTCTCTTCTCGTCACGGTATCCCTTTAAGCACTTTCCATCGTATTTATACCGAATATGGCTCACCCGACGTCTCGTCAGTAGCATATCTTATGAAAAAAGAAGATATCCCCGTTCAGCTCGAAGCACTCCAAGCGCAGCTTTTACGCGAGCGTAAGGCTCATGAAAAAGAGATCAAACGTCTTGAAAAAGAATTGGCCGTTGAAAAACTTTATGGTTTGGCCAACAAGACGATGATCGACCTTGCCGAGAAGAAATACAACATCCGTATACGAAAAAACTCCGCTGCCAAGTAATCAAGACCTTGTCGCAGGGAAAAGAAAGACAGGAGCCGGTAAGTCATCCTGTCAGTTTACTCTGCGGTTATCTTGGCATAAGCAGACAAGGATATTATCGCCATGTGGATCGCTCTTTGGAGTTAGACGTCCTGCGCAGCAGCATCGTGTTCTATGCGCAGGAGCTTCGCAGCTCTTTACCCAAGGCCGGCATACGCATCCTTTACGAGCTATGCCGTCGCAAATATGCAGATAAGTTTACCATCGGACGCGACCAATGCTATGAGCTCTTCCGCTCCAATGGTCTGTGCCTTCGCCGTCGCAAACGCCCAAGGACGACCAACTCCAATCACCACTACCACATCTATGAAGACCTTCTCAACACAACGCCCAAGCTACATCCCGCCCGCTTCGGCGAGCTGTGCGTTACGGATATCACCTACGTGGCAACCTCTTCAGGTTGGGCCTATCTCTCCTTAGTAACCGATGCCGCTTCACGTCTGATCGTGGGTTGGTGCCTGCATCCGACCCTTGAGAGACAAGGTCCGATGAAAGCCCTCTCTATGGCCATCGATTTCTACAGAAAGTATAATGTCGAATTCATTATTATATTATTGTCTCCAATAACTACGTTTTTGTC
>NZ_GG700643.1:27648-153190 GCF_000159995.1 Alloprevotella tannerae ATCC 51259
AAGCATCCCATTGTAATGAGTACGTCGACAAACTCAAATCTCTTGGAATACAAATAAGTATGACGCAAAGCGGAGACCCATTGCACAACGCCCTGGCCGAGAGGATGAACAATACGCTCAAGAACGGATGGCTCTTCAGTACAGAAGACAAAAGTCTGCAGCAGGTCAGGCGCCTCACAAAGAAAGCCATCGACCTGTACAACACGTTCAGACCGCATCAGAGTCTGCAGATGAGAACGCCAATGGAAGAAGTCGGAAGGTTGACGGCATAACTTCCTCGGCACACATTATTAAGTCAAACAATAAAAAGAAGGAGGCAGAAACAACCGCAACAAGAAAATAAAAGAGTAATTTTGCAATTAGAAGACAACTGTCAACTAACTATGTAGTTAAGAAAAGACTACGACAAGTGTATTTGAACTTAGCAAATAAACTTGTCAAAGAAGAATGAAATTAAGAAACCAAAGTTGTCAACTAATTCTAGGACATTACAAAAAGTTATCAACTAATTCCAGGACATTACAAGGACATTTCGTATTCCAAGCTTTGGAGATTTTAATTCCAAAGCTTGGAATTTTTTTCCCAAGGCGGAGAATTTTATTCCCAACGTGCAGAGACGCTATTTGATAGCCTAGAAAATGAAAATGCATTACAGATCAGCAATTTACAAAAAGACGGAAAATAGAAAGGTAGGGCTTTATGCTTGCAGTTCCTTGTGGTCGGCCAAACGATAACATTCAGTAATTTCACTTGCCGGTTTCATGAGGGTTGTCTTTTCTTAACTTAATTGATTATCAACCATAAACACACGAAAGACTATCCTCTTTTAGTTTTTGTTGAAACTGTTTTAAGGTAAAAACAGGCATTGCTTATCTCTAATTGGGTTTAATAGTATTTACGTAAAGTTCTTAATAAAGTAAGATTTTAAAGAAGATATTTAGTAGAATCAATTTTTATGTGTAAATTTGGAAGCAGAAATCAATACACTCGAAAGCATGAACTATTAAATACTTTCTCGCGTACGCAGTTGGAGGAAGAGCTTGATAGCGTTACAGTCAAGAGGTCTAAACGATGTCATAGACGTTAAGTTTTGAAGGCTCTTTTTGGCACCGATCTCTTGCCCGACTGATCAGTATCTGACTGTATTTTGATAGATGTGCCTTTCTTTGGACAGCGGTGAACTTATGAAACTAATCCTGAAATTTATATCTCATGGTTCTTCAGTGCAAAACAGATATATCCGTGCAGTATTATTGCCGGGAATAATCCCCAACCCTTCCGGCTTGGTTGCACATTTTCTCAATCCTATGTCTAACTTAAGTTATTCTAATCGACAAGTTAAATAAATAACCGTAGTCGTGTTCTTACAGTTGGAGTTTCTGGAATGACACGATAAGCAATAAAAAACTCACCTCATTAAAACTTTAACTAATATGAAACGACATTTAAGGCAAAGCGTGAAAGTCTTTATGGCATGGTCTCTGATGTGTCTGCTTCACATTGGCAATGCGTATGCGCAGAGCGAGTACACAACCCTTTATGGCTGTATGGCTTCGGATAAGCACGGTGCAGGCTTGTTCTCCTTTACAACAGCAAAACTGGGCTTTACGCCGATAAAGCTGGAAAACGGCCTTAAGGCATTGGGCGGAGGAACCTTGGCTGAACATAAGTTCTTCTCCATCAATGCCGACGATCCGCAAAATCGAAGACTGTATATTTATGATGCAGACACTTGGGAATTGTTGGTTGACAATCCGGTAGAGAACCCTGCCGTAGATCTTACTTACGACCCTGTCTCAAAGAAAGTCTACGGTTGTTTTACGAAAGGTCAAACTGTTATGCTGGGAACGATAGACGAAAAGGGCAAACAGCAGACTATCGCCAATATGGATGTGCTTCCTTCGGCATTGTTCTGTGACAGAGAAGGACAGCTTATGATCATTGGGCAAGACGGCATTCTCTATAAATTAGACAAACAGACGGCTAAAACGGAGAAAGTAGGCGCAACCGGTATTATGCCCTTCTTTGTACAGTCGGCAACAGTCGATCCTAATACCGGCAAGTGCTTTTGGACGTCTATGACGCAAGAAGGTTCAGGTCTACAAGAGGTGGATCTCTCTACGGGTAAGGCGAAGCAAATATATGCCTTTGAAAATGTAGAAGAAATCGTAGGTCTTTTTATCCCAATTGTAGCCAAAGTTACGGCCCCTGCAATGGTAGAAGACATTATGCTGCAGTTTGCCGGTGGTTCGCTTACCGGTAAAGTCGTTTTCAATATGCCATCAAAGACCAAAGGCGGGGCTGCCATAGTGGGTAAGCTTGCCTATAAACTGATGGTAAACGATAAAGTGTATGAAGGGAAGGCTGTTGCAGGCTCACAGGTAGTTATAGATATGACGCTCACCGAGGGAAACAAAAAGTTGGTGCTTGTCACGACCAATGCTGCCGGCGAAGAAAGCGACCGAGCCGTAAAGGTGATGTGGGCCGGACAAGATGCCCCCGCTGCTGTAACAGGCGTAAAACTACATAAGGAAACTCCGGAACGAGTAAGGCTCTCCTGGAGCGCTTCAACAGAAGGTAAACATAAAGGCTATGTTGACCCGTCTACAATTACATACAAAATTGTGCGTTATCCCGATCAAGTAACATTGCATGAAAACTTTAAGAAAACGACGCTCACTGACAACATCGCTCCAACAGAACTTGTGAAATATTGGTATACCATTATACCGACAACTAACGGCAAGCAAGGAGAAGAAACGCAATCCAACAAGGTGATTATGGGGCCAAGCTATGAAACTCCTTACAAAGAATCATTTGCGACACAAGAAAGTTTTGAAAAATATACCGTAGAAGATGGCAATAAGGATGGGATCACATGGGGCTACAATATATATGGTAACTATGTAGAATATTCCGGTATTAAAAAAGGAGATGACTGGCTCATCTCGCCACCGGTGAAATTAGAAAAGCGGGGCTACTATAAACTCTCGTTCAATGTTCGATGCCTTTCAGCAAATGTACATCAATTGTCTGTATTTGCCGGCAGTTTGCCCGACACGGAAAGTATGAAGCAACAACTGGTGCCGACGACCGAGTTCAAGACAGACTTTATGGACAAACTGGTAGAGCAGAAGTTTATGGTGGATAATGACGGAGACCGCTATTTCGGTTTCCATACGACAGGGGAGCTTGGAGCGCCCGTCACGCTCAATCAGATTTGTGTGGAAAGAATATCATCGATTGATGCGCCTGCTTCCGTATCTGACCTGAAGCTTGTTGCCGGAGAAAAGGGAGCACAGAAAGTCTTCGTCTCGTTCAAGGCTCCGGTAAAAACGATTGGCGGCAGTCAACTCACAGCTATAGACCGCGTGGAATTGTTCCGCCTAACGGAGAATGGCGAAAAGAAAATTAAGACCTTCACAAGCGTCAAGCCCGGCACCTCCTTAGAGTTTACGGATAATGAGCCGGCACTCAAGGAAAACACTTATCGGGTAGTTGCCTATAACACAGAAGAAGCAGGCGATGATATTATCGCGACGGTGTATGTAGGCCAGGATGTTCCGGGAAAAGTTTCCAACATACGATTGAAAGAAGTAGGAAATGCCATTGTAGAAATATCGTGGGATGCTCCCACTAAAGGTGTGCACGATGGATATATAGATGTCTCGAAGCTCACCTATCACGTAAAGCGCAATGGTTCGCTCCTTGTTGGGGGAAAGCCTGCATCTTCGCTTCACGTGACTGACAGTATAAACGACTTGGGCGCAGACCAATTCTTCGTGGGCTATGAAGTCGTTGCTTTATCTGAAGCCGGGATGGGCCAAGGTGTTATTTCTCCATTCCTGACTGTAGGAGCTCCTTATGATGTTCCGTTTAAGGAATCTTTTGTCAATGGTAAAGGTGCAAAAGGCTGGGGAAACAACGCAGATAAGGAAGGCGTGAGTTGGTCTGCCCGTATGACCAGTGCCGAGGATTCTCAAGATGGCGACAAGGGCATCATCTCACTTGTACCCTATATGCCGGATAATGGAAAGACAGAACTTTTGTCACCAAAGATAGCTATAGGCAAGACGGTTCATCCAAAACTTTCGTTCTGGTTGCGCCATACGGCTATCGACGAGTCTTTGAAGGTAGTCATTTATTCTGCCGATAGGAAGGAACATCAGATGAGAGAAATCAAACTCAATGAGAACCCTGACGAATGGCAGAATTATGTGATAGATTTAGGAGAATATCGCAACGAGGAGTTTATACAAATAGGCCTTCAAGCATTTAACTTGCCGGTGAGGAGCAAGATTGATATGGACAACTTATCGGTGTTTGATGATCTGAAGCGCAACCTTAGCATTACTGAAATAAACGTCCCACAACGCGTTCGCGTAGGCGAGCAAGGCGAAGTTGTGATTACGGTGTCAAATCAGGGAACAGAGAAAGTCGATGCCTTTACCGTAGAGTTATATGATAAGGACAACAAGCTGATAGCCTCTTCAAATGGTGCAGGAATAGAACCGGCGGGAACACAAAAGGTAAACCTGATCGTCATACCGCAGGCTAAGGATCTCTATGAAATGACGGTGACAGCCGTTGTGAATTGTCAAGGCGATCAAAACTTATCCAACAACAGCAAGACGGGCAAGTTCACGGTTGTACCGTTGTCTTATCCAACTCCTACAGAATTGACCGGTATGAAAAACGGCACCAATGTCAAACTCTCGTGGAAAGCTCCCGACTTGACAAAGCCTTATTACGAAACTACCTTTGAATCGTTTGAGGACTATCCATCATTCACGGTCTCGGATCTTGGAGAATGGAGTATGATAGACGCTGATGCAAAAGAATACACGATGCAGTTCCGTACTTCCGATGGAAGGTGGATAGACTATGAGAATTGCGCCGGACCTATGGCTTTTCAGCTAATTGATCTTTCGCAGATTATAGGAACGGAAGATGAGGGCTGGAGCAGTGCGTCAGGCAAGAAAATACTAATTTCCGTCTATAGTTCAGGAGGAGGAAACGACGACTGGCTTATCTCTCCGGAACTTACCACCGAGGCCCAAACCATTTCTGTATGTGCGAAGAGCCTCAACTACGAAAGGAGTGGACTCGAATCTATGGAAATTCTCTATTCCGAGACAGATAAGCAGGCAGAGAGTTTCAAGTTGTTGAAGCAAGTGAGCGAGATCCCCACGCAGTGGACGGAATACAAGTTCGACCTGCCTAAGGGCGCGAAATACTTTGCCATTCACTCTAAAAAGGCCAACAGTGCACTTATGATTGACGATATTAGATACGTAAAGGCAGGGACGCAACAAGTAACGCTTGACCTGCAAGGATACAATATATATCGTGATGGAGAGAAGCGCAACGAGGCGTTGCTTAATGACCTTACCTTTGTTGACAACAACATTGAAGAAGACAAGACGTACAACTATTTCGTCACGGCAGTATATGCACAAGGCGAATCAGACTTTTCCAATGTCTACCAGCAATCTGCCACCTCTTCTGTAGAAAACATTGCCGACGGAAACACCTCCGTCAGCGTCAGATCGGCGGACGGACAGATTATCGTGAAGGGTCTCAATGGGCAGCAAGTAAGCCTTTATACGCTTTCGGGCACGAAACTATATACGACTTCAGGCAAAGAGAAGCTCACTCTACAAGTTACGGCCGGCGTTTATATCGTAAGGATAGATCAATCATCCTATAAAGTGATCGTAAAGTAATTCCGATGTAAACAGAGGGCCAGCGTGTACAAAAGTGGGCAAACCGCCACAATATATTGGCACATATCCCATTTAGCATACCTACCAATAGATAGACAGAATGCTCCTTTATGGGGCATTCTGTCTATCTATTGTAGAATACCCCTTTTATTTCGATTAACTTACCTAGATAATTTGCTTCTGAATAACTACATATCTATTGGTTTTGACAGAACAGTATTAAGCCCTTAAACCATCTAACAGAATCTCAGCAAAGAAACAATCTAGCTAATACAACTCCTCAAACTACACCAATTCATTTAACGCAAATATGATATAATGTCTATACACAAATCATTCTAAAATCTGCTCTCTGCAATATTAAAACTCGTTTTAGCTTTTTTATTCAACACAAGCCCATATCTTTGCATTTATATAGGTACGACCACAACTTTATGAAACTAGGGAAGAATACATTCATCTCTGTAAATATACTTTTGAAGGGAGTAAGGCATTCTAGAAATAAGGATCTTCAAAGCTTTAAATTTGAGGTTCTGAATTACCCACGTTTATAATCATAAGCAATTCTATCTTGACACCATCTTTAATGTGGCAAATTCTAAAGACGTTTTTTCTAAAAGAAATAGTACAAAATACTTCTAAGATACCAAAATATGACTATAGACCAGACCCTCTCGCTCAAATTGCTAAATATTGAAAAGTTAGCATAAGATATCTATAGATGAACATAATAAGATATGAATATAGTAAAACAATCCAACTCACACATATTTACCAATCAGAATGGCAATACCTTAATGAAAGAATTTGAGGGGGTATTGCAGCATAACCCGCAAATCAGGAATCTTGATGCTGTCGTGGGCTTTCTACGAGCATCTGGTTATTTTTCCCTTCGTCCATTCCTTGACAGTATTAACAAGGTAAGGGTGCTTATTGGCATAGATGTGGATAAGTATATTGCGGAAGCCACTCGACAAGGCAAACTTTTCTTTGGTGCGGAAGATGATGTAAAACAGGACTGCCTCCGTCAGATTCGTAAAGACATTGAAAGCTCTGATTACAGAAAGGAGATAGAGGATGGCATATTCCAAATGATTAAAGATCTTCTTGATGGCAAGTTGGAGTTACGTGCCCACCCATCGAAGAAGATACACGCAAAAATATATGTACTCTATCCCGATGATTTTAACCAATACACACAAGGCATGGCGATTACAGGCTCCAGTAATCTGTCTGGCAATGGTCTTGGTATTAGTGAGGAGCGACAGTATGAGTTCAATGTAAAGATGACCCAACACGAGGACGTTCAATTTGCCAAGGATGAATTTGAACAGTTGTGGGAGGAAGCCAAAGATTGCGAGATAACAGCCGATGATCTGAAGACCTCAATCGACCGTACATATCTGAAAGGTGAAGTTTCACCATACGACCTTTACATCAAAATGCTTATGGAGTACTTCTCCGATCGCATATTGGAGACAGACAATGATGAACCTCTTGATATGCCAGAAGGCTACACCAAATATGACTATCAGGTGGATGCGGTTATAGAAGGCTATCAGAAACTTGTTCGCTATGATGGTTTTTTCCTTGCCGATGTAGTTGGTCTTGGAAAAACAGTTATTGCTACTATGATAGCAAAGAAATTCCTAATCGAGAATGGACGTGACCACACCAAGATACTTGTGGTATATCCTCCTGCCGTAGAGCTGAATTGGAAAACGACCTTCAAAGACTTTGGAATTGACAAGTATGCTAAATTTATCAGCAATGGTAGTCTCTCCAAGGTTCTTGACGAAGACAATTATAACTATTGGAATGCTGACGAATACGACCTTGTATTAGTGGACGAAGCACACAAGTTCCGTAGCCATACAACCTCTGCCTTTGAACAGCTACAAGAGATTTGCAAGATGCCCCGTATAGAAACAGGCAACATTTCAGGCTATAAGAAAAAAGTGATGCTCATTTCAGCAACACCGATGAACAACACGCCTGCTGACCTCTATAATGAAATTCTGCTGTTCCAAGACCCACGTCATTGTACTATTGATGGTGTAGGCAATCTGACTGCATTCTTTGCTCCTTTAATTGTTGAGTTTAGGAAACTTCGTAACAACCCAGAAGCGGATATTAGGGATTTTAAGAAATTAGCAGAAAAGGTTCGAGACCGAGTAATCAAGCCTCTAACGGTTCGCCGTACCCGTACAGATATTGAAAATGTAGCACGCTACAACAAAGATGTAAATGGATTTCCAAAGGTAGAACGACCAATAGAGAGTAGATACGAGCTTAATGAGCATCTGGCAAATCTCTTTGATCGAGCTATGCAGACACTTGATAAGGAACTAACCTATGCACGTTATCAAGCTATTGCTTATTTGAAGCAAGATGTATCGAATGGCTTATATGATAATGCTGAACTAATCAGTCGGAGCTTGGCGGGAATCCGAAAAAATGGGCTGGTTAAGCGTTTGGAAAGCAGTTTTTACGCATTTCAAGTTTCTATTAACAGTTTCCGTCAGGCTAACCAAAATATGCTTGATATGTTTGCTAACAACAAAGTATTCATTGCGCCAGACCTTGATATCAATACGATGTTGGCAACAATGACAGAAGAGGAAATTGAAGAACGATTGAATGAAAAGGCTAAGAACAATCCAAAGAACGCAGTGTTCAAGGCAGATGATTTTCACCCAAATTTCATTGAAATGCTACAAACAGACCAAGTTATTCTTGAACAGATGTGCAACGAATGGCAAGATATTTCCGATGACGACGATTCTAAATTTGCTAAGTTCAGGGAACTGCTGAAACATGAACTTTTCAAAATAGAAAATAATCCTGAGCAAAAGCTCGTTGTATTCTCGGAATCTGCTGATACTGTGAACTATCTGCAACGCCGAATCAATCGCCCAGACGTTCTAGTTATATCGTCTGACAACCGGGGGCAGCAGTTCAAGACAATCAGAGAGAACTTTGATGCTAATTATAAGACAAAGCTCAATGATTATAATATCATCCTGACAACAGATGTCTTAGCTGAAGGTGTCAACCTTCATCGTTCCAATGTTATTGTAAATTATGATACACCTTGGAACTCTACTCGACTAATGCAGCGTATCGGGCGTGTGAACCGTATCGGCTCTGTTTCAAAACACATATACAACTATGTGTTCTATCCTTCTCGTGAAGGAAATAAGGAAATTAACCTCAACCAGATAGCTGTGAGTAAGATTCAGACGTTCCATTCTACATTTGGCGAAGATAATCAGATTTATTCTCAAAATGAAATTCTTGACCGTAGCATGAGTAAACTCTTTGATGAAGCATTGAAAGAACAGAAGAAAGATTTCAATCAAGAGATTCCCTACTATGAGGAATTACGATCACTCTATCAGACAAACCGTAGGGAGTATAATCGTATAGCAAAGTTATCTCTGCGTAGCCGTACAGGACGCAAGTATCGTATGGTTGATGGTGTAACACTTTCATGCGATACACTGGTTTTCCTCAAAACTAATTTCAGGAAAATGTTCTTCATCGTGTCTGAGAATGCCGAAGAAATTTCTGTGCTTGATGCTTTAAGGTATTTCAAGGCTTTACCTGATGAACAACCAGTGGAGCGAATTAAAGAACATCATCAGCATGTAGAAAAGGCGTTGGTGAAGTTCCGTGCTATCCGCGACACAGAAATACAGCAGGAAGAGACGGCAAGAGAAGCACAAGGCAATATGGGCGCACAGGTGAGTACTGCAATAAGTTTGCTCACAAACTTTATGCGTGAGATTGATGACAACGATCTATATCTGAAGGTAGCCCAACTAAAAACGTTGGCAGAGCGTGGCGTTATCACCTATATTGCAAAGCGTTTGCAACGGATGCAGAAAGACTTGCGTCGTGTAAGTGGCAAAACCCGAATGACACATGACGAGGCTTTGGCAGAGATTATTGAGATGGCAAAAAAGTATGCACCCTATTATATGGCAGAAGAAGCCTTACTCAACGAGAAAGAAACCGATGCCGAAATAATTCTTTCAGAGAGTTTCCAATAAATAGAAAATTGAATTATGAATTATAAGGAAGTCATAGAATCAAGATATAATCGTGCGGCATGGCAACAACTCCTTCACGATATTTTCCACAACAAGGTGAATTTCTGGAATCGTCCTTCAGAAGTTCATGTTAGTAGTCGTTTGGCAAAACAAGCGCTTAATCTTGGTAAAATATCTTTGTCAGACGGTGAGTCTATCGCTGTTTACGAAGTGGAATTAGCCGATAATGTGAACATAGAACGCAACCGTCGTGGCATACGTGACATGCTTACTACAGACTGGCATAATATGGGTTATGCTGGGGCATTTATGTTTTGCTTTCGCAAGGATGAAAGTGCGTTGCGTTTCTCCTATGTTAGTGAGACCTGGGGCTTTAACAAGCAGGGCGAATATGAGAAAATATCGACCAACACCAAGCGTTATACTTATCTGCTTGGTGAAGGGCGTGGTTGTCGTACAGCCATTGAACAGTTCAAAATCCTCCATGACAGCAAGCTGGCTTTGAGCGACATTACAGCAGCTTTTTCTGTCGAGACGCTCACAAAACAGTTCTATAAAGATTTGTTTGAGTGGTATCAGTGGGCTGTAGAACCAACTTCAAATATCACTTTCCCAAACAACACTACAACAGAAGACGATGACCGGGATGACATTGAGACAAAGATCATCCGCATGATTACTCGCATTATGTTCGTTTGGTTTATCAAACAAAAGAACCTTGTTCCTGATCGCATATTTGATATAGATTTTCTGAGTACAGTATTAAAGGATTTCGACCCATATAGTACATCAATTGGCAATTACTATAATGCTATCTTGCAGAATCTTTTCTTTGGGACGCTAAATCGTGCTATAATAGATGAGGACGGAAATACCAGGAAATTTGCAACATCAAGCAAACGCGATATAAAGACATTATACCGCTATGCGGAAATGTTTTCTATTAGCGAGCAGGAAGTCATCAAAATGTTTGCTGAAATTCCATTCTTGAATGGTGGCTTATTTGAATGTCTGGACAAAACTCGACATATTGATGGTGTTGAACAATGTTACAATTTTGACGGTTTCAGTCGCAATGACCTGCGTTTTGCCGATGGGCGCTACAAGCATCGTGCCGTTGTACCCAATAATCTATTCTTTGAGCCAGAGAAAGGATTGATTCCAATTCTCAACCGCTACAACTTCACCATAGAAGAGAACTCTCCAGAAGAGCAACAGGTGGCACTTGATCCAGAATTGTTGGGCAAGGTCTTTGAGAATCTTCTTGGGGCTTATAATCCAGAGACCAAAGAAACCGCACGTAATCAAAGTGGCTCTTTCTACACTCCGCGTGAAATAGTCAACTATATGGTTGATGAAAGTCTGATTGCCTATTTGGGCGACAACGATTTTACCCGCTCATTGTTCCGTAATGATTTCTCTTTTGAAAAGTCGAAAATCGAAGAATACAAGAAACTCGCAGAGAAAATAAAGACTGTAAAGATTCTTGACCCCGCTTGTGGCTCTGGTGCATTCCCAATGGGACTGCTAAACAGAATGGTTGAAATACTGGAACGCATCTCACCCGACGAATATATCTATAACCTGAAACTCTCAGTTATTGAAAATTGTCTTTATGGTAGCGACATACAGAGTATTGCAGCACAGATAACAAAACTCCGCTTCTTTATTTCATTGATATGTGACTGTGAGAAGGATGCGTCAAAACCTAACTTTGGCATACCGACACTTCCTAACCTTGAAACGAAATTTGTATCAGCAAATTCTCTTGTTGCAAAGAAAAAGAAACCTGCACAAGGAAATCTCTTTGAGAACCCAGAGATTGAACATACTAAAAATGAGTTGGCAGAGATACGCCATAAGCATTTCTCCGCAAAATCGGCATCTGCTAAACATCGTTTAAGAGAGAAAGATCAGGTATTGCGTGAGAAACTGGCAAAACTACTTTCAGACGATGATAACTTTGCCCCAGAAGATGCAAAACAATTGGCTGCATGGAGTCCCTATGACCAAAATGCTGTCAGTCCTTTCTTTGACCCTGAGTGGATGTTCGGTTTAACAGATGGATTTGACATAGTAATTGGCAACCCACCTTATATTCAACTTCAAAATAATGGCGGTGAATTGGCTCAGCTGTATGAGGGATGTGGCTATTCTACCTTTGCCCGTACAGGCGACATCTATTGCCTATTCTATGAGTGTGGGTGGCAGTTGCTAAAGAAGAATGGCCATTTGTGCTATATCACATCTAACAAATGGATGCGTGCAGGATATGGTGAGAAAACAAGAGGATTCTTTGCCAATAAGACCAACCCAATGCTTCTGATAGACTTTGCAGGAGTAAAGATTTTCGAGAGTGCTACGGTTGACACCAATATCCTGCTGTTCTCTAAATCAAGTAATCAGCATAAAACGGTCTGTGCTGTTGCCAACAAACAGAACAAAGATAGCGTAAAGAATTTGAGCGATTTTGTGCAGCAACAGAACTCCGTTTGCGACTTTGGCTCGTCTGACAGTTGGGTGGTTCTTTCACCTATTGAACAAAGCATCAAAAAGAAAATAGAAGCCGTTGGTACGCCATTGAGAGATTGGAATATAAACATCTATCGCGGTGTGCTGACAGGTTGCAATGAGGCCTTTATTATCAATACTGAAAAGCGTGATGAGATATTGGCAAATTGCCAAACTGATGACGAGCGGACAAGAACGGCTGAACTTATACGACCGATTCTTCGAGGCAGGGATATTAAACGGTATGCTTATGAGTGGGCAGAACTTTGGCTTATTGCAACATTCCCATCACGGCATTACAATATTGATGAATACCCAGCTATCAAGGAATATCTGCTTTCTTTCGGTATTGAAAGACTGGAGCAAACTGGCAAAACACATATTGTCAATGGTGAGAAAGTGAAAGCCCGAAAGAGAACCAGCAATAAGTGGTTTGAGACACAAGATAGCATTAGTTATTGGGAGGATTTTTCTAAGCCAAAAATCATCTATCCAAACATGACTAAATATATGCCATTTGTATTTGATAATGAAATGTGTCTTACAAATCAGAAATGCTTCATTATTACTGGGAAGTATGTGGCATATCTTACAGCGTTTTTCAATTCGTCGCTATTCAAGTATTGTTTTAGAGATTCATTCCCAGAATTACAAGGCGGAACGAGAGAGTTGAGCAAAATATTCTTTGACAAAATACCCGTTTATGAAGTTTCTGATGCCCAAAACCTACAATTTCAAGATGCTGTAGAAGATATACAAAAAGAATATACAAAACAAAAAGCACAGAGAATAGACTCTATGCTATTTGATTTGTATAATCTTTCATCAGAAGAAAGGGCAACTATTGACTTTGTTGAGATAGTTTGACAAATTGTGTAACATATTCTCGTTCAATAGGAGATAGGCTGTATATTGTGAAAACAATGTCGTTTATCTCCTTTTCTATCACATTAGAGCTATTGGTAATTTGGGCAGTAAGTAAAGAGGATAACCGTTCATCATATTGACTATTATAAGGAATACAGGCTGGTTCAATGGCTTGAACACTCACCAATAAATCCCCTGTTCCTGTTTTTGGAGAATCCTTCAACAAATAATGCCCCATTAAAGAATTGAGCACACAACATAAATATTCTATATGCTGACCTGTGGCAAAACATGTACTGTCTAAACCAAGACAGCCCTTGCTGTCATAAGAAAAACGTAATATAGATCCGATTCTTTTCCAAATGATTTTTGGCTTAGAAAAATCCTCCAAATAAGCGCAGTTACGAAGATTATATGGAGTGTCACCTTTATCCGCACGAGTGGAGATTCTGTCCCAATATTGGTCTAAATGCGTTTTTACAGCAGGATAATCGTTGATGTCAATGCGTGGGAGTTTGTTTCTAATGCCATTGTGGGTGTTGATTAAGAATAATCCATTGTCCACATAACCATATCTCTTTATATCCCTGCCTCGCAAAATCGGTCGAATAAGTTCAGACGTTTTCTTGCGTTCATCTTCCGTCTGGCAGTTGGCAAGGATTTCTTCTCGTTTCTTGGTAGAGATTATAAACGCCTCGTTAAATCCAGTCTTGATGCCATAGTTTATTTGGATGTCCCAATCTTTAAGCGGTGTTCCTACTTTCTCTATTTTACGTTTAATACTCTGTTCAATGGGGGATAGGATAACCCAGCTATCTGAATGAGAGAAGTCACAGATAGAGTTCTGTTGCTGCACAAAATCGCTCATTATTTCTCTGCCAATTCTTTAATCCTAATAAACCGTGCAAGCGTATTCCTATCAACCTTACAAACCTTGGCTATCTTGCGTTGGGAAGTGCCGTTCTTTAATAGTTCAGATATGAGAACTTCCTTACCTGAAAGTTTGTATTTGTTAGGGGAACTTTTGCGACCTCTCGGGCGACCAAGGATAACACCTTCTGCTTTCTTTCTTGCCAATGCCTCTTTTGTGCGTTGGCTGATGAGGTTTCGCTCGATCTCCGCCGATAACCCAAAGGCAAAGGCGAGTACTTTGCTTTGAATATCATCACCAAGACGATAGTTGTCTTTGATAGTCCAAACGCGACATTCCTTAGTCATACAGATATTCAATATTTCCATAATCATAAAGAGGTTTCTACCAAGGCGTGATAACTCGCTACAGATGATGATATCGCCCTTGTTGACTTTCTTCAACAGGTTGCCCAGCTGTCGTTTAGTATAATTCTTCATGCCACTGATGGTTTCTTCAATCCAATCGTCAATTGAAAGTTTTTGATGTTCACAAAAGTTGTTGATCTCGAATCTTTGATTTTCTACTGTTTGCTTATCGCTACTTACTCTAATATACCCATAAATCATAACTGCAAATGTTATTGTCTACATGAAAAACAAACGAAGGTCGTAATGTAGAAATGTAATGCAACAATTCCAAGACTTACGTATGCAAAAAATAGTACGTACTTTTCAAGGAAAAGGTCCGTACCTTTTATGAAAAAGATACAGACTAATTGATCAAAAAGTACGCATCTTTTGTGTAAAAGGTACGGACTATTTTTGCACAGTCAAAGGATTGTGCGTAAATGCCTATTAATCTTATCTTTATAGCTAAAATGACAAAAGAGAATAATTAGAGTAAACATCTACCAAAACTATAGTTTCCTGATTTAGGTTGACTACGTTTGAGCCTTATGCTTTAAAAGTTGACTCAGTTAAACACTATAACTGATTAAAGTTGACTTTACTAAAGTTTCCCACCCCTTAAAACGCAGTCTTTTCCCATTCACTTTTGCCTGTCTTCTCCCATATCCATTGAGTTTTAACACATGGCTAATAGAAGTTATGCAGACTGCCCACATACTTCATCCCATTTTTCCAACGCTTCAGCCATTACAAGGATTTTGCTCATCTCTTTGTCGTTGCCGCAGATCGTAGCCATAAGGTGTTGGGGCGTCACCCCAAGTGTTTCTCCTAAAACACGAAGAACGCGTTCGATACAGGCAAGCACTCGCTTCCATAACGTGAGTGCCATGAGATCGCCCTCCATATCCGAAAAGAGTTCGCCCAGGGTTTGATATTCTGTGAACCGCTTTTCCAAGGCCATGACGGTATTTACCCCAATTCGGGATAAGCAAGGCTTATTTTTGTCTTAAAATAGTTTCAATAAAAGCCCAAAAAGAGGATTATTTTTCGTATATTTGTTGTTGATAACCAAACAGATAACAAAAAACAATCCTCTATGAAACTTGTCAGCAAAGTTACGGGAATTTATTGTATTGCAGATGATTTCTGCAAAGAATATGAGTTAGAATTGAACAAAAAAGCACTTTCGCTTTCAACCCCCTCTCCAAACACCCCTAAAACTCGCAATAGAAAGGGAAGAATGAGCGATGCAGAAATGATTACCATTCTTGTGTTGTTCCACAGCAATACATTTCGCAATTTCAAACATTTCTATCTCTTCTACGTCTGTCGAGAACTTAAAGAAGAGTTCCCTAACCTTCTTTCGTATACCCGCTTTGTGGAACGTATGCCACGAGTGACGATCCCCCTTTTGCTCTTCCTTAAATTAGCTCTGATGGGAGAATGTACAGGGATTACTTTTATCGATTCAACGCGTATTCCCGTGTGTGAAAACAAGCGTGAGTATTCTAATCGTGTCTTCAAGGGCTATGCTCATAAAGGGAAAAGCACGATGGGATGGTACTATGGTTTTAAGCTGCATCTGCTGTGTAATGAACGAGGGGAATTACTCAACTTTGCACTTACCAAAGCCAATGTGGACGATCGTAACCCGGAGGTATTTAATAACTTGACTAAGGATTTATTCGGAAAGCTCTATGCGGACAAGGGATACATTTCACAATCTCTTTTTGCTTCACTCTTCGATAGGGGAGTTCACATCGTCACGGGAATACGCACTAATATGAAGAACCGCTTAATGGATGTGCACGACAAAATCATGCTCCGCAAAAGAAGCATTATCGAAACCATTAACGATATGCTCAAGAACGTGGCACAGATTGTTCATACCCGCCACAGAAGTATCTCAAACTTTATTGTCAACCTTTTGGCAGGAATGGCGGCTTATGCTTTCTACGATACAAAACCCTCTATCAATATGGAGTTTGAGATGGAGGGAGAAACAGAAGTGAAACAGCTCACACTTTTCTAAATTTACTTGCGTGAAACAATAAATCTTCGGCCTAAAACAAGGTCGAAAGAATCGTTGTGGACTATAATCTGAGTAAAAAGGAGGGGACCTTAAACCGAATTGGGGTTAATATGATATAAGCAGCTATTGTCGATATTGCCATTTCTCTTGAAACTAACGAGTGAGTTGTACTATTTCCCCTCCGATAATAGCCAATTCAAGTGTCAGTTTCTCCAACTTAGTGAGCATTGCAAAGGCTTTTTTCTCAGTAAAATTGCTTTTCAAAGCGACCACAGTTTGATTATAATTCACCCCGACACCGCGAAATTGTCCGTACAAAGTCGTCAGTTTTTGATAGTAATCGAGCAACGAGCGATCCACTTTTATCACCCGAAAGGTCTCATTAAAGACCCTTGCCTTGATGAAAGCGGCTTTATTTTGAAGCCCCGACTGCTCGAACATCGTTAGAAAACGAGCAAATTCTGTGTCCGTAAATCGAACCATACAACAATGGCTGGCTCGTTCATTCTTAGGTGGTCGTCCCACATTTCTCTTTGTCATTACTTTGGATTTTAATGGTTTGTAATTCTCTCTTTTGGAAATCGAACGTGCTAAACACAATTGAAATCCATCAGAGAGCGTTCACGATAAAATAGCCAATCAAAACAACGAAAACTTCCATCCAAGAACACCGACTTCGGAGGTGTTCCGCCCTCTGCCAAGAGTAAGGGTTTTGAGTTACCGAAATAATTTCGGGTAACGCAAGACATATCTTGCTATTTGCTCCGACGCAAATAAATCCGCCTTGAAAGGCGGTGCTTTATCTTCTCGAAATGTATGTTTTCAAAGCAATGAAATACCGGCTTATCGCTTGCTGCAAAGTTACGACCTCTTGTCCCCAAAGCCATTAAGAGAGACGAAGCCACAATTAACCAAATCGAAGCCACAAGTACGCACTAAAGAAAATCACGCTGATTATAGCATTACCGAGCCATATATTTGCACTGTCAAATATATCGGTAATGGTATGTGTCTTCGATAATATCACGTTTCGATGAGCGATATGAGCGAGGGTGTATATCAAAGAGCATATCCTTGATTCTTTCACTCGAATGTGGGAATGTGCGAAAGCTGATACAATCGAACGATTGTATTGATGGACACCGATGAACATCTCCACTGAATCTGATTATCGGGCATATCTTCGATAGCGGACGTATTCATCTTCATCGGTAAATATACCGACAACGAAATGAACATTGAATTGTATAACGACAATAAAAAATAAGTAAGTATGACAGAGAACCAAAACGGCAAGGTAGATCCCGTAGCCATCCGAGAACTTATTTCACAGGGTATTCCCATGAAAAGAAAAGAGAGTGAGATGAAACGCTCTCAATCAGAAGAGCTGTGTGTCGAACCAGAACGTCCAAATGACGAACCAATGTCAAAGGATTTTTCAAAAGCCCCAAGAAGAGAAAGGCGAAAGGCTGACAAAGGTGATTATGAGTCGCTTTTTATTTGTCGCAACACCTTGAAAAATCGGAAGACCATCTATATTGCCAAAGAATTGCAGGACACATTGGCGGAGATAGTCATGTCTATGAGGAATAGAGATATGACCATCGGTATCTATGTGGAGAACATCATCCTTCATCATCTTGAAACCTACAAGGATGAAATCAACAGATTAGCGGAGATGAAGTTTAGGAAGCTGTTGTAAATCCCTATCTTCAGATGTTTTAAATGGAACTGCCCTGCTGCTTTCCGTGCTGTCATATAATGTCAGAGTAGGCAGGTCGCTGGGATACGGCAATCATCCCAAAAGCCGACTAATACGAAAGATAGAGTCGGGTGACAGGAGTTTTTACCGCGAATTTGTCTCTTTCTGCCGATACAAAGGCAAAGTTCTGCGAGGGCTTGTCAAAGACGAAAAGTGGAGTTTGATCTGTTTTATGTACCCTAATTATCAAACACGCCTTTTGCGACATTTTTATGCTTCGCAAGAGGCGTTTTCTTGCTATTTGCTTCGCCTTTCTCACTATGAATGAGTAACTTTGCAACTAAAATATATTTTGAACGTATGAGTCGAAAATCAATACTTGAAATGTCGCATGAAGAAGCTAAGGACTTCTTTCTAAAAGACAAAAGTTATTGCAATATAGATCTTCCTGAATATTTCTCTTTCTCAAATCTATTAAATGAAATAAGCAAGGTGTTGGACGAAAAAAAACGCGTTTCAGACGTTTATGATACAAGTAAGTTGAAAAATTGCGAAAAAGTTAATCACACTCTATTTGCAAATAAAGATGGAAAATTATCTTGGCGACCTTTGCAAATTATACACCCATTTCTTTATGTTCTATTGGTTAAAGAAATCACAAAAGAATCTAATTGGAAGAAATTATTGGGTAGATTTCATGATTTTCAGAACAACAAAAAGATAAAATGCTTTAGTATTCCAGTAGAAGCTAAGAGCAGACAATCAGATAAGGCGGAACAGATACTTCAATGGTGGGAAAACATAGAACAAGAATCTATAAACCAATCATTGGATTATAAGTTTTCATATGATACAGATATTGCCGATTGTTATGGCTCTATATACACTCATTCCATAGCATGGGCTATTGAAACAAGAAAAATTGCAAAAGAACAAAGAGATAGAAATCTGTTAGGAAATAAAATAGATACTCATATAAGAAATATGCAGTATGGTCAAACTAATGGAATTCCTCAGGGGTCTGTTTTGATGGATTTTATTGCAGAAATAATTTTAGGATATATAGATAAATTACTTGCAGATAAAATAACTGAAAATAAAATAGAAGACTACAATATATTTAGATATAGAGATGACTATAAGATTTTCGTAAATACCCCCAATGACGGAGAGATGATTCTAAGGCTATTGTCGGAGCTCATCGTTCCTTTCGGATTAAAACTAAACTCCTCAAAAACAAGAGAGAACAAGAATATCATATCAAGTTCTGTAAAGCCTGATAAATTATCATGGTTTCAACTTAATCAAGGCGACCTAACTCTACAAAAGCAATTTTTATTGATTCATCAGCATAGTATTATATACCCCAATTCTGGAAGTATCGTTCGAGGATTAACTGAATTAAATAAAAAAATATCAGACAAAGAAAAATCCACCCAAATTATCAGCATAACAGTTGACATTATGCTTCATAATCCTAAAGCAATACCTGTATGCTGTTCTATCATTAGTAAAATACTAAAGAACACAGAAGAGAAAATGAAGTTGTCCATTTCAAACAAAATATATAAGCGTTTAATGGAAACACCTAATTCAGAATTTGCTCAAATTTGGTTACAAAGAATGCTGAAAAGCAGTGTTGAAAAATTTGACTTCAAGGAAACGTTGTGTAGTATCGTAAGGGGAGAAAGTGTTGAGATTTGGGATAGCAGTTGGTTTAATGGGAATAATAAATTCAAGAAACTAATACTTCCAACGTCCATTTTTGACAAAACTATATTTAATAAAATGGATGAAATAATAGAGGATAATGAAGTTGATATTTTTATACATTCTCTATGATGAAGCTATCATTCCATAAAGAATAGTCTGTATTGGCTTTTTGTTACTTTTGAGCCGTCTCAACTCACTGTCAAAAGTAACGAGGTGTTTTTCATTGGGGGGGCTTTGCTCCTTTCTTCTTTCTCCCGAAGCTCACGAAAGAAAGAAGCTCACGAAAGAAAAGAGTGGTCGGCAAATCTACCGACCGCTTTACTCCATCTGTTCTTCTTGAACGGTTATTTTTGATTTTATGCGGATTCCATAGGTGAGGGAGTTGAGTTTCAACTTTTTCTTTTTCCCTGCTTCTCGCATATCCGACATTTTTTTTATGCGTCTTTCCGTCGGGTCGGTCGTTTTCGTTTCAGTGGCGTAAAAAGGTAGGGATTGGGACAAACAAGGTTTTATGGCGAGAATACTACCTGCAATGAAATGGAAGTGTGGAGATTGTCGTCTAAACGGCTTGCCGCCTTGACCTTTTTTATCCGTAAAAGCCCGGAACAGCCTTTGCCGCTGACAACGAACAACAGATCCCGACATGATACACGGGCATAAGTGGAGGGAGGTGCAGACAGAGAAGCAGGGCGAAAACAGAAACACAGTCTCCAGAGACTGCATTTAGCATAGGAACAGAATACATTGAAAACAAAAGAGCCGCCCAAACGGACGGCTCTATCGAAATTAATTTGGAGAAAATTCTTTTTTCTCACTATATCCCTTTATCTTTGCAATAAGTTATTTGAGTTATGCAAGGAGTGGTATATCACTGCTGAAGAACGGTCGCCAAATCATTTCTGCTATATTTCATAACTCATAAGGCTGTTTATAGCCCATTATGCAGATTTATTATGAGATAGATTCCCTATTTCCAATATATATTCAATTAAAGTATAATGAAATCACGAATAGCTATACCACAGTTGGCAAAAGTAAGAGCCATACTTCAGAAAGAAATAGGATCAGTTTGTCCTTTTTGTCAAAATGATGATGTTGGGCATTTTGAGATTCACCATATAGATGAGAATCCTACACACAACGAAATGGGGAATTTACTTTTGCTTTGTCCTACTTGTCATTCAAAGATTACCAAAGGCGATATTACAAGTATTGATGTGTACAAAAAGAAACTTTCGCTTTTAACCGCTCCGATATCAAACAAAAGCGATTCTGGAAAAATTGCGAACTTTAATAACAATGTAGAAAATGCCATTGTCGGAGACAATAATAATATCTCAATAAATCAGACGAAGAAAACGGTAAAACAAAAATATCCAGAAGGCTGTATAGGTTTTGATACGATAAAAGCAAACTATATCGGACATCTAATTAAACGATATAATGAATATAAAGAGTATGAGGTGGGAAAAGAAAATATGAACTATGCAGCATTTTCCTCTCATCTAAAAAAACGATACAAAATAGGCCCTACAAGGACTCTCTATAATTTGCCAATTGAGAAATTTGAGGAATTAACAGTATATATTCAAACTAGAATAGACAAAACAAAACTTGCTAAAATGAAAGGGAAAGGACATAAAAACTACTCAACATTCTCAGAATATGCAGATGAATAGGTTAGTAAATGAGTTGCATTTGATATGATTTTTGTGCATGTGTGGTAATGTGTAAACTTGTAACTTTGTATTTTATACCATATGGTAGAGGTTAATGTCAAGCGTTAAAGCATTGTGTCCATTGCAAAGACAGGCTGCTTAATTATTATCTATCGAAAATCATTACTCACATTCTTTTGTGTAATTTTAGGTCTATTGTAAATTCATAATGAAACAACACTATATCCCAAGATGCTATCTGAAGAGATTTTCTGATAACGACAAGAGTATTTTTACATATGATAAGCTGCAATCAAAGGTATATCCAGGCAGTATGATGTCTGTCTGTTGTGAAGATGATATGTACTCTATTTCAGATTCATATGTCGAAAAGAATAATAAGAAATCCGGGAATAATCTCAATAGATTGTCGATAGAGCATGACCATTTTGCCAATTTAATTGAGCCAAACCTCTCTCAGCTTTTACAATCCATAGATGTCATAAAGGACGAATGGATTTCGGGCAAGGAACAATACCGTTTACAGTTTGAAGAGAAAAGAGAACTAGCATTGCATCTTGTTACTCAATTTTTTCGACATCCTCTATTTAAAGATTCAACAGTTGACGACTATCTCAGGATGGAGAGAGCAGGAATTGACATGGTGAAATATTTTCTAGCCAAAGAAAAAGGAGATGAATCTATTAATAATCTGGAAATAGACATAGAATGTGAAGCACCAGTTCTCCATGCACAGTTAACCTATTTAGATGATGAGACTCTTATGGATTTTGCTAATGCGATAGCAAATAATATATGGATGTTCCTCGTAAGTGAAAATGATGATTTCTATACAAGTGATTTTCCTATTATAGTTGAGCCTCATGTGAAAAATGCACGTCCTATGTATATGGGACTTGCTCAATATGGAGGAGAGTTGACATTCCCATTATCACCGACTCTAATGATAGTAGTTTTTGACAGAGTGTATTTTAAAGAAAAGGAGGAGTATGACTGCACATTCTCAATTGCAACTGATAAAGAAATCAGGCGCCAAAACATGTTAAGATACTTCTATGCTAAACGACATGTTTTTAGTGCTAAGAAGGACTTTAAACTTATTGATATGATATATAAATTAGAAGGTCATCATATTTTCGTCAACTCTAATTTCAAGTCTAAAATTGTAAGTGGCCTAGGGAAGTATTGATACTTTATGGCAAATACTCATATGGTTAGAAAAAGAAAACACACAAAGAAGAAAAGACAGCCCCCTAAGGCTAAGAAGAAAAAGACAGTAGTTAGGCAATGTGCTAATACTTCAAATCCATTTGAATTGCAAATGCGTGCTATGGGCAAGTATCTGCTTAAAGTCTTTAAAGATAAAGATGCTATTAAAACTGCTCTAAGGGAGCATATTGAGATAGTTGAGGGTTATTTTAGAAAATACGATTCAGTTCAGCTACTTGGAAGCATTGGATTATATTTGTTAGACCACCTACCAAACATTGAAAAGCACTTTATAGCTCAGATGAATGGCACAGATATGCGTCTGGATGAAAATGCAGAAGTGATAGCAGAATATGCTATGAATTTTGGACTTGCATTACCCAATGATGGGAAAGACTCCCCCACAGATGATGTCATAAAGGATTTGAGAGATAAACTGAAGACTTTGTTTGTAGCTTATATGCATCTTGATATGCCATTAGGTGACGAGCCTACCCAATTTATTGATTGGATGATTCATATGGATACCATCGCTGTTCGTGGCGATGGTTATCAAGTTCATGTGTATGAAGTATTTAAAGAAATGTTCTTCCCACATACGACCTTTTACCAACAGCAATTCGGCTATAGTGTGGACCAACTATTTGATTTCTTTATGGATCTGGAAAATAGGGTTATATGCAAGATATGTAGCCAAGATACTATCTATGGTGCAACAAAGATGCATGATCGGTGGGTGAAATGGGAAGAAAAGACTTTTGGCCCTATTGGCAATGAAGTTAGATTAGAGAATAAAGATTTCTCAAAAGGTATATTTGGTGCGTTCTTTGAAGCAAACCCAGATGTACCGCATACGGAAGATGGCATGCAATTCCTTATGTATCAACCAGATGATTATAGAGGATCTGATATGATATTTTGGGTCTATCCTCAAAGCGAGGTGGAGACAAGAATCCTAGATTCTCTTTCTATGAAATTTGGTGATAATTCTGCTTTTCTTGTAGAAAGCGAATTCAAAGGCAGTATTATGAATGGTCATAGTATTTTTGAGAAGCCGTTCGTTAAAGATGGTGATAAATATTATTGCTTTACTCCTATGATTCCTCATAGAAATCTGTTCTTGATTGCAGAAAAGCTTATGATGCGCAATGAAGCCTATTACCAGAAGAATTTCCAGCAGAACACGAATCCAATTAGCCGAGACGTTTATATTGAGAGTAAAGTAAAGTCCGTCATGGAATCATTTTTGTCCAACGTCACATTCTATTCTTCCGTACACTACAATATAATAGAAGAAGATGGTCAAAAAAAGAAACCAGAACTTGATATCCTTGGTATCTCAAATAAAGCTATCTATATTATAGAAGTTAAAGCACATGAACTTTCTTATAAAGACAGAGTTAGGCTAGATGGAGCCAAGGATAAGTTCAAGGCATCTGTTGCTGAGGCATGTAAACAATGCTGTAGAGCTGCTGATTTTATTTATAATTCTACAAAACCTGAATTTGGCACACAAGAAGGAACAGTTACTATTGATAAGAAGAAGCCAATATATAAGATGGCTGTAACCTTCCAACATTTTTCTTCATTGTTGGGGCAGATGGACAAGCTTGTGACTGCTGGTTTGATGGAGGAGCATTTCCGTGATACATGGGCTGTGTCATTGTTTGACTTGATGGTCGTTGCTGATTTTGTTGAATCAGAAGATGAGTTTTTGTCCTATCTTGATATGCGAAAAATAATTAATACGAATCATAGTGCATTTCATGACGAACTTGATTTGTTGGGGCAGTTTCTGAATGAAAATCTTGCTGACAAGGTAATTTCCAACAAGCCAATGAAGGTTATTGGTGGCTCTGGTGATATTGATGAGGAATATGCTAAAGATTTCTATATTCCTATGGACTTTGGCTTTGGAGAGTAATAAGTGAAGCTTTTGCATAACACATATTATAAGTAAATGGGATTCAAGAAGAGGCTTGCTAAAACAGAAAATACATCTTCTGAGGCTGTACTTTACCATGAGAACAGACTGCGTTAAAAACAAAAAGTCATACAAAAGACGACTCTGTGAAAATAACTCAGAGGAAATTCTTTTTTCTCACGATATTCCCTTATCTTCGCATCAAATAAAGTGGTTCTTTGAAATGGCAAAATAAGTAAGGTGGAGTATAGAAGTTCGCTGGTTTCTTTATCGTTACCTCCCTATATTGACAAACAATATAATCTATTGATTATTTGATGTTTATAAAATTCTCTATGCCTTGCAAGGTGGAAAGTAAGATTTTTGCCAATACCGCAAATGTCAGCTATTTCCTTTAGATAAGCATTCATTTTTTGATTACTTAATACAGGAAACAGTTTACCATCACGATAAGTCTTATTGCTATATTTAGCTATAATCTGTTTTGGAATATCAAGAAGCAAAATGTTAGATTCTACATTCGTTTTCTGTCTCTTCGTCATAATCCACTGCTTATCGTCCATATTAACTAAATGTTCCGGTGTGAGATTGGCAACATCTATGTATGATAGCCCTGTGAAACATGAGAAAATGAATATATCACGGACAAGAGATAAACGAGGTATCGTAAGTTTTTTATTCACAATTTTGAGAATTTCTTCATCAGTGAGAAATCCTCTGTCGACAAGCTCCAAGTGAAAATGGTAATTAGCAAACGGATCATGGTGCAGCACACCCAATTTCCGACCTAAAATGGTTATTGTCTTAAAAATCTTCATTGTCTTTGTTGCTGTGTTACGACATTGCCCGGCAACTGTTTGAAGATAAAGGTCAAAATCATAGATGACAGTATAAGTTAATTCACACAACTTTATATCTGTCCGACCATATTTCTGCTTCAGGAACTCTGCAAAGTGACGCTTGCATAATTCATACTTTCGCAAAGTAGTAGCAGATACAGAAACTCCTACTTGCTTTCGGAAGTCTTCATTATGCTTCTCGAAAAGAGCCATAAACGTATCTATGTCTCCTTTCTTTCCTAAAAACTCTTCTTTGATTCGTTCCAAACACAAATCATCTGAAAACTCCAAACGGCGGAAGATATTAAGCAACCCATTACTGATATTATCGAGTTGCAAATTCGTCCTCAGGACTTCAGTTGTTCGACCTTTGAGACGTTCTTTGTCAATATCCCAAAGAGACTTTAAAACAGAGATACCCGTTGATCCGATCGAGAGACGCTCATTGTTGAGATAGATTCTCAACATCACAGGATTCTTCCCTTCTTTGTTTACGTAATTACTTCTAAGATAGAAGGTTGACTTAAAAATTGACTTCATAAATACTTGTTTTTAATTGTAGCCATAGTATGGATTTTGTGTAGCCAAAACCAAAAAACAGTGTAGCCATTTGTATCCACTGCTATGCTGCAAAGTTCAACATAATTTCCAAATGATGAGCAATTCTTACGTACTCTTGATGTACTCTGTAGCCACTCTTGGCTACAATTTTTGAAATTCAAAAAATTCTGTAGCTGAATTGTAGCCGTTGTGGAGTATTTTGGAATATTTTTGTGTATCTACACATACTCCGAAAAGAAGAAGTGATACAAAACAAAAGTATCATAACTCCCTGAAGTTATGATACTTACGATTTTCTTTAGAAATCTCTGATGCTATTTTCAGAGTATTTAAAGCGGTACGTACGGGACTCGAACCCGTGACCTCCTGCGTGACAGGCAGGCATTCTAACCGGCTGAACTAACGCACCAATTCACTTGTTGTGAATGCGAGTGCAAAAGTAACACATATTCTTGATCTAGCAAATATCTTTGACTTTTTTCATCAATATAATGCGTTATTTCGCGTGATGAATTGATATATAGTGCTTTAGAAAGGAAATAAAATGTGGTATATGTTTGTTTCTCAGTTTCTGTTCTTTGTTATCTGATTGGAAACTAGTTTATTGAGCCAATTGTGATATGATTTTTATGTCAAATGTACGAATAATATATAGTTTACTTTTGGTATATTAATGGATTATCTTAGATCATGAAAAATACTCTGATATAAATATTTATGCACTTCTTTTATAGTAAAACTTGAAATCGAAATTCACCTCAAAAAGACAAGAAAAAAGGGAATTTTACAAAGTATTTTTACAACAGTGTAGCAAGATGGCCAAAGATAAAGGAAATGTTATGTATTGAAATCTAACTTAAAGAAGGAGGATAAATAAAATCTTAATGTCTTCAATGAGTTTTGGGAGCTTTTGAGAGTAATTGGTAACTATTTGTTGAGGGAGTTTTATTGTTTGCTGGCACCAAACTATCGTTTGATGTCAGCAAACAGTAATTTGGCTCCAGCAAACGATAGTTTGGTGCCAGCAAACAAAAATAGCCTCCATTTTTCATACTGGAACTATGAGTCTTGGTCTATCAAAATAAGATGTCTGTGAAGATATAGCCGCTTTAATGTTATAATAAATTGGATGTGTTTTTCTGGTTATATGATCGATATATTAAGTGTTGAGAAATAGGATGATAGATTCGGATTATTATAGACTTTTAAAGCGAGTTGTTTGGCACCTGAACAATAAAAAGTTTCCGGATAAGTATCATTGAGACTTTTCCGGAAACTACAAAAAAAATAATGCTCGTATGAAGGATCAAAAACTTAATAGGGTAGCGCCGTAGGCGGGAAGTGATAATGATACAATCTTATCTTGTTGTAAATCTAACGTGCATATTTCGCCCGTCAGCAAGTCTTTTGCTTTGCGCTTACCAGCCTTTAGTGATAGGTAGTCAAAAGCGTGTGCCGGTATGCAAACACCAACCTGTGTGGGGGTTGCATCAAAATTGGCTACAATTAGTATGTGGTGTTTTCCATCCGATCGTAGGAAAGCATATTGTTTATCAGGGTTGAAATTGTTTGCACGAGTATTGTTGACATACATCAAGTCAAACATCTTACCTTGAGAAATAGCAGGTGTATCCCTGCGGATCTGTAGCAACTTTGTGTAGTAATCGCTTAGCTTTTTTTCGTTTGGCGTGTACGAGGCTTTTCCTTTAAGGAGCTTCAAATAAGATGAGACGGTCCAATAATCAAAAATTGTTGTTCGTCCATCACACCCGCTGAAACCTTCGTCGTCCATTCCACGCTCGCCTAATTCTTGACCGGCATAAACCATAAAGGGGTTGTTGCTTAAACAAGTACTAACTACTAAAGCAGGGAGAGCTTTAAACGGATTAGTTGCAAAGAAGTTAGACGCAATGCGTTGTTCGTCATGGTTTTCGAGGAAATTAAGCATATGCGGACGTATGTCGTCAATCGCTTGCCAGCAAGAGGTAATAGCAGATGCCGAACTCTGACCGCAAACTACAGAGCGTAGCGTATCATACAAGCCAACCTTGTCATATAGATAGTCGAATTTGCCCTGATGTAAGTAGTTCCTGTATTCAGCCGGGTTATATACTTCAGCAATGAAGATAAGGTGAGGATAATCTGCTTTTAAGCGAGATAAAGCATAGTTCCAAAATTCTACGGGTACCATTTCTGCCATATCGCATCGGAAACCATCTATTCCTTTTTGGGCCCAATAGCGTAGGATGTCTGTCATTTTCAACCAAGTATCAGGAATGGGGTCAAAATGCTTGGAGCGATTGTCGAAATAGTTGACACCATAGTTGAGCTTGATGGTTTCGTACCAATCATTTTTATTCGGCTCTGCATCAAATCGGTCATTTCCTGTGGCCTTTGCAGGACTTTCTTTGTAAGAACCTTCGTGTCCTAAAATATTATTAAGCTTAAGCGGCTCATTGGGGCAGTAGTAGAAGTTATTAGTAGAATCGAAAGCTTTGGTTATATCATCATTTTGACCTAGATCGCTTGTTCCTTTAGGGCGCGCTATGGAATGATACTGGCGAGAAACGTGATTGGGTACAAAATCAATCAACATTTTCAGTCCAGCCTTGTGCGTGCGCTCAACTAGTGCTTCAAATTCCTGCATCCTGTTTTGAGTAATGGTGGCCAAATCCGGATCGACATCGTAATAATCCTTGATAGCGTATGGAGAACCTGCTTTCCCTTTTACCACTTCGGGGTTGTCTTGTGGTAAATTTTGATAAGCTGTTTGTGTAGCATGCGCGATAAGACCCGTATACCAAATGTGTGTATAGCCATTTTGCTGTAGTTTTTTTAAGCGAGACGAGGTGAAGTCTACAAATTTTCCGCAGCCGTTTTCAGCTAACGTGCCATTCTTTATGTTATTATTGCGCGTATTACCATAAAGTCTTGGTAATACTTGATAAATGTTGATTTGTGCCATCGTAGTCAAAGAAAAAAATGACAGTGCTATAAGCAGAAGTCTGTAATTCATGTGTTATAGTAAAAAAGAATAGACCTTGTCCATCAGTTTCCTTAAGGATAGATAGGCAAGGTCTTGTTAATTGTAAAGCAAAATCTTATTCTTCTACGCCTTGTATTTGTACTTCTGTTCCTTGAGCTTGAGCAATTTTGTAAATCATGCCTTGAAGAGCTTTACCCGGCCCACATTCAGTGAAGTCTTTACATCCATCAGTAATCATGTTTTGAACTTCCTTCGTCCATAGTACGCTATGGGTGAGTTGCTGAATAAGGTTATTCTTGATTTCTTCAGGGTTTGTATGTGCTTTTCCGTCTACATTTTGATAAACGGGGCAAATAGGCTTTTTAAACTCTGTTGTAGCAATGGCTGCTTCTAATTCCTCTTGTGCAGGCTGCATCAATGGGCTATGGAAAGCTCCACCTACAGGTAGGATTAATGCGCGTTTAGCACCGGCTTCTTTAAGTTTTTGGCAGGCTTCTTCTATTGCTTGAAGATGACCTGAAATAACTAATTGGCCAGGACAATTATAGTTAGCCGGAACTACAATGTGTCCATCATTGCTTACTTCAGTGCAGACTGATTCTACTTTTTCATCGGGTAAAGCAATGATTGCGGCCATTGTTCCAGGAGCAGTTTCACAGGCTTTTTGCATTGCTCTTGCGCGAGCAGCAACTAATTTTAATCCATCCTCAAAACTTAAGCAGCGAGCAGCAACTAAAGCCGAAAATTCACCTAAAGAATGGCCCGCTACTAGATTTGGGTTAAATTGCTCACCTAAACAAAGTGCTTTAATGACGCTATGTAAAAAGACAGCAGGCTGAGTAACTTTCGTTTGTTTCAATTCCTCATCTGACCCATCAAACATTATGTCAGTTATACGGAAACCTAGAATTTCATTGGCCTTTTCAAAGAATTGCTTAGCTACTGGGTGACGTTCATAAAGAGGTTTACCCATACCAACAAATTGTGCTCCTTGTCCCGGAAATATAAATGCCTTCATATCGAATAAGTTATTTTGTATAGGATTGTTGTAGGCCAAAATATAAAAGTAGGTCCGTACAAAATCGCTTGCAAAGGTAGTAATTTATTATTAGGAATCAGGCCCTTGACGGCTATATTATAGAGATGGATAGCCTATATTTCGGAATTTGAAGTTTAATCTCCTATTAATTCGAATTTTAATAGAGCTGGAATACTCTCTAAGCGTCTTCCAATAGCCTTTTTTATGAAATTCTTTCCTATAGCTTTGTAGCTATAGGTGCCGTCTGAGTTAATTGTAAATTCGACCTCTTGAGTATCTGCCCCAATATCATTGACAAAGCGTAGGGTTGCCTTGTTTGCTTGAACTTTGTGCGTAACAATCAACCAAACACCGTATAGATCACCACTTGAGTTGCCTTTCATATAGCCATTCATTTTTCCTAGAAAGCTATATCCAGGCACTTCTATAGAGCTCTCATAAAGATCTAAAACTAGAGTAATGTGATTTGATTTGCTATAAAACTTTCCTTTAAACGGTTGTTGCGCATTAATAGAATGACTTATGAGCAACAGGAGTAGGGTTGTGAAAACTCTCATTCGTCAGTTAACTTAAGGATCATTGTTGCAGCTCCTATGTTGATAATGTCTCCTTCTTTGATAATAGCTTGCTCGCGAGGCTGCAAAAGTTGATTTTGTAAGAATGTTCCTGTGTTGGAAGGTGCATCTTGTAGCAAAAAAAGAGTTTTTCCATCTTGTTCTTTTTCAGCGGTAATAATGCAATGGGTCGTATCTATACTAGGATCAACGGTTCGAAAAGCAAGATTGGCTTTTGTCCCTTTTACTGATCTACCAATGATATTTTCTCCTAAAATAATTGGTAAGACTTGCTTAAATTGGAACGCATTTTCCAAGATTGTTAGATAGCCAACGGGAAGATTTTTAGGAAGATCTTGATTGTTTTTAGGGCGAGGTAATCGAATTTTGAATTGCTTATGACACTCTGTACATTCAAAGACCAAAATTCGTCCTACCTCATATTGGGTTTCATCAAACAAGATTGTTTGATCGCATTTGGGACAACGTATGCGCTTCATAGGTTCGACAGCTTAGGTACTTGTAGAATCCAGCCTTGCTCAAAGCGATTGTCTTTCTTATATAGAGTTAATGCTTTGTGTGCTTCTTGAGCTGTTGCATATTTACCATAAACTACTCTATTCATTTTCGATTTACAAAGAATAACTCCTTCTTGAAATCCGTCAGTTCGGAGTTGTTTTATAAACGTTTTTGCATTTTTCTTGCTAACCGAAGAAGCTAAAACTATTGTAAAATATGATGTCGGAGTATTTGCGAGTCGTTGGTGATGATTTTCAACAATTTGTTTGTTAATTGTAATCAGATCTGTTATCTTTCTTTGTTTGTGAACGAGGGTATCTCTAACCTTAACATCTACTTCTTTGGCGATGTGTTCAACAAGTGGAACGACTGCTGCTTGATGTGGTTGAGAGTCGTTATTTAGAATGAATGAATCTCCCCAAACAAAGAAATAACACACAATAGCAATTATTGCTGCTGCAGTATAATTGATGAGTTCTCTGTTAATAGAAATTGTGTAGTTCTTTTTGTTTGGTATGGTTGCTTCTTGACTTCTTAGAACAACTCGTTTTTCCTTTAACTCCTGAATGGGGATCGCATCTAATCCAAATAGTTCTGGAGCTAAAATACCCGAATTAATCGGGTGAAAATTATAATGCCCGTCTATGTTAAGATTCAATGTTCCTACGCCATTTAATTCATAACAGCCATTTTGTTGCAGCTCTGTTTTTAAATTAAATACAGCATCTTCGATCATTTGTATTGTTTCTGTGTATGAGGTATCATAAACTCTCATATACGACTGTACCAACAATCCATCGTTGACAATAAGCTGAGGATTAAAACCAACACTGCGATAAGGAGGCAAAAATAGCTTTTCGTCTTCAACATAACGCGCCGAGACATATTGCGTCACAAATCCTCCTAGATGCGGTACTATTACGCATTTGTGCTCTAGAAGAAGATTCTCTATATGTCTGGCAATTTCATTCATAGACTGCAAAAATAAGGATTATTCTTGAATTCTTCGAAGATCAAAATAGACTTGTTATAGACTCAACGCGAACTTTTTTTGAGATTAAATGCTAATATGTTGATTTGTAGGTAGGAGCGAAAAGTAAGAAAAGTTCTATTACTTTTTTATTATTCGCTTCCTTAACTTAGGTAGTTTGAGTTTTGTCCCAATAGGAACCAAGTCGGGATTTTTTAGTTGATTAAAAGTAAAAATGTAGATGGCATAAGATTTATCACCATATACTTCTTTAGCTAAATGGTATATGTTCTCGCCTTTTTGTAGTTCGTGAGTTGACAATGTCCCGATAATTTGAAAGCGCCCATCTGGTAGTTGAGGGTAGGCTTTATCATAATTGATCGTGTCCGCTTCAGCTATTTTTTCTTGCTTATAGTTACTACTTTCCGTTTTTTTCGACTGCATTTGTGGTGAGGATTGGGGCTGGCTTGCTACCATTTCTTGGCTGGTTGCAGATTGGGGGAGAGCTGTATTTTTTTCGTAAGGACAAAACCAGCGATAATAACCAGCATAATAACAAAATATCGCTTGTAGAATAAAGATGGAAAAGATCGCAATCCTCTTCAACCAACGACTCTTACTCTGTGATGGAAAATCTTGGTTTGACGATGTTGCGTCCTGTTCGTCAGATGTTTGAGCTGATTGTGAAGCATCTTCCATCACTTCTTCGTTTGTGTGATATTTTTTGGAGGGATCTATCTCAAGCTTTTTATCCTCACTATCATCAATGGCTATAAGGTAATTTGACGGTGCTTCAGTTTGAGTTGGAAGAGGGGGAATTTTTCCACCTAAGGATAAATCATTAGATCCTGTATTTAAATCTTGTAAACAAGAGTCTTCTTTTACCGACCTATTTGATGCTTCTTGAAAAGACAGATTTTCTTTTTGATGATTAGTTGATCCTATGGGTTCTATTGAGTGTAAGTTATTATCAATCTCTTTTTGATAACATTCCTTCTGATTGAAAGTTGATTCCTGTTGCAAAGATTGACTTGTGCTAATCTCTCGCTCAATCTTAATCTCTGCTTTGGTGAGCTCCTCTTCAGTTGTTCTGTCTTGAAGAGTGATTGTCTGGAAATCAGCAAAAGGTTTATTGATCAAATCCTTTAGTTGACTATCCGGCACGAATGATAATTTAGCGTGGCTGTCAATTCTAATTCTTTCTCCGGTATTAATGTTTATACTTTCTCTTTCATTGACCGTTATAACCTTAAATGTACCGAAACCCTTTATCTTTACAAAGCTTTCGTGTGTCAGCTCTTCTTCTATAAGGTCAAAGAAAGCCCTACAGAATGCTTCTGCTTTCTTTTTCGAAATATTGGCCCGTTGTGCAAAGGCGTCAGCTACTTCTTGTAGCAGCAACTTTCTGTTCATCGCTTTCTATTATTTGATTTTGTCTTTTAGTATATTACTCGGCTTAAAACTCAAAGCCAATTTTGGAGGCACAAGCATACGTTGCTTATTTGTAGGGTTGGTTACAATCCTTTCTAACTTTTTCTTTACTTCAAAAGTGCCAAAGCTTTGAATTGAAAGACTGTCTCCCTCTTCCAGACTTTCCGCAAATACGGTGGAAAATATTGAGGCTAATCTTTGAGTCTCTTTAGCCTTCTCATCCAATCTCGTTGCTAAATCAGCTATAAACTCCTTATTGTTCATATTGCGTTGTTCCGTATAGATCGTAATCCGTGGCATCTTGAATGAGTACATCATAAAATTTGCCTACTTGTAAGTTTTCTGCTTTATTAATGTATACTTCTCCATCAACCTCTGGAGAGTCGTAAGCTGTGCGTCCAATATAATAGTCACCTTCTTGTTTATCGATAATTGTTTTCAGCACGGAACCTATTAACTCTTGATTAAGTTCTTCAGAAATTCCTCTTTGCAGCTCCATTAAGCGGTCTAAACGTTCTTGTTTAACGCTTTCTGGTACATCATCTTTATAGTGGTTGGCTGCATAAGTTCCTTCCTCTTCACTGTAAACAAATGCTCCCAATCGATTGAAGCGAGTTTCCTTTACAAATTGCAGCAATTCTTCAAAGTCTTCATCTGTTTCTCCAGGGAAGCCTAAAAGCAGTGTTGTGCGAATGCATATATCGGGTACTTTCTCTCGCATTTTGCGGATTAAGTCTATTGTCTCTTGCTTTGTGACGTGACGATGCATGCGTTGTAAAACATTGTCGCTGATATGCTGTAATGCTATGTCGAGATAATTGCAAATATTATCATGTTTGCTAATCACTTCCAATAGAGAATCCGGAAATTGATTCGGGTAAGCATAATGGAGACGCACCCATTCTACACCGGGAGTCTCTGCAATCTTTTCTACTAATTCAGCGATGCATTGTTTATGATATAAGTCTACACCATAATAGGTTAACTCCTGTTCGATGATTTGAAACTCTTTTACACCTTGATTGACGAGTGTGCGAACTTCAGCTAGGATATCCTCTATCGGCCTACTTATATGCTTTCCCGTTATTAAAGGTATAGCACAATAAGCGCATTTGCGGTCGCATCCTTCTGCAATTTTTAGATACGCATAATGAGGTGGTGTTGTGATCTGGCGTTCGTTGGCAGAGCGGAAGTCATAACGTTGGCTTAGTCCTTTGAGTAATTGATCCCAGTCAAATTTACCGTAGAATTTATCTACTTGTGGAATTTCTTCCTGCAATTCAGACATATAACGCTCCGAGAGACATCCCATTACATAGACTTGCTTCAAATTTCCAGCCTCTTTTTGCTGGCACAATTCTAATATAACATTGATACTTTCTTCTTTTGCCGCCGCAATGAATCCGCAAGTGTTCACTACAGCAATTCCCCCGTGCGTTTGCTCGGGGTTATGATAAGTAGTAAAACCATGTGCTTCAAATTGGTGAAGCAGTCGTTCTGAATCGACCAAATTTTTGGAACATCCCAAGGTGAGAATATCTACGTTCATCTTATTTCTCCCCTGTATCAAATAAGCTTTCTACGAAATCTGTTTTGTTGAATGGTTGAAGATCTTGCATACGTTCCCCTAATCCAATATATCGTACGGGCACTTTTAATTGATGAGAGATTCCTAAGACAACGCCACCTTTTGCTGTGCCGTCTAACTTTGTAATGGCGAGACTTGTAACATCTGTAGCCTTAATAAACTGTTTGGCTTGCTCGAATGCATTCTGACCTGTACTGCCATCTAATACAAGTAAGACTTCGTCGGGTGCTTCCGGAATTACTTTCTGAATGACTTTCTTTATTTTAGTCAATTCATTCATTAAGTTTACCTTGTTGTGAAGTCGTCCGGCCGTATCAATTAATACGACATCTGCATTATTGGCTTTTGCCGAACTGAGGGTGTCGTAAGCAACGCTAGCAGGATCGCTACCCATTTGCTGTTTGATAACGGGGACTCCTATTCTTTCGCCCCAAATGCATAATTGTTCGACGGCTGCTGCGCGGAATGTATCTGCTGCGCCCAAATATACGCGCTTTCCTTCTTGTTTAAAATGGTAGGCCAACTTGCCGATAGTCGTTGTTTTGCCCACACCGTTTACGCCAACTACGAGAATGACATAAGGACGTCCGTTTTCGGGGATAATAAAGCCTTCATCTTCGTTATTTCCGCTTTCAGTAAGGAGTGATGAAACCTCATCTCTCAACAGCTTATTCAATTCAGATGTTGTCACGTATTTATCGCGTGCAACGCGATCTTCTATTCGGCGAATGATGTCGACGGTCGTTTCTACGCCTACATCTGAAGAGATGAGCGCATCCTCCAAATCATCTAAAACCTCATCGTCGACTTTTGACTTTCCGACTACGATGCGTGCAAGTTTATTAAAGACATTTGTCTTTGTCTTTTCAAGTCCTGCATCCAGAACCTCTTTTTTTTCTTTTTTGGAAAATAGATTGAAGAATCCCATAGCTATGTTTTCTTGGTGCAAACTTACGAATTTATTTTCGTATTTGCAGATATAAAAAACCCTCTCGTAGTTGCGAGAGGGTATATAGTAAATATACTATTGAGACTTTAGTTCTTGAAAAAGTCCTGAACTGCTTCGTTCGGAACCATCTTTTCATCAAAGAAGTAAGCACCATTCTCGGGGTTCTTAACCATCTTGATAACTTTCGTGTAGGAGCGGCCGTCTTTTTTGCCTTCCTGCAACGTAGCGACTGTTTTCTTTGCCATTGCCTGTATGTTTTTAGAATAAGTAGCGTTATCTATGATTGAGCATACTGAATTGTATCAGCAGGTCATCAAAGACTAATTACTTAATCTCTTTGTGGATAGTCATTCGTTTGAGGATGGGGTTGTATTTCTTCAACTCCAAACGCTCGGGAGTATTTTTGCGATTTTTAGTCGTAATATAACGAGAGGTTCCCGGCAGACCACTTTCTTTCATTTCTGTACATTCGAGGATGACCTGCACGCGATTGCCTTTTGCTTTCTTTCCTGCCATGATATTATATCTTTTAACCGATTACCTTTATATCTTTCCAGTCGCAGTAACCTTTTTCTACCGCGCTGTTCAGCGCAGCATCAAGGCCGACTTTGTTTATGAGCCGAAGTCCTGCTGCGCTAATGCGAAGGCTGACCCAGCATTCCTGTTCTACATAGTAGAACTTCTTAGTGAACAAGTTTACGTCAAAGCTACGCTTTGTGCGGCGCTTTGATTTCGAAACATTGTTGCCAATCATGGCCTTTTTTCCTGTAAGTTGACAAATCTTAGACATTACTATCTATTTCTGTTTTTTATTCTTCGTGAACGATTCTCCCAATACGAGGTGCAAAGTTAATCCTTACTTTTTTTTCTACCAAATCTTTTCCCAAAAAATGCGTCTTAAATCACACTTTCTCAATGTATATACTCACTAAAAGCCAAAGAAAAATAATTTCGTAACATCTAATGAGTGCCTTTACGCTATTATTATATTATAGATCAACTTGTATGTAGAAAAGTTTGAGGCTTTACCTTTCTCGTTTGTCTATCTTATCTACTACGAGTATATAAATAATGAATTTCAAATTTGAGTGTTTCGTGAATCGCGACTTGTTTTCCGCAATAAAAATGATGATTTATATAGTCTAAGGCCTTTTTCGACATTCTCCCTTCACGAGCGTACAGTCATTCTCTCGTGGACGTAGAAAATTCCTCACGTGAAGAAATTTTTGTACCTTTGCAGTGGTATCCAATTTTTGCTTGAGATGAGTAATAATACTCAAGCTTGTTTAGATGCTAAAGGCAGGTGGACGCGGCTACTTGCCTAGTGAAGATATTTATTTTATAACCTTAAACAATTCGTAGTATGACAGTATTCTATAAATTACAGAAAACGACAGGAGGCCTTCCTATAAATTCAAAAATGAAAGTGATGCCGGTAAGGCAAATAACGGTTGACTTTGAATCTTTAGCACAAAAGATCTCTGTGGGTACGACTTTTTCGTCGGCCGATCTGATTGGCGCATTGGATGCATTGAAAGAAGCAATGATTGCTGAATTGAAAGAGGGCGGGCGCGTACACCTTCCGGGGCTTGGCTATTTCTCTTTGTCAATTAAGGGGGAGGTTTATCAAGATGCTAAGACGCAGCGTTATCGCCTACGGTCTCCTCGCATACGCAAAATTAAATTTCTTCCTGAAAGAACCTTGATGAAGCGATTAGCAGATACGCATTTCGCTAATGTTGGCTCTACATCGTCGACGTCGAAGCCACTAAACGAGATGGAAATAGACAATGCATTGCGTTTATTGTTTGCCCAACAGCAAGTATTGACAGTGGGGCAGCTTCAAGATTACCTTCATTTGCGTCACACATTCGCTTATCGTTTGGTAAAAAACTTAGAGATGAAAGGAAAAATTCGCAATATTGGCTCGGCGCATCGTAAAGTCTTCGTACCAGGGGAAGTTTTAAATGTTCCTTCAGAACAATGAAGAGTAGGCAGGTGTTGTCAGTGAACACATAATATATAATATAGCTTCAAGCATTTATTGAGGGGGCTTGATTGAAGCAGGCGATGCCGCGTTATCATCGTGTGTTTTAGTCGAGCCTCCTTTGTTTGACTATTATTATTGTCGTATATCTCATTTCGGTAAGACAGAGAAGTGAAGGCAAAGTAAAGTGGAAAATTGTAGTTGGTTGGGTGTGCGAGAATCATAACTCTTTTTCTTTGTTTCAAACAGAATTTGGCGCGGATAAATTTGGATGTTTAGACCTTTTCATCGTAACTTCGTTGCCAGATTACAACCTAATATGGAAGATTTTGTTCATTTACACGTTCACTCTCAATATTCTATTCTTGATGGACAAGCCTCTATCGGCAACTTGCTAAAGAAAGCTGTTGCTGATGGAATGCAAGGTATGGCGCTTACAGACCACGGAAACATGATGGGCGTCAAAGAATTTTACAATGAAGCTAAAAAAGCCATAGGTAAAGCTAAAGAGAGTCTCAAGAAGGCACAAGAAGAGGGGGGGAGTGAAGAGCAAATCGCCAAATTACAAAGAGCGGCTGCTTTTAAGCCAATTTTGGGCTGTGAAATGTACGTTGCTCGTCGCACGCTGAAAGACAAAAAAGATAAAACAGACCAAAGTGGACACCATCTTATAGTCTTGGCCAAAAATAGTGTGGGATATCATAATCTTATTAAGCTCGTTTCTAAAGCTTGGGTTGATGGTTTTTATATGCGGCCGCGTACAGATCACGAGGAGTTGGCCAAATATCGCGAAGGACTTATTGTTTGTTCCGCCTGTTTAGGAGGAGAGATTCCAAGCAATATACTAAAAGACGATATAGATAAGGCAAAAGAGGCCGCTCGTTGGTTTAAAAGCATTTTTGGCGATGACTATTATTTAGAGTTGCAACGCCACGAAGTAAAAGATCCATCAATTCAAGCCAATCGCGAGGTATACGGGCTTCAAACTAAGGTAAACGAAGTTCTTATACAATTGGCAAAAGAGCTGGATATTAAGTTGATTTGCTCCAATGACGTCCACTTTGTTAATGAAGAAGATGGAGAAGCTCATGATCGACTTATATGCCTATCTACAGGAAAGGATTTAGACGACCCGAAGCGTTTGCTTTATACGAAACAAGAGTGGTTTAAAACTCAACGGGAAATGAACAAAATCTTTGAGGATATTCCCGAAGCAATGCGGAATACCATCGAGATTTGCAACAAGGTCGAACTCTATTCTATTGATCACGCGCCAATCATGCCCAATTTCCCGATCCCGGAATCTTTTGGAACGGAAGAGGAATATAGAAGTCGCTTAACGGAAGAAGATTTGTTCAATGAGTTTACGCGAGATGAAAATGGAAAAGAGATTGTGTCGCGTGAAGAAGGATTGAAGAAAATTGAAAAACTTGGCGGCTTCAATAGACTATATCGCATCAAATTTGAGGCAGATTATTTAGCAAAGCTTGCATATGATGGCGCAAAACGGCGCTATGGTGAGCCATTGTCGGATGAGGTCAAGGAGCGCGTTAATTTTGAATTGCACATTATGAAAGTTATGGGCTTCCCTGGCTATTTCTTGATTGTGCAAGACTATATTAATACAGCTCGTAACGAATTAGGCGTAAGCGTAGGGCCGGGTAGAGGTTCTGCAGCTGGCAGTGCGGTGGCTTATTGTTTGGGCATAACGCAGATTGATCCGATAAAATATGATCTTCTGTTTGAGCGTTTTTTGAATCCGGATCGTATTTCTCTCCCCGATATTGATGTAGACTTTGACGATGACGGCCGTGGGCGCGTCCTGCAATGGGTAACAGATAAGTATGGTGCAGAAAATTGCGCCCACATTATAACTTACGGTACGATGGCAACTAAATCTGCCATTAAAGATGTAGCCCGTGTTGAACGTCTGCCTTTATCTGAAAGCAACCGTCTGTGTAAGTTGATTCCCGACAAACTACCGGAAGATAGTAGCGGCAAGAGTCCAAAGTTGACGTTAGATAATGCCATAGCTGCTATTCCGGGTTTGCGAGAAGCGGAGGCGTCCGACAATCCATTGTTGAGAGATACTATTCGTTATGCTAGGCAATTGGAGGGAAATGTTCGCAATACAGGTGTCCATGCTTGCGGATTTATCATCTGTAAGGATAAGATTTCAGACTGGGTTCCCATATCTACGGCCGACGACAAAGAGACTGGAGAAAAATTACGCTGTACGCAATACGAAGGACGTGTGATTGAGGAGACTGGTCTCATAAAAATGGACTTTTTGGGCCTGAAAAACTTGTCGATTATAAAAGAGGCCTTAGAGAATATCAAGTTAAGTTTGGGCATTGATCTTGATATTGATAAGATTGATATCAGTGATAAAGCGACCTACCAACTTTTTTCTGATGGCAATACAATCGGAACCTTTCAATTCGAGTCTACCGGAATGCAAGGACATTTGAGAAATTTGCAGCCAAGCACTTTTGAAGACTTGATTGCAATGAATGCGCTGTATCGTCCAGGCCCGATGCAGTACATTCCGAAGTTTATTCAGCGAAAGAAGGGTGAGGAGACGATTACTTATGATCTGCCTTGTATGGAGAAGTACTTGAAGGAGACATATGGTATTACGGTTTATCAAGAGCAAGTGATGCTCCTTTCGCGCGAAATAGCCAATTTCACGCGTGGAGAAAGTGATACGCTTCGAAAAGCGATGGGGAAAAAACTCATCGACAAGCTGAATCATATGTATCCAAAGTTTATTTCGGGTGGCAAGGCTAATGGTTATGACGAAAAGATCTTAGAAAAAATTTGGGATGATTGGAAAGCTTTTGCCTCTTACGCATTCAATAAGAGCCATGCGACTTGTTATTCTTGGATAGCCTATCAAACCGGATATTTAAAGGCTAACTATCCTTCCCAATATATGGCAGGTGCGATGAGTCGTGCCCTTTCAAACATAACTGAAATCACAAAGTTTATGGATGAAAGTAAGCGAATGGGAATTAATACTCTTGGGCCTGATATCAATGAGTCTTTAATGAAGTTCAGCGTCAACCATCGTGGCGACATCCGCTTCGGCTTAGGTGCCATAAAGGGCGTTGGGTCGCAGGCCGTAGAAAACATTCTAAAGGAAAGAGAAGTGAATGGCCAGTTCTCAGACATTTATAATGTGATGGAGCGCATAAACCTGACTACTTGCAACCGGAAAACGCTAGAGAATCTTGCTATTGCAGGTGCTTTCGATAGCTTTGGCATCGCTCGAGAACAATTTGTAGAAATAGACGAGTCAGGTGGCGACTTTTTGGATGCGCTTATCAGATACGGCACACAATATAAAATAGATCAAAGTCAAGCTCAGAATTCTCTTTTCGGCGAAGAAGCGGCGGCAATTATTACAAAGCCGCTTCCTGCCCCCGTATCGCAGCCTTGGACCAACTTAGAACGCTTAAACAAGGAGCGTGATTTGATTGGTATATACATATCCGGGCATCCTTTAGACAAATATAAAATCATACTAAATAAAGTTTGTACCACTACCGTAGCTGATTTGGACAACCTCAATGCTTTGGCTGATCAAGACATTTCTTTTGGTGGCATCGTTACAGATACACGTGAGGGAATGACAAAGCGGGATAAACCTTATGGAGTTATTAAGTTAGAAGACTACAAAGGGGCTTACGAGCTGATGTTTTGGGGAGATGATTGGGCAAGACTGGGGAAGCAATACAATACAAAAGGAAATTTTTTGTATATACGTGCTCACGTCACCCCGAGAAGGTTCAAGGAAGGAGAATACGACTTAAGATATAATGAAATCTCTTTCCTTTCAGATGCAAGAGAGCGATTGCTTGACAATTTGACCATTACTCTAAATGTTGAACTCTTTAGTGCAGCTATGGCTGAAGAGCTTTGTGGTTTGATTCAACGTGAAGCCGGTAAAACAGATCTAAAAATCGTAGCTAAAGACTTGAAAGGGAGAAGTCTATCTTTTGTTTATGGAGGGAGTAAGATCGCTATAGATAATAAGCTTACCGACTTCTTAGACAACTGCGAGGCGATAAACTATACGATCAATTAGATGTTTATAGGTTATCTGCTTTAATAATGGCATAGATGTTGCTTTTGCAATTATATATATCCAACCAAAATAAATAGTTACAATGGAAAAAATTATCACTGATGCGAATTTTGAGAGTGAATTAAACGCTGGGCTACCTCTTGTCGTAGATTTCTCAGCAACATGGTGTGGTCCTTGCAAAAAGATTGCTCCAATTATTGACGAATTGGCTGAAGAGTATGATGGCCGTGTCAATGTTGGCAAATGCGACGTTGATGAAAATTCAGATCTGACAACGCGTTTCGGTATCCGAAGCGTTCCTACTGTTCTGTTTTTCAAAAATGGCGAGTTAGTTGACAAGACTGTTGGCGCCGGCTCTAAAGCGATGTTCAAAGAAAAGTTTGACGCTTTATTATAATCAGCAAAAAATGATGGAGGCAATGGGGAATACAAGTTCCTTGTTGCCTCTAACTTATCCTTCTAAGCAAAGTGAAACGATTTTTTTGCTTAGTTCGTCCCGTGAAGCTCCCAACAAGTGATTCATCGGGATTTTTTGTATCCTTTCAACCTTGATTTTTTATATACCTTTTCTATTTATTTGGTAGCAATCGCTTAGGCTTTTTATCAATTCTTTTTGAGTGTTGATCGTAATAAGCTTGGTAATATTTCACTATACCTACTTCTGTCTACAGAAGTGCTTAAACGGCTTTAGGTTGTTCTGAATACACTGATCATATTCTATTATAATTCAATTATATAGTCTGAATTTATTAGACTTAAATATCGATATGCTCAACTTGTTGTCGTGAGCGTAAAGTTGTCCCTTCACGATGGTACGAGTTTCCCTTCTCAGGAGTACAATTCTATCTTCACGATGAAACGAGCTGTAACTCAATTCTACATCTTCGGTATTCTATTAGGCATGCTGTCGCCTTTTACATTGTTGTCGAAAAATAAAGAATACGGGGTATAGAACCTCATTTAAGCGTAAGTATTAAATATGTCCGTAAAACGCAGTTTTCTTTGGTTGAATGTAGGTTATCAACAAGAAGTGTGGCTACAATCGCGAAAATTTTATAGAAAAATGAAGTGTAGAACAGAAAAAAATAGAAAAACGCTTTACCATAATGTTTTTTCTCACTATTTTTGGAAGTGTCAAACTAAATACAATATCTCTTTGAGGATTTTGCCTTTTGAGAAAGACTAAACATAAGCAGAGTATGGACGCTCCGAAAGACATACCCGAGGTCTTCACATCTATACTCACTAAATATAAGAACAGCTATGGCGTATCTCCATTTTGATAAAATTCAGATGACGAATCTGCAGGAATCTCTCAACAAAGAGTTTTTGATTACCAACCATTCAGGAGCCTATTGCTCCTCTACGCTTGTAGGTTGCAATACGAGGAAGTATCATGGTCTCTTTGTCGTCCCCATTCCAGAGATGGATGATGAAAATCATGTATTGTTGTCGTCTTTAGATGAAACGATCATACAGCATGGAGCCGAGTTTAACCTTGGTCTTCACAAGTATCGCGGCGATAGTTTTAGTCCGAATGGCCATAAATATATCGTTAGCTTTGAGCAAGAGAAAGTACCGACTTGGATTTATAGAATCGGTGGCGTATTGCTGAAGAAAGAGATTTGTTATAGCGCTCATCAATCGCACCTTTATATAAGATATACCTTGTTAGAGGCCCATTCACCGACACTGTTAAGGTTAAAGCCATTTCTGGCTTTTCGTAGTGTGCGGCAATGGACTCACGAAAATGATGTCGCAAACACAGCATATGAAGAAATTGAGAATGGGATAAAAATGTGCCTTTATAGGGGATATCCGACCTTGCATATGCAATTGGCGGCTAAGTCTTCCTTCCACTATGAGCCCAACTGGTATTTAGGACTTGAGTATCCGAAAGAAAGAGAGCGCGGTTACGACTCAACAGAGGACTTGCTTGTGCCGGGATTCTTTGAATTGCCGATTACTAAAGGAGAGAGCATTATCTTTTCTGCTGCCTTAGAAGAAGGTAGTCCAAAGGACTTCCACAAAATGATGGAGACAGAAATCGAGCCGCGAACGCCACTGGATAGTTTCTATCATTGCTTGGTACACGCAGCCCATCAATTTCGCTACAAGAAAGATGACGAAGATTATCTGTTGGCCGGTTATCACTGGTTTAAGCCGCGTGCTAGAGATACGTTTATCGCTATGCCTGGTCTTACGCTTGCCATTGGTGAACAGCAACAGTTTGAAAAATATATGTCAACAGCCCAGAAGGCCGTGACTGACTTTCTCAAAGGGGAATCGATTACAGGTTTATATGAAATAGAACAGTCGGACATATTACTATGGTGTGTTTGGTGTTTACAGCAATATGCAAAGTATACTTCACGCCAGGAATGTTATAAAAAGTATGGCTTGCTGATTAAGCAAATATTGCTGTTTATTTATGAAGGAAAGCACCCCAACCTTTTCGTACACGAGAATGGCTTACTTTATGCCAATGGGAAGGATAGGGCAGTGACCTGGATGAATGCAACTGTCGACGGAAAGCCAATTATTCCCCGCTCTGGCTATATCGTGGAGATTAATGCACTTTGGTATAATGCGCTGAAATTTTACGAACAGTTGGTTGGCGAGCAGGGCACAGAAGACGAAAAGAGTCACGTTGATTTTTGTTCGATAGAGTCGCAAAAGATTGAGACTTCTTTTAAAAAGGTCTTCTTGAATGATTATGGTTATTTATTAGACTATGTAGATGGGCAAATGATGGATTGGAGCGTTCGTCCCAACCAGCTTTTTGCTATCGCTTTAGACTTTTCGCCATTGAACATAAAAGAGAGAAAAGGAGTCTTGGATATTTGCACGAAAGAACTGGTTACGCCAAAAGGTATTCGCTCGCTTTCTCCGAAAAGCGGTGGATATAATCCGATGTATATCGGCGAACAACGTAATAGAGATTATGCCTACTTTAGCGGGACTGCGTGGCCTTGGCTTACCGGCTTCTATTTGGAGGCATATGTTCGCGTCTATAAGATGAGTGGAGTTAATTATATCGAGCGACAACTCATAGGCTTTGAAGATGAACTCTTCTATCATAGTATTGGAACGATACCAGAGCTTTTTGATGGCAACCCTCAGTTTAGCGGACGCGGAGCCGTTTCTTTTGCAATGAACGTGAGTGGCATCCTACGCGCTATCCGGCTGTTGGAAAAATACAAGCAACAAGGAGAATAAAAGCTTCATATCAATAATCTATGACCCTTGCTTAGCTGGGTCACAACAAAAGACAAAGAAATAATGAATGTTTTAATGTTTGGATGGGAATTTCCTCCTCACATCTTGGGCGGCCTTGGTACGGCGAGCTATGGCATAATCAAAGGTCTATCCCTTATACCTGACACAAACATCACGCTTTGCCTGCCACGTCCTTATGGGGACGAGGATAGAAGCTTCGTCAATATAATTGGAATGAGCGAAACTCCGATTGTGTGGCGCGATGTTGATTATGATTATGTTCAGCAGCGTATTGGGGACAAAATGGACCCCAATCTCTATTTCAGCCTGCGCGATCATTTGTATGCAGACTTTAGTTATCGAATGACAAACGACTTGGGCTGTATAGAGTTTTCGGGAAAATATTTAGATAATGTTTTATATGACGAGATAAACAATTATTCTATAGTGGCCGGTGTTGTAGCTCGTCAGCAACAATACGATATAATACACGCTCACGACTGGTTAACTTATCCGGCAGGTATTCATGCGAAGAACATATCCGGAAAGCCTTTGGTCATACACGTGCACGCTACTGACTTTGATAGAAGTAGAGGAAAAGTTAATCCAACAGTCTATGGTATAGAAAAAGATGGAATGGATCACGCTGATTGTATAATGTGTGTAAGTGAGCTTACACGCCAGACAGTCATTAATCATTACCATCAAGATCCGGGAAAATGTGTGGCGATGCACAATGCGGTTTATCCTCTTTCTCAAGAAGTGATGGACGTTGTCAATCAACGTAAACCTTTTGAGGAGAAAAAGGAAAAAGTTGTCACATTTTTGGGGCGTATTACAATGCAGAAAGGTCCGGAATATTTTATAGAAGCTGCAACTAAAGTCTTGCAACGCACAAAGAATATTAGATTTTGTATGGCCGGTTCCGGAGATATGATGAATAGTATGATAGAATTAGTTGCACGTCGAGGGATTGCAGACCGCTTTCACTTTCCTGGCTTCATGAAAGGAATGGAAGTATACAAAGTTTTTCGCGATTCTGATGTCTATGTGATGCCTTCCGTTTCCGAGCCTTTCGGTATATCTCCCTTAGAAGCGATGCAGTGCAGAGTTCCTTCTATTATCAGTAAGCAAAGCGGATGCGCAGAGATACTTGATAACTGCATCAAGACAGATTATTGGGATATTGATGCTATGTCAGACGCTATTTATTCACTTTGCACAAATGATTCTCTTCACAAATATCTCTCTGAAGAAGGAGTAAAAGAAGTTGATCAGATCTCGTGGGAGAAAGTGGGACAGCGTATTTATAGTTACTATCAGCAACTTCTAAAATAAGAAATAAAACAATGAAGACAGTTTGCCTTTACTTCGAAATTCATCAGAATATTCATCTTAAACGTTATCGCTTCTTTGATATTGGTACAGACCATTACTATTATGACGATTACGAGAACGAAAGATCAATCACTGAAACTGCGGAAAAGTCCTACATACCGGCATTGCATACTCTCATCGAGATGGCAGAACGTTACGGCGACTTCTTTAAGTGTGCCATTTCATTGTCCGGTTGCGCAATAGAGCAATTGGAGAATCACGCGCCACAAGTTATAGAGCTTTTACAGACATTGAACGAGACCGGCTGCGTTGAGTTTTTAGCAGAGCCGTATTCCCATGGTTTTTCTTCTCTGAAAGATCAAGACTATTTTAAGTCAGAAGTGCGGCATTTGTGCGATAAAGTTGGCGAGCTCTTTGGTCAAAAACCAAAAATCTTCAGAAACTCCTGTTTGGTTTATGATGATGAAATTGGAGAACTTGTAGCCGGTATGGGCTTCAAAGGAATGTTGGCTGAAGGTGCAAAACACATCTTGGGCTGGAAAAGTCCACACTTTGTATACAACTGTAGCCGCAATCCGAATTTGAAACTCTTATTGCGTGACTATACATTATCAGAAAATATTAGCTATCGCTTTAATGATTCATCTTGGAGCGAATATCCATTGTTCGCAGATACGTACGCAAACTGGATTGCAGCACTACCTGAAGAGGAACAGGTGATAAATATCTTTATGGAACTTTGTACACTCGGCATCTTCCAACCGTTATCATCTAACATTCTCGAATTTTTCAAAGCCTTGCCTGAGCAATTGAGGCAGCGAGGCATTACATTCTCAACACCGAGCGAGATATGTGCTAAGATAAAAAGTGCGGGCGATCTCTCGGTAGAGTATCCCACATCCTGGGCTGATGAAGAGCGCGACTTGTCGCCCTGGTTGGGCAACGTGATGCAGCAGGAGGCTTTTAATAAACTCTACTCTGTATCAGAGCGTGTGCGTATCTGTCGCAATAAGCGATTGCAACAAGATTTCGACTACTTACAGGCTTCCAATAATCTTCATTTTATGAGCACAAAGCCCGGTAGTTATGGAGGATATAGGGGTATTTATGATACACCATATGATGCCTTTATCAACTATATGAATATTTTGGGTGACTTTATCACAAGGGTCAATAATTTGTTCCCAAATGTGGATAATGAAGAACTCAATTCTCTGTTGACAACGATCAAAAATCAAGAAGATGAACTTGAGATTAAAGACAAAGAAATAGAAAAATTGCAGCATATGATGCGTCACTTAGAGACTCTAGAAGGGGAGCAAACAGTAAAAGGAACGAAAAAAAAGACGACTGTCAGGAAAACGAAAAAATAAGTATGTGAATCGATCCTGAAACCAAAGAATTAAGGTCGATTACCATGCTTTTTGAGTAATCGACCTTAAATGACTTAAACTTTTTTGAAGTGTTGTCAGAAAATCTTATCTTTGGCCCAAATTTTGAAAAAGCAACAGAACATGCGAAAATTCTATCTCTTTTTAGCGGGTATACTTTTATTAGTCACATCCTGCAAAACTCCGGAAAAGATACTTTATTTTCAAGATGTACAACCTGGCGATGAAATTCCAACTCAGACGCTTTCTGCACTCTCTTTCCAGCCCGGAGACAAAATTAATATTTATATAGCTAGCGCGACCACGCCCGCACAAGCTAAGCGTTTTAATCTTTCTGAAACAGGAGGTGGAGCTAATGGCAATACTCCTTATATAATAGATGAGAATGGCGTTGTCGAAATTCCCGGCTTAGGTCGTGTGTTGATTGGAGGCCTGACAAGAGCTGAGGCCGTTAAGAGAATTAGTGACGCCCTCCACAAAGGGATTCTTAATGATGCTGTCGTTACGATTACACCATATGATCGTTATATTACGATTTTGGGAGAAGTAAACAGACCTGGTAGAATAGAAATCAACAAAGATCATTTTACAATCTTAGAAGCTATCGGCGCTGCTAACGATTTGACGATTCAAGCTAATAGAGATCCTATATTGGTGATTCGTCAAGAAGGGGATATATCCAAGACATATAGCATTAATCTGCGCTCAAAGGATCTTTTGAGTAGTCCTGTTTACAATTTGAAGCCTAACGATGTAATCTACGTGCAGCCGAACACAGTTAGGATGGCGCAATCTACCTTTAATGAAAACAGCTTCCGCCAAGTAGCTACGTGGATTTCGCTTTCATCTCTTTTACTCTCAATGGGTATCCTAATCTTTAGGAAATAGATATTTAAATAGACATTATTAGGAAGGCACTCCGTAAATGTATCGGGGTGCCTTTTATCTTACTTGAAGTTTATTAAATTATTGCTAGGACAGAATGGATACCATATATATGAAGTAACTAATCTATACAACTTAGCAGACTATTATTGCGGCTCTTCTCGTGTTATTTTTGTTGAACGATTTGCTTTGTAATCATGTTCATCAGACACACAAGTGTCGATGATTTATTTTGTGCAATTTATATCACGACAAAAAAGGTTTACCTTGACGATAAAATGTTCTTATCTTCGTGGGAGGAAAATCTTACGCTCGTGATGAAAAATAAAGTCAAATAGTTTTCGTTCCTCAAAAGATAAACATTATCGTATATTAATACGTGCAGATTCGTATGAATCCCGCCTTTATAGTACAGAATAAAGTTTTGCCAGTTGGTTCTTACAATATAAAAAGGCGAGACTCTTAGTTAAAGTCTCGCCTTCTAAATTTTATTGATTTCTTATCAATTAAAATCCTTAGGATTAATAGTTTACCGTAAGAATTTCAAAGTAAGACTGTGGGTGAGCACATACAGGACATTTCTCCGGTGCCTTCTTGCCAATTACGATGTGCCCACAATTAGAGCATTGCCAAACGCAGTCGCCTTCACGAGAGAAGACGATGCTATCTTCAATATTCTTCAGCAATTTACGATAGCGCTCCTCATGTGCTTTTTCAATTTTAGCCACCATTTCAAACTTCGCTGCAATTTCTGTAAAGCCTTCTTCGCGTGCAATTTTAGCAAAGCTTGGGTACATATCAGTCCACTCGTGATTCTCTCCAGTTGCTGCATCTTTCAAGTTAGCTTCTGTAGCAGGAATCTCTCCACCTTGAAGATACTTAAACCAAATTTTCCCATGTTCCTTCTCGTTGCGCGCCGTTTCTTCAAAGATATTAGCCATTTGTACGTAGCCATCTTTCTTTGCACGAGAAGCGTAAAATAAATACTTCGTGTGAGCTTGTGATTCACCAGCATAAGCTGCTTTTAAACACTCTTCAGTTCTAGTTCCTTTTAAATCCTTCATAATGTGTCGTGTTATGTTCCAAAATCTATGCAAATTTAGTCCTTTTCAATCAAATAAACAGCTAAAAAACCAGAATATTCAAATTGTCGAAAAATAAAATTGTAAGCTGCTGCAAAAATCTAAACTTTTATCTATCTTCGCTGTGGATTTAGAAAATGGGGCTTTTATGAAGGACGCACACAATTTTGTGACTATCGCAAATTTATCAAAGGAGAAGCTACGCTATCTGATTGAGATGGCTGCTGAATTTGAAAAACATCCTAATCGTGAAATTCTTAAAGGCAAGATTATCGCTACGCTGTTTTTTGAACCCTCTACAAGAACACGTTTATCTTTTGAAACAGCAGCAAATCGGCTTGGCGCTAAAGTGATAGGTTTTACAGATCCAAAAGTTACAAGTTCTACGAAAGGCGAGACCCTAAAAGATACGATTATGATGGTAGCCAATTATGCCGATGTCATTATAATGCGCCATTATCTGGAAGGAGCTGCAAAATATGCGAGTGAAATATCTCCGATACCCATAATTAATGCTGGGGATGGCGCACATCAACATCCTTCACAAACGATGTTGGATCTGTATTCTATATATAAGACCCAGGGAACGCTTGAGAACTTAACGATAACGCTTGTGGGTGATCTAAAATACGGAAGAACCGTACATTCACTATTAATGGCAATGCGCCATTTTAATCCTTCCTTTCGTTTTATAGCACCCAAAGAGCTTGCAATGCCAGTTGAATACAAACAATATTGTGAAGAACAGGGCATTCGATACGTTGAAACGGAGAATCTTAGCGAAGAGACAATAGCTGATTCTGACATATTGTATATGACGCGTGTACAACGTGAGCGTTTTACAGATCTGATGGAATACGAAAGGGTGAAAGATATTTATATCTTGAAAAAATCGATGCTTACAAAAGCTAAGCCTAGTCTCAAGATCTTACATCCTCTGCCGCGTGTTAATGAAATATCTACGGATGTTGATGATACTCCACAAGCCTATTATTTTCAGCAAGCCGGCAATGGGCTGTTTGCTCGTGAGGCTATTATCTGCGATGTGTTGGGGATAGATCTTGATTCGTTGAAGTCGGATCAGACAATTCTTTATTGATAGAAAGTGGAACACAAATAGACAACAATGAAAAAGGAACTACAAGTAGCTGCATTAGAAAATGGGACTGTGATAGATCATATTCCCAATGATAGATTGTCAGAGGTTGTTCGGCTATTGTGTCTGGAAACTATAAAGGACTCTTCTATAATGATTGGTTATAATTTGGATAGCCATAAGATGCGGAAAAAGAGTCTGATAAAAATATCTGACCATTACTTCTCTGATGAAGAATTAAATCAATTGTCTGTTATAGCACCTCATATATCTCTTTCCATTATCCGAAATTTTGAAGTTGCGGAGAAGAGACAAGTAGAATTACCCAAGGAGTTAGTTGGCATTGTCAAATGTCCAAATCCTAAGTGCATAACAAACAATGAACCGATGCAAACAATGTTTCATTCAATTAAGGCGTCTAAAACGATCTTGCAATGTCATTATTGTGAGAAAGAGATTGATGTAGATGAAGCAAAGTTCTGTTGATATATAAGCAAAATAAATTGTAATACATACTCTAAACACTAAAGTAACTATGCAAAAAGATGCAGAAATCTTCAGATTGATTGAAGAAGAACACCAAAGACAATTACGTGGTATTGAGTTGATCGCGTCAGAAAACTTCGTTAGTGATGATGTGATGAAAGCAATGGGTTCTTGGCTTACCAATAAGTATGCTGAGGGTTATCCCGGTCATCGTTATTACGGCGGTTGTCAAATCGTAGACCAAACGGAGAATTTAGCTATTGAAAGAATTAAAAAGCTTTACAATGCTGAATACGCAAATGTGCAGCCTCACTCAGGTGCTCAAGCTAATGCAGCTGTCTTATTGGCTATTTTGAAGCCGGGTGATACGTTTATGGGGCTTAATTTGGACCATGGCGGCCACCTTTCTCACGGTTCACTCGTAAATACTTCCGGTATTCTCTATCATCCGGTAGGGTATAACTTAAATCGCGAGACCGGCCGTGTTGATTATGATGAAATGGAGGCTTTGGCTAAGCAACACAAGCCGAAATTAATCATCGGCGGTGGTAGCGCATACAGCCGTGAGTGGGATTATGCGAGAATGCGTAAGATTGCGGATGAAGTAGGTGCTATTTTCTTGGTAGATATGGCTCACCCCGCAGGACTTATTGCCGCAGGTTTGTTAGACAACCCTGTAAAATATGCACACATTGTTACTTCTACGACGCACAAGACGCTTCGTGGTCCGCGCGGAGGTATTATCTTGATGGGTAAAGACTTTGAAAACCCATTTGGCTTGAAGACAAAGAAGGGCGACTTGAAGATGATGAGCACGCTTCTCAACAGTGCAGTGTTCCCTGGTCAACAAGGTGGGCCATTGGAGCATGTAATTGCAGCGAAAGCCGTTGCATTTTATGAGGCTCTTCAACCGGAGTTCAAGGTATATCAGACACAAGTGAAGAAGAATGCCGCAAAGTTAGCTGAAGAGTTAGTTAAGCGTGGCTTCAGCATCGTCAGTGGCGGTACAGACAACCATAGTATGTTGGTTGACTTACGTCCGAAGTATCCTGAGCTGACAGGTAAAGTGGCTGAAAATGCTTTGGTTGCAGCAGATATTACGGTAAATAAGAATATGGTTCCGTTTGATACGCGCTCTGCTTTCCAAACTTCAGGTATTCGCTTAGGCACACCTGCTATCACAACGCGCGGTGCGAAAGAAGACTTTATGGTTGAAGTCGCTGAACTTATTGAGACGGTACTCAATGCTCCTGAAGATGAGCAAGTAATTGCCAAAGTTCGTGCTCACGTCAACGAGATTATGCAGCAATTCCCCCTATTTGCTTATTGATTTAAGTAATCAAAGAGTGACATTTAATAAAGGCGTCAGCTTTCAATACTTTGAAAGGACGCCTTTATTTTTTATTTGAATTCGTCTATCTGAATTTTATATCAAGTGCGTTGCGTTACAAAGTGAGTTCGATGCAACTTTATCCCTCTCGCATTTGTTTAAGCAATTCTCGTTGACGCTCTGAAAGATGCTTCGGCAACTTTACATCATACGTTATAATCATATCTCCAAACGTACCATCGCCTTTATCATAGCCTTTTCCTTTCAGTCGCACCTTAGTTCCATTCTGTGTTTCGGGTTTTACCTTCAATTTCAATTTTCCATTTGACGTTTGCAAGATAATATCTCCGCCCAGCAGCGCTGTGTACATATCTATTGATACTGAAAGATTTAAATTGTAGTCTACCGAACTATTAGTATATCTAGCAGAGCGATTTGTACCGCCGAAGTGCATTTCTCTCCCGCCCCCAAAAAGATTTTCAAAGAAAGAAGAGAATCCGCCCCCACCAGAGAACTGGCTGAAATCGAAATCGTCAAAGGAACCTGCACTGCCTCCAAAACCACCTCCGAAGCCTCCACTTCCACCAGCCCCTCCGAAAGCGCCGGCATCTTTCCAGTGCTCACCATATTGATCGTACTTCTTACGCTTTTCGGGGTCGTTTAAGACATCAAACGCCTCGGTCAAAGCCTGAAATTTTGCCTTGGCTTTAGGATCATCCGGATGTAAGTCAGGGTGAAATTGCCTTGCACGTTTTTTATAAGCACTCTTTATTTTCTCCTGCGGAGTATCTTTTGCAATGCCTAATATCTTGTAGTAATCTATAAATGCCATACGATTTATTATCTATTTTATCCTTTATTGTTTCGACTTACTACAAATAGAGTGCCGTTTATTCGTGATGATAAGGTTCTCCGTGCAAAATTGTTTCGGCTCGGTATAATTGTTCCAAGAAGAAGAGCCGAACCATCTGGTGAGAAAATGTAAGTTTGGAGAGTGAAAGCTTGAATGTCACCTTGTTATATATCTCTTCTGAAAAGCCATAAGGTCCTCCTATGATGAAAACCATTCGCCGGCCTCCGGCATTGATTTGCTGTTGTAAAAAAGAAGCAAAGTCTACAGATCGAAATTCCCGTCCACGCTCGTCGAGCAGAATAATTTTATCGCCCGCTTGTAAGAGTCGCTGAATGCGCTCTCCCTCTCGTTGCTTCTGCTCTTTCTCCGAAAGTGCTTTGCAATCCTTTAAATCATCTACGACCTTGATTTCAAACGGCAAATAATGCTTAATGCGTTCTTCATATTCGAGCATTAATTGCGCAATATGCTTATTGGTGGTTTTGCCCACCATAATAAAGACTACCTTCATCTTGACTTATAAAATGCTGTCTTAATAAAGACAGGATTAACAGATGCCAAAGATAAGCGTTTTTCTTGAGTTGAAATAAGGATACGCGTATCATTCGTAATCAATTTATGCCAATTTGTCACTTCTACTTGTCTGCTTTTTTATCTACTTTAGCTAAGTCTTTCTTTATGCTCACTTATCTAAAGCTAAATCTGTTTCCTGAGCGATAATAAGCGCAATAGAGGTTGCCGGATATGGGGCGTTCTATTGTTTGCTAGGGCCAAACTATCGTTTGCTGGGAGCAAACTATGGTTTGCTGAAACCATACTATCGTTTGGTGGCGCCAAACAATAATGCAACCCCTAATAATCAATAGAAAACAGTGATTCTATATGTATAAACTCGAATCGTATATGCTTTATAATAAAGAAGATATTTTCATTTAATAAACAAATAGATGAGGTGGGAGAGAGGTTACTATGTATTAACCAATGTTACTCTCTAGCTTCGTAAAGCAGCTTATTTGTATAAGAACATTAGTGGATTTATTGTTTGATAACAGCAGTAAAAAGCAATAAGAAGCTTATTGCTGGTGCTTTATTGATAACTAAATATGAAGGAACGTTACGATGTTTTACTGATCTTCTTTACGCTTGTTCTAATCGTCTTGAGTAAATATGATATAAACAACTCTTTGTTAATTGATTAAATAAAATAATCAGAGAATATCTTCTTTCAGAAATAAAGGCAATGTATTGCTTGGAAAAGCATTCTAATGCATACCAAAGCAATAGAATGAAGTAAATAACAATGGAAATAGTTAACTTTGCTCCATAGTTAAGAAATATGCCAGAACAAAGCACGAAACGAAAGCCACGAAAAGTGGCGAAACAGGCCCCATTAGAAGATGATTTTGGTCATTTGCAGCCACAAGATATAAAGATGGAACAAGCTATCTTGGGCTCGCTGATGATAGAAAAAGAGGCCTATGACCGAGTTTCAGAGATACTGAAGCCTGCTGTTTTTTACAACAACAGTCATCAACTTATTTTTGAAGCCATTCGCGATTTAGAGGCTGAGGAAAAACCAGTCGACTTCCTGACTGTCACAGAAAAACTTGATCGCAAAGGACAATTAGAAGATATTGGTGGGGCTTTTTATATTACACAATTGAGCAGTATGGTTTCCTCTACGGCTCACTTGGAATATTATGCGCATATCATCGCGCAGAAAGCCACAGCACGCGAATTAATCGCTTATGCCTCAGATATACAACAAAAAGCCTTTGATGCTACAACGGATGTCGACGAGTTGATGCAGGAGGCTGAGGGCGCACTTTTCCAACTTTCGCAGGAGAATCTGAAAAAGGATTACACGCAAATCAATCCTGTTGTAGATGAGGCCTATGAAATGCTGAAAAAGGCCGCAGCGCGTTCTGACGGATTGAGTGGTTTGTCCTCTGGTTTTAAGAAATTGGATGAGATTACGTCAGGCTGGCAAAACTCAGATTTAGTTATTTTGGCTGCACGCCCTGCTATGGGAAAAACGGCTTTTGCTTTGAGTATGGCTAAGAATATCGCCATAGATTCACGTAACCCCGTAGCCTTTTTTTCTCTTGAAATGTCAAACGTGCAGTTGGTCAATCGTATCATTGTCAACGTATGTGAGATAACGGGCGATAAGATTAGAAGCGGCCAATTGGCTCCTTATGAGTGGGCACAATTGGATAATCGCATCAAAAAACTACACGATGCGCCGCTTTTTGTAGATGATACGCCATCTCTTTCAGTTTTTGAGTTGCGAACTAAGGCGCGCAGACTCGTACGTGAGCACGGAATCAAGCTGATTATGATCGATTATTTGCAATTGATGAATGCCAGCGGTATGAGTTATGGTTCCAGACAAGAAGAAGTCAGTACGATTAGCCGATCATTGAAAGGACTAGCGAAAGAATTGAATATCCCTATTATCGCACTCAGTCAGTTGAACAGAAGCGTGGAAAAACGCGATGATACAAAAGGAGGAGATGAAGCAAAAAGACCGCAGTTGAGTGACCTACGTGAGTCTGGCGCCATCGAGCAAGACGCTGATATGGTCTTATTTATTCATCGTCCGGAATATTATCATAACTATAAGGATGCACAGGGTAAGGATATGCGCGGAAAAGCACAGATAATCATTGCAAAACATAGGAATGGTGGTGTCGGAGATGTGACGTTGAACTTTAAAGGAAGTTATGCTCGCTTTGAAAATGAAGAGGAACAGAATGTACCTTTTCCCGAAAGTGACACGAATTTTGTTAGCTCGCGTATGAATATGGATGCTCTCGGCTATGATGAAATGATTCCTCCCGCAGCAGAAAATCCATTTCCCACATCGGATAATGATGTGCCATTTTAAGTCTGTCATATATGGAAACAATTTGCGCTATTGCCACAGCGCCAGGCGGCGCTATTGGTATCGTTCGCCTATCTGGAGATGATGCTATAAGCTTAACGGAGAAAATACTTGACCGGAATTTGCAGGAAAAGGTCACTTATGCACATATTCTTGATAATGGGGAGATTTTAGATGAGGTGATTGTGACGATTTTTCGGCAACCTCATTCTTATACGGGGGAAAATACAGCCGAGATTTCCTGCCATGGTTCTCCATATATTTTGCAGCGGACAATGGAACTCCTCATTGCACAAGGTTGTAAACCTGCAAGACCGGGAGAATTTACGCAGCGGGCTTTCTTGAATCATAAGATGGATTTGAGTAGGGCAGAGGCGGTGGCTGATTTAATAGCTGCGAGGTCTAAAGCTCAGCAAAAAATGGCTATGCAACAAATGCGGGGTAATTTTTCTAAGTCTTTGAGTGAGCTGAGAGACCAACTATTGCACATTACTTCCTTATTAGAATTGGAATTAGACTTTTCTGATCATGAAGATTTGGAGTTTGCAGATCGCTCTGAACTAATCGCTTTGGCTAAAACGATAGAAGAAAAGGTCAGTTCTTTATTAAATAGCTTCAAATTGGGGAATGCTATTAAGCATGGTGTGCCCGTAGCAATCGTGGGTAAAACAAACGCAGGAAAATCTACACTCCTAAATGCACTCGTCGGAGAAGAACGAGCTTTGGTTAGCGATATTAATGGTACGACTCGGGATACGATAGAAGATATAGTAAACATCGGGGGCACGCTTTTTCGATTTATTGATACAGCTGGTATACGCAGAACAGACGATATCGTAGAAACTATGGGTATTGAGCGAACATTTCAAACGATAGCTAAAGCTGATATTATCCTATGGGTCATTGATGCTCAAGATTCTAAAGATGTGCTCAAAGAATTGGAACAACAAATGCGTCAACATTGTGATTCTAAGAAACTTATTTGCGTATTTAATAAAACGGATCTTCAAATCCCTCAATATATCCCAAAGGGGATAGATACCGTTTCTATTAGTGCTAAAAAGAATATAGGGATGGATAAGCTGCGAGATCTTCTGAAAGTAAGCACTGATATTGCTCCGGCTGAAGATGTCATTGTCTCCAATATCCGCCACTATGAGGCACTCTGCGAAGCTAGAACTTCTTTAGAGAGGGTTCAATCTGGCTTAATTAATCATCTGAGTGGAGAGTTTGTAAGTCAAGATTTAAGGGCCTGTATCCAAAGTCTTTCTGAAATAGTAGGAGATATAACTTCTCAGTCTGTTTTAAATAACATTTTTAGTCATTTCTGCGTAGGAAAGTAAGACATATTTATACGTGCTAAAGGCAACGTAAAGAAAACATAATCCCTGCACAATTACACTCGGAGAATCAGGCTTTTGTAAAAATGAAAACATCTTTGCGTTTTGTCTCTATTTGTCTTTGTTTTGTCGTATTTTTGTTGTTACTTTGTTACTCGATATCTAAAGCAACAAATTGAGCAACAAATTATGGGAAATTCAAAAGAGCCTGTACGCTTGCGGCAACGCAAGACGCCATCAGGGCTTATCAGCTTGTACCTTGATGTTTATGTAGACGGGCGGCGCAGTTACGAGTATCTGAAAATGTACCTCGTACCTGGAAAGTAAGCCTATAAATATCTGTTTTTTTCGTATCGTGTCAGGATCTATCTGCCGGCTGAGCTCAAGCAAATAGTGAATTGACTCTTGATGTGTTGAGTCATTAATATCACTAATATTAAGACCCCATTCCTGGATGATACTCTTTAGCTAAACCACCTTCACTAGTCTCGCGATACAACGAGGGGAGATCTTGACCTGTCTCTTTCATAACTTCTACGCATTTGTCATAGCTTATAAGATGTAGTCCATCAGCGAATGTTGCGTAGATATTAGCATCTAATGCTCGAGCTGCTGCGTGTGCGTTTCGTTCTATGCAGGGGATTTGCACTAAGCCGCAAACAGGATCACAGGTCATTCCTAAATGATGCTCCAAACCCATTTCGGCCGCATATTCTATGCTAGCTAATGTACCACCAAATAGATAATTAGCTGCTGCTGCTGCCATTGCACAAGCCACACCAACTTCTGCTTGACAGCCGCATTCTGCTCCGCTAATTGAAGCTCTACTTTTAGCGATATTGCCAATGAGGCCTGCTGTAGCAAGGGCATGTAATATTCGCTTTTCTGGAAAGTTTCTAGAATTGGCGATGTGATACAAAACAGCGGGTACTACTCCGCAACTACCGCAAGTCGGAGCTGTTACAATTTTGCCGCCACTTGCATTCTCTTCGCTTACGGCTAATGCGTATGAAAAGACGAGGCCACGAGACTGTAAAGTCTGCCTATACCCAGTAGCTCTTATAAAATAATCTGGCGCTTTTCTACGTAAATGAAGCTCTCCAGGAAGAACTCCTTCATGTACTAAACCACGGTCTACAGCATCGCGCATTGTTTGCCAAACTCGAGCAAGATAGCGCCAAATCTCTGCACCTTCACAGGCTTCAACGTACTCCCAATAAGTCTTCCCCCGTTGCTCACACCAAATCTGTATGTCTTTAAGCCTATTATATTCATAAACGTCTGGGGTCTCTAGGCGTGAACTGTCTTTTTCAGCCAAGGCTCCTCCACCTATACTATAAACTGTCCAAGGATGTTTCCATTCAGATGTAGAGGTAGATTTTGATGGAGAAGCAACACTATATATTGTACCCCAAGATTTTTGTGGAGGATTTTCTCCAATGATACATTCAAATTTCATCCCATTAGGATGAAAGTCCGGTTTTATTTCTGGTTTCCAAATGATCTCACAACGATCTCCTAAAACTTGTCGAATGGCAATATCTGTTAAGTGTCCTTTTCCCGTAGCCGCTAAACTTCCATACAGTGTTGCGCGAAAACAGATAGCATTCGGGTGCTCAGAAAGATACTTTTCAGCTGCGAATCGAGGTCCCATCGTGTGAGAGGACGAGGGACCTTGACCAATGCGAAATAATTCTTTTAGTGATTTCATTGTTTCCTTCATAATACCACAAAAGAAATTTCACTTTCGCTCCTTTATAATGCCTTTTCGATAAGCCATAAGAAGTTTTTCCAAGTCACTTACCTGTTCACTAAGTTCAACTCCTTTATCTGAGTCTGCTACCATTTCCCTATGTCCCATCATTTCTACGATTTGTGTCGTAGTTTGGATGTCAGTACCATTAAGAATAGCTTCTTCTGTGCTGGTAAAAGGTGCATGTTGAACGAGTTGGAAGCCCCGGCTATGGTATACAAGAGTATAGCCAGCAATACCCGTAGTATTGTGGTAAGCTTTAGCAAATCCTCCATCAATTACCATGAGTCGTCCATCCGCTTTGATGGGTTTCTCACCTTTTCCAACCTTTACCGGAACATGTCCATTTATAATATGTCTATGTTCTCCCTTGACGCCAAACTCGTCCATAATATAATCGCAGATGGCCGCACTATCACGCAATTTATAATACCACCCCTTCTCTTCGACGTGAGTACTCTTATCTGCAATAAAATACCTTTCAAATGTGGACATCTTGGACTTATCGAAAAGAGGACTTTCCGGCCCACACCATAAATACCAGAAATAGTCTATTCCAACTTGGCGTTCTTCTGATTCACTTCCTACATCATACGCAGAACGAATCATTTGTTCAACTCTTTCTAGTAGAGCAACTCCTTTAACATGTTGTCCTGCGACAGAAACTTCATGTAAGCTACCATCCTCATTTAAAGGGACAGATGCATGGTATAGCAGATTGGAATTATAGATTCCATACATAGAACCATGCGTTAGCTGTACGTTTATGTGTCTTTGTAAGCGATCACTGATAAGGAAGCTATGACATAACCGATCAACAACCTCTTTCTCTTCTTTAGTAAGCTCAAAAGGATGTTTAGGATCAATTGTCGGAAAATTCATATCAAGCATTTCATATGTATTTCCATCGACGGTTACAATGCCTTTTTCAAAATCAATTTTGTCGAGAAGTTTGCGATCATCCATTTTCCATTCGGGATGCTTATTATAAAGCTGTCCTTCAAGCTTAAATTGGATAATGGATATAGCCTTGTGCATTTGGGCAATGAGCTTACACTTCTTTTCTGTTAGTAGTTTATCGTTAGTTTCAATTTTGGGCTTGAATACAGTACATTCATCATTTCCGTACGTGTCTATGGAAAATGTTGTGAGAGGCACAAGGTTTATAGCATATCCATCCTCAATGGTTGCTAAATTAGCGTATCGAAGTGAAATTCTCAACACACTAGCAACACAAGCTGGATTGCCAGCTGCTGCTCCCATCCATAAAATATCGTGATTGCCCCATTGTAAATCCCAATTGTGATATGATTCAAGCACATCCATAATTAGATGTGCTCCTGGCCCGCGATCATAAATATCTCCAAGTACGTGCAATTGATCAATTGCAAGTCGTTGTATAAGATAACAGAGTGCAATAATAAAATTGTCAGCTCGTGTTGTTCCAATAATCGTTTGGATGATCACATTAACATAGGCTTGTTTATTATGATCATCCGTACTTTCGTGCATAAGTTCTTCTATGATATAAGCATATTCGGGCGGTAAACTCTTTCTTACTTTTGAACGTGTATATTTAGAACTTACACGCCGACAAACCGCCACCAATTGGTTGAGCGTTGTTTGGTAATAATCAGAAATATTTCTGTCTGTCTTTTTTACTAAGTCTAATTTTTGCTCCGGATAATAAATAAGTGTGCAGAGGTCTTTTTTCTCCTGTTCTCGTAGTGTAGTGCCAAAGAGTTCATTTACCTTGCGTTTAATATTACCCGACGCATTTCTCAGCACATGCTGAAAAGCTTCATTCTCTCCATGCAAGTCTGCTAAGAAATGTTCTGTTGGTTTAGGTAGATGAAGAATGGCTTCCAAGTTTATAATTTCAGTTGTGACAGAAGAGATTGTGGGAAAATCTCTAGATAATAAGCGAAGGTATCGCAAATCGTCATTGACCTTTTTAATAGAAGATTGTTTCATAGCGCTTTTATATTTTAATTATACCGAGACTTCCCTCTTTGTTGATAAAGGGAAGCTCGGTACGTAGGTTATTATGCAAAGCTAAGTTCTCCATCTATTTATAAAAGAGATGCTATTATGCTTGCTGAAGTTTGGCGTCCATTTCAGCTGCAGCACGCTTTCCGTCACCCATAGCAAGGATAACGGTTGCTCCTCCACGCGTGATGTCGCCTCCGGCATAAATCATTGGGATAGATGTTTCTTGCTTTTCATCAACCTCAATGGTGCCCCATTTGCTAAGTTGTAGCCCTTCGACAGAATTAGCGAAAATAGGATTAGCAGATACGCCGACCGCTACGATGACTAAGTCAACGTCCATTTTAATTAAAGCGCCTTCGATGGGTACCGGTCTGCGGCGACCTGATGAATCCGGCTCTCCCAATTCCATCTTTTGAAGTATGACGCGACAAACATTTCCTTGGTCATCTGCTTCGTAAGAAACAGGGTTATGCAAGTTCATAAACTGAACGCCTTCGTCTTTAGCTTGGATAATTTCCTCTAAGCCTGCAGGCATTTCTTCTTCACTGCGTCGATAAACGATCGTTGCACTGGCTGCACCTAAGCGAAGTGCTGTGCGCACGGAGTCCATAGCAGTGTTTCCACCGCCGACAACAATAACTTTCTTACCATAAGGAATAGGTGTTTCACTGGACTCCTCTATACCCTTCATTAAGTTAACGCGAGTAAGATACTCATTTGAAGAAAGGATATTGTTATAGTTCTCTCCGGGAATATTCATGAAGTTCGGGCGTCCGGCACCTGTGGCAACGAAAAGACCTTTGAAGCCTTCCTCTTTCAATTGTTCTACAGTGACTGTTTTACCAACAAGGCAATTCTTGACAAACTTAACCCCACTGCGTTCGAGCGTTTCGATTTCGTTGTCAACGATGCGATTAGGTAGGCGATATTCAGGTATACCATATTTTAATACGCCTCCCAATTCATGCAATGCTTCAAATACCGTTACGTCATAGCCGCGTTTGGTCATTTCACCTGCAAAAGACAAGCCTCCAGGACCTGAACCTACAACGCCTATCTTTATATTGCGCTTGACGGCAGGGATAAAGCTCTCCTTTACACCATGCTCGCGTTGATAATCTGCGGCGAAGCGCTCTAAGCCGCCAATAGCTACGGCACGACGCTTGGTCTTTGTATGAATACATTGGCTTTCGCATTACTTCTCTTGCGGACATACGCGCCCACATACGGCCGGTAGCGAACTAATTTCTTTGATGGAAAGGGCAGCTTTGATAAATTCTCCCTTTTCAATCAATTTGATAAATCGAGGAATGTTTACATGGACAGGACATCCTTGTACGCAGCCGGGATTAGGGCAATCTAAGCAGCGCTGTGCTTCTTGAATGGCTTGCTCTTTTGTAAATCCACAGCTTACTTCTTCATTCATTTGACGCGCACGGTAAACAGGATCGAGCAAGGGCATAGCTACGCGCGGCATAGCCATACGTTCTTTTGGCTTAAATTTAGCCAATAATTCTTTGCGCCATTCTGCGTCACGCGAAAGATCATCTTCGGTGAGCGTAACGGCTATACGGTCAGCTTCATCTATTGCAACTTCGTTTACTTTGTCGGTAGTTGTTGCATCTGAAGCTTTTGTTTCCTTTAAATAATGTGCGTAAGCGACCTTTTCTTCTTCTGAATAAGAGTTAAGGCGGTTAATGAGTTCGGGGAAATCAACCTGGTGTCCATCAAAGTCAGGCCCATCCATGCAAACGAACTTCGTGCGCCCATCTATTGTAATACGACAAGCACCACACATACCCATACCATCAACCATAATAGCATTGAGCGCCACGTTCGTAGGTATAGAATGCTCTTTCGTTAGATCGCAAACATATTGCATCATCAGCGGATCGCCTATTGTAAATACCTTGTTTACGGTCTGCTGACGGAAGATTTGATCCAAAGAGGCTATAATCTGTGCTTTTTCTCCATCTTTTCCGTGGTTAGAAGAAAGAATTACTTCGTCAGTTATTGCCTTTATTTCCTGTTCAAGAATAATAGGTTCATTCTCGCGCTCCATTAATACAGCGATGACATGATTGTTTTCGCTTTTCAGAGCAGAAATGATGGGTAGGAGTGAGGCAATTCCTATGCCGCTGCCCACACAAACGACAGTGCCATATTGCTGCACCGGTGTAGGTTTTCCCAAAGGACCTACAATATCTTTAATTTCTTCTCCGCTATTAAGCGCTACAATTTTAGCCGTAGAGACGCCTACGGCTTGAACCACTAAAGTCAGGGTTTCTTGTTTTTTATCAGCAGCAATCACAGACAAAGGAACGCGCGCGCCATCTTCTACGGCACGAGCAATAACAAAATTTCCCGGTCGATGAGCCTTAGCAATGCGAGGCGCCTTCACAATAAATTTAAAGAGGTTCTCAGAGAGTTTCTCTTTTGAAATGATTTGATACATACGGTTAACGATTTGATACGGCGAAGATACAGGAAATGTATGATATAAAAGATATTTTCTCGATTATTTCTGGCTTTTAGCTGATCTTACTTGACAGATTGACGTTGCATAATCGTTGTTTGAATAACTAACTGTGACAAACAGAATAAAAGGGTTGGTTGCTTTTCTCTTGTTTTCTTGGTATAATCCATAGAAATGTTATGAAATAATCGCTGTTTTTGAAAATAAAGATACATTTGCGTAGATGGAATTTGTGGGCATTGAAGATTCATAAACGAGACTTTATGAATAAAATATAAGATGCCTATATTTGAAAATAGGAGTGCAAGAATATGTAGCTATTATCAGAAGACGATTCTATTTTTATCTTATCACGTAGATTCCAGTGGACAATGAAATAATATGCAGGTCATTATGTGTTAGCTACACTTTTTTGCTGATGACCTATATTAAGCTTGGAGGTCATAAGGACAACATATAAACAGATGCTGATTAGATTGTAGAGTAGAAAGCAGTGTAACCATTGTACCATAATTAAGTTTCCGATAGTTTCCGGCAAACTTTGTTGATGTCCTTTCACGAGGGTACGTTTGTCCTTTCACGAAAGTACAATCGTACTTCTATGATGGTACATTCTTTTTCTCACGGATGCACATAAAAACAACAACACATAAATGTTTATATATTGTTGTTGTTTATGCGTTTATACATTTCTATTCCTTGAAAACTATTCTCTTCTTTACTGAGCTTTGATGTATGTTGATTTATCTCCATTATTGTTCGGTAGATTATGGTGGATAGTAAATGCAAGGTGTATTATCAGATGATGAATAGGATTACTCTATAGTCGTAAATGTGGAGTTGTTAATAACGTGATTGGCATAGAAATTTTTAAGCCCTTCATACGCTTGACTAGTATGAAGGGCTATGTTAGAGTAAGAGCTTTGCTATATTGGGTAAGAGGATGCAGGATTTTATCCTAATATAGTGTTCTTATCAAGCAAACGATTTTGGGGAGGCATAATAATTGCCTACTCCCATTCGATAGTTGAGGGTGGTTTTGAGGAGATGTCGTAACAAACTCTATTAACCCCCTTAACCTTACGTATGATGTCGTTGGATACTTTTGCCATAAATTCGTAGGGAAGGCGAGCCCAATCTGCAGTCATTGCATCAGAACTGGTTACTGCACGCAAGGCTACTGCTTGTTCATAAGTACGTTCATCGCCCATAACGCCTACGCTCTTAATAGGTAATAGGATTGTGCCGGCTTGCCATACCAAATCGTAAAGTTCTACTTCATTTCCGTTGTCGTCTTTTACTCTCCAGTCGTGCAAACCTTTTATATAAATGTCGTCAGCCTCTTGCAAGATACTTACTTTTTCAGGTGTAATGTCGCCCAAAATGCGCACAGCCAAACCCGGTCCCGGGAATGGGTGACGCTTGATTAGGTGCTCAGGCATTCCTAATTCGTAGCCCACGCGTCTAACTTCATCCTTAAACAACCATTCGAGCGGTTCACAGAGTTGTAGATTTAACTCTTCGGGCAAGCCGCCTACGTTATGATGGCTCTTGATAGTTTTTCCTGTAATGTTTAGACTCTCGATGCGGTCCGGATAGATCGTGCCTTGTGCCAGCCATTTAGCATCTGTAATTTTTCTCGCCTCTTCTTCAAAGACATCAATAAATCCTTTTCCAATAATCTTGCGCTTTTTTTCGGGATCTGTTACACCGGCCAAATCGTTAAAGAACTTTTCGCCGGCATTTACCCCCAACACGTTTAAGCCTAAGCCTTCATAATCTTTTAAGACGTTAGCATATTCGTTTTTACGAAGCATTCCGTGATCTACAAAAATGCAAGTGAGATTTTTACCGATTGCCTTATTCAGTAATGTGGCACAAACGGAAGAGTCAACGCCACCGCTTAGCCCTAGAATCACTTTGTCGTTGCCCAATTGGCTCTTGAGTTGGGCAACTGTGGACTCAATGAAAGACGCAGGACTCCAATCTTGCTTGCTTCCGCAGATATCGACAGCAAAATTACGCAGCAGCTGTTTGCCTTCTAAAGTGTGAGCTACTTCAGGATGAAACTGAACACCCCAAATCTGTTCGTCTTTTGCCTGAAATGCAGCATTAACAACTTTGTCGGTAGAAGCTATATGATAGAAGTTGTCGGGTAGGGCAGTAATTGTGTCACCATGACTCATCCAAACCTGACTGTCCTTGCTGATATCCTTTAATAAGGGATTATCTTTTTCAGCCAACTGCAAGTTGGCACGGCCATATTCTCTGCAGTCTGCTGATTCCACTTTTCCTCCAAATTGAGATGCAAGAAATTGAGCGCCATAGCAAATACCCAAAATGGGAAAGCGCCCTCTGATGCTGCTTAAATCTAACTTAAAGGCTTGTGGATCATTTACACTGAAGGGAGAGCCGCTAAGAATGACACCAATAACGCCCCTAGTGTCTTTAGGGAATTTGTTGTAAGGAATAACCTCACAGAATGTATCCAATTCGCGTAGCCTGCGACCGATAAGTTGGGTCGTCTGTGAGCCGAAGTCTAAAATGATGATCTTTTGTTGCATCGTTGGGTTAGATTATAATAGGCGCAAAGTTAGTTTTTTTCGTTTAATCGCTTTCTTCTTTCATAAGGAAAATAAAAAATACGCCGGGTAGGCTATGACTTGACTACATCATTTCTAAATATTCAACTCCGCAAAGCCCATCAAAATCCATCACAATATTTTAGTAATATAATTATAATCTGATTTTGTTGAAACTTCGTTGGAATTAAAAAAGGCTCTACTTGAAATTTTACATCGAATGTCGTAATTTTGCCGTATCTAAGCAAAACTATCATCTATGAGTCTACTATATTTGGGCATCTTATTGTTCTTGTTCATACTGGCTATTTGTGATTTGTCTGTAGGAGTCGCGAATGACGCAGTAAACTTTATGAGCCCGGCAGTAGGCGCAAGGGCTGCCAAATTTAAGGTCGTGCTAATTGTAGCTGCAATTGGTATCTTGGTGGGAGCTTCAGCTAGTTCTGGAATGATGGATATAGCCCGACATGGCATTATTAATCCGCTCTATTATACTTTTGATGACGTTATATGCATATTCCTAGCCGTCTCTGCAACAGATATTATCCTTATGGATATATTTAATACGTTAGGAATGCCCACCTCTACTACTGTTTCAATGGTATTTGGTTTGCTTGGAGGTAGTAGTGCATTAGCGTTGAGTAAAATGATGGATAATGCCTATACTTATGCAGACTTGATCAATACAGGAAAAGCCCTGCAGGTAATTATTGGCATATTCTTGTCTGTGGCTATAGCCTTTGTCGTGGGTCTCATCGTTATGTGGATTGCCCGCGTCATCTTTACCTTTAATTATAAAAAGCATTTGCGCTGGAGTATCGCAATCTATGGCGGCTTAGCTATTACTTGTATCTCTTATTTTTTGCTAGTGAGTGGTCTGAAAGGCACAAAACTCCTCGCTTCAGTGGGAATGACGTCAGAGTGGATCAATACACATAATTGGGAAATCCTTATTTACTTATTTGTCGGGGCAACTATCTTGATGGAAATTCTCCATTTATTGAAAGTAAATATATTCCGTATCATCGTCTTATTTGGTACCTTTTCGTTGGCGATGGCTTTTGCCGGCAATGACTTGGTTAACTTTATTGGCGTTCCGCTGTCTGGCTTAGAGTCATATATAGATTTTACTCGACACGGTAGCGATGGCCATACTTATATTATGAGTATTCTTGCCGCTCCTTCCACAGATCCTCTTTTTGTCTCAATGAAGCCGTGGTTTCTTATTGGGGCGGGAATTGTTATGGTTTTGGCTATTAGTATGTCTCAAAAAGCCAGAAAGGTTATTGAAACAAACAATAATTTGGCAAGCCAACAAGAAGGAGAAGAGGTCTTTAGTTCTTCCAAGATCGCAAGAACGATGGTGCGAACTGTGATTAATGCAACATCGACGGTAGATAAAATAATCCCGAAAAAGGTAGAGGCTTGGATAAATACACGTTTCAATGAAGACGAGTCTATTATACCAGAGGGGGCTACTTTTGACTTGGTGAGAGCTTCTGTAAACCTTGTTTTGTCAGGCCTGCTGATTGTTGTTGGTACATCTCTTCAGTTGCCATTGTCTACAACCTATGTGGCCTTTATGGTTGGAATGGGTTCTAGTTTGGCTGATCGCGCTTGGGGAAGAGAAACAGCTGTCTATCGAATTACAGGCGTAATTACTGTTATTGGTGGATGGTTTATTACAGCAGGCGCAGCCTTTATATTGAGCCTATGTATTGCCTCTATAAATCATTCTGCTGGCGTCTTGGGAATTTTGATCGTCATTGGAATCGTAATAGCTGTTATTATTCGTAACAATAGAGCCTTCAAAAAGAAGCAGTCAAGTGAAGATGTCGACTTAATCTTCCGTCGTTTGGCAAAATCTCATAATAAACAAGAGGTCTGGGAACTTTTATCTTCTCATGTATTGAGAATGCAGGGGGACTTTACAGAGTCCATAAGGGAGATCTTTAGAAATATAACTAATGGTGTAATGCATGAGAATATTCGCCAATTACGTCAGGCATCGCACGACTTGGAAAATTTGAAAAATAAGTGGAAAAGGTATAGACGCAAGGAAATTTTAGGCATGCGTAAGATTGACTATTTGTTAGCTGTAGAAAAGAATACTTGGTTTCACCTTGGCAGTAACAATATGACGCAAATTATCTATAGCTTAAAACGTATGCTAGATCCTGCTTTGGAGCATGTTGATAATAATTTCTCCCCTCTATCAAAAGAGGTAATCGATGAGTTTATTCCGATTTGTAATGATACAGATCTATTATTAGAAAGTATATTACAGATGGTGAAGTCGAATGACTTTAAGGGGTCTGATAAAACCCTAGTTGAAGGAAATGCTCTAAAAAGTCGCCTTTCTCAAATTCGTCATACACAACAAGACCACTTGCAGAGAGAAGAAAATAATATACGTGCAGCATTGTTATATCTGAATATGCTTGACGAAACACAGGAATTGATCTCTATGATGCGCCATTTATTGCGAGCAGCTAAGAGGTTTCAACAATAAGGATGAAAATAGGAATCGTCGGATCTGGAAATGTAGCCTCGCATCTTACCCGAGCTCTAATACAGGCGGGTTATTCTATTGCTGGAGTATGCAGTAGAAAGCTTTCTCATGCAGAGGCTCTAATAGAAGAAATAGATAGCTTGACGCAAACGGCAATAGCAACAGATCGTATAGAGAACTTATTACCGACTGATATCTTAATCTTAGCTATCAATGATGATTCTATACAAGATATTGCTCAAGTTCTTGGGAAGATAGCTCCAAAGAGTTATGTGTTTCATACATCTGGGAGCACTTCTCTTAAAGTGCTCAGTGAATACTTACCACATTGTGGCGTATTATATCCACTGCAAACGTTTTCAAAAGATAGAAAAATAGATTTCTCATCTGTTCCTTTGTTTATTGAGGCTTCAGACGGGCCGACACAGGAACTCTTGCGTAGTATTGCGTTAAGTTTAAGTAAGCGAGTTATAGAAATGGATTCAGAGCAGCGTAAACGAATGCACTTAGCTGCTGTCTTTGCTTGTAATTTCGTAAATCATTGCTATGTTTTAGCTGAACAAGAAATGAATAAATGTGGCCTAGATTTTGAGATCCTCTTACCACTTATAGATGAAACGACATCAAAAGTACATACACTATCTCCGCGCCAAGCTCAAACTGGCCCAGCTGTCCGTAATGATAAGCGCATAATTAATCTCCAGAAATCCCTTCTAGGACAGTCAGAGCAAGATATTTACCAGTTATTGAGTGATAACATTCAACGTATACGTTATGATAAACTTCGACCTCGCAAAAATTAAAGCATTAGCTTTTGATATAGATGGAGTTCTCAGCACGAATATTGTGCGGATGGAAAATGATGGAGCTGGACTTATGCGCACTGCTAATATAAAAGATGGCTATGCATTGCAGCTGGCTGTCAAATGTGGCTTACAATTGGCTATCGTTACCGGGGGTAATAGTGAGGCGATAAGGAATCGTTATGAGCAGCTTGGAGTTCAGCACATATTCCAACGCGCAGCGGTAAAAATTAACGTATTCCGTGATTGGTGTGCGCAAATAGAAGTACAACCTCAAGATGTTTTATATATGGGAGATGACATCCCAGACTTTGAAGTGATGAAAGAGTGTGGGCTACCTGTGTGCCCAGCGGATGCTGCTGCAGAAATTAAAGCCATCGCTACTTATGTTAGTCATCTTCCTGGCGGATGTGGATGCGTTAGAGATGTAATAGAGCAAGTATTAAAAGCACAAAACCATTGGATGAGCTCTGCTCGAGCCTTCGGATGGTAATACAGAACCATATAAAATGAAACAACAATGCTAGAGAATTTAAAACGCTACAATGTGATTTTGGCGAGTAATTCACCAAGACGAAAGGAGCTGCTTACGCGTTTAGGCGTATCCTTTAAGGTTCGCACTCTTTTAGGAATCGACGAGCGTTATCCGTCTTCCTTGAGAGCGGAAGAAATTGCAGAATACGTCTCACGTAAAAAAGCTGCAGGCTATCGCTCTTATATGGCAAACAATGAACTCTTGATTTGTGCCGATACCATTGTTGTATTAGGTAATGAAATCTTGGGAAAACCCCGTGATGTTGAAGAAGCCTCAGCAACTTTACGAAAACTTTCCGGTCGAACTCACCAAGTTATTACTGGAGTAACCGTACAGACTGACCTTCGTATAGAAAGTTTTACGGCGATGAGTAAGGTTACTTTTGGCGAGATAACAGATGAAGAGATCGATTACTACATTAGCAATTATCTGCCGCTTGACAAGGCTGGCTCTTATGGTATTCAAGACTGGATAGGTATGATTTCTGTAGAACATTTAGAGGGAAGTTATTTTAACGTAGTCGGACTTCCCACCCATAAGCTCTACCAATTATTGAAAACCTTCTAAGGTCTACCTCAACAGTAAGCAGTAGCCTTATATATATGGTATATTTAAGCTAGCCAATTTTACAAGGAAGAGATCTTGCCTTTAGAAAGCGAATAGCCCTTCTTTCATTTCTGCTGAACGGAGATGAAAGAAGGACTATTTGTGTTCAATGAATGCTTTATAAGTTTCACCATGGGGAGCAAAACTAGACTAGTTTCTCGAATCTTTTACAAGGATATTTGTAGATGATTCAAATTATTTATCTTGACTAGTGGCTAACCTTAAAAAATATACCTATATTTGCCAAGGTCGTTAAATCCAATATTCGTGTCACATCAAACCTAAACCACCATTATAAACATTTTACTTATGAGAAATCTATTATTTCTGGCGAGAGTAGTCGTCGTGTCTTTCATCGTTTCGCTGCAGCTTTACGCACAGCCTTATCCTACCACATCCTATCAACTTGACGAAGAAGGTAAAACCATCGTAAAATGGCTTGGCTCTGAAGCCGAACTTAATCTGTCAAGTGATCCTGCATTTTCGGCAATAGAAACGATTGGCTCAAAAGCTTTTGCCAATTGTCGCAACTTAAAAACAATTATATTACCAGAGAAAACCACTAACATCGAGGGTGGTGCTTTTTATGATTGCAATGAACTCGCGGAAATCACTTGGGGCAATGCTCTTGTGTCGATTGGCGAGGATGCCTTCTTTGCTTGTAAAAGATTAAAGAAGGTTGATTTGAAATCTGTGCAAAACATAGGTAATACAGCCTTTAGCGGTTGTGCTGCATTAGAGGAAATCTTTATCCCTAAAACTCTTGAAGAGTTAGGATATTCTGCATTCTATAATTGTAGGTCAATAAAGGCTTTTAGGGTGGACAAAGAAAATGAATATTTTACTTCATATCTGGAAGTCCTCTTTGACAAGAACTTAAGCTACCTTTTGGCTTACCCGAGAGCGAAAGTCGGATCAGAATATGTAGTTCCGCCTACAGTTACTGTTATTGCCGGTAGGGCGTTTGATAACTGCACACAGTTGCAAACTCTAACGCTTTCTCCGCGACTTTCAATGATTGGTAAGAACGCATTGTTTAAATGTAAAGGGCTAAAGAAGATTAGTATTCGCTCTTCAATCATACCAGAGTTACAGGGCGACGCGCCACTTAACGGAATAGACTTAGAAAACTGCCACCTGTTTGTACCTGAAGAAGCAATCAATGCTTATCGAGAGGATGAGGTTTGGAAAAAATTTGTACATATTGAGGCTCTGCCGGCTGTAACCGGCATTCCGGAAGATAGCTATTTGCTAGATGAGACGGGAAAAACCCTACTGCGTTGGTTAGGAGGTGAAACTGAAATTGATATGGCTGCAGATACAAGGCTTTCACAAGTAGAAACGATTGCTGCAGAGGCTTTCACCGTAAGGGGTGATCACCATACAGCCAATACAGTGTTGGAAAGATTAAAGACCTCCCCTCAATTGCGCAAGATCGAGTCTGTTGGTCTGTGGTGTATCGCTTTACAAGAGATAGAGTTGTCTGAGGGTTTAGAGGAGCTTGAAACTTGCGCTTTTTCCGGAGGAATGTTTGTGAAGACACTCAAACTACCAGCATCACTAAAGCGCGTTGCTGGTGTACCTTTCTTTAATTTTTATGATCTAGAATCAATAGAGTTGGCAGCAGGTAGCCAAGTGTTTACTTTAATAAGTGATATGCTGGTTGAGAAAGCGACAAATCGTCTCATTTTTACGCCGCAGCATCGCAACAGGTTTACGATAAATGTCCCTAAAGGCGTTCAGATTATAGGCCAAGATGCATTCTCTGACAACAACTTCATTTGCAATGTAATGATTCCTGAAGGAGTAACCACACTTGAGTCGACTTGCTTCTTAGGCTGTGACCAACTGGCGAGAGTAGATCTACCTGCCAGCTTGACAAAGATAGACTTCCGAGCTTTTGCTCGTTCTAGTGCACTGGATACCGTCATTGTGCGGGCAACGACACCCCCAACATTAGTGATTGGAGACGGAGGACAGACACCCTTTGATCGCATTGGCGATGAGGCTGTCTTATGGGTGCCTCAAGCGGCCTTGGATAGCTATCGTAACAATGAAACTTGGAGTGAACTGTTCACTGAGATACGCCCCTTGGAAGATCTATTTTTACAGGTTGTTCAGCCTACGAATCAGTCGGAAAATATTATACTCAAAGAGCACGTGCTGACCGTAAAAGCTGAGGGAAATATTGTTGTCTATAATAGTGCTGGTATCATTCTAAGTAGAGCAAAGGGTACATTAAGCATACAACTTCCTCAACAGGGTGGGGTATATTTGCTGAGTATTAACGGCCGCGTCACCAAGATTTTGGATATATAACACTAGTCGTTGAAAATCTCGATATCAAAACAATCGCGATAGTCACGAAAAACAGGATAGAAAGTTTCTCTAGCTATCGCGATTCATATTAGTTATTATATAAGAGATCCTCCATATAGAATAGATCATAGGCTCACACGTAACTATGATGAATAAACAGTAGAAATTCAATATGTAAATTTAGAATTGGAGTTGCAAGTCCTAATATCGCTTCCTCAATACTTTGCTTAAGAGCATTCTTTTCGTGATAATAGATTTGTCCTTCCACGATGGTACAAACGTACTATCGTGATGAGAAGTTTGTACTCTCCTGAAAGGAAACAAAGCAAATATGAGGACCATTTTTTATATTGGTATATTGATGGACAGAAAAAAGCACTAAGTTTGGCGCAACAAGATTCCAAACTTTTCTGATAGATACATCTCTAAATCTTGTATGATTTTCGACTCCAAACTTGTATAACAAATAAAAAATAGAGTAGGGCCTGATTTCGTTTATAACTACATTATTCCTCTTGTTCCGAAATGAACATTGGCAAGTAAAATGTATAGAATGATATATAACCGATATTCGCGATCTCTTTTACAGTCAATTACAACCGTAGAAAAGTCGTGGTATTAAAAAGTCGAAAAGCTACAATAGAATCTGTTTATTTACTTTTTTGCAATGCACACTTGTTATAGGATTGTGAGTGAATTCTGTTTTTTTAACACTAAAAAGAGAAAAAAGGCTTGTGATATTGTTGTGTTCATTTTTTTCCTTGTAACTTTGCTCAAAACACGAGCCTATACGCTTTATGCAAGAAAAACATACAGACATCAATCGAATGATAGAGTCAGGAGAAGTTGAACTCGCTTTAGCTCGACTCGCTGTGGAACTAAAACAAACTTCGGAAGATGCATTTTTGTATTATTTGAGTGGAAAAGCACAAATGAAATTGGGAAATTGGGGAAAAGCAATCTCTGACTTCCTACACTCCGAACAGTTGGATGAGGATTCGCCCGCTGTTGAGTCTCGCAAGATGCTCGAAGACATTATGCAGTTTTACAACAAAGATATGTATAATCAATAATCACTTAACATAACAATTATGGGTAAAATTAGAGGAGCCGTCGTCATAGACGAAGAGCGCTGTAAGGGATGCAGCTTATGCATTGTAGCTTGTCCCGTAAAATGCTTATCCTTGGTTGCTGGAGAAGTTAACCACAAAGGCTACGCATTTTGTCAGCAAACAAATTGGGAAATTTGTACAGGTTGCACAAGTTGCGCTGTTGTATGTCCCGATGGATGTATTACTGTTTATAGAAAAAAGGAGGATTGATTTATGGAAGACAATAGCAATGTAGTCTTAATGAAGGGTAATGAGGCCATAGCACACGCAGCTATTCGCTGTGGTTGTGATGGCTACTTCGGATACCCGATTACACCGCAATCGGAAGTATTGGAAACGCTAGCACAATTAAAGCCTTGGGAAACGACAGGAATGGTGGTTTTGCAAGCTGAAAGCGAAATCGCATCAATTAACATGCTTTATGGTGGCGGAGGTACTGGTAAAAAAGTATTGACCTCGTCTTCTAGTCCTGGTGTCGCCTTGATGCAAGAGGGTATAACCTATATGGCTGGTGCTGAAGTGCCTTGCGTTATCGTTAGTGTACAACGTGGCGGTCCGGGTCTTGGTACTATCCAACCTTCACAGAGCGACTATAATCAATCTACTCGCGGTGGTGGTAATGGTGACTATAATACAATAGTGTTAGCTCCTAACTCAGTACAGGAGATGGCCGACTTCGTAGACTTAGCATTTACCTTGGCATTCCGCTATCGTAATCCGGCTATGATCCTCTCTGATGGTGTGATTGGCCAAATGATGGAGAAAGTTGTACTTCCTCCGCAAAAGCCGCGTCGAACAGAAGAGGAAATTGCCAAAGAGTGCCCTTGGGCTGCTAATGGGCACGGTTTGAAGAGCAGAAAACCAAACTATATTACCTCACTCGAGTTGGATTCTGCCGTTATGGAGCAACGCAATATTGCACTCCAAAAGAAATACGCAGAATGCGCAGAAAAAGAAGTTCGTTATGAGGAGATCCAATGTGATGATGCAGAATATTTAATCGTTGCATTTGGTTCAGCGTCTCGTATCTCTCGTAAGGCTATGGATATGTTGCGTGCTCAAGGTGTTAAGGTTGGCTTATTCCGCCCGATTACACTTTGGCCTTTCCCGACAAAGCGTTTAAAAGAACTCAGCAAACGAGTTAAAGGTATGCTCGTTATGGAAATAAACGCTGGCCAAATGGTGTTTGACGTACGCGCAGCTGTTGAATATTCTATTCCTGTAGAACATTTCGGACGTCTTGGTGGTATTGTTCCTAGTCCGGACGAAATCGTAGATGCAGTTAATAAGATGCGAAAATAAAATGTTGACAGAAAAAGACAAGGAATTCTTGGAGTGCTTGAATCAAACAGCAGAGAAAGAGGAGAATGCTGCAGGAATAAAAAGTGGGAAATTACTCCATATTCGGAATATCCTAAATGCTATATTCATCTTATTGGCGATTATAGCTATGGTTGGTATTCTGATTTCAAAAACTCACACTTACCTTGTCTGGAGCTATGGCGTTGGAATTTTAGCTGTTTTAATAAAAATGGCAGAAGTCGTTTTACGTTATCCTTCAATGATACGAAATTCGAATGATGTAAAAAATCGCCGCCGCTCCCATTAAATAAAAAAAATCATGACAAAAGAAGAAATATTGCAGCCACAAAATATGGTCGCTCAAAAGCCGGAGCTGATGAACGACGTAACAATGCACTACTGCCCAGGCTGCTCGCATGGCGTTGTCCATAAATTGGTGGCAGAAGTAATTGCGGAAATGGGCATGGAAGAAAAGACGATAGGTATTAGTCCTGTAGGTTGTGCGGTCTTTGCCTATCGCTATATAGATATTGACTGGCAGGAGTCTGCACACGGTAGAGCTCCCGCATTAGCAACTGCTTGTAAACGTTTATGGCCGGATCGTTTGGTGTTCACTTATCAAGGCGACGGCGACATGGCTTGTATTGGTACTGCCGAAACAATCCACGCGCTTAATCGCGGTGAAAATATAACCATTATTTTCGTCAACAATGCTATTTATGGTATGACTGGTGGCCAAATGGCACCAACGACTTTAGTGGGAATGAAAACTGCAACTTGCCCCTATGGCCGCGATCCTCAATTGCATGGATATCCCCTGAGAATTTCTGATATTGCAGCTCAATTGGAAGGAACGGCTTACGTTACACGTCAGAGTGTAGAAACGGTGGCTGCTGTCCGCAAAGCCAAGAAAGCGTTGAGAAAAGCTTTTGAAAACTCAATGAATGGTAAGGGCTCTAATCTCGTCGAATTTGTTGCTACTTGCTCTTCTGGTTGGAAAATGACTCCCACAAATGCCAATAAATGGATGGAAGAGAATATGTGCGAATATTACAAACTTGGCGATCTTAAGGTTAAGGAATAAAAGAATAGACAATTATGACACAAGAAATAATTATCTCCGGCTTTGGTGGCCAAGGCGTGTTGTCAATGGGCAAAATCTTAGCTTATGCCGGTTTGATGGAAGGAAAAGAAGTAAGTTGGATGCCTGCATATGGTCCGGAACAACGTGGAGGAACTGCGAATGTTACAGTTATTGTAAGTGACAATCCAATATCTTCTCCCATTTTAAGTGAGTACGATACGGCTATTCTCCTCAATCAACCTTCGCTTGAAAAGTTTGAAAGTAAGATAAAGCCAGGTGGGACTATTATTTATGATAGCTTTGGCATTATCAAGAAACCAACACGTACAGATATCAATATCTATTGTATTGATGCAATGAATACAGCGGCTGAGTTGAAAATGATGAAGACATTTAATATGATTGTCCTTGGTGGATTGCTGAAAATACATCCGATTGTTCAGTTGGAAGGTGTAATGAAGGCTCTGAAGAAGACTCTTCCCGAACGTCACTGGCATCTTTTGCCAACAAATGAACAAGCCATTTTGAAGGGAATGGAAATTATTAAGCCACAAGATAAACAATAAACTCTTGCGCCTGTAGATATGTCTCTACAGGCGCAAATCTTACAAATAAAATTATGAGTAGTAGAAGAAAGCTGAAAAAGGACATCAAAAAGGCCTTCGGGGAGCTTTTCGCTGATTGCGTAACATTAAATATGTGTCATCAAGCAGATGAAAAGAAGATAGCAGAGCTAATGACTCAGACATTATCCACTTATTCAGATTTGGTTTCTCGCATCAGCCATACAGAAAAAGGTCGCGAACGCGCATTCTATCATAAGCTTCGTGAAGAGTTTGTTATAGCGTTTAATAAGATTTCTGAGGAAATCGTAAAGGCGTAGCAACAGCATCTAAACAAGCAACAGCCAATTATCTTTGTCTAAGAGATAATATACGACGATAAAGATATATTGGGATTGAATATTTATCTTTGTGGCAGTTCGTAATGATTAAAGGTTGAGGACTTAGCCATAATATTATCTTGGTTGAATGATTTTAAATTATATAACAATGAATACAACAATAGGATTGGCTTGTGATCACGCAGGTTTTGAACTTAAGCAGTTTGTAATACAATACCTCGAGAAAAAAGGTATATCTTACAAAGATTATGGAACTTATAGTACGATGAGCTGTGATTATCCTGACTTCGCTCATGCTTTAGCAGAAGGCATAGAGCAGGGGGAAGTTGAAAAAGGAATAGCCATCTGTGGTTCAGGAGAAGGTATTTCTATGACCTTAAATAAGCACCAATCTATTCGTGCAGCCCTTGCATGGAATGAAGAGGTCGCAGGTCTTTGCAGACAGCATAATGATGCAAATGTGCTGTGTATGCCGGGGCGTTTTATAGACAATAAAACAGCAGAAAAGGTTATGGATAAGTTCTTTAGTACACCTTTTGAAGGGGGAAGACACGAGCGTCGCATCAATAAAATACCACTGAAACCCTAAAAACCGCTTATCACATTTCCATAAACCATTTGTAAATTATATCTTTGCACTCGCTTTCAAAAGAAGTTTAACTAATTATTAAGTTCAGAAGATGACTAAAGCTGATATTGTCAATGAGATAGCAAAGAAAACCGGAATAGACCGTGTTACTGTTCTAACGACCGTCGAGGCCTTTATGAATAGTGTAAAGGATTCATTGGATAGAGAGCAAAATGTGTATTTGAGAGGGTTTGGTAGTTTTATCTTGAAGAAAAGAGCAGAAAAGACAGCTCGCAATATTTCAAAGAATACTACATTGATCATTCCCGAGCATAACATTCCAGCCTTTAAGCCGGCTAAATCATTTTTGCAATCTATTTCCAAGCTCAAAGGGTGATATGGATTAGATAATTCACAGTTATTCAACACTAAAATATAAGAACTATGCCAAGCGGAAAAAAGAAAAAAAGACACAAGATGTCAACGCATAAGCGCAAGAAAAGACTGAGAAAGAACAGACATAAGAGCAAATAAGCTCTCTGTACTTTCTGAATTGGGAATTGAAAAATTGGAAACGAATTTGAGGAGAAACCGAAAATACGGCCTATTTCTCAATTCTCAATTCTCATTTAAATCATCCAATCTAAAGACTTTAACTGACTATTTCATATCGTTTTTTCTTTATGTAGATTGGAGGAGTAATTAATTATTTTATGACAAGCGAAGTAATAGTAAATGTACAGCCGAAGGAAATTTCTATTGCTCTTCTTGAGGACAAACGTCTTGTAGAGTTCCAACAGGAGGGTAAAGAAGAAAGTTTCTCAGTAGGCAACATCTACCTGGCTAAGGTAAAAAAAATAATGCCGGGTTTAAATGCTTGCTTCGTGAACGTTGGACATGAGCGGGATGCTTTTCTACACTATTTAGATCTAGGGATTCATTACCGTTCATTTGAAAAGTATCTGCAACTTATTCAGGATGGAAAGAAAGGAAATCTTCCCCTGACAAAAGCATCCGGACAATCAGATTTAGAAAAAGACGGAAGTATACAGAACACACTAAAGCAAGGTCAAGAAGTACTTGTACAAATAGCTAAAGAGCCTATTTCAACAAAAGGACCTCGCCTTACTTGTGAAATCTCTTTTGCAGGACGTTTTATTGTTTTAATACCTTTCTGCGATAAGATTTCTGTCTCTACTAAAATTAAGAGTGCGCAGGAACGTGCGAGATTGAAGCAATTAATATCCAGCATTAAGCCGAAAGGATTTGGTTGCATCATTCGTACAGTAGCTGAAGGCAAGAGAGTCGCAGAGTTGGACTTGGAGTTGAAGACCTTACTGAAGCGATGGACTGATGCTATAGCAAAGATTCAAAAGAACAAGGCGCTGACACAGCCAAAGTTTCCTTTGCTTTGTTATGAAGAAACGAGCCGAACGGTAGCTCTCTTAAGAGACTTATTCAATCCCTCTTACGAAAATATCTATGTTGACGATGAAAGCGTCTATAAGGATGTACAAGATTATGTTAGGCTTATAGCCCCTGATCGCCAACAAATTGTAAAGTTATACAAAGGTAAGGTTCCTATCTTTGATAACTTTTCTGTAACAAAACAAATTAAGACTTCATTCGGTCGCACTATCACTTATAAGCATGGCGCTTATCTTATTATTGAACATACTGAAGCGCTTCACGTGGTTGATGTGAATAGTGGTAACCGATCAAAGAGTCCTGAGGGGCAGGAAGTAAACGCGTTAGACGTTAACCTTGGTGCGGCTGATGAACTAGCACGCCAATTGCGCTTGCGTGATATGGGAGGTATCATTGTCGTTGACTTTATAGATATGAATTTGGCTGAAAATCGCCAAAAGCTTTATGAGCGAATGGTCGAAAACATGAAAAAAGACCGAGCTCGCCACAATATTCTCCCGCTAAGCAAATTCGGCCTCATGCAAATCACACGCCAGCGCGTACGCCCTGCTATGGACGTAAAAGTAGAAGAGTCTTGTCCAACTTGTGGAGGGACCGGAAAGATTAAGTCAAGTCTTCTATTTACAGATGCTTTGGAAGGGAAGATCCAAATGCTTGCAGATAAATTAAATTATAGAAAAATCCGACTTCACGTGCATCCTTTTGTTGCCGCCTACTTGGATAAAGGTCTATTATCTTTACGTCGGAAATGGCAACTTAGGCACAAAATCAACATTCAGGTCATTCCAAATCAAAAGCTCTCTTATCTTCAATACCTTTTCTATGATAGAGATGGGCAAGAGATTGATATGCGAGAGGAAAATGAAATGCAATAATGACCAATGGTATAAAAGATAGCTCTAAGGATTTCTTACGAGCTATCTTTTTTCTTGTTATTACTCAGCTGTTATTATTTTTTCTTTACTGCCACAATTTATTATCAACAATCACTCTTTGGCAGGAAATGTAAATACGTAAAGTTTAGAGTTGGAAACTGCTCTGGGAATTAGCAAAATCTAATTACTGGCAGTTTATAATGCAACTTTTGCGCACCAAATCATATTTATTACTTGTACCTTCGTGATAGTACTTTTGTCCCCCCGCGGAAGTATAAGCATACTCTCACGAGGGGACAAAAGTATCATCACAGTAGAAAATTGCAGTAATCAGATTTTTTTAACTGAAGATGCTACAAAGCTTTTGAATTTTTGATCATACAGTTGGACTATTGCATTTTTCTGAAAACTGTTGGCTGATTTTTTGGGGATAATCAGTTTACATCAAGTGTTTAACTTGCTCGTGATGTGTAGCTGTGAGTTAGTCTTCTGCATAATGGCGGATTGCCTCAAGCGTTTCTACGCGTACAGGAACTAAAGGTAGGCGTACGACGTTGTCAGCTTTACCTTGAATGTAGAGAAGCCCCTTAATGCCGGATGGATTTCCGTCTACGGACATTAACTTATACAACCTACGAAATTGTCGATGCTGACTGAGCGCAGAAGTATAGTCACCCGCTTGTGCAGCATGGACCATTGCGCCAAATTCTTCTGGATAAGCATTGCCAATAACCGAGATAACGCCTTTGGCCCCAATGGTGAGGAGTTCAAAAGTAATGGCATCGTCTCCACTAAATACATCAAAACCATCGGGAGCGTATTCTACGATTTCCTCTATTTGAGTGATGATGCCGCTGGCTTCTTTTATGGCTACAATATTTGGGCAGTCGTTAGCTAAGCGCAGCGTTGTTGCTGCTTGCAGATTGACGCCGGTTCGCCCGGGGATGTTATATAGGATAATCGGGAGTGGACTTTCTTCGCTGATTTTTTTAAAGTGTTGATACAATCCCTCTTGCGTGGGTTTGTTATAAAAGGGACAGACCATCAATAGTCCGCTAAAGCCTTCAAAATTATCTTCTCTCAGTTGGCGGCAAACGGCTTGCGTGGAATTATTTCCGGCTCCAAGCAGGAGTGGTACGCGCTCTTGATTGACTTCAACAACGACACGTCGTATCTCTAATTTTTCTTCTTCGGTTAGCGTAGGCGTTTCGGCTGTCGTCCCTAAGACGCAGATAAAATCGACTCCACCGACAATAATATTATCTACCAAGGAACGTAATGCAACAAAGTCTATGCTGCCGTCCGAATTGAACGGAGTAGCCAATGCTACTCCAAAGCCTTGGAAAGGATTGCTTCTATTCATATTTTTCTTGTTTTTATGCTGTAAAGGGTTAGATTGCTGTAGTTGATTCTTCGTCGAGCATAGCTAAAAAGGCCTCTTCTTGTAGCAACGGTATGCCCAACGCTTCGGCTTTCGTCCGTTTAGATGGGCCCATGTTGTCTCCAGCTAAAATAAAGTCGGTTTTTTTAGAGATGCTACCTACATTTTTACCACCATTTTCTTCTATGATAGCTTTATATTCTTCTCTACTATGTCGTGTGAAAGTTCCACTGATTACAATGCTTTTTCCAGCGAGTCTGTTAGAAACTTGGCGAGATACATCTGCTGTCATTTGTAAGCCAGCAACAGTCAGGCGATCTAATATTTGGAGATTAGTTGGACTCATAAACCATTGGCGCACATTCTCTGCAATAGTTTGTCCCACACCTTCCACTTGGAGCAGCTCTTCTAACGTAGCTGCTTGCAGGGCATCCATAGAGTGGAAATAAGCCGCCAACGTTTTTGCTACGACTTTTCCAACAAAGCGAATGCCCAAGGCATAAAGTACGCGATCGAATGGGGTAGACTTACTCTTCTCTATACCTTCAATTATTTTACGAGCGGACTTCAAACGCGTAGCATCACTGCCTGCCAAATCCTCTATGCGTAACTTGTATAGATCTGCGATGTCGTGAATCAACCCTCGCTCGTAATAGTTGTCAATCGTTTCCGGGCCGAGCGAATTAATATCCATCGCATCACGACTAATGAAATGTTCAATCCGGCCTTTTATTTGCGGAGGGCAAGTAGCATCATTAGGGCAATATGTTGCAGCTTCGTTTGGAAATCTAATCAAGTGAGTTCCACATTCCGGACACTGCGTAATGAAATGTACTTTATCGCCTAAAGACTCATTGCGTGCATCTTTGTCTACACCAACGATTTGCGGAATGATTTCGCCAGCTTTTTCTACAAAAACAAAGTCGTTATAATGTAAATCCAACTGCTGAATAATGTCTTCATTGTGTAAGGAAGCCCGCTTCACGGTAGTGCCTGCTAATAAAACGGGATCCATAACGGCAACCGGCGTAACAGCTCCCGTGCGCCCTACTTGGTAGATCACATCTAATAAATGCGTGCGGGCACGTTCTGCCTTAAATTTATAGGCAATAGCCCATCGCGGACTCTTAGCTGTGCTGCCAAGCTGCTGCTGCTGGTTTAGGTTGTCTACTTTAAGTACAATTCCATCTGTGGCAACGGGTAGGTATCTACGTTCCGTATCCCAATGGTCAATATAGGCATAAATATTATCTAGGGACTTAGATAAATGGATATTCTCAGAGACTTTGAACCCCCATTTTTTTATCATCAGGAGATTTTCGTAATGACTTTTCTTTGGAATATCCTCCCCTAATACATAGTATAAATAAGCATCTAAGCGACGAGAAGCAACAACGGCAGAATTTTTACTCTTTAGTGTGCCAGAAGCAGCATTGCGTGGATTGGCAAAGAGCGGCTCTCCGTTAGTTTCGCGCTCTGTATTCAATTTTTCGAAACTTGCCCAAGGCATGAGCACTTCTCCTCGCACCTCAAAGCGACGAGGCCAACCTAATCCCTCTTGTAATTGGAGAGGAATGCTTTTAATGGTCTTTATATTCTCAGTTACATCATCACCAACGCTTCCGTCTCCGCGCGTTACTGCTCTAATAAGCCTGCCATCTTCATAAAGTAAAGAAATACTCAGACCATCAAACTTTAATTCGCAACAGATTTCAAAAGCAGATCCCTTTAAGTCTCCTGTAATACGATCATAAAATTCTTTGATTTCAGCTTTGTCGTATGTATTTCCTAAAGATAGCATAGGATATTGATGTCTGACTTGTACGAAATCGTTAGATAGATCGCTTCCGACGCGTACGGTAGGGGAGTTATTGTCTGCCCATTCCGGATGCTTTTGCTCTAAATCGGCCAATTCTTGCATTAAAGCATCAAAGTCTGCGTCAAGAATTTCAGGATTATTCTTAACGTAGTAATTATAGTTGTGTCTGTGCAACTCCTTACGTAGAAAGTCGATTCTATCCTTTTCGTTCATAATTGCAATCATTAAGTTGGCCCGTAAAAGAGTGATGAGCGAAATCAGCAACCTTCGATGGTGTGAATTGTTGCATAAGATCAACGGGATTTACTTCGGCAAAGTTAAAGAAAAGCGAGGATATTTCCCTATTTTTGCAGCGTTCATCAAGAAAAAGATTATGAGAATAGACATCATTACTGTGCTTCCTGAAATGCTCGATGGCTTTATTAATACGTCAATCTTAGCACGTGCCCAAAAAAAAGGGCTTGTAGAAGTCTATGTACACAACCTGCGCGATTATACTACAGACAAACATCGCCGCGTAGATGACTATCCGTTTGGTGGTTTTGCGGGAATGGTAATGCAATGTCAGCCCATAGATGCTTGTATCAGAAAGTTGACAACAGAACGCACTTATGATCAAATCATATTTACTACACCAGATGGGGAAAAATTTGATCAGCCAATGGCAAATGAGTTAAGTCTGTCGAAGAATCTTATTATATTGTGTGGTCATTATAAGGGCATAGACTATCGCATACGTGAGCATTTGATTACGAAAGAAGTCTCTATCGGAGATTATGTGCTTACAGGTGGTGAAATAGCTGCGGCGGCAATGTCGGATGCAATTGTAAGACTTGTACCAGGCGTTTTGAGTGATGAACAAAGCGCTTTAAGTGATAGTTTTCAAGATAATTTGCTTGCAGCTCCGGTCTATACGCGCCCATCTGACTATAAAGGATGGAAAGTTCCGGAGGTTCTGCTATCCGGAAACGAGGCTAAAATAAAAGAATGGGAATTGCAACAAAGTTATGAGCGTACCAAGCGTTTGCGTCCAGATTTGCTTGAACATACAGGTTTAAATGGGTAACGATTTTTATAACTTGTTGGTCCTATTGTAGACTCAAATATAAAGAAACAGATGAGAGTCAAAATAAGAGACAAGTAAAGAAGGAATAGATAGAGTGCGAAAGATTTTTTCTTCACGCTTTGCAAGCATTTTCTATGTAGAATCAGTCTAAATGGTTTTCATTCAGTCTGTTTACCGATAGAGAACTTTCGTTTTAATATTTTATGGAGGAAACTTCTTTGTCTATATTGCAAAATTCCTGTGTTTTTATTTGGCTCAACCATTCAAAAGCTATACATTTGCTGCGTAAAGCAATAAGAATAACACCAAACTCTAATCAAAACAAAAGATTATGAAAACCGAAAAAATCATGGCCGACCTGGAGGCTAAACACCCAGGCGAAAAAGAGTACTTACAAGCAGTGCGTGAGGTGCTTCTTTCAATCGAAGATGTTTACAATCAACATCCGGAATTTGAAAAAGTAAAACTCATTGAGCGTTTGGTAGAGCCGGATCGTATTTTGACGTTCCGTGTGCCTTGGGTTGATGACCAAGGTGAAGTACATGTAAACCTCGGTTACCGCGTACAATTTAATAACGCAATTGGCCCGTACAAAGGTGGTCTTCGTTTCCACCCGAGCGTTACGCTTAGCATCTTGAAGTTCTTAGGCTTTGAGCAAATCTTTAAGAATGCATTGACAACGTTGCCTATGGGTGGCGGTAAAGGTGGTTCTGACTTCGCTCCTCGCGGTAAAAGCGATAGCGAAATTATGAGATTCTGCCAGGCATTTATGCTTGAAGCTCATAAGATCCTTGGCCCAGATATGGACGTTCCTGCTGGCGATATCGGCGTAGGTGGTCGTGAAGTTGGTTATCTCTATGGTATGTACAAGAAATTGACTCACGAGTGCACTGGTACAATGACGGGTAAAGGCCGCGAATTTGGCGGTAGCATTCTTCGTCCTGAAGCAACTGGCTTTGGCGCTTGCTATTTCTTGAAGCAAATGTTGAACGATTACAACATGGATATCAAGGATAAGACTGTTGCTGTTTCTGGTTTTGGAAACGTGGCTTGGGGTGCAATTAAGAAAGCTACAGAACTCGGTGCTAAGTGCGTTACGCTTTCAGGTCCTGACGGCTATATCTATGATCCGGATGGTATTAGCGGTGACAAGATCGATTATATGCTTGAGCTTCGTTCTTCTGGCAATGATATCTGCGCACCTTATGCTGAGAAGTATCCGAATGCTAAATTCTTCGCAGGCCGCAAGCCTTGGGAAGTTAAGGTTGATATCGCTATGCCTTGTGCAACTCAAAACGAGTTGAACGAAGATGATGCAAAAGCACTTGTTGCTAATGGCGTTAAGTGTGTTGCTGAAGTAAGTAATATGGGCTGTACAGCTGAAGCTATTGATTATTTCATCGCTCAGAAGACGCCGTTTGCTCCTGGTAAGGCTGTTAACTCTGGTGGTGTTGCTACGTCTGGTCTTGAAATGACTCAAAATGCAATGCACATCTATTGGAGCGCTGAAGAAGTTGATGAGAGATTGCACACTATTATGAAAGACGTTCACGAGCAATGTCTCGCTTATGGTAAGCAAGCTGATGGCTATATCAACTACGTACGTGGTGCAAACATTGCAGGCTTTATGAAGGTTGCTAATGCAATGATCAGCCAGGGCATCATCTAATTCTGAATTCAGAATATTAGAAATTATAATGAAGAGATGCACGGAAATTCCGTGCATCTCTTTTTTGTATACATATATCACCGGGCATAACGCAAAAAATCGACCATGAAGTGAAACATTTGCGGATAAAATGCATCATGTCCCTCTTTTCTGCGCTTTAGCAAGGGATTGAAACAACATAATCACTAAATTCGCAGGAAAAGAAATACGAAACTTCAATAATATGCTACGAACGATAAATGTACGCTGTAAAAATACGGGTAAGACACATAGAGTCCCAGCCGGTTTTACGATGGAAGAAGTCTATGATATGCTTGAAATCAACTTGCCCTACGAATGTACGAGCGTCAAGGTCAACAATAAAACCGAAGGACTTCATTATACAATTTATAATGACAAGGATATAGAGTTTATTGATATTACAAATCCTTCCGGAATGCGTACCTATACACGCTCTTTGTTTTTTGTTTTATACAAAGCTGTGTGTGAAGTTTATCCTCAAGCGCGCCTAAGGATAGATACACCTGTCTCTAATGGCTACTATTGTCGCTTGTCGGGTTTGCCTGCTGGAGTGAATGGCGATGTAGTCGCAGCTTTGCGAAATAAAATGAGGGCAATAATTGATGCCAACTTACCTTATCATAGAATAACAGCACCGACTGACGAGGCCATTGCACTTTTTCGGCAGCATAGATTGGAAGATAAGGCTCAACTATTGGAAGGTTCCGGCCTACTATACACTACCTATTATACATTAGGCGGTACGCCGGATTATTTCTATGGTTCACTCTTGATAAACACAGGTCAATTACAGCTGTTCGACCTTGTACCTTATTACGATGGCTTATTATTGCGTGTGCCCGATCCTAAAAATCCAGAGGAATTAAAGCCAATGATTGATCAGCGCAAGATGTTTGACGTCTTCAATGAGCAACATCGCTGGCAAGAGATTTTAGGGATTTCCACGATAGGCCAATTCAATAAAGCTTGTTCGGAAGGAGGAACAGACGAACTAATCAACATTTCAGAAGCTCTGCAAGAGAAACGCATCAGCGCCTTGGCAGATCGCATAGCGAATCAACCTGATATTAAGGTAATCTTAATTTCAGGTCCATCGTCCAGTGGAAAGACTACTTTCTGTAAGCGTTTGGCCGTACAATTGTCTGCCTGTGGCAAGCGTCCTATGACAATTTCTTTAGACGACTACTTTGTTGATCGCAGTAAAACCCCACTTGATGAGCAGGGGGAATATGATTATGAGCATATTAATGCGATGAATATTCCGCTACTTAACAAACAATTGAACGAATTACTGAAAGGAGAGACCGTAGAATTGCCCAAGTTTAACTTTTTACGCGGTATCAGCGAGAAAAGTGGGATAAAAATACGAATGGAAGAGGGCACACTGCTTATTTTAGAGGGAATACATGCGCTCAATCCTATGCTTACAGCGCAGATTTCCAATGAATGTAAATTCAAAATCTATGCCTCTGCGCTAACTACTATTCTTTTAGATGATCATAACTATATTCCAACGGCTGATAATCGTTTGTTGCGACGTATAATCCGTGATTTTAAATATCGCGGATATAGTGCAGAAGAAACGATTCGGCGTTGGCCGTCTGTTCGCTCCGGCGAAGAGAAGTGGATTTTCCCTTATCAAGAAGAAGCTGATGTGATGATGAACACCGCACTTTTATTTGAGTTTGCTGCTCTTCGTAATCAAGCCCTCCCTCTTTTGGAACAAGTTCCGGAAAATGTGCCGGAGTATTCGGAGGCTTACCGTTTGCGCAAGTTTCTATCTTACCTCAAACCGATTTCCATCAGAAATCTACCGCCCACATCTTTGTTGCGAGAATTTCTTGGTGGCAGTGTTTTTCGCTATTGATAAAACTAAAAACGTGTCTATCAATCGTAGAGTGATGAATGCCTCAATTGCAATCCTCCTCTGTTTTTATACTTCAAGTGAAAAATAGATTTTCACATAGAAACATCTATAAATGAATCCAGCAAGGTGATAAAGATAACTACCGTAAATACAAGTTGAAATGACGAAGATGCTATAAGCTTCTTTTTCCAACAAGAAAAGAGGGTGACATCCACTAAAACACAAGCCTCAAAGATAGGCTTGACCAACGTACCATCGTAAGAGTAGGTTTGTACCATCGTGGTGGTATAAACCTACTCTCGTGTAAGGATATCCGTACCACCTCGATGGTACATTCTGCTTTTTTGTTAGTAGTAGTTGAAAATAAAATTTAATATTTTGTTATTCAATGGAATATGGATAATAGATAGGGCTTTACTTTAATGCAAAAGAACTTGTGAATGTTCAATCTAATTATTGAAGAATGGGGGTGAAAGCAAGCGTTATCTATCACAAGTTTCGTTGTTAGTATAAAGAAAATTGAGGAGGAGAGAATAAATCCTCAAGCCACAAACTCGCCTCTAAATCATTGCATAATGCCTCCTTGATGGATGATAGATGACTTTTGTGAGATGAATCAGGCATACAAGACATAAAATCTTTATGTCAATGATTGGGATATGCTTCTAAAATGCTTATTTTTGCATAGCGAGCTGGCAGTATTGAAGTTGTAAGCAGCTGATTATGGCTTATGCTCAGGGAATATAACAACACTTGTCGTTTACTGTTAAAACTAAGTCGTTTAGGATAATTCTGAACAACAAAGAAAGATCTTATGGATTTAAAAGCATCTTGGATTGAAAAAGGTTTTATTGATGAACCAATCCCTCAAGGTTTAGATTTAAAACAAGAAATTAGACAGTTGTGTGAGGAAAAGAATGCTATTATTCTCGCACATTATTATACAATCGGCGAATTGCAGGATTTGGCTGATTTTGTTGGCGATAGTCTTGCTTTGGCACAAAAGGCTGCTACTACAGATGCTGATATTATAGTGATGTGCGGTGTGCATTTTATGGCTGAAACCAATAAGATTCTCTGTCCGAATAAAAAAGTACTGATTCCGGATCTGAACTCTTCTTGCTCTTTGGCTGAGAGTTGTCCGGGTGAAGACTTTGCAAAGTTTGTTGCAGCACACCCTGATCATAAAGTAATCTCATACGTCAATACTTCTGCTGCGACAAAGGCTGTGACAGATGTGGTCGTGACATCAAGTAATGCGAAACAGATTGTCGAAAGCTTTCCCAAAGAGCAGAAACTTATATTCGGGCCGGATAAAAACTTAGGTAGTTACATCAATTCTATTACCGGACGTAATATGTTACTTTGGGATGGAGCCTGCCATGTGCACGAGCGTTTTTCCATAGAGAAGATTATCGATCTAAAGGAGCAAAATCCCGGAGCAAAAGTCTTAGCTCATCCGGAATGTAAAGGGCCTGTTTTGAAACTAGCTGATGTTGTAGGCTCTACAGCTAACTTGTTAAAGTATGCTGTTAATAGTTTGGATAAGACTTTTATTGTCGTCACGGAAAGCGGTATTCTTCATGAGATGCAAAATAAGTGTCCTGATAAGCGCTTTATCCCTGTTCCGCCTGATGATAGCACGTGTGCTTGCAATGAATGCAATTATATGCGTCTGAATAGTATGGAGAAGGTCTATAATTGTTTGAAATATGAATGGCCGGAAGTGGATGTCGACAAGCAAGTTGCAGAACGAGCTGTACGCCCCATCAAGGCTATGCTTGATATTTCTGCCCGTTTAGGCTTATAATTGCTGATTTAGGTGACGGATTATTGACTTTTGGGATCAGAGCCTTTATGATGGAAAGATCTGCGACGATTATGGGCGCCATTATAGGCGATACCATTGGCTCCACTTATGAGTTTAATCCTACGAAGGACTATAATTTCCCTTTGTACAATGATGCTATGAACTATACGGACGATAGTATTATGACGATTGCCGTAGCTGATTGGATATTGAAGGATGAGTCTTTATCGCCGATGAAGCTGGTTCACACAATGAGGTACTATGGAAATAAATACACCCCTCCTAAAGGAGGATATGGGTACCTTTTCTCTGAATGGCTTAGGCACCCGAAGATGAAAGCCTATAATTCGTGGGGAAATGGATCTGCTATGCGTATTTCATCCATAGGGTTTGGCTTTCCTACGTTAGATAAAACGCTGAAAGTGGCTGAAATTTCTGCAGCTGTTACGCATAATCATCCAGAGGGAATTAAAGGGGCGCAAGCAACGGCCGCTGCGATTTTTCTAGCCCGCAAAGGAGAGAGTAAAGAGACAATACGTAAATATATAACGGAAACATTTGGCTATAATTTAAATAGAACTTGTGAGGAAATTCGACCAACTTATCAGTTTGAAGCAAGTTGTCAGGAGACCGTTCCACAAGCTATTGTGGCCTTTTTAGATAGCAAGGACTATTTAGATGCAATCAGATTAGGCATTTCGTTGGGCGGAGATGCTGACACGATTGCCGCCATTACTGGTGCAATTGCAGCAGCTTTTTATAAAAAAGTGCCTTCGGAACTCTATGATCGAGTCTTAGCAAAATTACCTAAGGATTTAGAGGCTATAACATTACTGTTTGAAGCCAAGGTCCTTGCTTGATTAAAATAATCCCTCTTTAAGCGCAATACTTAAAGAGGGATTTATGATTATTGTAGACTGATGCTACAATATTTTTTACTTAACAAAGTCAATAATCTTATCTGCTACTTGTTGTGGTGTAAAGCCTAACTTATCGTCCAACACTTGATAAGGTGCAGAATAACCAAAATGATCTAAGCCATAGATGTAGCCGTTGCGACCTACTAATCCTTCAAAAGTAGCAGGTAAACCAGCCGTCAGCGCAAAGATCTTTGCATCAGCAGGCAATAACTTCTCTTGATATTCAGCAGACTGTCTGCGGAATAAACCTTCACTTGGGCAACTAATAACTCTGGCTTTAATATTCTTTTCCTGCAATAGAGGCAGTGTATCAACCAAAGTTGAAACTTCCGAACCGCTAGCTAAAAGAATTACATCGGGATATTCTTCTTTCACAACCTCATAAGCGCCTTTTTCTACTCCTATGTAGTCTACGCCTTCAGGAAGGTCTTTAATAGCCTGCCGACTAAAGATAAGAGCAGTCGGGGTTTCCACATTTTCCATTGCTAAGCGCCAGCATTGCGTTGCTGCTTGGTTATTACAAGGACGGAATACACGGACGCTGTCTTTGCCACTGTGGTTCTTAAGCTTTTCCATCAAACGAATTTGTGCTTCCTGCTCAACGGGTTCGTGAGTCGGGCCATCTTCGCCTACACGGAAAGCGTCATGTGTCCAAACAAACTTAACCGGTGTTTCCATCAAAGCAGCCATACGGACAGCCGGTTTCATATAATCAGAGAAGACGAAGAAAGTTCCCATTGCGGAAATAATGCCTCCGTGCAACATCATACCGATACAAACACAAGCCATCGAAAGTTCGCTTACACCTGCTTGCAAGAAGCCACCAGCAAAGTTCGTACGAGAGATAGGAGTGGTGTGTGCTAAGAAGCCATCAGTCTTATCTGAATTGCAAAGATCGGCCGAGCTCACAATCATATTAGGAACATATTCTGACAATAAGGCAAGTACAGCCTTAGAACCATCACGTGTTGCTTTATTTGGCTTTTGCTCTAATTTATCCCAAGGTATTTCCGGTAACTTCTGATTGAACCAATCACTTAAAAGTTGAGATTTTTCGGGATTTTCCTGTGCCCATTTCTTTTCTGCCTGTCTGATTTTCTCAACTTCTTGCGTGAGTTCGCTAAGACGTGCTTTATACATCTCCGCTACTTCAGGGAAAATGTGGAAAGGATCTTCAGGATCAGCGCCTAAGTTCTTAATTGTTTCGATATAGGCATTGCCTCCAAGTGGTGCGCCGTGCGTTCCACAATCGCGTTCAAAGCTTTCACCGTCAGCCTTTCGTGCGCCTTTACCCATTATCGTGTGACCGATAATCAGTGTAGGACGAGCTGTTTCCTCGTTAGCAGCTTTTAGTGCTTTTCTTATTTGTTCTGGATTATTACCATCGATTTCCAAGACATTCCAGTTCCAAGCCTTATACTTTAGGGCTGTATCTTCACTCGTCACATCTGCCGTTGGCGTAGAAAGTTGGATATCGTTAGCATCGTAGAACATAATGAGATTATCCAAGCCCAAGTGTCCGGCCATACGACCCGCACCTTGCGACACCTCTTCCTGTATGCCGCCATCAGAAATATAAGCATAAATCTTTTCGCGTTTAAAGCCCGGATTACCCGTTCTTGCATACAGCGCTTTAGCGGCAATAGCAGCTCCGACAGCATAAACATGGCCTTGCCCTAAGGGGCCGCTGGTATTTTCTATACCGCGCTCTACGTTACGTTCAGGGTGTCCCGGTGTAACGGAGTCCCATTGACGGAATTGTTTGAGGTCTTCCATCGTAAAACGCTCACAAAGCATAAGAATGCTGTAAAGCATCGGCGACATATGGCCCGGATCTAAGAAGAAACGGTCGCGACATTCCCAAGTCGGATCTTTGGGATCAAACGTTAGAAACTCCGAATAGAGCACGTTGATAAAGTCTGCTCCGCCCATAGCGCCACCAGGGTGTCCCGATTTTGCCTTTTCGACCATAGAAGCAACAAGCACACGGATGTTATCCGCGGCACGATTCATAAGTTTTGATGAATGTTCCATCATAGCATTAAAACAAAGTGTAAAGTTGTATGCAGCAAAAATACAGATAAAAAGCGAGTGGGGCGAATGATAGACAAAGAAAAACCCTATCATTCATTTTTTTTGTCAGCCTTATTCTTTTAATCCATTAAATTCCGGATCATCCGGCCCGTAGATCTTTGTCCCCTTTGTAAATCGATTGCTTTTTCGAGGTCTGTTACCAGATACAGCATAATCAGAATAGCCAGCCATCGTCCCCGCACCGGGATTTCCACCATAAGCTCTCCAGCGTGAGAGTATAGCATCGACATAGCCGTAAGTCTCGCTACCGATCATATAACCATATGAGACAACGGGGTCACGATAATAAAGAGGCAGAGTCAAATTCCTAACATAGAAACTGACGTCGTCCCAGAGATGAGGATTTTTGCCATACTTGCGAGCCAAGGCTTGTGCATCTTGAATATGACCGACCCCTCCATTATAAGCTGCTAGTACAAACTTGATACGCTCTCCGCTATCTCTAATACCACTAAATTTTCCTGATAACTCGCGAATGTAGCGTGCGGCGGCAGCAACATTTTCTTTTGGATCATTGACATTGGAAACACCTAAATGTACTACTGTCTTTGGCATAATCTGCATCAATCCCTTAGCACCGGCATATGATGTTGCGTTTGGGTCGAAACCTGATTCTTGGTAACACTGTGCGGCAATGAGCCGCCAGTCCCAACCTGTGACAGCCGAAGCAGCCCTAAACTCATGATCATAAACGGAGATGATACCCTTTTCTCTAGAAAGGTAAGGCGCCCGCATCTTTCTTATAACGGTATGGCGTGTTTCAAAGCGCTTAGTTTCTTCCTTTTGAATTTTAAGGGCTACACCTGCACTATACCAATCGTTGAGTGCCTGCGCTAAATCCTCGCTCGATTTATTTACAGCCCAAGATGTAGACACCTTTTCTTCTTGTGCTCCGGCTGAAGTGAGTTGTTGACTCTGAATAAAACTTTTATTTAGCTGATAAACAGCTATATCTATATCTTTATTCTTTAATAATTGAACCAACTGTTGTTCATTTTTAGCGAGTTCAACTCGCAATCGGACGCCTTGAGATTGTGCAAAATTCTGTGCCAAAGCGTATTGCATACCCAATCCCTGCCCATTATAATCAAAGTAAGTCGTAGGTCCTGAAATCGTACCTATAATTAACTCTCCTGCGTCTAAGATTTGATTAAGATCATAATGGACATTATTGTCTTTAGTGTTAGAAATATGCGTAAAGAGAGAGTTTCCCTTCTTTTGTTTATTCGTATTGCAACCAACCAATACCGATAATATGATAAGGAGATAAAGAAATCTTTGTCGCATATTGGTGCGAAATTACTATTTAAATCCTTTCTTGGCAAGACTTCACGGGTGATTTCCCTAACCCGCTGTTTATATTAGGCAAGGAGTTGACCTATTGAAGCGTCTCATTTGTGTTCACATAATATCACCTAATATGCAGCTATCTATAAATTTAATGGAGAGACATTTTCTCCTTTTATTATTATTGTCGACAAACTATTTTTTTAGTTGAAATGAAGGAGTACATTACAACCGAGTTTGTTACATAAAGATTACCTCATAAATTCCACTTAATAAGTATACAACGATGCTAGCACACCTTTTATTTATCTACACACAAAAGCAACCCTTGGTATTTGTTATTGTGAAAGTACAATTGTACCCTTGTAGTGGTATGAACGTCCTTTCGTGATGAAACACTAGTACCATCACGAGGGTATTTCCTCATTTTGTGAACATCGTGTTTAGATTAAAGATTTGGATCTACACTGTGACGACTCCTTTGGAGTATTGTTGGATGATGGGGGGTTATGTGTTGGTTTGCAGCTTCTTTGTCATAGTTTTATTGCACAATCAAAAGGCTACAGGATATATCTTCCCTATCAATGATTACTTATCAGATACAAATATCTCCGAGTAACAAATGAATGTTGTTCGGAGATGATTTGTTAGAGTATTACTACTTATCGTAATGAGTCAGAGCTTTGAACTTATTCTTCAATCGTGCGTCCTGTGATACCACGTTTAGAAGAATTGATAAAACTAACGATATAGTCGATTTCTTCGCTTTGCGGTATTTGCTCTTTAATGCGAATTAGCGCGTCTTCTAAACTAACGGTTGCTGAATAGATTAAGCGGTAAGCATTAGCAATATGACGCAAGATGCGATCAGATTCCTTCTGTTGGCATAGGACGGTACTATTAATGCCATGATAGGTGGCTGGATTTCCACCTAAAATGATGTAGGGTGGAATATCTCTGTGCACGCGGCAGCCGCTTTGAACAAGTGCATACCGGCCAATGTGCACACGATGCTGAATCAGGGCATTACTACTCAAAATAACAGAGTCATCTAAAATGCAATCACCGGAAATTTGCGCATGAATTCCTAACACGCTGTCATTACCAATATGTACATCATGGCAAACGTGAACACCATCCATTAAAAAGTTATTGTCGCCAATTATTGTTGCTGAATTTTCATCTAAACTTCCAGCAATGACAACATTTTCTCGGATGCGGTTGTTGTCGCCAATAACAACTTTGGTGCGATGGCCGACCTTAAAGCGAAAACTTTGAGGTACGGCACCGACAACGGCATTTTGATAAATGTAATTTTGCTTACCTATCACGACACCCTCTAAGATTGTTGCGTGAGACATCACAACAGAATTGTCGCCAATCACAACATCCTTATCAATAAAGGCGAAAGGGTAGATCTTTACATTGTTGCCAATCTTTGCAGATGGATCAACGAAGGCCAGGGGGCTGATTTGATTATCCATACTATTTTATTTTCTACCGCCGCCAAGGGCTTGGTACAAACTGATTACGGCTTGGGCACGATCAAAATTGTCAGAGATCAAATTAAGTTGTGCTTGCAACAGGCCTTGCTGTGCCGTAAGCGTTTCCAAGTAACTTACGCGGTTGTCATGTTTGAAAATGAGGTTTGTTGTCTCGACGGACTTCTGTAGTTCTTCAACTAATTTAGTACGCTGTTGAATCTTAAGTAGCGATGTTTGATAATTTGCCAAAGCATTGCTCACTTCATTGCCTGCATTAAGCAGCTTTTGCTCAAAATTAAGCTGCGCTGCTTCTACCTCGGCCTTTGCTATTTTAAGATTTGCACGAAGTTGGCCTCGTGCAAAAAGCGGCTGAACGATAGATCCAACAAAGTTGGCTACCCACATCCCGGGATTTGTAATCATACCTAAGTTGTTTGTCCACCCGCCGGTACCATTAATCGTAATATTAGGATAGAAAGCCGAATAAGCTTTATTTACGCCATAAAAGCAAGAGGCTAATTTATATTCAGCCGCACGAACATCTGGTCGATTTGACAAAAGCTGGGCTGGAACACCGGCTGAAAGCACACTGGGGAACGATAAGTCTTGGATAGCACCGCGCTCTATGGGGTGGGGTGCTTCGTGGAGCAAAGCGCAAAGCGAGTTTTCCGTTTTTCGGATCTGACTTTCCAATGTCGGAATTGTTGTGAGAATGGACAAACGATTTGCCTTAGCTTGTGAAACTGCTGCTGCATTCGTCATTCCGGCTTGCATCATAACCTCCATAGCTTCGACATTCTTATCCCATAATGCGGCCGTTGATTTAGTTGTTTGCAATTGTGCGTCCAACATTTCCAACGTATAATACAGATTGGCTGTAGAAGCGATTAAAGCAGTCTGTATGGATTGACGGGCTGCCTTAGCCGCTAAAACGCCATATTCAGATTGTTTTTTCGCATTGCGCAATGAGCCAAAAGCATCTATTTGCCAACTGGCTTGTAGTGGTATATTGTAGGTTTTGGAAGTAGTTCCGCCCTCTACAATAGAGATCGTTCCAGAAGGTGAGAAGGACAACGAAGGGAAGAAAGCCAGTCGACTTACTTGAAGTCCTGCTTCTGCCTTTTGAATGGTTAAATCTGCTGTACGAAGATCCACATTCTTTTCTAAAACCAAGCGAATCAGGCTTTGTAAATGAGGATCTGAGAAGACATCAGGCCAAGAAAGGTTGCCAAAATTAATGGTGTCTCCTTTCAATGCTTGGTCTACAGTGGTTGTATCTCTATAGAGTTGCTCCATTTGAACGTCCAATTTTGGACGTTCGTAGTTGGAATAGATGCGACAGGAGCTTAAGCTAACTCCCAACAAGACTATATATATGAACTTTTTCATACTTCTATTTTCTTACGTATTGTTCAATATCTGGTTCTGCCTCAATTGGAGCTGTATCATCCCACTTTAAAGGTGTGATTTTCTCTTGAAGATATTCAAAGGCGACGAATAGAGCCGGAACAATGAATATTTGACATATCATACCAATCAACATACCGCCAATGGCTGTTGTACCTAAAGACCTATTGCCATTTGCTCCGACACCAAATGAGAACATCATCGGCAACAGACCAACGATCATTGCTAAAGAGGTCATTAAGATCGGACGTAAACGAGCGCCTGCACCTAAGACTGCTGCCCAAGTAATACTCATGCCCATCTTACGACGATCTAAAGCAAACTCTGTGATCAAAATCGCATTTTTAGCTAACAAACCAATCAACATAATCAAGGCAATTTGCGTGTATATGTTATTTGATGCAGCCCCAAATATTGGAATGATCGAATTGAATCCACCCATCATTTGAATGAATAAGAAAGACCCTGCAAGACCGAAAGGCACGGATAACAATACCGCCATTGGCAATAAATAACTCTCATATTGAGCAGAAAGAAGCAGATAGATAAATACGAAGCATAGCAAGAATACGATAGCTGTTGTAGACCCACTGCTAGATTGCTCTTCACGGCTCAGTCCCGAATATTCAAAGCTATAGCCTAAGGGTAGATATTTATCTGCAGTTTCTTGAATAGCCTGCAAAGCTTGCCCTGATGTATAACCATCAGCAGGATTGCCATTAACACTAATGGATGTATACATATTAAAGCGGCTGATGTTATCTGGGCCGTAGATGCGCTTTAATGTTACAAACTGCGTGATTGGTGCCATTTCAGACCCGTTACGCACCATCACACTTTTAAGCGTTTCTATATTAACTCGTTTATTAGGAGCTGCTTGAATCATTACACGATACAGCTTTCCAAACCGGTTAAAATTAGAAGCGTAAAGGCCACCATAATATCCTTGTAATGTCGTGAGAATTGCGCTTGGAGATAAGCCGGCCTTCAGGCATTGAGCTTCGTCAATCTCAACCATGTATTGAGGGAAACTTGGATTAAATGTCGTCTGAGCTGATTGGATCTCTGGGCGCTTCTGCAACTCTGCAAGGAACTCCTGAGAGACTTGGTAAAACTTATCCAAGCTTCCACCAGTTCTATCTTGTAAGTTAAACGAAAAACCATTAGATACGCCATATCCCATAATCATAGGAGGCTGGAAAAAGAGTACTTGAGCATTCTTAAACACATCCAAAGACTTCAATAGTAATTGAACTGCAACAATAGTTGAGCCTTGCTTTAGAGATCGCTCTTCCCAAGGCTTTAATTTTACAATGAAGGAACCATAGCTAGGACCTTGCCCACCTATAAAACTATAACCAGAAATCATCGTACTGGTTTCAACTGCCGGTGATGAGCGCACTAAGCTATCAATTTCAGCCAATACTTGTTCTGTGCGATCTTGAGATGTTCCCGGCGGAAGTGTTACAACACCCATAATAGTTCCTGTATCCTCTGAGGGAATCATAGCATTAGGAGTAGCTCTCATTAAAAATATAAGTAGCGTTATTCCTACAGCGACTGCACCAAAAGCAATAACAGGTTTGTGAATAAAGAAAAGTACGCGCTTTTTATACTTACCTAATAAGGCGTCGTAATGAGCATTAAAACTTTTATGAAAACGACTTATGAAAGTCGATTTCGGTTGTTTATCTTCATTCTTTGGCTTTAAGAAAATTGCACAAAGAGCAGGGGAGAGGGTCAAAGCATTTAAAGCTGAAAAGCCAATTGCTATGGCCATTGTAATACCAAATTGTCTATAAAAGATACCAGATGTTCCAGATATAAAGCTAACCGGAATAAATACAGCCATCATTACAAGCGTAATAGAAACAATTGCTCCGCCTAGTTCTCTCATCGCATCGATAGAAGCTTTGCGAGAAGATTTGTAACCTTGATCCAGTTTGGCGTGAACACCTTCGACAACAACAATCGCATCATCGACAACAATAGCAATAGCTAAAACAAGCGCATTAAGTGTTAGAAGGTTTATACTAAATCCTATAAGATATAGAACGAAGAACGTTCCAATCAATGCAACAGGAATAGCTATTGTAGGGATGAGCGTAGAACGCAAGTCTTGTAAGAATATGTAGACTACAAAAAAAACCAAGATAAATGCTTCAAACAAAGTCTTGATAACCTCCTCTATTGAAGCAAATAAGAAATCGTTTACATTTTGTGAAACGACAATTTTTATACCCGAGGGTAGGGATTTTTGGCTTTCTTCTAAAGTCTTTTGAATATTTTGAACTGTTTCGGTCGCATTTGTACCCGCCATCTGGAATACTATACACGTCACAGAATTGTGCCCATTAACTTTTCCAGAGAAAGAATAAGTTGAACGACCTAATTCAACACGTGCAACATCCTTAACACGCAAAACCTCTCCATTTGGAAGAGCCTTAATAATCATGTTTTCAAACTCGCTTTCTGTAGAAAGACGCCCTTTATAACGGAGCGTATACATAAAGGTTTGATTTTCGCGCTCTCCAACTGTACCTGGGGCTGCTTCTATATTTTGTTGCGCTAACACACTAGTGATATCGGTAGGCATTAGATGGTGTAAAGCCATTTTTGTCGGATCTAGCCAAATGCGCATAGAGTAATCTGCGCCCATAACCATTGCTTCACCAACGCCTTGTACACGTTGCACCTGAGGAATTACATTAATCTTAGCATAATTCTCAAGAAATTGTTGATCATACTTTCCAGACTCATCTGCAAGAGAAAAGACCATAAGCATAGAGCTTTGGCGTTTTTGAGTAATGACACCGACTTTTGTTACTTCTGCAGGCAGAAGACCTTGTGCCTTATTGACGCAGTTTTGTACATTTACAGCTGCCATATCAGGATCAGTACCTTGTTTAAAGGTTATTGATATAGTGGCTGTACCCGTATTTGTAGCTGAAGACGTCATATAGTCTAATCCTTCAACGCCATTAATCTGTTCCTCTAGTGGAATAATTACAGAGTTGAGTACAGTCTGCGCATTGGCTCCCATATATGAGGTTGAAACACTCACCGTCGGCGGAGCAATACTTGGATATTGAGTAATCGGCAAAGAAATCAAACCTATTGCACCCAAAAGAACAATTAGGATAGAAATCACCGTAGAGAGAACAGGCCGATTAATGAAGTTATCTAATTTCATATGGAATGTTGGGTTTTCCCGTTTTTATATAGTTATTTCTCACCTGGCATTTTTCCATCTTTGATGTCTTGCTTTGCCTTAGCCATGTTTTTTGCTGCTTGAGCTGCTGTAATGGGTTTGATCTTCTGACCATTTTTAAGATTCTGAACGCCTTCAATTACAATTTTATCTCCAGAAGTCAAACCAAATGTAACGACATAAACGTTACCATTATTTTGTTCTTCCACCTTAATTTCTTTGCTTGTGACCTCATTGTTTGCATTTACAATGTATACAAACTTTTTATCTTGTATTTCAATCGTAGCGCTTTGTGGAACTAGAATAGCATTATGTGTGCGAATTGGCATTTGTATCGTTGCAGATCCTCCGCTTCTCAACAGACCTTGTTCATTACTAAAAGTGGCCCTCATACTTACAGCCCCTGTAGTTTGATCAATGATTCCACTAACCGCATCAATTTTTCCTTGTGTCTGGTAGAGAGTACCATCAGCTAATAGTAGTGAAACGGAAGGAAATAGTTTAATTGCTTCAGCCACACCACCATTAGAATTCCTTGACATTTCCAGCAATTGCTTCTCTGTCATTGAGAAATACACATGAACTTGCGAAATATCTGAAACAGTAGTAAAAGGTGTTGACATACTTGGACTTACAAGTGCACCAGTTTTAAAAGGAAGCATTCCGATAACTCCGTCAGCAGGACTAGTTATTGTACACCAACGAAGGTTGTCCAAAGCTGCTCGCAATTGTGAGCGAGCAGCCAAGAGTTGGGCTTGAGTACTTTGCAGAGTATTTTCAGCCATCTTCATATCATAATCACTGATTATATTCTTTGAATATAACAAGCGTTTGTTTTCTACTGTTAACTTTTGAGTTGCAATAGTCGCATTACACACTTTTATTTGAGCGCGCGCACTCAATACTGCTGCGCGAAACTGTGCATCATCGATGCTGAAGAGAACTTGACCTTTTTTGACGCATTGTCCTTCTTTTACAAAGACTTTAGTCACGAATCCGGATATTTTAGGTCTGATTTCAACATCTTTGGTCCCTTTGATTGTAGCTGGGTATGATACTTTCAAGTCTGCATTGCCAGTCTTCACAACCTCAACTGTGTATTCATTATTACCCGTAGGCATTTCATGTGTCTTATTTTTGCAGCTTGTAAAAATAAGAGCCGTTGCAAACAGCAACAAAATTAGTCGTTTCATATCTGAAATTTTGTCTTAATGTATTGTGGTGGCAAAGATAGCATAAAACTATTTAGAATACATAAGTTTCTACAGCCTTATTTATTCTAATTAAACATAATGTATATTCTAATAGGTAATATAGAAATAGTTAATGAATATGACCTTCCTCCATACGCTCTATAGTAAGCTGACGCAAATCGTACATTGATCCATTGTATATATTGAAATCAACTTTTCCAGAAATACCTTCAAGTCTTCCACAATCTGTATGTTGCCAAAAACGCCATTTTCCCTTGTAGGATAAATTTAGAACATAGTAATGAGCTATCCAATAAGGGTAATCCTCAAATTCTTTTGTATTGAGATAGCGCAATTTAAATTTATAATTTGCGTATATGATTGGTTTAACCCCATAATGGTCACCAACAATTTTCAGCCATGTGAGAGCAGCTTTTCTCAATTGTTCATCAGAAAGTCCGCCATCTATTTCTATATCTAATACCGGAGGTAAGTCTCCTTCTTCCAAATGTACTTGGTGTAAGAAAAATTCAGCTTGCTCTTTCGCTGATTTATCTGGTAAGAAAAAATGGTATACACCACGTAAGAATCCATGCTCACGAGCTTGATAGAAATTATCATTGAAATTTTCATCAAGTAGGCTAGTACCTTCAGTACCTTTTATGAAGATAAAACTAATCGGTTCTTTCCCCATTGTGGCTTGAGAGAGTTTATCCCAGTTGATATCCCCTTGATGATGAGAAATATCTATACCGCGAATCGAATACCCCTCAGGAAACTCTGTCATACCATAAAGCGCCTTCCATCGAAGCGTGAAAGGTGACACTATATATATATAAATAATGTATGCTACGCCTAATACCAACAGTGCTCCCAAAATTTGAGATAAGGTGTGCCTTATCCCTTGATGGTGATTTCGCTTTCTAGGTTTCCCTTTTCGGCGTTTAGGCCTGCTGATCTTACGCTTTTTTTGCGTAGACATTGAATTGTGTTTTTCTATGAAAGAAGAAAGAGTATCTCTCTGTAGTATTCGATACAGAGAGATACTTACATTTTATTTCTTATGCTCTAATGCTAAAGTCATAGTGCATTGATCGCATACTTCTAATGGTCCAAAATACTGAATTGGTCCGGGGTACACGTATCGCGTATTGACAGCCCAGTCTTTACGTCGTTCTACTAACTCCTTAAAGGGCTCTCCGTCTAGGAGTACCAGAGCCTTTTTAATAACCGGCTTCATCTGCCCATTACGACGTTCAAGATTCATCATCTTCGTGATAGGAACTCCACCGGCAACCCACTCATCTGCAGGAGCTGTCGTATTTTTTACAATAGCCATATAGCCGGTTTTCCCATTGGCAACTAATTGTGCTGCACTTGTTCCTAATGCATAGCAATAGTTGCAGTCAAAATTTGATGGTGTTGCGCATCGACCCTCGTATCCGAAGAAGTGATGTAGAGCAGCAAACTTACCTTTAAACTTACCTTGTTCTTTCCATTCGTCTAAACGCTTAGCGCACATTTCACTAAGCATTTTTTCCGTCTCGATGAGAGATACTTGCACATTGCCATGCGGATCGCGCCCTAAAGCTAACTGCTTTGCAACCTCCTCGGGAAGGCTTTTCAAAGTCGGGAGGTTTTCTGCAGAAACATGGTTCAAAATCCAAGCTAACAAATCATCAGACTTCAATCCCTTTGCTTCAGTCTTAGCTAAATCAGAAGAAAGCAAGTCGCTCAGCTCGGCAATCAAACGCTTGAAAGCAGGAACGAATTCAATCAATCCTTCCGGAATCAAAATTGTGCCATAATAAAGTCCCTCTTCCGAACGTTTAACAACGACTTCACAAATCTGATTTACAACATCATCCAATGTCATATTGTTGGCTTCCACCTCTTCACTGATAATGCAAATATTGGGTTGCGTCTGCAACGCACACTCTAAAGCTATGTGGCTAGCTGAGCGGCCCATAAGCTTAATGAAGTGCCAATATTTACGAGCTGAGTTAGCATCGCGTTGTATATTACCTATCAACTCACTATAAGTTTTACAAGCAGAGTCAAATCCGAAGCTGGTTTCTATTTGGTCGTTCTTAAGATCCCCATCAATTGTTTTCGGACAGCCAATCACAGACACCCCTGCATTAATTGAGGCATAATATTCCGCCAACATGCACGCATTAGTGTTTGAATCGTCACCACCAATAATGATTACAGCGTTAAGATTGAGTTGACGAATAATTTCTAAGCCACTATCAAATTGCTCTTTCGTTTCCAGCTTTGTACGTCCAGAACCGATCATATCAAATCCGCCTGTATTTCGGTATTTATCAATGACTTCTGCCGTAAGTTCTTTATATTTATGGTCTACTAAACCGCTTGGTCCCATTAAGAAACCATACAGCTTACTTTTAGGATTTTGCTTCTTCAATTCGTCAAATAAGCCGCAAATCACGTTATGGCCGCCGGGAGCTTGGCCTCCTGACAAAATTATACCAACATTGATCGGTGCATATTCTTTCACCTCCTTTGCAGGAGCGAATTCCACGAGAGGCATACCATAAGTATGCGGAAAGAGTCTTTTAATTTCTGCCTGATCGCCTACACTCTCCGTAGGAGCACCCTCAATAATGTCTACATTTCCGCGCAAGCCTTTTGGCAATTTGGGCTGATAGGACGAACGAGCCTTCTGTAATGCACTAATTTCCATTTTCAAATCAAATAATTAGTTACTGAATACACCAAATTTGAAATCCGCGACACGATCAAAGAAGAAAAGGTTTTTCTTCATCTATATAGCGGTTCCTATTTCATCAGCGAAATTACATATTTGCTTAAGATAGGCCAAAGAAAATAACAACTTTGTTTGAGATAATCAACTAAAAGTTCCCAAAGCGCATATAGACTTTACAAACATATGCAATAAGGATAAAACAATTTTAAAGATTGGCGATAATTCCCCCTTTTAAGTTGTGTATTAGACTTATTGGCTTTATCTTTGCAATGTTTTTCATGGTATTAGATTTAAGGTTAGCAAGAGGTTGGTTGTCGTGAGACAATCAACCTTTACTTTTTATACCACCGAAGTCAACAAACCCAAGTAGCATAATCTTTCGCAATTTATGGTTTGCAATTTAACAACTAAAAACATAAACAATTTTAAACACTTAGAGAAAGATGCCGAATTACTTGCGAAACAATTTCTTTACCCTTAACTTCGCATCGTTTTCATGGTATTAGATTTAAGGTTAGTAAAGATTGGTTGTCGTGAGACACTCAATCTTTTTATGTTATATAGCTGAAACATTTTAAAGGATAGATAAGGTGAATCTATTGAGATTCTATTGGGTGACGAATTGTTTTATTAATTTTTCTCATACCCTCTTTCCATATCAATCCCCCACCACTCTATTTTAAAAAGTTTCTATTTCAACGTTTGTAGATATCGAAAAAGGTTTTGCACGCTCCACTCGTGAAGGCAAATTTCTCCCATCACGAAAGTACGTTTATTCGCTTGCGGTGATACAATTGTACCACTGTGAAGGTACAAACTTGAAACGGCAGTTAGGCAAATTTACAACAAGGTTTTACCAATAAAATTCAGATACTTATTCCCATGGCACCAAGAGCGTGATCGCTTGACGTTAAGCCCTTGCGGCTTCAATATCATTACTAATTTTGCAAAAGCTGTTCATTCGCATAAAAAAGCCTTACTGTAGTAGCAATCACAGTAAGGCTTATCTGTGGCAATATAAATATACAGAAAGTCATAATGACAACTACTTTGCCGATTTTGACTTTAATTTCTCTTGCACCTCCTCATAAGCTTTTTCCCAATCAGTATTTAGCGGGAAAGGTATTAGGTTTTCGCCGGTTGATATGCTATCTTCAGCTGTCGCCTCCTCTACTATCTTAAATTGAGGATGAGCGTTTGCTGCTTTGAAAAATAACATTATGCACCTCTTTTGCTTATCTTCTTTCAAGCCTTTTACCTTCATCAATTCATTGAAGAAAAGCGTAATAAACTCCGACAGATAATAAGCCTTTGTATTTAAGAAGTTAGTGGTCACTTCAGGCATAGTATCGAAAGCTTTCTGCTTCATATAGTTTAATGCCGTTATTTTAAATTGCGCAATTTGAGTTTGCGCAAAACTACTTGTTGGCATCTCAACAGCATGTTGTGCATTTTGCATTACCATTTTATACACCTCTTGTGCAGTAGCTTTTTGTCCTGAAAAAAGTAGCAGAGTACAAGTGATAATACATAAAAAAGTTGTTCGTTTCATTCCTTCAATGTTTTTTTAGTTTGGCAGTTATCAATCTTTAATCGTGATTTATTGGGTAATACGGCCACTCTATTTTGATTTTGTTTTACAAAAGCAGCCCACGAATGAGGCACGCCAAGCGTTTTTTCTTCGCGACCATCTTGCAAATAATGACAATAGGCCGCAGCTAAAGCATCCGTGGCATCCATATAAGAAAGCATTTGTTCCTCTTTTAAACTCAAGATACGTTTTAAAAAGTCAGCCACTTGCTCTTTGCTAGCCTGTCCATTTCCCGTTATAGCCATCTTAATTTTTAACGGGGCATATTCGTGAATAGGTATATCTCGGCTTATTGCGGCTGCAATTGCCACGCCCTGTGCCCTACCCAATTTCAGCATACTTTGTATGTTTTTGCCAAAAAATGGAGCTTCGATAGCCAATTCATCAGGATGAAATGAGTCAATAATGCCTATTATACGCTCATGTATGCGTCCAAGCTTAAGATATACATCTTTGACTTTTCGCAAATCAATCACTCCCATTGCTTCCATTTCGACTTTGTTGTTGCGAATATGAAGCACGCCATATCCAAGAAGGTTCGTTCCTGGATCTATTCCCAATATAACTTTGTCGATTGTTTTCCTCATCCTTTGTAGAAGTACTAAAGCAAACGGGTAGCGGCTATTAATCGTTGCAAAAATACGGATAACGGCTTGATAGCCCATTTTTTTTCTGTGAAAGATTACTATTAAGCAAAATAATCCTATTTTTGCAGAATAAGAAACCCCAACTAAATATAGAAAAGGTTATGAAAAGATTTTTACTCATAGCAGGTCTTCTTCTAGGAGCAATATGCCAAACGCTACAAGCACAAGCTGTGATTCAGTTTGAAAAGACATCTCACGATTTTGGTACATTCTCAAGTGACCAACCGCAAAAGTGCGAATTTCTGTTTACCAATACCGGCGATAAGCCTTTGGTGATTCAGCAGGCATTCTCCTCTTGTGGTTGCACTGTAGCCAGCTTTACGCGTACACCGATCAATCCGGGCGAAAAGGGGAAAGTCACAATAAGCTATAATGGCAAGAACTTATTCCCAGGCCATTTTAAGAAGCCGGTCACGATCAGTTCGAATGCGAAAAATAATATAGTGCGCGTCTATATAGAAGGAGATATGGTCTCAAATAAAAAGTAATCGTTATGCCGGATAATCATCTTGTCATAATGGCTGGCGGCATTGGTAGTCGTTTCTGGCCACTTAGTAGTAGTAAACTACCTAAACAGTTTATAGATGTTTTAGGTTGCGGACTGACACTTATACAGTTAACAGCCAAAAGATTTGAAGGAATTGTACCGGCCAAGAATATTTGGGTGGTCACTTCAGCCGATTATCGCGATTTGGTCTATGAGCAATTGCCGGATATACCTAAAGAGAATGTTCTCTTGGAACCTGTTAGAAGAAATACAGCTCCCTGCATTTGTTACGCAAGCTGGAAGATTAAGAAACAGAGCCCTCGGGCGAACATCATCGTTACGCCGAGTGATCATATCATAACTGACGTTCCGGATTTTAGGAATGTGATTGAAGGCGGATTGAAGTTTGCTTCAGAAACGGATGCTATTGTTACCATAGGTATTCGCCCCACTCATCCGGAAACAGGATATGGCTATATCAAAGCTGATCTGACGGCAGCATCGCCTCGAATGAAGAATATCTTTCGTGTAGATATGTTTAAAGAGAAGCCAACTTTAGAGGTTGCCAAAGAGTATCTACGGCGTAATGTTTATTTCTGGAACTCAGGTATCTTTATATGGAGCGTCAGTACAATCGTTAATGCTTTCCGAATCTGGGACCCTGAGATTTCAGAATTGTTTGAATCTCGCTTGCCTTACTATGGTACGGATCAGGAACAAGAAAAAATAAACGAGGCTTATGAGAAATGTCCATCTATCTCAGTCGATTATGCTATACTTGAGCGTTCTGAAGATGTATATGTATACCCAGCATCCTTTGGTTGGAGCGACTTAGGCTCGTGGGGCTCGTTGCGTAATCATATATCGCAAGATAAATATGGCAATGCTTCTATCGGAGAGCAAATTAACTTGTATGACAGTTTTAATTGCATTGTTCACACAGAGAATCTGAAAAAGGTAGTTGTACAGGGATTAGATGGGTATATAGTAGCGGAAAAAGAAGGAACGCTTCTTATCTGCAAATTATCGGAAGAGCAGCGTATCAAACTTTTCCATGATTGATACGTTTGAAGCATCAAGCCTTCAAGAGGCTCATTATTTTGCAGAACAAATAGAAGAATGGTATCTCAATAATAAGCGAGAACTACCTTGGCGCGATATAAAAGATCCATATCGCATATGGATTTCTGAAATCATCTTACAACAAACAAGGGTTGTTCAAGGATATGACTACTATCTCCGGTTCATAGATCGCTTTCCTTCTGTAGAAGATTTGGCTAAAGCCGATGAAGATGAGGTGCTAAAACTGTGGCAAGGTTTGGGCTATTACTCTCGTGCACGAAATTTGTATAGTGCTGCAAAATCAATAGTAGAAAGAGGAGAATTTCCAACCAACTATAAGGATATAAGGATGTTAAAAGGAGTTGGCGATTATACAGCTGCGGCCATAGCGTCGTTTGCTTATAATCTGCCTTATGCCGTAGTTGATGGAAACGTGTATAGAGTGCTTGCAAGATACTGGGGAATAACAACGCCTATTGATACAACTGAAGGAAAAAAGTTATTTGCCGCACTGGCACAAAACCTTTTAGATAAAAAAAATCCTGCACAATACAATCAAGCTCTGATGGACTTTGGTGCGTTGCAGTGTGTCCCCAATAACCCAAATTGTAATGAATGTCCTCTACAAGCGAACTGTATTGCGTTTTTAGAAACCTCAGTTTCATCGTTACCTATCAAGGCAAAAAAAACAGCGATTCGAACCCGTTTTTTAGTTTATCTTTATATCAGATACAAAGATCGTATCCTATTGCATCGTCGAGAGAGAGGAGATATATGGCAAGGGCTTTATGAGCCATTACTTATAGAATTTTCTGAGCATGCTGAATTGCCTTCTATTATTCAAAAGGCGAACCTTCCCAAACAAGCAGCATTTAGATTAGCAGTAAAGGAGATAAAACATGTACTAACACATCAAGTTTTAATTGTAGATTGTTATGAGGTGGATCTCACTAAATTTACAACTATTGAAAAGTATAGTTTTATTCCAGAAAAAGAAAGAGCAAACTATCCAGCGTCCAGATTAGTAGAGCAATTATATGAAGCCATAGACAACTTAAAATAAATGTCTCTTTCCTACCTTTTAAAAGTATTCTCACTGTTGAGAAAACAGCAAGACCTACAGATTAATTCAATAAAAGTCATTAACTTCGCAATCCAAAAATAAAGATTTTCATGGCAAGAAAAAGGAAGCCTCTACCCTTGTTAGAAAACATACAGATTGAAGGTATCGCAGCCGAAGGAAAGGCTATAGCTCGAGTAGATAATAAGGTTATTTTTATTCCTTATGCGGTACCGGGCGACATTGTTGATCTACAAGTTACACGTAAGAAATCGCATTACGCAGAAGCAACTATTGCAAGCATTATTCAGCCTTCCCCAATGCGCATACAGCCATTTTGTAAACATTTCGGCGTTTGCGGTGGCTGTAAATGGCAGTGTCTTCCTTATGAAGAACAACTCAAAGCGAAGCAACAGCAGGTAGAAGATGCCTTAGCAAGAATAGGGAAAGTCTCCTTTCCTAATATTTCTCCAATTATAGGAAGCAAAAAAACTAAAGCCTATCGAAACAAATTAGAGTTTGGCTTCTCAAATAAAAAGTGGCTCACTAAAGAGGAAATAGAGAGCAGAGTTGTCTTTCCAGATATGAATGCCGTAGGCTTCCATATCCCAGGGGCGTTTGATAAGATCTTAGATTTAAAAGAATGTTTCCTAATGGATGACTTTAACAATAGAATTAGAAATGGTCTGCGCAGTTATATTATTGAAAAAGGATATTCCTTTTTTGACCTAAGAAATCAGACGGGACTGCTCCGTAATATGATGTTGCGAAAAACTTCAACCGGAGAGATTATGGTGCTTCTTCAATTTAGTATTAGGGAGGCTCAAGAGGAAAAAGAAGCTCAGGATGTTCTACAATGGATAAAAACAACCTTTCCTGAAATAACCTCACTGTTGTATGTCAATAACACTAAATGCAACGATACAATTTCTGATTTAGACATACATACATACAGCGGGACTGATTGCATATATGAGCAAATGGAAGATCTTCAATTTAAGATTGGTCCTAAGAGTTTTTATCAGACAAACTCTGAACAAGCATTTACCTTGTACAAGGTAGTACGTGAGTTTGCCAATCTCTCTGGCAATGAATACGTGTACGATCTTTATACTGGTACTGGGACCATTGCCAACTTTATTGCAGGAAAAGCCAAAAGAGTTATAGGTATTGAATATGTTCCAGAAGCGATAAAAGACGCAAAAGAAAATGCAGTACTAAACAATCTTGACAATATTCAGTTCTTTGCCGGAGATATGAAGGATATTCTTACTGATGATTTCGTGGCATTATATGGGCGTCCAGATGTTATAATCACAGATCCTCCACGAGCAGGTATGCATAATGACGTTATATCTACTATACTTTTTGCTGCCCCGAAGCGTATTGTATACGTTAGCTGTAATCCTGCAACACAAGCTCGCGATGTATCACTTCTTTCTACAGACTATCATATTACCAAAGTACAGCCTGTAGATATGTTTCCGCAAACTCATCATGTGGAAAATGTTCTATTGATGGAAAGAAACAATTAATTTATTCCGTACAGTCATAATGTCTGCACTGAGAAAGCACAACCCACGGATAGAGTCAAGACTCACGACTTTTCTCCAAGCAAATGACGCAATAGGGTTATATAATTATCTACTGCAACTAAGCAATGCTGAATTTAGAACGGCAGGTTTTTTGTTAGGAGATAAGTTGTTGTCGTCTTTGTCGCGAGAATCTTATTGGCATTGCTTCATAACAATCGTTCCCAAAAACTCAAAAGCATTCTTGGGCACATTCCTCAAGGCGATACCAAATCATTTTGCACTTGAGCTAAAGGAAATAAAAGAATATGCTCAAGTCGCAAGCCCCATTGACAAAAATAAACTCCTTGCAACCCTTCTTCCTACCCTATCAGATCCGCAAGAAATAGAATGGATTCTTAATCTCTATTATGATGAAGATAGTCGCAAGCGAGTCAAACTTCTTTTAAATTTCAATACACTACCCATATACTATTGTATTTTCCAATCGTTACGCAAAATGGATCATCAGATTCAAGCTCTGAGGGAATATTCAATTTTACTAATGCGTAAAGGAGATCATCTGAGTTTTAATTTAGCTGGTATCATTCAGAGTTATTTTGGGTTAAATGCGCTTCCTGGCACATTTTCGCTGCGACTTGAAACATACGAGCTGAATAGATTGGAAACTTACGAAGGATTCCAGAAAATCATTACAACTTAATAACTCAACTATGAAAAAGTTTATACTTCTCTCTGTCTGCTTATTTTTCTCAATAGCGACGGAAACAATGGCTCGAAAAAAGCCCAATCCTCCCGCAAAAGATGCTAAACCTGCGGAGAAAACTATTACAACTAAAGGACTCTTTAATGTTATCAAAACAGATAAAGATTACTTCTTCGAAATCCCTGATTCAATTATAGGGAGACGCTTCTTAGTTTCTGTACGGTATACTTCTACACCTGCAAACTCCGGTTTATATGGTGGAGAACAAGTCAACTACTCCACTATGTATTTTGAGAAATCTCCTAACGATCAATTACTTCTTCGTTCAGAGTTACTCATGAATACTGCAGATAGCCTCGATGCAGTTAATCGTGCTATATTAATCAGCAATTCCAATCCTATCATAGGAGCGTTCAAGATAGAAAGTCATGCAAAGAGTCTGTATAAGATAAAGGTATCAGCCTTCTTCCAAGAAGACAATGCTGCGATTGGGTTAAACCAAATGGCTAAGAAAAGGTTCGGACTTGGGATGATGTTACCTTCAATGTCTTACATAGAAAGCATAAAGACCTTCCCTATTAACACTGAAGTTCGCACAGTTAAAACCTGGACTTCTACGCAAAACAACACATATGCAGGTTATGAGACAGGTAAAGTTACGATAGGATTAAATGTCTCCTTTATTCTCTTGCCTAAAATACCAATGCAGCGCCGCTTATTTGATCCTCGCGTTGGATACTTTAGTGATAGCTTTGTTCAATTTTCAGACTTCCAGCAACGTGTGGAAAAAAAGCGTTTTATCACACGTTGGCGGCTTGAGCCTAAAGATAGTGTTGATGCAGAAAAAATGAAACGAGGCGAACTTGTTGAGCCTAAAAAGCCCATCATCTATTATGTTGATCCTGCTACTCCTAAACGCTGGCGCCCTTACCTCATTGCTGGCGTTAACGATTGGGCAAAAGCATTTGAAAAAGCAGGTTTCAAGAATGCAATTATGGCCAAAGAATGGCCGGACACAGACTCTACGATGTCTATGGAAGATGCTCGCTATAGCTGTATACGCTATTTAGCATCACCTATTGAAAATGCTTATGGGCCTCAAGTACACGATCCGCGCTCGGGAGAGATTCTAGAGAGCCATATTTGTTGGTATCATAATGTGATGAAATTGGTTCACGATTGGTATATGATCCAAGCAGGCACAATAGACGAAGCTGCTCAAAAGATGCGCTTCGATGATGACTTGATGGGCCAACTAATCCGATTTGTTTCCAGCCATGAAGTTGGCCATACGCTAGGCCTACGTCATAACTTTGGCTCTTCAAGCACTGTACCCGTTGATAGTCTACGCAATAAATTATGGGTAGAGGCCCATGGACACACCCCTAGTATCATGGACTATGCAAGATTTAATTATGTCGCGCAACCCGAAGACAATATTTCCCGCGAAGGTATCTTCCCAAGAATTGGCGATTATGATATGTGGGCTATTCAGTGGGGCTATACGCCAACTTGGGATTCTTATGATGATGTGAGTGACCATTATGAATTAGAAGCGCTTACCTCTAAAATGCTCAAAAGCAATCGTCGTCTTTGGTTTGGTGATGGTGAATCAAATAATGTCAACGACCCCCGTTGTCAAACAGAGGATCTGAGTAATGATGTTATGAAAGCTAACGAGTATGGCATATTAAACCTCAAGCGTGAAGTGAAAGAGCTTCCTGATTGGACATATCAACACGGTGACATCTTTGGCACAAATCTTCTCGATGCTTATCAAGCTGTCAATAACCAATTCTTGCGCTATATCTCACACGTCTTCCGTTTTGTAGGTGGCGTATATAAAGACTTTAAGACTGTAGACCAAGAAGGAGCTATTTATACAAACGTTCCTGCAAAGCGGCAGCGAGAGGCTTTGGCTTGGTTGAATCGTCAAGTACTCGAAGAACCGAAATGGTTGATAAATGAAAGCTATCTTAACCGTCTGACTAAAGATCCTCAGTCTGTTACGATCAATGTCGGTAATTCGCTTGTGCGTAAATTGGTAGCTAAAAGCACTTTAGACAATCTAAATGCAGACTATCCTACTACGGCTTATCTTCCGGAAGTCACGGAGTTGATCTTCAAAGAGCTCAAATCTAAAGTAAAAGTTACGCCATACCGCAAAGCCCTTCAAAGTACATTTGTAAATGAGTTGACGCAATACTTTAAACAATCTACAACAACATCACCTGCACGTCCAACAGTGTTGAAAATATTGACACAGTTGCAACACTCTCTGAAAATGGCAGGAACAGATGCGGCATCTGCTGCGCACTATGCAAACTTGAGCGATATGATTAGTCGTGCTCTTGTAATTAAGTAGAAGAATCATTACAATAGAATCAGAATATTGTAGGAGGAATACGATTGTGTATTCCTCCTACAATCATTTTGGACCAATAAAGTCCAGGTGGTGTTTGCCGAATTCAAGCAACGATTGTAGATGAATGTAACAATAATAAACCTATTGGCCTCTCCACCTCTTTTTGTATAGATCACTCAAAGTACTTCCACGATGGTAGAAATGTCCTTTCGTGTAAGGAGGCTTGTACCACCACGAAAGGACATTAGTACCATCAGCATCGTAGCTTAACATCTTCTATCCTTTTTGAGTATTAGGCAAAACTAGTGGGGCAAAATCTCGTACAAGAATAGTGAGGATAGCAAGACGATACTTTAAGATCTACTTGTAGGATTTTCGCTTAGAAGTTATCTGAAAATCAATTAGTATGGTTGAATAACAGATGAAATTAAAATTCAACTTTAGCGCCTAAGAAAAAGGTTCTTGGTAATCCTGGCCCATAAATATAAGCAGAATCCCTATTCCATCCTTGATCAAAATCTTTTTGATAAGCATTACTTAAGTTTTGAACTCCGGCATTCAACTGCAAAGTCAAGGAACCTGGGAGCGAAATATCATAGCTGGCCTTGGCATTGATCACCATAAATCGAGGCGTCTCTACCGCTATCGGTTTTGTGATTTTATCGCCACCGGAATGCCCAACTAACATACTGCCCGTATAGTTGCCCGATAATAAGAAAGCAAGCCGCTTGATTGGAGTAATCTTAGCCGTGAAATAGCCATAGGCATTCGGCGTACGCAGCATCTTTCTGACAGGTGCAGCATCCTCATTCCATTCTACTGGTTCGCAGTAGCGACTTTGCTGCAAAGTGATACCGGCTTCCACCGTTAGCCACTTAGTGAATAAAGCTCTACCTTCAATATTTACCCCCAGGACGTTTGCACCATGTGCATTATAACGTTCTTGGATAGCGTTGCCTTGATCATCTGTTCTATTTAGCAGGCGCAGTCCAAATACATTATTAAGACGTGTATAAAACCCTTCGATGATTAGATCTGTCTGGATTTTTCCTAAATTGTAGGCTAGATCGGCCGATAAACTAAAGCTATGCGAGCGCTCAACTTTTAGACCTGGTGCATTTATGGTAACAACGCGTTCACCACCAACGTAGCCTACGTGCAGATCTTCATCAAATGTCTGTGGAGCTCTGAAACCTTGTCCGTAACTGAAGCGCAGATTTACCTTTTCATTCGGATTGTAGCGTACATTCACACGTGGACTGAAAATCGGATTGGAAATAAGATTATGCTTATCCATTCTGGCCCCCAACACAAAGCTCCAGCGCTCGTCTTTCCATTCGTTTTGTGCGAAGAAACTACCTATATGAATCTGCTGATGCAGGAAATGATTATAGTCGATTATTTCATCATTCAAGTTGTCGTTGTTATACTCCCCACCCAATGTTAAGGTCGCCGGCAAGAACCATAGCTTGTCGAAATAGTAGGAGTATTGTGCGCCTACGATATAAGTAAAATCATTTGTACGACCATAGGCCTTTTCTGCAGTTTCAATGTCTTCTGTTGAACCAGATGCGATTCCGCCGTAATAACTTTTTCGATTAGTCGTCGTAAAAGAGAAATAAGCCTTCAGGTGATGCAATAGATTGGGTGTATCGAGATCATAAGTTAAATCTCCCCCATTAATAGAATGTTCTATCTGCTCTGTAATATTGGCTTTGTGAGGTGGAAGATGCAGATTATTTCCTCCGCGTCGAAACTCGCTGATGTTATTGTAACGCATAGAAAGTTTCGAATAAGGAGTTAACTTGATAAAAGAGCTGAATCCGAACATTGAGTTGCGCAAATTGGGTAGCTCGGTATATTTATCTCCATCGTAATCAAATCCCGGTCGATAATGGTATTGACCAAAAATAGACAAACCAGCACGGCCATCAGGCGTAACAAGTGAAGCGTTGGCTGTCGTCGTATTATCATAACTTGAACGACCATATAAGGAGGTAATCGTATGGCTGAAAGATCCGGTATTGTAAGTTGGATACTTTGTAATAATGTTGATAGTTCCGCCAACGGCAGAAGCACCATAGAGCGAGGATCCACCACCGCGAACTATTTCAACGCGATCTATCATATTCGTGGACAACTGCTCAAGTCCATACACACCATTCAGGGCTGAGAATACGGGTCTAGAATCAATTAGAATTTGCGAATAGTGACCATCTAAACCATTCATTCTTACCTGCGAGAAACCACAATTTTGGCAATTTGTTTCTGTACGTACCCCGGGTTGGAAATTAAGCCCTTGAGCCAAACAAGCAATGTTTGTAACTTCAAAAGTCTTCTTATCTAACACGTTGACCAAAGCCGGTGCTTCTCTACGCAAGGTCTGTACGCGATTAGCCGTAAGCACAACCTCGTCAAGGTCAAAGGCATCTTCGCTCAGTTCGAAATCCAATTCTTGTACTTCGTGCGGGCGAGTTTTTATTTTCTGTCGTTGGATGTGATACCCCAACAATTTCACCTCCAACGTAAGATTGCCTATAGGCAGGTTCTTCAAATGATAACATCCCGCAGCATCTGTTGTGGTTTCGATGGTTGTTCCCTTTATAGAAATATGCACGAAGGGCAAATTCTCCTTGCTTTTTCCATTGATTACGCGACCTTGCACAACAGCTTCTGTTACGTTTACATTATCTGCTATCCCGACTTGTAACAGTGAAAAGAATAGCAGAAAAAGGACTATTTTCTTATTCATAGGATCTTTGATTTGTAAATAAATTCAAGTATTAAACAAGATAGGTCTATCTTGTGTATTTTTTGACTGCAAAGATATGGTGTTCTTTATTGCTGAAAAATACCCAAGAATAATGATTTTATGCTCCATCCTCGCAGGAGTGTATGTAGTGTACTGAATAAGTTGACACTTTCTCAATCGCAAAGGAGTAAAAATTTATGTCTCATTACAATGAATCAGAGAAAATACTGTTATTACATCAGTATGTAACAAGTGGCTTAACCTTGCATGAGTTCTCTTCTCGTCACGGTATCCCTTTAAGTACATTCCATCGTATTTATACCGAATATGGCTCACCCGACGTCTCGTCAGTAGCATATCTTATGAAAAAAGAAGATATCCCTGTTAAGCTCGAAGCACTCCAAGCGCAGCTTTTACGCGAGCGCAAGGCTCATGAAAAAGAGATCAAACGTCTTGAAAAAGAATTAGCCGTTGAAAAACTTTATGGTTTGGCCAACAAGACGATGATCGACCTTGCCGAGAAGAAATACAACATCCGCATACGAAAAAACTCCGCTGCCAAGTAATCAAGACCTTGTCGCAGGGAAAAGAAAGACAGGAGCCGGTAAGTCATCCTGTCAGTTTACTCTGCGGTTATCTTGGCATAAGCAGACAAGGATATTATCGCCATGTGGATCGTTCTTTGGAGTTGGACGTCCTGCGCAGCAGCATCGTGTTCTATGCGCAGGAGCTTCGCAGCTCTTTACCCAAGGCCGGCATACGCATCCTTTACGAGCTATGCCGTCGCAAATATGCAGATAAGTTTACCATCGGGCGCGACCAATGCTATGAGCTCTTCCGCTCCAATGGTCTGTGCCTTCGCCGTCGCAAACGCCCAAGGACGACCAACTCCAATCACCACTACCACATCTATGAAGACCTTCTCAACACAACGCCCAAGCTACATCCCGCCCGCTTCGGCGAGCTGTGCGTTACGGATATCACCTACGTGGCAACCTCTTCAGGTTGGGCCTATCTCTCCTTAGTAACCGATGCCGCTTCACGTCTGATCGTGGGTTGGTGCCTGCATCCGACCCTTGAGAGACAAGGTCCGATGAAAGCCCTCTCTATGGCCATCGATTTCTACAGAAAGTATAATGTCGAACTCTCGCAACTCATACACCACTCCGACCGCGGCGTGCAATACTGCTGCAATGAGTACGTCGACAAACTCAAATCTCTTGGAATACAAATAAGCATGACACAAAGCGGAGACCCATTGCACAACGCCCTGGCTGAGAGGATGAACAATACGCTCAAGAACGGATGGCTCTTCAGTACAGAAGACAAAAGTCTGCAGCAGGTCAGGCGTCTTACAAAGAAAGCCATCGACCTGTACAACACGTTCAGACCGCATCAGAGTCTGCAGATGAGAACGCCAATGGAAGAAGTCGGAAGGTTGACGGCATAACTTCCTTGGCACACATTATTAAGTCCAACAATAAAAGAAGGAGGTAGAAACAACCGCAACAAGAAAATAAAAGAGTAATTTTGCAATTAGAAGACAACTGTCAACTAACTATGTAGTTAAGAAAAGAACACGACAAGCCTTGCTGAACTTAGCAAATAAACTTGTCAAAGAAGAATGAAATTAAGAAACAAAGTTGTCAACTAATTCTAGGACATTACAAACTAATTCTAGGACATTACAGTATTAAAGGTTGTTACATTCATTACCAAAGTATGGTAATGTTGCTACCAAACTTCGGTAATGTTATTACCAAGAGCGGGTAATAGTGTTACCTACCTTTGATAATTTGAACAACTGCTTTTATTTCCGTTTCTTATTCTGCTCAAATTCAAAGGTGGTGGTATAGTCGTCCTTCATAACCAGTCGGGCATTGAACTTCTTGCCTGCCTTGCTCGTTAATCCTTTGAGGACGGGTGTTCGTCCTATGGTTATCAAATCCCGGATATTGTCCTCGGAGAGCAATGTGCCGCAGACTTCACGAAAGATATGGAAGTCGCAGCCCTCGTTCCTGCACTTGGCAACTTTGGCATAGATGCCGACACTCTGCTGTCTGCATTTTGGGCAGCGGTAAACAGGATAGGACTTTTGTTCGGGAGTAAGTGAAAGGAGTTCCTCACAGATGGTACTTACATAAGAGTTGATGCCTTGTGAGAACTTATCAGATGGCATCTTTCCTGCTTCAATAGCGGCAAGGGCAAGTTCCCAACTGCCTGTCATCTCCGCATTGGCAATCTTCTTGTCCTTGACTATTTCATAGACAGCCAGGCCTTTCTCGGTAGGTATGATGGCTTTCTTGTCCCTTCGGATATAGTCACGAAGAATTAGCATCTCGATGATGTTGGCACGGGTGGCAGGTGTGCCGATACCGCACTCTGCCATCGCCTTCTTGCTTTCTGCATCTTCGACCTCTTTTCCTGCATTTTCCATCGCAGAAAGCAAGGCCGCCTCCGTATAGAGCGGTTTGGGTTTGGTCTTATGTTCCGTGATTTCAGCATTAAGCAGTGTCAGGACTTCACCCTGAGCCAAGTTTGGCAGCGAAGACAAAGCCTGTTCATTTCCGTCCTCTTTCTTCTCCGCCTCATTTGTCTTGTCTTTCTGCACGGCTTTCCAACCTAAGGAGATTTGTTGGTATGCCTTCCAAGTAAAGGTGTTGGTACCGTCAGTAAACCGCACCTGCATACGTTCTTCCTCTGAATCGGGGGAAAAGGCTTCGACAAAGCGATTGACCACCATCTGGTAGATGGTCGCTTCATCTGCCGACAATCCTGATGGCGTTTCACCTGTCGGAATAATGGCGTGGTGGTCGGTTACTTTTGCGTTGTCTACCGAATGGCGATTAAGTGGATTTGATAGTGGCATGCCTATCTTGCGTAGCAGGACGGGTACTTCCTCGGAAACATCCTCGCTGATGTATCGGCTGCCTGTGCGGGGATAGGTCGTAATTTTCTTCTCATAGAGGCTCTGGGCAATCGAGAGGGTCTTGTCTGCTGAGAAGCCATGACGTCTGTTGGCATTTTTCTGCAAGGCAGTAAGGTCGTACAAGAGTGGTGGCGCGGTATGCGTTACCTTTCTTGTGACCGTTTCTACCGTAAGCTGGCTCTGACTGCGAAGTGCAGTGAGAGCAGTCTGTGCCGATGCTTCATTCTCATAGTCTTTACAGCCAATGGCTTTCAGCGACAAACCCTCTTTTTCTGTGAGAACGGATAATTTCCAATAGGGCACGGAAGAAAAATCACGGTTCTCTATGTACCGACGGCAGACCATAGCCAATGTTGGGGTCTGTACCCGCCCCAAGGAATAACCTCCCTTGCGGGCGATAGACAATGCACGGCTTGCATTGATGCCCACCAGCCAGTCGGCTTCGCTTCTTGCCTTGGCAGAATAATAGAGATTATCGTAACTGTTGCCCGGTTTGAGATTAGAAAGCCCCTCACGGATAGCCTTGTCTGTGAGTGAACTTATCCAAAGGCGGTCGAAAGGCTTGTGGCAATTGAGATAGGAATAGATGTATCTGAAGATAAGCTCACCCTCCCTGTTATCACAACTTTAGATAATAGGGATTATCCAAAGTAAAAGATTATCCAAAGCTATATTTTTTATGTGCTAATTATTAGATATTTGCACTCGCTACTTCCAAAAACTACTTTGGATAATAATCCTTTATTCCTGACCTTTTAACCAAGACTTTAGTTTATACATTAGCTCTTGTGATATAATAGCTCATCCACGTTATCCAGACAGATTTCTGTGAAAAAACGAATTAGATATTTTGCGAAATTATTCTTCATGATGGCTCTATGTATTGTTGTATTAGAGAGCACAAATTTCTTTAGGTCTGTTATTAGACATACTTTTATATATTAAAGAAGTGATTATTCCAATCCAATTATGAAGTTACAGAAAATATTACATAACAGAACTAAATAAGTAAATTAAATAAAAGAGCATGATTGTTATGCCAACCATCGCGCTCTTTATTTAATTTAAAATTATTTGTAATTGTACCTAAGCAAAAAGGTACTTCATGCAGTAAGCAATAAATTTCAAACTAAGTCACCAATTAAACCAACGTTGAATGATATTTTTCCTTTTTTTCTTTCTCTTTGGACGATTTTCCATTTCATAGCCACCAACAGAGATAACACAATTATTCCGAATAAAATAGTGCGACTTACACTCCAGATTCCAATTACCAATAGAAGGATTCAAAGAAACAGTTTCTCCGTCAAAAATAAGTTTCCAGCCATTTGGAGAAATTGGCGTAACAACTTCTTTACCACATCCGCAAGCGCATTTATGTATTGCAACACTGTGTTCTATAGAAATATATAAGATTCCATCTTCTAAATTTTCAGGGATATGTTCAATAAATCTATGTATCAAATATTTCATCTGCCACAAAATTAGAGTCATTTGTACTATAAGTGAAATTATGGAATTGCTTGATAGCATGATAAAAACCGCTATATTTTTTCCATTCTATCACGGCTATATTTGCATTGAGGGCATTCAAATCTGCAATCTGAATATTAGTAGCATACTCATTATCTTCATTATTACCCATTGGTATTCGTCTGTCAATGTGATCTCTCTTTTCAGGAGTAACCAAAGTAACTCTAAGTGACCCTATCAGGAAATTATCAACGGTTTGGACACCCATTCCAACATCAATAAGAGGAACATTGTTCTGCTGTAATTCCTTTATTATCATAGCTCTTGCCGCATCATTATCGATACACACAAAAACAAACGACATATTAAACAATTGATAAACATTATCTTTCGTTATTTTTTCTGCATGAGGTTTTATGCCATTATGCATATTAGAATATATTGATGAAAAATAGTTTACTTTTTTTGTGTGCCATCAAAAATTGCTTTGGTTGGTGCCCCTGGTGCTCGAAAAGCATTGTGTTGACAAAAATTATCATCATCATACAGATTTATTTCAGATACAGGAGTTTTTGCAATTAAATCTAATATATAAGAACCAGTACCACCCAAGCCAATAATTGCTATCTTCTGATTACTCAATTTATTGTTGATATTCCAGATATTAGCTCTTGTAGCGTTAGAATCTATATATTGAAAAATAGAACTTTCTTCATTATTAATGACTTTAAATGTTCTGGCAGTCACATTTTTATCTAACGACATAGCAGGAGTGGATATGATTTCAATGTATCTGACCATTTGCTCATAATAATCATTGTAATCATTTTTGGGTTTATTTGAAAAAGAAAAATTTATTATAATATCATCAAACAATGGCGTGTTCGGAGATGAAAGCCTAATTGCGGATATTTCAGAACCGTCTTGGTAACAGGGATATTCTCCCATAAAATTAATAACATGTTTGCTGCAATGTTTCTGATAAGTTACTGTATCATTATTAATATTTAGAGCGACAATCAATTTTCCATATTTAATATCTTTACTCTTATTCACATAGGGTATGTGGTGGGCTATTAGATACCCACCTTTTACCTCAATTTCATACCCCTCATCCATTAACCGTTTGAGGTCTTTATTATGAGCGATTAGTTTCTGTGACATTGAAGTTCATTTTATTGGTTACAGATACACTATCGCCTTTGGTCATTGAACCGTTTGGGTTCTGTTTTGGCCCACCGGAATAAGTTACAGTATAAGCAATAGTTTCAAAATTTGGATTAGGGAAAGCAAGTCTTACAATCTCTTCGTAGGTAATTTTACGTTTTTGCCAGTCTTTTTCTCTACTGTTTACATAGATGATAAAGCGAAGAGGGTGAGGCTTGGAGATAAACTTTTCCACTCCGGGACGAGCCAAGTCTACAATCTCATCATCCGTAATAAAATCATCCTTCCAGCCTTCAGGTAGGTCAAGATAAATTTCATCTTCTGCAGGTATATTACCTAATTGTCGAATTTGAATACCTCGAATGTATTGTTTATACCATGTATAAAGAGTACCATTAATAGTAAAATGCAACTTCTTTTTAACAAAGAAGTATTCCGTTTCTGGTCTTGCCAAATTAACAGTTTTCTCGTTTTCAATTAACTCATCTTCATAAGGCTTACTAATAGATAGAAACAGTTCTGTATCCAAAGGAATACCTGCGATCTGTTTCAATTCCGCACCAGTAATGTACTGGTTACAAGTTTGATACTCTTTACCCTCAACTACGAATTTTAAAGGGATTTTTTTACTTGATGCTTTTGGCATCTGTTTATTATTATTCTCCATAAATATAAACTAATGAGGCTTCTATGTTTATTATCCTGATTCCTGCTAAGTACGAAGCCTCTCTAATACTTCCGGAAACCTTTGCAAAGATAAATCATAAATCTAAATCCACCAAGCAAATCTAAAAATAATTATCGAAAATATAGCAATGCTTATTATTTCAAATGTTTTTCGTATCTTTGTCGACAACTTATAAAAATATAATGTTTATGAAATCATTAGGAAGTACATTAAAGGAGCTAAGAGAGATACACCGATTTACACTTAGACAAGTGGAAGAAGCAACTGATATATCTAATGCTTATCTTAGCCAACTTGAAAATGATAAAATAGCCAAGCCATCAGCTAATGTATTGTATAAGTTGTCTAATATATATAATGTAGAGCTCGATACTTTGCTTGCCGCTGCGGGTATAATAGGAAAAACTTCTTCAAATAAATTATTAAATGCAGTTGCTCTTTCTTCAGACTCCTCTTTGACTAAAGAAGAAGAGGAAGCGTTATTAGATTACCTTCGTTTTATTCGTCAAAAGCAAAAGTAAAATGTGTGTGATACAATCTATAAAAGATATAGAGAAGATTTCATTAGAAATATTAAAGGATAGTAAGAGTTTAGATATTTTCCCAACCCCTATTGATAAGATAGTTTCATATGTTAATTTAACAGTCTCATCTAATGTTGATACCTCGCAAATTCATGAAGGATATAAATCCAAATATCCAGATGTTTTACTTAGGGCATTGGGCAAAGTTCGTGGTTTATTGGTTCGGAAAGAGAAAAAAGTTTATCTTGATTTGAATCAATTAGACAGCCGTAAGAATTTTGTTAAGTTACATGAAGTTGGACATGATGTGTTACCATGGCAGCAAAAATGCTTTGATGTCTTAGATGATGATGATGAAAGTTTAAACTTTGATACCCATGAAGAGTTTGAGGCTGAAGCTAATTTTTTCGCTTCAGTTACCTTGTTTCAGCATGATAGATTTACATCAGCAATCAACAAGTATCCTTTAGATATTGATACCTCAATCCAGTTGTCTACTCTTTTTGGTGCATCCATTCATGCAACTCTAAGAAGATATGTTGAGTATTCTAACAATAGATGCGCACTATTAGTTTTAGAAAAACCATCAAGATGCGGAGCATTACTTAGAAATAAATTCCAATCTCCCAGTTTTACTAATACATTTGGAAAGATGGGTATTCCTAATGTGTTAGATTATTTTGCTTGGCCTTTTGTACTGTAATGTCCTAGAATTAGTTGACAACTTTGGTTCTTAATTTAATTCTTCTTTGACAAGTTTATTTGCTAAGTTCAGCAAGGCTTGTCGTGTTCTTTTCTTAACTACATAGTTAGTTGACAGTTGTCTTCTAATTGCAAAATTACTCTTTTATTTTCTTGTTGCGGTTGTTTCTGCCTCCTTCTTTTATTGTTCGACTTAATAATGTGTGCCGAGGAAGTTATGCCGTCAACCTTCCGACTTCTTCCATTGGCGTTCTCATCTGCAGACTCTGATGCGGTCTGAACGTGTTGTACAGGTCGATGGCTTTCTTTGTGAGACGCCTGACCTGCTGCAGACTTTTGTCTTCTGTACTGAAGAGCCATCCGTTCTTGAGCGTATTGTTCATCCTCTCGGCCAGGGCGTTGTGCAATGGGTCTCCGCTTTGCGTCATACTTATTTGTATTCCAAGAGATTTGAGTTTGTCGACGTACTCATTGCAGCAGTATTGCACGCCGCGGTCGGAGTGGTGTATGAGTTGCGAGAGTTCGACATTATACTTTCTGTAGAAATCGATGGCCATAGAGAGGGCTTTCATCGGACCTTGTCTCTCAAGGGTCGGATGCAGGCACCAACCCACGATCAGACGTGAAGCGGCATCGGTTACTAAGGAGAGATAGGCCCAACCTGAAGAGGTTGCCACGTAGGTGATATCCGTAACGCACAGCTCGCCGAAGTGGGCCGGATGTAGCTTGGGCCTTGTGTTGAGAAGGTCTTCATAGATGTGGTAGTGGTGATTGGAATTGGTCGTCCTTGGGCGTTTGCGACGGCGAAGGCACAGACCATTGGAGCGGAAGAGCTCATAGCATTGGTCGCGCCCGATGGTAAACTTATCTGCATATTTGCGACGGCATAGCTCGTAAAGGATGCGTATGCCCGCCTTGGGTAAAGAGGTGCGGAGCTCCTGCGCATAG
>NZ_GG700643.1:153290-468044 GCF_000159995.1 Alloprevotella tannerae ATCC 51259
CTGCTGCAATGAGTACGTCGACAAACTCAAATCTCTTGGAATACAAATAAGTATGACGCAAAGCGGAGACCCATTGCACAACGCCCTGGCCGAGAGGATGAACAATACGCTCAAGAACGGATGGCTCTTCAGTACAGAAGACAAAAGTCTGCAGCAGGTCAAGCGCCTCACAAAGAAAGCCATCGAACTGTACAACACGTTCAGACCGCATCAGAGCCTGCAGATGAGAACGCCAATGGAAGAAGTCGGAAGGTTGACGGCATAACTTCCTCGGCACACATTATTAAGTCGAACAATAAAAGAAGGAGGCAGAAACAACCGCAACAAGAAAATAAAAGAGTAATTTTGCAATTAGAAGACAACTGTCAACTAACTATGTAGTTAAGAAAAGAACAAGACAAGCCTAGTTGAACTTAGCAAATAAACTTGTCAAAGAAGAATGAAATTAAGAAACCAAAGTTGTCAACTAATTCTAGGACATTACAGTTGTTTTTGAGCTTAGGAGAAAAATTCCAACACTCGGAATTTCTTTCCGGCTACTTGGAATTTTTGTCCGCAACGCTTGCAATTTTCGTCCCAAGATAAGCGGACAAATTGGAACACCTTACGAATTGATTTTAAGCCTATAAAGAATATGAAAAGACTACTGCTTATGTGTTTTCTTGTGCTGGGCTCTTTTAGAGCCTATGCTCAGTCGTGTATCATAGATGGAGTCATCATACCCGATTCCCTATTGCGCGTAAGCGTTGACGAGATGCGCTCCGATTCGGCCAAGCAGATTGTAGCCAAGCGCTTAGGCTTCCTTTCTCCCTTTGCTATTGATACCATACGAATATTTCCTAAAGGTAAGATGCAGACCTTTTGCCGGGAACCTGCTGATATAATTTTGATACAAACCAACACCTTGGCTCAACTACAATGGGTCGTAAACGGGAAGCTCAAGAAACCCAAGAAGCGGCTGACGATCATCGACTACAAACTGTCGCCCACGTGCTTAGAAGCAGCTCTGCCAAGAGGGGTAAAGCCGAAGAAGATAGTTTCCGTACAAGTGTTGATACCTAAGGCTTACACCATTAGGCCGGAGGCAAGGCCAACCATAGTCATAGAAATGAAGAAGTAGGGCGATAGATACGCATAGGGCGAACGAAATGACCTAATACGCCACCAAAACCGAATGAAACGCGTTGTTAAATATATCGTTTATGCCTTTGTCGTCATATTGCTCATCAACTTTGGCGTAAAGGCCTATTGGAAAATGAAGCCCTATTCATACGACGCTTACTTGAAGGATGCGTGGACGTATTGTCACGAAAAGGGCTTGAACGAAGACTATTGCCTCTTCGTCGACTTCTCGCGTCCATCAGGCGAAGACCGCATAGCCCTCTACGACTTTAAGACGCAGTCGATGGTTTATGCCGCTCCCTGCGCCCACGGCAATGGTAAGGGCAACACGGCTTGGCGGCCTAAATTTTCAAATGAAGAAGGCAGCCACTGCTCCGTTACAGGACATTTTAAGGTGGGCTGCAAGGGCTATTCGTGCGCAGTAGGCTTGCATTTCAAACTTGATGGCTTGGACGCCGGTAATAGCAATACCCGTCAGCGTCATATATACATTCACGCTTCAAAATATGTTGGCATAGCCGCAACGGTCACCTCTTATCTGCCGCTCACCGATGCTTCGCAAGGTTGCTTTACCACGAGTGAGGCGATGTTGAAAAAGATTGCTGAGATTCGTGCGAAGTGCGACAAGCCACTTTTACTTTATGCCTATTACGAATAGCCGATAACCGGATCTCGCTTCGCAGCATATCCTTGCATAAAAGTATAGTTAAGAAACCAACCGTTAGCTTGAAAAAGCTGCTGCTCAGTAAAGGAGAAGCGGAAAAAAGTATTTACTTTTGCCTCCAATAGTTATGAGACGACCCAACAAGCCTTCAAAGACGTTCACCGTAAAGACCGCAACCACGCTGCTGCCCTTCTTGCTCGAAGCCCTGGGCGGCACGAGTAGAAACCGCATAAAAGCCATTTTAGGCGGAGGCGGCATCAAAGTAGACCGAGCCATTGTCAAGCAATTTGACCATCCGCTTCGGCCAGGTATGCAAGTAGAAATCAGTCAGAGTAAACCGAAGAGCGAACTGAAAAGTTCGCACCTGCGACTGGTTTACGAAGACGAATTCATTGTCGTTATCGATAAGTCGGCGGGCATACTCTCTATGGCCGGTTCGCCGCATATCTTCTCCGTGAAGACCATCTTGGACGACTATTTCGCAAAGACCCATAAACGCTGCCGCGCTCACGTGGTGCATCGCTTGGATAGAGAAACTTCCGGTTTGCTCGTTTATGCCAAGACCATTGAGGCTGAGCAGATTTTAGAGCATAATTGGCAACGCATCGTGAGAGATCGCAGATATGTAGCCGTCTTGTCTGGCGTTTTAGAAACGCCAAGCGGAACGGTGCGCAACTGGCTTAAAGACAATAAAGCCTATGTCACCTATTCTTCGCCGACAGACAATGGCGGGAAGTTTGCTGTGACCCATTTTCGCAGGCTTAAACATAGCGAAACGCACACTTTAGCCGAATTTAAGCTTGAAACCGGCCGTAAGAATCAGATTCGTGTCCACGCGCAAGACTTGGGGCATCCCGTTTGCGGCGACACAAAGTATGGCAATGGTGATAACCCTATTGGGCGCCTGTGTCTGCACGCCTATCGCTTAGATTTTTATCATCCGATAACGGGTGAGCTTTTGCATTTTGAGACGCCCTATCCCAAGCCTTTCTTGTCTGTTTTACAAAAATGACGTCACGCTTTTATGCAACATATACATCGCCGCTTGGTGAAATTCAGATAGAGAGTGACGGCGTAGTTCTCACGGCTTTGGATTTCAGAGAGAGTAGGGGAGATGCGGCAGACAAGTCGCATTCAGACAGCGAAACGTTGCTTTTGCGCGATGACAAGTCGCTTTCAAGCGGAGACAAGGCTGGACTTCATATTTTCGACGAGGTGAAAACGTGGCTCGATGCATATTTTAGTGGCTGTCAGCCACGACATACTCCACGGTTTCGCCTATCAGGAACGCCCTTCCAACTGATTGTGTGGGAAGAACTGCAAAAGATCGCTTACGGAGAAACGGCTACTTACGGCCAATTGGCTGAAGTCGTGGCAGTGCGAAGAGGAAAAGCCAAGATGTCTGCCCAAGCCGTAGGCAACGCCCTGCATAAGAATCCGATTTCCCTCGTTGTGCCTTGCCATCGCATTATTGGAAGCGGCGGGCAACTCGTAGGCTACGGCGGCGGATTGCAAAGAAAAGAGGCTCTTCTGGCTTTAGAGCAAGGGCGCGCTTCTTGGTTAGACGGCTGCAAGATACGTTCCGTACCGAATGTTCGCTAATATCGTTATCAGGCCATTTGATAATTAGGACGATTGCCGCTGATCTTTGCAGAAAAATAAGGAGAAAAAGAGATAGGCGGCCACAAAAATAGTCGGCAAATGCCGCAAGCCGCCAAAGAGAGACGGAATAATTCATAAAAATACAGAAAAATGGTGGCAGAGTAGGTTAGAAGTACGTAACTTTGCACCGTTTTTATTCTTGACTATGCGCCAATTAAAAATAAACAAAAGTATTACCAACCGCTCGAGTGCGGCTTTAGACAAGTATTTAGTTGAAATCGGTCGCGAGGGACTTATATCTACAGACGAGGAAGTAGAACTCGCGCAACGTATACACAAAGGAGATGCTGAAGCGTTGGAAAAATTGACAAAGGCCAACTTACGATTTGTTGTCAGTGTGGCTAAACAATACCAGAATCAAGGGCTTGCGCTCAATGACCTCATTGACGAGGGCAACTTGGGTTTGATTCGCGCTGCGCAGAAGTTTGATGAGACGCGCGGTTTCAAGTTTATCAGTTACGCCGTTTGGTGGATACGCCAGAGCATCTTGCAGGCTATTTCCGAGCAAAGCCGTATCGTTCGTATGCCCTTGAATCAAGTTGGCTTCCAAAGCAAATTGACGAAGGCTATCGTGAACTTCGAGCAGGAGTTCGAGCGTAGACCTTCTGTGCAAGAGCTTGCAGATATTTTGGACACAGATGTCGCTAAGGTGCAAGAGGCTATGGGCACGAACGGCAAGAAAGTATCCGTAGATGCTCCCTTTCAGGACGACGATTCTAACAGTTTGATTGATATTATGACCGACGAGAATGCGCCGGGCACGGATGATCAGATGGAAAAGGAGTCGCTCTCTTCTGATTTGGACGCAGCACTCGGCACCTTGACCGAACGTGAGCGCTTGGTGCTCAAGATGTTGTTTGGTATCGGACGCAATGAAATGACGGCAGAAGAAGTGGCCAATTCGCTAAGTCTGACGCGCGAGCGCGTTCGACAAATTAAAGAGCGTGCACTGCGCCGTTTGCGTGAAGCCGATAACATCCACATTCTGACCAAGTATTTAGGTTAGTAGACGGATTCCTATTTTGCAGCTTTATGGCTGTATGTTTATACTCGACATCTTCACCATGCAAGGCTGAAGGTGTCGTTTGTTTTTCAGGCATAGCGGGCTTTTACATTGCTCGTCAAGCTTTTAGTTGATAGTGTTGAGAGTGTAGGCGATAGCGCCAAGCGCCTGTTTGCTTTAAGCGCGGTTGCGCTAAGTTTTCTCTCGCTTTTCCGGCCTTCAACTCGTTTTTTCAAACGTCATAATACACATTGCAAGATGACAGAATCTTATCTTCTTCGCCTGTTGCTCGCTGTCTGTTTGGGCAGCATCATCGGTTTAGAGCGCGAGTATCGCGCCAAGGGAGCCGGCGCCCGTACTCATTCGCTCGTATCCTTGGGGAGTGCACTGTTTATGGTACTTTCTTACGCCGGTTTCGACTTTGTGTTGGCGCAAACGCCCAATGTCTCACTCGACCCTTCGCGTATTGCTTCGCAAGTCGTGACGGGCATCGGCTTTATCGGGGGCGGCATCATCATTTTCCAAAAGAACGTGGTCCACGGCTTGACTACGGCTGCCGGTCTTTGGGTTACATCGGCCATTGGTATGGCCTGCGGCGCAGGGCTCTATATTGTCTCTTTCTCTGTCACGGTGATGGTTTTGATTTGTATGGAAACGTTTCATCTGATCTTGAGTCGTTTTAGTCGGCGCAGCATTAATTTTACGCTGAGTGCCCCTTCGAGTGAGGAGATTCAGCGCGTAGTCGAGCAAATCAAGGCTGCAGGTATGCAGGTGGATACTTTTGAATATCAGAAGCGTAATTGTTCAGCATCGGTCGCATGTTTCGCTACGCTGGAGGTGAAAGTAAAACGGGGAAAGCGAGCCTTCGACGTGTTCGACTTCCTCTCTCAATTTGACACGATCACGATAGAGCATCTTATCTAAGAAAGTCCGGTGAGAGCGGTAGGTTTCTGCCGGCAGCTGCTTTTCATGTGTTTTACCGGATTGCAAATCTCATTGCTTCCTTTCGATTTATTTTTCAGGGTTACGCGATTAGGCGATGCTTATCTTAGGCTTGTTTTCAATAGTGGCAGGCTGAAATAAGCGAAGGTAGGGCAAGCGTAATGTACCGATTGATCATTGCCCCTTCGACTGTCTTTTATGCTTTCTTTCGGCTGATGTTTGTTTGCGACCATTACGTAGTTGTTTGCGAAAGCGTATTTTTGTAACAGTTATTTTCTTTATTTTTAGGCTAATGAGGTAGAGCTTTTGGCACGCAGCGTTTTCTGTTTTATTGTTTGGCCCGAGCAAACTATCGTTTGCTGGGAACAAACTATCGTTTGGCGGCGGCAAACTATTGTTTGGTGGTAGCAAACGAAATGCTGCTGCGTTTTGAATGACGAAAATGTGTGCATCTGCGTTTGAAAAGTCTTATGTGCCCATAGGAATGTGTGAATGTAGTATTAGCCGTAGGGAGATATATTTTAATCCCCCAAAAGTGAAGATTCAACTTTTGAGGGATTAAAAAATGTAAGTGCTATTCCGAGAGTAACGCTCAGCAGTTGCTCACTAACGTTTAGAGGTTTTTTGCTTGCCGCGCTTGAAAAAGAATTTGAAGCCGCGAACGAGTTTGTAGCCTACCAAGATACCGTCGACGACGTTGTAGATCGTTTCGGCGTGCTGCACTGCTCGCTCAAAGAAGTTGCGGCCCGGAGGTGGAGGTGCAAAGAGTTCTTCTAAATTTGCCTTGATGCTTTCCTCCTTTTTTTCAATCTCTTGCTGCAACAAACGGCGTTGTTCAGCAATCATCTCCGGATGAAAAGGCTGCTTAGTCATTGCGTTCCTCCTTTCTCTTGCTGTGTATCGTTTAGAAACAAAGCGGTCAGCAGATGCAAAAGCGGTTTTAGGATCCACGCTTTGCGCTTTGTGATGAGCAAAATTCCGATGAGGAGATGGGCCAATGCGATGAGCGCGCAGGCCCAAGCCATTCCGCCGACGTGAGGCGCTAAGGCCATCGCTGCTGTTGCCGATAAAAAGAGTACGATGATAGCTAATAGCACGGATAAAACCAAACCGAGTACGAGCAGAGACAGCAAGACGCCGACTTTGCTCACGAGGTCCAGACGCGCTACTTTAAGCTTCAGCTCGATATAATCTTTTATGTCGGCAAAAAGCTGCTGAAGCGTTTTTATGTTTTGGTCGTCAGATAGCACCGCTGTTGTTTTGCTTAGTCGTCAATAGGTTTGAGTTCGTCGGCAATGTCGTCTACCATATCCTCCATGTCTTCGCGGCTGAGTTTTATCCCTTTGTTGCGAAGCGTCTCATTGACCTTATCGGCGATACGTGCGCCTTGTGCTTTTAAGCGACGACGCGTTTCTTTTCCTTCTTCGGGCGCCAATAACAAACCTGCTGCTGCGCCGATCGCAACTCCGCCGAGGAGTGCTGCAAAAATACTGATTGCTTTCATAATTGCGTGTTGTTAAGTGTAAACTCTTGGAGCAAATATAGGGTAATTCTTTCAAAAAATCTTGGTTTTCCATCAAAAGTTTTGAAAAAAGAGCCGTTTAATGTAGTTTAACGGCGATTTTTCTTTTATTTACGGCTTTTCCGTCCTATCTTTGCGGAGATAAATAGTCGAAAACACATACAAAATCAATAAGACAATGAAGAAGACTCTGTTATTTTCCTTTGCTCTATCGGCAGTATTTGCTTTGAGTTCTTGTAAATCTCAAGAGAGTGCCTATCGTCAAGCATATAATAAAGCGAGAGAGCAAGATGCGTCGCAAACTGACAACGGCCGTGCGACGGTTGCAGTAGGTCAGCAGGACAATGGAGTGACTGTTACGCCCGTTACACCGACGACGTCGACGGGTAGACCGGCCGGAGCTGATGATAACAGCGATGTTAGAACCATTCCCGGCGAAGTTACTGTCGTTAGCGGCGGAGCATTACGCACGTATAGCGTCGTTGTAGGTAGCTTTATCAATCAAACGAATGCAGAAGGCTTGCGCGAGATGTTGGTTCGCTCGGGCTACGATGCACGCGTGTTGAGGACGAATGAGACAATTAACGGTCAGACGGGTTGGTTCCGCGTGATCGCTTCTTCGTTTGAAGATAAAGCCAGTGCGATACAAAGCCGTAACGAGTTGCGCAACAAATATGCCGGTGCGTGGCTGCTTTATCGTAAATAAAGAATAGACTACACATTATATAATAGTGATGCCCGCCGTTTACGGTCTTGGGCATCACTATTTTTTATAGGGCTATCCTACGATGAGGATGCGCTCTTCGAGCTTTTTGTGCAATTCTGTGCGGGTGGGGTATGATTCTACGGGTTACAATCATAGAAAAGAGACAACTTTTTACTACTTTTGCAATACTAATGGTCAACTATGAAGAATCCCATTTTGATCGCCGGTCCGTGCGTAATTGAATCTGCCGAACTGCTTGACGTAATTGCTCGGGAGCTCGTGCGCATTAACGCGGCGCTAAATAGACAAATTATCTTTAAAGCCTCGTTTGATAAGGCTAATCGTACGTCGCTCCATTCTTTTCGCGGGCCGGGCATTTCGCGTGGCTTGCAGATGCTGGCGGATATTAAGGAGAAGTATGGCCTTATGCTGACTACGGACATTCACGAAAGCACTCAGGCCGAACAGGTTGGCGAGGTCGTGGACGTGTTGCAAATCCCCGCTTTCCTTTGTCGGCAGACGGATCTCTTGGTTGCAGCCGCCAAGACCTCTTGTATTGTCAACATCAAAAAGGCTCAGTTCCTTTCCGGTGAAGATATGCAATATCCTGTTGAGAAATGCCGAGAAGCAGGTGCAAAAGAAGTGTGGTTAACAGAGCGCGGCAGTATGTTTGGCTACAATAATTTGGTTGTCGACTTCCGTAATATACCCATTATGCACCAATATGCAGATCGCGTCATTATGGATTGCACTCACAGCGTGCAGCGTCCGGGAGCTGCCGGCGGCAAAACGGGGGGCAACAGAGAATATATTCCGGCGATGGCATTGGCTGCTCAAGCTTTCGGGGCTGATGGTTTCTTCTTTGAGACGCATCCTACACCCGACGAGGCTAAAAGCGACGGCCCAAATATGTTATATCTTCGAGATTTGCAACAAGTAATTCAATCCTTAATATCATAAAACCAGTAATGAGTAAGTATATAGACGTCGCCATCAATTGTTTGCGCGACGAGGCGGAGGCAGTTCTTCACTTGATTGACAATATAAACGCCGACTTTGATAAAGCTGTAGAGTTGATTCTCCAGTGTAGCGGAAAGTTGATCGTGACCGGCGTGGGTAAGAGCGGGCATATCGGTGCTAAGATCGCGGCAACCCTATCTTCCACGGGGACGCCCAGCTTCTTTGTCAATCCATTGGACGTCTTTCACGGAGATTTGGGCGTTATTACTAAGGAAGATGTCGTCTTAGCGTTGTCTAATTCAGGACAAACAGACGAACTTCTACGCTTTCTTCCCTATTTGTTGGAGCAAAAAATACCGGTTATCGGTATGACGGGCAATCCAAAATCCCCGTTGGCCCAAAATTCCACCGTCCACCTCAATGCTGCCGTTGCCAAAGAGGCCGGTCCTTTAGGTTTAGCTCCCACATCTTCTACCACAGCAGCTTTAGCGATGGGCGACGCCTTGGCTTGTGCGTTAATGGATGCGCGCGATTTTAAGGCTTCCGACTTTGCTCAATTTCATCCCGGCGGGACATTGGGGCGTCGCCTCTTAACTAAGGCCAAGGATATTATGCGGACAGAGGATCTACCTGTCATTTCTCCGACAATGCTATTGGGTGAGGCTGTCATACATGTTAGTAATGGACGCTTAGGACTATGCGTGGCGCAAGAAGAAGGTAAAATCGTAGGCATCATTACCGATGGTGATATTCGAAGGGCCATTCAAGCCTCGCGCGACAACTTCTTTCAGACCACCGTGGCTGAAGTAATGACGCGCACACCTAAAACCGTGAGTCCGGAAGCCAAAGTTTCCGAGATAGAGTCCATATTAAACACCAACAAAATTCATTGTGTCCTCGTCACAGCTCCCGATGGGCGCCTCTTGGGTATTGTCGATTCATTCCGGACTGCATTATAATTGAGTGTTTTTATGAGTATGCGTCGGCTATTCCTGCTTCTTTTCTTCCTATTTTCCTTTTTTCCTCCCTTTGCGCTCGCTATGAGTGGCAACGGGAGCGACGAATTAAATACGGTTGTTGAGAATAACGAAGCGCCGACTGATAATGTACCGAAGCGTTCTGATCTTCAGATCGCTAATTACTTGAAAACCCATTTTGATGTCCCGTTTACGGACAACAACAAGCTGGTTTTCTTTAAGACCGGACAAGAAAAATTCGATGATCTCTTCGCGGCTATTCGGCAGGCGCGCCGGTCTATTCATCTCGAGTACTTTAATTTCCGCAACGATTCCATATCACGTGCACTTTTTGGGCTTTTAACGGAAAAAGCCCGTCAGGGTGTAAAGATCCGCGCGTTGTTTGACGGTTTCGGAAACTCCTCCAACAATCGCCCTTTGCGCCGTAAACACTTAGAAGCCTTGCGCGCCCAGGGCATTGAGATTTATGAATTTGATCCCCTCCGCTTTCCTTACGTCAACCACATCTTTCATCGCGATCACCGCAAGATTGTTGTCATAGACGGACTCGTGGCTTATACCGGCGGGATGAACGTAGCCGACTATTATATCAAAGGAAAGCCTGAGATAGGCGACTGGCGCGACCTCCACGTGCGCGTTGAGGGAGATGCAGTAGGTGATTTGCAGCGCATTTTCATCAGTTTTTGGAATGCTGTGACCCATCAGCAGGTGCAGGGGCCTGAATATTACCCCGGCGAGAAGCAGGCTTCCGATTATTTTGTCGGACTAAAAGAAGACAAAGACGCAACGGCCGGCCATAAACTCGTTGGTGTGGTTAATCGTGATCCCGATGAATCGCCACGTATTATTCATGATACGTTTGTCCAAGCTATCAATGCCGCCGAAACCAACGTTACGTTGATCAACCCCTACCTGACGCTCTGCCCCCATTTGCGGCGCGCACTCAAGCGAGCCTTGCGCAGAGGCGTTGAAGTCAATATTATGGTTTCTGCCAATAGCGATATACCCGTTACGCCCCGCGTTGTGGAGCATACCGTTCACAGATTGATGAAAAAAGGTGCAAAAATCTGGTTTTTCGAAGGCGGTTTTCATCATTCCAAGATAATGATGGTCGACAGCAACTTCTCATTTGTCGGTTCGGCTAATTTGAATAGTCGCAGTCTTTCGTTTGATTATGAATGCAATTTGCTGATTGCCGATCGCCCTTCGACTGCACAATTGTTGCGTCTCTTTGATGACGATCGCACGAAGCATTGCTGGCAACTCACCCCCGATACGTGGCGCACAAAGTTTAGCAAAGGCCGGCGTTTCCAAGCTTGGTTTTTCCAATTCTTGACGCCCTTTTTATAGTCAGATCCCTCTTTTTTGATAACCCCTCCCCAAGTACGATAAAGCAATGAACGCACAACGTGACATCTCCTTTTCGATTTGTAAGGCCTTCGCTATTATTTTCGTCGTCCTATCTCACGCCGGCGGCCCCGCTTGGTTAAGCAGTTTCGTCTTTCAGTTTCACGTTCCTGTCTTTTTCCTCTGTGCCGGCTACTTTTTTAAGCCGACTGCACTCAACGACGAAAAGACCTTCCTCCTTAAGCGCTTGCGCAGCCTCTATTTTCCCTTTGTGCGCTGGAGTCTGTTCTTCTTGATTATCCACAACGCATTGTTTTATACCGGCTTGCTCAATGAAACCTACGGTAACGGCGCAGGCGGCGTTCTCCATCCCTATAATTGGCCCGTCTTTAGTCAGCGCGTTTGGAACGTAGTTTTCGGAATGAGCGGCTACGATGAGTTTTTGACCGGCAGTTATTGGTTCTTTCGCAGCCTCTTTGTCGGAAGTTTGGGTTTCTTTGTCTTACTAAAAATTCTTCATCATTATAATTACCGTAAACCGATTCACCACTTGGTGGGCGCCATCGTCGTTTTGCTTTGGCTTACCATCCTTTGGATGCTGACGAGCGGGCTCCACGTGCCCGGAATGGCGCAAGGCGGCTATCGCGAACTAATGGGGGCGTCGCTCTTGGGCTTAGGTTTCCTTTATCGCTACTTTAGTGAGCGTATCAAACTCAATCTGCAGGTCCTCCTGTGTTGTTTGATTTTTCTCGTTGTTTCCACTATTTATTTCCCAACGAGCATGGCGCCTCACCCAACGCTACTTCAGTTCTTTACACTTCCCCTTACGGCCTTGGCCGGTTTCTTCCTTTTGCGCCGTCTCTCGCTCTTGTTGGCTGCTCGAGCCGGTTTCCTGACGCGCATCTTAGCCTATATCGGCGACCATTCGCTTTATGTCTTTGCCTTCCACTTAGTGGCTTTCAAGCTGGTCAGCATGCTGAAAGTCGAAGTCTTGGGCTTGCCTTGGGAAGCCGTAGGTGGTCATCCCGTTGTGCAAGCGGGTGCGGCCACAGATGGCTTTTTCCTCTTGTACGTTCTTGTCGGCGTGGCTGTACCGCTCTTGTGGAATGCCGGCTATAAGTATTTGGAGCGCACTTTCCATTTCAATCTATCCCTTTCATCTTTGTTAAATTGGGATTTGTCGCGCCAAATAGCCGCCCTCGTTTGGCTACTGCTCAAGGGCTTCGGGCGTGGCATTTATTGGTTCTTACGCTTTATTGTTTTGAGCGTCAACAGATTCTTCAATGGCTTGATAAGTTTGGGAAAAGGTATCATAGAAGCCAGTCGACCTCGCGACGAATTGCCGGAAGGTGAGGAAGACGAGGAAGAAGAAGAGGACGATCGCGAAGACGGTGGTAGCAATTTTGGGCGCGATCTCTTCTCTTAAATCGTAAAGCCGGCTCGGAGCAGGCCGATCTTGGGAAAACGCCTTATCCGAACGCTATATTTTTTACTTCTGCCGCAAATGCAGCACGCGCGTTTGCTTGAAAATTTTATCCATAGTCGACTACTGCATAAGCAGACGTAGTCGACTATTTTCTTTTCTTGATTTATTGACGATGAGCGATTGAAGACTGTGTTATCAAGGTGCAAGTCCGTTTCGTTTGGTGAGGCCAAACCATCGTTTGCCCCGACCAAACTATGGTTTGCCGGTATCAAACTATCGTTTGGTGCCGCCAAACAAAAAGAGAAGCTGAGCGCGTGAATGAGAAGTAAGCGTTTAGGCGCTTGATAATCAGAGAGGAGTTCGCTTTTTTAAGCGTGAATAAGTTTTCGTAGGACTACAATAAAGCCCAACCATACTGCACGAAGCAGAAAGTTGGGCATCCTTATCTTAAAGTTTATACGAAGTCGTTTTTGAAAAGTCGTGGCAGATCAAGCACCGGCCAGGCGGTTTTCGCGATCAGGGAAAACAACCGTAGGCTTAAACTGTGTCGCCTCCTCGGCCGAAAATTCGCCGAAGGACATAATGATTACTTCATCGCCTACTTGAAATTTGCGTGCAGCAGCCCCGTTTAGGCAGATTACGCCGCTGCCTCGCTCGCCGCGAATAACGTAGGTCTCAATGCGTTCCCCGTTGTTGTTGTTGACCACGTGGACGTGTTCGTAGGGCAGTAAGTCGGCCGCTTCCATCAGGGCTTCGTCGATCGTGATACTCCCCATATAATGGAGATTAGCCTCGGTCACGTAAGCGCAATGTATCTTCGACTTTAACAAACTAACGCGCATGGTTTCTGTAATTTATATTGTCAATCAGTCGAACCGGACGCTGACCGCAGTAGACCGTGATGCAGCCCTGCACATTTTCAGCTTCGCTCCAATCCTTAATGGGTTGTAGTGTCTGAGCATCGACTATTTCAAAATATTCTACCTCTAATCCGTCAAAAGCATTCAACGCTTCGGTGACGAAAGCCTGTGTATCGGCAACGGATTGTGTTTGGCTGAACTCCAAACTTACCTTCAAGGTCTTGTAAATTTCAGATGCCAGCCGGCGCTCATCATCCGTGAGCAGCGAATTTCGGCTGCTCAAGGCTAAACCGCTTGCTTCGCGCACGATGGGACAGGGACACAGCGTGACGGGCAACTGCAGGTCGTTTACCATAGCGCGAACAACGGCGATCTGCTGAAAGTCTTTTTCGCCGAAATATGCCCGCGTAGGCTGCACAATTTGGAAGAGTTTGCTGACAATGCGGCAGACGCCGTTGAAATGTCCGGGGCGGCGCGGTCCTTCCATAACGTTCATTTCCGGATAATCGAAGGTGCGCGTGTCGGGTTCAGGATAAATCGCCTCGACCGTGGGTGCAAAGAGAATATCCGCGTGAAGCGTTTCCAGCAAGGCGCGATCTGCGTCTAAATCGCGCGGATAAGATGAAAAATCTTTGGGATCGTTGAACTGTGTAGGATTGACAAAGTCGCTAACAACCGTTACGTCGTTTTCCCCGACTGCGCGCTCCACGAGTGAAGCGTGGCCGGCGTGGAGTGCGCCCATCGTGGGAACCAAGCCTATCGACTTGTTGGCTTGGCGATACGGGGCTAAAGCGGCGGTAAGGTCGTCTATCGTGGTTAGAGTGATCATTTTCGTTGTTTTTTTAACGGTGCAAAAGTACGATAATTTTACAAGAAGCCTGCGGAGAATGTGCGCTTTCTTCCAAATTCGAAGTAATCGAAGCTCGAACTTGCTTGCTGCGCCGTTTGCAATCATACGTAAACATAAAAAAACCGACTGCTTTTTATTGCAGTCGGGCTTTGTGGGAGGGAGATTCGGCTTTGTGTTTTGCAGCTTGCCGATAGTGTGAACAAGTTTTGGCATTGGGCCGAGCCGGATTGGACGTGGCGCAAGAAGAACAGGCGCCTGTCGACTGCTGCGCGGACTTTAAGTTTTTAAGCGGACATTCGGCTGTGCAGGATGCGCACTTGTTGACGCCTTTTCCTGAAGCGCGAAAATGGCGAAACAGTCCGAGGATACAATATATAAAGGCGGCGCCTACGATAATATAGACGATAATATCTTGTAACATTATAATTCAAATGGGCCGGAGGGAATGCGGCGGCGTAAAACGTGAAGTTGCGACTTGCAGTCCGAACGCTCGAGCGCCTGCGCTATGGTCTTGCGGGCTAATTCAGGATGGTTATTCTCCTCGCTGAGGTGACAAAGCCAGATATTCTCAGTCGTCGCTGCTAAATTTTCTTCCAAAATGCGTGCCGTTTCAGCATTGCAAGCGTGCCCTGTTGGCGCTTTGATGCGCTTTTTCAAATGTAAGGGATATGGGCCTTCATCTAACATCGCGGCATCATAGTTGGCCTCAATCACCAGATTGCGTGCGCGGCGAATGAATGAGATCATCTCAGGCGTAAAACTGCCGGCGTCGGTGATAAAGCAAAAATTGGTGGTGGCTGTCTCTATGAAGTAACCGCAATTGTGGCTCGCATCGTGTGGAACAGTAAAGGTTGTGATGTGAAAAGGGCCAATTGACCAGTCGTCGCCCGGGAGATAGGTGCGACATAATTCGGGGCGAACTTTTTTGTGTGCGTAGTAATTGTTCAGAATGCCTTTATGCACTTCTTCCGTAGCAAACACTTCGAGATTGTATTCGCCGGATAGTGCGCCCACGGCCTTTACGTGGTCGGTATGATCGTGTGTGACGAGTATGGCTTTAAGTGTGGGGTAGGTAAAACCGTATTCGCGGAAGTATTTTTTGAAACTTCGTATTCCGATTCCTGCGTCAATGATGAGTCCGATGCCGTCTTCTAAGAGATAATAACAGTTGCCGCTGCTACCGGAACCGAAACTGATAAACTTCATGTGTGGCTTGTTTTGTTGGTGGCTGGTTATTGGGGCTGCTTGTTGGGCTAAAGGCCTGGCGCGTGGGCACAAATAAAACCAGATGCCGTATGAAAAATTGTAAGAAAGCCGCCTCACTCATTCAGTCAGGCGGCTTTAATTCGTATATAAAAGAGGAGGAGGGGCTACGTCTTAATATTTTAGGATCTGTCCGGGCCTCAAGCGCGTCTTTTTTGTAAGGTTCGAGTTGAATGAACAGAGTGCGTCGACGGTAATTCCCATATCACGCGCAATAGAATAGAGCGTCTCGCCGGCTTTCACCTGATAGAAGCGTCCGCTCATAGCCGGCTCAGCTTTCTTAGAAGCTGTGTGCGTAAACGAATCGTCAGACGCGTTCTTATGGAAGACATAATAATCACCCGTTACATCTTGTTGCGCGAAGTCAAAGAGCAGAGAGGGGTCAATTGCTTCTCCCAAAAGACGTGTCTCAAAATGAAGATGGCTACCGAAAGATAAACCCGTGTTGCCGCCCAAGCCTATAGGTTCTCCTGCCTTTACATTCTGATTAGCGCGTACCAACTGCTTACTCAAATGCGCATAGATCGTCTCCAAACCATTGGGGTGACGAATCACGATATAGTTGCCGTAACCGGAAGCTTCGTAGCGCGCGATACGCACACGGCCATTGAATGCGGCGTAGATAGTGTCGCCCGTATATACTTTAATGTCTAAGCCTTTATGCTTGCGGCGGAAAGCCGGACGATAGCCAAAGCGACTCGTGATCTTGCGACTTGGAGTAGGCATAAAAAAACCACGTAGATCAATACGGAAGGAGTCCGGAACTTCGCTACGTGAGTAACAATGGGTTGTGTTGTTGTTCCAAGAAGAATACAAGTTGTTGGCGGGTTCTTCTAAGTTTTCTTTCTGAATCAGTCGATTCAGCATAATTGTATCTGAAGACTTCAAATGGCGATCAACAGGTGCCTGGCGCGCAATCAAATCTTGCGCCGAGGCTGTTGCAGCTGAAGTTAGCAGCAATAGTCCTCCGATGATTTTTCGTATGGTTACGAACGTCATTTTTTGAATAGTTTTTTGTTTATAATGCGTGGCCGAAAGCTAAAAATCTTCATATATTGGCGCCGCATTTATGGGAAATAGATGCGCAAAGGTAACACTTCTTTTCTGATTATCAATGCTAATGCCTTGAAAACTTCTTTAATAACGTAAACGGAACTGACCTTTAACGGACATAATAATCCTTTGTCAGATCCTCATAAGCACGTGATCTTCTACCATCTGAACCCGTCAAGACAAAACTGTCTTCTACAATTGGGCAAACTTCTTTTCGAAGTTCTACCAATACTCTTTTCGGGGCTTTCTGCATCGTCGTGTGAACAAATGTCGTATGCACAACAAATAAGGCTTGTGCGGCGGCGGCCGAACTGAAGTGTGTCAGCGCTGTGGCGGGAAGGATGGCGCAAAAGCTGCCTTCAGGGCTCAATAAGCGTCCGACATGGAAGAGTAAGGCCTCGAATGTGAGTGCCTGCGTATGGCGAGCTTGCGAGCGAGCTGCGTCGGGCGGGAGTAGCATTTCGTTGAAAAAAGGCGGATTAGAGACAATCAAATCAAAGGCTTGGTATGATGTGTAGCCGGCTATGTCTGTCGCAACGATTTGCAGGCGATCTGCCCACGGAGATGCAGCAACGTTTTCTTGCGCTTGGGCGGCCGAAGCCGGATCAATCTCTATCCCTGTGATCATTGCATCTGTGCGTTGTGCAAGCATTAGGGCAATGAGGCCGGAACCGGTTCCGATGTCTAAGATGCGCCGCTTTCCTTTCACATTAGCCCACGCGCCGAGCAATACGCCGTCTGTACCAACTTTCATGGCGCAGCGGTCGTGGCGAATCGTGAATTGTTTGAATTGGAAAGCTTCAGTCATAATGATCGCAAATGCTTATTTATAAAACAGCACAGCCGCCGGATTATTGTAATGCTCTAAGGCTTTTTGTGGGGATGGCGTGCTCCGTACACCTTTTAATCCCTCACTTTTTGGTCATATTAAGTTTGACGGCCAACTGATTGTATCTGTGATTTTGAACAATTTCTAAACATGTAGAAGCATTTCTGAAATAATTTGCGTAATTTTGTGTTATTGAAAGAAAGAAAACTCTTCTAAACGAAAAATTTGCGGCTTGGGAGAGAACACAAAATAAGGATACGTTGAATTGATGAGTGCCCTTGGGGCCGTTACATTTTGCGCTTTGAAAGCAAATGAATGGGTGTATCGGTCGCGTAGGTTGCAAAATATAGAGGGTGAATAATAAGAAGCGGAAAAAGGTTAGAAAAATATGGCGTCGTTTATTACTGATTGGGTATGGGCATTATATGTACCTTTGGGTATGTTGCTCCTTTTGATGGTTATGATATATTTTCATAGGCATCATTGGCTGAAGTATGTGTACCTTGTCAGTGCTTCTTGTCTGCTTATAGAGATCTTTTCTCTTCTCTATTTACAGTGGCAGTCTCAGGGAGTGTCACCGGTGTCAACTTTTTCGGTTATCGTCGTTTTCTTGTTTATGTCCACTTATGGGCTTGGTTTAGGGCTTGCGGTGTTGTCCGTAGGTGCTTTTCTTGTAGAGTATGCACAGCGGCAGTGGTGGGCGAGAATCGTTATCGGCATTGCGCTTTTTGTGATTATCGTACTATTTTTTGTTTGCGTCTACTGGTTTATGCAGGGAGTAGCCTCACTGAATAGTGGCTGATGCGCTATGGGAGGCGCGCACTTGACGATAGAAAAAGAAGATTAAAAGGATCGTCAAGCGAGTTTGACGTAAGACACTCTGATGAGTGTGGGCACAGAGGAAGAAATGATGTTTTTGGTATTCATTTAAGGAGAACAACAAATGACAAAAGAAGAAAGAACAACAAAATGGCTCAAGCGTATACCGGGCGCAGAGCATATAGATATAGAAAAGAAAATCAAAATATGCGATAAAGTAGCAAGGAGAGCACTAATTGTCTTCTTTACTGTCTTGATCGTAGAGTTTGGTTTGCTGTTAATTATTGGTCAAGGTGAGTTGTTTAACGATATAGCCAATTTGCTGAATGCCATAGCAGATGGAAGCCACAGTCGCGCACACCGTAGAGGGCTGGCGATTGTAGGCGCGTTAGTCTGTGTGCCCATGATTGTGTTGCCTATCATTACCGCTCTTCTGCTTAAAAATAGGTGGCTTCAAGCGGAAGTGGATAAAGAGATCAGCGATTCGCATAAAGGCAAGTAAGCCTTGATTGAGATGGTTAGGACTTGCGGCAGTTGAATGCGGAGTTAGCCTGCTTATATAGTATTAGTTTTCAATTTATAACGTGTTCCATTTCGCGCTCAATAGTTGGGACAAAAATCTCAAGCGTAGCGGATAAAAATTCCGAGCGCTTAAAATAAAATTCCCCGGCTTGGAAATTTAGTGCCAAGTCGGGGAATTCATTTTATTTCAGCAGAACGGCGAACGAGACTACCAAAGCGAAGCGCTGCACACTACTCCTCGTTGAAGCAATAACGGTCTTGGTGCGAATCAAAATCGGTCGGCCCGTCGTAGCCGTGCGCATGTAAGATTTTCCGGATCTCCTCTTGCTGTTTCGGCGAAAGCGTGTGTTTGCCGTTCAAATAGCGATAGTAGTTGCTTCGTCCGTTAAGTAGTCGTATCAGATCAAGGCGCGCGGAGCGCATTTCGCCTACCTTTAAGTCTTCCATCAGTCCTTTAAATCCTGCGGCTATGCGCACTATTTCTACCGGCCTAAAGCAGGGACATTGCGCCTTTTTTAGTGCGGCGGGCACCACAGCATAGGTCGTAAATTCTTTGTTGGGCAGCGCCAGCCCGGCCTTGTAGCGAAGGCATTCGTTCTTGCGTTTACAAGATTCAAGGAAGCATACAGCCCAACCATTGGGCACGTCTTCATGTTTCAGTGTGATCATCATGGTTTGAATGTTTATAGGTGTATATTAGTTGTAAGCTTGAATAGCGGGAGGATATAGATTCTCGCTTGTTTTCAAGTATTTGTTTTCATGCGTTTCAATAGGTCATTCTTCTTTTCTTCAGCTTGCACGCTGTTGGCCGGCACTTTCGCTTTCGGCCCACCAAAGATTGATGAGCCGAAAGGCTGATTATTTGAAAGTGCGTAAGGAGCGCTTTAGCGTTTTACCTTTTTTACGCCGTCTACGATATAGATGCCGGCGGGTTGTTGCTCAAAAGGCTTATCAAGCTTCAAGCCTGTCAAATTGTAGATACCGCACGTCGAGGTAGGCGTCTTAGTGGTGGGCTCGTCAATACCGGTTGTGTTTTTCTTGATTTCTACCCAATCGGTCACTACTTTACCATCTGCACCAAAAACACCATAGAGGGGGTCGCAGATGGGATCAATAACATATTCTTTCCAATATGCTCCGTTAGGACTCGAAAGTTCGCAGCCGATAAACTCCGGCTTTTTATGTAGGCTTGCGATACTGCCTGAATCTTTAAACGCCTTGCTGCCCGGCGCTTGGACGCGGACGTTGCAGCAATCAAACTTCCATTGGCCGCAACACAGCCCAAAATCTTTTCCGCTTACCGCGATGGTGCAGTTGTTTATAGTGATAAAACCCTGATTAAAAATACCATAGCGAGTACCAAGGATGATACTCGTTGTTGTGCCCTTTATCGTTAGTTTTCCGCTCCCCTTAATTGTGAGCAACTTTTGGAACATATTGTATATTCCTTCGCGATGGTCCGCGATAATGCTGTTGTCGCCGATAAGATAAATGGTCAGTCCGTCTATATTGTTTGTAAGTCCGCCCGCATGGCCGCTTTCCTGCGTACTATGAATCGTGGCATTTTCGAGTGTGAGCGTTTTTGTTGCAGGGTCATATTGCGCTTTTCCGCTTACGCCCTCTATGACGCTGAGATCGTTATAATTTTCAGCCGTTACTGCCGTACCGGCAAGGTAGAGACCGTTTTCTTCTTGTGCCTCTGCCTGCTGTGGCAGTAAGAACGCGGCGATGAAGAGCAGGCCTATCGCCGTGTACAGATTTTTAAGTAAAGGTTTGTTCATAATGATATTGCCCCCCTGTTACAACTCCTTACAGAGCATCGCTGATTCGAGGACTTGAGCGTTAAGGTTGTATGATTAGGACGTGAATCAAAGATTCGTTGCAAAGTTAAAGAGAACGGACTATATTGTCAATCAAATGCTATATTTTTTTTCTTAAACTAAAAACATCGTAGAGAGTTGCAGCTTCACTTTAAAACAAGCTCTTCAAAGCAACGAAGAGATTTCCCTTCAGGCTGCCGAGGAGAAGCAGATGAAAACGCTTCATTTACTTGGGCATTCTGCTGATTTGTCGTACTTTTGCGCGAAGAAAGAGCGCATTCTGTCTTTGAGTAGCATTAGTCCGGGTGCTTGTTTATACAATATATTATATACAATAAGCCTTTCCCTTATTTGATATTGGTATATCTTTTGTTAAGAGATGAACGTTTGAATGCGTCATAAGCCTGAATAGGTTCAATAGTAGATAAAAGAAGAATATGAACGATAATAATAATTCTCCCAACCCTTTTTCTTTAATAGCAGACTTTGATGGGGACATCTCCGAACTCTATAATCGAGAGTTTAATGATGTGCTTCCGGTTTTGCCTTTGCGCAATATGACATTTTTTCCGGGCGTAGTGGCTCCCGTCATTGTCGGGCGAGAGTCATCTATGGCTTTGGTCAAACAAGCTGTGGATAATGGTAGCTTGATCGCCTTGGCCTGTCAGCGTGAATCCGAGAAGGAAGCGCCCAAGATCGAAGATCTTTATCCGATTGGCGTTGTAGCCAAGATTATGCGCGTTTTGGAATTGCCTAACGGAGCAACTTCCGTCATATTGCAAAGCTACGGACGCATCAGCCTGGGGGCAGCTACGCGCCAACGCCCTTTCTTGCGGGCTCGCGTAACAAAATTGCCCGATGTCCTCCCCGAACAAAACGATAAAGAGTATCAAGTGATGGTTGATTCCTGCAAAGATCTGACGATTCGCTTCTTGCGCACATCAGATATAGGGCACGAAGAAGCCGTCTTTGCTATTCAGAATATTTCTCATCCTGTTTTCCTTATCAATTTCATCTGTACCAATCTGCCTTTCCCGATGCAAGAAAAGCAGGAGTTGATGGCTGAATCGGATCATAAGAAGAAGACGCTGCGTTTGATGGGCATCTTGAATAGAGAATGCCAATACGCTTCGTTGAAGTTGCATATTCAAAATCAGACGCGCGAAGAGCTGGATCAACAACAGAAAGAATATTTCCTGCAACAGCAGATTAAGAATATTCAGAGCGAACTCGGCGATGCGCAGAATAGCGATGTGAAAGAGTTGCGCGAGAAGGCAAAAGATCTGAACTTTCCACCAAAAGTGGAGGAGACGTTTAATAAGGAGTTGCAAAAGCTCGAACGCCTTAATCCGCAAAACCCTGATTATAGCGTAGAACTTAACTATTTGCAGACGCTGACCAACTTGCCTTGGGGGAAGCAGACGGAAGATAAAATCAGCATTCCGAATGCGGAGCGCATATTGAACCGCGAGCATTATGGATTGGAGAAAGTCAAAGAGCGCATACTTGAGCATTTGGCGCTGATGCAATATAAAGAAGGCTTAAAAACGCCAATTCTTTGCCTTTACGGACCTCCGGGCGTGGGTAAAACTTCGCTGGGCAAGAGTATAGCCAACGCCTTAGGGCGTAAATATGTGCGCGTCTCTTTAGGCGGCGTCCACGATGAGGCTGAAGTGCGTGGGCATCGGCGTACTTACGTCGGCTCTATGCCCGGACGCATTATTAAGGGGCTGATCAAGGCACAGACGGACAATCCGGTCTTCGTCTTGGATGAGATAGATAAGGTCTCAGACAATAATTATAATGGTGATCCTCAAAGTGCACTGCTGGAGGTACTTGATCCTGAGCAGAACAGTGCATTCCACGATAACTTCTTGGACGTAGATTATGACTTGTCCAAAGTCCTTTTCGTCGCAACGGCCAATAGTCTTTCTACACTCCCCAGGCCGCTCTTAGACAGAATGGAGATAATTAGCGTAGATGGTTATTTGACGGAAGAAAAGAGAGAAATTGCCCGTCGTCACCTCATCCCTCGTATCGAAGAGGGTTTAGGCCTGCTTGGTAATATTAAATTTGCGCCTGCCGCATTAGAGTTTATCATCGAAAAATATACGCGTGAGAGTGGTGTGCGCCAATTAGAGAAGCAATTGGAGAAGATTTATCGGAAGATTGCCTTTCATAAAGCCAAGAATGGCACGTTGCCGTTTGATGGCGCCCAGCTTCGTCAGAAAGATGTCGAAGAATTGTTGGGCAAGCCCCTTTTCAGTCGCGAGCGCTATCAAGGCAACGGCTATGCCGGTGTCGTTACGGGCTTGGCGTGGACTGCAGTAGGCGGAGAAATTCTCTTTATCGAGACGAGCATAAGCCGCAGTAAAGCGCCGAAACTGACTTTGACGGGAAACCTTGGCGACGTGATGAAAGAAAGCGCTATCCTTGCTCTGGAATACATCAAAGCCCACGCTGAGAAGTTGCAAATAGATCCTCGTGTATTTGAAAATTGGAGCGTCCATATTCACGTACCCGAAGGAGCAACGCCTAAAGATGGTCCTTCAGCCGGTATTACCATTGCTACGTCCATTGCCAGTGCCTTGACACAACGCAAAGTGCGTCCGCATACCGCAATGACCGGAGAGATTACCTTGCGAGGGAAAGTAATGCCCGTCGGCGGTATCAAGGAAAAGATATTAGCCGCGAAGCGTGCCGGTATTACAGATATAATAATGAGTAAGGAGAACGAGAAAGACATTAAGGAGATCAACGAGAAATATGTGCACGGTTTGACCTTCCATTTCGTAGAGAATGTAGAGGAAGTGCTCAATATCGCCTTGTTGCAGGATAAGGTTGATAACGCCATCCAATTTGTATTTGAAGAGAAGCATGAGCGAGCTGATAACAAATAAACGTGCGGCGGGCTTCTTTACGCTTGAGCACACCGACGCCAACTCTGCCGCGCGTGTTGGGCATATTGCCACGGATCACGGCGTGATTCAGACACCGATCTTTATGCCGGTCGGCACGGAGGCAACGGTAAAATGCGTGCACCAACGCGAACTTCTTGATGATATACAAGCGCAGATTATTCTGGGCAATACGTACCATCTCTATTTGCGCCCGGGTCTGGATGTTTTAAAAGCGGCGGGCGGTCTGCATCGATTCAATGGCTTTACCAAACCGATGCTTACCGACAGCGGCGGATTTCAAGTCTTTTCTCTGACCGGCATTCGCAAACTAAGTGCAGAGGGCTGCGAATTTCGCTCGCACATCGACGGAAGTAAGCACTTCTTCTCTCCGGAACGCGTGATGGATATTGAGCGTACCATAGGTGCCGATATTATGATGGCTTTTGACGAATGTCCTCCCGGTACGGCCGATTATGCGTATGCTCGTAAGAGTCTTGATCTGACGCACGATTGGTTGCGTCGCTGTGTGAATCGTTTTAATCAGACAGAGCCGGAATATGGTTACCATCAGGCCTTGTTCCCGATTGCTCAAGGCTGTGTCTATAAAGACCTGCGCGAAGAGAGTGCCCGTTTCGTTAGCGAATTGGACGCCGAAGGTTATGCCATTGGCGGACTTGCCGTTGGTGAGCCTACGGAGCAGATGTATGAAATGATAGAAGTGGTCAACGCCATCTTGCCGCAAGATCGCCCGCGTTATTTAATGGGTGTAGGCACTCCCATCAATATCTTGGAAGCTATTGAGCGCGGCGTCGATATGTTTGATTGCGTGATGCCTACACGCAATGGGCGCAACGCTATGTTGTTTACAGCCGAAGGCACGATGAATATGCGCAACGCTAAGTGGGCTAAAGATTTTTCGCCCATTGATCCCGCCGGCACGAGTTACGTAGATACGTCTTACACGAAGGCTTATTTGCATCATTTGTTCAAGGCTAAGGAATTCTTAGCTATGCAGATTGCGAGCATACACAACCTTGCGTTCTATTTATGGCTGGCCGGTGAAGCGCGCCGTCATATTTTGGCCGGCGACTTTGTCGCTTGGAAGCGCGATATGGTAGAGCGTATGTCGAGAAGACTATAAATAAAGGAATGGAGCACAAAGCGCAGCACTCTCAGACGAAGACTTTCGCCGCCCGCTTGAGGAGTATTTTCTCCTTCGGCAAGCGGCGACGTGCGAAAGTTGCAAAGTCTGACGCTGCCCCTGCGGATGCAAAGCCGGCACGGCGAGCCAACCGATTGCCGCAACCTTTGCGCCGATTGCTGCAAAACCTTTCCGACCATCCACTACTTACTCGGTTGGATCGTTACATCATTTATAAGTTTCTCAGCACGTACATCTTCTTGATTGGCATTATCATTTCGATTGCTATCATCTTTGATTACAACGAGAAGATTGATAAATTTGAGAAGGCGCACGTATCTTGGACAAAGATAGCGTTCGATTATTACCTCAACTTCATACCTTATTTTTCCAACCTCTTTAGTCCGCTCTTCGTCTTCATTGCCGTCATCTTCTTTACCTCGAAGTTGGCCGACAATTCTGAAATAATTGCGATGAAATCTACGGGCATGAGTTTCCGCAGGCTCTTGCGCCCTTATATGATATCTGCCGCCATTATCGCGCTGACAAGTTTCGGACTCGGTGCCTACGTCATTCCGAAAGGCAACGTTGCTCGCGTTAATTTCGAGAACCGTTACATCAAGAAGTTGAATGCTCCCACGTCCGTCGAAAACGTACAAATGCAAGTCGACACCGGCGTTGTCGTCTACATATCTCGCTTTGACAACGAAACAAAGAGCGGTTATGGTTTCTCGCTTGATAAGTTTTACGGCAAAAAGCTTATTGACCACCTCACAGCGCAGTCTATTCAATACGACACATTGGCCGGCAAGAAAAACCAATGGACTTTGCGCCAAGTGCAACAAAGAAAAATGCGTGGTTTGCGTGAGCGTATAAGTTATGCCGACAAGGTTGACACCATTATTATGATGGAACCGCAAGACTTCTTCTACGTTCGCAACCAGCAAGAGACGATGACCGTGCCCGAACTGCGACAATTCATTGACAAACAACAAATGCGCGGTGCAGCCGGCGTCAGCCTTTTTGAAGTAGAATACCACAAACGCTTTGCGATGCCCTTTGCCGCTTTCATCCTGACGTTGATTGGCGTTTCTTTGTCTTCTCAGAAACGCAAAAACGGTATGGGTACGTCCATCGGTGTCGGCATAGCGCTAAGTTTCTCTTATATTTTATTCCAAACGATCAGTTCGAGTTTTGCGGTCAATGCCAATTGGTCGCCCATGTTAAGCGTTTGGATACCCAATTTACTTTTTGTGCTTATTGCCTTCGGTCTATATAAGCGCACCCCGCAATAACAGTTCACTTTAATAGAGACAGATTAAAACATGATACAGGAAGAACCTATTTTTTTTGAAGATTTAGCGCTCAGCGACGATGTGCTGGACGCGCTCTACGATATGCGCTTTGAGAAGTGTACGCCTGTGCAAGCTCGCTGTATACCTCCGATCTTGGAGGGCCGAGATGTCATCGGCATAGCTCAAACCGGCACGGGTAAAACCGCCGCTTACCTCTTACCCTTGCTCACGCTTCTGAAGCAAGAATCGCATCCTACAGACGCCGTCAACTGTTTGGTGATGGCGCCCACGCGCGAATTGGCGCAGCAGATTGATCAGGCCTTGCAAGGCTTTGGTTATTATGTGGATGTCAACGGAGTAGCCGTTTACGGCGGCAATGATGGCGTGCGCTACGAGCAAGAACGCAAGAGTTTGAAGCGCGGCGCCGACATCGTAATTGCTACGCCCGGCCGCTTACTGACCCATTTGGACCTCGGAACTTTTGATTTGAGTCGTACGACCCATTTAGTGCTTGATGAGGCGGATCGTATGCTGGATATGGGTTTCTCTGACGACATTCTGAAAATCGTAAAACACCTGCCCGAGCAGCGGCAAACGATTCTCTTTTCCGCAACGATGCCCGCCAAGATTCGCGAATTGGCTCACAAGATTATGCATAATCCGGAGGAAGTCTCCATTGCCATATCCAAACCGGCCGAAAACATCCGGCAAAGTCTTTTTATTTGCAAGGAAAACGACAAGACGGCGATTATCAAGCACCTCTTTGCCGACCAAAAGCCCGAGCGCGTGATCATCTTCTGCGGGAGTAAGCAGAAGGTAAAAGAGCTTAACATCACGCTAAAGCGTAAAGGCTACAATGTAGAAGCCATGCACTCCGATCTGGAGCAGAAACAGCGCGACGAAGTGATGCTTGGCTTCAAAGCCGGACGCATTGACATCTTGGTAGCCACGGATATCGTGGCCCGCGGTATTGATATTGACGACATAACTTTGGTAATCAACTACGACGTGCCGCGAGATGCGGAAGATTACGTGCATCGCATCGGTCGAACGGCTCGTGCCGGACGCAACGGCCGTGCAGTGACGCTCGTCGGAGAAAAGGATCGTTACGCTTTGCGCAATATAGAGCAACTTTTAGACAAGGAATTGCCGCGCGAAGTGCTGCCCGAGGGATTTACGCCGCCTGAAAAGCCAACGGCAACTTCAGGAGAACGGCGAGGAAATGCGCATCGTCGTTCGGCATCGATTAAACAGCGGGAGCAGCACGACCATAAGCGACGCGACAAGCGTAAGCCTGCGGGGGCAAAACACAATGATGGCGAAGGGCAAAAGCAAAAGCCGGCTTCCGCCCAAGGCGAACGGCCGACAGAACAAACCAACAAGCGCCGCCGCCGTCCAAACAGGTCGCGTCCGCGTCCGAAGGCGAAAGAAGAGGAGCCCAAGCGAGTGACGCCGCCGCCCATTCCTCCCCTGCCAAAGCCGTAAACTTTTTGGTTTTTTCGGCTATTCGCGCATTGCGAACAGCGATGCATATTCACCCAATATTAGCCCTTGTAGCAAGCGTTCTCTGCTACAAGGGCTTTCCTTCTTTTTTGATCAACCTTGTGCTTGCCTATGGTCGCCAACGGCTGAAATGCGTTATCGGTTGAGGCTGAAAACGATGAAAAACGGCCGGCATTGCTCTGTTGCTTGGCGTACTTGCTAACGATGTAGCTTGATCCTTCTTTCGTTTGCTGCCGGCAAACGATGATTTGGTGGCAGCAAACAATGGTTTGGTGTGAGCAAACTATGGTTTGTCGGCAGCAAACGAAACGTATATTCGAAATGGGGTGTGGCATAAGGCTTTGTTTGGCAGAAAAATCGTTGATGTGGCGAGAAATATTTTGGTGAGCATCTATACGTTTCAAACGTTTGACTGGTCAGCATCATACTTCCCGATACAATCCTTGTAGATGAGGGTTAAATCTTTTATGCTCCGCTGTTCTGATTGGGTGGGGGAGTATTGTAGTCGCGTTTGTAGGCTCAGATTTTGGGGCTTCCGGATTAACTTTCAATAGGGCGTATGAAAGGGATTGACGCCCGTGGAGTATGCATAGGATAGCCGCCTTTGAAGATTATACATCGTCTTCACCAAAAGCATAAAAAACGTCCGAACACGCGAAGCGTTCGGACGTTGGTTCATCTATAAACCTTGTAGGTTAGAGTTGGTCGTAAGCTTCGTGGAAGCCGACAACGGCTTCTATACCTTTGCGGAAAATATCTAAAGAGAAGTTTTCGTTAGGCGAGTGTATCGCGTTGCTTTCTAGGCCGAAGCCCATTAAAATCGTTTTCACGCCCAATACTTTTTCAAACACGCTGATGATAGGAATGCTACCTCCGCGGCGTGCAGCAAGCGGGCGTTTGCCAAATGCTTGTTCGAAGCCTTGCTCTGCAGCCTTGTAAGCGGGTAAAGATATGGGGCAGACGTAGCCATGACCGCCATGAGAGAAGGTGATTTTGACTTTTACGCTCTTGGGTGCAAGACTTTGGAAGTATTGCGCAAAGAGTTCGTTGATCTTATTGTAGTCCTGATGAGGCACAAGTCGGCAAGAGAGTTTGGCGTAAGCCTTCGAGGGGAGCACCGTCTTAGAGCCTTCGCCGATGTGGCCGCCCCAAATGCCACAAACGTCGAAACTCGGGCGGCAACTGTTGCGTTCAATGGTGGAATAACCTTTTTCTCCGCGTAACTCTTCGACATCAAGGGCGCGCTTATACTTCTCTTCATCGAAAGGAATAGAAGCGATCATTTTGCGTTCTGCGTCGGGGAGTTCTTCTACATCGTCGTAGAAGTGCGGAATCGTGATGCGTCCGTCGGCGTCCGTCATTTTCGCAATCATTTCGCAAAGCACGTTGATCGGATTGGCCACTGCACCGCCGAAATGTCCGCTGTGGAGGTCGTGGTTCGGGCCGGTCACTTCTACATCCCAATAGGCGATGCCGCGCAAACCTGTGGTGAGGGAGGGGAGATCAGCTGCCAGCATACTGGTATCGCTCACAAGAATTATATCGCTTTTCAGTAGTTCGCGGTGTTGCGCTAAGAAGGTTTCCAAACTGGGAGAGCCTATTTCTTCTTCGCCTTCGAGTATGAATTTTACGTTGTGGCGGAGCAAATTATGCTTAACCAAAAACTCAAAAGCTGCGTATTGGATGAAGGATTGCCCCTTGTCGTCGTCTGCTCCGCGGGCCCAAATGTGCTCGTCGCGCACCTCCGGTTTGAACGGGTCGGACTTCCATAGCTCTAAAGGCTCAACGGGCATCACGTCATAATGGCCGTAGATCAAAATAGTCTTGTCGGCGCCGGGAATAAGCTTTTCGGCATAGACCAGCGGATTGCCATCGCTGGGCATAACTTCGGCGCGGTCGGCTCCGGCAGCAAGCAAGAGTTCTTTCCATCGGTCGGCGCACTTCAGCATATCATCGTGGTGCTCGGGTAGTGCGCTGATGCTTGGAATACGTATGAGACTGAATAAATTTTCTAAGAGTCGGGGCTCATTATCCCGGATATAAGATTTTATCATTACGGTGTGTTTTATAGTAAATGGGTCTTTTTGCTTTCAATCATCCGCTCTCGCCGGCCGCTTGAGGCGACCGGCGAGCAGATAAGTTGGGTTGTAGAAATGGATCTTTGAATCTTGCCGGCCTGCTATGGCGATAGCGTGGCGCCGGAAGTTATGCGCCTATCGACGATTAAAGACGGCAGCGCCTAATCTTCAATTAGCAGAGCTTGCGAGCGCCATCTCCGATGACAACATCAATAACAACGGGCGCTTTGCCAAACTTTTCTTGATAGCTCTTTCGGGCTTTATCAATGAAATTTGCGTAGAGCTCTTGGCTGACTAAGTTGATCGTGCAGCCACCAAAGCCTCCGCCCATCACACGTGCGCCACTGACGCCGCAATCGCGAGCTACGTCGACGAGAAAATCGAGTTCGGGACACGAAACTTCATATTCGCGCGATAATCCGTCGTGCGTTTCATACATTTTTTTGCCTACTTCTTCGTAATCTTCCTTTTCTAAAGCGGCAGAAACTTCCATTACGCGCTCTTTTTCGCCGATGACGTAGTGGGCTCTCAGTGCATCTTCCTTGCTAACCTCACTGCGTACTTCATCGAGCAGTTCGTAGTTGGCGTCTCTTAAACTCTTGACTTCCGGATGATGTTTGCAGATGGCGGCAGCAACGTTTTCGCAACTTTTGCGTCGGTCGTTGTAGGCAGAATCAGCCAAGCCGTGCTTCACTCGCGTGTTCAGCAGAACGAGTTTATAGCCTTTGGGGGAGAAATTGAAGTATTGGTATTCCAAGGAACGACAGTCTAAACGCATAATGTGGCCGGGCTTGCCAAAAATGGATGCGAACTGGTCCATAATCCCACAATTGCAGCCGATATATTTGTGCTCGGTGGCCTGTCCTACCTTCGCGAGCGTAAATTTGTCGATGCTGTTATTGCCGAAAAGATCGTTGAGCGCAAAAGCAAAGCAACTCTCGAGCGCTGCGGAGGAAGACATGCCCGCTCCTAAAGGAACGTCGCCGGCAAAGGCGGTGTTAAAACCTTCAACAGGGACGCCTAACTTCATCATTTCACGACATACGCCGTAGACAAAGCGAAAATGGGTGGCCGTAGGGCCTTTTTCGTCGTCTAAACTAAACTCTACGTAATCTTTTAAGTCGATGGCGTAAGCGCGAACTTTGCGCGTGCCGTTGGGTTTCAACTCGGCGATGACGCCTTGACTGACTGCGCCGGGGAAAACAAAACCATCATTGTAGTCGGTATGTTCGCCGATGATATTTATACGGCCGGGAGCAGCGTAAACCGAACCCGTGCTGCCATCAAAATGCTTTTGAAAACGACTTCTTACGTCGTCTATAGTTAGTTTCATAGTAGTTGGAATTTTATTGGTTTGAGATTGGGAGGCAAACATTGAAGTCTACCTCCCAATAATGTTATCTGATTAAGTCGTCTGAATGTCTTTGTTTACATTCTTGGACCCTACGAGTGCGTAGAAGAGAATGTAAGCGGCACAAATCAGTACGACGATGTAGCTCCAGAGGAAGTTGTGCATTTGATCTGCGATCCAGCCTTGGAAAGGTACGATAATGCCGCCACCACATACCATTACCATAAACATACCTGAGGCAAACTCTGTGTATTTTCCTAAACCTTCTACTGCTAAGTTGAAGATGCCGCCCCACATAACGGAGGTGCAGAGGCCGCCAAGCACGAGAAAGAGAATGCCAATGGGCACTTGGGCTGAGGTAAATGTGCTTTCAGTGCCGTTAAAGCCGAAAACAGTGATCATAACATCAGTCGGAGCGAGCATTCCGATTAACACCAAAATGATGCAGAGCGTGGAAACAACTGTAAGTTGCATACGACTTGAGACCTTTCCGCCAATCATACCTCCAACAAATCGACCGCAAAGCATCAATAACCAATAGACGCCTGCAATAGTTCCGGCAATGCCGGCGTCCATTCCGAATCCGGGCGTTGCTTTGTCGGGGGATGTGGATAAATACTGAAAGACATATGTTGGCAAACCAACTTCGACACCTAAATAAAGGAAGATGGCTAGGATGCCAAGGCGGAAGTGACGGAACGAAAACGCACTGTGCTTATCCGGCGTCGCTTGCTTGTTTTCTGCTTTTTGCGCCAAAGAGGGCTCGGGAATGCGTACAAACAATAGAACAAAGAAGACAACAGCGAAAATTGCTAAGGCAATAAAGAGCGCCGGCGTAGCGTCGCTAATTTTAGCTTTGGTTGCTTCGCCGATCAGTGCGCCGCCGAGCATCGTTACTGCAGTTGCCGAGAACGAATTTAAGACGCCGCCGAATTGAATCAGCTGGTTTCCTTTATTTCCTCCGCCGCCAAGCGTGTTAAGCATAGGGTTAACAACGGTATTCAGCATACACATACAAAAACCTGCGACAAAGGCGCCGATAATGTAGACCGGAAAACTTTTAATACTGTCCCAACCGGACATATACTCGAGAAAGACGCCGATAAAGCCTAATATGATTGCCAACAAGGCAGTGTTCTTATAGCCGATCTTTTTCAAAAGAAGACCGGAAGGGATGCCCATTATCGCGTAAGCAATAAAGTTGGCAGCGTTACCCAGTTGCGCTTCAAAGTTGGAAGCTCCAAATTGATTCTTAACAATAACGCCCATCGGGTTACAAAGGTTCGTGACGAATGCAATCATAGCAAACAACAAGAACATCATAATGATGGGTAGCGTGTTGTTCTTTTGAGAATTACTCATTTTCTTCTGTGTTTGTTCAGTTAATGTCTAATGTTGATTTATTATGCTTCAACCCCGAAGCGATAGATCGTCTTTTGTGTATAAATCTCTCTGGGTTTAAGCGTTACGGGTGGGAAGTAGGCGTGATTAGGACTGTCGGGGAAATGTTGTGCTTCGAAGCAGACAGCACTACGTTGGGGGAACGTGGCGCCGTGTTGTCCTTTCGTGCCGCTTCCATTATTATTTGTGTAGAATTGGAGTCCGGGTTCAGTCGTGTAGACCTCCATTGTGCGGCCGCTAACCGGCTCTTTCACCTTCGCAGCATAGGATAATTCTCCCGGTTCTCTTTTTTGCAATACAAAACAGTGGTCGTAACCGTTGCCATTCTTCAGTTGCTCATTATCTTCATCAATATGATCGCCAATGCGGTGAGCATTTCTGAAGTCAAAGGGCGTACCTTCCACACGGCGAATTTCTCCTGTCGGAATCGCCGTCTTGTCTATCGGCAGATAGTAGTCAGCATTGATTTCGCAGATCACGTCTTCTACCGACGGCGTCGGGTTTGCCGTTCCTGCCAGCGAGAAATAGCCGTGGCTGGTCAAGTTTACAATCGTCTTCTTATTGGTTGTTGCCGTATAATCAATGACCAATTCATCATCATTCGTCAGCGTATACATCACCGTAGTCGACAATTCGCCCGGGAAGCCTTCTTGATAGTAAGACGAAACGTAACGCAAGACGAGGCAGTGTTCATTTATTTGTTCCGCCTCCCAAACGCGAGCGTGGAAACCCGTCGGTCCGCCGTGCAGATGGTTCTCTCCGTTATTGATGGCCAAATGATATTCTTTTCCGTTCAGGCAAAAGCGCCCTTTAGCTATACGGTTGGCGTAGCGGCCCACGAGTGTACTCAAAAAAGGTTGGTCCGAGTTCAAGTAGTCCTCGAGTTTGTCGTGTCCTTGTATGATATTGGCAAAATTGCCCTTGTTATCAGGAGTCATAATCGAAACGATTGCTCCCCCATAATTCGTTATGGCCACTTCCAGGCCGTTCTCATTGGTAAGAAAGTAGAGGTCTACGGCTTTCCCGCTGACTTCTTGCTGAAAATCTTCCTTGCGCAGACCACTAAGATTTTGTTTGTTTTCCATAACGCTAAAATTTTAAACGATTGTAATGGCAAATTTGGAAATAAAATCGCAAAGTACAAAGCACAAAAGGCTGAATTTTCCACATTAAAAGCGAATATTTGTCTGATTTGCTCCCTTTTTCCTTTTCTTGGCATTTGTTATGCGGTGAATGCGTGCTTTTTAGCTCTTATTTTAGCCAAAAACGGGCAAACTTCCAAAGCTTCAAAAAGCGTGGAAGTTTGCCCGTTCAGTAACGCGAACTGCTTAGAGCGCTCAACGCACTGTTGCCGGTTCGCAGCGTTCTCTTAAATAGTCGAGTAAGAGGTGAATTGCTTTCTCCGTAGCGTTAGCTAAGTTGAGGTCGCGTCCGTTATCCTCCTCCAATTTCAAGGTAACGATGTCGTTTTCCTGACCTACGGCGATCCAAATCGTACCGGCAGGCACGGCAGATGTCGTATCATTGCTGGTAGCCGGTCCTGCGAAGCCACTCACTGCCACTGCGTAGTCCGTATGTAGGAGTTTGTTCGTCCCAATGACCAACTGCTTTACGACGTCTTCGCAAACAGCCGTCTGTTCTGCTATAACAGCCGCATCCACGCCTAAGATTTCCGTCTTGACAAGGTTGCTATAACAGATAATGCCTCCTTTATAATAAGACGAACTTCCCGGAATGGCGGTGATAACACTTGCGATGCGTCCGCCCGTGCAGCTTTCTGCCGTGCCTAAAGTTTTTTTATTGCGCCACAAGAGTTCGTTAATGTCTCTGCTGGCGAGTTTTACGTTCAGTTCCATATAATAATTTGTTTACTTTTTCCGTACTTGAAGGCGTCTTGTTCAAATCAATTGCGCCCTTTGCATTGTATTTAGAGTGTCGTGCGACTATAAGCCGGTTTGTCCAAGTCGCAAAAATCGCCGTCCATATATTTATAGTAGCCCGTGATCGCAATCATAGCCGCGTTGTCCGTCGTATAGCCAAACTTCGGTATATATATATGCCAGTTGCCTGCCGCTTCCTGCGCCTTGAAGGCTGCGCGTAGTGCCGTGTTTGCCGATACGCCGCCTGCGAGTGCTACGTGATTGATCCCCGTCTCCTTGACGGCTTGCTTCAACTTCTTCATCAATATGTCGACGATGGTTTTCTCCAAAGAAGCCGCAAGATCCTCTTTGTGGTGCGCTATAAAATCAGGGTCAGTCTTGATCTGATCGCGCAAGAAATAGAGAAACGACGTCTTCAGTCCACTAAAGCTATAATCCAGTCCTTTCACGTCAGGCTTACTAAAGGTAAAGGCCTGCGCATTGCCCTGTCGGGCGAGCTTATCTATGATTGGCCCGCCCGGATAGCCGAAGCCCATCACCTTAGAGCATTTGTCCATCGCCTCGCCTGCCGCGTCGTCGATCGTCTGTCCCAGCATCTCCATCTGATTGTAGGCGTTTACCTTCACAATCTGCGAGTTGCCTCCACTGACCATCAAGCAGAGATACGGATATGGCGGTGCTGCGTGCGCCTCTCCCTCCACTTCGATGAAATGCGCCAGAATGTGCCCTTGCAAATGGTTCGCCTCGATTAGCGGGACGCCGAGCGCAGCGGCCAAGCCTTTCGCAAAGGACACACCAACGAGCAAACTACCCATCAAGCCCGGGCCCAAGGTCACGGCAACGGCCGAAATCGCTTCTTTATCCACACCTGCCTGCCGCAGAGCTTGATCTACGACCGGCACGATGTTTTGCTGGTGTGCGCGCGACGCCAATTCGGGGACGACGCCCCCATAAGCCTCGTGCACAGCTTGGCCCGCCGTCACGTTGCTCAAGAGATAGCCATTCTTAATCACAGCTGCCGACGTGTCGTCGCAGCTTGATTCTATGCCCAATATGATAATGTCTTTCATACTTCCCAATTACATCTGTCGAGCACCGGCCGGTTTTGGCGCAGTGCTTAATATGTCAGGATTTCCATCCCGTTTTCTGTCAGTAAAAACGTGTGTTCCCATTGCGCAGACGGCAATTCGTCTTCTGTTACGACCGTCCACCCGTCCGCTTCGTCAATAAACACGTCGCGTTTGCCCATATTGATCATCGGTTCGATCGTAAAGACCATACCGGGCACAAGCAACATACCGTTTTTGTGCGTATTGTAGTGCTCTACCTCCGGATCTTCGTGAAATTCGAGTCCGACGCCGTGGCCGCACAGCTCGCGCACGACGCTGTAACCATTGCGTTTGGCGTGCTTTTCTATGGCTTTGCCGATATCGCCTACGAAACCCCAAGGCTTTACTGCCGCTGCCCCGATGTCGAGACACTCTTTGGTGACCTGTACAAGGCGTTCCTTTTCAGGCGTGGTGCGGCCGATGATGAACATACGCGAAGCATCGCTGAAAAAGCCGTCTTTGATGGTCGATACGTCTACGTTGATGATGTCGCCCTCTTCCAATACTTCGTCTTCAGATGGAATGCCGTGGCAGACTACTTCGTTGATACTCGTGCAGACGCTTTTCGGAAAGCCTTCATAATTGAGCGGCGCCGGAATAGCCCCGTGCTCGGTCGTGTAGTCGTAGACCAATTTGTCGATCTCTGCCGTCGTCATTCCTGCGCGAATCTTGCTTTCCACCAAATCCAATACGCCCGTATTGACCTCGCCTGAGCGGCGTATGCCGGCTATCTGCTCATCGTTTAAGACCAAGTGGCGGGGCGGAACGAGTGCGCCACGATTTTGGAAAGACAATACTTTTTTATCTAAATCAGTCATTGGCTGTCCTTTCGGTACATACCAATTCCTCCTTTTTAAGCTATGCATAAATCTCTGCTTTTTATCGGCGCGAAGATACAAAATAATTTTCACGCTGAATCCTATATTGCATAGCCTTTGACGCCGTTTTTGCTTCTCCGGCGCCCATTTTTCTTTGCATCGAGTGGGGCACTTTATGGTTTGATGGCAGCAAACCATCGTTTGGTGGGGGCAAACTATCGTTTGCTCGGGCCAAATCATCGTTTGGCGGCAGCAAACCATCGGAGGGCGGATCGCTGCGCGGCCCGCGTTTGGTCGGGTGGGGAAGATTACGTATCTTTGCGGCGATTTATTTAATACCAACAATTTAAACCATGAGTATCAATTTCAGATTTTTCCGCGCTTCGGGGCGGGTAGCCAATGGTGGTTCGCATTATGTGCGACCTGTGGTTAACAATGTGCTTACTTTGAATGATTTAGCCGCGCGCGTCGAGAGTGAGACCTCGTTCAGCGTGTCAGATGTCAAAGGCTTGGTCGAGGCTTTTCAGAAGTACATCGCTGTAGAATTGTCCTTGGGGCATAGCGTGCGGATCGACGGACTCGGCACTTTCTCTTCCGCCTTGTCGGGCAAAGTGGAATGCAGCAAAGAGGGACGTTTGCGGTTGCGCCGTCCGCGCGTTCGCACCGTCAATTTCCGACCGGCTGTGGCTTTGATGAGGCGTTTTGGTGAAACGACCTTTCGTGCGGAAGCCGGTGCGCCTTTGACATATGCAAATCCGCAGCGCGATGAACTGCTGGAGAAACTTCGCGACTTGGGGGCGCAGCAAACGTGTTTTTTAGCTTCAGATGTTATGCGCGCAACGGGGATGAGTCGTGATCGTACCTATGCGCGCTTACGACAATTTGTGGACGAAGGCACGCTGCTCAATGTCGGGACGCGGCGCAGAGCCGTTTATCGCCTGCCTTAAGCAGAATCGCGCCTTGAAAAGTCGCGCGTTCGGATAGCAGATGCAGCTCTTTTCCCCTCGTAAATCCTTGCCGCTACGGCAAAAAAGAGAGGGGCGCGAGTGGTGGCGCAGGTTAGAAAAACCGTTTGGGAGATTATAAAACACCGTTGTCGTTTTGTAATTCTCTCAAACGGTGTTAATTTTGTACGCTCTAAGCCTTTCACAGGCAGGAGATAGCGCGGCCCGAATCGCTGCCGGTCTTCCTCGTTCCGCTCCGCCACATCGACTCGGTTAAAGCCGTAGTAGATGCTTACACTTTCGGTTGATGCATGCGGCTGCTACGTGAGAGGATTTCGGTAGCAAAGCGGCCACTACTCAAATAAAGAAAACAACGCACAATACAATAGATTTCGCATGGATATTTCGGTAATTATTCCGCTGTATAACGAAGCAGAGAGCCTGCCGGACCTTTACGCCTGGATCAAACGCGTGATGAGCGCAAACGATTTTACGCACGAGATTATTTTTATCAATGACGGGAGCACGGACAATTCGTGGGACGTCATCGAAGGCTTGGCGCGCGAAGATCAGCAGGTACACGCCATCAAATTTCGCCGTAACTATGGTAAGTCGCCTGCACTCTTTTGCGGCTTTCGCAAGGCCCAAGGCGATGTGGTTGTGACGATGGATGCCGACTTGCAGGATTCGCCCGATGAAATACCGGAACTCTATCGTATGATCACGGAGGAGGGCTACGATTTAGTCTCGGGTTATAAGCAAAAACGCTACGATCCGCTTTCCAAAACCTTACCTACCAAACTTTTTAATGCGACGGCGCGCAAGGTTAGTGGGATCAAGAATTTGCACGACTTTAATTGCGGATTAAAAGCTTATCGCTTGGAGGTCGTAAAAAACATTGAAGTATACGGTGAAATGCACCGTTATATCCCTTATCTGGCAAAGAATGCGGGTTTTGATAAAATTGGCGAGAAGGTCGTGCAACACCAAGCCCGCAAATATGGCAAGACGAAGTTTGGCGGTTGGAATCGCTTCTTCAATGGCTATTTAGACTTGCTTTCGCTTTGGTTCCTAAATAGTTTTGGCTTGCAACCGATGCACGTATTCGGCTTCTTGGGCAGCTTGATGTTTATTATCGGCCTCATCGCGATAGTCATTGTCGGCGCTATTAAGTTGATCGCTATTTTCCAATACCGACCTGCGCCATTGGTGACGGACTCGCCTTACTTCTACATCTCGTTGACGATGATGATACTCGGCACGCAATTGTTCTTGGCCGGCTTTTTGGGCGAACTGATTTCGCGCAACTCGTCAAGACGTAATGATTACCAGATAGCAAAGGAGTTGTAATGAAAAAATGGTGCTTCATCGTCTGTGCAAGTTTGGTCCTGCTGGTTAGTTGCTCGAGTATAGATTGCCCGCTTAACAACGTGGTGGGGTTGAAAGCCGGCTTGCGCTCTGCGGCGACCGGTGCGAGTTATACGCTGCAAGACACGCTGACCATTACTGCGGCCGGAACGGATTCCGTTTTGCTGAATCGGGCTACAGGCATTGCGAGTTTGGGACTGCCGCTGAAGTACTTCGGCACGACAGACACCTTGCGCTTGCGCTTTAGCGATGCGCAGGGACGCGTAGCCACCGACACATTATATATAAGCCACGACAATATCCCCCATTTTGAGAATCAGGATTGCCCCGTCTTGATGTTCCATAAATTAGGCAAGATACGCTGGACGAGTCACGACTTGTCGCAGATGCCTGTTACGATCGACAACGTGGTTGTCGTGCGCCCCTTAGTAGATTATCAGAATGCAGAGAACATACGTATTTATTTGCGCACTGCTACTCAGTAGTTTTGCGGCCTTTTCTACCTTGGCGCAAGTGGTCAAAGCGGATTCAGTAGCCGCTGCTGCAGATAGTATCCGACAACAAAAGCCTTCGGTAGTTCAGACGAAGAAAAAGTTGCCGCAAAAGTCGCCACGCATTACCCAATATCCATCGCGCGAGGCTGCAGCAAAAGCCTTAGAGGAAAAAATACCCCTGTTTGCAGGGGTGAGTGTGGGCTATGATTTGTGCGGAACGGTAATGGCACTCGCCACAAGCTATGGTCAATATGAGGGATCAGTGCGTGTGAGCCTCAAAAATAAGTACTTTCCCATCGTAGAATTGGGCTTAGGACTTAGCGATTACACGCATGAGGATACGCACATACACTATAAGACGAGTGCACCTTATGCTCGTATTGGTTTAGACTATAATTTTCTGCGTAATCGGCGCTCCGGTAACCGCCTATTGGGAGGTATACGCTTGGCATATACGAACTACAAGTTTGATTTAACAGCGCCGAGTCTTACCGATCCGGTCTATCATACGACGAGACCTTTTACTTATCAAGGACAAAATGCCTCGCTCTTTTGGGGAGAATTAGTCGGCGGATTGCAAACCAATATCTTCAAGTTTTTGCGCTTGGGTTGGAGCGTTCGCTTGCGTATCCCGCTTTTTGAAAAATCGCCGGCTGTGGGCAAATCCGCTTATATTCCCGGCTTTGGAAAGGGAAGCGAGACGCTCTTTGGGGGGACATTTAATATTATATTCGATATATAATGAGCTATTTTGACGCCTTGCTCTTGGGTATTGCGCTGGCGATGGACTGCTTTACGGTCAGCATCACGTGTGGTATTATCGAGCGGCGTTTAGGCTTGCAGGTTTTGGTGATGTCTTTGGCTTTCGGTATTTTCCAATCGGGCATGACGCTCATTGGATGGGGAGCCGGCGACTTAATTAGTCCTGTCGTGTTGGCGTATAATCAATGGGTGGCTTGCGGATTGCTCGTATTACTTGGCGTAAAAATGATTTGGGAAGGTTTTTGCCATAAAGAGGAAGATGCGCACTTTAATCCGTCAAAAGGTATTACGATCTTGATGATGGCACTTGCGACAAGTATCGACGCTTTAGCGGTGGGCTTTTCCTTTATTGGTACGACGCAGCGAGACTGCACATCACTCTATGTGGCGGTGGGGATTATCGGACTCACATCGTTGTTGGCGGCGTGGGTAGGTAAGTATATTGGAGTCGTAATAGGCCGCCGATTTTGTTTGCCAATGGAGCCATTGGGCGGCATCATTCTTGTTATTATCGGAATTAAACCCCTTTTAGTATAGACTGTTATGGAAAAACATACAACTAAAGATAGTATAACTCGCCGCCCGCAGAGACGCGGATGGCGAACCGTTTTGAGTGTTTTGTTTTTAGCCTTCCTTATTGCGGGAACTTACTTTATTTTGCGCAGGTCGGCCTCTTACGTGATGCAGGAGGATTCGGGCTCTATCTTTGGTACAACTTACTCTATTAAATATAGGTACGACAAGGATCTGAATAAGGAGATCCTGGCTGAACTGAATAAGGTTGACGCTTCGCTCTCAATGTTTAATCAGCAGTCGACGCTTGCTAAGATCAATAGAAATGAGACCACGCAAACGGATGATCTGTTGCGGGAGGTCTTTATCCAAGGGCAGCAGATTTCGAAAGCTACTAACGGCGCGTTTGATATGACTGTCGGCCCGCTTGTTAATGCTTGGGGCTTTGGTTTTAAGCAGGGCATTGATGTTACCGATAAACAGTTGGATAGTTTGCGCGCTTTTGTCGGTTATGAGAAAGTCAAACTTGTTGGCGATCGCTTGCAAAAGACTGACTCGCGCTTGATGCTTGACGCCGGCGCAATAGCGAAGGGCTATGGCGTAGACCGCGTGGCGCGCTATTTGGAAAGCAAGGGCATTAGAGACTATATGGTTGAAATAGGCGGAGAAATTCGTGTGAAAGGGAAGAATGCCAAAACGGAATCTTGGACGATAGGCATTCAGCGGCCGCAAGATGGGGCTGTAGAAGATGGAAGCAATTTGCAAACTGTATTGAGATTGAACGATGTTTCTTTGGCTACGAGCGGAAATTATATGAATTTTTACTATAAGAATGGCCGCAAGTATGCACATACAATAGACCCGCGTACTGGAAAACCTGTTCAGCATAGTCTTCTTTCGGCTTCTGTTTTAGCTTCTGATTGCGCTATGGCTGATGCTTACGCCACAAGTTTTATGGTTATGGGCTTAGAGCAGGCTAAAAAGCTTTTGGAGAAACAGCCACGGCTGAAGGCTTACTTTATATACGAAGATCAGGGTGAGATGAAGGTGTGGTATTCTCCGGAACTTGAGCGATTGATTGTGAAATAAGAGATGGAAACGAGTATTTTTGACGAATTATTGCTGCTTCCTTTCTTTCAAGGAATGTCTAAGGAGCAGTTACTTTCCGTCGCGGAGAGCTTTCGGCTTGATTTTCGGACGCTGAATAGTAAAACTCCTATTGTGCGGCAAGATGAACTTTGTCAAAGTCTCGTGTTTATTATCAAAGGAGAGGTAAAAATTGAGCGCCATAGCGATGATCATACTTACCGTCTCTGCGAATGGGACTCTCGTCCTGATGTTGTACAGCCTTCTTTTCTTTTCGGCTTATCTACGCGCTATAGTCATAGCTATACAGCAAGTGATTGCGTGCACTTATTAGAGATAAAAAAGGACGATATTCGCACTATCCTTTCAACATATCCCACTTTTCGGCAGAACTTTCTCAATTTCGTTAGTTGGAAGAACCAACAAGCCGATCGTGCGCTTTGGAAACCAATGCCGACGGACTTACATGAACGCTTTGTTAAGTTCGTACAACAACGCTGCTTACGTCCTGCCGGCCGTAAAGACCTCTATATCAAGATGACGCAATTAGGAAAAGAATTAGGGGCGACCCGCCTTAACACTTCTCGGATGCTGCACGATTGGGCAGAACGTCAATGCTTATCCTTTGAGCGTGGACATATTATTATTCCTGCTTTTGAACAGCTGATAGCAGCTCCTTGGGAGCCTTAATGAGACGAGTCGCGCCATTCTCGCGTAAGAATTGTTCATCTCGGAATCCCCATAGGCAAGCAACGCATGGTATTCCTGCGTTTTTAGCTGTGGCAATATCTACTTCAGAATCGCCCACATAGATACTTTCTTCGATATTACTGCCCAATTGTTTGATTGCTTGTAAGACTGCATCCGGATTAGGCTTGCGGCGAACGTCTTTACTCTCACCTACAGCAATGTTAATCCACGGCGAGAAGAAGCGAGCGGCCAATTGCTTCACAGCTTCATCCCCTTTATTTGAGACGATAGCCATTTTATATCCATTATCCCGAAGCGCATCGAGCATTTCAGCGATGCCATCATAAGGCTTAGTTTCGTCTTGACAATGTATTTGATAATATGCACGGAAATTGTCGAGTACTTGTTCCGTTATTAAAGAAGTCGTATGTGGAGGTACAGCGTGCGCAATCAAGTAATGGTAGCCATTGCCCAAAAAGCTACGCACTTCATCTTTTGTTCGGCTTGGAAGATTTTGTTTGCAAAGCGCATAGTTTACACAAATGAATATATCTTCCAAGCTATCCAACAACGTGCCGTCTAAATCAAAAACTATCGTATTCTTTTTCATCTTTCTTCTTTAGAAACGTCTGGCCTCAGGCCTGCAAAATTTGCGCTTATGATTGTCATAAAGCGCTACTACATAAAAAATCGCTTTACCGAGATACCCGGAAATGCGATTGATAAAGGCTTATAAGACGCGAAAGTCAACTCAATCCTCGATCAAGTTTAGTTCACGGAGCGTCTTAATAAAGTTTTTTATATCCTTAGTTGCCGTTGCCTCGTCTACTTCGTATGTTTTGCAGAGCAGTGTAACCAGATCCGCTTCGGTAAACGACTTGTCCACGATCTGTTGCCATAGATACGCACTGCTTTCGTTCAGGGCAATTATTTTATTGAAGTCTATATTTTCCAAGCCCTGTGCAATGATCACTTTTTGATTACAGATATCTCGTAATTCGAAGTTCGATTTAATTCTCATTTGTCGTATTTGTTTATTTGAGGTGGAAAGATTTTCAGCCAAATGTTACGATGGGCGTAGAGTAAGTACCTACGCAGAGGCGTAAGAAGAAGCCATATTTTAGAATAGTAGCGCCATTTTCTGCCGCTTGCAAGGTCTGGTGTCTTTCTGCCCTTACGATAAAATTCCGTAACAATGCCTACGACGTCTTTGCGTATGCAAGATTCCGTATAATTTATGTTTCCATCACCTTGCAGCGTGATTTGATCACCTTGCAGGCGGACAACGCGATGCAAAACGTAGTGTTTCGGAGCAACTTCAGCTAAAATAGCGTCTCCGACCTCCGGCGCTTTTGATAAGGGGGCCAAGGTTACTACATCACGCTGGTCTTCGAGAAACGGTCGCATACTGATTCCCCGCACACGGAAGCGTACCGTATGGCCTTCATCCAGCAGTTGCTTAAACTGCGGAATGAGTATTTCATTGGGGATCGTAATAGATTGCACGCCTATATCTTTGTTACGTTTGTAAAAGAAAGGCGGGCAGCTTCCTCGTCCGGTTTACATCTTAAATGGAATAGAGGTGCGCGCATCGCTATTGCAGATACCGTGTTGCAAATCTTTTCATACAAAGGCTTATCCCAAAGCATGCTCGACGTAGACGTCAATAGCGTGGCAAAAGCTTTTAATGGCGGTTCGCGGCGAATGATATTTTCCGGATATTGCTCCAGTTTTACGAAAGCGCCAATCGGTACTTGCTTGTTCTTATAGCAAGGTGTCTTTCCGCTCCAAGGCGTTCCGTAGACGATGACCTCGTCGTTTATTAAGCGAACAGCCGGATTATCATCGTTTAAGAGCTCCGTTCCCGGAATATGCTTCAGCCATAGTTGAGAGTGCGTACTTTTTCCCGTTCCGCTTTTTCCTAAAAAGAGGTAGCCTTTTCCATCTTTCATCGTCACTGAGGCGTGAATAAGCAGAAGGTCCTTTTGGGCGCCACTGAATGCGAAAGCAATCATGATGGCATTGTTCAGTCCGAAAACCCAATTCCTCTTGTTTCCAAATAAGGAAACCTTTATCGAAGAGAAGTCGGCATTCGTAATGAAAGCCGCGGCCGGCTCTTTGCGGGAGTTGGAGACAATCATTTTATACCCCCCATCCGGTAAAAGATAGACGCCGTGGCTGGAATCAGGGTTGTCAAACTGACCAATCTTTTTTCCCGCCTCGTTTAGGTCTACAGCATCCTTGTTGATGGTAAGTGTAAAGATGCGAGGCGCATCTGTTTGCTCTACGAGGAAAGGTTCGTAGGATGGAAGCAGCGCGCGCCCTTCTGCATAATCCTCAAAGTGGATGCAAAAGCTAACTCCTGCTACTTGATATTGCAATATTTGGTTTGTTGTCATCTTGAATAAATTCTATGTAGGTCTGTGAGGGGCTTATGTGCACGATTGTAGCTTTGTGAAACCGGAGTCTTACGTCGTGTTACTCCGTTTTTTTCGTCTCATCTGTAGCGGCCGCAACCTTAGTGACGAGTTTGTAAGAAAAGTCATTGAGCGACACTTCGTGGATTTTCGCCGGACAAGTTTTCTTATACAGACGCATTACGCGCTCATACGAGCGGTCAATCTCTTTACGCGTATGCGCAAAGAACACGGAACTGGTCGCCAACACATAAAAATTGTCGGCAATAAATTCAGAAAATTGATGAGAATAGTCAGCACGATTTTCCAAAAATCCCGTTTTTTGATCATAAGTCAAGTCTGCCAAGTGCTGAATGGGGGAGATGTAGACGGTAGAGTCAGAAAAATTGATTGCCACGCCAAATAGATATCCGCCGTTGGGAATAACTGAGCGCTTTTGAGCCCAAGAAGAAGAAACAGCCGTAAGGAGGATAACGAGGAGTAAAAGTATTTTTTTCATTTCATTCGAAGCTGATTGCGCAGCAAAGTTACGTATAATCTCTGAAATATTATTATTGAGTGAAGCCATAAAGCGAAAAAACGGTGAGGAGAAAGTTTTGAAAGCAAAACAACTGAATTATTTTTAGAGAAGTAAACTTACAAGTCAGCTCAAATTGAGATAAAATTTCGCAGCCTGGTTTATTCGTGAGGACAGTTGCTGTAGACGCCGCTTTGTGCATTAAAATAGATGCCAAGCGCTTGCTTCTTGAGTAGCTTTTGTTCGCTGCAACCATTGTTTGGTGCCGGCAAACAATGGTTTGACGCCGGCAAACGATAGTATGCTCCCGGCAAACGATAGTTTGGTGCCGGCAAACGAAATGACAGAGGAGGGTAGAAATAGAAAACTGAGTTTGCTTACCTTCAAAACCGTCCTTTATCTATGGAACTATTGATGTAAAACGTAGGGATAAAACGAGGGGCGAACAAAAATGTCTACTTTCATTTTCATTCGCCTCTTATCAAAATTTCAGAAATAATCGTTGGGTAACGATTATTCGCGTTTTGTGCTTTCGTGGTGACGCCGCAAGATCATAATGGCCTTTACTTTTATTTGCCTTACGCGTTCGCGACTCAAGCCTATACGATTGCCTATTTCCTCCAGACTGATGCCCTGACCTTTAAAGCCGAGATAATATTCGATAACCGAGCGCTCCAGAGGTGGGAGCAAGTTGAGCATACGCTCTACTTTCCATCGCTCTGCTTCTTTTAGGAGTGGTCCGTCGGCCGACGAGCCTTTGTCGCTCCTTAATCGCTCCGATAGCGTTCGCGCCTCATCTTCAGTCAGGGGGGCATCAATCGATAGGGGCTTGTTTTGCAGTTGTAATGCTAAACGCACGCGCTCTTCTGTTACTTGCATTTGTTCGCAGATCTCTTCAATCGAAGGAGGGCGCTCATAATCTTGCATATACTGATTGTAGAATCGGAGAATCTTTTGAATACTACTCATCTGGTTCTGTGGTAGTCTTATCAATCGGCTCTTCTCAGTAATAGCTAAGAGGATGCTTTGCCGAATCCACCAGACGGCATAAGAGATGAACTTGAAGCCGCGTGTGTCATCGAAGCGATGGGCTGCTTGGATCAAACCGAGATTTCCCTCGTTGATGAGGTCAATTAGGCTGATGCCTTGCCCTTGATATTGCTTGGCTACGGAGACAACAAAGCGGAGATTGGCTCTTACTAAGCGCTCTACGGCTGCTTCGTCGCCATTCTTGGCTCTGCGCCCCAGTTCGACTTCTTCTTCTACGGTGATTCGGGGTTCTCGGGAGATTTCAGACAAATAACGCTCTAATGACTCATTGTTGCGGTTGGTGATAGCCGGGCGTATCTTGATTTGTCGTCTCATGGTTTTTGATTGGTAAAATGGGGTTTCTTATTCGTATTTTTTGATGATGCTTGCTGCGTCTTCATTGCCGAGGGCCTTTGAACGCTGTAAATGACGGAGGGCTGCAGCCTTCTGCTTCAGTTCGCCATAGGCCACTCCTATGATCAGGTGTAAGCCTGCTTCTTCGGGACGAACCTTTAATAGTGGCTCTACATATTGAACTACAGCTTTATAATCGCCTACGCGCAGGAGGATGGCGGCTTCTTCTTCTTGATAGAGCGGAAGCGTTGCTGCATCAGCCTTTGTCTGTGCCGTGCGTATGTCGTCTAAGGCTTGCTGAAACATTCGCGCTTGCATCTCCGCTTGCTCTCGAAAGACGTAAAACTTATCGGTGAGATTGCTCGGCCCAACGTTGCGCTCATATTCGTTTAAGTCTATGACGGCTTCGCGGAACTTGCCTACTTTTACTCTTTGCTGCGCGCGCAGCCAGTAGTATTGTACGCTTGTCGCGTTGAGCGGCGTTTGGATGTTGGCAATCACGCTGTCTAACAATGCCAAAACTTGTAGGTTGTCGCCGCCGGCTTTTTCTAAAGAAATGGCAGCGCCGTAAAAGGCTTCTGGAGATCTGAATGTGCTTTCTTGGCCATCAGCTTGCGCAATGTTTTTTGTGGAGGCCAAATATTTGTCGTAGGCTTCTTTGTAACGCTCCATCGCAAAAAGGCATTGCGCTTCTTGGTAGAGATACAAGGGCTTGGGCTTTATTGTGTAGGCTTTTTGCGCTTCGGCCATAGCCTTCAAAAGGGCATCGTTGCCGAGTGAGTTTATGATAGCGAAGTTGAGGAGCGTCGTACTATATATATAATGTATAGCATCTGCGTTCTTGGTCGGAAGAGATAACGCTTTTTGGAAGCTGCGATCCGCATCGGCTATGGCGTTAGTGAAAGTTTGAAACTTCCCTTGTAGTGCCCAGCCTTCAGCGTTTTGGGGATAAGTTTTCGTGAAATCGCTAAATGCATTTGCAGAAACCAGTGTATCAGAAAAATTGATCAAATATAAGGCGTTCATTGCCTCTTGCTCGTCGTTGGGCAATGCTATTGGTAGCTTTATGGCCAAAAGATCACCGTTGATAAAATTGAGCGCTTTGGGTTGTAGTTCGTTGATAAAACGTGCATCTAAGGCGCAGGCTTGCACCGCTTGTGGTTTCACGTTTTTCTGTATGATTCCGACTAATTCTCCGCTGCTGCTGTAAAGCGGACAGCCGAAATTCTCAGCTTTGTTTGCCGCCGTAATGTCGTAGTAGTTGTAGGTGTTGAAAGGGTTTACTTTTTCTACATTGGCCGTTATCGGCTTGGCATTTTTGTGCGTGCTATATACGAAATATTGTATCTCACTTCCTGCTTGAATGCCCGTAGTCGTAATATCGGATAAAGACTTTTTCTTGGCTGCGTTCGTACTGAAGCGTACCATATCGTAGGTGCTGTTGGCTCCTTCTATGCGCTGTACGTTGTACTTTTTACCGCTATCGTCAACAACAACGGCTTTGCTCGCTCCCTTAAAAAGATGATAAGGGGCGATTCCGGTGCCTTTCTCATCTAAAAAGAAGCCATTACCTTCTCCTTTTAGCTGCCCCTGTGCATCATAAGTGAAGACTTTAAACAGCCAAGTGGAAGGCCCGCCGGCAAAAATAGTGCCGGGCAATGAAACAAGTAGGATTATTAAGTGTAGGAAATATTTCATAGTTTAATTGATTCTCAAAAGTGATTTAGCATTATTGATGGCTGCTTCAGTCATTTCGCAACCTGTCAGCATATTTGCAACTTCTTTGATGCGTTCTTCTTGGGATAAAAGCGAAATGTGGCTTGTTGTTTTGTCTGCGCCTTCGATCTTATAGACGCGATAATGGTAAGCGCCTAAAGCTGCGATTTGCGGTAGGTGAGTGATGCAGAGCACTTGACAATGTTCTGCTATTTGTTGCATTGTTTGCGCCATCTTTTCGGCCATCGTTCCTGAAACCCCGGTGTCGATTTCATCAAAAATAATCGTTGGAAGTGCTTTATTCTTTGCGGTTAATGCTTTTAGAGACAGCATTAACCGGGCAATCTCGCCACCGGATGCTATTGCTGCAACGTCTTGCATTGGTCTGTTTTTGTTTGCACTGAACAGTAGCGAAATGGTATCACCACCATTTTTTTCAAAAGACGATTTGGACGTTAGTGAAAAGTCCAGCTTTACGTGCGGCATTCCCAATGTCTGTAGTTGCTTAATGAGCGATGCGGCGATTGTTTTTGCGGCGGCCGTGCGACTATTTGTTAATGCTTCCCCTATTTTTACTAATGCTTCAAATTGTCGCTCAGCTTCCTTTGCTTTCTCTTTGATCGTTTCGTCGATATTCTCTATCTCACTGAGTCGCTTTTGTAGATCTTCGTAAATTTGTAGGAGTTCAGCGATGGTGCTAACCTTGTGCTTTTGCTCTAAAGAATAGATCGTGTTTAGACGTTCTTCAACGAAGTTTTGTCGAATAGGGTCGAACTCTATTCCCATTTGAGCTTTTTCCAGTTCGGCAGAGAGATCCTCTAACTCAATATATGCACTATTGAGGCGTTCGGCCAATTCTTTGGCCGGTGGATATACAGCACTAATGCTTTCTAATTTCTGTGTGCCGATCTTGAGTTCTTCTAAAAGATGCGACTCTTCTGAGGTTAAGGGCGTGTAAGCTGTGAATAAGGCCTGCTTAATATCTTCTGCATGATTTAATGTTGAGGCCTCTTGCTCCAAATCCTCTTGCTCTCTTTCTGAAAGATTGGCCTCTTCAAACTGTTGTAGTTGAAATTTGAGGTAATCTTGGTTGGCTTGATCCTTTTCTGCTCGGCCTTGAAGTTCTTGTAACACAGCCTGGGCCTTTTTCCAAGCCTCAAAAGTATGGATATAATCCTCTCGTAAACTTTGATTTCCCGCAATGGTATCTACAATATCAAGCAAGAAATCTTCTTGGTGCATCAATAAGTTTTGATGTTGGGAATGGATATCAATCAGGTAAGTGCCCAGTTCTTTTAATTGTGTAAGTGAGACTGGTGTATCATTGATAAAGGCACGGCTTTTTCCTGTATTTATTACTTCTCTACGCAAGATACATTCGGTATCGTCGTTGTCGATGTCGTTATCTACGAAGAAAGAGTTTAGATTTAGCACACGGATGTCAAAAGATGCCTCTATGCAACACTTCTTTTCCCCATTTTTTATAGCCTGTGCGTCAGCCCGCTTTCCCAGTAGTAGTCCTAAAGCGCCTAATATGATACTCTTTCCGGCTCCCGTTTCGCCGGTAATAACCGAAAAGCCGTCGTGAAAATCAATATCTAACTCCTCGATGAGCGCGTAATTTGTAATATATAAATGCGTGAGCATATTATCTTATCTGATTCCAAGAAGGGTTTTTAGAAGCATTGATAGATGAAAGTATTTCTATTACCTCTTCTCGCTCCTTTCCATTTCCTTTTCCTTTAAAGATTTGGACAAGTTCATCTGCTTTGTACTCGGTAAAGATCTGCGGCAGGGCTGACATTGGCTTATTTTCGTGAGCTGTTTTGAGTAATTCTAAAGCCTTCTTTATTGCATTTCTACCAATGTCACTGTCTTCTGCCATTTGGTCGAGGCCTTTGCGATAATACGTATATTGTAAATTGCGGAAAGGCTCCATTCCATTGTCGAGCAAATCATTGATAATAGCATAGCGGTTTTTTGCATTTTCAAATGCTTTCCAGCCTTTATCCGGAAACGATTGCGAATTGTTAACCACAGTCTGAGCCATTTTAAAAGCGTCCGTTCCTGCTTGCGATTCCATCCCATCTGCGTCCATTCCTATTATTAAGTAAGCATAATAGGCTATGAGAGCCGTCAGCTGATTGTCGGCGGCATCGGGCCTAAACTCTAATTTGTCGTAGGCTTGATACTGAAAGTGAAACTCATTGTCTTGTAAAGCGAAGACCGTAGTCGTGTAAGTCGAATTAAAGACAGGGCGAGTAACTTGTACCGACATAGTGCAGTCAAATTTTCCCATAGATTCATTGTACTTGTTGACTACAATATTAAATGAGCAACGGATGCGCTCATTCTTGCGCAATACCAAACCCGTCCATTGTCGGTTATTGATAAACTCCGTTAGGGCTGTTTGCAAATTATCAAAGACAGCCGTTGATGTCTGACTGATCTTACGGTGGTTTATAGTGACGCGAGCCTCCAATTCTTGTGCTTTTACAGCATTGAGGCTAAAAATAAGGCCACAACAGAACAATATCAATCGAATGATTCGCATAAATAATCTATAATATCTTGCGCTACTTCGCTTTTGGTTTTTAGCTTAAACACGCGCTCTTCGTTTTTTGCGATGATGGTCACTTTATTGGTGTCGTGAGCAAAGCCTGCGCCTTTATCATTGAGCGAATTGAGCACGATAAAGTCTAAATGCTTCTTTGCTAATTTGGCTTTTGCGTGTTCCTTTTCATTAGTTGTTTCCAATGCAAAGCCTATCAACTTCTGATCCGTCCTTTTCGCTTGGCCCAGAGCGGCGGCAATATCACGCGTAGCTACTAAATCCAGATGCAGCGTATCGTCTTCTCGCTTTATTTTTTCGGTGGCGGTTGTTGCCGGAGTGAAGTCCGCAACGGCAGCACAAAGAATGCCAACATCAGCCTTGGGGAATGCCCCCGTTGTAGCGGCATACATTTCGGCAGCACTCTCTACATGTATAATATGTATGTTCGGATGCTTCGCCGTTAAGGCGACCGGACCGGAAACGACCGTAACCTCCGCACCTTGCGCTGCACAAGTTTCCGCCAGAGCATAACCCATCTTGCCGGAAGAGTAGTTTCCGATAAAACGTACCGGATCTATCTTTTCGTATGTCGGGCCGGCAGTGATTAAGACCTTTTTTCCTTTCAACCTCTGGTGCGAAGCGAAGAAATCAGCTAAGGTTTCAAAGATCCTTTCCGGCTCTTCCATTCGGCCTTTGCCTATCAGATGACTAGCCAATTCGCCGCTTTGCGGTTCAATGATAATATTCCCAAACGCTTTCAGTCGGTCAAGGTTCTGCCGAGTTGAAGGATGAGCAAACATATCCAAGTCCATAGCCGGCGCAAGAAATACGGGTGCCTTCATAGATAGATATGTCGTGATCAGCATATTGTCTGCCACACCATTCGCCATTTTTCCGATCGTTGATGCCGTGGCCGGTGCGATAATCATCGCATCCGCCCATTGCCCAAGATCCACATGGCTATGCCAAGTTCCATCTCGCTGCGCGAAAAATTCGCTAATGACAGGCTTTGAGGTCAATGCCGACAGCGTTAACGGCGTAATAAATTCCTTACCGCTCGGCGTGATCACAACTTGCACCTCTGCGCCCGCCTTAATAAGCAAGCGTATGAGCGTGCACGCCTTATAAGCGGCTATGCTGCCCGTGATGCCAAGTACGATATGCTTCCCTTTCATTGCGTAGGCTTATAAACCTGCTTTCAATCTTATGCGTAGCAGCGTTTGTTTTGTATTTTGCGTGAAATCACCTTGCATGATCCAAGAAAAATAGCCGGGATCTGAGCGCAGAATGTCAGTAACGGCGCGCCCCTTATACTTTCCAAAATTGAAGACCTCCGTGCCCTGCTCGTCATAAGCTATGCGCCCGGCTAAATCTACATTGCGATTGCGGCGCGTAAATTCAGAAAGCCAGCCTACATTGCCTTGCAACTCTTTACCATATTTGTCCAATTGTGCTTTAAGCACTTCATACGTAGCCTGCGTATCGGCCATAGCCGTATGGGCGTTGTGTAGGTCCTTGTTGCAATAGAATTTGTAAGCAGCAATCAAGTTGCGCGGTTCCAATTTGTGGTAAATGGTTTGCACGTCCACCAGCTTGCTTTTCGTTATGTCAAAGTCAGAGCCGGCTCGGGCAAATTCTTCGACCAGCATCGGTACGTCAAAGACGTTGGAGTTAAAGCCTGCCAAATCGCAAGATTGGAAAATGGCAGTCAATTCTCCCGATTTTTCTTTAAAAGTGGGGCAGTCTGCCACGTCTTCATCTTTAATGCCATTCACCGCTGTCGCTTCTGCCGAAATGTGCATTTCAGGATTAAAGCGTAGGGTCTTTGATTCCTCTCTTCCGTCGGGGAAAACTTTGATATAACTTAGCTCTACGATGCGATCGCGTGCTATTTGCAGTCCGGTAGCCTCTATATCAAAGAAGATGATGGGGCGTGTCAGATTTAGTTGCGTCATTTATCGAATTGTTTCTGTTGGTGTTGCATCAACCAATAAGCGGCCTGATATAGAGCAAGTCGTTCGGCCGCATTATGATGGCGTGGTTTGTATTCTTAATCAATGATCATCATAGGCATGAGGAGCATTAAAATGTCCTCTCCCTCCTCTTGCTCCGTCGGCAGGATCAGGCCGGCCCGGCTGGCATCGCCCAGTTTGAAGACAACTTCTTCGCCCGGCAAGTTGTTGAGCAGTTCGAGCAAGAACGGGCCTCTATAACCGATCTTGATAGGCGTGCCGCTGTAATCGCAGAGTAAGTTTTCTTCAGCCGACATCGAATAATCCGTGTCCTGAGATGAGATTCTCATCTTGCCATTGTCAATGTTTAGCTTGACCAACGAACTAACTGCATTGGAGAAAATCAAGACGCGGCGGAGCGCAGCTATGAGCGCTTCGCGATTGACGCTGATGATGTTAGGATTATCTTGCGGGATAACGCCGGCATAGTTGGGGAAGCGCCCTTCCGTTAAGCGGCAGTTCATCTCGAAGTTTGTGCCCTTAAAGACAGCCCTTCGTCCGTCAAACGCCATATCTATCGTATCCTCCTCTTTGCCCAAAATATTTTTGAGCAATGTAGCCGGTTTTTGCGGAAGGATAAACGAGCCGGGCTTCTCGACTTTTATATCGACGAGCGTGTTGCAAGCCATTTTTTGTCCATCGCTGGCCACCATCGTCAGGCCTGACGTCTTGAGGTCAAAGTAAATACCGTTCATCACGGGGCGCAACGGATCATTGGCTGCTGCAAACAATGAGCGGTTGATAGCGTTGAGCAGGTGGCCGGAGGTTATGTTAACGTGCATCGTTTCCTCATTCAGCGCCGGCGGAATCGGGTATTCATCAGCCGATTCTGCCATAAAGTTGTACTTACCGTTTTGATATTCTACGGTAATTTCCATATTGCTCTCGTTAACAAAGATTTCCAGAGGCTGTTCCGGTATTTCTTTGATCGCGTCTTGAATAGTTTTGGCGTTGACGGCAAAGCGAATGTCGGCGTCGCTCTCAACGAGATCGATGTATGTCCGAAGTGTTATTTCATTGTCGGCGGCTGTCAGTTCTAAACGTTTTGATTTGATGTCGAAAACAAAGCAATTCAGAATAGGCATGGTTGTTTTTGCTGCTATGACGCGTCCAATGGATTGCAGGCGAGCAGATAAAACGGAACTGGAAATAACGAATTTCATTATGAATATCTATTTTTAATTGTTTGACTTAAGTTTGGTGATCAGACGAATAGCGCCCATATCGGGACAAATTTACAATAAAACGACTGCAAAGCCAAATAATCCTACTTTTTTCTCCTCTACGGTCTAAGCAGTGCTAATCAGGTGAAAGCTGTGGGCGAACATAATTGAGGCGCTCCGCCTTATTAAAAAATCAATGCCTTTTTAGAGTGTTTTTGGTGGTATAATTTGCGTTGTCATACCGATATTTGTCCGGCTGTAGCGGATTGTTGGATTGCAGAAATAAGGTTGTTTATGGTTTGCTGGCAGCAAACTATCGTTTGCCGGGAAGAAACTATCGTTTGCTGCGAGCAAACTATCGTATGCTGGCAGCAAACAATGGAGACGTGTGTCGTGATACTTGAATAACCGCTTGCAAATGATGTGAATACGTAGTGTTTTGCTTGTTTGACAAGCGTAAACGATGAAAGGATAGGGAGTGCTCTGTTGAGAAGGTGCTTGTTTCTTCGAAAAACAAAATTTCCGCGTAAAAGACTTGTTGCGGATAATGTTAAAGGCGTGTTCTCCGAATGCTCATCACGCTGCTCTGATTTGGAAATACAAGAAGCGCAACAAACATTAAATTTGCCGCGCTTCTGATAACTAGTTTTCTATGCGATTTTCGCTTATTTCACGATCAATTTTTTACCATTGACAATGTAGATACCCTTGTTGAGCTTATTGATAGGCGTGCTCAGCTTCGTTCCGCTTAAAGTGTAAACAGCAGACAGTGCATTCGTCTTATCCAATTCAGCGTTTGCGATGCCATCACTGAGACGAACGATGTTTACAGCTTCAGTTACGATCTGCCCACCGAGCGCTACGCCTTTGAGGTCTGCATCAAAGGCTGCACCAACTGGTTCCTTGATATAGCTGCCTTCAAGCCTTAGCTCTGTGATGTCACAGATAGAGCCGTCAGAACCCTCAGCTGTTAGTTGCGCATTCTTAATAAATAATTTGCCAGCCTCAGCAGCGTCGCCACCGGCCACGCCCCATTGTCCCTTGGCGCTTACTGAGCAGCCTTCGAGGGTGAGTGAAGAACCGGGGAGGAAGATGCCACAGTTGGCAGTTGTCTCTAAATTCAGAGAGCCTTCGCCGTAGATAGCCGTGTTCTTAGATAAGTAGAGCGTAGACCAGCGATCTGAGAATATTTTGTTGTCGCCGATCAACTCAATCTTGAGGTTTTCAGTCTGTGATAAGACACCATAAGTTTTGGCTTCAATCTCTGCATTTTCAAATGTCAACGTTTTCGTCGGTGCATCAAAGTAGACTTTCCCTGATTTCAGCCATTTGCCTTTAATGTTATCAGCATTGTCGGAGGTTATTTGCTCGCCGCCGATCGTAATGTCGTACGGGATTGTCGTGTTCGTCGTTGCATAGTTGGGGAAGTAGTCGGTTTCGTTGTCAGCTTCGTCCAGAACCTTTACGTAGAAGGAGTACTTCGTAGACATTTCGAGGTCTTGCATTACGTATCCGTCTTTGTTCAACAGCGTGTCGCTCTGCATGTACTCAGTAGCGCCATCTTTTTTGTAGAATACGATATAACGCAAATCCTTTTGCTTAGAAACGTCGTCAGAAGCCAATTCCCAGTAAATCATAATGGTCTTGCCCATAATTTGACCCACCTTTACCACAGGATCTTTGAGTGTGGGCGGGTTCACATCAGCAGGTTGGATAATTACTTCCGTCTTTACCAATTCACCGTTTAAAGTTACGCAGCGTTTAGCGGGATCAAAGATAGCCTTTCTGGGCTTCGTGATCTTGCAGCCTTTTGCTGAAATGTTGGAGATCTGACAAATAGAGCCTTCAGAGCCTTCTACGGAAATCAAAGCCTCTTTGATGATGATGGAATCTTTGTCAACATCATTTCCTTGTATACCATATTTGCCCTTAGCCTTGAGTGCGCACTGATCAATCGTGAGCGCCGCATTGTTAAGTGCGATTGCCGCAGCATTATCTGCAGTGATTTCGATCTCTCCGAGGCCTTTAAAGGTCACGTCTGTCTGTTGTAGTTTCACTGCAACGTCAGTTGTGTGCACATAGTTCTTACCAGTAAGTTCGATTGCCAATTCGGGTTCGCTTGAAACAATACCTTCGTTAGCGCTTTCCAATTTTACGTCCTTCAACTTCAAAGTTTTAGATTGAGAATCATAAGAGATCTTTCCTTCTTTGAGCCACTCGCCGGTCACATTGTCTGCATTCTTGTTGGTAATAGCAGTGCCGTTGATTGTGATGTTGTAACTGAGGACTCCGGAAGTCGTTGTTGCTTCGCCTTCAGTGTAATCTACAGAATTTCCGGCTGCATCTGATGCCGTCACAAAGAACTGATAGGTCGTTTCAGGGTCGAGTTCCGTCAACGTGTATGTGTCTGCATCTTTCAGTGTCGGACTGTTAGCGTAGCTTGCCGCAGTATTTTTCTTGTAATATACAGTATACAACAAGTCGCTTTGAGCTGTCGTCTCGTCAGTTGCTTTGTTCCAAGACAGAGCAATGGATCTTTCCCCAATTTGTCCTACCGTGATGGTTGGATCTGCGACGGTTGGCGCCTTAGTGTCAGCAGTTTTGATCTCACATTCCGATACCAACTCTCCATTCAGCATAATGCCGCGGCCGGCTTTTACGAATTGTGCACCTTCGGGCTTAACAATGCTGCAACCTTCCAATTCAAACTTGAAGAAATAAGACGCAGCGTTCAGTGAGCCTTTGAGCGTAACGTTCGACCTCTTAACAATCAAACCCGTCTTTGCGAGTGGGTCTTCGCCCATAAAGCCAACGCGCCCTTCGAGTTTGACGTTACAATCTTTAATCGTGACAACGGAACCGAAAGCATAGATGCCCATACCATTAGATGACGTCAATTCCAAAGAACCTTCCCCCGTAATGGTCGCGTCAGCCTCAGAAAGGATGATTGCAGACTTGTTGCCGGATACTTTGTTTGTACCGATAACCTTAATAGTAAGGTCTTTGATGCCGGAGTTAATGGCTGCGAGAGGAACGTAGCCTCCAACGTTATACTCCAACACAACATTGTCGAGCGTCAACGTCTTTGTGGCTTCGTCGTAGCTGATTGTACCTGCTGATAACCCGTCGCGTTTAATGTCGCTATAGTTATCCGTCGAGTTGAGCGCTTTACCGCAAATCGATAATATGTTTCCTTGCGCATGAGCTGTGAGTGTGGGAAGCGCAAAGAGCAGTGTGGCAATAAGAAGGCTTGCCAATCTGCCAAAAGGTTTTAGTTTCATAAAATCGTATTTTGAGATTAGTTCAAAGTCAAGTTTATTTCTTGATCAGCTTCTCTACCTTGTTGCCGACTTTGAGCAAGTAAGCGCCGAGGGGCACGTTGTTCAGCGGCAGGCGAGTAAAGTCTGACGTAATGATGCCGCCGGCGAGCTTTGCGCCGTTCAGGTTATAGATAGCATAAGTAGCGCCCAGCATTTTGTGGGGTACAGTTAGCGTTGCGAAGTCGCTACCGGCGTTTTGGTTGACTTCGATAGCGCGCTGGTTGATCAGTTCTATGCCTGTCTGTTCTTCACCGTCGTAGATCACGTATGAGCCTTTTTGATAGTTGAACACATTCCAGCCTTTGTTGCGTGCAATTTGAACGTCTGCCTTTGTTGCTACGTTTTCCTCGTTCTCAAGTGTTTTGTCGACCAAGAAGAGTTCAGAAGCAGTACCGCCCGGCAGCGAGTTAACAAGTGCCGTCATTTTTTCTCCCTTAATCTTATTGCCATACGCATATACCTGGAAGAGGAACGTGTTGTTGGAAAGATTCAATGCTTCGAGCTTGTTTTTGCCGACTGATACGCGCTTCAGTGCGGGAGCACCGGACAAATCGATCTCTGTCAGCTTGTTGTTTTTCAAGCCCAATGAAATTAGATCCTCCATGTCTTTCATTTTGACTGATGTGATCTGGTTTCCGTCAATACCGAGGAGCTTAATTTTGCCTTCAATTTTTACATTCTGTTTCGTCAGTGTAACTAAGTTCCACTCATCGTTCTTAAATTGGCCTTTAAGACCGTCGATTTTGAGCTGTTCGCCTTCGCCAACTTGAAGGAAAATTTGGAATTCAGAGCCAACCGACATATCTGTGGTCAACTCGATCGTGCTTTGTGCAAACGAATTCGCAGCAGCAGCAAACATCGCTAAGAGCGATGCAAAAAGAGTACTTTTTCTCATAGTTTTTCAATTTTGCTAATTCGACATATTATTTGACGCCACAAAGATAAGTGAAAATATATAGTACAAAAGTTTTTTTTAATTTTTTCTTTAGTTTCGTGCATTATTTTTTTTGTCTTGCGAAAATTCGGAAATAATCTAAGTGTAAAATTTACAAATATGCAAATCATAGTTTGTTGTATCTGATAAATCGTTAAGATGATAGCGTCTTCGTAAGCGCATTGTCCGTGTTTGCATCTATTAACACGTAGCATTAGTCGTTTGGTGGCAGCAAACGATGGTTTGGTGGGAGCAAACAATAGTTTGGTGGGGGCAAATGATGGTTTGGTGGGAGCAAACTAAAATTTGATCAATGCAGCAACCCGCTTTGCCTATTATATATAATGTGTAGTTGAGCTATGCGCACTCAGAAAAATGATAAAAAAGAAGCAACAAGCATTTTGCGTTGCTTGTTGCTTGATTGTGTGGTCAGGAAGATGTTTGTTTTAAGTTTGGAAAAGCGTCGGTCGCTTAAAAAAATCGTGTGGCTTATACGCCATACAGCCTTTTGACATCGTCCTTAATAGCATCCGGCACCATTTCTGCGATGTCGCCGCCGGTTTGTACGGCTTGCCGAATCATCGTAGAACTATAAGGATAAATTGGCGCATCGAGTAAGCGGACGTTTGCGGGTAAGTCGGTTGCCGTCACCTCATAGCCATCGCGCGGATAGATTAAAAATTGATAGTTAGCTAACAATTGGTCGTGATTTGCCCATCGATCAAACAGTAACCAGTTGTCAGCGCCGATGAGTAAGACCAACTGATCGGCAGGGTAGTGTTGCCTTAGCGCATCCATCGTTTTCCACGTGAAAGATGGGCGTGGCAGGTGAAATTCAAAGTCGGAAGCTTTGAGCAGCGGATAATCGGCCAATGCTTTTATGGTCAAGCTGAAGCGCAATTGCTCATCTAAGAGTTGCTGATCGCACTTCAGCGGATTTTGTGGCGATACGAGGTAGTGTATTTCGTCAACTTCTTTATCTGCTATTGCCTTTAACCCGATATGGATGTGCCCTTTGTGGATCGGATTAAAGGAGCCGCCAAAGATACCTATGCGCTTCATGCATCCAAAAATTGACTAACGAGCGCCTTGGCCGACTTTAAGACTGTCTCTAAATTGTCGTTGATTAAGGTAGCATCGAATTTGTCGGCTTCACTCAGCTCGTAGTCGGCGCGGCGTATGCGTTCCTCGATTACTTCCGGGGCATCCGTGCCTCGCGCCGTCAAGCGGTGGCGCAAAACTTCCAACGACGGCACTTTGATAAATACCGTCAGCGCTCGGTCGCCGTAGATGCGCTTGATGTTTTGCGCCCCGACGACGTCGACGTCGCAGATGACGTTTTCGCCTTTGGCCAGCAGGCGGTCTACTTCAGCTTTTAGTGTCCCATAATAGCGCCCTTCGTAGACTTCACAAAATTCTAAAAACTCGCCATCGGCAATGCGTTGTCGAAAATCCTCAGCCGTCAGGAAGTAATATTCCACTCCGTGTTGCTCTTTTCCGCGAGGTGGGCGCGACGTAGCGCTGATTGAAAAATGCAGATTCAGCTGTTGATCCATCAAATAGTTGATGATCGTGGATTTACCACTTCCCGAAGGCGCTGAAAAAACGATTATCTTTGCCATAATTGCTTATAGAACGTTGAGTACCTGCTCTTTGATTTGTTCTAATTCATCTTTCATCTTCACGACGATGTTCTGCATCTCTGCCAAGTTGCTCTTAGAGCCCGTCGTGTTGATTTCTCGGCCCATTTCCTGCGCGATAAAGCCCAGCTTTTTGCCTTGTCCGCAACCGCCGTCCAGCGTTTCGCGGAAGTATTTTAAGTGGTTGGTCAGCCGTTGCTTCTCCTCGCTGATGTCCAGCTTCTCTATGTAGTAAATAAGTTCTTGTTCTAATCGGTTCTTATCATAATCTACGCCTTTTAATTCGCACAAGCGTTCTTCCAGACGTTGACGGATTTTCTCCGTACGCTCCTTCTCATAAGGCACAATCGAAGACAAGAGTTGCTCAATGTTGTTGATCTTGAGCGTAAACATCTTGTAGAGTGCTTGCCCCTCTTGTTTGCGAAATTCGATTAGCGCTTGCGTGGCTTGCTGTATGGCCCGATAGACCTCATTCCATTCATCTTGAGATAACTCTTCCTGCTCTACCGGCGTGGTTAATTCAGGTAGGCGAACGATAATGTCCCACCAATTGGTCGTAGGCGCGTTGATCGCCAAATCTTTACTGATCGCCTCAATCTGCTGTTTGTAGTTGCTGACCACAAACGGATTGATGGGCGTAGCTTGCCGATCGGCATCTTTTTCCACCCAGATCGAGAAATCGACTTTTCCACGCTCCAATGCTTGTGCGAGATATTTGCGTATTTCAATTTCTTTCTCGCGATAGAGCGGAGCGATGCGTGCGCTCAAATCAAGCGCTTTAGAATTGAGCGATTTAATTTCTATGTGTATCTTTTTCCCGTTACAATGGGCCTCAGCTTTGCCGTAGCCAGTCATTGATTGTATCATGGTGGAATGCTTTATGAATTATAATCTCTGTTGGTTTGTAAGCGCAAAGATAATGAAAGAGCGCCAACGCTAGTTCAATTACTCGTCATTTCTTCTCTCCGAATATAATAAAATATTACTTTTGTCGTTGTTTTCACAGGTGACGTCTGTAAATACAGGGCGCTTCACATCTCTGACAAGACAAATGATTGACTATATCAAAGGACAGATAGGCGAACTTACACCTACGAGTTGCACGCTTGAGACTTGCGGTGTCGGCTATGAATTGCTGATTTCGCTGAACACCTATACGGCTATACAGGATCGAAAAGAGGCGAAACTTTACGTCTATGAAGTCATACGCGAAGATGCCTACCTGCTGTATGGCTTCTCGACGAAGCAAGAGCGCCAGCTTTTTACGTTGCTGATTTCCGTAAGCGGCGTGGGCGGACAGACGGCTAAAGTTATCTTGTCGTCTTTCTCACCCGGCGAGTTGGCTAACATTATTCAGATGGAGAATGTAAAACTTTTGCGTGGTGTAAAAGGTATCGGGCCGAAAGCTGCTCAACGCATTGTCTTGGACTTAAAGGACAAAGTGGTGGGAATAGAGGGCGGAACTACGGTACAACAAGGCGCGGCGAATGCCGTAAACGCCAATGCCGTGGCAGAAGCCGTATCTGCACTTACTACTTTAGGCTTTCCTCCGGCTGCTTCTCAGAAGTGCGTTGCTGCATTGTTGCAAGAGAATCCTAATCTGCCGATAGAGCAGATAATCAAACAGGCTTTAAAACTACTCTGATTTGCACAAGTTTGCTAAAATAATCTGCTTGATAAGTCTATTGACCGTCATTTCCGTGGCGGCCCGCACGTATACTGTGCGTTTTACGGCCCCTGTTGAACCGACGGATAGCCAAACTCAAGTGGAAACTGCACCGCGAGATACCATTGTAAAACCCAAATTTCCTGTAAAAAAGACTGCGCCGCAGGAAGAAAAGGATGCGAGATCCTCTTCGACAGACTTGAAAGATCCGGAAAACGCCCAAACGCAGGCTTATTACGATGAAAAGGATGGAACCTATCGTTTAGGTACGAAAGTAGGCGATTCCTTTGTTGCAACTCCGCTCGAATTGTCGCCAAAAGAGTTTCAACAATGGACTTTGCGTCACTCGTTGCAAGCCTATTACAAACAAAAGAATCAAGAGCTCTATAAGAATAAAGGCAAAGAGAAGTTTGATTTCACAGATCTCAAATTCGATCTCGGTCCGGCTGCAAAGATTTTTGGCCCGGGCGGTGTGCGTATTCGTACGCAAGGCTCTGCCGAACTGAAATTGGGCGCAAATATGCGCTCTGTTGAGAACCCATCAATTGCTGAACGTAACAGAAAAGTATTTGGTTTTGACTTTGACGAAAAAATTAACGTCAGCGTTAATGGTAAAATCGGCGATAAGATGGGGATGGACTTTAATTATAACTCTGATGCTACCTTTGATTTTGACGCACAGCGCTTAAAGTTACAATATCAGGGCAAAGAGGATGAAATCATCAAGTTGATCGAAGCCGGTAATGTGTCTATGCCGACCAATAATTCGCTGATTCGCGGCACGAGTAGCCTTTTGGGTATTCGTACAGACCTCCAATTTGGTAAATTGAAACTTTCGACTATCATAGCACAAAAGAAATCGGCTACTTCAAGCGTACGAACCAAAGGCGGCGTGCAATTGAGTACGTTTGAATTCTCTGCGGATGATTACGATGAAAACAGACACTTTTTCTTGGCTCAATATTTTCGCGATCATTATGATGAGAACATGGCCCAATTGCCCAATATTCTTAGTGGTATAACGATCAATCGTGCAGAAGTATGGGTGACCAATAAGACCGGACAAACCACAAATACACGAAATATCATTGCTTTGACCGACTTAGGTGAGGCTTCGAAGATTCATAACCCGCTGTGGACGCCGGGAAGTACGACCGTGCCCGCCAACGCAGCGAACACATTATATAATATAGTGTCCGGCATCAACGGAGTGCGTAACATCTCGACCGCAACTTCGGCTTTGGATGGATTTGGCCTGACTGGTGGCGTTGATTACGAGAAGTTAGAATCTGCTCGCCTGCTTTCTCCTTCAGAGTATAAAGTTAATGCAGCTTTAGGTTACATCTCGCTCCGTTCAGCATTGCAACCGGATCAAGTCTTGGCCGTAGCTTTTGAATATACCTACAGAGGTACGAACTATCAGGTTGGAGAATTTTCGACTGACCGCAAGGATAACACGGAAACATTATTGCTGAAGTCGTTGAAAAATACGGCAAACTCGCCCTCTCAAGGCAACTGGGACTTGATGATGAAGAACGTCTACGCCTTAGGTGCCTCCAATGTGCAGAAAGAGAAGTTCAGATTAGATGTAAAATACCTCTCTGATACGACGGGTGTTTATCTTAATTATCTCCCAGAGCCAACGCTGAAAGACAAACGTTTGATACAGTTGCTCGGGCTGGATAGATTAGACAATAATAATAAGCGCAACTCCAATGCGTATTTTGACTATGTGGAGGGATATACTATTGACCCGACTGATGGCCGCGTCTTCTTTACCAGCGTGGAGCCTTTCGGCAAATATTTGCGCAAAGTCATTGGAAACAACGCGATCGCTGATAAGTATGTGTTCCAAGAATTGTACGATTCGACTAAGACTATGGCTAAGCAGATCGCAGAAAAGGATAAATTCATCATTGCAGGACAGTATAAAGCTTCACGAGAGGATGAGATATCCTTAGGTGTGTCGAATGTGCCGCGTGGCTCTGTGCTGGTAACTGCAGGAGGACAAACTTTGGTCGAAGGTGCAGATTATACTGTCGATTATAATAGTGGTGTCGTGCGGATCTTGAACAAAAGTTTGCTTTCCGCCGGTACATCCATCAATGTCAGTTTGGAGAGTAATACCGATTATGGTATGCAAAGGAAAACTTTGCTGGGGCTTAATTGGCAGTATGATTTCTCCAAAAACTTTATGATTGGCGGTACAATTATGCATTTGGGCGAGAAACCTTTGACTACGAAAGTCGCCTTTGGCAGTGAAGCCATCAATAATACAATTTGGGGGGTGAACTTAGCTTTTAAGAAGCAAAGTCAACGTTTGACGGATTGGATAGATAAGCTCCCGTTTGTAAATGCTACGCAGCCCTCTTCAATTAACTTTACGGCCGAGTTTGCCCAATTGATCGCCGGCAAAGTACAAGGCGCTCAGGGTAATGCCTCATACTTAGATGATTTTGAAAATGCAACTTCAAATATAGATATTTCCAATCCGAAAGAATGGAGCATTTCTTCTACGCCTTCAATGTTCGCTGAGTCGTCTCTCTCTAATGATGTGAGATGTGGCTATAATCGCGCCTTACTCGCTTGGTATTATATTGATCCTTTGTTTACAAGGCGTAGCTCTTCTCTGACTCCCGGCTATATCAAGACAGATCTTGATCAACTTTCGGATCCTGATGTGCGCGAAGTACCCAAGAGTGAGCTTTTCCCGAATAAACAGACGAACTACAAGGAAAGCACAATCATGAATGTGCTCAATCTTGCGTTTTATCCGAATGAGCGTGGTCCATACAATCTAGATCCCGATCTAAACGCGGCAGGTTATTTGAACAACCCGCGAAAACGCTGGGGCGGAATGATGCGTAAACTGGATGTCTCTGACTTTGAGAATTCCAACGTAGAATATATTGAGTTCTGGATGATGGATCCTTTCATCAAGGCGCGTAAAGAAGGACGTACTTTTACCGGTGAGCTTTACTTCAATCTCGGAGAGATTTCGGAAGATATCTTGAAAGATGGGAAGAAGTTTTATGAAAGCGGAATGCCTATAGATGGGTCTTCTACTCTTATTGAGCAGACTGCATGGGGTAAAGTGCCGACACAAAGTAGTGTAACCTATGCTTTTAATACGACTTCCGGCGCTAGATCAAAACAAGATATAGGTTTAAATGGGTTGACCTCGGAAGAAGAAAAAACGTATCCTGCTTATCAAAACTACTTGCAGACAATTCGTGGCATTGTGTCGGCTGCAGTTTATGATTCGATAGCAGCTAATCCTTCCGGAGACAGGTATCATTATTTCCGCGGTTCTGATTATGACCGCGCTAAAAAGAATATACTTGAACGCTATAAGTATATCAATAATCCTAATGGTAACTCTTCTGATACGGAAAGTTCGCAGGAAAATTATGCAACGGCTTACAAAACGACGCCGGATGTTGAAGATATCAATCAAGATTACACCTTAAATGAGTATGAGAAGTATTATCAATATCGTGTTGCAATAGATCCTAATAAAATGCGCATTGGCGAGAACTATATCGTCGATCAGCGGACGGCATACCCAAAGACTCGTAATAATAAGAGAGAGCCAGTTAATTGGTATTTGTTCCGCATTCCCATTGAAAATTACGAGAAGAATGTTGGTGGAATGAATGACTTTACGTCTATTCGTTTCATTAGGATGTTCTTGACCGGATTTGATCAGCCCGTCGTGCTCCGCTTGGCAACCTTGAACTTGGTACATGGGGAATGGAGATCTTACGATCAAGCATTATATAATGGTCAAGCGCCCAGTGTGAGTGGTGTACTTGAACCTTCGTCTGTGAACTTTGAAGAAAATAATGATAAATCTCCGGTTAACTATGTAATACCTCCAGGTATTAGTCGCGTAATAGATTCTGGTCAAGATCAATTGCTGCAAAACAATGAGCAAGCATTATCTTTAGTTGTTAAGAATTTAGCTTCTGAAGACGCGCGTGCTGTTTACAAGCGCACCAATTTAGACTTACGACGATATAAGCATCTACAGATGTTTAACCACGCCAATTCTTTAGAAGGCTATCCTGCGGTGGAAGATGGACAAGTCTCTTTGTTTGTTCGTTTAGGCAGTGACTACAAATCCAACTTCTACGAATACGAAATACCGCTAACGGTAACTCCTCCTGAGCATTATGCAAACTCCGATGCCGGTGCTCTTGCCGTTTGGCCAGCAGCAAATATGTTGGATATAGATTTGTCTCTCTTTACCGATCTGAAGCGTAATCGCAATAGAGCACGAGCAAATGGTGCCGCCTCCTTTGGACGACTTTATACAGAATATGATCCACAGAAGCAGGCCAATCGCGTGAGCATTATGGGTAACCCTACGTTAGGGGATATTCGTACGATTATGATTGGAGTGCGTAATAACTCTCGCCAAGTACAGCATGCTGAGGTTTGGGTAAATGAGTTGAGATTACAGCAGGTCTCAAATAAAGGTGGTATAGCTGCACAGGCAGCCCTCAATTTGCAACTTTCAGATTTGGCAACTGTAGATTTGACGGGCCATTTAGAGACCGAAGGCTTCGGAGGTTTGGAGGAGACTGTGCAGCAACGCAGAGACAACAACTTGACACAATATTCTGTGACAACTAATGTACAGTTGGGTAAATTCCTGCCAGAGAAAGTCAAGATGAATGCACCTCTTTATTATTCTTATTCTAAAGAAAGGATTGAGCCAAAGTATAATCCACTTGATACGGACTTACCGATGAAAGATGCACTTTCAGCTTTAGCGACTAAAGCAGAGAAAGATTCTTTACGTCGAATAGCTAATCGCGTCGTAACGTCTAAAAATCTATCGCTGACAGGTGTTAGGTTTAATATACAGACAAAGGGGCATCCAATGCCGTATGATCCTGCTAACTTTACATTCGGTTATGCTCATTCTTCAAGAGAAACTACCGGTCAGACGACGGCTTGGGAGAAGGATCAAAATTGGCGTTGGAGTTTTAATTACAACTATTCACCCAACTACAAACCGTTTACGCCGTTTAAGAAAATATCCAAATCCAAGTGGCTCAAAATTCTTACCGATTTTGGTTTAAATTATCTTCCGCAGAATCTAGCTTTTAATTCGGAGATAACGCGTTCTTATTATGAGCTGCAAGAACGGGATATGGAAAACTTAGGCAATACTTCGATTCCCTTAACTTGGAATTCCGATTTTCTTTGGAATCGTAGTTTTAACTTGCGTTGGGATATTACTAAGAACATACAGCTGAGTTTCCAAAGTGGGACAAATGCCGAAATAGAGCAACCCTATACAGCCGTTAATAAGCAATTGTATCCAGATCGTTACAGAGCTTGGAAAGATTCAATTTGGCAGAGCATTCGCCATTTAGGGCGTCCACTTTCTTATGCCCAAAATTTTCAGGCAAGTTGGCGTTTGCCAATCAATATGATTCCACTCTTCGATTGGCTTACATCCGATGTAAGTTATCAAAGTTCCTATAACTGGATTCGTGGAACCGTATTAGAGAATGGAATGAACCTGGGTAATAACATTTCTAACTCTCGTAACATTACGGCCAATGCACGTCTCAATATGGAGACATTATATAATCATATCCCTTTCCTTAGGAAAGTCAATCAGAAATATTCCAATAGCAATAGTTCTTCTTCTAAAAAACAAGATCAAAAGAAAGTCTTCACGCAAGAGTTGCACTTAAAGGCTGATACAACGCTGATAGTTAAGCATAATCAGCAGACCAAAAAGATCCGATTAACCGCTTTGCGTAAAGACGGATCGCGAATACAGTTAAGGTATAAAGTCATAGATAAAAACACCATTGAGATTCTGAATCGCGACAGCGCACAAGTTAAGCTGACTATTGCTGCACGTAAGAGCAATGAAGACCAAGCTTGGTATAAGACCCTGCAAGGTATCTCACGTGTCTTGATGATGGTACGTAATGTTAGCTTCAACTACTCCAATAGGTTTAATATGTCTCTTCCCGGCTTCCTCCCAGAGATAGGTAATACATTCGGTCAGTCGCGTGGGGGAGGTTTGAAGCCTGGCTTAGATTTTGCCTTTGGCGCGGTCAACGAAAGTTATATTCGCAGGGCCGCAGAGCGCGGTTGGTTACTAAGGACTGATTCCATTATAACCCCCGCCACAACGAATCTTACGGAGACATTCCAATTCCGAGCAACTTTGGAGCCGTTCCGCGACTTTAAGATTGATCTTTCCGCTACGCGCGATGTAAACACGGCAAAGTCTATTCAGTATATGTTTACGAATATGCCGACTTTGGAATCTGGTTCTTTTGCGCAGACTACTATTAGTATAATCTCTTCTTTCGAGAGTTTTGGCAATGCCGACAATGGTTATGCAAGCAATACCTTTAGGAAGTTTATCCAATCACTGGATAGTTATCGCAATCAAGTGGAGGCAAATTATGCTAATGCAACGTATCCCGCCGGAACATCTTTAGCAGGAACGCCTTTTAATCCCGCTAATGGCACGATCTCCAAATATTCGGCCGACGTAATGGTTCCCGCCTTTTTGGATGCTTATACTACCGGCGGATCAGGATTGCGTATTTTTCCCACCATCTTGCGGATGCTCCCCAATTGGTCTATCTCTTATGCCGGCTTAGCGCGTTTATCTGCGATGAAGAAAGTATTCAAGAGTTTCAATTTGAATCATTCCTACAAGAGCATATACAGTGTTGGCGCCTACTCATCTTTTTCTACATTCAGTCGATACATGGGCAACTGGGGATTTGTTACAAATGTTTCCACCGGACTTCCCGTCCCCAGCTCTCCCTTTGACGTCTCTTCAGTTTCGATCAATGAGACATTTGCGCCCCTGTTTGGTGTTGATATGACCTTCTTGAATAATCTTTCTACACGAGTTGAGATTCGTCGTACAAGGATTCTTACGCTGAGTATGACAAATGCGCAGATCAATGAGGCGCGTTCCAACGACTTTGTGATAGGAATGGGATATAAGATTCCCAATTTCAAACTCTTTGAAGCGAAGAAAACCGTTCGAGCTAAGAAAGCCAAGTCCAAGGGAAGCGAAAGAAATAAGGCCGACGACCTTGATTTGCGAAACGCCATTTCTGGCTTCTCGAGCGACTTAAACTTACGTTTCGATTTCTCTTTCCGCAGTCAAGCATCCCTTAATCGGGATATTATGACGGGCTTATCTCAGGCAACGAGTGGTAATAAAGCACTTCAAATAAGTTTTAGTGCGGACTATGCACTCAGTCGTTTGCTGACGCTGACGGTTTACTACGATCGACAGATGAATCGCCCATTGCTGACGTCAGCTTCCTATCCAACGACGACGCAAGACTTCGGCGTAAGTTTGAAGTTTAGCTTGAATCATTAGCGAAATTTTTTGCTTAGCAAGCGGGCGGGAAACCTGTGCCTTTCTTTGACCATTGGTTTCCCGCCTGCTTCTTTTTAAGATGCGATGTTTCGTAGCACTACTATCTGATTTTTGTTACATTGTTATATGCCTTCTTTAGTAACGCAGCCAAGCTTCCTTCGCGTACCTCCGTGTTGCCTTTCCATCGATAAGTTTTGCCTTTTGTAGTGATGCTAATACCCAGATTACCGGGTGTATCCGTAATCGCATATTCTGCATCCTTGGTACAAAACTTCAATGTGTTGTTCTTGTAGAAATAAGAAAAGTCAGTCTGCTTGTTCGCTGCTATTTCCGGATAATAGAATTCTACCAATCCTTCCGTGTTAGTGATGGCATAGTGTAGCGATTGGTCATTCAGACTATAAACTATAATAGTTTTCCTCTTATTGTCTTTTCTTGCCCATCGGTCGTTTATCTTAAGTAAAAATAGCGCAAGACAAGCGCCATAAAGATGCACCTATCGCATACAAATGTCGCGTATCTGCATTAGTTTCCGTATGAAACATTATCAAATGCTTCCTTTAACAGTGTAGCCAAGCTTCCTTTTCGCGTCTTTGTGTTGCCTTTCCACTGATAAGTTTTGCCTTTTGTGAGAATACTGATCCCCGCAATGCCGTTCACATCGGTAATCCTGTATTCCGTATCCTTATTCCAAAAAGTCAAAGTATTTTTTTTGCGAGAATAATGAAAGTCTGTTTTACCCTCACGTACTAATTCCGGATACAAAAGTTCTATTGCTTCCTTTTTATTGGTGATTGTATAGTGAAGCGTACTGCCATCGATGCTGTAAAGTATTATGGTTTTGTTTTGTAAGTCTACATGAAAAGTGAACAAACTCTTGATGTTATTACTGTAAATGTTGAATGAAGTTATAGAGCTTCCTACCATTTTCTTCCCATCCCAGACTTCCTTCGTTAGCGTATGTATCGGTGCGTTGCGAGCATCCTCTACAATCATACTGATGAGAAAAGGCATAAAGTCTTCTATAATGTATGTAGAGTATTTACGCCAATCATCGCCATCCTTGGTCATAGTCACTAATGTCTTGTTCTCATTGTCGACCGAAAACATTCCGCAGTTTTCATGAGTCAAAGCCGTAAGTTCCGGACTAAAGATAAATCCCTTTTTTGAAGTAAAGAAAATATGATACGAAGGTCCGTGATCGTAACTATGCAGTCCATCCATAAGTGCAAAATCTTTCATTCCATCGAAGTTGAAGTCTTGATAAATCAACACGCTGTGTTCCCCATAAGGGGTTTTTGCAATGTTTTGCTTCAACTGACTGCCGTGTAACTTATAAGAGAGTTCATCGGCGTTCACGCGGAATAGTTCCTTGTTTGTTCTGCGATCATATACGGCCACCCAGCCTTCGCAATACACTTCTGAGGTGTCAGAAAAATAGGCTCTGCCATAGTATTTGTCAGAAAAGCCATCAATCTTAAATATTACCTGTCCGAAGCTTGAGAGCAAGCAGCTCCAAAGCACGAAGACAAGGAGTATAACTTTTTTCATAACAACGATTATTTATTGCCAGTCATTGATTATTCTCATTGTAAGTGGCGACTCGCGGCCTGCCTATGTCTTTTTTGAGCCTCGGCCGCCTATTTTATGTAGAGATAGCGCCAGCCGAACGCCAAGGAGGTGCACTTCCCGCGTGCTGATGTCACGTATCAGTATTAGTTTCCGTATGAAACATTATCAAATGCTTCTTTTAACAGTGTAGCCAAGCTGCCTTCACGCTTCTTTGTGTTGCCTTTCCACAGATAAGTTTTGCCTTTGGTGAGAATGCTGATTCCCGCAATTCCGTTCACGTCTGTAATCGTGTATTCCGTATCCTTATTCCAAAAGGACAAAGCATTCTTTTTGCGAGAATAATAAAAGTCCTTTTTACCCTCTTTATTTATTTCCGGATACAAAAGCTCTAATTCTCCATCACTATTTGTGATCGCATAGCAAAGCTGTCTGCCATCGCCGCTGTAAAGGATAATGTCTTTGTTCTGTTTGTCTACATGAAAAGTGAATAAACTCTTTATGTATTCACATTCAAAATCGAAAAAGGTTGAAGTCTTTTTTACCATTTTCTTTCCATCCCATTCTTCCGTCGTAGTGGTATTGATAGGTTCGTTGCTTACATCTTCTATAAGTGTGCTAATGAGAAAGGGCTCGTTGTCTTTGACAATATAAGTGGAAAACTTGTGCCAACCATAGCCATCTTTGGTCATTGCCGATATTGTGTTTTCCTCTTCATTGACTGAAAACATGCCGCAGTTTTCTTGCGCCAATTTCGTAAAACCCGGACTGAAAGTGAATCCATTGTTTGACGCTAAGAAGATTTGAAATGAAGGTCCGTGATAGCAGCCGTGTTGTCCATCCATAAGCGCAAAATCGTTCTTCCCGTCGAAGTTGAAGTCTTCATAAAGTAGCAGACTATGTTCTCCATAAGGGATTTCAGCAATGTTTGCCTTCAATTGATCGTCGTGTAGATCAAAGGAGAGTTCATCGGCGTCTACGTGAATCAGTTTCTTGTTTGTTTTTCGGTCATATACGGCCACCCAACCCTCGCTAAACACCTCTGAAGTATCAGAAATATATGCTCTCCCGTAGTATCTGTCAGAAAAACCATCGATTTTAAATGTTACCTGCCCAAAACTTGAAAGCATACAGCTCCAAAGTGCGAAGAAAAGAAGTAGAACTTTTTTCATAAACGTCTATTATTTATTGTCAGTCATTGATGTTCTTATTGTCATTGGCAAACGCCGCCCAATTTTATCTTTTCTTTGTTGTTCGCCGTTTGTCAAATGCAAAGATAGAGTTAGCAGCCGGTATCGAAGAAATTTTCGAAGGCTATGCTGGCGCCTCTCTTGTGCAAAGATAGCGCAAGCATGTTGCAAAGAAGTCGCTTTTTAGTGTTTTCGATAAACTATTTTAGGCAAAGATAAGATCTGTTTTCGAATTTTTCAACTTTGTATTTTCCCTATTTTGTTTCGTTCCCGTTTTGCGAAATAGCCATAACAAGCGCCTAAATAGAGAAAAGATGAGAAAGAGCTTGCGACAATAACAAATTGGCTTTCGAAATGAGGCGCTTTTAGTCCCCAAAAATGACTTATAAGTTTCCAACTCTGTGCAGGCAACCTCCGCTTGTTTAAATTTTCATCGTGAGAACACGAACGTCCTTTCACGATGGTACAAACTTTTCATCGTGAGGGTACAAGCGTACGCTCACGATGAAAATATAGCCAACTTTACGCTTACGTGCCAAAATCAGACTTTTCTCGCTGCATTTCCAACGTTTGTAGCTCCTAATTCCGACTTTTTCGTTACCAAGTAGCCTTTGTTGGCGTGATATGTAATATGGTGTATATATCATACGAACCTTTAGCATAAGTAGGTGAGGAGGTAGTGTATAAAACGCAACAGAGCGTGAACCGGTAGTGATCTCTTTTCTTCAGCTTCTGATGTTTCTTTCGCCGCATAGCCCTTTTCTCGGTCAGAAGGGCGGATAACGTAGGCAGTAGGTGCTTAAAAAATCGTATCTTTGCATACTTTATGCAGTGGAACTGTGTACGAGGAGAGCTACAATTATGATATATCCGGAAAATTTTGAGCAAAAAATAGGCTTTGATGAGATCCGCACTTTGCTGAAAGGGCGCTGTATGTCGACGCTTGGCACGGAATGGGTCGATCATCAAGTGCAATTTATGACCGATTACGACAGCATCTTAAAGGCGCTGACCCAAGCGCAGGAGTTTGCCCGCTTTTGTGAGACGGAAGACGATGTCTATGAAGAAAATTTCTTTGATCTTCGCCGCCCTTTGCTACGTATTCAGCCCGAAAATACGCATTTGGAAGAGTTGGAATTGTTTGACTTGAAACGGTCCTTGATGACCATTCACGCACTCACATCTTTCTTTTGCAAACACAACGACGAGGACGCTTATACCTATCCCGCTTTGGCTGAAATGGCGACCGGCATTGTGGCTTTTCCGAATATCATTCGTCGGATAGACGAGGTGCTGAATAAATATGGGAAAATAAAAGACACCGCTTCGCCCGAATTGCTCTCCATTCGCCATCAGGCGGAAGTGACGGTCAGAAGTATTTCCCATAATTTGCGCACGATTATCAGCGATGCTCAGAAAGACGGCTACATAGATCGCGACGTAACCCCCACGCTGCGCGATGGACGCTTGGTCATTCCCGTAGCTCCTTCCGTGAAACGCAAGATTAAAGGTATCGTACACGATGAGAGTGCTACCGGAAAGACCGTTTTCATTGAGCCGGCCACGGTTGTCGAAGCCAATAATCGTGTCAGAGAACTAAAAGCTGCGGAGAAGCGGGAGATTATCCGAATCCTTTCCGAATTGAGTAAGGAGATCCGTTTGCACATCCCCGACCTTTTGGCCTCTATGCATTATTTGGCCCATATCGATTATTTGCGTGCATTGGCAAATTTCGCGACTTCCTTTTCCGCCACTGTGCCGCAGGTACACAAATATCCTTGCTTGGATTGGGTGCAAGCCGTGCATCCGCTGCTTCAGCAGGCCTTAAAGAAGCACGGTGCAAAGCAAGTGCCTTTAGACGTGACCCTCAAAGGCAAAGAACGCCTCCTGCTGATTTCCGGTCCGAACGCCGGCGGCAAGTCCGTTTGCTTGAAAACGATCGGACTCCTACAATATATGCTCCAATCCGGTATGCCCGTGCCGATGCGTGAGAACTCTAATGTCGGAATCTTCAAAGATATCTTCTTAAGTATAGGTGACGAGCAGGATATTGAGAACGAATTGAGTACTTACTCCTCTCACCTCTTAGGTTTGAAAGAGATGATGAAGCGCAGCAACGCCAAAAGTATGCTGTTGATCGATGAATTTGGTAGTGGCACGGAACCTCAGATCGGTGGCGCCTTGGCTGAAGGAATCTTAGACCGCTTTGTGCGAAACGGAACTTATGGTGTGATTACGACACACTATCAGAATCTGAAAAACTACGTCGATGCTTGCCCGACGGCCGTAAACGGTGCGATGCTCTACGATCGCTCACGTATGCAGCCGCTGTTTATGTTGCGCATAGGCCATCCCGGTAGTTCGTTTGCCATAGAAATTGCGCGCAAGATCGGACTTCCGGCTGAAGTCGTGGCTTATGCCGAGTCGCTTGTCGGTAAAGATTACGTGATGAGCGATAAGTATCTGCAAGATATAGCGCGCGATAAAATGTATTGGGAGACCAAGCGTGAAAAAGTGCATCGACAAGAGAAGCAATTAGAGGCTACACTGGCCAATTATGAGCAAGAAGTAGAACAGTTTAAGGCACAAAAGAAGAGCGTTATAGCTCAAGCCAAGGCCGAAGCGCAAGAATTGCTCCAGCAATCAAATGCTAAGATTGAGAATACCATTCGTGCTATCCGCGAAGCTCAAGCAGATAAGGAGCGAACCAAAGAGATACGGAAAGAGTTGTCGGACTTCAAAGAAACATTGAGCGCCACCGATGACAACGATGCCGACATTCGTCGCCAGTTGGAAAAGATCAAGCGTCGCCAGCAGCATAAGCGTAACCCCAAAACGCCTTCCGGCAAGACTGAATCGAGCGCTGCGCCTACAAAGTCGGTAGGGGAGCAAGCGGTCGTGCGGCGCGATTTTCGCGAAGGCGACTTCGTTCGCCTGAAAGGACAGACCACCGTGGGGCGTATCGAGCATTTGCAAGGCCGACAAGCAAAGATTCTTTTCGGTAGTATGTATACGGCTGTACCCACAAGTAGGTTAGAGCCAGCCGAAGCGCCACAGACAGAAAAAATAACCCAAGTAGCGACGTTTATAAGTAAAGATACGCGCGACGCCGTTTATCAAAAGAAATTGCATTTCCGTCCGGAAACGGACCTGCGAGGGATGCGTGCCGACGAGGCTTTGGAGGCCGTTACTCATTTCATTGACGACGCAATTCTATTAGAACAACCGCGCGTGAGAATCTTACACGGTACGGGTACAGGGGCATTGCGCGAACTGGTACGCCAATATTTGAAAACCGTGCCCGGCGTTAAAACGTTTAGGGATGAACACGTACAGTTTGGCGGCGCAGGTATTACAGTCGTAGAATTTGAATAAAGCAGTATTTATGCCTATTCCCTTATTAAAATATGCGATAGACAAAGACGTGGTTGCTTTTACAACAACCCGAAATGGGGGTGTGAGCGAGGGCAATTACGGACGTTTTAATCTCAATCCTTATTGCGGTGATTCGCCGGCACACGTCAAGGAAAATAAAGACCGGCTTTGTGCACAATTAAATATAGAAGAAGAGCGCCTAATCTTGCCGCATCAAGTGCATAACGATGCCTCGCTGATTATTGATGAGCCCTTTTTCGCACTTTCTTCCCAACAACGCACTGCGGCTTTGGAGGGTGTCGATGCACTTATTACCCGGCAGCGCCATACGTGCATCGGCGTCTCTACGGCTGACTGTGTGCCGATTTTGCTCTTTGATCAGAAGCAGCGCGTTGTAGCAGCTGTTCACGCCGGTTGGCGAGGCACGGTGAAGAAGATCGTCTCCAAAACTTTAGAAACGCTCTTTTCATCGTTTCAAACGCGGGCGGAGGACGTAAAAGTCGTGATTGGGCCGAGCATTTCTCAACCCGTCTTTCAAGTAGGACAGGAAGTTTATGACGCCTTTTGCGAGGCAGGGTTTCCGATGCAAGATTTCGCTTACCCGCAACAAGATAAATGGTATATAGATCTTTGGGGTACGAACCACTATCTCCTTGATAAGGCCGGCGTTCCTTTAGAAAATATTCAAGTAGCAGGCATTTGTACTTATCAAAACCACGAAGAATATTTTTCAGCCCGTCGCTTGGGTATCGATTCCGGCCGCTTATTTACCGGTATTTTACTCTTATAAACGAATAGGTATAAGCTTTTCACCACAAAACGAAACTCGCGTGCAAGTTCTTCGTAGCAAGAAAGCCGCGCTTTCGTAAAAATTCATATATTTGCAAGTCTGATAAGAAAATAAGACACCGAACGTATTTATTATTATGTATTCAGTAGAACAACTTAACGACAAACTCATAGATCTTGCCTTCTCCGAAGATATTGGTGACGGCGATCATACGACGCTTTGCTGCATTCAGGAAACAGCGATGGGAAAGTCTCGCCTGCTGATCAAAGAAGAAGGTGTATTGGCCGGACTCCGTATAGCTAAAGAAATCTTCCGCAAATTTGACCCCGCGTTGGAGGTAACGACAAGTTTGGAAGACGGCGCAACGGTAAAGCCCGGCGACGTGCCAATGGTTGTATCCGGTAAAATTCGAAGCCTGTTGCAGACGGAAAGACTTATGCTGAACGTGATGCAGCGAATGAGCGGCATCGCCACGATGACGCGTGAATATGTGCGGCAGCTTGAAGGCACGCACGCAAAAGTGCTCGATACGCGTAAGACTACTCCCGGTTTGCGTATGCTGGAGAAAGAGGCCGTCCGGATCGGCGGTGGCGTCAACCATCGCATCGGTCTTTTCGATATGATTCTCTTAAAAGATAATCACGTGGATTTCTGCGGAGGTATTGATCAGGCGCTCAACCGTTGCGAAGCCTATCAGCGAGAAAAAGGATTGCACCTGAAAGTAGAGATAGAAGTGCGCAGCGAAGATGAGATTCGGCAAGTTATGAGCAATGGTAAGGCCGACCGCATTATGCTTGATAACTTCAGTGTCGAAGCTACCGAAAAGGCAGTCAAACTCATCGACGGCAAGTTCGAGACAGAATCGAGTGGCGGTATTACTTTGCAGACCATTCGCTCCTATGCGCTTTGCGGAGTTGATTATATTTCCGTCGGCGCGTTGACCCATTCCGTAAAAGGATTGGATATGTCTTTTAAAGCAATTGATTAATGATTCATTGTACTATGAAAAAAGTATTCCTGACCCTTTTTGCTGCCTTTATAGCAGCATCAAGTTATGCCTGCACAAGTTTTCTTGTCGGCAAGAAAGCCACTACTGATGGCTCAACGTTTATTTCCTACAACGCCGACGACTACGGTATGTACGGGCATCTGATTTACCTGCCCCACGCTAAGCATCCGAAGGGCGCAATGCGCAAGATCATCGATGGAGATTCCAACCGTTACTTGGGCGAGATCCCGGAAGTACCCGAGACGTATGCAGTTCAAGGTTACATCAACGAATATCAAGTAGCCGTGATGGAGTCAACCTTCGGCGGACGTCCTGAACTCGTAGACCCGAAGGGCGTTCTTGATTATGTAAGTCTTATGCGCATCGCCTTGCAACGTGCTAAAACGGCGCGCGAGGCCATCAGCGTGATGACCGGTTTGGTAGAAAAATATGGTTACGCCAGCAGTGGCGAGTCTTTCTCTATTGCCGACAAGAACGAACTTTGGTTGATGGAGATGGTCGGCAAAGGTCCTAACGAGAAAGGCGCACTTTGGGTGGCCGTTCGTATTCCTGACGACTGCATTGCAGCGCATGCCAATCAGAGCAGAATCCATAAATTCCTGCAATACGATAAGAAGAACGTCATCTATGCCAAGGACGTGATCAGCTATGCACGCAAACACGGCTACTTTACCGGCAAAGACGCCGACTTCTCTTTTGCCAATGCCTTCTCACCGGCCGATTTTGGTGCCGTTCGCTTTTGCGACGCGCGCGCTTGGAGCTTCTTCAATCGCTTTGTAGACGGTATGGACAAATACTTAGACTATGTTGATGGTATGCACATCGGCAAGGCTGAGCCCTTCCCCCTCTATTTTAAGCCGAAGCGTTTGCTTTCTCGCCAAGATATTATGGATGGTATGCGCGATCATTACGAAGGCACGCCTTTCGACGTGCAAAAAGATTGCGGAATGAGTCCCGGGGAAATGCCATATCGCCCCACACCGCTCGAATTTACCTATAACGGCAAAAAATATTTCAATGAGCGCCCCATTTCTACGCAGCAGACAGCCGATACATACATTGCCCAGATACGCGGATGGTTTCCCGACGCCGTGGGTGGCATACTTTGGTACGGTAGCGACGATCCTAACATGATTAGCTACACACCGATTTATTGCCGGAACACGTCCGTGCCCGAGTGCTTCGATGCTCCGGGCGCCGATGGCTGCACCTTCTCTTGGAAGTCGGCCTTTTGGGTTTGCAATTGGGTTTCTAACATGACCTATCCTCGCTATAATCACCTCTTTCCCGTTGTAAAAGAAGTGCGCGACGGGCTCGACAAAGATCTAAGCGCAAAGCAGCCCGAGGTAGAAGCTAAGGCTGTAGGTTTATACAAAACGAATCCGGCTGAGGCTGTTCGTTATCTGACCGACTATTCCGCAGAGCGCGGCGCAAAAATGCTGACGGCGTGGAAAGCCCTCGGCGAACGTTTGATCGTAGAGTTTAACGATATGGCTGTAAAGCCTCGTAAAGACGGACAATACCTGCGTACGAAAGAAGGACTTCCTGCTCGCGTTCAGCGTGTGGGCTATCCCGATTCATACAGAAAAGTTATTGTCGACCAAACGGGCGATAAATATCTGCTTCCGGCACAATGAAAAAAGCCATCGTAGCGTTTGCGCTCCAAGAAGAAGTAGTCCCCGTAAGCATTCCCGGCTTTGAGGTACACACAATTCTAACGAAGATCACCAAAGTGCAGGCCGCTTTTCGCCTGACGAAGGCTATCTTCGAGTTGCAGCCCGATTTCGTGTTGAATGTGGGCACCGCCGGCACCTTAGCCTACAGCGTGGGAGATATTTTCTCTGCCACACACTTCATTGATCGCGACAGTGCAAAGCAAAATTTCACGAGTATCTCGTCCGAAGTTCAGACTACGCCTCTGCTGTCATTGCCCTCAATTGTCGAAGGCCAAGTCACGACCGACGCTTTTATCGTCAATACCGGCGATGATTTTGTTACGGCCGCTGATGCCGTCAATGGCGCAGCCGTAGATATGGAAGCCTTTGCCGAAGCCTTGGTTTGCCGCGAAATGGGCATTCCCTTTCAGTCCGTAAAATATATAACGGATAAGATCGGCGCCAATTCGATGAAGCATTGGGAAGATAAACTGGCTGATGCGCGCACAGCTTTGGCCGACTATTTCAAAACATATTTAGGCTGATAGCCATATATCAATGAGCAAGCCCCGCATTCCGGCTGTTAAAGCTGAGGTGCGGGGCTTGCTGTTGGCTTATTTCCGGTAAAAGCGACAGAATATTTAGCGATGCGCTGCTATATTTGAGGTGTTCCCTTTGATTTTGACTATTGTTTGGTGCAGCCATACTATCGTTTGGTGGGAGCAAACCATAGTTTGGCGGGGGCAAATTATCGTTTGGCGGGAGCAAACAATGAGGAAGTGGAGTAATGGTGGGCTTAGCCCGACATCTTCTGTCTGGAAGTCTGTTGATTAAAATTACAGTTTGTGCTGCAATTTTTCGCGTTGTTGGCATTGTTGCACGACGCTAGGCCGTTGCTCTCAATAAGATGAAATGGACTTGCCGGCCTTTGGTCGAGCCTTTTTAGCAGAGCAGAGATGGGCTATTTCTTTTGAGCAGAGCACGGAAGAGCAAGGTAGAGGTTGGTATTTTATGGGATTATCAATAAAAAAACATCGAGGCTCTTGTTCTTTTCGTGCGTTATGTCTAATTTTGCTTCCGAGAGCCTGCATCTTGATGGGCTACCACTCATTAACAATACGGTGACAACATAACGCGAGAAAAACTTTAAAAACATAATCCGGCTATTGGATCTTTAGACTACTACTATGGGAGAGTATGAAGCTTGAAGGTCTGACAAGCAAACTAAAACCAAATTATTATGAATTACAAGAGTACTACAAAAGCTTTCCTTGCAGCTCTGGCCCTTTCTTGGTCTACTTTTGCAATGACTGCTGATGCGCAAGTGTTACAGCGCAGTCCTATGCCGACATTCCCTACTGTTGCTAACAGCACGCAAGCACAGGCCCCGACGTTAAAGCTCGATCCGGCTGCTAACCAAATATGGTGGGGCCATTATACGCCGGGAAATGACCGCAGCGGCTTGGGTGTGCAGAATGCAGAGACTTACGACTTGGCTATCCAAATCACGCCTGATAACCCGGTTGTGGTTGGTAAAAAAATTCACGCTGTTCGCTTTTATCTTCGCGATAAGAGCGGCCTCAAGGATGTGAAAGTTTGGCTATCCAAAACTTTGCCGGCGAATGTTTCTAAAGCCGAGGTAGTGAAAGATTTGAATACGGCAGATCTGAATGCAGGCGATGAAGGGCAAAAAAAGTTAGGTAAAGTCAACGACATTAAGCTAGATGCTCCTTATGAAGTGACAAGCGCCGGTGTATACGTTGGTGTCAGCTTTACCGTAACGTCTACAAAATCTGATGGCTTGAATTTCCCAATTGTAACCGGAGATGGTAAGGGTATTAAAGGCTCTATTTTCCTCCGCACATCTAAATCCGTAAAAGATTGGGGCGATTTCAAGGATGATAAGTTTGGCTTGTTAGCGATGCAAGTACTTGTAGAGGGTGAATTCACGCAAAATGCTGTGCAGCCGATGGACTTCGGTATGCTGACAACCTTACTTGGTAAAGCAAAAGAGTTTGAGCTTTCTATGGTAAATGCAGGTTCTGCCGGTATTACTGATTTCGATTACACGGTAACTACTGATGGCACTGTTGGCGCAGAGAAGCACGTAACGCTTGCACAGCCTTATAAAGTGTATGGTGGCACTACAAAGGTTGCTGTCACTTTGGATCCGGATGCAACTTTAGGCACTAAAGAGAAGGTTATTACGATTACCAAGATTAACGGCGTTGCCAATGAGGCTGCGGTCAAAACGGCTAAAGGTCAATTGGTCGTCTTGTCGAAAGAACTTCCGCGTGCAGTCTTGGTTGAAGAATTTACCGGTACCGGTTGTCCTTGGTGTCCGCGCGGTATGGCCGGTATGGCTAAAATGGCTAAGACCTTCGGCGAAAAGTTTGCAGGCGTTGCCCTCCATAACTTCAATCAATCAGACCCGATGTCAATCTCTTACGACAGGAACGTGGGCCTCGAAGGTGCTCCTAGTTGCCGCCTCAATCGTGGCCAGGTTATGGATCCCTATTATGGCACAGGTGAGGATATCGCAGACGACTTCCGTAAGGAACTTACTGTGCTTCCTTTCGTAGGTATCACGCTTACGGGTGTATATGATAAGGCAACTGAGAAGGTAACAGCTGAGGCAACTATTGAGCCTTTGGTATCAGGCAATTTTAAGCTTGCTTACGTCTTAACGGCTGACGGCCTCACTGGCGATGAAAACGCTTGGAAACAAGCTAACAACTATGCTCAGTTTGATCAAAACCGCCTGCCGGATGATATGAAACCTTATGGTAAGGGTGGCGAGTTTGGTCAAAAAATGTTCAAGGGCGTATTTGATGATGTAGCTATCGCTTCTTCTTTCTCCGGCGCTGCTGTTGATCTTCCTGCTTTGACTGAGAACAACGTTGTGAAGAACTCTTATACTTTGGCATTGCCGACGAAGCAACCGCTTCGCAAAGCCATCAATGTAGAGAAGATGCACGTGATTGCATTCTTACTGGATGCACAAGGCAAGGTTGTTAATGCTGTAAAGGCTCCTGTAAAAGATGTTCTTGGCGTAAACGGTGTGATTGCTTCTGAAAACATTAAGGAAGTAGCACGCTACACGATCGACGGCCGTCGTATCAACGAACCGCAAGCCGGTATCAACATCGTGAAGATGTCTGACGGCACGACGGTTAAGGTTCTTGTAAAATAAGGAATAAGAATCTCTGAACTATAAGACGGGTTTCTCCCTCCGTCTCTCACTTTCCCCGAAGCTTCATAGCGAAGCTTCGGGGCTTTTTTGTAAAAGAGACGCCACTGCGCTGAATAAATAAGAAAAACCTTTTGCTTTTACTGCGATTTGGCGTAACTTCGCACGCACATAGCGGATCAAATGATGGAACCCCTAAAACATGAATGTGGCGTCGCAATGATTAGATTGCGCAAACCCCTCTCTTATTTTCAGCAGAAGTATGGTTCTTGGACGTATGGACTGAATAAACTCTATCTTATGATGGAGAAACAGCATAATCGCGGACAAGAAGGCGCGGGCCTTGCCTGCCTAAAGATGCACGCAGTGCCCGGCGAAGAGTTTATCTTCCGCGAAAGAGCCCTGGGTGCCGGTGGTATCGAAGCTATCTTTGAAAATGTCAAAGAAAAGCTGCAAAAATATACGCCGGAGCAAACACAAGATATTAACTACATCACGCATCACCTGCCCTATGCCGGCGAAATCTATATGGGGCATTTGCGCTACTCAACAACCGGAAAGAGTGGTTTGTCATATGTGCATCCGTTTTTGAGGCGATCTAATTGGCGTGCGAAGAATCTTTGCATCTGCGCAAACTTTAATATGACTAACGTGCCGGAGATTTTCGGCTCGATTGCTACCAAGGGGCAACATCCGCGTATGATGTCAGATACGTATATTCTTTTGGAGCAGCTGGGCCATCGGCTGGATCGCGAAAGTGAGCGTTGTTATGTCGAGGCAAAGAGTAAAGGGCTTAAAAATACGGATATTACGCGCTATATTGAAGAGAATATAGACGTAGCCAATATATTGAAGTCTGCTGCTCCTGTATGGGACGGCGGTTATGCGATTATGGGCGTTACGGGGTCGGGAGAGTGCTTTACAATGCGCGATCCTTGGGGCATTCGCCCTTGCTTCTGGTATATGAATGATGAGTTCTTGGCCGTAGCTTCGGAACGTCCCGTGCTCCAGACAACGTTTGACTTGGAGGTGGATGATATCCACGAACTAACGCCCGGTCAGGCAATCTTGATGCGCGAGAATGGCGAAATGCGCCTTGAACAAATTTTGCCGCAACGTGGATATCACGCTTGTTCTTTTGAACACGTGTATTTCAGTCGTGGCTCTGACTGCGATATTTATCGTGAGCGCAAGGAGATGGGGCGTAGATTAGTTAACCCGGTATTGAAAGCCATTAATGGAGAATTGGACAATACGGTCATTTCGTATATTCCCAATACAGCAGAAGCCTCTTTTTTTGGTCTTGTACAAGGCTTTAATGAATATCTGAACGAACAAAAAATAAAGGATATAGAGTTGCTCGGCGGTCACCCACAGCCTGAAGAGCTGAGGCGTATTCTCTCGCGCCGTGTGCGCTCAGAAAAGGTGGCATGGAAAGATATTAAGCTCCGCACGTTTATAGCCGAGGGCAATAGCAGAAAGGATTTAGCCGCCCACGTCTATGATATTACGTATGAAAGTCTTGTTGCCTATAAAGACAACTTGGTTATTATAGACGACAGTATAGTGCGCGGTACGACATTGCGGGAAAGCGTTATTCGCATTCTTGATCGGCTACATCCAAAACGGATCGTGATTGTTAGCGCTTCGCCCCAAGTGCGTTATCCTGACTTCTATGGTATTGATATGCCGGACTTGGGCGAGTTTATTTCGTTTCGCGCTATTATTGCCTTGCTCAAACAGCACGGCAAAGAAGATATCATTCGCTCCGTTTACAAACGTTGCAAAGAACAGGAAGGGCGGCCGAAAGAGGAAATGGAAGAGTATGTGCGCGAACTCTATGCTGAATGCTCAGGTGACGAAATTAGTAAAAAAACTGCCGAACTGCTGCGCCCTGAAGGCGTACAGACTGAAATACATATCGTTTACCAGACGCTTGAAGGCTTACACAAAGCTTGCCCATTGGCGCCCGGTGACTGGTATTTTTCAGGTCATTATCCCACACCCGGTGGTCGAATGCGCGTAAATCAGGCTTTCATTAACTTCTATGAACGCAATGAGGCCCAACTCAACCAAAAGCAGTTTAATCTGTAAAGATAGACAACTAACAATCCCAACGCTCAAAGTAATGGCACACACAATAAATAATAGAAGACGTGCAACGCTAACATTAAGTGACGGCACAACCTTTTGCGGACAATCTTTCGGCTATGAAGTACCTGTTGCCGGAGAAGTTGTCTTCAATACGGCAATGACAGGCTATCCGGAAAGTTTAACAGATCCGTCTTATGCCGGTCAGATATTGGTGTTGACTTTCCCGCTGGCAGGAAATTATGGCGTTCCTCCTTTTACAATGAGGCAGGACGGCATGGCAACTTTTATGGAAAGTGAACACATTCATATCTCAGGGCTTGTCGTATGCGACTATAGTGAGGACTATTCTCATTGGAATGCTGTTGAAAGCTTGTCAGACTGGTTACGGCGTGAAAAGATTCCAGCCATTACGGGCGTTGACACACGTGAACTTACAAAAGTTTTACGTGAGCACGGCGTAATGCTTGGAAAGATTGAGTCAGAAGATACTATTAGTGATGTGCCCTCCGCACAATATGAGGGCGTAAATTATGTGGAAAAAGTATCATGCTCAGAAGTCATTAAATATAATGAGGGGGCAGGAAAGCGCGCTGTGCTTGTTGATTGCGGCGTTAAGCACAATATTATCCGTTGCCTGCTTCAGCGAAACATTGAAGTTGTTAGAGTGCCTTGGGATTATGACTTCAATGCGTTGGAGTTTGATGGTTTGTTCTTAGCTAATGGACCTGGTGATCCGGATACTTGCGAGCGAACAGTTGATAATATCCGGAAATTTTTGGGTAAAAGCGACGTGAAGCCCTGTATGGGTATATGTATGGGTAATCAATTACTTTCAAAAGCTGCTGGCGCAAGCATATACAAATTAAAGTATGGCCATCGAGGACATAATCAGCCCGTTCGCAGAGTGGGCACAACGCAGTGTTTCATTACAAGCCAAAACCATGGATACGCAGTAGACACAAAGACTTTACCACAAGATTGGGAAGCTCTCTTTGTTAATATGAATGATGATTCTAATGAGGGCGTGCGCCACAAACATAATCCTTGGTTAAGTGCGCAATTTCACCCGGAAGCCTGCAGCGGGCCTCTCGATACTGAGTTCCTTTTTGACGAATTCGTCCAACTATTATAAATGATCCGACTATGAATGATGCAATTCACAAAGTACTATTGTTAGGTTCCGGCGCTCTGAAGATCGGGGAAGCGGGCGAATTTGATTATTCCGGCTCACAAGCGCTTAAAGCGTTGAAAGAAGAGGGGATCGAAACGGTTCTGATTAACCCTAATATAGCCACGGTACAGACGAGCGACGGGGTTGCAGATAGAATTTATTTCCTTCCGGTCACTCCATATTTTGTAGAAAAGGTGATACAAAAAGAGCAGCCGCAGGGTATTATGTTAGCTTTTGGTGGACAAACTGCTCTTAATTGTGGCGTGGAATTATTCCGCGCGGGGATTTTAGACAAATACAACCTCAAGGTTCTTGGTACTCCTGTTCAAGCCATTATGGACACGGAAGATAGAGAACTATTTGTAGATAAACTAAATGAGATCGACATCAAAACGATCAAGAGTGAAGCTTGCGAAACCATTGAAGATGCGCGTAAAGCAGCGCACGACCTAGGCTATCCGGTCATCATTCGAGCTGCTTATGCATTAGGCGGATTGGGTTCAGGTTTTTGCGACAACGAGGATGAGCTGAATAAGATTGCTGAAAAGGCCTTCTCTTTTTCGCCGCAAGTGTTAGTAGAAAAAAGTTTGAAGGGTTGGAAAGAGATCGAATACGAAGTCGTGCGCGACAAGTTCGATAATTGCATTACGGTCTGCAATATGGAAAATTTCGACCCGCTTGGTATCCATACGGGAGAAAGTATCGTAATTGCTCCGTCCCAGACCCTGTCAAATGCCGAATATCATAAATTACGCGCACTGAGTATTAAGATTGTTCGCCACATAGGCATTGTTGGTGAGTGTAATGTGCAATATGCTTTTGATCCTTATTCAGAAGATTATAGAGTCATTGAGGTGAATGCTCGCCTGAGTCGCTCTTCTGCATTAGCCTCAAAAGCGACCGGCTATCCTTTGGCTTTTGTCGCAGCTAAATTGGGCTTAGGGTATGGTTTGTTTGAACTGAAAAATTCGGTAACGAAGACGACAAGTGCATTCTTTGAGCCGGCCCTCGACTACGTGGTCTGCAAAATTCCTCGTTGGGACTTGGGTAAATTCCACGGCGTCACTCGCGAATTAGGCTCCAGTATGAAGTCTGTCGGCGAAGTTATGGCCATCGGCAGAACATTTGAAGAAGCCATTCAGAAAGGAATCAGAATGATCGGACAAGGCCTCCACGGCTTTGTGGGCAATAAAGAGATCACGATTGATGATATCCGACAAAGCCTCTCGGCACCTACCGACAAGCGCATCTTAGTCATTGAAAAGGCATTCTTTGATGGGATGAGTGTAGAGGAAATCCACGAATTGACCAAAATCGACCGATGGTTCCTCCACAAACTTGAGCGTATTTTCCATACAAACCGAGCTATAAAAGCTTGTGGTAGCATCAATAACCTCTCAAATGAGTTATTGTACAAAGCAAAGTGCGAAGGCTTCACAGATTTCCAAATAGCCAGAGCCGTTGGTTTAGAGAAAGAATATGACGATATGGACAAAGCAATGCTTGTTGTGCGCGGTAGGCGTAAAGCAGCAGGCATTGTACCATATATCAAACAAATAGATACACTGGCAGCAGAATATCCTGCGCAGACGAATTATTTGTATCTGACTTACAGCGGTGTAGCGCACGACATCGCCTTAGAATATGATCGACGCTCGGTTGTTGTTCTAGGCTCCGGAGCTTATCGCATTGGTAGCTCTGTTGAGTTTGACTGGTGCGGCGTGCAAGCGCTCAATACGATTCGCAAGAATGGTTTTAAGAGCATTATGATCAATTATAATCCGGAGACTGTTTCTACGGATTATGATATGTGCGACCGCTTGTACTTCGATGAACTGACTTTCGAGCGCGTGATGGACATTCTCGAACTCGAATCTCCTTACGGCGTCATTGTTTCTACCGGCGGGCAGATTCCTAACAACTTAGCCATGCGGCTTGATGCGCAAAACGTACCTATTTTAGGTACGCCGGCTAAGTATATCGACAATGCAGAAGATCGTGAAAAATTTTCCGCAATGTTAGGGCGTATCGGCGTAGACCAGCCGGAGTGGAGCGCACTGACGACGATGGACGATATCAACGCCTTTATTGAAAAGGTGGGTTTCCCCGTTTTGGTAAGGCCTTCTTATGTTCTTTCGGGGGCAGCCATGAACGTTTGCTCTAACCACGAAGAATTAGAGCATTTCTTGCAGTTGGCTGCCAATGTCTCCCAGAAGCATCCGGTCGTAGTTTCCCGTTTCTTGCTCCACGCCAAAGAAATTGAGATGGATGCTGTGGCTAAAGACGGTGAGATTTTGGCTTATGCCATCAGCGAGCATGTTGAGTTTGCCGGTGTCCATTCAGGAGACGCAACCATCCAATTTCCGCCGCAGAAACTCTATGTTGAGACGGTAAGACGTGTTAAACGCATCTCGCGAGAGATTGCTAAAGAGCTACACATCAGCGGTCCGTTCAATATACAGTTCCTTGCTCGAGAGAATGACATCAAAGTAATTGAGTGCAATCTTAGAGCTTCCCGTAGTTTCCCCTTCGTAAGTAAAGTATTGAAGATAGACCTTATCGAATTGGCTACAAAAGTTATGCTGGGACTTCCCGTAGAAAAGCCCGCCAAGAACCTGTTCGATTTAGATTATGTCGGCGTTAAGGCCAGTCAATTCTCGTTTAATCGACTACAAAATGCAAATCCTGTACTCGGTGTGGATATGGTAAGTACGGGCGAAGTAGGATGTTTAGGCGAAGATGCTCGTGCGGCTTTGATCAAGAGCTTACTTTCCGTCGGACAACGAATTCCCAAGAAAGGCATCCTGCTGTCTACCGGCAACGGAAAGCAGAAGGCGGATATGCTGATGGCCTCCAAATTGTTGGCAGAAAAGGGCTACAAACTTTATGCAACAAAAGGCACACACAGCTATCTTACCGAAAACGGCATAGAAAGCACGCGCGTTTTCTGGCCTAACGAAGAAGGCACGCCACAAGCCTTGGATTTACTCCACAGCAAGGAGATTGATTTCGTTGTCAACGTTCCTAAGAACCAATCGGGTAGTGAGGTGACCAACGGTTACAAGATTCGCCGCTCGGCTGTCGACTTAAATATTCCGCTCATCACAAATGCCCGCTTGGCGAGTGCATTTATATATGCTTTCTGTACGCTTTCTGTAGATGAACTCGACATAAAGTGCTGGCAAGAATATTAAAATTATAGCATGCATCTGTACTGCGACTCGGAGTCTCCTAGACTCCAAGCCGCAGTACGTGTTTTTTAAAAGGACTGACGTATATGAAAAAGCTACAGCAACTACTGCTCCCGCATATCCACCAACTATTGGAGTCGGAGACTAAAGCGCAGGCGCCAGAAACCCCCAAAGCAAAGGTCTTGCTCTACAACAATGAGAGTCCATACAATACGCCCAACAATCGTTTCCCGGAAAAGCGGGCCTCGCGACTCTATGAAGCCCTCAGTCGCCAAAGAAAAATACGGCAAGATTGCATTTTCGCCACAGAAGGATTAGACCATCTGTTTAGCCTCTTCTTGCGCTTATTTTGTGCGCCAAGTCTTGATAACATAGTCGTTGCAGCACCTTCCTCTCCGCTTGTTAGCCGGCAAGCAGCATGGCACAATATCACTTGTCTAACCATAAATTTAGGGGAGCAATTCTGCTTTTCAGCTGATAGTGTCTTAGCTGCGTGTGACGAACATACGAAACTCATCTACCTTTGCAGTCCCAACGATATCTCAGGCCTCTGTTTTGATCCTAAAGAGATTGTAAAACTTTTGGCGCAGTTTGAGGGAATAGTTCTTATTGACGAATCTTATATCGACTTCTCTTCGCAAAAAACGCTGTTGCCCGCGATAGAAGAGTATTCCAATGCAGTTATCATTCAGACATTCTCGTATGCGTGGGCCTCAGCCGGCTTAAATCTTTACGTAGCTTACGGCGTTCCCGAATTAATCAACTATTTACAACAGATAGCTGCCCCTCAAGGCATCAATACACCAACGGTTACGCAAACCTTGCAGATACTTTCCCGCCCCGTTGATGCACATAAGTGGACACAACAAATAATAGAAGAACGCGGAAGACTTATTCCGGCACTCCAATTGTTGCCTTTTTGCGAAAAAGTATATCCCTCTGAAGCCAATTTTGTTTTAATACGTACAAGCGAGGCGGAAAAGTTGCATGCTTATCTAAAAGCACGTGGCATAAAAGTCTTGTTTTTACCACAACTATTTCCACAACACGATTTTCTGCGTATCACGGTTGGCTTACCCAATGAGAATGTTGCTCTGTTGGGTGCTTTACGCACGTATCGGTCGTAAGGACTTTTTTCGCGTCTGATAGGCAAGTGCTGCGTAATGACTTGGCACAGGTCAAGCAGAGCAAAGGGTGCGTAAACTAAGACACGGAACGTACAGCTTTTAAACGCATTTTAGAGAAGTGGGGTTCTATGTTTTTCTTATGAAGTGCCAACTATTCCTATTTTTATCGTGAGCGTAAGCTTGTACCATCACGAGCGTACGCGTGTGCGCTCACGAGGAAAAAGGTGTACGCCCGTGAGCGTATTTTCCACTTACTTGCTTGTTTTCGTACAAAGTCTCATCCTTTTTCTCACAAAAGTTTGGATGCATAAGGAATAAACGCTATCTTTGCACCGCATTTCAAAGGAAGTGTGGAAAGGAAGTTTGGGTGAGTGGCTGAAACCACCAGTTTGCTAAACTGACGTACGGTCTTCCGTACCGGGGGTTCGAATCCCCCAGCTTCCGCGAAACGATTATGGCGCTTTCATCTAACGGTTAGGATACATGCCTCTCACGCATGGTATACGGGTTCGATTCCCGTAGGCGCTACAAAAGGAGAGAATAGTTCTCTCCTTTTTTGTTAGGATGTAAAGCTCAATTCATCTTGCTATATTTACTATGAACAACGAGGAAATACAAAAGCATAAAGCCGAGTTTATAGATCTTTGCCATCGCTATATTAAGCGAAAGGGACTGGAAGAGTTGCTTTCGTATTTGGAACAGTCAGACTTTTACACTGCTCCTTCATCTACAAATTTTCATTTGAACGAAGAAGGCGGTTTGTGTCTGCATTCGATGAATGTCTTTCATACTGCGCTACGGCTGAATCAGGCTGTGCTGCAGCCGGCGCTTGACGAGGGCAAAGCTAATTTTACGAAAGAGATTGCAGAAGAAAGTATCGCCATCTGTGCCTTGTTCCACGATTTATGTAAAATCAAACTTTATCATAAAGCAGAAAAATGGAAAAAGGATGACGAGGGGCGTTGGGTTACTTATCCGAGCTTTGAGATTCAAGACGACTTTCCTTTTGGGCACGGCGAGAAGTCCTGCTTTATCATCAATTGGTATTTGCACTTGACGCGTGAGGAGTTGCTTGCCATTCGTTGGCATATGGGTATGTTTGATATGGGAGAGCAAGGGAGCAGTATGCGTTTTTCTTTCCGCGCAGCGCTGGAAAAGTCTCCGCTGGTGGCTCTTCTGCACGCAGCCGACTTCTTAAGTTCCAACTGTTTGGAGACAACGACGCAATGGAAATAGAGCTTTGCTTGTTTTTTTGGCTGCTTAAACGGTTTAACTATAAACAACCACAGTTGCTGACAGAATAAAGCCTCTGCAAATGATATTATACGAAGAGAGGGCAGCGATTTCGCTGCCCTCTCTCTTTATCTATAATAATAGCGTATTAATCCAATTTGTGGATAACGAGACCACTACGCAATTTTGGTTCGAACCACGTCGCCTTAGGCGGCATAATCTTACCTGAATCGGCAATGTTCATAATTTGTTCCATTGTCACGGGATACAAAGCTAAAGCAAACTTCATCTCGCCATTGTCCACACGGCGCTTTAGCTCCTCCAAGCCGCGCAAACCACCGACGAAGTCAATGCGTTTGTCGCCACGAAGGTCTGTAATGCCTAAGATTTCATCCAAAATCAGACGAGAAGAAATGTCAACATCAAGCACGCCGATAGGATCGTTCGGGTTGAATGTTCCCTCTTTTGCCTCTAAGCGATACCAATGTCCTTCTAAATAAGCAGAGAATTCGTGCAACTTCTTCGGACGATAGTTCTCCGTGCCCATATCCTCAACAATGAAGTTCTTACCTAAAGCTTTCAAGAACTCATCCTTTGTCAAGCCGTTCAAATCTTTAACTACGCGGTTGTAGTCTAAGATCGTCAGCTGTTCTGCCGGGAAGCAAACGGCCATGTAGAAGTTGTACTCCTCATTGCCCGTATTGTTCGGGTTCTGCTTTGCGCGTTCAGCGCCAACCAATGCAGCAGCAGCGCTGCGGTGGTGACCATCGGCAATATACAAAGCATCCATCTTATCAAATTCAGTCGTGATTACCTCCTTATCTTTCGGATCTGCAATCACCCAGAATTGATGACGGAAATGATCAATCGGCGCTACGAAATCATAAACTGGAGTCTCTTTCGCTGTTCTGTCGATCAAATCGATCAGTGGTTGGCTGCTCTTGTAAGCAAGGAAAACAGGCTCGATGTTTGCATTCGTATTGCGAACGTGCTTCATACGATCCTCTTCCTTATCGCGACGCGTGAGCTCGTGCTTTTTGATTACATTGTTCATGTAATCATCCACGTGGCAGCACAATACGATACCATATTGTGTTTTACCGTTCATCGTCTGCGCATAGAGATAATAATTCTCTTCATTATCCTGCACTAACCAACCCTCTTGTTGGAACTTCTTAAATTGATCTGCGCCACTTTCGTAAACGCGAGGATCATATTCGCTCGTTCCTTCGGGGAAGTTGATTTCCGGCTTGATGATATGATAGAGAGACTTCTCATTATTGCCTGCCTCTACGCGTGCTTCATCTGAGTCAAGGACGTCGTAGGGTCTTGATTCTACTTCTTCAACCAAAGCTTGAGGAGGGCGAACTCCTCTAAAAGGCTTAACTCTTGGCATAGCTCAGGATTTATTTGTTTACTTGGAATTTAGTGATACCATCTTTGAAGAAGCCAACGATTTGATTGGCTGCTGCGAGGCCTGCGTTGATATTTGCTTCAGCCGTTTGTGCACCCATCTTCTTGGGAGTTGCGAAGTAGCGGTCGCCTAATTTGTCTACGGCTTCGTCATGTTTTTCTAACATCAAGTCGCTTACGTAGCGCAAGTCTGTACGCTCGAGGAGAGCCTCTATCAATCCATCCTCGTCAATAATATCTTGACGTGCGGTGTTCACAACAATACCGCCCTTCGGCATAGAAAGGAGCAGTTCTTTGTTGATGCTTCTTCTCGTTTCCGGCGTTGAGGGGATGTGCAAGCTGACTACATCGCACTCCTTAAAGAGTTCTGCGGGCGTATTTACTTGCTTAACGCCGTGTTGCGTGAAGACTTCAGCCGGGATGTAGCCGTCGAAAGCGCAAACTTCCATACCGAGGCCTTTAGCAATGCGTGCTACGTTTTGAGGAACGTTACCGAAAGCCAAGAGACCAAGCTTCTTGCCCATCAACTCCGTACCTGCTTTTCCGTTGAATCTATTACGTACCGTGTAAAGCAGCATACCGAACACCAATTCAGCCACAGCGTTGGAGTTTTGGCCCGGCGTGTTCATCACAACTACACCGTGCTTCGTCGCAGCTGCCAAATCTACGTTGTCGAAGCCTGCACCGGCTCTCACAACGATCTTTAATTCGGGTGCGTGTTCAAAAACTTCTTCATCAATTTTGTCAGAGCGGATGATGATAGCGTTTACATCCTTAACGGCCTCCAACAATTCAGCCTTCTCTGCATATTTTTCAAGCAGCGCAAATTCATAGCCTGCTTTTTTAACAATCTCTTCGATGCCCTTTACCGCTACCGGTGCGAAGGGTTTTTGGGTTGCAACTAATACTTTCATAGTCTTATGCTAATTGCTTAGGGTAAAAGGAGCAGGAGGTGGCATTGTTTCCCCTCCCGCTCCTATGTTTGATTTAGTGTTTCTTTTCAAATTCCTGCATGCAAGCGATCAATGCTTTAACGCCTTCTACAGACATTGCATTGTAGCAAGAAGCGCGGAAGCCGCCTACGTCGCGGTGGCCCTTAAGACCCCACATGCCATTTTCCAAAGCAAATGAAAGGAATTCAGCCTCCAAATCTTTGTATTCATCGTTCATTACGAAGCAGATGTTCATACGGCTGCGGTCTTCTGCAACGGCTGTTCCGCGGAAGAACTTGTTGCGATCGATTTCTGCGTAGAGTAAATCAGCACGCTCAGAAGCGCGACGATCCATCTCTTTCACGCCACCCTCTTGCTTGATCCAGCGCAGCGTCTGCATTGCACTGTAGATAGGAATTACAGGAGGTGTATTAAACATAGAACCCTTCTTCTGGTGCGTACGATAGTCGAGCATTGTCGGGATCGTGCGGCTTACCTTGCCAAGCATATCATCCTTTACGATAACGAAAGTAACGCCGGCCATAGCCAGGTTCTTCTGTGCGCCGCCGTAAATCATCGTATATTTGCTGACATCAACCGGACGAGAGAGAATGTCAGAAGACATGTCAGCGATTACAGGAATCGGAGAGTCGATGTCTGTGAATATTTCCGTACCATAAATGGTATTGTTCGTCGTGATGTGGAGATAATCAGCGTCAGTCGGGATGGTGTAGCCCTTGGGTACATAAGTAAAATTCTTATCAGCAGAAGAAGCTACTTCTACAACCTCGCCGAAGAGCTTAGCTTCCTTTTGTGCTTTCGTAGCCCAAACGCCTGTGTTAACATAAGCCGCTTTCTTCTCCAAGAAGTTGTAAGGAACCATGCAGAATTCGAGGCTTGCACCGCCACCAAGGAAGATTACGCTATAACCTTCGGGAACGCCGAGCAATTCTTTCATCAAAGCTTGTGCTTCATCCATCACAGCTTGAAATTCCTTGCTACGGTGGCTCATCTCCATCAAAGAAAGACCGATGCCATTAAAGTCAATGCACGCCTCAGCTGTAGCTTTCATTGCTTGTTGCGGGAGAATTGAGGGACCCGCACCGAAATTGTACTTCTTCATATCTTTAGAGTAATTAGTGTGTGTTTTCTGCAGCGAATATAGGGAGTTTTCTACGCGTAGCCAAATTTCAAAGGGAATATTTCAAGTTTATCCGACAAAAAGCGAAAACTCACATTTAGTTTAGGCTAAAATGAGAAAAAAACAGCAAAATTCGGCTGCAGTTTCCCCCTGCCCGGTTAACTAATGAAAAGATTCAGTGGGGCAGTCTTTATTCTTTTGTATGTGTCTTTTTATGGCTTTTCGTGTGAGTTGTAAGGCTGGTTTTTATGGTCGGAAGCAGAAAATTAGTTGTCTTCTCATCCATAAAATCGATACTGTGGATGCGATGTTGTGTGTCGGCGGCAAGAACGGGTTTTGTTTGGTGGCACCAAACGATAGTTTGCTCCCATCAAACCATAGTTTGCTGCCGCCAAACGATAGTTTCTCCCCAACAAACAATCGACGGATAGGCAAGAATAAGTGGGAAATATGGATTGGAACTGCTGAAAATAAGGAAATTGAGTCCTCTTTTCGCCGCGCTTGTCGGGTGGTCGAAAGATTTGTGCTTTTGTGATTAACATTCCGTCTATTGCGGCCTAAGTTTCGGCGAGAGATAAGCGGGTCAATTTTCTTCCTGGTAAATGAGAGTCGTAAGAGTTGGAGTGGGCGATGATCGTAATACCGGCCTAATGAAGTGAAGGATTGAACTCAGCATCCCCATATAGGCTTTTCGCCCCTACCGTTCCGGCACATCGCACGGCAACAGCAGAGGCGAAAAGTCTGTAGTCGGCAGGGCGTTTATTTCCCTTTGCCGTAATGCTCGTCTACTTTGATTAAGCCGGCTGCTATAAAAGTCAGTGGCGTTAGGCAGAGGACGATAATAAAGAAATTAAGATAGCCGACGGCCTGTTGTAGCGCTCCGGCAAACAGACCGGGCAGCATCATACTTAAAGCCATAAAGCCGGTGCAAAAAGCATAGTGGGCCGTGGTGTTTTTGCCTTGCGAAAAATACATCATATAGAGCATATAGGCTGTGAAACCAAAGCCGTAGCCAAACTGTTCTAAGAAGACGCTGATGTTAATCAAGGCCAAACTCTCGGTTTGGTAGTAGGCCAGGAATATGTAGACAACGTGGGGGAGCGTAATGCTCAGCACCATTGGCAGCAACATCTTCTTTAAGCCTTTGGAAGCTACTAATACGCCGCCCAAAATGCCACCCAGCAGAAGTCCGATGACGCCTACTGTTCCCTGTACAAAGCCTACTTCGGCCGTCGTCATACCTAAGCCGCCTTTACTTACGGGGTCGAGCATGAAAAGTGGGCAGATCTTGATGAGCAATGCTTCGGGGAAACGGTATAGCAGCATAAAGATGACGGCCACAAGAAACTGGGGCTTCAGGAAGAAAGACTTAAACGTTGCGGCAAACTCCTTCAACTCCAGATGGCGGGAACTGTCTTGCCGTGGGTGCGGCAGCATAAAGGCATGATAGCAGAAAAGCAGCAGGAAGGTGGCTGTGCAGACAAAGAATGTGGCCATCCAGGCTGAGAATGGGTTGCGATAAAATACTTCCATTGTCCCGGCAAACATTACGAGCAAGCCTTGCCCTGCGATGGTGGCAACGCGGTAGAAGGTGCTGCGCACGCCGACAAACATACTCTGCTCGTGTTCCTCTAAAGCCAGCATATAAAAGCCGTCGGCCGCGATGTCGTGTGTGGCCGAACTGAAAGCCATAAGCCAGAAAAAGACGAGCGTCCACTGTACGAAGTGGGGCACTTTGATCGTAAAAGCCACACCGGCCATAGATGCGCCCAGGATGAGTTGCATCACGACAATCCACCAGCGTTTCGACTTCAACAAATCCACAACCGGACTCCAGAAGGGCTTAATTACCCACGGGAGATACAGCCAAGAGGTGTAGAGCGTGATTTCTTCGTTGTTCAGTCCGAGTCGCTTGTACATAATCGCCGCAATTGTCATTACGATGACGTAAGGGATGCCTTCTGCGAAATATAAAGAGGGTACCCAGCTCCATGGTGATTGTCGGCGCCGCGCTTTTGCTTCGGTTTCTGCTATATTTTCCATCAATAGATCTTCTTAATGTTTGCTCCTTTATAATAATGAGTGAGTATGGTGTCGTAGGAATAGCCCTTGTCGCTCATCACGGCAGCGCCTATTTGGCACATACCGACACCGTGTCCCCAGCCGGCGCCACGTAGTGTGAAGGTTTGGGGCACATCTTCGCCGGAAGTGGAGACCGTGAAAGCAGAACTATAAAGATGTGTGGGCGAGAGCAAACGGCGTATTTCCAATTCCTTGCCTATCGTCATCTCTTTCTCCGTCCCGACGATGCGCAAACGCTTGATGCGTCCGCTCTCTCCGCGCTCTACGGGGATAAGAGCTTTGATGGCACCGAAGTCAATGCCTGACTTTTGCTTGATTAAATCAGCCAGTTCGGCCTGCTGGTAAGATGTCGTCCATCGATAGAAGTCGGGCGTTTCCTGATCATAGTCATTTAATACTTGCTGAATCAGTCGCGGATCCTTCGTATTGCAAAAGGCATCGGGCGATGCTGCGATCCACGCTTCGGCTTGCGCCTCTTCCGTTAAGTCGGGCAGCGTCTCATCTTTGCTGTCTCTGATGGGCGCTAAATAAGGATAGTCGTCGTCGCCCCAGCACGTGGAAAACTTTTCAGAAGCTCCGCCGCAGCACTTCGAGAAGCGGGCGTCGCACAAGACATCTTCATATGTGAGTACGCAGCCGCGCGTCGTTTCTACAGCTTCTACGACTGCCGCCGAACTCTGGCGCGTTATGCCTTGATAGCGTTGGCAATGATCATCGGCGCAAACATCGAACAAGGCGTGATCTGTGCGGTCATACCAACGCAGATATTCGCTTTCTTTGCGTGTAAAGGTGAAGAAACCGCCGGCATTTTCCGGGTTGCTTCGACGCGCTTGCATCTGATAGAAGAGCCAACTGCGGGAAACGACGGCGTGAGCCTTTAGAAGTTCCATAGAAGACGTGGAGCGCATCTCCGAACTGATAACGCTCTTTAAATATTCTTCAGCATCGACTTCGTTAATCACGACAATCTTTCCTTCATCTACGAGCAAATGCAGAGTTCCGTGGAAGGTTTGCGCCTCTTTGCGCTCCCAATGGAAGTCTACTCCGATCGTTACATCTTCTAATGTGAAAGAGGCATCTTGCTGTGTGGGCTTAAAACGCAGCTCACTATAAATATTGTCCTGCCATAAAATGCCGCCGTCGCGATAAACTACGTGCTGTACGCCTTCTACGGCATTTCCCTTGGCCGTATACGGCATATTCAGCGTGAAAGTCACTTGTTCGCTCGTCAGAATCCCGACTGCGACGTTCGGACATTCATTATAATGCATAATGTTTTTGCCCAGTTTTCCCGTGCGCGCTGCGGCCGCGGGCTTATCCGTGAGACGCTTGGCGATGGCTGCCACTTCTTTGTCGGAGAGTGTCACTTCGCGTAAAATAGTTGTGGCCTCCTTCGCTGTCAAAGCCTCAAAATCTTTCGCACGCGGCGTAATAATCAGTCCACCCATATCAATGGCGCCGGGAGATATGATTCGCTGCGCTGCGCCCTGAGCAAAGTAAACCTCCGGACGGTGCTTCTTGCGCGGAAAAAGGACGGCCACGGTATGTGCCGGTTTGGAGGTGGTAGCAGCTTGTTGCCAAACCAGTAAGTTTAAGTCCGGCTCACTCTGTCCCTTATCTTTAGGCAGCAAAGCTAAAAGGCGCTGCAGCAAGTGGCAACCCTTGTCGGCACTTTCGTCTATCAGTACAAATGCGGGACAAGCATAATCGCGCAGAAGATAAATACCTGCTTCAGCTGAATAGCCGGCTTCGGTCAGATTATATTCTTCGGCGGACGACAAAGGATAGACTTTCTTTAAGCGTCCGGCATATTTGGTCCAATCTTTTTCAATGGGTACATAACCGCGCAAAGCTGCTTGTAAATGAGCGTGGTCTGGGGCTGATGCTCCACTGCGTGGACCATTATATAATAGAAAGAAAGAAGGCCAACGCTCAGCCAAATTAAAGAGAGCCGGCAATAAAGCTGTTAGATCCTGCGGCCGATGATGGCGCGTAGGTAGCGTGAGGTGCTGCGGAACGATAGGGAAGGGATTGATAAGTAGTTCGAGCGTTCGGTCAGTTGGTAACACCATTTGCGCTTTCGGCCTATTCTGGCTACACAAGAAGCAGGGGCGTTCTGCTAAAGCTTCTTTTGTGAGTTGTGCGCCGGTCGAAGCCATTCTGCGCGGGTTATATTGTGCGGCAAGTACCTCGTTTTCTGTGGTGAGCTCGCGCGTTTTTACTTCTGTTTCCAGTGCGGAAAATCGCTGCGCCGTTTCGGGCCAACACGCTAATTGTTCATGGAAAAAAGCTTGTAGTTCCTCTTCAGCTACTTTGTGATTCCAAGCCGCATTGCGCCTACATCTGGCGGTCAGTTCTATGGTGCGTAGCATATCCTTATACGCATTGTTTCGATTAACCTTATCGATGCTCAGCGCTGCATCAGAGTTGCCCTCCCAGCGTCGACATAAATAGAGTTCGTCGTAAATGCGTCCGATACGATAGCGGCGCGAAATGGTCAGTCCGAGCGCATAATCTTCTCCGTAAGAAGTGTTGGGGAAACCAATTTGCCGCAAGATGTCCGTGCGGAAAGCACGCGGCGCACCAAGGCCGTTGATGCGTAAAGCATTGTTGCGTCCGTTGTCGTCCGTCCACTCTTTATGATCGATCAAGCCCGGAGGTAGCGTTTGCAATTGGAAGTTTACCATACGATAAGCGCCGATGACCATCGCCACTTCTTGCGTTTGGAAGGTCTCTATAATGCGCTGCAAAACATCAGGGCCGCTATAAAGATCGTCGGAGTCTAACTGAACGGCATAGCAGCCGCAGTGTTCGTCGCGGATAGCCCAATCCCAGCAACCGCCGATTCCTAAATCCTTGCGCGAGGGAACGAGATGGACGACGCGAGGATCTTTTGAGAAAGCTGCAATGGCGTCCGTTGTACCGTCATCAGAGTGATTGTCGACGACAATAATATTATAATCAAAATTTGTCTGCTGCGACAAGACGCTTCCTATGGCGTCCGCAATAGTTTTCACGCGGTTGCGCACCGGAATAATGACAGAAGCAGTAACAGGATAGTCAGCGGCGTCAATAGCAGGTAATGCTTCATATTCATCAGGCGCCAAATAGCCGCCGATAGCTTTCAAGTGGGCTGTACAAGCGGCTTCGCATTCAAGTTGGACAGCTCTATTGTGCGGCGCAACGTAGTCGAATTGCTTCTCTCCGCTCTTGCGGTTGTCTGTTTCGCACGAGGTGTAGAGCAATTCGCGTAAATGGTACAAGTTTCCGTGTCTGCTTAAGAAGAGACGTAAGGCGTAGAGTCCGGCATATTTATAGTGGTGTTCTTCTTGTGCAAATTTTTGCAAGAGATCCGTACGAACCAGTAGCAACTCGCCAAAGTCGAAATCGTCTCGCAGACTTCCTGCCTGATAATCTAGTACGGGGTGGGCTGCTGTGCCATCGTAGCGATCTGAGTAAACCATAGCGGCCTTTGTCGCTTCTGCAGTTTGCAGCAAGCGCTCGATGCAACGATAGGATAAAGTTAGCTCTTTGGGAGATAGATATAATAAGGTGTATGGACTTGTCGTCATGCGGGCAATGCGCTGCAAGAGGGCAGTGCTACCTAACGCATCTGCTTTCAAGTAGTGCGCATTCGGCGCTGCAGCTTTCGTCTTCTCTTGCGGGATTAGACGGATTAAGCGATTCACGCGAGGATGATGCTCGCAAAGGTTAGCCTCTGCAGCACTAAGAGCTTCGTCTACGATAAAGAAATCCGGATTCGGCATCATTTTACTTTCATTTTATCGGGCGAAGTTACGCAAAGAAGTGAAGAAAACAAAAGGTTTTCTCTTTCATTCTTTGTAGTCGGGAGTGCGCAGATGAGTTATAGCCAAAAACAAATGTAAAAGATGTAACTGCATTGCGTCTGTGAGTGCTTATCATATACAAATTTGTAGTAATAAAAATCCCCTCACTGCATTCTTATCAGTGGGGGAGTATATAATATGGTATGCCGAAAGCTTAATTGAGCATGTGATTGTTCTTCTCAAAGTGCTCTTTAGCATAAGCAGCCGTCACCTTAAAAGTATCCTCCTTAGCCGAAGGAATATCAAACATCGCGTCCATCATAATGCTCTCCATAATAGAGCGAAGGCCGCGCGCACCAAGTTTATATTCCATCGCCTTGTTTACGATAAAGTCGAGGGCATCCTCTGCAAAAGTCAAGGTAACGCCGTCCATCTTAAACAACTTCTCATATTGTCTTACCAAAGAGTTCTTCGGCTCAACAAGAATGCGGCGCAATGCAGCCTCATCCAACGGATTGAGATATGTGAGGACCGGGAGTCGGCCAATAATCTCTGGAATCAAGCCAAAAGACTTCAAATCCATCGGCTCAATGTATTGCATCAAGTTGGCCGGATCAATCTTCTTCACGCGTTGCACGTTGTCGTAGCCGACGGTGTGCGTATTCAGACGCTGTGCAATCTTCTTTTCGATGCCATCAAAAGCACCTCCGCAAATAAAGAGGATGTTGCGAGTATCGACGTGAACGTAATCTTGATCCGGATGTTTGCGGCCTCCCTTTGGCGGAACGTTCACCACAGATCCTTCGAGCAGCTTAAGCATTCCTTGCTGCACGCCCTCGCCACTCACATCGCGCGTGATGCTCGGATTATCGCTCTTGCGCGCAATTTTATCTATCTCATCAATAAAGACAATGCCTCGTTCTGCGCGCTCCACATTGAAGTCAGCCTCTTGCAATAAGCGTGAGAGAATGCTCTCCACGTCTTCACCCACGTAACCTGCTTCCGTGAAGACCGTAGCATCAACAATCGTGAAAGGAACATCCAAAAGGCGAGCTATTGTGCGTGCCAAGAGCGTCTTTCCTGTACCGGTCGTGCCTACCATAATAATGTTAGACTTTTCGATCTCCACACCATCGTCGACAGCGTCCAGATTCTCCTGTGCCAAACGTTTATAATGGTTGTAGACAGATACGGATAAATAGCGCTTGGCATCCTCTTGCCCGATCACATACTGATCCAGGTAAGACTTTATCTCTTGCGGACGTGGTATGCGCTTAAGATCAATATCTTCTTTGCTGATATTTTCCAGTCCGTCAAGGGGAGTCAGGCCGTTTTCTCGCAATAAATGATAAGCATTTTCGATGCAATTGTTACAAATATTGCTGCCGTCAGGACCGGAAAACATTACGCTGACGCCACTTTCCTCTACTCCGCAAAAAGAACACTTTTTCTTTTTAGCCATTCCTGTTTGTTACTTAGTCAGAACCTTGTCAATCATACCATATTCTTTTGCCTCTTCTGCGGTCATCCAATAATCACGATCGCTATCTTGCCATACTTTCTCAAAGTCGGTATGCGAATGGTCGGCAATAATGGTATAGAGTTCTTTCTTCAATTTCTGTATTTCGCGAGCCGTAATTTCAATGTCTGAAGCCTGTCCTTGTGCGCCGCCCATCGGCTGATGGATCATCACGCGACTATGTTTCAAGCCGGAGCGCTTACCTTCCTTGCCCGCCACTAAGAGGACGGCGGCCATAGAAGCAGCCATACCGGTACAAATGGTTGCTACGTCGCTGCCGATAAACTGCATCGTGTCGTAGATGCCTAAGCCTGCATAGACCGAACCACCGGGAGAGTTGATATAAATGGAAATATCCTTGCCGGGGTCTGCTGAATCCAAGTAAAGCAACTGCGCTTGCAGCGTGTTGGCCGTATAATCGTCAATTTGTGTCCCCAAAAAGATAATACGATCCATCATCAAGCGCGAGAAAACGTCCATTTGCGTTACATTCAATTGGCGTTCTTCCAAAATATATGGGTTCAAATATTGCGCTTGCGCCTTAATTACGTCATCGAGTACCATAGAATTGATACCCAACTTGCCCGTGGCGAATTTTTCAAAGTCTGTCCTCATTCCTATATTATATTGTGTGTATAGAAAGACAGGAAAGGCAATCATTATGCCAATCTGCACGTCTTTCTATCTTTATTTATCAGTAAGCGACGCGCCTTACAATAGGATAAAGGAGCGTCGCCTCTGAAAAACGTGCTTATTTTGTAGAGATTACTTGAAGAGTTTCTCGAAGTCTTCCTGAGAAATTTTCTTTTTCTTCAAGCCAACTTTTTCTTTTAATGCAGCTGTGAGTTTCGTATCTATTACGCGATCAAAGATAGCACGCGCTTGGTCTTGCTTTTGCAGCACTTCTTGCGCATATTTTTCCAAGTATTCATCGGGCACGTTATTAATGCCGTATTGCATAAATTGGAAACGAGCAGCAGAAATCGCCATTTCTTTCATATCAGCGTCTTCTACTTTAATGCCGGCCTCGCTCGTCAGTTTTTCGCGAATCAGTTGCCACTTCAATTCTTTCAAGCTGGAGTCGAAGTTGTCGTCAACATATTTCTCGTCCTTATCCTTGTTGTTAGCCAACATAAAGCGGCGCAGCAAGTCTTTCGGGAATTCCAGTTCGCCCACTTTGTTTTCAGCATAAGCGCGAGCGTCCAGTAAGAACTTATAATCAGCATCAGCTACGCGTTGGTGCTGCAATTGCTCTTTGATCTTCGCGCGGAATTCTTCTTCGCTCTTTACTTGACCTTCACCAAAGATGCGATCAAACAACTTCTGATCGAGTTCGCTCGGCACAAAGCGGCTTATTTCTTCAACTTGGAAAGAGAAATCGCCGGCGTGTTGTGCTACCTCATCCTTCTTTACCTTCAACAAAGAAGCAGCCTCAACATCGCTGTGAGCTTCAGCAGGCTTAAAAGTGATGACGTCGTTTTTCTTCGCACCGTCAAACAGCTTTTTCTGATCGTCAGCCTTAAAATAATTCGGCATCAATGAAGCGCGCTCTACTTGTATGCCGCCTTCTTTCGGCTGTCCTTGCTCATCGAGCTCCGTTAACGGGCCGCGGAGAATATCACCATCGCGATATTCTTCAACATCTTCCGGATGGCCGGCCTGACGCGTCATTTCTTCAATCTGACTATTGACTTGTGCATCGTCTACTTCGATTTCGTAATAGTCGACCTTGTCTTTTTTGTTCAACTCGATAGAGAATTCGGGCGCCAAGGCAATATCAAACTTAAATTCGAAGTCGTCTTGATTCTCTATGTCTTGAGGAGCTTGCGACTCATTGCCCATCGGTTCACCCAGTACTTCCAATTTTTGTTCTTTAATATAGCCAAACAATTTGTCGGAAAGCAATCTGTTCACTTCCTCCATCTTTGCTTGCGGACCATACATTTTATTTACCAAGCTGAAAGGCACCTTTCCCGGACGGAATCCCGGCATCTGCGCCTTTTGGCTCATTTTTTTCAATGCCTCATTGACCTTCTCTGCATAATCAGCCTTGACGAGTTGAATCGTAATCGTACCACTGACCGGAGTGGACTTTTCAAATGAAATGTTCATCGAATTATCTTCTATTTATTGTTTTTATTATCTTACAGTAAAGGGCACCTTTCACCCACAATTTAAGGTGAGGAGCGCGCAAAGTTAACAATTTCTTCCGGCTTACCCTCATCTTCATCCTTTTTTTCGCTTTCTATCTACTTCTTATGCCCGATTTATCGCCACAGTCGCTGAGATTTTACCGACATAAAGCGCTTATATTTAGACTAATGTCGCTCGCTCTCTTCCTGATAACCATTTGCGGAAGGGGTTAAAATGGATTTACAGACAGCGCTTGTCCTAATTTTATGAAGAACAATAAGTTTCTGCTTAAGCAAGACTTATTTTCAATTGCTTCTCATCGTCGTGGCGCAAACTCTTCCCTGACGATCTTATTGTTTGCTGCCGCCAAACGATGGTTTGGTCCCGGCAAACAATGATTTGGCGCCGGCAAACGATAGTTTGGTGGCAGCAAACAATAACAACAAGAGGTAGGACAAAGCAAAAACGGGAAAACGAACCACAAAGAGTAAGCAAAATTCTTTAACTTTGCAGCCTTAATTACTATAATCCACAAAACATGGAATTAGCAGCTAAATACACACCACAGGACGTAGAGACCAAGTGGTATGATTATTGGATGAAGCATCACCTCTTCCGCTCTCACCCGGACGGAAGAGAACCCTATACAGTCGTAATCCCTCCCCCCAACGTCACAGGCGTATTGCACATGGGGCATATGCTGAACGAAACGATTCAAGATATTCTCGTGCGCCGCGCGCGAATGGAGGGCAAGAACGCCTGCTGGGTGCCTGGAACTGACCACGCCTCCATCGCCACGGAAGCTAAAGTCGTAGCCCGTCTGGCTGAAAGGGGTATCAAGAAAACAGACCTCACGCGCGAGGAATTTCTGAAGCACGCTTGGGAGTGGACAGACGAACACGGCGGCATTATTCTCCAACAGCTGCGCCGCGTAGGGGCTAGTTGCGATTGGGAGCGCACGGCATTCACGATGGACGAGGAGCGTTCGCGAAGCGTCATACACGTCTTTGTGGATCTTTATAAAAAGGGATTGATTTATCGCGGCGTACGCATGGTCAATTGGGACCCAAAGGCGCTCACGGCCTTAAGTGATGAGGAAGTAATCTATAAAGAGGAAAACTCAAAGCTATATTACTTACGCTATTATTTGAGCAACGACGATCAAAAGGAAGCCCCCGAAGGCTCCGTCGTACACATCGACGAGAAAGGGCGGCGCTATGCTGTCGTTGCAACGACGCGTCCGGAAACGATAATGGGAGATACGGCAATGTGTATCAACCCAGAAGATCCCAAAAATCAGTGGCTCAAGGGCCAAAAAGTAATCGTTCCGCTCGTTGGTCGCGAGATACCCGTCATTGAAGACGAATATGTCGATGTCGCTTTCGGTACGGGTTGTTTGAAGGTAACGCCTGCGCATGACGTCAACGACTATATGCTGGGCCAAAAGCACAAGTTGGCTTCCATAGATATATTCAACGACAACGGTACTCTGAGCGAAGCCGCCGAACTTTACGTCGGACAGGATCGCTTGGACGTGCGTCGCCAAATAGAGAAAGACTTAGAAGCTGCAGGCTTGATGGAGCGCGTAGAGTCTTACGTCAACAAGGTTGGCTTCTCAGAGCGCACCAACGTGCCTATTGAACCTAAGCTCTCTATGCAGTGGTTTCTCAAGATGCAGCACTTCGCCGACCTCGCATTGCCGCCGGTAATGAATGATGAAATCAAATTTTACCCGACAAAATATAAGAACATCTATCGCCACTGGTTGAGCAACATTAAGGATTGGTGCATCTCGCGCCAACTTTGGTGGGGGCATCGCATTCCGGCTTACTTCCTGCCCAATGGCGATTGCGTTGTAGCTGAAACCATCGAGGAAGCCGTAGAGGAGGCACGCAAACTTTCAGGCGACGCAACCATTGAAGCCAAAGACTTAAAGCAAGATGAGGACGCGCTGGATACGTGGTTCTCTTCGTGGTTGTGGCCCATCTCGCTCTTCAACGGTATTTCTGATCCGAACAATGAGGAGTTTCGGTATTATTACCCGACGGCCGATCTCGTAACCGGTCCGGACATCATCTTCTTCTGGGTAGCTCGAATGATTATGGCGGGCTATGAATATACCGGAAAGATGCCCTTTAAGCACGTTTACTTTACGGGTATCGTGCGCGACAAGCTTGGGCGAAAGATGTCGAAGTCGTTGGGCAATTCTCCCGATCCTTTGGCTTTGATAGACAGTTTTGGCGCAGACGGCGTCAGAATGGGGCTGATGCTGGCCGCACCTGCGGGCAACGACATTTTATATGATGACAGCTTATGCGAACAAGGGCGCAACTTCTGCAATAAGATTTGGAACTGCTTCCGTCTGATTGACTCGTTAGAAGTATCTGACGGCGCGCAACCGCAAACGGCGCGCCGCGCCTTGGATTGGTTTGGTGCTCAGTTGCGCAAGAGTGCAGCTGAAATTGCCGATCTCTTCACAAAATATCGCTTAAGCGAGGCCCTGATGGAGATCTACCGCCTGATTACTGACGAGTTTAGCGGCTGGCTGCTTGAGATGACGAAGCCGGCTTACGGTGAACCGATCGACCGCCGGACGATTAACGAGGTCAAAGCTTACTTTAATGATCTCCTACATTTGCTCCACCCGTTTATGCCTTTTATTACCGAAGAACTTTGGCAACACTTGGCAGAGCGTAAATCGGGAGAAAGCATCATGATCGACCCGCAAAATATAGCGCAACCGCAAGCTGAAGACGCGCAAATCTTGGCAACGTTTGAGCAAATTAAATGCATCGTGCAGGGAGTGCGCGCCGTGCGCAATGCGAAGAACATTGCGAAGAAAGAAAGTCTTGAGCTGGAAGTAATCGGTGAGAATCCGGTGAAGTCGGACAATGGAATTATCGAGAAGATGGCCAACATTAGTAGCATCACCGAGGTAACTGAGAAGAATGCTAATGCGTCTGTCTTTATGGTAGGTACGCATACATTCGCCGTTATTTTAGGCAACTTAATCGATATTGAGGCAGAGCGCTCTAAAGCTGAGGCAGAATTAGCCCACTTGAAGCAATTCCTCGCCGGCATCGAAAAGAAATTGGGTAACGAGAAGTTCGTAGCCAATGCACCTGAAGCCGTTGTCGCCTTAGAGCGGAAGAAGAAGAGCGATGCTGAAGCGAAAATCCAATCACTTCAAGCGCGCCTTGCAGATTTAGCGAAAGAATGAAGCGATTCCACCAAGACTTTGCGGAGCTATGAACGTATGTTGCAAAGCCAGCTTTTGCTTTGATGAATGAAAGTCGGTTAAAACGACTATATATAATAAGGTGTACCAAGTAAAAACTTGGTGCGCCTTATTTTTATTCTTGAACTTACGCCTCGCCCGCTTCGCTCTCTGTATAAATACAAATGCTTTAAAAGGGAAGATAAACGCGGAGCTGATAGATTCCTTGGTCTATTATTGTTAATTATTGCGCGATGTGGTAATTTTGCACCTTATTATAGCAGCAAAACAATGAGCCATAAAAGACGTTCTCCAATTCGTAAGCAGATCCTACAAAGTCGCCGTTTGCGGCGTCGGGTTCGGCGCAAGGTTGGTGCGCGCTTGACTTGGTGTCGTCGGTATTGGTGGGCTGTATTGGCCGTGTTGCTCTTTTCCCTCTGTGCTTGGGTCTTTATACCTAATGGTTTGCAGCGACAATTGAAAGGTGTGGCGCTGATTGAGGCTGAAGTTTGTTATCGCGTAACGTCTTCCGAGGGGGATACATTATATATAGAGGGGACGACAACAGATAGTATTGCGCCAAAAGTAGATGTGCGCCCCGATTCCATTTATAAAAAGACAACTGCTACCGGCTTCTTCGTTTCTAATGCCGGACACTTAGTTACGACGAGGCGACTTCATGCTCGTCTGCCAGAAAAACTTCCAAACGAAACTTTACAGGTTCGGTTACAAATGTTGGCCAAAGCCTTGAAAGCAGAGATGAGTAAACAAAAGATTTTACGACGTGAATTAGATAACTATGCTCACTCTCACACGGTCGTTGATGGCGGCTACAATAACGTAATGACGCTGCGTGATAGTATTATAAGGCGGCAAGTGAAAACTGATTTGCTTCTGCAACTCGTGTTGAAAATGCTTCCGTCAAAGCACTTGGCGGCAAAAAGAGTAGAAAATTATCGCATAACGACCAAGCAGGAGGTTGAGAATTCTATCGTGTCGCGTCAGTATAAGGCACATTATACGGGCGATCAAACGGCTCATCTCATCTTGTTACAATTGGACGCAGAGCGTTTACCTAAAGAGGCGCATCGATTTGTGATTTATCGTTTTAATCCACAAGCGTGGGCCTTCGGGCAAGGTGCGCATTACTTTTTGGGTTATCAATTGATGACGCCGGAAGAAGCATCGATAGCCTTGCCTGATGCAGCAAAAACTACACAGCCAAATCTGCCTTTAGCTGAAGGCGGACCTATGTTGAATAGCTTCGGGCAGGTGTGCGGCGTTGTTGGTTTTGGTAAAACGAATGTGGGAGATGAATTGTCTAAATTGTTTTATTCAAATCATTCTTACCCGTCGAGAGTCTTCGACAATTGGATAAAAGGCGTTAAGCTGTGGTTTCGTCAGCCGCGTGCTTTAGCCACAGATTCGCTCCGCCTTACTCAGCCTTTGCGGTCAAACGTTTCCGGTTGGCAACGAATAGCTGATCATTACGTGTCGCGCTCACTGCCCGGCGGACGCTATACGGGTTCTTATTTAAACGGTGTGCGCGTTGGTTCCGGACGTATGCAATATGCCGATGGGTCAGTCTATGCCGGTCAATGGCTGAAAGATAAGCGCGAAGGACTCGGGGTTTATATCGATAAGTGCGGGCGTATTTACACCGGACAGTGGAAGGCCGATACGCTCTATCAGGGATCTTGCCGGACGGAGAGCGATTTTTATGTCGGCGGCATCGACAAAGCTTTTCGTCGCACGGGCTTTGGTGTTTTTACGAATGAGCAGGGCGACTATTATGAAGGACTTTGGCGGAAAGGTAAACGTAATGGTTTTGGTATTGGGCTTTCTTTGCACCACATTGTCCGTGCCGGCATTTGGCGAAAAGGTCGTTTCTTAGGCGAACAGATGGTTTACAATGCGGACCGAGTGTATGGCATTGATATTTCCCGCCACCAACACGAGCTGGGGAAGCAGCGCTTCGCCATAGACTTTTCTCGATTACGCATCACGAGTCTTGGAACGCTCCCGCGCAAGGTAAAAGGGAAGATCAATTACACCGTTACCTTCGTTTATATTAAGGCAACTGAAGGTGCAACGCTTTATAATAAATACTATAAAGGAGACTTGGATGGCGCTTTGCGAAACGGTCTGCACGCCGGAGCTTATCATTTCTTTTCTACCTACACGCCTCCTGCAGAGCAAGCTTCCTTTTTTCTGAAGCAAACGCATGGAATGCGCGGAGATTTGGCGCCAATGCTTGACGTGGAGCCTTCGCACAAGCAGATAGAGCGCATCGGTGGGCGTGATGTTCTTTTTAATCGTATGCTACAATGGCTGCGCATCGTGGAGCAACGCACCGGGCGCCGTCCGGTTCTGTATGTCAGCCAACTTTTTGTCAACGATTATTTGTCTTATGCACCCGAAAGTTTGCTGAAATACAAAATGTGGATTGCGCGTTATAGCGAATATAAGCCTTACGTTCATTTGGAGTATTGGCAACTAACGCCGGAAGGCCGCGTCAGAGGTATTCACGGTGAAGTAGATATCAATGTATTTAATGGTTCTAAAGCGCAATTTTTACAAAATATGGTGCATACGCCTTAATGCACTATTTGTTTATTGATAATTACTTAGCCATGTGTATGTAGCTTGAGTCAGTTAAAGTCGTGTTTACCTTTGAAGTTATTTCTGTTGGCCATTGGCGTTCTAAAATAATTTGTCGCAAACAGAGTAATCAATTGGCAAATAATATTTTCCTAAAAAATAGGGCTTGTAACAAATGATACAGGAAAGCAAAACGTTTTCCTCTACTTTTGCAGCACATACAAATAATTCAGGCGTGAAGCTAGCATCAATGGAGTAGGGGTAAGCCCCGATGCACTGTTGCAACCTTCAAGTTCATTAATGTGAAACAAATAATTAAGGCAATGGAAGATATGCTACGCGGCCTTTCGGCCAAAGATACGGAGCGACTGAGCGCTCTCTTACAAATCGAGGAGGATTATGAGACGGGTAAAATCGACTTGAAAGAAGCCCGTCGCCAACTGAGTGAGAAAGTGGGGCGTGTACACCCTTATGACATTGCGAAGGCAGAGCAGCACCTTGTGCCCGCTGACGATGAAGAGTGTCGCAAAGTCGATATGAAAAAGACTTTGCAGCTGCTGGATGGCTTCTTGGATACGTCGCGCCCGGACTTGCCGGCTGACCATCCCATTATGCTTTACTATCGTGAGAATGATGAGATGCGGAAATATTTGGCCGAGGTCGAGAACTTGTTGCAGTTCCCATTGATCAAGAATCAGTGGCTCGAACTGTATGAGGCGCTGCTGCAATATCCCGTGCATTATACGCGCAAGCAGAACCAGCTTTATCCGCTGTTGGAGAAAAAGGGCTTTGATAGGCCTACAACGACGATGTGGACTTTCGACGATTTTGTCCGCGATGAGATTAAGGCGGCTAAGCGCTTGCTTGATGAAGATAAGGATGATGAATTCTTGGCGCACCAAAAGAATGTGCTGGCTTATACGCGCGATTTGATGGAAAAAGAAGAGACGATTCTTTATCCTACGTCCTTAGCGATGATTTCTCCTGCTGAGTTTGAAGAGATGAAGGAGGGGGACCGAGAAATTGGGTTCGCTTTTATTGAGCCGGAGGCGTCGCTTGCCAAGCAGCCTACACAAACGCCGGCTACAGAGACGAGCGGATTTGCAGCCGAACTACAGGCTTTGTTAGGAAAATATGGTTATTCGGTGGGCAATGATAAGGATCAGGTTTTAGAAGTTAAGACCGGAAAGCTTACATTAGAGCAAATCAACTTGATTTTTCGCCATTTACCCGTAGATATCTCTTTTGTTGATGAAAACGAACTTGTAAAATTCTATTCGGATACGCCGCATCGCGTCTTCCCGCGTAGCAAGAATGTTATCGGTCGTCAGGTTACCAATTGCCATCCACGGTCCAGTGTGCACATCGTACGAGAAATTGTAGACAAATTTCGTAATGGGGAGCAAGATAAGGCTGAATTTTGGATTAACAAACCGGGTTTATTCATCTACATCATCTACTATGCGGTAAGAGATGAGGCCGGACGCTTCCGTGGCGTTTTGGAAATGATGCAGGATTGTACGCACATTCGTGACTTGGAAGGCTCGCGCACGCTCTTGACGTGGGAAGCTGAAGAAACAGATGAGGCGGCGGAAGCTTCTCAATCGGCCAATGCGCCACTTTCAGCTGAAACGCGTTTGAAGGACTTGTTAAAAACTTATCCCTGGCTCAAAACTGAATTGGTGAAACTTCGGCCGGAGTTTAAGATGCTCAATAGTCCGCTCGGCAAACTGATTGTGGCACGCGCGACACTTAAGGATGTGAGTGAGCGCAGCGGAATGTCGGTAGACGAACTCTTGCAAAGTTTGCAAAAGTTGATAGCTGCGCACGCCTAAGTTACTTTTTTGCTGCCGGCCGCTGTGATTTTCCTTTGAAACTTACAGAGGCCGGTACGCGAAAGAGTCCGGCTGCTTTGCTGTAGATGTTAAGTCGAAGCGTCAATACATTCGTGCCGTCCACCTGCTGTACATGGCCGTAAAAGGGCGCCTCGTTTTTGACCGTGTTATCCCAATAAAGTGTTGAGTTAAACAGCTTCATCATCTTTATACTCCCCGCATTTGGCGCGGAGGTCTTCATCGTGCCGTCAGAACTTATGCTTATGCCTTTTATGGAAAAGAGTATCGTTCCGGGCATCTTGCCAATTTTAGGTACAGCTCCCGTTAACACGCCGTTGTGTAAACGAAAGACCATCTTTTGTGAAGGCTTTAGTTCGCCCTTCATCTTAATATTGTAGGCCGCGCCGCTATAAGCTCCATCGAATTGCGTGTTTACTTGCGCCTTCAGTGAGGCGAAAACAGTACAAAGTAGTAAGCAGAGAGAAATCAGTCGTATTTGCTTCATCGTTTAATTTGTTTTTGTTGGTGGTCAACACACTTTTCGTTCGCGCGTTGCTTATTATTGTTAAGCACATTAGTTTGCTGCAAATTGATAGTGCGCTAAAGTGCCGGCCCCCAAGGCCGTTTGTCTGCGAGTGTGCAGTCTGTTATGATTATGTCTGGATTTGTTGACCGCAGCATCGAATTGTGGCGACAAAGGTAACCAAGATTCTGCTATCGGTTAATGATTTTCGCGTAAAGCATCGCTAAAAGTAATAACCCTGTCCGTTTTTTGCTTCCGTAAAGTGGCGTATTGAGGGCATTAAGCCCATAATCGCTTTGTTTTTTTCTTTTTTCAGATATTCTCGCATTGACTTCCACAGCATCGAAGCGCTGCGGCTCAATGTACGCTCGTGATGGTAGAGATTTACTCTCGTGAGCGTACGTTCGTACGCTCACGAGGGGACAAACGTGCGCTCACGAGAGTAAATAGCCGACTTGCGTCGGCGGAATGCTGAGCTTAGAATTTTTGTAGAAGAAATGAGACTTTCGGTTTTAGAAACGGCTACGTAAGAATATTTAAGTAGAAAGAAAGCATTGTCGGTGGGGAATATTACCTTTGCAAATCAAAACCATAGGTGAGTATTAGCGAATAGAGGCGATAATAAACAGGTGCGTGTGCGCTCAAAGCTTACACAGAAAGTCTTAGATGCACAATCTTAGCATCTGCAAAGGCTGCTTAGCGCTTGTTATGTGCTGATTGTTTGCCCGCTTGGGCGATTGTGGCGCGAGATCGTCGGATATTATTTTTCAAATGAGCATAACAACTCCTTGTCGGCCTGCTGTGCTGCGTCAAAAACAAGTTGGAGGAAGCGCTAAGCGCATGGATGAATTGGATTTTCTAAAGGCCGTATTCATCCTGCTGATGGTAGCTTTCCACTTAGTCTATATCGGCAATAAATATCCCTATGCTAAAGCCGTGGTTTACACGTTTCATATGCCGGGATTCCTCTTGATTTCAGGCTATTTGGCTAATACGCAAAAAACGGCGAGGAAGTTTTTGCGCGGAATGGGGCGTTTGCTCCTCCCTTACTTGATTATGGAGGGCGCTTATATTATCTTAGCCGCTTTTTTGCCGATTCGCGAGCACATCGATTCGCTGACCGTCGGGACATTCTTGCAGCATTTGTGGCTCAAACCTTTAGGGCCTTATTGGTACTTGCATACGCTTGTGATTTGTAGTGTGATGTATTTTGCAATCATGCGACTTCCATTGTTGGCGAATTGGATGAAATGGACGATCGTCTTGTTTGCTTATGGTGCACTTGCCTTTGGTTTACACTTAATCTCGTTCACGCACGCTTGTTATTTTGCAGGTGGCATCGCCATACGCTTCCTGCATAAAGATTTTATCAGTTTTTTTCGCCTCGGATTATGGGGTTTTATCCCTTTTACCGCATTGCTGTTTTGGCCTGATCAGTTGCATAGTGGGACTTTTGTAGGCGTATTGATTGTCTATTGCGTGATTTGCGGATTATTGGGCCTTTATCCTTATTTCAAAACTAACGGCCGCTTGTTGTTTATAGGGCGAAATACGCTTGTTATCCTCTTGTTTTCTCCGGTTTTCACGCTCTTAGTCAAGCCGCTTGTGCCTTTCCTCGCTTTTGATCCGACGGGGATGCTCTTCTTGGTGATTGCCGTTTCCCTCGCTGTGGGAGGTAGTTTGGTGATAGCAAGGGTAATGGAGAAAACGCACACAGCTGTTTGCCTCTTTGGCCAATCAAAGATTTTGCATTGAAAGAGTTGCTAAGCGTATAATAAGTATGTTGGGGTGCAGATCTTTTGATATGCCGACCATCTTCATACTTCATCAAGCGTAAACGAAAAATTCCCTTCACCACGCCAAGGGCGGTGAAGGGAATTTCGTATGTTTTGTACTTGGGTCGCAACTAAGCGCCGAAAATAGCTTATTTGCTATGTTTGCGTTGCTTATCGGCTACCTGCCGATGCTGATTTTCAATCCACTGTTCGCGAGCATAGGCCTGCATATCGGTGACGGTATCTTTCTCGTCGACAATTTCTGTGCCCAGCATGGTCTCGATGACGTCTTCCATCGTTACAATGCCGCGCAAACAGCCATATTCGTCGATGATTACGGAAATGTGCTCTTTCTTTTCCAATAATCGCTCCCAAATGGTTGAGACGCTTTCCGTCTCTTGAAAAGACAAAATGGGGCGTACCAGCTCCGAAAGTCGCATTGAAAATTTATCTTCTGAAAGTTTTTCCAAGATTGTTTGGCGTAAGACGTATCCTGTAATGTAATCGTCCTTATCGTCTTTGTAAACAGGGATTCTTGAGAAAGTTTGATAGCGCTCATGCTGCCTGAACTCTGTGACCGTCATTGATTCATCAGCGATCTCGACGACGCTGCTTGGCGTCATAATCTCGCGCGCCGTTACTTTCGAAAGTTTAAGCATATTCTGAATCATCCGATCCTCCTTCTGCTTGAACACACCCTCTTCCGTGCCGGCCGTAACCATAGCTGAAACTTCCTCGCGGCTGACCGAAGTAGCATTTTGTCCGGGCGAGATGAAGCGCGTAATGAACTCCGCCATCAGAACAAAAGGAAAAGTGAGAAAAACCAAGGCTCTGTAGACCGGCGTCATAGGAATTACCAAGCGACGCCAATGATTAGCGCCTAAAGTCTTGGGGATAATCTCTGAAAAGACTAAAATAAGCAAGGTTAAACCCGCAGATACCCAGCCAAACCATTCTTCTCCTAAAACGAGGGCCGCTTGCTTTCCGACGCCCGCAGCACCAGCGGTATTGGCAACGGTATTCAGAGTCAGAATAGCTGAAATAGGACGGTCAATGTCCTGCTTGAATTTACGAAGATGTTTAGCTGCTTTTGAGCCTTCCTCCTCTTTCATCGTAATAAAAGAGAATGGCGTAGAGAGCAAAGTCGCTTCCATAATAGAACAAAGGAAAGAAACGACTAATGCCAATAAAAGGTAGAATATGAGTAGCCCCATGTATAATTAAAAAAGTATCTCGCTCACTGCCAAAACGCTAGAAGTAAACTGAAACTCGGCCCTGAAAGGGCAAAAATGCGCTTCATTAACCTTCAAATAAAGCGTCGTTTCGCAATGTTAGATCGCTGCAAAGATAGAAATTCTTAATTGATTAACCAAAAACAAGTATGATTCTTACAAGAACTTGACAGAAACGAAGGGCATACAATATATATAATGAAGATTGCGCACATGCTTACAAAAAAAGCAGGATAGCCTGCGCAATAATGAAGCAACGTTTGGCGAGACAAGACTTTGAGTTGTTTTAATGTCGTGTTGCTGGTGAATAAGCCTAATCTCTCTAGCGGAAAGCTCAGCAACAGACGAAGTTTTTCTAACTAAGTAGACGTAAATCTTGGCAAAAAAGGAAAATTGCTGTACCTTCGCGAGAAGATTTGCAGGTAAGGCCTGCATAGGCAAATCATGAAAAAAGGATTGACAGATAAGATGTCCGGCCAGATGGATCAACAAAAGCAAGAACCCATCTCTAAAGCCTGGCGAGAGGATATAAGGCAAGCCGTAGAGGTGTTGAACCGCGGCGGAGTTATACTTTATCCTACAGACACGATTTGGGGGATAGGATGTGATGCGACTAATCCGGAGGCAGTACAGAGAGTCTACGATATAAAACGTCGTATAGACTCTAAAGCCTTGATTACATTGGTCGATTCTGAAGCAAAATTGCAGTTTTATGTGCGCGACGTGCCTAATGCTGCGTGGGATATTATAGATTATGCTACTCGGCCGACAACAATTGTTTACGATACCGTGCGTAATCTTGCTCCAAATTTGCTGGCTGAAGATGGAAGCGTTGGCATCCGCATTACGCAGGAACCTTTTAGCCGCGAATTATGCGCTCGCTTCAGACGCGCGATTGTTTCGACTTCGGCTAATGTGAGCGGCGAGCCTTCGGCAGCTTGTTTTGATGCAATCTCTGATGAAATAAAAGAGGCAGTTGATTATATTTGTACGTCTCGCAGGAATGAACGTAAACCGGCTTCGGCCTCTGCTATAATTAAGTTGTCTTTCGATGGGACGGTACAAATCATTCGCCAATAAATAGACGCCAACGTGACGACAGCAGCAATAGACCGTGGGTACAATCCGATCCTGAGAGGCTTGCTCTTCTTGCAAAGTCATCTTAATCGTCGGCAATTTATACAACTGCTTAGCTTTTTGGTGGGCGTGGGAGCTGCGCTTTCAGCACAGCTTCTAAAATGGCTAATCCATGAGATACAGTTTTTGCTGACTTTCCGCTTTGATGTCGGAAGGGCGCAATGGCTTTTCTTGGTTTATCCGCTCGTTGGTATATTGTTGACAGCGCTTTTTATTAAGTATGTTGTTCGTGATGACATCGGACACGGCATTACGCGCATCCTTTATGCTATTTCGCGCCGACAAGGGCACATTCGCCGCCACAATACTTGGTCAAGTATCTTAGCTTCTTCCCTAACAATTGGTTTTGGCGGTTCAGTGGGCGCGGAGTCGCCGATCGTATTAACAGGTTCGGCCATCGGATCCAACCTTGGCGAAGTGTTTCATTTGGAGCACAAAGAATTAATGTTGCTTATCGGGTGTGGCGCATCAGCTGCAATTGCCGGTATCTTTAAGGCACCCATTGCGGGAATCGTCTTTACGCTTGAAGTTTTGATGATAGACTTGACGATGGCTTCTTTGCTTCCCCTACTGATTGCTTCGCTGACGGCTACCTGTGTTACTTATTTCCTGACCGGCCCCGCTGCGATGTTTAGCTTTCACTTAAACGATCCCTTTGTCGTTGAGCGTGTGCCCAGTTCTATCTGTCTCGGCGCTTTCTGCGGCATTCTTTCGCTTTATTTCACACGAGCGATGAATTGGTTTGAGCAAGTTTTCGGGCGCATCAATGGTACTTTTAAACGAGTCGCTTTAGGAGGAACAATCTTAGCGATTTTGATTTTCTTCTTCCCTCCGCTTTATGGCGAAGGCTACAATATCATAGCGATTTTGTTGAATGATGCCGGCACAATAAAGGCCGAAAGCGTGATGAACAATTCGCTTTTCTTTAATCATTCTGAATATTTTCTGATCTACCTTGGCTTAATCTTGTTCTTTAAAGTCTTTGCAACGACGGCGACTAATGGCGGCGGTGGTTGCGGTGGTACTTTTGCGCCGAGTTTGTTTATGGGGTGTTTGGGCGGATATTTCTTTTCAAAGGTTTGGAATAGTCTTTCTTTGTTAGGCATCCACGTTCCGGAGCGCAACTATGCACTCTTGGGTATGGCGGGTTTGATGAGCGGCGTCTTTCATGCGCCTTTGACCGGCGTCTTCCTCATTGCAGAGTTGACGGGTGGTTATGATCTCTTCCTACCTCTGATGATTGTTTCAGCTGTTTCGTTTCTGACGATCAATTTGTTTGAACACCATAGTATTTATGCGATGCGTTTGGCGCGTAATGGCGAATTACTCACGCACCATAAAGATAAATCGATCCTAACGCTAATGACCTTGGATGCTGTTATTGATAAAAGCGTCCCGGTGTTGCGTCCGGAGATGAAATTGGGCCAAATTGTGCGTATCGTCTCCAATGCGCAAGGAGAAGACTTTGCGGTGGTTAATGGCGCTGGCGCACTTTTGGGTATCGTCAATTTAAAGGCATTGCGCAAAGTTATATTCAGAAGCGAGTTGTATGGCCTATATACGGCAGAGCAATTGATGCAGAAGCCCCGTATTACGTTAGAAACGCTCGATGCTATGTCTTCGGTTATGGATCGCTTTCAAGAAACCGAGGCCGAAATGCTTCCCGTGCTTGATGGTGAAGGTATTTTTGTCGGTTTTGCATCTAAGACCCGCTTATATAGCTTATATAGAAAGCTAATGAAAGACTTTTCAGAAGAATAACGATGACAAAAGAAACATTACGTATAGTCTACTTTGGTACACCTGAATTTGCAGTTGAGAGTTTAAAGAGATTGGTCGATGGCGGCTATAATATTGTCGGCGTAGTTACGATGCCCGATAAACCGATCGGACGCCATCAAAGCATCCTTTCAAAATCAGCCGTCAAAATCTTTGCTGAGGCCCACGGATTACCACTTTTGCAGCCTGCGAGTTTAAAAGATCCTGATTTTTTGACTCAATTAAAAGCTTGGCAGGCGGATGTGCAAGTCGTCGTAGCCTTTCGTATGTTGCCCGAAGTCGTTTGGGCAATGCCGCGTTTCGGAACGTTTAATCTTCACGCCGCATTATTGCCGCAGTATAGAGGCGCTGCGCCCATCAATTGGGCCATAATAAATGGCGAACGTGAGACCGGTATCACAACATTCTTTTTGCAGCACGAAATAGACACAGGCAATGTGATCCAACAAGTTCGCGTCCCCATCTCAGATACGGATACGGCCGGAGATATACACGATCGCTTGATGCTGCTGGGCGGAGATTTAGTGATTGAAACAATAAACAAACTGATTGAAGGCGATATTGAGGCCATTCCCCAAGCAGAAATGCAGACCGATGAACCGCTTAAGCCTGCTCCGAAACTATTTAAGGATAACTGCAAGATAGACTGGAGTGCGGGTGTCAAGCGTTGCTACGATCACATCCGTGGTTTGTCTCCTTATCCCGCAGCTTGGACCACCTTCGTGAGTGGTGAGAAGCAGCAAGCGCTTAAAATAATTTCATCAGAAAAGGAATTTTGCACGCCCGCAGCGCCTGTTGGCACCATCATCATTGCAGATAAAGCCGATTTGAAAGTGGCTTTAAGCGATGGTTATTTGCATTTAAAGGAAATACAACCGGCCGGAAAAAAACGCCTGCCCGTTGCCGATTTCCTTCGTGGCTTCCGTCCTTTCGGAAATGAAAGGGTGGAGTAGGGAAGGCTTTATTGTCGGCAACGAACACGCGTAGTTCGTTAAGCTTAAAGCTCTACTTTTTGAAGATTTATGGTGCTTTCTGCATCTTTCTCAAACACAATTTTTGCATCTTCAAAAGCCGGAGGGCCCATAACGCACTTTGCATCGTTGCTGAACCCAAACTTTTCAATGGGGATTCCCATTTTTCCAAAATCCATAGTGCCGTTGCCGTTTTCGTCGTGGAAAATGGCGATGGCATATTCACCTTTGGGGAGATCCGAGAAAGTTACCGTGCAAGTAGCACCCGTTACGTCCTGCTCAAGACTCTTAAACGATTGCTTCAGCCACGTTTCCTGACTATTAAACAGGGCTACGAAAACCTTACCTTTGTCTTGTTCAATCCCTTGGATGTGAACGGTTAAACTCTGGGCCTTCATTTGATTGAGGCCGAACCATGCTGAGCAGATCAGCACAAACAAAAACTTTTTCATAATCAGATATTTTTTATTTGAGTTAGGGGTTTAATGTCGAGATGTATGACTGAAGCGCCTGCACATAAGCTTCGAATGCCTGCTTTCCTTTTGAGGTCAGACGGCATACAGTGCGCGGTTTCTTTCCGGCAAAGGTCTTTTCTACGTGGATGTAGCCCGCAGCGCCTAACTTTTCTATTTGCACACTCAAGTTGCCTGCCGTGGCCTGCGTCTTCTCTTTGAGATAGACGAAGTCTGCCTCTACGACATTGCTGAGCAGAGAAATGACGGCCAAGCGCAATTGGGAGTGCAACAAGGGGTCGAGTTCCGGCAACATAGTTATTTGGCGTATTTATGATTGAGGTAATGGCCGGGAATAATCATCAGTACGACGAAACCCAACGCAAACCATAGATTCGAGTTATAGTAAATGCCTCCGCGAGAGAGTTGGACTAACAGATGCAAGCCCAGACAAAAAGGCAGGAAGGGTAGGTAGGTCAGTAAGCGCTCCTGACTAATAAGACCGCTTACGCTTACTCCGACCGAGCAAAAGAGCAGTACGAGCGGCTGTATGTAGGCTGAATTGCTGCCCAATATGGGAAAGATAATCATCATGAGCATAAAAGCCGTCCCGATGACCATCCACAGCTGATTGATCATTGAGCGCACATACGTCTTCATCGGTTTTTCTCGCTGCCTGCTAAATAAATAAGATGACAGAAAACCAACAAAGGGTAAGCTTAACCAGAGCAGATTCCATTGCGGTGTGTTTGTAGCCAGCGTCAGTCCGTAAATGCCAAGTCCAAGCAGCGTCGTAAGGTAACCCCATATTAACATGGTGTCGCCGCTGTGGCGTCCATCGTCCGTTTTCGTCTGGTCGATCATTGTCATGATCAGTTTCAGACTCTCTTTCTCTGAAATCTTTTTCTCTTCCATTTTGAGTATTATTTTGCGAGTTTGTATTTCGTTGTCTTTTGCAGCAATGTAAGCGTGTTCGCATCGGAGTGGGCTTCATAAAGAAGTTTATATTATAAACCAAATGCTGTTTAAAATAAGCGACTTCCTGATTTTGCCGCTCTTAAACCTGGTGCAAAGATAAAGTAGTTTATTTTATAAACCAAGAAATCTTGCGTAAATTTTTGGAAAATCGATTTTTCTTCGCGGTGCGGGTGAAAATGACTGCCAAGCACATAAGGCCGGTTGACGATCTTGCCGCTGAAGTTGCGCAAACCTCAGCAGCCTATTGTTTGGCGGCAGCAAACCATCGTTTGGTGGGAGCAAACTATCGTTTGGTGGCAACAAACCATTGTTTGGTGGGAGCAAACGAAAATCATTCGTCATAAAACGATTCATTTATTGGCATTTGTGCCCTACTATCTACCGGCGGCGTTTTGTGAAGAATGTTGTCAGTCTTTACGGAATTGTTAGAGTAGCCGATTGTTAGAACATCCTTGCTCACAGTAGGCGATACCTTTTTCAAAGGCAGTATAGCTGCGTTGGTATTTGCGCCTTCTTATGACTATTTGTCCTCATTCTACCCATTCTGATCCAAACTACAAAAATTATATGCTTATTACGGAGCAGAATTTGAGACTTTAACCGTCAAATAGGGCGTTTATAGCCCTGCGAGGTCCTTACATTCCAATTTTATTGCTTAATTTTGCACAGTTAAAACACACTTGTGCTAAAATTTAGTAGAAAATGAATCCGTCAGCATACGACTATAAAGATTTTATCAAAAGAATAGAGGACAGTTTGAAAGAGCATTGGGATCAAGATGCTTTCACCGATTATCAGGGAGCGACCCTGCAATATCACGACGTTGCACGAAAGATCGAAAAACTCCACATTCTCTTTGAATATGCCGATATTCACCCCGGCGATAAGATAGCTTTGTGCGGCCGAAACAGTTCCGGATGGGCTTCAGCTCTGTTAGCGATTTTGACTTATGGAGCAGTCGCAGTCCCGATTTTGCACGAATTTAAAGCAAAGCAAGTACACGACATCGTGAATCACTCCGGCGCCCGCCTGCTTTTTGCCGGCGATCAAGCGTGGCCGGAGTTGGATGCCGAGCAAATGCCTGATTTGATGGGCATAGTCAGCTTGGTCGATTATAGTTTGCTACTCAGCCGTTCAGAGCAATTGGTGCAGGCGCGCGAATCGCTTAACAAAATCTTTGGTGAACGCTTCCCCAAATATTTCCGCCAAGAGCACGTTAATTATCGCCCTGCATCAGACCCTGATGCTTTGGCTATTTTGAACTATACTTCCGGAACAACGAGCAACTCTAAAGGCGTTTTGATCCCTTATCGTGCGTTGTGGTCGAATATGGACTTTGCCGACAGCGTTTTAGGTCATAAGTTGGAGCGCGGAAGTAAAGTGATTAGTATGTTGCCGATGGCACATATGTATGGCATGAGCTTTGAATTCTTCTACGAATTCTTGATTGGCATCCATATTTATTTCCTCACGCGCGTTCCAAGTCCGCGCATCATCTTCCAAGCCTTTGCCGAAGTGAAGCCCGACTTGATCGTTGCAGTCCCTTTGATTATCGAAAAAATCATACGCAAGTCGGTTCTCCCCAAGTTGCAAACACCCAGTATGAAAGTATTGCTGAAGTTGCCCTTGATCAATCAGAGAATCCGCGATAAGATTCGCGAGCAACTTGTGGCGGCTTTCGGTGGAAAGTTCTATGAAATCATAATCGGCGGCGCGGCATTTAATAGCGAGATTGAAAACTTCTTGTATAAGATGAATTTCAATTACACCGTGGGGTATGGAGCAACAGAGTGTGCGCCCATTATTACGTATGCCGATTGGCACGAACGCCGCTTAGGCTCTTGCGGTCGCGTCGTTCCGCATATGGAAATCAAGATTGATAGCAAGGATCCGCAACGCATCGTGGGCGAAATCTTGGTGCGCGGCGCCAATGTAATGCTCGGCTATTATAAAAATCCGGAGGCTACGGAGGCGGCCATAGATAAAGATGGCTGGTTTCACACGGGCGATTTAGGTGTTATTGATGCTGATGGCTTCTTGTACATCCGTGGGCGCAGCAAGAATATGCTGCTTGGCTCAAGCGGGCAGAATATCTATCCGGAAGAGATCGAAGAGAAATTGAATATCCTGCCTTATGTAGCAGAATGTATTGTCATTCAAGAAGGAGATCGACTCTTTGGACTCGTCTATCCGGATGAAGAAGAGGTGAAGCGCGACAATCTGAGCGAAGAACAATTGAAAGAAAAAATGGAGCAAAACCGCAAAGAGTTGAATACGATGGTCAACAGCTACGAGCAGCTCTCCGGCATACGCATCCATAGCGAAGAGTTTGAAAAAACGCCCAAGCGCTCTATCAAACGTTATCTCTATACGAGCAACTTTGAAAAGGCTTAGTAAGAAATCCTTACGCGGCTTGGCGCTTCCGCACTTTCGCAATGAAATGATACAGATAAGCATACCTTTATATGGATGACTTAGAGAAAGATTTGGCTGACTTGACGGCAAAGGACGCAATGGTTCTGCGCACAGAGGGTTTAGTAAAAAAATACGGGCGCCGAACGGTTGTGAACGACGTCTCATTTAACGTGCATCAAGGGGAAATCGTCGGACTGCTCGGACCTAACGGAGCGGGGAAGACGACTTCCTTTTATATGACTACGGGCTTGGTAGTGCCGAATGGGGGACACATCTATTTAAATGACCACGACATTACAAAGTTTCCTGTGTATAAGCGAGCGCGCTATGGCATTGGTTACTTGGCGCAAGAGGCTTCCGTGTTTCGCTCGATGAGTGTCGAGGACAATATTATGAGCGTACTCGAAATGACGGGGAAGTCAAAAGAGTATAGAAAAGACAAGCTCGAAAGTCTTATTGCGGAGTTTCGCTTAGGGAAGGTTCGGAAGAACAAAGGCAATCAACTGTCGGGCGGAGAACGGCGGCGCACGGAAATAGCTCGATGCTTAGCCATTGATCCTAAGTTTATCATGCTTGATGAACCCTTTGCCGGCGTCGATCCGATTGCAGTAGAAGATATCCAATACATTGTTTGGAAACTAAAAGACCGACATATAGGTATTTTAATTACCGACCACAACGTAGAGGAAACGTTAAGTATTACTGATAGAGCCTATCTGCTTTTTGAGGGGCGTATCTTGTTTCAGGGTACGCCTGAAGAACTTGCTGCCAATCAGGTCGTGAGGGATAAATACTTGACCAACTCTTTTAAACTGAGAAAGAAAGATTTCCAAAGTATAGAAAAACAAAAAGAAAATAGTCTCTCATGATGAAAGTATTTTTAAGCTGCTTGCTGCTATTGCCGCTCTCAGCCTTTGCAGACACGATCCACGTGGACAAGGTTTACCTTCAAGGTGCCTTGGTTTTGCAAACTCCGTATCAAACGGATAAGACGAATATGAAAGGAACTACCTTTGATATGGAGGAAGTTCTTAGTAAGAACAGCACTTTGATAGATCTCCCGACCGGCGACAAAACGATTCGGAGGGCAACGGCACTACCGGCAATTGACAATAAGCCTACTTTGCGCGCTTTACGCTTTACGCTTCGCACGCAAGACTTCCTTCGCCCTACAATTATTGCGAAGAATCTGAGTAAATATAAAATGTATCTCAACGGCAAGGAGATTTCAGCCGGTCAGCCTTTCTCCTTGCGGCCGGGCGAAAGCAATGTGGACATTCTCAGCCTTACTAAGCCTGAAGAAAAGGATTCCTTTAATATAAGTTTAGCGGGAAAGGACTTGAATCTTTTACAAATCAATGCGACAGGTAAGCGCTTGTATGTAAGAGACGATATGATTTTAGGGCCGCATCCCAACTACCTGAGCATTTCTCCAAACGGACGATATCTTGCCTACAGTATTGTTACGGTTAAGAAAGATGGAACGTCTGTATATGAGACATTTATCAAAGACGTTAAATCACAAAAGGTACTCAATCGCTACAATGCTTATACAGATGTTAGATGGCTGCCTAAAGCAGACATTATGTATGGTACGAGAGAAGAAACGGGAGGCCGCGTTTTATATACCTTTGATCCTGCAACACAACAAGAGTCTGTACTTGCTTCGGGCATTCCCACCGGTAGTTTTGAAATCTCTCCGCAAAGAGATTACTTGGTTTATCGTGTGGAAGAAGACGGACAGAGTTATGAAAACGGAATTAAGCGTATCTTTCAGCCCGATGATCGTATGCCAGGCTGGAGAAAGCGCCAATCTCTTTTCCGTTATGATCTAAAAACCGGGACGATGGCGCGCCTAACCTTCGGAAAAGAAAGTGTAGGACTAGAGGATATTTCTTCTGATGGGCGCCGCTTGCTTTTGCTTTACGACCGTTTTGAGGCCACGCAACGTCCCTTTAATCGTAAGGTTATTTTGACCTTAGATTTGTCGACCAACAAAGTAGATACGATCTACAACAACGCGACGTTTGTAGAGTCCTGCTCTTTCTCGCCCGACGACAAACAAATCTTGATCAAGGCCTCTCCTGCGGCATTTGATGGCATAGGATCAGAAGTTAAACCTGATCAATTTCCTAACTCCTTCGACTATCGTCTCTATTTGCTTGATCTCGCTACGAAGCAGGTACGCCCCATTTTGAAGAACTTTAAGCCTAGCGTTAATAGAGTTAATTGGGCTACGGGTGATAAGAACATCTACTTCTCGGCCGACGATGGTTTTGATATTTCCTATTTCAAATTAAATCCTCAGACAGAGAAGGTAATAAAATTCTCCCTTCCCGTTACTTGTCTCGGAAGCTGTGGCCTGTCTTACAATGAAGCGCAACCGCGCCTCTTCTTTACCGGACAGACCGACCATAGCGCAAGAGAGATGTTCTTGGCGTCATTAAAAGATGCTAAGCCGGCCGCAACTCGAATCGGCAATATCGATTTTGCTAAAATGATGAAGGATGTAGCCCTTCCTGCTTGTAAAGACTGGTCGTTTAAGACAGAGCGAGGCGATACAATCAAAGGCTTCTATTATGTGCCGGCTAATTTTGATCCCAATAAGAAGTATCCGATGATTGTCTATTATTATGGTGGTTGCACGCCGACTACAAAGCAGTTAGAGTATGTCTATCCTGTAGCTGACTTTGCTAATCAGGGCTATGTGGCTTACGTAGTAGAGCCCAGTGGCGCCATAGGTTTTGGGCAAGAGTTTGCGGCACGTCACGTTAATACTTGGGGTGACGAGAGTTCTGACGATATTATTCAAGGCGTAAAAGCCTTCCTAAAAGCCCATCCCTTTGTTGACAAGTCTCGTATTGGTTGCATCGGTGCCTCTTATGGAGGTTTTATGACGCAATATCTACAAACAAAAACGGATATCTTTGCTTGTGGAATTAGTCATGCCGGTATCAGTGATATTGGTGCTTATTGGGGTGGTGGCTATTGGGGCTATTCTTATGGTGAGACTGCTGAGTATGGAAGTTTCCCTTGGAATAATCCTGATTTGTTTGTAAAGCATTCTCCTTTGTACAATGCTGATAAGATTCATACACCGCTCTTATTGTTGCATGGTACGGTTGATACAAACGTACCGACTGATCAAAGTCAGGCTATATTTACTGCTTTAAAGATTCTGGGGCGTCCCACAGCCTATGTGGCCGTAGAAGATCAGAACCATTATATTGGCGACTTCACTAAGCGTAAAGCTTGGCAAGAAATCATCAATGCTTGGTTTGCGATGTGGTTAAAGCAAAAGCCTCTTTGGTGGAATACACTCTATCCGGGCGATGAATTTGATAAAACAAATACCACGAAATAAATAAGGCCGTAAACTATAACTTAGACTAAAAGAGCGCTTAATTACTACAGATAGGAGTTAAGCGCTCTTTTTTTTGTTGTGTCTACATCTTCTGAACTAAAGTCTTACTTGTTTCTATTAAGCAGACATTATTGTTCTAATGACCGTATCGATACGATTAAAGCCTTCCGCACTCTCAAAGAGGTAATGTCCGCGAAAAACATGGCATCATATTTTTTCACTCTCTGTACTTTTTATGTTTTCTTCTTGCGGTTTTCAAAACAAATAATGCAGAAAAGCTAAGTGGAAAGGCGATTTTTTAGTTTTATTTTGCTCCGCGTGTCGCATATCAGCCTTTGACGGAGATCTTTAAAGCGATGAATCAGTGTGAAAGCAGGTAGAAAATCCTTCCCCTGAAAGAGCCTTTGAAAATAGAAAAAGAGGAAATAAAAACGACTTTTACGACTAAGATTTTCGGAAAGTTGCTATCGGAGAACCCGCCTCCGCATCCTCGCTAAACTTTCACCTATGATCGTTGAAACTCTCCTATAAGACAATTTTAATTTGCCTATAAGACCGTTTAAACTTTCCTATAAGACAATTTTTCCGATCATAGGTGAAAGTTTGCCCGAAACCTATCCTTGCATACACGGAAAACAACCCTTTTTCAACAAGACACGAAAAAGCCGCGCCCCCGAAACCGGAAACGCGGCCTTTGTTAAATGTAATTTTTTGCCGGCACTAAGCTGTGCCTTAATCCCACTTACTTCGCATTCCGGATATCGTCCTGCGCACCGAAGATTAAGTTGCGCTTGTCAAGAGCTAAGCGCATCGCACTGCTTTTCGTAAACCTTACGCTCACGCGTTTAATGAGATTTGCACCTTTTTCCTTGGCCTCTTTCGCCGTCGACGCGCCCTCGCCGTGCATCGTCAGGCGAAAAGAACCGAGGTCTCCTAAGCGAACCGAATTACCGTCCGCAAGTGTTTGGAGAATCTCATATTGCAGGGCATCCAACACCGCCTTAACAGAGGCAGAAGATACGCCCGAACGCTTCTCGATGCGCCCGACAATCGTGCGCAACATTACGGGCACGCCCGGCGCCATCTGCGGATAAAATTTCACTTGATCTCTCTTGAGCGGATTTTTCTTCGCCCTAATAACGAATTTAATCATTGTGGTATAGATTTAATTGGTGAATAATTGAATCAAGAGCGCTCCTCGCCCTTGCGTATGCAAAGGTAAGCATTTCCGCCGAGCCGGCAAAACGCGCAATAATCGCTTGATTATAAGCTGATATGCGGATGATTTTGAAAGACCAACCCTAAGGGGTTGCCCTTTTGCGGCGAACTATGTCAGGGTTGTCGCTTCGCTCCAACGCCTGCCCTGCCAAAAGACTAAGCCTAAGGGCTTGTTGTTGCACTTTTTGATAATAAGTTGTTATCTTGTTATCTTCATCGAGAGAAGGCTATATTTAGTTGCGTATTGGATAAACAATTACACAATCATACCGACTCGCGTTAAATAATAACAATAGTGGAGTCTTCAACTAACATTGACATGTGCTTAAAGGAAATCCTGTAAAAATAGGTGAGGAGTTTTGCTCTTTTCTTGAGTTAGCGTACTTTTGCAGACAGTAAAAAAGTAGAGAAAATGAAACGTAACTATCGGTATATAATATTGTCTGTACTCGTCGGTTTAATTGTCGTTGCGTATTGGATGTTGTTTGCAGATTTTTCTTTGAAGAAGGATGCTTATATCTTTGTTGATGCTGACGACACGGCCGATTCTGTTTATGTGAAGTTAGATCGTGTAGCAGCACCCGGGCATTTTCTTAGTTTTAAGACCTTGTCGGCAGTGATGGGTTATCGTAAGCATATTCGTCATGGGCGGTATACGCTTACGGGTGTGGGTACTTTGCAATTGTTTCGTAATATGCGCAATGGGAAGCAAGGGCCTGTGGCTTTTGTCGTCCCCATTGTGCGTACATCCAACGATTTGGCAGGTAAATTGGGGCAGTCGTTTGAGACTGATTCCGCAACCTTCGCACGTGCCTTTCACGATCCCGCCTTTTGCGCTAAATATGGTGTAGATACAGCCACGATTATCGCACTTTTTATTCCGAATACTTATGAGTTGTATTGGAGTACCACGCCGGAGCAACTGATGACAAGGATGAAGAAAGAGTATGACAATTATTGGACTCCGAAGCGTAAGGCTTTAGCTAAGAAGAACGGGCTTACTCCGCTGCAAGTAATGACTTTGGCTTCAATAGTGGAGCAAGAGACGAACGACAATAAGGAGAAACCAATGGTTGCCGGTATGTATTTGAATCGCTATAAAAAAGGTATGCGTTTGCAGGCTGATCCTACGGTGAAGTATGCGACGGGTAAATTTTACCTGCATCGTATCGCGGGCGACATTCTCTTTACTGATAGTCCTTACAATACCTATAAATATGCAGGGTTTCCTCCAGGGCCGATTTGCATCCCGAGTATCGCGAGCATTAAGTCGGTACTCAATTATGCACACCACAACTATTTCTATATGTGTGCGAAAGAGGATTTCTCCGGATCACATAACTTCGCCGAAACTTATGAAGAGCATCAAGTCAATGCCCAAAAATATGCGGAGGCGTTGAATGCGAGAGGAATCAAATAAAGACTTTGGTAAAGAAAACTCAAGCGCTCCTTGCGAAGAACTATTCGCAAGGAGCGCTTGAGCTGTTATAGCTGAAAGTTTATTTGTGTGCCGGTTGAGCAGCCAAGGCCGCGCCTCTGCTACCTACTTCTTAGCTTCAGACAAACTATAGCCGGATTGTCGGTATAGCTGAACGAGGATGCGGTAGCGCTGGTTATACAGATTGTCTACACAATCAAAAGCCAAAACATCGAAGGACCTTTGCGTGATATAGATGGATATGCTGTTGTTGTGGTTACTCGGATCAAAACTTAGCGTAAGTCTATCGCCTCTTAAGTTCCAAAAACCATATTGCCTACCACTGAATGTCTCTATATAAAACTCTGAGGAGGTGCTGCCGAAGACGAGTAAATTTCCTATCCTAAACGGACAGTTTCCCGGGTTTTGTTCTTCTATGTTGATTACCCGCCAAGCTGTTTCTCTCAATGGGTTGCGCTGAAACCAAATATCTTCTTCGCAGCTACTGAAAAATAAGAGCGGGCAGAGGAGCAATAAACTGCAGAGGAGTCTTGATGCGGATGCGATTCTTTTCATATGCTTATCTTTACAAATTTATCTTGTTTTGCGACCAAAAATATAGAATTGGTCATATTTCAGATTCAAAGTTATGATAAGCAGATCAAATAGAAAAGAAATCAGCATAAAAAATCCCCATATCAACCATAAGGAGATATAGGGATGAATGGAGTGACTCGCATAGGATTCAAACCTATAACCTTCTGATCCGTAGTCAGATGCTCTATTCAGTTGAGCTAGCGAGCCAAACGTCAGAGTGACTCGCATAGGATTCAAACCTATAACCTTCTGATCCGTAGTCAGATGCTCTATTCAGTTGAGCTAGCGAGCCAATTCTTTCCGAATTGCGACTGCAAAAGTAGGGATTCTTTAGAGAATGAACAAGCGTTTAGCAGAAAAAAATAGCGCTTGGTTTGATATTGTCCTGAAAGTACAGATTAACGGCAAATGTATCACGCGCTTATGGCTAAAATTCGTTCTCTCCTTCTATTGCTTTAATTCATTATAAGATTGTTATAAGCCACGCTCGGTGAGGAGCTGATCCATTTCTATTTGTAGCTCGTGTGCTTTCTCACCGGCTACGGTAGCAAAGCGTGAGGATGAGTCTGCGTAAATAATGCCGCGGGAAGAATTGATAAGCAGACCGCATTCTTCATTCGTCATTCCATAACGACAAACTTCAGCAAGTGATCCTCCCTGAGCGCCAACTCCGGGTACGAGCAAGAAATGATGCGGGACAATCTCGCGAATATGTTTGAAAAAATCGCCTTTTGTTGCGCCTACAACATACATCATCTGCTCGCTATCTGCCCATTGCTGGCTCGTTTTCAGAACTTTCTCATACAAAGCCTCGCCATCAGCCAGCGTTTGTTGTTGGAAATCTGCCGATCCTTTGTTGCTCGTCAGTGCCAACAAGACTACCCACTTATTTTTATAGGGTAGGAAAGGGGCAACGCTGTCTTCGCCCATATAAGGTGCGACGGTTAGTGCGTCTACGTTGAGGTCTTCAAAGAAAGCACGCGCATACATCGCCGAAGTGTTGCCTATATCGCCTCGCTTCGCGTCGGCAATGATTAGATGTTCAGGATAATTGGTGCGCAAGTACTCCACTGTGGCTTCAAAGGCCGTCCAACCGGCCACGCCAAAGCATTCATAAAAGGCTAAATTGGGCTTGTAAGCCACGCAATAGGGAGCTGTGGCGTCGATGATCGCTTTGTTGAATGCAAATATGGGGTCTGGCATATCTAAAATATGTGCTGGCACTTTTTTTAGGTCGGTGTCCAAACCCACACAGAGGAAGGTGCGCCGTTTGCGTATGATATCGACTAATTGTTGTTTGTTCATTGAGATATACTTTTCGGTTTGTTGTTTAATTACTGAGGAATTTACCGGTAGAGACTTGCTGCTTATAGTTCGGCTTCCTTCATTCGCTCTGCATTTTCTGCCACCATCAATTGATCAATGCAGTCTTGGATATCGCCATCTACAAAGGCGGGGAGATTATATATGGTATAATTGATGCGGTGGTCTGTAATGCGGCCCTGCGGATAGTTGTAAGTGCGAATCTTTGCGCTTCTATCGCCTGTCGAAACTAAAGTTTTGCGCCGATTGGCTATATCGTCTACGTATTTTTGATGCTCTTTGTCATAGATAAATGTGCGCAAGCGGGCCAAAGCTCGCTCCTTGTTCTTCGGTTGGTCGCGCGTCTCCGTACATTCTATCAATATTTCTTCCGTCTCTCCGGTATTTGGATTCTTCCAATCATAGCGTAGGCGCACACCGGACTCTACTTTGTTGACGTTCTGCCCGCCTGCGCCGCTCGAACGGAAGGTTTCCCATCGAATTTCTCCTTCGTGAATTTCAACATCGAAAGCTTCCGCCTCAGGAAGTACGGCTACCGTTGCCGCCGAAGTGTGTACGCGTCCTTGCGTTTCCGTAGCCGGTACACGTTGTACGCGATGTACACCGCTCTCATACTTTAATGTGCCGTAAACATCCGCTCCTGTGACGGAGGCAACGACTTCTTTGAAACCGCCGACGGCACCTTCGTTAGCTGAAGATACTTCAAATTTCCAACCTTTGCTCTCGCAAAATTTCGCATACATACGAAAGAGATCGCCGGCAAAGAGAGCAGCTTCATCGCCTCCGGTTCCGGCACGTATTTCTAAGATTGCATTTTTCCCATCTTCGGGATCTTTCGGCACAAGCATCAATTTTATCTGCTCTTCACAAGTCGGGATTTCCGCTTCGCACGCAGCTACTTCTTCGCGAGCCAATTCTTTGAGTTCCGCATCCGTTTCCGTTAACAGCAGATTCTTGCTTTCTTGCAAATTAGACAAGAGTTCTGCATAGCGTTTGCGAGCTTGCATCAAGTCTTCCAGCTCTTTGTACTCTTTTGTCAGGCGCACGTAGCGCGTTTGATCAGCTATGACTGAAGGATCTGTGATTAACGTGGAAACTTCTTCAAACCGACTGCGCAGGCCGTCAAGTTTTTCTAAGAGCGTATTTGTGGTTACTGCCATTTTCTAAGTGTTGCACAAGATATAGTGCGTGAGTCTTAATAATTAAATTCGCCAAATTCGCTTCGAATCGTCAATGAGCGCTTTCCCTCTTCAATTCTGCCGACGATTTGTGCATCGATATTAAAGTCTTTTGCCGTGCTGATGACTTCTTCGGCCTTTTCCGGTGCAACGTAAATCTCCATTCTATGCCCCATATTAAAGACTTTATACATCTCTTGCCAATCTGTGCCGCTTTGTGCTTGGATTATACGGAACAAAGGAGGCAAGGGGAACATATTATCTTTGATTACACGGCAATTTTCACCAACAAAATGGAGCACTTTTGTCTGTGCGCCGCCGGTGCAATGTACCATTCCGTGAATCTCTGCCCGCATTTTCTCCAACAGACGTTTGATTACCGGCGCATAAGTACGGGTTGGCGATAAAACCAATTGGCCCGCCGTGAGCGGCGTGTCGGGAATCGGATCCAAAAGCTGGTAGATGCCGCTATAAACAAGTTCTTGCGGAACGTCGTGGTTGTAAGTTTCGGGGTATTTCTTCGCGAGATCTTTTGCGAAAACGTCGTGACGTGCCGAGGTGAGCCCATTGCTGCCCATCCCGCCATTGTATTTCGTCTCGTAGGTCGCTTGTCCGAATGAGGCTAAGCCGACAATCACATCGCCGGGGCGGATGTTCGCATTATCAATAACTTCTGAGCGCTTCATACGGCAGGTTACCGTGCTATCCACTATGATTGTGCGCACCAAATCACCCACATCGGCCGTTTCGCCTCCCGTGGCGTAAATACCAATGCCCATTTCGCGCAGTTGCTGTAAGAGTTCGTCCGTACCATTTATGATGGCTGAGATAACGTCTCCCGGAATCAGCATCTTATTGCGCCCGATAGTTGAACTTACTAAGATATTGTCGACTGCTCCGACGCAAAGCAAATCGTCGGTATTCATAATCAGCGCGTCTTGGGCTATGCCTTTCCAGACGGAGAGGTCACCCGTCTCTTTCCAGTACGCATAAGCCAAGCTCGACTTCGTGCCGGCGCCATCGGCGTGCATAATATTGCAATACTCCGGGTCGCCGCCCAAAATGTCGGGAATGATTTTGCAAAAAGCTTGTGAGAAAATCCCTTTATCAATGTTTTTAATGGCGTTGTGCACGTCTTCTTTCATTGCGCTAACGCCACGCATCATATAGCGTTGTTTTGGATCCATAATAAGGAGATATGTATTTTACCGCTACTTATTCAAAGTTGACAGTCGGTGCGTTTTGTGCGTTTTCTGCAGCTTCAAATTTTGCTTTAGGAGCAAAGCCAAACATTTTAGCTACGATGTTTCCCGGGAATTTTCGTACTGATATATTGTAGCCCTGCACAGCTTTGTTGTAACGCGTGCGGCTTTCTGAGATACGATTTTCTGTACCTTCCAACTGCGCTTGCAGTTCGGAGAAGTTTTCATTGGCTTTTAAGTTAGGATAGCTCTCAGATACAGCCAAGAGTTTCCCAAGTGCTGCCGAGAGTTGTCCTTGTGCCTGTTGATACTGTTGCAATTTTTCCGGTGTTAGTCCGTCTGCGCTGACCGTAATCTGCGTAGCGCGGGCTCTTGCAGACACAACGGCTTCGAGCGTTTCTTTTTCGTGTTTTGCATAGCCTTTGACCACGTTCACCAGATTAGGGATGAGGTCGCTTCGGCGTTGATATTGAGTTTGCACGTTGCCCCAAGCAGTGGTGACAACTTCATCTTGTCCCACTAAACTATTGTATGTGGAAAAGGACCAAAAGACACAGATGAGTAGCAAGCCTCCTACGGCGAGGAGAATCAGATTTTTCTTGGATAATGATTTCATAATGCGTTATTATTTTTGTTCTTAAAAATAGAGAAAGAGAATCGTGTACGCCAATTACTCATTCGGCTCGTCTAAAAGCTACCACCGCTTCCGCCGCCGCCAAAACTTCCACCGCCGAAGCTACCTCCGCCTCCAAAGCCACCCCCTCCACTGAAGCCTCTGCCCCAGCCACTACCGAACGAGTAGGGACCAACGTTTCTCAAGTGGGCTTGATTACGAGCAAGAGAATATTTTTTCTCATCCTCGTACCCACATTTTTTACAGCGATAGGAGAATACTTTATAGAGGTGTTTATCTTTGCCTCGTTCTATCCTTGTTTTAACGACCTTTAGCTTACTGTTACGACATTGCGGACAAATTCGTCTTGTTCTAAGGGCATTTACTACGGCATAAATTGCGCCTAGAAAGGCACAAAAACCAAAGATGATTAAGCCGAGTAATTGCGATAACTCATCCTCGTCCAAATCTCCGTTGGAGTTTACTAAACTTTTATCGCCCATGCAATAGGTTGACAAGGCTTTGACGGAAGTAAACATAGCTTCGTCCCAATCACCTCTTTTTAAGGCCGGGACCATCAGTCGATTCTCTACACGCCGGCAAATGGCATCCGGCAGTGTACCTTCTAAGCCCGTTCCCGTCAAAATTTGATATTTTCTATCTTTCGTTGCAAGCACGATGAGGAGGCCGGAGTTTTGCTCCTTGCTACCTATGCCGTAATGTTCCGCCAGATCCATACCAAAACGGTAAGCATCGGCATTTTCTACGCGCCCTACAACCACGACTATAGCCTGTACACCACGCTTTTCTTCAAGCACAGTAAGCATATTGTTGATCGAATCAGTCGTGGCTTTAGATAAGATTTGCTCCGGGTTGCAGACGTGCTGAGTCTTATCTTTCAAATATACCATTGGCAGATTCTTAGGTGTCCATTCTGTCGTTTCAGAAAAGCAACTTAAGGCACTTAAAGTCAATAAAAAGATGAAAAGTTTTCGCAGCATAATTCTGTAAGCGTGTATTTCTTTTCAGCAAATTTACATGAAGCCTGCCAAATACGCAAGAATCTCTGCTTTACTTTTGTGTTTCGCTCGTTTTAAGTCGAAAAAGTGACGCTCACCGTGCTGTTTTTGATGCTTATCTCTATTGTTGTTTTATGCTATTTTCATAGTGGAGGCAGTATGTCGCTCGCGTTTATAAGGCCGGTCAAAACAATAAGGACAAAGAAGCATAAAATCGGGTCAAAAGTCTCGGTGTGCATTGCCGACGAGTTGAACCGTCCATTGTTTGCCGGCAGCAAACGATAGTATGCTCGCGCCAAACCATAGTATGCTCCCGGCAAACGATAGTTTGGTGCCGGCAAACAATACTCATAGCATTGAAATAAGATGCATATAAGGATATAATCAGTTGAAAATAAGCCCATAATAAAGAATCTTAGACGAGGAAGAAACGAGTGGGGGAGTAAGTGTGCGACATACGGCTCTGCCGCATAAAATCATAGCCGAGAGTTGATCATTTTGCGGCGAATATCGTATCTTTGCCAAGCATTCGGCCCTTCAATTTGCGAAAGTCTTATGCCCGATTGAATGAACGGAAGCATCATTTAAGATGAAGAAGCCAAATGGAAAAGTTTGAAATCTCAATTCTTGGGTGCGGCTGCGCTGTACCTACGATGCGCCATAATCCGGCAGCACAGATCGTAAACTTTCGCCATAAATTGTTTATGATCGATTGCGGCGAAGGAACGCAACTTCAATATCGTCGCCGGCGCTTGCCCTTTGCTCGTCTGCAAGCCGTCTTTATTAGTCATTTGCATGGCGATCATTGTTTGGGTCTGGTCGGCATGATTTCAACGTTTGCCCTATTAGGCAGAACCGCCCCCTTGCACGTTTATGCTCCGGCAGAGTTTGAGCCGATATTGCAGGATCAAATTGATTTCTTTGTCGGAAAGTCGGCCTTTGAAGTGCCTTTTCATCCAATAGATACCAAGCAAACACAAGTGATATACGAAGATCGCGGCTTGACGGTGACCTCCTTGCCTCTTCTACATCGCGTTCCCTGCTGCGGTTTTCTCTTTCGCGAGAAACCATCTTTGCCTCACATTAAGCGAGAGATGATAGACTTCTATAAAATACCTCACTATGCCATCAACAGCATTAAGCAAGGAACTGACTGGACGACACCTGAGGGCGACATAATCCCAAATCATCGTTTGGTTTTTGCGGGTGATGCGCCGCGAAGTTATGCCTATTGTAGCGATACGGCTTACTATCCATCACTTTGCGAACCCCTCAAAGGTGTAAACCTGCTTTATCACGAAGCTACCTTTGCCGAAGATATGACAGAACGTGCGCGCCTTGTCGGCCATTCCACTGCACGCCAAGCGGCGCAGATTGCTCGGGCGGCTGAAGTGGGAAAGCTGTTGCTGGGACATTTCTCTGCGCGCTATGAAGACGAAACTGTACTCTTGCAAGAGGCGCAGGAGGTGTTTCCAAATGCGATTTTGGCGCACGAAGGCTTGTGCATCTCGCTTTGAAGAAAGAGCGCAGGTCGTACCATCGATTAAAGATAAAAGTAAAGATGGCTTTGTCTTTTTACATGCAAATCGTACATTTGCAGTAAGTATATGCATTGAAAAGTAACATAGAATATGAAAAAAAGAATTTTAGTCAGCGGCGGTACAGGCTTTATCGGCTCGCACACAACAGTAGAGCTTCTCTCGGCAGGTTACGAAGTGGTGATTGTTGATAACCTCTCTAATTCCTCAGCTGACGTTGTAGATGGCATAGAACAAATCACAGGACAACGTCCCTTTTTTGAAAAAGTAGATTGCTGCGACTATGCAGCGCTGGATGCCGTCTTCCATAAATATGCACCAATCGACGGCATTATCCATTTCGCAGCCAGCAAGGCTGTAGGCGAGAGTGTGGAGAAGCCTTTGAAGTATTATCGCAACAATACCCTTTCAACGATAAACCTGCTTGAGATGTCAGCAGAGCATAAGGTGAAAGGCTTTATCTTTTCCTCATCTTGCACGGTCTATGGACAGCCCGACCCTGAAAATTTACCCGTCACCGAGGCTGCTCCGCGCAAAGAAGCGGAGAGTCCTTATGGGAATACGAAAAAAATAGACGAAGATATTATCACTGATTTCTGTAAGAGCGGCGCACCACTAAGCGCTGTCTTGCTGCGTTACTTTAACCCGATCGGTGCGCATCCAACGGGAATCATCGGAGAAATGCCTAATGGCGTTCCGGCAAACCTTATTCCGTATCTTACACAAACGGCCATAGGCATTCGAGAATGCTTAAGCGTCTTCGGCGATGATTATGATACGCCTGATGGGTCTTGTATTCGTGACTATATATATGTGGTCGATTTAGCTAAGGCTCACGTTGCAGCAATGGAGCGCGTTCTGTCGGGAAAGAATACTGAACAAGTGGAGATTTATAACGTAGGCACTGGTGAAGGCGTTAGTGTCTTAGAGTTGATCCATACTTTTGAAAAATGTACGGGCGTCAAACTTAATTATGCTATTGCCGGCCGTCGCCAAGGCGATATCGTTAAAGTGTGGGGCAATGTTGATAAGGCCAATAATGTATTAGGATGGAAAGCTATGCACTCTTTGGAGGATGCACTTTCGTCTGCGTGGAATTGGCAATTGAAGCTCCGCGAAAGAGGCGTGATGTAAAGCAACCATATTCACTACCGAAGAGATTGCCTGCGGCGTTTAGGTGGTTTCTTCGGCAGTTTGGTAACTGAAATATGCGGGAAACACCTTATTATAGAATAGAAGAAAGATTGTTGCGCAATAATCTGGCGCTGATTCGCAGAACGGCAAACGAAGCCGGCGTGGAATTTATCTTGGCTTTCAAAGCTTTTGCCCTTTGGAAAACTTTCTTCATTTTCAGAGATTATATTGCGCATACCACGGCGTCATCTCCCAATGAAGCGCGTTTGGCTTTCGAAGAATTTGGTTCTAAGGCGCATACTTATTCTCCGGCTTATGAGGATAAGGACTTTGATACGATTATGCGTTGTAGTAGCCATATTACTTTTAATTCACTACAACAATTCGAACATTTCTATCCTCGTATTGTCGAAAATGGGAAGCTGATCTCGTGCGGGTTGCGCATCAATCCGCAGTATAGCGAAATAGAGACTACGCTTTATAACCCTTGTGCGCCGGGTTCTCGATTCGGCATTTTGGCAGAGCAACTACCTGACCAATTGCCTGAAGGCGTAGAAGGCTTTCATTGCCATAATCATTGCGAGAGTAGCGCCGCAGCTTTGGTGCATACACTTGAACATATCGAAGCGCGTTTTGGTAAGTGGCTTCCGGCAATTAAATGGTTGAACCTTGGCGGCGGGCATCTGCTTACGCGTAAAGATTATGACGTAAGACTGCTGATTGATACACTAAAAAGTTTTAAGGCGCGCTATCCTCAGCTTCATTTGATCTTGGAACCGGGTTCTGCTTTCGCATGGCAGACGGGCGATCTCTTTGCAAGTGTCGTTGACATCGTGGAAAATGATGGGATAAAGACAGCTATTTTAAATGTAAGTTTTACTTGCCATATGCCCGATTGTTTAGAAATGCCTTATTGGCCTGCAATTAGAGGTGCGGAGACATTGGAACCGCCGCAAGCTGCCGGACGCGAGCGCGAGCCACTCGTTTATCGTTTAGGCGGGAATAGTTGCTTGAGCGGAGACTTTATGGGTTATTGGCGCTTTGAGCAACCTTTGCAAATTGGCGATACCATTCGTTTTTCAGATATGATTCATTATACAACGGTAAAGACCAATATGTTTAACGGTATTCCCCATCCTTCCCTTGTCTTGTTGAGAGAAAATGGAGAAGAAGAGTTATTGCGCCGTTTTGGATATGAAGATTATCGAGACCGAATGGATTAAGAGAAACAATGACTTATTAACCAAGACTAATTGTATATATTATGAAAGAAGAAACCAGACTGCCGGATAATGCACTTCGAGAATTGAAGCTCGGCGAGGAGTATGAACCAATTATGAAGCCCAATAAGCAGTACAGAGAAGTTTCTGCTTGGTCGATTACTTGGGGTATTCTTATGGCTGTAATCTTTTCTGCAGCTTGTGCTTATTTGGGCTTGAAGGTCGGGCAAGTATTTGAGGCCGCCATACCTATAACCATTATCGCTGTGGGTCTTTCCGGCGCTACGCATCGTAAGGATCCTTTAGGTGAAAATGTCATTATTCAGAGCATTGGTGCCTGCTCCGGAATGATTGTAGCCGGCGCTATTTTTACTTTGCCTGCTTTATACATTCTGCAAGCAAAATATCCTGAGATGAGTGTCAACTTTATGGAGATCTTCTTCTCATCTTTGTTGGGTGGTGTGCTTGGTATCCTGTTCTTGATACCTTTCCGCAAGTTTTTTGTGAAAGATATGCATGGAAAATATCCTTTCCCGGAAGCAACGGCATCTACGCAGGTCCTGATTTCCGGTGAACGAGGCGGCAGTCAGGCCAAGCCTTTGCTGGTTGCGGGCTTGATTGGTGGCCTTTACGACTTCCTTGTAGCCTCTTTTGGCGCGTGGAATGAGTGCTTCACAAGCCGTGTTTGCGAGTGGGGTAGTACAATAGCCGACAAAACGAAGCTTATTTTTAAGGTCAACACAAGTGCCGCCGTTTTAGGTATGGGCTATATTATCGGATTGAAGTATGCAGCTATCATCTGCTTTGGTTCTATGATGATTTGGTGGGTCTTTGTCCCCGGCATAGCTCTGTTTTGGCCCGATCAAGTTGTGAAAGACGGCATTGTAGCTTCGCAAGCTTCTCCCGAAGACATCTTCTTTTATGCGCGCAGCATAGGTATTGGTGGCATAGCTATGGCCGGCATCATCGGCATCATAAAAAGTTGGAGCGTGATCAAGGGTGCTTTCTCTTTAGCCGGACGTATTTTCAAGGGTGGCGCAAAAGATGAAGAAAACGTACCTCGTACGCAGCGCGATCTACCGATGAAGATTATAGCAATGGGCTCTTTGCTTACCATTGTCTTAGTGACGCTGTTGTTTTACTTCGATGTTATGGGTGGTAACTTACTGTTTACCATTGTCGGTATTTTACTTGTAGCCTCCATAGCCTTTCTTTTCACGACGGTAGCTGCAAATGCTATTGCGATTGTCGGATCTAACCCCGTGAGTGGTATGACTTTGATGACCCTTATTCTTGCTTCTGTGATTATGGTGGCTGTTGGCTTAAAAGGCACGGGCGGAATGGTGGCCGCTTTGATTATGGGTGGCGTCGTTTGCACGGCACTTTCTTCTGCCGGTTCTTTTATTACCGACCTGAAAATTGGCTATTGGCTTGGATCAACGCCCTACAAGCAAGAGACCTTTAAGTTTATTGGCATCTTGGTAAGTGCTGCCACGGTCGGTGGTGTCATAATGATTCTAAATAAGGCTTACGGTTTTGAAGGTGACGCCTTAGCTGCTCCCCAAGCACGTGCTATGGCGGCCGTAATAGAACCTTTGATGAGTGGAGCAGGCGCACCTTGGTTACTTTACGGCATAGGCGCGCTTATCTCTATCATCTTAACGCTTTGCGGAGTTTCAGCTTTGGCTTTCGCTTTAGGTATGTTTATTCCTTTGCAATTGAACCTGCCCCTGCTTGTTGGCGGATTTGTCAGCTGGTATATTAGTTCGCGCACAAAAGATGAGGCCCTCAACAAGGCACGCAATGAAAAAGGCACACTGCTGGCCAGCGGTTTTATTGCCGGAGGCGCTTTAATGGGTGTTGTCAGTGCAGCTATGCAGTTTGGTGGCATTAAATTCATCAACAAAGATTGGATTAACAGCCCTAACAGCCAGTTGCTATCACTCGTAGTCTACATCTGCTTGGTGCTCTACTTCATAAATTCCTCAAAACGTGCGAAATTATAGGTAACTATAGTGTGCTAATTCTAAAAGAATATTGTACTTTTGCACCGCCGTTACGAGATAGCGGCATAGTTCAAACCTAAATAATTACATTTAATTAATGGCAACAAGAATCAGATTGCAACGTCGCGGCCGCAAAGGCTATGCTTTTTACAGCATCGTTATAGCTGACGTTCGCGCACCACGTGATGGTAAATTTACTGAAAAGATTGGTACGTACAACCCCAACACTAATCCTGCCACGGTAGATTTAGATTTCGACAGAGCCCTTTATTGGGTAGAGACAGGTGCACAACCTTCCGACACCGTCCGCAATATTTTGTCTAAAGAAGGCGTAATGTTGATGAAGCACTTGAGATCAGGTGTTCGCAAAGGCGCTTTTGACGAGGCAGCAGCACAAGCTAAATTTGAAGCTTGGAAAGCTGATCGCACGAAGAAGCTTGAGGCTACGGTAGGTAAGTTGGTTGCAGAGAAGCAAGCTGCAGCAGATGCCCGTCTCGAAGAAGAGAAGAAGCAAAACGAGCAAATCGCAGAGAAAGTAGCTAATAAGAAAGCTGCTGAGGCTGCCGCAAAGGCAGAAGCTGAAGCTGCTGCAGCTCCCGCTGAGGAAGTTGAGGCTGCTCCTGCTGAAGAAGCAGCTCCTGAAGTAGCTGCTGAAGAGGCTCCGGCTAACGAATAATTAGCGATATCTTCTTCTTAATCAATTAAGACAAGTCTCAATTGATATACCTCCGAAAGTCTGTATATGACTTTCGGAGGTTTCTTATATATAATTGACGTTTAGCGCAGAAGGTCTTATCACTTCTCGGTTTCCTTGCAAGCTCTTATCCACCGATTGCAGTCAACAGACTTCAAATCATTGTAGAAGTTTGTGCAAGCGTCATTATTTTTTGTCTTATTCTCCATTTTCATTTTCAAAGGTCAGAAAGATCTTGCGCAGCGTCTGATTTAGAGAAAACTAAGTTCCGTTTTTCACGGTTTATCCCTCTCTCTTGAATCCCCAGCGCTTGATTGATCAAAGTTTCACCGTGGTGAAACAACTGTACTGTTGTGAAGGTACATTCATACCATCGTGAGCGTACACGTTTACTGTCGTGAGTGTACGCATCATTGATCATAACGATGCGGTGGGAAGTCGGTCATTGATCACTTTATTTTCGACTGAATCGGGAGCGAAAAGGGCATTGCTTGTGCGAAGGTGAGAACTTGGGCGCAAATCATCTGTTGCTTTTCAATTTAATTACTATCTTCGCATTCTTATGAAGATTTTTGTGGTAGAGGGAAACTACCCTCAATACAATATAATAGACGGCGCATCGTTAGATGATAAGGTGGAGCGTCCAAAAACTGCAATCAATTTATTGCCGGATACGGCGCTCTTGATGCGCGGACGCCCTTTCTTCGTCCCCGATTTTGCTTGGCCTTGCACGGTTCAGCTGCATGGGGTCGCGCGGATAGCGCGTCTGGGAAAAAATATTGCGCCTCGTTTTGCTTATCGTTATTATGATGCGGTGAGTGTGGGAGCTACTTTTACGGCCGCCCGACTTTGGGCTCGCTTGCGGGCCTCGGGCTTGCCCTGGGATAAGGCAAAATCTTTTGATGGGGCTTGCAGTCTTGGCACGTTTCAAACGCTCTCGGAAGAAGAACGGAGGGACTTGAGTGGGTGCATTGACTTGTCAATTAACGAACAGGTTGTGCAGACGGCCGATCTGAAAGATATGCTGTGTAGTATTGATGATATTATTGCAGCAATCAGTAGGTATCATAAACTTTGTCAAGGTGATTTGATTTATTGTGGAACGCCTGCGGAAGGTAGTTTGGTGCAACTGGACGATCATATCGTAGGGCGTTGGAAAAATAAGCCTCTGTTGGCTTTTAATGTCAAATAAAAACAAGAATAGTCATACAATACGCGCTCTTAGTAGCACATACTTCGAGCCGTTTTAGCATTTCAGACAAATATGCGTAAGTTCTTGATCATTGTTTTCTGCTTAAACGCACTCTTAAGTGCGGCGCAGCATTTCATAGACTTGCCGGCAGCGAAATATCCTTTGTCGGCAGCGCTTGCCCCTCATTATACGACGCAAATATCTGTGACGGATTCGGTGGGTATAGCAATTACTTTTCCTGAATATCAACCCGTAACGCCTAAAGAGCAGCAAGTGTTGAAAAAATACTTCAAGCAGTTGGGCGATACGCCGGAAGTAAAGACCTCGTTTGGCAAAAGTAGGAAAGAGGGTTTGCTGGATATTTCTATTTTTCCCTTTATTAAGCGCGACAAACGCTATTACCGGTTGGTAAGTTTCAAGTTGGAGTTAGATAGTATAGCTTTGCGCACAAGTCAAGATAAGCGCCTCTTCAACAAACAGCTGAATGCCGCATCTGGTGCTGCGAATCGGTATGCACCTCATTCGGTTTTGGCAACAGGAAAATGGGTAAAAATACACGTGGGTGGCGAAGGTATTTATGAACTTTCAGCTACAAAGTTGAAGGAAATGGGATTTGCCGATATCAATCGTGTGAAGGTGTTTGGTTATGGTGGGCGAGTCTTGCCGGCTGTCTTTGACTTCTCTTCTGCCGATCGCCTCATGGACGATTTGGAAGAAGTGCCGCTTTACCGGCGCAATGGTAGTGTGCTCTTTTATGCTGAAGGGACGGTGCGTAAAATGTGGAGCCCCACGAGGCTGAAATGGACGCACAAGAATAATACTTACGCCCGTTATGCTTACTACTTTGTGACTGAAGGTGAGCAACCCCTTGCTCTGAATCGTATTGCAGCGACGCAGACTCCGGATACAACGCTGGATGCGACGATTAGTCAGGTCGTTTTGGACGATGATGCGTTTTGCTGGTATGAGGGCGGCACGGAAATGTATGATAGTTATGATTTTGCCAACGGAGCAACGCACGCTTATAAGCTCAACACGCCTTTTTATAATGGAAAACGCAACGCTGAGGTCGAAATAGCCTTTGGTGCAGCGGCGCAAAAGAAAGCGCTACAAGTTAATGTGCAACTTAATAATAGCGACTTGGGAACGTTTTCGATAAGCCGTTACTATGGAGAGACAGAAAGTGCACGCGAGACGCGCTCAAAATATAGCGTGGCAAATCTGAAAGAAGAAAATACGTTCAACTTTTCGGTAGGTGGTAATAGTAGTGCGCGATTGAATTATATCTCGATCAGCTATGCGCGCCGCTTAGACGCAACGGATCAGGCCTATGCCTTTCTGCCTGCAACCATAATGCAAGAGCCCGTTCGGCTACACATCGCTAACGCTACGCAAACTACGCAGGTGTGGCAAATAGGACGGGCAAAAGAACCGCTTGCGCAAGTGGCGGGAACGCTAAAAGGCAATACGTTGGAAGTGGATATTGACGATTCGAATCGTCGCTACATTATAGTTGATGTAGCTAAAGCTTATCCGGCTCCGAGCGTAGATGGACAGATTGAAAACCAAGATCTACACGCTGATGGGGCTGTCGATATGGTCATTATTATTCCTCAAAGCGGCAAACTGCTTGCGCAAGCCGAGCGCTTGGCTGAGGCGCATAAGAAGCAGGGGCTTCGCGTGAAGGTGGTGCGGGCAGATCAGTTGTACAATGAGTATTCTTCGGGTACGCCGGATGTGGCTGCGTATCGCCGTTATATGAAGATGTTGTACGATCGTGCACAATCGAATGCGGATATGCCGCGCTATTTGCTACTCTTTGGCGACTGCTTCTGGGATAACCGGATGCTGACAACAACAAAACTGAATGCGGCAGACTTCTTGCTGGCTTATGAGGCCGGTCCGGGAGATGGACAAACAGATATTTCTATCGGTACGCTTTATAGTTACGTTACTGATGATTACTTTGGAATGCTGGATGATGGAGAAGGCAACTCGATGGCGCAAACTGACAAACTCGATTTGGGTATTGGGCGATTTATGTGCTACGATGCGGAAACGGCAAAGATGCTTGTGGATAAAACGATCGACTATCTCGAGAATAAAAAGGTGGGTAATTGGAAGAACAAGATCGTAATGATTGCTGATAACGGCAAAAAAGGAGAGAATAATCTTCATATGAATGATTGCGAAAATGTAATTCGAACGATTAATGCTGTAAGTGGTGATCGATTTAATCTGAAAAAGGTTTATCCGGATGCATATACTTATATGACTTCCGCTACTGGTAATTCTTTTCCGCAGGTAACGAAGATGCTGCGTGAAGAAATGAATCGTGGCGCGCTCATATTCAATTATACGGGCCATGGTAGTCCGATTGAGTTGTCGCAGGCTCATCTCTTGGCCACTAAAGATTACGAGTTGCCGACGCAAGGTAACCTTCCACTCTGGATATTTGCGTCTTGTGAAGTAACGCCGTTTGACCAACAGACGAATGATATTGGCCGAGCTGCTTTGTATAATAAGAATGGTGGTGCAATGGCCGTCATCTGTGCTTCGCGTTCTGTCTTTGCCAACTACAATCGCTCATTAAATGTTGTGCTTAACAAGAACTTGTTGTCGATGAATCAAGATGGCGCCTATAATACGATGGGCGAAGCGATGCGATTAACTAAAATTGGTCTGCTTGATGGCTCATATAATAAAGAAACAGACCGCTCAATGAACAAGTTAAAGTATACATTGTTGGGCGATCCTGCATTGCCATTGATGGCTCCTCGGCAAGAGATCGTGTTAGATAGTATCAACGGCGCGCCAATCAACTCCTCGTCTAAAATACAGCTGAAGGCGGGAGAAAAAGTGCGCTTTTCGGGTCACGTAATCAAGAACAACGCCGTAGATACAGGTTTCTCCGGTGTCGTAACCGGCTCGCTGCACGATAGAAAAGAGACCATTACGTGCAAAAATAACGGAGGCAATGCTTCAGAGGCAATGGTTTATACGGATTGGCCAAACAGCCTGTACGAGGGTAGCGATTCTGTTAAGCAAGGTTGCTTCACGCTAAACATAACAATACCCCATGAAATCAGCTATTCAAATCAAAATGGTCGCTTATCGCTTTATGCCGTTGACAATACGCGGCAGGAAGAAGCGCATGGCTTTAATGAAAACTTCTTTATGAATGGTTCTGCTACAACAACAGAGACAGATTCTATCGGGCCGAAGATTTTTATATACCTAAATACGCCGGATTTTCCGAATGGTGGTTACGTAAAGTCAGACGCACTACTCATCGCGACTTTAAGTGACAGCGCGGGCATCAATACAGTAAAGAATAGTGTAGGACATGCGCTAGAGTTAGTCTTGGATAACCAGCAAGGAATACCGATCTTGCTCAACGACTATTTTAGTTATGATTTCGGAAGTTCTACATCCGGCACAGTTACTTATCCGCTTGAAGGTCTTACTAACGGAAAGCATCGTTTGAGTCTGAGAGCTTGGGATATTAATGACAATTCTACGACAGCCTATCTCGATTTTATCGTATCAGAGCAGGCAGGTAAAGAAATGGACGTAAATGCTACGCAAAATCCGGCAAAGAATAATACCTTATTCATTACAACGATTGCCTCCGACCAAGCGGAGCAGCCCGTTACGACGGAGGTGTATGACGTTTCCGGCCGACTAGTTTGGTCTGCTTCGGCAAAGGTTAGTGGCACTTACGCTACAATCAATTGGGATTTGACCAATAGTAGAGGTGCGAAAGTCAATGCCGGTATTTATATCTATCGTTCTTTAGTTAACGGGAAGCATACGAAAGCGAAAAAAATGATAGTTCTAAAGCAATAAAATCGCAAAAGCCAAGTTTAAATGACTGTACATAGCAGCGCGATCAGCGCTAACGAAAGAAAAATATGAAACGCATCATTCTCTTCACAATAGCCTTTATTGCCTTTGCCGGCATTTCACGTGCCGATGATAAAGATGAATTTAAGAAGAAGTTTAATCCGATTATGACGGCTGTTACTTCTCAAAGCATTTCTCCGGATGCACGTGCCGGAGGTATGGGAGACGTTGGCGCGGCTACAGATCCCGACGTCTTTTCTCAAGCTTGGAACCCCGCAAAGTATCCCTTTACCATTAGTCGGGCAGGTATATCTCTGAATTACACACCTTGGTTACGTAAGATTACTTCGGGCATTGCGCTTTTAGATGCAGCCGGCTATCTGCGCATCGGAGATTATCAGGCAGTCAGTGGCTCTGTGCGCTACTTTACGCTGGGCGATGTGATGACAGACGATAAAAACATGACGGTTCGGCCTTATGAATTTGGCGTCGACGTGGCCTATTCTCGTATGCTGAGTGAAAAACTTTCAGCCGCCATTGCTTTGCGATACATTTACTCTGACATAAGCGGCCATTATGATGACCAAATGAAAGCCGGCTCAGCCTTTGCTGCCGACTTAGCTCTTTATTGGAACAACTATGTAATGTTAGGTAGCCGCGAAAGTCAGTTGGCTTTTGGCCTAAATATTAGCAATGTAGGTAGTAAGATCAACTATGGAGGAGATTACTCCTACTTTATCCCGACCAACTTGCGCTTAGGTGCGAGCCTGATGATTCCTGTAAACGAATTCAACCGCGTTTCTTTCAGCGCAGATGTCAACAAACTCCTCGTACCCTCTCTTCCGTTGAGGAATGATGGGGAAACAAATGAAGATTATAACGAACGCGTGCGTCGCGAATATTACGATATGAGCTCCATCAAGGGTATGTTCAAGAGTTTCGGAGATTCTCCCAACGGCTTTAAGGGTGAATTAGAAGAAATTCAATGGGGTTTGGGTATGGAATATACTTACAACGATCAATTCTCTTTGCGTGCAGGTTATCACCACGAAAGCGACAGTCAAGGAGGTCGTAAATTTTTCACCCTGGGTGCCGGATTTAGAATGAACGTCCTCTCAATTGATGCAGGATATGTCGTTGCTACCAATGCTACAAACCCTTTAGATCAAACGCTTCGCGTGTCTTTATCATTTGATATGGACGGCATAAAATCTCTTTTTAGTAGATAAAAAATGAAGATAAGGGTAGGTTTTGGCTTCGATGTCCATCGCTTAGTACAGGGGCGTGACCTTTGGCTTGGCGGCATTAAGATACCTTATGATGCCGGTTTATTAGGCCACAGCGATGCTGACGTTTTGCTCCACGCTGTTTGCGACGCTCTCTTGGGAGCTGCTAATATGCGCGATATTGGTTACCACTTTCCGGATACGGGAGCTGCTTATAAGGATATTGATAGCAAGATTTTATTGCAGAAAACTATGCAATTGCTTGCCGATAATGCGTGGAGCGTAGGCAATGTCGATGCTACCATCTGCGCTGAGCAACCAAAACTCAATCCTCACATAGAAAAAATGAAGGCGGTCATAGCTCCGCTTTTAAGCATATCTGAAGAAGATATCTCCATCAAGGCTACTACAACTGAGAAGTTGGGCTTTACAGGGCGGCAAGAAGGTATCTCTGCTTATGCTGTCGTACTGATTGAAAAGAAGGGCGCATAGTTGAATCTTATTCTCGTAATGTTGGTTTGATATAAACGCAATTTGTTTTGAAGGCTATTAAAACAGGTCTTACTAACGTGATATAGAATGGGCTGAAAATCGGATATGGTTTTTCAGCCCTTTGCTTTTTCTTGGGTGAGTAGTACTTCCGGACAACAATACAATCGTTTGACAAAGTGAAGTTCCAGATCGTTTATAGCACCTTCTCTGAACTCAAGTATTTTTCGCTTATTATCAGGTAGATGCCTTTTGTCCTCATCTCTCGAAGTCTTAGTTTCGTATGGTTTGCTCCCGCCAAACTATCGTTTGGTGCCGGCAAACCATAATTTGATACCAGCAAATGATAGTTTGGTGGGAGCAAACGAAAAACTCATCAGTTAGAGGTAGAGTTTAATAATGTGATACTATGACAAAATTAGGCGTAGGGCAACTATATCTCTTACGTCAGTCGGAGAATATAGAAAGAACGAGCATATAGAATGGTACTTGCCAAATGACTTTATAGATCTTATGCGTGAGTTTTGTGTCGTTTTGTGTAAATAATCGGCAAGCAGTTTTTTGTAGAGGATACAATTGAGATTTATATAAAAGTAAGTTTTTGTTCAGTAAGACTAGCTTGTTATAAAGGCTAAGAATCTTATTCTATAATGAATGGTAACTCTTTATATATGTGCGTTTTGAAATGTGAACTCAAAGTCAATTTTATATAGGATTTTGCTTCGTTTAATGCTTTTCAATCTTGGTCAATACACGTTTGCATAGCAGAGAGTAGGAGAGAAGCCTCAGCCATAACTGAACAGTTGTACAAGGCCAAATCTTGATGTTAATAGTTGGGAAGGTGATTATAAATTAGCCCAACCACTACAATTTGAAACAAAAAACACTTATGTCGCGAACTTGTCTGCGGCATAAGTGGGAGTAGGATTGTTATAGTAAGCGCTTACCTTGAAGCGCTATTGTAGCTTTCTGCTATCTATGCTCCATTTTAGAATTTTCTAAAAGATAGTTTTGCATAATCTGATTGCAATAACATCGTTTTGCGGTCCAAATGTAGTACTGCAAAGTTGGCTTTTATGCCATTGATCCCTGTCTTTTGAAAGCAAGTCGTCAAAGGGTCGTCTATCTTTTGATCAGCTTCGCGATAGTGGCGATAGAAGTCGGATAGTTTTAAAGAATCTCCCGTAAAATTGAATCGACACAACGACTCTTCTGTCAATGATTCGTGGAGTTTGCCGGTCATACTATGTATGCTGATCAACTTATATTGTATATCCCAGAAGATTAGTTGCTCTTTCGTTTTTACTGTTCTGTTGCTGCCATCTAAATAGCTTACTTCCATTAATTGCCAGCGGCCATCCAACTTTCCATTGTCGGATGTCTCAATAGAACAACTGGTCAAGAGCAGAAGAAATATAGTGATCAGAGAAAAGTTTCTCATCTTTCTTATCGTATCATTAAGTTTTTAAAAAACGTTTGCTTAGAACAGTCCCCGCTTGCTAAGACCTATTTGCAGACCAACATTATTATCTAACAAATTACCTCGATCTATGCCGAACGAAGATGTGATCTGCCAATCTTTAGGTAAGCTATAGCTAACTTCGCATAGGATTGACGTGTTGTATTTTTTATCCTTGAAGGGCACAAAGTATGAACCCCAGTTTTCGGAATAAGTCAGAAGGAAACGATAGTGCAAGCGGTCAGTTGGGTTTCCACGAAAACCTATATGGTGCGCAAACAAACGATTGTTGCGAATTTGAAGTACGCGATCCTTATTGTAAATTGGAGAGGTGATTAAGGGGTTACCAATTACTTGCCCCCAATGCGCCCACGCTAAATAAAGATTGTGACTGTAGTAGCCGTCTTTTCCGCCAACCTCATCAGGAATTTGAGTGGTGTGGTCGTGATAGAGGGGGCCGCTTTGGTATTTCGTGTATAGATATTCATAGACTATGTCGGAGACAAATCTGTTTTTCGGCAATGTAACTTCAACTCCCCACAGCCCATCTTTGAGCTTGTAGCCGGTAAAATGCCTACTTTGCTTCGTGTTGTCTGCATTCCATCCTCCGCTTCCTAACATAAATAGGCCTGAATGGTCTTCAAAAAAATGGTCATAATAGGCTCTGACTTTCCACGTGGGAAACTTATAGGAAATATCTGCGATCCAACTACCCAACATATTGCCGGAGTTGTTCGCATATACGCCGTCTGTTGGGTCATTTCCGCCAGAGAAGAATGCATTCCAAAAAGCTTTTAGGCCGTGATCTAACTCAACTTTTGGATGAGTTGCGTCTAAGTTGTAGATAGTTCCACCAAACTGCGTTGCCATTTCTAACCCTAAGGTTCCGCTTAAAGGAAATCTTTCTTCGTTTCCAAAGTGTAGATAGCCGGATTTGCTATGATAGAGCGCTTTACGTACATATCTGCTTCCTGTAGGTTGGTAGTTCTCTTGCCATTTTCCATCCGTGAACCAGCCATAAGCAACGTGGCCTTTCAAACCAAGCCACGGCGTTACCTGCCAATAGTCCGGAAGTTCGACGCGAACTTGAGGTACGGGACGACTATTAATGCCTAAGGTCATTGAACCGCTACTCAGTTCGTCGTTTTTCAATTCTAAGGGGCGCTCTTTGCTACCTATCGCGAAGCGAACCTTTTTGTATTGGGCCTCACCATAGAGTTGCTGAATAATAAGCCCGCTTGTGTGGTCTATTGCGCCAGCAATATCTGCCCCATAATCTAAATGCCACTTTCCAAATTCATCTTGGCGAGTAATTTTAGCCCTAATATAGGCGCTCTGGGCGCGTACAGACGAAAGGCCATACTTGTTGGCGTTTAGCCAAAATGGATTACGGTTGCTTGCAAACGAAACTTGCGTGGAGGCCTCATAGACCCAAGGACTCTGCTCCGATTGGGCGGCAACCGCAACACAATAGAAAAAGGATACGAATAGGATTCCTAAACCTTGCTTACTTAGCATAATTGATTGAGCGTGTTTCTCGAATGACCGTAATTTTAACTTGACCCGGATAAGTCATTTCATCTTGGATCTTTTTCGCGATTTCGAAAGATAATTGCTCTGTCTGCTTATCGTCAATCTTATCTGCGCCAACTATGACACGTAGTTCGCGACCGGCTTGTATAGCATAGGTCTTCGTAACACCGGGATAGCTCATCGCAATGTTTTCCAAATCATTCAAACGCTTAATGTAAGCTTCTATAATCTCGCGGCGAGCGCCCGGACGAGCGCCACTAATCGCGTCACACACTTGTACAATCGGCGCAATCAAAGAAGACATTTCTACTTCGTCGTGGTGAGCGGCGATAGCATTAACAACTTCTGGCTTTTCCTTAAACTTCTCAGCCAATTTAGCACCGTATAATGCGTGTGGAAGTTCGCTTTCTTCATCAGGCACTTTACCTATATCGTGTAGTAAACCTGCTCGCTTCGCCTTTTTCGGATTTAAGCCTAACTCAGAAGCCATAACGGCACACAAGTTTGCCGTTTCGCGAGCATGTTGTAGTAAGTTTTGTCCATAAGAAGAGCGATATTTCATTTTACCAACAATGCGAATAAGTTCTGGATGCAGGCCGTGGATTCCTAAGTCAATTGCTGTGCGCTTTCCAGTCTCAATAACTTCTTCCTCAACTTGTTTCTGCACTTTTGCAACAACTTCTTCGATGCGTGCGGGGTGAATACGTCCGTCTGCGATCAATTGGTGCAAAGCTAAGCGCGCAACTTCTCGGCGCACGGGGTCAAAGGCTGAGATGACAATTGCTTCCGGCGTATCATCAACAACAACTTCTACGCCTGTAGCGGCTTCCAGAGCGCGAATGTTGCGTCCTTCACGGCCGATAATACGGCCTTTTACCTCATCGTTGTCGATGTGGAAGACCGTTGTACTATTTTCTATGGCCGTTTCTGTGGCTACGCGCTGAATAGTTTGGATAACGATTCGCTTTGCCTCTTTATTTGCCGTCAGTTTGGCGTCATCCATAATGTCGTTAATATAGGATTGCGCATTAGTGCGCGCCTCATCTTTCAACGACTCTACCAATCTCATTTTCGCATCTTCAGCAGAGAGGCCGCTGAGTTCCTCTAATTTTTGCTGTTCTTGGCGTTGAATTTTCTCTAAGTCTGCTTCGCGATTGGCTAATGCTTTCTGTTGATTCTGCAGGCGTTGGATTTCTTCTTCTAAGTCGCCTTTGCGCTTATTGATTTCCTCTTGGCGTTGCGTGAGTGTTTGCTCCCGTTGTTTTAGCTTGCTTTCTACTTGTTGTAGCTTTTGATTGCGCTGTTGCGTATCTCTTTCAAGCTCATTCTTCTTATTTAAGAATTTCTCGCGTACCTCAAGTAGTTTTTTCTCTTTCAGTACTTCTGATTGCTTCTCTGCCGCTTTGATTGTGCGACGATACTTTCCCGTAAGCATATAGCGGAAGCAGGCATAACCAAGTCCGCTTCCAATCAATAAAGCTAAAACTGTGGATATAATAAGAATAGGTTCCATATAGATTTTGTCCTTTTGATATTTTGTTGTTTCTGATTTGTTATTATTGTTATGTTGAAGAAGAGTGCTGAAAGAAAGACAAAATTTGTTTTTAGTCGTCCTCTTTTTTTAGCGTATCTTCTATTTCAGATGTCAATGCTTCCATGCTGGCTACGAAGGGCGCCGTGTTTTGTACTTGTTCAAGTTGTAGCGCTTGCACCGCAAAATCCAGAATGGAGATAGACATATATTTTTCGATTGTTTGATTAGGATAGGTTTGTGCATATCTGCCCAACTTATCATTAATCAGCTTTGCCGCTTTTCGGTAGATTTCTTCCTGACTCCTTTGGACTGAGATAGTGTGCATTTGACTCCCAATTCTGAGCTGGATAACTAATTTATTGCTGTCTGCCATATGTGTTTGCGAATTATCCATTTAGCAGTGCGATGCATTTGTCTATTCTTCTAATGAGCGAAGCCATTTTTGTCTTTGCTCCTTGAAGATCTGAGTTGCTTATTTCAATCATTTTAGCCAGTTTTAGGTTGTTATAGTCATCCTGAAGCTGCCTAATTTCCTCTTTTGCAGCTGCTATTTCTTTTTCACCTTCAGTTAGGGCCAACTGTAGTTCTGCATTTTTCTCCGTGAGCGCCTTGTATTGCAAGATGAGCTGTCTTACTCTCGTCTCAAACACTCTAAGTTTTTCTTCCTCTTCTTTTGTCATTACTCACCAACTTGTATAGCGCGAAGATACGTAAATATTTTATTGTATGCAATTTACCTATCTTCTGCTCATGCAAAGTTTATATAGGAGAAGTAGGCTTATTTTTCTTCGACGTCTTTCGGTTTTTTCTCCTTCTTTACCAATACGAGGAGGTGAAAGACATAGTCCGTTACCCACTGTTGCGAATAGCCCAGCGCGTGTTGGTAGCGGCGAACCGTAAGGGCTGCTTTGTATGCACCGGGATCTTTCCAATCGTTTTTTTCAAGAATGTCTCGCACGGTTTTTTGCGTCATAGCGTAAAGTGCCTTTCGCATAAAGCCGGGAACGCGAACTTTCCATTTCATCATGTTGCCTGCAAGCATCATCAGCTCTTGAGTAAAGCCCTGAAAATTGAAGAGAAATCCTTGCATTTGGTTGATGTTCTTACAATTGCGCTTGACGGACTGGTCAATTTCTTTAAAGAAATATTCCGGCATATCGTAGATTTCCATCAGCATCTTTTTGCAACGATTCTTTTCGGCCAAACCCAGTTTGTTGTTTGCTGTAGGAACGTGCAAGGTTTGCTTAAAAACGCGTAAGTCGGGCAAAGCTGCTAAATTGCTAATGCCCAAATTGCCAGCCAATACGGCTTGATAATATACGCGAATCAGCGTCATGAAATCTTCCAGACCGCCGAGACGCCACCCTTCATCTTGAGCGGTGGCTTTTCGCTTAAAGATTTTAGCTAAAAAACTCATAATATCATTTTCTTGTGCAAAGTTAATGTAAAGTAAAGGAAGGGCAAAATAAAACGAACGCTTTGCAGAAAAAGATAATGTCTTTTAGGTATCAAAGACGTATAGGAAATGGGGTGGAGTTGGGGCTGATTTCTCGCTTTTAGTGTGCTTTATAATTGTACTTCTGTATATAATAGCTAAAGATTTTGCCATTATACCGTCGAAAAGTTCGCATATTCGTTTGATAGAGATATGCATACGGTTGCGTAATGAAAAGTTGCGCCCAATTACATCAATATTATTTGTGTGTTCTGAAATGTTTTTGAGTTGTCTTGACTTTCTTAAAATGAAATGTTCTTTGATTGATCATTGTTTGCTCCCAGCAAACCATTGTTTGGCGGCAGCAAACTATCGTTTGGTCTCAGCAAACTATCGTTTGGCGCCAGCAAACGATACAATCCTAAAGATCTCCGTGAGTACAACCCAGCCTTATTTTCTTAATGGCAAATTGAAAAGAAAGAAGCAATAGCGCTCAGACGATGGATAAAGCTATCATTTTGCTTTAGAGTTTGTAGTACGTGATGAATGAAAGTACTTACGTTAGAGGTTTCCTTATGTTCAAGCGTAGCTTTTAAACAAATGGCTCGTAAATCCGGAAACTTCAATGGAATGGGGCGAACACAGAAAATAAAAATCGGGAAAACGACCTTGCATTTTCCCGATTTTTATAGATGATAGTAAGTTTATTGCACATTGAGAACAATCTCGCTGAGCGAGGGGTGGGCATGAATCGTGTCCTTTAATTGTTCGATAGTGCCATTATAGCGCATTAGCATTGTCACTTCGTGGATGAGGTCAGCGGCATGTGCGCCCAAAATGTGTGCGCCCAAAATGTGGCCTTCCATATCTGCGAGCAATTTTACCGTGCCGTCTTCCGCGTCCATCGTCATTGCTTTTCCGTTGGCGCGATAGAAGGCTTTGTAAGCTTTATATTCGACCTGCTCTGCCTTAAGTTGTTCCTCGGTCTTTCCAACCATAGCCAATTCCGGTACCGTAAACACTGCTGCCGGAACTAAATCAAGGCGAATGTCGTCCTTCTTGCCCAGAATGTGGTTCAAAGCGTGGAAACTCTGGAACGTAGCTGCGTGGGCCAATTGCATCAGACCATTGATGTCGCCAACAGCATAGATGTTGGGGATGTTGGTCTGGAAGTGCTCGTTGACAGTTACGCCTTTCTTGGTATATTCAATGCCGATGTCGCTGAAGTTCAGCGAGTCGAGATTTGCTCCACGGCCTACGGCCATCAAAACCAAGTCGCAATCAATGGCAGCCGGCTTTCCTTTTTCTTCAAACGCGACAGTGTAGCCATCTTGCGTAGGTTTTATGCCCGTTGCAGCTGCTCCTACTTTGAAATTGATACCTTTTTTCTTCAAGCTGGTACGTAGGCGTTTGGCAATGTCTTGATCAAAGAAGGGGAGAACCTCTTTGCAGAACTCGACAACCGTAACTTCGCTACCGAAAGCATTGAAGATGGAGGCAAACTCTAAGCCGATAACGCCACCACCTATGACGCAAAGGCGCTTCGGAACTTGAGTCAGGTCGAGCATTTCTGTAGACGTGACAACGCCTTCACAGTGTGCACCTTCAATAGGTAGGAACTTGGTGACCGAACCTGTAGCTATAATGATGTTGTCAGCTTGAATTTCTTCTTCGCCAACAAGTATCGTGTGGGCATCTTTGAATTGTGCACGACCATTGATAAGTGTGATGCCCGGCGTTTTCATTAATGCCTCTACAGAACTTACTAATTTTCCGACGATTTCATTCTTGCGGGCTACGGCCTTTTGGATGTCGAAGTGGAGTGTATCAAAGCTGATGCCACTCTTTTCCGCTTCACGAGCTTCTTCCAAAACTTCTGCGCTGTGGCAGAGGGCTTTGGTCGGAATACAGCCAACATTAAGACACGTGCCTCCGCAGGCGTGCTCCTCAATGACGGCCACCGTAAGTCCGGAATGAGCCGCTTTGACTGCTGCTTCATAACCGCCGGGGCCTGCTCCGATGATGGTTAAATCGACTTTCATTGCTGAGCCTTTAAGTCTTTGTAGGTAAATAGTGAAGCCTTGACAGCCTTAACGTCATCTAAACGACGAATCGGTGTATTATGCGGTGCGCTCTTGACCAATTCCTTGTTTTCCTTAGCCTCTTCGGCGATCTTTTTGAGCGTAGCAATAAAGCCGTCAAGCGTTTCTTTGCTTTCGTCTTCAGTAGGTTCGATCATCATAGCCTCGTGGAAAAGGAGAGGGAAATAAATCGTAGGAGCATGATAGCCGTAATCAAGCAAACGCTTCGCAACATCTAAGGTCTTAACATAATCTGCTGAGTCGCGCGGACCTGCATATTCCTCTTTCATTCCGTCGAAAACAAACTCATGCTTGCAAATTCCCTCAATCGGCAAATTATAATGCGACTTGAGGCACTCTTTGATATAGTTTGCATTTAAAACGGAGAGTTTGCCGGCCATAGCAATGTGATCTCGTCCGATCGTAAGCAGATAAGCGCAAGCGCGAATCAAAATGCCATAATTGCCTAATGCGGAAGAAATGCTTCCGAGAGCAGATTCTTTTATGGTTTGCTTGTACGTTCCGCCTTTTTCTTCGCATACAACGGGGTTGGGGAGGAATTCTTCTAATCCTTTTCCAACACCTACAGGGCCTGCACCCGGACCACCACCGCCGTGAGGCGTGGAGAATGTCTTATGTAAATTGAGGTGTAGTACGTCAAAACCCATATCTCCTGGGCGGCAAACGCCTAAGATGGGGTTGAAGTTTGCACCATCATAATACATTAAACCGCCACACTCGTGTACCAATTGTGCAATCTGCGGAATTTGCGTCTCAAAGATACCTAAAGTGTTGGGGTTGGTCATCATCATACCGGCAATGTCGTCTCCCAAAAGCGGCTTCAGGTCCTCTACATCGACAGTGCCTTGTGCCGTACTTTTCACCGTAATTACTTCTAAACCACAAACAGCAGCACTGGCGGGATTTGTGCCGTGTGCTGAGTCAGGTACAATGATCTTTGTACGCTTTGTTTCCCCACGCTTTTCGTGATAAGCACGAATAACCATTAAGCCCGTTAACTCTCCGTGAGCGCCGGCGTATGGATTCAGCGTGAAGCGCTCCATACCCGTTACTTCAGAGAGGATTTTTTGCGTCTTGTCGTAGAGTTCTAAAGCTCCTTGAACCGTATAATCAGGCTGAAGTGGGTGCAAATTGGTAAATCCGGGGAGTGCTGCCACTTCATCGTTGATTTTAGGATTGTACTTCATTGTACAACTTCCTAATGGATAGAAGCCTGTGTCAACACCGAAGTTGTTGTTGCTCGCATTTGTGTAATGGCGCGTCACTGTTAGTTCGTCAACTTCAGGAAGAGCCGGTTGGCTTCCACGTAATAATTGTTGCGGAAGTTGGTCCAAGGAATAGCCTTGTATGTTGTTTTTCGGAAGTGAATAGCCTTGCCTGCCTGGATTGGACAGTTCGAATATCAGTTTTCCGTAATATGTGTTGTTCATAACGAAAGGTTTAGAGAGCTAATTGAATGAATGTATCCAGTTCTTCCTTGCTGCGCTTTTCTGTTACAGCTATGAGCAATTTATCTTCGCCCACGGGAACGCCGGGAAGGATGCCTGCTTCGATCATCTTTGCCTGAAGAGCTTGCAGGTCACCTTTGTAGCGTACAATAAACTCATTTAAGAAAGGCTGATCGTATACTTTTTCAAACTTACTCGTCTCAAGTAGTTTGTTATATAGATAATGTGCGCCGGCAAAGCCTGTTTCGTTTACTTCTTTTAGGCCCTTTGCACTCATCATGCTAAGATACATTGCTACGTAAAGACACATAACGCCTTGAGCTGTGCATATATTTGATGTGGCGTGCTCGCGGCGGATGTGTTGTTCGCGGGCTTGAAGCGTTAAAACGAAGCAACGTTCTCCGTTAGCGTCAGTTGTTGCACCGACAAGGCGTCCCGGCATTTTTCTAACGTGTGCTTTTGTTGTGCAGAGGTATCCTATGTAGGGGCCGCCAAAATTTAATGGCAAGCCTAAGCTTTGCGCTTCGCCACAAGCGATATCTGCTCCCCATTCGCCCGGAGTCTTTAAGACTGAAAGCGTGGATGCGATGGTGTTGATTACGAACAAGGCTTTGTTTGAATGGCACAAGTCTGCGAGACCGCTGAAGTCTTCTACGATACCATAGAAGTTGGGTTGTGCAACGATAACTCCGGCTACGTCTTTTTCTTGTTCAAAGCGTGCTGTGATAGCCTCTTTGTCTGTGATACCATCTTTGGCCGGAATTACTTCTAAGTTGATTCCGTGGTACTTTGCGTAGGTTTTAACTACAGCAATCGTCCTTGGATCAAATGTTTCACTGATGAGGACCGTATTTTTCTTCTTTGCAGAGTTTACACACATCAGCATTGCTTCTGCTGTTGCTGTTGCGCCGTCATACATAGAAGCGTTTGAAACATCCATTCCCGTAAGTTCAGCCATCATTGTCTGATACTCGAAAATGTATTGTAAAGTTCCTTGTGAGATTTCCGCTTGATACGGCGTGTAAGATGTCGCAAATTCGGAGCGAGATGCAATATAAGGAATCAAGCTCGGTTGGTAGTGATCATAAGCTCCGGCGCCGGCGAAGCAAATCAATTGCTGATTTTTGTTTGCCAGTCTTTGGAACTCTTTGCGAACTTCTAATTCCGATTGTGCTTCGGGAATGTCAAGCTCGCGTTTTAGTTTTAATTCTTCAGGCACTTCTGCGTAAAGTTCATCGAGCGAATTGACGCCGATCACTTTAAGCATTTCCTGAATATCATTGTCTGTATGCGGGAAAAACTTAAACATAGTTGTGTAAAAGAATTAGGCCAATTAACGGAAAGTTGATAATTGGCCTAATGTGTTGTGGGTTATTTGCAAATTTCTTTGTAATCGCTCACGCTCATCAGGTCGTTAAGCTCTTGCGGGTTTGTGAGTTTTACTTTTACAATCCAATTCTCGAAAGCATCCTCATTTAATAATTCCGGATTATCTTCGAGTTGTTCATTGATAGCGACTACTTCACCTGAAACGGGAGAGGTTAAATCGCTCGCAGCTTTTACGCTTTCTACGGCTCCGAAGTTTTCTCCGGCGCTGATTTCGTCTCCTTCACTCGGCATATCTACATATACGACGCTACCCAATTGGCTTTGCGCGTAGTCTGTTATACCTAAGTATGCGAATTCTCCTTCTACTTTGACGTATTCGTGTGATTCACTGTAATACAGTCCGTCAATAAATTTTGCCATAATGATTTAGTTGCTTATTGATTATTTTTTATAACTCTTTTGATAGAAGCGTTTTTTTACGACCGTTCCGTTATGGAGGCGGTTGTGTATTTTTACTTGCAATTCTGTTCCAAGTTTAGCTGCGCTGATGTCAACTAAAGCCATACAGATGCTTTTGCCTGTTGAAATAGAGCGGTAGCCCGTTGTGATTTCTCCTACAACCTTTCCGTCTTTCTCCACTTCGTAACCGTGGCGAGGTATTGCGCGAGAAGCTAACTCAATACCTACGACTTTTTTCTCTACGCCTTCTGCTTTTTGCTTTGCGCAAGCCTCCTTGCCGATAAACTCTTCTTTATCCAACTTCACAAACATGCTCAAGCCGGACATAACCGGAGAAATTTCGGGTGACAATTCATCACCATAAAGCGGCAATCCAACTTCAAAACGAAGCGTATCGCGACAGCCTAAGCCGCAAGGTTGAACACCGGCAGCAATCAGTTTGTCCCAGCACTCTATGATAAAATCATGATTACCGTAGAGTTCGAAGCCGTCCTCGCCCGTGTAGCCGGTGCGAGAAAGGATTGCGGGCACCTCGTTGTTATCTAAAGTTTTGAAAGTATAGAAAGCAAGGTCTTTACACTCAAGACCAAGTACACTTCCTACGATTTCCTCTGCTTCAGGGCCTTGTATTGCTAATTGGCCATAGCTTTCGCTCAAGTTCTTTGTTGTTACATTGAAGCCCTTTGCTTGTTCTTCGATCCAAGCATAGTCCTTGTCAATGTTCGCGGCGTTGATGACCAACAAGAAATCTTGCTCGCCATTCTTGTAGACCAGCAAATCGTCGACTGTGCCTCCATTCGGGTAGAGCATCATGCCATAGAAAACGCTGCCAATCGTAGCGCTTTTAATGTCATTCGTAAATATGTGCTGAACGTAGCGTTCTGCTTCTTCGCCGGTCACGCTTACTTCGCCCATGTGCGAAACATCAAACACGCCCACCTTTTGGCGGACAGCGTTGTGTTCTGTAGTGATGTCCGAATAGTAGAGCGGCATGTCAAAACCTCCAAAAGGCACCATATTAGCGCCTAATGCGACGTGGCGATCGTGTAAACAAGTGATTTTATCCATAGTATAATTAGTTTATTGATTACGTATTCTTTTCGTTTATATTGTGAAATAAGATGTGCAAGACATCTTTTGCTTCCAGTCTGCGTATGTTGGCTTGCGGTTTTAGCTCATTTAGTTTCTCCGTAATCTCTTCTCGTGAAAAGGGGAGTCCGATAAGAGCTTCTTGGAAACTTGCTTCGGCCGATTTATCTCCCACCTCGAAGAAGTCGCCACCTAAGCGGAGATCATCTATGATTGAACCGCGCAGCGTAATGCTAAATTCTACGCGTCCACAACCCTCAATGCGATCGGAGCAAACAGTCGTAGCCTTCGATGTTTGTCCGAAAATCATTTCCTGTGTATAATAAGTAGCCTCAATCTTTCTGATTTCCGCTAAGTCGTCGACAGTTAATTTAACGCTGCGATCCGTAAGAATCAAGCGCATCTTTTGTCTCAAGACATCAACGCCAAACGGCAGGTAATCTTTGAGCAAGGCTATTCTGCTACGAACGCTCTTGACGCCTTGCGACTCCAACTTGTCAGGGTCAGGATTTAGTGCGCCAATCATAAGGTCCATTTGCGTATCGTGTAGCATCGTGCCGTGCACAATGTTGTGCCGGGCTAAATGGTAAAAAGCATTGCCGCATATTTTTCCACCCCCTTTTAAGGTGATATCATTACGCCCGGATACTTCCGTAGGCGCGCCTATACGGTTCAGGCCATCAGATATTTGGTGGACGTAAGCCGTAAAAATAGACTCTACACTTCCTGCCGGCGTTATAAGGCTGGTCATCAGGTTGCCCCAGTCTGCATAGACTGTTCCGCCTCCGCTTTTTCTGCGCAGTACGTCAATGCCGTGTTGCTTGCAGAAGTCAAAATTGATCTCTTTGTGCAAGGTCTGATTGCTCCCTAATAGGGCTGTCGGGCCTATTTGCCAAGAAAAGACGTAGTAATCCTCCGGAAAATTTTGAGCAATGTATTCTTCGGCGGCAAGATAGAACGCACAACGTTGCCTTTCCGCCTCAGGCGGAAACTCGACGAAGCAAGCCGGAAATATTTTTTGTGCGTTATCCATAGACATCCTTTTGATTCACGAGCAAAAATAGGATAAAACATTGAATCTTCCAAGCGAAGTTCTCCTTTATTAAACAAATGTTTTTTCAAGTAGGGTGAGACGCCTGTTTTTGGCGTTAGATTGTTTCATTTTGCACGCTTAATTTGGGTCTCGTTGGATTTAAAAACTCTTTATCGGTGGGCTGCGGTGAGAGCGTACGTGTAGCCTAAAAATTCGGATCTTAAATGCCTAACTCTATACGTGGAGGAATTTTTCTCCTATCGTGCAGTAGATTAAAAGTATATGTTGTTAACTCTCAACTATGCTTCTATATAAAACGAAAAGAGTTTTCGCGTAAAAACGAACAGTTAAAAATCCGATTTTTTTATGCCAAAAGAGGTGCTGAAAACCTTAAGATAATTGTAGGAGCGCAACGGTTTTGCTTGTACTGTCGTGAAAGAACGTTCGTGCGCTCACGATGGTACAGCTCTACGCTCGTGAGAGGACGTTCGTACGCTCACGATAACAGGCAGCAATGTCTTATCGTAGCAACTTAAAACTTGAAGCCGCTGATTCTTTTTCCCAGACATTCTAATGTGAAGTCGAGTGGTAGGCATAAAAAGCAAGCTGCCTATAATAGGGCAGCTTGCTTAATAGCTTCGTTGAGTATGTCTTGATGATCAAAAGCTAAGGGTGGCAGGTCCTTTAATGGGAACCAAGCGGCTTCAGCTGCATCATCTGCAGCTTGCGGCCGGTGCTGCTGAGGATCTGCTACGCCCCAAAAGGCAATAGATATAGTGCGGCCGCGCGGATCTCTGTCCACCTTGGTAAATGCTCCAATCTGATGGAGTGTAATACCGGAAATTGTCGTCTCTTCGCTCAATTCTCGTAAAGCGCCCGTTGGGGCGTCTTCATCCATATTGAGAAATCCGCCCGGAAAAGCCCAATGCCCTTGAAATGGCGGGTGCTTGCGCTGGATTAACAACACACTCGCTTCAAGCGATAACTGGCTGAAGATGACGCAATCTGTCGTTACGGCCGGCCGAGGATATTTGTAAGTATAAGCATTCACGATGAAATCATTCTTCTTAGAGGAAAAGTTGCCGCTGTGCGTAGACATTTCGCCGAGATAAGCAGTTGGCATCCTTTATGAATAGTGTGACGTCATATCTCTTGCGCATTTGGGGGGCGCTCAACTTGCTATGCTTGTCAATGCTTACAACTATCGGGCTATTTCTTGTGCCTGTTGGCGCGGCGTTGTCGGATATCGGCCTTCTTCTTTGCAGACCCGCTGCCGTGAGCGCCGGTGATATATCCTTTTCGCTTAGCCTTAGTCTTTACCTTACCTTTGTCTTGCCGGCCGCTTCCGCTTCCTCGGAAGACGAAACCATTCAAGAGGGCTTGCTCTATTTCGGTCTTGTCGGCTTCTCTCATAATTTCAAAATCTAATTTAGTGATGGAATAAGCGCACGCCGGTAAAGGCCATGGCAATATTGTATTTGTCGCAGGTCTCGATAACATTATCATCGCGCACACTGCCTCCAGCTTGCGCTACATAAGCAACGCCGCTGCGGTGAGCGCGCTCTATATTATCACCAAATGGGAAGAAGGCATCTGAACCCAGGCTGACGCCGGTATTTTGACTGATCCAAGTCTGCTTTTCCTCTCTACTTAAAGGCTCGGGGCGCGTGGTAAAGAAGCGTTGCCATTCTCCTTCTTTCAGTACATCTTCGTAGTCGTCAGAAATATATAAGTCGATGGTGTTGTCTCTATCAGCTCTTCTGATGCCATTAACCCAAGGTAGGTTGAGCACTTTCGGATGCTGGCGAAGCCACCATATATCTGCTTTGTTGCCGGCCAGACGTGTGCAGTGGATGCGGCTTTGTTGTCCGGCACCAATTCCGATGGCCTGCCCGTCTTTTACGTAGCAAACGGAGTTGCTCTGTGTATATTTCAGCGTAATGAGCGCTATTTTCAAATCTCTGATAGCTTCTGCCGGGAAGGTTTGGTTCTTTGTCGGGATATTAGCAAATAGGTTGTCGTCGTTAAGATTGACTTCGTTGCGCAATTGTTCGAACGTGATGCCATAAACCTGTTTGCGCTCCATCGGAGCCGGTGTATACGTGGTATCAATTTGCAAGACATTATAAGTGCCTTTACGCTTTTCGCGAAGTATTTCCAAAGCTTCTTCCGTGTAGCTTGGCGCAATGACGCCGTCAGATACTTCTCGCTTGATCAGTAATGCGGTCGCAAGGTCGCAAGTATCGGAGAGCGCAATAAAATCACCATAAGAAGACATTCGATCTGCGCCACGTGCTCGAGCATAAGCGCAAGCAACAGGCGATAATTCTACTTTTAAATCATCAACGAAGTAGATCTTCTTGAGTATATCTGAAAGCGGAAGACCGATAGCAGCGCCTGCCGGCGAAACATGCTTGAAAGAAGTTGCCGCCGGAAGCCCCGTTGCCTCCTTCAATTCCTTTACAAGTTGCCAACCATTCAGCGCATCTAAGAAATTAATGTATCCCGGTCGCCCGTTCAACACAGTTATGGGAAGCTCTTCGCCTTCTATTAGTAATTTTGCCGGTTTCTGGTTAGGATTACAACCGTATTTTAGTTCAAATTCTTTCATTGGGTATGCGTTATCTTTGATATTATGTGTGCGAAGGTACGATAAAAACAAAGAAAGGCAAAAGGATGAATTCTTCTTTTGCCTCTCTTTTGCGCGAAATAGCTTTAGCGCCGTCTTTCCGTGCGCTTTGCTTTGTTGCTATCTAATTCTATGGTGAAACTCTTATTGATTCCGCTCTGCGTTTTTGCACGTATCCAAAGCACACGATCGTTACTCATATTTGTAGTTTTGACTGCCTCGTTGAAATCTTCAGGCGTGTTGAGCACTTTATCGTTTATCTGCAAAAGAATAAGGCCTTTGGTGACGCCGGCTTCCTTCATTTTGCCGTCACGCACAGCCGTTACGACTAAACCGTTGCCTAGTGCTAGCTCCTCTTTCTCATTTGTGGTGAGCGGTCTAAGAGCTACGCCCAACTGATCCACGTCTACGCTTTCCAAAAGGCTTGTTGTGCCTTGCGCATTACGCAATGTAAGCGTTGCGGTGTGCGTGCGCTTGTCACGAATATAAGTGATTGTAACTTTATCTCCGGGTTTGTGGCTCGCCATAATCTCTTGCAGTTCGCCAAATTTCGTTACGCTTCTTCCATCCATCGCAGTAATGACGTCACCGGCCTTTAATCCGCCTTCTTGAGCTGCACCATCAGAACTTACCTCTGCGAGATAGACGCCTTTGGTTGTACCTAAGTCAGCATCTTTCCCTTTTTCTTTCTGCAAATCTATATAGGTCGAAACGTCTTGTCCGGTAAAGCCGAGCAGCGCGCGTTGCACAGTTCCGTATTTTTTCAAATCTGCGACGACTTTATTCATAATGCTTGTAGGAATAGCAAATCCATAGCCCGTGTAAGAGCCTGTTTGAGAATAAATCTGGGCATTTATTCCAACCAATTCCCCATGCGTGTTGACTAAAGCACCACCGGAGTTTCCGGGGTTAATAGCTGCATCAGTTTGGATAAATGATTCGATGCCTTCACCGCCTACTGTGCGCGCTTTAGCACTAACAATGCCGGCTGTAACCGTAGATGTTAAACTGAAAGGATTACCAATGGCCAATACCCATTCACCTAACTTCAAGTTGTCCGAATTGCCGACTGTTATGGGTTGAAGATCCTTTGCTTCAATCTTGATGAGCGCCAAGTCTGTCTTTTTATCCGCCCCGATAATGCGAGCTTTATATTCGCGGTTATCGTTTAGTTTTACCATCAGTTCATCAGCCCCGTCTATCACGTGGTTGTTTGTGACGATATAACCGTCTTTGCTAAGGATAACGCCTGATCCTGCGCCTTGTCGTTTCGGAGTTTGGTATTGTCTGCGTTGGCCTCTGCTGCTCGGGTCTCCAAAACTGAACGGTCCGAAGTTGAAAAAGTCTTCAAAAGGATCAGAACCCTCTATCGTTTGTGTCTTACTGTTAATAGTGACTTTGATGAATACGACCGAATTGACGGACTTTTCTGCCGCATAGGTCAAATCTACAGGTGTTTGTGCCGAAGCTACGGTCATTTGCATCGGAGCAAAGTTCAAGGCAAACGCAGTAGCTGCAATCAAAAATACTTTTTTCATACTGTGATCTTTTTTCTTTCGTCTTTTTTGTCTTTTCTATAAAACGAGAAGTTGCAGGAAATAGTATTGAGAACCCCTCATTTGTTGCTGAAGTACAAAAATAGCGTGGCTGATCCCCAATCGTATTTCGCGCAAAGCGGAAAATGCAGGTTTCCTACCATCTTTAAATCTTCTTAGGCCCTTAATTGTTGAAAAATGAACTTTAGTGGCACTTGAAAGATCGCTTTTTTAGATTACATTTCCGCTCTTTTGCATCTCTATGGTTGTCCGCTGCGGCTTCTCGTGCACAGTTAAAGTCAGCTTTTCACTGCTTAGCGTCATTGTTTGTTCTTTATAAGGGCGCTCATAGCCGAAGAATTCTTCAAAAGGGTCAGCTTCTCTTTCATACTTTCGCACACTGATGGTATATTTCATTGGAGGAATGAGCACCTTGTTTGGTCTTTCTGGAAGAAAGGCGTATTGATCCAAAAGGAAAACATTATATAATTTCCCGTTCTCTTGTGTACGGTTGATGTAATATACCTTTCCGCCGGTAAGTCTCTCAATATTGTATCCTTTCAGAGTTAATTCCGGTCCTGCTTGTCTGACGCGTTCTACATCTTGGGTTGTATAGAGATAGATTGATATTAAAATTTTTTGTCCGGTGACAAGTTCTTTTGGTTCTGACTGTGTACGAATGAATGTTTCCGGTGCTTTTTCTGCGGCCATTGTCGTAAACAGAAACCAGCAGAACAAAGGAAGTATGTACCTTATATTTATATGTGTCATCGCGTTGCTGGGTTTTGAGTAAGTGAGTCGCACTCTTTCAGCCAGTCTGTCGCTGTTGCATCAGAGGGCATTCGCCAAAGTCCGCGCGGACTCAAAGAACAACTGCCGACCATCGGACCATCGGGCAAACAACTACGCTTAAATTGCTGTGTAAAGAAGCGGCGCAGGAATGTGCGGAGCCATTTTAGAATAACCGCGGGTTGAAATTGTGCTACGCGTGGGTTATTGCCATCAAAGGCAGCGCAGGCTAAGTTGAAAACCTTTGAAGGGCGAGAGCCATTGTGCAAGAAATGATATAGGAAGAAGTCGTGTAATTCATATGGGCCTACGAGATCTTCAGTCTTTTGCACGATCTGCCCGTCTTTATCTGCAGGAATTAGTTCCGGACTTATCGGTGTGTCGAGCACGTCCATCAATGTGGCGCTTATTTCATCGTCTGCTGTATGTTGAGCCACATAAGCTACAAGATGGCGCACTAAAGTTTTGGGAATAGAAGCATTAACACCATACATCGACATATGATCGCCGTTATAGGTGGCCCAGCCTAAAGCTAATTCGCTCAAGTCGCCCGTTCCGATAACTAAGCCTCCCATTTGGTTGGCCCCATCCATCAGAATCTGCGTTCGCTCGCGTGCCTGCCCATTTTCATATACGACATCGTGCGAAGCCATATCTGCGCCCAAATCTTTGAAATGCTGTTCGCAAGCAGCGCGAATGCTGATCTCGCGTATGGTAATGCCCAAGCCTTTCATCAGTTTTAACGCATTATTATACGTGCGATCAGTTGTACCAAAGCCCGGCATGGTAATCCCGACTATGTCCGCACGATCCCGCCCCAACAAATCAAAGGTGCGTGTGCAGACAAGCAGCGCCAATGTAGAGTCTAATCCGCCACTGATGCCTACTACGGCAGTTTTTGCATTGGTATGCTGCAAGCGTTGTGCCAAGCTGAGGCTTTGAATGTGCAAAATTTCTTCACACCTGTCGGCCAATTCGTCGCCTTCAGGCACAAACGGAAGCGGATTTACGGAGCGCAGTAGCGTAGCTTTTGTCTCCGAATTTCTTTGTGGCAGAGCGATGATGGTTGGAGCTAAGGTGTGTGGTTGGGGGCTTGTGTGGAATGATGTGTTGACCATTCTTTCATGCCTTAGTTGCACGACATCAATATCGCTGAAAATGAACTGCGCATCTAACGTGTAGCGTTGACTTTCAGCAATAATCTTTCCGTTTTCGGCAATCAAGTCAGCACCGCTAAAGACAAGGTCTTGCGTACTCTCGCCAAATCCTGCGCCAGCATAGATGTACCCACAATGACAGCGTGCGCTCTGTCCGGCCACTAAAGCGCGGCGGTAGGCGTGTTTGCCTGTTAATTCGTTGCTAGCACTTAAGTTAAAGATAATCTCTGCGCCTTGTTGTGCCAAGTAAGTCGAAGGTGGTTGAGGCGCCCACAGATCTTCGCAGATCTCAACGCCGAATGAGAAGCACGGCGTTTGGAAAATGAGGCCGGCACTGACCGGAATCATCTCTCCTTCGAGCGTTATTGTGGCATCCTTCTCCAAACTAAAAGCTGAGGAAAACCAGCGTGCTTCATAAAACTCCCGATAGTTGGGGATATAAGATTTGGGTACGATACCATAAATATGGCCATCGCAGATAACGGCGGCGCAATTAAACAATCGGCCGCGTAGCTGCAGAGGAAGCCCAACTAAAACGATGACGCGCAGGCCTTTGGTTGCAGCCCGCAAGCCGGTTAATGCTTGCAATGATTGTTTGAGTAGCAAATCTTGCTGAAAAAGATCTTGGCAAGTATAAGCCGTTAAGCAAAGTTCAGGGCAGCACACAGCGTCGCAGCCTTCTGCCTCGGCGCGGCGAACTACGGCTATCAGTTGCTCTTGATTATAGGTGCAGTCGGCTACTTTTACTTTCGGGGTAGCAGCGGCCACTTTTATGAAATCTTCCATCGAATTTTTACATATAGATAGCGCAAAGTTAATAGAATAGATGCTAAGCACAAAGTTCTGCAAAGCCTTTTGCCGCTGCGCCGTCTTTACTGTGTCTGCTTTAGTAGGTATCAGACAAACGGAAAGTCTGCAGGAGGGTAGTAGGTAAGGTAAATCTTGCGGACAATAAAAGCCTTGGCATCGCTTTCTGCAAATCCGGTTTAGCTGCCAATGTTTGTGGTCTCTTCAATGACAAAGATTGAGGATCATAAAATATAGGGTCGAAATCCTGACTTCCTATTTTCATCTTTATGAGACTGTGATTTCTCTTACAATATCAATATAATCAATGATATAATGTCTGTTGTTCACTTGATATATAGCGATATTTTATGTTTTCTTTTTCATTCTTCCATTGTTTGCCGGCACCAAACGATGGTTTGCTCGGGCCAAACGATGGTTTGCTGGCACCAAACGATAGTTTGCTCGGGCCAAACGACTCTTCTTGCTTCACAGAAATAGCATAGATTCGACAAAAGAATTAGGCAAATCCGCCTTCTTCGATGCTTATTTTGTTGTAGCGGAGAATAATAAAGCTATGGCCTGTGATTCCTATTATTCTCTGTGTGTATCCATTAGCCTATGTGGCGAAGCCGGAAGCTTTAGGCGAGCTTATCAAGTTGGTCGTCAATCAAAGAAAGATTAAAATAAAACAAACGCTCCCGAAAGTCGTATGCAAAAGAACTCTCGGGAGCGCCATATTGGTTTGTCGTCAATCAAATAGCCTACACGGTAAGGCTGTACTCAAAACTTCTGAGATAACTGCTTGACATCGTGATCGCATTTTAGGAAATCAGCCTCACCCCTTCAGCATCCAGCGCATCATTTGCTTGAGCGAGGGCTTCTTACCATACATCAAGATACCTACACGATAGATGCGGCCGCTACCCCATATACCCAATAGGGCCGTAAGATAGAGTAGGGCGACGGATAAGATTTCCTGCCAAAGCGGAACGCCGAAGGGGATGCGCACCATCATAACGATGGGGGAGCTTAGAGGGAATATAGAAGCCCAAAAAGCTAAAGGGCCGTCAGTGTTTTCCACACTATAGATCGCGGCATAAAGCGAAAAGGCCATCAAAAGCATAATAGGCATCATAAATTGGCTGGAATCCTGCTGCTCATTTATACTTGCGCCGATGGCAGCAAAGACGGAGGCATAGAGTAGATAACCGCCGATGAAAAGGAGTAGGAACATGATGCCCATTTCCAAATAGGGCAGATTCATAACGCTCAGCCACATGATCATAGCATCGCTTAAGCCGGCGTCGGGTACGGCTGCTGTACTCCCGTTTGCGCTCATCATTGCTATGTTTACACCGCAAAGCTTGTCGGCAATAGGCACAATTACAGCCAAGAGAAGAGCCCAAATGAGAAGTTGAAATAGTCCGACCAATAAAATACCGGCGATTTTTCCCAACATCAACTGGAAGGGTTTGACGCTTGAGACGATCAGTTCGACAATTCGATTAGCCTTCTCCTCCATGACGGCTTGCATGACCATACCTCCGTAGGTCAGGACGAAAAAGTAACTGATCATCGTCATAATAAAGCCTGCAACCATTGCAACGCCGCGATGTGAGTCTTTTTCTTCCCCACCTTCGCTCCACTTTATCGTGCGGATAGACGTCTCTGCTTGGATATTGTCGATCATTTTTCCAAGTTCGGGAATGCCTGTAGCCATTAGCTTATCCTTACGCACTTGGTCATTCAAACAAGACGAAACATATTGATATAAATTTTCAGCTACCTCTTTATGCGAATACATCTGAACCGCACTCGGATTTTTAGCTAAATCATCGGTAATGAGCACAACGGCTGAAATATCTGATGTATCGCTCTTATAAGCGGGTAGAAGTTGGTGTGAAGTTTGGAAATGAAAGTTGAGGGTGTCCTTGAAGCAGTCGGCATAATGGCCGGTTTTGTCTACGATGACGACCTTACTTTCCTCGTCGCTGTTTATTTGAGCCAAAAGTAAAGGTACGATGACCACAGCGCACATAATAAAAGGCATCAGTATAGTCAGTAGGATAAAAGACTTTTTCTTGATGCGCGTCAGAAACTCTCTGCGGATAATAATGGCAATCTTATTCATGGCGTCCTACGATTTTTAAGAAGATATCATTCATACTGGGCATCTGTTCTTGGAAAGAGCGAATTTCTACTTCGTCAGAGAAAAGACGGATCAACTCGGAGTTGCTCACAGCCGTTTGCTTCTTTAAGCTGTAACGAATTAAACCGTGCGATTCCTCCTTATCGATAATCGTAAAAAGATCCGGCCGCTCGGTAAGTGAGCCGGAAGTGGTGCAAAGCTTTAACAAGCCGGTGCGGTTGTCTTCCTTAATTTTATGAACATTGCCGGATAGCACGACATTGGCATTGTTGATTAACGCAATATTGTCGCATACCTCTTCGACGGAGGACATATTGTGGGTAGAAAAGATGATGGTGTGCCCCTCACGCTTTAGTGAAAGAATTTCTTGCTTTAGCAACTCTGCATTAACCGGATCAAAGCCGCTGAAAGGTTCGTCGAAAATCAAAAGAGGAGGACGGTGCAGAATGGTAATAATGAATTGCACCTTCTGCTGCATACCCTTGGAGAGTTCTTCAAGCTTCTTGTTCCACCAAGGCATAATATCGAATTTTTCGAACCAGTATTGAAGACGCTCTTTTGCTTCAGCTTTGGACAAACCTTTGAGTTGGGCAAAATAAATGGCTTGCTCACCTACCTTCATCTTGCGGTAGAGTCCGCGCTCTTCCGGTAAGTAACCAATCCGACTGACATCTTCCTGCGTTAGTGGGTGACCGTCGAAAGTAATCTCACCACTATCGGGCATCGTAATGTGATTGATAATGCGAATGAGCGTAGTCTTGCCCGCTCCGTTAGGACCGAGCAAACCGAAAACCGTACCCCGCTCAATATTAATAGAAACACCATCTAAAGCAGTATGTTGTGCATAACGCTTGACAATGTTTTGGGCTGATAAGAATGCATCCATAGCGTTTATTCTATTGTCTTTCCGCGATAATAATCAATGATTTTAGTGCGGAATAAGTAATCGTATTGAGCAGAAAGTCGATTGCTGACAGCGTTAAGATACTTCGTCTTCGTCTCATCAAACTCTGTTGCGTTCGCTTTCCCGTACTCATATTTCTTTGTCATAAGATCGAAAGCTTCGTGAGCCGTCTTTTCAGCACTAATACTTGCTTCAAACTTCTTGGCAGAAGCTACTGCATTATACCAAGCAGTTTGAATTTCTTTGTATAGCGCTTTTCGCGTGTTCTGCAATTGCTCTTGTTGGGTCTCATAATTGAGCTTTGCTCTGCGAATGTTAGTGCGGGTGGTGAAGTGATCAAAGACGGGGATGTTTAAGGACAAGCCGATAGACTTGCTAAAGTTATCTCTCATCTGTTTGCTAAACGATGTGCCTGACAAACCATTGACTTTATAGTATGAGCTACCAAGATTGCCAGACAAATTCAGTGTCGGCCAATAGCCTGCACGGGCAATTTCGATTCCTTTCTCTGCACTTTGTATGCGAAATTGCTGGGCTACGATTTCCGGTTTGGCAGCTACGGCTTCATCAAAGATCTGCTGTGGGCCATCAGATGGACGCTGTGGTATCTGAAGTGGTGGAACAGCAACATTTAAACTATCCGGAGAAGGCATTTCTATCAGTTGGCTGAGATCTAACAAGGCCAAACGATAGGCATTCTGGTTTTCTACTAATTGCAATTCGTCTTGGGCCACGGTGTTTTGAGCCTGTGTAACTTCTAATCCGCTGGCCTTCTTGTTTTCGTAGAATGCTTTGACGCGCTCTAATTGAACATTGCTTAAAGCCAATTGATCTTGAGCCGTTTTAACCAACTCTTTTTGATAGAGTACTTGTAAATAGGCTTGCGTTACTTGTATGCTTAAAGATTCACGCAAACGTTCTAGATCAGCAACGGCTGCGGATAAATTTAATTCGGCTTGTTTGCGCTGATTGACTAATCTGAATCCCGTAAAAATAGGAACCGATGCTGAAATCCCAAAGCTCGTGCTTCGTGTGTTTTGACTTACGTACGTATTACTAGATGTTAGGCCACGCCCGAAATTGAAACTCTGATTGGCTGTTGCACCAACCTCTGGGAGTCGCTCATTCTTGGCTGCTGAAACATTTAATGCCTCAGTACGATTGTTGAGTTCTTGTAGTTTTATCTGTACATTGCGTGACAAAGCATAGTCAATGCATTGGCGTAAGCTCATGGTTTGCTGTGCAAATGCAGATATCCCTGACAGTAACAGTAACGTTATGCCAACAAAAAAACTTCTCATCATTGTTGCGAATTATTCAGTTTTTTGACTTTGATTGCCTCTTACTTTATCTCCTACTTTGAGTCCTGAGAGAACTTGAATGTTTATGCCATCACTCATTCCTGTCTTTATTTCGCGACGATTAAATGTTTGAGGCTTTTCTTTAGTCAACACATAGACGTAAGGCTTCCCTTTTTCGTATTCTATGGCACCTTCGGGAATAGTTAAGACCTGTTGTAGTTTGTCTAATACGATTTGAGCGTTGGCGCTATAGCCGGAACGAATCGTCGCTTTATTGTTGATCCTCACAGCTGCTTTGATCTCAAATTGATTTGCTGCGCTCGCTGTACTATTTACTTTTGGGGCAATATATTCTAAAGTCGCATCAAATTTCTTTCCTTGTAGAGCTCCAATCGTTATTTGCATAGGCATCCCTTTATGAACTCTGTCTACTTCTGTCTCGTCAATAGAGCCTTTAAAAATAAGATCATTCATATTGGCCACGGTGGCAATCGTAGTTCCATCGTTGAAGGAGTTACTCATAATAACAGACTCACCGACTTTTATAGGAATATCTAAGATTAAGCCATTAACCGTAGATTTAATCAATGTGGTACTCATCGCCATTTGATATTTTGAAACTCCGGTTTTTGCTATTTCTAAAGCGTCTGCAGCTGCAGCAACTTCTTCTTTAGTTTGTCTAAGTGTTTGCAGGCTTTTTTCGTATTCTTCTGCGCTAATGAGTCGTGAGTCATACAGCTTTTTCTCTCTTCCGAAGTCTGTTTGGGCTTGACTATAGTTAATTCTAGCCAGTCGTAATCTATTTTCTGCAGCACTTAAAGTACTCATATCCGGAATGACTTTGATCTTTGCAATAATTTCACCTTCCTTTACTTCGTCACCTGCTTTTTTATACAGCTCGCTGATGATTCCTGAGATTTGCGGTTTGATGTGCACTTCATTGCGTGGCTCTACAGATCCGGTGACAACGCTTGTTTGTTCCAGATTGTTTATCGCTGCGGTATAAGTTTCGTAACTGATCTCTTCCTGTTTTGAGCGTTGATAAAGGAAAACAAAAGTGCCAATAAAGAGAATTGCTACAAAGACGAGCAAACTCCATTTAAAAAACTTCTTCATAGTTATTGTTGATTGTTTTGTTTCGATTGTTTGTTATTCATTCCTGATTGCATCTATGGGCTTTATGGATAAAGCTCGCAATGAAGGGGCCATTCCGGCTAATCCTCCTAAGATGGCGAGTGCTAAAGAAGCAACGAGAGCAAGCGTAAAAGATATTTGGAAATTAATGTCTAAACCGGTTCTGCTGACAATCATTTCTACTCCATTTAATAATAGGACGGCGAAGAAAATTCCACTGATTCCTGCTAAAATAGTCAAGATTATACTTTCCGCCATAATTTGTCTTACTATGTCAGAGGGCTTTGCACCGATCGCTCTCCTTATTCCGATTTCTATCGTCCTTTCTCTTATGGTTACCATCATTATATTGCTAACACCAATGGCGCCGGATATTAAAGTGCCAATACCAATCATCCACACCAAGAAGCTCATTCCATCAAATAAGCTTTCGACCATTTGAAACATCAATTCTATATTGAATAAGAATACGGCCTGTTTATCGTTGGGAGCAATCAAGTGGGCTTCCTTAATTATATCGCCTACCTCATCTTGAGTTTCAGCAACAGTATAACCTTTCTTAACCGTGAATGTTAAGAAGCTAATATTATCCCCCAAGTGATAGATTTCTTGCATTGTTGTAAAAGGAATGAACGCTGTTTCTGACGTATTTCCTCCTCCGCCAACATTGGTATTTGACTTAGAGACCCCAACAATACGATAGTAGATGCTATCTAATTTTATATAACGTCCGCATGGGTTTTCAATATCAGGGAACAATTCTTCCTTAATTCTTTTTCCGATAACGCAAACTTTCCGCTTTTGGATGATATCTGTCTCATTGATAAATCGTCCGTAGCCTATTTTGGGGTTCTCAATGTTGATGTAGTCCGATCTGACGCCTCGCATTGTGCCATTAGCTTTCTTACTATCGTATTGAAAAGTCTTTGACCACTGCTGTATAATTGGGGTTACAGTCTCTAAACGCGATACTTTTTTCTTAAGCCGTTCGACATCGTTGATATCCAATTGCCAAGTGCGTTGACTTTGCATGCCTTTATAGGCTATAGTTGTTTCGCCTGGAAAAACGTAGCAGGAATTTTGCGCAGCGCCTTCAAAGGTTCTACTCATTAAGCGCTGAAATCCTTGACCGCCTCCCATCAAAAATATCAACATAAAGATACCCCAGAAGATGCCGAATGCTGTTAGGAAGCTTCGTGCTTTATTTCTTGAAAGACTTTCATAAGTCTCTGACCATCTATCTAAATCAAAGAGTCGCATAAGGGTAGGTTATTCATTTGCACGAAGTGCTTCAATGGGTTTTACTTTAACGGCTTTAGATGCAGGCACAAAGCCGGCGATCAGTCCGGAAATAATTAGTACAGACAGTGCTTGAAATGCAATTTGTAAATCAATGGTTGGATTCATAAAAGTATAAATCGGTTGATCTCCAACCATCATCGTCACCTTTCCCAAAGAGTAATTGAGATATTCAGTCCCGATTACGCCAAGCACCAAGCCGCAATAGCCGAAAAATCCGGTAATAATCACACTCTCGATGAGCACACTACGCAAGATGGGCCAAGGTTTAGCGCCAAGAGCTTTTCGTATACCAAATTCGTGCGTGCGTTCTTTGATAGTAATGAGCATAATGTTGCTGATGCCAACTATGCCCGAGAGCAAGGTAAGACTACCAATCACCCACATAGCTACGCGCAGATAATGGGCAGCTTGGTCTCTTTCTCTTGCTCCGTTTGCTGGGTTATCTATCCATACGGCACTCTCGTCTTTGGGACTAAAATTGTGGGGTACGGAGAACACACTATAAAGATCTTTACGAAAGACTGAGTCAGCCTCTTCCGTATCTGTGCCATTCGTGCGTAAGATTAATTCCTCAATATTCTGGCCTTTACGATACAAAAGTTGCATGCTCGTATAGGGAATATCGCCTTCAAAACCACCCATAATGCCTTTGTTGGAGACAATACCTACAACATGATACACGATGCTATCAATACGCAGCGGTTTATTGAGCGCATTGATTGCCGTAGTAAAAAACTCTTCAGCTGATCGTTCACTAATGACGATCACCTTGCGCTGGTTGTCCAAGTCTGATTGGCTCAAATAGCGTCCATACAATACCTTGATTTTGTCAATTTCAATATTGTCGGGATAGCAACCATTTAGTGTGCCGCTAAGCATCTTGTTGCCGTAAGAGGCTTTCACGCCCGACTGTTGATTCTTAGCCGTTACGCTATGAACACGCTCGGGGAAAGCTCTGTTTATCAGTTGTGGATCGCGACTATCAAATTTGATCTCGCGACCTTTTTCTAACCCATTATACGGCTCAGAAGTTACACCCGGCCATACTTTGATGGCATCTAAAGCAACTGAACCCATATTGGCATCGAAGGCATTTATCAAACCGTTGCCCGCACCCAATAATATAATGAGTAGGAAAATACCCACCGAAACGCTTAATCCCGTTAGGGAAGTGCGCATTTTGTTTATACTGAGATGTACAAAAATCTCTCGTAAATCGTCAATCATAAGGCAAACCTGTTGCTTTATTTCATATAAGGTTGATCTTGTAGAGCCTTGTTCTCTTCTATCTCACCAATCAGTCCGTCTTTGATGTGGATGATCTTATGCGTGCGATAGGCCACGCCGCTTTCGTGCGTAACGACGATGATCGTCATTCCGTCCTGTTCATTTAAGTCACGCAGTAGCGTCATTACTTCCTCGCTGGTTTTGCTATCCAACGCCCCGGTTGGCTCATCCGCCAGAATAATTTGCGGCTGTGTGATTAAGGCACGCGCTATGGCAACTCGCTGCTTTTGTCCTCCACTCAGTTCGTTGGGGAAATGATGCGCCCAGTCTTTTAAACCCAATTTTTCCAAATAAGTTAGCGCCAGCATATTTCTTTTTTTGCGACTTACGCCTTGATAATAGAGTGGTAGGGCTACATTTTCGAGCGCATTCTTATAGGAAATCAAGTTGAAAGACTGGAAGATAAAGCCGATCTTCTTGTTTCTAAATTCTGCCGCACGAGCTTCTTTCAAATTCTTTACCAATGTTCCATCCAGCCAATACTCTCCCTCGTCATAGGAGTCGAGAATGCCGAGGATATTGAGCAGCGTACTCTTGCCGGAGCCGCTTGCGCCCATAATGGAGACAAACTCTCCTTTTTTGATGTCCAAGGTGATACCTTTCAAGACGTGGAGCGGCGCCCCGGCATTGTATGTCTTATGTATATTTTCTAAGTGAATCATAACTTAATCTAAAGAAAGAGATGAGAAAGCTTCTTTTAAGTCGTCGAAAGTAAGGTTTAGCGCTTTCATCTGTCGGGCTAAGTCCGGCAAATATTCTTCTCTAAACTCTTTTCGCCTCAATTCTAAAATGAGTGCAGGCGCATTTTGGGCAACAAAGTAGCCTAATCCGCGCTTATTATAAATGTATCCGTTTTGTGCCAACCAATCATAGGCTTTTACAGTCGTATTTACGTTGACCTCTACTATCGCACTGTATTCCCTGACGCTCGGCACGCGCCCATCCACGCCATATTTGCCGGCCAGAATTTCGTCTGTCAGGCGTCGGGCTATTTGCTGGTAAATGGGCAATCCTGATTTAAAAATCATAGTCTGCAGGTTTTTACTTTTTTAATCTAAGATGGCAAAAGTTGCGGTAGCTAAATGTATAGAGTAGGGCTATGATGATGAGCTGTAATACGTTTAAGAAAACAAGGCTGCCTATAGTTCGATCATCATAACCTATAAATGGAACAGCAGAATTTGCGTCCATCATCTGTCTAATTACTAAGCCGACTATTACGAACAGTGAAAAATGACATGACAATGCAATGGGAGTGGCCCATTTCCTAACACTGTTTGCTACAAACAAACTGATAGCATGTAAAACCCAAAGTTGGAGAAGTGAAGATACGAACGACAATATTTCTATAGCGTCACCATTTAGAATGTAGTTAAAGAAATTGTCCACAGAATGAGGAAAAAGAACGCGGAATGGAGGAATATTCCAACCAAAGAGCGCAAGTAGACCCGCGCGCAACTCATCTGCCAATATGATCAATATAAAGCTGACGATAGGAAGTAAGAATGCGTAGATGAGATATTTGGAAATAAACTTTTCTAAGTTGGATGCCGGTACGAGCAATTCCCTAATTCTGACTTGCTTTCGTCTTAGATCTTCGTTCATTTTTGAAGGAGCCAAGCAAACAAGGCCTAAAAAAGCGAAGAGGAAGTACATTCCAATCATAGCTTTGACTTCGTATAGCGAAGGAGAATTGTTGGATGCTTTAATCGTAAAATAAGATGCCAGCAGTGTAAATACTAGTGTTATAACGAAAACGATTAGCATGTGCCGGACCAACTTCGACCGGTGCTGATAGAGGTGGCGTTTGGTATAGCGTAGCCAGCGCTTTGTGTTGAAGTTGTTCATAATTTTCCCGCTATAAGTTGTGGATTTGACGTAACAGCATTGAAGAACAATTCTACGTTGACTTGGGTTTCTTCTGCCGTATCATTAGATAGCATCACAGCATTTCCGCCTATTGTAGGTTGTACAAAAAGCGCATCATCGACGGGCTCGTCTGATGGCCGATGGGTAAAGCAAAAATGATTTTGGATAGTTGAAATATCCGTGTTAACAACGATTTTATGGCGGTCTACGACGATAATTGCGTCCAGCAAAATATCAATATCTCTGATCTGATGTGTAGAAATGATGACCGTCTGACTCTCGTCTAAGTGTTGCGTAATGACTTTTCGAAACTGACTTTTTGAAGGGATATCGAGACCATTGGTCGGCTCATCCATTAAGATGTGTTTGGTGCGCGTGGCCAATGCAAAACTCAAGTAAAACTTCTTCTGTTGCCCCATCGAGAGTTGGTCCAGCCGCCTGTCTGTATCCATTTCAAAGGCCGTAAGGCAAGATTCAAGTATGTCCCGACTGAAATTGGGATAAAATGGAGCGTTTAATGCGATGTAACTTTCCGCCTTTATAGCAGGCAATGCTATTTCTTCGGGTACGAGAAACAGATTCTGCAGAAACGTCGTTGTACGTTTAGACGGCAACTCCTCATCTATGCTCAGGCTGCCTTTATTGGGTTTCAACAGGCCTGCAATCAGATATAGTAATGTGCTTTTTCCGCAGCCGTTCTTACCCAATAGTCCGTAAATCTTACCGGAAACTGCTTGCAGAGAGAGATCTTCCAGTAAGCATTCTCTTTGTTTCCTATACTTGAAGTCAAGATGTGTGATGTCTATCATAGAGAAGTTTTTATGTAATAGTGTAGTAGAACACCGCAAAAGTAAGGATTCGCTTGTTTTCCTCAAAATAAAAAGAGCAAAAACTTTATCTTCTTCTCTTCATTTTTTAGATTTTGCCTTAAGACAACTTGATGATAGTTTCCCTCTCTCTACTTTCAGGTCTCCTAATCCGGCCGATACTGTGGGTGAGTTCGCTTCTTTTTAAGCAAGGTTTAATGGCGCATCAGCATGATGAGATTGTCGTAAATAAAGTCTGAAAAATCGCAGCAAAGCGCGTGGAGCTTAACAGCAAAGTCTTTCCCGTGGCTTTTTTCATCGTGATGAAAAAGATGTACGCTCGTGAAGGTATGTTTGTGTTATCACGAGCGTAAGATCGTACGCTCGTGAGGGTACTTTCATAAAGCTTAAGTCGCGTATAGCTTTCTTTGATGCTGTGGTAATAAAACTGTAGGGAAAGGATGAAAAAATATAATTTGGAAAGGTTGTAAAAGGCAATTAGCGCGTACTATCTCTGTGATTGCCGAATCTATTTTATAATTTTGCCGCTATTAAAAAACTCGTTATGGATACAAATGAAGAGTTGCGACAGATAAAAAAGGCGCTTCGCACGATGATGAATGGACCTGTGAGTGCTTTGATGCGTCGCAATGGCTTACAATATAAGGTCAATTTTGGCGTAGAACTTCCCCGCTTGGAAGATTTTGCCAAGGAGTTGCCGCATACGTACAATTTGGCGGCAACTTTATGGAAAGAGGATATTCGCGAATGTAGACTTCTGGCGTGCATGTTAATGCCTTTTGAGGTGTTTTCACGCGACTTGGCCGATATTTGGTTGGAGCAAGTGCGTTTTGCAGAAGAGGCAGATGCGCTGGCTATGTACCTTTTAAGTCATCTTCCCTATGCTTCAGAATTGGCTTTCGAATGCATCGCAGGCGAAAATCGGATGAGGCGATACATAGGTTACCAACTTTTGGGCCGTTTGTTCTTACAAAGGTGTAAGCCTTCGTTTCGTGATAGTCAGGAATTCTTAGATCAGGTTGCGTCGGATTTGACTTCAACAGATCAGCGCGTGAGCTTGGCGGCTTATAAAGCCTTAATGCGCTATATGGATTTGGGGTTGGTGGAAGAGCGAATGGGAAATCGCATCTTGAATAAGGCTATGCCGGTAGAAAACGAATAGCAAGTTGTAGCCGGATTTAATCTGAAATGAATAATGGTGGGTACCTCCGCTTGGAGAGCCCACCATTATTATAGCTATTATAAAGTGCTTATCTGTCTGCCGTGGTTGTTAAAATTTGGCAGTCACTTGGAAATCGATCGTATTGTAGTAGTGATCTTTCGCCATTCGGTTGTTGGTGAAATTGTAGTTGAGTTGGAAAATAAAATTCTTTGTGAAGCAATAATTGGCAGAAAGCCCATAGTTGGCCACTAAGGAGTTCCAATGTTTGTTGTGGCGATAACAATCCCAGCGCCCAAACAGTTTGAAGTTCTTAAAGAGAGGTGCACCGACAGCAGCGTACCATGCATCAGCGCGATCGGGAGCTGTAGCATCCGTAACAACACCGCCGACAGACGACATATACTCAGAGCGCACAACCCACTCATCTTCATAATCAACACCTACGCCCCAACGATTGCGCAGCGCATACTTTAGGTCACCGGCTCCTTTGTAAGATTCATTTGTATACTTACCATTCCACCCAAAACCGCCGATTCTCAAGTTTTTGATCGGACTCACCCAGATGCCCCCAATGAGATCTTTGTGGTGATCGCGTTCTGCACGGTTGATACCTTGCCCATTGAAGATGCCCACTTGATAATGGAGCCATCTATGTCCGTCGGCCGCAGGGAAAAAATCGCCCTGCAACTGAATACCTAAGTCGCGACCGGAGGTTCCTTCGTCACCGATGCGGTCACTAATGGAGGCTAACTTGTTTGTAGCTTGAGAAAAAGCGCCAAAACCCATTACCAAGGGGCTCATAGGATTCTCAAAACCGAAGCTACGCTTGAATTCACCAATCTTAATACGGGCTTCAGCGAAGCGCTGCCACTCTATAAAGGCATCTAAAACACGAGGTCCTTTATAGGTGCCGGGCTTTCCTTGCAATTCGATTTGAAGTTTGTAAGCAAAATCTTTGAAGATGCTACCGCTGGCATAGAGGCGGACGAAGCGGAGGCTGAAAGCGCTGTTGGAGTTTAAGTAGCGCTGATCCGTAAGGTCGTATTTGGTCATAATATATCCGCCGAACTTCACCTTAAAATCAACTTTTTCCGCCAAATCTTTGACTTCGGCGAGGGTGTTGCGAGACGTTTGGGAAGCAATTTCTTTCTTGCTCGTGGAGTCTGTGGGCTGATGATCAGAAAGGTTAGTTGCTAAAGCGGCGTTACCCATAAAAAGTAGCCCTACTATTAAAGCGTAAAATTTCTTCATAGATGATTTGGTTTATTATTAAGAGATTTCTCGACAAAAGTACGGAAAGTTGTGCGAAACACTCCTCATCTGCGTCTCTTTTCTTACATATTTATCCACCAATCTAAAGTATTTTTCGTGTATAAAAACGTATTTAAGTTTTGAGTTTTGGGCTGTTTCGGCTAATTTTGCAGAGATAAATTTAAAACTTTAAGAGATGCAATTGATCAGACTTTTACTCTTGCTCGTATTTAGTTGTGGCTGGTTGACAACAGATGCACTTCCGTTGCGTCCGGATTTAATGTCACCAATTTCTGATGGCTTGCAGCAGTCGGGTAATCGGGTAGAATATATCAATTTTGGAAAGTTGGATCAGTGGGTCACGCGCAACATAAAAGAAAGCGGTATTATTGGTGGTAAAACTAAAGTTATCTACGCTATAGGTCCGACGCAGACGATAAATGGCAATGTTGCATACCTCGGATTAGGAGGTTCGCCGTGGGCTACTTCAAATGTATACGCTCACGTAGCAGGTATTCATAAAGCAAATCTTTCGGTTTGGAAACAACAACGCCCCGGACAAGGCTATTGCGCCAAACTTTATACGCACTTAGAGGAATGTAAGGTGTTGGGGATTGTAAATATTAAAGTTTTGGCCGCAGGTTCTATCTTCTTAGGCCAAATGATGGAGCCTATTTCCGGAGTATCCAACCCGATGTCTAAGCTTAATTGTGGCGTACGTTTTAATAAAAAGCCCTCAGCTATTCGTTTCGATTACGCTGTTAAACTTTCAGGACAGCCCAATCGTATTAAGCAAACCGGATTTGGGGGTGCAAAAACTATAGCTGGTAAAGACGTAGCCGATTGTATCGTTTATTTGCAAAAAAGATGGGAAGATGCAAAGGGGAATGTCTATGCAAAGAGAATCGGAACAATGGTAACGCGCTTTTCACACAATACCGGATGGGTTAATAATGCAGATTTTACGATCCATTATGGCGACATCACGCATCAACCTTTTTATCAAAGTTATATGGGCTTGACTTCGGGCGATGGCCGTCGGTATGCAAAGAACAGCAAAGGAAAGATGGTTCCCATACAAGAAGTCGGATGGGGCAGCGCAACGGATGTGCCGACGCATTTGATTGTACAATTTGACTCCAGTAGCGGCGGCGCATTCATCGGATCAGTCGGCAATACGCTTTGGATTGACAATATTCGCTTAGTTTACTAATTAGGGCGATAAAAGATGGAGCCAGTTGCGAAGAAGCCAACAATAGCTTTAGTGCTTTCCTCCGGTGGTGCAAGAGGATACGCCCACATTGGCGCAATAGAAGAACTACAGTCTCGTGGATACCATATTTCTTCTATTGCAGGCTGTTCTATGGGCGCATTAGTTGGAGGACTCTATGCTTTAGGTAAGTTAGACGTCTTTCATCGCTGGTTGTTGGGGCTCAATATGAAGAAAATCTTTGGTCTAACCGACTTCTCCGTCTCTTTAAGTCATTGGATTAAGGGAGAAAAGATTATCAATGCTTTAGCAGAGTTTGCTCCGGATTGTAAAATCGAAGATTTGGCGCTCCCATATTGCGCAATCGCGACAGACTTAAAGGCTCAGCGCGAAGTAGTATTTGATAAGGGTAGTTTATATGCCGCTATTCGCGCTTCTATTGCAATGCCTACCTATTTTAGTCCACTCCGGACGAAATCAATGCTCTTGGTTGATGGCGGTATTTCAAACCCGCTTCCTTTAAATCGCGTAAAAAGAACGCCCGGAGACTTATTGGTCGCGATCAATGCCAGTGCGCCTTTCGACGAGTCTTATGAACGGCGGAGAAAGAAGGCTCTCAATCAAAAGAGTGCGCAGAACGGATTACTGAATCTTCGAGAGTCGTTAGGTTTTGGTGCATCTAATGATGCAGAACATTCAGATCGCTCCAATTACGTCTCTTTGATTGCTGATTCAATTCATACTTTGATACAGCAACATTCGAGTTTACAGATGAAATTAACTCCTCCCGACGTCCTTGTTTCCATTCCGATGAATCGCTTTGTCGGGTTTTCTTATGATAAGCCACGAAAGATTATTCATTATGGTAGGAGGTTGATGAAAAAGGCTTTGGACGACTATGAGGCTAAAGCGAAATAAAATATACGCGGCTCGAATCAGTTCGAGCCGCGTATATTTTGTGTGTATGAACGCCAAGAATCGCGCCGCCAATTAAAAAGGTTGAATCACGATACCTCCAACGGCGTTTCCCAACGATTTTAGAATCTCGGCGTATATCTTGTGTTGCTCCATCAAACTTCTGCAATTCTCATAATCCTTCGCTTGCATTAGCTTTGTCATTTCCTCTTCTATTTTCTTCAATTCGTTTTTGAAGAATCTGTATTTGTATTCCAATAAGATGTGCACTACGGTTTCTTGCAAGCCTTTCTCATGCTCGATTTCTGCTTTCGTAAGTTTTTCCGATGCAGTGGTGAGTTGCATAGCCAAAGCATTGATGTCAGCATCCGGATGATTGATAAAATAGTCGCGCGCTACGAAGTCTTTCTGCTCAACCTCCTTTTGCGCCTCGTCAATAATCTTTTGGTGCAAAGGGTTTTGGAGTTTGATATTATCAGCTGCCAAATCTTCGGCAATAAACGTTATAATGCTTTTTTCTTTAGTCTCTCCGTGCTTGTTAGCGAAGCGCAATTTTTGTTCGCCAACGCAAATAATTTCGCGTATCAAGGCACGTTCCTGTTCTTCGCCGGCTTTTAGCGTCAGCGTATTTATACTTTCTGCAATGCTTGTTGTCTTTTGAGGGTTCCCGGCGTTGTTTTGCGGTCGATCAGCCCCCTTTATGCGCTCCTCTTTCCTGAATTTAGCGGCCTCACTCAAGATCAGCTGCTCGTCAATGTCCATCAATTTAGCACACTCTCGCGCATAAGTTTGCCGAGTTATCCCATTGGGTACGATTGCTATCGAACGAATAATGTCGCTGACCGATTCTGATCTCTTTATCGGGTCATCGGCAGTTTCTTTGATAAGCATAGCGGCCTTAAAGCGTATAAAATCAACCGCCTCAGCTTGCAGATAAGCTCTAAAAGTTTCGGCAGAATGCTTCCGCGCAAAGCTATCAGGGTCTTCACCATTTGGAAGTGTAAGCACTTTGATGTTTAATCCCTCTTTTAGCAATAGATCAATGCCTCGCAAACTTGCATGAATCCCCGCCGCATCGCCATCATATAATACGACAATGTTGGACGTGAAGCGATGAAGCAAACGAATCTGCCCCTCAGTGAGCGATGTGCCACTCGAAGCTACGACATTTTCTATGCCGCTTTGGTGCATAGCGATCACGTCCATATAGCCTTCGACCAAGTAGCACGCATCTTCTTTGACGATGGCCTTCTTTGCAAAATACAAGCCATAGAGTTCGCGGCTCTTGTCGTAGATAACAGACTCGGGCGAATTGATATATTTCCCGACATTCTTATTCTGCTGCATGATGCGCCCGCCAAAGCCGATAACCCTTCCTGATACGGAATGGATAGGGAAGATGATTCTATCGTGATATCTGTCGCGTAGTTGATGATTGTCGGTCTCAAAGCACAAACCGGTTTGTACAAGCAGATCTTTGCTGTAACCTTTATTGAGGGCCGTTTGCGCTAAAGCATCTCTGCTTGGAGAACTATAGCCTAAATGAAACTTTTTGATGATATCATCTCGCAATCCACGTTGTCGAAGATAGGATAGACCGATGGTTTGTCCGTCTTTACTCTCGTGTAAGAGGTTAGAAAAATAGCTGCAAGCCCACTCGTTGAGGACCAGCATGCTTTCTCGCATCGAAATGCTCTTTTGCTCCTCTGCGCTAAGCTCTTTTTCTTTAACCTCTATGCCATATTTTTTAGCTAAAGTCTTGATTGCTTCAGGATAAGTTAGCTGTTCGATCTCCATAAGGAAGTGAACCGCGTTTCCTCCTTTTCCGCAACCGAAACATTTACATAACTGTTTGGTCGGGGAAACTACAAAACTCGGCGTCTTCTCATTATGAAAAGGGCATAAACCTTTTAAATTGACGCCTGCTTTACGCAGTGTAACGTAATCTTTGACTACATCTACGATGTCGGCAGCGTCCATCACGCGCTGAATGGTTTGTCTATCAATCATAGCCTTGCAAAGATACGTAATTTATTGCGGTTTAATCCGGAACTTGCCGGTGAATAGGAGAGGGCGGTTGTCGCTTTTGAGTTGTTATGGCCTCATTGCGAACAATTTTATCTGGAAAAGTTTGTGATGAAAACAGATTTTGATCGGTGGAAAATCTCGCTTTTTCTTTAGCAATGCCGGATGTGTTTTCGTTTGCTGGTGCCAAACTATCGTTTGCCGGCGGAAAACTATGGTTTGCTGGGACCAAACTATGGTTTGGTGGGAGCAAACCAAAATTAGTGCAGGTTGCCTGTTTCAAATCAGATACTGCCGTGTTTATGAAGCGACTTCTCAGCTTATAATTTCCCCTTTTCCGCTTTGTATGATAAGAATAATGCGCATAATTATCAAAGGAAATTGCTGAAATCGTGGGGATTGTGTATCTTTGCCACGAAGGCAGTTGCCATATCTTTATATATAATGTGATGCTTTTGCCTACTTTATTTGGAAAAGAATCAGTAGAAGAAAAAGAAAAGAATGAAACGCTTGGTGTTAAGTTTGATTGTCGCGACTTTGTTTGGTATTACGTCTGCACAACGTACGATTTACGAACAGTATATTGATAAATATAAGCACGCAGCCGTAGAGCAGATGCATAAATATGGGATACCTGCCAGTATCACATTGGCGCAAGGATTGCTAGAAAGCGGGGCCGGCACAAGCATGTTGGCCGTTAGTGGCAATAATCATTTTGGTATTAAGGCTGGAAATACGTGGACGGGACCTTATTTATTGAAGGACGATGATCTGCCTCAAGAGCGCTTCCGTAAATATAACTCTGCAAGTGAGTCGTATGAGGACCATTCGCTCTTCTTAACCACACGTCCGAGATATGCTTCTTTGTTTAAGTTGCCGCCTACTGATTACCGCTCTTGGGCCTATGGACTTAAAAAAGCAGGCTATGCGACAAATCCAAGATATGCAGAGAGTTTGATTGGCTTGATCGAGACCTACAACTTGCAGCAGTATGACAAAAAGCATGAGAAAAAAGGCCTGTTGCAAGATTTTAAAGACTTCCTGCATAAGATTGTACCCGTAGACGTGACCCAAACGGGTCTGCCGATAAAGCGATGCAATGAAAACTATTATTTAGTGGCGCGCTCGGGCGACTCATACGCGTCGATTGCACAGGCAATCGGGATTAAAGAAAAAAAGTTGCGGAAGTATAATGAGGTTGATTCAGATATGCCGCTGTCAGTTGGCGATATTGTTTTCTTGGAAAAGAAGAAAACTCACGTTTATTCTCAATTAAGAGGCAAATATCATACAATTGCTGCCGGCGAATCGATGCACAGCATAGCGCAATCGTATGGCGTAAAATTAAGTGCGCTATATAAGGCGAATAATCTGCCTTCCGGCTATCTCCCACGCGTAGGTGAGCGCTTGCTGCTGGATTAACGTAGGTCGAAAATATGTGTGGCGTAGCGTTCTTTTGAGAAAAAATGCCTTAGGAAACATAATTTTTTGATAAGATTTCCGTTATATGGCTAACGAAGTTCGTAACTTCTGCGCGTTGGAATCGTCAGTTAATAAAGCGATGAGCAATTAAAAGCAATCAAGACTCATCCTGTGTGAGAAATAATAAAATAGATTGGTAAATATATAAGATAAAGCATTATGAAAAAGTCTCTTTTCCTGATAAGCATGTTTGCTATTGGCCTCTTAAGTGGCTATGCGCAAGATGATGTTTACTTTGTTCCTAAAAAAGGGAGCAAGGTCGTAGAAGATCAAGAGGAGCTTAGCTCTTCTTATCGCCAACTTCCTGCACAATCTTCTGAACAAGATGGATGGTATTCGAACCGTCGCGTAAATCGCGATGTGGATGCTTATAACCGTCGCAAAGCAAATACAAATGATTCTTCGAGTTTGAAGCAACAACGTCGTTACGAGGACGAAGAAGATAATGGGTATTATACCGAACGCTTGATTCGCTTCCACGCTCCCGGTGGCGTAATCGTTACTAGTCCTTATTATTGGGATTATTGCGACTATTATGTAGACCCGTTCTATTATTATGATCCATGGTATTGGAGAACGAATTGGTATATTTGGGGACGTCCTTGGGGATGGAGTAGCTGGTATACTTGGAGTCCTTGGCCTAGTTGGTACGGATATTATGGTCCTTGGTATGGATATTACAATTCTTGGTATGGTTACTATAATCCTTGGTATGATTGGGGATGGAACCGAGGCTGGAACAACTGGGGCTACCGCGAGAGTTATCGAGGCTCTTGGGGAGGAAGAGGCTCTAATGTGAATAATTCAGCTGCGAATACGAATGGTAGATCTTATGCCGGCAACTTTGGACGCTCTGGCTCGAATGGGCGCCAAACCGGTTGGTCTAATCGCACATTCCAAGGCGCAGATACATATAATAATGGTGGCCGAAGCTTCTCTGGTTCTATACGTTGGAACAATACGAACAATAGGACTTTACCAAATCGCTCTTTCAATGGCGATAATGGCTCGAGATCCAATCAAGGACAATCTGTAGATGGACGCCGTTTCGGTAATGGCTCTTCTACACGCGTTACACCAACAGGTCCGGCACGCACATTTGAAAGTCAGCCTTCCAACACAAGAACTTTCCAAGGCGGAAGCAATCGTAGTTTTGGCGGAGGCGGAACAGTTTCGAGCGGAAGTAATCGCAGCTTTGGTGGAGGCGGTACCGGCGGAGGCCGTAGCTTTGGTGGTCGTCGTTAATATAATGAGTTCAAACATCTGATTGTGTTCGGCTCAGTGTGAAAAGACGGAGCCGAGTGCTAATTTTGAAATTTACATATTCAGTATGAAACGCAAGTATTTTCTATACGCATTTGCTCTCACTGTCTTGCCTCTGCAAGCACAGGATATCTATAAGGTGGAACAGTTTTCCGGAGAAGATCTCAACGGAACAGCGCGCTTTGTCGGTATGGGTGGAGCTATGAATGCACTTGGTGCAGACTTATCAGCGATAGGTACAAACCCGGCGTCTATCGGTTTGTTTCGACGTAACGATGTCTCTTTGTCAGGTAGCGTGACTACGCAACCTAATGCGCTTAGCCTATACAATATTGATAAATCTCGCGCGAGTTTTGACCAATTGGGCTTTGTTTATTCTACACGCATTGGTGGTTCTTCTATAAAGTATCTTAACTTTGGATTCAATTATCAAAAGCGCCGTAACTTCAAGAGCTTTATTGGCCTTGATGGCGTAGATTTAGGTGGCCTCTCTCAATCTATGGAGATGGCTAACTTAGGCTCAATTTATGGTAAAGCAAAAGGCGATTTAGCTAAACGGCAAACTTATGTCTCCCCAATAGCGGAAGTTGGCTATTTAGGCTATCTTATAGATCCGGATGCTAGTGGCAATCTTAAGCCGGTAAATGCTACGAAGGCCTATTATCAAAGAGCGCAGCACGGAGGCATTCAACAGTACGATTTTAATGTATCAATGAATTATAAGGATCAAATTTTCGCGGGCTTGACCTTTGGCTTCTACAATGTAAATATGAACTCATATACCTTGTATTCTGAAGACATTTTAGATCCTGGAGGTTCTGGCCAGACGCAACCTTATAAAATGTCTAATGAGCAAGCACTTACTGGAAATGGATTTGATGTAAAGGCCGGCGTAATCTTCCGTCCGGTGGAGAATGACCCATTTAGAATAGGATTTTCTGTTTCTACGCCTATATGGTTCAGTCTTACCGGCAACAATCTCTTGCTGACGCATTCTCCATTTACTAAGCCAACGGAAAAAGATCCAGGTTATGCAACGGATGATTTTGATTATAACATTCGCACCCCTTGGAAATTCAATATCAGTCTTGGTACAACCGTTGGCAATTTCTTGGCTTTGGATGCAGAATACGAGTATAAAGACTATAGTGGCTCAAGCATTAGTTATCCAGATTACAATTCTCTCGATCCTTGGACTGGTATTTCAAACAATTATCAAGATAAGGCGTTAAAAGGAGAGATTAATCGTTACCTTAAAGGCGTGAGCACGTTCCGTCTTGGTGCGGAGGCGCGTTTTGCACCAGGCTGGTTTGCACGCTTAGGTTATAACTATGTGTCCTCTCCGTTTAGCAAAGATGCCTTTTTGAACCTTTTCCCGAATGCGGGAACTTCTTATGGCGACAGCGAATCTATTTTGTATCAAACGGGAACTGATTATGTGAATCTTGGGGATATCAATCGCTTTACTTGTGGCTTAGGATGGCATGGCAAGTCCTTCTATGTAGATCTTGCCTACCAATATCAAGCACAAAAGGGTGACCTTTATTTCTTCCAAGTGCCTGTAAATAGTACAGAGTATAGAACAAATGCATTAAAACCTCAAAAGATTGACCTGAACCGTCACAATGTTTTGCTGACATTTGGCTTCAAATTCTGATCATATATAGTATAAATAAAGCGCTCTACTTCTTCAGCAAGTAGCGCGCTTTATTTATGGCACAAATCAGGGTTTTGCTATTCGATGCGTTGAAATACAGCGCAACACCAAAGCCTTTCATCCGTGGCCGTTATAAGTTTAAGACCAAGACTTTCCGCTTTTTCTTTTATTCGTGGCAAATCATCTAAGTAAAAGCCGCTTGTCAGGAAATATCCGCTAGGATTTAGTCGTTCAATATAGTCCGGCATATCATTTAGAATCACATTCAAGTGAATATTTGCCAAGATAACGTCAAATGGGCCTTTATCTTTCAATCCCGCAGCATCACCGAGTAAAACCTCGATATTGTTAATATGATTCAGAGCCAAGTTTTCCATAGCGTTATTCACGCACCATTCATCAATATCTATTGCCATGCAATTGTCAGCTCCCTTCATGGCTGCAAGAATAGCCAACAGACCGGTGCCGCATCCCATATCTAAAACCTTTTTACCCTTTAGATCCAACGACAAGATTGCTTTAAGCATCTGCGAAGTCGTCTCATGATGTCCCGTTCCAAAGGACATTTTCGGGTTAATAATGATGTTAAATTTCGCTTGTGGGATATTCTGATGAAAAGAAGCCGCCACGACACACTGATCACCAATGACCAATGGTTCAAAGTAATTCTTTTCCCACACCTCGTTCCAATCTTTATCCTCGGCTTCTTGATATGTATAGCTTATATCAACGTCAGGTAGTGGAAAGTCTGCTATACAGTTCTTTAAGTCCGTTTCCCTAAAGTCTTTAACGGGAATATATCCCCTCATTTGTTCATCCGGTGCAGTCGACTTTAAGAAAGAATCAAAGCCAATCTCACCCAGTAAATCGATCAATACATCTTCAAAGTCCGAACTCTGAGGTGTTAGCTTAAAAGAAAACTCTAAATATCTCATAATGTTGTTGTTTAGAAGGGTAGTGTACGGAAAACCAGTGACGAATCCTTATTAGCATTGCTTACGTATGCGCCATTCCGATGGATAGAGGTTGTTCGCTCTGCTTCCGAGATTGTTGAGGAATCCTAAGTTTCTATCTTCATAGGTAGCAAGCAAATATCCTCGCTCTGTTGTGTCCAAATTCAATGCTTCGTGTCGTAGATAGGCAATGGCTTGCTCATAGTTTAATACCACTTTCGGGAAGATTTCGGGCGATACTATTGTAGACAGCGCCAAGTCTGGTTGCGGTATGAGCTTTTTGCCCTTTATTTCTGCTATGTTGATACCGGCTCTGATCGTTTTAATCTGCTTTTTGATTTGCCAAGCTATAGAAAGAAAATCCTCTTTCACACCTTGCACCATATTGTTGTCTGAAAGCAAGAAGGCTAAAGGTTCTTTAGCATCCACCCAAGCAGACAATTGGCGCGCAAGCTGCTGACTGACAAGTTCCGGACGCCCTTTTGACTTCTTTTCCGGCGCAGTTGCCGATGTCTTTCTCAATAATGCGAAGAAGATTCCTTCTCCTCGTGTGCAATGCGGGAAGAAATGATAGACGTGAAGGCTGTCTTTCGTGAGCGAACCTCTGATTTTCCACTCCTCTTTTATGGGAATTGGCAAGGTTTCAGCCCCTAATTCGCGGCATATGCGCTCAATATTGTCTTCGTTTTCCGCACGATTAAACGTGCAAGTACTATATACGAGGAAACCACCTTCGCGCAAGGCGGGCCAAACGTCCGAAATGATTTCAAATTGTCTTTGTGCACAGAAATCTACATTCTCTTTGCTCCACTCATCAATGGCTCCCGGATCTTTTCTGAACATACCTTCGCCGGAGCAGGGCACATCTGCCGCAATGACGTCGAAGCATCCGGGCAAGTGTGAAAAGGATTTGGGATAATCCTCCGTGACAATTACGTCCGGATGTCCCCATTTAGCCAGGTTTTCTGCCAAGATCATTGCACGGCGATGTATCGGCTCGTTCGCCACTAAGAGCGTCTGTTCCGGAAGTTCGGCTCTCCATAGCGTACTTTTTCCTCCGGGGGCAGCGCATAAGTCTAAGACACGACGAGGCTCCTCCGGAAGCGCCTTAATAACTTGAGACAGAAACATTGATGACGCTTCCTGCACATAATAAGCGCCGGCGTGGAAGAGTGGGTCTAAGGTAAAAGACGGCCGCTCACTCAAATAATAGCCGGTCTCGCACCAAGGCACGCTTTCTCCGCTAATAGCCGTGGCTTTGTTTGGATTTACACGAATACTTGTGGGCGCTTCCTCACTTAAAGCTTTGATTAATGCCTCAGTCTCTTCAAGCCCTAACAAGGACTTTGTTTGAGATATAAAGGCTTCCGGTAAATGAATCATATTCGGAGAGAGAGAAGGGCGGAATGAACGTGTGTTTACGAGTTATGATTAACTGTAATCAGCGAGCCGTGATATGGAAACACGATTGATGGGATTCATATTTGACATAGCAAGTGCCCATTTTTCGCTGGTCATCTAAGACTTCTGCTAAAATCGATTTCAACGTGACGCCCCATTCTGTCGGGATAGGCCGACCTTGTGGGTCGTAGACGCGCTCATATTTGTTGTAGCCAATATCAAATGTGGTGCCGTATTGATGACAACTGTTGTCGCTGGCGTTATGGTTAAAGCGGCGCAACCTTTCGACGTCTTCACGAGTGCGCAACACTGATGTTACAACCAGCCGGTGAAAGCCTACGCCCTTAGTAGCACAAGAATCTACAAAAGCACGTGCTATTTCGTTAAGCAAAACTGCCGCTCTCGGCACGAGATAAGGAATACTTTGCTGCAGTCTGTTCACATGATAAAACGGGTTGTCCCCAATATAAACCAATTCCTTCTTACGTTTCATCGCCTCCTCTCGATTTAGCGCAATCGAAGAAAGCCCATTACGCTGCGCTGTGGCCAGTTGCACATCATTTAAGTCGGGAAAAGAAGTTTGAAAGTTGGGTACACTAACCACCTTGTGCTTAATGGCTTGGCCTGATGCATCCACTAAGTTGAGAGGCGGGCGCGCTTTGAGCAGCAGAGAGTCTACATGCTTACTTTGCAGGGCTATAGAATCATTGGCGCTGATCTTATTGTCTGTACCGCCCAGCTGATTGAGGATACTCTTGAGCGTAATATCCGGAAATACACATTTGATTACAAACAAGATTCCGACGATTGTAGCAAAGGTCAATAGGAAATGTTTGCGTTTATATTTGTGTTTCATTCGACTTTGTTGAAGAAAACTTGTTGTTTATGAGCCAACAAAGATACTGAAAAAGCGGAAATGCGGCTTTCTTGTTTCGGATAGATTTTTGTCCATTTATGTTTTGTTCGCTTTGAAGTAGGAAGGCACAAATGAAGTATAATCTTCAACACACTCTGTCGGCATAGACGGGCAGTAGGTAGCAGTGCTTCTTTCTTCTGGCTATATCAGGCTTTATTGTTGTTGATTTTTAGTTGCTTAAAATCTTTTATTCGCGTATTGATATTCCCGCTTTTTGCTTTCCAAAACGCAAAATGATGAGTTCTTCTCGTGAAAGGAAGCTTGTACGCTCACGATGGTACCAATGTACGCTCGTGAAGGGACGTTCGTACGCTCACGATGGTACGAGGAAAAGTTTGTGCTTGATCAATCAAAATGTAGATCTTAGAGCGTAGATGTTAGCTTTGAAATGTTTTTGCTGAATGGCAGTCAAATAGTCTTGCCTGTGTCTTATAATAAGTTCGTCTAAAAATAGCTCAAATTGAGAGCTGCCGGATTCTCTTTGTAATGTTTTGAGGTAACTTGCGATGGGAGTTCAACGAATACTAAGACGCCTGATAGTAAACGTCCATTCGCATCAAGATAGATCAGCTGCGAATGGACGTTTGTGATGTAATTATGTTTGCAACAATACGACGCAGTATTTTTGATATTGGCTTTCAGGGTCAATTTTTTACGGCCTCTACTGTATAGCCCTTGTCTTGTAATAGCTTTAGTAAGCCATTATCGCCCACTAAGTGGCCGGCACCGACAGCAAACAGCGTGGATTTTGCTTGCATGATCGTCGGTATTTTTTCTATCCAAGCTCTATTCCTATTGTCAATCAAATCTGCTCTCTCCTCAGGTGTCATATCGCAAGCGTTATGTAGCTTTTTGTCGATGACAGCCTTTAGCCCGTTCAAGTCTTGTGCGGAATAGGCTCTTGCCATCTCGTCAGACATCTCTTCATAAAAGTCGGTATTGTCCACGAGGCACATCAATTGCGTGATTTGTCGTGGTAGTGGTGTTTTCTTAAAGAGTAAGTCCATCTGAAACTCTACTGTTTCTAATCCGTCAACTGACTTTCCCTGCTCTTTGGCTACTTTTTGGAAATATTCATCAAAGCTTTCTTGAGGATTAAATCCAGGATGCTTTGTAGTATATAAGACAACGGTAAACTGTGTGGTAAGCATAGCGGGCGTAAGTCTGCCCAACTGTTGCTTTACCATAGGATTGCTTAAATCAACGCCAATGTAAGTCGTTAAAAAAGCATTGAGGCGTTTGGTCTGATCAGCTGTTAGGACTTGATCAATTGTTTTCCCATCGGGCAAGAAAGCTGCAGCTTGCATCTTGCTCATACCTTCCGGGGTTCTCATCAAACTTGCATCTACTTCGCCACAGACCTGGTCGACTGCATTTATTGCCTGATGAATACCTGCTATGCTGTCAACGAACGTAACCGGTGCTAAGTGGAACGTACCAACGACATAAGAAGACTGCTTCAAACCGTTGCCCGAAATTTTGTATAAGAGCTGCGCATAAGAGCAGATGGAAAAGCTAATAAAGATAGCTATTGAAATAAATTTTTTCATAATCGGTCGATGAAAATGTTTATGTAAGAAGTTAATATAATATTCCGGCAGGTTCAGAATCAGATGTTTGCTCTTCTTCTCGCTTCTCTTGTGGCTTTAACAGCGAAGGGTTGAAATTGCCTTTCTCATCAAACAAGCCGTAAGTGGTTCTTAATACGCGAAATTCTGTGCGGCGGTTGAGTGCATTGCATATTTCCTGCTCCTTAGGTGGGAGTTTCATAATATATGCCGTAGTTAGCGTGTCGCCTTCTTTGAGGAAAGTATACGTTTCGGCCAACTTCTTAGAAACGATTTTAGGATTTTTCTTCCCATAACCTTTAGGCGTCAGGCGCGCAGCAGGAATGCCTTGTGAAATTAAATAATGTACGACATTTTCAGCTCGTTGTTGAGAGAGTCGATCATTGTAGGCGTCGGTACCGCGATAGTCGCAGTTGGAGGAAAGTTCGATCGTGATGTGCGGATTATCTTTCAACAAGGCTGCTAATCGGTCAAGCGCAACCTTGCTGCTGTCTGTAATCGCTGCTTTATCAAACTGATAGAAGACGTTTCTAACAAGTACGGGGATATTCATATTGGGCAAAGGAAACTGAAGCACGTATTGATGCTCCGTAGTAGAGGAGTCAGGCACTAAAGTGTTGGCTATGTTCAGATAACCATTGCACGTAGCTAAGAAAAGATACTTCGTATTTGCCTTTACCGGCGTTTCAAAGGATCCATTGGATAGGACACTGAGTTTTTTGTTTGTACCATCGTCGCCGATCATATAGACTACAGCCGCGGGAAGTTCGTAGCCATCTTGCTCATATACCCATCCCTTGACGCTCAATAGATAGTCGGGATAAGAAAACTCGTAAATCTTATCCCAACCTCGGCCTCCGGTGGCACGCGAAGAAGAGAAAAATCCCCGATTGCGTGCTCCCTCAAATGTAATGCCAAAATCATTGCCAGGAGAATTCATAGGTGCGGGTAAATGAATGACATTCCAGGAATGGTGAATGCTGTCTTCCGTAGCACGATAAAGATCTAAACCTCCAAAATTGGGTGATTGCCCATCAGAAGCAAAATATAATTCGCCATTAGGTCGGAAGGCAGGAAAGCATTCGTTGCCGGCGGTGTTGATAGATGGGCCCAAATTTTCGACCGGACCGGTTCCGTGCGAATTAAAGCTTGCTCTCCAAATATCCAAACCGCCATATCCTCCGGGCATATCTGATGCAAAATAAATGAAATCTTCGTTGGGAGAAATTGCAGGATGGGCGTAGGAGGATAGCGTGTCAGACGTAAGTTTTAGTTGTGTAGGCTTTGACCACGCAGCATCAGAACGTGTTGACTCCCAAATCTCAGCTAAACGCGGATATTGCGGATCTTCGCGACAGACGGTAAGATACATCTTCGTGCCGGATGGATTAAATGCACAAGCGCCTTCATCAAAATTCGTATTAACGCCACCTTCGAGCGGTTCGGGCAGCTTCCATTTTCCTTTTTCATCTTTTTTGGAAAAGTAAATGTCGCCGGGCTTCAACGCCGTTACGCCTGAGAGGTCTGCACCTTTAACTTGGCGTCGCGTCGTGGTGAAATAAAGTATTGAAGCATCCTTTCCAAAGAGCGCCGGACAATAGTCTGTGCGGCCAGAATTGAAGATGTTGGAAATTTTTACCGTGTAAGCAGAAGCTGTATTGTAGTTGTTTGCTGCATCCTCCGTAGTTGCGAGTTTATTTGCGGCAATGGAGTCGTTAGGGAAAAGTTGTTGATAGGTATTATAATAGGATTGGGCCGCTTTATAATCGCCATTGGTCTTGGCAATATCTCCCAAAAGCAGCCAAAGTGTGGAGTCGGTCGTTCCATATCTTTCTGCGTTTTTCAATGCGCCTAATGCTCTTGCCGTATTACCATAGCGTAAATAACACTTACCCATTTGTAGGGATAGTTGTGCCCGTCGTTCTTTGTCTTTGGGCAACAATCGTTGATAGGCATTTTTGTAAAGTCCCGCCGCTTCTGCGTATTCGCCGATGGCAAGTGCGTTGTCGCCCCGCTTAATGATATGTTCGACAGGCGTACAACCTACTAACAGAAGGCTTGAAAGCAATAGGTAAAGATAAAATCGCATATCTATAGACACGTATTCTTGGCCTTTTTATTGTATAGACAATAAGAAAATAAGTAACTTTGCATATCGAAAGAATAAAACGGATCGAAGATAGAGTCGTACTCAGAATAAACGAAGCTCAAGCCAATGACAGTACAAAATAATATAGAAGAAAACGAACCCCAACTCACTCAATCTGTGTTGGAATTGCTAACTGTTGCAACTGAATTTTGCCGTCAGGTGGAGCGTGAGGATCAAACAACTGCGCAAGATTTAATTAACGTAATGCTGATCTTGCTGCCTATGGTTTATTTGAAGACCTCTCTGGTGAATGATGCAGAACCGGTTGATGGCTTTAATGAGAATAAAGTTACAGAAGGAGATTACAACCTCGTTAGAAATAGAATAGCAGCAATTTTGGGAGATCAAGATTCGTATTTAGACGTCTTTGTGCAGGAGTTTAAGTATTCTGATCGCCCCATACTTTGTACTGTTAGCGAAGATTTGGCAGATATGTATCAAGCTCTGCGTGAATTTGTAGAATGTTATAGATGGGGTAACGAAGAAGTTAGGCAGGTAGCTCTCGCAGATTTGAAAGAGAATTTCAAACTCTATTGGGGGCAGAAGCTTCTTAATGCTTTGCGAGCCATACATGATATAAAGTATGGCGATAAAGCGTTTGATGAGGAAAGTGAATGAGAAGATTATTTGTACAGACAGAGAAAGACTTCGTTACGAATCTACCACGTTTCGTCTTTAATGGAGATGTTAAAGTAATACAAAGGATAGAGGATGTAACGCAGGCAGTAGAGCAACTTTCTTCTTCAGAAATCTTAGGGATAGATACGGAAACTCGCCCTTCTTTTCGCAAAGGAACGATACATAAGGTCGCATTATTACAAGTGGCTAATGAGGACTTGTGCTGTTTATTTCAGTTGAGTTGTTTTGGATTTGCGCCGGATTTAATTCATTTATTGTCAAACAAAGCAATAAAAAAGGTCGGGCTATCTCTCAAAGACGACTTCTTTATGCTTAGTAAAAGGCATAAATTTGATCCACAAAATTGTGTTGACTTGCAAGACTACGTAAAAGAGATGGGTATCAAAGATATGAGTCTGCAAAAGCTCTTTGCGAATGTATTCCATCAAAGAATCTCAAAGTCTGCACAGCTTTCAAATTGGGAGGCTCCTATCTACACACAATCACAAAAACTTTACGCAGCTACTGATGCTTACGCCTGTCTGAAACTATATAAAGAATTGAAACGCCTGAAAGAGACAAACGACTATTTATTACAATAAACCCGAGATAAGAAATGCCTTACAAAACAATAGTTTTAAAAAGAGGAAAAGCAGACAGTTTAAGAAGATTCCATCCATGGGTCTTTTCCGGAGCCATTCAAACTCTTCCCGATGATTTAAGAGAAGGAGAGATTGTTAGGGTAGAAGATGCCTCCTCTCAATTTTTAGCTGTAGGACATTACCAAATAGGTAGCATTGCCATTCGCATATTGAGCTTTGAGGATGTTGTTGTTGATGATGCGTTTTGGGATGAGCGTCTTTCCGAAGCTTTAATGCTTCGACGTGCTTTGAACTTGTTAAGAGCAGACAATAATATCTTTCGTTTAGTTCACGGAGAAGGAGACCGTTTGTCCGGATTAATTGTCGACATATATGGAGAAACGGCTGTTATGCAGGCGCATTCTGTTGGTATGCATTATGCTCGTCATCAAATTGCCCAATCCCTGCAACGTATATTAGGCAAAAGCGTGATGCAAGTTTATTACAAAAGTGAGACAACACTTCCTTACAAGGCAAATTTAGAAGAACTTGATGGCCCTTTGTTGGGGAATGTGTCAAATAATAATGTCGCTGTTGAAAACGATTTGCGTTTTCATATTGACTGGCTACGCGGGCAGAAGACAGGGTTCTTTATTGATCAACGAGAGAACCGACTATTGCTGCAACGCTACTCAAATAAGCGTCACGTATTAAATATGTTCTGTTATACGGGAGGCTTTTCCGTTTACGCCCTTCGAGGTGGTGCTCAGGAAGTTGTAAGTGTAGACAGCAGTGCTAAAGCTATTGATTTGACCAATGCAAATGTCGCACTCAATTATCCAAATTGTGATCATCACAAAGCTTATGCAGAAGACGCATTCAAGTTTTTAGATAAAGCTGATGATGCTTATGACCTCATCGTGTTGGATCCACCTGCCTTTGCGAAGCATAAAGAAGCCGTAAGAAATGCTTTGAAGGGTTATACTCGCTTGAATCTGCAAGCTATGCGCAAGATTAAGCGCGGCGGAATTCTTTTTACGTTCAGTTGTTCCCAAGCTATCAGTAAGGATCAGTTCCGTTTAGCTGTTTTTACAGCAGCTGCGCAGAGCGGACGTTATGTTCGTATTCTGCACCAACTGCATCAGCCTGCCGATCATCCGGTTAATATTTACCATCCTGAAGGAGAATACCTAAAAGGGTTGGTTTTAGAGATCATTTAAACACACATCATTAAGCCCATTTCTCCTTTATTGAAGACTATCGTAGAATAAGAATTGCTGCACTTGCATTTTTTAGAGTAGAAATGGCTTGAAATACGTCAATTGGTATAACTTTGTCGCATAGAATTCAAATAACGATGAAACAAACACTTGTCTCTTTGATCTTCATCTTGCTTTTAGCAGCTTGTAAGGGTAATAAAGTGGAAAATACAACGGCAGCTGTCTCGCAACAAGCGCAGGTAGCTGATTCCGATTCCTTACAGACGGAAAACGAACCGCCGGTTGCTGCAGATGGCTTCTTTGATGACTTCTTTTTCAACTTTCAAACTAATCAGGCTTTCCAGTCAAAGCGCACGACCTTCCCATTGCCTGTGCAAGAAGGAGCAACGACTCAACAACTTGAAAAGAAAGATTGGAAATTCAATTCCTTCTATTCTAAGCGAGAGATATATACTATCTTGTTTGATAAAAAGTCTGAGATCAAGACGGCTAAAGATACAGCATTGAAGGCCGTTGTAGTTGAGATGATCAATTTGAAAACGGAAAAAGTAGCTCAATATTTCTTTGAAAAGATACGCAAACAATGGATGCTGACGTCTTTAAGGCACCAAAGTTTACAAGAGAATATGAACAAAGACTTCTATCTGTTCTATCGAGATTTTGCGCAAAAGCCAAACTTCCGTCTGACCCACGTGGCCAACCCTTTTAGTTTGGTTGTTATAGATCCGGATACTTACAAACCTCTGCGCGGTGTTGCTGATGCCGGGCAATGGCCTGATTATTGTCCCGACTTACCTAAATACGAGATGACCAACATTATTTATGGTCAACGTTATAAAGATCCTCGCCATCGAGTTTTAATCGTGAGCAGTATAAACGGTGCGATGAACAGCGTGATTTCATTTGAGAAGACAAAGACTTCTTGGCAGGCTGTGAAGTTAGAGAATAATTGATCATTTCGCCAATGAAAGTTTTTCCAGACTATGATTTGAGGGCAAACAATACCTTTGGTGTGCCTGCGCGGTGTGCTTGCTTTCGAGAATATGCTTCTGAAGCAGAACTATGTGAAATAATAGCCTCACTTTCAAAGGCTTCGCCTCGTCCGTTGTTGCATATAGGAGGAGGAAGTAATTTGCTTTTCACAGGCGATTTCGCCGGCGACATATTGCATTCAGCTATCAAAGGGCGAACGTTAGTTGCTGAAGATGAAATGTCTGTTTTCATACGCGTTGGTGCTGCAGAATGCTGGGACGACATCGTAGCTTGGAGTTTGCAGGCAGGCTATTATGGTTTGGAGAACCTGTCGTTGATTCCAGGAGAAGTCGGTGCGTCTGCCGTACAAAACATTGGCGCTTATGGAAGTGAGGTCTATGATTTTATAAGTGAAGTCCGGGCCGTAGACTTACAGACCGGCCAGTCGCGAACGTTTAAAGCGCAAGAGTGTAAGCCTTCTTATCGGTCTACAATGTTTAAGTCCGAGTGGAAGGATAAGTACGCCATAACTTATGTTACTTATCATTTGCACAAGACGTTTAAACCTAATCTTTCTTATGCCGCAGTTAAAAACGAGTTAGCTGCGCGCAATGTTGATACGGACCAATTGACGGCAGCTTTACTGCGGGAAATCATTATCGAAATTCGTAGTGCAAAGTTGCCTGATCCGCAAAAAATAGGCAATGCCGGTTCGTTTTTTATGAATCCTGTCGTAACGCAGGCCCACTTTGAGCGTTTGCGAGCTGTCTATCCCTCTATACCACATTATTTATTGCCTAATGGCGTAAAAATCCCTGCAGCTTGGTTGATCGAAACTGCGGGATGGAAGGGGAAAGCTTTAGGGCAGGCGGGCGTTTATGCCCAACAAGCCCTGATTTTGGTCAACTTAGGCCATGCAAAGGGGCAAGACATTAAACATTTAGCTGAAGCTATACAGCAATCGGTCAAGGAAAAGTTTGATATTTCACTTAAGCCTGAAGTTCTTTTTATCTAAACAGAGCAGGTGTATTTCGTTTATAGTGGGTGTAATAAAGAAGCCGTAAGAAATGAATTTGACTTTTTTAGGAACCGGAACAAGTTGCGGTGTGCCGGCTTTAGGTTGCACCTGCAAGGTTTGCCAATCGACAGACTCGAGAGATAAGCGCTTACGCACTTCCGCATTATTAGAGAGCGAGGGTGGGACGCGGATTTTAATTGACTGCGGCCCCGATTTTCGCGCTCAAATGTTAAATCGTCCATTTAAGCCTTTGGATGCCGTACTACTGACGCACCTGCACTATGATCACGTTGGCGGCCTTGATGATCTGCGCCCATTCAGCTTTCGGTCTTCATTGCCGATTTACGCGAACCAAGTTACGGCGCGATCGATTTATGATCATATGCCTTACTGCTTCCAATCGCATGCGCAGTCAATAGTTCCACGTTTCAAACTTAAGGAAGTGTCCGCTTACCAGCCGTTTGCCGTCAGAGAATTAGTGATTTTGCCTCTCCTCGTAATGCACGGAAAAATGCCGATATTAGGTTTCCGCATAGGCAGCTTTGCTTATATCACGGATATGAGCTACCTTCCGGATGAGAGTTTCCAACTATTGCAAGGTGTAGAAACGTTTGTTGTCAATGCCCTACAAATAAAGAATACGCATCCTACGCATCAGAATATTCCGCAAGCACTTCAGCTAATTGCAAAGCTAAGTCCGCGCCAAACTTACTTAATCCATATGAGTCATAATGCTGGATTTCATGCAGACAGCAGCAACTTCTTGCCACCTAATGTCGCGTTTGCATATGATGGCTTAGAAATAAAATGTTAGCGAAGCATAAGCCCTTTTGGGGCTTGTTTTTCTCTGATATTTAAGCCTGTAAGATTTCCATACGTCATCTTTTTCTCGCTTGATGTTTGCCGGTTTCAATAAAAGGTCTTAACTTTGCCTCCGATTACGCCGCTTGGCGGGTGAGCGTGAAGATGATGACAAAAACAAATATAAACATATTCAATAAGGTGCTGCGGAGCAATGTGGATTCCTCTGCACTTTTTAAGGGTTTATATTTGGCCGGTTCGGAGATTTTGCTAACACACACACACACACACACACACACACACACACACACACACACACACACACACACACACACACAAGGCACCTGGCGTAACTTCATACTTATTAAACCTTTTTTACGCGCGCGCGAAGCGTGCCGTAAACCTCTGCAAACAAAGGGCTCTCGCGAGTTCCCTTTGTTCGCTTTTTCATACCCTTTTACCTCATCGGATAAAAGGGAAACAAGCACGATTTAATTCAATTAAATAAAGCATATGAAACAGAAAGAAAACAAGAAACGCACTTACGTGACGCCGCAGGCGGAGCTTATCGGTCTCGACCATAGCTCTCCACTGCTGCAGTTCTCCGGCGGACACAACGACGCAGGCAACGACAACGATCCCCTGCACGCCCCGCACTTCGACGACTTCCCCGACGAAGAGGAGGACGAAGAAAGCCTGTAGAAAGGCAGAACAACCCATAACAAACGAAAACAAGAAAACAATGAAAAGAAAGATGAAGACAAACTTTTTACCCCTGTTGTCCCTCACCGCTCTGCTCTTCACAGCCTGTGCCACCGACAATGTCGATCCGGGCAAGCAGAAGCAGGGGGAGGATTTCGACACCACAGGAATGACCGCTTTTTCCGTAAACAACGAGGCACCGCCCATAGATCCCACAACCCCCACAACCCGTACCACCGGCGAATATACCGGAACGGGTGTCAGGTTCTATTGGAACAAAGATGATCGTGGTTTTATCTTGGGGGTAGTAGAGGGGATCAATCCCGCTACACATGAGAATCTTGTCTATTTTCCCGATAAGAACGATATATCAACACAGCTTGAAGCCTCGGGAAAAGACCGCACGCCCAGAGCCACGTTTTGGTATAATCACAAATTTACCGCTCCCCAATATCCTATGCGCTATATTGGAACAGGCGGAGAATACCCTTATGGTTACAATGTCAGAATAACGAACAAGCAAAAGCAGACCAAGCCCAACGATGCCGCAGAGATTGCCCAATACGGTGACTGCGCTACGGCCACGGCGTACCGGCAAGATGACGGACATTACACTTTCATGCTTGATCATAAAGCCTCTTACATCACCTTCCTGCCCTATACCCTGCAGAAAGGCGTAGCCCGGGCCAAGATTGAACAAATCAAGGTGACGGCCGACAAGGCGGTTTGCGGAAAGTTCAACTTCGACGACAACGGCATCGATCTTGATTCCCGTCCTGCCACCACCAACGACAACGACCACATAGAACTGACCTTGGACAATTTCCCCATCCCGCTGACAAATCCCGACGCCAATGCCAATGCCGCCATTATGGTCATCGCGCCGGGCACGTACAGCAAATTCACCGTGGAATACACCCTTTACGAAGAAGACCTGCTTTCCAACCCCACTATCTATACCCGGGGTACCATCACCAAGGAGTATCACAACGTAACTTTCACCGCCGGCAAGAACAAGGTTATCAGTCAAAACCTGGCAGTACCCGAATATCCGGCCGACAGCCATTATATGTGGGATGCCCTCGAAGGGCAACACTATTGGAAGGGTTACGAATGGAATAGTTCTATCCCTGAACAGTCTCCTTCCTTCCAAGGAAACCGCACTCATTATCCCAAGGACAACACCGACCCCCGTTGGTATCGAGAGACTCCGGAAAACCCTGTGTCCTTTGCCGACATAGAGGCTAAGCGCAGTTGCAAGGATTGCCCCAATGTCAACGAACTTTGCTGGTACGTAACAAAAGGCGATGCCTACTGGGACAACTCTCTTTGGGTTTGTATGGATCATCTCTATAAAGGAGGCCACTGGATAAAGAAGCGTAGCGTCATTGCCCGTGAGAATGGCATATCCATAGCCGATATGAAGAATGCCTCCCCCGATGGTATAGATCATAGAAAAATGTACATTAGCAGCTTAGTGAGTACGATTCATTCGGATCATTTTGCCCGCAAGCCCGCCAATATCGACAACTATTTCTATCTTCCCGATCTTGGCTGGTGCAGTCTAGGAGCTCCAGATATGGGACAGGCCGGCCACTATTGGTCGAGTACACCTGTTATGGATGCCGGTCGTTCCGGTAATCAAATATACTGGCTACATCTTTATGGTACCGGCATAGATGTATGGAGAGGCTACTCAAACGCCGGATATTCAATAATGTGGCCGACAGACCGATAAGAATCAGCACCCTACGTTCCCCGGGATACAATAGCACCCTCGCCAATCAGGGAGTCCTTATAGGAGTACAAGAGGGGTCCTTATAGGAGTGCGAGAGGAGTCCTTATAGGAGTACGAGAGGAGTCCTTATAGGAGTACGAGAGGAGTCCTTATAGGAGTACGAGAGGAGTCCTTATAGGAGTACAAGAGGATACACAAAACAATGGTATTAACGGGGTGCCGCTCCAAGGCGAACGGTACCCTTTTTCATAACTTAAAACAATAAACAATATGCTGGTATTCAAAGTGATTGAAAGCATCATGCGCATAGGTCCGCGCAAGGGACAGAAGTCCTACAGCGCCGTGCCGAAGGCTCCGCTGAAGTTCTCCTCGAAATGGCTCGTGGAGCGCATCGTCAGGGAAACGTCATTGAGCGAGGGCGACGTGAGGAACGTCATCATCACGCTGCGCAACATCGTCATAGAGATTGTCACCCTCGGCGGCTCGCTCGACTTGGGCGACATCTTCTCGCTGCGCACGGCCATCCCCTCGAAGATGGAAGCGAAGGAGGTCGATGTCTGCGCCGAATCATTGAAGCGTCCGCGCATCATCGTGACGTGGAAAGAGCCCGTTCGCCAGGCCTTGAAGAAGATCGAGGTGGAGGTCGACAACCCGAAGCGGAAGAAGGCAAAGGAGAAACAGCCTCACAAGCCTTGACGTTTCCGGCCTCCGGCCGTCTCCGTGCTCACAAAAAATTCATGCTCTTTCGGAATGAAAGTGCAGCATAAAGCATCGGGGCGAAGAGATACGCATCTCTTCGCCCCGATATTTTTGTCGGGAAAGGTCAGATGAAGTCGGTCTCGGTTTGAGGCTGTCGCCATTCGATAGTGCCGGTGGCGTCGTTTACGATTCATACGACGTGAACAAAAAGAACAAACTATGGCAGCGCTGACAGTCTGCCGCTGCCGGACGACAACGGCCTTCGACAGCATGAAGCGAGAGGGGGCGAAAGCAAAGAGTGGGGCAGAGAGGCGTGGGAAAAGCCGCGGGTTCGGCCCGATCGGCGGGTAGAGAACGCGCTAATGGATCGTTCGGCCTTTTTCTTTCTCATAGAGTTGCCACGAATTATAAATGTTGTGCCAAACAGCATAGGTGGCGCCGGCCAAAGACGTGACCGGATTGAGGAAGGCAAAGCTGATCCACATTTCAAAAGCCGTGTTTTTCTGTCCCAAAGACTGACCCGCTCCTATCTTGCAATTGTATTTGCGTCCGATTTTATGACCCAATGAAAACTGGATGAGGCAGCATAGCGCGGAAACGCAGGATACGCTGATAAAATTGAAGACTGTGATGTCGCTGTGTACGATATACTTCGTGGCAAGTGTGATAGAGATACACAACGAGGCGGCCCAAAGGTAAAAAGCCAGGTCTTTCGTGCGCGTAACGCTTCGGTGGAGTCCGGGTAAATACTTCCGGGTGATGACAGCGCTGAAGAAAGGTAGGATCAGCATCGGGAATACCTGCGCCAGAATGCGACAGAACGAAGAGAAAAAGGTCGTATCTTCTTGTGGATAAATCAGGGGCAGGCCGAGCGGCAGACATAGCGCGACAGAGAGGTTGATGAGTATGCAGTAAGTCGTAAGTCCGGCTACGTCGCCGCCCAGTTTTTGCGTGATAACCGGTGCTGCCGTAGCCGTAGGCGTAATAAAGCAGAGCAAGACCGACTCCCACAAGAGCTTTTCCGGAAGTTGCGGGAAAAGACAGAGCAGCAGGATAACAGCGCCGTAAACAAGCATCTGAATGAGAAAGAGCCACAAATGCCAGACCTTGAATTTGATCTCTCGCAGATCGATCTTGCAGAATGCAATGAAGAGCATTGAAAAGATGAGGCAAGGCTGCGTAGTAGAAAGGGCGATGTAGGCAAATTTATGCGTGCTGTCTAAGAAGGGGATATTGATATAAATAAAATAACCGAGGACGCCCGTGAGCATTGCTATTAAGAGCGTCCACGATTTCAGCGTTTGTTTAATGTTCATTTTGATGTTCCTTTTCTATTGCCAATAATTCGTCGCGCAATTGTGCTGCCAAGACGAAATCCAAATGCTCTGCGGCGGCTTTCATTTGCTTCTCCAAGCGTGCGTGGCGCTCCTCGTATGTTTCTTTTTTCCCATATACGGCTTGATCTTCTGCAGCTTTGGGCGTGGATGTTTGTCGTAGGTCGTAAGTTGTCGTGCTCTTCTCGCTTTGCCGTGCTTCGGATAGCTCTGTCAGTTGGTTGGTCTTAATTTTCTTCTTGATTTGGCGGGGTTTCAAGTGGTGTTGCTCGTTGTAAGCTATCTGCTTCGCACGTCGTCGATTGGTTTCGTCGATCGTCTGTTGCATAGACGTGGTAATACGATTGGCATACATAATCACCCGCCCGTTGACATTTCGTGCAGCTCGACCGGCCGTCTGCGTCATGCTTCGCGTGCTTCTCAAAAAACCTTCTTTGTCGGCATCTAAAATAGCAACTAAGGCTACTTCCGGTAAGTCCAAACCTTCGCGTAAGAGGTTCACGCCGACTAAAACATCATATGTTCCTTTACGGAGATCTTCCATAATGCGCACGCGCTCTAAGGTATCTATGTCGCTATGGATATAAGCTGTCTTAATCCCATTCTTTAGTAGATAGTCGGTGAGTTCTTCTGACATCTTTTTTGTTAGCGTGGTTACCAAAACGCGCTCTTCTCGTTCAATGCATTGCCGGATTTCCTCCATTAAATCATCGATGGGGTAGTCGTTTGGGCGTACCTCGATCGGAGGGTCGAGTAAGCCGGTGGGACGAATGATTTGCTCAACGATGACTCCTTCGCTCTCTTGTAATTCATAGTCGTCAGGCGTAGCACTTATGTAGATAACCTGTTTGGCCATTTGATGAAATTCGTCGAAAGTAAGCGGTCGGTTATCTAATGCAGCCGGTAGGCGAAAACCATAATTGACTAAGTTGACCTTACGATGACGATCACCTCCCCACATTGCGCGAATCTGAGGCACAGTAACGTGACTCTCGTCGATTACTATTAAGAAATCTTCCGGGAAAAAGTCTAAAAGGCAGTAAGGCCTTGTGCCGGGCGATCGCCCATCAAAGTAGCGGCTGTAATTTTCGATGCCGCTGCAATGCCCCAGCTCTCTAATCATTTCTATATCGTATGAAACGCGCTCACTCAGTCGCTTGGCTTCAAGCATCTTGCCCTCTTCTTCAAATTTTTGCACTTGTTCTACTAAATCATCTTGAATAGAGCGGATGGCAAGCTCTTGTGTTTCTTTAGAAGTCAAGAATAAATTGGCCGGATAAACCTTGTATTCCTCAAACGTCGCGGTCCGATAACCCGAAAGTGCGTCAATCTCTTCTATTGTATCGACATCGTCGCCCCAAAACGTAACACGGATGATCTCTTCCGTATAGGCCAGATAAATATCTACCGTATCGCCGTTCACACGAAAGTTACCGGATTTCGGCGCTACGTCATTGCGGGTATAAAGACTGGCTATAAGCTTTTGCAAAAGTTGGGTTACGCCTATAGAAGATCCGACTTTGAGGTCTATAACATTTTCATAGAACGCCGCCGGATTGCCCATACCGTAAATACAACTGACCGAACTGACCACAATCACGTCCTTTCTGCCTGATAGGAGCGCCGAAGTTGCCGCTAATCGCAGGCGGTCGATTTCTTCGTTGATGGCCATGTCCTTTTCTATATAAAGGTCCGACGAGGGAATGTAAGCTTCCGGTTGATAATAGTCGTAGTAAGAAACGTAATACTCTACGGCGTTTTCCGGAAAGAAATCTTTGAACTCCGTATACAATTGAGCGGCCAATGTTTTATTGTGGCTCAAGACAAGTGTTGGCTTGTTCAAGTTCTTAATCACATTGGCTATTGTGAAAGTCTTGCCGGAGCCGGTTACTCCTAAAAGCACCTGCGCCGGAGTTCCGGCTTTTGCTCCTGTGGTTAAGGCTTCGATAGCCTCAGGTTGATCGCCGGTGGGCTGATATTCTGAGTGTAATTTAAAAGCAGACATTCTTTTCAATAGAAATGCAAAGATAGAGAATTTTATCCCTACCTTTGCCTAACGCTTAAACAAATGCTTATGAATAATTTTGAGTTTTACAGTCCTACGGACTTCGTTTTTGGGAAAAATACAGAAGAGCAAACGGGCCTGCTTGTGAAACGCTTTGGCGGAAAGCGCTTGCTCGTCGTCTATGGGCAAGGTCATGCAGTTAAGAGTGGCTTGATGGATCGCGTAGAAAAAGCTTTGAAAGAGGCCGAACTTTACTACGTCTTATTGGGAGGCATTCAACCTAATCCTACTGACGAGGAAGTTTATAAAGGTATTGATTTAGGCCGGCAGCATAATGTGGATATGATCTTAGCCGTTGGTGGTGGTTCGGCCATAGATGCAGCTAAGGCAATGGCGGCCGGGATTCCGGACAATGGAGATTTCTGGGATTTCTATGAAGGTACGCGCACTGTGGAGTCGGCTTTGCCGGTCGGTGTCGTGCTTACTATTCCCGCGGCAGGAAGTGAGGGATCAGGAAACTCTGTTATTACGCAAGTTGCTTCCAATAAAAAGATCAGTCTACGCACTCCGCGAGCATTGCGTCCGAAGTTTTCAATCTTAAATCCGGAGTTGACCTATTCTTTACCGCCTTACCAAACATCAGCGGGCGCTGTAGATATGATGGCACACATTATGGAGCGCTATTTTACCAATACGGAGCACACGGAGCTGACAGATAGATTGTCGGAGTCTATATTGAAGACGATTATAGAAGTTACACCGCAAGTTTTGGACAGACCTGAAGATTATGATGCCCGAGCCACACTCATGTGGTGCGGAACTCTGGCTCACACGGGTCTTTGTGGGACGGGCAATGTGGAAGATTGGTCTTCGCACGCTTTAGAACACGAGTTGTCTGCTTTTTATGGCGTCACTCACGGTGCTGGTTTGGCTGTGATTTTCCCTGCTTGGCTTACGTTTATGGTGGAGCACAATCCAAAGAAGGTTATAAAATGGGCGCATTGTGTGTGGGATGTAAATCCTTCAGGCAATGACAAGGAAGATGCACTCGAAGGTATAAGCCGCTTCAAGAAGTTCTTGCATCGGATTGGTATGCCTACGACCATTAAGGAACTGGGTATAGACAATTATGATATAGATATGCTTAACGAACATCTACATGTGATTAAAGGAGAAAAGGTTGGCAACTATGTCCCTTTAGATCATAAGATGTCTAAAGAAATTTATGAAATAGCTCAGCACGAATAGAGGATAGAATAGGCCGATAACAAACGGATGAAAGTTAGCTTTTACTCTCCTCGTATTTGTCTTTGTAAGGCTATTGTAAGTAACTACTCAAAAGGTCTGCGTTTCTCTTGGAATGCGGGCCTACTATTCTAAAAGAACAATATGAAAATTATGAAACGAATTCTATTTTGTTTGGTGTTTCTTTTGAGCGGATTGACGCTTTGCGCACAGGAAATATACGAATTTACAGTGACCAATGCCGATGGTAAGTCAGTGGCGCTGTCCAACTATCGCGGCAAAGTTTTGCTCATAGTTAATACGGCTACGCGTTGTGGTTTCACTCCACAATACAAAGAGTTAGAAGCGCTCTATGAGCAATATGCGGAACAAGGACTGGAAATTCTAGATTTTCCTTGCAATCAATTCGGGCAACAGGCGCCTGGTACAACCGCAGAGATTCGACAATTTTGTTCGACCAACTTTGATGTGCGTTTTCCGCAGTTTGATAAAATCGATGTAAATGGGCCTACAGCTGCTCCGCTCTTTACTTACTTGAAGGAGCAAAAGGGGTTTGCCGGATTCGACTTGAAAGAAAAAGCCGGCCAAGTGCTTGATAGGGTGTTGCGCAAACAAGACGCCGACTATGACAAGAAATCGGACATCAAATGGAACTTTACAAAGTTTCTTATATCGCGTGACGGACACGTATTACGTCGCTATGAGCCAACAGAGGCCATTAGCAACATAGAAAAGGACATACAGCAACAACTAGCATCCTCTTCAATGGAGCAAAAGCCAGTTGGCAGACCGAGTAACAAAGAGAAAAAACCTCGTGCTACTTCTCGCGCTAAGAAATGATACGGCATTTGATCTCGAAAACTAAAAGTTTGAGACCAAGAAAGCCAATTATTTATTAAATAGTAATAGTTTTTTAAGGCTGATTCTCTTAGTAAAACGCCACTGCATTAAGAATGTTGTGGCGTTCTTTCTTTGGAGGAAGATGTGGGGCTTTATGTGTTGTATATGAAGATATTAAATAACAGCTATTTGTCTTCTTATATGATCCGAATCGTAGGATATGGTATTGCTGTTTCCCATGTAGAGGAGGTGTTTTTCAAGTTTGAGGTTCGCTAAGTTTTGGAATGGAAAGCGACTGTTTGGAGGAGGTTTGAAAGGGTGCTTATGGAGGCGGATTATTTCTATAAATAAAATATTTCTTGCGCATAAAGCAGAGAAGCCCTTCCTAAGATTACGATTGTAGCATCAACTATTATCCCTTCCTTTCGTGAAGAAAAGCGCGTACCATCGTGATGGTACGACATTTTTTTCGTGAGCGTAAACTCGTACTATCACGATGGTACATCATCACTACTTGTTCAGCGTGCTTTTAAAGCTGACGTTGAGTGCCATTTATATGACTCTAGTTGCCCACAAATGCGTTATGTGAACGAGCAAGTAAGTTGTGATGAAATATAATCTTCCTGAAAGCAGTATAATTAGCGATACGTAAATAGAGACCTTTGCACAGCGATTGGTGTGTATTTTGTTTGTTAATTCATTGTATAATAGGAAGTTATTTCGTATATTTGAGCATTAAAAACAGCATAATACTCCTCCCATGGCATACCAATCCAAGAATACCGATGAGCATGTAACATTTGCAGACGCACTCCTTTCAAAGCGTTATCGCAAAGCACAAAACGACTTCCTCAATCAGGTTGACACGCTTATCGATTGGCGTCCGATCAGGACGCTGATCAACAAGAAATACACGAAGCGACAAAATGCCATCGGCGCACCGGCTTATGACGTGATTCTCTTATTCAAGATGTTGCTTTTGGAGACATGGTACAACCTCAGTGATTGTGCTTTGGAGGAGCGCATCAATGATTCGATCACCTTTTCCCGATTCCTGGGGCTGAAGATGGAAGAGGTATCTCCCGACCACAGCACCATCAGTCGATTTCGTTCGGCACTGACAGAGTTGGGTCTCATGGACAAACTGTTGGCGCAGTTTAACAAACAACTTTCGCGCCATCATATTTCGGTTAAGGGAAGGGGTGGCTTGTCGATGCAAGCCTTGTGGAGACGCCACATAAACCCAACGGAAGCATTACGATTGAAGTTGCAGACGACAGAGAAGACAATCGGAGCGAGGAGGAAAAAGAGGCAGAGGAGGATTATCAAAAACAGGTTGTCCGTCAACGTAAAGGGACGGATGAAGAAGCCCGTTGGGTTTACAAACAAAAGCGTTATCACTACGGATACAAAAAGCATTGTCTGACCAATGTTCAAGGCATTGTTCAAAAGGTGATAACGACTGCAGCGAACCGCAGTGACACGAAGGAGTTTATTCCGCTATTGCAGGGTGCAAACATACCTCAAGGCACAGCCGTCTTGGCGGACAAAGGATATGCTTGCGGGGAAAATCGTTCCTACCTGCAAACCCATCACCTTCAAGACGGCATTATGCACAAGGCACAACGCAACAGGGCATTGACCGAGGAAGAGAAGCAACGAAACAAAGCAATCAGTCCGATACGGAGCACCATCGAACGCACCTTTGGCAGTATTCGCCGGTGGTTTCATGGCGGACGATGTCGATACCGGGGACTTGCCAAGACCCATACTCAAAACATTCTTGAAAGCATCGCCTTTAATTTATACAGAACCCCGGGGATAATTATGTCCTCATTTGTAGGATAAGGCATAACCACCCTTGAGGAGCTCGTGCAAGCAGCTCCTCAAAGGGGGATTTACAACTACTTTCACTCCTTACTGCCACCCCTTTCACTCGCTCCTTTTATGCCAAGAACTCCTCTTTACTACACCTCCTTATTTTGCAAAGGTCTCAAATAGTCTATTCGGAGTATAAGTGAAAAGCTATCGTGTATAGGAGTGAAAAACTAAGACTAATTGGAATCGCATATAATATTGTGCTAAAGAAAACCGGTCGCTGTATGATCGTTTGTATACAAAAATCATTCTCTACCGGAATAATATCCTTGTAGAGAATGATTTGAATATGTGTTTGTGTGTCTTCTTGCCTTTTATTTTTGATGTGCTGCCACCCAATTGCGTGCATTGACAAAAGCTTGCAACCAAGGCGTGGCATCGTCATTGAGTTTGTCGGCCGGATAATAAGCATTTTGCCACGTGAAGATAGAGCGCTCCAAGTGGGGCATCATAGCTAAGTGGCGGCCATCGGCACTGCAAAGTCCGGCAACAGAATAGTCTGAGCCATTGGGCGTACCCGGGTAGGCGTCGTAAGTATATTTCAATACAATATTATACGCTTCTTCAGCCAGCGGCAGGGAGAATTTTCCCTCTCCGTGAGCTACCCAAATGCCCAATTGAGTTCCGCTCATATTACCCAATAAAACACTGTTGTTTTCTGGAATAGAAACGCCTAAAAATGCACTTTCAAACTTATGAGAATCGTTGTGCAGCATCTTTCCGTTTGCCGTATGCTCGGGGTTGATAAGATTGAGTTCCATCATTAATTGACAACCATTACATACACCCAAACTTAAGGTATCTTTTCTCGCATAAAAGCGATCCAAAGCCGCTTTGGCCTGCGGGTTATATAAGAATGCGCCGGCCCAACCCTTAGCACTGCCCAACACGTCTGAGTTGGAGAAGCCACCGCAGAAGACAATAAAGTTAATGTCGTCAAGCGTTTCGCGACCGCTAATCAGATCGGTCATCATCACATCCTTGACATCAAAGCCCGCTAAGTAGAGCGCATATGCCATTTCTCGCTCTCCGTTAGTACCTTTTTCGCGAATGATGGCTGCCCGCAAGCCGCTGGGCTCTCGGCGATCAGGATTTATATCTAAAGATTTAAACGTTCCGTCAAACTTAAGTGTAGACAGATCAAACTGCAAGGGCTGTTGGCGATAGTTTTCAAAACGTAATTTTGCGCAACCGTTCTTACTTTGTTTGCAATCTAAGAGATAAGACGTCTCATACCAAACATCACGCAAATAATCTATGCCCAATTGATAAGTGGCATTGCCTTGTTTGAGCAGGATATGGCGCTCCTCAGTCGGTACGCCGATAAGCGCATAGCCGATTCCTTCTTCATCAAGCAGCTCTTGGAAGGCTTCTTCATTTTCATTGGCCACTTGAACGACGATGCCGGGATTTTCAGCAAAGAGGATTTTGATTAAATCTCCTCCGACAAAGGCGTCGAGGTTGATTTCCAAACCTCCGTTAACGTTAGCAAAGCACATTTCGAGTAAAGTCGTGATCAGACCACCCGCAGATATATCGTGGCCGGCAAGTAATAAGTTTTGTTTCACAAGACGCTGTACGGCATTGAAGGCATCGCGGAAATAGTCAGGATTTTTTACCACCGGTACATCAGAACCTACCTTCTTCTGCGTCTGAGCGAAGGCGGAGCCGCCTAAACGTAAGTCGTCAAAGGAGAAATCTATATGATAAAGTTTTGAAGCACTGACATCTTTGAGATTGGGCGTTACTACCTGTCTTATGTTATCAACCTCTCCACCGGCAGAAACAATGACCGTTCCCGGAGAGATGATCTTTTCGCCATCAGGATATTGCTGAGAGAGTGAAAGACTATCTTTTCCTGTCGGGACATTGATATTTAAGTCGCAACAGAAGTCGCTTAGTGCTTCAACAGCTTGATAAAGGCGCGCGTCTTCGCCCTTTTGTGAGCGACAAGGCCACATCCAGTTGGCTGATAATGAAACACTATCCAGCCCTTCGCTTAAGGGAGCCCACACGATATTGGTCAAAGCTTCTGCAACAGAAAGAACACTACCGGCTTGAGGAGAAGCTAAACCGGCCTGAGGTGCGTGGCCGATGGCCGTAGCTATACCATATTTGCCGCGATAATCTAAGGCTACGACGCCGCAGTCAGCCAAAGGAAGTTGCAATTCTCCTACGCATTGCTGGCGTGCAATCTTTCCGGTCACAGAGCGGTCTACTTTATTGGTCAACCAATCCTTACAAGCCACAGCTTCTAATCGTAAAACTTGCGTTAAGTACTCTTCTAATTGGCTATTTTGATAAACGACATTCTCGTATTTGCGCTCAACCGTTTCATCTTGCATAATTGTCTTGGGCGAATGGCCAAACATTTGAGCAACATCCAAATCAAACGGTCGAACACCGTCTGCTTGTTGGAAAGCAAAGTGAGCATCTCCGGTTGTTTCGCCTACGACATACATCGGAGCGCGTTCGCGATCGGCAATCTTTTGAACGTGTGCGAGATGCTCCTCTTGGATAAGTAGGCCCATGCGTTCTTGGCTCTCATTTGTTATGATTTCCTTAGCGCTGAGCGTAGGGTCGCCGATGGGGAGCTTGTCCATCTCGATCAATCCTCCACATTCCTCGACGAGTTCTGATAAACAGTTGACGTGACCTGCCGATCCATGATCATGAATTGAAACTACGGGGTTAACTTCCTCTTCGCACAATGCGCGAACCAAGTTGTTGGCGCGCTTTTGCATTTCCGGATTGGCGCGCTGAACAGCATTCAACTCGATACCGCTGCTATATCTGCCCGTATCAACGGAAGATACAGAGCCGCCGCCCAAACCTATGCGGTAATTGTCGCCACCTACGACGACGATTTTGTTCCCTTTTGCAGGCTCACCCTTTAAGCAGTCGCGCTTTGTGCCGTATCCGACACCGCCGGCAAGCATAATAACTTTATCATAGCCGTATTTCTCTCCGTTTTCCTGGTGTTCGAAAGTGAGAACAGAGCCGCAGATCAGTGGTTGCCCGAATTTGTTGCCAAAGTCGCTTGCTCCATTAGAGGCTTTAATCAGAATTTGCTCAGGTGTTTGATAGAGCCACTTGCGCACAGGCAAAATATCTTCCCAAGGATGTCCGCCATCTAAACGCGGATAAGCTGTCATGTAGACCGCAGTTCCAGCAATGGGCCACGAGCCTGTACCTCCGGCCATACGATCTCTGATTTCGCCGCCCGTTCCTGTTGCTGCGCCATTAAAAGGCTCTACAGTCGTCGGGAAATTATGTGTCTCAGCTTTAAGAGAAATTACACTCTTTATATCCTTAATGATAAAGTAGTCGCTGGTTGAATGGTCTTGCGGAGCGAATTGCTCTATCGTGGGACCTTCAGAGAAGGCTACATTGTCTTTGTAGGCAGAAACAATTTTGTGGGGATGCTCATTGGTCGTCTTTTTTATCATAGCAAATAAGCTGGAGGGCATCTCTTTTCCATCAATGATAAAGGTTCCTCCAAAGATCTTGTGACGACAATGCTCTGAATTGATTTGTGCAAAACCGAATATTTCGGAATCTGTCAGGCGTCTGCCTTGTTGCTCTTCTACATTATGAAGGTAGGTAATTTCTGCAGCAGATAAAGCCAGTCCTTCTTCTTCATTGTAGCGTTCAATATCTTCTATAAATTGGATAGGAGTTGGTTCTCTTTTTGTTATAAATACGTTTTGGTCAAGGTTATGATAGAGGTGCTGGAGCATTGGGTCATATTCAGCCGTCTCATCCTCAACAAGGAAGAACTCTTCTATACGAGTAATTCCCTGTATATTCATATTTTGAGTGATTTCAACGGCATTGGTACTCCAGGGGGTAATCATTTCCGGACGTGGCCCAATAAACCAGCCTTCGATTGTTTGTTCATGTTTAAGTTTAGCATCACCAAAGAGCCAACAAAGCGCTTCAAGGTTCTCAGGACTCAATGTTTCGGTAGTTTCTACAACGATATAGTTATAGGCTGTATTGGAAAAGAAGAGGATCATATAGTAGAGATTGATTTATGAGGCAAAATTAGTGCTTGGCAAAAGAAAGACCAAATTTATCGAAATACTTTTCTTTTGAAATACTCCCTAAGCCTATGCATGTGGTTAAGAAAGAAGAAAAGCCTATTCATCTTTGGGCTTCTATTACTTCTGTCGTACCTTTGCAGCGAGAAAGCAGTCGGATGGTCCGTCGCGTACATCTTATAATGTAGGAGGAAAGTCCGGGCAGCATAGGGCAAATCGCTTCTTAATGGGAAGTTGTCTGTGAAGGCAAATTCGTGTAGAAGAAAATAACCGCCTTGTATTTAATTAGTATAAGGTAAGGGTGAGAAGGTGAGGTAAGAGCTTACCGGTTGTGGGGTGACTCACAAGCCGTACACATCGATTGCTGAAAGTTCATGTAAACTGGCGTTAGAGGGCGGCCCGTCCGAGTGTAGCGCGTCAGAGGGTAGAACGATACAATTTATTGGTGACAATAAATGCGGATAAATGACGGACACACAAACTTGTGTACAGAACCCGGCTTATAGTTCGGCTGCTTTCTTTTTTTCGCAACCTTTTAAAAGCAAAGCTTCCGTCTTCAGATGATTTATTTCCAATTATTTTAGCCTAAATGATTTATGTATAGTTCTGCGGAGTTTGTGTTGATGCAGATGACTTAAGAATAATCTGAATCTCTTCCAATTTTATGTATACAATGAAGCCGAGACTCTTTAAAAGAACCTCGGCTTTGTTGTATGCTTAAAAGAATCGATTATAATTACTTCTTACGAGAATTACCGTAACGATTCATAAACTTATCTACGCGACCTGCAGTATCGACGAGCTTCGTCTTGCCTGTATAGAACGGATGAGAAGAGCTGGAAATTTCCAATTTAATCAAAGGATAAGTTTCGCCTTCAAATTCGATTGTTTCATTGGTTTTGCAAGTAGAGCGAGAGAGAAAAACATCGCCGTTGCTCATATCCTTGAATACAACGGGACGATAGTTATCAGGATGGGTACCTTTTTTCATTGCTGCGATTCTTTTATTATTTCTTTTACTAATTGTCTAAACATAAGCGGTTGCAAAATTACTAAGTATTTCCCGCACAAACAAATATTTAAGCTGGAAATCTTGCTATAATTCATCTCAATCCTTTACTCAAGCGTGATCTGTTATGCGGTTTATGAGCATATAGAAGCGTATACATGAATTCATTGATGTTTGTTGGTGAGCTAAAACAAAACCACTAAATGTGATTGTTTTTCGTGAATTTATTGTTGAAACTCACCGAATCATAAGTATATAATCCTTTTTGAGTGGCTTTGTTCAAAGAAATTAGAATTGTGAGTGAATTTTCTTTTAACCTAAACAGATGCAAAAACGAGAGCCAGGTGCTATAGATCCTAGAATATAAAAGCATTCTTAAATCGAGCGGAGGCATATAACTTCTTGCTGAGGTCTTGTATAAAAAATAATTGTTATTCTATGGTGTCTTTATCAGTATCAGAATCGTTTAATTCTATGGATAATTGATGATGACTACCTTCATTCTCGTGGATCTTTAGCGGGGATGAGGCGATGAATTGGGTTGACAATTCAAGATTTATACATTCGATGCGAAGGGGTTGGTATTGCTTTTGCTTTTGGGATGACATATGGGTTGGGTATTCCTAGGTTATCGGAGAATGTATTTTTTTCCATTGATGATTTGAAGTCCTAGCTGTACATTATTCCTCTTCCTCCCTTGCAGGTCGTAAATTGAATTATTCTTCTCACGTTTGAGTTGTTGTTGGCATCTGGTTGTAATCTGAGAGAGTGGAAAACTTTTAATTCTTTTTGCGAGTTCTTCGTGAAGTGATAAATATGCTTTGTAGGCTTGAGATTCGAAAGGCTTTCCGTTGGGACTGCCATAGTAGAAACCAACGGAACCTGGTGTTTGAAGCTCATCTAATGAAAGCATATAATATCTATGTTCACTTTCTTCTTTAATCATAGCAGTTATGGTATCTCCCTTTAAAAGATTCTCAGGGTAGATTTCGCAGGTCTGTATGGGTTCCTCTAGGATGTAACTACCTTTATTTCCTTCCAAAATAAGTCCGGTCTCAGGGGGAAGTATATCACCTTCATTATATGTCTGATTGAAATACAATTGGTCATCTTTTTCTTGGATGGTATGTGCGATTAGTCCTGTTGGTAGCACTAAAGGCTTATTAAAATACAAAGTAGAGTAGCCTACGTCGCTGATAGTTTGTGTAAACGATGTAGGTGTGCCAGCAATGATTTTTATATCGTCTAACAAAAATATGTTCTTACCAGATCCTTTATTTGTGAATGCAAAACGAGTATCTTTTGTCATATCTGGTATGTACAGTTGGTAATAATAGAAATGTCCAGCTTGTTTGAATTCTACTTCTATCAAGCTATCCTTACCGGTTCTCATTATTTCAATCTGTAGTTTTTTCAATGGCTTGTTGCTCCATCTGCCAGCTCTGAGAGATAAGATGCAGGGGCCCTTATAATTCAAGCCTTTTGTGATTATGCATGCTGAAGGATATGTTATGCTCCCAAGCCTTAGGCATTTGTTGCCTTGATATAAATTTTCATGAGACTCCCATTTTGCGGAATCTAATTCTGCTGTTTTCTTTGTTCCTCCTTTTCCCCAAGATTCGCCGTTACCTCCAGATCCATTACACGTGCTGAAGTCTTCATAGAAGATAACTTGCTGTGCTGATAGATGTAGATAACAGAGCAGCGAAAGAAGTAAAGGGAGAGAAATCTTTTTTGTAAATTGTAGGTTCATCGGGTCTTTATTTGTTTTATGGGCTTAAGAATTAAGTAGAGTTCTTTATTTCATCGGCAAAAATACAAAATTCATATAATTAATTGGCGATGATCTTAATGATAAATTCATCGCTTCATCCTTTCATTAGAGAGGATATTATGTAATCAGAGATAAAAATGCCGTGTTTAGAAACGTGTAAGTTTTCTCTTAAAAAGTGTAAGTATCCTTGTTTGATGAAAGGGGAGGCTACAGAAAGTAAATAGTTCCTATCTTGTGGCTTTAATTCGTTCAAGGAAAGTCCTTCTTTAGTTCTGAGGCGTAAAAGCAACATCTCGTTGAAGTGCTCATCTTCATTTAACTGTTCAAAATCGAAAAGTGGTTGTCCTGGGTGTTGTAGATAGTAGTTTAGGTCACCTTTATTCCACCTACGCGTGTGTCCTTTATAAGAGTGGGCGCCTGGTCCAACCCCTAAATAAGGGAGTCCTAACCAATAGTTGTGATTATGTTGAGAGTGGTATGTAGGATATGCAAAATTAGAGATCTCGTAGTGTTGCATGCCGGCTTGTTCCGTTTGAAGCATGAGCATTTCGTACATAGCTCTAGTTATATCTTCTTTGACCTCTTTGATTATTTGCTTTTGTTGAAGTTGAAACAGTGGGGTTCCTTCTTCAATTGTTAACGCATAAGAAGAAAGATGCTTAATTGGAAGTTGGAGAGCTCGACGAATATCTGTTGCCCAATCAGATAATGTTTGGTTGGGTAATCCATAGATAAGATCCAAACTAACATTCTCGATAATTGTAGAGATTGTCTCTACAGCTTTGGCTGCTTCTTTTGCGGTATGTCGTCGACGTAGAAAGTGAAGACGGGCATCATCGAAAGTTTGTACGCCCAAACTAATGCGATTTATACCAAGCGACTTGAGTTGCTTGACATAGTTTTCGTTAATATCGTCCGGATTTGCCTCAAAAGTAATCTCTGCTGATGGCGAGATGTGTAGTAAGCTCTGTATTGCTGTTATTATGTGTGAGACTTCAGCTATAGACAATTGCGATGGTGTACCCCCTCCAAAATAAATTGTTTGAAAAGTGTCGTCCCATCGTCCAGCACGTGCCTTTATTTCGTCAATGAGTGCCTTAGTATATCGCTCCCTTTGCTCTGTTGTTTGGGTCGTAGAATAGAAGTCACAATAAATGCAACGTGAAGCACAAAACGGAACGTGCACATACAGACCTGCCATTATATAAATGAGTAGAGCAACTTGTTAAGTTGCATTCCTGTGTGTAAGAAACTATTAAACGAAATAGAGAAATATCTTTTTCTGTTGTTTGTCGAAGTTTTCGCCCGCAACGCCATACAATCCATCGTTTTGAAAGCATACAAAGGGCGAAAAGAAGTATGCTTTTGCCAATTGAGCATTTGCTCCATATTGCAATGAATATGACGGAGAAATAGCAGCTGTCGTATTATTCGTTTGCGATGTCGATACTTTTGGGAAAGCATTACCAGACTCAATTATTGCAATTGCGGTTTTAACTCCCGTATCAAAGCTATTTGCGTATTCTATTGAGGCTTGAACACCTAGTTGGTTGTCCAAAATTCTTGTGATGATATAGCGTTTAATCAATGAGGCAGACTCCTTAATCAGATTATTGCGTCGGCGAAGTCCATTTTGAGCTGAGAAAGTCGCAAAGTTGTTGACTAAATCTTGTTTGTGTAAATAGTTCACGACCTCACCTTCAGTCTTATACTTGCTTAGCGCCTCGTGATGAGTCGTTGTAAACACATAGGCATATTGAAACATCAATCCATTCAAATAAGCTTCCTTAAAATAAGATGTCATTCCGATTGTGTCAAGCGGAATGAATTTGTCTGGAATGATGCCGCCACCTCCATATACAATACGGCCTAAGCGCGTTTTGTACTTTTCTCCATTTGCTCTGATGCTGTCTGCGTTGTAATATTCCCCATGTTTTGCACGCAAAAGCAAGTCTTCTTGATAATCTAGTTCATCCCCAGGCTTATATGGTTTTTGTACGCAGCGACCGGAGGGCGTATAATAACGTGCAATAGTTAGACGAAGCATACTATTATCTCTGAATTCAATGGCTTCTTGTACCAATCCTTTGCCGAAGGTGCGCCTTCCTACAACCGTTCCCCGGTCGTTATCTTGTATCGCCCCACTTAATATTTCGCTGGCTGAAGCTGTATTTTCATCAACCAAGAGGACAAGTGGGATGTTTTGATATGTTCCTCGACCATCACTTACATAGTCGTGTCGAGGAGATTTTCGTCCTTCGGTGTAGACAATCAGCCTACCTTTTGGTAAGAACTCATTGGCAATTTTTACAGCTGCATCCAAATAACCTCCGAGGTTTCCGCGAAGATCGATAACCAAGCCTTTAAAGTCTGATTGATTTAATCTAGCAAGAGCAGCTAAGAATTCCGGATAAGTTGTGCTGCTGAAAGAGGTAATACGAATGTATCCGATTGAAGGCGTAGCCATATAAACGGCATCTATACTTTTAACCGGAACATCTCCACGCGTGATTGTTGTATTGAAAATCCGTTTTTCTCCCACGCGCTTGATACTTAAAGTTACTTTGGAGCCTTTTGGGCCTTTCAAGCGTTTTAATACTTCATCGTTTGTAACGACTTCGCCGACGAAAGGTTTGCCATCGACCGCCGTAATGCAGTCTCCGGCTTGAAGACCCTTGCTTTCTGAAGGTCCGCCTTTTACAATTTGAATAATTCTAACTGTATCCTTGTAGATTGTAAATTGAACACCAATGCCGGAGAAACTACCATTAAGCCCCTGCATACTGGCTTCTACATCTTTTGCGCTGACATAAGTAGAGTGAGGGTCAAGCTGTGCTAAGATTCCGGGCATAGATTTTTCTACTAAGTCCGGAATATTAACGGAATCAACGTATTGGTCGTCTACGAGATGAAGCAAATCGTTGATCTTATTGCTGGAAGTATTGATAATGTTCAAGCGGTTGCCAGCAAAATGGGAAGCAAAAAAACTTCCAAGCAAAATACCTACTACTACACCTATGGATACGAGTAGCGGGATGAAGCGACGTTTATTCTTGCTCATTTAATGGTAAATATTGAACGTCAATATGCGCTCTTTTTAAGAGTTCTACTCCGTCAGTCAATCTATATTTCTTGCCGTATATAACGCGTTTTATGCCGGCTTGTATAATAAGTTTGCTACATTCTATGCAAGGTGCGTCCGTCACGTAAAGCGTTGCGCCGTCAGAGTTATTACCCGAGCGAGCTATCTTTGTAATAGCATTCGCTTCAGCGTGAAGCACGTAAGGCTTTGTTATGTTTAGCTCATCTTCACACTGATTTTCAAAGCCGGAAGGTGTGCCATTGTAGCCATCACTGATAATCATTTTATCCTTAACGATCAATGCGCCGACTTGCCGACGTTTACAATAGGAGTTTTCCGACCATATACGTGCCATACGGAGGTAGCGATTGTCGAGTAATTGTTGTTTCTCTTCTGTCGTCATTGTGTTTTAAGCGTTAGGCGTAGGCAAACCGTTGCGAATCAACAATGCATTGATGCTTGGAGCCTTTCCTCGGAAAGCTGTATAAAGTTTTAATGGATGTACAGTTCCTCCTTTTTCCAAAATATTAGTGCGGAAGCGTCGGGCCGTTTCTCTATTAAAAATTCCGGTCTCTTGGAAAAGCGAGAAAGCATCCGCATCCAACACTTCTGCCCACTTATAGCTATAATAGCCTGCCGCATAACCGCCTGACATGATATGGCCAAACTGTACACTCATACAAGTTTCCGGTTCTTGTGGCATCAACTGTGCGGGCGCCCAAGCTTTCTGTTCAAAAGCGCGAACGTCTTCTGTGAAAGGTTCGGTTTGTGTATAATAGGCCATGTCCAAAAGTCCGAAACTAACCTGTCGCATACAAGCATAAGCAACGTTAAAATTCCTGCTTTTGCGAATCTTTGCTAATAGCTCGTCGGGGATAGGTTCGCCCGTTTTGTAATGTTTTGCAAACGTAGACAAGAACTCTTTCTCGACGGCATAATTTTCCATAAACTGCGATGGGAGCTCTACGAAATCCCAATATACGCTCGTTCCGCTAAGTGCCGCATAGCGCGTCTTTGCAAAGATACCGTGCAGCGCATGTCCGAATTCGTGCAGGAAAGTCTCCACTTCTCCCAAGGTCAATAAGGCCGGTTTTTCTGCCGTCGGCTTAGTCAGATTCATTACGATCGCCACAAATGGTCGCCCTTCGCGCTCTGATTCTTCCTTATAGTTGGTCATCCACGCTCCGCTTTGCTTCCCTTTTCTCGGATGGAAGTCGCAATATAGCACAGCTAAGAAGTCGCTGTTCTCATCTATCACTTCGAAGGCCTCTACGTCTGGATGATAAACCGGAATGTCCGGGTTTTGCTTGAAAGTGATGCCATAAAGCCGCTCAGCCAAACCGAAGATACCTTTTTTTACTTGCGAAAGTTCGAAATAAGGGCGGAGCATTTCTGCGTCCAAGTCAAATTCTTTTTTCTTTAGTTTCTGACTATAATAAGCAAAATCCCAAGGTTTTAACTCCTCATCTGATAAGGCGCTGATGGCTTTCATTTCTTTTTCTGCCGGTGCTTTATAGTGCTTGATCAAGTCGTTTAATAATTGATACACATGCTCCGGTTTTTCTGCCATTCTGTTCTTTAGCGCGAAATCAGCATAACTTGCGTAGCCTAATAGTTGGGCTACTTCTCGACGCAGATTGACAATGCGTTTTACGATCTCGAAGTTGTTATGTGCATTGTCGTGTGTACACTGCGTATTGTAGGCCATATACAGTTGCTTTCTCAATTCGCGGTCATCCGCATAAGTCATAAACGGTATGTAACTCGGAGCTTTCAGGGTGATGATCCAACCATCGGTCTGCTGCTCTTTAGCCGTTTGAGCCGCTTGTTCAATTTGCGATTCAGGCAAGCCCTTTAATTGCTCCTCTTTAGTTAAATGCAAGGTAAATGCATTTGTCTCTTTCAGATGATTTTGGGAGAATTGCACCGTCAACTGCGATAGCTCGGTCGAAAGCTTACGCAGTTGCTCCTTTCCGGCTTCATCCAATGTCGCACCCGAGCGTTCAAAGCCCTCAAAAGTCTTCTCCAGTAGCATCTGCTCCTCTTCATTTAAAGTGGGCTTTGCATCATATACTGCTTTAATACGCTTAAATAACCCCTCATTCAGCGTAATGGCCGTTTCATGTTGGGTTAAAATGGGTGCATATTTTTGCACTAAGGCATCAAGCTCGTCATTCGTTTCTGCTGATGACAAGTTGAAAAGTACGCTTGTTGCCTTTCCCAACAGCGTGCCTGTAGTATCGAGCGCGGCAATCGTATTTGCAAAATCAGGTTGCTCTTTGTTGCTTACAATTGCTGCTATTTCTTCATCTTCTTCCTTAATTCCTTTGTCGATCGCCTCTTCAATGTCTTGCAAAGTGATGCGGTCAAAAGGTATAGTTTCGTGTGGTGTCTGATAAGCACCAAAGAATGGATTTTCTCTTTGTATCATATTATCTGCAAAGTTACTTTACCGCAGAGAAATATACAAAAGTAAGGCACATATTTTTTCTGTCATCTTTCACTGTTTGCGAATGCCATATTTTCGTATGTAGAAAAGGATCTCTACCTCTTTATCTTAAGAATCTAAATACTGTTTGTGGATCAATAAGATAAATGCGTTTAATAAATCGTTTTGTAGGTGCTTTCTGAAAATCAGCATTTTTATGCGATACGCCTTTTATGCTTGATTTAACTTTGGAGTTGCATCTATGAAAAGGTATAGATTGGAAACGTTTCTCTTGATCGCTTCTTCTATTATCACGAGAGGATGAACGTACCATCGTGAGAGTATGAATGTGCGCACGTGATGAAACACTCGTTCGCTCGTGATGGTACGACTCAAAATTAAGTTGCGGTTGGGAATTTATGAGGTTTTGTCGCGTAAAAATAAGCGATGCAATGAAGAAAATAAGCAGCAAACCGAAGATGTTTTGCGGGTAGCATTTATTGTCCTGTCGTTGTGTTTACGATTTGGAAATTAAATGTATAATACGGCCGGGTGAGATGTCAAGTCTGGCAATATTAAGAAGGATAAGGGGAGATAAGAATATGGCTTCTTGAGATCAGCAAGTCTCAGATGGATAAGCGCTGATGATTGCTAAGAAAGACTTAGCGCAGAACTATTTGCCGAAATAAAAACCCGCGTAGGTATTGATGAAATTGACAGAATTGATGGCCGTAAAACCTTTACGCCGATAGTCGTACAGCTGGCTAATATAGGAGATTCCGACGAATCCTCGTCCTGTATTCCAAACAAGGCCTACGCGACCTACGAATCCGAGATTCAGATTTGCGGCCTGCGCATCCGGTTTTGTACCTGCGACCTTTCTTCCTCTTTCAAGACTCAGGCCGATAGTGGGCGTAAAGGAACCGGCCAACAGACAATTGCGTGCAAAAGTCCAATTGTAGGCGTAGCCGGCACTTATACTGTAATTGCTATATGTGCGGTTGGCTATTTTTAGCTGTTCGAAGAGGGGTGTTTGCTGCGTAAGCGTTGGGGGGAGCTTAGTATAATCGAATTCCAACTTTTGATGATCATAGCGAAAGCCAAAGAGTAGTGTGCCTGCACTTTTGCGCTGGATTGTACTTTGATTATAGGCGGCCGGATAAGAGAACTTCTTGTGATTGAAAATGCAATAGAGGTTGAAGCTGATCAAATACATTTGCAATCCATCGAAGTTTTTGTTGTGAAAAGTTCCGGGAGAGACGCCTTGAAAGCCTACCGTGCGTTGCAATTGGAAGTCGCCCTTATTTTTTAAATAAACGAAATCTCCTCCAACTAAATTACTATATAAACTAAGGCTGAACTCTGTATTTTTTCCTGCTTTTTGTATGCGGCCAATATCAATAGTGTAGCCTAAGAAAAGCCAACGCCAACCCAGAAAAGGACCAATCTTGAAAGACGGACGAGGGAAGAAAGTGAGTGATTGTCGCTCTTTGTTCTTCTCCGTCGCACTGAATGATACAAAATGTAAAAAGTTGGTGTTCTGCATCATTGCCGTCCAAGTGTAGTCGTTAGGTTGTATATAAGTAGTGTCAATCGTATTCAGTTGGGTGATGATTTGCTTGAGTCGTTGACCAAAGTTTTTTTTCTCTACGTGTATGGTCGTATCTGCGACAACAGTCGTTTGCTGCTCTTGAGTCGTTTGAGCCGCGCATAAAAAGGGAAGGCTCAAACTGAAAAGCAGGTAGATTGTTTTTTTGCAGGGATGGGGGATACTGAAGCGCAGCCGTCCAAGCATAGAGAAAAGAGAGGCGATCGACATATACGGTTAAGTTTTACCTAAAATCCGATCCATTACCCAATTGACCGGAGTGGCCGAGATACTATCGCAATTGCATACATTTTCTCCGCGTAGGTGGTCTACGATTGATTGAATCAGCGGTAACTGAACGTGGCGTGGATTTGCTTCATTAAATTCTTGTCGGCCTTGACTGTTTTGTAAGATGATGGGTTCGTATGTAAAGACAGAAAACTTAAGTTTTCCTTTGTCGCCGGTAATTTCAATGCTGTCTTCTCTTGCGGATTCGTGGGCGACAAAACACCAGCTGCCGGAACCCGGAAGCCCTCCATTAAATTGGAAACAAGCGCTAAGCGTATCTTCGGGCTGATAATAGCCACCACGATTGGACGTGTAACCCGTAGCCTCAATAATGGGACCAAACATTTCTTGAATTAAATCAATCTGGTGTGGCGCTAAATCATAAAAATAGCCGCCTCCTGCAATATTGGCTTGTACTCGCCAAGGCTGATCTTTACGTGAATGATCTAAATCGCTGGGGGGAACTGCAAATCTGATTTGTACGTTCATCACGCGGCCTATTGAGCCGGAGTTGATCAGTTGTTTGACGCGCTGAAAATAGGGTAAGTAGCGCCGATAATAGGCTACAAAGCAGGGAATACCAGTTTTCTCGACGATCCTATTGACACGACAACAATCTTCATAATTGGAGGCTAAAGGTTTTTCGACATAGACGGGTTTTCCAGCCTTTAAAGCCATAATAGCGTAGGTGGCGTGGGTGGAAGGTGGGGTAGCAATGTAGACAGCATTGACATCCGGATCGTCTATCAGGATTTGCGGATCATTATACCATTTCTTTATGCCATGATTTTGGGCATAAGCGCTTGCTTTAGCAAGATTGCGGCTCATAATGGCCACAACTTCTGAATGGGAAGCTTCTGTAAATGCCGGGCCACTCTTCTTTTCTGTGGCTTCTCCACAACCAATAAAACCCCATTTTACCTCATCTATCATGTGTCGCCTTATTTAGATGAGCAAAGTTAGTATTGTTAGTTTTTGTATCCAAAATAAAGGTGAAGAAATCAATACTTTCCGGTGCTTTTTGTCGTATTAAAATCCGCTGATAATCTCTTTTATTGATGCGAAATAAAGGTCTGGGTTTAGAAAAATAAAATGCTTCGAGAGTTATAATAGGCCTAAGTCTTCAAACATTACCTTGTATTTTTCTGCTTTCTTTTCTAATTTGAGGGGATAAGCACGACTACTACTGGGCATACGGTATAAGCGAAGCTCTTTGCCTGCGTATTGAAACGTTTCATAAGTGCCGACCACAGGCTCTTTGATGTTAAATGCTTGTAGCAGCGTATCTGTAGCTTTTTGTCCGGTTGTAACGACGGCTTTTAGTTGTGGAAGTTGATCGAATAATGTAGGCAGATCTGTCGGAGTAATGACTTCTAAAAATTTGTCTGAAGCATTATCTTTTAATCGTCTGACTTTAATAGCTGTGTCAAATAAAGCAATGCCTTTTGCTTTTAAGAAGGGGATCAACAAATCTAACTTAAATGTCTTATGTTCTTTATCAACAAAGGCGTCTTTGTCGCCTTTAAAAAGCAACCCATATATACGCCACATATCATTGATGTAATTGGGGTAGAAGAAGTGCATTGACCATCTCTTAGTTTGAGGTGGGAAACTACCTAACATCAATAGTTTGGCATTTGCAGGAAGAAAAGGGGAAAGAGGGTGTTGTTCTATCATTTTATTGTGCCTCCGGCAATCCAATGTTTTCGCCAATAATCCTTGTTGAGATCATCTATTACTACGCCTTTGCTGCTACTTGCGTGAATGAACTTTGATCCTTTCAAAAAAATTCCGACGTGATCAATACGAGAAGGATCATAGGAAGAGGAGAAAAAGACGAGATCTCCTTGTTTGAGCGCTTCTGGGCTACGGGGATGTCCTAAATCTTTTTCGAATTGTTCTTTGCTGATTCTATGTAGTTGCACACCATATACATTATTATATATAGCACACGTAAGGCCGGAGCAATCTACACCAAGTTTGGAGGAACCGCCAAAAGTGTAGGGCGTACCAAGCCAAGAGGCTGCTTCTATAAATAATCGGTGATCGTCTGTGCGCTCAATTTCAAAACCTATACGATCTGCAGTGCGTACTAAGGTTTTAAAATCGTAATTTAATGATTTATGAGAAGAGCAAGAGAAAAGTAGGAATAGGATAGAAAATCCTAAACCTAAGTGTACTTTTCTCTTGCTATAGAGGCTCATTACAAGTTGTTTTCTGCTAAATATCGATTAGCTTCAAGGGCTGCTTTACAACCACTACCTGCTGCAGTGATGGCTTGTCGGTAATGAGGGTCGGCAATATCTCCGGCTGCATAGACGCCTGGTACGCCTGTTCTAGGTGTTTGACCCTCTGTGATAATATAGCCATTTTCGTCTGTTTTTACCCAAGGCTTGAAGAGGTCGCTATTCGGTTTGTGTCCGATAGCTAAGAAAAATCCATCAATTGGAAGGTCGTATTGCTTTTCATCAGCTTCTCCACGGCGATATACTAAATGTGCTCCGGAAACTCCGTCTTCTCCAAACAGGCCAATCGCGTTTGTCTCAAAAAGTATCTCAATCTTGGGATTTTCCATTACACGATCTTGCATAGCTTTGCTGGCACGTAAGAATGGTTTGCGGACAATTAAATATACTTTCTCTGCAAGGCTGGATAGGTAGGTTGCCTCTTCACAAGCAGTGTCGCCTCCGCCAACAACAGCAACAATTTTCTTACGATAGAAGAAACCATCGCAGGTAGCACAAGCACTAACTCCTGTTCCTTTGTATTTTTCCTCATCGGCAAGACCTAAATATTTAGCTGTAGCACCAGTAGCGATGATCAATGTATGACAAAGAACTTGGCTTCCATCGTCAAACGTTACTTCATAGGGTCTTTTTTCTAAATTGACTTTAGTTGCCGCATGTGCGCGAATTTCCGTGCCAAAACGCTCTGCTTGGCGACGCAAATCATCTAAGAGTTGATTGGCATCTACTCCTTCCGGATAGCCGGGAAAGTTTTCAATTTCTGTTGTGGTGGTTAATTGCCCTCCAGGTTGCATTCCTTCATAAAGAATTGGGGAGAGACCGGCTCTTCCTGCATAGAGGCCGGCAGTGTAACCTGCTGGGCCTGAGCCTAAGATTAAACAACGTACTGTTTCCATAATTTCTATCTTAAATCAATAATTTCGATGTTAGGGAAGTCTTTTGGGTTAAAACGAAATGCAGAATTGCTCACTTGCTGATTAGGCTTGAACTCTGTTATTGCAAATCGAATCCAATTTCCTTGTTTATTTTTAATGCGAATGTTGAGCGGGGTATAGTTGGCATCAACTATCACTAGTAACCTCTGAATCTGATTACCTTTGTTTTGCGCTTGTAAAGCAACTTCTTTGCAAGGTTTTCCTGCATACTTTGTATCCTTAATACTTGTATTGTAGCCCTTCTTGTATAAACTAGTGAATGTATATGGATTCATCATTGCTGCTTCTGAGGCAGACGGAGTAGATACGTTGACTTCGTTATTTCCTGCAACTAAACTCCATTCTGTTTTACCGTCATACCATACGGAAACTTCCCGAGAGGTTAGTTTGAACTTATTTCCTTTAAGCAGTATTGTACCATTCGTGTTGCCATTGGGTTTTAATCCGTTGTAGAATGTCGTAGTAAAGCTAACTTTGAGGCTTCCACTATTTGCAATCTTGGCCGCCGTTTTATCCAATACATCTTTTGCACTTTGTGAAAAAAGTGAGGAAAAACATATAACGGTAATAAAGAGAGAGATTGTTCTTTTCATATTATGTTTGTTTGTCTGTTATTAGGGCTGTTTAATGTCGAATGTCATTTAATAGGGTTTCTAAATTCGTGTCGTCTGTCACTAGCACCTCGCGAGGCTTTGCCCCTCTTGAAGGCCCAACTATACCAAAGTGTTCAAGTTGATCCATCAAACGGCCTGCTCGATTAAAGCCAATGGAGAATTTGCGTTGGATCAAGGACGTTGAGCCTTGTTGGTGAATTACTATAAGGCGAGCTGCATCTTCAAACATCGGATCAAGACTGTTTTTATCTATTTGTCCGATGGCATTGCCGACTTCTTCCTCGGATTCAACTTCTGGCAGTTCAAAAGCCGTAGGGTATGCTTGCTGTTTGCAAATAAAATCGTTGATGCGTTCAACCTCGGGCGTATCAACAAATGCACATTGAACGCGGACAGGTTCATTTCCATGTAAGAAAAGCATATCTCCTCGCCCGATTAGTTGATTGGCGCCAGTTCGATCAAGAATTGTTCTACTATCAATGACAGACATGACTTTAAAGGCCATACGTGCAGGGAAGTTGGCCTTGATTGTACCTGTAATGATGTTTGTTGTTGGACGTTGGGTCGCTATAACCATATGCATTCCTACGGCACGGGCTAATTGGGCAATACGGGCAATAGGCAATTCTACCTCTTTTCCTGCAGTCATGATTAAGTCGCCAAACTCATCTATTATCACAACGATGTAAGGCATAAATTCATGCCCTTCCTTTGGATTCAGTTTCCTTGCTTTGAACTTGGCGTTATACTCCTTTATGTTCCTTACGTGGGCTAATCTCAGAAGATCATAACGATGGTCCATGACTTGGCAAAGACTTTTGAGCGTTTGGACAACTTTTGTTACATCTGTTATAATTGGCTCTACTACTGTTGGTATTTTTGCTAAGAAATGACGTTCAATAGGGGTATAAACACTAAATTCCACTTTTTTGGGATCAACCATCACTAACTTCAACTCTGCTGGATGCTTTTTATAGAGTAAAGATGTGATGATAGCATTTAAACCCACTGACTTTCCTTGTCCGGTCGCACCTGCAACTAACAAGTGAGGCATTTTGGCTAAATCTACCATAAATACTTCGTTTGTGATCGTCTTTCCTAAGGCTATAGGTAAATCAGCTTTTGTTTCTTGGAAACGCTTTGAGTTAAGTATACTCTCCATCGAAACAATTTTAGCTGTTTTGTTTGGTACTTCTATACCAATCGTTCCTTTTCCTGGTATGGGTGCAATGATACGTATGCCGAGGGCTGATAAGCTCAAGGCAATATCGTCTTCCAGATTTCGAATCTTATTGATTCGCACTCCGGGAGCTGGCGTTACTTCATACAAGGTGATTGTTGGCCCTATGGTTGCGGTTATCGCAGAAATGTCTACGCCAAAACTCTTTAGGACATTGATAATTCTATTTTTGTTCCCCTGTTGTTCATCCATATCTATCTTGGGCCCATTATCTGAGTAGACTTTTAGTAGATCCAATGTGGGAAATTTATAATTTTCAAGATCTTTTCGTGGGTCAAATGGCTCTTGTTGTAAAACTTCTTCTACCGTTTTTTGTGTAGCTTTTTCTTCTTCTTGTTTATCTACAATGACGAGGTCTGTTTCTCTGGATGAGGCTTTTGATAGATTTACGTCATCTTTAGTTTGATTTGCAGTTATGATAGGTATTTCTTCTGTAAGATTAATGACGGTGCCTGTTTCTGAGTCTTGGGGTGCTACCTCCTCTTCTTCATCTTCAAATTCGTCTATTTCTGTTTTATTTGCAGTGTACGGTTTAGCTCCGTCATTTAATTCATTTTCTACATTGTCTGAGTCTGTATTTTCCGGAACAGTTTCTGATGCTACTTTATTTAATAGATGTTTAGGGTGCATTAGGTTGCGAAATACAACAATAGTTTCATCAGTTAGATAAACTAAATAAAGAAGACCTAATGCAACCATCAGGATAATGGCTCCAGTGAGTCCAATAACATCACATAGGTAATTGTTTATATAAATCCCATGTCCTCCTCCCCAATCAAAAGGAAACATCTGTATCCATTTTTGAGGAAAGAAATTTGCTTGTGATATGCTTAAGACGATAGACCCCCAAACCATGAGTATAACACAATTGAGGAACCATTTCCAAAGTCTTATTTTGTATGTGCGCATGAGTTTCATGCTCAGTCCCAATAAAAATATTGGTATGAAGAAAGAGCACAAGCCGAAACAATTCTGAAGGAAATAATAAGCCGTGTAGCCGCCGAGACGCCCACCGTAATTGGCCGCCTTAAAGGTCTCTTGTGCTTCTATGTGAGCTTGATCTCTATAGCCGTTTACTAAATAAGACGAGAAAGAGAGCAATAGAAATAAAGCGACAATGAGAATAACAACGCCAAAGATGAAGCGAAGCGTATCTCCACGCAACATATCGCTCCATCCGCCTTCTGGCCTTATAACTTGCCGAAATGATTTCTTTTTAGCTCGCTTAGTTTTTACCATTACGTTGTTCTTGTGTATAATAATCAATGAGTCTGCGAAGTGCACGTTGACAGACTGGACAGAAGGCTTTACATTCGTTCGTCTTCATTCTGCAATCTTGAAAAGCGCGATAAACGCCTTTAGATTGATAGCCACCGCCTTCATATACGCCGATTTGATCCAACTTTTTAAGGTTAGGTGGGGTAGGAATCTTCGTTTTTGTAGGAAGCATATCTTCCCACTTCGTCGCAAAGTTGTTTAACGTCGTGAGGTTTTGCTCCCAAGGTTCAGCATCCGGATAATAATAGTTCGTATATTGATCATCATAATAGTATTCGTCAGATAAACCGCCAAAACTATGTCCAAACTCGTGTACGATGACCGGTTTAAACAACTTGTGTTTGGCTGTTGTTAAGGTATAAGAATTATATATACCACCTCCTCCATAATTGTCAGTGTTGGCTAAGATAATAAAATGCTCATATGGTATGCCAATAAGACTATTGTGGAGATTCTTAAGGTCGAGCGTAGTTAAATATCTATCTGAATAGAAGGTGTCAAAATGGCTCTTGAGCGCTGTATTCTTCCATTCTCCTTTTCCCGGAATACTTACGCCTGACTCGAGCGAAGGAAGTGCTACGGCAACAACGTTAAATCTATCCTTCATAGATTTAAATGGCTCGTGCAAGAACAATTGCTCTGTAGCAATCTCTGCGTGATGGTAAAAGCTGTCGGCCTCTTCTGCGCGATAACCTTCTGCCAGAATTGCTATGTCGATGCATTTTTCTGGAGCGCCGCTCTTCAAAATATATTTGTGAGGTGGAATCTGAGCCGGATTAATCTTGCGAATCAGAATATCTTTTGGATTAATTTCGTGAGTGTACTGTGCTAAAAGTTTGTTGTGGTTGCCATAAAGCTCGATCGACACAAGTGCAGAATCCGTAGGCATTGGGAGAAGGAATACGTTTTCAAAAGCTTTACGTGTGCGCGTAGCCTCTTCCGTATTCAACCATTCTTGAAAGAGCGTTGAGAACGAATTGCAGTAAAGTAAGCGTTTTGTGTGCGCATCTCTCAAATAAATTTTTCCATTTCCTTGTAAGGCAAGCGTGTCAAGATTTACATGTCGGCCGTACCAACCATCAAATGTATTTAGTTCGCTTACAGCTATTTCACGCTGCTGTACATCACCCGAGAATATATAATCAATGCGTAACGTTTGGTTCAGGTTCAGTTGTTGTGCGTGAATGCTTGCCATAATCAGCAAAAGCAATCCGGCTAAGGCGAAGATCCTTTTCATATGTACATCTTATATTTTATCGTACAAAAATAGGAAAAAGTCTGTGAAGGGCCAAGATAGAGCCTCAAAGCAAATAAAAAATTGTACCTTCGCCGCGCAATGACACAAATCATATCTGATGAACCGTAACGTCTTTTTTGCGTGGTGGTGTCGCTTTATTCGATATCGCGTTGTCCGATTATATTTAAATGCAGGTATAACTTTTTATCGCGAAGGTCAGTTGGCTGCTGCGCGTGCTTTGACTTTTTCGTTGCTTTTTGCTGTTGTTCCTATCTTAGCCATTGCTTTTGCCATTGCTAAGGGCTTTGGACTTGACAATATGTTGGAGCAACAGATACGGACAGCCTTTGCTACGCAACCCGAAGTGACTACCTTTTTGCTGAATTTTGTTCATAATTACCTGATGCGAACGCAAGGTGGCATCTTTTTGGGCTTAGGTATCTTCCTTTTACTTTGGACGCTGTTTTCCTTGGCCGGAGAAATTGAGGGAACTTTCAATAAAATATGGAAGGTAAAGCAAGATCGAACGATTTATAGGAAGGTTACAGAATATACATCGCTATTCTTCCTCTTACCTGTTTTGCTGATTTCGAGTTCAGGCTTCTCTATTTTTCTTACATCTTTCGTAGAAAAACTGCCCGACATCTTTTTCTTACACAATTCTCTCTTGAAATGCCTGCAACTTGTTCCATATCTTATTATGGTGTGCTTTTGTACCGGACTTTATTTCTTTATTCCCAATACGAAAGTTAAGTGGAAAAGCGCATTTTTTGCTGGCTTGCCGGTCGGGTTGGCGCTTCAGGCTTTGCAGTATGTCTACATTCATTCGCAGTTGTACTTATCTGGTTATAACGCTATTTATGGCTCGTTTGCCGCCCTTCCGATGTTGATGATCTGGCTTCAATTTAGCTGGTATATCGTCTTGTTTGGAGCTACGCTAAGCTATTTACATCAAAACCGTGAGGCGCTTGATGTTCCGCTGATGCAAAGTGCCTGTCGGAAAGATCGAGATGAACTTTGTTTGCAGTTGTTATGTGTTGTTTATAAAGCTTTTGAGCGCGGTGAAGCACCAATCAGCGTTGATCGGATAGCTGAAGATTTAAAGTTGAATCCTTCACTGCTCAAAGAAGCTTTGGAGCTGATGCAGTCGTTGCCTTTTTTGCTGTATTTAGATCAAGAAAGGTATGCACCGGCACGTGATCCACGCCAGCTCACAATAGGTGAGGTGATTAAAGCGCTTGACCGAGATGGGCGGGCATTGCATTTTAAGCAACTCAACCAAGCCTTCAGCGCTTATCGTATAAAGATTTTTGAGCGAGAAGCGGCTAAATGTTTGGTAGTAGACTATTTATCTTTATAGCCTCTGATTATGAATTTACTGATAGCTGATAGTGGGAGCACGAAAACTGATTGGAGTTTGCTGCAAGACGGTGATGTGACTAAGCGTGTTGTTAGTCAGGGGATCAACCCTTTTATGGTTCCGGCTGATGAAATATCTCGCATCGTGATGCAGGAGTTAATACCGCACTTAAGTCAACCTATTGATGCGATTCGTTTTTATGGTGCCGGTTGTCGTGGGAAACAACGGCTTGTTGTAAAACGTGTGCTTCAGCAAGTGCTTAATACGGAAGATGTAAATGTGGAATCTGATTTGCAAGGCGCTGCTATTGCACTCTGTCGTGAAGAAAAAGGTATAGCTTGCATCTTAGGTACCGGTTCTAATAGTTGCCTTTTTGATGGACAAACTATTGTAGAAAATGTAGCACCTCTAGGGTTTATTTTGGGAGATGAAGGAAGTGGGGCTGTATTGGGGCGTCGTTTTCTGAGCGACTTACTTAAAAATCAATTATCAACGCAGGTACGTTCTTGCTTTGAGGCGCAATATAGTTTGTCTGTTGAAGATATTGTGCAGCGTGTCTATAAGCAACCTTTTCCCAATCGGTTTATGGCAGGTTTCGCCATATTCTTAGGGAAATATAAACATCTCGAGGAGATACAAGCATTGGTAAAATCTGAATTTGAGCACTTTTTCCGTAGAAACGTTGCACAATACAATCATCCGGATTTGGCTGTACACTTTGTAGGTAGTATTGCTTTTTATTTTAGAGTAGAACTACAGACTGTAGCAGTAGATTTAGGTTATAGAATTGGCCGAATTTTGAAGAGCCCTATTGCCGGATTAGAGCAGTTTTATGCTGAAAGTAAAGAGATAAATTTGACTTAATAGCGAATAATGATTCTTTTGGGTAAGCCTACGACAAGATGAAATATAAGCGAGGTGGAATTTCATCTTATAAGTGTCTAATATACTTTGTGTGTACATTCTTTTCTAAAGACGTTTTTCTTCTTTCTTGATCGTTTGCTCCCGGCAAACCATCGTTTGCTCCCAGCATACCATCGTTTGCTCCCAGCAAACAATAAGTCTTTTGGAAAAATGATCTGATTATGTTGTTTTTATCTCTTGAAAAAGAGATTATTGTGCTTTTTTTGTTAGATAATCTCAGACCAAATATAAATAAGGTGTCTTGTCAAGTGGAATTTGTATCAACCCTTGTTTGTTGTCTGTGTCATGTTGGGGGATGCTAATTTTGGAAGTCTATACGTCATCTACATATATTGGAGAAAGGTGGGCTTGGGCTTTGCTGTTCATATTTATGAAAGCGCACGTATTATTGTATATTCACTCTCAAAAACAGAGACATAGGAAGATAAGGAGCTAAAATATTGTCGTTGTGTTTTGTGGTGCGATGTTAGGCCATTCTTTGTTGTGAGTTTTGCTGTAGTATCGAGATCTTGTCTATTTTTACGCCTATAGTAGATAGCTTCAATATCTTCTTTTTTTTGACCATAAAAAGCAAAAGGAGCTTGGGTTATTGTAATAATATATTGTATCTTCGCTCGTAGATTTAGATGACAAAAAATTAGACGCTGGATATGAAGAGGCGAACAGCAATTAATTGCTTAAAGAAAAGTGGAGTAAAACCCAGTTTGCAGCGCATTGCGATATTGGATTATCTTTTATCGCATGCTACTCATCCTGCGGTGGATGAAATCTACGAAACGTTAGTAAAAGATATTCCAACACTTTCTCGAACGACTGTGTATAACACGCTTCATCTCTTTGCCGAGAATGGGTTGGCTACGCAAATGGCTTTAGATGAGCAACGTGTGAGATTTGATGGCAATGTCTCTCCACATGCGCATTTCCATTGTCGTTGTTGTCAGAAAATTTTTGATTTACCGCTTCCTTCCGGAATGCCAATGGAAGGAGAAGCTTTGTCTGAAGATCTTAAAGTAGAGCAAGTCGAAGTCAATTATCGAGGCATTTGTGCCGAATGTCAGAAGAAACAAGAATTAAACTGACGCTAATCTATAAATAGAAGAATTTAAGCAGCTTATGTCGCTGAAAAGCAATACTTTCAATCTGTTACTAGATATAATTTAAGGTCTCTGATGGGCAGTATGCCAACCAGAGACCTTGTATTTTACAATTGCTCGAACTAATGCTTAACGTAAGTGTTCAGTTGCGCGCGATTGTTAGATAAGATATTGAGAACTGATGCTCTCATTGTCCATTACGCGGCGAATAGTTTCAGCAAACATTTTAGAGACAGAGATCTGCTTCACCTTTTTGCAATTGCCATGATAAGGAATACTATCTGTAAAGAGCATTTCTTCAATGGGTGATGCCTCGATTCGCTCATCTGCCGGATTAGACATAATGCAGTGGGAAGCTATTGCGCGGACACTGCGTGCACCATTCTCTATCATCAGCGAAGCAGCCTTGGTGATTGTGCCTGCAGTATCAACCATATCGTCGATTAAGATTATGTCCATATCTTTTACTTCGCCGATAATCTGCATATCACCAACAACGTTGGCACGCTTGCGCGTCTTATTGCAAAGCACCATAGGACAATCGAGATATTTTGCATAAGCACTTGCACGCTTAGAGCCACCAACGTCCGGAGAAGCAATGCATAGATTTTTCAAATTGAGTGATTGGATGTAGGGAAGTACGACTGTTGATGCATATAAGTGATCTACCGGTACATCAAAGAATCCCTGCTCTTGGTCGGCGTGAAGATCCATTGTGATCAGTCGGTCAATACCGGCTGCGCTGAGCATATCGGCAATGAGTTTTGCGCCGATAGAAACGCGTGGCTTATCCTTTCGGTCCTGTCTCGCCCAGCCGAAATAGGGAATTACAGCATTGATACTCTTTGCTGAAGCACGCTTCGCCGCATCGATCATTAGAAGCAGCTCCATCAAGTTGTCTGAATTTGGGAAAGTAGACTGAACGAGAAATACATCGCGCCCGCGTATTGATTCTTCAAAGCTAACGACAAATTCTCCATCAGCAAAATAGGTAATATCAAGGTTACCTAATGGGCAGTCCAAGTCTTTGCAGATTTTTTCTGCTAAGTAGCGCGTCTTGGTGCCGGAAAAGACCAAAAAAGATTCTTTATTCATTGTGGTTAAGTAAGGGGTGTTAATCAATTATTTTTTTCAACTTTCGAAAATGGTTTATCAGATCTTTGTAATCTTGGTTGGAAAAGATGTTGAACCGATTCCAGATTTCGCCATAAAGCACTGCGCCGCCAAAACCTCTTTCTTTTAACTGTAAGAGATTGTCAATTGTGACACCGCCTGCGGCATATACTTTTTTATCGATCAACTTACCCATCGTAGTAAGCTCTTTTTCTGGATCAATGCTGCTTGCTTCTTGATTGTCGTCTGGTGATAGGGAGAGAAAGACGTAATCCATCTGCTTTTTTCGCTGTTGTAATTCTTCCTTGTTACGACAAGTGCAGCTGATTTGGCCGCGATAGTTGTCGGGGGCAGCAGTGTTGCGTTGGTTCAGATGGATTCCTTTTAAGCCAAACTCTTGTTTAAGATAAAAATGATCGTGAGTAATTATGCGCTTTCGATATCGTTCTGGCAATAGTGATAATAAGCGTTCTGAATAGACTGGTTCGCTATTCGGCTTTCTCATATGAAGCAACTCCAAACCTTCATCAAAGAGCGTCGATAGTATCGCGTGTTCTTCAACAAAGAAATATGGCGTAGTTAAAAGGACAAGTTTAAATGCTCCCATACTTATTATATATGAATAGCGAGGCGATTCGCCTTGTACATCCACACTGCAAAGATACAAAGTATAAGCAGAAAAAGCCAATTTGTGGGCCGCTCTTTTCGTGAAATTCTTATAGTATGTATGTTGATATTGAACGTGTACTTCTAAATGTATTTCTACTTAATGTTTTGAGACCTCAACAATCGTTGTCGGAGGGAGCAATTCGTTGCGTTTCTTTATGGCCTTTACTACTTCTTGGGCTAAATGACGAAAGGCTTCGCTTATGATTTCGCCTTTCTTGAGTGAAACAGGTTCTCCTTCGTCGCCGCTTTCGCTGATGCTTTGTACGATTGGGATTTGGCCTAACAAGGGTACATGCATCTCTGTAGCTAAATTAGCTACGCCCTCTTTACCAAACAAGTAGTAACGGTTCTCTGGGAGTTCTTTAGGCGTAAACCAAGCCATGTTCTCAACAAGTCCTAAGATTGGGACATTAACTTTCTCGTTTTTATACATATCAATGCCTTTTCTAGCATCGGCTAGCGCTACTTGTTGTGGAGTTGAAACGATTACTGCGCCCGTAACGGAAAGTGTTTGCAGTAAAGTCAGATGAATATCTCCCGTTCCCGGCGGAGTGTCAAGAATAAAATAGTCAAGATCGCCCCAATCTGTATCGGCTATTAATTGTTTGAGTGAATTAGAGGCCATACCTCCTCGCCATAATGTGGCTGTGTTGGGGTTAACAAAGAATCCTATTGAAAGTACTTTGACGCCATATTTTTCTGCCGGAATAATCAGTTGCCGCCCATCTTTGTTTTCTGCGAAGATTTGGACTTGCTCTAAGTGGAGCATTTTAGGAATTGATGGGCCGAAGATATCGGCATCAAGCAATCCAACTTTGTAGCCTAATGCAGCAAGACTTACAGCAAGATTAACGGACACAGTACTTTTTCCTACTCCTCCTTTTCCGCTACTGACAGCAATGATATTTTTTACGTCAGGTAGCAGCTTGCCTACTTCCGGACGTGCTTTTTGTAGTGTTTTGACGCTAATAGCAACATTGATATCCTTATCTACAAAAGTATGAATGGTTGATTCAGCCGCCTTCACCACTGATTTAATGAAAGGGTCGGTAGGCTTTTCAAAGAGTAGCGAAAAACTTACGTTCATACCATCAATGCGCATATCATCTTCAAGCATTTCTGCTTCGATCAAGTTCTTTCCCGTTCCGGGATAACGCACTTGCTTAAGTGCATCTATAATGAGTTGAGGGTAGATAGTCATAGTTGATTAAATATTATGTTTGTTATTTTGATGTTTCTAAAGAAGAGCGCTTTGTACGCTTGAAACTCCGATAATCGTCTAAAGGAATTTCTATTTCAGTTTCTATTAATGTTCCTGCTTTAGGCAGTTTGAAGCTTAAATACTTTATGTTGATGCCTCTCGCTATCCACTGTTGTTCGTAATAGGTTTTTATGGATAATATCTTGTCGTCCTTCTTCAAGCAATCGCTATGATAAAGGTCGTTAGTATCTGCTTCGATTGGTAAATGGTTCTCTTCAAGCAGTGTTTTTGTATACGTATAGAGGAAATTGCTATCCGTTTTTACGTGAATTAGTCCGTTGTCGAGGAGCATCCTACGATAGCGGTTCAGAAAGAATGTGGATGTCAAGCGCTTAGTCTTGCTTTTCATTTGCGGGTCACTGAATGTAAGCCAAATTTCTGCTGCTTCGTCAGAAGCGAAGAAGCTATCTATTACTTCTATGTTTGTACGCAGAAAGGCAACATTTGTAAGCTCGCTTTCTAATGCTTCTTTAGCACCTGTCCACATTCGTGATCCTTTGATGTCAACGCCAATAAAATTTTTGTTTGGAAAAGCTTTGGCAAGGCCAATCGTATATTCCCCACGCCCACAGCCCAATTCTAGTACAATGGGATTGTTGTTTTTGAAATAATGTTGATGCCATTCTCCGGCTTTAAGTTGTTGAGTGGCATTTTTTAGTAGCGGGTATGTGTCGGCTGTTTGTTCCTGCGCCCTAACCTGACTAGCTGTCATTTGGAAAACGTTGGCAAACGTTTCCATATCTGCAAATTTTGAGAGTTTATTCTTCCCCATCTTGTAGTATGATTTGAACGTCCTTTTCTGTTTGTTGCAAACGTTTCTTGCAGTATTTAAGTAAATCTTGCGCTTCTTTGAGGTGTGCGCTAAGCTGATCAAGTTCTAACTTGCCGTTATCAAGTGCGTCGACAATTGTTTGCAGACGGTCGATGGCTTGCTCGTAGCTCAGTGTGATCTTCTTCATTTCTTTTTTACTTTTACAATGCTCGTGAAGCTTCCGCTGTTCAGTTGCGTTTCTACGATGTCACCCTCTTGTAGCTTTGAGGCGCGTTTTACAATGACACCATTTTTCCTTGTGATACTGAAGCCCAATTTTAAGATCCTATCGGGGCGCGCATACTCAATTTGCTTCTCATATAAAAGCATCCGGTCTTTTTCTCTTCTTAAAAAGTCTTGTGTCGCGCTTGCTAAGCGTTCTTTTATTGTGGACAAGTGTGCACTGTGGGCTTCCTGCTGCTTGTTGATCAGAATATGCAAACGGCTTTGTAGGCTATATAAACGATGATGTTCTCGTGTGGAAAAGCCAGTTGTGAAGGCCAATACCTTTTGGCTTAAACGAGTCAACTCTTCCTTCTTCCAACTTAAAGCTTGTGTTGCATAGCGTTTGAGTGCCGTGGAGAAATCCGCTAAAAGCGCCAATTCTTGTTGCTGCAAATCAATCAAGTAAGCAGCTACGGCTGTCGGCGTTTTGAAATGCTTAAAAGCAATCAAGTCAAGAATTGTCTCGTCTCTTTCGTGCCCAATACCTACTAAGATCGGTAAGGGAAATTGGGCCACATTTGCAGCCAGATCGTAAGTTTCGAAGCCGCCGAGGTCGCTTGTTGCTCCACCTCCTCGTATGATGATTACAGCATCCCATTGATCTTGTTCTGCAGCAATCCTTTCTAAGGCTGCAATGATGCTACTTTCGACTTTCTCGCCTTGCATAAAGGCCGGAAACAGCTGCGTCTTGAATGGGTAACCGCTTTGTTCCAACTGGTGAATGAAATCCCCATATCCTGCTGCTGTTTGTGCAGAGATTATTGCAAATCGCATCGCGGGGCGTGGCAAAGATAATTCGCGATTCAAATCTGCAACTCCGTCAGCTTGTAAACGAGCCAAGATTTCATTTCTTCGTCGCACGACATCACCAATTGTATAAGATGGCTCAATGTCTGTAATGTTGAGTGAGTAGCCATAGAGTTCATGAAATTCAATCTCTACAGCAATCAACACAGACAAGCCTGCTTGTAATGCTCTTCCGGTTACTTTGTAGAAGTGGGCTTGTAGGAGTTGATTTCGATTACTCCAGATGTGTGCATTAGCCTTTGCCGTTAACCTTGCTCCATTTTGATCGCGTTCAATGAGCTCTAAATAACAATGTCCATTGGCTGCCGTGCGACATTCGTTGATTTCGGCCACAATCCAATAAGACGATTCCAGTGTTAGTGCAATAGTCTCTTTGATTAAGCCGTTTAACTCGGACAGCAGCAGGTGCTCCATCATTTTTGCAATGCAATATGCAAGAGGGCTTCTTGTCTATTTATTGCCCTAAGATTTGATGAGCTTTCCATAAGTCTGGTATGCCATAACCAAACACCTCGTTAGGCGTTGCATAGTTGTTTCCGGCACGTTGCACGGCCTTTATAATCTCTATTGGCGTCTTGTCGCGATGCGCCTGCCACAAACAAGTAACGGCACCGCATAAGATCGGCGTAGAAAAAGACGTACCATTTGCTTTGCCTATCAGTCCGTTCGGCTGATAAACCGTTGATGCCTGTCCCATAGCCATTACATCCGGCTTAATACGTCTGTCTGCCGTATAACCAAGAGAAGAGAATAACGTGTTAACGCTATCTGCCCTTACGGCACCTACGGTCAATATATCTTTAGCATCGCCTGGGAAGCCAATTTTCTTCCAAGTATTGTCACCTTCATTGCCTGCACTATTGAGGAATAACATTCCTCGGCTCGCCGCAACTGATGCCGCAATACTATTGATTGAAGTCTTGCCATCCAAGTCTGCATAAGTCGGATTCATTTCCGGATAATCGAATCGATAATAGCCTAAAGATGCGGTAACAACGTCGCATCCCAAACTGTCTGCATATTCTAAAGCAGAGCAGAAGTTGTCTTCTTCAACCAATTGCTCTGTGTCTGAATCCTCACTTTGTAGTAAATAGAATGAAGCCTCAGGGCAAGTGCCTACAAAAGAATAAGGCGTATGGGCAGCGATGCAGGAAAGCACCATCATGCCGTGCGACTCTTCTTCAAAAACGCTGCGTTTAGAATCTACAAAGTTTTTAGTTCCTAATACCTTAACTCCTTTTAATCCCTTTATTGTGTCAGCATTCAAGAATCCACCATCAATGACGGCAATAGTCATACCTTGACCGCGATAGCCGGCCTCGTGAAGCCGTTGCGCATTGAGCATTTCTGCCTGTGCTTGACCTTGTCCGTAGAAAGACGATAAGGTATCTTGGCGATACGTTAGTCCTTTAAACCGCTCCTTAGGATTAGTTTTTTTAGGCTCATTGGTGCCGATCCAAACTTTTCTAATGCTTTTGACGAAAGGTAAAGCTTTTAAGGCAACCACTTTCATCGTGTCGTCAGTCTCAACAACCAGTGAATTAGTCCATTTACTCTGATTGTATATTTTCAAACCTTCTTGTTTGATCTTTTTCAGATAAGAAGGGGGAAGAGGCAAATCGATTTCATCAACAGCAATTCCATAGCGGTTACGCCTTTCTAAGGCCTTGGCAGAAAGAAAGGCTTGAGGCTTTTTAATTGAAAAGCTATTGTTGTCCTTGTCGGTCAGGCAAACGCGATAGCGATATAAGGCCGTTGGTACAGACTGCTTGTTGTTCTTCTTTTTAGATTGTGCGCCGACATTTGTAGTAGCAGAAAAAAATGCGGTTAATAGAAGAGTAGGGATAAATAGCTTCATATTTGAAATTTTGATAGCAAAGTTAGTCAAAATCGTGGTATATATACCTCTTTTATACACTATTTTTCAGAGAAGAGAGCTTACAGCTTGCTTGGCGCGATTTGTTATAGGCTTTTTCAGAGTCGAAATACTGATGTTTAAAACTTAAAATCAACTTGTAATAGTTTGTGGTAAACCATTGATATACATATGAAAATGTGGCGTGATTTTAATTTCGTGAAGGACGATTTGCAGAGAGTTAGGCAAGTTCGTACAATAATTCAGCAGTCCTTAGTTTCTGAATACTTCAACAAATTTCATTACAAGTTTAAAGTGCTTTTCCTGTACTAGAGCTTATTATATTCTTCTACTATCGTGACGGGAGGTTCATACCATCGTGAGAGGACGCTCGTTTTATCGTGAGAGGAAATTTCTACTTTCGTGATAGTACGAATGCAACTTTGAATTTTAATGTCTGACTATAAGATTAAGTTCATAAAAAAAGCGTCTGTGGACTTTCCTTTTCATTAGCCACTAAGAGCAGATACAATCCAATGCCTTACTATAAAAGCTTTTCTTAGGTTGTGTAAAGAACCAAATGGGGTAGGAGAGGCTAAGGAAAACCCGTGTGGCGAAGTTCGCATTCGAAATGAAAGACAACCGGAACAATAATACGTTGATTCCGAATATAAACAGAAGGTGTAAAACAGGTAGAGAACAGAACACAAAAAGAGCTGTACCGATGATGTGATGAAACTCCGAGCTAAAATAAGATTTGAGCGCCTCTTAGATCTTTGTAATCCGACCCCGTCGAAACGTATCGGCACGCCATCGAAAAAAGTGGCATTCTCGGTTTTCAGTTAATTATTGATGAGATTCCCAATCTAACCGGTACAGCCTTTATGTATTGCAAATATATACAGTTTCTTTGAAGAAGCCAAATTTTTACGTGTTTTTTTTAGAGAATGAGCGCATTATATGACTGTTTAACCTAATTTTGTGCATTCAATAAAAAATGACGATGTCAAAACTGCGGTTTCAGATAGAATATCATACAAAATGGGGGGAGTGTTTACAAGTAGAACTGCAAACTTCTAACGGTGAAAGGGGGCATATTGCACTTACGACGAAAGACGGACTGCAATGGTGTGGTGACTTTATACCGGCTCCTAACACGACTTTCATTCGCTATGTATACTGTGTATATGCTGGTGGGAAAATTATAAGAAAAGAGCTACGCACGCCTAGATTACTTCAATTTCATACTGAAGATCGGACTAAAAAAAGTGCGGATACAGCTTGCGTAAACTTACAAAGAGACATATTGCTTTCTGATTGTTGGACGGACGAATCTATAGCTGCTGTATATAATTCGAAGGCTTTTCGACAATGTATATATCGAGAACCTGCCATAATTGAATCTGATCATAATTCCACCTCTCCTTATAAATTGCGCTTAGAGGCTTTGCCGGCACCGGAGGGTTTTCGCTGGGGCGTTTTGGGGAGTTCGGGGACCTTGGGGCAATGGCGGACTGATCAAACTCGAATATTCCGTCGCGTAGCTTCCTATACGTGGGAGGTTGATTTGGATAAAACGGATCTGGACGGAAAGACTGCCTATAAAATAGTGCTAGTCAATGAGAACAATACAAGCCAAATTCATTGGGAAAAAGGAGAAGATCGGTATATTCCTAATACGCAAGGAGTTGATATTGCAACTATAGTATGGGTTAATGCGAGTGCTCCTCGATTCGATCTACCTCGGTGGCGTGGTGCCGGTATAGTGTTGCCAGTTTTTTCCCTACGTAGCCGGACGAGTTTTGGAGTTGGAGACTTTGGAGATTTGAGAAAGTTGATTGATTGGGCGCATCTCTGCGGTCTGAAAGCGGTACAAATTCTTCCAATAAACGATACTACGCGTACCGGAACTTGGGCTGACTCTTATCCTTACAACGCGATCTCTGTCTTTGCCTTGCATCCGATCTATATGGACTTGAATGAGTGGGGCGATTTGCCACTCTTTCAAAAATATAGAGAACAAGGAGAAGAATTAAACGCGTTGCCGCAGTTGGATTATGAACGGACTTATGCCCTTAAAACGACTTTCCTTCATGAGTTATTTGCTTTGAAAGGAAAGGAAATCTGTACTTCCGAAGCCTATTCAGACTTTGTACGTAAAAATAGAAGTTGGTTGGATCCTTATGTCTCATTTTGTCATAAACGAGATAAATATGGTACGGCTGATTTTAGGATGTGGCCACAGGTAAAAGCGGCGACAGAAATAGAATACGACTATTATACCTTCGTACAGTTTTTACTTTTCCGCCAATTGTCAGCCGTACATAAATATGCAACGGAAAAAGGCATTCTTCTAAAGGGAGATATTCCTATCGGCGTAAGTAGAGATAGTGCGACAGCTTGGCATGCGCCGCACTTGTTCCATTTTGAGGGCTCGGCCGGCGCACCTCCGGACGCCTTTGCTGTAGATGGGCAAAACTGGGGCTTTCCTACGTATAACTGGGATGCGATGGCGCAAGATAATTATGCGTGGTGGCGTGAAAGATTGAAGTATATGGGGCAATTTTTTGATGCTTATCGCATCGATCATGTGTTGGGCTTCTTTAGAATTTGGGAAATTCCTGTCAGTCAAACCTATGGTACTTTAGGTTATTTTCGTCCGGCTTTGCCTCTTTCAATGGCAGAAATTGCAGCTTATGGGTTTAACTTACCTGTTTGTCAATATGTATCGCCGAGAATAACGGAGTTGGATATGGCCGAATTGCGTAAAATGGTGCGTTGGGAAGAACTTTCTTCTTTTGTAGACAAGGCAGGAGGATATTATGTTCTGAAGTCGCAAGTGACTACTCAGAAGGAAGTATTGAAACTTGAATTACCAGAAGTACTAAAGAAGATTTTGTTGGACATTATCGCTGATGTGTTGTTTATTGAAGACCCGGAAAAGAAAGGTTTCTACCATCCTCGAATAGCAGCACAAAAGACGAGGGCTTTTGCACAATTGCCTACGGACCAGCAACAAGCCTTTAATCGTTTACATGATGACTTCTTTTATAACCGGCACAATCATTTTTGGGCGGAAAAAGCAGCGAAGAAACTTGCGGTAGTAACGCAATATGATGAAAATGAAACTATGTTGCCTTGTGCTGAGGACTTGGGAATGGTGCCCGCTGGCGTGAAAGAGGTTTTGAATGATTTGCATATTCTTTCATTGGAGATAGAAAGTATGCCTAAAACTTTTGGACAACAATTTGCCGACTTGAAGTGTAATCCTTATTGCTCTGTTGCAACGATTGCTACGCACGACATGCCTCCCTTTAGACTTTGGTGGCAGCAAGATGCAGAACGCAGACAGGATTATTGGACTAAGATACTGAAACGTGAGGGTAAAGCGCCTGAAAGCGCTGACTATGAAACCTGCGAGGCTGTTGTTCGTAATTTTTTAGCAGCTCCTTCTATGCTGTGTTTAATTGCTTTTCAGGACTTTTTAGGTATGTCGAATTTGCGAAATCCTATTCCGGAAGCTGAACAAATCAATGACCCGGCTAATTCGCACCATTATTGGCGCTATAGAATGCATCTTAATATTGAGGAACTCGTCTTGGCATCAGATTTTAATGAGAAATTGCGGGCGCTTATCAAGTGCGCCGGCCGTTAGTCTTCAAGAATAAATAGAGAAGATCAAGCATCGTTTGGCTTATGCTTGATCTTCTCCTTTTAAAATAGGAAGACGTAGACGTAAACGAATAGATAGTACACGAATCAAAACTACTGTAACGCCACATAGTGGGTAAGAGATTTCTTCTGAAAGGCCCATGAATGTGCCCAACCAATAAATAATACCTCCTCCTATGCAGGCCATAGCATAAACTTCTTTCCGAAAAATTAATGGTTCCTCGTTAATAAAGACATCTCTAAATACACCGCCGCCGGCACCGGTTATCGTACCTAAAACAATAGCTGTCCAAATTGGGAAACCGGCTTGTAGGGTCTTTTGAATGCCGGTAACAGTAAAAAGAGCCAAACCTATGGTATCAAATAAAAACCAGGTGTTGTTTTGTCTTACGAGTAATTTGCGAAAAAGTATGACCCAAACTAAAGCTATCGCAGAGCAAATTAGATAGGAATAGCTTTCCATCCAAAAAGGCGTGCGACTTAGCATTAAATCACGTAATGTCCCACCACCAATAGCTGTTGTCAGTCCGACAACATAAGCCCCAAACAAATCAAATCGTTTGGCGGAAGCTAAACGGATACCTGAAATAGCAAATGCTATCGTGCCAATAAAGTCACAAATTTGAACGATAGTAATATCAAACATATCAATTCACAAGGCGCTTTGGCTTTCCGTCAAGGAACGATTTGATGTTGTCTATTAATAGGTCTATGATGCGTTGTCGAGCTTCAGTTGTAGCCCAAGCTATGTGCGGCGTAACGTGGGCATTTGGAGCGGAGAGCAGCGGATTGTCCGCCCTCGGTGGTTCTTGCGAGAGCACATCACAACAATAAGCTCCTAGTTGTCCGTCTTTAAGTGCGTCGGCAATGTCTTGTTCATTGACTAAGCGGCCTCTTGCTGTGTTGAGAAGGATTAAACCTCTTTTCGATTGAGATAGCAATTCTTTGTTTATGAATTGGCTGTTTTTTGATGTTAATGGGCAATTCAAACTCACGATGTCGCAAGTTCTAAAGGCCTCTTGCAAAGAAATTGCTGTTACGTCTTGTAATTCATTTTGCGGTTTGGAGGTAACTGCAAATAGTTTTACGCCAAATGGGCGTAACAAATCAGCAAGTCTTTTCCCAATATTGCCATAGCCAACAATGCAAACTTTTTTATCCGTCAACTCTATTTGTGCATGTTCTCGATTACAAAAATCTTTGCTCTTAGTCCAAAAGCCTTCACGATTGATTTTTGCGTAATGAGCTACCTGATTAGTAACATTAAGTAAATGTGCTACGGCCATCTGAGCCACTGCTGCATTACCATATCCGGCTGCGTTGGATACGGGTATGTTGCGAGTGCGAGCGGCTTCTACATCTATCGTATCATAACCTGCGGAGGCTACACAGATAAACTTCAATTTAGGAAGCTGATCTAAATGATGAGCGGTCAGTTCCGGCTTGTTGAGAATTAATATTTCCGCATCTTTGGCGCGTTCAATGACGTCTGCAGGTGCCGTCCGGTCATAAACGGTGAAGTTGCCGAATTGTCGAAAAGGTTCCCAGCTAAGATCGCCTGGGTTAGTTGTATAACCATCTAAGAAAACGATATTCATTATTTACAATGTTGTTAAGTGAAAATGGATACCAATAGTGGCTTATCGAATAGTCTTGAATCTATATTGATTCGTACCAACGAGTTGCCAATAGCGATCTCCTGTTCTTTTATAATAAACTAATGTCGTGTAAGCGTTGTCCGTTTGGAAAAAATTACCTTCAATAGGTCCCGTTTGTCCTTTTGTCGTATTGTTGGGGACCATTAAATACTGATAACTATAGTAGCCGGTCTTCAACAAGACGGCGCATTCATATAGTTGTGTTGAAGCATTATACGTTAATTCATAATCGGGTAAGAATTGATCATAAGTCCAGTCGCCTTGTAGATATATTTGAGCATCCTCTATTGCAGGAATAGCTAAGGAGAAATGAGTAAGAATATATTCCGACTCTGTTTCTGCAGCGGTGTTATCATCATTCCTGATGACAGACTTACCATTCGTATCCTGAACGTATAAATAGTTTTTGTTAGGATAGTCCGTAAAGAGCGTCGCGTGGTAAAACGGAGCAAAATATTGCATCTTTTCAATGCCCATTCCCGGATAGCGTGAAGAGAGCATCTCAAAAGCTCTATATTCATTACCGGCAGGGAAAATTAAGTCGCGAGCGTGATCCCAAATCAGCTGTTGTCCGTTAATATAAGAAGGCTTTGGACAAAGAACAGCATTGTCCCATCGCCCATTTTGTAGCACAAAAGTTTTAATTTCTTCCGTAGCATCACGGACGATTAAGCTATTTAGGTTCACTTTCAGCCCAACTTGCTGATGAGAAGCATTCCAATCAATATCGGTATTGGTTGAAACGGAAGTGCCTATATTTACTTGTGGAGTAACGATGGCAAAATATACGCGAGCTACCTCTTGATGCTCCCCAGCTCCATCGTTCGCATAAATAGAAAGGGCATAATTGCCGGCAATTAAAGGTTGGATATGCTTATTCGGAAATGAGAAAGAATAGTGCGTATAGTTGACTACGGTATTTCTACTTTCCCTATAATTTTCTATGAGGATATAATCTGCGTCACTATTTACGAAATCATTTTCCATAAGATCAGGTTCCGGCTTAAAGGCATAGTCTAAATGCTGAATACGATACTCATACCGCTTATAATTGTGCGACATTTCATCGAAAGAGATTGTCAGTTGTTCGTCGCTGCCCAGTGAAAGGATGGGGAGACCCGGTCCTGTCTCGCCACCGACTATGCGTAGCGTCTTGATCTGCGAATCAAAGATCATATTGCGCTGTGCACGTACCGGGATGATGCTATAAACGATCATAAACACCCAGCAACAAGCAAGAACTATTCGATAGTGAGTATTCATTATTGTATAAGTCGAGCTGAGAGATGGCCTATTCTACGACGATGATGTAGTCAGTAAGATCTAATGTTTGTGGTAGAGTGATGACAACTTCTTTTCCGCTTTGTTTGAATTTCAATTTTTCTTTCGTTGCGAAACTTGTGACGCGTTTGATCTTATGTTGATAAGAGAACTGCAATTGTTTTAGCTCATTACTTAAGACATGCAGATAGCATTTGTTGCCCTTGCGCGTTGATACGACTTGATCTCCCACAGCAACTTCCCCTCTGGTCGTACCATAAATCGTTTCTCCGTTTTCCGACAACCATTTTCCGATCTCCTCTAATCTATTAAGGGCAACAGCCGGTAAGGATCCGTCGGGTTGAGGGCCTATATTTAGAAGCAGATTCGCCCCCTTTCCACTGGTGCGCACAAGGAGTTGGATCAATTCACGTGCAGTTTTGTAATTTTGATCTTTCACTTTATACCCCCACATCCCATTCATTGTCTGGCAAGTTTCGAGTGGGAGTCGACTAATGTCTTGTCCTGAAAGTCCGGCCTTGTTCTCGCCGGGCACGTCGCGTTCAAAAATCTGAATATCCTCTCCCTCAAATGGATGCTGATGATGATTATTACCAATCAAACAAGCCGGCTGAAGGCGATGGATCAAGGCATATTGCTCCGGAAGTTCCCAATTAAAAGGAATGGAATCTTGATCATGATCCCACCAACCATCAAACCAAATGGCGTTAATCTTTCCATAGTTTGAGAGCAACTCTGTTAATTGCTTGTTCATAAAGCCATAATAGGCCGGCCAATTTGCTTTGCCTGCAGTACGTCCCGTGCCTCGTCCCGTTCGTCCGATGGGGTAATCATCACGCGTCCAATCCAAGTGAGAATAATAGAGATGAATGCCAATCTGTTGCCGATGACATTCGTCGGCGAGTTGTTTGACGATATCTTTGCCATAAGGTGTGTGCATGATGTTATAGTCGCTTTGTTTCGTATCCCACATTGAAAAGCCTTCATGGTGTCTTGTCGTAAACGTAATGTAACGTGCGCCGCTTTTCTTAATAGCTGTGATCCATTGGTGTGCATTAAAATTGTGCGGATAAAAGGCTTGGGCTACTTTAGCGTATTCGTGACAGTTGATGTTCTCATTTGTCATATACCATTCTCCTTGTCCGAACATACTATATAGTCCCCAGTGGAGAAAAATGCCGAATTTAGCGTCAGCAAAATCCTTTCTGGCTTTCATATTTTCCGGAGAAGGAACATACGATTGCGCAAAAGCAAAGCAACAACAAAGCCAAACAAATGCGGTAATTGTTTTTTTCATTTCATCATACGTGAAGATTCTGAGGGCGAAGTTAGTTGAAATCTCAAGAAGTACAAAATGATTTTAACCAAGAAGCGATTTTTGAAGCTTTATATCGGTGATAGCGTAGAACGAAGGCAATCATAACAATTTTAAGGACTGCATTCTACATAAACATTGGCACATCTTTATTGAAAAAGTCTCACTGCAATGCTACAATCGCTTATGTGTTATTCCTTTTATACAGATCCATAAGTTGTAGTCAAAAGCTAGACTATGGAAATATGCATCTATTGTTGTGTATGGCCCGTTTACGGATAATTCACTTAGGATAATTATGCGGAATATCTTATTAAACAGGAGTTTATCTCTTGTTGATAAGCTTGCCTGTTTGTATTTCTATGTTGCCAGCTTTAGGACTTTATTGTTTGTGTGCACAAAGTTACTACAAAAAAGTGAAATGCGGAAAGATATAGTGATAGAATTGAGTTACAAGGGTTTTGGTTGAAGTGGCGATAATTCGTGAAGCCATTACAATCCCTGCCGAAGCCAAATCCTGACGCCGCAACGTTACTTGTTCGTAACCATGCCCGAAAATGCGACAAACGGGTACGGATGGCGAAACAAGACACTAAGGAATAGTGAGTTACCTACAACTCACGCGAAAAATTTGGTTACGGAAAAAGATTGCGCTGTTCCTCCCCGTTTTGCGTACCGACACCGAACTCTTCACCAACTAATTTTGAAACCAAAAAAATTAAGGACGATGAAGAGTACATTTTCAGTCATCTACTACCTCAAGCGTCAAGTAGTGAAAAAGGACGGGACAGTTCCCGTCATGGGACGCATCACGGTGGACGGCAGCCAGACGCAGTTCAGCTGCAAACTGACTGTCGATCCGAAGCTGTGGGACACCAAAAGTGGACGTGTCACGGGCAGAAGCACGGCGGCACTCGAAACGAACCGTATGCTTGACAAGATGCGGGTACGCATCAACAGGCACTATCAGGAAATCATGGAGCGTGACAACTTCGTCACGGCGGAGAAGGTGAAGAACGCCTTTCTCGGACTGGAACACCGCTACCACACGCTGATGCAGGTGTACCGTCGTCACAATGAGGACTATGAGAAACAGGTGGAAGCAGGCATGAAAGCAAAAGGTACACTGGAAAAGTACCGTATCGTTTACAAGCACCTGCAAGAGTTCCTCGACATCCGCTACCATGTGAAGGACATCGCACTGAAAGAGCTTACCCCCGCTTTCATCTCCGACTTCGAGATGTTCCTGCGCACGGACAAACACTGCTGCACCAATACCGTGTGGCTGTACGTCTGCCCGCTACGGACGATGGTGTTCATCGCCATCAACAACGAGTGGCTGACACGCGACCCGTTCCGCGAGTATGAAATCAAGAAGGAGGAAACAACACGCAGTTTTCTGACCAAAGAGGAAATACGCCTGCTGATGGACGGGAAACTGAAAAACGCCAAACAGGAACTGTACCGTGACCTCTACCTGTTCTGCGCTTTCACCGGGTTGTCGTTCTCGGATATGCGCAACCTCACGGAAGAGAATATCCGCACCTACTTCGACGAACACGAGTGGATAAACATCAACCGCCAGAAAACGGGCGTGGTGTCCAACATCCGCCTGCTTGACATCGCCAACCGCATAATCGGCAAATACCGTGGGCTGTGCGAGAACGGCAAGATATTCCCCGTCCCGCATTATAACACGTGCCTTGCCGGTATCCGTGCCGTCGCCAAGCGTTGCGGCATCACCAAGCATATCACGTGGCATCAGAGCCGCCACACGGCAGCCACGACGGTATTTCTCTCTAATGGCGTACCTATCGAAACCGTCAGCTCCATGCTCGGACACAAGAGCATAAAGACGACGCAGATTTACGCGAAGATAACCAAAGAAAAACTCAATCAGGACATGAAGAACCTTGCCGCAAGGTTGAACAGTGTTGAGGAATTTGCAGGTTGCACCATCTAAAAAAGAGAAGCCATGAAACGTGACATAATCATCATAGAGGACAAGGCGGTCAGCGTAACCGGTAACGACGTGTGGATGACCGCCACAGAAATCGCCGGACTGTTCCATACGACCGTCCCGGCAGTGAACGCCGCCATCAAAGCCATCCGCAAGTCGGACGTGCTTAACGACTACGAGGTGTGCCGCTACATGCAACTTGAAAACGGACTGTACGCAGATGTGTACGCGCTTGAAATCATCATCCCCGTCGCCTTCCGGCTGAACACCTACAACACCCACCTGTTCCGCACATGGCTGGTGGGAAAAGCTCTCGCCAAAGAGAAACGGCAGGCATACGTGATGTTCATACAGAACGGAAAAGCCGGGTACTGCTGATTGCGCATACCACATAAGACAAGGAAACGGGCAGCACCACAAAAAGTGTCGCCCGTTTCCTTTTTTCTTGCCAACCGCGCTCACTCCAGCGGCTTGCGGTAATTTGCTTCCAGCACTTCACGCAGCCCCGTTTCCGGGTAAAGCACCTTCCCTCCCAAAAGTATGAAGGGCAACACGCGGTTGTTGCGGTATTCCTGCAAGGTGCGTCGGCTTACGCGGAGCAGTTCCGCCACCTCGCCGTCCGTCAGGTAACGTTCCCCGTCCAGCGGAGGACGGTAACTTTCCAGAAAGGCGGACAGCCATTTCGAGCCTTTGCGCATATCCTGCACCACAGAGGCTATCGGCTCGTCTTCCATCGTAAAAACATCGTTGTTCTCGTTCATCATAACTTCGGATTCAGTGGGTGAATAAATCAAATCATCTGCCGTGCGGATAGAGCGTGCCGACAAGCGGTATCAGCCGCTTCACCTCCTCCGGCTTGTAATAGAACCTGCGGTTTATCTGCGAGTAGCCGATAAGCCGCCTGTCGCGCAGCGTCTGCAACGTGCGCGGGCTGATTCTCAACTGCCCGCAGACCTCCTCGCCCGTGAGCCATCTTTCCATGCGCCCCGTGTCGCTTTTGCGCCTCAGGGCGGCGACCTTCTCCGAGAGTGCGCCGAATGCCGCCATCATCATCTCGAAAGTCTTTTTCTCGATAGATACTATTTCCATATTCATGCAATTATCGGTTTGCCCGCAAAGGTAACGGTACGGTCCCGAATACGTGCCGTTTTCCGCTGAAAGGCTGCCTGTTGCGCCGTTTGACCGGGTTACGGAGCCATCTTCCGTAAAAATCTTACGTGAGTCACGTAGTGAGTTGTTAAAGCCCCTTTTGTTTATTGCCGAATTTTGCCGCAGAAACAAAAATAAAGGACTGAATATGAAAGTGATAACGATGGAAAGTTCCGCCTTCCGGTCATTGACGGAACAGATAGCGGAGATTGCGGCACACGTCCGTGCCGCCTCCGGCGACAAGAAAGCGGCATCGTCCGACAGGTTGCTCACCACACGCGAGGCGGCGCACCTGCTTAACGTGAGTACCCGCACCCTCCAGCGTATGCGCAGCGAGCAACGCATCGGCTATGTCGTGCTTCGCGGTAAATGCCGCTACCGGCAGTCGGAAATAGACCGCCTGCTTGAAGCGTGTGCCGTCAACGAGGACGCGGCGACACCGCAGGAATTGAAACGCAACCACACGCTGCGCACGGGCGGCAAACCAAAAGGAAGGAGGACATAGGTCATGGAACTGCTCACACGAAACAACTTCGAGGGCTGGATGCAGAAGCTGATGGAACGGCTCGACCGTCAGGACGAACTGCTGCTGGCGATGAAGGCAGAGGGGAAACAGCCTACTATCACGGAAAGCATCCGCCTTTTCGACAATCAGGATTTGTGCATGCTGCTCCAGATAAGCAAGCGCACACTGCAACGCTACCGCAGCGTCGGCGCATTGCCCTACAAGACACTGGGCAAGAAAACCTATTACAGCGAGGAGGACGTGCTGACATTCCTTTCCAACCATATCAAGGACTTCAAAAAGGAAGATATAGCCTTCTACAAGGCTCGTATCCATAATTTCTTTCATAAATAACCCATTAAAACATTTTTCAGATGGCAAAGAAAAAAGACGAAAAGGACGTGCTGGTGGTCCGTGACGAGAAGACGGGCGAGATCAGCGTGGTAGCCGGGCTGAACGCGGACGGCACACCCAAGCGCACCCCTGCGAAAGCAGAGAACGCACAGAGTTTCCTGCAATTCGACCGACACGGCGACGTGCTGGACAACTTCTTCAAGAACTTCTTCCGGCAGTGCAAGGAACCCAGCCGCTTCGGTTTTTACCGCATCGCGGCAGACCAAACCGAAAATCTCTTGGAGGTGATGAAGCAACTGCTGAAAGACCCCGAAGCGAACAAGGAGCTACTCGCCCCTCACAAGGTGGACACTTCCGACTATGAGAAGAAGGTGCAGGAGGAACAGGCAACCGAAAAACAAGAACCTCAAAAACAGGAAAGCATGGAACAGCAGAAAGAACAGCAACAGGACAATTCTGAACAGGCGCAGGGCAAGCGTGGCTACCAGCCCATCGACGAGGGTAAAATCAACTGGCAGGAACTGGAGGACAGATGGGGCGTGAAGCGCGACGACCTTGAAAAGTCCGGCGACCTTACGAAGATGCTCCACTACGGCAAGTCCGACTTGGTGAAGGTCAAGCCCACCTTCGGCGGTGAATCATTCGAGCTGGACGCCCGCCTTTCCTTCAAGAAGGACGGCGAGGGGAATGTAAGCCTCGTGCCGCACTTCATCCGCAAGGAGCAGAAACTGGATGAATACAAGGAACACAAATTCTCCGACGACGACCGGAAGAACCTGCGCGAAATGGGCAACCTCGGCAGGGTCGTGGACATCGTGGACAGGGAAACGGGCGAAATCATCCCCTCCTACATCAGCATCGACCGCAAGACGAATGAAATCACGGACATCCCGGCAAACAGGGTACGCATCCCGGAGCGCATCGGCAAGACGGAAATCACCAAACAGGAGCAGGATATGCTCCGCGCCGGACTGCCCGTGCGCGACAAGCTCATCGAGCGCAACGACGGCAGGAAGTTCGTCACCACTCTGCAAGTGAACGTGGAGCAGCGCGGCGTGGAGTTCGTGCCGGGAACCGGAAGGTCGCCCCGTACCGTACAGACGCAGGAAACCAAAGGCGACACGTCGAAAAGTCAGGCGCAAGGCGGGGAAAATGCCACACAGACCAAGAAGGAGCAACGCCGCAACACGTGGACGAACGAGGACGGCAGCATCCGCCCCATCAGCAAATGGAGCGACGTGAACTTCACCAAACAGCAGAAAGCCGACTATGTGGCGGGCAAAGCCGTGAAACTGGAGAACGTGACCGACAAGCAGGGCTTCCATGCCACGATGTATATCAAGTTCAACCCGGAGAAGGGTCGCCCGTACCGCTACGAAACAAATCCCGACATCGGGCAGCAGGTCGCCCCGTCCAACGAGAGCCGCACGCAGGTGGCGGTGAACAACGAGGGCAAGACCAACGAGGCGACAAAGAACCTGAAAGAGCCTTTGCAGAAAGGTCAGACCACTCCGAAGGACGCCCGCCAGCAACAGCAGCAGGACAAGCCGCAGAAGAAAACGGGCAAGGGCATGAAAGTATAGACCGATGTCCGCCACTGAATCCAAAATAAAATCCAAAGTATCAACAAAAAAGAAGAAGACATGAAGATAATCATTGCAGAAAAGCCCTCCGTGGCACGTGAAATCGCCCGCATCGTGGGCGCGACAAAGAGAGAGGAAGGATATTTCGAGGGAGGCGGCTATGCCGTGACATGGGCATTCGGACACCTTGTCCAGCTCGCCATGCCCGATGGCTACGGCGTGCGCGGTTTCGTCCGTGACAACCTCCCGATTATCCCCGACACCTTCACGCTCGTCCCCCGTCAGGTCAGGACGGAGAAAGGCTACAAGCCCGATAGCGGCGTGGTGTCGCAGATAAAAACAATCAAAAGGCTGTTCGGCACCAGCGACCAAATCATCGTGGCAACCGATGCCGGACGCGAGGGTGAACTTATCTTCCGCTACCTCTACCACTACACGGGCAGTACCACTCCTTTCGTGCGCCTGTGGATAAGCTCGCTCACCGACAAGGCTATCCGCGAGGGATTGCGCAACCTCGAAGACGGCGGCAAGTATGACAACCTATACCTCGCCGCCAAAGCGCGAAGCGAATCCGACTGGCTCGTGGGCATCAACGGCACGCAGGCTCTCTCCATCGCCGCCGGACACGGCACATACTCCGTGGGGCGGGTGCAGACACCAACGTTGGCTATGGTATGTGAACGCTACTGGGAGAACCGCCGCTTCACGCCCGAAGCCTTCTGGCAACTCCATATCGCAACGGACGGTTGCGACGGCAAGGTCGTGAAATTCTCATCCTCTGAAAAATGGAAGTCGAAAGAACCGGCAACGGAGCTATATAATAAGGTAAAGGCGGCAGGCTTCGCAACGGTAACGAAAGCCGAGCGCAAGGAGAAAACGGAGGATACCCCGTTGCTGTACGACCTGACCACGCTCCAGAAAGAAGCCAACGCCAAGCACGGCTTCACGGCGGAGCAGACGCTTGAAATCGCACAGAAGCTCTACGAGAAGAAGCTGATAACCTATCCGAGAACGGGTAGCCGCTACATCCCCGAAGACGTGTTTGCCGAAATTCCCAAACTGCTCGCTTTCATCGGCACACAGCACGAATGGAAAGACAAGGTGCGGGCAAAAGCCATCCCGACACGCCGCAGCGTAGACGGCGGCAAGGTGACAGACCACCATGCCCTACTCGTCACGGGTGAGAAACCGCTCTTCCTCTCCAAAGAGGACAATACCATCTATCAGATGATTGCCGGGCGCATGGTCGAGGCATTCTCTGAAAAATGCGTCAAGGACGTGACCGCTGTCATGGCGGAATGTGCCGGAGTGGAGTTTACCGTGAAAGGCAGCGTCATCAGGCAAGCCGGATGGCGTGCTGTCTATGGCGAGGAAAACAAGGAGGAAACCACCATTCCCGGCTGGCAGGAAGGCGACACGCTGACACTGAAAGCCTCTTCCATCACAGAAGGGAAGACCAAGCCCAAGCCGCTACATACCGAAGCCACCCTGCTCTCGGCAATGGAAACGGCGGGCAAGGAAATCGAGGATGACGCACTGCGGCAGGCGATGAAGGACTGCGGCATCGGTACTCCCGCCACACGCGCCTCCATCATCGAAACGCTCTTCAAGCGCGGTTACATGGAACGCTGCAAGAAATTGCTTGTCCCCACCGAAAAGGGGCTTGCACTCAATTCCGTGGTGAAGACGATGCGCATCGCCGATGTCGCCATGACAGGCGAATGGGAGAAGGAACTGGCACGCATCGAGCGTGGGGAGCTGTCCGCCGATACCTTCCGCAAAAAGATAGAGGCGTACACGCGGGAGATTACCTCCGAACTGCTCTCATGCGACAAACTCTTCGGCAGCCGCGATTCCGGTTGCGCGTGTCCCAAGTGCGGCACGGGCAGGATGCGGTTCTACGGCAAGGTGGTACGCTGCGACAACACGGAGTGCGGGCTTCCCGTGTTCCGGCTGAAAGCGGGACGCACCCTGTCCGACGATGAAATCAAAGACCTGCTCACCGAAGGGCATACCCAGCTGCTCAAAGGCTTCAAGAGCAAACAGGGCAAGAGCTTCGATGCCGTCGTCGCCTTTGACGGGGAATATAACACGACGTTCGTGTTCCCGGAGGCTAAAAAGGGCAAGAAATTTTCAGGACGGAAGAAATAGTATTAACTTTGCCACTTGTTCAGAGTAATGAATTGTTCTTCGATACCGGATTACACTCATACTTTGGATTTAGTGGCGGCACTCGGAGGGATACCGAGTGCCTTTTTCTTCCTTTTTTCCAACCGATTATCCCGTTAAATATCAATCCACTAAACTCCAAAGTAATGAACAACAAGAAGAACAACGAAGGGCAGTCCGACTTTTCCTATTACGGTCTGTACCTGATGGACTACCTCCGCACGAACAAGTTTGAACAGGCTACCGACACCGCTTTCATACGGGAACGCGCCGATCGTGCCGCCGAAACGTATGAAAAGGCGCGGATTGAAGGCTATCCCACCGACGGTGCGCAGGAACTGGCGATGGAAACACTGCTGCGCGGGTTGCACTATTCCCGGTACGCCATGCTCCACGAAGTCGTGGAGAACGAGTTTGCCGACGAAGTGCCGGAAGAGAAACAAGAAGCCTTTATCCATAAACTCCTGCCGCTTGTCGGCAACGTGTTCTCCGTCTATGACCTTTCGGACGACAACTTCGCCCTGTCTTCCGATTACGACCTGCTCTATACGGAGCTGACGGGGGCAACCGTCCTTTACATCGGGGAATATGGCGTTTAACCGCAAACAGAAACTACGGGACAACATCGAGGCGATACGGACGGCATTCATCCTTGACAGGGAACAGAGAGCGGCGACAACCGAAGAGCGTGCCATACTTCAAAGGTACTGCGGTTTCGGCGGTCTGAAATGTATCCTGAACCCTGCCAAGGAACTGACGGATGCCGTCCGGTGGGCGAAATCCGACCTCGAACTGTTCGCCCCGACGGTGGAGCTGCACAGGCTCATCCGTGAGAACAGCAAGGACGAAACGGAATACAAGCGGTTTGTGGATTCGCTGAAAGCATCCGTGCTGACCGCTTTCTACACCCCAAAAGAGATAACTGACACCCTCGCGGACATGCTGGCGGATTACAGCGTCCGCCCCGCCCGTATGCTCGAACCGTCGGCAGGTGTAGGCGTGTTCGTGGATTCCGTGCTGCGGCACAGCCCCGATGCGGATGTGATGGCTTTCGAGAAGGATCTGCTCACGGGGACAATCCTACGGCATCTTTATCCCGACAAGAAAACGCGCACCTGCGGTTTTGAGAAAATCGAAAAACCGTTCAACAATTATTTCGACTTGGCGGTGTCCAACATCCCGTTCGGAGACATCGCCGTGTTCGACGCGGAGTTTGAAAAGAGTGGGTCCTTCGGCAGACGATCGGCACAGAAAGCCATCCACAACTATTTTTTCCTCAAAGGGCTGGATGCCGTGCGTGACGGCGGTATCGTGGCGTTCATCACTTCGCAAGGGGTATTGAACAGCACCAAGACCTCCGTGCGTAACGAGCTGTTCAGTCAGGCTGATCTGGTATCCGCGATACGCCTGCCCAACAACCTGTTCACGGACAACGCGGGCACGGAGGTGGGCAGTGACCTGATTGTCCTGCAAAAGAACCTCAGCAAGAAGGAAATGTCGCAGGACGAGCGGCTGATGACCGTGATACAGACGGACACGAAAACCGACCTGACCGACAACGCCTATTTCATCCACCACCCGGAACGCATCGTGCATACGACGGCGAAACTTGACACAGACCCCTACGGGAAGCCCGCTATGATCTATCTGCACGAGGGCAAGACCGCAGGCATAGCCGGGGACTTGCGCCGTATGCTTGACGAGGATTTCCATTACAGGCTCGCCATGCGCCTGTATTCGGGAACAATCCGGCAGGCGGGAACGGAAGAAAAAATTGCCGTTCAAAATGAAGTAAAGCGTCCTGCCATAAAATTGGAAACGGCACCTCCGGCACAAGCGGTGGAAACTCCGACGGAGAAACAGCAACCCGCAGAGGAAAAGCCGGAGATAGAGCTGCGTCCGCGATATTCCGCCGGAGTGCAGCTCACGTTGCTCGACCTCTGGGGCATGACGGAAGAGGTCAGCCAACAACCGAAAACCGCCAAAAAGAAAAAGGCGGCGAAAAAGGAAAGCCCTGCAAGACGCGTTACGCCCAAGTCGCAGGTGCAGACCACACAGAATGTTACGGCTGTGCCGACGGCTACCACCCCTAAGACCATCACGGAAAACAAGGAGGCGAAAGCGGAAAACACCGCCAAGCCTGCCGACCCGGACGACATCTATGCCACGCTGGACTGGGATACCAATCCTCCCATCAACGGCTTCTATGAGATGATGATGGGTTTGACACCGGAGCGCAGGAAGGAACTTCGGGAGCTGGCAAGGCAGCATAACGAGAAACAAGTGGCGGCGGAAAAGACGGAAGTGAATGCTGTGCCGGAAACTTCCCGTGAGCAGCCACGACAGGAGGAAACACAGCCGGAGGCAGTCACCGCACCTGCCGTTACAGATACCCCATCGGAAGCGGTGGTAACTTCCCTTTTCCCCGACATCGAAGCGGAAAAGCCGAAGGAGGAAATCGTGGATCTTTCTCCGCGTGCCTACCACCGCACGCCGGAGATGCACCTGCGCGAAGGGTCGTTAGTGACAGATTGGGGACGTCATAACATCGGCTATCTGAAGGACATCACCCCATACGGGGCGACATTCCAGCCGCTTGACCTGAAAGGATACCAGAAGGAAAAGGCGTTGCTGTATGTGTCGCTGCGTGACGCCTACGAGCGGCTGTACCGCTATGAATCGAACCTGCACGAAGCAAATGTCCAGTGGCGTGAGCATCTGAACACCTGTTACGATGAATTCGTCATGCGTTACGGTAACCTCAACGCCAAGCAGAACGTGAAACTGGTGATGATGGACGCGGGTGGGCGTGATATCCTTTCGCTGGAACGGGCGGAGAACGGGAAGTTTGTCAAGGCGGACATCTTCGAGCGTCCCGTTTCCTTCTCGGTGGAGAACCATGCCAACGTCGGCTCTCCCGAAGAAGCCCTGTCCGCGTCGCTCAACAAATATGGCACGGTTAATCTCGACTATATGCGGGAGATAACCGACAGCACGGCGGAGGAGTTGCTCACAGCCCTGCAAGGACGCATCTACTACAATCCGCTCGTGACCGGTTACGAAATCAAAGACCGTTTCATCGCCGGAAATGTCATAGAGAAAGCGGAACGCATAGAGGCATGGATGGGTGACAATCCCGAAAATGAGCGTATGCCGGAGGTGAAGCAGGCGTTGGAGGCTCTGAAAGATGCCGAGCCGCAGCGCATCGCCTTCGAGGATCTGGACTTCAATTTCGGGGAACGCTGGATTCCGACGGGTGTCTATGCCGCCTACATGAGCCGGCTGTTCGACACGGAGGTGAAAATCGCTTACTCCGCAAGCATGGACGAGTTCTCAGTGGCTTGCGGCTACCGCACCATGAAAATCACGGACGAGTTTCTGGTGAAGGGGTATTACCGGAACTATGACGGTATGCACCTTCTGAAACACGCCCTGCACAACACCTGCCCCGACATGATGAAGTCCATCGGCAAGGACGAGCATGGCAACGACATCAAGGTGCGCGACAGCGAGGGAATACAGCTCGCCAACGCCAAGATTGACGAGATACGAAACGGCTTCTCCGAATGGCTCGAAGAGCAGTCGCCACAGTTCAAGGAGCGGCTGACGACGATGTATAACCGCAAGTTCAACTGTTTCGTGCGCCCGAAGTATGACGGCTCGCACCAGACTTTCCCCGACCTCAATCTGAAAGGCTTGGCAAGCCGGGGCATCAGGAGCGTCTATCCCTCGCAGATGGATTGTGTCTGGATGCTGAAACAGAACGGCGGCGGGATCTGTGACCACGAGGTGGGAACCGGCAAGACGCTGATAATGTGCATCGCTGCACATGAGATGAAGCGTCTGAATCTGGCGCACAAGCCGATGATTATCGGGCTGAAAGCCAATGTCGCGGAGATTGCCGCCACCTATCAGGCGGCATATCCCAACGCACGTATTCTGTACGCTTCGGAAAAGGACTTTTCGACCGCCAACCGCGTGCGTTTCTTCAACAATATCAAGAACAACGACTACGATTGTGTCATCATGTCGCACGACCAGTTCGGCAAGATACCGCAGTCGCCGGAGTTGCAGCAGCGCATCCTGCAAGCGGAGCTTGACACGGTGGAGGAAAACCTCGAAGTGCTGCGCCGGCAGGGAAAGAACGTGTCGCGGGCGATGCTGAAAGGATTGGAGAAGCGCAAGCACAACCTTGAAGCGAAGCTGGAGAAGGTGGAACACGCCATAAAGTCACGCACGGACGACGTGGTGGATTTCAAGCAGATGGGCATCGACCACATCTTCATAGATGAGAGCCACCAGTTCAAAAATCTGACTTTCAATACACGACACGACCGTGTGGCGGGGCTGGGAAACAGCGAGGGAAGCCAGAAGGCGTTGAACATGCTCTTTGCCATACGCACCATACAGGAGCGCACGGGCAAAGATTTGGGAGCTACGTTCCTCTCCGGCACGACCATCAGCAACTCGCTGACTGAATTGTATCTGCTGTTCAAGTACCTGCGCCCGAAGGAGCTGGAACGGCAGGATATCCGGTGTTTCGACGCTTGGGCGGCGATATTCGCCAAGAAGACGACGGATTTTGAGTTCAACGTGACGAACAACGTGGTGCAGAAGGAGCGTTTCCGATACTTCATCAAAGTGCCGGAGCTTGCCGCCTTCTATAATGAGATTACGGACTACCGAACGGCGGAGGATGTGGGCGTTGACCGCCCCACCAAGAACGAGATACTGCACCACATACCGCCAACGCCGGAACAGGAGGACTTCATACAGAAACTGATGCAGTTCGCAAAGACTGGCGATGCCACCCTGTTAGGCAGGCTGCCGCTTTCGGAAACGGAGGAAAAGGCGAAGATGCTTATCGCCACGGACTATGCCCGCAAGATGGCACTCGATATGCGTATGATAGACCCGAATTATGAAGACCACCCCGACAACAAGGCGAGTCACTGTGCCAAGATGATCGCGGAGTATTACCAAAAATACGACGCGCAGAAGGGAACGCAGTTCGTATTTTCGGATTTGGGTACATACCAGCCGGGCGACGGGTGGAACGTCTATTCGGAAATCAAGCGCAAGCTAACGGAGGATTACGGCATACCGCCAAGCGAGGTGCGTTTCATTCAGGAGTGCAAGACCGACAAGGCGCGGAAGGCGGTGATAGACGCCATGAATGCCGGGACGGTGCGTGTGCTGTTCGGCTCCACCTCCATGCTCGGCACGGGTGTGAATGCGCAGAAAAGGTGTGTGGCAATTCATCATCTCGATACGCCGTGGCGACCGTCCGATCTGCAACAGCGTGACGGCCGCGGAGTTAGAGCCGGAAACGAAATTGCCAAGCATTTCGCCGGGAACAACGTGGACGTAATCATCTACGCGGTAGAGAAGTCACTGGACAGCTACAAGTTCAACCTCCTGCATTGCAAGCAGACTTTCATCAGCCAGCTCAAAAGCGGAGCTATGGGGGCGCGTACCATCGATGAGGGGGCAATGGACGAGAAATCGGGCATGAACTTCTCAGAGTACATGGCGTTGCTCTCCGGTAACACCGACCTTTTGGACAAGGCGAAACTTGAAAAGCGCATCGCATCGCTCGAAGGGGAACGCAAGTCGTTCAACAAGGGCAGGCGTGATTCGGAGTTCAAGTTAGAGTCGAAGACGGGCGAATTGCGCAACAACACGGCTTTCATAAATGCCATGACGGAGGACTGGAACCGCTTTCTTTCGGTGGCGCAGACCGACAGGGAGGGCAACCGCCTTAATATAATAAAGGTGGACGGTGTGAATTCCGCCGATGAGAAGGTTATCGGAAAGCGTTTGCAGGAGATAGCGAAAAACGCCACTACGGGCGGGCTTTACACACAGGTCGGAGAACTTTACGGTTTTCCGATAAAGGTGGTGAGCGAGAGGATACTCAAAGAGGGATTGGAGTTTACCGACAACCGCTTCGTGGTAGAGGGGAACTACAAGTACACCTATAACAACGGACATCTGGCAATGGCTGACCCGTTGGCCGCCGCCCGCAATTTCCTCAACGCTTTGGAGCGCATCCCCTCCATCATCGACCAGTACAAGACTAAGAATGAAGTGCTGGAACGTGAGATACCGCAGTTGCAGGAGATAGCGGGCAAGGTGTGGAAGAAGGAGGAAGAACTGAAACAGTTGAAGTCCGAACTTGCCGCACTTGACCGCAAGATACAGCTGGAACTTGCGCCGCCAACGCCCGAAATCGCCGAAAATGAGAACGAGGGGCAGCAGGTCAAGTCCAAAGCGGAAGACGCGCAGAACAGGCAGGCGCAGTATCCCGAAGATACATCGCCGCAGATACGCAGTCCTGTGGATAGTATCGTTGACAACCATGTCATAATCGGGCATACGGGGCTGTATGCCAAGGAGGAAACCCGGTCCAAAGGATTGAAAATATAACCTTAGGAATTTTATCTGAAGTATTAATAAGGGCTATCCCAAAAGGTCTAAAAGTAAATTTTATCCTTTCTGCAAGTATCTGTAGGATGGCAACTGCATTTTTTTCTTTTTGGGCAGCCCTTATTAAAATTTATTCTTATTTTAGGTTATATACATTCATGTCCATTTATGTAAAAAATCCTGCTGACCTTGTTTATGTCTTGTCAGTCACCATTTGCAAAGCCATATTTGACCCTCAAAGAGGCTGAATTTGATAAGCAACTTGCTACATACTCATAATAAGGAGCTAAATAGAACACGAATGGGAAATACTCAAATGCCAAACTAAAGAAGATATTGGCCAAAATAAACGCTATACCGAGAGAGAAACTTGATTTTTCAACTTCCTAAAACGGTGTTGTTCAAACATTTCTACTTATTTGTACTTACCAGTTGAACCTACGCTTCCCTAATAAAATGTCTATGGTAAAGAGTTAAAAAATCCTCCCACTTTTGTTAGATATATTTTTTTGTGTAATTTTGTAATCGTTATGCGGCAGTAATAATATACATATTAATACGAGTTAGTAATCCTGTAGTTCTCACATGCTACGAGGAGGTATTAAAAGGTGCGTTTCGACAATGCATCTATTGTAGTATATTATTGCTTAATCCAAATGAATATTATAAATTTAGGAATTCTTGCTCACATTGATGCAGGAAAAACTTCCGTAACCGAGAATCTGCTGTTTGCCAGTGGAGCAACGGAAAAGTGCGGCCGTGTGGATAATGGCGACACCATAACGGACTCTATGGATATAGAGAAACGTAGAGGAATTACTGTCCGGGCTTCTACGACATCTATTATCTGGAATGGTGTGAAATGCAATATCATTGACACTCCGGGACACATGGATTTTATTGCGGAAGTGGAGCGGACATTCAAAATGCTTGATGGAGCAGTCCTCATCTTATCCGCAAAGGAAGGCATACAAGCGCAAACAAAGTTGCTGTTCAATACTTTACAAAAGCTGCAAATCCCGACAATTATATTTATCAATAAGATTGACCGTGCCGGTGTGAATTTAGAGCGTTTGTATCTGGATATAAAAACAAATCTGTCGCAAGATGTCCTGTTTATGCAAACTGTTGTCGATGGATCGGTTTATCTGGTTTGCTCCCAAACATATATAAAGGAAGAATACAAAGAATTTGTATGCAACCATGACGACGATATATTAGAACGATATTTGGCGGATAGCGAAATTTCACCGGCTGATTATTGGAATACGATAATCGCTCTTGTGGCAAAAGCCAAAGTCTATCCGGTGCTACATGGATCAGCAATGTTCAATATCGGTATCAATGAGTTGTTAGACGCCATCTCTTCTTTTATACTTCCTCCGGCATCAGTCTCAAACAGACTGTCAGCTTATCTCTATAAGATAGAGCATGACCCCAAAGGACATAAAAGAAGTTTTCTAAAAATAATTGACGGAAGTCTGAGACTTCGAGACGTTGTAAGAATCAATGATTCGGAAAAATTCATCAAGATTAAAAATCTAAAAACTATTTATCAGGGCAGAGAGATAAATGTTGATGAAGTGGGTGCCAATGATATCGCGATTGTAGAAGATATGGAAGATTTTCGAATCGGAGATTATTTAGGTGCTAAACCTTGTTTGATTCAAGGGTTATCTCGTCAGCATCCCGCTCTCAAATCCTCCGTCCGGCCAGACAGGCCCGAAGAGAGAAGCAAGGTGATATCCGCTCTGAATACATTGTGGATTGAAGACCCGTCTTTGTCCTTTTCCATAAACTCATATAGTGATGAATTGGAAATCTCGTTATATGGTTTGACACAAAAGGAAATCATACAGACATTGCTGGAAGAACGATTTTCCGTCAAGGTCCATTTTGATGAGATCAAGACTATCTACAAAGAACGACCTGTAAAAAAGGTGAATAAGATTATTCAGATCGAAGTGCCGCCCAACCCTTATTGGGCCACAATAGGGCTGACTATTGAACCCTTACCGTTAGGGACAGGGTTGCAAATCGAAAGTGACATCTCCTATGGTTATCTGAACCATTCTTTTCAAAATGCCGTTTTTGAAGGGATTCGTATGTCTTGCCAATCTGGTTTACATGGATGGGAAGTGACTGATCTGAAAGTAACTTTTACTCAAGCCGAGTATTATAGCCCGGTAAGTACACCTGCTGATTTCAGACAGCTGACCCCTTATGTCTTCAGGCTGGCCTTGCAACAGTCAGGTGTGGACATTCTCGAACCGATGCTCTATTTTGAGTTGCAGATACCCCAAGTAGCGAGTTCCAAAGCTATTACAGATTTGCAAAAAATGATGTCTGAGATTGAAGACATCATTTGTAATAATGAGTGGTGTCATATTAAAGGGAAGGTTCCATTAAATACAAGTAAAGACTATGCCTCAGAAGTAAGTTCATACACTAAGGGCTTAGGCGTTTTTATGGTTAAGCCATGTGGGTATCAAATAACAAAAGGCGATTATTCTGATAATATCCGCATGAACGAAAAAGATAAACTTTTATTCATGTTCCAAAAATCAATGTCATCAAAATAATGGAGCGGTCAGGAAATTTCTATAAGGCAATACGGTTGGGATATATACTTATCTCCATTCTTATCGGATGTATGGCATATAATAGCCTCTATGAATGGCAGGAGATAGAAGCATTAGAACTTGGCAATAAAAAAATAGACGAGCTCCGAAAAGAAATAAACAATATCAATATTCAAATGATAAAATTTTCTCTATTGGGTGAAACAATACTGGAATGGAACGATAAAGATATCGAGCATTACCATGCACGGCGTATGGCAATGGACAGTATGCTCTGCCGTTTCAAGGCCACCTATCCAGCAGAGCGCATCGATAGTGTGCGCAGTCTTTTAGAGGATAAGGAACGACAGATGTTCCAGATAGTCCGGTTAATGGATGAACAACAATCTATTAACAAGAAGATAGCCAATCAAATTCCGGTTATTGTGCAGAAAAGTGTGCAGGAACAGTCCAAAAAGCCAAAACGAAAAGGTTTCTTGGGCATCTTTGGCAAAAAAGAGGGAACGAAGCCAACGACAACAACGACTACGCTCCGTTCATCCAATAGAAACATGGTCAACGAACAGAAAGCGCAGAGCCGTCGATTGTCAGAACAAGCCGATAGTCTTGCTGCCCGTAATGCAGAACTTAACAGACAACTGCAAGGATTGATTTGCCAAATCGAAAAGAAGGTACAATCTGATTTACAAAATAGAGAAAGCGAGATAACAGCCATGCGTAAAAAATCATTTATGCAGATAGGCGGCTTGATGGGATTTGTTCTTTTGCTGTTGGTCATTTCCTATATCATCATACACCGTGATGCAAAGAACATTAAACGATACAAACGCAAGACAACGGATTTGATCGAGCAATTGGAACAGTCCGTGCAACAAAATGAGGTACTCATAACCTCCCGAAAGAAAGCGGTACATACTATTACCCATGAGTTGCGTACACCACTGACGGCAATAACCGGCTATACCGAACTTTTGCGGAAAGAATGCAATAGCGGTAATAATGGGCAATATATCCAAAATATACTGCAATCCTCCGACCGTATGCGGGATATGCTCAACACTTTGCTTGACTTCTTCCGCCTGGACAACGGCAAGGAACAGCCCCGTCTGTCACCCTGCCGGATTTCTGCAATCACGCACACACTTGAAACGGAGTTCATGCCCGTTGCCATGAACAAAGGGCTGTACTTGATTGTGAAGAACGAAAACGATGCTGTTGTCTTGACCGACAGAGAGCGAATAATACAAATCGGGAATAACCTGCTGTCAAACGCAGTCAAGTTCACAGAAGAAGGCGGTGTTTCTTTGATTACTGAATATGATAATGGAGTTCTGACACTGGTCGTTGAAGATACAGGTACAGGCATGACAGAAGAGGAACAGAAACAAGCGTTCGGTGCGTTTGAACGTCTATCAAATGCCGCCGCAAAGGAGGGTTTCGGGCTTGGGCTTGCCATAATGCGTAATATTGTGTCGATGCTTGGCGGAACAATCCGTTTGGACAGCAAGAAAGGGAAAGGCAGTCGTTTCACAGTTGAAATTTCTATGCAGGAAGCTGAAGAACAGCTTGGATATACAAGCAATACACCTGTTTATCATAACAATAAATTCCATGATGTTGTCGCCATTGACAATGATGAGGTATTACTTCTGATGCTGAAAGAGATGTACTCCCAAGAAGGAATACACTGCGACACTTGCACCGATGCTGCGGAACTGATGGAAATGATACGCCAGAAAGAATACAGCCTGTTGCTGACAGACTTGAATATGCCCGGTATAAACGGTTTCGAATTACTGGAACTGTTGCGTTCGTCCAACGTGGGCAATTCACCAACAATCCCGGTGGTTGTGGCAACCGCTTCGGGCAGTTGTAACAAAGGGGAACTATTGGCAAAAGGCTTTGCCGGATGCCTGTTCAAGCCGTTCTCCATATCGGAGTTGATGGAGGTTTCCGACAGGTGTGCCATAAAAGAAACACCGGACGGGAAACCGGATTTTTCAGCCTTGTTGTCCTACGGCAATGAAGCCGTTATGCTGGAAAAGTTGATGACGGAAACTGAAAAAGAAATGCAGGCGGTACGGGATGCAGCAAAAGAAAAAGACCTGCAAAAGCTGGATTCCCTGACACACCACCTGCGCAGCTCGTGGGAGGTGCTACGTGCCGACCAACCGCTAAATGTACTTTACAGATTGCTTCATGGCGATGTACTCCCGGATGGTGAAGCGTTAAGCCATGCTGTGACTGCCGTGCTGGATAAGGGAGCGGAAATAATCCGGTTGGCAGAAGAGGAAAGGAGAAAATACGAAGATGGATAAGACAACAATAATTGTGGTAGAAGACAATATCGTGTACTGCGAGTTTGTCTGCAACATGCTGGCGCGGGAGGGTTACCGCACCGTGAAGGCTTACCACCTCTCAACCGCGAAGAAACATCTACAACAGGCGACAGATAATGACATCGTGGTTGCCGACCTGCACCTGCCTGACGGTAACGGCATTGACCTTTTGCGCTGGATGCGAAAGGAGGGAAAGATGCAGCCCTTCATCATTATGACCGACTACGCCGAAGTTAATACCGCCGTGGAAAGCATGAAACTCGGCTCGATAGACTATATTCCCAAACAGCTTGTGGAGGATAAACTTGTCCCCCTGATCCGTTCCATACTGAAAGAACGTCAGGCAGGACAACGCCGTATGCCTGTATTCGCCCGTGAAGGTTCCGCTTTTCAGAAAATCATGCACCGGATAAGGCTGGTAGCCGCCACCGACATGAGCGTGATGATATTTGGTGAGAACGGCACGGGCAAGGAGCATATTGCCCACCTGTTGCATGACAAGAGCAAACGTGCAGGCAAGCCATTTGTGGCGGTGGACTGCGGTTCACTCTCCAAAGAGCTTGCACCGTCGGCTTTCTTCGGACACGTCAAAGGTGCATTTACAGGTGCGGACAATGCCAAGAAAGGATATTTCCATGAGGCGGAAAGCGGCACGTTATTTCTGGACGAGGTAGGAAACCTCGCGTTGGAAACCCAACAGATGTTGCTCCGCGCCATACAGGAGAGGCGGTATCGCCCGGTCGGAGACAAGGCAGACCAGAATTTCAATGTCCGCATCATCGCTGCTACCAATGAAGATTTGGAAGTAGCGGTGAATGAAAAGCGTTTTCGGCAGGATCTTCTGTACCGCCTGCACGACTTCGGGATAACCGTTCCTCCGTTGCGTGACTGTCAGGAAGACATCATGCCGCTGGCAGAGTTCTTCCGTGATATGGCAAACAGAGAGCTGGAGTGTAGCGTGAGCGGGTTCAGTTCCGAAGCACGTAAAGCGTTGCTGACACACGCATGGCCGGGCAACGTGCGGGAACTTCGGCAGAAAGTTATGGGTGCTGTATTGCAGGCGCAGGAAGGTGTTGTCATGAAAGAGCATCTGGAACTTGCCGTGACGAAACCGACCTCTACTGTCAACTTCGCCCTGCGCAATGACGCGGAGGATAAGGAGCGGATATTGCGTGCGTTGAAACAGGCAAACGGCAACCGGAGTGTCGCCGCCGAACTGCTCGGAATAGGCAGGACAACACTATACAGCAAACTTGAAGAGTATGGACTTAAATATAAATTCAAGCAATCATAGCCCGTAATTCACTGAATTTGGCTATCTTTGCATAACATTTGAGAAAAAACGGCGATTTGCAGGAGCTTTTCGCCGCCGACATATAGAATAAGACCGCAAGGAGTTTCAGGCGTAAATCTGGTAAATTGAAACTGAAAGAAGCTAATTGCGTGATGCTTATGCTATGCCTACGCATAGCGTGCATTCACGCGTTTCTTTCAGGGGCTTTACCAGAGCCTACGCTTGAAGTAGTGTGGATTGCACGCTACTTTTTTTGTCCTTGCCTAACGAAAGGTAACGATTATGGGTAAAGTTCAGATTCTCGCCGTACTGACGATGGACGGATGTCTTTCTTCAGAGTTATATGATAAAGCACATCAGGATTTGTGCCTTGACCGTTGCGGTCTTGATGAAATCAGGGAGAAAGCCCTTTACCATGTCACACCGGACTATTCCATTTCAATGCTGCACGAATGGAGAAAAGACGGCACAAACATCCGTTACCTCGCGGAAGCCACATCGGACACGGCAGACTATATAAATGGACTGCTGCGTATGCACGCTGTGGATGAAATCATACTGTACACCGTTCCTTTCATTTCCGGAAGCGGACGACATTTTTTTAAGTCGGCTCTGCCGGAGCAACACTGGACGCTTTCCTCTTTGAAAAGCTATCCCAACGGTGTATGTCGCATTATCTACATCCTTGATAAAAAAGCAAGATAGCCAAAATGTGCGGCAAGCATACATTTCTGTTTCCGGAAACAGAATAAATGTTCTGATTACGAACAATTTAATCCCGTATAAATTCATTCTTTTGGAAAAATATTGAATTTTATACCACTGAAATTCAGCATCTTGAAAAAGCCGATGCCGGATTTTTTTGTTTTCTGACACGTATTTTGCCAATTATATTCATGTGCGCACGCAGAAAACAAAGTGTAATTTTCAAAATTAACAGAACAATGAACTATTTCTTGCTGGCGGAGACCGACTTTTTCCGCCTGATAAACGAAGCCGGTGACTGCAATATGGAAACGGCATACACGGCTTTCGCCACCCAAGTGATCGAACTGTGCAATGGCGGCATGGACGTGAACCTTACCGTCATCGCGCTTGCCTACATCGAAATCGAGTTGCAGCACCATCCCGTGCGCAATCTGTCAGAAGAAAGAAGAGAGATTGCCGCCTACGTCAGCAAGGCTCTGTCTTTCGTAAGAAAGATGCAGAAATTCCTTGCCACGCCCCAAGTGCCACCACTAATATCCGCCAATAACGCAACAGAAACCACCGCCAGTCTTCTTCAATGGACGGGCAACGCCATCGACCTCGTGGAACTTATCTACGGCATCGATGAGATGGGCTGCATCAACAACGGCAACATGCCGCTTAAACAGCTTGCCCCGCTTCTTTACAAGATATTCGGTGTTGATTCTAAGGACTGCTACCGTTTCTATACCGACATCAAACGCCGGAAGAACGAAAGCCGCACCTACTTTCTTGACAGGATGCAGGAGAAACTGAACGAGAGAATGCTGCGTGATGAAGAGCTGGAACGAATGAGAAAATAATTTTCTTGCAAGCCGGTCGTTATTCATTGAGATAATCTGCCGAAATTTGCAACCTAAACAGAAGTGGCGTAATAAAATGGCGAAAAAGAAGAAACAACAGGGGCATTACTGCCGGATTTGCGGTGAGTACAAAGCCAACGAGCAATTCGGCGGCAAAGGACACGCACAGCATATCTGCAAGGAATGCCAGTCGCTGCCCGAATATGTTAAGGCGGACATGGTACGCTGCAACGAGGTGGAACGTGCCGCTTTCAAATACCCCATGACCCGTCAGGACTGGGAACTGCTGGAAAAATATGCCAAGAAGTACAAGGACATGGAATCCGGGCGGTTCGCGCAGGATATGCTGGACATGAAACGGGGCAACGATGTACCGGATGAAAATATGAAAGAGGAAGCTCCGTTTGACGGGACTTGCGAAGATGAAACCGTGCCGTTCGCCGAACTGGAAGATGACATCCGTTATCAGTTGGAAGAGCTGCTGGCGGATAACATCAACGAGTTCATGGTACACAAAAATTATATTCCCGAAGGCAAGGAGCTGGAGAACATTAACGAATGGGTAATGAAAGAAGCCCGTGACACCTTTTTCATAAATGTCATTCCCGATGCCGCTTATGACAGTCTGGTGGAAGAAACGATAGGCAGGCTTGTGAAGGAATGGGAAGAGGACGGTTTTGAGATAAAGACCTATTCCGCATCGCTGGTCGTCATGGAAACGGAACGGCTGCTTATCCGCAGGATAACCCGGAAGGATCTGGACGCGCTACTTGCTATAATGGGAAAGCCGGAAGTCATGTACGCTTGGGAACACGGTTTTACCAAAAAGGATGTGCGCAAATGGATAAACAGGCAACTCACCCGATACCATAAGGACGGGTTCGGATATTTTGCCGTCATACTGAAAGAAAGCGGCACGTTGATAGGACAAGCCGGTCTGGTGAAAAGTACCATAAACGGGAACGAGGCTGTCGAGCTTGGATATATACTCGATAACGCATACTGGCATCACGGTTACGGTACGGAAGCCGCCCATGCATGTCTGGAATACGCCTTCGGAGAGCTGGCACTGAAAACCGTCTGTTGCAGCATCCGACCGGAAAACGTGGCATCCATTCGAGTGACTGAAAAGTTGGGAATGACCCCGTGCGGCAAGCATACCGTCATATACAACGAAAAAGAAATGCCGCATCTTATATATGAATTGAAAACAGGAAATTGAAAAAAAATCCGTAACCCACATAGCTGTTGAGTTACGGATTTTTTCATTTGGCTACTTCTGCTGCAACAGATGTTTCAGGTTATCGTCGCCCGCGATGCGCTCCAATTCATCCTGCACAATCTGCTTCACCTCTTCCTTGATGCGCCGGTAGTTCGCCTGTACCGTTTCCTTCATTCGGTCGTTGCCGTCCTCGTCCGTGAAATCGGTAATGACGGGAATTTTCTTGTAGGCACTTTCTTCCCGTTTCACCTTTTCGGCATCCACCACAATCTCACAGTGAAAAATCTTCTGCTCGATACGCTCGTTGAAGTTGTCGGACACCGAACCGACAAACATGCCCTGCGTCAGACCGGAAATCTTGCTTGGTGGGATGAGCGCGTCCATCTGCGTATTTATGGAGGTGGAAACATCCTGCCGGTTGATGGAAATGGACTGCCGCTTCTGCAACACCTTACCGAACCGTTCCGATAGTGTCTTTGCCGTTTCACCTACCACCTGCCCGGAGAAGATATTACCGACAGTGTTCATCACGACTTTGGCTTCCTTATCGCCATAGTCGCGTACTAACTGGCTGAAATCCTGAAAGCCCAGGCACACGGCAACCTTGTTGCTTCGGGCGGTAGCTATAAGATTGTCCAACCCTTTGAAATATATCGTGGGTAGCTCGTCTATGATGACCGACGACTTCAGCATCCCCTTCTTATTGATGAGCTTCACGATGCGGGAGTTATACAATCCGAGAGCCGCCCCGTAGATGTTCTGACGGTCGGGATTGTTGCCCACGCATAGGATTTTCGGCTCTTCGGGATTATTGATGTCCAGCGTAAACTCGCTGTCCGACATCACCCAGTAGAGCTGCGGTGAAATCATCCTCGAAAGTGGGATTTTCGCCGACGCTATTTGCCCCATGAGCTGCTCTGCAGCCCCTCCGAGCCACGCATCCATGAACGGGGAAAGGTAGTTCTCCAGCTCCGGATAAGAGGTCAGTATCGGAAATATATCCTCGTAACGGCGGTTCAGAAACTCGATGGCATGGGGAAACGTGCAATACTTTCCGTTCTGATAGATTTTGAGATACCAGATAATGCTGGCAAACAGAATGATAGGTGACTCCACGAAGAAGTCGCCCTGCTTTTGCACCCACGTTTTATTGAGGTTGAGCATTATTGTATAGGCACTTTCGTAAGCGTCTGTAATATCCTCCATGAAATCCGGGTGAATGGGATTGCAACGGTGTGAGCGTCGCGGGTCGTCGAAGTTGATTACATAGAATTTCGGCTTCACCTTGTAGCCCTCCGGATTATTCATCAGATGGTTATATGCGATGGTCGAAAGGTCGGGGTACTTGAAATCGTAGATGTATTGACTAAATCCCTTTTCAATCTGTTGCTTGATAAAATTGTTTACAACGGCGTATGACTTGCCGCTGCCCGGCGTACCCAACACGATGGACGCACGGAAGGGATTAACTACATTGATCCAACCGTTGTTCCAGCGTTTCCTGTAATAGAAACGTGTGGGCAGATTGACCGAATACTCGCTTTCTATAAGCCTTGTTTCCTGCATGAAACTCTCGTTCTCGTTGTTGAAAACATCATCCATCAGATTGTGTTTCAACAGGCGGCTCATCCACAGACCACCCATCAGCAGGCAGACATAGCCCGTGCCGATGGTAAGGACATACAGCCCCGTCACCGCTTCAACCGGCAGCGGCAGAGCCAACAACCACCAGTTCAGAAAGAACAGCACGAACCCGGCGGAGAGTGCCGTCCAGATTCTTCCCCAAGTGATTTTCTCACCCTTGACCCCTTTCGTGCCCAGACAGGACAAGGCAAGCAAAAGGACGGAAAACAGTTTCGTGTACAGTATGGAATGGAACAGCCCCGCCGTGCGGTCGAAGTTCAGAAGGATTTTGTTCACCACACCGATGTTCACGCCCCACAGCCGGATGGCTTCGTAGCAGAACCAGTACACGTTCATGACCACTAAAATGATACTCACGGCACGCAGAAAATCCATGATTTTCGCCAATGCCCTCAAATCGTCTTCTTGTGACATAGATTAAAATTTTAATTGTTGATACTCCGATTACATACCCAAGCCCTTGCTCTTTTTCTTCTTTTTGCGCTTCATCGCCCGGATGAAAGCCTCTTCCTCGGCATCGGTCGTCGGACCTTCGGGAGTGAGCAAGCCCATACCGCCCGACACGTCTTCACGGTCGTATGCGGTCTGCCCGTGTACCTTGTCCGCAACATCCACCGGGATGGAAAGCGGTATAGGCGGTTGTCCGGCGTATGGCAGTGTGAAGTGTTCCTGCAAGGCATTCGCCGAAAGTTCCTTACCCATGCGCGAGCCGTTCAGCACGCATCCCGTGCGGTGGTCGATGAAGGTAGCCCCGTAGATGCGCCCTTCCTCCGTGTAGCGCAACACGGTGTCTATGCCTTTCTCTTTGAGTTGGGAAACAAACCGGTCCGTGTCATAAGTGCCTTGCAGCACGGAAAGGACGGTGCGTTTCGTCATGTCTGCCAGTTTCCTATCCTTGATTTCCGATTTGGAACGGACAAACTTCTTCTGTACGGCTTCATAGCCTGCGGACTTCCCGAAAAGCGAGGATTTGAACGGGTTGCCCACCTTGTTACCCTTGTCGTCCGTGACGGAATAGACCAGCCCGTGATACTCCCGTCCGCGCACGTTTCCCCTCGCTTCCTCCACCGTCATATTATATAAGGAAAGGAGCGCACGGTATTCGCCCATCGTCTGGAAGCGGTACTGCCCGTTCAGAGCCTTCACGGTGTTGCCCACCTGCTTTTTCACATCGCCAGCCGATGCGTCCACCTTGCGCAACGGGTTATCCAATCTCTGATTTTTTCGTTCTGCCGGATGCAATCCATACTTCTGTTCCAGTTCCCTGCGAATACGGTCGCTGCGGCGGTAGAGAAAATCCCGGTTGAGTCTTTTCCCGTTCTCGTCCACGTTGACCGTCACGATGTGCAGGTGGTGGCGGTCGATGTCCTCGTGCTTGAATACAAGATAAGGCTGGTTTCCGAAACCGAGTTTTTCCAGATACTCGCGGGCGATATTCTGCAACTCAATATCGGTCAGCACATCCTCCGGGTGCGGGTTGAGCGAGATATGCACCACCGGCTTCTCGACCTTCATCTGCGGTGGCAGGAAGGTGTGGAAACCCTCCATCGCCTTGTTGATGTCCACCGTTCCCGAACCGTCATTGTAGATGCGGTTGGTGGTGAGAAGCCGCCCCTGCGCCTCGTTAATCTTCTCCCCGTTGTAGGCAATCGCGCCGTACAACGAGTCTCCTACACTGATTTTTGCGACCATTTTGCTTCCATTTCTCTCGACAATTCCACAATCTGACGGCTCAGTTTCACGAGTTCGACGGTGTGTTGCTCCAGCTTGTAGAGCAACGCCATCGCCTTTTTCTCGGAAAAATGCAGCCTCAATTCCTTCACGACTTGGTTGTAATTCGTCCCCACGGCGCGGAACTGCGCATGAAAATCCGATAGCTTGGTGTAGTAGTCCACCAGCGTCTTGTCCACCTTCAGCACCTTGAACGGTTGCCCGAAGAAGTGCGCTTTGAGGAAAACCGACCGTGCATAGACACCCGATTTTCCGAACATGGCGAGGAAACGGTTGTGTTCCTCCTCGTTGAAACGGACGGTGTAGCGGTACACCGCCGGATCGAGTTTGGGATTTCTCCCTGCTTTGCTTTTCCTTTTCTCTTTCATATCACTTTGGATTTAGCGGATTGACGGCATAAGCCGCCGCTTCTGTTCACGGCACCGCAGTTCTGAAAGGCTTTCCGACTTCGGAGGGAAAGCCCGTCCCCTGCAAGGGCAAGTGCTTTTCGTGGCTGCTCAAAATATTTTGAGCGGCTGAAAAGACATCTTGCTATGTTCAGGTGAACATAAAAATCCGTCAGGGGACGGATTGGGAAAATACCTTTCAGGACTCCGGGCCGCGCGCCATCGGCGAACCCTGCCGTCCGGGTGCAAAGTTACGCTCTTAAAGCGGTAACGAACAGATACTTGACCCGGCCAATGGCTGCCAACCGGCGCAACATGCCGCCACTTGCCCAAGAAGTGATACAAGTTCAAAAATATACTTGTTTATTTGCAGCATGATTCAAGAAACTAACGGTTTGAAGATATGAGGAAAGGAATATTCAAATACCCGGACAACCGCTTCGGCGGACACTTGCCGAAACGGATACCCGAACCGTCGGAAACCCGGTTGTCCGACAATTCGGTGACGCATGGATTCAATGACTTCATGACGCAGTGTCGTCATTCATCACTTGTCCGCCGCACCGCTTCACCGCAGAACCGGATACGCGGTGACCCGCCCGTGTGCCTGTTCACGGAAACGGATAATGCGGTAATTCAATCCGCATGTAAACAGAAAACAAAATCATCAACAATTAAACTGAATAGAACCATGAGTAAGGAAATCTTCGTTGCATTCGCAACACAGAAAGGTGGCATCGGCAAATCCACCGTCACGGCACTCGCCGCCAGCTACCTGCACAACGTGAAAGGCTACAATGTCGCCGTCGTGGACTGCGACGACCCGCAGCACAGCATCCACGGCCTGCGCGAACATGAGACGGCACTCATCGGCAGGAGCATCTACTTCAAGGCTCTCGCGTGCGACCATTTCCGCAAGATAAAGAAGAACGCCTATCCGGTCATCAAGAGCAACGCGGTGAACGCCCTCGACGATGCGGAAAGGATGATCGCCGCCGAGGTCGTGAAGCCCGACGTGGTTTTCTTCGACATGCCGGGGACACTCCGGAGCAACGGCGTGATAAAGACGCTATCGCAGATGGACTACATCTTCACGCCCCTGAGTGCCGACCGCTTTGTCGTGGAAAGTACCCTGAAATTCGTCACGATGTTCCGCGACAGGCTGATGACAACCGGGCAAGCGAAAACAAAGGGGCTGCATCTGTTCTGGACGATGGTGGACGGCAGGGAGAGGAACGACCTGTACGGCATCTACGAGGAAGTGATAGCCGAAATGGGCTTCCCGGTGCTTTCCACCCGCCTGCCCGACAGCAAGAAGTTCCGCCGCGACCTTTCGGAAGAGCGCAAGAGCGTTTTCCGCTCCACCATCTTCCCGATGGACACGGCACTGCTGAAAGGGAGCGGCATCCGTGAGTTTTCCGAAGAGATAAGCGACATCATCAGACCGCAGTGAGCATGGGCAGCAGGAAAGTAAACACGGAAGGCATCGACGAGGAACTGCTGTTGGCATCTATCGGGCGGCGCACACAGGACGGGACACTACGCCCGGCGCAGGAAGACCCCGCAGCCGTACCGACCGGAGAGGACACCGCCGCACCGGAGCCGCCACCGGCTCAACCCGTGACACGGGAGAGAGCGCAGAGGGAAGGCGGCCGCCGGAAAAGGCAGGACGAGGACTATAACGAGCTGTTCCTGCGCCGCAATGAGATAAAGACCCGCCAGTGTGTCTATATCAGCCGCGACGTACACGGCAAGATCCTCAAAATCGTGAACGACATCGCCGGAGGGGAAATCTCTGTGGGCGGCTATGTGGATACCGTGCTGCGCCAGCATCTGGAACAGCACAAGGAGAGAATCAACGAACTGTACAAGAAACAACGTGAAGATCTGATTTGAAAATGGAAAAAGAAATGACACCGAATGAAAAAAGACCGCAGCAGGACTGCGGAGGCATGCTTGCCCAAGTGCAGGCGAGCGTGGAAATACTGTCGCCCGTCCCGGTGAGCGGCAAATGCTGCGAGAAGGACTATGAACGTCTATTCATCCGCGACCCGGAAGTAAAGGCGCGGGAGGGCAAGATGGCGTATGTGCGTCCGGAGTACCACGAGCGTATCATGCGCATCACCCGTGTAATCGGGCATGATAGGCTTACACTGTCCGCCTACATCGACCATGTGCTGACGCACCACTTCAACCAGTGCGAGGACGCTATAAAGAGCCTTTACGCCCGGAATTACAATTCAGTATTCTAACTAAAACCGGAAGTATATGAATGAAACAATCAGCATGACAGACATTCTGCTGGCGGTATCGGTCGGCTGCAACCTATGGTTCCTGTTCCTGCTCCTTTACGAGCGCATCATGGACATGCGGCTTGTCCGCTTCTTCAAGGGCATCGCCGGATTATGGCGGTCGTTGGACAGGAATGGGCCAAAGAGCGTAGCGGCACATGAGGAAGTTTCCACGGCAAAGGGGGACATCATCGGCAAGAGCCGTTTCAAAATGGCATCCACCCGGACAATCGCTGCCATACCGGCGCAAGAAGCCGCCACTTTGGAAAAAGGCATTGAGCTGTCGGAGGAAGAGGCTACTTTTGACGACGGAAACACGGAAACCGCGTCCCGCCCGGCGCAAGTCCCGGAGGAAAAGCTCGATGAGACCTTCACGAGCATGCCGCCGGAGGAACTGGGATACGGGGAGGACGAACCGGATGAAGACGCTTCGGACACGCCACGGGCTTCGGGCAGCAGCTTTGACGAGATTGACGATGCCTGCAAGACCGCCAAGAACCCGGACGCGACACAGGCGGAACGTGAAAAGGCGGCGAAGGTGTTCACCGACATGGAAGGCACGGAGCTGTACGAGAAAATGATGGAAGGCTCTTCGGAGATAGGCATCCGCATCAAGGGGCTTATCGAGATCCGGCTGAAGAAACCCGAAAAGGAGTTCATCGTGCCGGACAACATCGAGGATTTCGACATCCGAAACTATGTATGACAACTGAAAAAGGAATGGACATGAAATAGTGACATCAACCCACGCGGCAAGGAAACGCAAGGCGTATCCCGTCCGCAACGGACACGCCCACGTCCGTGGAAACAAACGGGCATCCACTAAAACCAAAGTAAAGTAACAGAGTACCAACCGCCCGACAAAGGACTATCCACCCTTTCGACGGCAAAAAACAAGGACAATTCATGAACAAGAACATCTTGAAAAACAGAAAAGCAATCCTATCCGCGGCACTTTTCATCGCCGCAACCGCCTCCGCTTTCGCGCAAGGAAACGGCATCGCGGGCATCAACGAAGCCACCTCTATGGTGAGTTCGTATTTCGACCCCGGAACTAAACTGATATACGCCATCGGCGCGGTCGTCGGGCTTATCGGGGGCGTGAAAGTGTACGGAAAATTCTCATCGGGTGACCCCGACACCTCAAAAACAGCAGCAAGCTGGTTCGGCGCGTGTATCTTCCTGATTGTAGCCGCCACCATCCTGCGCTCATTCTTCCTTTAATGTAATAATGTATGGCTGAATACCCGGTAAACAAGGGTATCGGCCGTCCGGTAGAGTTCAAGGGCTTGAAGGCACAGTACCTCTTCATCTTCTGCGGAGGTCTGCTGGCTCTCTTCGTCCTGTTCGTCATCCTCTACATGGTCGGTATCGACCAGTGGATATGTATCGGCTTCGGCGCGGCATCGTCCTCCCTCCTTGTGTGGCAGACCTTCGCGCTGAACGCCCGGTACGGCGAACACGGGCTGATGAAATTGGGAGCGTCACGGAGCCATCCCCGATACCTTATCAACCGGCGGCGGATAACCCGTCTGTTCAAACGACAACGAAAGGAAGAAAGACAATGAGGAATACATCAAAAATGACAACACTGGAAAACAAGTTTCCCCTGCTTGCGGTGGAGCATGGCTGCATCATCTCAAAGGACGCCGACATCACGGTGGCTTTTGAGGTGGAGCTGCCGGAGCTTTACACCGTGACGGGCGCGGAGTACGAGGCAATACACAGCTGCTGGTGCAAGGCGATCAAGGTGCTGCCGGACTACTCCGTCGTTCACAAGCAGGACTGGTTTATCAAGGAACGCTACAAGCCGGAGCTTCAGAAGGACGACATGAGTTTCCTCTCACGGAGCTTCGAGCGTCACTTCAACGAGCGTCCGTACCTGAAACACACCTGCTACCTCTACCTGACCAAGACGACGAAGGAGCGTAGCCGGATGCAGAGCAACTTCAGCACGCTGTGCCGAGGGCACATCATCCCGAAAGAGCTGGACAGGGAAACCACGACCAAGTTCATGGAAGCCTGCGAACAGTTCGAGCGTATCATGAACGACAGCGGGCTTGTCAGGTTGCGCCGCCTCTCCACCGACGAGATTGTGGGGACGGAGGGTAAGGCGGGGCTGGTAGAACGCTACTTCTCGCTCATGCCGGAAGGTGACATCACCTTGCAGGACATCGAACTTTCGGCAAGGGAGATGCGCATCGGCGACAACCGCCTGTGTCTGCACACCCTCTCCGACGCGGAAGACCTGCCGGGCAAGGTGGCTACCGACACCCGTTACGAGAAGCTCTCCACCGACCGGAGCGACTGCCGCCTCTCCTTCGCCTCCCCGGTGGGGCTGCTGCTCTCCTGCAACCATATCTACAACCAGTATGTGCTGATAAATAACAGCGAGGAAGCCTTGCAGAAGTTCGAGAAGTCCGCCCGTAACATGCAGTCGCTCTCACGCTATTCAAGGAGCAACAGCATCAACCGCGAGTGGATAGACCAATACCTGAACGAAGCCCGGTCCTACGGGCTGACCTCGGTACGGGCGCACTTCAACGTCATGGCGTGGAGCGACGACGCGGAGGAACTGAAGCACATAAGGAACGACGTGGGCAGCCAGCTGGCAAGCATGGAGTGCGTGCCGCGCCACAACACCATCGACTGCCCTACACTCTACTGGGCGGCGATACCCGGCAATGCGGCGGACTTCCCGGCGGAAGAGAGTTTCCACACTTTCATCGAACAGGCGGTGTGCCTGTTCACGGAGGAAACTAACTACCGCAGCTCGCTCTCGCCCTTCGGCATCAAGATGGTGGACAGGCTCACAGGGAAACCGCTGCACCTCGACATCAGCGACCTTCCGATGAAGCGGGGTATCACCACGAACCGCAACAAGTTCGTGCTGGGTCCTTCGGGCAGCGGCAAGTCGTTCTTCATGAACCACCTCGTGCGCCAATATTATGAGCAAGGCGCACATGTGGTATTGGTGGACACGGGAAACTCCTATCAGGGCTTGTGCGGCATGATCCGGCGCAAGACAGGCGGAGTGGACGGCGTGTATTTCACCTACACGGAAGAGAAGCCCATATCATTCAACCCGTTCTACACCGATGATTACATCTTCGATGTGGAGAAGAAGGACAGCATCAAGACCCTGCTTCTTACGCTCTGGAAATCGGAGGACGACAAGGTGACGAAGACGGAGAGCGGCGAACTGGGCAGTGCCGTGAGTGCCTACATCGAGCGTATCCAATCCGACCGTAGCATCGTGCCGTCGTTCAACACTTTCTACGAGTATATGCGCGACGACTACCGCACGGAACTGGCGCAGCGCGACATCAAGGTGGAGAAGTCCGACTTCAACATCGACAACATGCTCACCACCATGCGGCAGTATTACCGGGGCGGACGTTACGACTTCCTGCTCAACTCCACGGAGAACATCGATCTGCTCGGCAAGCGGTTCATCGTCTTCGAGATTGACAGTATAAAAGAGAACCGCGAACTGTTCCCCGTCGTGACTATCATCATCATGGAAGCCTTCATCAACAAGATGCGGCGGCTGAAAGGGGTGCGGAAACAGCTTATCGTGGAGGAGGCTTGGAAGGCCCTCTCTTCGGCAAACATGGCTGAATACCTACGTTATATGTACAAGACGGTCAGAAAATATTACGGCGAGGCAATCGTGGTGACGCAGGAGGTGGACGACATCATCAGTTCTCCGGTGGTCAAGGAGAGCATCATCAACAACTCCGACTGCAAGATACTTCTCGACCAGCGCAAGTACATGAACAAGTTCGACCAGATACAGGCGTTGCTCGGACTGACGGAAAAGGAGAAGGGACAGATACTCTCCATCAACATGGCGAACAACCCTTCACGGCTCTACAAGGAGGTGTGGATAGGCTTGGGAGGCACACAGTCGGCGGTCTATGCCACCGAGGTCAGTGCAGAAGAGTATCTGGCGTACACCACCGAGGAAACGGAGAAAGTGGAGGTTTACTGTCTGGCGGATAAGTTGGGCGGCGACATCGAAGCCGCCATCCGGCAGCTTGCCGAAAGGCGGAGGAACAAGGAATAACTAAAACAGAATGTATCAACAAAAAAAGGAAAACGCGTATGAATTTACCAACAGTGAAAATGCTGCAAGCCAGCAAGTGCCTTATCGGATTGGCGGTCATGATGCTGCAATCCTGCAATGTGGCCGACAACCGCCGTGATATGTTGTGCGGGAACTGGGAGAGCGTGGAGGGGAAACCGGACATGCTTATCTACAAGGAAGGAGAAGCCTACAAGGTGACGGTGTTCCGCCGCAGCGGTCTGCGCCGCAAGCTGAAACCGGAAACCTATCTCTTGCAGGAGGAGAACGGCAACCTGTTCATGAACACCGGCTTCCGCATCGACGTGTCCTACAACGAGGCCACGGACGTGCTGACCTTCTCGCCGGGCGGCGACTATGTGCGGGTGAAACCGCAGCCGGGACACCCGACAGAAGAATAACAACCGCTAAAATCCAAAGTAACATGAGAACAAGAATAACAATGATTATCTGCCTGTGCCTGCTTTTCGCAGGCAGGGCAAGCGCACAGTGGGTCGTAAGCGATCCGGGCAATCTGGCGCAGGGTATCATCAATGCCTCCAAAAACATCATCCATACCTCCAAGACTGCCACGAACATGGTGAGCAACTTTCAGGAAACGGTGAAAATCTATCAGCAGGGCAAAAAGTATTACGATGCCCTCAAATCGGTGAATAATCTCGTCAAGGACGCCCGCAAGGTGCAGCAGACTATCCTGATGGTAGGCGACATCACCGACATTTATGTAAACAGTTTCCAAAGGATGCTCCGTGATGGAAATTTCAGACCAGAAGAGCTGTCGGCAATCGCTTTCGGTTACACGAAACTGCTGGAAGAGAGCAACGAAGTGTTGACGGAACTGAAGAATGTGGTGAACATCACCACGCTCTCCATGACCGACAAGGAGCGCATGGACGTGGTGGAACGCTGCTACTCCAAAATGAAGCGTTACCGCAACCTTGTGAGCTATTACACCAACAAGAACATCTCCGTGAGTTATCTGCGTGCGAAGAAAAAGAACGACCTCGACCGCATCATGGGGCTGTACGGGAACATGAACGAAAGATACTGGTAAGCCTATGGAGTTCGATAACCTTCATCAGATTTTACGCTCACTTTATGAGCAGATGATGCCGCTATGTGGGGACATGGCGGGTGTGGCGAAAGGCATCGCCGGGCTGGGTGCGCTGTTCTACGTCGCCTACCGGGTATGGCAGTCGCTGGCGAGAGCCGAACCGATAGACGTATTCCCGATGCTCCGTCCTTTTGCCATCGGTTTGTGCATCATGTTCTTCCCGACTGTGGTGCTGGGCACGATAAACAGCATCCTCTCACCCGTCGTACAGGGCACGGCAAAGATGCTGGAGGCGGAAACGCTGGACATGAACCGATACCGGGAGCAGAAGGACAAGCTGGAATACGAGGCGATGGTACGCAACCCCGAAACTGCCTACCTCGTGTCCAACGAGGAATTTGACAAGCAACTGGAGGAACTCGGCTGGTCGCCCTCCGACATGGTGACGATGGCGGGAATGTATATCGACCGGGGAATGTACAACATGAAGAAGAGCATCCGCGACTTCTTCCGCGAGATACTCGAACTGCTGTTCCAAGCCGCCGCCCTCGTGATAGACACCGTCCGCACCTTCTTTCTCGTGGTGCTGGCGATTCTCGGTCCGATAGCCTTCGCCCTGTCGGTATGGGACGGTTTCCAAAACACGCTCACGCAGTGGATATGCCGCTATATACAGGTCTATCTGTGGCTACCGGTATCGGACATGTTCAGCACCATACTGGCGAAGATACAGGTTCTGATGCTGCAAAACGACATCGAGCGGATGCAGGCAGACCCGAACTTCTCGCTGGATTCGAGCGACGGGGTGTATATCGTATTCCTCTGCATCGGCATCATCGGCTACTTTACCATTCCCACCGTTGCCGGCTGGATTATCCAAGCCGGAGGCATGGGCGGTTACGGTCGCAACGTGAACCAGATGGCGGGACGAGCCGGAAGCATGGCGGGCAGCGTGGCGGGTGCAGCCGCAGGAAACGCAGTCGGACGTGTCGGCAAATTGCTGAAATAATCAATGTGCAATCATAAATTGGAAAATATAAATGGAATTCAAATCACTTAGAAACATCGAATCGTCGTTCAGGCAGATACGCCTGTTCGGTATCGTCTTCCTCTCGCTGTGCGCCGTGGTGACGGTGTGGAGCGTGTGGAACTCCTACCGTTTCGCAGAGAAGCAACGGGAGAAAATCTATGTGCTGGACAACGGCAAGTCGCTGATGCTGGCTCTCTCTCAGGATTTATCGCAGAACCGCCCGGCGGAAGCACGGGAGCATGTGCGCCGCTTCCACGAGCTTTTCTTCACGCTGTCACCTGAAAAAAGCGCGATTGAACACAACGTAAAACGTGCCTTGCTGCTGGCAGACAAGAGCGTGTACCACTATTATTCGGACTTCGCCGAGAAGGGGTACTACAACCGCATTATCGCCGGAAACATCAACCAAGTGTTGAAGGTGGACAGCGTGGTGTGTGACTTCAACGCCTATCCCTACCGAGCCGTGACCTACTCCACGCAGAAAATCATCCGGCAAAGCAATGTCACCGAGCGCAGTCTCGTGACCACCTGCCGCCTGCTGAACGCATCACGGTCGGACGACAACCCCAATGGCTTCACCATCGAGGGCTTCACCATCATCGAGAACAAGGATTTACAGACAATCAAACGGTAACGGATTATGAAACGGAAAGTAAAAAGTATCAGAAAAACAATGTGGGGCGCATACTGGAAGCTCCACGACAAACGGAAACGGCTGGTGGCAAGGCTCAAAGGGTATCTGGACAGTTTGCCGCCGGAAACACGCCGCCGCATCGTGCTGGGGATGCTCGCCGCCTTCGCGGTGCTTGCCCTCTATACCTTCGGCAGAGCCGTCTATGACATCGGCAGAAACGACGGCTCACGCATGGAAACGGGACACGCCGGACGGGTGGAACTGCCGACCCCGGTGGAAACAGACAATCACTTAACACCTTATTCATATGGAACAGACGAAGAATGAACCGACGAAAGAGAACAAAGCCGCTCCCGACACGGGAAAGCCGAAAAAGGAGCGCGAACCGCTGACCGAGGCGCAGCGGCTGAAACGGCAGAAGATGATAGTCCTGCCCGCTATGGTGCTGGTCTTCATCGGGGCGATGTGGCTGATATTCGCCCCGTCCTCCGGCAAGGAGCAACAGCCGGGAACAGACGGATACAACACCGAGATGCCCGACGCGGACAAGGCGAACCGGCAGATTATCGGTGACAAGTTGAAAGCCTACGAGCATGGGGAGATGGAGGAGCGTCTGGAGAGCCGCAACCGTGCCATCGGGCAGCTGGGCGACATGTTCGACCGCGAGATAGCTGGAATGGAGGACGGGACGGACTTCGACCTCGCCAATCCGGGCGGCAAGGAGGAAAAGGCACAGCCCGCCACGCCGCAAACCATCCAATCCTCCGCAGCCGCCTACCGTGACCTGAACGCCACGCTCGGCAACTTCTACGAACAGCCGAAGAACGACAATGCGGAAATGGATGTGCTGTTGGAGCGCATCACCTCGCTGGAGTCGGAACTGGAAAGCGAGAAGGGCAAGGCTTCCGCCATGGACGACCAAGTGGCTCTTATGGAGAAATCCTACGAGCTGGCGGCAAAGTACATGGGCGGTCAGAACGGAGGAAAGCCGGAACAGGCGGCAGAGCCAACTACCGTGCAGAAGGGAAAGAAGAACACGGCGACACCTGTAAGGCAGGTGACACGCCAAGTTGTTTCCTCCCTTGCACAACCCATGAGCAATGCGGAGTTTGTCGCCGCCTTATCGCAGGAACGCAACCGGGGTTTCAACACGGCTGTCGGCACGGCGGAGGTATCGGACAGGAACACCATCCCGGCGTGCGTGCATGGGGCGCAGAGTGTGACGGACGGGCAGACGGTAAGGCTCCGTCTGCTGGAGCCTATGGCGGTGGCAGGCAGGACAATCCCACGGGGTGCGGTGGTGGTCGGCACGGGCAAGATACAGGGTGAACGACTCGACATCGAGATCACCTCGCTGGAATACGACGGCACGATTATCCCCGTGGAGCTTGCGGTCTATGACACGGACGGACAGCCCGGCATCTTCATCCCGAACTCGATGGAGATGAACGCCGTCCGAGAGGTCGCCGCCAACATGGGAGGTTCGTTGGGTAGCAGCATCAATATCTCCACCAATGCCGGGGCGCAACTCGCCTCCGACTTGGGCAAGGGGCTGATACAAGGAACGAGCCAGTACATCGCCAAGAAGATGCGCACCGTCAAGGTGCATCTGAAAGCCGAGTACAAGGTCATGCTTTACCAAGAAAAAGATTGAAATCAATAAAAAAATTACCACTAAAATCCAAAAGTAATGAGAAAAGTAATCATCATGTTTGCCCTCGCTATGGGCATCGCGACTGCCAACGCGCAGGAGAATGTAACCGTTGAAACGACCAACGGAAGTGAACAACCGACCTTGACGAAGGAGGTCTATCCGCAGAAGGAGGCGGACGGCGACCTGTATCACGGTCTGTCGCGCAAGCTGGCCTTCGACCGCATGATAGCGCCGCACGGTCTGGAAGTGACCTACGACAAGACCGTCCACGTCATCTTTCCGGCGGAGGTGCGCTACGTCGATTTAGGCTCGCCCGACCTGATTGCCGGGAAAGCCGACGGAGCGGAGAACGTCATCCGTGTGAAGGCTACGGTACGGAATTTCCCCAACGAAACCAACATGTCCGTCATCACGGAGGACGGCAGTTTCTACACCTTCAACGTGAAGTACGCCGCCGAACCGCTGCTGCTCAACGTGGAGATGTGCGACTTCATCCATGACGGCAGTACGGTGAACCGCCCGAACAACGCGCAGGAAATCTACCTGAAAGAGCTGGGTAGCGAAAGCCCGATGCTGGTGCGACTTATCATGAAGTCCATCCACAAACAGAACAAGCGCGAGGTGAAGCATATCGGCTGCAAGCGTTTCGGCATCCAATACCTGTTGAAAGGCATCTACACGCACAACGGCTTGCTTTATTTCCACACGGAGATAAAGAACCAGAGCAACGTGCCTTTCGATGTGGACTACATCACTTGGAAAATCGTGGACAAGAAGGTGGCAAAGCGTACCGCCGTGCAGGAGCAGATTATCCTGCCGCTCCGTGCGCAGAACTACGCCACCCTCGTGCCGGGCAAAAAGAGTGAGCGCACGGTCTTCACGATGGCGAAGTTCACCATCCCCGATGACAAGTGCCTCGTGGTGGAGCTGAACGAGAAGAACGGCGGCCGTCACCAGTCCTTCGTGATTGAGAACGAGGATTTGGTACGCGCGGGTACCATCAACGAACTTCAAGTACGCTGACTATGAGAAAGTACATCGCAATAATCATCGCGTCGCTTGCCCTTTTTACAGGGCAGGCGCACGCCCAGCGGTGTCTGCCGAAGATGCAGGGCATCGAGGTGAGGGCGGACATGGCGGACGGCTTCAATCCCGGCGGCAAGGACGGCGGGTACAGTTTCGGGGCGGCTCTCTCCACTTACACGAAGAAGGGGAACAAGTGGGTGTTCGGTGGCGAATACCTCCTGAAGAACAACCCCTACAAAGACACCAAGATACCCGTGGCGCAGTTCACGGCGGAGGGTGGCTATTACTTCAAGATACTGTCGGATGCACGAAAAATCGTGTTCGCCTATGCCGGGGCTTCGGCTCTTGCCGGATATGAATCGGTGAACTGGGGGAAGAAGGTGCTGCATGACGGTTCCACGCTGCACGACCGGGATGCCTTCATCTACGGCGGTGCGCTGACGCTCGATGTGGAGTGTTACGTGGCAGACCGTATCGCCCTGCTTGCCAATCTACGGGAGCGTTGCCTGTGGGGTGGCGACACGCGGAAGTTCCACACGCAGTTCGGGGTCGGCGTAAAGTTCATCATCAACTGACAAGGGCATGGAACGGACGGAGATAGACGCTATAAGACAGATACCGCTTGCGGATTTTCTCGCACGGTTGGGGCATGAGCCTGCCAGAAGGAGCGGTAACGAGCTGTGGTATATCGCCCCGTATAGGGGCGAGCGCACACCCTCTTTCCGTGTGAACGTGGCGAAACAGCTCTGGTATGACTTCGGCTTGGGCAAAGGCGGCGACATCTTCACGCTTGCCGGGGAGTTTCTGCAAAGCGGCGACTTTAGGACGCAGGCGAAGTTCATAGCGGAAACCGCCAATATGACGGTTGCCGAATGGGAAAAGCCCGTCTATTTCCCCAAGCCGATTGAACCCGTCTTTGAGGATGTGGAGGTCGCTCCGCTGTTTCGCTCACCGCTGACGGAGTATTTGGCGGAACGGTGCATACCTTACGCTGTCGCATCCCGCCACTGCTGCCGTCTGAACTACGGTGTGCGTGGGAAACGGTATTTTGCCGTCGGTTTCCCAAACTTGGTAGGTGGCTTTGAAATCCGGAGCCGCTATTTCAAGGGGTGCATACCGCCCAAAGATGTGTCTTTGGTGAAAGCAACGGACATCCCGGCTGGCGAGTGCTTCGTGTTCGAGGGCTTCATGGACTTCCTTTCTGCGGTGACGCTTGGCGTAACCGGTAACGCTGACTGCCTTGTGCTGAACTCCGTCGCCAACGTGGAGAAGGTGGCGGGATTGCTGGACGGCTACGGGCGCATCGGCTGTTTCCTCGACCGTGACGAAGCCGGACGGCGGACGCTTGACGCACTCACCAAGCGATATGGGGAGCGTGTCACCGACCGTTCCTCCCTCTATGACGGTTGCAAGGACTTGAACGAGTACCTGCAACTGACAACGAAAAATAAAAAAACAACCATCTAAAAATCGAAAAATAATGAACATACTGAACAACAGAAACAAGAGAACAAACATCTTCAAGGCGGTGGCGTTATGCCTGATAGCCGCCGTGTCATTCACCTTCGTGTCGTGCGACGACGACATGGACATTCAACAGTCCTATCCCTTCACGGTGGAGGTCATGCCCGTGCCGAACAAGGTGACGAAGGGGCAGACGGTGGAAATCCGCTGTGAACTGAAAAAGGAGGGCGACTTCGCTAACACGCTTTACACCATCCGCTATTTCCAGTTTGAGGGGGAAGGAAAGTTGAAAATGGATAACGGCATCACCTTCCTGCCCAACGACCGCTACCTGCTGGAGAACGGGAAGTTCCGTCTGTACTATACGGCGGAGGGTGACGAGGCGCATAACTTCATCGTGGTGGTGGAGGACAACTTCGGCAACTCCTTCGAGCTGGAATTTGACTTCAACAACCGGAATGTAAAGGATGACGGCTTGACCATCGTTCCCATCAGCAACTTCAGACCCTTGTTGAAATGATGCGTGTATTCATGACAATGCTCTGTTCGCTTCTGGCGGTCTGTTCCGTGTCAGCACGGATCAGCCGCCAAGAGGGAACGGACGGGCAGATGGCAATCTACCGGCTGCCACTTTTCGAGCGGGCGGTGCGCTGCACGAAGTATTTTGAGGGCTGGCATTTGGAAAAGCACTACCCATACGTGGGTTGGGGGCACAAAATTTTGCCGGGCGAAAGGTATTCTGCACGCACCATGACGAAGCGGCAGGCGGACGTGCTTCTGCGGAAAGACTTGCGGAAGTTCTGCATGATGTTCCGGCAGTTCGGAAAGGACAGTCTTTTACTTGCCACGCTTGCCTACAATGTCGGACCATACCGGCTTTGGGGGAGCGGAAAGATACCCAAAAGCTCGCTGATCCGAAAGCTGGAGGCGGGCGACAGGAATATCTACCGGGAGTATATCGCCTTCTGCAACTACAAGGGAAAACGCCACGCCATGCTGCTCAAACGGAGAAAGGCGGAGTTTGCGCTGCTGTATATCCCGTGACTGTAAACGAAAATCCGATGAAGCCGCCAACTTCATCGGATTTTCCGCTTTTCATACATTCGGGATTGTACCCGTATCTATCACGTCACCATCCCTGCAAAATTCGATGCTGCCGGGTGTAAATCCCATGCTCCCGATTGCTATGTGACGGATATAGTCCGCATACTCCCTACCTTGAAAATTCTTTCCCGTAAGGTTTTTGAAAATCATCTTTATGCTTATGCCGTCGTTGCCGTGCAAGATGATTTTTCCGTCCTGCCTGATTGTTTCCATAATAAAAACTTGTTTTTGTGAATAATATCGCAGATTGGCACAGAGGTTTCTTTGCTACTTTCTTTATCCGCCATCATGCTCACCGAAAGAAAGTAGGGCGGCTCTCGCCGCCACTCAAAAGCGTGTGTAAAGTCCCGTCACCATCGTGAACATTTCTTCCAGCATATCAAAATAGATGCCCTCGTGTACGGCAATGTCCTTTTCCTTGCACTCGAACGTCTTTTTGCTGAATGTCCTGCGGTAGAACCGCATATTGTAGAGGTCTACCCCCGCATCATAGATGATGTCAAGGCGGTTGGCACTTGTCTTGTTCCTTGTAAGGCTCATCCGTAAGCCGTTGCCCATATCTATGAAGTCACGGCTTCCCGTCATGACGGTGAAGCGTCTTCCGCCTATCTGTTGTAATATCGTCTTGGCTATCATATCCTTTGTTTTTAGGGTTTTAAGTGTTGGCGGTGTCCGCACCGCCAATTTATTCAAAATTCTCGCATCTCGGCAATGGGTGTCTGTCGTTGCAGCCACTCTTTCACACAGTCCATATTATACTCGCTCGTGATGACTGCCGTATGGCTGTCGGTGGCGGTGAAACGTGTGCTTTCGTAATCATCTATCCACCCTTTGAGGGTGTCCGTTCCCCACGCTTGGGCATCGTCAAAGATACCGTCCAATGTCGTGATAGGTTCGCTGAATTTGACTATCAGCGTTTGATAGGTCGTGTTCATCGGTTGCCCTCCTTTCCCTGCTTTGCGTTCAGCCACTTGTCCCTTGCGGTTCGGCACTCGTCCAAAGTGGGTTTGACACAAGCGAACAGTTCTCCGTCCGTGTGGCGATAGTCGTACTGCACAAGTGTCCGCTTGCGTCTGCCGATACCCGATTGGAAACGCTCATATTTCTCCGTACCTGCTTCCGTACAGGTGCTTACTCCGTTGATGGTCATTCGTGTTGCCATAATGTTGCTTTTTAGATGATTAAAAATGTACTGACAGAACTCTGTTCTTCATCACCATTTCGGGGTTGCTCGTGTAGCGTTGATGCAGGTAGAAATGGTGTGAGCCGAAGCCGTAAAGGAAAAACTTGTCAAGTTCGTGCTTTTCGGCAAATTCCTTCACACTCCTTCTCAATCCATCCTCACTCGTTGTGAGAGTGAGGAGATTTACAAATTCAATGAACAAGGCAGGGATTTTATCATCCCACACACAAATCATACTTTCAATTCTTACTTCCATATTATCGTTGTCTTAGGGTTGATGCTATGCCGCTTTCATCCGTTCGCGGATAAGGTTGGCGTTCTTGTTCACAAGGGCGATGATGCGGTCGTGGTGTTCGGTGTCTTGGTTGTACTTGCCGTGGCACTGCACCACCTTGAGTGTCCGCAAATCCACCTCTACGGTTTCAATTATCTCACCGCCAATCCTTGCCGAGAGTATGAGGGTGTCGGCTTTCTTGTAATATTCACTGCCAAACACGCAGATGTTCTGTGCCTTGCCCTCGCTGTAATACTCGTCTATACTTTCAAGCACCTTGATGATTATTTCCTCGTCAGTGATTACCAATCCGAAGAATTTGGATTTGTTGGCGATAAAATCCTCCGCATCTTTTTCCCTTTGCAGTTGCCGCTGTTGCTCACGCTCACGCCTTTCAATCTCCCAGCGGCGGCGTTGCTCGGCTCGTTCCTTCTCGTGTATGGCTTCAATCTTTCGGGTTGCGTTGTCGTGTGCCGCCATGAAATCTTCGGGGCAGATGTTCTTCGGGTTGCGGAGGTCTTGACCGAGTTTGTTGAGCATACGCAGATAGTCGCACCACATGGAAAAGTTGTCTATCCGATACTTGTGACGCTTGGCAATCAGATATGATGCCCAGCATTCATCGGCAGTACGGGCATTGAAAAGAAAGTGTTTCATGACCTCAATCTCACCGCCTTTCATAAGGGTTTCAATTCTTGGGTCTGAAAGCAAGGCTTTGAAAAGACGCACGGGGGAAATGCTGTGGAAATCGCCCTTGAAGCCGTTGCGTCTGAGTTGGGGTAATACCCTCATCTTAGGATACGCACAGCTTCTTGCCACAACATCATCGTATAGGCTGTTGTGCGGTCTTATCTCCATCGCGCTGCACAATGCCCATACATCGCAGTAATAAAATGTGAAGCCACGGAGCAACGCCATGTCCGTAACCTTACCGTCGGGTGAAATCCAACGCTGTACAACCTCGTGGCAGTAGAATTGCATCGGCTCGCCTTTCCTACTCTCGCATCTGACCTGCGCCACACGGATTACCTGATAGCCTTTGCAGGTGGTTATCACGCTGAAATACTGCGTTTCCTTGTAGATACGTTTGCGTGTGTCCTGCACTTTGAGTTTGGCATGGCATTGGGGGCAGGTGCAACCTTCAAGGGTGTCGCATAGTCCACTGTCACTGTGCCACTCGTGACCGCAGTCGGAGCAGGTGATGTTCCCTTTCTTGGTGCGGTAGCCGATATGTTCAATGCAGTGGCGGTATGCCCATTTAATTTGTGTCGTTGATATGGGGCGGAGGTTGGCTGAAAGTCTTGCCACCTCTTTCTGTATCTTGGTCTTCGGTTTCATAAGCCTAAATCAAATAATGAGGGTTGGGGTTGGGTTACTTGTCTCGCTGACGGTCTGTTGCGGTTCTGCAACTTGCGGAGTTCCTCCTCTTGGTATCTGCGGACTGCATTCTGACGTGCCTCCGCCTTTTCCTCTTCCGTGAGTTCCACAACATGATTCACCACCACTTGGCAGTTCATAGGTTTGCCCACCTCTATCTCGTTTTCCTCATAGTAGTGGATGGCTTGCCCGAATATCTCTCCGTCCGTGAAGCCGCTGCAACCGCTTTTCTGCACATAGTTCAGAATGTGGGTCACGCACTCGTCTATGTTCTTGGCAGGGTTGCGGTACTTCTTCGCAAAAAGCACATCTTCCTCCGCACGCTGTTCCAAGTACATCTGTATCGTTCTCTTGAAATGGTCTGTTCCTTTCATGTCGCTGTCGTTTTTAGATTGTCTGTTTCAGTATCTCTCTCCAATAGGTCGGCTCTACCTCGCTGAGAAGGAAATCCATGAAATCCCTCCGTGCGTCCTTGTTCAGTTCGTGGTACAATCTTCGGAATGTGCTGAAATTGCCGTTGATGTACGTTTCCACCATATACTCGAAAATGTTGTCCACCTCGTAGTACCTGCACTGCTGCGCTACCGTCTTGCTGTTTCTCTTTGCCATGTCGGTAAGGGTTAAAGGGTGAATAACCAAAGGATGAAGCCGAAGAAGGCAATGGTGGAAAGGATAGCCACGATTACACCTATCGCCACTCGGAACACTCCGTTTACAATCTCTCTGATGATGCCCCAAAGGATGCCGAACACCCCGAAGGCGGTGCGCATCATCAAGCCGCATATCGCCAACCCGATGTATTGCGCCACTTGTCTGAAATTTGCCGTTGCTGTCATATCTTCGCTGTTTTTGATTTTTTTTGTTTTTTATGCGGATTCAAGAGCTGAGGGAGTTGAGTTTCAAACTATCGTATCTGCCTCTCGTTTATCCGACATTTTTTTTATGCGTCTTTCTGTCGCATCGGTCGTTTTCGTTTCGGGTGCTTGAAAAGGTAGGGATTAGGGAATGCAAGGTTTTTCGGTCAAAATACTACCCGCAGGGCTGGAGATTTTTACCGAAAACAGGAGGCTTGACCTTGCTTTCCCGTCCAATCCCGGAATTACCTTTGCGCCCAGAACGGAAATGACTGACTGATGCGGCTCACTGAAAGGCGCAAAAATGGAGGTAAACGAAAACAGAGGCAGATTGGGTAGAAAAAACTTCAGGAGAAAATCCGTAAAAAGAGGAAACCGTCTGAAAGAAAAAAAACTTCACCGGAAGCGTGAAAAGGGCACCCCCCCGACAAAGGAAGTATGCTTGTTTCCAATCCGACGGAACTTGTTCAGCCGGGTGGCAACAAGCATTCTTCCCGGTTTGTCCGGCTGTGTGCGGCCGACTGTTTCATTCATGGGGCAGGCTGACGCACTCTGCATTCACTTTCCGCTTCCGGCAAAAGGAACAACGAAAAAAGAAAAATCATCTGAAACCCCGTAAAAGCACCTCTTGGCATAGGCGCAAAAAGAAAGAGGCACAGCATCATCAGTCTAAACATCGTTTAGGCGTGAGGCTGTGCCTTTTTCTACGGCTATGCGGTAGTCGGCACACGTTTGCTCAAACCCGTTTTGGGCAATGGTGTTCCGACGGACAAAACCGCTTTTACGGAAAAATCTTATGACAATAGTTCGTTAATTTTATAAAAGTTACACCGCGGCGCGAACGCCGTAGAATAAAAGTTCTTTGAAATCAGTGTTATTTAATCGCATGTTCGGAGATTTTCCGGACATTGCAATAAATCGATCCACCATTGCAGCGTTGTGCAGCAGTGTTTTGGTTGAACCGACCGAGAGGGCCATCCCTTGCTGACGGGCAAATGCCCTGGCGAGGTTGACGGAAGTGAGCGAGGCGTTGAAGGCAAACGACAGAGCTTCTTTGTTTCTCGCCTGACAGTGTGTGAGCCCGGTGAACTGCTTGGCATCGCGGAAGACGAACTCCAGCTGGAAACGTGTCCGGTAGATGTCGAAGATGTCGCGGGCTGACATTGCGGTGTCGGTTGAGAAGAAGACCTTTCGGGTCTGACGCTTCTTTTCTGCATCCTCGTAGTCAACCAAGACGACTCGAACTTCACATCCAAGGCTCACAGCCCATACGACAGCCGTGTACATCTTGTATACGAGTTTGCCTTCGGCAGTATAGTCCTCCGAGAAGACGTTCATGTCAAGATTGTTGACATCAACCTTACCTGCAAACTTCTGAGGACGGCCACGTTTGCCAGTCTTTGGACCTGAGTACAGGTACTTGAGGTTGACATCATCACGGAAGCGACTTATGAGATTGAAGCCCAGAGACTTCACTCCTGACACAAAGCTCTCTTTCGAGAAGTATGCGTCTGCAACTATGAGCTTGCATATAGACAGCAACTGTTTGCAGTTGCGGTTGAGCATCCTCAGATACCATCCGGTGAGGGAGTCGGGATCTTTCATCCCCTTGGTGCAGTCAGGTTTTCGTCCTCGCTTCTTGTCTGTGAAGGTCTGTTCTGCCTTGAGGAAGACCGAGTCCTTGGCATCGGCGTCAACGATGGATATGCCAAGTATCTCGAGACCCTTCTTCATAGCAGCTGCACAACCGGACCAGAACCAGTCGATGCCTGGAGTCTTCTTGCCGGACTTGGAGATATAGCAAGGATCGATGGCTATTGCAATGCGATGTCCCTTTGTCGATTCCAGGAACGACCGGTTGAACGACAGCCAGTCGAAAGACTTCCTGAAGTTCTGACGGAACCTGCTTTCGCACGAACGACCGCACCTCGCCATCTGGGTGAAGTTGAGTCGTCCTGTATGTGTGAGTATAAGTTCCATGGTCTCGATGAAGAAAGATTGAAAAGATTTGCTTAAATTTGCCTGGCCGGAGAGGGCTTTCGAAATCATCTCTCTGAGCTGGATAAGGGGCTTGATTTTCATGTCTTGTAACCTAAAGTGTGGTAACTCTAAGTTACTGAAAATCAAGCACTTATCCAAATTTTTCAAGCGTTATTTTCATCTTTTTTAACACTTTTTTCGGCTTTGTTCTATGCCGTCTGCGAGATGCTGTAAAGCGACCCGAAAACGGGCTATTGTATGCGTAAGTAATTGAAATTTATATAATTGTTAAATTTTTAACGAATCATTGTTATGAATGAGGGGATAAAAAAATCCGGGAGTTTATATCAAAATCTCGGATTAAATAGCTACTTTTGCATACGAAGAGTTCTTTGAAGGTTACGCAACGCGCAGAAGGATAATGCAGTAGATAACTAACTAAATCGTAACCTATTACTATCAAGAGCGATTAACCTACGCTCATTTCCAATAAATTACACTCTTTTCGTAACTTCCTGGCACCAAACTATGGTTTGCCGGAGTCAAACTATCGTTTGCTGGTACCAAACAATGGTTTGTTGTAGCCAAACAATCAACGCTTCGGTTTGAATGTGAGCTGATCAGGAGAGAACAAAGAAAACAAGAGCCTTTGCGATTTATACATAGGGGTGGGGCACACAGTAAGATCACTTTATGATGTTTACAATAACCATTGCGCCCACAGGTCTAATTTTTAGCTCATTGGAGAATGATTGTGCACTTTTATTCTGATTTAGAAAACTTCGTTTGTTTGTCGCTAAAATTATCTATAAAGAAAAGGAAAAGTCTTTTTTAGGATAAACTGTTCAATATGCTGAAAGGAATTTAGCGTAATGAGGGGCTTAAAACAAAAAATATTTGTATTTTTGCGATGACAAAGAACTATGACTATATGGAAGTAAACGGACGATTTGACCATTTTAATTTTAATGTAACAGACTTAGAGCGCTCTTTACAATTCTATAAAGATGCATTAGGTTTAAAGCCAGTTGGAGAGATAAACGGTCCGGATGGTACATTTAAGATAGTATATTTAGGTGACGGTTTATCAACTTTTAGGTTAGAGTTGACTTGGTTACGTGATCATCCCGAAGCATATAATCTTGGTGAATGCGAATTTCATTTGTGCTGTCGTGTGCCCGGAGATTATGAGGCTACACGTGCATTCCACAAAGAACGCGGGTATGTCTGTTTTGAAAACGAAGAGATGGGCTTGTATTTTATCAAAGATCCGGATGGTTACTGGATAGAAATACTACCCTCGGAACAATAAAATCATTTAATTAAACATAGTTGTTATGGAGAACCAAAGCGTATTAATTCGTGAGTGTGAAGAGAAAGCAAAAGTATGGACGACTTCACCGCTTTACGATGAGAAGACACAGGCATCTGTACGTAAAATGCTAGAGAATCCGGATAAATCCGAATTGATAGATGCTTTTTATAGAACATTAGAGTTTGGTACTTCCGGCCTACGCGGCATTATGGGGCCGGGTACGAACCGTATGAACATTTACACGGTTGGAGCTGCAACGCAAGGTATGGCTAATTATCTATTGCAGCACTTTAAAGACAGAAATGAAATATCTGTGGCTATCGGTCACGACTGCCGTAATAACAGTCGCTTGTTTGCCGAGACTGCTGCCCAAATTTTCTCTGCCAATGGCATAAAAGCATATCTCTTTGATGCAATGCGTCCGACGCCTGAGATTTCTTTTGCTATCCGCCATTTAGGATGTCAGGCCGGCGTTATTCTGACGGCCAGTCATAACCCTAAAGAGTATAATGGTTATAAAGCTTATTGGGATGATGGTGCACAAGTGTTGCCACCGCACGATATTGGCATTATAGAAGAAGTGGGAAAAGTAGGCGTTGAGGATATCAAGTTCAAAGGCAATAACGATTTGATTCAAATTATTGGCGAGGAGATTGACCGAGAGTTCTTGCAGAAGATTCACACATTGTCCATTGATCCTGAAGTTATCAAACGTCAGAAAGATCTTTCAATCGTTTACACGCCTATTCACGGAACCGGAAAGATTCTTATTCCGGAGTCGTTGAAGCTATGGGGATTTGAGAACGTGCATACTGTGCCGGAGCAAATGGTTGAGTCGGGCGACTTCCCAACAGTCGTAAGTCCGAATCCGGAAAATGGTGAAGCGCTTGAGATGGCGATTAATTTAGCTAAGAAGATCGACGGAGATATTGTAATGGCCTCTGATCCCGATGCAGACCGTGTCGGTATGGCTTGCAAAGACGATAAAGGCGAGTGGGTATTAATTAATGGTAACCAAACCTGTATGCTTTTCTTATACTATATTATCAAGAATCGCATTGCACAAGGTTTGATGAAGGGCAATGAGTTTATTGTAAAGACGATTGTTACGACAGAGTTAATTGCAGAAATAGCAAAGAAGAACAACATCAAACTATTCGACGTCTATACTGGCTTTAAATGGATCGCTCGTATGGTTCATTTGGAGGAAGATCAAGGAAGCTTGAAGTATATTGGTGGTGGCGAAGAGAGCTATGGCTTTATGGCTGAAGACTTTGTTCGCGATAAAGATGCTGTTTCAGCTTGCTCTTTGTTAGCTGAGATCTGTGCTTGGGCGAAAGATCAAGGTAAGACGTTGTACGATGTTTTAATGGACATCTATTTAGAGTATGGCTTCTCATACAATAAAGCAGTTAATATTGTTAAGCCTGGTAAGTCTGGAGCAGAAGAAATTAAGGCAATGATGGAAAACTTCCGCACCAACAGACCAAAAGAGTTGGGTGGTAGCAAAGTCATTTTGACAAAAGACTTCCAATTGTTGAAGGCCTACGATGGAGATGGCAACGAGACAGCGATCTCTATGCTGCAGTCAAGTAATGTTCTTCAATGGTATACAGAAGATGGCACGAAAGTTAGCGTTCGCCCTTCAGGTACTGAACCCAAGATTAAGTTCTATGTAGAAGTGCGGGGTGAGATCGGATGTGCTAATTGCTATAAAGGAGCTTGCGCCGATGCTGGTGAAAAGGTCGAGATGATTATGCGTGAACTAGAGAAAAACTAAGTCAGTTCGACCTATATATTATATATGCCGCCTGCCTTACTTTTTATGGTAGGCGGCATGTCTTTAATGTTTCACGCTTAACCTGATTATGATCAATGGAGAAAGAGGCTTATTGGTTTATATTTTGTAGCGACACTATTTTGTTGACAGAGGAGAAGCGCTTACCTATAGCTAAGACTTGTCCGCTTCATTTAGAGGTATGGCAAACTGTTATAACTCTACCAGAATTAAATGGAAGGCCTTGCTTCTCCGTTCAAATCTCTACACCTATTACACAAGCCTCCTTCACAATGATGCCTTTGCGGCAAAGCTATTATCATCTTCCTTTTGAAGAGTACCTAATGGCAGGCAAGGCACGAGAATTACAGTATTGGGATACTACGACTAAGTTTTGTGGCGTATGTGGATCCCCAATGAAATTCCACACCACAATCTCAAAACGCTGCATTAATTGTGGAAAAGAGATTTGGCCCTCTTTAGCTACGGCCATTATCGTTGCGATTACGCGAGGCGAAGAGATTCTTTTGATTCAGAGCCGAAATTTTACAGCCAATTATATGGGGTTAGTGGCTGGTTTTGTTGAGACTGGAGAATCTTTAGAAGAGTGCGTACACCGCGAAGTGTTGGAAGAGACAGGATTAAAGATTAAGAATCTCTCTTATTTTGCCAGTCAACCTTGGCCTTATCCCTCAGGTCTGATGGTCGGCTTCAAAGCGGAATATGATAGTGGAGAACTTTGTTTGCAGCGATCCGAACTTAGAAAGGGCGGATGGTATAGATACGACGCTTTACCTGAAATTCCTGGGCCAATGAGTTTGGCGCGCATACTAATAGATGATTGGTTACGTTCTTTTTCTATACACCTTTAACACTTGAGATCTTATGGAGCAACAAGGAAGATTTACTGCAGAAGAAAGAAGGGCCTTTCTCATATTGTATCGTAAGGCTCTTCGTGCTGCTCACTACGATTTGCCATTTACCCTTCGCCGAAGAATGCAAACGTTCATTGAGCGAGAATTGGCTGAAGGATTTTCTCTGCACGATGATTTAGGGCTAAATCGTCTCAATACCGCTTTAGCTACGATTCTTGAGACGGTCAACGAAATCGGACTACACGGTGATAGTTTACTTTCTTGCTTGCTCCACGCCGTAGTGATTACTCCTGAACAATTACAGCGCGCCCAACGACTGTTTGGAGAAAGTCTCTGCCGCCCGCTTTCCTCTTACATGAGTGCTGAACGCTTACTTTCTACAAAAGTTGCGGCGATGGAAAGCGATGATTTCCGTAATCTTTTCGTTTCTCAATGCGGAGATATGCGCGTTATCTTGTTGCTTATTGTTGATTGCGTTATCAGGATGCGACAGATCAAAGATACGCCATTTAAGGAAGCACAGCAGAAGCTTTCTATCGAAGCAGCCTACATCTATGCCCCTTTGGCGCACAAATTGGGTCTGTATACGATTAAAAGTGAGCTGGAAGATTTATCCTTAAAGTATCTGGAGCACGACGCCTACTATCATATTAAAGACAAACTCAATGCTACCAAAACTGCGCGCGATGCATACGTCGAACGCTTTATTGCCCCGCTTCGAGAAAAACTAGATGCAGAAGGATTACAATATAAAATAAAGGGCCGCACTAAGAGTATTCATTCCATTTGGAAGAAGATGCAGAAGCAGCATTGCGCCTTTGAAGGCGTATATGATCTCTTTGCAATCAGAGTAATCATTGATGCGCCCATTGAAGAGGAAAAAGCACTTTGTTGGAAAGTCTTTTCGCTGATAACCTATGAATATGAGTCCAATTTAAAGCGCTTACGCGATTGGCTTACTGTACCTAAAAGCAACGGATACGAGAGTTTGCACATCACGGTACTGGGCCCAAAAGAAAAATGGGTTGAAGTGCAGATTCGCTCTCAACGTATGGATGAAACGGCAGAGCATGGACTGGCTGCCCATTGGCGTTATAAGGGCATCAAGGGTGGGGATGGGAATATCGATTCTTGGCTGGCTAATATCCGGAGTGCTTTAGAGCGTGGCGATGAGCAGTCGCTTTCGGAGAATCTCGGAAGTAAGTTGGAGAAGAGTGCAGTTTACGTCTTTAGTCCTAAGGGAGATTTATATAAACTTCCCGTTGGCGCAAGCGTATTAGACTTTGCCTATCATATTCACACCGGTTTAGGCAATCGTTGTGTAGGAGGAAAAATCAATGGAAAGAATGTTTCGTTTCGCCAACGCTTGGAAAGTGGGCAGAAAGTAGAGATAATTACCTCATCATCTCAGACGCCAAAATTAGAGTGGCTGGATTACGTCGTCTCTCCACGCTCTAAAGCCAAGATTAGAGCTGCACTCAACGATCGTATTTCCGCAGATGGTAATATTGCCAAAGAAACTTTTGAGCGAAAATTTCGTAATAGAAAGATAGAATGGGTCGAAAGTATCTGGAATCATTTGATTATCAAGTTAGGCTATAAAGAAACCAACGAATTTTATAAGGCTGTGGCCGATGAAACGCTGGATACTAACGAGATCATTGACCAATATATAGCCATCTACAATAGAGAAAATACCCACAGCGAACTTCCTGCGGTTCGAAGTGCAGAGGAGTTTAATCAAGTTGAATCCCCTCTTCAAGATTTTAATTCGACCGATGACGTTTTAATGATAGGGCAGGATCTTAAAGGGCTTGATTTTGAAATGGCTAAATGCTGTAGCCCCGTTTATGGAGACCAAGTTTTTGGTTTCGTGACCGTTAATGGCGGTATCAAAATCCATAGAACGTCCTGCCCCAACGCAGCAGAAATGAAGGCGCGCTATCCTTATCGTATCGTGCAAGCGCGATGGGCCGGAAAGGGCACAAGTAGGTATCCGATTACTTTAAGAGTGATAGGCAATGACGATTTAGGCGTAGTCAATAATCTGACTTCCATCATTAGTAAAGAGGAAGCTGTAGGTCTACGATCTATTAAGATAGAGGCTAAGGACGGGCTTTTTGTCGGCATCTTGACGCTATTGGTCAACGATAATAGAGTGCTGAATACCCTAATCAAAAAATTGAAGATTGTAAAGGGCGTTAAGGCTATATCTCGTACTTGAATTGCTTTCCTTACCTGCTTGTTTCTGTGCGCTCGGTACCGGTTAGTGCATTGAAAGGTTGAGGATGGCAAGAGGGCTACTGAATATTGAACGGAAAAAGACTGATATGCGGTCTCTTAGTATACAAAGAAAATTATGGCAGACGGAAATTATAATAGAAATATCTTACCTTATCACAACTATCAAAGCGGCTATCGCGCCGGCCGAGCAGCTATGCGCCGTTTAGCATTAGAAGCTTTTGATAAATGGCTTCAAGAAAATGAAGAGGCCTTTACGGCTGATAAAGCAGATGAAGCACGTGCTGCTTTCCAACTGTTGATAAGGGATTAACCAATAGGCTGGGGTAGCCTTTGATTCAGCTCTGAAGGAGCAGCGTGAAACGAATGGAAAGAAAGCATCAATAATCCTCCGGATGATTTCTTTTAACGGAAATAAAACCTTTTTATTGGGATTTTATTGTACTTTTGTCGAAGTCAATAGGCTTATTCTACACAAAACATAAATAGCTAAACAAATGATGGAACGTACACTTGTCCTACTCAAGCCTTGCACTTTACAGCGAGGATTGGTCGGAGAAATAATCAGTATTTTTGAAAAGAAAGGTTTGCACCTTTGTGGTATGAAAATGATGCAGTTGGATGATGCCATCTTGAACGAACATTATGCACACTTGGCGCAACGTCCATTTTTTCAGCGCGTGAAAAGCTCTATGGAGGCCGCACCTATTATCGCAATGTGCTTAGAAGGCGTTGAGGCGGTTACAGCTGTGCACGCTTTAGCCGGGCCTACGAATGGGCGCAATGCACCGGCAGGCACCATTCGTGGTAATTATTGCATGAGTTGCCAAGAAAACATTGTACATACCAGTGACTCTCACGAAACGGCAACAATAGAAATCAAGCGTTTTTTCCGGCCTGAGGAGTTGTATGATTGGCATCCGGCTACGTTCGACTATCTATATGCCAACGATGAATATTAAATCAGGCGATAGGGAAGGGGATTATATTCTCTTTCTCTGATTTTCTCCTCGATTAGTGCCTAAGATTGGGAGTATCGCTCCCAATCTTTTTGTTTTCTGAATTTATTTTTATTGCTCGGAATTTGATTTTCGGCTGATCAGCTTTGACAGGGTGAATATACCATCGTGATGGCACAAATGTCCCTCCGAGACCTTTGCAAAATAAGGAGGTGTAGTAAAGAGGAGTTCTTGGCATAAAAGGAGCGAGTGAAAGGGGTGGCAGTAAGGAGTGAAAGTAGTTGTAAATCCCCCTTTGAGGAGCTGCTTGCACGAGCTCCTCAAGGGTGGTTATGCCTTATCCTACAAATGAGGACATAATTATCCCCGGGGTTCTGTATAAATTAAAGGCGATGCTTTCAAGAATGTTTTGAGTATGGGTCTTGGCAAGTCCCCGGTATCGACATCGTCCGCCATGAAACCACCGGCGAATACTGCCAAAGGTGCGTTCGATGGTGCTCCGTATCGGACTGATTGCTTTGTTTCGTTGCTTCTCTTCCTCGGTCAATGCCCTGTTGCGTTGTGCCTTGTGCATAATGCCGTCTTGAAGGTGATGGGTTTGCAGGTAGGAACGATTTTCCCCGCAAGCATATCCTTTGTCCGCCAAGACGGCTGTGCCTTGAGGTATGTTTGCACCCTGCAATAGCGGAATAAACTCCTTCGTGTCACTGCGGTTCGCTGCAGTCGTTATCACCTTTTGAACAATGCCTTGAACATTGGTCAGACAATGCTTTTTGTATCCGTAGTGATAACGCTTTTGTTTGTAAACCCAACGGGCTTCTTCATCCGTCCCTTTACGTTGACGGACAACCTGTTTTTGATAATCCTCCTCTGCCTCTTTTTCCTCCTCGCTCCGATTGTCTTCTCTGTCGTCTGCAACTTCAATCGTAATGCTTCCGTTGGGTTTATGTGGCGTCTCCACAAGGCTTGCATCGACAAGCACCCCTTCCCTTACCGAAATATGATGGCGCGAAAGTTGTTTGTTAAACTGCGCCAACAGTTTGTCCATGAGACCCAACTCTGTCAGTGCCGAACGAAATCGACTGATGGTGCTGTGGTCGGGAGATACCTCTTCCATCTTCAGCCCCAGGAATCGGGAAAAGGTGATCGAATCATTGATGCGCTCCTCCAAAGCACAATCACTGAGGTTGTACCATGTCTCCAAAAGCAACATCTTGAATAAGAGAATCACGTCATAAGCCGGTGCGCCGATGGCATTTTGTCGCTTCGTGTATTTCTTGTTGATCAGCGTCCTGATCGGACGCCAATCGATAAGCGTGTCAACCTGATTGAGGAAGTCGTTTTGTGCTTTGCGATAACGCTTTGAAAGGAGTGCGTCTGCAAATGTTACATGCTCATCGGTATTCTTGGATTGGTATGCCATGGGAGGAGTATTATGCTGTTTTTAATGCTCAAATATACGAAATAACTTCCTATTATACAATGAATTAACAAACAAAATACACACCAATCGCTGTGCAAAGGTCTCCCTCCGTGGAAGTACAAACGTTTCATCGTGAAGGTACATTTTTCCTTCCACGATGAGAGAAAATTTAATCAAGCTATAGTATTTCATATACGCAGCTTAATCTATACGTTTTTGGGCGCAACTTCTCATTCTTCTTGTCCTACGATATTGTAAGTCTTTTCTTCGAGGCAAAAAGAAAAGAGTCTCACGCTGCATAAAGGCATAAGACTCTTTTTCGTTAGAAGTTTGTTAAAAACTTATCCAATAAATCTTTACGGGATCAAGACTTTCTGAGAAGAAACTCGGCCGTCAGATGTCGTTGTACGTATGATGTAGACTCCTTTCGTTAACTTGTCTTCAGCAGTCTTTACACCATTGATTGTATAGTAATCGCGAGTTACGACTTTGCTTGTCGTGGTTTGCTCAATATTGGCAACTAAAGCATTAAAGGATATGCTTTCTGCATTTTCAATCACGCAATTTGCCGGATTTGTACTATCATAGTCACCAATGAACGCGACGATGTACATATTACTCTTCTTCCAGCTGTCGTCAACTTGGAAAGAGTAAGTATTCAAAAAGCGGTTGTTTTCCCATTCTACTACATCACCCCAAGTGCTATTGAAAGCACGAATTACGTGTTGATGCGTGAAGGTGGGTGCACCCGCTTGCTTGTTCGCTTTAATATTGTCCTCTAACAGATACACAGTCAAGCGAGCCGGAGTCTTAGAGAAGTCTTCGCTGCGTTTACCTCGTGCTTCAATGTTTAGCTTATGCGCGTTTTCATCATAATATCCGCGTAGATTCAAAGAAGCACGTGCTTTCTCTGCTAAACGCTTCTCTATGTAAGTGATGAGTTCTTGCTTGTCTGGTGAGACTACTGCGGTTTGGGCTCCATTTTTCGAGAAGAATGGGTAGCGGTCGAACATTACGCCGGGTGCGAAAGTAGAGCCGCCCAAATTGTACAAGAACAGCAAACCATTGTCACATTCTTGCGTCAACCAATCAGTATGATAACCAGAGTGATGGCAAACGGCAATGACATTGTCCTTATACTTAGGTTCGCTCAATATTTCATGTAAATAATTAGATACACGAGGGCAGTTGGGGCATTGTTCTGTTGTAAATTCCTCTACGAGTACTTTGTGCGTAAAAGAATAAGAGGGCACTTGCATATTGTTGGCTTCATTTTCATCCGTACCGTTCTTTAAAGCAGAGATCTTGATTTCTATTGGTTGCTTAATGCCGGCATCATTTACGTCGGGGATACTGTAAGTTACTTCAGTAGAGCCATTGGAAGCAAGAGCATTATCAAACTGATTGCTTACTTGCAGACTGCCATCAGGAAGACTTGTAGACAAAGTGAAACCTTGGATTGTCTTTACAGCATAATTGCGTACTTTAGCTGTGATCTTAATAGTGTTGGATGCTAATTCTGGTACCGCAACAGCAGAAACAAGACCTAAATCATATTGAGGAAGTTTGTCGCCCTCAAATACTGCTTCAAGGCTTAAAGCACCTTCAGCAGATTTATCCTGCCAAGTAGATGTGGAGCCGAGTCGTAGCCAAAAAGCATCTTTTTGCGGTTCATCAATTACGGCTGTCGCTTTAGTTTTGTCGCGTTGCTTAAAGGAATAACCTATATAAAGTCCTTCCTCGCTGTTAATTTCATAGGGCTGGTCAAGCTGGATTTTATTCCATCCGCGTATGATTTTTGGATTATCCTCTTTGGATAAGCTCTTTTCTACGAGATTTGGTCCGGTTAAAGAGGTTCTAATCCATACACGAAGGCTGTCAATGTTTACTCGACTTGCTAAGCCTGCATCAATTTCTACAATTCGACTCCCTTTATACATTTTTATTTTTGTGGGAGGCAAATAAATGGCAGCGTCGACCCACGTTTTTCCGGACACTTCATAGTTGCTTTGTGTTGCAACTTGCCCATAACTGTAGCCTACGTTTAGCCTGTCTTGTGAACTCACGCTTTGCATAGCCAATAGGGCCAGCATTGAAAGTACGAATCTTCTCATTATCGCGTAATTTAAAGTTAGATATGTTTGGTTATTGATCATTACTTGTTTATCTACATCTATTGTTGAAAAAAATGTACTGGAGATTGTGAATAAGCGCAACTCCTGCGTATCAGCCCTAAAAGAGAGCGAAAATTTATTTGTTGCAAATATATAGATATTCCCAGATAACTTACAACTTTTCTATTGATTTTTATTTTTTATCGCTAAAAATTTGCGTTTTAAGAAACAAACATCTACATTTGCGACTGCCTAATCTTTTTATAAAACTCTTGATACATAAGATCTATGCGTAAGAAAACCTTAGCACTAATGGTCGGTCTTATGGCCACATTGACCATTGAAGGAGGATTGCATGCGCAATCCCGGTTTAAAACTGGGGGTGATAAACTCCCCAAAATGATGAAAGAAAGTGAGAAACTTTCTATTCCACCTAACGACATTAGGAAGGATTATCCTTTGCTACTTACGGCAAAGCCTACCGGTCGTAATCCGTTTAAAACTCCTGGTAGTATTTTGGGGACACCAAAGTATCGTTCGCCAAAAGATGAAGCAGCAAGCTTTACAATGTGGGGAAATCTCGTATCTGCTGCATCTTGGTCACAATATACATCGTCTTCCCAGTATCCCTATGGGGTTTATTCGTTCTCTGTGCCTAGTATGACCAAAGAGGTCTTGAAGCAATCTTCGAACATCAACGCAAATGGCGGTGGTGCCTTTTATAATGACCGTTTCCACTTCGTGCACTTTACACAGCTCTATGGTGCTATTTTTGCATCGTATTATGAATATGATGTAAATACTTGGAAAGTTGTAAAGTATGATGATCTGAGAGATAATGCTATGATAGCTGTTTCTGCAACATACGATCAAACTTCCGGTAAAGTTTATGGCTGCTTCTATACAAGCGACTTGAAAGGGCTGACAATCGGTACGGTAGATTATGATAAAGCAGAAAGAGAAGTGCTTTGTCCTACTGATTTAACGTTCTTGGTAATGGCCGCCGACAAATATGGCCGCTTATTTGGTATTGATAGAAATGCAGATTTATATCGTATTGATAAGAAGACTGGCGCTCAAACAAAAATAGGCAATACGGGCGTTACAATTGGTGCTTACTATCAGAGTGCTGCTTTTGATTTCAAAACCAATAAATTGTATTGGGCTTCGGCTTCAGATTCGGAAGAAAACAATGTCCTTTACGAAGTTAATGTCAATACAGGACAAGCAACCGAAATAAAGGAATTCCCTGATAACGAGCAGTTGGTTTGCCTTTACATTCCTCAAACTGTAGATAAAAAGGCTCCACAAGTCGTCTCAGACATTGAGTTGAATTTTACTGACGCTTCTACAACGGGCGCTGTTAAATTTAAGTTGCCGACTAAAGCTGTAGACAACTCTGCTCTTTCTGAGAATCTAGAATACTTTATCTTAGTTGACGGAGATACTCTAAAAACTGGAACTGCGGCGCCAGGTGCAATTGTTAATGAGAATGTAACTGTAGTAGGAGGAAAAACTCCATTTGTGATCTTTGTAAAAAATAATGCAGGAGAGAGCAAGCGAACAGTAGAAAAGAAGTGGATAGGAAGAGATATTCCTCTCCAACCAGAAGGTATTAAGTTGACCTTAGACACTAAGAGCAAAGTGACTTTGACTTGGACTGCTCCAACGAAGGGTAAAAATGGCGGTTATGTAAATCCGTCTGATTTGCGTTATAAGATTGTGCGTTATCCAGATGAAGTTGTTGTTGCAGATTCGCACGTTGGCACTACTTTCTCAGAAGAAATTACCCCCCAGACACTGACGGCATATTACTATAAGGTTAGCGCTGTTAATGAGGGGTATACCGGTGAGGAAATTGTATCTAATAAGGTGCTTGTTGGTGATCCGCTTGAAGCTCCTTATGTTGAAGAGTTTGATGGACAGCCAGCCTTTGATTTATTTACAGTATTCGATGCAAATAAAGATGGTCGCACTTGGGTGATGAATAAGGTGGACAATATGGTCTATAACCAATTCAATACGGTTAGAGATGCTGATGATTGGTTGATTTCTCCACCAATTCATTTGAATAACGATAGACAGTACTTCTTCTCATTCGTAGTTCAGTCTACGAATAAGCTTAATACTGAACGTATTTCTGCTTCATTAGGAAATGGAACAGTTATTAATGATAGCTACAAGGTGATCGTTCCTGATACTTCATTCCATGGTCCTGATGCGGTGACTCTTTCCACTTTAGTGTCTGTTGAAAAGGATAGTATTTACAACTTTGCTTTCCACGCTACGAGTCCAAGTAATCAAGGTTATTTGTTCTTACATAAGATAATTGTTACTGAAGGACCTAGATATTCTGCACCAGATTCTATTACAGATTATACTTTGACTGCAGGGGCTGAAGGCGACTTGTCTGCAGAGTTGAAGTTCCGTACACCAACGAAGGATCTTAAAGGTAAAGATGTGGGAACTCTTACGAAGGTAGAAATTCTTCGCAATGGCAAACTCATTCATACGATAGAGAATCCCGCAAAGGGAGCTATGCTTACCTATAAGGATAAGTCTGACGATATTGCGAATGGATTTAATAAATATACTGTAGTTGTAAGTAATGCAAGCGGTGCAGGGCGAGTTGTTGAAAGAGATGTTTACATTGGCTATGATTTGCCGCGTGCGCCACAAAATATTAAGCTTGTTGACAACTTTGATGGAACAGCGCTGTTATCTTGGGATTCTCCAGGTATTAAAGGCGTGAATGATGGTTACGTTGATGAAAGTGAATTAACTTATAACGTATTCTCTGTACAGGGTGAGTCTGTATCTACTTTCAGAACAGGTGTAACTGAGCGTTCTCTTGATATTACCGATGTTCCACAAACCGGTGAACAATCCTTATTCTACTTCTTGCTCAAAGCAAGTTCTAGCGTTGGAGAAAGTAAAATTGGTCGCTCCCCGTGGATTATTGCAGGGTCTCCTTATACTTTACCATTCCACGAAGGATTCCCAGATGGCAATATCGAGAATGGCTTTTGGACGAGAGGTAAGGATGGCAAAAACAACATTGAGATTGTTAATGAAACTTCTTCAGATAACGATGGTGGTTGCTTAAAGTTCTTAGCAGATAAGAACGGAGAGTCAGCAAGCATTAGCTCTGGAAAAATTGATTTAGCCCAGGCTAACAATCCTACCTTGCTCTTCTCTTATTATGCCGTTCCTGGTAAAGATAATGTTATCCAGGTTGAAATTAGTAAGGATGGAAATGCTCCTCAAGTTGTCTCAACAATCAACTATAAAAAATTAGAAGGCGACGAAGGATGGAGAATAAAGAAAGTAGATCTGAACAACTTCAAAGGCTCGAGATTTATAATTCTTACTCTGCGTGGAATAGATAATAATCAAAAAGCAACTGCAATTTTGATAGATGATATCAATGTGCGTAACAACTTTGATTATAATCTTGATGCTCATTTGGTAGCACCAAAACAAGTAACGGCAGGACAATCAGCACAATGTTTGGTAACTGTTCGTAATATTGGTGATAAGGTGGCTGACGATTATACTATAGACCTCTACGCTAATAATAAAATTGTAGCCACACTTAGAGGTGAGACGCTTGCTCCAGAAGCAAGTAAGACCTTTACAATGCTTTATAAGTCTAAAGTTACAGATCCGGAAGTGTCTAAGTTGAAAGCTGTAGTTGTTTTTGACAAGGATATGGATAAGGCTGATAATACGTCTCAGACACTTGATATAAATCTGAAGGCTTCTGACCTTCCAGCTATCAATGATTTGACTGGCCACGTAGATGAAGCTGGAGATATTGTCACTTTAACTTGGACTGCTCCTGACACTAAGATTAGTGAAACAACTGAAGACTTTGAGGGCTTCAAAGCCTTTGAAATTAAGGACCTGTCGCCTTGGACTATAGAAGGTGATCGTGAACGTAAGACTGGTGTTTGGGAAGACTTTACATTCCCGCATGCTGGCGAGCCTTTCCCCTTCATCGTTTTCAATCCATCTGAGATTACAGAATATGATCTATCTCGTTGGTGCACTCCGCATTCCGGCAAGCAATTCTTGGCCTCTATTACAAACTATTCTGCTAAGGGAAATAATGGTTGGTTAATATCACCGTCTCTCTCTGGAAAGAAGCAAACTATTCGTTTCTGGGCAAAATCTTTTGATGGTTACGAAAGTATAGAGGTTCGTTGCTCTAAGACAACTGCCGATACTGCTTCTCTCAATAATGTTCTGATGACAGAAAATAAGATTCGGAATAAGTGGAAAGAGTATCAAGTTGAACTGCCTGAAGGAACTAAATACTTCGCAATTCGCGTAACTTCTAAGTTCCAGCAAATGCTTATGCTTGATGATATCACATACGAGTCTGGCGTTGGCACTATTATTGGTTTCAATATCTATCGTGATGGCCAAAATATCGCTACTGTAGATGCTCAGACGACTATATTCAAAGATAATACGGCCGATAAGGGTAATCACAACTATACTGTGACAGTTATTTATGATGAAGGTGAATCTAGAATGTCCAATAGTGTTTCTGCCGTTACTTCATTAAAAGATAATGCAAAGGCTGAAACAATTGTTCGCACGATCCCTGGACACATAGTCATAAGTAATTCTAGTGGTCAAGAAGTTGCAGTATTTGCTACAAATGGTAAGCAAGTCTTCTCTGGTAGCGGCCAGCAAAACTTGTTGATTCCGATGATGCGAAATACCTATGTTGTGAAAGTTGGCAATAAAGTGTATAACGTTTTAGTACCATAAATTATAGGTGACGAAAAATGATAGGAGATGCAATCAAATCTTGGTTGCATCTCTTTTATTTCTACTAAAATATAGTGTATTGAGTTGTAGTGTACTGAATAAGTTGACATCTTCTAAATCTGAAAGGAGTAAAAAATGTGTCTCAGTACAATTAATATGCTAGTTCAGGATAATTATAGTATTCAAATAGTTCAAACTGGCTTGATTTATCTACATATACAAACAGTCCATTCGGTTTATCTCCAAAAAGCAATATGCCGTAAGGGCAAAAAATGAATTCATGATAAAGTTATGTATCGAGCGGTGTCGTGAGTGTACAAAGTTCGCGTTGTTCTTAAGAAGCTCATTCATGTACTCGATGATATATCTTTTTCTCAGCATAATCTTGTCCCACATAGGCATAAGTTTATTCTTCATCTTTGCTTTAAGACAATGCACGAGTTGAACACCTTGACTGAACAGACTCTCGAAGAGTTCCTGTTTGATATTATTGCTGTCCGATAAAAGTTTTTTGATTGATATGCCGTTCTTTTGGAGAGGGCAAAAAGTAAAGGGCTGATTTCGTTTTGTAAAGTCAGCCCTTAATGGTTAATTTGTATTCGACAAAAAAACATTTAACCATGGGTAAAAGTACACATTTTAGCGGACAGCCGCTCTATTCTCAGATCATAAAATTG
>NZ_GG700643.1:468144-612510 GCF_000159995.1 Alloprevotella tannerae ATCC 51259
ATCGGACGCCAATCGATAAGCGTGTCAACCTGATTGAGGAAGTCGTTTTGTGCTTTGCGATAACGCTTTGAAAGGAGTGCGTCTGCAAATGTTACATGCTCATCGGTATTCTTGGATTGGTATGCCATGGGAGGAGTATTATGCTGTTTTTAATGCTCAAATATACGAAATAACTTCCTATTATACAATGAATTAACAAACAAAATACACACCAATCGCTGTGCAAAGGTCTCATAGGGTTGGTCTTTCAAAACAAGCCAACGCCCGTCTGCGGAAAGCGTCAACGACCAAGCCTAATGAGTTGCGTTGCGGGGATGAGCTTTGGTGGTTTAATTTATCAGCATGTTCAAATAGATATAAGCGACCGATTTGAAAGATCAGCCCTAATCACTTATAGTCGCCTATATTTTATCAAACCCTTCGCCATCTTGCTATGCCCATCAAAGAAAGGCCGTATTGCGTTTCGTATAGAAAAAACAAGTGCAAAGCCTCCACGACACACGCACAAAGCACACATTATTTATTCTATTTGCCTCCACCCAAAGTACACCGAGGATACACAAAATTCCCACTACGTGTACGCCTATTATAGGCCTCGCATTTTTCATTTCAATCCCTTTATAGACTATCGTAAAGAGGCTAAAAACGATGCCCAACTGCAACTTTTAGCAAAGCGTTCTTAGAGTGAACGCGCACGAACTTACACAGAAAAGCACCCACCCTGCGCCTTTCTTTTGCTTGCCGGCGGCCGTGTTCGATGGAAATCTGCTAACTTTGCAAGCAAATAACATCTTGTACGTATGAACATTGCCGTCATTTTTGCCGGAGGAGCGGGCGTAAGGATGAATACTAAGTCGCGCCCGAAGCAGTTTCTCGAACTCAATGGCAAGCCTATCATCATCTACACGCTCGAATTGTTTGACAATCATCCGCAGATCGATGCCATCGTTGTGGCTTGTTTGAAAGAGTGGATCCCCTTTCTGAAGAAAATGCTCAAGAAGTTTGAGATCAACAAAGTTGTGAGCATCGTCGAAGGCGGAAATACGGGGCAAGCATCTATCTACAACGGCCTCGAAGCAGCGGAACTTTTCGCCCGCAAGCAAGAGTCGGCAGCGACAGAGTCGCCCATTGTATTGATCCACGACGGCGTGCGGCCGCTAATTACCGAAGAAACCATCACAGACAACATACAAGAAGTTCGCCGCTCCGGAAGTTGCATCACGTGCATCCCGGCTACGGAGACCTTAGTCGTACAAGAGTCTGACGGCAGCTTGGAAATTCCTACCCGCGCCAAGTCTAAAATAGCGCGTGCGCCGCAAAGTTTTTACCTCAAAGACATTATCGCCGCCCATCGCCGCGCTCGCGAAGAAGGACGCGAAGACTTCATCGATAGTTGCTCTATGATGAGCCATTACGGCTATAAGTTGGGCTTGGTAATGGGGCCGATGGAGAACATCAAGATCACAACGCCGACCGATTTCTTCCTGTTTCGCGCGATGGTGCAAGTACATGAGAATCAGCAAATCTTTGGTTTCTGACACGTATGCCCACGTTTTCTACGCTCCGGCGCGATGCCGATGAATTTGTAGCGCACACCCGCTTCGCAGAAGCCCTCCGCGGGCAAACGATACTCATCACGGGCGCAACGGGCTTAATCGGCGCCACGCTCGTGCGCTGCTTGTGTGCACTCAATCAAGCCCACGCACTCGGTTTGCACCTTTTGCTGCCCGTAAGAAGCGTGGAAAAAGCGCGCCGGCTCCTTCCTGCCGACTGCGGACTCTTTTTCCAAAGCACGTTGAGCGAACTTTCTGCGACTTGTCCCGCACGAAGCGTCGACTATATTATACATGGAGCAGCCCCGACGGCTTCAAAAAGTTTCGTAACACAGCCGGTCGAAACCTTAGACGCTATTTTCAACGGCACACGTGCCGTACTCGATTTTGCGCGCGCCGCAGAAGCGAAGAGCGTCGTCTATCTGTCGTCCATCGAAGTCTATGGGCGCATCACCAACGACGAAGTGCCGATCACCGAAGCCGATCAAGGCTATGTTGATCCCCTCGCCCCGCGCAGCAGTTACAGTTTGGGCAAACGCGCAGCCGAATGTCTTTGTCGAGCCTACGCAAGCGAATACGGCACACCCATAAAAATAGCCCGCCTCACCCAAACTTTCGGTGCCGGCGTAGGGCGCGAAGATGGGCGCGTCTTTGCCATGTTTGCCCGCGCCGCACTTCAAAAGCAGGACATCACATTATTGAGTACCGGAGAAACGCGCCACAATTATTTATATACGACCGACGCGGCCGAGGCCTTGCTCACCTTGCTCTTCAAAGGCACTAACGGCGAGGCCTACAACGTAGCCGACGCCGACAACTATGCTTCGATCCGCGAAGTAGGCGAAAGCGTGCTGCAAAGTTTCGCTCCCGCGCAACGATTACGCATTCAGTTGCAACCCGATGCCCCCTATCCACCCACCACGCGCTTACGCCTGTCTACGGAGAAGTTGCTTGCGCTCGGCTGGAAGCCGCGTGTGGGCCGCGAAGAGATGTTTCGCCGCGTCATAGAAGCCATGCAAGAGGAAGAATAATGGATAATCTGAAGGAGAAAACGGCCGGCGGCTTGCTTTGGGGTGCACTCAACAGCGGCAGCATGCAGATCCTCAACGCCTTGATCGGCTTCGTGCTGGCGCGGCTCTTGGATCCGGCCGACTATGGTATAGTGGGGATGCTCACGATCTTTATCGCCATTGCCGGCAACCTGCGCGACAGCGGCTTTGCCTCGGCCTTGGTCAACTTAAAGCGGATTACGGACAACGACTACAACGCCGTCTTTTGGTTCAACCTGCTTTCCAGTCTGGCCATCTACGTCCTACTCTTCTTCTGCGCGCCGCTGATTGCCGACTTCTACCATCAGCCCGCCCTCGTCTCACTTTCGCGCGTCATCTTCCTGAGTTTTGTGATTTCAAGTTTCGGACTTTCGCATAGCGCCTACCTCAATCGCAATATGCTCAACAAGGAAAAGGCGCTCATCACACTGGTTGCGATGATCGTTGGCGGACTTGTAGGCATCTTAGCCGCGGTGGGCGGTCTGCGCTATTGGGCCTTGGCTTGGCAGAGTCTGACTTACATCACGCTCGTCAGCATCGGGCGCTTCTATTATTCGGCTTGGCGCCCATCATTCCGCATTGATTTTAGCCCGATTCGCAAAATGTTTGGCTTTAGCAGCAAGATTTTGGCAACGACCATCATCAACACCGTGGGCAACAACGTACTCACCGTCATTCTGGGCCGACTTTATCCGGCGCGCACCGTCGGCAATTTCTCGCAGGCTTATAAATGGGACGCGATGGGCTATGGTTTCATTTCCGACATGGTCTTGCAAGTGGCCCAACCCGTAATAGCCGCCATCGAAGGCGAGGAAGAGCGCCAGTTGCGCGTATTTCGCAAACTCATGCGCTTCACGGCGATGCTGGGTTTCCCGGCTTTATTCGGCCTATCGTTCGTAGCCAAAGAATTTATTTTTGTTACGCTCTCCGCCAAGTGGGCCGACAGCGTACCACTCCTGCAAATGCTTTGCGTAAGTGGCGCATTTATGCCTTTTTATACCATCTATCAAAACCTTTGCATCGGGCGCGGACGCTCTGATCTCTATATGTGGGGGACGCTCTCACTGGTTCTCGCCCAACTATTGCTCATTACGGGGCTGCATACCTTTGGCGTGACGACGATGGTGGCCGCTTATGCGCTGCTCAACATCTTCGGCCTGCTCATTTGGCAATGCTTTGCCAAGCGCCTCATTCATCTTCGATTCCGTCAGGCCTTGGCCGACATTCTTCCCTTTGCCGGCGCGTCGCTCGCAGCTATTCTTATGGCCTACGGACTCACGTTTTTTCTTTCCAACATCTACCTGCTGCTCATCTTGCGCATCATCTTAGTGGGCGGCATCTACTTCGGCAGCCTCAAGCTCTTCCGTGTGCGGCTGCTCGAAGAGGCTTTGGATTATTTCCGCAAACGCCGCAAGGCATAAAAGCCCATTTTCCCAAGCTTCCATCGCCGTTCTTCAATGCTTGCCACCAACAATAGTCCATCGAAGATTGTCCTTTTTTCTTCTGAAGCCCGTTTTCCCTTGCCTCCAACGCCATTCTTCGATACTTGCTACCGACAAAAGCCCATCGAAGATAATCCATTGATCTTCTGAAGCCCATTCTCCATTCATTCGCGCCTCAAATAACCCCATCAAACTCAATCCTATTTCCACACACGACCATCCCCAAACGCTTCCCGTCTCAAATAACCCCATCGGGGTTAGTCTTTTGGCAGGGCAGGGTTAAGTTGCAAAGCGGCTTAACCCTGCATAACGCGCCCCAACGTTGACAACCCCTTAGGGTTGGTCTTTCAAAAAAACAGCCGCAAACAGAGACGCGAGCCCTAATGCCCCGGAACAAACGCAACAAACGCCCTTTTCATCGTATAAATCATTCACTTTTAAGCGCACAAATAGGAGAAAAAACCGGCACGTGCCCACCTGCGACGTTTTTCATCACGAGAATAAATCTTTTTTATCGTGAGATGAAACTCTTTTTATCACGAGAACAAACCTTTGTCATCACGATGAAAAACACAAACAGTCCATTTTTCAAAAGCAACAACCTAATTCTACGGATAAAAAGCCCCACCCTTTGCACAACGAAATAGCGAACTACGCCGAAAAACGAACACCAATAAAATGCAAAAACAGGCGGTTTCATCGCATATTAAGCCCTATTTCCTACAAAATAATCTGTACGCAGCCCTCCAACCGACAGGGCGAAACGAAAAATGGAGAGCAAATCAAAAAAAGGCTTTTCATAGTCGATTATAGTCCGCTTTTTATGAGCAAAGCGTTGCACTTCCCCACTCGATAATCGCACGAACGCAAACAGAACCTTTCCTTGGTCGACGGTTGCTACGCGAAATAAGGATAATTCGCGAGTTTTTCCTTTGGCTATCATAACGATATATGTACCTTTGCAAGATAATAGCGGGAAGAAAGCCCCTTCTACTCAAGGACTATGCCTGAATTTAAGATTTTATCTCACATCAATACGCCGGACGATCTCAGACAATTGAAGCTCGAAGATCTGCCGACGCTCTGTGAAGAATTGCGCGAGGATATTATTTATGAGTGCTCGCACAATCCGGGCCACTTGGCCTCAAGTCTGGGTACGGTAGAATTGACCGTAGCCTTGCACTACGTTTTTGCTACTCCGGACGACCGCATCGTATGGGACACCGGACATCAGGCTTATGGGCACAAGATTCTCACCGGCCGCAGAGAAGCTTTTCATACCAACCGCAAGTTTGGCGGCGTTCGCCCCTTTCCCTCCCCCGAAGAAAGCCCTTATGATACCTTTGCTTGCGGCCATGCGGGCAATTCCATCTCTGCGGCACTCGGTATGGCCGTTGCAGCTCTCAAAAAAGGCGAGGAAAACCGCCATATCGTGAGCGTGACCGGCGATGGAGCGATGAGTAGCGGCTTGGCCTTTGAAGGACTCAATAATACATCAGATACGCCCAATAATTTGCTGATTATCCTCAACGATAATAATATGAGCATCGACCGCAGTGTGGGCGGTATGAAGCAATATCTGCAACGTCTGCACACGTCGGCCGCTTATAATGATTTGCGCTTCCGCCTTTCGCGCCGACTGATGCGCTGGGGGGTGCTCGATGATTCAAAAAAGAAAAAAGTATTGCGCTTCAACAATGCGATTAAAGCGCTGCTCACGGATCAACAAAACATCTTTGAGGGGATGAATATCCGTTATTTTGGGCCGACAGACGGACACGACGTCATCCAACTGGTCGAAACGCTGCGCCAAATCAAGGAAATGAAAGGGCCAAAGCTGCTCCACTTGCACACAATAAAAGGCAAAGGACTCAAACCTGCGGAACAGGCGCCGACGATTTGGCACGCACCGGGCAAATTTGACGCGGAAAGCGGCAAACGCTTGGGCGAAGGCGCGGCACAGCAAGCCCCGAAGTTTCAAGACGTGTTTGGAGAAACGCTGCTTGAGCTTGCGCGCACCAATAAAAAAATCATCGGCGTCACGCCGGCAATGCCTACAGGTTGCTCTATGAACATCTTGATGCGCGAAATGCCGGATAGGGCTTTTGATGTGGGCATTGCGGAGGGCCATGCTATGACGTTCTCAGCCGGTATGGCGAAAGAGGGATTGCAGCCCTTTTGCAACATTTACGCATCCTTTGCACAGCGGGCGTATGACAATATTATACACGACGCGGCGCTGCTCAACTTGCCGGTAGTCTTGTGCTTGGATCGCGCGGGACTGGTCGGCGAGGACGGGCCTACGCACCACGGCACTTTCGACTTGGCCTCATTGCGCCCCATTCCGAACTTGACGATTGCTTCACCTTATGACGAATGCGAATTGCGGCGCTTGATGTACACGGCGCAAACGCCGAACAAGGGCACTTTCGTAATTCGTTATCCGCGAGGGCGTGGTCGTTTGCTCGATTGGCGTTGTCCGCTTGAAGAAGTTCCTATCGGGAAAGGTCGGATTATGAAGGCAGGAAAGGATCTGGCGATCATCTCACTCGGACCTATTGGCAACTTGGCGGCAGATGCGATTGCGGAACTGGAAAAGGAGACGCCGGCATCTATTGCTCACTACGACTTGCGCTTCCTTAAACCGCTCGACACGCAACTGCTGAACGAAATCGGTAAAAGCTTCGACAAGATCATCACCATCGAGGACGGCGCACTCATGGGCGGAATGGGAACGGCGATATTAGAATATATGGAGGACAACGGATGGAATCCGCGCATCAAACGCTTGGGCTTGCCAGATCAGTTTGTGCCCCACGGTAGCCCGAATGAGCTCTATCGCCTCGTAGGCTTGGACAAAGACAGCATCAAACAGGCTGTTAGACAATTACTCGCCGATCCTACGCTCGCCAAAAGCTGATAACATTGATGTAAAAGCAAGAAAAGCGAACCGCAACAGTGCGCTTCAAATGCTGTAACGCTCTCTTCAAATGAAAATTATTATTGCAGGCGCCGGCGCAATAGGCCGGCATTTGGCTAAACTCTTCACGAAAGAGCATCATGACATAACACTCATTGACGAAGATGAGGATAAGTTGCTCAACATCGGAGCCAACTTCGATTTGCTTACGCTCTGCGCATCGCCAACTTCGCTCGCCACGCTTAATAATGCGGAAATAAAGAAGGCAGATCTGTTTATAAGTGTGATGCCGGACGAGGCGCATAATATTATGAGCTGCATTTTGGCCAACCGCTTGGGCGCCAAGAAGACCGTAGCGCGTGTAGACAACCCGGAATACGCCCATTCGCAAAACGAAGAGACATTTCAGAGCGTAGGCATCAACTCTATTGTTTATCCAGAGCAACTTGCCGGCTTGGAAATCATCCATAATATTAAGCGAAGCTGGGTCCGTCAGTGGATAGAAGTGCAGGACGGAGAGCTACTCTTAATCTGCGTGAAAGTACGCGAAGATGCGCGCTGCTTAGACGTGCCCTTGCGCGATCTTTGCGCACCCGATATGCCTTTACATGTTGTCGCCATTAAACGCCACGGCGAAACGCTTATCCCACACGGCAACGATGTCTTGCGCTGTTTGGACGCTGTTTATTTCATGACGACACCAAAGTATGTTCCTTATTTGCGCGAGATAGCTGGAAAAACAGACTATCCGGACGTAAAAAACGTATTCTTCCTCGGCGGCGGAAAGACTACCGAGCGCGCCCTTGTACATCTGCCCGACTATATGCGAGCTAAAGTCTTTGAAGCCGACGTTCACCGCATCGAGCAATTGGATTCGACACTCACGAATCCACATATAATGTTTATACATGGGGATGGGCGCGACATAGACCTGCTTATCGAAGAAGGCATTCACAATGCGCAAGCTTTTGTGGCAGCTACCGGCAACTCAGAGACCAATGTGCTGGCCTGCCTTGCAGCCAAACGCCTCGGCGTTCGCAAAACCGTCGCCGTAGTTGAGAATTCCGACTACATAGCAATGGCCGAAAGCCTCGATATTGGTTCAATTATCAACAAAAAGCGGCTCGCTGCGGGCCACATTTACCGCATGATTCTCAAGGCAGACGTAACGACGGTGAAGAACCTCACGGTTGCGGCCGCCGATGTCGCAGAATTCGTTGTCAAAGAAGGATCTAAAGTGACGCGGCGTCCGGTTAAGGACCTCAAACTTCCGCCCGAAGTGACGTTGGGCGGAATGGTCCGCGGCAAGGAAGGCGTCCTGATCAATGGTAACACACTCTTGCAGACCGGTGATCGCGTTGTAGCGTTTTGCCTCGAAGGTTCGCTCAAGCGATTAGAGAAATATTTCAATTAACGCCCGATTCGCGCAGCGACAATCCCAACCCGCGGCGGCATAACCCCAACCCGCGACGCACCGCCCTCATCTGCCGCCTGCCAAACCCGAATTCAGACATATTATATATAGCGATCAAACAACAATACCCGATTATGAAGAAAGTTATATTAGCCCTTTTCGTCTTCCCTATCGTTGACGTAATGTTTCACACTGAGAAAGCAAAAGGATTAGACGCCTACACGCTCTGTTTAGCCGGACTTCTTTTCGCTTTCACCTTTATCGTCTTCCTGATTTACCTATGGAAGGGCCGCAACTTCGGACAACATTTCGCGTCGGCCGGAGAAGAAGTGCGCGAACTTGACTTGATGCCCGCCCGCTTCGCAGCCATTGAAAGCGAATTTGGCCCCATCACACGAAAAATCGCCTTCAGCCACTACATAGACGACATTGCAGCCAACGCCTTCGCCTTCGACGAATCACGCACCCTGCTTGTGTTCAACCGCCCCATAAAATACGACGACATCGAGCGGACAGATTTAGAATTTAGCGGAGAATATTGCGTCAAGATTTGGCTCCACAGCGACCACGGCCACTATGTAGCTTTCTCCTCCTCAAACGGCCGCGCTGCCAAAGCGTTAAAAGACGAACTCGACCGCATTTTCCCCGCCGGAAAAACGGCTTAACACCGACCACAGCAAGTTTTCACGCCTCAACCGCCCATTTATGACCAACATTGCCATCTTTGTCTCCGGCAGCGGGACCAATTGCGAAAACATTATTCGCTATTTTCAAGACTCCAAACGCGCCCGCGTCTCACTCGTGGTGAGCAATAAAATCGACGCCTACGCTTTGGTGAGGGCGCACAACCACGGCGTACCCACCGAAGTGTGGACAAAAGACCGATTCTCCGATGCAGCCGCCACCATCGAACTGCTTTCATCTTACAAGATCGACTTCATCGTCCTCGCGGGCTTTCTCCTGAAAGTGCCCGACTATCTAATCGTGGCCTACCCTCAGAAAATCATCAACATTCATCCTGCCCTCCTGCCCCTCCACGGCGGAAAAGGAATGTATGGGCACCATGTTCACGAAGCTGTAAAGCGAGATGGCGACACCGAAACCGGCATTACGATCCACTACGTCAACGAAGAGTTTGACGCCGGCAAGATTATTTTTCAAGCCCGCGTTCCCGTGCTCCCCACCGACGATGTGGCGGCCATCGAAGCCAAGGTTCACACCCTCGAACAACGCCATTTTCCGGAAGTAATCGACAATATTTTGCCCGAATAGGCCCATCCGGTTTTATCGAAGTCCACTGCCGAAAGCGCAATGCCCCGACAGGCTTCGACAAGTTCCCATCAGCGTACCCCTTGCGTCAATAATCGCCGCAGCAAGTACGCTGATCGCATTTTTCCGCCCCATCGGCGGCGCTTTCCGTCTGATTTTCAATTACAGAAAAGCCAAGGAGCGAATCATCGCCTCGCATTTTGCCAACTTCACCGCGCACTATGTGGCTTAAAAAGATAAAAGGCAAACCTCCGGAGACACTTTTTCAGATGCCCGCTTCTTTTTATGCCGTTTTTACAGTAAATTCGCCGACAAATAAAACAAGAAATCAAAATACGACAACGATATGGTACGCAAAAAAGCATTGTTAATGATTCTCGACGGTTGGGGAATTGGCAACAAAGGCAAGGGCGATGTGATCTACAACACGCCGACGCCTTTCCTCGACAAACTTAACGCGGAGTATCCTCACAGTCAGTTGTTAGCAAGTGGTGAAAACGTCGGACTTCCCGACGGACAAATGGGCAACTCGGAGGTGGGCCATTTAAACATAGGCGCAGGCCGCATCGTCTTCCAAGACCTTGTGAAGATCAATCGTGCAATTGCCGACGGCTCCATTCTTGAAAACAAAGAAATCGTTTCGGCTTATCAATACGCAAAGGAGAAAGGCTGCGGACTACATATTATGGGACTCGTCTCTAACGGCGGTGTCCATTCCGAATTGTCCCACTTATTCAAGCTCATCGACATAGCCGGCACTTACGGCGTCGGTGATAAAACTTACGTCCACTGCTTTATGGACGGCCGCGATACGGATCCGCGCAGCGGAAAAGGCTTTATCGAAAAACTCGAAAAGGAATGCGACAAGCAGGGCGCACACGTGGCTACGATCATCGGCCGTTTCTACGCGATGGATCGCGATAAGCGCTGGAACCGATTGAAGATTGCTTACGACAACCTCGTCAACGGCGAAGGACGCCAGGAAACGGACATGGTGGCAGCTGTGCAAGGCTGCTACGACCGCTCGACGGAGAAAAACAAGGACACGGATGAGTTTATGGAGCCCTTGGTTAACGCCAAGGTCGATGGGCGTATCAAGCCCAACGATGTCGTTATTTTCTTCAATTATCGCAACGACCGCGCCAAAGAGTTGACCACCGTCCTCACGCAGCAAGATATGCCCGAAGAAGGTATGCAAACCATACCGGGACTGCAATTTTATTGCATGACGCCCTACGATGCATCGTTCAAAGGCGTCCACATTCTCTTCCCCAAAGAGAACGTACAAAATACGCTCGGCGAATATCTGAGCAACCGGGGCTTGAAGCAGCTCCACACGGCCGAGACGGAGAAATATGCCCACGTCACGTTCTTCTTCAATGGCGGACGCGAAACGCCCTATGAAGGTGAAGACCGCATACTCGTAGCCTCTCCGAAAGTAGCCACCTATGATTTGAAGCCCGAAATGAGCGCTTTCGAGGTAAAAGATAAGCTCGTCGAAGCCATTCGCACAAACAAATACGACTTCATCGTTGTCAACTTTGCCAACGGCGATATGGTCGGTCACACGGGCGTCTACGAAGCAATCGAGAAGGCTGTGATAGCCATCGACCAATGCGTGAATGAGGTCGTGACGGCTGCCAACGAAACCGACTACGAGACGATTATCATCGCTGACCACGGCAACGCCGACAACGCAATCAATGCCGACGGCTCGCCCAATACGGCTCACTCGCTCAACCCCGTGCCTTTCATTTACGTCACGGCAAATAAGGGTGCGAAGGTGAAAGATGGCGTCTTGGCCGATGTGGCGCCGAGTATCTTGCACATCCTTGGCCTGCCGCAGCCCAAGGAAATGACCGGCCACGACTTGATCGAAGATTAAGCAATTTCTTTTTCATTATATTGATGCCTCCGCGCTTGCCCATTCTCTTTGGGCGGGCGCGGAGTTTTTTGTATCTTGGCTATCGGCCGGCCTATTTCGCGCCCTGCAAGCGCCATCGGGCCGCGCGGACCTCTCCACGCTGCTTCCGCCTATCGCCGGACTTTTTGCGTAATGTCCGCCCCGCGCGCCGGATGCTCCGCAGGCCGTTACGGCATTCTTTTTGGGGAGTCAGTAGCACGCATTATGTATCCACGCACAATCGAAAAGGTTTTGCGCCCCGCTGCACGATGGGCCGCCTCGTTCCCACGTCTGAGGTTTTTCATCGTGATAAAAAAGGTGTGCGCTCGTGATGAAAAAGGTCTGCGCTCACGAGCGTAAGTGCTTTTCATCGTGAGCGTAAAGGTAAAAATCGGGATAGCTGCCCATCGCCGACCGGCTTTGCGCGTTTTTTAATGGGTGAAAGTTTCTCCAAAATCGACAGACAGGCCGATAAAGCATAAGCCTTGCGGCCCTTTCTGCCAAACTAAATCGAGAAGAAAAAGGGTGGAAGCATACACAGCAAAAAGTAAAGCGGCTACGATCAGTGCCGTTTTACGCAGAAAACAGGATGTAAGGATCAGTTGTTAGTCCATTGTCTTTAAGACGTTTGCCCATTGCGAAGCAAACGCTTGCCGAGGTAACTTACAGGATAGCGCACGGAAAGAAAACCTACGACGATGACGGTGACAAAGATGACCAAGATGTCTTCAGCGCGCACGCTGACGGGATAGGCATCGACGATGAAGCTACCGGCCGTCGTCCCGAGGCGCAGTAAGCCGTATTCTTGCTGTAAAAAACAGAGTAACAGGCCTAAAAGCAGGCCGATGATCGCGCCAAGCGCCGTAATGAGTCGGCCCTCAAAAAGGAAGATGCGTAAAATATCTTTATCCGTTGCGCCAAGATGGCGAAGGGTGTCCACGTCATCGCGCTTGTCGATAATGAGCATCGAGAGACTGCCGATGATATTGAAGCAGGCCACGAGGGCAATGAAAGTCAGGAAGAAGAAGGCAAAGAGTTTCTCGATTTTCATCACATTGAAAGTGCCCTCTTGTTGTTCGTAGCGGTCCATTACTTTGAACGTAGGGCCGGCCAACTTTTGCAGTCGCTCTTTGACATCAGCCTCGTCAGCGTCCGACTTTAATTTGAGTTCCAAAGCGGAGATACAGCCTTGCTTCTCAAACAGATCTTGCGCAAAGGAGAGGGGACAAAGCATGTAATTGTTGTCGTATTTTGACTGGTAAACTTGGAAGCAGAGGTTCGAACTTTGGAGGGTACCGACGTTAATGTTTTCGGCGGGATTCAGCAGGTTGATTTGCTCGCCCTTGCGCGGGACGCAGATTTCCACCTCGCCGAAATTGAGGCCGCCAAGCGAATTGGCCAGGCCGAAACCGGGGATGCCGTAATTGAGATTGGCGCGCTGAAGTTCAAAATCTCCCTTGCCGTAGAGAATCTGCCGAATGCCCGTCACGTCTGCATAGCGCTCGTCAATGCCTTTCAGGCGAATGACCGTCGGACGCCCTTTGAAGAGAATCAGGGCATCATCGTTGAGCGTGGCCGAAAAGGCGGCCACAGCCGGATCCTTACGGATCGCATCCAAATGCGGATCGTCGGCCGCGGCCACCTTCCCCTTAGTGGGCACGACCTCAAGCTGCGGATCAATCGTCGTGAACAAGCCGCCGATTAAGTCGTGGAAGCCGTTGAAACCCGAGAGTACGCAAACCATAGCCATCGTGGCGAGCGCCACACCTCCGACGGCGATGCTCGAAATTATGTTGATGGCGTTGTGTCTCTTTTTAGAAAAAAGATAACGGCGGGCGATAAAGAAGGGGAAATTCATAATGCGTGGCGCACGGGCTTATTGCTTGAGCAATTCGTCGATGTGCTCGATATAATCGAGCGAATCGTCGATGAAGAATTTCAATTCGGGGATGATGCGCAACTGATGGCGCACGCGCTTACCCAGTTCGAAGCGCACCGTCTTTACGTTGGCGTTGATGTTGGCCACGATTTCTTCGCCTCTTTCTGAAGGAAAAACGCTCAAATATCCGCGGCAAACGCTCAGATCCGGAGAAATCCGGACGCGACTCACACTTACGAGTACGCCGGGCGCTTGCTGCGTCTGGCGCTGCAGCATATCGCTCAATTCTTTTTGGATCAATCGCTCTATTTTTTGCTGTCTGGTCGTTTCCATATTTGTCTCAATGCTATTTTGCCACAAAGATAAAACAGAAAAAGCAGACATGCGAAAGAATATCTGCATTAAACGACTTCTTTTGTGGGGGAAGGGCGACACAAGCGCCAATATGCTGCTCCGCCGCGTGCGATGATCGCACGCGGCGGAGTGCTTTTTTGCGTTGAAACAAAGCGGACGGGGCGCACACGCGCAACTGTTGCGCCGAAAACAAGGCGGCGGGAAAGGAAAGTCCTGGCGGCAAAGGCGTGAACTCCTACCGCGGCGATTTAAGTCGCTGCGGTGGGAAAGCGAACTCGAGCGGCAGGAGAGCGCGTCAGACGTATTTTTCGCCCAAGACGATTTCGGCTTCCTTGAAGAGCTTTTTCACCAAGGCGTGGTCGTCGTTAGGACAAATTACAAGCACATCGCCGTGCTCCGCAACCAAGAAGCCGTCAAGACCGCGAATAACGGCACGCTTTTCAGCCGGCAGATAAACAAGATTGTCCTTGCTGCCGGCGAAAAGAACTTGAGGATCACCCAACACAGCATTGCCGTCGACGTCTTTCGTCGCGGCGCGGCGCAACTCGGGCCAACTTCCGATGTCGGCCCATCCGAAACGACACGCTTGCACAAAGACATTTTCGCACTTATCTAAGACTACGAGGTCAATAGAGCGGTGATAATTAGTCGGATAAAACTGACGGACAAGGCGAATCTCGCTTTCTTGCGTGAGCGTGGGCCCTTCTTTTTTGATGAGGGCGTCGATTTCGGGCATCAAGGTATGGAGGGTGAGCACGATGGTGCTTGCATTCCAGAGATAAAGGCCCGTATTCCAAAGAAACTCGCCGGAATCGACAAATTTTTGTGCGTAGTCGAGGTCAGGCTTTTCCGTAAACGACTTCACAGCAAAGAGATCTTTACGCTTTTCTTGCCCCATTTGAATATAACCGTAGGCCGAATTGGCGCATTGGGCCTTAACGCCCATCGCCAGCATCGCATTGTGGTTCGCTACGAAGTCCAAACCGGCCTCCATCTCGCTAATGAAGGTAGCTTCATCGCTGATGAGCTGATCGCAGGGCGTCACTAAAATATTGGCCTCCGGATCACGCAGCGAAATGTGGTAAGAGGCCCACACCGTGGCAGGCGCCGTAGAAAGTTGGACAGGCTCGGATAAGATATTGTCGGGGCTGACGTCGGGCAACTGCTCTTTAACCATCGGCTCGTAGTCGGCAAATGTCGAGATGTAGATATTTTCGGTCGGTATGAATCGAGCCATACGCTCGTAAGTCTGTTGTATCAGCGTCCGGCCCGTGCCAAAGAAATCGAGAAACTGTTTAGGCATATTCCTTCTGCTGAGAGGCCAAAGACGCTTGCCTACTCCGCCGGCAAGAAGGATGCAATAGTTGTGCTGTTTTTTCATTTGTGTACGACGATTTTTGGTTTTGAATCTGCCGCTAATTTAATCTTTTCGCGCGAAATAAGCAACTATTTGCTCCGGCCTTTACGTTAAATCTGCTAAATATCGAATTAAACCACCCATAAGCCTTAACGGCACGCGTTTATCGCAGCTACTTGCCGGCTTGGTATAAGTATGCGCCGCCTCGCCTCCTATTCTCCGCCTCAAACATCGAAAGCCGATACACATTATATATATGGCAGACCATAAGTTTGCAAACGGAGGAAACTTTGCATAAATACCCTTTGCCGCCTGTCGGATAAACTTCGAGCAGGGACGTATAAGCTTTAATCCTGTTGCCGACAAAGGATTAAAATCGCCAACAAATGCGCGCGCAAGGCGCATCTCTCCCTTTCCGCACCTTATCATTTTATGGTTTGCCGAGGCCAAACGATAGTTTGCTGCCACCAAACCATAGTTTCCTCCTAGCAAACGATAGTTTGGTCCGAGCAAACAATGAACGAGCGAAATTTTCAGTTGCACAATAGCCTTTGAATGATTTATTTTAGGAGATGCGAATTATGAAAATCACGTCCAAAGCGCACTACGACAAGATGGAATAATCGCGCAGAAAGTCGCCCCAATCACAGCACAACACCAAGGCCTCTGTTTTAATAAAATGGCGACAAAAATTACAGAAGTATGCGAAAGAAATCAGCTTCCTTGTAGTTTATTGAATAAGCCCTTATCTACCGCGTCGTTTGACTAATAATTTTATAAATATGACTTCTTGCGATAGAATACAGCTGATAGACGCAACAAAATTAAACATTCAAAAGAGATGGTAAGCGGCAAAAAAGAATAACAAAACAGCCATATACCACATAAAAGACGAAAATGTGCAAGATGGCAATAAAATAATCTTTTGAGACACTTTGATAGAGAAAAGATAAAATACTGGCTTCGAATAGATGGCTTTAGTAAAAAAGAAATGCATTGTAGCAAACAAGAATTGCCATTTTGTTATAACTAAATAACGGCAACAACAAAATATTTTGAAGAATGGTTTGTGCAAATAAAAAAAAGGCTGCATATTTGTACCGTTATTACGACGAATACACAGTTAATCCTTAACAGGTAAAATATTATGGATATAAAAAATGCTTTCGCAGGTACGCTCGAATCGGGAGATATTCTGATTCAGATCGCACCTTCAGAAACAGGAACGCTGCAGGTTGATCTGGAAAGCAGCGTCGCTTTCCAATTCGGAGAGCAAATTAAAAAAGTAATCACAGAGACGCTTACCGACTTGGGCGTAGACAACGCACTGGTTAAAGCAACAGACAAAGGGGCCTTGGATTGCACAATTCGTGCTCGAGTGACGGCAGCTGCCGTTCGCGCTACGGGCAAGGACGTATGGGCTTAATGCCGAAAACAAAACATCTATTAGAAGGAATACTATGCAACGACTAAGAAGAACTATGATGTTCGTCCCGGGAAACAATCCGGGAATGATGCAGGATGCTTTTATCTACGGCCCTGATTCAATCATGCTGGACCTTGAGGACTCGGTTACGATGGCCGAAAAAGATGCGGCTCGCCTGTTAGTACACAATGCACTGAAAACAATCGATTACGGCAACACGGAAATGGTTGTGCGTATCAACCCACTCAATACGGCTTATGGAAAGAAAGACGTTGAGGCTGTCGTAAAAGCCGGCGTCCACGTGATTCGTATGCCGAAAACGGAAACAGCCGAGGAGGTGCGCGAGGTAGAACGCGAAATAGAGCGCGTAGAGAAAGAAATCGGCTGCCTCGGCCGCACAAAAATTATGGCTGCCATTGAAAGTACGCTCGGCATTGTCAACGCTTACGAAATCGCCGTGGCTTCTGAGCGTATGATGGGCATAGCTCTTGGCGCAGAAGACTACTGCGCAAACTTGAAGACGCAACGCTCGCCGGAAGGCACGGAGCTGCTCTTCGCTCGCCAACAGATTGTCGTAGCTGCACGCGCAGCCGGCATCGACGCGCTTGATACGGTCTACTCTAACTTGAACGATATGGAAACTTTCCGCAAGGAGGTAGAGCTGATCAAGCAATTGGGCTTCGACGGTAAGTCAATCATCAATCCTCGCCAGATTGAGATCGTCAACGAAGTATTTGCTCCGACGGAGAAAGCCATTGAGAAGGCTAAAACGATTATTGCTGCCATTAAAGAAGCTGAGAAGCGCGGTAGCGGCGTAATCGCCGTAAACGGTAAAATGGTGGACCGCCCTGTAGTAATCAGAGCACAACGTACTATCGACTTGGCCCTCGCGTCAGGCATAATTTCTAAGGAGGATTTACAATGAATAAGATAAACGACAGAGCTGCTATGATCGAGGCGGCAGCTGCCAAAATGGGCAAAAAAACATTTGTTGATGATCTTAAGAAAGTCGGCACGCCTCGCTTAGAATATCAAAAGACTTGTTCGAAGGTCGTTACGCTGGAGGAAGCTATCCGCCAAAGCGGCTTGAAAGATGGGATGACCATCTCTTTCCACCACCACTTCCGCGGTGGCGATAAGGTGGTTAACATGGTCGTAGCTAAACTGGCTGAGATGGGCTTCAAGAATCTGCATATCGCAGCTTCAAGTTTGCAGGACGTACACAAGCCCTTGATCGAACATATTCGCAACGGCGTAGTCAATCGCTTGTCGACTTCAGGTCTTCGCGGCGAATTGGCCAATGAGATTTCACACGGCTTGATGGATGAGCCCGTTGTATTCCGCTCTCACGGCGATCGCGCAAGTGCCATCAAACGCGGCGACTTGCATATCGACGTGGCTTTCCTCGGCGCTTCTTCTTGCGACCCATTGGGAAATGCTGCCGGCTATTCTCGCTCTGAGAATCCGAAGTCTATTTGCGGTTCACTCGGCTATGCGCTTCCTGATGCTGAATATGCAGATAAGGTTGTGATCATTACGGATGACCTCGTAGACTATCCGAACACGCCTAATTCTATTTCAGAGCATAAGGTAGACTTCGTTGTAGAGGTAGAATCAGTGGGCGATTCTTCAAAGATCGCTTCCGGCGCTATTCGCGACACGAAGAACCCACGCGACATTCTTTTGGCACAACAGGCAGCGAAGGTGATCATCAATAGCGGCTACTTCAAAGATGGCTTCTCTATCCAGACGGGTTCCGGCGGAGCATCTTTGGCTGCAGTGAAGTTTATCCGCGAAAGTATGATCGAAAAAGGCATCAAAGCCAACTATGCGCTCGGTGGTATCACGGCTCATATGGTTAAGATGCACGAAGAGGGACTCATTAAGCGCTTGATCGACGTACAATCTTTCGATAAGGTTGCTGCTGAATCAGTGAAGAACAATGAATTCCACAAGGAAGTTTCGGCTTCTGAATATGCCGCAGCTGACGAGCAAGGCTCTGCAACGCACTATTTGGATATCGTGATCCTCTCTGCTTTGGAAGTAGACGTTGACTTTAATGTGAACGTGCTTGTAGGCAGTGATGGTATCATCCGTGGTGCAATCGGTGGCCACCCTGATACGGCTGCCGACTCTGCGCTTTCTATTATTGTGTGCCCCTTGCTCCGCGGAAGAATCCCGTGCGTGGTTGATAAGGTAACAACTTTGATTACGCCGGGTGCTACGGTTGACGTTGTCGTAACGGAATACGGCATCGCCGTTAATCCGCGCCGTCCGGAAGTGGCAGAACGCCTTCGCGCGGCCGGCTTGAAGATTGTCGATTTGAACGATTTGAAAGAACGCGCAGAAAAGATCATTGGCCAACCCGCTGAGTTGCCGTTTGGCGAGAAAGTGGTTGGCGTTGTGATGTATCGTGACAACACGGTACTCGACGTGATCCGTAATATACAGGGATAAAAAAGTTATCCTTTATGGGAGTTACGCTTGACCAACTTCTGGCCAGCCGCGAAAACAGATGGGCAAAACAGCAAGCATTGCTGCAGGAAAACCCTTTAGCGACGCTTGTGTGCCTGACGGTCATCATGCCGGGAAGTGTGAAGCGTAATTCCCAATCTCTCATTGTAGCGCAAGCTGCCGTTGAAGCTGTGCGAACGGCTTTTGGCGAGCGTCTCCTTCAGATGGAAGAGCTTGATTTGGAAACCGGCTACGAAGCTTATCTGTTGGTCTCCCTCTCAATTCCCGAAGCGAAGACGATAGCTTGCGATGTAGAAGAACAACATCCGCTCGGACGATTGTTTGATGTTGATGTTATTCAAAAGGACGGAGCACCCGCCTCGCGCAAAACGATCGGAAGAGCTCCCCGTCGCTGCCTACTTTGCGATCGAGATGCACGCTATTGTATGCGTAATCACAGCCATACGCAAGAAGAAATACACAAACGTATAGACCAACTTGTCGCAGACTATGTCCAACGACTTTGAAATACAAAGTTACCCTTTAACCGTTCGCACAAACCGCGAACGCGTTACGGCTTTTCTCGCTGCCAATGGGCTGCGCTTGGATGCGTTGGACTATTATGCCGTAGTGACAGCAGTTGGCGACGATCAGATTCTTGCCGGAGGCGGATTGGACAAAGACATTATTAAATGTATTGCCGTGAGCGATACTTTGAGGGACGAAGGCATTAGCGCTACGCTCGTGTCGCATCTGATGAGTATTGCGATGAGCAGGCAATATGAGGCGGTTAAAGTCTTTACCAAGCCTTCTAATCAAAAGATCTTTGAGAGCCTCGGCTTCCATTTGCTGGCCGAAGCTCCCAAAGCTGTTTTACTCGAGAACGGCTTGAGCGGTTGGCTTACGTATGAGCGCTATCTAAAGAGCCTTCGACGCGAAGGCACGTCAGGCCTCATCGTGATGAATGCCAACCCGTTTACACGCGGACATCATTTCCTCATTACCCAAGCAGCGCGCCAAGTCGACACGCTCTTTGTTATTCCCGTCAAAGAGGATCGCTCCGAATTCTCTTACGCCGAGCGCAAGGCTATGCTCGAAGCGGGTTGTCGCAACATAGGGAACGTTATCGTTTGCGAAGGCAGCGATTATAGCATTTCCGCAGCAACGTTCCCCACTTATTTTCTCAAAGAACTTGATGAAGCCGCTACGACGCAGATGAGCTTAGATCTCAATCTGTGTGCAAAGCGTATAGCGTCCGCTTTAGGTGCTAAGATCCGCTTTGTGGGTAGTGAGCCGCTTGACGCAATGACGCAGCGCTACAACGAACTGATGCACGAGATTCTTCCGTTTGAGGGCATTTCTGTCGTAGAAATGGCGCGATTAAGCGAAGGAGATCGAGCGATTAGTGCCTCAGCGGTGCGAACTGCTTTAGCCGAAGGGAAATTTTCCGAAGCAGCGCCGAAAGTTTATCCTACCACGATTCCTTACCTGCTGGCCAAACTGGCAACAATAGCTCTGCAAAGCGAATTGGATTCAAGTCCGAAGCCTGGCTTAGTTGATCAAATTGATACCGGTGCTCACCAAGATATGGACTACAACTTAATGTGTAGAAGCATTCACGCGCTCCATCCCCATTTCGTAGCTCTTGCTCAGCTGGGGTATCAAGAAAAGTTGCCCACGTCTGAAGAGATGCGCCGCTTGGGCTTGGAAGCCGAGCGTGAAATGCTTTTGGCTACAAACAACGTCAACACACACAAAGGCGCCCTCTTTGCCATGGGCCTCGTGCTGATTGCGGCCGCACATAACTATTATATACATGGTGTCATTCAAGAGCAGCCCCTGCGCACGGCCATCTGCCGTTTAGCTTCCGACTTCCCCGCCCCGAAAGGCACACACGGCGACGCCGTTCGCCGACAATATAACGTTGGGGGTGCATTAGCCCAAGCAGCAGCCGGCTATCCCGATCTGTTTGCCGACTGGTTGCCTTACCTACGTCAATTAAAGGGCGACACTTTTGCAGCCCACAAAACCCTATTATATATAATGACTACGCTCGACGATACCAATGTACTCCACCGCAAGGGAGCGCAAGTAGCGTCCGAGGTCAAAGAAGAAGCCCGAGCGTTGCTGAGCAACTTCTCTGAGGCCGAACTAATCAAGCTCAATCAGCGATATATCAAAGAAAATATCTCTCCGGGCGGCAGTGCTGATATACTTTCACTCACTTTTTTACTCAACGCGATATTATCCTAAATCAACATAATATTTCAAATTACTATCATGGTAGAACTAATTAAAGAAGGAGTTTATCTACTCAACGGTTCTGAATTTGCGAAAGACGCAAAGGGTCTTCCCACACCCGATGAAGCAAGGGAAAACACCATCACTTACAACATCCTGCGTGCACACGATGTAGATGGAAGTAAGGGTAATAAAATGCGCATTAAGTTCGACGCAATGATGTCCCACGACATCACTTACGTCGGTATCATACAGACGGCGCGCGCCAGCGGTTTGGAGAAATTCCCCCTCCCTTACGCGATGACTAACTGCCACAACTCTTTGTGCGCCGTAGGTGGTACGATCAATGAAGACGACCATATCTTCGGCCTTTCTGCAGCGAAGAAGTATGGCGGAATCTACGTTCCCGCTAACGTTGCCGTTATCCACCAGTTTGCACGCGAAGCAATGGTGAAGTGCGGCAATATGATCTTAGGTTCTGACAGCCACACGCGCTACGGTTCGCTCGGAAATATGGGCGTCGGCGAAGGCGGCGGCGAACTCGTGAAGCAGTTGCTTTGCAACACTTGGGACATCAACGCACCCGAAGTAGTTTTGGTTTGGCTCGAAGGCGCTCCTCGCAAGGGTGTAGGTCCTCACGACGTAGCCATCTCTTTGGTAAAGGCTGTGTTTGAGAACGGCTTTGTGAAAAACAAAGTGCTCGAATTTGCAGGCCCCGGCGTGAAGAATCTGCCGATCGACTTCCGTAACGGTATCGACATTATGACGACCGAGACGACTTGTCTCTCTTCTATCTGGATCACAGACGAAGAAGTTAAGAAGCACTACGACACACACCGTCGCGGCGAGTTCTACAAAGAATTGCGTCCGGGCGACGTAGCATATTACGACTCAATGATTCGCATCGACCTCTCGAAGCAAGAATCAATGATCGCATTGCCTTATCACCCCTCCAACGCCGTATCTATTCACGAACTTCAAGCCAACCCCGAGGCTGTCTTGCGCGCCGTAGAAGAAGATACCCACAAGCGCTATGGCGATAAAGTACAAATCGACCTCGTTAGCAAAGTGAAGAACGGCAAGATGGTAGCCGACCAAGGCATCATCGCAGGTTGCGCCGGCGGTACGTACGACAACCTCGCAGAAGCAGCAGCTATTATGCGCGGCAAGTCAGTCGGCAACGACTACTTCACCATGTCCGCTTATCCCCAATCTGTACCCGTTTACCTCGCTACGACTCGCAACCACATTGCAGAAGTATTGCTCGAAGCAGGCGTTATCATCAAGCCCGCATTCTGCGGTCCTTGCTTCGGCGCAGGCGACGTTCCGTCCAACAACGGCTTCAGCATTCGCCACACGACGCGTAACTTCCCCAACCGCGAAGGTTCTAAGCCCGGCCAAGGCCAGATCTCGCTCGTGGCATTGATGGACGCACGCTCTATCGCCGCAACGGCAGCTAATGGCGGTGTAATCACGGCAGCTACTGACATTGAATACACCAACGACTACAAGCCTTACGCTTTCGATCCCACCGTTTACGAGCACCGTATCTACAACGGCTTCGGCAAGGCAGACGCTCAGCAAGAGTTACGCTATGGTCCTAACATCAAAGACTGGCCTAAGATGTATCCAATGGCAGAAAATATGCTCGTAGAGTTGGCAGCCGTTATCCACGACCCCGTTACTACGACCGACGAGTTGATCCCCTCCGGCGAAACGTCAAGCTACCGCTCCAACCCGCTCAAACTTTCTGAGTTCGCCCTCTCTCGCCGCGTACCCGAGTACGTAGGATTGAGCAAGCGCATCCAGAGCGAAGATCTCGAGCGCCGCGCAGGCAAGACGCCCGCCAACGTTCTCGAAGCATTGAAGAAAGTAGGCGCTTCTGCCGACAACACTTCATTCGGCTCCTGCGTATTTGCTAATCGTCCCGGCGACGGTTCAGCACGCGAGCAAGCAGCTTCTTGCCAGAAAGTATTAGGTGGCGACGCAAACATCTGCTACGAATACGCTACGAAGCGCTACCGCAGCAACTGTATCAACTGGGGTATCGTGCCGTTCACGATCGCTAAAGAAACGCCGTTCGATTACAAAGCAGGCGATATGGTATTCATTCCCGGCATCCGCGAAGCAATCCTCGCAGGTAAAGAAGAAATCGATGCACAAGTCATCACGGCTGAGGGCGTAACCCCGATCCACCTCTTCTTCACCAACCTGACGGCCGACGAGCGCGACATTTTGGCGCAAGGCTGTCTGATGAATTACTACGCAGCACAACGCAAGAAATAACTTTATCAATTTAACCCATAAGCATTCATTATGAAAAAAATTCAGATGACCACCCCATTGGTAGAGATGGATGGTGATGAAATGACGAGAATCCTTTGGAAGATGATCAAGGACGAACTGATCCTTCCTTTCGTTGACCTCAAAGCAGAATACTACGACTTAGGTTTGCCTTACCGCGATGAAACGCGCGACCAAGTAACTTTCGATTCTGCTGAAGCAACGAAGAAGTACGGCGTAGCTGTAAAGTGCGCTACCATCACGCCGAACCACCAGCGTATGGACGAATACAAACTCCACGAAATGTGGAAGAGCCCCAACGGAACCATCCGTTCTATGCTCGACGGTACTGTATTCCGTGCGCCCATCACGATCCCTTCTATCAAGCCTGCAGTGAAGAGCTGGGAGAAGCCGATCACGATCGCTCGTCACGCATATGGCGACGTTTACAAAGGCGTAGAAATCCGTAACGAAGAAGAAGGCACAGCTAAGCTCGTATTCGAAGGCAAAAGCGGCAAGAAAGAAGAAGTCGTTATCCACGAATTCAAAGGCCCCGGTATCATCCAGGGTATGCACAACACAGATAGATCAATCCGCTCTTTCGCACACTCTTGCTTCAAGTATGCTTTAGATACCAACCAAGACCTCTGGTTCTCTACGAAGGATACTATTTCTAAGAAATACGACGCACAATTCCGCATCGTCTTCGAAGAAGTATTCCAAGAGTACAAAGAAGAATTCGACAAGCGCGGTTTGGAATATTTCTACACCTTGATCGACGACGCTGTTGCACGCGTAATCCGCAGCAAGGGTGGCTACATCTGGGCTTGTAAGAACTATGATGGCGACGTGATGAGCGACATGGTATCTACCGCATTCGGCTCTCTCGCTATGATGACCAGCGTACTCGTTAGTCCGGACGGAAAATACGAATACGAAGCTGCTCACGGCACCGTAACGCGCCACTATTACAAGCACCTCGCCGGTGAAGAAACTTCTACCAACCCGATGGCTACTATCTTCGCTTGGAGCGGCGCATTCCGCAAGCGTGGTGAGCTCGACAACCTCCCCGAGTTGGTAAAATATGCTGACGAGCTTGAAGCAGCTTGCTTCGATACGCTCAACGAAGGTATCGTAACGAAGGACCTCGTTAACTTGATGGAAGGCATCACACCGACTGCTGTTAACTCAGAGAACTTCATCAAGGCTATTCGTCAACGTCTCGAAAAGCGTTTGGCTTAAGCCCTAAACTTTATAGATCGGACGCAACCCGCTTGCGTCCGATTTTTCGTATCTCCCTACACGCAGTCGCCCCATTTGTTGTAAAGCAAATCGGGCGGCTGCCGTTTTGGTATCCTGCCCGTCTAAGCGCAAATCGGCCGCATCAGCTATTGCACCACCAGACATCGATTACGAATGGTTACAAACGCATATAACAGGTCTTCCGCGCATTACAAACGACAAAATTCTCATACTTAAGACATAAAACTCCTAAATATCAATACGCCCGGTGTTCTAACTGACGCGCCCGCCACATATTAACCCAAACAAACTCAATCTAAATTCCAGTCACATCCGACGCCACTCGCCCACCACCTCAAATAACCCCATCGGGGTTAGTCTTTTGGAAGGGCAGGGTTAAAATGCAAAGCGTTTTAACCCTGCCTAAAGCGCCCCACCCTTGAGCAACCCCTTAGGGTTGGTCTTTCAAAACGTCCGCAAACGGAAACAGGACGAGACCAACGCACGAACGAAACCGAAAATCCTCTTTTAGTTGCACAAAACTTCGCATTATAAACAGATATATTCCCATCATCGCAGTGTACCATCACGAGCGTAAGACCTTTTCATCGTGAGCGTACACCTTTGTTCTCACGAGCGTACACCTTTGTTCTCACGATAAAAAACGCTGCCATCACGTATTGTGCGAATCGAAATAAAGGTCTACTGCTTAAATATCGATACATAATCAGCATATAATGAGCACCAAACAACAAAACGCCCGCCTCGCGCCGCGAACGTAGTCCCCTTACCAAACAGTGACAAAACTTTGAAAAACCCATTTGCACCCAAACGGCTGACAAGGCCGAAACTGTGGCGCAGGAATCGGATCATAAATATTGCGAATTAAACCCATCTCGCCCTTTTCTCAATTGTTCTCTGTTAAATAGTATAAAATAACGAGCAAAGACAATGGCCTGTTCGGACGAAAGCTATATCTTTGCCTCCGAACTAAGGCCATCTTAGGCCGTTTTTACAGCCCTTCTAAGTCTAATCTTGAAGGAAAATGAGAAAGAGAGAGCACATAAGGCGAATTTACGCGTGGATGTTATTGCTGACATTCGCTTTTATGCTCACACTCAAAGGGGCGCACTACCACACGGCAGACTTTCACGCCGACAATCTCGGCAAAATGCAGCAAACAACGGGAGCTACGATTAAAGCATCCTGCGTTGTCTGCGATTTTGTCTTTCAGAAAGCTACGGCTTTCAAACCTACGGTTTTTGTAAAGCCACTCACATCGATACCGCTCAAACGTTTTGTCTTTGTGATGCAGACCGTTTACCGCCAAATCTTGTCGGTAAACACCAATTCTCCACCCTTATTCTAAGTTTATTCTGCTTTCTTGCCGTCTTGCAGCCTTGTCGCTCTTTGCGGTGCGGGGCTTGTAAGGCCTAAAAGCTACGATGCGCCGGCCGTTTCCAAACGCGCGAATCAAATATTGCGTTGGCAGCAGACGGAAGTCCTTTGCAAGCGGGCAGAATCCCCCTTATCGGCACTTGTCGATAGGAAGCAAACTTTGTAATCATTTATTTTATCTTACTTTTTACAGATGAACCCTCATAAGTTTCACTACTTTCGGGGCCTATTGTTAATCTGTTTGATGGCAGCACAAAACGTGCTTGCACAGCAGTCCGACAATTTTCGCACTACGTCAAAGCCGGCCATACTGGTTCTTGACAGCGAAACGCGTCAACCGATTCAAGACGCCCTTTTATCCTATGCGCAGTCCACGTTTACGGCAGATTCAACCGGCCTTATCCAACTCCCGTCAGTGCCGCGCCGACAGGAAATCTTAAAAATATCGGCCCTCGGCTATACGACGCAGGCCCTCCATTGGCAGGATCTGACGCTGAGCGGCGGCCAGCGTATCGTTACCCTGCGCCCTTACGCCAATAATCTGCGTGAAGCGGTCGTTAGGGGCACAAAAAACGAAGTCTCGGTCAACGCTGTCGCATCGCAAATCAACAGCCGGACGATCTCCTCTGCTATGGGTCAATCGCTCGCCTCGCTACTCGAGAAGGTGGGCGGCGTCAGTTCGATACAGACCGGCACGAGTACGGCCAAGCCGGTCATACAAGGGATGTATGGCAATCGAATCCTGATGATCAATAACGGCGCGCGGCAGACCGGTCAACAGTGGGGCCTCGATCACGCGCCGGAGATTGACAAAAACAGCAGCGCACGCATCCAAGTAGTCAAAGGAGCGGAGGCTGTGCGCTATGGATCGGAGGCGCTCGGCGGCATCATTATCTTAGAACAAAAACCGCTGCCTTATGGCGAGACGAATATTGGAGGTAGCGTCAGCGGACTCGTAGGCGCGAACGGCCTACGCTACAATGCGGTCGCAACAATCGAAGGTTCGATGCCTTTTCTCCGCGACTTGGCGTGGCGCGTGCAGGGCACGTATCTGAATTCCGGCGATGCGCGGACGGCAGATTACGTTCTGAACAACACGGGTTACAGGGAACAAGACGTGAGTCTGAACCTCGGCTATCGCCACGGCCCCCTGCGCCTCGAAACATCGTACAGCCTCTTCGATCATAAAGAGGGCGTGATGATGAGTTCCCAACTGGGTAGCGAGGATTTACTACGGGAGCGCATCGAAACGGGACGCCCGACGTACATACTGCCGTTTTCGCGCCACATCCTCTATCCTTATCATCGCGTCGTACACCATACGGCCATCGGAAAAGCGTTTTTGGACGGTGGAAAGTGGGGACATTTCTTCTGGCAGACAGCCTTTCAAAACGACATTCGCAAGGAATTTCGCGTAAGACGAATGAATCTCTCCCACATTCCCGCAGTAAGTATGACGCTAACTTCGTTTCAGAACCAGCTAAAATGGACTAAAGATTACGTCAATTGGCAATCGGAGGCCGGCATCTCGTACTTGCACATTCGCAATAAGAACGAAGCGGGCACGGGCGTGGTTTCGCTCATCCCCAATTACACGGAATACGATGCGGGGGCTTTTCTCATCCAAAAATATCGGAAAGGCATTTGGAGCGGTGAGGCCGGCGTGCGCTTCGATCACCAACAGACGCGCGCCGCGGGCTATGATTATACCGGAAAACTCTATACCGGAGATCACAAATTCAGCAATCTTTCCTACAACTTGGGCTTTCACGTGCAGCCATCCAACGCTTTTTCGCTGACGTCCAACCTTGGTTTGGCTTGGCGGGCACCTCACGTTTACGAACTCTACAGTAATGGCAACGAGTTGGGATCGGGAATGTTTGTCGTCGGAGATGCGAATATGAAGTCGGAGCAAAGCACGAAATGGATCGTATCTGCCGACTACCAGAGCAAGCTTTTTGGCCTCAAAGCTGAAGCCTTTGTGCAATGGATCAACGGTTATATTTACGACGAGCCCACGCATCAGTTTATAACGGTTATTTCCGGCTCCTATCCGCTTTTCCAATACAAGCAAACCGACGCATTTTTCCGCGGTTTCGATGCTGCTTTCGATTTGCGGCCTCTGAAATTCCTTCATTACCATCTGCAAACGTCGCTGATTTGGGCCAACGAGCGCAAGACGCGGGCTTACTTGCCCTACATTCCCTCTTGGCGCGTGGATCAAGAAGTCGGGCTGAGCGACATCAAGTGGGGAAAGACGGCACCTTGGATCAGTCTGCGCCACCGCTTTGTCGCAAAACAGCGGCGCTTTAATCCGGCCAGCGATTTGGTTAATTTCACGCCGCCGGCCTACCATCTTTTTGGCGTCGAAGCAGGTGCGGAATGGGCACTCGGCGGGCGGCAAAAGCTGCGCCTTTCGCTCACGGTCGACAACCTCTTTAATAAGCTTTACAAGGAGTACACCAACCGCTCGCGTTACTATGCTCACGATATGGGGCGCGACGTTCGCTTGCAGGTCAACTGGCTCTTTTAGACAAAAAACCACATACAATAATCATTTTATAAACACAGAGAATTATGAAACGTAATGCAATCAAACTAATCTCGGCGGCCGTGTTCGCCCTCTTTTTCGCCGTAACTTTCACGGCTTGTGGCAATGATCCGGTCACACCCCCCAATCCTATCGAAGAGAAGGGTCACGAAGATCCTACGAAGATGGTGATTGAACTCTACGAATGTCACATGCACGCCGACTGGAACAAGATCGACGTGGAAGGAGGTGCTCATCAGGACCCCGAAACTAAGGCAAAGTATCTGAAAAAGGTGCAAGAAATCGCCTTCGAGAACAAGGAAGGAAAAGGCTGGGGCTATGCTGACGGCAGCCAGAAGTCGTTCTTCGTGCGTCAGTCGGCCGATTATCATACCGGCAGCAATTTTACGCCGGCCCCCGTCTATCTTTTGTTCATCAAATATTACGATAAGAAGGGACAACTTATGAACAATCAATTCATAGAAGGCGGTCAGGATCGCCTGCATCAGCACTATTTCACCATCTCCAACGCAACGGAGTTGATGACCGGCGCAGCTTTGGCCGACGGCACTCAGACTACGAACTACATTGACTATAAATATACGGACACAACGCCTTGGGATAAAACGCACCACAGCGGCGAAGCGGAAATTACGGGCCGCTCCAATCCGATAGGACTCAAAGGCGCAATGCGTTTCTTAAAGAATCGCGTAAAGTTTGACCTGCGCATACAGCTCTGGCACGCATTCAAAGGCAAGAAAGATCCGGCTGCGAGCGACTTCGACCCATTCTACAAGCGCTCGGCTTTCAGCCAGGCTTTCGGAACTTCGGATATTAACGTCATCGTGCCCATCGTCGTTTACGCAAGTCGCGAAGAATACATTGACGGACTTGAAAGCAGCACGGATGTAAGCAAAGTGCCCGAAAACAGCTACGATGCAGCCGGCAACGCACTCATACAAGCGATCATGAAGGCCTTTAACCTGACTTGGACGGAGGCTTTGACCGACTATCAGAAGTTTATTTGGGACGACAGCGATGGTGAATCAGGCCACGTATGGCTCTAATTAAAAGACGGCAAGCCCACTGAGCGCTGCCCGACGTAAAGTCGGCCCCGTGTTGCTCTCATTCAGCAGGCAACGGGGGCCGATTTTTTTATGCGCGGTATGGCATTCGCGATGCACTCCTTTCGCCTTCGCGACCTTGCTCTCGTGATAAAAAAGGTTTGCGCTCACGAGAAAAAAGGTTTCAGCTCGTGATGAAAAAGGTTTACGCTCACGAGCGTAAAGGCCGTAAGCGCATCGAAGGCCTTCGCAAAAGCTGTGCGAGACGTTCGCTTTATGGGTCGGCGTACGCGGACAAAGGCATCAGCGTAAGCAAAAAATCAGATGCTCTCCACTTTAAGCACCACGAAAAAAGCCCCGAAAGCTATGCTGCGTCCGAGGCTTTCTGATATGATTTGCGAGAGACTAAGTTTGCTCCGCGTTTAAGATGTCTTCAGCGAGCACTTCTTCGGGGCCACGCTTCACGTCGCCGTTCTTCGCTACGATATAGAAGCCCTGTTTGGGAGTCCATTCCATACAAAAGAGGTCGGAAGGCGACCGGAAACCATATTTTTTCAGATTGCGCATGACCCAAGCCGGCGTTCTATTGCAATGTTTCAGGTTGTGCTCATTGATCGCGCCGTTGTTGATAATCAGAAACGAATGCGACATTTGCTCATGGTTGGTCACGGTTATGGCGCCGTTAGGTTCCCACAATACATCTTTGACCTCAAACAACGAATAAATGCCCTTTTGGCGCAGGATAACGCGAAATTGCTCCATCTCCAAGCTGTTGCGCTTAAACACTTTAAAGTTTAAGATGCCGTCTTTTACGAGATAATCGCTCGTGCCCTTGATCCAGCGACGCAACAGTGCAGAGCGCATACAGAAACGCACGAACAGGTTGAAAATGATCCAGACGGCGAAGGCGAAGATTAAGTGGAGGATCGTCATATCCGGATTATAGGCAACGCCACCCACGAGTGCACCGATCACAAACGCACTGACCGTATCGAGCGGCGTGATCTGGCCCATTTGACCTTTGCCGACGATGCGTAAAAAGGCTAAGATGCCCAGCATACCTACGATGAGTTTGAGGGCAATGTCTGCAAGTTGAGAAAGATCCATAAGATAAAGCTTAAAATGTTTAGTTAGTAATTGTCGCAAATTTAGGTATTTCTTCTGCAAGAAGAAGCTTTACAGCCTTCTTTTCGCCATCGGCCGGCGATGCTGTCGACTTGTATTTGCCAAAAATGCTACTTTATCGCACTACGGCCGGCTTCCGTGAGCGGCCGGTCAAACTTGGCTGTACAATTCAAGAACATCCCTCACTCGGAAAGGGTACGAAAAACGGGAAGCGCAACTTTCGTTGTCAACTTCCCGCTATTCTGATCCCGCCGGATACGTGGGAGAGAAATGCCTGCGGCACATTCTCTTTCTGATGTTTTAATAGAGCAGTGATGTTTTGTATATTCTCCGCCAAATGCGGATCGACCAGTGTTTGTATCTTGTTTTACGAATTTATTAAGCTTTTGATGACGGCTTCAGTCATATTGCCAGTGACGTCGACTACGTACAAGCGCCCCTCAGTCTTTGTCAGCAGCACGGCCTCTACAATTGTGTCGCCCTTTCGGCGCACGTAAATCGTCTTGCCGTCGTAGTCGTTGTAGTGTGCAAAGCGATCGCTGTTCTGCTGAAGCAGGCTTTTTGCTTTGTCAAACAGGCCCGACGTCTCGTTAGCGTTATTATTGGAGACGATGCGCACACTCTTGATGCATTGCAGCGCTTGCTGAGCCTGCCGATCCTTGGGCAAGGTCTTCATTGAGAGCATTCGGTTGATCATCGTCGGGCTGACGGTCGTGCAGTAGAGCGAAGTGTTTGTCGCATACAGCTTCAAGTAGTTTGAAGCGAAGTCCGTTTCGACCTGCGCTTGGGCCGCGATGCACATCAACAGGCCGCAAATCAGCAGTAGTATTCTATTCCTCATTGACTATCGGATCTTTTTCCACCTCGGGCGATTGCTCCTTGGTCGAATCGGCGGAGGCGGTACGCTGAAACATATTCAAGCCGCTTTCTACTACGTGGTAGGCCTGCGCCGGATTGTTATAAGTGTCGCTATAATTGTTGGGGTTGTAATCCCAAGCCTCCTTATCGCGATTAAACGACTTCTGCGCGCCGATACCTACCAACACAACGATGGCCACTGCGGCGGCAGCTTGAAAGAACGGGCGGAAACTGATGCCGCCATTGACGCGACGGGCCTTTACTCTTAATGTGGGCGATGTTTTTTGCATCTGCTGCGTCGGCTCGTCGGCCTTGGTAGGCGCGGCAATGAATTTCAGCAAGCGCTCATCGAAGTCGGCGCCCAAACCGACCGACTGCTGCGCTTCTTCGTAAGCGAAAAGCGGACGATAGCGCTCCAAAGCAGCGGGCACATCGGGCTGTGCAAAGAAAGTCTTCAGGATAGCTTCCTCGGCCTCCGTGGTTTGCGCCTCCCAATAGCGCTCCAAGAGCTGTTCGATGTACTTATAATCCATAACTTTCTTCTTTTAGATATTGTTTTTTGATGGCTTGGCGGGCGCGGAAGAGGGTTATTTTCACGTTATCCTCCGTTATGCCGAGCGTTTCGGCCACTTCCTTGTAACTTTTCCCCTCGATGTCGCGTAGTTGCATTGCACTTCTCTGCCTTTCGGGCAAGCTATTGAATAATTCGTGCACGCGTCGTAGCTTTTCGGCGTGCTCTAATTGCTCCTGAGCGGAAAGCGAGCGATCGGCAGCCTCGTATGCTGCATCGAGAGAGAGGTTTTGAGCTTCTTTTTTGTCGTGCCTATCGAGCGCTAAGTTGCGACAAACAGTCAGACAATAAGCCTCCAGAGAATTCAAAGCGCCCAGTTCTTCGCGTTTTGTCCACACGCGTATCAGCGTATCTTGCGTTACATCCTCGGCTTCGGCTGTATCGAGCGTAATTCTGAGCGCTAAGCGGTACAGTTTGTTTTTAAGCGGGAGCAGATCTTCTCGGAAATCGATTTCTTTCACCGGGTTGTTGTTCTCTTTTTGTGGCCCTCTGTAAAGTAGACGCCTATTGTGGGAAAAAGTTACTTAGATTTGACCAGTTTTTGCAAGTTTTTTTGCCAACGTTTCCTTCTTGCATTGTCTTTAAGCCTATCGAGCAGTTTTTTCAGCTGTCATTCCGGCTGCCAAATTACATCTTTTCGTCGAGAAGTCGTATTTTTGTACCGACAACATTTAGATTCGCCGAACTTTCTGATGGAGATACATATATAAATATACCATCGGGCGCGGCGAACCTCGCATCATAGTTTTACCAATTTACAATATGGAAGCATTAGAAGCATTGTTAACGCGTCGGAGTTGCAAATCTTACCGCCCCGAAATGCCATCGGAAGAAGTTTTAAACAAGATCATGGAGGCCGGCACCTTTGCCCCCTCGGGCCGCGGCGCACAAGCGGCGATCATCGTCGCCGTCACGAACAAAGAAGTGCGGGATCAGCTCTCGCAAATGAATGCTGAGATCCTCGGCACCAAGGCTGACCCGTTTTATGGCGCACCCGTCGTGCTCGTAGTCTTGGCTGACCGCACGAAGCACACGTATCTTTACGACGGATCTGCAGTAATGGAAAATCTGCAATTGGCTGCTCACGCACTGGGGTTGGGAAGTTGCTGGATACATCGTGCCAAGCAAGAATTTGATAGCGAAGCCGGCAAAGCGCTGCTCAAATCCTGGGGCATCGAAGGCGATTATGAAGGCATCGGCCATTGCATTGTAGGTTATCCCGACAAGCTCCCGACGACCGAAAAACCGCGCAAGGACGACTATATTCGCTACGTGCGATGAGTCGCCCGCATCGGCCGCTTCTTTTGGTGCTTTGCGCAGCGGCCTCACTCCTGTTTGCGCAGAAGAAAACGCCCGCCGTCCAGACGAAGACGCCTACGGAATTGTCAATGGAGCGGCAGGGACTCGTCGACCTCCGCAGCGTGGATCCCACGATTCAGGTTAGCTTGATGTATGGCCGCGCCGACAACTTCACAGGCCAGGTTCTTTATACAGAACTTCGCACGGCTTACCTCCTTCCCTCCACGGCCGCGGCGCTGAAACGGGCACAAACCGAGCTGAAGCGCTTGCGTCCGGATCTCTCGCTCAAGGTTTACGACGCCGCACGTCCGATGTCGGTGCAACAAAAGATGTTTAATGTCGTGGCAGGGACGCCCAAAAGCATTTACGTGAGCAATCCGGCCAACGGCGGGGGCTTGCACAATTACGGTTTGGCCGTAGACATAACGCTCTGCAACGCGGCGACGGGCGACACCATCCCGATGGGAACGAAGATCGACTATATGGGGCGTTTGTCGCACGTCAATTTGGAGCAGGAATTCTTAAAACAAAAGCGCATTTCTCCGGCGGCCGTAGCCAACAGGCGCTTATTGCGGCGCGTAATGGCGGTCGGGGGCTTCAAAGTGTTGCGCACGGAATGGTGGCATTTTAATTTCAAAACTCGCGCACAAGCCAAGGCACACTACAAACTCATCCGATAAGCGATGAAACCGCCGTTTTTGAGGGCTTTTTATGGAAAACGCTGAAGCTTTTATCCGAGATCACCGCACGGAGAGTGTACCTACGCTGGCACTGCTGCTTGCCGACCGCCCCCGCGAAGAGGCTGAATACATCCTGCGTCAGATCGAGGGTTGGCAGAAGTTGAACGCGAAAGTACCAACGTGGGCTGCCGAGCCGCGACTTCGCTATCCGCGCCGCCTTTCGTTGGAGCAATGCTCCGGCGAGTTGGCCGCACGCTATAAGGCGGAGGTCATTCGCCGCCACTTACCCGCAGGTGGGCGGATGGTAGATCTGACCGGCGGTTTCGGAGTTGACTTTTTTTATCTCGGACAACTGTTTGACGAGGCGATTTACGTGGAACAGCAGGCGGATTTGTGCCAATTGGCAACCCATAATCTCCCTTTGCTGGGCCTGCACAACGCGCACTTCGTCAACGCCGATGGCGTGGCTTATTTGCAGGCAATGCCGCCGGCTGATTTCATCTTGCTGGATCCGGCGCGGCGCGATGGAGCGGGCCGGAAGGTCGTGAGTTTGGCCGATTGCGAGCCCAACGTAATGGATGTATTACCCTTGCTGCGCGAAAAGGCGCGCTATACGCTCCTGAAACTCTCGCCGATGCTCGATTGGCACACGGCGATGAGCGATTTGGGGCAGGTTTGCGAGGTCCACGTGTTTGCTGAAAAAGGAGAATGTAAGGACTTGCTCTTGCTGCTGGGTCCTACGGACGGCCCGCCATCGATTCACTGTCGAGACGGGATGGATTTTTCTTTCCAAACTGCCGATGAAACCGCCGCAAATTGCACTTTTACTGCCGAGGTTGAGACCTTTCTTTACGAACCTTCGGCGGCGCTTTTGAAAGCGGGCGCGCTCAAATTGCCGACTCTCAGATTCAACTTGAAAAAGTTGCATCCCAACAGTCATTTATATACATCCACACAGTTTATCGCCGACTTTCCGGGCCGCCGCTTCCGCTGTCTGCGCACGACGACAATGAACAAGGCAGCGCTGAAAGATTTCTGCGGCGACACGAAGCGGGCTAACATCACCGTGCGCAACTTTCCGATGACGGTAGACGCACTCCGAAAGAAGCTCCACGTAAAAGAGGGCGGCGACGACTATTGGTTTGCCACGACGCTCTACGATGGGCAAAAGGTGATCATAGCCTGCGAAAAGTTGCCCGCAAGTCATCGGCCCGATTAGTTGGTTTTTGCATCTCCATATTCAAGGTCTCGTATCGTTTGGTGCCGGCAAACGATGGTTTGGTCGGGGCAAACAATAGTTTGGTGGGAGCAAACAATAGTTTGGCGGCACCAAACAATCGCCGAATGGCATTGTAGGCATAAAAAACCATATGGCGAAGCAGCATTTTGCGCCGCCACCGGCCTGTATCAAATGTGGCAGCAGCAGAGAGTAGAGAATGCGTATTCCGAAAACGGTACTTCGCGGCACAGCGCTTGTTGGAAGATAAGCTAAGAGCAAGGGCAGGTTGAAAAGGTGCACTTCTACGGCCGACGATCTTGACTTTTCCGCTCAAAACGGAGAAAGTAGCGATGCGAAACGGCGACAACGCTATTTATTTCGTAGCTTTGTAGACTTATCAATCAGTGTCGCTACCACAAAAACCGCACGCACGCTGACGGCGAACAACACAACGCGCGCAATGCGTTGACACATTATATTATATATGACGGCTTATGCCTAATCTTCGAGAACGCTTGGCGCCGCTGGTCGGCTCTTGTTGGCGCGTGGCCTTGGTTACGACGCCGCTTGCCGATATTTTGGCCGGCGCATCCTTGCGTTTCGTGCCCATCGAAGCGCCCGAAAAGGGCGTTTGGTATGGCGATCCGTTTATTTTAGACGTTTCGCCGAGCGAAATCACGCTTTTGGTGGAAGCTTATGTAGAGCGAAAATTGCAGGGACACATCGAACGCCTGACCATAGCGCGCACTACGGGGCAGGTACTCGAGGCAAAGACCGTTCTTAGCCTACCCACCCATTTGAGTTTTCCGGAGATTGTGCGCCGCGATGGCGAAATTTTCATCCATCCGGAAAACATTGCTTCCGGCGAACATAGCCTGTTTCGCTACGATCGTGCGCGAGACGCGTTTGTCTTCGATCGTTTGCTAACGAAAGTGCCACTTGTCGATGTCGTATTCCATCAATCGGGCGGCGAAGAGTGGCTCATCGGCTCGATGGATGCGGACCCTTACGGGCGAACACTGCATTTTTTGAAAAAGCAAGGCGATGCGTATGAAGCCACTTCTCATTTGCGCTTTCCGGAATTTATTGCGCGCAATGCCGGCAGCCTCTTTCGCTTCGAGGGGCAACTCTATCGGCCCGCGCAGATTTGCAATCGTCATTACGGCGAGGGCGTTCTACTTCAGCCTTTAAACTATGATCCGCACACGGGTTGGAGCGTCGGCAGCGGGGTGCGCCTCCACTCCACCGATCCGCGCTTTTCGCAGGGGCTTCATACGTTTAACACGTATGAAAATACTGTTGTTGTCGACTGTCTGTCGTATCGACACCCGAATTTACGCCGACTGATGAACTGGCTGTACCGCCCGTTTCGCCGCTTTTTGGTATGACGGCGCACGCCGACCGATCGCGCAAAATAAATCTTCAGTTAGGCAGCAAAAAAGAGATAATCTCCCGCTTTTTTTGTTAGTTTTGCAAAAATGGCCGGCAGCCGAACCCATCGCAGCTACAGAACTACGCCCCGGCCGTTCAGCCAAACACCACAAAAATAGTTAACAAACCGACCATAACATAAGCGCTTCTGCGCTGAACACCAACAATGAACGACGAACTCCTTATCGAACCTGTCGACTGCACGCGCTCTTCGATCATCAAAGTGATAGGCGTAGGCGGCGGCGGTGGAAATGCTGTAGCCAACATGTACTGTGAGGGCCTCCACGACGTACGCTTCCTCGTCTGCAACACGGACCGGAAAGCGCTTGAAAGCAGTGCGGTGCCCGATCGTCTGCAGCTTGGGCCCGGACTTGGAGCCGGCGGCGATCCGGAGACAGGGCGAGCACTGGCCGAGGGCGATTTGGAGGCGATCGATGACATCTTTGACGAAGATACGAAGATGGTCTTTATCACCGCGGGAATGGGCGGTGGAACGGGAACGGGCGCTTCGCCGATCATTGCGCGAGAAGCAAAATCGCGCGGGCTGCTTACGGTGGCCATCGTGACGATTCCGTTTCTTTTTGAGTTGCAGCGGCAAGTCGATAAAGCCTTAGACGGCGTCGAAAGGTTGGCCAAAGAGGTCGATGCCATACTCGTCATCAACAACGAACGGCTCCGAGAAATTTATCCGGACCTCACTGTCATCAATGCCTTCAAGAAAGCCGACGAAACACTGACGAAAGCTGTCGGGAGTATTGTGGAAATCATCAAAATGCGCGGCCGTGTCAACCTCGACTTCCGCGATGTGAATATGGTTTTGCATCAAGGTGGCTTGGCCGTCATATCTTCGGGACACGCAACAGGGCCTCAACGCGTCACGCGAGCCATTCGCGATGCGCTCTATTCGCCCTTGCTCAATAATAAAGATATCTTTCGGGCCACGCGTATTGCCATGGCCATCACTTGTAGTTCGGAGCCGGACCAAGCCTTGCTCATCGATGAAATGAGCGAAATAGAGCATTTCACAACGCGCTTCGATGGCAACCCATATTTCAAATGGGGTTTCGTGCCCGACGCAGCTATGGGCGACGAAATCAAAGTGACGATTCTGGCATCCGGCTTTGGGGTCTTTAATGAGAAGTCGGACCAAACTGACGCGCTTTCTGAGGACGAGCGCACGAAACGGGCAATCCGCCGCGAACGCATTTACGGTTCTGGAAAGCGCCAAAAGCGCCCGCACGCCTTTATCATCCGCCTGCAATTAGAGGATATGATCAACGGCGACTTGCCGGAATTATTCGAAAGTGTGCCTACGCGAAACCGTACACCGGAGATGGCGCGCCAAATACGCCAAGCGCTCGAAGCCGGACGAAGGAAAGCGCCGCAATCGACAGAATCGGACGCCGCGAAAGAGGAGGAAACGCCACTTATCATCAATTTTGATTAACAGTAATCATCATAAACATTATTGATTATGGACTTATTTGAACAAATCAGCAAGGATATTGTAGCAGCGATGAAGGCTAAGGATAAAATACGGCTTGAAACGCTGCGCAATATCAAGAAGTTTTTCATCGAAGCAAAGACGGCGCCGGGCGCAAACGACACGTTGACGGACGCGCAAGCGCTCAAAATCTTGTCGAAACTTGCTAAACAAGGCCGCGATACGGCGAAACTTTACACGGAACAGGGCCGGCCGGACTTGGCTGAAGAAGAAGCGGCGCAGGCTGCGATCATCGAGGAGTATTTACCAAAGGCGCTCACACCGGAAGAGCTTGAAGTTGCCGTGAAGGCTATCATCGCCGAAACGGGGGCTACTTCGATGAAGGATATGGGCCGCGTAATGGGCGAAGCATCAAAACGCTTGGCCGGAAAAGCCGATGGTAAGGCTATTTCTGACTGGGTTAAGAAACTCTTGGCGCAATAAAACGGCAAGGCGAAAGGGCCTATATATAATATGGTATAGATCTAAGCTGAGCAAAGTAAAGAAAATGAAAAGATAATAAAGCCCGAACTTGTACAAGTTCGGGCTTTCGCGCGCTCTTGTTCGTTTCGCGTGCCTAAAATGAGTTACCGAATGCCTCAAATCTTTTTCCCAATCAATTACAACACAAATTCTTTATTTTTGAACAAATTGGGAACTGTTCACCTAAGAATTGGCGACAATGCAAACCTGAACGTGAAAAAACTTAACTACATTTTGGGATTTTTTCTACTTGCCTAAAATTAAAATCATATATTTGCACCATAATCTTATCCCACGTTTTGCCTATCAAAGCAAGATTTGGAGGTGCGCCGACAGAAGATATTGTTGCCGGAGCGCAGTGCGAGCGGACCGAGCAGCTTTATTATGCCACGAGTGTGCATCGCCGCCTATTGAGATTTTGGAAAAGTGCAAACGAACAAAACATTTAAAGATCTAAATATGAAACACCTTAACGCTACGCTGCTTCTTTCTTTAGCAGCAATTTGTCTGCCCGGATCATCTATGGCCGACGTCACCCCAAAGCAAATGCAGGCTCAAGTAGAGCTCACTTTGCAGCAATACCTACAAGCTCAAAAAGCAGGCGCTCGCAAACAGCTGCGTCAAAGCACCCAAGCGCCGGCCTTCAGTGGCGGCGAAGGCACGCAGGCCAACCCTTATCTCGTGAAGACTGTCGATGACCTGAAAGCCCTCTCCAAGGCTGTGGAAGAGGACAAAAACACTTTCGCCGGCAAATTCTTCCGTATGGAGAATGACATTAACCTCGCCGGCGTAGAAGACTTGCGCCCCATCGGCAACGGCTTTGATCGCACGGCTGACGACCCGACAAGAATTCGCCCGTTTATGGGTACTTTCGATGGCAACAACCACAGCATCCGCAACTTCACATTCCACAATGACCAATACGCTATGTTCGGCTTCTTCGGTATCGTTAAAGGCGCTACGATCAAGAACCTCACCATCGCAAGCGGTAAAGTCGAAGGCGACCACATCATCGGCGGCATCGTAGGTGTGGGAATGGACGGCACAAAGATCATCAATTGCCACACGGGTAAAGATTATGTAGTCAACTGCCACAGATTTTACGGCGGCGGCATTGTGGGCGGACTCATCGCCGGCGCAGCGAGCGAAATCGCAGACTGCACCAACGACGCGCCCCTCACGTGCTACCTCGGCATCACCGGAGGTCTCGTCGGCTCCAACACGCAAGACGGCACGAAAATCGAGCGTTGCGGCAACCGCGCTGCAGTTAAGGAGCACAGCACCAATACCGGCGGCATCATCGGACAAATTAAACGCTCCATAACCATCAGAGATTGCTACAACACCGGCGAAGTTAGCGCTCTCAACGAACAAAGCGCGACCGACGGCACCATTGGTGGCATCATCGGAAATACGGAAGAGGCCGTCGACGGAAGCATTATCGAGATCACCAACTGCTATCAAGCAGGCGCTTTGATTTATAGTTCGCCGACGCTGATGGACCCCATCGTACCCGGATCTTTCCCGACAACGATTTTCAACAGCTATTACGCAAAAATGGAGGACGGCAGCAGCTACTCAACCGGCATTGGCGTCGACTACGAAGACATGAAAAAGCAGGAGTTCGTCAACAAACTCAACGAAGATGACGCGTCAGGCATCTGGATCATCAAATCAGGCGTCAACGACGGTCTCCCCGTGCCTGAAAACAACACGACCGGCATCCGCAACATCAACCAAGGCGAGCAAGCTTCCATCGCGATTGTCAATGGTCAGATCCAAGTGAATGGCCGCTACAACACGCTCCAAGTTTATACGATTGACGGCCGCCTCCTCCCGCTCGGTTCACAATTGGAGAAAGGCACGTACATCGTTCGCCTCGTTTCCGGTGGCAAGACTTCCACGTATAAAGTAAAACTGTAAGCATTCTCTCCGCTGCTGCTACACGACCACTCCACGGCAATAGCACGGCGCATCATAATCCCCTTTGTTCGGCTACCGACTTCCTTTTATCGGAATCCGAGCAAAGGGGATATTTCTGCCCACAGCTCTGTTTCGTATTTTTTTGTCGGTCATCGCCTTGCGTCCGCGCCCGACCGGCGGCTTGGGGAGCGGCCTTTTGTCGCGAAGCGCTTTGTGCGGCATACGTCGCAAAAAGTGCCATTTCATCGAGGATTAGCCTTAATCCGCCAATGCTGAAATGGCGAATATTCCGCGGCTGTTTTTCCTCATAAACTCGCCCTTTACAGCCCCAAAATATGCCGGCCGTACCTGCTTGGATTGGACTATCTTTTAGACCGTCGCATAATTGACCGACGGGCGGGCCGCAGCGCTACTGTCCGGCCCATTATTTCACGCGCTTACTCCCCCAAAAGAAGCCCCATATCCCATCCGCTTCATTTGCGCTCACGAGCGTAAGCAATTTTTATCACGAGCGCAAACTCTTTTTATCGTGAGCGCAAACTCTTTTTATCGTGAGCGCAAACCTTTTTTCTCGTGATAAAAAAGGTTCTGACTGCGTTCCGGCCGCCCTATTACCCGTTTCGTGCACACATATTCCTTGTCTTTTTTCTACTTTAATCCCCAAGTTGAAAAGTGAAAAGGCCGAGGCGTACAGCCTGATGCAGCGCTACGCATCCATTGGTGGTGCTAAGAAGCCTCATTGCCCGTAGTGCCGCGTTGGGAAGCGGACGTGCATCTTTATATATTGTGTCATCGGCTTGCATATTTCCTTATAAAGAGGAATGAAGAAGCCGGATAGTCGAGAGCAATCGACCATCCGGCTTATGTATATCATACGCCTAAGGGCGCAAGCGCGTTATTTCTTCGCTACTTTCTTGCCATTGACAATGTAAATACCGGCCGGCAACTGCTGCAATGAGCCTTGGCAGCGCACACCGTCGAGTCTGTAAATTCCGGATTTGCGCATCGGGCGTTCATTTTCAAGCGGACGAATGCCGAGGGGGAGACCTTCGAGGATGTTTGGTGCGAAGTCTTTCCACTGAGCAGCAGCCTCATATTTCTGCTTGCTGCCTTCGGGCACGTAGAGTTGGCAGAAGGTGTTCTTTGTATTATCTTTCGGAACATGGCGGAAGACGTCATCTCCCAGCATCACACGGTCGGGATCGGGCATCTGCGCAACAAGCGTCTTCAGCAAGAAGCAACCTTCAAAGGCTTTGGGGCCGATGCTCGTAACGCCTGCGGGAAGGGTAATGGAACCCAAAGAAACGCAATATTCAAAGGCACTTCGGCCTATGCTCTTGAGCGATTGGGGGATGATGATCGAGGTCATGGCCTTACAGCTATTGAACACGTCGTCGCCAATGCGCTCTATGCCCTCCGGAATCTTAGCGGTGAGGAGTTCTTCTGAAGCAAAGAAAGCTCGATTGTCGATTCGCGTTACGCTGGCGGGGATAACCACCGTCTGCAATGCCTCTCCATCGGCGAAAGCGTCTTCTTCGATGGTCGTAAGTCCGTCGGGAAGAATAACGTTCTTCAAGTTGATGGTGCTAACAAAAGCGCCGAGACCGATCACTTTCACACCTTCAGGAACGAGAATGTCAGTTTCGTCTTTGCCGGCAGGATATTGGATGAGTCGAGTCTTGTCTTTCGAATATAATATGCCTTCATCGGAAGCGTAAGTGGAGTTCTTGTCATCGACAACAATGCCCATAAGCGATGAACAACCGGCCAAAGCTCCATCGCCGATGGACGTAACGCTCGCAGGAATGGAGATTTCTTCCAAACCTACACACTTGTAGAAGGCGTAATCGCCAATTCGCGTCACGCTATTGGGAATCGTCACGTGCAATAATGCCTCGCAGTCGGAAAAAGCATCGTCGCCGATGGTGGTAACTGTGTTCGGAATGGTGAAATCTTCATCCTTACCGGCCGGATAACGGATCAATAGCGTCTCTTTTTTGTTGTATAAGACACCGTCTAACGAAGAATAATTTGCATTATTCTCATCTACTTCTATTTCTTTCAGCTCAAAACATTCTTGAAAGGCTCTGTCGCCGATCTTTTTCACCGTTGCCGGAATGGAAACCGAAGCTAACTTCTGGCAACTATAGAAAGCGTGGTAGCCAATCTCAGTCAGCGTTTTGGGAAGTGAGATTTTTTCCATTTTCAAGCTGTAGGTAAAAGCGTTGTCGCCAATCATAGTGACGCCCTCTCCCACTTCTGCCGTCTTAATCTCTCTGGCAAATGGGGCCCAAGGCTGTGCGTCTTCTTCATAATCGGGAATTGCTCCTTGGCCGGAGATGGTTAATTTTTTCGTTTCTTTATCGTATTGCCACTGCAGCGGACCTGCGTTTCCACTGTTTTGCGCTTGAATCCCCGCAGCCATCACGAAGAATAAAGCGAACAAGAGTTTCTGAGGGCCTCTACTAAGGGCGCCTTTCAATAGTTTGCTCTGTAAAAGAGTAATTGAGAAGATGTTCATAAGTATTTAATTTGTTGTTTGATATATAGGCATCATCTTACGATGATTTTGCTCGTTTTGACGCTCCCATTTGGGGCTTGCTCGCGGACAATGTAGATGCCTGCCGATAGATGATCGGCGCTGATTTGCCTGCCGTTTAAGTCGTAAAAAGTTTTTTTAGAGGGTGTCGACTTTTGATCTGTCGTAATCTCTCCGATCCCCGTGGAGATCTCAGACAAACGGTAAATTGTGGCGTTGTCGATAAAGCATTCGGCGATATTATTCTCATTGTAATAACCGATGAGTGCGACAATGGCTAAATTTTTCCGATTCCAAGAGGGGTTAAGATCAAAGCTGTAATGACGTATGACGTTGCCTCCCGCCGGATCTATGGACTCGCCCCACGTTTCATTGACACTTCGTCCCACGTGCATGTGTTTATAGTGTTGCGCATCCGGGGCGCCGGCTTGCGGAGCTTCGATGTTGTCTTCCAATAAAAAGACGGTCAGGCGGTCGGGAGCCTTCTCGGAAGTCGGGAGTCGGAAGATTTCGACATCAAACTCAAGGCGGTCGCCATCAACGCGGACTTGCTTCACAGCCGGATAGTTGTTAGACGGAACTAACAGGCGCTTGCTGAGATATTTTTCAATATCGCTTAGCTCCGGAGTGTGAAGCGGCGTCGGCAACCCTTTGGTATCGGTCTTGAAAAATGGGAAGCGATCATACATAACGGCCGGCGCGTAAAGCCCGTCTTGATTATAGAACCACGTATAAGCCTTATCGGCGTCTATCGTAAAGGCATCCGTCTGGAAACCTGCGTGGTGGCAGAGGACAACTGCGCGGTCGCGAAATGCTTCCTTGCTTAATGCTTGCTTTAGATAACCTGAAACGCGCGGACAATTGCGACAATGTTGCGTCGTAAACTCTTCTATGGCGACGGATTTCAGAAAAGAAAATTTCGCCGCCGCACTATTGTTGGCCGCTATCGCATCTTTATTCCCGTCAGGCAAGTCGCTGATCGATACGTCCCAATCGTGCTTGCCGGAAGCTGCATCGTGCGTCGCTGCAAGCCCAATTTCAGCCTGCGCTACACCGCCCTGCGAAATCGGCATTGCGAACCGGTGCTTAAAAATACGCCCCGTCTGCCGCTCTTTTACGGAAAGTTCAAAGCCTTGCACGCGTTTTGTACCCGGATTGCAAACGAATGCGCGGACAAAAACGCTATCTTTTGCCGGACAACCCTCGACTTGAGTTTCGAGAAGCCCGAGATCGTAAGCCGGAAGCGCATCCCCGTCGACGAGAGCCTCAACGCTCAAAACGCCCTCTGCGTGCTTATCCTCCCAAGCCGCATTCTCCGCCACTTTAATAAAGCAACTGTTCTCCAAGCGTCCGGGTATGATCGACACGGCATTTGTTTTGTCGCGATGCTGATAAGTATAACCGACATACAAATCCTCATTAGCTTTCAGCGTATAAGGTTTTGTAAATGCTACGACGTTACGTCCTTGAATAATGGTTTGGCCTTCTTTTGACGTAATCTGCCCTTCTGCCAAATTTTCCCCGGTTAGTGACGAGCGAACCCAAACACGTAGCGTCTCCACGTTCTTTCGTGTGGTGAATCCCACGGCTACGCCCGACAACGAAGCGCCTGCGTATCCCGAAAGCAAGCGTGCAGGAAGATAAATTGCGGCTTCTGCCTGCCCTCTTCCTTTTATTAAGAAGCCGGATTCTTTATTGATTAAACCACCGCTGTAACTTATTTTCGCGGTATGCTGTGCTGAGGCGGCAAATCCCGACAAGCACAAAAAGAAAGTAAGAAAAAATTTATTCATCATTCGTATTTTCAATTAGCGGATGAGGATATAAAAGAGCCGGTACCTGCTACGGCCCTAAAAAGTTCGGTTTTCAAATCGTAAACTATGAATTAGGGGCCACAAAGCAGCATTCGGCGTGTACTTATCCCAACTCCGGTATGCATTTTCTAACTTATGTATGCACAGATCCAAAAATTGACGTGCACTTTTCTTAACTCTGTGGCGAATTTACTGTTTCCCATTCAATCTGCAAAGATTTACAAGTATTTTTTTAAGGGATATCATCCTCAAATGTGCATTTTCCTCTTACCGCAGCGCGTTGCAAAGTCAGCCGAGCGCGGCTTTACCCGGTGTTGTTTGGAATGCGGATTCTCCTCACGCTTCCTCGGATAAGGCAGTCAAAGGATTCGCACAAAAAAGACTTCCCCCTTCTCTCTCGGATACGTCCGAGTGAGAAGGAGGAAGCCCGTCGGTTATATTATATATTATTGAGGCGAAAGCGAGTCGCTACTTTTTCGCCTTGTTTTTTGGTATCTTATACACCTGTTCTTTTGCTTCTTTCAAAAGTCCTATGGTAAATGAATCATCCGTCAGTTGTGCTAATTCATCCAATGCCTTTGCGCAAATTTCCCGCTCGTTTTGCGACAAGTTTTGCGCATTATCCTTGCAGAGCGACAATAAACGGTTGGCCAATGTCGGGCGCAGATAGCCGTTGCTTTGGAATGCCCTGCGCAAGCCCTCAAAATTCGACAAGAAATCCTCAGCACTCATTCCCGCAGCCTCTGCTTCATCATCGAAAGGGAAGTTTTCGCTGAAAGAGACAACGCCGTCGCCGTTCCTTTTCTGCAACTTCTGCGCCAAATTGTTAATCTTGTCGGCCAGCGCATTGATCTCTTTTTCGCGCCGCTTCCGTTCTGCAGGCGAGAGTTTCGATGCTTCATTCCCAAAGGCCGTAATCAACTCTCCCAATCTTGTGGATAAGCGCTCCAAAGTTTCCATAGCGCCTCGGTCAATGGCAAGTTCGCCCAGTTGCCTACCCCATTGTCTCCAGCCATCCACTTGTTCAGCCTCTTTCGCAGCGTCAGCTTCGGCGCGGCTTCGCTTTTCTTGTTCGAGCACATCCGGACGCATAGAATGTATGAAGCAGATTCGCCCCTCGATCGTCCCGGTTTCCGGTCGTTTCGCCCATTCAATCGCGTAAGCATAGCGCAGTTTTGTATCGACATTATCGTCCTTGGTAAGGATCAGCACGTTATCCTGCAAACTATTGCCCAACGTAAAACTCCGCTCGTAGTCTTTTCCGTAATTAAAAAGGTAACGTCCTGCGCTCGAGAACGCAACGTTGCCCGGTATCACCGTGATACCACCGCCCTTGACCTTCACTTTCGGTATCTTGACAAAGACACCATTACCGCCCGTAGTGGCACTAAACTCGCCCTTTTTGGTTTTTACAGGTGTTCCGCTCGCATCCTTGCGAAAAGATTTCGTCGCCGTGTAGCGATCTTGCTCATAGGCTGTGTAAATATCGTCCAACCATTTCTGTTGTTTCCCTTTCAAGCTGAAAGCATAGATTTCCACGCCCCTATCGTCCGATCCGGCAGCCTCCATGCGGTAATCCACAATGCGCGGCGGCAGAGCCGACTTCTTTGCCGTCTTACCGGCATTCTCCTTCACCTTGCCGACAAAGTCGCGGAGCGCCTTATTGAAGCGTTGCTGCGCCTGTAGCGTCGCCGGCGTCAGGAGTGCAGCGACCAAGCAGGCCGACAAAAATTTTGATCTCATAGTCTTCATTGCCTTGTTTTGTATAAATAATTAAGGAGTAATAGAATTGGCATCCGACGCATCCGCGGTTGTCGTCGAAGGTTTATCCTCCCAGTAAATAGCATCGTTGAGTGCAGAGACGGCCGTCTTATTGGCGTTCTCTTCCTTGGCCCAAGCTCTCACTTGCTCCAACTGATCTTTCGCCTCATAATCGAGGAGCGCCAACGCGTTTTGCATCGCGATGACTTTCAGCTGCATATCCACTTGTCGCTCTTGATCTGCCTGCTCATCGTTGTCCGCGTCGTGTCGCGCAACTTTGATTTTCGGTCGCGACCGCAACGGCTCACTTTTCGCCGGTTCAACTTCCGGCGCCTCCTGTGCAGAGATAGCGGGGCGAGCGGCAGCAATCGGAGCAGCAGGCATCGGCCGTTGATCCACTTCGCTTGAAGGCGACAAGAGGAAAGCCAAGCCTACTGCAGCGGCAGCCGCACCACTCAAGCCTAACGATAAGAAACGCGTCCGTCGACCTTGCTTTTTCGGTGCAGCAAGGGGCACCGGCGCTTCGCTTTGTTGCGGCATGCCCGCATCAAAATAAGCAAACATCTCCCGATAGTCGGCCCATTTTTCGGGCACATTCGGCCGCCGGAAGAAAGCGCCCAACTGCAGCTCCTCTTCGCGCGAAGTTTCGCCCGCCATAAAGCGCGCCAGCAAGCGCTCAACATCGACTTCCGACGGAACAGTTGGTGAATATGTGGCTACTATATGCTTCATTTTTCTGCTGCGTTTCTTTTTCTGATTTCGTTAAGCAAGCGCTGCCGTGCACGCGCCAAAAGGGTAGCAACGGAGCGCGCTTCAAGCCCTAAGAGGCGGGCTATTTCTTCCTTTGAGCGCCCTTCTACTTGGCGCAAGTGTAAGACTTGATATTCCGTAGAGGGCAAAGTTTTGAGCTTTTGTGCCAACCAGCGCTCGTTATCCTCTTCTTCCAAGCGGGCATCGGCTGCAATCAGCGTCGAGGGAAACTCTCCGGTGAGCGCCTCGCCCTCTTCCGTGCGCCGCCGAAAGCGATCTATGCAAAGTCTGCGCGCCACAACGCCGGCCAAGGCCACCATACTTTTGAAGCGCTCCAAATCTTCGCGCATCGACCATAGGCGTATCAACGTCTCTTGTGCAATATCTTCGGCCGAATGCGGATCTACGCCCATCGCACGACTGGCGCTCAATGCGCTCCGGCGTGCCGCTGTGGCGTGAGTTTCAAAAGTGGCTTGATCCATATCGGTCTTGTTGCTTGTTGTGCGCATTTCGCCGTCTCGTTGGCTGATGTCTCGCCGCCGGCGGCTGAGTTCGGCGCGTCGTGATCGACGATTCGTGCGCCTTGCGTCGGCTGTTGGTTTGCGCCTTTACTGATTAAACGTAAGTCAATGGCTTTCGTCAACGAATTTAACAAAGTTTTTAATTCTAACCCTTCATCTACGCTTTGGGGCGCCCTGATTTTTAATGCTGCAGAACGATTTTTCCCCGCTCAAGGCAAGCAAGGGCGGCGCCTCGCGTGCGGTTTCAAGGCGCTGATGGCTCACATTACGCCGCCTCGAGTTGATCAAAGCAACAAGAAGGGCCGAACTTTTGAGTGTACGCTCACGATAAAAAAGGTCTGCGCTCGTGAGAACAAAGGTGTGCGCTCACGATAAAAAGGGTCTACGCTCACGAGCGTACAACTTCTGCGCCAAACTTCAGCGTGGTAAAACCTATAGCGTGCCGGTTTTTATCGGGACTTTCCCGTGCTACTTTTGCGAGAGAAGACTAAAAACAAGGACGACTGCTGAGGCTGCTTCGGACGGCGGCGCACTGCCCTCGACCGGCCGCGTCTTTTTCCCGCAGGGCAGCATTCACGCACCAAGTTGCAGCAAATGCGCCAGCCGCTCGGTAAAGCAAGAGAGAGCCGCAAGCCTACCCATCGGCCCCTTGGTCGGCCCAAGCCTAAACAATAGCCCCCTCCGCCAAAACTTGGCGAAGGGGGCAGCAGCCTATGGCTTTCTCATTCACATTTTATACTCATTAAAAGTCAAAATTGCCGGTCGGGATGGCAGGCGGCGTCGTGCGGCGCGGCTCTTCCGGCTGCGGCGCATTGCCTTCTTGGCGACCTCTACCCTCTTCGCGGCGTGGGCGATCGTTGCGGCGTTCGCCACCTTCGCGACGCGGACGGCGCTGCGGGCGCTCTTCCCAGCCCTCAGGTTTGGGCTCGAGTACGCGGTGAGAGAGGCGGAACTTGCCGGTCTTATCGTCGATCTCCAAAAGTTTTACAGACGTGTGATCTCCCTCGTGCAAGCCGGCTTCTTCTACGCTCTCCAAGCGCTTCCAAGCGATCTCGCTGATGTGGAGCAAGCCTTCCTTGCCCGGCATAAACTCTACGAAGCAGCCGTAAGGCATAATGCTAACGATTTTTGCATCGTAGATCTCGCCTACTTCAGGCACGGCAACGATGGCGCGGATCTTCGCAACAGCAGCATCAATGCTTTCTTTGCACGGAGCGCTTACTTGGATCTTACCTACGCCGTCTTCTTCTTCGATAGTAATCGTAGAGCCGGTTTCTTCTTGCATGCCTTGGATGATTTTTCCGCCCGGGCCGATAACGGCGCCGATAAACTCTTTCGGAATCTCAAAGGCAACGATGCGGGGCACGTGGGGCTTGAAGTCGGGACGCGGCTCAGCCAGCGTTTCGGTGAGCTTTCCGAGGATGTGTTCGCGACCTGCCTTAGCCTGCATCAAGGCTTTTTCCAGAATTTCATAGGAAAGACCGTCGCACTTGATATCCATTTGCGTTGCCGTCAAACCGTTGATGGTGCCGGTCGTCTTGAAGTCCATATCACCCAAGTGGTCCTCATCGCCAAGTATGTCGGAGAGGATCGCATACTTCTCTTCGCCGGGATTTTTGATTAAGCCCATGGCGATACCGCTGACCGGACGGTTCATCGGAACGCCGGCATCGAGGAGCGAAAGCGTACCTGCGCAAACGGTAGCCATAGATGAGGAACCGTTTGATTCGAGGATGTCGCTCACAATGCGAACGGTATAGGGGAAATCTGCGGGAATCTGATTCTTTAATGCGCGCCAAGCCAAGTGGCCGTGGCCGATCTCGCGACGACCTACGCCGCGTTGCGCTTTAGCCTCACCGGTAGAGAAGGGCGGGAAGTTGTAGTGGAGCAGGAAGCGTTGGTAGCTCTTGTCCAATACGTCGTCGATCATCTTTTCGTCAAGACGTGTGCCGAGCGTAGTCGTAGCCAAGGCTTGCGTTTCGCCACGCGTGAAGATGGCAGAGCCGTGCGGCATCGGCAGCGGGCCGGCTTCGCACCAGATGGGGCGGATCTCGGTCGTCTGGCGACCATCTAAGCGCTTGCCTTCATCGAGGATGCAACGACGCATTGCGTCACGCTCTACGTCATTATAGTAACGGTCGATCAGGGCGTTCTTCTCTTCGAGTTCGTCTGCGGCCAACGTAACGTGGGCTGCAACATAACGCTCCTTAAAGTCTTCACGAATTTTCGTAAAGCCCTCTTCACGCTGGTTTTTATTGTGATTGCCGGCTGCAGCAATGGCATAAACCGGTTGATAGCATTCATCTGTTACTTGCTTGCGCAAGTCTTCATCGTTAACTTCGTGGTCGTATTCGCGCTTAACGTCAGTGCCGAGTTCTTTCATCAGCTCCTTCTGCAAACGACACATAGGCTTGATGGCTTCGTGAGCCGCCTTGAGCGCTTCGAGCAAAGCTGATTCGGGCACTTCGTCCATCTCGCCTTCGACCATCATAATGTTTTCTTCCGTAGCACCAACCATAATGTCCATATCGGCCTGCTTGAGTTGCTCGAAAGTAGGATTGATGACGTAAGCACCATTGATGCGGGCTACGCGAACCTCAGATATCGGACCATCAAACGGGATATCGGAAGCAGCCAATGCGGCTGAAGCAGCAAAACCTGCTAATGCGTCGGGCATATCCTTGCCATCAGCTGAAAACAGCGTGATGTTCACATAAACTTCTGCGTGATAATTGCTCGGGAAGAGGGGACGCAGTGCGCGATCGACCAAACGTGAAGTTAAAATCTCGTAGTCGGAAGCGCGGCCTTCGCGCTTCGTAAAACCGCCGGGAAAACGGCCTGCTGCGGAATACTTCTCTTTATAATCACATTGTAAGGGCATAAAATCTGTGCCCGGGACGGCGTCTTTTGCAGCTACAACCGTGGCCAATAACATTGTGTTGTTAAGGCGCAACATTATAGCGCCATCAGCCTGTTTGGCCAACTTGCCGGTCTCTATGCTGATGGTGCGGCCATCAGGCAAAGCGACGGTTTTCGTAATCACATTCATCTTAGCTTGTCTGAAATATTTGTTGTTTCGTCAATATAAAATCGCACAAAGATAGATAAACTTTTTAAGTTAGTAGGCGGAGGAATGGTTTTATTTGTCTGATTTCCCGCAAAATAATGTTTGCCGCAAGGGTTGTGGGGCCGCTTCTCGCTGCGCCTCGGCTTACTTTTGCCGATTTTGAGCACCACGAAAAGGGCGCACAAGGCCTTCTGCGTTTGCTGCATTAGGGCATTTTTTTGCGACCAATCGATGGCGGCCGGCCGCTGTTTGATAAACGCTTGCCGGCAACAGACGGGGCGCTCGATAGCAGCCTTTCAGGCAACGTGAAATAAGACGTAAGGCCTCCGAGCGCAAGCGTTGCGACTGCGAAGGCCTTTGTTAAGCGGAGAATAACGCGACGGGGCGCAACTTATTCCGACTTTTCGGGTGCGGCGGGTAAACCGGCGGCAAGCAAACTACGATAGCGCGTGTCGTTGGTCAGAATCTTCAAGCCCTCGTTCAGGTCTTTATCGTCGCGAAGACTATAGTCAGCCAAGCCCTTTTGATCATAATAGCACGTAATCAGTTGTCCCTCGACCAAGCGTTTGATCGGCTTGCGCCAATAGTCGAAATCGTAGTCTTCATTGTGGACTAATTTCTTCTCCAAAGCCGCAAATTCGTCTGTCGTCATTGCTTCGTAGCCCTCGGCAGCCGCAATCTTGCGGAGAACCTCAAGCGCTTTTTTACTTTGCGTGTCGTAAGTAAATTTGGCGGCCTTCAAAAATTGGATAAATGTCGTATACTCGGCATCACTCAAACTGAATTTGTCGGGCGAAGCGATGGAGGCGTGATGATTACGATAGTCGGCACAATAATCCATCAGCGCATTGCTCGAAGCCAAGTAGGCCAACAAATTCGGCAAACTGTCAGTCGGCACGCTCACATCGGGCGTGATGCCGCCACTGTCGCGAACGGGGCGCCCGCCGGCCGTATGAAAAACTTTCGCCAAGCTATCCGGCAAATGCTGCGGCGCACCATCTTTATAAACGTAAGCCTGCACGCATCGCCCGCTTGGGATATAATATTTCGCAGACGTCAGTTTCAGCACACCGCGATAGGGTAAGGAGCGCGGCTGTTGCACGAGTCCTTTACCATAAGAGCGCTGGCCGATGATAACGGCGCGGTCATAATCCTGCAAGGCGCCGGCCGTGATTTCCGCAGCCGAAGCCGTCGCGTAATTGGTCAGGACGACGATGGGCATCTTCGTATCCAAGGGTTCGGCACTCGTCTTATAGGTTACGTTGTTTTCTTTTATCTTTCCTTTTATGCTGACTACTTCCTTGCCGCGCGGGATAAAAAGCGCCACAACCTTGGCGGCCTGATCCACGAGTCCGCCGGGGTTATTGCGCAAGTCGAGCAGCAAGCGCTTAGCGCCCTGTTGCTTCAGCTCGGACACGGCCTTTTGCATGTCGCGCCCCGTATCTTCCGTATATTGATTGAGCAAAATATACCCAATACTGTCTTGCAAGATCCGCGTCGTTGTAATGCTGGGTAGCACGATGTTGCGGCGCGTTATTTTGAACGTCAATGGTTTGCTCACGCCATAGCGTTTCACTTTCAAGGTAAAGCTTGTGCCAGGCTCGCCGCGCAGCGAAGCGCTCACACGGTTGCTATACGCCTGCTCGCTTTCCGCGTCTGTGGCTGCCTCTCCGTAATCTTTTCCGTTTTGCTCCAAGAGAATATCTCCGGCGCGCAATCCGGCTTCAGCAGCAGGCTGTCCGGCATAAGGACGATTGATGACGCAGCGATGAAGATCGCGGCGAAAACTAATAACCGCGCCAACGCCGGCATATTTGCCCGTAGTCATTTGCTGCAAATCTTGCGCTTCGCTCTCCGGATAGTACTGCGTGTAGGGGTCAAGCCCGTCCAGCATATAATCTATCGCACCCCGCACCACCTTGGGCGCGTTCAGCGTGTCGACGTAATAAAGATCGAGCAACTTATACAACACATTAAACGTCTCCAACTGCTTGGCTACTTCTGCGTTGTGTGTCTGTGCGTGCAAACTCCCCACCGCGAGCAGGGACGAGAGCAAAACAATAGCAATCTTTCTCATAATTCACTCCATATATCAGACAACCGGCCGAGCGGCGTTTATCTCCGTCCGGATAGCGTCCCACGTTTTTTCCGGCAAATGCGTACCGGCCACTTCTATTACATAAGCTGCGAGGACCGTTCCTTTGTAAACACACTCGGCTAAATCGCAACCTTTCGAGAGACCATACAGAAAACCGGCCGCAAAAAAGTCGCCGGCGCCCGTCGTGTCCAAAACTTGCTTCACGGGGCGCGCAGCTACGTTTACTACTTCCGCGCCGCGCTTAGCCCTTGCGCCCGATCCGCCGGTCTTAACAACAACTGTACGACAGATCTCGCCCAATTTCAGCAAAGCGGTTTCGGGATCAACCTCGCCGGTAAAGGCTTCGGCCTCCTGCTGATTGGCAAAAAGGATATCAACGTTGGGCAAAAGCTCTGTAAAGAATGCTATTTCACCCGCCACAATATTATAAGAAGCCAAATCAAGGCAAATGGGAGTCCCTTTCGCCTTAGCCACGGCCACAATGCGGCGCAACAAATCGTGATTCTGCACCAAATAGCCCTCGATATAGACGTAATCATACGCATCGAGCAAGGCTTCGTGGATCTCTTCGGCGCACATTTCTTCGGCAGCGCCAAGATACGTGCCAAACGTACGCTGTCCATCGGGCGAAATAAAGGTAGAGGCAACGCCCGTGGCCTTTTCGCTGCGCAGCAGCATTGGCCGGATGCTGTGTCGGCGGCAAGTAGCTTCAAAGAAACGTCCGTTATCGTCATCTCCAACCTTACCCACGACGCCGGGCTGCATACCTAAGTGGCCGAGCGCCAAGATCGTGTTGCAGGCCGACCCACCGGTAGCCCGCGTTGTCTCCATTTTTGCCAGTTGATCACTGATATACCGATAACGTTCAGCGTCGATCAGCTGCATAGATCCCTTCGGCAACTGTAGGGCTTCTAATATCGTGTCATCCTCGACTCTTGCAAGCGCATCGACCAGCGCATTACCAAAGCCTAAAACTCTCTTCATCTGATTTTTTCTGTAATTTTCCTGCAAAGGTATTGCTAATTTGGAAAATACCTATTACTTTTGCAGCCGAATTGATAAAAACTGCTTCAGTAGCTCAGTTGGTTAGAGCACCTGACTGTTAATCAGGGGGTCGTTGGTTCAAGCCCATCCTGAAGCGCACAAAAATTCTACTACTCAATTCACCAGCTTCAGTAGCTCAGTTGGTTAGAGCACCTGACTGTTAATCAGGGGGTCGTTGGTTCAAGCCCATCCTGAAGCGCACAAAGAAAGAGAAGGGATCGCCCGCGTCTCTTTCTTTTTTTATATCCTCTTACGTTGTTCATCAAAAGTTGGCCGGCCGCGCTCTCTGACGCAGCAGCGGCCTTGCTCATCGGCATCGGCCTTGAGGCTGCCTCGTCTGCGCCGCGCAAATGACTTATGCATCTTCGACAAAGCGGCCCATTTTTTCGCTCCAGCCGATGAAGCAGTTCGCCGCCGCTCGTTTTGCGACGCGCGAAGTCTTCCTATAAAAATATTACGCCCTGCCCCACGATCGTTTGCTCGGGCCAAACGATGGTTTCTCCCCGCCAAACGATAATTTGCTCCCACCAAACGATAGTTTGCTCGGACCAAACAAAAATAAAGATCGGCGAGGCCTCACAAAACTCTGAAGAAATGTCCCGAAAACGCGATGAAATGGGCGAAAAATGACAATTTAAGCCTCAAAATTCTCCACAAAAATCCCCTAAAAATCCAAACTTACGCACCGCATTTTCGACCATCGCCGCCCGCCGTCAAGCCTGTTTCATTAAAAAAGGCCACGCTGTGACGCCAACTTTTTGCCGAGAACCCACTTATTTTAGAGCCCAAGCGGTGGGCTTTCAATATTTTCTTCCTACTTTTGCGAGTTGTTCATCGAAAATAATATTCAATATAATAGTTTCTTTCACTATGAAGCAATACAAGCTGATCAACAACCTCGTAGGTTGGATTGCATTCGCCATTGCTGCCGTCACCTATTGTCTTACAGTAGAGCCGTCGGCGAGCTTTTGGGATTGCCCCGAGTTTATCTCCACCGCTTCTAAACTCGACGTAGGACACCCGCCCGGCGCACCTTTCTTTATGCTGACGGGTAGCGTCTTTTCGCGCTTCGCAAGCGACCCGACGCAGATAGCTTTTATGATTAACATTATGAGCGCCCTGCTTTCGGCCGTCACGATCTTGTTCCTCTTTTGGACAGTCACACATTTGACGCGGCAAATCCTCTGCAAGGACGGCATCGTGCAAACTTGGGCGCAGCTCATCGTAGTAATGGCCGCCGGACTTACGGGCGCCTTGGCTTATGCTTGGAGCGATACGTTCTGGTTCTCTGCTGCCGAGGCCGAAGTTTACGCCTATTCATCGGCGTTTACGGCAATTGTTTTCTGGTTAATCTTGAAATGGGAAGACCACGCCGATGAGCCGCACAGCGACCGTTGGTTAGTCTTGATTTTCTATTTGACGGGCTTGAGCATCGGCGTACACTTGCTCAACCTGCTCTGCCTCCCGGCCATCGCACTTGTATATTACTTCAAACGCAATCCGAATGCGCAGGCCAAAGGCAGTATGTTGGCCGTCTTGATCGGCTTCGTGCTGGTCGGAACCGTGCTCTACGGACTCGTTCCGGGCATTGTAAAAGTTGGCGGCTGGTTCGAACTCATCTTTGTCAACTGGCTCGGCTTCGGCTTCAACGTAGGTGTGGCTTTCTATCTCCTACTTTTGATCGCCGTAGTCTTGACGGCAATTTGGAGTACTACGCAGCACAACCGCGCACGCACAAACATTCTTTATCTCATCTCCGTCGGACTGCTCGGCATTCCTTTCTTCGGCGACGGGATAAAGTCCTTCCTCATCGCGCTGATTGTCTTCGGCGTTTTGGGTTACTTCCTCTACACCAAAAACAAAGACGGCAACTTCCGTCTGCGCAAACGCTTCCTCAATACCTCTCTCCTCTGCATGCTGATGCTGATGATTGGCTATTCTTCTTACGCCGTTATCGTCATCCGCTCCGTAGCTAATCCCCCGATGGACCAAAATTCGCCGGAGGATATCTTTACCTTGGGCAGCTATCTCAGTCGCGACCAATACGGACAAAGGCCCTTGTTCAAGGGAGAAGCCTTTACGTCATACGATCAAGCGGTCTACGCGCAAGCAATTACGATCGACGAAAGCAACGTTTGGCAGCCAAAAACCAAGGAACAACCCAATGCGCCCGACGAATACGAATCGGTCGTAGCATCTCAAAAATTGGTTTACCCATCAGGCCTCACGATGTTCTTCCCGCGCATTTGGGATTACCATCATGCCCAAGCTTATCAAGATTGGATGGGCGGCGATATCGCCATGCGCGATGTTACGTTCACCACACCAAGCGGGCAGGAATTTCCGGGGCAAATGCCGACGCAGTGGAGCAACTTCCGTTTCTTCACGTCCTATCAGCTTAACTTCATGTATTGGCGTTATTTCTTGTGGAACTTTGCCGGCCGTCAGAACGGCGTGCAGAGCTTCGGTCAGAAAGAATATGGCAACTACCTTACCGGACTTCCCGTCATCGACAACTTCCTTTATGGCGACCAAAGCAAACTGCCCGACGTCTTGAAAGAGGATAAATCGCACAATGTCTTCTACTGCCTCCCCTTGCTCTTGGGTCTCTTGGGCCTCTTCTGGCAATTGTTCCGCGGCGAAAAGGGTGTGCGCCAGTTCTGGGTGGTTTTCTTCCTCTTCTTTATGACCGGCTTGGCTATTATCTTATACTTGAATCAGACGCCTCAGCAGCCGCGTGAGCGCGACTACGCTTATGCCGGCTCCTTCTACGCTTTCGCCATCTGGATCGGCCTTGGCGTTGCTGCCATCTACGATTGGCTCAAGCGCTTCTGGGTTAAGCAGCAAGAAAGTAAAGCTATGCCGGCAGCGATCTTTGCTTCCGTACTCGGCATCATCGTACCGCTGCAGATGGTGAGCCAAACGTGGGACGACCACGACCGTTCCGGCCGCTATCTCTGCCACGATTCGGGCTTAAACTATCTGAACACGATGCCCGAGAAGTTGCTCGACGGCTCTCCGGCTCACCCTATTTTCTTCTGCAACGGCGACAACGACACCTTCCCGCTTTGGTACAACCAAGAAACGGAGGGCAACCGCACCGACGCTCGCGTCTGCAACTTAGAATATCTGCAAACGGCGTGGTACACGGACCAAATGCGTCGACCGGCTTACGATTCTCCCGCACTGCCGATCAATTGGCGGCCTTATCAATATGCGGACAACGGCAAGCATACTTACTTCCCGATTCATCCGGAGGGCAAAGCCGAACTCGATGCCTTTAAGCGGGCGCACCCCAACGGGCCGGATCCTTACGATCTCCGCTATATTATGGACAACTACGTGAAGACGAAGGGCTATTTCCCGACCGACTCCGTCATTGTCCACGTCAACAAGCAGAATATCATCAATCAAGGTATGGCACTCCCGCAAGGCAAGGAAGCCATCCCTGATCACATCAACCTATCCTTGGCTTGGGCCATGCGCAACGGCCAAGGCGGTCTCTATCGCAAAGATGTGATGATCTATGAAATGCTTGCGCGCAACGACTGGAAGCGCCCGATGTACATGAGTGTGACGCTGGGCACGAACAACTTTGCAGGTCTCCAAGACTACTTTATTTTAGAGGGCCTTGCTTACCGCATCACGCCGTTCAAGCGCGAATTGGGCACGATCGACACCAATTTGATGTACAACAACCTGATGAAACGCTTCCGCTACGGCAACCTCAACAAGCCCGGCATCTATCTTGACACCACCAATATGAAGATGGCGCAGACCCACCGTAACATGTTTACGATGTTAGCTCAACGTCTTTTGATGGAAGGTCAAACCGCAAAGGCACGAGAAGTGCTCGCCATGTCCGAAAAGATGTTGCCTGCGAGCAACATTCCCTACGAAGAAAACGACTATCAGTTGGCACAAATCTGGCTGCAAGCGGGCAACGCGAAGAAAGCCGGAGAAGTAGCTACGGCCGTCGCAAAATACAACGCGCAGTATTTAGACTGGCTCAACTCGCTCTCTTACAGCGACCTCACGAGCTATGCTTCATCTTGCGCGCGTGCGCTCCGCAACCTCTACAGTGCAATTAGCGTACTCGATGCTGCGAAAGTGCCGCAAGCCCGGCTCTATGCCGCTCGCTTAAAGCAGTTGACCGGCACACAAGCCGGCAATATCGGCGCACAAGCCTTGGAGCAAATGATGCAACAACCCCAAGCGCCTGAGGCCGACGGTTCAGAAGAATAATACAATGTCTGATAAAGTGAGGATGCAAGCAAAGGTTTCAAAACAGCCCTCTTGTCTTGCGTCCTCGCTTTTCCTTTTTATAGCGTCGGCATCCACCTGCCACGCGCCAACCAACCATTAACTCGGCAAAGCCCCTCGCGCCCGACGCCCCGCGCTCCCCGACGCCGAAAGCCGTGCCGCTATTTTTTCGATCATAGTCTATGCTCATAGAGCAACCCTCCCTTTTCCTACGCTGGCTTTACCCATTGGCTTATTGGCGAATGGCCCACAACGACCACGCCGTCTATCTCACCTTCGACGATGGCCCGATTCCGGAAGTCACCCCTTGGGTTCTCGACGTCTTAGATCATTATCAAGTGAAGGCCACCTTTTTTATGGTGGGCGACAACGTGCGAAAGCATCCCGAGACCTTTGAACAAGTAAAGGCGGCCGGCCATCGCTTGGGCAATCATACTTTTAACCACATCGGCGGCTTGCGCCATAGCGTCCACAAGTATATGCTCAACGTCGAAAAGGCCAACGCTTATATCCGCACAGACCTCTTCCGCCCGCCCCACGGCTGGATGAAATGGGGCCAATACATAGGTGTGCTCCAGCACCACTATAAAGTAATCATGTGGGACTTGGTCACGCGCGACTACTCCACACGCCTCAACGGCCGCGACGTCTTGCGCAACGTCCAACGCTATACGCGCAACGGGAGCATCATAACCTTTCACGACTCACTCAAGAGTCAGGACAAACTCCTCTATGCTTTGCCCCGCTCCATCGAATGGTTGCAGCAGCAAGGCTATGCCTTTAAGGTTTTCGACTAACTTTTTCTCCTCGAAAACCGCCACCGCTGTGCCAACCAACGCACATCATCACGCGTAGCCACATATAATAGTGGTCGCACTCTTACCTCGCGCGAAGCAATGCTCGCAAATAGTACCTTAATCATCAGTACCGGCACGCGCTCCTCCCACTAACACCCTATTAAATTTGACTCATTATATATTGGAGCCAAATTTAATACCCGGCCAACCCACTCCTTCGACGATCTATTCCATTGAATACACACCAAATAACCAATTTGCAACGCTTCCGACGTTCGCCCCGCAACACACCTACTACAAATCAACCATCTAAACCTAATATGAAATGCCCTAATACCCAAATGCGAACCCTGCCCCCTCGTTTCCGCTACCGCTCGTCCGCAAATAACTCCACAAAACTCCAACCTTTCATACGCTTACTCCCAAACGTCAACCCCGCCATCCCATTTCCACAACCACACGTCCACAAATAACCCCAACGAGGTTAGTCTTTTGGCAGGGCAGGGTTAAGCCGCTTCGCACTTAACTCTGCCTAACGCACCGCCGCATTGGTAATCCCTTAGGGTTGGTCTTTCAAAAAACATCCGCAATCCAAACGCAATGCATAAATCATTACCCTCCCATCACTTCAACAACGACTCACGTCGTTAGTGGCCGGGTTGCCGCTTCGCTCCTCAACCCTGCCACAGCAAAAGGCCAACCCCTGATGGGGTTGCACTCACTTCCATCCGTTTATCCGGGGTTAAGTCGCTACGCAACTTAACCCCGGCCTGCCAAAAGACCAACCCTAAGGGGTTGAGGCGCTCTTTATTGAATTGAGGTTAGACCTCGTGCCTAATCCTTTTCAAAATAGACTCACCCTAACTTGACCTATAATTCCTTCCAATCAATTTTTTAATGCAACCTCTCCGCAAACGATCTATTGAAACCAACATGCTCTTCGCTTGCAACTTAAACACAACCCCCACCTACCCATTTTTCGCAAACTTCATCCACAAATAACCTCACCTTAACCTAATACCGCATCTACTCGCGCCTAAACACAACCCCCACCAACTTATCTCCGCAACCGCACCGCCGCAAATAACCCCAACGGGGTTAGTCTCTTGGCAGGGCAGGGTTAAGGTGCGAAGCGGCTTAACCCTGCCTAACGCACACAAGCATTGACAACCCCTTAGGGTTGGTCTTTCAAAAACATCCGATTACCGACACTCGTTATCTTCAACTCATTAAGTGATCAACCGAAGCGCTATTTATAACGCCAATCGTATTAACGTTAACACGCACATCCCATCCCCAACCAATCCCGCCGCAAATAACCCCATCGGGGTTAGTCTCTTGGCAGGGCAGGGTTAAGGTGCGAAGCGGCTTAACCCTGCCTAACGCACACCGACATTGACAACCCCTAAGGGTTGGTCTTTCAAAAAACATCCGATTACCGACACTCGTTATCTTCAACTCATTAAGTGATCAACCGAAGCGCTATTTATAACGCCAATCACATTAACGTTAACACGCACACCCCATCCCCAACCAATCCCGCCGCACATAACCCCATCGGGGTTAGTCTCTTGGCAGGGCAGGGTTAAGGTGCGAAGCGGCTTAACCCTGCCTAACGCACCTACGAATTGACAACCCCTTAGGGTTGGTCTTTCAAAAACATCCGCTAATGAACGCACAATGAACAACAGCTTGTGGAAATAATCGAAAACAGCCCATTTCATCGCGAATAATCGACATTGTAACGCCTAAAATCAACCATCGCCGACCGCCTTCCCCATAGCGAACGCTTCGCATCGGTTGCGGAAAAAGAAGAGCCCAATCTGCAATGATGAAAGTCCCATTTTTACGCAACAATCATTGAATTAAAAACCACAAGCGCCCAACTACGCGAATTTTCACCGTGGTGAAAAATACGTACCCTCGTGAGCGTACAACCTTTTTATCGTGATGAAAAACCTTTCCGCTCACGATGAAAAAGCATCCAATCAAAATCTGCGTGCTCAGCGCCCAATGCTGCGGCCGAAAAAATCAAGCCAAAAACCGATGAAACCGACGAAAACTGAACGAATAACGAAATATCGCAGACCCGAAATGAGAACAAAGCAAGCGACCGATGGCGCAAGAGACGGCCCAGCGGAAGCGAGCCGCTTAAGCACTTAGTGCTCAGCGAGGCAGGCAGGGAGAAAGGTATCAAAACATAAAGAGGCATTTTCCAAACCTTTTTACTACTTTTGCATATAAAGCCGATCGGTCGTAAAATTTGCGGTTTCGCTGACCGCTATTTAGCGTTGCGCCCCCTTCCGACAAGTGCTTCGAACGCGGGAGAGGCCGCTGCGCGCGGCAAGGCCGACATTGAGCAATCGAACTGAAACATTTACTGCTTATAAACTGCGATTATGAATATTCTACTTCTGGGTAGCGGAGGCCGCGAACACGCATTGGCGTGGAAAATCGCGCAGAGCGAAAGATTGGACCGTTTGTTTGTAGCCCCGGGCAATCCCGGAATGGCCGAAATAGCGACTTGCGTAGCGCTCGACCCGATGAAGTTTCTCGAAGTGGGACGCTTCGTCGTTGAAAATAAAATAGATATGGTCGTCGTAGGCCCCGAAGCGCCACTCGTAGAAGGCATTGTAGATTATTTTCGCAGTCGGCCGGAGTTGCAGCACGTTGCCCTTATCGGACCGAGTGCCGCCGGCGCACGCTTGGAAGGTTCTAAAGATTTTGCCAAAGCCTTTATGCGCCGCCATCACATCCCGACGGCCGATTATCAAACCTTCGGCGCAGACCGATTTGAGGAAGCTTGCCGCTTCCTAAAGACCCTCAAGCCCCCTTACGTCTTGAAGGCTGACGGTTTGGCCGCCGGTAAGGGCGTATTGATCCTCGATGATCTGGAAACGGCTGAAAGCGAACTCAAAGCGATGCTTTCGGGACGCTTTGGGGCAGCCAGTGCGCAGGTTGTCATAGAAGAATTTTTGTCGGGCATAGAGTGTTCGGTCTTTGCTTTGACTGACGGGAAGCATTACCAAATCTTGCCTGAAGCAAAAGACTACAAACGCATCGGCGAAGGCGATACGGGCTTAAATACGGGCGGTATGGGTTCCGTTTCGCCCGTACCTTTTGCCACGAAAGAATGGATGCAACGCGTAGAAGATGAGATCGTGCGGCCCACGGTCGAAGGCTTGGCGGCTGACGGCTTGGACTACCGCGGCTTTATCTTCTTCGGCTTGATCAATTGCGATGGGCGACCGAAGGTAATCGAATACAACTGTCGTATGGGCGACCCCGAAACGGAGACGGTTATGCTCCGACTGAAGAGTGATCTTGTCGAACTTTTTGAGGGTGTGGCGCAAGGCGACTTGGATCGCCGCGAAGTGGTCTTCGATGAGCGACCTGCGGTCTGCGTGATGTGCGTAAGTGGCGGCTATCCCGAGGCTTATCGTAAAAATATTCCGATGACGATCGGCGAGCAAGCGGACGGCGTAGTGTTTCACGCGGGCACGGCGCTGAAAGACGGGCAACTCGTGACAGCGGGTGGGCGCGTCGCAGCGGTAAGCAACTACGGCGCAACGGCGACTGAAGCTTTGGCGAAGTCGATGCGCGGCGCAGAGGCAATTGACTTTGAGGGGAAATATTTCCGCCGCGACATCGGCAAAGACATCATAGACGCCTAAGGCTAAAAGCCGCACACATTATTATATAGATAGGAACAGGATGGACGACTTTCGCAACCGATCGGCCAAAAGTATGCTGACGCTGCCGCTTGTGGCCGTCATTGCCGGTGTAGTTTGGGTGCTTCCCGATCCGCGCAGCGCGTGGCTGTGGGGCGGCTTTGCGATTGTCTGCGCCTTAACCTATACGCTGCGCGAGTTAAACAATCGTTTTCAACTCCTACGCATACGTTCGCGCCTCGTAAGTGCCACTTTTTTGGCGCTTTTTGCCGCGCTGCCGGATCTCCATCCGGCCGGAACGAATTTGATTCCCGCCATAGGGCTGCTGCCGGCCTTGTTTTGCCTCTTCGGTTCTTATCAGCAATATCGCCCCGAGCATTATACGTTTCACGCTTTCTTCTTCCTTTCCATCGGAAGTTTGGTTTTCCCGCCGCTACTTGTGCTGTCGGTTTTCTTTTATGTGACGATGGCCCTCGTTTTGCACACGCTCACGTGGCGATCTTTGTTTGCCGGACTCTTCGGTTTGGTTGTTCCCTATTGGTTTTACGCCGGCTATCTCGTTTGGATGAACCGTTTGGAAGAATTAGAGCAACAATTTACCCCGTTTTTACAATATAGTTGGCCCGATTTCCAACATCTGCCGCTGCCGCACGTAGCAAGTTTCTGTTTTCTCAGCCTTTTGGCGCTGCTGAGTACGCTCCACTTCGTCCGTACCAGCTTCAACGATAAAATTCGCACACGTGTGTTTCTTTATGTGCTGATCATTCTCGAACTGGCTATTGCCGGAGGGGGTGTATTATTGCCACATCATTATTGTATAATAATGCCTCTTTACTTGGTGGTGGCTTCTCCGCTGATCGCGCACTACTTCGCTTTGGCGCGCGGAGGCTTGTTGATGAACGTTTGGTTTATCTGCTGGCTGCTGGGCTTGATCGCATTGGGCATATACAATTACGGCTTGCCGGCAATCTTTGGCTGGGCGTAAAAAATCAAACTTGGAGATGATATGACAGAGATCACAGATTTTCTAATCGCACACGGCGTACTCGGAATGTTTATCGCAGCGTTTTTAGCCGGTACTTTTTTGCCCTTTGCGTCGGAGGTCGTATTGCTGGGGCTTTTAGCCGCCGGTGCAGATCCCGTCGGGCTGCTTATTTGGGGCACCATTGGCAATCTTTTAGGCGGAATGTTTAACTACTGGATCGGAACAAAAGGAAAAGAAGAATGGATCGAGAAATATGCAAAAGTGAAGCCGCAGGATCTACACAAAGGCTTGCGGCACGTACGCAAATACGGCGCGTGGGCAGGCTTGTTGGCCTGGGTGCCAATCTTGGGCAGCATACTCACAGTCTCGATGGGCTTTCTACGCACCAACCTCTTCTACTCTGCGTTCACGATTGCCTTGGGTAAATTCACGCGCTACGCAGTGATCGTCAGCTCCTACGCCTCATTTTAGCAAACACGACCGAGTATATTATAAATACAACGCGCGCCGAATCGAGGCCGCCGAGAATTATTTCACGTCCGACAAACACTCACGCGCTTCGCGCTTGAAAATAAATAAGCACAAAAGACCGCCGCATCAGCCGGAGCCATTTACAACTCCGCCCAAGCGAAAAAACTTCAACACTATGCGCATCAGATTCCTTTTTCTCTTGCTTTTGATTCCACTCTTCTGGACTTGTAAAAACGACAAGACGGGTTATAAACCGCTCATCTCCGTCAGCATCGAGCCCCTACGCAATATCGTCGAACACCTTGCGGGCGATTACTACAAAGTCGTTACTTTGACACCGGTCGGAGCAAGTCCGGAAACCTACGAACCCACGCCAAAACAGCTGATGGACGTAAGTAACAGCCGGCTATATTTTGCTATCGGCACGCTCGGGTTTGAAAGGCAGCAGCTCGAGCGCTTGAAAGAGACCGCCCCGACGCTAAAAATATACACCGTGTCCGACGGAATATCCCTTCTGGCTGCAAAACACGAGGGTCACAGCGATTCTACAGACCCGCACATCTGGATGTCGCCTAAGAATGTCGTGCAGATGGCCCGCAATGTCTGTAATGCACTCTGCAAGAACGACCCAAAACACACCGAAGTGTACAAAAAGAAGTTGGCAGAACTCGAGCGCCACGCCGACGAAACGGATCGCCGCATACGACTTATGGTTAGCAAGGTTCGATATCGCAATTTTTTAATCTATCATCCTGCTTTAGCCTACTTTGCCAGCGAATATGGCTTCCGCCAACTCACGATTGAGCAAGACGGCAAAGAGCCATCGGGCGATCATCTCGCTACGATCATCACGGAAGCCAAAGCGGCCGAAGTCCACATCATATTCTTGTCGCGCGAGTTCAAGGGGCACTCCGTCAAGTCCATTTCAGAAGCCACCGGTGCCCGCGTTGTCATCATCAATCCCTTGGCTTATCGCTGGGACGATGAAGCCATTGCCATCGCAAAAGCCTTAGCTGCACAATGAATTTAGTAAGCCTAAGCGACGTAACCTTTGCTTTCGACGGCCAAGTCGTATTGGAAAACGTCAATATCGCGATTAAACCGCACGATTTTATCGTTTTGAGGGGCACAAATGGCGGCGGAAAAACGACACTCTTGCGTTTACTTGCCGGCTTATTGCGCCCCACGAAAGGCGAGATCCGCCGCGCGTCCGGCCTGCGTTTAGGTTATTTGCCGCAGTATCGAAAAATTGATCGCCAGTTTCCTTTGCGCGTTTACGATGTCGTGCGCTCCGGCCTGCAAAATCGAAAAAAACTACTGTCGCGCTTTTCGCCCGATGCCGACGATCGCGTTCGCGAAGCCCTGCATCAGTTGGCCATCGAACAGTTGGCCGCACGGCCTATCTCCGATTTAAGTGGCGGCCAGTGGCAGCGGGTTTTATTAGCCCGCGCCATAGTTTCTCGCCCCGACCTCCTACTCTTGGATGAGCCGGATACGCATCTTGACGCCGCCGGTAAGACTTTTTTGTACGAACTTCTCCTTCGTTTGCAAGACGACTGCGCCATCGTGCTCGTCAGTCACGACGAGACGCTCCCTTTCTCCAACGTTTGGCAGGTGAGCAACCATAATGTACAACCCGAAAATGGGCATTAAATCCCGATGAAACCGCCTATTTTTATTCCCTTTCGAAATACAGACCACGACCTTCTAACTTTTTATTCTAATGACAGAAAGAGAGAAAGCCTTGAGCGGACAATGGCACAATCCTGCCGCAGATCCCGAACTTCGCCGCCTGCTCGACGAGGCCCAAGACTTAAGTTATCAGTACAACCGCCTGCATCCCGCCGAGACCGATGTACGCGATGCACTCCTGCGCCGCCTTTTGGGGCGCGTAGGTCGCGATTGCACCATCCTACCCCCTTTTATGGTCGATTACGGCTGCAATATTTCACTTGGTGATCACGTCTTTATCAACAAAGGTTGCGTAATGCTCGACGGCGCGCCCATAGTTTTCGGCAACCACATCTTTGTAGGCCCCAACTGTAGTTTTAATACCCCCATCCACCCCTTGAATGTCGAGCAACGCAATCAAGGCTTGGAGCGCAACGAAGCCATTTATATAGAAGACAACGTTTGGATTGGCGCACAAGTATGCATCCTTCCCGGCGTCAGAATCGGCGCGGGCAGCGTCATTGGCGCAGGTAGCGTCGTCACGCGCGATGTTCCGTCCGGCGTAGTGGCGGTTGGCAATCCCTGCCGCGTATTACGCAAAGCCGAAGACCGCCAATGAAGCGCCTGCTCTTCGTCTTTTTCTACCTCTGTCTACTGACGGCCGGCGCGCAAAGCCGATTTCGCGTGATGACCTACAACGTAGAAAATGCCTTTGATACGATTCACGATGAGGGCAAGCAGGATTTCGACTTCCTCCCTACGGGTCGCCTCCACTGGGATACGCCTAAATATCGCGCCAAGTTGAGTCGCATCGCCTCCGTTATTGCCGGCGTCGGAGAAATGCAGCCGCCCAAACTCGTAGCTTTGTGCGAGGTAGAAAACGCACGCGTTATCGAAGACCTACTGCACCACACGCGACTCCATAGCTTCAACTATCGCTATTGTATGACGGAAAGCGCGGACCGGCGCGGCATAGATGTAGCCCTGCTCTATCAGCCGTCGACTTTTCATCTCCTTTATATGGATACGCTGCGCGTGATACCGGCCAACAAGCACGAGAATCCGACGCGCGACATCCTGCACGTCTGCGGACTCGTACCCTCGGGCGATACGCTTTCTGTCTTTGTGGTCCATCTACCCAGCCGGCGCGGTGGCGTACGACGCACGATGCCTTACCGCTGTCGGGTAGCGCAGCGATTGCGGCAGGAAATTGACGGCCTGACACGCAACGGACGCGACCGAAAAGTGGTCATTATGGGCGATTTCAACGATGAACATACTGACCCGTCCATAGCTACCGTCTTGGAAGCCCGAAAATGGACCGACGCGATTCAACCGCCGTTTTTGTGCGTCCTAACCGCCGACTTAAAAGCCGCAAATGGCATTCAAGGAACGCATAAATTTCAAGGCCGATGGGCGCAATTGGATCAGATTATCGTCAATGATCGACTCCTTACGACCGAAGGGCTGCATACGTCGCCCAAAGATTGCTTCATTTTCACCGATGCTCCACTCCTTAAATACGATGCAGGCGACCATGGGGTTGTACCTTATCGCTCCTTTCTCGGATCTTTTTATCAAGGCGGTTTTTCAGATCATCTCCCCGTCGTCGTTGATTTCTACTATTGACCGATTGATCATCAGTATCATTTATTTTTGAGTGCTATATATGTAGAAAAATGCCGATTCCATCGCATATTAAGCACAATACCGGCGCTATTCGCTCAAGCACGGCCGACGTTTGAAACCCAACATTTGGAATTTCGACGTAAAGGCCCATTCATCGCCGCCTTTTCAATGGGAAAAGGCGACCTTCCCCTCCCACATTTTTCAAAGCAAACTTGGGTGTGCGCCTTTTTCATCACGAGCGTAGGGTCTTTTTATCGTGATGAAAAGGTTGTACACTCACGAGCGTACGTATTTTTCACCACGGTGAAAATTCGCACAGTTGGGCGCGTGTGGTTTGTCGTTCAGTTATTGTCGCTTGAAATTAGCACTTTCATTGTTGTAGGTTAGGAACTTCTTTTTTCGCAACCGATGCGAATGATTGAGAACAGGGAATAGTTCCGACAACGATAAACAGTTATGGCCTACAATGTCGATTATCCGCGATGAAATGGGCTTTTTTTCGATTTTTTCGTTGGGATTTCATTCATCCGTCGCCAAACATCGGATGTTTTTGAAAGACCAACCCTAAGGGGTTGCCAATGCTTGTGTGCGTTAGACAGGGTTAAAGCGCTTCGCACCTTAACCCTGTCCTGCCAAGAGACTAACCCCGTTGGGGTTATTTGCGGCGGTGCGGTTGCGGAGATAAGTTGGTGGGGGTTGTGTTTAGGCGCGAGTAGATGCGGTATTAGGTTAAGGTGAGGTTATTTGTGGATGAAGTTTGCGAAAATGGGTTGGTGGGGGTTGTGTTTAAGTTGCAAGCGAAGAGCATGTTGGTTTCAATAGATCGTTTGCAGAAAGGCCGCGTTAAGAAATTGATTGGAAGGAATCATAGGTCAAGTTGTGGCGAGTCTATTTTGAAAAAGATTGCACACGAGACCTGACATCGATTCGATAAAAAGCGACGACAACCCCTTAGGGTTGGTCTTTTGGCAGGCCGGGGTTAAGGTGCGAAGCGGCTTAACCCCGGATAAACGGATGGAAGTGAGTGCAACCCCATTAGGGGTTGGTCTTTCACTGTGGCAGGGTTGAGGAGCGAAGCGGCAACCTAGCCACTAACGACGTAAGTCGTTGCTCGTGCGAGTTATAATTAGGTTTGTTTTCGTTGCATGTCAATCATTGGATATTTTTGAAAGACCAACCATAAGGGGTTGTCAATGTCGGTGTGCGTTAGGCAGGGTTAAGCCGCTTCGCACCTTAACCCTGCCCTGCCAAGAGACTAACCCCGTTGGGGTTATTTGTGGACGTGCAGTCGTGGAAATGGGGTGGTGAATGTGTCGGGTATTATGTAAAAATTACCACTTGACTATACATTTTTGAGGATTAAGCGCGAAGTGTTGAAACGTAGAAGCTTGAGGTGGCTTTTTATGGCCGAATTTTCGATGAAACCGCGGTTTTTTCGATTTTTTCTTCGTTTTTACGTTTATTTTCGAGGGTTATTTCGGATGAAAAATCCAATTGAGGGGAATCTTTGAGCGGTTTCGGGAAAAATTTCGGCGGAATAGCCATACTTTTTCTGTCAATAAATCGAAATTACATGCGGGATATAACGAACGAAATACGTACTATAATTGCCTGAATACAATGAATTTGCAAAGTTTTTTAGTTTGCAAAAGACCGCCAACGGGGAATGGACGGATTACGGTGCGTGTAAGCGCCAAAAAGGTAATGTTCGATGGGAAATAAGCTCATTCTTTTCGAGTAATCAAATTTGATAGTTTTCAAGCAACAAAAAGTTGGAGAAAAAACACGAAAGGACCGAATCCTTATTTTTACATTTATTTACATGTGATGCGTTTTTGAGACAATTTTTGTTCATTATCAGCGATTTACAAAAAGCTCATGTCCGATTTGAGCAAGTCGAGAAAATGAAAAATGTCCGATTAGAGCATATTTTTGTCCGATTAGAGCAAGTCGGTTTGGGGTAAATCGTCCGAACTTTGCCATAGTCAAGCAGGGAAAATCTATGACGGCATTCAAAAACAAGAAACATCCGAGAAAAAGTTCGCAAGAACGTCAAGCGGCCGCTCAACGTTTTTTGGAAGATCGATTGGCGTGCTTGGAAACGATCAGAGATATGATCAACTCAGAATTGGATCGCCGAAATGAAAAATTTACCATACACGCTGAAGAAGCAACAAAAAAAACGCCGTCCAAGCGCTGCAAGTGGTGCAAATGGCTGGACAAATTAAGGGGATGACGCGCTCAAGCAACATATATGCGTGTAAGAAGGGTCATTCTAAAAATACTGAAAAGTAAACAGGCAATTCATTTTAACAACCACAAACGCCCGAGCCTCCGATACGGCGTTGCTCCGAAAGGAGTTTCACAGGGAGGCATATATTATATGTATAACACATTACGCAAGAACATCTACGCGGCGATAGCTGCGCTGTTCATCACGATGCTGGCACTGCCCATCACGGCGCAGGCGCAAGGCAAGGCAAGAATCATTCTCGAAGCGCACAACGTGTGGGGCGACGGCAGTGGCTACCAGATGCTACTCGATGCTGACCACAATCTCTACGGCGACAAGATTCCAGAGAAGGGAGCATTGTGGGACAACGCCAATCCACCAGCCGACCTCTACAACAGCTTCGAATACAAAATTCCGGGTAATGCCGATCCGTCTACAACACCTCAATACATGGTTGTGGACGGCGAGGGTTACGTGGATATTCCTGCAGGCGTCTACGATTTCTGTATTGCAGCACCAGAGGCAGGCAAGAAAATATGGATCGCAGGCGACAAAGACGGTCCCACAAGAGCCGACGATTACAGATTCGAGGCAGGCAAGACCTATCGCTTCACGATGTATGCCCCAGATAGCGGAGGCGATGCTGCCAAGCTGACAATTACCCAAACCGGAGAAGTTCAGAACTACGATCTTCAGATTTGCGGCACGCAGGTAACTTCAGACAACTGCGGCAACCTTTCCTGGATTACCGGTGTAAACGGAAAGGTAAGTTATGACCCTTCTACAAAAACCCTTACGCTCGAAAAAGCTACCATTTATGCGGGCCAAGAACAAGCGATTACATCGCGTACGGATGGATTGACCATCAAACTTATCGGCGAAAACAATCTCAATTCGTCGAAATCAACCATGGGCATAACCGAGGCGCTAACGATAACCGGCAAAGGAGCTACACTGAATGTGGTGAGCGAGAATTCTTGTGCTGTCTATTCAAATACAGCTGACATAACCATAGAGAATTGTAGCGTGAACCTCAAAGGCGAGTATGGATTCTTAGCGAGAAATGATGATAAACCGGAAAGCCTCATCATTAAGGAGGCAAAAGTAACCATCGATGGAAAGCAGGGTACTATCGAAGATTTCACCCACCTTACGATGAAAGATTGCGGCATCATCCAACCTGAGGGGGCAGTATTTGATGAATCAAGGAAGACCGTAGTAGTCAATGGTGAGCGCGTAAAAGGTAAGCTGGTTATTGCGCCAAATATCTACGATCTTCAGATTGTCGGCAATAATGTCTCTTTCGAAAACTGCGGCGACCTCACCATTTTTGACGGAGTAAGCGGAACGGTGAAGTATGACCCAACCAATAAAGTTCTTACGCTGAAGGATGCCATCATCAGTTCAACAGCCACAAATGCCATCGTTTCGCACATCGATGGCTTAACGATAGAGCTCATTGGCACAAACAGCCTGACTACTAAAGAAAACTCAACGCTCAGCTTCACTCATCCGTTGACCCTTACCGGCGGCGGCACACTCAATGTGAAGAGCCAGACAGACTGTGCTGTCTTTGCAAATGAAACCAACCTCACCATCAACAACTGCACCGTGAACGCTGAGAGCGGAGCATACGGCATTGCAGGACGGGATGGTTCAAACGAAAAGTTACTTATCAGAAATGCAACGGTAACAGCAGAAGGAGAAAAAGGTTCTATCTGCGACCTCAATTCGCTCACGCTGGAATACAGCAATATCTCTCAGCCTTCCGGAGCTGCATTCGATGGTAGCTTGCATGGCGTAGCTCTTGGCGGAGAACTCGTAAAGACCCAAGTTGTCATCAAAAGAGATCCGGCCGGCATCAATACGCCGACGATCGACACCGCTGCCAAGCAAGGTATCTACACGATTAGCGGCGTGAAGCTCAACGGAGAAGCAAAAGACTTGCCGAAGGGTATATATATTGTGAACGGAAAGAAAGTGGTGAAGAAGTAATTAAATAATGCGTGGTTGGTGATCAGCAACCATTACAGACAAAGAAAGCCTTCCGCCTCTCAAGCATAGCGTGCGGAAGGCTTAATTGTAGATGCGCCCATTGATTCAATAAGGACAACTATATATATTGTTTCGACGGCGGCATATACCCTAACATTTTAGGCGCGATATGCACTTTTGCGAAACGAAAATGATAAATTTGCAACATCATCAATACTTATTTTTCTTACTATGGTAGACTTCCCTTTAATTAACATCATCATTGCGGTCGGCGTAGTCGTACTGCTAAGCATTTTCTTCCATTTTGTGCCTTTCTTCCTTTGGCTGAGTGCGAAGGTGTCAGGCGTAAAAGTATCGCTGATCCAACTCTTTTTGATGCGCATCCGTAACGTGCCGCCTTCGGTCATCGTGCCGAGCCTCATCGAAGCGCACAAGGCCGGTTTGGGCTATATTACGCGCGACAATCTCGAAGCTCATTTTATGACGGGCGGACATGTGCAGCGCGTTGTTCACGCTTTGGTGTCAGCTTCTAAAGCCAATATCGACCTTTCTTTTGAGAAAGCGACGGCGATCGACTTAGCGGGGCGCGACGTCTTCGAAGCGGTGCAAACTTCCGTTAATCCGAAGGTGATCGATACGCCGCCCGTAGCCGCCGTGGCCAAGAATGGTATTCAGCTCATCGCAAAAGCGCGCGTCACGGTGCGGGCCAACATCCAGCAACTCGTAGGCGGTGCGGGCGAAGATACGATCCTGGCGCGCGTCGGCGAAGGTATCGTCTCGAGCATCGGTTCTGCCGACTCTCACGAGCAGGTGTTGGAAAACCCCGATAGCATTTCCAAACTCGTATTGCGCAAGGGATTGGACGCCGGAACGGCCTTTGAGATCCTTTCGATCGATATTGCCGATATTGATGTGGGTAAAAACATCGGCGCGACGCTGCAGATGGACCAAGCCAACGCAGATAAAAACATTGCGCAGGCTAAGGCGGAAGAGCGCCGTGCGATGGCTGTAGCCACGGAGCAGGAAATGAAAGCGAAGGCGCAGGAAGCGCGTGCCGAGGTGATACAAGCCGAAGCCGAAGTGCCCAAGGCATTGGCGCAAGCCTTGCGCGAGGGCAATATGGGCGCGATGGATTATTACCGCCTCCAGAACCTGATTGGCGATACCGATATGCGCGGCGCCATCAGCAAGTTTGCCAACAACAAGAGTGGCGCCGGCGATGTGCCGCCTACCATTCCTCGCAATTAAGTAAGCCTTTTGGCGTCACCTGCGACGCCAACCATACAGCCGATGAGGCGACTTCCTGCAAGCGCAGCGCAATGCTGCCGGAAGTCGCCTCATTTTCTTTTGCTTTTGCCGCCGTGTTGCATTATCATCACGCAACAAAGTGGGACAAAAAACCTTCCCGACCGCAAGCAGTCGGGAAGGCAACCATCTAAATCTAAAATCTAATATTTTGGATTACTTCAAATTCGGGTTAATCTCGCCCCATTTTTCTACCGGAGGCATCACGCCGAGGCCGATCACCTCATCGCGCATATTGCAGAGGTGCTCGTAGCTCTTGCGGAGCTCAGCCATCTCTTCGGGCGTGCCGTGAATTTCTTCGTAAGCGCTGCCGTTCTTCGTGATCGTTGCTTCCATCGCCATCATAATATGGTCATAGCCTGCGAAGCTCACATAACGGCCTGCGGGCCAATTGAACGGTGCGCCGCCCATAGCAGCTTCGATCATACGAACGCTGACGTAAGCCGGACTTTGGAACGAACTGCGGCCGCGCAGGTTGATGATGTTTGCACCACCCTTGATTGTGCGCTGCTTGATTTCAGCCCATTTGTCAGCAGGCAGGCGATCCGTGCCGATCAAGTCGAGCAGCGGCGTGCCTTGAACCTTTGCCGTAGAAGCAAATACCGCCATCTGTTCGCCGTGACCACCATACGTGCGGCAACCGGTTACATCGCTTTGCGGCACGTTGAAGTGCTTTGCCAATTCGCTTTGCAGGCGGATAGAATCAAGCGCTGCGAGCGTAGAAACTTGCGACGGCTTCAAGCCTGACCACAAAAGCGTAACGAGACCGGTAATATCTGCCGGATTAAAGATAATCGTCACGTGTTTTACGTCCGGGCAATACGTCTTAATATCCTTACCAAGCTGTTCTGCCACTTCGGAATTGCCTTTCAACAAGTCCTCGCGCGTCATACCCTGCTTGCGCGGAGCGCCACCTGATGAGATAATATATTTCGCATCTGTCAATGCCTCTTTCGCATCTGTCGTAAACGTGAAGTTAACGCCCTCGAAACCGCAATGACGCATTTCTTCCGTGACGCCTTCGAGGCCCGGCTCGTAAACGTCATACAAGCAAATGTTTGGCGTGAGGTGAAGCATGGCCGCCGTCTGCGCCATGTTAGAACCGATCATCCCGGCAGCACCGACGATGGTCAACTTTTCATTCGTAAGGAAATTCATATTGCTTTAATTAAAATGTAATGCTAAATAATCGACGCAAGCCGCTCGGCGGTAAGGTCGCGAATTATTGTTGCAAAAATAGCAAATAAAAAACTTTTTGGAAATGAAAACGGGGCAAAAAGATGGGTAAAAAAACAACGCGCACCGCCCGATTTCTATTTTACGCCGAAGTGCAGCCGGTTTTGCCTCTTTTCAGCCGTCCGCGTGAGCTGAAAAGCGAAGCGTCGGCGGCTGTTTTTCTTGCTGCTGTCGCGCTTTCGATGACCTTTGTTCCTGATTCCTTTTTGTAAAAATGCATACACGAAGGCCTTACGCCGGGGCAGCTTATTGTTTGCTGCCGCCAAACTATCGTTTGCTCCCACCAAACCATTGTTTGCCCCCACCAAACCATCGTTTGCTGCTGCCAAACAAAACGCAAGCGGCAGTAAAATCTTGAAGAAAAAGGACTTGCAAGGGGCAGAATTGCAGCTATGCATCGGCAAACGGCAAAGACGCCGCGCGCCGTAAACACGAAGCGCCACCCAAAGAAACTATCGGCAAACGACCTTGCGAAGCGAGGCGCTGCAAAGGCATCTGTCAAGGTCTTTCTGCCGTTACCGCTTATTTTTATTTTTTTATCGCTACCTTTGCCCTACGTCAATGGGCCGTGCAAATTCTGCACCGACGAGTGCCCACTGCATTGCGGCCTATGGCGCGACGACCGGTGGTGGAAACAACTCTGCAGCCGAGCGGGCGCACATCGGCAGGAAGCATCTCCGTTAGGAATATAAATAAGAAAACCGGGAGAGCCCTAAAGCGGAAAACACGATGGAATGGAACCAACTTTTATCAGACCGACGCTTCGGTAAGGAATACGTTGCCAAATCTGCAGCCGAGCGGCGCACAGAATTTCAGCGCGACTACGATCGCCTGATCTTCTCAGCCGCCTTTCGACGTATGCAGAACAAGACGCAAGTGTTTCCCCTCCCCGGCAGCGTCTTCGTCCACAATCGTCTGACGCACAGCCTTGAAGTATCAAGCGTAGGGCGCAGTTTGGGTGCAGACGTGGCCGCCCTTTTACAACAAAGAGATTCCGCAGCGGGAGAGCGCACACCGGAAGCCCTCGGCGCGATCGTCTCCGCCGCTTGTCTGGCTCACGATATGGGCAATCCGCCTTTCGGCCACAGCGGAGAGCGCGCCATACGCAGCTTTTTTGCCGAGGGGCAGGGACGCGAATGGGAGAAAATGCTCCCGAAAAGCGTCTGGGCGGACATTGTCAACTTCGATGGCAATGCCAATACGTTCCGACTCCTGACGCACCAATTCAACGGCCATAGAGCGGGCGGCTTCGTAATGACCTACGCCACGCTGGCCGCGATTGTCAAGTATCCTTTTGCCTCCGATTGTTGCCGCGGCAAGTCGAAGTTTGGTTTCTTCCAAAGCGAGGCAGCCGATTTCCGGCGCATCGCCGACGAATTGGGCCTCCCAAGTTGCGCGGCATCGGACGAATCGCTGCGCTTTGCGCGCCATCCGCTCGTGTATCTCGTAGAAGCGGCCGACGATATTTGCTATCAGATTATGGATCTCGAAGATGCCCATAAGTTGCGCCTGCTCTCCGACGAGCAGGCAGAGGCCTTGCTGCTCGATTTCTTTGCCTCCGAAGAGCGCGAACGCCTCAGAAGCGCCTATCCGATGGTGACAGATGCCAACGACCGTATGGTTTATTATCGTTCCTCGATCATCAACGCCTTGGAGCGCGCTTGCGTCAACATTTTCGTAGACAACGAAGCGGCGATCTTGGCCGGCACCTTCGAAGGTTCGCTCATCAGTCACCTGCCGGAACCCCTGCTGGGCGCTTATCAACGCTGCGCCGCACTGGCGAAGGAAAAGATCTATCGCAGCAAGGAGGTGATGGACGTAGACTTGGCCGGATACCATATTATATATACACTGCTCGAACTGATGACGGAGGCTGTGCTCGCGCCGCAAAAGGCGTATTCGCAGATGCTGCTCGGAATGGCTTCCAAACAATACGAACTGAAGGCCGAACGCCTCGAAGTGCGCCTGATGGCGGTCTTAGATTATCTTTCGGGGATGACAGACGTCTACGCGCTTGACCTCTATCGTAAAATATCGGGACAGAGTCTGCCGATGGTTTGAGGCGCTGATTTGCCAACCTCTCCGGTTTGCTGCTGACGCCGTCCTTCTCGACTCCGTTATTCTCTTTCCGTCCGCACTTTGTGCTTTCCCAAGCTGCTTATGCGGCGGAAGTCTCTCTATTTATGACGCATAAAGACGATTCTTATAATCACGTACTGAAATACACCGGTCTGCTGGGCGGCGTACAGGTCTTTTATGTCCTGATGTCGATCATTCGCAATAAGTTTACGGCGCTTTTTATCGGCACTTGGGGTATGGGCCTCGCCGATTTATATAACCGTACGACCGAACTCATTGGGAATACAACCAACTTCGGCATTGCTTTCAGCGCCGTGCGCCATTTGGCCGAACTAAAAGAGCGCGGCGAGCAAAAGGCGCTGACGCTCTACGTCAAACTCATACGCACGTGGACGCTGCTTACGGCTTTGCTGGGTGCTTTGACTTGCTTGATTCTCTCGCCGTGGCTCAGTCATCTCACGCTGGGCGATTATCATACGGCCAAAGGCTATGCGCTGCTTTCGCCGATGGTAGCGATGACGACGCTCTTGGGCGGCGAAGCGGCCATTCTCAAAGGTATGCACCGCCTAAGGCGTATGGCGGCCGTCTCAGCCTTGGGCGCCTTGCTCACAATGGCGGTCACGATACCGCTTTATTGGTGGCTGGGCGTGCACGGCGTGATCCCCGTCCTGCTCAGTACGACGGCGGTCGTTTTTCTACTTAATCTGCACGCTGCCACGCGTGACTTCCCTTATCGCGTAGGCCTTTTCAGCAAGCGACTGCTGGCCCAAGGCGCTCATCTCCTGAAGTTGGGATCCGCTTACATTGCTGCGGGCATCTTAGGCTCGGGTGCGGAAATGGGCGTGCGCTCTTTTATGGTGCGTACATCTTCCTTGGCCGAAGCGGGTCTTTATACCGCCGGCTTTACCTTGATTGTCAGTTATGCGCGCTTGGTTTTTGTGGCGATGGACGCCGACTACTTTCCGCGCCTCTCCGCTGCCGGCGACGATATAGAACGACGCAACTTTGCCATAAACAGACAAATCGACGTATTGGTCTTGCTTATGGCGCCCTTTCTCATTCTTTTTACGCTCTGTTTGCCTTTAATCATTCGCTTACTCTATACGCCGGAATTTCTCCACGCAGTGCCGATGGCGCTATGCGCGGCGGGCTGTATGTTCTTCAAATCGGTCTACGCGCCGATCTCATACCTCTCGCTGGCACGCGGCGATTCAATCGTTTATCTGGTAATGGAGTTGCTCTACGATGTAGTCTTCGTGGCGGCAGTCATAGCGGGCTTTTATTATGGCGGACTTTGGGGCGCCGGACTCGGACTCTCGCTGGCTAATCTCTTCGACTTGATCGCTATTTTTACAGTCTACTCGTGGCGCTACGGCTTCAAGATGGAGCGAACTACGTTGCGGCGCTGCGTATTGCAGTTCTGCCTGTTGCTTGTCGGCCTCTTCGCGGCAGCACAACCTGTTTGGGGCGCAAAAGTGGCCTTGGGCGGTGTGGTCTTTACCATTAGTGCGGGCTTATCCTGGGACCTGCTGCGGAGAGAGACGTCTATTGCGGCGCGATGGGCAGCCTTGCGGCAACGCTTTTTGAACAAGAAATAAAAAAGGTGCAAGATGGAACAAAGAGAATCGGTTGGCAAAGCAGTAAAGTTTTCAGTGCTGGTAGCAGTTTACAATGCTGTGCCTTATTTGCAAGCTTGCCTCGATTCCATTTTGCACCAATCAGTCGACGACTTACAGATCTTATGTGTCGACGACGCATCGACAGATGATTCAGCTCAAATCCTTTCCGAATATGCCGCGCGCGACAAGCGCGTGGAAGTGATTCGCCTCGACCATAATCAGGGCCAGGCGTCTGCGCGCAACGTGGCACTGACGCGTGCCAAAGGCGAATGGATCTTAATGGTCGATGCTGATGATCTTTTGGGCGAAGATGCGCTGGAAGAAATGGAACGCACGATGAAGCGCTTCCCTTCGGCCGATTGCATCGTCTTGCAATTGGTGCGCTTCGGCGCGGCGCAAGCTACCGAGCGCGAAGACGGGCCGACGCCGGACACGGTGTTTACAGGCGCGGAAGCTTGTCGGGCGGCCATCAACTGGAAACTAAACGGTTTGTATGCTGGGCGGCGCGATTTGTATATGCGTATGCCTTTCGACGATTCAAGTCGGGTTTATAGCGACGACAACACTTCGCGCATACATTATTTATTGAGTCGGCAAGTTGCCGTATCGGCAGGTGAATATCTCTACCGACAACACGAGGCATCGGCTACGCACCGCTTTGATCTGCGCCGTCTGGACTTCTTGGCGGCCAATCGCTCGCTGCGCTCACTCTTAGAGCGTTACCAAGCAAACACTGACATACTGACGGCTTGCGAGGAGCATTGTTGGCGCAACTTTGTCGGCTTGTATCTGCAATTTCGTCGGCAGTGGGCCACGTTTACGCCGCAAGAACATCAACTTATTCGCTTCTCTTTCAAAGAGAGCTTGCAGGCAATGCGTCCGGAGCGTTTACCGTGCGCACTGCGCTGGTCACCAAGTTGGTTGTTTGTGCGTCCTTTTTCGCTCTTTGTCGCCTACCGCCAAGTTTTGAGAGTATTAAAAAAGATACTCAAACCTTTTTAGTTTGCCTCGCCTCAGCCGGAGCAAATATTTGAAGACCGACGTTGAGACCCCATCTTCATAAGTTTACAAAAAGACGCTACTATCCAAGTTTTTCTTCGATTGAACAAAAACGCCACAATCACCGTACAAACAACAATGAAAAATATTTACAGCGAAAAAAGCGAGAGAGAAAGCCTCTTCCGGCTAAGGAGAGAAAATGGCCTCTTATAACATCTTGATTTTCAACTAATAGTAAGTCGTAAAATTCTCTTATAAGAGAAGAAAAATTGTCTTAGGAGACAATTTTTTCTGTCATAGGGAGTGTTTTAATTTTCTCCGCAGAAAGTTTTTACTTTCACCTAAGCAAATTTTTAGGGGGTGCAGAGGTCGGAAAAAACTTGACCGGAAAGGCAAATTTGAAGCATAAGTGAAGCGCAAAAAGAGGTGAAGAAGATAACTGTATTTTCGAGTGGCATCCTTACTCGGAGTAGGTCGAAATATATAGTTAACGTGAGTTCGACGAATTCAGAATAATGCGAGCTTTGTATCAATAGTCCTTTTCAGATTGATGCACGGCTTCTTTGGAAACAGGCAATAGGCAGCAATAGCCCCTAATAAGTTGACGATGAAATTGTCAAAGCATCTATGTCCGGAGTGTTCCACTTGTGCAATGTTCTTAAGTTCATCATTCACCGTTTCTATAATGGCTCTTTCATACCACACTGGTATAGGAAATAGTCTATGAACTAACTATGTAAGACAGAGCTATCCACATTATCTGTCGCGGATTTCCCCTCAATTTAATAATACCTTGTAGTTTCTTTTCCCTATCTGTACAACATAGAACCCTTGGGGCAAGGGAACTTCCATGCGATTAGTCACCTGGCCTTTCCAAACAACCTGTCCATTGATGCCATATACATTGACGAATGCAGGTTCTTGGGCACCGCCTGTTGTCTCAATATACAGCGTGCCAGCCTTTCCGTACACTTTGTATGCATCGGTCGGCATGGTTGGCGTGCTGATGGAAGTCGGCCATTGCCAAGCCTCCAACTCTACAATATTCTTGAACTCCGAAAACACCTCAGAGGCACGGTAGGCATCGGCTGAGCCTTTCGGAACATAGAGGGTGGCTTCATCTGCAGAATGACGGAATGGGAGGTATGAAGACTCGCCTGTCCACTCATTGGTTACAGGTGGTATGGCAGGGCGTGAGTAAACCTTTTGCAAATTACGGTTATTCCAAAATGCATTCCTGCCTATAAAAGTCACACCTGCCGGGATGTCGATGGAATCCAAGGGGGCACTATCGAAAGCGTGTTTCTCAATACGCGTAACCGTGGAAGGAATGTTTATTTTACGGAGTCTGAGGTTCCAAAAGAAAGCTCCTTCGCCAATTCGTGTAATTTTGCCCGGAATATTCACCTCTTCCAAAGCACTGCACCAATTAAAGGCATCATCTCCAATCTCCGTCAATTTATCGGTGAGGATCGTTACTTTGCGCAATCCTGCCATTCCCGAAAAGGTTTGTCGTAAAACTCTTACATTCTTAGGGACAACCGTTTCTTCAATCGTACTAATCCCATAATACGGTGAGCCATCCAATATCTCAACCGTTTCGGGTAAGATTGCCACAGAAGGAGAAACTTCACAGCAGTTTATAAAAATGTTATCATACATTTCCCGAAGTCTGGATGGGATATTCACCTCTTTGAGTTTCCAGCATTCTGCAAATAACATATCATTCATTACTTCAAGATTGTCCGGAAGTCTCACTTTTTCTACTTTTATGCTGTAAAAAAGTAAATTCTCGCCTATTTCCTCCACACTTTCGGGGATAATCAACTCTTTGAGGAGAACATTATAACCAAAAGCATTCTTACCGATCTTTTTTAGTGTCCTAGGCAACTTATAGTCTTTTATGTAACTTCCGTAAAAAGCCTTGTCGGGTAGAGCATCATTCACCAAGCGTGCATCCTCCATGTCCAGATGCCTCAAGCATGTCTTGAGGGTATCCTCTTTCTCCATCGCTATTTTCAGATAACTCTCATCTTTCATGTCTGTGGGCTTTGGAGCAATGGGCCAACACAGGTAGTGAAGGAAGGCGATGTCTCTGTCATTAAGTGTTCCTGTCACCCGAATGCGGGTGAGTTCTTCGGCTCCCGGTCCAACAACTTCCTGCAACGTCCCCGGAGTTTCCACGTGATATTCCTGCGCTTGGGCTGTTATTGTGCATATCAGCAACAATAGCATTGAGTAAAGTTTTGATGTCATGGTTGTTCTCATTAATTAAACGTTATAATGAAACTGTACGTTGTCAAACAAAAGTGCACAACTGCAAATATAGTTATTTACTCTGATATTTCATTGTTTTATTATCAAAAATTCTTTTGTTGATTGAATTTTGCTTTATTATTTCTCTTATCTTTTTGATTGTACTTTCACCTAAGCAGATTTTTAGGGGGTGCAGAGGTCGGAAAAAACTTGACCGGAAAGGCAGATTTGAAGCATAAGTGAAGCGCAAAAAGAGGTGAAGAAGATAACTGTATTTTCGAGTGGCATCCTTACTCGGAGTAGGTCGAAATATATAGTCAAAGATAAGGCGACACAAAACACATTATATATTATTACTTTCCGCTTAAAAAGACGTATGAACTATAAAGGAACATACTTTAAAGAACACTACCCTTCTGTTGGGACACTATCACGCCGAAGCTCAACAGGATAATAGTAGGAAGTAATCTAAAAGGCGGAAAGTTTAAGAATCGACAGTGATATATCTGTAAAAAGTAGAGGGAGACACACTAAGATATTCAATGTGTCTCCCTCTACTTAATCTGTAACTAATTGTCGTATAATCTCTTCCTACGTTTCGCTTGTCATTGATACGCTTTCCACTTTTCCGGTATCTGCAAATCGTAGTTGGGAACAACAAGATGGACGGTATCCGGCAAAAGGCTTTGGCGGAACCGGTTTTTCATATCGTTTCAAATGAGTAGGCTGACCTATTCCCATTGAAGCCAAATTGCTTGAATATTGATTAGGAGGGAAATAAACGAACACTTTCTGCCGTGCCTGTGTCGCCAGTTCTATTGCCGGAACCATATCACTATCGGCAGAAACGACAATAGCCACATCACAATTTTTCTGATAAGCATCAGCAACAATCTGTGTGGCAATCCTTACGTCCGTTTCTTTCTCCTCGTAGGTATGAATGACATTCTTACATTTGAAGCAAGTAATCTCTTTCTTCAAATACTTACCCAAGATTAAACGAAACTTCGGATTTTCCTTATTGGCTTGGAAGAAGGCATTTTGTCTTCTGCTTTGTTCAATATCATCAGGCTTCGCAGAGAAGTATTTTACCGCTATCAATTCCTGATTAGGGCGCATAAAACTCTCAAACAATTTGACTACATCAAGCCAATAATATTTCCGCCATCGTGCAGTAAACTTCAGTCCATAATAAAAGTTGAATCCATCGATATAGACAATAACTCTTTGTTTTTCTTCTGCTTCCATAACTTCCACAAAAAAATAAGCCACCTCGTTATTGAAGTGGCAGGCCTTAGTATTTTCCACCTAAGGGGGGTAATTTGATACAAAGGTAAGTTTTTCTTTTTTCTCTGACAAAACTTTTTAGTAGTTTTTTTATCCCATCGATAAAATATTGATTCGTCATTCTCTGTTGTTTCCTACGATACTATCCTACAAAAGAATCTGAAGCAAGAAGCCAAGTGCCCCAAAAGCAAGAGGCAAAGCGAACAACCAGCAGTGCAGCGGCGGAACGAGGCTGCGATAGGCAACAAAAGGGCGGCGAAACGCCTACACGTTTCGCCGCCTGATACATATGCGCCTTAGCGCTATTTCAGTTTGCTTAAGCTAAGAAGCAGTTGGGCTTCAATTGCTTAAAGAAATCATTGCCCTTGTCGTCCACGAGGATAAAGGCAGGGAAGTCTTCTACTTCAATCTTCCAAACGGCTTCCATTCCTAATTCGGGATATTCTACGCATTCGATACTGCGAATGCTGTGTTGCGAAAGTACGGCCGCCGGCCCGCCAATCGAGCCCAAATAGAAGCCGCCGTGTTTCCGGCAGGCATCTGTCACGGCTTGCGTGCGGTTGCCCTTAGCAATCATAAGCAGTGAGCCACCCTTACTTTGGAAAAGATCGACATACGGGTCCATACGATTAGCCGTAGTCGGCCCCATAGAGCCGCAAGGCATTCCCTTCGGCGTCTTAGCCGGTCCGGCATAAAGTACGGGGTGATCTTTGAGATATTGAGGGATGTCTTCGCCGCGATCCAGGCGTTCTTTGATCTTGGCGTGGGCGATGTCGCGCGCCACAATGATCGTACCGCTCAGACTCAGGCGTGTGCTGACGGGGAACTGCGTGAGTTGGGCCAAGACTTCCTTCATCGGACGATTGAGGTCTACTTTTACGCCGCCGCCTTCGCCGGCTTCGCGTAAAGATTCGGGGATCAAACGCGCCGGATTATCGTCGAGACGCTCGATCCAAAGGCCGTCTTTATTGATCTTACACTTAATATTTCTATCGGCTGAGCAACTTACACCCATACCAATCGGGCAACTTGCGCCGTGGCGCGGCAGGCGAACGACGCGAATATCGTGGGCGAAATACTTGCCGCCAAACTGTGCGCCGAAGCCGATGTTGTGCGCTTCGCGGAGCAGTTCCTTCTCCAATTCTACATCGCGGAAAGCGCGGCCGGTCTCGTCGCCGGTTGTCGGGAGTCCGTCATAATAATGCGTAGAAGCCAGTTTCACCGTCAAGAGGTTGCGCTCTGCCGACGTACCGCCAATGACAAAGGCGATATGGTAAGGCGGGCAAGCAGCCGTGCCTAAGCTGCGCATTTTCTCTACAAGGTAGGGCTTAAGCGTGCCGGGGTTCAAAACGGCCTTCGTCTCTTGATAGAAATAAGTTTTGTTGGCAGAACCGCCGCCTTTCATCACGCAGAGGAAATGGTATTCGTCGCCTTTTCCGGCCTCGATATCGATTTGTGCCGGCAAGTTGCAGCGCGTGTTTACCTCATCATACATATTGAGCGGCGCATTCTGCGAATAGCGCAGATTCTCCTGCGTGTACGTCTCATAAACGCCGCGCGAGATCGCCTCAGCATCGTCGCCTTCGGTCCACACCTGCTGGCCTTTGTCTCCGTGAATGATGGCCGTGCCGGTATCTTGGCAGAAAGGAAGCTGGCCCTTAGCCGCGACTTCAGCATTACGCAAGAAAGTCAGTGCGACATACTTGTCGTTGTCGGAAGCCTCGGGATCGGTGAGCGCTTTAGCCACTTGCTCGTTGTGCTCGCGGCGGAGCATAAAGGCTACATCTCTAAAAGCGTGGCGAATGAGGGTGGTCAAACCTTCGGGCGCTACTTTGAGCATCGGTTTGCCTTCAAACTCGCTTACGCTGACGTGGTCTTTGGTGAGTAAATAATACTCCGTCTCATCTTTGCCCAACTGAAACATCGGGGCGTACTTGAACTCGGGAGTTTGTGCCATAGTTGTTATGTATTATGTATGTTATGTTCGTTGTTTGTATGGGTGGGGGTAGGTGCGAGCTGCTATTTACGAACGCAAGCGCTTTATTCCTCTTCGCTCTTGTTGCTGCGTTTGCGCACGAGGTGGTCGAGAATGATTTTGCGCATACGCATACTCTTGGGCGTCACTTCGACATACTCATCTTCTTTGATGTATTCCAAGGCCTCTTCCAAGGAGAAAATCAGCGGCGGAATGATGCGCGCTTTCTCGTCCGTACCGCTGGCGCGAACGTTCGTAAGCTGTTTGGCTTTCGTAACGTTGACAACCAAATCCTTTTCGTGTACGTGTTCGCCCACGACCTGGCCTGCATAGACCTCATCCTGCGGCGAAGCAAAAAAGCGTCCGCGATCCTGAAGTTTGTCAAGCGCATAAGCGAAGACCGTACCCGTTTCCATCGCGATCATCGAGCCGTTGGTGCGGCGCTGAAGTTCGCCTTTGAAAGGCTGATAAGCTTTGAAGCGGTGCGCCATAATGGCTTCGCCCTGACTGGCAGTCAAGACGTTCGTGCGAAGTCCGATAATGCCGCGCGAAGGTATTTCAAATTCTATATCAACGCGGTCGCCCAAGTTTTGCATAGAGGTCATTTCGCCCTTACGGCGCGTGACCATATCAATCATCTTAGAGGCAAACTCTTCAGGAACGTTGACGGTCAACTCTTCGATAGGCTCGCAGCGCACGCCATCAATCTCTTTATAAATTACTTGCGGCTGCCCTACTTGCAACTCATAGCCTTCGCGGCGCATCGTCTCGATCAAGACGGACAGGTGAAGCACACCGCGGCCGGAAACAATCCATTTGTCGGGCGAAGGTTGCTCGATGCGCAGCGCAAGATCTTTTTCCAACTCGTGTTGCAGGCGATCGTTGATGTGGCGCGAAGTGCAATATTTGCCCTCCTTACCAAAAAACGGCGAATCATTGATCGTAAAGAGCATAGACATAGTCGGCTCGTCGATCGCAATAGGCGCCAAAGGCTCCGGACTATCAAAGTCGCAAATAGTATCGCCGATTTCAAAATTTTCAAGCCCAATAACGGCACAGATGTCGCCACAACCAACGCTTTCAACGCGCCGGCGACTCATTCCCTCAAAGGTGTCCAGCTCTTTGATCTTGACCTTCTCCATAGAACCATCGCGATGAGCGATCGTAATACTAGTGCCGTCTTTAATCACTCCGCGATGCACGCGCCCCACAGCGATGCGGCCCGTATAATTAGAGTAGTCGAGCGAAGTAATAAGCATTTGCAGCGTCCCCTCATTAGCAGGCGGCGCCGGAATTGTATTGATAATCGTATCGAGCAAATAAGTAATATCCTCCGTAGGCCGCTGCCAGTCCTCGCCCATCCAGTTGTTTTTCGCCGAACCATAGACTACGGGGAAGTCCAACTGCTCCTCCGTAGCGTTGAGATCGCACATCAGGTCGAAGACCATCTCGTAAACCTCCTCGGGGCGGCAATTAGGTTTGTCCACCTTATTGACGACGACGATAGGCTTCAAGCCAATCTGCAAAGCCTTCTGCAAGACGAAGCGCGTCTGCGGCATCGGTCCTTCGAAAGCGTCGACCAAAAGCAAACAGCCATCGGCCATATTCAAAACACGCTCTACCTCACCGCCAAAGTCAGAGTGGCCCGGCGTGTCTATGATGTTGATTTTAGTATCTTTATAGTTGATGGAGACATTTTTGGAGAGGATCGTTATGCCTCGCTCGCGCTCCAATTCATTATTGTCTAATATAAGTTCTCCGGTCTGTTGGTTTTCGCGAAAGAGATGCCCGGCCATTAACATCTTATCCACGAGCGTCGTTTTCCCGTGGTCTACGTGGGCAATGATTGCAATGTTTCTAATGTCTTGCATGTAACTTTTTATACCTTTATATCGGCTACAAATTTACTGAAAATGAAAGAAACAGCGAAGTAAGTTGTCGGCTCATTTCGAGCTTTAACAGCTTTTGCGCGGCAAAGTTAGGCTGTCCGTTCGGCCAAAGCTCGCCTTCGTATCGGCGGCGCCGTTCGCCGCGCTTATGAATTAAGTCTGTCTTAGCCCGCCCAAAATGAAAGCCTCCCGCCTCTCAAGCATAGAGAGCGGAAGGCTTATTCGTCTGTTCGGATGGCTAATCCCAAGCCGTTTTCGACTCGATTATTTCTTCACCATCTTCTTACCATTCACAACGTAGATGCCCTTCGGCAGATCTTTCACGTCGGTTTTAAGTTGCACGCCACTAAGCGTATAGATTCCTCGCTTCGCCGCAGCGTCGATGACCGGTGTATGGATGCCGGCCGGGTCGCCAATGATCACTTTGCTCGTGACGATTGCGCCGTTGAGCGCAATGCCGTGTAAATCCGAATCGAATGCTGCTCCCGCGGGCTGGATAATGTCGCAGCCTACCAGCATAACATCGGCAAAATCGCAGATAGAGCCATTCTCTTTTCCTTCCGCCGTCACCGTCGCATTATTGATTGTCAGCGTTTCTCGCTTACCGTCGCTTCCGGCAATAGCATACGTACTGCTCTCTGCATTAACCTTGCAATTGTCTATAACGAGGTTAGTCGCATTGGCATAAAGTGCGCAGTCGAGATTGCTTTTCACGTAAAGCGTACCGCCGCCGGTAATCGTCGTCTGTGCAGCCAAACTGATCGTTGTATATTTTGACGATAGCGCGTTTGAACCAAGAATCTTAATGGTCAAGTCTTCAATGCTCGATGTAATCGCATTGTAATCCTCTGCGTTGATGACAACATCCTGCAAGGTAAGCACCTTGTTTTCCGGATCGAAGCTCACGTTTCCACTCACGCCGGGAAATTCGAAAATATCTTTGTAATTGGCCGAAGTAAGTTTCACACCCGATATCGCCAAACCGAAATCGGTCACAGCTTCAGCTTCGATCACGACAGAGTCGGTCACCAACTGCCCATTGAACGCTACACCAAGCAGCGAAGCATCGTAATCAGCCCCTTCGGGCTTCACGATGGAGCTTCCCTCGAGCGTGAGTTTTTTCAGGCCACACATCGTCGCCTTATCCTTGCCCCTTGCCTTGATCGTGGCGCTGCTGACATTGATCTCTGCGCCGTTGTTGTCAGAACCGAAAGAGCCATCGCAATCGATCACACATCCTTTGAACGTAGCAGCACTGCCTGGTGCAGTATAGAAACCAAAGCTCTTGCCGGAAAGGAAGATTCTTCCGTCGCCGGCAACGGTGAAGTGGGGAGCTTCATTGTGGAGCGCGGTGGCAGAAGTCGTCGTAATCACATTTAAGCCATCCGCATAAACAGCCAAACCGTCAATCATCGACTTGAGGCCCTCACCTTCACCCGTAGGACTGATAATGGCATTCTCCAGGAAGAGTCGCTTTGAGAGTGGATCATACTGAGCTGCCCCATCCGTAATAGGCACGCTTTTGAAGTTTTCGGCTGTTACCTGCGTATCGCCAAGCCAAAGATTAAACTTAGCCGGCTCGCCGTTCTCGGTGATCGTCAGCCTTGCGCCGTCGTTGTTGGCACTTTGCACGATGTGCATCGTAAAGCGATAAGTCTTGCCCGCCTCAAACTCGCAGTCGTCACCTCTGGTCGTTCCATCTGCATCGCCGGCAATCCATATTTTCTGATTGGCCTGTGGTGCTACGATGCAGAAATCGTAGATGCCGGCCGGAATCTCGATGTAATCCTCACCATCCATCACCATATATTGAGGCGTCGTAGACGGATCGGCATTGGCCGGAATCTTATACTCAAAGTCCTTAAAGAGGTCGGTCGGCGGATTATTATTGTCCCATATCGGTCCGGAGGTGGGAATGACACCGCCATAGAGATTGTGGTCGGCATCGAATAGCATCTGATAGCCGCTTCCGTCGCCCCAGACGTTGTGTGCCTCAAGAATGATCCTTGCCATACCCGGCGCTTGTGCCCGAGCGGACGGCGAGAGTGCGAACATGACAACGAGTAGTGCGGCTGCTGCCGCATACGTGTGCTTGCGTAGTCGTTTGATCATAATAAATCGTGCCTCTCCGTTAAAACTCTCTTTGAGAGTCATGCCGTATCAGAGACTCGGGCATTAAGGTTGAATGGTTGCTGCCTGTTGGCAGGGTTATTGGTCACATTGACAAAGTTATCTTAGGCCTTCCTTGAAAAAGCGCTTCCATAGAAAACGCTTTCTCCGGCTTAGGTCGAAAAAGATCTTACGCATTTCGTCTTTTTACACATGATTAAACTTATTGATCATTGCCAAGATTCGAGTGGAAACAAAGCACGCAAACAAAATGATGAACTGCGCGATATTTCGCCTTATGCCATTTATCGCCGCAAGATACTATCATATTACTGCGAAGCGCTTTATGATTCTTTCAATCGCAAAGCTAAAAATATAAATTGTCACAGACCACTTTTTCGCCCGATTATTTTCAAAGCATTCGCCTTAAAGCGTATTGTTCAGGCTATCGGCTTGATTTAGTTGGCGAAAAGCCCTTTCATAGACAGGTCGCTTATACCCTATTCGCGCGTGCATCGGCCTGTGTAAGAACAAGGTCTGCAAGCGTTTTACTTTCAGGGCGAATCAAGCTGACGATCTGACTTTTTCGTCACCTACTATTCCTTGCTATCTGAAAAGAAAAGCACCATTTTTACCTTTAACCGTAGCCGCAACAGTCATACAAAAGGATCTGTCATCATAGATTTAGGCTTGACTATGCCACAACGGAGCGTCAGCGCAGCGCCTACTTACCGGTGCAGCGGTGGCCGTTTTCTGTACACGCAACAAGGGGGCGCGGCCATCGCCCAACTTTGTGCGTGAAAACTCCCCCTATGGGAAGAAAAAGTCCCACCTATGGGGAAAAAAATTCCCCTTAGGGTAACAAAAATTCCAACCTAAGGGAATTTTTTCCAACACGCTGCGGCGAGGTAGCAACAAGGGGGCGCTGTGTAATGTCCTAGAATTAGTTGACAACTTTGGTTCTTAATTTCATTCTTCTTTGACAAGTTTATTTGCTAAGTTCAGCAAGGCTTGTCGTGTTCTTTTCTTAACTCATCCAAGGCTAAGGGCTGCCGATGCTTTCTTCCTTTTTTTGAGGCAGAAAGCACAAAAAAAGTCCGACTTCAAGAGGAAGTCGGACTTTGTATAAGGTTTGAGCTATCTTACTTAGCCTGCAAACGGATCGTGTTATCGACCTTCTGCACCGGCATCAGTTTGCCGAAAGGCTGCGTCGGGCCGTTGTAAGTGGTCGTAACGATGCGGGTAGCTGCCTTAACCGTCTTGGGCAGACCGCCGGGCTGGCTGGGCGTCGTAAATTGCTTGCTGGCCAAAGGACCCCATTCGTCTTTCGTATTCTTCGCAATTGAGAAGGCAATGTAAGTCTTGTTGGGCTCTGCATTCCATTTCACGTCGTCAACACCAAACTGATCCCAGTAAGGATCTTGCGGATGATCTTCCTTGAGCAGCTTCAGCACGTAAGCCTCGCCTTTGTCTGCTTGATCGTAAACTTCCTTGTCCATAATGATATCGCGGTGGAGCGAAGATTGATCGTTGGGCGTGTAGATTACGCGCTGCCAGTAGCCTTCTGAAGTGCCGCCAAACTCTTTGATCTCTATTTCTACCTTAGCAACACCTTCGCCGCCGAGCTTCTTCGTCGTAGCATAGACGATCTCCATATCAGCGTAAGTTTCATTTACGTCCCAAGGCAATGCATAGATTTCATATTCCGTGTTGGGTTTCAAGCCATTCCACGTGATGTTTTCCTCGCCTACGTGATTCTTTCCGCTAAAGCGTCTGATCATATCGCCCATATTGGCAAAGCCCATCATAGGACCCCATTGCTCAAACTGCGCTTCAGCTTGACCTTTCTCGAAGAGACAAACGCCATAACCGGCTACGTCGGAGTTGGGCGTAAACTTAACCGTCAGGTTGTCCGTCTTCGTTTCAACTACCGTAGCGGTAATCTTCGGCGAGCCTACAAGCGTCTTGCGGGGCGTAGTGAAGTCGACGCGTTGCGCCGTGCAAGCGATGCCATACTTATCGTAAGCGGCAACGAGAATCGTATAGTTGGTATTGTCTTTCAACTTGCCGATACCCGTCATCTGCGCATTGGTAAAGTCTTCTGTAAAGAGCGGATTGTTGCTGCGCTCAACCATCGCGATGTACTGCATTTCGTTTCCGAGTTTGTCTGCCAACACTTTGGGGACGATACTAAAACGATAGCCATGGCAATCAGCGCTGCGCTGGAAAGCTGCCCAGATCGTATCGCCGTCAACGCCTGCACTATACTTTAAGAACTTGGCTTCTACGCTAACCGGCCCGGTAATTTTTACGAAGTCGATGCTGTCAACGCGCTCCACGAGGTAACCTTTGACATTGCCGTTTGTTTCGTGAATGAGCACACGAGTGTTATTGTTCTGCGCCCAAGCGAAGAGGGACGCAGCTATGAAGGTAAAAAGGAATAATAGGCGTTTCATTTTTTCAAGAATTTGAATGTTTGATTATTGACTTTGAGAACATAAGCACCTGCACTGAGGCGACTGATATCAATCGTGCGTGCAGTCCAATGCTTATTGCTCATCACGAGGCGACCGCTCGGATCGAAGAGCATAAAGGACGCGTTCGTCAGCGCGTCAGCACCTTTTAGGGTCAGCGTCTGCCCGTCGTTGAGCAGTTGCCAGCCATTTTTGCCCACCTCAGTGGTGGGAGAGATGCCCGTACTGGTCTCGAAATGGAGACGGCGGGTATCGTCGTACTTGAAATTAGCCATTGACGCATCTTGACCAACAACCGTAAACTGATCTTCGGAGAAAATCAGCTTCTTCAATTGGCTCAGATCATACTGCGTCTGTGCGCCGTTCTTCATCTGCACGACAAGGCGGTCTTGGGCTTTAAGGCCGACAGCCATCCATGCAAACAACGAAAGCGCGATCAGGAATCGGCAGTTACGTTTCATGAATTCTTTATTTTTAGAAATGAATTGTTACGCCGCAAAGATAAGACTTTAAGGACTAAAACAAACTATATATATGTATTTATTTAGGAGAAGGGGCTTGTATTCTGCATAGGTCGTCCGGGTTTATAACCTTTCGCTTGCGCAGGGCCGCTTGAGAGGAGGCGAGGGGCTAAGGCTGCGCTACGCGAGGAGGGGTGCGGCTGCGTAGCACCATATATATAATGTGTGGGGCGATCGGTGGGCGCGACAGCGCAAAAGCAAAGCAGCCGGGCATCTCGCGGGATACTCGGCTGCTTGTAGTATTGTGTTCGCTTAAAATCAGAAGAGGTAAGCGGCTTGTACTTGGAAGGTGTTGGCGCGGAAGGAATAAGTACCGGCACCATAGGTCTTCGCATATTTGCCCAACATAATATTGTAGCCAACACCCAACTCAACGTGGCCGAGCAACTTAACACCAGCGCCGATATTCCAACTGACGTTCATATTCTCACGCTTTAAGACGTCGGTTACACGACCTTCGGTAATATCGGATAGGCCCCACTTGCAATTGCCAATATTGAAGCCAAACTGCGGGCCGGTTGAAGCGTAAACGGCAGCGAGCGAACTTAAACCTAAAGTATAGCGGAAGTTAACAGGAACTTCCACACTGCGGAAAGTCTTAGAAGTATGGTCGGTCAAGCTCAAGCGGCGCTGGTTGTAGAGCAGGGCTACATCGCCACCAAAACCGAGGAAGTTGAAGTTCATCTTCGGACCTACATAGAAACCATAACGATTCTGCGGGTCTGTAAACTGCTTCAAGTTCTTGCTCACACTGAGCTTACTCAAATTCATACCGGCTTCGAGACCAAATTCAATGCCGGCTTTGGCCGGTTGCGCAATGCCGAGCGTCAGCATTACAGCAAAAATCAAAAGAGACTTTTTCATAACGCAGTATATATAAAAGTGTACTTATTTAGGGGAAGATATAATGACGCTCCACCCAATAGTAGGCGATGCCGGCTAAGTAGCCAACTAAAGCTACCCAAGAGATGCGCTTCATATACCAACCGAAGGAGATATTCTCTAAGCCCATCACGACAACGCCTGCAGCAGAACCGATGATCAACATAGAACCACCGACGCCGGCACAGTAAGCGAGCAATTGCCAGAATACGCCATCGACGGCCATATCGCCTGATGGCGCAATGGGGTACATACCCATACAGCCGGCTACGAGGGGCACGTTGTCGACAATGCTGGAAGCTACACCGATAATACCCGTAACGAGGTAGTGGTTGCCGCCTGAAGCGCCGTCGAGCCAAGAGCCAAGGCCGTGGAGCACGCCAATCTCTTCGAGACAAGCTACGGCCATCAAAATACCGAGGAAGAAAAGAATCGTTGACATATCCAAGCGTGAAAGGAGTTTGGTCACACGCTTCTTCATACCATCAGAGATGTTGTGCTTATTGCGATAGAAGAGCTCGGTCGTAAGCCAGAGTACACTCAAGACAAGCAAGATGCCCATAAAAGGAGGAAGGTCGGTCAAGTAGCGGAAGATGGGGACGAAGAGCAAACCACCTACGCCAAGGAAGAAGACTATCTTACGCTCCGCAGCCGAGAAGTCGAGCGAGTCGCCTTCAGTAGCAGCTTGCGCCTTGGATAGTTCGCCTTTGAGCGACATTTGGAGTATTAACGTGGGAATAATAGCCGAGATCAGCGAAGGAATGAAGATCTCCTTCATTACGCCGGCCGTCGTGATCGTGCCTTTGATCCAAAGCATAATCGTCGTAACGTCGCCAATCGGCGAGAAAGCACCACCGCTATTGGCCGCAATAACAATGAGCGAGGCATAAATAAGGCGGTCCTTATGGTCGCTGACGAGCTTACGCAAAACCATAATCATCACGATACTCGTAGTAAGGTTGTCGAGCGCAGCTGAGAGGAAGAACGTCATAAACATAATCTTCCAGAGCAGTTTTCGCTTTGAGCGAGTTTCTAAGGCGTCGCGCACAAAGTTGAAACCACCATTAGTATCTACAACTTCTACGATGGTCATTGCGCCCATTAGGAAGAAGAGCGTCTCCGCCGTGCTACCTAAATGGCCTTGCAAGATCTCACTTACAGCTTGACCTACGCCCGCTGCTCCGCCTTGATAGTCGGCGTGCATCGCAGTAAGATAGCTGAGCGGATCAATCATATATAAGACCCAAACGCCCACGCACATAAGAAGTGCAAACGCCGCTTTGTTAACTCTCAAACTGTGCTCAACGGTAATACCTAAGTATCCGAGAACAAAAGTTGACACAATAGCTATGGTTAATGTACCCATTATATTTGATTGGTTAAAATCTGCGTGCAAAGAACAAGAAAAAAAATCAGAAGACCAAATTCCTATCCGTTTTTTGCCTAAAAATACGTATCTTCGCACCGATTTCATCGCGATAAGCTGTGCTTACTGCATCAATTTGCAGTTCTTCCCTTTACCGGCAATGATTTTGCAAGGCGCTCCTTAAGCCTTTACCGGAAAAGGCAAAGATGCGATAAGCTCTCCGGCTTCGAGAAGAAGTTTTAGAAGTATAATGGTCCTGTAGTTCAACGGATAGAATAGAGGTTTCCTAAACCTTAGATTTGGGTTCGATTCCCAACGGGACTACTTTCACAGTCTAACCTTATAAAAGGCTTAGGCTGTTTTTGTTTCCCGAGCTTGCTAAGCCTTTTGTTTAGTCCCTTATTGAAGCCAAAAACTTTCTTATAGGCGAGGAAAAATTGTCTTATAAGAGAATTAAAATTGTCCTATAAGAGAATTTTTCCTGTCATAGGAGAAAGTTTTGCGACAGTGCGGAGAAAGTTTTCAGACTTTATTAGATGCTATTTTTGCTCATTAAACGAATCAGTAGATGCCTGCATTTTAAGTATACCGGAATGGTATGGAATTTATATTTCATAAAGAGAAACAGGATACAAAAAGTGAAGCAAATCAGACGGACAAGATGGCTCGTCTTCGATTTGCCTCACTTCGTATCAAGACATTAACTGCAACGTCAATGTCATTTTATCAATTGTGGATTTTTGCCGTTCGGTTGTTGACCTTTACAATGAAAACGCCCTTCGAAAGATGATTGAAGACATTGATTTAATTCTGTACTTATTTCAATATAAGGCGCTAATTTACTGTCGACAAGTCCTCTTTACTACACCAAACTGCAAGGAATAATTAAAGGATATGTTGGATCTAATACGGTTTAGCGATATATTCCCTATGAGTTCAAGCGAGAACTCTAAGGACTATTACTTCGCATAAACTATATCGAATGTATTCAATTTGGTTTTATGAACACTATTTAAGAGGTAAGAGAAAGGTATAGAAAAGCTATCCCGACAACAAAGTTTTTCTGAGAAGCGCGTGCGGGAAATCGGCCTTTTTTGGCTAATTTTGTACCCGATTATCTCCAAATATTTTAGCTACAACTATGACTTTTAGTATCATAAAGCGAGACGGAACAATAGAGAACTATAAAGCATCGAAGATTGGCGACGCTGTGAGTGCTGCCTTTGCAAGCATTGGCGAGGTTTGCCCTGCGGAAGCCCTCGAAACACTCATCGCTGCCATCGAAAAAGAGTTGGAAGGCATTGCTGAAAACAGATCGGTACGCGTAGAACAAATACAAGATAACGTTGAAATAGAATTGATGCGCGCGGGCTTCTATCGCCAGGCACGCCGCTTTATTCTCTATCGCGAAGAACGCGCTAAAGATCGCGCTTATATCAACGAAATAGAGCAAACTGTAGGACTCGAAGGTATGCATCGTCTCTTGAAAGACGTGCAGCGCGACTACCCGCATTTGTGCAAATCTTTCGGCAAATTAGTCAGCAAATATCACGCTTTCCATAAGCCGTCTATGACGGCCGAGGAGGGACTGCACGCGCTCACAAGGGCCGCCGTAGAATGCATTACGGCTGAAGAACCCGATTGGGAGTTTGTAGCCGGCCGCTTGTATAGTTTCCAAAACGACTTGAACATCCGCCGCAAGATGGAAGGGCTGCAACTCCAATCGCTCTACGACAAACTTTCGTATCTCACGACGGAGGGTTATTACGGCGCGTATATTCTTGAAAGTTATACGAAGGCGGAAATTGACTTAGCTGAGACTTTCTTGCAACCCGAACGCGACCGACTGCTGACGTATAGCGGCTTGGACCTGCTCTTGCGCCGCTATACGGTACGCAACTTTGTGCACGAGCAGCTGGAGACGCCACAAGAAATGTATCTCGGCATTGCGCTGCATTTGGCGATGCGCGAAACGCAAAACCGTATGGACCACGTGCGCGCTTTTTATGATATGCTGAGCAAGCAGCAGGTGTCGATGGCGACGCCTACTTTGGCCAATGCCCGCAAGCCTCATCATCAGATGTCCAGTTGCTTCATCGACACGGTCGACGATTCGCTCGAAGGCATCTATCGGAGCATTGCCAACTTTGCCAACGTCTCCAAGTTTGGCGGCGGTATGGGCTTGTATTTTGGTAAAGTGCGCGCCAACGGTAGCGACATTCGCGGCTATAAGGGCGCGGCCGGCGGCGTCATCAGATGGATTAAGCTGGCCAACGATACGGCTGTCGCGGTAGATCAACTGGGTGTGCGCTCAGGCGCCGTCGCATGTTATTTAGATGTGTGGCACAAAGACATTCTCGACTTCTTGCAGTTGCGCACGAACAATGGCGACGACCGTATGAAAGCACACGACGTCTTCCCCGCCGTTTGCTATCCCGACCTCTTTTGGAAAAAAGTGCGCGAAGGCTTGGATCAGTCGTGGTATCTGATGTGTCCGCACGAAATTCAGACCATCAAGGGTTATGCCTTAGAGGATAGCTACGGCGACGAATGGGAGCAGCGCTACAACGATTGCGTCAACGACGCGCGCATTACAAAAACGGAAGTATTGCTCAAAGATCTCATCCGCTTGATCCTCAAATCGGCCATCGAGACGGGTACGCCTTTTGCCTTCTTCCGCGACCACGTCAACCGTATGAATCCCAATAAGCACAAAGGCATTATCTACTCTTCCAACCTCTGTGTAGAAATTGCACAGAATATGTCTCCGATTCAATCTGTTCAAATCGAAACGATGAAAACGCCTGAAGGCGACGACATCATCGTAGAAAAGACAAAGGCCGGCGACTTCGTTGTGTGCAATTTGGCTTCGCTCGTTGTGAGCAAGATCAATTTTGATGACGAAGCAGAAGTAAAGCGCGTCGTTTATGCCGCCGTGCGCGCCTTGGATAATGTAATTGACCTCAACTATTATCCGCTTGAATATGCTCGCGTGACCAATCGCCGCTATCGTCCGATAGGCTTAGGCATTATGGGCTACCATCATTATCTGGCGCAGCAAGGAATAGTATGGGAGAGCGAGGCGCACCTCGAAGCAGCCGACAAGTTGATGGAGAAGATCAACTACTATGCGATCCGTGCCAGTATGGAATTAGCCAAAGAAAAAGGGCACTACGAATATTTTGAAGGCTCCGACTGGCAGACGGGCGATTATTTCAGCCGCCGCCAATACGAAAGTGCCGATTGGCAAGCCTTAGCCGCCGACGTAGCACAAGCCGGCGTGCGCAATGGTTATTTGTTGGCCATCGCACCGACAAGTTCCACGTCAATCATCGCCGGCACTACGGCCGGAACAGACCCCGTGATGAATCGCTACTTCCTCGAAGAGAAGAAGGGCGCAACGATTGCCCGCGTCGCGCCTTCATTGTCCGACAAAACGTGGTGGCTTTACAAGAGTGCCCATACGATTGACCAAACTTGGAGCATCCGCGCCGCCGGTGTGCGCCAACGCCACGTAGACCAAGCTCAGTCTGTGAATCTCTACATCACCAACGACTTCACCTTGCGCCAAGTGCTGAACCTCTACATCAAAGCCTGGGAGTGCGGGATGAAGACAATATATTATGTACGTTCGAAATCACTCGAAATAACGGAATGCGAATCCTGCGCCTCCTAATCGCAGAGCAGGCGTCGACAAAATAAGCAACATCTATGTCTACAAACGAATTCGTAACACGCAAGCCGCTCTTCAACGAGCACGGCGATACGGAGACCGCGAAAAAGCGGATGATCAACGGCAATACGACCAACCTCAACGACTTCAATAATATGAAGTACAAATGGGTTTCCGATTGGTACCGCCAAGCGATGAACAACTTTTGGATTCCTGAAGAGATCAACTTAGGGCAGGATTTGAAAGACTACAGCAAACTCTTGCCGGCAGAGCGCACGGCTTACGATAAGATTTTGTCCTTTCTCATCTTCCTCGACAGTATTCAGACGGCCAACTTGCCCAACGTTAGCGAGTACATCACGGCGAGTGAAGTCAATCTCTGCTTGAATATACAGACCTTCCAAGAGGCCGTCCATTCGCAGAGCTATAGTTATATGCTCGACACCATTTGTTCGCCCGAAGAGCGCGACGCCATTCTCTTTCAATGGAAGAACGACCCCATCCTCCTGAATCGCAATAAATTCATTGGCGACCTTTACAATGCGTTTATGAACGACCGCTCGACCTTCCAGTTTATGAAAGTGCTCGTGGCCAACTATATTCTCGAAGGCATCTACTTCTATTCGGGCTTTATGTTCTTCTACAATCTCGGCCGCAACGGGAAGATGCCCGGCTCGGCTCAAGAAATTCGCTACATCAATCGCGACGAGAACACGCACCTCTGGCTCTTCCGCAGCATCTTGCTCGAACTGAAAAAAGAAGCGCCCGAAATGTTCACGCCCGATAAGGTCGACGTATACCGCCAAATGATTGCGCAGGGCGTAGAAGAAGAAATAAAATGGGGCGAATACGTTTTGGGCGACAAGATCGAAGGCTTAACCTCCGAAATGATTCGCGATTATATCAAATACTTGGGCAATTTGCGAACCACCTCACTCGGTTTCGATCCGCTTTATGACGGTTACGACAAAGAGCCACCCTCCATGTCTTGGGTTTCGCAATATTCTAACGCCAATATGATCAAGACCGACTTCTTTGAGGCGCGCTCTACGGCCTATGCGAAGTCAAGTGCTTTAATCGACGACCTATAAAGACTTCTTTTCGGCGCTGCCGGTGGCTGCAAGGCTGCGACAGCGCCTTTATATATACCGATTCTCGCCGCCTTCCTCCTATTTTTAGTATTCCATTGCTATGCACAAACTGACCGTAGAAGAAATGAATCGCCTCGACGTCGCAGCTTTCAAGGAAGCCCCCAAACTTCCGCTCGTCGTCGTCTTGGATAATGTGCGCAGCCTGCACAATGTCGGCTCAGTCTTTCGCACCGCCGATGCCTTTCGCCTTTCCGGCGTCTGCCTATGTGGCATCACGGGGCGCCCTCCGATGGTAGAAATCCACAAAACGGCGCTCGGCGCGGAAGATAGCGTTGATTGGGAATACTTTGAAGACCCCTTGGCGGCCGTCGAAGCCTTGCGCCGCCGCGGCTACCTCATCTTTGCCGTCGAGCAAGTCGCAGGCAGTCGGCCGCTCCATCAGCTTCGCCTCTCGCCCGATCAGAAATACGCCCTCGTCCTCGGCAATGAAGTCAAGGGCGTGACGCAATCCGTCGTCGATGCCTCAGATGCTGCCGTCGAAATCCCACAATACGGAACAAAACATTCCCTCAACGTCTCCGTCAGTGCCGGCATCGTACTTTGGGAGTTTGCGAAACAGTTAGGTTTCAGCTATGAATAACGACAAGCCCCGCCTGCTTATTTTCCACCCCGCCCTTGCGCCCTATCGCTTGGACTTCTTCAATGCGCTGGCCGACCGCTTTACCTGCCACGTCGTCTTGTTGCAACGCGAGAATCCCGCCCTGTTCATAAAGCAGGACCAACTCCTTGCCGAAGCGCGCTTTACCTACGCCTACCTCGATCGCCATTTCACCTTGGCCGGCCGCGATATCAACCTCGGCTACACAAGTGCCATTCGCCACTTCCGCCCTGACATCGTCTTGTGTTCGGAGTTCAACCTCTCCGTCCTCTCTGCCGCCCTCTATCGTTGGCGCCATCCGCACCGCTTCCGACTCTTCACCATGTGCGACGATAGTATCGCGATGGCCGAACGTTGTTTAGGCGGCCGCCGTCGACGCCGCGCCGCCCTCATCCGTTGTTTAGACGGCATTGTCAACATCAGCGAAGAGACGGCCGCATGGTTCCTTCGCCATACCCCCGCCCGCCGCACCTTTAGTTTCCCGATTATTCGCGCCGAGCAGCGTTTTGTCTGCCATCGGCCCACCGCCGCCCGCTACGTTTCGACCCACCATTTAGCGGGTATGAAAGTAGGCCTTTTTGTCGGCCGTTTTGTCGACGTCAAGAACCTCCCCGCCCTCCTCGAAGCCTTTCGCCGCGTTTGCGAGCGCAATGCAGCGGCCGCCAACTATCGCTTAGTGCTCGTCGGGAGCGGCGAGCAAGCGAGCCGCTTGCAAGCTCAAGCCGCCGCAGCCGGATTAGCCGACCGCGTGATCTTCCCCGGCGCTTTTACGGGCCAGGATTTATGGGCTTGGTATGCTACAGCCGACTTCTTAGTGCTGTGTAGCAGCAGCGAAGCCTTTGGTGCCGTCGTCAATGAAGCCCTGCTGGGCGGTTGCCGCGCGATGGTCAGCACCTACGCCGGTGCGCGCGAACTCATCGGGCGTGATAACGGAAAAGTCTTCGACGCACTCAACGCCGAAGACTTCTATACAACCTTACAACAAGCTTATGCTTCAGCCGCACCCACGCCGGCCGAAGCCTTTGAGCGGCCTTCCCGCATGCCCATCTCTTTCACGGAGCGCATCGAAGCCCTCAGTCGTTTCCTTTTGTCCGATTAAAGTTTTTCCAGATAAAAGACAGCGTGCCCACGGCGTTGATCCTCGGGCGGCAGTTGGCGCCAATTGCCAAATATCTCCCGCAGGTACGTATCCCCATCGCGCGGCCCGCTGAACAGCTCGCCTTCAAATTCCACTTGTTGCAGCGGAAAAATCGCTTCGTCCAAGTGGTGCACGCCATAACCATTATTATTGAGATAATTACCCCGATATTTTCCTTTCTTGGTAAACCATCCGCCTACGCGCCACGCCAAACCGCAGAGTGCACGCATTGTGCCGAAATACACAAATTCGGCCGCCGAGCGCCAACTATAATAATGCTGCGAATGGAGTATGGCGTTGGCCTTACAATAGCGCTTGGCCAGACGCTTCACCGTAGCCGCCGAAAAATCAGGATAAGGAATCAGCGGGAAAATATCGACATACAAACCCTTGGCATAGTCGCGCTTAAAATCATCGCCATATTCTACGATAAACGAATGCTTATCGCGCACCTTATAGATCGGCGTCCCGCCGTCGGGCTTCAAACCCGGCCCTTGCAGCACCAAGTTGTCCGGCAATTCCGCTTGCGCTATTTTGATAAAGCGCGCCACGTCCTCTCCACACATCGCGATGTCGATGTCGTCGTCCCAAGGAATGAAGCCCCCGTGGCGCAATGCGCCGAGCAGCGTTCCCCCATCGAGCCAATAAGGTATATCGTGGGCGTCGCATAAATCGCGCACCTGCTTCAAAATGTCCAACTGTTTGAGCTGAACGGGCCGCAAATGCTTCGCTTGATAAGCCGCCAAGTCCGCGCCATCGCAATCGGCGCCGCGCGGCATCAGCGCCTCCAGCGTGGGGAGGTCTTCCCGATACGTCAGTTTGCGGTTGCGCTCATCGCCGGCCACTTGCGCGATGTCCACCTCCGGACAATACGTGCTCACCACGCCGCAATCGTCCGTCGCGGCAAAGTCGGGATCGGCCAAAGCCTTTTCGTAAGCCCGCTCGAGCAGTTCGCAGCGAAAGCCCTGCGGCGTTTGCACGCGGCGCAGACTATTTCGCGGCAGCGTATGCGTCGTTTGGCCCTCCACGCGTACAATTGTATCCGTCACGGGTTGCAATACGTTGACCGCCTCAGCCGTTTCCAAGGCGCGGCATACGGAAGTAATGATCGTTTCTGTCACCAATGGGCGCGCAGCGTCGTGCAATAAAAGGTTGACCTCGCGCCCTTCACAAGCCTTGAGCGCCGCCAGCGTGGAGTCGTAGCGTTCTGCACCGCCGGAGATCACGTTTTTCACTTTCTCCCACCCATTTTCCGTCACCATGCGGCGCACTTCCTCGACGTAATCGGGGTGAACGACGATGATGACTTCTGCAATCAGCGGGTGCAGGGCAAAGGCTTCGACGGCATACGCCAAAACGGTGCGCCCCCGAAGCTTCAAAAATTGCTTTGGCTGACTTTCTCCGAAGCGCTTCCCACTGCCACCGGCCAAGATGGCGGCTATATTTTTTCGCATAATCTTAGATTTTACAAACGACAAGCAAGTGCGCATCGGGCGCAGTCGGCACGGCGCGCGCAAGTGTTCGTTTCGTGGGCAAATTTAATGGTTTTCTACGCGTTTTCGCCCTTTTCTTCGTTTTTCTCCTCGCAGATGCCGCCGCGAAGCAGCGCCGCGCGCCGCCGCAGCCTTGGATATTTTGTTTCCGTGACTGATAACGGGGCGCACGAAAACGCAGCACGGGAGCTTTTCATCGTGAGCGCAAACCTTTTTTATCACGAGCGCAAACGTTTTTTATCGTGAGCGCAAAGGTTTACGCTCGTGATGAAAAAGGTGGGCGACCGAATATGGATGCACAAAAAAATAACATAAAGAATTAGAAAACAAATAATTGAACGACAAAAAGAGCGCCCTCCGCTTACGCTCGAGCGAGGGCCGAAAGCGTGGGAACTATAAAGCGGACGGCAAGGCCTAAGCTACTGAAGCGTACGCGCGGCGGGAGCATTGCTATTTGCAGCGGAAGAATCGGATAGTTTACCCGACTTTTTTACGTATCTTTGCCCACTGAAAGTTTACATAACACTTCATTTCTCTGTATGCAAACACGTCAGACGTATATCAACTTTTTCCGCCCGCTGATCCGCGTGGTCGGACTCACGGTCTTGGCCGGATTCATCCTCCGCTTGGTTTTGATCTTCAATCCGCAAACGATTGGCAGTTTGCCGTTTGGCGCCCTCGTTTTGGCCTTTGTGCGCGGCGCTCTGACTGACGCCTGCGTGGGCTTGTTGGGGGGATTCGGTATTTTCCTCAACTACCTCTTTATCTCCGAAAGCAAACATCGCCGGCCGCTCAATTACGTCTTGGGCGGACTGCTCTTGGTCATCCTCCTCTATTTGTCGTTCTTCGATAAAAGTTTGACGGAATTTAATAAGGGTTTGACGCGCGTTCTGACTTACCTGGCCCTCTATAAGGCTGTGAGTTTCGGCCTTCGTTGGGCCTTTCCCCGCATTCGGCCGGTGTATAGTAAGGTGGTCTTTTTCTTGACCGTGTTCGTCTTTGTCACGGCCTTGCTCGTCGATACCGTTTCGGCTTATTTCTTTTGGGGAGAATTTGGGGTACGCTATAATTTTATAGCTGTCGACTACTTGGTTTACACGAATGAGGTCATCGGAAACATCTTTGAATCTTACCCGATGGTGCCGCTGCTGATCGGTTTGGGCATTGCATCGCTGCTGATTACGTCTTTCGTGGTCCTGCAAAAGCGGAAAATCGTTGTTCCGCAGGCTTCGCTCGGCGTAAAACTGCGGGCGGCGGGCCTTTATCTGACGGCCTGCATCGTAGCCTTGCTCGGGGCGGTAGGACTCACGTCGTTGCGGCCGAGTAGTAACCAGTATGTCAACGAATTGGGCGACAACGGACTCTGCAAATTTGTGGAAGCGTTTCGCTCCAGCCAACTCAATTACGACCAATTCTACTTGACCATGTCGCCGCAGAAGGCGAAGGATATGATGCAGCGCTTGTATCCGGCTAAAGTCGAAGATCCGCTGCCTGAAACGCGCAAGAATATCGTGCTGATAATGGTGGAGAGCTTGAGCGCCGACTATATGGCGGCATTTGGCAATCAAGATCATCTGACGCCTTGCTTGGATAGTTTGGCGCAACATAGTTTGTTCTTCGAAAGCCTCTACGCCTGCGGCAACCGTACGGTGCGCGGATTGGAGGCCGTCACCTTGTGTCAGCCGCCTTGTCCCGGCGAAAGCAAGATCAAACAGCCCAACAACACGGGCTTGTACACCGTGGCCACAATCTTACGCCAAAAGGGCTACCGCACGCAATTCCTCTACGGTGGCGACAGCTATTTCGACAATATGCGGGCCTTCTTCGGCGGCAACGGCTACGAGATCATTGATAAGACGACGATGCGGCCGGAAGAGATAACGTGCAGCACCGTCTGGGGCGCTTGTGATGAGGATTTGTTCAACCACGCGCTGCGCGTATTCGATCAGAATGCGGCACAAGGCAAACCTTTTTACGCGCATCTGATGACGACGAGCAACCATCGCCCATACATTTATCCGGAAGGTAAGATCGACATTCCGCCCACTGCGCGCTCGCGGAGCGGCGGCGTGAAGTACACGGATTATGCCATAGGCCGCTTCTTGAAAGATGCGGAAAAGCACGCGTGGTTTAAGCAGACGGTCTTCGTCATCATAGCCGACCACTGCGCTTCGAGCGCCGGCAGCACGGAAGTACCGCTCGAACGCTACCACATTCCGGCTATGATCTACGCGCCGGGCTTCGTGAAGCCGGGCAAGGTGGGCCATCTGGTGAGTCAGGTGGATATGATGCCAACCGTATTCGGACTTTTACACTTCAGTTATCAAGCGCCGTTCTGCGGACGTAATGCCTTGCATCCCAATTATGTGCCGCGCGCCTTCGCCGCCACGTATCAGGATATGGGTTATCTGCGCGAGAATATCTTTACTTTGCTCTCACCGACGCGACGCGTAATGCAGCAGATCGCTACGCCGACACCTCAGCATACTTACACGCAGCGCCCGATGCCGCAACGCAACCAAAAAATGGTGGAAGAAGCCGTGGCGCATTATCAGACGGGCGGTAGACAATAAATAATGCGTCACTCTACGTCGCGAACAAAATAGGAACGACAGCCGGACGAATGGAAATGGTGAAAACTACGCTATTCCTCGCCTCTTTTCCCAAAAAGGGAGGTATTTTAACAAGTCTGCCGGAGAAAAAGCAGGAAATGGGACTGACAGCCTCAAACTTTTTATAAATTTGCGGTTTACTATGCTGCTCTACTTTAGAGGGTAGAGACGGGATGCATAACTTTTTAACCTAAATAGAGAACGAAATGAAACCTGCTCAGGGTAAACTTGGCGTGCTGTGCGTCGGAATGGGGGCTGTGACCACTACTTTTATCGCCGGAACGCTGATGTATCGGAAAGGACTCGGACTACCGGGCGGCGCCGTCACACAAATGGCAAAAATTCGCGTAGGTCGAGGCGAAAAAAAACAGTACAAGAAGATCGGAGATATTGTTCCGCTGGTTAGTATGGACGATATGGTCTTCGGCGGATGGGATATTTTTACGGACAATGCTTACGAAAGTGCCCTGAATGCCGGCGTTTTGTTGGCAAAAGATGTAGATCCGGTGCGCGACGAATTGAAGGCTATCCGCCCGATGGCGGCTGCCTTTGACCCGAAATTCGTCTCACGCTTGCACGGGGAACACATTAAGCAAGGTACGCGCCTCGAACTGGTGGAGCAACTGCGTGAGGATATTCGCCGCTTCAAAGCGGAGAACAACTGTGAGCGCGTTGTGGTGCTGTGGGCGGCTTCTACGGAAATTTATGTGCCTTACTTTGAACCGGTACACGGCACGTTGGCCGCGCTCGAAGCGGCTATGGCAGCCGACGATCAGGAACACGTGGCGCCTTCTATGTGCTACGCTTATGCGGCTATGGCGGAGGATGCGCCTTTCGTGATGGGTGCGCCGAATACGTGCATCGATATTCCGGCAATGTGGGAAATGGCTGAGGCTAAACAGTTACCCATCGCCGGAAAAGACTTCAAAACGGGACAAACGCTGATGAAAACGGTGCTGGCTCCGATGCTGCGCACGCGTTGCTTGGGCTTGGCGGGCTGGTTCTCAACGAACATTCTCGGCAATCGCGACGGCGAAGTATTGGATGCGCCTGAAAACTTCCACACGAAGGAGGTGAGCAAGCTCGGCGTGATAGATACGATCTTGAAAGCTGATGAGCAACCGGAACTTTATGGAGATATTTACCACAAGGTGCGCATCAATTATTACCCACCACGCGGCGATGCGAAAGAAGGTTGGGACAACTTGGACATTTACGGTTGGATGGGAAAGGATTATGGAATGCAGATCAAGGTAGACTTCCTCTGCCGCGACTCAATCCTTGCTGCGCCGATTGTCTTGGACCTCGTCGTGTGTGCAGACTTGGCGCATCGCGCCGGCTTAAAAGGCATTCAGCGCTGGATGAGTTTCTTCCTGAAGAGCCCAATGCACGATTTTACGCAGGGAGAAGAACCTATCCACGACCTTTTCCAACAGTATATTCTCTTTAAGAACCAAATCCGATTGCTGGGCGGCTACGAAGCCGATGAGGAATTGGATTAAACTGAATGAAAGCCGGACTATCCGGCACAAGATTTTATAGTAATAAGCATTATCAGGCTTCACGTCGCGTTAATCTTTGACGCCCCGTGAAGCCTGATTGACCAAAAAGAAAGGCGCTTTGACCCGCTTCGCTCTTACTGCAATTTACGCGAACAAAAGCAAACTGAACAGCAGGACGGACGCCAATTATAGAACAACTGACTAGGCTTAAATGAACAGGCTTTTATTCTCACTTCTCTTCTCTTTGATGGCACTCACCGCCTTTTCGCAACGCATCGAAGGCACGATTACCGATGCGCGAACGGGAGAACGATTGGCTTTCGCCAATGTGTATTATGAGCGGGGCGCAACTACGCAATCGAATATCAATGGTGACTACTTCATAGAGTTTAAACAACGCAAACTAACCGTTTCGTTGGTCGGCTATAAGACGCAAACTTTCCGGCTAACGGCTGCGCGGCGCTTAGACATTCGCTTGGAGCCATCAAGCGAAAACGAATTGGGAGAGGCGGTAGTCAAAGGGCGAAAAGATAAGTATTCGCGCAAGAATAACCCGGCCGTAGACTTGATGCGCAAGGTCATTGCGGCGAAGAAGGAAAGCGATCTTCGGCAGCACGACTATTATAGTTATGATAAGTATTCCAAGCTTACGTTCGCGCTCAACAATGTTAGCGATAAGATGTTCACAGAAGGGATACTCAAACGCTTTTCCGTATTGCAAGACAACGTAGAAACCTGCAACGAAACGGGTAAGCGCATTCTTCCCGTGTCAATCGACGAGACGGTCTCTCAGGAAATCTACCGCCGCCAGCCCCGCTCGGAGAAAAGCATCGTGCAAGGCAAGCAAACGACGGGTTTTAATACGCTCTTCAATACGGGAGATTTGCTCACCGAGGTCTTAAATGATTGCTTCGCGGACGTAAATATATATGAGGACAACATACGCCTGCTCAAGTTGCAATTTATCAGCCCGCTCGGCGGCAATACGGCGATCAACTTCTACCGATATTTCATCGTCGACACACTGGATATGAACGGCGAAAAGACCATCGAACTCAACTTTACGCCCAACAATCCGCAAGACGTCGGCTTTAGCGGAGCTTTGTATATCGCCGCCGATTCTACCTATCGCGTAGTAAAGGCCGACTTAACCCTGCCCAAGAAGTCGGACGTCAATTATGTCGACAACATGCGCATTATTCAAGACTTCAAACGCTTGGAGAGTGGCGAGCAGTTTCTTATTCGCGACGATATGATCGTCGAAATGCAAGTCGTTAGTTTCGTACAAGCCCTGATGGTGCGGAGGATTACGGAGAACAGCAATTTATCTTTCACAGCCTTGCCCGACAAAACGTTTAAGTTCAGAGGCGATAAGATGACCGCAGCTAACGCTACGATTCGACCGGCAGAGTTTTGGCGGCAATATCGCGCCAACGATCCGATGAGCGAGTCGGAAGAACGCATGCAGGAAATAATGGGGCAGGTTGGCCAAGTCAAAGGTTTCCGCGGTATTCTTTGGGTAGCGAAAGCCTTTATCGAAAACTTCGTCGAGACCACCACCGATCCGAAAAAGGGCAGCAAGTTCGACGTCGGCCCTGTCAATACTACCTTTTCCTACAATTTTGTCGACGGTTTTCGCCTGCGAGCCGGCGGCCAGACTACGGCGAATCTGAATCCGCACCTCTTCTTCCGCGGTTACGTGGCCTATGGTTTCAAAGACCGCCGTGTGAAAGGATTGGGCGAAGTCACCTATTCACTTCTGCCCAAGGCTTATTTGCCGCGCGAGTTCCCGGTTAACAATCTGACGTTCACATATAATCATGACGTGATGGCGCCTTCCGACCGCTTTCTGCCGACGGATAAGGACAACGTCTTTACCTCATTAAAGTGGACCAAGGTTAATCATATGCTCTACTACACCTATTTCCGCCTACTTTGGGATAGGGAGTGGGAAAACAACTTGCGCCTCAACGTCCGCCTCAACCACGAGAAAGATGAGCCCACGGCCGCCCTCTTTTATCAACCGCTCGACGGACGCGGGGCACCGAGCAACGACCCAAGTCGCTGGCTGCACCATCTAACGACGACCGACCTCACGCTTTCACTCACCTTCCAGCCCGGCGCCACGTGGATGAACACGAAGCAGCGGCGCTATACGATCAACAAAGACGTGCCGGTCTTCTCCTTGTCGCACACCATCGGTCTGCGCGGCGTATTGGGGAGCGACTACACCTACAATTTCACAGAAGCAAGTATCTACAAGCGCTTCTGGTTAGGCTCGTGGGGAAAAATAGAGACGCGTTTGGCGGGCGGCGTGCAGTGGAATAAAGTGCCTTATCCGCTTTTGATTATGCCGCGGGCCAATTTGAGCTACATCTTGCAGACGAATATGTTCAATTTGATCAACAATATGGAATTTCTCAACGACCGCTACGCTTCCCTGATGCTCTCGTGGGATTTCAATGGTAAGATATTCAATCGCATACCGCTCTTGAAGCACCTGAAATGGCGCGAATACATCGGCTGTAATATGCTTTGGGGCACATTAACTGATAAAAACAACCCCACACTGGCGCGCCACGCGTCGGATAACAAGCTGTTCTACTTCCCCGGCGAGTTCCAGCCCGATGGCAGCTTCCGTTATCTCTCCTCCGTGATGGACAAACGCACGCCCTATATCGAAGTATTTGCCGGCGTTCACAACATTTTCAAGATCCTTCACATCGAATACGTGCGCCGTCTGACGTATCTCAACATCCCGAAGCGCCACCAATGGGGCATCAGGGCTATGTTGCGCGTCACCTTCTAAGACATTTTGCGCCGTCCGCACACATTATATATATAGGCACCGCCCGCTACGCTTTCTCATCTGCGTAGCGGGCGGTGTAAGTTTTGGCGGATAAGCGCCGGCGGGGCCTCTTGCTATGCGGCCTTCTGCCTTGCGGCGCAAAGGGCTTCAGCACCTTACCCCCAAAGCCCATAAGCGGGCGGCGAGGGGCGGATTTAGTCGACGACTTCTCCCAAAAGCGTGGCCGACGAACTGCCTGTCACGCGAACACGTATGAATTCGCCGGGATGATGATTGCCGCGGTCGAAGATCACTACCTTGTTCTGCTCCGTGCGTCCGAAGAGTTGATCCCGACTGCGCTTACTCGTGCCTTCAATCAAGACTTCGTAGACCTTACCCTCGCAGCGGCGGTTGGCTTCCGCACTCTTGCGGTTTTGCAGAGCTATGAGCTCTTCCAAACGCTCTACCTTTACGGCCTCCGAAATGTCGTCTGGCAGATGCTTGCTCGCGTAGGTGCCCGGGCGCTCACTATATTTGAACATAAAAGCACTGTCGTAGCCCACTTCTTCCATCAAGCTCAAACTCTCTTGATGGTCTTCCGGCGTCTCCGAGCAGTAGCCCACGAAGATGTCAGTCGACAAGCCGCATTCGGGCACTATCCTACGAATGGCGGCCACGCGATCCAGATACCACTCGCGTGTATATTTGCGGTTCATTAACTTCAAAATGCGATTACTACCGCTCTGTACGGGCAGGTGAATGTGGCGACACACGTTAGGTTCTTCCGCTATGACGTGGAGCGTCTCGTCGCTCATATCCTTCGGGTGGGGCGTCACGAAGCGAATGCGCATATCCGGAAAGGCGCGCGCCACGCGGCGGAGCAAGCCGGGAAAGTTTACGGCTTCCGACTGCTCATCTGCTTGCCAACAATAGCTGTTGACGTTTTGCCCAAGCAGGGTTACTTCCTTAAAATGTTTGTCGTGCAGGTCGGCCACTTCGCGCAAAATGCTCTCCACGTCTCGACTGCGTTCTCGGCCGCGCGTATACGGCACGATGCAATAGTGGCAGAAATTGTTGCAACCGCGCATGATGCTCACAAAGCCCGAGAGCTTGCTGCCGCAGACCCGTTCGGGCACTACGTCGCGATAAGTTTCGCTCGTCGAAAGCTCAATATTCATCGCCTTATGTCCCGCTTCCGCTTGCGCGATCAAGTCCGGCAAACTCAGATAAGCGTCGGGACCGGCCACGAGGTCGGCGTGGTGATCGTGGAGGAGGCCTTCTTTTACGCGTTCGGCCATACAGCCCAAGACGCCGATAATCAGTCGGCGCCCGTGCTTGCGCAGCGCGTGGAGCGCGTCCAAGCGGTGAATGATGCGCTGCTCTGCATTGTCGCGCACACTGCAAGTATTGAGAAATACGGCGTCAGCTTCGTCGAGGTTCTCCGTAGGCTCGTAGCCCGCCATTTTCATGACGCTCGCCACGACCTCGCTATCGGCCACGTTCATCTGGCAACCATATGTTTCTATCAGAAGATGCTTCATTGTCTTTTTATTTGGGGCTGCAAAGTTAATGAAAACGACTGACTTAGCCACCTCCTTTGCGTCCCTTTCGCCGCGCCGGCTACCGACGAGCTACTTCTGCTCGGGCTTCCCGTAGGCCTGCGGGGTGTTTCCTCTCAGGCGGCGAGCGGCGGCAGCGCAGCCTTTTTTCGTTTGCCGGCAGCAAACCATCGTTTGGTGGCAGCAAACTATCGTTTGGTGGTAGCATACCATCGTTTGGCGGCAGCAAACGATGGGCCGATGGGTTCGCCGCCTGCGTTGGCCCATCGTAGCACAACTCTTATACTACGGTCTTCGCATCGGAGTCGGACGCCGGCAGCCACTCCCGCATCGGCCGCGTTCGCGGGCTTGCACTTCGGCGGCGGAAGGGGACGCAAAGGGCCGTAAAGGCTTGACCGGCAAGCGCAATACGGCCGCAGCAGCCTTTTTATCTCCGCTTTTACCGCCGCAAACGTCCGAAGCGTACGACTAAAAAGTGGAAGCGACGAAGAAATATTTAACACATATTGGCTAACGAAGAAAGACAGTGTCAAATAATGTCGCGTTTTATGTCGTCCTTTGCACTGTCAAAAGGAAATCAGAATCGATCTAACGAAGGCCCGGCCGGCAATTCCTGCGACGCAATCAATGAGTTACTAACCTCTAATCAATTTCATTAAAACTATGCTGAAGTATAAATTAGTGAGCCGCGCGAACCCGCGCAAACGAAATGAAAAACAATTTTACGCCCAACTGACCGGCGTGCAAACCATCAAGCGTTGCGACTTCCTGAGTCTGCTCGAAAAGCGCTCGTCGATGTCCTCGGCCGACGTAAAAAGCTTCCTCGATGCCCTCGAGTTTGAACTGATGCACCGCTTGGCCAACGGCATAAGCATTCGCTTGGGCGACCTCGGCTCTTTTCGCGCCACGATCCGAAGCGTCGGCGCAGTGAACAAAAAGGATTACGACCAACGAAAGTACATCAAAGGCGTCAACGTGCGCTTCCGCCCATCGGCTAAATGGATGCGCGAGAAGAGCAAGACCGGAGAACTCATCAGTTTTGAAACGGTGGGCAAGGCTTAACGCTAACCAACTTTCGCGGCGTGCTGAAGAGTGGGCGCCGCTCATAAACAACTTAAATCTGTAAAATAACATTGAAGATTATGCTTTATTATTTAGTATCACGTAGAAATCCGCTGAAGCGGGAAGAAATAAAATGGTATGCACAGCCCGTGCGTGTAAGACCGATCGAACTGCAAACTTTGGCTACGGACATCGAAAGCCGAACGACGCTGAGCCGCGCCGACGTAAAGGGGCTGCTCGATGCGGTGGAGCACGAACTCATCGCGCAACTGGCGGCCGGAAACCGCGTGGCGCTGGGCGATTTGGGCTCTTTCAAACTCAAAATCCGCAGCAGAGGCGAAAAGGAAAAAAAGAAATTCACACCGAAAAACATCCTCGGCACGCGCGTACTCTTTCGTTGCAGCACGAAGTTGCGCCACTACTTTTCGCTGCAAGGCGGCAGTGTGCGCCTGATGCAGGTAAAGAGCGAAAAGGACCAGACGCCCGCACCGAAAAGCGGACAATAATCACCCCTAACGCTATGCTCGCCCTCCGGAATCGCAGCCGGAGGGCGGGTAAACTAACCGAAATCGTTTTTATCTAAACCTTACAACAATGAAACATCAACCTTCTACAAACGCTAACCGAAAATCGCGCTCGCGCGGTGAGACGATCTCGGCCTTCGTCTTGATTTCGGCCGGCATCTTGCTGGCTGTGGCGGGCTTCATCACGCCGCCGCTGGGCGAAATCTCCGACTCGGTCTTGTGGTTTTTCGCGCAGTGTCTGCTCTATGCGGGCAGCGTGTTTGGCTTGCGGGCCTACGTCGACCGGAAGTTGGCCGACGTGCTGAAAGATTAAGCCGCAAGCGGCAAGTTTTCTTTATCTAACCTTAAAATGAAACAACAATTATGGCAGAATTTGCACTTTTTGCGCCCCGACTCCTGAAGTGGGAGCGGGGCTTTTCCTTCGACGCAGCCGATAGCGGAGGCGCTACGAAAGATGGCGTGACGCTGCGCACTTTTGCGGCTTATTGCCGAAAAAAACATTGGCCCGAACCGGGCATCGATCAGCTCTTGGCGCTCACGGCGCTGCAATGGACGGAGATCATGCGCGACTATTGGGATCGCTGCCGGGCCGACAACTGGCGGGATCAGCGCTTGGCCGACTTTGTGGTCGATTGGTATATCAATGCGGGGCGACCGGCGATTCTTTCTCTGCAATGGGCGGCGCACGTTCAGGCGGACGGCATCGTGGGGAGCAAGACGCTGCGCGCAGTGAATAAGGCGCCAAGCGTCAAACTCCTGCAAACGTTGCTCGTAGCGCGAAAGGCGTTTTACATCAACTTGGTGCGCCGACGGCCGGACCAGCGCCGCTTCTTGCGCGGCTGGCTTAACCGAACGGAAGATATGGCAAGAGGAGTGAGAAAGGAGGAGGCATGAAGGGATATATAGCTTTTGTATCGAAGATTATCGGACTTTTGCAGCGCTTGATTGGGCGGCGCCGACGGCCGTTGCGCTTGGGGCATTCGCGCTTGGGAGCAAAATGGGCCATCGGCTTGTTGCTCTGCTTGCTGTGCGGGGCTTGCTCGACGCATCGGCGAACTACGGAGGTGCAAATCAAACGTGAGGAGACGAAGGCGGCGCACGAGCGCTTGGTTTTCGATTCGATACGCGTCAGAGATACGCTCTTGGTGCGCACGGAGCGAGATACGGTGCGCGTGGAGCGACACGTACATTATGAACATGCCGTCAGGCAAAGGCTGAGAGATACACTGGTGGTGATGCGTACGGATACGGTGCGCCTGCAAACGGTCAGCGCACCGCCAAAATCGCCGGGTCGGCGCTTATTTTCAAGGTGGCTGCGCACGATATGGGGCACGGTCATCGCGCTTTTGGCCCTCGGCATTCTGTGGTCTACCTTGCGCCGCGCCGTGAGGCGTCCGATCTAAGCTAAACCGAAAGGCTGCGACGAAAAATGCGCCTCGTCTGCTTGCTTTTTCATACGATAAATCCCCGACTTGCAGGTCGGGGATTTGTCGTATAATATTACTGCTCCACCAAATAAGTGGGCGGAGTGGGGAAGTAAACTGCAAGGCGCTCCGAGGGCGTCTACCAGTTTTTATATGGGTTGCGGCGCAATTGGGAATTGTAGTAACGGGCTTCACCCGTCACTTCTTGACCCAAGAAATCAGGCTTGAGATAAGGCTCATCGGGCGAATGTAGCTCGATTTCTGCAACAACGAGGCCTTCATTTTCGCCCAAAAACTCGTCAACTTCGATGGTGTGCTTTCCGTTTGGGATGAGCCAGCGTACTTTCTCAACCAAGCCGGGTTCGCAAAGAAACAAGAGCGCTAAGGCTTCGTTCTCGGTAATTTCCTTCTCAAACTCGAAGCGCGAAAGTCCGCCGTCGAGCGATGGGCCTTTGATCGTCAGAAAGCCTTTCTCACCGCAGAGCCGCACGCGTACCGTCCGGTCGCCACCGCTGCAAATGTAGCCTTGACGAATCGTGTAGTGGGACGTGGCAAAGTCCTTGTAAGGCCCCACCACAAGAAACTTCCGCTCTATCTCCTGCGCCATCGTTTAACTGAAAAGCCAGTAATAGAGGATCAAAATCAGAACGACCAAGGAGATAAGTCCGAAGAAAATCCCGTTGATCACGCGCCGGGCTTGGTGAGCGGCCTTGCGGTCGCGCTCAATCTTTCTCATTTTACTCTTTTCGCTCATAATTCGTAATGTTTTTCAAAGTGTTGGTAATGAATTTTATGCTTCGCCGCCCCCATTTTCCATGAGGTAGGCCTTAATAAAGCCATCAAGTTTGCCATCCATCACGCCGTTGACGTCGCTTGTCTGAAAGTTAGTGCGGTGATCTTTCACGCGGCGGTCGTCAAAGACGTAGCTGCGGATCTGACTACCCCATTCGATCTTCTTCTTTCCCGCCTCGATCTTGGCTTGGGCAGCCCTGCGCTTCTGCAAAGCGCGGTCGTATAGTTGGGAACGCAGCAAGCGCATCGCATTTTCGCGATTTTCCAATTGCTTTCTGCTCTCCGTGTTTTCGATAAGAATCTCTTCCGTCTCTCCGGTATCGGGATCGGTGTATTGATATCGGAGGCGCACGCCAGTTTCTACCTTGTTCACGTTCTGGCCGCCGGCGCCGCCGGAGCGGAATAAATCCCAACTGATCTTAGATGGGTCAACGTAAACTTCAATATTGTCATCGACGAGCGGCGTCACAAAGACGCTGGCAAAAGACGTCATACGTTTGCCTTGCGCATTGTAGGGCGAGACGCGCACCAAGCGATGCACGCCGTTTTCGCTCTTTAGATAACCGTAAGCATAGTCGCCCTCGATTTCGATTGTCACGGTCTTAATGCCAGCTTCGTCGCCGTCCTGCAAGTTAGAAATGCGCGTCTTATAGCCTTGCGCCTCAGCATAGCGCAAATACATACGCATCAGCATCGAAGCCCAATCCTGACTTTCCGTTCCGCCGGCGCCGGAGTTGATTTTCAAGACCGCATCCATCGAATCTTCTTCGCCGCGGAGCATATTTCTGAGTTCGAGTGCTTCGATGGCATCAATCGCTTTTTGGTAATCGGCATCTACTTCCTCTTCCGTGACCAACTCATCCTTATAGAACTCAAAGGCCGTCTCGAGTTCGCCGACCAAAAGGCAAACATCGTTGTAGTCAATCACCCATTTTTCAATTCCTTTCACCTTTTTCATCTGCTCTTCAGCGCGCTTCGGGTCATCCCAGAAGTCCGGCGCTTGCGTGCGGAGTTGTTCTTCTTCAAGCTCAACCCGTTTAGCGTCGATGTCCAAGTATTTATGTAATGCTTCAGCGCGCGTCTGCACGTCTTTCAATTGATCAGCTGTTATCATTGTCTGTAGTTCTCGCTCGGCAGTCAGTCTATAAAGTCAGCCCGACTCGCCGGCGTTTTTGATAGTCCTTATATATAATAGGTATGAGCGGAACCTGCCGGCCCGACTCTTATTTTTGCCCTACGGCTTAAAGTTTTGCTCCGCCTTCCGGTAGAGTTGGTCGATCGCTTCAGCGTAGCGTTTGTAGACCACGCTGCGTTTCACCTTGAGCGTGTTTGTCAATTCGCCGCTTTCGATGCTAAAAGCCTTCGGCAGGAGAATAAAATGTTTGATGCGCTCATAGTCCGAGAGATCTTGCTGCAACGTATCGATGCGGTTGTGCAGAAATTCTTCGATTTCGGGCTTGCGGCAGAGCTCTTCGTGCGAGGCAAAAGCTATTCCGTTTTGATTCGCATACGCTTCGAGCGCTTGAAAATCCGGCACGATCAAAGCCGAGACAAATTTGCGCTCATTCGCCACGACGACGCATTGATCAATGTAGCGATCGATCGTCATTTTAGATTCGATCTGTTGCGGCGCGATATATTTGCCGTTAGAGGTCTTAAACAAATCCTTGATGCGTTCCGTCAAAAACAGTTCACCGTCTTTCATATAGCCCGCATCACCCGTGTGAAACCAGCCATCGGCGTCGAGCACCGCTTTCGTGGCCGACTCCTTCTTATAATAACCCGGCGTGATCGTATCTCCGCGCAAGAGGATCTCGTTGTTCGCACCGATCTTCAGCTCCAGTCCCGGCAGGATCCGACCTACGGAACCGAGCGTCGCACGTTCATTCTTATGATCATTGGACACGGTAGCCGTAGATTCCGTCAATCCGTAACCGACCATCATATAAAGTCCCACGGCGTGAGCAAATTTTTCCACCTCGGGCGAAACGGCAGCACCGGCCGTCGGGAAGAAGTTTGCGCGGTCCAAACCCAGCGTCTTGCGGAGCAGTTTGTAGACCGTCCGATCATAGAGTTTATACTTCATCTTCAGCATCATCGGCGCCGGCCGCTTTTGCGAAGCGTAGTCGCCCCAATAGCGCATACCCGTCTCCAGCGCATCCTTCATCAGACTGCGCTGCATCTTGGGCGAAGCCGCGATTTTTTCCTGCACGCCTTGATAAATTTTCTCCCAAAGTCGAGGTACGCTCGACATACACGTGGGGCGAATCTCCTGCATCGACTTTAAGACGTCGGCCGGGCGCTCATTGATCGCCTGACATACGCCGGCCGAGAAACCCAGATAAGACCAACCGCGCTCGAAGATGTGCGTGAAAGGCAGGAAGTTGAGAAAGACGTCATTCGGCGAAAGCGGCAGGTTGGCGCCGTTGCCATAGACCGCCCCGCGATACATCTTATACGTCAGGATGACGCCTTTGCTGTTGCCCGTCGTCCCACTCGTATAGAGGATGTCTGCCATGTCGTCGTAATTGGCTTCTTTCATGCGCTGCCGATATTCTCCGCGCGCCTCTTCGGGCGAAGCCAACTCGAGAAACTCGTCGAAATAGATGCTCAAGTGGTCCGTCTCTTTGCGTTTGACGGACTTGTCGAAGATGACGATGCGCTCCAAACTTTTACAAAGGCTCAGGACGCTGAACGCAACGTCGTATTGCTGCTGTTCGCCTACGAAGAGAAGTCGCACCTCTGCATCGTTCATCATATAAGTAATCTGTGCGCCGCTCGAAGACGGATAAAAAGGCGTGGTCACTGCACGTATGCCGTAGCCGCCAAAGCTGACGTACATGCACTCCGGTTTATTTTGAGAGAAGACGGCAATACGTTCCTGCCGACCTATGCCCAGCGCGAGGAGGGCATAAGAAACGCGCAAAACGCGCGTTGAAAATTGCCGCCACGACACATCGCGCCATGCGGAAGCCGCATAATCATAATGTTTCAAGGCTGTTTTATCTCCATAGCGCTCCGCTTGGCGATGAATAAGTTCAGACAGGTGTATGTTATGTACCATAATCTTTCTCAGATTTATTAGCAAAGATAAAGAAAACTCCCAAGCAGGGCAAATTATCAAGCTATTTTAGCCCCATCGGGGAAGATTCTGCGCCCGCCCTGCCCCTTTTGCGCCGGCTTCGGGCGCTACTTTTTAGGCGAATCGTCGGCCTTTCTTCGCGCAATAGAGCTTAGAAAAATAATCCGTATTTACTTTTTATACATTACAACGCATCGCCTGTCGGCCTTGATGGAATATCATCGCCGCCGGGGCTTCGTCGGCTTCGCGGTCCACATCGCCACCTACACGGAAGGTTTACCGCCGTTGACCTCAACCGTTCCTTGCCTTGCGGAAGGCGGGTTTTCCTGCTGACGAAAACGGAAAATGGCAAGCGAACACGCGGGACTGTATCGACCAAAAATCTTACATCCGAGGTTTTTTATCACGAGCACAAACCTTTTCTCTCACGAGCACAAGCCTTTGTTATCGTGAGAGAAAACCTTTTTCGTCGTGAACAAAAAGGGGGCGGGCGGACTTGCGACGGCAAAAGGGGGATGCAAACCAGCGAAAAGGGGGAGGAAGGTAGGCCTGCTTCCGATTGTTGCGGACGGCAGGTGGACGGGTGGTTTTCGTCATAAAATCTTAAAACGTTGGGAGCGGTAACAAGTGTTACAGTCTCGCGACCGGCAAAGTCGTAGGTTTGCATTCGTAATCACATAAACAACATAACAATTATGGAAAATCAGATGTTTTGCTACCAATGTCAAGAGACGGCAAAAGGAACGGGCTGCACGCTGAAAGGCGTTTGCGGCAAAGCGGCTACGACTTCGGCGGCGATGGACTTATTGCTGGCCGTAAGCAGGGGCGTAGGGATTGTTAGTGACGCGCTAAACCGTGCGGGAGCGGCGAAAGATGAGAAGGAGATTGGTCATTTCTTGTGCGACGCGCTCTTTTGTACGATCACGAATGCCAATTTTGACGATGCTGATATTCTGCAACGGGTGGAAAAGGGCATCGCGCTGCGTGATCGGCTGGTCAAACTGGCAGATGAAAACGGTGTGACGCTGCCGGAGCGCGCCGAACTGCGCTGGGACGGCTCGAAAGCTTCTTATGCGGAGGAGGCAAAACGACAAGGCGTATTGCGCATTGCGAACGAGGATATTCGATCCTTGAAGGAGTTGACGGTATATGGACTCAAAGGGATGGCGGCTTACTATGAGCACGCGTCAAACTTGCAGCAAGCGGATCTTACGCTGATTCATTTTATGGCGGAAGCCTTGGCCATCGTGGCAGATCCTGAGGCGGATCAGGCTACGCTGATAGATCTCGTGCTACGCACGGGACAAGCGGGCGTCAAAGCTATGGCCTTGCTCGACAAAGCCAATACGTCGGCTTATGGTTCGCCGGTGATTACAAAAGTAAATTTGGGCGTGGGGCGCAACCCCGGGATTTTGATCAGCGGGCACGACTTGCACGATCTCGAAGACTTGCTGAAGCAGACGGAAGGGATGGGCATCGACATTTATACGCACGGCGAAATGCTTCCGGCTCACTATTATCCGCAGCTGAAAAAGTACGCGCATCTGGTAGGAAACTACGGGAACGCTTGGTGGCAACAGAAGGAGGAATTTGCACGCTTTAACGGGCCGATTATTTTTACGACCAACTGCATCGTACCGCCACGCGCCGATGCAAATTATAAGGATCGCGTCTTCACGCTCAATAGTACGGGCTTCCCGGGATGGAAACACATCGAAAGCGGAGCCGACGGACACAAGGATTTTTCAGAGGTCATCGCGCTGGCTAAGACTTGCCGAGCACCGGAGGCGCTCGAAGCGGGTGAAATCGTGGGCGGATTTGCACACGCACAGGTCTTTGCGCTGGCTGATCAGATCGTAGAGGCGGTGAAGAGTGGGGCTATTCGTAAATTTATCGTGATGAGTGGCTGCGATGGACGTATGAAGAGTCGCCAATATTACGCTGACTTCGCACAACAATTGCCGAAGGATACGGTAATCTTGACTTCGGGCTGCGCAAAATATCGCTACAACAAATTAAACTTGGGCGACATCAACGGCATTCCACGCGTGCTCGACGCCGGTCAGTGTAACGATAGCTACAGCTGGGCCGTCGTCGCTATGAAACTGCAGGAAATCTTCCAAGCGAAGGATATCAACGACCTGCCTATTGTCTTTAACATCGCTTGGTACGAACAGAAGGCCGTAATCGTGCTTCTGGCGCTTCTAAGTCTGGGCATTAAGAACATTCACATCGGCCCTACGCTGCCGGCTTTCGTATCTCCGAACGTGCTGAAGGTATTGGTTGAAAATTTCGGCTTAGGTGGTAACACCACAGTCGATGAGGATCTTAAGGCGTGGGGATTGGCTTAAACTCTGTGCTGATGTTGCGGCGGTAGTTTTTGCTCGCCGCAGCAGCTGTTAGGTTTGCCGCGGTGGCTATTTGGCTCGCCGCGGCGATTGTTTTGTTGGGGGCAACGATTGTTTTGCCGGAAGCATTCGTTGTTTTGTCGGAGGCGGCGATAGTATTGTTTTGGGCTACGATAATTCGACCATCCGACGCACACTTTGCTATTTTCTACAAAAAATAAACTATCATTTGATTCGCATTTCCTATTTCAAACGTATCTTTGCTTAGTCAACGAGATATAAATGCCTTATGAGACGAACGTTATTACTATGTTCTGCCCTGCTGTTCGCGCTTTCAGTAAGCGCACAAACGTCGGGCGAAGATTTTGTTCGTAGCTTTTACGAAAAATACCTGAGCGAGGATAGTAGAATCCGGGACTCGGCGCTCCAAATGCTCACCCCGCGCCTCGCAGCTAAGGCCCGCCGTTTACGGGCTGAGATGAACGTCGACCCTTTTACGCTGACAAAGGAGATTACGCCTGAAATGCGTAAATCGTTTTGTGTGGGAGCAAGCAAAAACGGCTGGTTTGTCGCCTCTTTTACGAACTGTTTGGAGGATACTTTGCTAATGGAAACAATATGTATTCCCGTCTATCCGGAGCAAATCGAGGGCCGCTGGCAACTGGCTTATATCGCCACGACTTGGGAAGAGGATTTGGGGAAGCTGATCAGCCCCCTTGCCGCGCCAAAAGCCATAGATGAGAGTTCGCCGACCAAGTTTGTCGAGACTTTTTATCAAAACTACGCCACACCATTTGCGGCTATGGACGTCGATGCGCCCGAGCAAGCCAAACGATTGCGCGAAAAATATCTGACAAAATCCCTGCAAAAGGTCTTCGATAGTGCGGCGGAGGCGGGTGAAGAACCGGTTCTTACACATTACGATCTGATCTTGCACGGCTACGACTTTGACCGCAGTGCGCTGAAGTCGATGTCCGTCAAGCTATGGGACGATCAGGAGGTTTGTGTGCGCTTCGTGAAGATGGGCGACATCGAAACTGTGTACATCATAAAGGTAGAAAAGACTCCGGAAGGCTATCGAATAGCTGACATAAACGAGCTCTCCGACGACGGCGTTCCCGCGGTCGATGACGAACCTACGATATAAAAAGCGAATCATCAAACTAATATGAACAATAAAGCGATGAAATTCATAAAACGCTTAGTCTTGCTGCCCCTGGTCTTGCTCTTGGTAGGCTGCGGCACAACTTCGACCGTCCCCATTACGGGACGTAAGCAACACCTTTTGGTATCTAACGAACAAGTAATGAATTTGGCCAACCAGCAATACCAACAGTATATGCGGACAGCCAAACTTTCGACCAACGCAAACAATACGGCGATGGTCAAACGTGTGGGCCGGCGACTGGCCAACGCGGTTACGACTTATCTGAACCAACACGGCGAGGGCGAAGAGTTGAAGCAATATCACTGGGAGTTTAACCTCGTGCAAGACAATTCGGCCAACGCGTTCTGTATGCCTGGCGGGAAAATCGTAGTCTACGAAGGTCTGCTGCCGATCACAAAGAACGAGACGGCGCTGGCCATAGTTTTGGGTCACGAAATCGCACACGCTGTGGCGCGTCATAGCGCCGAGCGCCTCAGTTCCCAACTAAAAGCGCAATATGGTGCCGCCGCGCTCGGACTAATCCTAAGCGGCAGCGGCGCATCTCAAGCCACGCAGGAACTGGGTCAACAAGTTTACGGCCTCGGGGCGCAATATGGTGTGATGCTGCCCTACTCTCGTAAAAACGAAAGCGAAGCTGATTATATGGGACTCATATTTGCGGCCATCGCAGGTTATAATCCGCAAGAGGCAGTCGCGTTCTGGCAGCGTATGAATGCAGGCGGCGGGCAGAGCGTTCCGCAATTTATGAGCGACCATCCCTCTCACGAATCCCGCATTGCGGCACTTCAGCGCGCAATGCCTGAAGCTATGAAATATTATACGGGAAAGGAGACGACGCCAACCGGGAAATCATCCCCCAAGACGCAATCCGGCGTTAAAACAGTCCCATACAACAATCTCTCCGGCTTGCGCAAAGGCAGCAAGAAACGATAAGTCCGCTTGCCGAATCGACAAACAGACTTTCAAATTTCAAAAGGCGGGTCCGACAATCGGATTCGCCTTAAAATAAGTGGGGAGGTATGAGTTCTTGGGCGCGTTGAAAATCTTCTACAGTGTCGAGTTCGATCGAGAAAAACGAAGTGGTGTCAATCGCCTTAAAGAAATGGTTCGCTTCAGTCAGACGCTGAAAGGCGGCTTCATAGAACACGTCGACCAAACCCTCTGTTTCAATCATCGGGCTTAATGTTTCAAAAAGCGCGACACTGTAATCGGCCGTCATCTTTTCGATACCGACCGATTCGCCAAAGGCTTCGTCGGGCGCATATTGTTTGCCGATGCCTACCACTTGGCCCGCCTCGTCTACAACCGCCTTCACCTCCTCTTCGCCCAACTCGTGGCGATTGACGGCCAAAGCCGTCGTCGGCGTATCCAAAAGCGGCCGTAGCAAAGCTGGATCAAAAAGGATGTCGCTATCGAGTAAGAGAAAATCTTTCCCATCCGTGAAAGGGCAAGTCAGCCACAGCGAGTAGATGTTATTGGTTTTGTCGTAAATGGCATTGTCTATGAAGTGGAAAGTCTGATCCGGATATTGCTTGGTCAAGAATTGGCGGATCATCTCTCCACGATAACCCGTGACAACGACAAACTCCCGCATTCCGGCTTCCAACAAAGCGTCGACCGTGCGCTGCAAAAGCGTGCGCCGGCCTACTTCCAGCAAACATTTCGGCCGATCGTTGGTCAGCGGCCGCAAACGCGAAGCCATTCCGGCCGCAAGAATAACGGCGATCATTGGGCTTGCGCGATTTTAAGTATCACGTCAGCCACCTCACGATTCTGCTTGGCGCGACCAAGCGTTATGCGGAGGTGCGTTTCCAGTCCCGGCTCGTTCATAAACTTCACTTTGTAGTGCGCTTGTGCGAAAGCGCGCTGCAGCGCGTCCTTTAAGGCCGGCGGATATTTGATCAAGATGAAGTTAGCCACCGATCGATAGACCTTAAAACCCGGCAATCGGCCGATTTCCTCCTTATACATACGTCGCGCATCGTTCATAACGGCCGCCACGTGTCGATAATGTTCTTCCGAGTGCAAGGCAGCCACGGCGATGTCCTCAGCCAGCCGATCGTAGCCCAAATATTTGTTCGCATAACGGCAGAATTTCTCCATCTCTTCCGAGCGCCCCACGAAGGCGAAGCCCATCCGCAAGCCCGGCAAGCCGTAAAATTTCGAGAGCGTCCTACAGAAAATCATGTTCGGATATCGGCCTACGAGTCGTGCGATATAGCTTACGTCGTCCGTCACGAAAGAAGCGTAAGCCTCATCTACCAAAATAATCGTATCAGTCGGCGTAAATTGCCCCAATCGATCCAATTCATCGGGCGTCAGTCCGTTTCCGGTCGGATTATTGGGCGAAGCCACGAGCACCACTTTCGGCTGATGCTCCTCAATGCTGCGGCGCAGTGCTTCGAAGTCGTAAGCGAAACCATCTTCCTCCTCATTGACGGAATATTGCAGTGTGCGCCCGTTGACCTCATCCGCGATCGACTGATAATACCACCAAGAATATTGCGGAATGAGCATCGTGTTACGCCCCGGCGTTTCGGTCAGAAAGAAGTGCACAGCCTGCTTCAAAATGTCTTCGGCCCCATAGCCCAAGACGACCTGCGATTCGTCCACACCATAATCTTCAGCGAGCGCAATCGAGAAAATGCTTTTCTTCCCTTCATCGTAAAGTCGCGTGTAGAAGCACAGTTTGTTGACGTCGAAGTCTTTAAGGGCTTTGACTACTTCCGGAGAAGGCTCGAAGTTAAACTCATTTCGATCTAAGTAATTTATATCGTCAGCCATATTTCTATCACATTTATGCCGACAAAGTTACATAAAAAGCCGCAGGGGCGGGGGTGATGCTTGCGAAAATCCTTCTGTATCAGCAAAAACATACTGCTCCGCATCGGTAACGGGCGAAAAACGAACGCGGAGAAATCACTATCCGGCTTAAAATGCCCTAAGTCTCTGACGGCGATGGCTTATTCTTGTGACAACAAGCGACGACGCTACGTTTTACATCGAAAAAGCGGGACAAAACAAGGGGTAAGCCGAAGCCTACGTTGCAAAAATGATACATAGACTTTGAATTTCTTGTGCGCTACTGCTAAAATTAGCGCTTCAAACAAAAGAGCTAACATTTTTCAGACCTAAAATTTGCATTCGTTTAGATTTATTTTTATTTTTGCATTTACAAACTTGCATCATCATGGGTACAATTATAAAAAAATATAGCCAACTATTGCTGTTGGCAGCCTGCTTTACACTCTTTTCAGGTTGTGATTTTAAGCCCGCAACGGCGTCCTTGGAAGACACTGTGTGGGAGCACGAATTTTCACAAGAAGATCAAGATCCCAAAAGCATTAAAAAAGCCGTACTTTACTTTAAAAATCAAACGCTTACCTACTATGCACTGAGCGCTGACGGCCGTAAAAAACACCTCATAGCCTCATATCCGTACACGCTCGAAGAGCATCTGCTCACCGCCGGCAATCAGCACGCCATCGTGGGTGGATATTCCTTTTACTTCAATGAGATGTTGTTTATTAAAACCAACAAAACGAAGTTTTAGATAGGGCCATCAGCAGGCCTATATCTTTTCACGTTTTTTGAGCTTTCTATTTTTACATTTTTTAGTGATACGCTGCGAGGTGCACCACTTTTTTTGGCTGCTCGCCCTACGACTTAAGCGCAAGCAGAACCAACATTTTGACAAACAAAGCTTGACCAATAAGCGCCGCCGCCTGCCCTTTTTGGTGTACGCTCACGAGCGTAGACCTTTTTCATCGTGAGCGCACGGTCTTTTCATCACGAGCGTACATCTTTTTTCTCGTGAGCGCAAACGCCCCAAGCGAGGACGAAGCCGCACGAAGGGCAAGCTCGGGGCGCAGAAAGCAAGCAGGCGGCGGGCGGCCATGCGCGGGACGGCTTTTTCTCTACGTCGGTCGTGGCGGCAAGGCTGCCTAAGGGCGGTCGCGAGCGGAAGGGTCGCCTATACAAAGGGCACGGAGGCCAACGAAAGGCAGGGCTTGCCGCGGCGTGATGGCGCGGCATAAAGCCAAAGGGGCGCATACGCTTAACCGCCGCAAAGCTTGTGAGGCCTTGCAGCGGTTAAAGGGTTCAGATATAGCGCCGACTGCGCTTATTTGATGACAACTTTCTTGCCGTTAATCACATACACGCCGCGCGGGAGTTGGGAGCGCGCTGCATCGACACGCTTACCGTGAACGTCATAGACAATCGGCGTATGCGCGGGCGAAGCATTGGGCGCAATCAAGGCCGTGACGACGTCGAGCACTATGGGCAACGATTCAGAAGCATCGGCATATACAGCCGTCACACTGTACGTGTGTTGCCCGTCGGCCTTCGCTTGCGTATCGGTATAGCCCGGTTGTTCGGCTGCGCCCAAGTATTGACCGTCGCAATATACGCGATAGCCCGTAGGCGTATTGCCGCCCTCATACGTAATGTCGTCGATCATAAACAAGAATGCCTGATCAGCGCTCGTCGTATGGCGAATGGCGAAATAATTCGTACCCTCGGGCAGGTCTACATTGATCTCTGTCCAATTGCCGCTTGACTGCGTGTAAATATCGCCAATGAGTTGGAAACTCTCCTGCGCCTTATCGGTTGAGGAAACCAGCACTTGGAACTCTTCATTTCCGAAGTCCTTGCCGGCATAGTTGTTGACGTAGAAACGAATCTTTTGCGCTTTGCCTGAAAGCGGCGGACTGATGAGCCAGTTGTCAGCCTTTACGTAAGTCTTTCCCGTCTGATCCGTCTGATAAACGGCTACGAGTGCCTTCGTACCGGAATGGGGGTCAAGGCCTTGGCCGGATCCGTAAAGATCTCCGGGCTGCCAATTCATAAAAGCAAACTGCTCTTGCTGGTGCGGATAGCGCGAGTTTTTAGAAAGCGGGCAGGCGTAGCCCTTATCCGCATCGATCGTGGACCAACGGCCAAAGCTTGTGCCCCAGGGTTCATAGGCTTCAAAGTCGTCGGTCAGCGTAACGTATTCTACAGGGGGCGCGGCCCAATCTAATTCGACCTTTGCGGCATCTTTATATTTGAGTACAAGATCGCGCGGCGTGGGCACGTTGCCCTGAATAGCCTGCACCTCGGCGCGGGCTTCGTTGTTGGCTGCCAAAGCATCGCCATCAGCCACGACTTCAGCCACTACGGACAGGGTCGTGGCAGCATCGAGCGACGTCGTCCGATAATTGACCGGAATTGTCGCCTCCTTGAAGCGCGCGAGTCCGCCCTCAACGGCTTGTTCCAAAACTTGCTTACCGTTGATCTGCACCTTCACCTGCACTTTGGGGAGATCCTGCAAACCTTTGTTGGCCACCTTGAGCGAAAGTGGCAGGTCTTGGCCCTTCAATACCGACTTGGGCGCCGTGAGCGTGATCTCCGCATCCTTGGCAACAGGTTCGGCGAGGTTGATATTGTCGACGTAGAGCGGCGTTTCTTTCATCGAAGCCGTAGCAATGGCCGCAAAGTGCACAAAGATGTATTCTTCCTGCAAATATTCTTGTGGTATGTCGATCTCTTCCGTATGCCATTCGGCCTGACTCACACCGGCTTGCGTATAATCAAAGCTGCGAAGGAGCGTTTCTCCCTTCTGGTTTTTCTTGCGTATGCTGATCTCCAAGCGACCCGGCACTTGCCCAACTTGTTTGTGGTCGAAAATCAGTTTGGGATGGGCTGCACCCTGCAAAGAAATCTTACCTGTGCTGATCACAGACGAACCTGCGCGATCAGGATTGAAGACGATGCTGCCGCCATCGGCATCTACGGCTTCCTTGCTACTGATTTCCCAAGCCACGTTGCCATCGGGCGTCTCGAGCGCAATAAGCTGGCCTTCGGTAGAGCTACCTTTGAAACTGTTGTGAAAAGGTAGTGCGTAGGGCTTACCTACGATGATCGAGCCAACGCCATATCCGCTTTCGCCGGCCTTGTTTTTTGCACTGATGGCCCACTGCGCGTAGCGCTGGTTGCCTTCGGCGGTCTTCTGATCGGGCACGACGTACTTCGTCTTGCCGCCCGTTACGGTTGCGATCAGATCTCCGCGATAGCCGCCGTCGCGTACATTATATATATTGTAGGTCACTTCTTCAGGAATGACGAGTCCGCCGTTCGCACCGCCGACTGCGGGCCAAGAGAGGCGCACGGCGTTAGTCAAATCCTCGGCAGCGATGACGGGCGTGGCGGGTTGGTCCTGACCCACGTAGATGTTCTTGGTCGCCGTAGCGCCGGCACCATCGGCATTAAAGGCAATGACGGTGTAGACGTTGTCGCCGGTCGTCGCCCGATTGTCCGTAGCAGTCAGCGAAGCGCCTGGCGCAGGTTGCGTAAAGGCCTTGACGAGTCGGAGCCCATTGCGCACTTCGATACGCTCGATATTACTAAGCGCCGTCCCATCTACCTTCAACTTCGGCGCGTCGAAAGTGAGCGTCGTGAGGAGTTTGCCGGACGGATCCGCCTTGCCCTTTAAGTTTTCTGCGGCTGCGGGCGCTGCAGCAGCAACGGGCGCGGCAATGCTTACAGAGTCGATGTGCAGATAATAGCCGCCAGCATCGGACAATGCGTGGAAGCCGATGTAATACGTGCCGTCGGCCTGCGGATGAAGCTCGTTGGTGAACGTTTGATACTCATCTGTGCTCACCTCCGTCGGGTTTAAGATCACCTTCGTGAGGCCTGCGGGGTTGGGCGCTTGCCCCCATTTTACCTCAAAGCGCTCGGTATAATCCGTACCGTTGGATTTGGCTTTGAATTGGAAGGTATAAACCGTGCCTGCCCGCAAGCGGAGCGGCGGAAGGAGCAACCAGTCGTCGGCTTTTTCCGTATCGCTCCAATGATAACGATAGGCCGTCTGTTCGGTATAAGGATCTTTGTCCCAAGCCCAAGAAGCTTGGTCGTTGTTATTGTCGATAACGGTGTATAATTCTGCATCGGCCGCATTGGCAAACTCATCGAAGAAGGGCGGCTCTATGGGCGAGCCGACTACAGCGTTGTTGCTGTTTGTCCACGTCGTAACCTGCGATTGATTATGTGCTCTCACGGCGTAGCGATAGCCCATCAGCGGGCCTTCGGGCAAGACTTCCGCAAAGTGAACATCGGAGATACCGTTGGCCACTTGCGTCGTGTCTGTTCCGGTAATGCGGATCAAGTCGTAAGTAAGCGCACCGAGGAAGCCGCCGTGCTCAGTGGCGGTCGGCGCCGTCCAAGTTAAGTCGGCGCGACGCGCAGCATCGACATTCAACGTCAGTTTTTCGATGGGCTTCGGCGTATCATAGCCGACATAGGCCAAAAGGCGCGCCTTCGGACTCGCTCCCGCAGCATTCGTAAGCGTAACGACGAAGGTGTTCATTCCCTCGCGAGCTTGCACCGGCACGACAGCGCTGCTACCGGCATTGACTTTGCCCGTCAGCGGCGCGGCGTCGTTGACATAAACATTATAGGAAAGTTCGCCACTTAACGCACTACCGCCGTAAGTTGTTGTAGGCGCGGTGAAGGAAAGTTGGCCCGCCGTGGCTGCCGCTGCGAATTGCGCGTGCAAATCTGTGGCCGCGCTCGGCGCATCATCGGCCGCTTTGGGCTTAGGCACGACCATACCGGTCACCGTAACCTCATTGCCGATACTACCCAGCAGCGTGGCTTGTCCGTTGTCGAGACTGACTTTGTATAAGTCCGTATGGTGCTCGCCATTGGTCGAAGCCCAGTAGAACGTATTATCTTTCGGATCGATCTCGCCGCATTGCGAGCGCACTTTTCCGTCAGCATCGGCCAAGGAAACACCCGTCGGGCCGACCAAGGTTTCTTTTCCGTTCGTGCGATTTATGGCATAGAGGTTGCCATCCGTAGCGACGCCGTAAGCCTTTCCGTCTTTGTCGATGCCGAGCGCAATATAAATGTGCTCAACGGGGGCAATGCTGGTGCGGGTCAGCGTGAGGTAATCTATAACGCCCCATTCGTAGCCCGTGCCGTCCTTACGCAGAAATGCGCCAAAGACTTCGCCGGTCTTCGGATCAGTGGCGGTTTCTTGGGCAATCAGGGAAATGTCTTCTAATTGATGAGGGGGAATGTCCAAGGCCCAAGTTTCGATGTCAAAGGCATAATGATAGACCATAATAATGCCCATATCGGCGTAACTAAGGTCGTAGAAAATGCCGTGCATACGGCCATCGACAATGGCTGCACCGCCATTAAAGGAGGCTTTACTATAGGCGGCCAACCGAGAGAAATGGACGTTGGTAGCCGGACTAAAGGCATAGATACCTTTATATTGGTCGGAAACAACATTCGCCCAAAGTTCGGTACCGGCGGCTGCACCTAAGAGTTGGCGCAATATGGGTTTTTGCAAGGACCGGGGCGTAGGGTTCATCGGGCGCAACTTACTTTCAGCCGGCGAAGGCGCGGGAAGGGTGCGGATAGCCGCAGCGGGTCGCCGGAGGCCTTGTGAGGCGACAAAGGGAATACGCAAAACGTTGGTGCGCAAAAGCGGCAAGCGCTGTGAAAGCTTTGTCGGCGACTGCGCGAAGATGGGCAAGCTACCGGCAAAAGCCAAGCAACTCACCAGAAAATGGGCAAATCGTAAATGCATAACGAGTGGCAAAAGATTTGAACACTGTAGCGCTGAATTAGGTTTAGGCAAAGCGATGTCACACGTGGTTAGTTTTCGGTAGCCATCACAAGGCAAATCGAGGCTAACGCTTTATCAATGCTACAGTATACCGACATTACGCGCCACGAGATTGGACAAAAGTACAAATCCTACAAGAAAAACTACGTATTTTGTTGTATTTTTTCGGCTATACTGCCATTTTTTTATGCTTAAGTGCCTTATTTGGCGCGACCGGAGTTCTCTTGATACGCTTTGCGGCGGCCTGATGGGCCGCCGCAAAGTAGCAGGAAGATGCGTTTGGTTAATTTTAAGTCGTGGACACCGACGCCGGATTTGCTGCCGATGCTTTGGCCTTGGCAGAAGATGGGCGGTTGGGCGCAATGGCTACGACATATTCGTCGCTTTGGGTGTCGATAAGCAGCGTATGATAATGCTTCGGTTTCCAAAACTTATCGAGCGCTTCGCACCAACGCGGGACGTAGGCGGCCTCGTCTAAGGGCGCATCGGAAAGGTTTAGGCCGTAACGCTGTACGCGCTTGAGCCTGGGCATCATCCCCTGAAAGCTATCCAAATCGGCTTTCCAGTCGAACCGAACGATAACGCGCAATTCTTCCAGCAAGACAAGCAGTCCCTCGCTGCGCAAAGTATCGGGCTTGTCTTTATAGGTGTCCAACATTTCATAATACTCGTCGGCATATTCGCCCTCCGGCTCGCTTCGGGCGGCATAGAAGGCTTCGGGCGACGCCAAACTATCCTTAACGAGCTGCATCACCTCGGCGTCGTCGCCGGCAACGGTCTGCGCCAGTTTGAGCAAGGCGGCCTTGTCTGTGGGCCAATCTACTTTCGTGACCACGGGCTCCGGCTCGGGCTCTTTCTTGGTGATAAAGAGGCCGGCCCACAAGGGTGAACTGAAAAACAAAGCGCCTATTACGCCGATCGCACCGATGAGCCACGATCCTCGCTGAAACATTATGAAGGCCATCCAGCCCGAGCCTCCGGCAAAGAGGAGCAGGAGCAGTGCGCCCAAGAAGGCGCTAAACGCATCTTTTATCTTATCATATACTTTAAACATTTGGGTAAAGTGTTATTGTTTATCTGCGGTGTGCACGACCATAGACTTTACGTCGCGCCCCGTTATGCGGCGGATGAGGACATCGTCGATGCACTCTTGAGGACTCCAAATATCTTCCATCACGACCTTCTGCCCATCTCGCAGATAGTAGCAGGTGTAAACGTCGAAGTTAAACTCGTCTTTGCCTTTTATATAGAAGGTGGTAGAGAACTCGTAGCGATGGCCGTCGATGCTCGTGACGCTGAAATGGTTGCCGGCTCCTTTGACCTGTAAGCCGCTTTGTTGGCAGAAGGATCGCAATTGTGGATAGGTGAAGAAGATCGTCTTCTCTGAGCCTTCCTTACGCTCCGAAGAGAAGACGAACATATAGGGCTTTTGACCCGTATCGATAAATAGAAAGCCATCACCTTTATCTTTAATGCCAAGCGATGTTTCCAGCGTATCGCGCTCTTGCGGCGTTGCCGACGGCAGGCGCGCTACTTGCTGAAGGTAGTCTTCTGCCCACGCCTGCATGTTTATCGCGTTAACGCCGTTGCCTTCGGCGGCCATAAGCTGATAGTAGCTCATCACTTCGTTGTAAAATTGCTGACACACGACCTGCCGATTAATCTGATTATAGATCTGAAACTGTATATAATAAGGCCGCTTCTCGCCGGGCTTTGCTATGGTCAGGCCACTCACAAAATTGATGCTATCGCTGTTCGGCAACAAGGCATAACAAGGGCCTTGAATATACATACGTAGGAAATAGCGGGTATCGCTCTCTACTATCTCTTCGCTCAAAAACTGCTCGAAGAGGTCAATCAAGTGCTTGGCGCGCCATACGTCATCGACCGTCTCTAAGTCTATGTAGAGGGGCTTCAGCCAGAATTCTGAGGAAGAAAAGCTATGCCAAAGGCGGCGCGTCGGCGCATCGAGCGTCCGCAAAGGGCCTTGTTCAAATTCGCGTGATCGACGCAAAACCACGACTTTTTCGAAATTGTCGAAAATGCTTCGTTCTGTCTTCAACATCGGAACGGGATAACTCTGGATATAGCTGGCCACTTGAAATGTATCTTTTGGATTACCCGATAGGGTAAAGGACCAGATACGCCAATCTCTCACTAAGCTTCGCTTCGTCGTATATTTGGAAGAAAGCACAATATGCTGGTCGGGATACTTCTTTTTGAGATAGGCCATAACCTCATCGCGCGAATTAAAACCGGGGAAACAACCGCTCAACAAGCATATGCCTAAAACGACTACCGCCCACAAAAGGATCTTGTGTAGAAATATCTTTATTGTCATCGTCACATAAACTAATGTTATCGTATTTACACAGTCGGCATAGCGACCGGCCGCACAGGCGGCAAGAAGGAATCAGCCGGAAGCTTTGAGAGTCAACCAAAGGGTGAAGGCACTCTACTCTTTCACTTCGTGCACGATCATTTTTCTGACATCGCGCCCGGTCACTTGGCGTATAAGGGCTTCGCTGATGCATGCTTTAGGACTACAAAATCCCGGTATCACGACTTGTTTCCCTTCTCGCATATAGTAGCAAGTGTCATCCTTATACCCTACGCCGTCTTTATTTTTTTATAGAAGGTGATAGAAAATTCGTAGATACGCCCATCAGCGCCCATCAATGTAAAGTGATCCCAATCGCCATTCACCCGCAAGCCGCTTGCTATGCAAAAGGCCCGCATCTGCGGATAGGTAAAGAAGATGCCGCTACTGTGGGGGCGGTCGTCAATATTCGACTGCGTCACCAACATATAGGGCTTTTGCCCCGTATCGATAAATACCGAAGTGACCCGAGTATCAGCAATGACAAGCAAATTGCGGAGTGAATCGCGCTCTTTGGGAGATAACTCCGGCAAACTCGCCTTAAGCTTTAGTTGCTCCTCGGCCCACGCCTGCATATTTTTATCGTTGACACCATTGCCTTGGGTGGCCATCTGCTGATAATACACCATCACATTGTTGTAAAAGATCTGACACTGTTTCTGCAAATCCATGCAACCATAGATGTAATACTCAAGATAATAAAGCTTCTCTTCTTCCTCCTTCTCTTTTTCCTTCTCTTTCCTATTCCATATTTTATCAAAGAATAGATCGCTAATCTTTTTTAGCCTCACTATTCGGTTGATACCCGTCCTCATGTGCAACTTATAAATGGTAACTTCGGTAGACTTCTCTTTACGCAGAAGGTTCTCAAAGGCTTCGATCAAATGCTTTACACGCCGAATATCATTAATCGAACTTATCTCCATCTCGGCTGGTTTCAGCGAGAAGCCTTCGCGCGGAAAGCCACGCCAAAGGCTGCGCGTCGACCTATCGAAAGTAGGCAAAACCCCTTGCTCAAACTCTCGCTCACAGCGCAAAGTAACGACCTTGCCAAAGTTGTCGATAATCTCTCTATGCTTTTTCGGTATTAGAAGAGAGAGACTCTTGATACGACTGGCCACTTGAAAGGTGTCCTTAGGATAGCCTGATAGCCGGAAGGACCAAGTGCGCCAATTTTCATTTAAGCTACGATGGGTATCATATTCAGGAGAAAGTACAATCTGCTGGTCGGGAAACTTCTTCTTGAGATAGCTCATAACCTCCTCGCTCGTATTGAAACTCGGGAAACAACCACTTAGCATAAGTATACTCATACTCGCCACCGCCCACAGGAAGCATTTGCGTAGAATTGTCCTTATCTTCATCATCAAATCAAACCTTTTTATCTTACTTGCAGCAGGCCAACTGCCCGGCTGCACTTGCAAAATTAAGGGATCAGCCGGAAGAAACTATGTTTTGATGGGGAAAATTAGGATTTATAATTTGTAATGTCCTGGAATTAGTTGACAACTTTGGTTTCTTAATTTCATTCTTCTTTGACAAGTTTATTTGCTAAGTTCAAATACGCTTGTCGTGTTCTTTTCTTAACTACATAGCGAGTTGTCGCATCCATTTCTTCGATGAAGAAGTCTGACGAGAAGCGAGCCATCGCCATAGAGTCTGCCGGAATCTTCCATTCTCCCTGCCTATTGCGCTCCATAGGTAAGGAGAATGCAAAGATTTGCATACAATATTTATATACCGTGCTGCGCATCGCACGTGAAGACGCAGCAATACTGGCTGCCCTCGCAAAAGCGAAGGCAGCCGTGTATAAGATTCCAGCGTATCTTTGCGCTTAAAACTTATACCAACTTGCGCATGAGATCTTTCACATGCTTTTCAGCCATTGGCGGGAATGCGGTTTCGGCCGTTCCATCGCCTACATTGAGGAAGCCGCCACTAAGTACCAATCCCAGATAATTCATTTTACAGAATGAAAAGATCGTCTTGAAGCGTTGGTCAAAATCAGCAACGGTCAACCCGACTGCCCCACTCTCATAAGTTTCCTTCTGCGAGCCCGACGTGATGCCTACGAGAACCTTCTTTCCTTCCAGCGCTTTGCCAGTGCTTCCGTATGCCCAACCGTGCTGAAATACTTCTTCTATCCATCGCATAATGATGGAAGGCATAGAGAACCAGAAGAGCGGCACTTGAATGATAATCGTATCTGCCCAAAGCAGCTTCTCTTGCTCGGCCTTTACGTCTATGCGAAAGTCAGGATAAAGTTGCGCAAGATTATCTTCCTTGAGCGCCGGAATGCGCTCCTTGATCCCTTTCACGATCATCTTGTTTGCTAAAGAAAGTTGCTCATACGTATGTCCGGTAACGAGCAGTACGTTTCCTAAAGTTTTTGTGTCCATTTTTCTTTTACTTTTAATAGGGCGTTATTTAGTTTGCCTCCCGGCTTTCTTGTACTTATCGACAATTATGCTGAAGGAGTCTTTTATGAGTTTTTTAAGCAGGCGTGCATCTGCGCGGTGTGCATCAATACCTATCCAATATTTGGCATTCCCGTTATAAGGATGGTCAATGTAATCATACTGCGCTATAAGTTCATCAATCTTTTCCTTTTGACACTTCAAGGTGACATGTGTTAAGTCGTTAATGTCGAAGAAGCAAAAAATATGCCCGCTGATGTAGAAAGCCAATACGTTTTGAGCGGCCTTAAACTGCCGGAAAGGAAACCTCTCCTCTACTTCGGGCGAAAACGACAGACAATATGCTCGCAATTCTTCTATATCCATATTCTACTAAGCTGCAACTTTAATCTACTTAAAAACCGAGTACTTATGATCGCAAAGGTAATGACTCTTTAATTATATAAACATTGCCTCTCTATACTTTTTATCTTTCCGATGCCTATTTCTTAAGAAGAATAGATAGCAAAGAAAGGGCAATTGCTATGTTATAAGTATCAATTGAGCGCCGATAGATGCAGGCGCTAAGTAACAAAATAAGCCGCCGGAAATAAATCCGACGGCTTACTCATATTTTTTCTACTCGTTTAGAAGACGAGTTTTACAGACTGGTTGCCTACCTTCACTACATAAGCGCCGCGCGCTGCGAGACGAACGCGAAGATCTTTATCTCCGGCTTGGTTGTTGTAAATCAACTGACCTGCTGCCGTATAAATCTGTACGTTCTCACCCTTAACGTTATTTATGCACACGTCGTTGCCATCAAGCTGTACGAGTGCCTTTGTGAGGCTTACGTTGCTGATGCCGTCGAATACACCTACTTCGCGGAGCGTTGAGTAGGGACTTTCTGCGTATCTCTTCTTTACGTTGCGGTCAGCGTTAACTTTGTAAGCAGATACGCGGTGCGTAATCATTGACTTGTCGGCAAAGCCGGGCACGGTAACCTCAGCAGAAGTACCATCAACCCATCTGAGATAGCGGAACGGATCGTTCAAGCTCTCGCCGGCTTGATAGTTTTGCGTGATCTTGAGGTCATCAACATAGAGGTGCTCGTCAGCATAAACGGCGTAGATACCGATGATAGACTTCTTCGTACCCTTGGTAAAGTTGATCGTAAATTCTTTCCAATCGTTGGTTACCGCTTTGGGATAGCCTTCCGGATAGATCAACTCAGCCTGCTTATAGTCGCCGATCGTCTCATCATAGTTGAAGAGCGCGAAAGCAGCTTGTGTATTTACAGTGATTTCCTTGCCGTCTTTGTCAAGGGCCGTCGTAGCAGCACCTGCGAGCTTTACTTTTACGGTAAACTTACCGCCATCTTTCGACATATCCAACTCCGGAGAAATGAGGCCTGCATCGGTGTGGTTATGGTAATATTGCCAGCCATCCAAGCAGATGTAGTCCGTATAAGGTGCATAGTTAGTACCTTTCCAGCCGCCTTGCTTCAATTCCGGAATATAAAATTCGCCGTATGAATTATTGCTGGGATTTTCCTTTGTCCATCCGGTCAAGTTTCCTTCAGAGTCTCTTACGTCGGTAAAGTCTTCTTGCGTCACAACAAATTCGCCGGTCTGCGTTGCCTTGCGGTCGTAGTAAGCAATGTAGTTGTAGCGTTCAGCCGAAGGCACAGCGCTCCAAGTGGCCGTATACTTGCTGCCGTTAAAGTCGCTTACAGCTTGCATTTCCGGAGCAACGAGGTCAAAGACGTAGGTTTGTGCTGACGGAATAGATTCATAGCTATCTTTGGTTGCTGATGCGTTGTAGAAATAAGTCTTGCCGGATTCTGCGCCTGTTACGTGGAACATGTTTGTCGTAACCGGCTGTTCTTTGAAGAGATATTCGGTTTCGCTCGTCTCTTTGTTGATAGAGTACACATTAACCTTATAGCCTGTTGCGCCTTCTACAGCCGTCCAGTTGGCATCAAAGCTCGTGCCTTGATAGTTGGAGTAAGGAAGCATAGTAGGCGTAGCTACGTGTTGCTTAACGGTAAACACTTCAAGGTCATCAATATATACGGGTGCACCTACGGATACAATATTAAAGATAGAGTACTCACCGCCGCCATAGAAATACATCGTGTATTCCTGCCATTGCTCACTGATTTGCGGAAGCTGTGCGCTGCCCATCATATCCCACGTGGGCGACATATTGTGCGTCTCAGCTGCTTCGACCATCACCACAGGAAGCTCTTCAGCACTCTTAGCGCGGGCCTTAAAGCGTACCCAAGCTATGCCGCCGTTAGCGCTTACGTTAAGCATCGGCGTATTGATGTGCGCCATTTCTTTGGGAGCTGACGCAAGGTAAACGACGCCGCCTGCCGAAAAAGCATTTCCGGATCCCCAGCCCGGCGTGTTGAAGTATTCATCCTTTGTGTTAATCCAAGGATATTCAAACTCATCTTTAATAAGGCTGTTGTCAAGATCGGGGTTCTCGGGGGTGCCTGCCGTCATCTTAGAAAAATCTTCCTTCATGACTACTTGCTCTTCGCCATACTTGTTCGGAGCATTCTTAATGTGTGCTTGCGGAGCGCCGGCAGCACCCATACTGAACGAGCCTTTCTTAGAAAGATTCATTTTGATTTTAGGCAGCCCACTTTGTGTCCGTGTCTGTGCTTCCACCTTGTTGTTTTGGGCAGAAAGCGGGCTTGTAACTGCTAATGATAAGGCAGCTAAAAGCGCTAAGCGTGTAATGTTCTTACTCATAATGATATGATTAGTGGTAGTTACTTAGTGTCTCTTTCTTTCTGCATATCACGCAAGAAGTATTTTCCATAAAAACGGCTCAACAGCGGTTAGTTTGGGTCGTTTTGAGATATTTCCCTGTCAAGTTCTTTACGACCTCTTGATGATATGCACAAGCGATTTGCACAGCAGATATGGCAAAGATACAGATAAAATCAAATAAACTTACTTTTTTAGCAGAAATATTCCATTACATATAAAAAAATGAGGACAAGAACTGTATGGGTGGCTACACAATACTCAGAAAAGGGGACGATACACTTTAATGTTCAGCCAAGTAAGTCGGGCCGCACAATGAGGCGAGGCACTTTCCGCGACAGATGCGGACATACAGCAAACCGTCTGTGTATCTGTCTTACACTTTCCCGCGCGCCGCAGAAAACTGCAGTTGTAAAAGTCTTATTTTTGCCCTTGCAGATCCGTCCGCTCAGCAATGCCGATTAAATTCCAAAGCTAGGAAAAAAAGTCTCTACAGGTTGACATCTTTTTCTCCCCTAGTTGGGAAAAAATTTCCCCTAGTTGGAACAATCGTCTCTACGTGTAGAACGACGAAAAATACGCCCCAAATCAATCTTATGCTTAGGATGCAATCTACATTGTCAATGGCAAAAAGGTGATGAAGCGATAAGAAAGCGTATAACTTCGACTGTGAACCTTGAAAAGAAGCAATCCCAAGTGTCACAGCTTCGGAAGTATGCCCCACAAAAGCAAGGGAAAGAATCTGCAATAGCGACCCTTTCCTACCCAATAAAGGAAATAACTTTGAACTTCGAGGAAGTCTAAGCTCATAGGATAATGGGAGTTCGTCGAACTCCCATTATCTTTATATTATAGTAAAGCTATCGGTAAAGAACTTGAATTTATTCTCAAAATCATCCTCCTCATCCTGCATCAGCACAGTAAATGTCTTACCGGATACATTAAGTATATAAATTCTTCCGAAGTATTTCGTGTTTGAAAAGCTACAGACAAAACTGCAAAGTATCGCATCGTTATCACGCAAAGATACATTCCTGACCGGTTCGGTACTCATATTGTGATACACATTCTGCTGCTTCATCGAGTTTAAAGTTTCCTCTAATTTCGCCAAGACATCTACTTGCGGCGACACAACATTTACGGATATGATCTCCGAGGAGTCGTCGCCTTTCTTTTCACAATATATATAATGAATGCCGTTATCCCCCTCTTCCTTTTCTATTTTCCAGGAATCGGGATAACAGAAAGACAAGCCTCCGTATGCTATCTTATTTGTTTTCCTCCTTACTTCGCTCGTATGTTTATCCACATCAAGCAGCACGATATCATCTGTAGCGGCAGTTGTATCATCTGTAATTTTACGCAGAATATCCCATTCGCGCTCCTCGATACGATCGATATTATGCTTAATAGCATTCGCATCGTCGGTTACCCAGCACAAAGGCCGCGGCTCAAAGTTCGCCCATTGCCCGTTAGTACTCCCTCCGAATAAGGCCATACAGGGAATTCGTTCACCTTCGACCACTTTATGCAAAGGTAAGTTCTTTACCGCAAAACGTTTGTAGGCGAACTGTTCATCCCCGGCATCGTCGCAACAGACATCTGCCAAGGCTATCAACTCAATAGGATTTGTTCGTACGACGATGGCCGGAACAAGCAAACCACTCGTATACGCCGAGGCCCCGCCGGCATTACGATACGCGTAAAACCTAAACAATGCGAACAAGGCAACGAGCATCGGCAACGTTCCCCATACCCAATGAGCATCCACGTAGAGCTTCAACGAAAGACTAAGCATAATAAGAAAGAAGCCGAGCGGACGCCAACTTAATCTTATCAATTTGGCTCTTTGTTCGTCATATTTCTTCATCAATTCTTTATTTACTTCTACATCGCTTGTCCTTGAGGCCCGAGAGAAGTTAAAAGAATTTCCTGTTTCATTCTGATTTTCCATTTCATTTTCATTTAACGATCCGTCAGTATCAGCCGCTTTGCCGGCAATGCGCTCTTCACTATCTCGTTATCAACGAAATAATAATCAATACACCAACCTTTATATCACGCGAATTCGACGAATTATAAGAGAGTGTAAATTTAGTGATTAGCAAACTTGTTGTAGGCTTATGGCGTTTAACGTGCAAAAATGCTATGATCACCAACGACAAAGTTACGGAAATATATTGTATGGCAGATGATTTCTGCCATACAATATGAGTTGGGCTCGAACAAAAAGATGGCTTTCCCGTTATTCAATTGTTTGTCAAATATAACTATACAAAAGAAAATCTTCCTTTTGGGCTTTTGTTGAAACTGCTTTAAGGCGAAAACAGGCATTGCTTATCCCGAATTAGGGTTAAGAGATACGAAATAGAATCGTTTGGCGCCTTCTCTATCTGTAAAAGCGAGTAGACGTCAGTTGTAAATTAAATTTATCGGTTCAATACTGCGTTTATTTGCCGCGCAGGCGACAAAGGAGGTAGACAAACCACAGGCGGGGAAGTAGGCGTAAACGTTCGCAGAAACTGTCTGTTTCGTTTACGACTTTGATATTATCATAGAGGCCCTTGGAGCGTTGTCGATTTGAGATGCCGCTTGTATCAAAGAGCGCAATGGGGAAGTCAACGTAAGCAAACTTCTTACCTTGATGGCCTAATAGTTTGAAAAACTTAAAGTCGGCTGAGAAGGGATGGGTGATGTCAAAGGGCGTCGCGCGCAAACATTCGATGCGGGCAAGCGAACTTTGATGGCAAAAACACATACGATGAGCGTTCGTAAAGGGATGTGCACGCGACAAAACAGGCGCGCCATCGGCAGCAGCTTTTAAGACGTCGCCATAAATCACATCCGCCGTGCGGGGCGTAGAGAATATGCGCTGCAAGACGTCAGTAGCGGCAAAGCAATCGCCGGCATTCATAAAGATCACCCATTCTCCTGAAGCGCGAGCCACGCCCTTGTTCATCGCATCATAAATGCCTTTATCCGGCGCTGACAACCACTGCAAAGGGGCTTGCAGAGAAGAAAGATAAGCAGGCGTACCATCAGTGGAGGCGCCGTCAATGATGAGATACTCAAGCGGCGCATAGGTTTGCTGCAAGACATTCTCGACAGTATGGCGCAGCAAAGGCAAAGCGTTGCGACAAACGGTGATCACCGTAACTTTAGGAAGGCGATTCATAGGCGGAAATTGCGCTGATCCTTATACGCACGATAGGGCTGGTTATAGTCTAAATAGTAGAAATTGTGCTGGCGCTGATGATTGGCAGCAGGTATCTGCATATAATCCCCGTATTTCTGCGTCAAGTAGCGGTCGTATTGCGCTACGCCTTTTAATTCGTGTCCTTCGAAGCTAACGGGTGTAGGCTCTCCGAGTAGCGTTTTAGCAAAAACGCCTTTCAAGCCATCATCATAATCGGCCACGAGTTGGGCATCTTCATAGTTGTATTTCAACATCAATCGCCGAAGCTTCTGCTGCACGCCTTCGTGGGTAAAGCATTTACGACACAAAAGCGGTAACCAACTGCTCGGACCGCGACCGTGCTTGTAGGGATCGCGATGGAGAAAGTAGACAATGCGTTTGTAAAACTCGAAACGCATAAAATGCAGGCGGCGGCGCCAAACGCTTTGCGGCACGCCATCAATGGGGAACACATCTATATATATACCGCTCAGGTAAGCGTAATGCGCACGCTCGATCAAGGTGGTGCTGCTATCGATTATTTTTCCGAAACTACCCGGATATTTTCCATTCGTCTCGGCCGACATCGCTTCGTAAGGTGCCGGCAGCCATTCTTTAGCGTGCGCCATCAAAGTATCATAATCCGCGCGCGGCATACAAATGTCCACATCGTCGTCCCAAGGAATAAAACCTTTATGGCGTATAGCCCCAAGCAAAGTCCCTGCCCAAAGATAATAACGCAAACCGTGCTCGCAGCACACTTTATCTACAGCCAGGAGAATCTCCAAGATGCGCAATTGCAAGGGACGTATTTCGTAAGCGGGCATAGTCGTCGATAAATTATAAGTGCCGTTTAAGCCTTTTGCTGATCACCTTTTCTGTCAGCGTCATAAGCGTGCTTGGGATAATCAATGGTATAATGCAAGCCGCGCGATTCTTTGCGCTCGATGGCTTGCCGCGTAATGAGATAGCCTACATTGATCATATTTCTCAATTGGCAGATGTCGGGCGTAGCCTTCACGCGCTTAAACAACTCTTCGGTCTCTTCGTAAAGCAGATCCAAGCGCGTCCAAGCCCTTTTCAAGCGCAAATCGCTGCGAACAATGCCGACATAATTGGACATTACCTGCCCCACTTCGCGCACATCTTGCGCAATCAATACCTGCTCTTCGTTAGTCATCGTCCCCTCATCGTTCCATTCGGGCACACTTTCATTAAATGTATATTCGTCAATATGGGCTATCGTATGTTCCGCCGCCTTTTCTGCGTAGACTACGGCTTCAATCAGCGAATTGCTTGCCAACCTATTGCCGCCGTGCAGGCCCGTGCAAGCACATTCACCAATCGCATACAAACGATTGATCGAAGAGCGCGCATCCAAGTCGACCTTGATGCCGCCGCAAAGGTAGTGTGCACAAGGCGCAACGGGAATATACTCTTTGGTAATGTCTATACCGATCGACAAACATTTGACATAGATGTTTGGAAAGTGATGTTTCGTCTCTTCCGGATCTTTATGCGTCACGTCTAAGCATACGTGGTCTATGCCGCGATTCTTCATCTCCCGATCAATCGCACGGGCTACGATGTCGCGCGGAGCAAGACTCAAACGCTCATCATATTTCTGCATAAACTCCTCACCGTTGGGCAAGCGCAAGATGCCGCCATAGCCGCGCATAGCCTCCGTTATTAAGAAAGCAGGATGCGTTTCTTTCGGATGATAGAGCGCCGTCGGGTGAAACTGCACAAACTCCATATCCTTTACCGTCGCCTTAGCGCGATAAGCCATCGCAATGCCGTCGCCCGTGGCAATATTCGGATTGGTGGTAGAAGCATAAACAGCACCTACGCCGCCGGTGGCAATGACCGTGACGCGCGAAAGCAGCGTATCTATTCGCTTTGTTTCCGGATTATAAACATAGGCACCATAACATTCAATGTTAGGCGTCTTTCGCGTCACCTCAACGCCCAAATGATGTTGCGTGATGATCTCTACGGCAAAATGGTGATCCATTACCGTAATGTTAGGCGAGCGGCGCACGGCCTCAATCAAGCCTCGCTGTATCTCATAGCCCGTATCGTCGGCGTGATGTAAGATTCTAAATTCAGAATGTCCGCCTTCTCGGTGCAAATCAAATTCGCCATCGGCTTTTTTATCAAAGTGTACGCCCCAACTAACCAATCTGCAAATGCCCTCGGGCGCACGTTCAATCACCTGCTGCACGGCTTTCGGATCACTAATATAGTCGCCGGCCACCATCGTATCGTGAATATGCTTCTCAAAGTTGTCCACAATGCGATTCGTCACGGAAGCTACGCCGCCTTGCGCTTTCGAAGTGTTGGCTTCTTCAATACTTGTTTTACAGACAAGCCCTACTGTTCCTTTTCCTGAAGCAGCCACTTGCAATGCATAACTCATTCCGGCCACACCGGAACCTATTACCAAAAAATCGAATTTGCGAATCATTACGCTTACTTTTAACCGATTCGGGCCTGTTTCTATTTTGCCCGGCCTATGTTTTGACAATTTGCAAGCAAAAGTAGTACTTGCCGCGCGCCCCACAAAGAAAAGCGCAGAAAATCATCAATTACAACTATCCGCCACTTGTATTTAACGTGAGTTCGACATAAGGAAACTCCTCTAATTGTTATTACCCAACGATGCGCCCTTAGACTTGGTCTTTTGGCAGGGCAGGAGTTGGAGCAAAGCGACAACCCTGCCACTAACGACGCAAGTCGTTGATCAAGTAATTTATAATTAGGTTTGTTTCCATTGCATTTCTATCATCGGACGTTTTTGAAAGACCAACCCTATGGGGTTGCTCAATACGGCCGTCCGTTAAGGCAGGGTTAAAGCGTTGCTCGCTTTAACCCTGCCCTACCAAAAGACTAACCCAGATGGGGTTATTTGTGGACGATGAGGCGTGCAGGTTGGACGAGTTTGGGAGGATTTAGCCGATTTTATTGATTTGGCCTATAGGGTTCGAGGTATATATAGATGAGGATGCGCGGAGAAGTGGATTACACGATTGTATCATTATGAATCAATCATAGCCTTCTCCATTTCCCACCAGGCATATTAGGGCTATAGGTAATAATATGCACAAAACAACCCCTTAGGGTTGGTCTTTTGGCAGGGCAGGGTTAAGATGCGTAGCGGCTTAACCCTGCCAAAGTCCACCGCAATGTGCAACCCCATAGAGTTGGTCTCTCAAATCGGTCGCTTATCCTCATTTGAACATGCTGATAAATCAAATCACCAAAGTCCACACCCGCACCGCAAGTCCTTAGGCTTAGTCTTTCAAGGTTTTCGCCGGTGGGCGTTGGCTTGTTTTGAAAGACCAACCCTAAGGGGTTGGCATTACCGCTACTTGCTGATGCAGCGTTGACGCTTTGCGTCAACACTGCCCTGCCAAAAGACTAACCCCGATGGGGTTATCGGCGGGTGAGAATGCGCGAGGATTGGGTAATAATAGACGGAAGCAATCACCCGAATATTAAATAACGAACGCAATATTATTATAACCCTAACCGACAAAGCTCATACCCGCAAAAACAAGCCCTTAGGCTTGGTCTTTTGGCAGGGCAGGCGTTGGAGCGAAGCGACAACCCTGCCACGATGCGCCGCAAAATGCAACCCCTTAGGGTTGGTCATTCAAAATGTCCGCTAATAGGCGTTTGAACATGCTGATAAATCAAACCGCCAAAGCCCACTCCCGCACCACAAGCCCTTAGGCTTGGTCTTTTGGCAGGGCAGGTGTTGAAGCGAAGCGACAACCCTGCCATAGTCCGCCGCAAGAGGCAACCCCTTAGGGTTGGTCTTTCAAATCGGCCGCTGATTGTCTTATAATCAAGCGATTATTGCGCGTTTTGTCGGCTCAGCAGAAATGCTTACCTTTGCATACGCAAGGGCGAGGAGCGCTCTTGGCTTAATTATTCATC
>NZ_GG700643.1:612610-613408 GCF_000159995.1 Alloprevotella tannerae ATCC 51259
AAATCTATACCACAATGATTAAATTCGTTATCAGAGCGAAGAAAAACCCGCTCAAGAAAGAACAAGTAAAATTTTATCCGCAGATGGCGCCGGGCGTGCCTGTAATGTTGCGCACAATTGTCGGGCGCATCGAGAAGCGGTCGGGCGTATCTTCTGCCTCCGTCAAGGCGGTGTTGGATGCCCTGCAATATGAGATTCTCCAAACACTCTCCGATGGTAATTCCGTTCGCTTAGGAGATCTCGGTTCTTTTCGCCTGACAATGCACGGCGAGGGCGCGTCGACGGCGAAAGAGGCAAAGGAAAAAGGGGCAAATCTCATTAAGCGCGTGAGCGTGCGATTCACGAAAAGCAGTACGATGCGTATGGCACTTGACAAGCGCAACTTAATCTTCGGTGCGCAGGACGATATCCGGAATGCGAAGTAAGTGAAGAGGAGGCACAGCGTAGTGCCGGACAAAAAATTACATTTAGCAAAGGCCGCGTTTTCACCCGATGAAAGCGCGGCTTTTTCGTACTTTGTCGAAAATGGGCCGTTGATCAGGTGTGCGGGGATAAGGATTGTTCAAACTTTCACCTATGATCGGAAAAAGTTTCTTAGGTGAAAGTTGAAACGATCTTATAGGAGAATTAAAATTGTCTTATAAGAAAGTTTCAACGATCATAGGTGAAAGTTTGGCGAGGGTGCGGAGATGGGTGAATCGGGGTGCGGAGATGGGTGGATCAGGGTGCATAAGGCGGTGTTGTTTTGTAGCTGAATCTTCGATGAAACCGTGCTTTTTTGAACATTTCCTCCGTTTT
>NZ_GG700643.1:613508-637658 GCF_000159995.1 Alloprevotella tannerae ATCC 51259
GGAAGAGCAAAGGGGATCGCCACTCGTGGCATACGTTCCACAAAGCGGGTATACGAAAGAAGGTTAGGGAACTCTTCTTTAAGTTCTCGACAGACGTAGAAGAGATAGAAATGTTTGAAATTGCGAAACGTATTGCTGTGGAACAACACAAGAATGGTAATCATTTCTGCATCGCTCATTCTTCCCTTTCTATTGCGAGTTTTAGGGTGTTTGGAGAGGGGTTTGAAAGCGAAAGTGCTTTTTTGTTCAATTCTAACTCATATTCTTTGCAGAAATCATCTGCAACACAATAAATTTCCGTAACTTTGCTGACAAGTTTCATAGAGGATTGTTGTTTTGTTATATGATTGATTTTCAACAGTAAATATACGAAAAACAATCCTCTTTTTAGGCTTTTATTGAAACTATTTTAAGACAAAAACAAGCCTTGCTTATCCCGAATTGGGGTATAATATTGTTGTGCCGGTCGGCCAACTTCTTCAAAATTATCCACAATAAAGTCCGGTTGAACGTTTTGAATCGCTCTGCGAGTTGATTGCCATAAGTGGTGGCGCAGGTGTGGCTGCTGGTGCCATATCCCATCAAGATATCAAATCTTGCATCGTCTGCGACGAGTGCGCCAGAGAATATTATGATTTGAATAGAATTGGTAGGTCGTAGTTGGTGCAATGTGGCTTCAATCTTTGGGAAAAATCACCTTTTATTTAGTCCCTTATTGAAGCGCGAAACTTTCTCCTATGACAGAAAAAATTGTCTTATAGGATAATTTTAATTCTCTTATAAGACAATTTTTTCTGTCATAGGAGAAAGTTTTTCGACAATGCGTAGCAAGTTTTTCAACGGTGCGTAGTCAGGAAAAGCAGAATGCGTGACGTTCCCATTTTCCCTGCTAATTCTTCGATGACATCGGCCTTTTATGAACTTTTTCCTTTTTTTCGAGTCCGTGAATTTGAGTATTTTGAAAGACCAACACTAAGGTATGTCATTTAACCTATGTCTCGTGGTAGCATTGAAGCTTTGCTTCAATGCTACCTTGCTAAAAGACTGGCCCCGGGGGCGGGAGAGGTGGCGCAGCGCTTTCTGGAAGAGCGCTTGGAACGCTTTAATTGTGTTGTGACCATTAGGTCAATAAGGAATACTTAATAAAATGTGATTTTTCTACCTACCGCCAAGTATTAAGAGGCTAACTTTTTCTTCGAAGGGTAAGGTAATTCTATTGGGATTTGTGTATTTTTGCAATTATGATAAAGAAACTTTTTGCTACTTGTTGCATCGCATTTTGCTTTATTGCGCAGATTTTTGCAAGCCCGATCGATTCAGTGTTTGTACATGTCCCTTCTGATATTTTATCAGTGCTTGATATGGGTGCTCGCTTAGATATGATTGATTTGTACAACTATAATATGAAGGCCGAAGCGTATAATATATATGGTGGAAAATCTGTGATGACACAAAAGACTGATTCGATGTTTTCTATTTCTCTGACCGAGAGTAGTCGTTGGGATTTAGCCTTATTGCCACAAAGTGCAGATACAATCTTTGCTGTCATCTACACCATTCTTTCTCCTGCGGAGAGCAGCCGGATTGTTTTGTACGATGCCGATTGGCAACCTTTAGCCTATCAGTTTCAGTTACCTGAGATTGAGAAGTTTTTCCGCGAACCTTATCCTTTCTCACCGGAGCGAATGGAGATCTTGAAGCAAGATCTAAAAATGTGCTCCGTATCACTCTCATTTTCTCCGCAGACGCGAGCTTTGATAGCAAAGGTTTCTACGACAAACGCACCTGAAGATGATTTGGCTGATTTGAAGCACTTGTTATTCCCTCTTCGCTATGCTTGGACCGGAGATGCATTCCAATTGTCACCCTCATTAGAATAGATTCAGCGATATTTGGGCGTAATATAGATTTGACAAACAAAAGACGTGAATCTTTAATATTGTCAAAGATTTACGATGATTTTTGCTAGCCTTGAAAAAAAAAGAGTTTTTAATTACGCTTTCCTTCTGAAAAATGCTATCTTTGCAAAGAATTGAAAGAACAAACTACTTAAACATATTTTGTTATGGTAAATTACAAAGACTTAGGTTTGGTGAACACGCGTGAGATGTTCAAGAGAGCCATTGCTGGTGGTTATGCAATTCCTGCATTCAACTTTAATAACATGGAGCAGTTGCAAGCTATTATTAAGGCTAGTTCAGAGTTACGTTCTCCGGTTATTTTGCAAGTATCTAAAGGTGCTCGTAATTATGCCAACCAGACTTTGCTGCGATATATGGCACAAGGGGCTGTGGCTTATGCTAAAGAGTTAGGTTGTGAACATCCAGAAATTGCTCTTCACCTCGATCATGGAGATAGCTTCGAACTTTGCAAGAGCTGTGTTGACTTTGGCTTCTCCAGCGTTATGATTGATGGTTCTTCACTTCCTTATGAAGAGAATGTAGCGTTAACGAAGAAGGTGGTAGAATATGCTCATCAATTTGATGTAACCGTAGAAGGTGAACTTGGCGTATTGGCCGGCGTTGAAGATGAAGTTTCTTCTGAGGTTAGCCATTATACAAAACCGGAAGAAGTAATTGACTTTACGCAGCGTACGGGCGTCGATTCTTTGGCTATTTCTATCGGTACAAGTCATGGTGCTTATAAGTTTAAGCCCGAACAGTGTACGCGTGATCCGAAGACGGGGCGTCTTGTTCCTCCTCCATTGGCTTTTGATGTTCTCGATGAGATTATGGTGAAACTCCCGGGCTTCCCCATCGTGCTCCATGGATCTTCTTCTGTTCCTCAGGAGTATGTAGAGATGATCAATAAGTATGGTGGCAAGATGCCGGATGCAGTAGGTATCCCGGAAGATCAATTGCGCAAGGCTTCTAAGAGCGCAGTTTGTAAGATCAATATTGATTCAGATTCTCGTTTGGCTTTCACGGCTGCTGTGCGTAAAGTGTTTAGCGAGAAGCCGGGCGAATTTGATCCTCGTAAATATTGCGGACCGGCTCGCGATGCAATGGAAGCAATGTACAAAGAGAAGATTAAGGATGTACTTGGATCTGAAAATAAATTGGCTCAGTAATATATTCTGATAAATAAACTTTGAAAGGCCGTGATTCTGATTGTTGAATTACGGCCTTCATTTCATCTTTTCGAACTATGTTTAGAATTTATGCCTTATGTGGCTTTCTTGTGCTTTCATTGTTGCAAAGTTGCCAAGGAAAGACCGTCACACCGGCTCAATCTAAAGTAGAGCAGGCTTTAACAATAGCGCAAGAAGAAATAGGCGACATACAGATGACGCCCATAGCTGTAATATATAATAGGGCAGACTCAATAAGGGTCGTTGACATACTAAAGAAAAATGTAGATGGACAACCGATCCTTTTTTATGCTAAGCAATTTATCAATGTGCCTTATGTGGCTTCAACCTTAGAAGTCGCAGATCCGGAGCAGTTGGTCGTTAATCTGCACGCTTTAGATTGTACGACGCTGGTTGAAACAGCTGCAGCACTGACACTGACAAAGTGGCAGGGGAAGACTGACTTCGCATCTTACTGTCGTAACCTCGAATTTATCCGGTATAGAAATGGTAAGATGAATGGTTATCTCTCGCGTTTGCATTATTTTTCTTGGTGGATACACGACAATGAAGCTAAGGGGATTTTACAAGAGGTCAAAGAAGCAAAATATAGCCCGGCGCGTATTCATGTGAAGAACAATTATATGAGTACTTATCCCGAGAAATATAAATTCTTAAAGGGGGATACTTTCCGAATAGATAGCATCCGAAAATTAGAAGAAGAGATTAAAGGTTTTGATGGTTATTATTTACCGGAAGCCAATACTTCTTTGGGTAAAGCTCAATTGAGTAATATTCAAGATGGAGATATTATTGCCATTGTAACGACAAAGAAAGGAATTGATTATTCCCATTTAGGCTTTGCTGTATGGGGAAGGGATGGCAAGTTACATTTGCTGAATGCTTCCTCTATCCATAAAAAAGTTGTGCTTGAACCCAAAACCCTGCGACAATATCTGAAAGAACATCCGAGTTCGATAGGTATTCGCGTTTTCCGCCTTATAAAGCCTGCAAACTAAAAATAATCCTCGCCAATCTAATAAGAGATTAGCGAGGATTTCTTGTTTTTAGGAATTGCGTTGTGCTTACATCATGCCGCCCATTCCTGCACCCGGTGCCATTGGCATTTCAGGTTTGTCTTCTTTCTTATCAGTAATAACGCACTCGGTCGTTAAGAACATTCCGGCAACGCTGGCTGCGTTCTCCAAAGCTACGCGAGAAACTTTTGCGGGGTCAATTACGCCGGCCTGACGCAGGTCTTCAAATTGCTCCGTCTTCGCATTGAAACCGAAATTACCTTTTCCTTCGCGTACCTTATTAACAATGACAGCTCCTTCCAAGCCTGCGTTAGAGCAGATCTGACGAAGCGGCTCTTCAATCGCACGGCGAATGATATGAATACCTGTTGTTTCGTCTGCATTATCTCCCTGCAAGCCCTCAAGGCTTTCTTGTGCACGAATATAGCTTACACCGCCGCCGGTAACGATACCTTCTTCGATTGCAGCGCGCGTAGCACACAAAGCGTCGTCGCAACGATCCTTTTTCTCCTTCTGTTCTGTCTCAGAAGCAGCACCTACTTCCAGTACGCAAACACCGCCGCTTAACTTTGCTAAGCGCTCTTGCAGCTTCTCTTTGTCATAAGAAGAAGTGGAGTTGTTTATTTCATTTTTGATTTGAGTCACGCGTTCTTTGATTGCTTCCTTGTTTCCAACGCCATTTACGATGGTTGTATTCTCCTTCGTAATGGTCACCTTTTCAGCGCTACCAAGCATTTCGAGTGTAGCTTGCTCAAGTTTCAAGCCTTTCTCTTCGCTGATCACAACGCCACCCGTCAAAACGGCAATGTCTTCCAACATCGCTTTGCGGCGATCGCCAAATCCCGGTGCTTTTACTGCGCAAATCTTCAATTGGCTGCGCAAGCGGTTAACAACCAAGGTCGTTAGCGCCTCGCTGTCTACATCTTCAGCAATAACGAGCAAGGGGCGTCCGCTCTGTACTGCAGGTTCAAGAATCGGAAGAAAATCTTTTAAGTTGGAGATCTTTTTATCGTAGATTAAGATGTAAGGTTTCTCCATTTCGCATTGCATTTTTTCTGCATCTGTTACGAAATAAGGAGAAAGATAACCACGATCAAACTGCATACCTTCTACAGTCTTCAAGACCGTATCGCGGCCTTTAGCATCTTCAATCGTAATGACACCGTTTACGCTTACAGCACGCATACCGTCGGCAATAAGCTTACCGATTTCAACGTCATTATTAGCAGAAATGCTTGCAACTTGTTCGATCTTGTCGTAGTTTTCGCCTACTTGCTCTGCTTGCGCCTTGATGCTTTCCACAACTTTAGCTACGGCCTTGTCCATACCGCGCTTCAAGTCTAAAGGATTAGCGCCGGCAGCTACGTTTTTCATTCCTTCCGTAAGGATAGCCTGCGTCAAGATGGTTGCTGTCGTTGTTCCATCGCCCGCATCGTCGCCGGTCTTGCTGGCTACGCTCTTAACCAATTGAGCTCCGGCGTTCTCGAAGTTATCTTCGAGTTCTACCTCTTTAGCTACGGTCACACCATCTTTTGTGATGCGCGGAGCGCCATATTTTTTGTCGATAACAACGTTGCGTCCTTTAGGACCAAGCGTTACTTTTACTGCATTTGCCAAAGCATCTGCACCCTGACGAAGCGCTTCGCGCGCTTCAACATTATATTTGATTTCCTTAGCCATAATCTTGTATATCTTTTAATGTGTTATTGCAGGATAGCCAATACGTCTGACTGACGCATAATAAGGTATTTCTCTCCATCGAGTTCTACTTCCGTTCCGCTATATTTACCATAGAGGACAGTATCTTCAGCTTTGAGGACCATTTCTTCGTCTTTTGTCCCATTACCTACGGCAATTACGCTACCTTTCAAAGGTTTCTCCTTTGCTGTATCAGGAATGATAATGCCTCCCACCGTTTTCTCTTCAGCAGCGGCCGGTTTGATTAAAACCCTGTCTGCTAATGGTTGAATTTTCATAATCGTTGTTTTATTTAGATTGAAATTATTTCCCACGAAGTATAGCTAAAAGTATGCCAATAGTAGTATTGTCTCATAGTTTTTCTTTGTTTCTATGTAAAAAACCTTGTGACAGTCCCACAATTTCGCCTTTATTGTTATCGTGATCCGCTTTGTGGATGCGTATGTCTCATTATTGCCTTGTTGGGGCTTATGAGTTTATTGTTTGCTGGCACCAAACAATGGTTTGCTGAGCCCAAACTATAGTTTGCTGGTACCAAACAATCGTTTGCTGAGCCCAAACTATAGTTTGCTGGTACCAAACAATCGTTTGCCGGCACCAAACAATGGGAGGCACTGTTTGAAGCTTACTGAGTAAAGAACGAAAAAAGTCGGAAATCAGCACGTTTTACGACTTATATAAGAAGAGGGAATAAGAATAGTGCGTAAGAGGAGGTAATGATAGTACTATATGGCGAGCAAATCGTTAACGGATAGGACGTAATAGGACTTTCACGGCCAAAAGGCTTGATTTACCAAACAAGCGGAAACGATCCTTGAAGACCCAAATAGCATTCGTCCATCGCGAACGGTTGAGAAAGCGTAGAAAATGATCAAACGTTTCCTTTATTTCCGGAGATAACTCTTCGGTATAAAAATGATAGACGTCCAAAATGCTATCCAGATGGCTGCTTTCCAATATTGGTTTCCTGCGTCTTAGAAATCCCGTAGTGCGTTGCAAGAGAGAACGATCCGTGGCGCCGGTCACGGCGCCGGTATAGCGACGATAGAGAAATAGACGTCGAGGTATATATGTAAAATGTCCGAACAAGGCATTCACAAGCGTGATGAGATGATCGTGCATTGCAATGCGGCCTTTGAATAGCAGGCACTTCTCTCTTAATTTATCATTGATAATCATTGCACAACCTTGTATGCCGCCGTTGGCAAACAGAACGTCGTGAAGGTCTTTTACGATGTTCAAGATAGAAATGCCTCCAATAGGCTGGCGAGCTTTGACGTTGTAGACATAAGCATTACAGTAGACACATTGCGGAATGTTGTTGTCTTCTGCCTGAATGACTTCCATCTGCGTACTTAATTTGTCTTGTAACCAAATGTCGTCTTCGTCGCAAAAAGATATAAAAGGCGCTGTGGAAAGCGAGAGCAAATGCATAAAGTTGCGACCGGCAGAATGGAAACATAAACCATCCTCAATCAGGCATATACGCTGGTCGGTTGCAGCTAATTCACGGATGATTTCAATGGTGCGATCCGTTGAGCCATCATCGTGTATCAGTAGGCGCCAATCGGTGAAAGTCTGTTGCTGTAAAGAATATATTTGCTGACTGATATAAGCTTCGCCATTGTAAGTGGCCATCAGTATATCTAACTTGGGCTGGCTCATCTTGATAGTCTTGAAGACAGTTGTTGGAAAATATAAGGGAACAATATGAGGATGACATATTGCAGATTCAATGAAAAGTTGGATAAGATATTTTCCTGCACAAATTGCAGTATGAGGTAGTTTAAGAAGCAGGCATATAAGATGAAATAGACGTTTTGCCCACTTTGAGCTCGTTTATATAAGAAGGCATAAAATGCGCCATAGAGTCCGCCAAACAAACCTACGCCCGGTAAGCCGAAATCGTGATAGAAGGGATATAGAATCGTATAGGTATTAGTCTCTTCCGGGACGCCAACAAATTTCAAGACGTTGCTGACGGGTTCTATGTTGCTCCCGAGCGAGTGCATGATAGCGTAGTAAAAGCGGAAAACATACTCGCCAAAATGTGTGGCGCTTGCAGGTTCTACATAATAGTCGAAAGCTACGCAGGGAGACATTATGTATATGGTCAACATAGACGTGGCCGAAAAAGAGTCTTGCTGGGAAGCCATCGAACGGGCATATTGAAACCAGATGCTGAAGCCTATGAAGATTAAAAGTATGATGCCGATAGTGCGCAATTTGATCTTGCCACGCAGATAAAGGACATAAACCATAGGAACCAAGAAGACGAAGAAGCCCGTCTTGGACATGGAAATCAATGCTGCGAGAACGTTAATGACTACGGCCAATATCTTGAGCCATTTCTTGGACGAGTAGACAAAGATGAAGATAAAGACGATTAAAGCTACGCCTATTGTATAATAGGCTACGCCTAAATCCGGTTTATCCAAAGTGTCGTCGTAAGAAGCAATGCGCAAGTAGGTCATTAAGTTTGACTCGCCGCGCTCCATACCATATCTCATTAACGTATAAAGAATCAATGGCACGGAAATGATAGCAATAAATAAATAGAGTTTCAATACAAGCCGAGAAGGTGTGAGGACCGACGCAAGCAATGGAGGGCGACGACTGATAAGACTATGGTCAGGCAGGTAATAATAAGTGGGGTAAGCCACTCCTAAAAAAGAAATAGTCCAAACGATCAGGGAAATTGGGAAGTCGTGAATAATAGGGTAGAGTTCGGGATCACTGAGATAGAAGAGCAGCAATATGCCGAACCATACACCAGGCTGGAGTACAAAAGGCGAAAAAACGTCGCGCGTAATATACCATCCGACAAACGTGAATGCAGCTACAATCAAGAAGGCAATGAACAACATAAGACTTGATCTTTCTTACAATAATAGAACATAAGAGCGGCTACAATCGCTTCAGAAAGCAATAGTGCCCACGCGGCACCGTATTCTGCGTAAAGGGGCGTCAAGATGCCAACTGCCGGAATGGAAATGACTGCGGTTATGACGTAGACGTTGCGGAAATGTACACGGCTCTGTTTGTTGCCTAAAGCGATTAAACCCATTTGCCCACAGACTGCGCCGATACCAATAAATAATGGAGCAGGGGAGATAATGCGTAGTAGATTGTCCCATCCCAAATAACCTTCGTCGTGAAGTGCGGATTTCAGCAACGAAGCCCCGACAAATAATAGGATGGTTAAGAGTAACATAATTCCGCCTACGACATAGAGTACGCTTTTCGTCTTATTCACGGCTGCAACTCGATCTTTGGCGCTTAACGCACTGATCTTTGGAAAGAAAACTTGCGTGATGGGGATGTAAATGATAAAGCATAGGGCGCGCATAAGTGCTTCGGCAGAGGTGTAACGCCCAACAGCAGACTGAGAACAAAAGAAACCTAAAATAATGACGAATAATTGGGTGTAAACGCTCGTGGATGCGCGTGAAAGAAAGAGGGGGAAGCTATCTGAAACTTCAGATTTGATGCGTGAGAAATCCCAACTGATACCTCCTATCCACGATTGGCGATAAGCCCAAATAGAAGAAATAAGGGCAGTTAGGCAAAAAATGGAGGCTTGTAAAAGAGCGGCGATGATGTAATCTTCTTGCACTTTTACGAAAATAAAGATGAGAGGAAGTAAAAGTAGCTTGGAGATGGTGTTGATTATGGCCATTGCTCTTACTTTTCCCACTCCTTGAAAGAGCCACATAAATGTGTAGGTCGAACCAATAGCCATTGGCGTTGTAGCTAATATAGCCGCCTGATAGCTTTTAAAGGTGGGGACAAATGCAATCAGAATAAAAAGTAATAACAGTGAGGCCGCCAAAAGCATTGTCTTGGCCCAAAATACGGCCCAAAAGATGCGCGTGCGCTCTTGCTTGTCTTCGCCGGCAATAGCTAAATGCTTCGTGGCGCTTAAATCAAAGCCAAAATCGATAATTAGAGCCAAATATTGTATAACAGAGAGTGAAAAACCGATATAGCCATAGCCGGTTGCTCCCAACTTGATCATTAGATAAGGAATCACCAAAAAAGGAAGGAACTTGTTGACACCTTGTAGTACAAATAAATAAAGAATGTCGACAACTTCCTGCTTGTTCCCTTTTATCCCTTGTCTTAATTGGTGCAACATAAGTATGGCGTCAAGGCTTTTCGCTCTTCGTTTCCAGCAATTGCATCTCTGGCTGATCACGCATTGCTGATTTGATGATTATCCATAAACAAGACAGTGAAAAACTCAAAACAGCCATCATAAAGACAAAGATCATACGCTTAGGAGCCGATGGCTTTATAGGAACATTTGCTTGTTGTAGAACGGTAAAGGCAGGCATACGCTCTTGTACTTTGGCTTGCGCCAATTGCAATTGGGTTACGCTTTGTGAATAACCATTATAGGCTAACTGCATCTCGTTCTCTAGACGTGTCTCTTCTTGCTGTACGGAGGTCAAAACCAAATCCTGATTGGCATCGGCAAAGCGAGCGTAAACTTTCTGAGCTGCTTTGTAATCTTCTAACGCTTTCTGAGAAATCTTCTCAGCATATTTGACGTCGTTGCGCGCTTTGCTGGTGCGGTAGTTTGCAATGTACTGCTGCAATTGGTTTTCTACCATTGTTGCAACTTGAGCTGCAACTTCAGGGTCTTGCATCGTAACGTTAATGGTGACCATATTTGTGCGCTTATCTACAAAGCTTACGATAGAAGCACCTAAGCCCTTTAGTAATTTTTCTTGTGCTTTTGTAAGGCGCTGAGGATCTATTTTGTTTGTCGGTGTTTCTTTTGAACCAAGTCCACCCCATTGAAACAAACTATCCCACCACGGAGCTTTCTGATGTTGTGTAAGATAGATGAATAGGCTTACGTCTTGCTTTAATCCCTTTGGCCGTACGGGCTTATTTAGTAAGGCAACTAAGAAATCGGGCGTCTTTACTACTTTGGGATAGAACTCGGGGTATATGGCGTCCTCGCTGTCGCCATTTCCTAGTTTTACACCTGCCATAGATGCCAATGAGCCTAAGCCTGAGCTTAAGCTGCTGTTGCTGGGGATTTCTGGCAACATCACAACATCTGATTGATAAGAGCGAGGAATACTCATAATGTAACCAATACTCAAGCTGACAACAATGAAGCAGAAGATGAAAATCTGTTTCCATTTGCTCAGCAAGAGACGAGCTACCTTTAAGAGGCTTTGTATTTTGCTATTCATGTACGTTATTTCTTTATCAAGGTTGCTACGACAGCGCCCAATGTGGCAACAATACTACCTAAGCTTATCCATTCAGCAAAGGCTAATCCGCGTCTTTTAGATTTTGCTGGGACGACAATTTCACAGCCCGGCTGTATATCTTTAGCTGAACGAATCTTTGTGACTGTACCATTCATATTTACGGCAAAAACATCTCTGCGTTTTGCGGTTAAGCTGTATCCTCCGGCTTGATTGATGTAGTAGCTAAGCCCTTGTCCGCTTGTATAAGCGACAGTATTGGGATACATAACTTCTCCGTTAATTGAGACGGTGTTATTATATTTTGGTACGACAATCTTGTCGCCGCCTTGTAAGACAATATCCCATTTATCCGAGCCTGGACTTTCAAGTGCTTTATCTAAGTTTATACCGATGTTTCTTACGTCGCCATTAAGTTTACTTATCTTTGTTGAATCTCTTGCAGTAATCATTTTCCACGTAGCCTGCTCTTTGATTTGTTCTTGAGGGCTTAGGTTTCTTTCCAAGTGTGCGCCTTTTGCATAGGCCTCTTTGGTTAATCCACCAGCCTCTTTAATCAAATCGCTTAAGCGGGCTGTCTTGCGAGTTAAGGTATAAACTCCGGCAAACATAACCTCACCTTCAATTTTAATATGTTCTTGTTCTGCATAACCAGGAGATCGGCGTACATAAACTTCGTCAAATGGTTCCAACACAAATCCCGGTTCTCCCTGGATAACAAAGCCGTCTTTTAATTGGAAACTATAAGAGCGTGCAATTTGGTCCGGTGCAGTAAGCGCTTTGCTATTTCTGATTCTACGAGATACATCTACTTTCATTGTTGATGCCGCATCTGTTAGACCTCCAGCCTGCAAGATGAAATCTTCGATGGTCGTGTTATCAGCATAAACATAGACGCCCGGATAAGCTACTTCGCCAGAGATGGTTAACGTTTGAGCATCAAGTAAATCTTTTCTACTAGGAACATACAAAACATCACCATTCTTCAAAGACACATCCGGAATGTTATGATCTACGAGTTCTTTGAGGTCGATAGCCAACACTTCCAGCGTGCGATCTTCTTTAAGGCGATGCATTACAGCGTGATTGGCTATAGCATCTTCTGTAACACCTCCGGCAGCTTCGAGCAACTGACGGACTGTGGAGATCGTTCCGTTCATTTGGAACTGACCGGGACGGAAGATGGCTCCTTTGATTTCCACTAAGTTGCTAAAGCGATTCAATGTGGAGTCAACCGAAACGGAATCGCCATCCATCATTTGGAATTTATTTCGCTCAAACTCATCTACAGTATGGATAGAATACATACCGCCTGATTTGCGAATGAGACGCACGTTCGTTCGATATGCGTCGCCCGTAAAGCCGCCCGCATATTTGATCAACGTTCCCACACTTTCTGTGTGCTTCATTTCATAATACATCGGACGTTTAACCTTTCCTGTGATATCTACCAAGCATTCGTAAGGGCCTACATAAATAACATCTCCCGACGTTAGTCGGACATTGCCGGATAACTTCCCATTTAGGATATAGTCATATATATCTACTGTCGATATAGCTTTGCCGTGTCGGTAGACTTTAATGCTACGCAGTGTACCTATATCGTTTGTACCACCCGCCATATACAAAGCATTAAAGACGGTAGCAAAAGCTGACAAGGTATAAGTGCCGGGATTTTTTACTTCACCCATAACATTGACAGAGATAGTCTTTGTTTGTCCGACCGTCAAGCGGATTTTGCTACTCTGATAGCGTGCTCCCAGCGTAGAACGTAAGCGCGCATTAGCTTGAGCAACTGTTAATCCTGATACATTTATAGGGCCAAAGCCTTCAATGTCAATAGTGCCATCCGGAGATACTGTAGATTCAAAGTTTTTCTGTGATGCTCCCCACACGTCAACAAATACAGCATCGCCCGGGCCTAAACGATAATCGTCGGGAGTTGCGATATTCATATCGCTCTCAAACGTTAGCTTTTTGTTATTAAAGATATCTCGACCGAAGACTTTCTTTTCCTGTTTCTTGTTTCTTTTATCTTTTATCTCGAAGTAGTCTTCCTCGTCCAGATCAAATGTATCAGGCAGAGCGAAGCTTAATCCGTCATCCAACTCGTCTTCTTGGCGGAGTTGTCGCTTCTTTCGCTGCTTTTCAGAAATATAGACTTTATCTTCCTTATTATTATCAAACCGTTTGCGTCGATAATTTTGCGCATTGGAGTCTTCTTTCTCTTCGCCATTCTGTTGGCGAAGGCGGTCTTTCTGCTTTTTGCTGAAGCCGGTTAAGTCTTTGGCACCTAAAGTCGAATTAGACTTGCTCTGCATCTCATATTTTCTTCTAATACGACGCACTTGGTCTACCGTAACTCCTCGTTCAACCAATTTCGTCATTATGGCTGAACGCGGCGTGCCCTTTTGGCTTTCGCGCATGATGAAACTCATCACTTGATCATCTGTCATTGTTGAGCGTACCTGCGCATAAGTTAGCGGCGCAAGCAGAAGCGTGAACAATAGGGCTACAATAAGTCTTCTTATATGCATAAGTTGTGTTACTTTTCTATTTGATGTAGAACATCCGGAGTGGATTTTTTATAGGTAAAGCCGTCTACGCGGTTGGTAGAACCGCCTGAAAGGCAATGTCGCCGCAAAAGTACAAAAAAAGGGCTATTTATTCCTCTCTTTTAGTTTAAACAATGACGCTAATGGTTCCACGAGGCGCTAAGGACGACTTTTGGGGTAGATTATATAAAGCAGGTTTATAAGGTTTGCTCACATTATCCTTCTCGTATGACGCATCATTGTAAGAGCGAAATTAAGTCACTTCTTTAGACTGCTTACTTTTCAACTGATTAAAGCAGAATTTATTGTGCTGTGTTTGCGTATGATACTCTTTTTGTCTGATTTTTGTGCGACTTCAGCTCATTATTCGACCTGTTGGCTTTGAAATATTATTAAGAAGCATTGCAATGGGTAAAGAGTTATCACGATGGTAGGAATGTTTCATCACGAGCGTATATTTGTCCCATCACGATGGTAAGAACGTCCTTCCACGATGGGAAATCTGTAGGAAAGGATAAAGGTCGTAAAACTCAATATTTGAGTTCCTCTTTTTGTGCCTTTCTATCTGCTTATGCTTATCCTGTTAGCTCTCAGGTAAGATTAACGAGATCATATTTATAAAAGTCGGATACAATTTCGAATAGTTCTGAAATGTTTTCTTAAGAGAAGCTTCGTTGAGCCTTGATGTTACATTTCGTTTTGTTGATGAAAGGAAACAGGGCTAATGCGTTGTAGCCGTGTAAATAGAGTAGGGGGAATAGGACTTTGCTGTTAATGTCAGGAGAATGCGACGTAGGGATATAATCGCTCAAGCTCTTTTTTCGTAAAGATACCTAAGAAACGCAATTCTTCCCAACTCTTTATCGGCCCGTTTAAACGAATATGATTGATGATGGCTTTCGTCTGCTCATAGTTAAAGTAAGGATGTCGTATGAGTTGCTTGAAAGATACTTTGTTGATATGCACTTGGTTGGGTATAAACTTTTGAATGAAGAACCATTGCTCAACGTTGTCTGGGAGACCTTCAATTTCTTGTAATTGCTGCTTGCTTACAAAACCGCCAAGTCTTTCTCGGTAGCGCACAATCTTTCCAGCGTAATAAGAGCCTATCCCCGGGATTTTTTTCAGAGCATTAGTATCAGCTTCATTGATGTCAATCTTTGTACCCAGGGCATATTTTTCGACATGTTGTCTTCGGATGCTATCACTCCTATATTGCGTGCGTTCATTGCTTTCTTGATGGATAACAATATAAGGGCGCAGGCGTGCAAAGTCTTTTTCGCTAAGTCCATATAAATGACTAAAATGCTCAGCGGATTTCCATCGTCCGCCTTTTGCTCGATATTTGAGTGCATTTTTAGCTTGCCAAGGAGCGAAGCCTAAGGCCATGAAGGTCTCATAGCTGGCCGTGTTGGGATCAAAAGAGAATAGCTTACCTGTTTCCTTTTCGTTGTTCCAATGCGGATGCTGTTTGACCCATGCTAATGAGTCTTTCTTAATTTGAGCTTCAAAGTCAGATAGTTCTTGCTGCGCATTGGAGGCTTGGTTGTTGGACGGCCCAGTCGTCTCTCTTTTATATAGCCGAAGTAGGACTACAATTAGTATGATGACAAAGAGAATGGCAGCTAAACCATATAGCTCTTCTCGTGTGAAGCGGCGTTTTTCCATAGCCCTTCTTTGTTTAATTGATAAAATTCCAAGAGATTCCCAATCTGAAAATAAGGCGGTTGAGTGGATAGTGTGGAACAAGGAAAGGTTTTCCATTGCCCGAGCTGTAATTGAGGTGCGACACCATTACATAAAAGCGAGTACGCTTCAGATCAAAGTTGGCGTAAGCATTGATAAGAGGATAATTGCCCAACGTTACTTTATGTTGAGGGTCTTGTATTGCAAATTCTCCGACGATGGGAGAGTAAGCTAAGGCGTCATATTTCGTAAAGAAGCGCATATCTGCCCCTAGTTCTGTCTTTAGTACCTTAGCAATCTTGAACTTTAAGTATAAATTCGTCCAAAGATTGATGGAGGGAAGTGGATAAACCGAAGCGTCAGAGGTAGCCTGCCAAGTGATTTCATTCTCCCAATGCAAGATACCCCAATGGAAATTTTGAGTTAGCGTAGCAGCGATCAACTGCAAATTGCCGGTTTTTTGGCTTGAATTAACCGAGTGGGTGTATTTTTGAGTGCTTGATGCAGTATAAGGGTATAAGGTTTGCGCAAAGAAGGGATAGTTTTGGATATTTTCGATGTGCAGACTGAGTTTCGTTTGCTTATAATGTAGACTTCCGCCAATGCGCGTGGAAAATTGTTTGTTTAATTGTTTGTCCCACCAGGCGTTGCGTGCGTGGTAATGGTCAAAATAGAAAGCAGGCGCCCAACGTCGTACATAGCCGTCTAAATTAACAAAGAGTGAATCTTTATGGAAAGGAATCGTAAAATCTACATTCCCTTCTACGTTAAATTCTCCCCACTGGGTGCCGGTCGTTCTCAATTCTCCCAACACGTGATAGTGGAAATACTTGCCTTTTTCCTTAAGCAGTTGCGCGCCAAGCGTAAGATAATTGTATTTATATTGCTTCGTCGTTAAGTTGCTTGCCGTTGTGAGCGTGTCAGGTAAAGAAAAATTGTAGAAATCGTGCTGCGCGAATAGACGAAGTCCGGTCTTCACCCATTTATTGAAACCTTCGTATAACTCTATTGCAAGGGTGTTTCTCAAGTGTAGGAACTTTGTCATATCATTTGCGGAATCTGCCGGCAGATAGAAGTCATGAAAGAATCCTTTTGCTTCAGTTAAAGGCAGATTAGACAAGAAACGCCTGTTGTTGTGTGAGAGTTGGAATGTATGAATAAAACTTGTGACCGGCACAAATTCCTCTCTTAGCAAACTGTCATTGATGTTTGTTCGCGTAGAGTCTGTTGCCTTTAATAATTGACCAGATATTTTGTTATGCTGTGTCCTGACTATTTTTACCTCTTTATCATAGAAGCGGGAGAAACCTATACTATAGTTGTGTGTTAAGAAGAATGTGTTCAGGTGCATCCTATTATATGTCTTTGAAAGATTGGTTGGCATATCTTCCGTTCCATATTTTGTAGGGAAAGACTCAGGGTTAGTGATATAAGCATCGTTTTCTATTCCTCCGTTTTCGGAAGTTTTTAGAAAATTGGTAGAGTAGAACGTGTGCATTTTATAATTCTTGCCTAAGTAAGATGCGAACAGCGTACCTCCCAATTGGGACGTATTTTGACTACTATAATATCCTCTGCCGTAGAGGTAGTCTATAACAAAGCCCATTCCTAAGCGCTTGTTTATATTGGTGGAAAAAGCCCCCTTGAGTCTTGATTCTCCGTTCTGCTTGTCCCCACATTCGTGAAGTGTTATGTTGGTAAAGGGAGATTTTGTATTCGTGAACAGCACTTGTTCAGGCCTTTGTAAGAAAAAGTCATAAGGATTGGTGAATATGAATTCCTCTTCTGTTGGCGCATCATTGCGATCTGTAAATATCCGACTGATACGCGGCGATCCAAGATTTCCTAAAAAGTTGTAGCGCCCCGTGAGTCCGTCCGTGAAAGCCTGATTCTGGAAGAGGTGGGGGATTGTATCTAATTGCGTAGGGCGAATTTCACCGAAGCGAGTGCCTACTCTCCAAGCATAAATACCTTCCGGCACGTTTTCTTTCTCAATAGAATCAGTTGCAGAACGTTGTTGATTATTTTCTTGTATAATATTCTGTGCTTGAACTGCCGATAAAGGGCAAGAAATAAGCAATAAGATCTTCAATAGTCGTTTCATAAAAGCAAGCAATGTGCGTTTGGTTGACGGCAAAGTTAAAGAGATTTCGGGATTTGTCAGTCGTTTAAAGCGCCACAATTCGGACAAGTCCCTAATTTCTCTAAGACTTGTCTGCAATTCCCGCAGACAAATTGCTGCGTACGGTGCTTGAAATAGCTTTTTAGTCTAATCCCGAAAATTATAATAAGGATGATGTGCCCTATATAAAAGGGAAAGATCTCTGTTAATCCAAAGTAAATAAGTATAGCACTGAAGATTAAGCTCGCAAGATGTTTTATAATGTATTGTCCATCATCTATCTTTGAGAGGTCTATTATTACTGCAATCCCCGAAATGAGAAGTAGCCATACTGATCCTAAGAATAGCTGCATAATAGGGGGGAGGTCCGGGTTTAAAGGATTGATTGTTGGGTGAAAATAAAACTCAATCCAAGTATCCGGAACAAAGTGTTGTATGCCTCCATATAAAGCTGAAGACACGGCAATAGTAAAGCACAAAAGTAAAGCGTATAAGCTGTAGGCTGGAATAAACGAGATGCCGGCAAGCGATTCTTTCTGTCGCCTTATAGCGTATTTCCATCCATTCTCCTCTGCTTTTCGTTCCAGTTTGTTTTGCTTAAGACATAACAAGACTACAAATACTAAAAGACTAAGTCCTAACAATGGAAATAAGATCAAAGAGCGTGTATAGCTGAAGAAGTGTATAAATTTTGAAATCGGATCATTCGGCGCTGTCTTATTGAGAAAAATCTGTTCACTTATCCAGCCTTGTGTCAATTGATCGCGCGCCACTTTGATTAGAATACTGTCTGTCTCTGCTTGAGTAGATTTTGAAATATCTAAAACAACCAATTGATCTCCTTTATGTAGACTTATCGTGTCGGTCCCTTCATTTGGATTAATAGAATAACCAAAATCGCCGACTGCCTCTTGCATTTTAGGCGGAAGCGTCCTCATTAGGTGAAAGGAGTCTGTAGCATTGGCAATAAAACCTTTCCAGTAATGATGTGAAATGCGAAATGTGACCGAATCAATGCTTTTTTGATCAGTCGGAATCCAATGTCCTACTTGATTTGGATGCGAATAGTAGCAAGAACAAAGCAGAAAGAGAGTAATAAATAATGTGATGAGCTTTTTCATTGTCTAATCTTTAGGAGATAATACCTGCATTTCACAATGTTTGCAATCAAAGACGAGAGGGAAAATCTTTCCGTCGCTTGATCGCAAGAACCAATTGTCTCTATTAACATTTTTATCTTTAAGGCATTGGTGTAATGTATAACGAATACAATGTTTGCAAGTCATCAATACGGCTTGTTGCGGCTGCTTCACTTCAAAGGCATCATCCATCGTCGTTACGCCGTGTGAAGTATAGAAAGCTTTTGCCAGGTGATTGGCAATGTTTGCTGTAAAATCAAGATGCTGTTTGGGGTAGCATAATTGCTGATTTTCTAAGCCCCTGGGTGGCCGTTGGTGGTCGTCCAGATGGGCTTTCATCAATTTTTCTATAAGTTGACGACGCCATTCGGACAATTGTGAAGAAGGAATGAACCAATTTCCGTCTATGGAAGCTTTCTCAACATAAAAGGGTGTTCCACCAAGTTTTGATAATTGCCGGAGAATATTGCTTTCCTGCGATTGCTTGGCAGCCTCTTTCACATAAATCAGTGTCATTTTTACGTTTGTGATAGCATCTTCAGCTGACAGGGTGAAGCCTTCTTTTGATGGTTGGAACGTAAGGTTAAGTGCAATTTTTCTTTCGGCTGTCGGCTTTTTAAGTGTGTGCACAAAAGTATAGTCTAAATTCCTATAAATTTTTGTTCCTCTTGCAATTTTGGGCATAGAGGTTGGAAAAATCAGGCGATCATTAACGCGATTAACACGAAATCCCTCTAACTCTTCTTGCGCGTTGACGAAGCAAAGTCCGTCTCCCGGCTGTATTTCTATGTCTGTCTTAAGGCTTATGTAGCGATTATTTACTTGTTCTATTGTGCCAATATATGCTCCCATAGATTTAGGAGAGATAATGTTGGCCACATTTTCTCGTTTATATAAGAAGAAGTTCGTGAAACTGCGATTAAAGCTCCTCTCTACGGCCGGTTCAAATGAAAGTGTCGTGTCGCCAAACGAAGAACGGTAATACCGATCCTTATTTTTACGGATGACACCATCAATTTGGCGCCGGTAGTAAGCTGTTACATTTTTGACATAATCCATATCTTTCAATCGCCCTTCTATTTTGAAAGAAGAGATGCCCGCTTCGATCATATCTTCGATAGATTGACTGCGGTTGAGGTCCTTCATGCTGAGTAGATGTTTTTGCTTTTCCAGCACTTGCCCTTTATCGGTCAAGAGATCGAATGCAAAGCGACAAAGTTGAGCACACTTCCCTCTATTGGCAGATCTATTAAAACAGGCTTGCGATGCATAACAGCGTCCCGAATAACTGACGCAGAGCGCACCATGTACGAATGCTTCGAGCGGAGAATCTACTTGCGTGTGAATTTCTCGAATAGTTTCGAGTGATAACTCACGCGCCAGAACTAATTGCGACAAACCGACGCCGGCCAAGAAGCGAGCTTTCTCCACGCTTGTTATGTCCATTTGTGTCGAAGCGTGCAATGCAATGGGTGGAATCTGCATACGCAAGATGCCTAAATCTTGAATGATGAGTGCATCAACACGTGCTGCGTAGAGGGCGTGAATCAATTTTTCTACTTCAACCAATTCATCATCATAGATGATTGTATTTAGGGTGACGTAAACTTTGGCGTTGAATAAATGCGCATAGTCGCAAAGGCGAGCGATGTCGGCTATCGAATTGCCTGCAGCAGCACGAGCCCCAAAAGAAGGAGGACCGATGTAGACGGCATCTGCCCCATGCTTGATGGCCTCTATGCCTATGGCTGCATTTTTCGCAGGACTGAGTAATTCGATTGCTCTCATTATTGTTCTTGTCTTGAATCGTTTGATGGTTGACAAAGTGGGCTAAAATAACAATAGTCCCGTAAACGAAAGGTTTGCGGGACTATCGCGGTGCGTACGGAACTTGAACTTGTTTCTGTAACACCCTGTATCACAACTATTTTTATCGGCCTCATTCATCTATGTAGCCAAATTGTAGCCACTATAGAGTATTTTGAGAGCACTTAAATAATTCGCTCTAATGACATCACCTATGCCATTTCGGGTACAAAGGTACATAAAAAATGAACCACCGCCAAATATTTGGTTGAAAATCTTTTAGAAAAATTCCGGCTACAATTTCAGTGCACGGTGCAAGCCCTTATATATAAAAGGGACTTGCACCGTGCACTGACGGTCTATGCTGTTGAAAAACAATAAAAATTGTAAATGGCATCATATTGCCAACATTGGCAATCCAATATTCTTAAAAAAAGGTTTATTTCTTTAGAACTTTGCATTTAGAAATCAAATTAATTAATAAATATGGATAAGAAGATGATACCTCAAAAGAGAGAGGGACGCTTGTTTATCGTGCTTCCCACTCTTGAAGACATTCTGTCTTTTTGTAAGGATAGCAAGATGAAAGCTCAAGTTGCCGGTATGGAGTATTCCAACTTCAGGAAGCATTGCAGAATGCAGACAGATTTAAGAATTGACACCTATACTAAATGTGCCTCGGCATTCGATATGGATGTGCTTCTTTTGCATCTTCCCAAGGGAATGATAGAATCTTTGGTGCATACTACCAAAGACAAAGACCATAGTTTCCTTACAATTGAAAAAGAAGATCTCATCTTTTTGTTGAACAAACTCTGTCACGTAGATCACAAAAGAATGATTCAGCATATCATATTTCTTGCCAATTGTATAGTAAAAAAGCAAGACTGCATATATACATTTCATGATTTGATAGAAGCAATCGATGAACTTATTCAAAAACTGATGCGTGATGACAGAGAATAACATGCTTCCTGCTACCCTTTTGGAGGAAATACATTCCTTGAAAGAGAGCATGGATCGAATTGCAAGCTTCATTCTTGAACTGAAACAGGATTATGCCGTGTTAGAAGAAAAGATTGAACTGAACTCTTCCGATGTCCTGCGGCTTCTAGGCATATCCAGAGCTTCACTGGCGCGATGGAGAGACAGCAAAGTTATCCCTTATCGCTATGTTTCCTGCAATCATGTGGTCTATCCCTTCAAAGGACTGTACATTGCAATCAAGACGGGGCGTGCGTCCTTCAAAGGCTTTCGTAGAGTGGAAGCACTTCAAAGGCTCAATGCCTACAAGGATGGTATCCAGAAAGGATATATGGGAGATTCACAAATTTTGTTTGAGGAACTATGAATATTAAGGAAGAAATCTTGGAACACACAAACAGAGGACTGGAAGTCTTCAGTTTCTATATGCCGATTGATTTTGTTCCCAAACGGAATTTTCGGAATCCGCTATATGAGGACAAACGGGCTTCCTGCAATATCTATTTTGACACGAGGTCGAAGTGCTATCGCATGAAAGACTTCGGTAACGAAATGTATTCCGGTGACTGTTTTTGGTTTGCAGCCGCAATACAAGGCTTGGATATACGGAGGGACTTTATGAAAGTGCTGAAGATGATTATCAATGACCTGCAACTGAACATTTCATTGCCGTACCATGATTGGGGCGAGAAAAGCAAGTCGAATGCCAATATTCCTCCCAAACCTCCCATATCCGTGAATGCCAGTAAGCAGGCAGGCTCCAAAAAATGGTTCAGGATCGCAGAACAATCTTACAAGGATAACGAACTTGGATTTTGGGCACGGTATGGCATCGGAACGAAAACCCTGCAGCGCTTTCAGGTCAAGTCCATAGCCCGTTTTGAGTCGGTTTCAAACCAAGGAAAGGCATATACCATTCATTCTTCTTCGGAAGAACCTATGTTCTGCTATGCTATGAGGAACTTTGTTAAAGTGTACCGTCCATTCAGTAAAATGCGGTTTTTGTATGGAGGAGAAAAAGTGGAAGATTATGTGTTCGGCTTTGAACAGCTGCCCAACAAGGGCGACATACTCTTCATCACGGGTGGAGAGAAGGATGTGCTTTCCCTCTCCGCCCATCATTTCAATGCCATCTGTTTCAACAGTGAGACTGCACAAATCCCGGAAAGCATAATCGAGAGCCTGCTGCTTCGTTTTCGCCACATCATTCTCTTATACGATACGGACGAAACCGGTCTTAGGGAGGCAGAACGGCAAGCGGAAGTTCTGTCCGCTTATAAGGTACTTACCCTGACACTTCCCCTGCAAGGCATCAAAAGCGAGAAAGACATATCCGATTACTTTGCCTTAGGGCATAATGAAAAAGAATTGAGAGGATTGCTGTCAACCATGCTCTCCTAAATTTATACACAGACCATCATGATGCTACGTTCATGCGAAATAGACTATGACAATCCCCCCGATGCTTCAAAGTCCGTTGTGACAGTGAATGGCGTACCGTTGGGCACACAAGACAATCTGTTTTGTATTACGGGTGGCGAAGGTACGGGCAAAAGCAATTATGTGGCTGCCATTCTTACCGGAACATTAGGAACAGAACGGTTACCTGCCGAGAGGACATTGGGATTGGAAATTACGCCCAACCCTAACGGCTTGGCGGTATTACACTACGACACCGAACAGTCTGAGGCACAACTTCACAAGAACTTGGGTAAAACCTTACAACGTGCTTCATTGAAAACCGTACCGGAGTTTTACCACTCCCTGTACCTCGCCTCGCTCTCCCGTAAGGACAGATTGAAACTTATCCGTGAGAGCATGGATTTGTTTCACCACAAGCATGGAGGCATCCATCTTGTGGTGATTGATGGTATAGCCGACTTGATACGCTCCGCCAACGATGAAACGGAAAGTATTGCCATTGTAGATGAGTTGTACCGTTTAGCTGGCATATATAATACTTGCATCATCTGCGTGCTGCACTTTGTGCCGAATGGCATTAAGCTCCGTGGTCACATCGGTTCCGAGCTGCAACGCAAAGCCGCGGGAATTCTTTCCATAGAGAAAGACGACAATCCGGAATACTCGGTGGTAAAAGCATTGAAAGTCCGTGACGGAAGTCCGCTGGACGTACCGATGATGCTTTTCGGCTGGGATAAGGCAGAGGATATGCACGTCTATCGTGGTGAGAAATCCAAGGAAGACAAGGAAAAGCGCAAAACCGACGAACTTATTGGTGTTATTAGAGACGCTTTCCGAAGTTCTTTCAAACTCTCATACCAAGAACTGTGTGAGGTTCTGATGCGCGAAATGGAAATCAAAGACAGAACCGCAAAGAAGTACATCGCCTATATGAAAGAGCAACGTATCTTGACACAAGATGTAAATGGAAATTATCAAAAAGGGGAACTATGCCATACTTAGACCAACAATCTGAAGACACATGGCAGAAATGCCTGTTTGATAAACTGAAGAATGTGGAAGATAAGCTCGACCGTTTGCTCGTCCTGCGGGAACAGGAAATAGATACAACCGTTCACCCTCCATTGAAACCGGAATACTTGGACATCATAGATGTCTCAAAAATCTTGAAGGTAGAACAAAAAACTATTTATAAGAGACCTTTGCACAGCGATTGGTGTGTATTTTGTTTGTTAATTCATTGTATAATAGGAAGTTATTTCGTATATTTGAGCATTAAAAACAGCATAATACTCCTCCCATGGCATACCAATCCAAGAATACCGATGAGCATGTAACATTTGCAGACGCACTCCTTTCAAAGCGTTATCGCAAAGCACAAAACGACTTCCTCAATCAGGTTG
>NZ_GG700643.1:637758-648237 GCF_000159995.1 Alloprevotella tannerae ATCC 51259
CGCCTTTAATTTATACAGAACCCCGGGGATAATTATGTCCTCATTTGTAGGATAAGGCATAACCACCCTTGAGGAGCTCGTGCAAGCAGCTCCTCAAAGGGGGATTTACAACTACTTTCACTCCTTACTGCCACCCCTTTCACTCGCTCCTTTTATGCCAAGAACTCCTCTTTACTACACCTCCTTATTTTGCAAAGGTCTCTTATTATTGGGTTTGGGCAGGAAAAATCCCCTATCTTAAGGCCAATGGACGTTTGTTGTTTTTACGCGAGGAGATAGATGAAATGGTACGAAAACGGGAGGAATGGTAGGTGTTTTGGATATACTGCTCCTCTTTTTGTTGTGTAAATACTTGCATTTACACAACAAAAAGAGTACCTTTGCACCAAAAACAGGCAAGTATGACAAGTAAGACAATAAGGCAAAAGGTCTTAGGTTTTGAGGAAGGCAAGGTCTTTCGTATGGAAGATTTGAAACTTTCGCGTGCCGAACAGAATGCAGCCGTAGTTGCCTTGGGGCGGCTTGTTCAAGCAGGAACGATAGAGCGGTTGAATCCGGGTATTTATTACAAACCCAAGCAAACGAAGTTTGGTACTGTCGGTCCGGCATTGGAGGAACGGTTCAAGGATTTGCTTTACGAGAATGACACTCCGATTGGTTATTTGACAGGTCTCTATGCTTTTAACTTATTGGGATTGACAACACAACAGTCAACTATGCTTGAAATTGGAACAAACTTCCCCGGTCGAAACCGAAGACGAGGGATATATGCCATACGATTCGTTTTGCAGAAAAATATAATTACCCGGGAAAATATTGAGCTATTACGATTGTTAGATTGCTTAAAGTGGATAAAAAAAATACCCGATACTGCTATTGACAAATCGTATTCACTCCTTAAAACCAAAGTGAATGGGTATAGCCAGAAAAGGAAAAAACTCTTGGTGGAGCTTGCTATGAGATATTCTCCGTTTACGCGAGCCTTATTAGGCTCTATGCTCGACGAGGAGCCTTTGGCTGCAGAACTGCATCGTACATTGAGTCCACTGACGCGATTTAGGATTGGATTCTCATCAAAATCAATTTCTAATCAATGGAACATAGAATGAAAGAATTATATTTAGAGCCGGAACTGTTTACGGACCTTGTTCATGCAACTTCAGATGCTTTGGGCATCCCTGTCCAACTGATAGAGAAGGACTATTACATATCAGCGGTACTCCGATTATTATCCAAGAGTGCCTATGCTCCGCAAATAGTGTTTAAGGGTGGAACTTCGTTATCCAAGGCATATCAACTCATCAACCGATTTTCAGAGGATGTCGATTTCGCTGTCATCAGCGAGCAAATGAGCGGCAACCAAGTCAAAACGCTCCTGTCGCATCTCATAAAAGAGGTAACAGCAGGTTTGGTGGAAGATAAAGAATTTCCAGACATATCCAAAGGTTCGAAATACAGGAAACAAGCATTTCTCTATGATACCAAAATAGAACTGGACGCAAATACAAATCCTATTCCTGCCCGTATAATTGTGGAGATTAGTGCATTTGCCAATCCGTTCCCAAATGAAAAACGGATGATAGAACCCTTTGTAACAACATTTCTGAAGAGTCAGGGTATGGATGATTTTATCACCCAATACCACCTTGAGCCATTTGAACTGAACGTATTGTCGCTTAAACAAACGTTGTGTGAGAAAACCGTTTCTCTCATCCGCTTTTCAATGAGCGATAGCCCATTGGCCGCCTTATCGTCCAAAATACGCCATTTCTATGATTTGGATGCGTTATTGTCGATTGAGCAACTTCGGGACTATGTTCTTGACAAAGCGTTTGCAAGTGATGTGGAAAGCCTTATAAGACATGACCGTCAGGCTTTTGACGAGCCGAAAGGATGGGGTGAATTGGAAAGTTTAAGCGCATCTCCGTTGATGACAGACTTTGATGCGCTATGGACGTCTTTGTCTCCCATATACGAAAAGAATTTGTCTTTGATTGCTTATCGACCGATACCATCCCCAGAAGTAATAAAGTCATCATTTGCTGTAATACTGAAGTCCTTGGAGAAGGTACATATTGAAAAAATAAGCGCTCAATAACGCATATTCAAGTCTGCAAATCAGGGCATATATTTTCTCATTTGCAGACTTGACATACACAACATTACATTTTCCATTTGGGTTTGCCCACAACGGTATTACTCATCACGTCCTTTTTGTCCGTGATATTTTGCTGATTTTCATTTTGGGTAGACAGAGGATTGTCAGGGACAGTTGAGGTTGAAGCTGATGATGACAGTTCCGTCCGTCTTTCATAAGCAGTTATGGATGGACGTAAATCTTCTTCTATACCAACTTTTTGCTCATCTTCTTTCTCTTCCTCCGGTGGTGCAAGTGTAAGTGCAATCTTTCTGTCCAGCTCCGCAGCTTCACTTTTAAGTGAGCGAAACTCGTCCTCTTTTTTCCACGAGCTGTTTGCAATAGTAATGTAAACATCCTTATTGGCTGTTATTTTCTCCATTTCCTTCTCATGCGACTCAATCACCTTAGGAATACGCTCCAAGGCATTAACAAAGTTCTGGCACGCAAGTTTCGGATCAGTTGCCAACTTACCATTATTATAGGTATGAGACCTCTGCAAAACCTATCATCCTCTCAATTCTCACCCATACACTCTTAGAAGAATAAATATTTTTGATTAAACGATGCCGTTGGAGGTTATTTTTGAGTAGATAATAATCTTTTATCGGTGTATTTTCATATTATCTGATAGAATTTGACACAATAATCCCAGGTGTTCGGTACAAGTTGTAGGCAATGGATTCCATAATATGCTGCGCATGTGCTTTTGAAAGTCCAACGTATCTTGCTATTCCAGCACCAAACCATCTATGCATAGAACCAAAGGTACGTTCTACTTTGTAGCGTGTCTTACTTATCGCAACGTTGATACGCTGCTGCCTTTCTGTAATTTCATGTCCTCTTGTTCCTTTATGCATGATACGACTTTTGAGTTTCATACGTTTGAGGGTTTCTTTGTTCTCCATCGAGTCATATCCTTTATCGGCATAGACAAGTGCTTTCCGTGGCAATTTAGCTTTCTTTAGGGGTGTTTCTAAGTGTTTCATATCACTTTCATTGGCAGCTGTCGTTTCCTCGGCAAGCACCAATCCGTTTTCATCCGTTACCGTGTGACGCTTGTAACCGAAGTGGAGCTTTCCCATCTTCTTTACCCAACGGGCTTCTGTGTCTACGTTAGGCTTGACAACTTCTTTGAGCATGGCTTTCTCCGAAACCTCCATGTTCTCATCCTCTTTTCTATCCTCAACGACCTCATAGCTCTTACCTCCGCGGGGGCGACGGGGCGTATTCGTAATGCTGGCATCAATAATTGTGCCACGCTTTACAATGATTCCTTTAGCTTCCAATTGCCTATTAAACTCCTCAAGAAGCGTATCATACAAATCCGCTTCAACAAGAATGTTGCGAAAACGGCACACAGTAGTACTATCAGGAACAATATCTTCCATGCCAAGACCTGCAAAGCGACTAAAAGACAGGCGGTCGTTAACCTGATCTTCAACTTCTCCGTCACTCAGACCATACCAGGTGCGGAGTAATTCTATCTTGAATAAAACAAGGCTGTCATAGCTGGGCCGGCCAGTAGACTTATAGCCTTTTGTATAAGCCACTTCTATTATAGCACGAATAGGTGCCCAATCAATGATTGTATTTATTTGTGAAAATAATGTCTGCTTGACCTTTCTTTGTCCAAGGAATAGGTCAGCAAAACTTGGAGAGGATAACTTTTGTTTCATACGATAAAGGTACAAAGAATATTTAAGAAAGACAAATTGTAGAAGGGGTTTTGCAGAGGTCTCGGTATAGTAGATACTCTCCTGCCCTTTCACAAAGAAGCGGTTCACTGAGCAGTCGAACAAGTCCTTGGAAATGCTCTCCGTTTTGACCATGATGGAAAAGCCGTATATCTCACCGATTTTATTGTACTCTCCTTTGGTGCGAGCTTTTTCGTCTATTTCTTGTAAACGTGCAGCTATGATCTTGATGTCTGTACTGTCTTCCACACCTTTGATTGTCAATTTATTGATAGGTGTACCTTCTTCATCACGTTTCACACGCTTCTCAAAGAGAGCCAAGTCAGACTGTGCCTCCTTGATTTTGTCCGTATGAAAGGACACGGAGCTCTCAATCTCGGCCAACTTCCCCGTTGCAGCATCACGTTCCCGAAGGAAATTCTTACGTTCTGATTCCAAGGTGGTAATCTTCTTGTCCAATCTTGCTTTCTCTAAAAGGTCGGTATTACCCGAAAGCACTGCTACATATTCTGAGAAGTTCATACCACTGTCCTCATCCATCGAACCTTCGTCGATGGTACGGGAGCCGAGCGTGTTGGTCTTCAGCTGGTTGATGAAAAGCTGCTTATTATGCAACAGGTTGAACTTGTAACTGTCCAACGAGCGTTCCACGGCATAGATAATCACATCAACTTTGTTGTCCGCAAATTCCTTAGCGATAAGGTTTCCCTTGCGCACAGCTCGCCCGTTGCGCTGCTCTAAGTCTGAGGGTCGCCACGGCGTATCCAAATGATGGATTGCTACGGCACGTTGCTGGGCATTTACACCTGTTCCCAACATAGAGGTAGAACCAAAGATAATACGGATGTCTCCACGGTTCATAGCATCCACCATTGCTTTCTTGGCTTTCTCGTTCTTGCACTCCTGAATGAAGCGTATTTCATAGGATGGGATATGGTAATCTTCCACCAACTTTCTCTTGATTTCCGAATAGACATTGAAGTCTCCACCGGGCTTGTAAGTTCCCAAGTCCGAGAAAACAAATTGTGTTCCTTTCTGTGCGTCGAACTTTCGGTAATAGTCATTGAGCATCTTGGCACAATGGCTTGCCTTGTTGTCGATATGATCTGAGTAAGCATTTTCATCTATCATTCTGAGGTCAAGGCTCATCTTCCTGGCGTAGTCTGTTGCAATCAGCATCTTTGCCTTTTCCTCGCTCTCACTCAGTGGCGCACGTCCCAAAAGCGTGGCATCACCACTCTTGGCAAACTCCATCAGCTTGCCGATAAAGACCTCCTGCTCCGGTGTCGGCGGTATATTGTGCAGTATCTCGTTCTTCTCCGGACGGTCGATACCGATGTCCTTTGCCGTGCGAAAATCGCAAATCTCGGCATAGAAGGCGGCAAGCTCCGGCACCTTGATAAACGTCCTGAACCTCTCTTTCTGAATGATGTCGTTTGTGATGGAGAACTCGTAGTCGGTCGATTTCTTGGCAAAGACGGCTGCCCATGCGTCGAAGCTGTTGATACCTTGCTTCTCCAAAGCCTGTGGACGGAGATACTTAAATAGCAGATATAGTTCTGTAAGTGAATTACTGATGGTCGTTCCCGACAGGAATGTCGCCCCCAAGTCCTTGCCAGACCGTTCCTGTATGGTGCGGATGGCAAAGAGCATGTTCAAGGCACGCTGCGAGCCGTCTGGGTTGCCCAAGCCCGACACACGGTCGTGGCGGATATTGAACATCAGATTTTTGAATTGGTGGCTCTCATCTACAAACAAGTGGTCAATCCCCATCATTTTAAAATCCACGGCATCATCTTTTCTTTCAGCAATACTATCCTGTATATTCTGTAACTTGGCTTCAAGCGTCTGTTTGCGTTTTTCCAATCCTTTGAGCATACCACGGGAGATGTCTACTCCCTGCATACGAAGTACTTCGAGATTCTCTTCTACGGAGTCCAGTTCCTTTTGTATAATCGCTTCCTGTATCTCCAAAGCCTGCGGTATCATACCAAACTGTTCGTGCGTAAGTATTATGCAGTCCCAGTCGTTGTTCTTGATGTCGTTGAAAATGCGTTGTCTGTTCTGCTTGTTGAAATCATTCTTGCCCGGATATAAGATCCTCGCATTGGGATAAGCCTTTCTAAAGGTGTCGGCAATGTCAAAGACGTTTGCCTTCAGTCCGATAATCATTGGCTTGTTTGCCAGTCCCAATCGCTTCATCTCGTAGGCTGCCGTACACATGATGAGTGTCTTGCCCGCCCCCACCTCGTGATCACAGATGCCTCCTCCATTGGTCTTCAGCATCCATACGGCATCCTTCTGGCTCTTGTAGAGGTCGGCAATGCCCAACCGTTTGAGGTCAAGGTCGGGAAAAGTCTGATGTGTGCCGTCAAAGTTCGGTCGGACAAAACAGTTGAAAAGACGGTTGTAACGGTCGGACAATTGCTGTTTGAAAGTATCAGGCGTCCGTCCGAGCCAATCGACAAAGCCCTGCCGTATCTCCTCAATCTTGGCATTCGCCATCTGTATGGCCTGCCCGTCCCTGACTTTAATAGTCTTGGTTTCTCCCGTAATTCTATCCGTCACCTCCTTACTCTTGTTGATGTCAGGAATGGTATTGTGGAGTGCGTTCTTCAAGAGGTTGATACCGTCATAAGACCGAAATTCGCCCTGCACGGCATACTTACGCCAGATATTGGCATTTTTACGGTCGCAGACAATGCTGTACTCGTCCATATTGGAGTGATAGGATACGTCAATGTCTGTTCCGAAGAACTCCGAGGCAAACCTGCCATAGACCTTGGCAGGTATCCAGCGTTCACCGAGATTGAAGTCAAGGTCTGCAAAGGGAATAGATGTTGGCGTGGCGGCACGCAGGGCTGCAAGGCTCTGCTTTGCCTCCTCGTGGTCGGGATGGTCCAATAGCCACGACTCGATACGCTCCGCTTTCTCTATCACGTTGCCCGAAATAAACTTGTCGGCTACCTCATAGGTATTCTCTTCGGGATTGAAATAGATGCGACCTTCCAAGGAAGAGATGATGTCGCTTTCTTCCATATCAGGCAGTAGAGAAGCCATATAGTCAAGTTCCACCGTACCGTACTTGTTGAGCGATGCGCCCAGTGCCTCCATCGGGTCTGCGGCAACGGTCAGTTCCGTGGTAGAAAATGCCGTAGGGTGGTCAAAAATGTCCGCTTTGATGTACCTGCCATTCTTGGAGCGTTCCAAGAAAAGCATTTCCACGCCCGTGGCATCCATTTTTATCACATCGGCGTTCGCCTTTTGGTTGAAGTAACCCCAGCGTAGGACATAGCCGTCATAAAGGCGGTTGAGTTTCTCACGTTCCTCCTTGTCCTCAGTTTGGTTATTCGCCTCGTAGTCATAGAGGCGGTGATAACACTCTCGTATCTCGATATAGGCTTTGAGCCGTGAGATTTGTGCATACGGCAAGTCCATCGGGTTAAAGGTCGGATGCCGCTTCAAGTCAGAAAGAAACCCCACCTGACCTTTTTGCACGACAATGGAGCCGTCTCTCAGGTGAGAGTCCGGCGAAGAGAGAAAAGGGCGCGGGGAAGCGTCAAACTCCTTTCTGACTTCCGCTATCGGCTGCGGCTTGCGCTCCTCGGCTTCATTCATAAAGTCGAAAAGCGACGGCTCACGTGGAGAGGAAGAAGCTGCTTTCCTGCTGCCACGAGTACGCCGTTGAGGAATAGTCGCTGCCTTTTGCATCTTGGACTCCGATGATTTCTGGGGTACAGTTTTTGTTATAGGACGATGCGCCTGTGAAGTTCCTGAATTATCCTTGATTTCATTGTTCACACGGGTAACCTCTCTTGTCCAAAGGCTGTATTCCTCCGGGGCAAACAGTGACAGCTGCTCCGGTTGTCCGATATCTTCCATGTTATTGTCCACCACCGGATGATGATCGTCGTCAAAGAATATCGTCTGTCCGTTCATTTCTCTCGGAGCTTCAATATCCGTACGGATTTCCAGCCTTTCCTGTTCGTATTGATGATGAAGTGTCAGGGCGGGTACGCCTTCGGGTGCAGGTTCAATAGTCATGGAAGGCTGTTCTGATACTAATTGTTGTGGGGCGGACTCTGGTGATGATGGCTGTAATGGGCTTGTCTCTCCGTTAGGAACGGTATTTTCCATTATCTGCGTATCGTTCTCAGAAGCAATGGCCACAGTCTCCTTAACCTCATTCTCTGTCTTTGTTATTGCTTCTTCCTTGATTTCCTCTGCCACCACTTTTTCTTTAGTATATTGTCCCCTGACGATTTCTTCCAATTCGGCTATCTCGTGCAGTTTCTTAGGAGAGAAATACAGGTCGCGCTCTATGCCCAGTCCTCTTACTTTCACACCTTCCATCTCATCGAGGGACATATTGCCAAGCTCCCAGCCGTAACCCATCGTGACAGCACCGAAACCAATGCGGCTCTTGGGGTCATATTCCAAAAGGTAGGCTGTGTATGCTCCCATAGGGAAGAAATAGCGTGCGTAGGCAACCTTATCGCCAATGAGTTCCTTTTCCGTGCTGTAAAGTTTAGGCAACTGTTTCCTGATACTATCGGGCATGAGGTTATGGGCGCCAGTATCGTCTTCCTCCTTTGTTCCCAGCATTTGCGGTTTTCCTTCCGCCTGCACGGTAACTCCTAATTTTTGCAGTATTTCATTAACCCTCACCTGCCATTCTTCCTTGGTCATCGGTATGCCAGTTTCATAGAGCTTGCGGTCGATACGTTGTCCCATTTCAAGAGAGAGTTGTGTTCGGAGACTTTCTGCCATTTCCTCAATCCCTCCCGTGAACCGATACTCCCATGCAGGTCTTCCATAAGGGTCTGTACCCATTATGCGCTCTGTGGCAACGGTGCGATGAGAAATGTCTTTCCAATCTCCTACAAAAAGAGAGTTTTGCTTGAAGACGACAGAAGAGCCTTCTTCCTTGGGAACAGAAACGGTTTCTACGAACTGCTGCTCAATGTCCTCGCTGATTTCTTTACTCGTCTGCTTCTGCAGGACGATGAGGTCACTGCCCACGTCCGTTCCTGCATTGTCTGAAAACATACCCGATGGCAGTCGGAGAGCAGAGATAAGGCGGCTGTTTTGCATGAGGTAACGGCGTATGGCTTCATTGCGGGGACTGTCCAAAACGCCCTGTGAGGTGATAAATGCCAGTAAGCCACCTTCCTTGATGCAGTCCAGACCTTTCACGAAGAAGTAATTATGAATGGTACGTGTGGACTCGCGCTTTAGTGTATCCTTACCTCTATTGTATTCTCGGTCATAGACCATGAAATCGCCAAAGGGAATGTTACTTGTTACAAGGTCGTACTTATCCTTGTCCTCCAGCTCTCCAATGGCTTCAAAAGGCTCATTGTGGACGAAGATATTGCCTTTCCCATACGGGTGCAGGGCTTGGCTGATACGAGCAGTAAGCAGGTCTTTCTCCATTGCATCTACAACTCCAGCCTGCCTTGCAAAGGTCTCGGCAAATGCACCCATACCTGCTGATGGGTCTAAGCATCGTCTTACCTGCAGGTTTGTGGAGACAAGTGCGTCTGAGATGGCTGAAACGATACGGGTATCGGTATAGAAGGAGGTCAGTACGCTTGCCTTGATGCTCTCCCAATACCGCTTGGCAGTGTTGGCATCTACGGCTTCACGATAAATCATCTGTTTGAGCTGCTGGGTAGGTTCAAAGAGATTTTGCTCCGACTTGCTCCAATAGCGGATGTCATCGGGGTTATCTGTACGGTTGAGTACACATTTCAAACCACCGAAGCCTTGGTAGTTTCGTAAAATACTTTTCTCAGCTTCGGTGGCTTCGCGGCGTTCTTTCTCCAATCGTAAGACCACACGGATGGCTTCCGTATTGGCCTCTAAAACTGATTTCTTATTGTATGCCATAAGGGTAACTTCTTTTGTGGTATGTAGTGTACTGAATAAGTTGACACTTTCTCAATCACAAAGGAGTAAAAATTTATGTCTCATTACAATGAATCAGAGAAAATACTGTTATTACATCAGTATGTAACAAGTGGCTTAACCTTGCATGAGTTCTCTTCTCGTCACGGTATCCCTTTAAGTACATTCCATCGTATTTATACCGAATATGGCTCACCCGACGTCTCGTCAGTAGCATATCTTATGAAAAAAGAAGATATCCCCGATACACTCGAAGCACTCCAAGCGCAGCTATTACGCGAGCGCAAGGCTCATGAAAAAAGAGATCAAACGTCTTGAAAAAGAATTGGCCGTTGAAAAACTTTATGGTTTGGCCAACAAGACGATGATCGACCTTGCCGAGAAGAAATACAACATCCGTATACGAAAAAACTCCGCTGCCAAGTAATCAAGACCTTGTCGCAGGGAAAAGAAAGACAGGAGCCGGTAAGTCATCCTGTCAGTTTACTCTGCGGTTATCTTGGCATAAGCAGACAAGGATATTATCGCCATGTGGATCGCTCTTTGGAGTTAGACGTCCTGCGCAGCAGCATCGTGTTCTATGCGCAGGAGCTTCGCAGCTCTTTACCCAAGGCCGGCATACGCATCCTTTACGAGCTATGCCGTCGCAAATATGCAGATAAGTTTACCATCGGGCGCGACCAATGCTATGAGCTCTTCCGCTCTAACGGTCTGTGCCTTCGCCGTCGCAAGCGC
>NZ_GG700643.1:648337-737094 GCF_000159995.1 Alloprevotella tannerae ATCC 51259
CTTGACATAGCGTTCTGCGCCCTGTTCGCTGCTTATGCGGAGGATTTCGGACTTGTTCAACAATTTTATGATCTGAGAATAGAGCGGCTGTCCGCTAAAATGTGTACTTTTACCCATGGTTAAATGTTTTTTTGTCGAATACAAATTAACCATTAAGGGCTGACTTTACAAAACGAAATCAGCCCTTTACTTTTTGCCCTCTCCAAAAGAACGGCATATCAATCAAAAAACTTTTATCGGACAGCAATAATATCTTTAATGGAACTACCCAGCTTACAGGAAATATAACTACGCACATCTTCTTGCGTGACAATGCGATTTCTACTTAGCAATCCATAACGCAGACTATTAATTAAGTCCTGCTCATTCTTATGAATAGTACCTTGTTTGGTAGTTGTTTGGAAACAAAGCCCCGAATTCATAAACTTAATCTTAGATTCTTGGGTTAAAAGAGCCCTTGAATCCAAACCGTTAGCAAGAGCCCCATCTGTAACCCAATATTTCAGCTCAGCATTCTCCGCATCTTTCTCAGGATAGGTCAGTAGAAATACCTTTGGTTTATTTTCTTGTTTAATGGTATCGTGTGCACTCTTACCCATATCCTCTATCTTCTTATAGAGTTCACCTAATTGGTCGTCAAGAGCATCAGAGTCAAGAGAAAAGAAGGCATTCCCTTCTTCTCGTAACAACTGCATTAGTCTGATAATAAGACTCCGGGCATTATCTGAATCGAACTTTTCAAGATTGCCGAAGTACATGCTGAAAGCTCCTATGGGATATTCTTCAAAATGATTTCTTATATCCGTGTAATCTCTCCCTTTACTATCTTGTAAGCTTTCTATATGCAGAAAATGGGTATCATCATTACACGGAAGAGAAATGATAGACCCTTCTTTTGAAAAATCATGTTTTTGAGAAAACAACGCTCTGTTGACAACAGGAAAGGTATTCATTAGAAATCTTATTTCCTCAAAATTCACATCAAACTGTATACTCGGGAACTGAAGTTTGAACCAACAGAGATTATCTTGTTGTTTTTCTGTCTCATTATCTTTCCAAACTCTTGGGACTGCTGTACAGCATAAACTTTCTCTGTGAGGATGTTCTGCTAAGTCTATCGTTATGTAGTTGTCAGCGTAATAATCATTGATATCATCAAAATAATGATATTTTTCCTTATCAGACAAAGAGAAATGCGGAGTATGTGTATGTATAGAATGATTATCCGTGTCGTAAACTTTTGTATCTTTAATAAAGGGGTTCAACCGTTCATCCTCTGGTAAGATACACAGCATTAAAGCCTCTGTACTTAACAAGGTTTCTTCGGAAATGGCGATTCCTAACCAAATAACATGTTCATCCTCGTCATCTTTATCTTTAGAAAGGACTGACACCATTTTTCGCCCATCACCAAAATAGGTGTACATCTTATCGTCAAAGGTAATACATTTGACCTGTGCCTGTACCAATGGATAAGCAGCAAGCGGTGTGAAAGAAATCGGAACCAATCCCTTGCTGAAAATCATTCTGTTTGTTTGAAAACGATCTTCTATAGAAAGCGCGTGCACCTCACTTGAAGCAGGATTGACTGTCATCAAGGCATGGGCAGGAAAAGGCAAAGACCATTTATGAGGAACAAGTAGCCGAGCTAACCGATGCAGTATTGCAGAATCAGACGATTCCATGTCTTGGTATAATCGGTTACTGTTATAGGCAAACACGTCTAGCAGAAGATCTATGACAGGGTCCATCTGAGTCGGATCGGAAATGCCCCACATGTCCATTGCATAGCGTGAAATGCGCTCTTTTATATCTTGTTGCCGTTTGTCTATCATAACAGAATGTTTTTTATTATTGAGAAAGAGGGCTGATGTAAAGATAAGTGCTGAAATGAAAAGGTTTGTCATTCGAAATCAGCACCCCCTTCACACCAATTCTTACACGACGACGCGCATTGGGATATTTATTTCTGACCTCTTCCTCGACTTCCGTCAGTTCAACGTGCACTTCGATGTTTTTCAATCGATGTTCGTACTTAGCAATGGTCATTTCCAATGATTTCCTTACATTCTCCTCCCAATCCTGATTAAAAACAGTTTGATTGTATTCCAAATTCCATATCACAGACCCATAATCGTCTTTACTCTCTACTTCTCCATACCGCGAAACAACCAGCATCATAATGTGTTGAGCGATGGACTCTTCATAAGAACATCGCTCCATTTGTCCTCCCAACGCGGCAGGTAAGTCTAACGGTAATTTCAAATAATCCATAATTTTATCTGAACATTAACGAAAAAAATATAACTTTTTACCGAGATGCAAAAAGTTTTCACGATAAAATTGTAGTATTTGCCTTTTTTTACTCGTGGAAGAATAATGAATGTACATAAAAAACACTTTTCAATGTATTTGTAGATTCAGATTCCAAATTTTACGATGTCTTAATTTTTGAAGAAACAAAGGAAATGAAACGGTGAATGTTCATTACTTTTCCTCATTGTTCCCGCAAATTCTCCTACTCTCAATTCATTAATAATGTTACTATAACTTAGCTGCTTGATAACAGTATTCATCATTAAAATTATTAAGCAATGGAATCAAACAGCAATGACAATTACGTGCTGGTCTTGGAAGACCGCACGGAAGTGAAGAATGAGCAGGAAGCGGGCAAGCTGTCCGTCGTGTCTGGTGTTGACGACAAGGGAAACCTTAAAACAACTGAGGCTGTCGCTGCCAATCAAGCAGCGTTCTTGAAGTTCAACAACAAGGATGGACTTCTGAAGAACTTCATGACCAACTTCCTCAAACAGTTCAATGACCCGACTCACTTTGGACTGTACAAGGTATTGGCAGACAATGTGGAGCAGGGCGTGGACAACCTGCGTACCATGTTACAAAGCCGTGAAAAGCCCGAAAGCAAACAGCAACTGGCAGAGATTGGCATTCCCTTTGGGGACTATCTGCCCCAGCAGAAGAATGCTACCGCCATTAACCCCGAAAAGGTGGATTGGAAGATGCTCGACAGTCTTGGCCTTTCCCGTGAACGGTTGGAACAAGGCGGAGAATTAGAGAAAATGCTTAATTGGCAGAAGAGTAATCTCGTGACGATTGCCGTACCTATTGGAGACACTACTATCTACACTGAAGCACGTCTAGCGTTCCGTACGGACGATAGTGGCAATATTGGTTTGGCAATTCATCCTTTGAGAAAGGAACCGCAACTCGATTTTCCCTATATGGGCTACAAGTTCTCTCCCGAAGAAAAGGAGCAGCTCCTCACTACGGGTAATCTCGGCAAGACCATTGAGGTAACCCCCAAGAACGGGGAACCGTTTGCCGCCTACGTCTCCATCGACCGGCAGACCAACGAGATTGTAGCCCTGCGTGCCGACCGTGTGAACATCCCCAAGGAGATCAAGGGCGTAACGCTCTCTGATGCCCAGTACAAAGACCTTGTGGAAGGCAAAGCCGTGAAGGTGGAAGGCATGACCGCCAAGAGCGGCAAGTCCTTCGATGCTTTATTGCAAGTCAATGCAGAGAAGAAAGGCATTGAGTTCATCTTTGACAATAACCGTGGATTTAAGGAACGGCAGCAGCAGACACAGCAGCAAGGTATCCCACATAAGCTTTGCGGCTTGGAGTTATCAGAAAAACAGCGTGAAGCCTTGGATAGCGGTCGTACACTATATCTAAAGAATATGGTGGATAAACAGGGACAACCTTTCAACGCATACGTTCGCATGGACAAGGAACAGAACCGCCCACGTTTCTACAAGTGGAACCCCGACAAGAAGCAGGAAACCGGCAAAGAAAAGGTGGTTGCCGTAGCCGAAGAACACAAAACGCAGGTAGCCGTGAACAACCACGGCAAGACCAATGAAGCCACCAAGAATGTGAAAGAGCCCTTGAAGACGGGACAGACACAACCTACTTCCGAGCAGAAGCAAAAGCAGGACGAGAACAAACAGAAGAAGTCCCGTGGACGTAAGATGTAACTCTTAATTCTATTATCGACTATGACAACTTGTATTATTGCCGAGAAACCCTCGGTAGCCGGAGATATAGCCCGCATTGTTAGGGCAACGAGCAAGCAGGACGGATATTTAGAAGGAAGTGGGTATCTCGTCACTTGGGCAATGGGACACCTCATCGCCCTTGCCATGCCCGAAGCCTACGGTTTTTCCGCTTATAAGCGTGAGGACTTGCCCATCCGTCCCAATCCCTTTCAGTTAGTGGTACGACAAGTACGTAAGGACAAGGAGTATATATCCGATCCAGCAGCACTAAAACAGCTCAAGGTGATACGCTCATGTTTTGACAAGGCTGACCGTATCATCGTAGCCACCGATGCAGGCCGGGATTATCCAAAGTAAAAGATTATCCAAAGTAACAATAATTATGAGTTACTAATAAATTGATTATCAATATTACTTTTGATAATGTTGTTTGGATAATATAATGGTAATTTCGTCACGGGGTTGGAACAAACCACCCGTTAAAATTAAAAGACATGTCCAACAACAAGAAAAAAAACATCCATGTCCTGATGCAAGAATGCACGGAACATTTGCGGTTTCTTGGGTATTCGGAAGCCTGCATTACCTTACACCAAAAGAAATGGTCGGAATACCTGTTGCCTTATCTTCAAGAGAAAGGCATCGTGTTTTACTCCACTGAAGTCGGAGAATGCTACCTGAAATCAGTCCTTCCAGATTTAACTCCATTTCCCAAGCGGGTACTTACCCGTAGTGTACATATTCTTTCCTCTTATTTGGACACCGGTGTTATTCCCAAAAAGATTGTACAAGTAGAAGAACATCCCTTACCGGGAGAAATTGGAGAGGCTGCACGTCTTTTTTTTGAAAGAACAGATTAACAGACGGCGCTGTGAGACAACGGTCTTAAAACACCGTCGCAACCTAAGTTACTTTATTGCGTTCTTAGAAACCAGATCAAAATCAAAATTTTCTGATATTGGGGAGGATGATGTAGTATCTTTTCTGAGTACGAGCAGAAATGCCATTGACCGGTATTTTTCCCTACGGTTGTTCCTTCGCTTCCTATCAGTCCAAGAATATATTCAGACGGATTTTGAATATGTCCTTTCCCGCAACCGCTATCCTAAACGGGAAAAACTGCCTTCCATATATGGTGCCGAAGAAATCCAACAAATAGAATTGTCGGTTGAACAATCCGGTCCGGTAGGAAAACGCGACTATGCAATATTACTTCTTGCCACCCGGCTTGGTTTGCGTGCTTCGGATATTTGCAGATTGAAATTTGAGCATTTGGATTGGGATCACAATATCATTGCGTTTACCCAATACAAAACAAGAAAAGCGATAGAGTTGCCATTACTCACAGAAGTCGGTGAAGCTATTGTCAATTATTTGCGTTATAGCAGACCGATTTCCAGACATCCAGAAATATTCTTATCGGCACGTCCTCCTTATCGCCCCATGTTCCGTTGGGGAATAAACAATGCTATATCAAGAATCATGAGAGAATCGGGGATTGATATCTCCGGACGTAAGTTCGGGCCTCATGCCATGCGCCATTCCCTCGCCAGCCGATTGCTTGCCAACGGAGTTTCTCTGCCTGTCATCTCAGAATCGTTGGGTCATGATAGTTCCTTGAGTACAATGGAATATTTAAGAGTGGATTTGTCAAGCCTGATGGGATGTGCCCTCGATGTGCCGCTTGTCAATCCCGCTTTTTACGAACAGAAAGGAGGTCTCTTTTATGAACAAGTATAAATTCATAAGCGTGTTCGCCCCGTATATGCAAAGGTTTGTGGATGCCAAAGAAGCCGTGGGCTTTTCAAGGAAATATTTTGAAAGCAACTTGGGATTGCTTGACCGGTTCTTCATCGAAGAAAAGGTACAGACCCCTTTCATTACCAGCGCATTGATAGACAAATGGGGACAAACCCTGACAAATAACAGCTATAAGACGATTTGCAGCAAATATTCCATATTGGCACAGTTTACCAAGTACATGAACAACATTGGTTTTCCTTGTTATGTACCTCGGATTCCCAAGAACAAGGCTAACACATACGTACCGTACATTTTTACACACGAGCAAGTACGCTCCATTTTTACCGTATGCGATTCTCTTGTGGCCAGCGACCACGGGAATATGGACAGCCGCCTTTTCTCCATCCCGGCCATTCTCCGCCTACTGTATGGAACGGGGATGCGTGTAAGTGAGGCCACATCATTGTTGAATCAGGATATAAATCTTGAAAAAAGGGTAATCACGATAAGGAAAACCAAAAACCAGTGCCAACGCCTGATACCTGTCTGCTCGTCATTGTACCGGGTGTTGAGCCAATATGTGGAAGCGAGGGACAGGCTGCCTTTGCCCCATGCGGACAATATGGAGTCCCCGTTTTTTATTTCTCCGTCCGGATTGCCTTTAAGCCAAAGCAGGATTTATGCGTGGTTCAGGATTATATTAAGAAAGTGCGGTATTCCGCATTGCGCTAAAAAAGGTCCCAGAGTGCACGACCTAAGACATACTTTCGCCGTACATTCGTTGATGCACCAAGTTAAAAACGGTGCGGATGTATATTGCACGCTTCCTATTCTTGCCGTTTTTCTCGGACACAAGAAGTTGTCCGATACGGAAACCTATGTGCGGCTGACACAAGAAATGTACTCGGACATACTGAAACAGGAAATTTCCATTACAAGGTTTTTATATCCCTCTTTACCCAATAATCCCATAGCCTATGAAAAATGATTTTGCTAAACACCTGACACGCTTTTTTACAAGCTACCTGTCCGGAGAGTGTGGCCTAAGCCATAATACCATAAGGGCATATGGAAATACTTTCTTGTCATTCATTGATTTTATGGAGAAAACAAGACGTGTTAAGGCAGACAGGCTATCGTTGGAACATCTGACACGTGACAATGTATCGGATTTCTTGCGATGGACGGAAGAAAACAAAGGATGTGGCATATCAACACGTAACCAAAGGCTTGCCGCATTCCATACTTTCAGCAAGTATATGCTGTACGGTGATATCTTCCATTTGGAACAATGGCAATCCATATTGTCCATCAAATCGAAACGCTCTGAAAAACAGTCAGTGAGCTACCTGTCTGTTGATGGAATAAAGCTATTGCTGTCCTTAATACCCGTAAATACGAGAAACGGGCTTCGTGACCTTGCTTTAATAGCATTGCTATATGATAGCGGAGCCAGAGTTCAAGAACTTATAGACTTGACACCAATGGACTTGCATTTGGTCAAGCCGTATTATGTATCATTATTCGGCAAAGGTCGGAAGAGAAGGCTCGTTCCACTGCAAGAACAGCAAGTGGAATTGCTCAAGAAGTATATGGAAGCTGAAGGTTTATTAAAACAGTCGTTGAACCAACATCCTTTGTTTGCAAACAACAGAGGGGAAAAACTCACGAATGCGGGAGTAACTTTCATCTTGATGAGATACGTGAGGAATGCACATGTTGCAGATCCGGATCTCGTCCCGGCCAAAGTCAGCCCTCATAGCCTACGGCACAGCAAGGCCATGCATCTGCTGCAAGCCGGAGTGAATTTAGTTTATATCCGGGATATACTCGGACATGTATCTATACAAACTACAGAAATATATGCACGGGCTGATTCCAAACAGAAAAGAGAAGCCCTCGAAGCCGCCTATATTGATGTTATACCAACAATGGATAAAAAGATTGGATCTTGGGAAAAAGATTCAAAATTAAAGTATTGGCTAAAAGGACTTGGGAAATAGAAGCATTTACTATCCAAAGTAGTTTTCACAGGTATATAAATAATTTGTAATACAAGAAACTACTTTGGATAATCTAAAGCGATATAGTTAAACTAATTTTCAGTTATATTTTTATGATAAAATTTATTCCCTTCTGAGGTGTTTTTTAAGTTATATAGAAATGCTTTAGAATGGAATTGTATATCAGTTGGTAAAGAATATAATAATCTCTTAATTTAAAAAATAACTACTTTTTACAATATTTCTTTCTCCATTAGGAAAAATGAGAACAAAAGCATTGTAACTATTATTGAAAAAATGGTATGTAAATTGAGTTAAACCATTAGAGGTAAATAATGAAAATGTTCCATTTTTAATATGGTTTTGTCTTCGAATATAATCTTGTTGTAGTGTACTGAATAAGTTGACACTTTCTCAATCACAAAGGAGTAAAAATTTATGTCTCATTACAATGAATCAGAGAAAATACTGTTATTACATCAGTATGTAACAAGTGGCTTAACCTTGCATGAGTTCTCTTCTCGTCACGGTATCCCTTTAAGTACATTCCATCGTATTTATACCGAATATGGCTCACCCGACGTCTCGTCAGTAGCATATCTTATGAAAAAAGAAGATATCCCCGATACACTCGAAGCACTCCAAGCGCAGCTATTACGCGAGCGCAAGGCTCATGAAAAAGAGATCAAACGTCTTGAAAAAGAATTGGCCGTTGAAAAACTTTATGGTTTGGCCAACAAGACGATGATCGACCTTGCCGAGAAGAAATACAACATCCGTATACGAAAAAACTCCGCTGCCAAGTAATCAAGACCTTGTCGCAGGGAAAAGAAAGACAGGAGCCGGTAAGTCATCCTGTCAGTTTACTCTGCGGTTATCTTGGCATAAGCAGACAAGGATATTATCGCCATGTGGATCGCTCTTTGGAGTTAGACGTCCTGCGCAGCAGCATCGTGTTCTATGCGCAGGAGCTTCGCAGCTCTTTACCCAAGGCCGGCATACGCATCCTTTACGAGCTATGCCGTCGCAAATATGCAGATAAGTTTACCATCGGGCGCGACCAATGCTATGAGCTCTTCCGCTCTAATGGTCTGTGCCTTCGCCGTCGCAAACGCCCAAGGACGACCAACTCCAATCACCACTACCACATCTATGAAGACCTTCTCAACACAAGGCCCAAGCTACATCCCGCCCGCTTCGGTGAGCTGTGCGTTACGGATATCACCTACGTGGCAACCTCTTCAGGTTGGGCCTATCTCTCCTTGGTAACCGATGCCGCTTCACGTCTGATCGTGGGCTGGTGCCTACATCCGACTCTTGAGAGACAAGGTCCGATGAAAGCCCTCTCTATGGCCATCGATTTCTACAGAAAGTATAATGTCGAACTCTCGCAACTCATACACCACTCCGACCGCGGCGTACAATACTGCTGCAATGAGTACGTCGACAAACTCAAATCTCTTGGAATACAAATAAGTATGACGCAAAGCGGAGACCCATTGCACAACGCCCTGGCCGAGAGGATGAACAATACGCTCAAGAACGGATGGCTCTTCAGTACAGAAGACAAAAGTCTGCAGCAGGTCAGGCGCCTCACAAAGAAAGCCATCGACCTGTACAACACGTTCAGACCGCATCAGAGCCTGCAGATGAGAACGCCAATGGAAGAAGTCGGAAGGTTGACGGCATAACTTCCTTGGCACACATTATTAAGTCGAACAATAAAAGAAGGAGGCAGAAACAACCGCAACAAGAAAATAAAGATTAATTTTGCAATTGGAAGACAACTGTCAACTAATTATGTACTTAAGAAAAGACGGCGACAAGCGTATTTGAACTTAACAAATAAACTTGTCAAAGAAGAATGAAATTAAGAAACCAAAGTTGTCAACTAATTCTAGGACATTACACCTCGAAGCACCATCAAATAGTAAACGCCACTTATAAAGTCATCAATTCCAAAGCTTGGAATTTTATTTCCAAGGCTTGGAGTTTTTTTCTCAACGTATAGGAAAAAAAGTCCCAAGCTTAGAAAAAGACAGGAATAAGTCTACAATTTGAAGAATAAACGAATTTGAAGTACCGAGATTACTCATACTAAAATAAAAATTTAGTTCTTGCCTAACATAGAAGAAATAAAAATACTTGAGATTTCAGAACGTATTGCAGCAAAACAATACAAGGATGGTAATCACCCCCACATCGCCCATTCTCCCCCTTCTCTTACCACGCTTTGAGCTATTGGGAAAGGAAGTTGAAAGAGGGTTTTTATTCCATTCCAACGCATATTCTTTGCAGTAATCGTCTGAAATACAAAACATTTCTGTAACTTTGTTCTCGGTGATCATAGCAATTTTTGTTTGTATTTACTTGTATATCAACACCTTAATGTTACAATAAGTTTTGCTAATCACCAAATTTATAGACACTTATAATTCATCGAGCCCACGTTATAATTAAGCAATTAATTGATATAAGGATTATTATAAATGAGAGAAAAGCAGAAATACAAAATATAAATACATTCAGTATTCCAAAATGTTTCGTAATGATCGAATATTGCTTTATATCTGTCGAACAATGAACTGCAACTTATCATGTTCTTTTTGCATTGAGGCTGGGAATAAAAATAAATCCACAGGAAATATCATAAAAGAAAGTATATCACCGGAAAGGTTGTCTTCTTATTTTTTCAAGACCAATCATCTTGAAAATTCTGATTGTATTGACTGTCCCGTCTTACCGGTTTGTGGAGGAGCCTGTCCTCTTGATAGAGGAATTGGCCAAAGTGTCAATAAGGTTGCCTGCTCTTTTTATTAAACACATATTGACATGATTTTATCTCAAATGAAATTATGAAGAAAGAACTTTTCCTGATAATCCTAAGTTTATTATTGAACTTGCCTCTCAACGCACAGGAGATACGAGGACAAATATTTAATGAGCGTGGCGAGACGGTTGCTTATGCCAATGTTATCTTGCTGACAAAATCAGACAGTACTTTTATTTCAGGAACAGTAACAACTGATGATGGGCATTTTTTGCTGCCGAATCCGACAAAATTGTTTTTGGATGACTGTCTTATCAGGATAAGCAGTATTGGCTACAAAAACATATATTTGACTCCTCGTGTGGATATGGGAACCATTATGATCATTGAAGAGACACAAAAGCTGAATGAAGTGATCGTGTCCGGGAAACGTCCTGTCATTCAAATGAATCGAGGGAAAATGCAAGTCAATGTGCAGCACACCTTGTTGGCACGAACAGGCGATGCCATTCAGGTTCTGTCCATGATGCCTTTTGTCAGCCGTACGACGGAAGGTATCTCCGTCTTTGGCAGAGGAACACCTCTGATTTATATAGACAACATAAAGATTAACGATGTAAATGAGTTGCAAAAACTTTCCAGCGATGAGGTGAAAAATGTTGAAATCAATCTTCATCCAGGTACGAACTATGGAAACAACGTAAAAGCAGTCATCAACATAAAGACTATCCGGAAAGGTGAAGGCTTGAGCGTCAATCTTACAGCATGCGAAACTCTGGTAAAACATTTCAATCATTTAAAGTTTGGAAAGTTGAACTATCGTTTGAGAAAGTGGGATTTTTTCGGTGGTATGGAGTTCAGATATGATCGCAATGAAAGTTCGAGAAAAAATTTGATTGATTTTGACCATAACAGTAACGCCATCAATGTAGACCAATCGTTCAACAATAATATTAAAAACAAGTCATTCAATATAAACTCGGGGTTCAACTTTTCCAACAATGGGAAAAATGACTTTGGCATGAAATACAACTTTTCCCGGTCACCATCCAACAGAGATGAAATGAGCGGAACCAGCATATATTCAGTGGATAATGCCACAAAACATTCAGAAGATGTCTTGCTGCTGGGAAAAAATGAAAAAACAAATCATGCACTGAATGCATATTATATCACCTCCTGGGGGAAAGGTAATAGATTGACTATGAATGTTGATTATATGCAAGGGAAAGCACTTTCTCAATACGAAACCTCCTGGGCACAGAAAAAAGATGTGGATTCTAAAAATAAATCCGATTATCACCTATATACAGGCAAGACAGAAATCCTTAATCCATTGTGGGGTGGAGAGCTACATTATGGTTTGGAATTTTCTTTCACGAAAAACAAATATTCATATCATGCAAACAAAACGAGCAATACAGCTTTAAATGAAAGCGAAGATGAAAACTGCCAAAGATTGTGGGGGCTCTTTTCTTCACTGTCGAAGACTTTCGGGCATTTTTCCATAGAAGCGGGAGGGCGCATAGAAATTGCCAATTATCAATACTTTCATAATGAAAAGCTCAATGAGGAGGTTAGTAAAGACTATAAGAAAATTTTACCCTACTTGCAGATTGATTATGACAAGAATGCTGTCTCCATGTCATTTAGTTACACGAACTCCATTCATCGCCCCTCTTATGGGCAATTAAACAGCAGCACTGTATATGTGGACAAATATACCTATCAACGAGGCAACCCACTGCTGCTGTCGGCCTATGACTATATTCTGGATTACGTGTTTTCGTGGAAAGGTCTGATGATTGATATAACACATACTTGGTATAAGAACAGTCTCATGCGAACAACCAAGAAGTTAGAGAGTACTTCAGCGATGTTGTTTACGACAGAAAACATTCCACATTATCGGGAATGGAGCGCGACGGTGAGTTATTCATCAACGATAAAATTCTGGCGTCCTAAAATTGAAATGAGTGTATTCAAGCAAACTTTTACGTATCATGGCAGAAACTACAATAAACCCTATTTCAGTTATGAACTTGATAATCTCTTCCATCTCACGAAGCACGTCAATCTTTCGTTCGACATATGGGGAACAGCAGCAGGCAATCTCTATTTGTCTGATTTCAAACCCTCTTTCCGTACCGACATCGGTCTGAATGCCTCTTTGCTAAAAAACAAGTTGGCGGTGTGGATTAAGGTTTCAGATTTATTCAATACCGACAAGGAGCGATGGAGCAGCCACATCAATGATGTCTATTACTCAAAAAACAGAAAACTTGATACACGGGGTGTAATGCTACAGTTGCGCTATTCATTTAATCCACAACGCAGTAAATATAAAGGAAGAGCAACAAGTAGCGAAATCATACGATTATAAAAGTAACAAGTTATTATTGTATTCATCATTATGATATATATTAACGTGAGTTCGACGAATTCAGAACAAAGCAAGCTGTGTATCAATGGTCCTTTGTATATTGATGCACGGCTTCTTTGGAAACAGGCAATAGGCAGCAATAGCCCCTAATAAGTTGACGATGAAATTGTCAAAGCATCTATGTCTGGAGTGTTCCACTTGTGCAATGTTCTTAAGTTCATCATTCACCGTTTCTATAATGGCTCTTTTTCTGAGTAAAAGTCTGTCTGAAACACTCATTAAAAGCTCCTTTCATGTTACTTTTCAATTTGGTAATAAGTTGTATTCCGTCAACGAAAAGCCTTTGAAAGAGGTTCTTGCTGATGTACCCCTTGTCACCGACCAGCTTACCTTGTATGAACTCTATAAAAGCTTTGTATTCCAAAGGCTTACGGTCATCAACATCTCCCGGCGTTATCATAAAGTTGAGAAGTTCTCCTTTCTCATTGCAAATCAAATGCAATTTGAAACCGAAGAACCAACCCATAGAGCATTTTCCTCTTTGGGCTATGCCTTTGAAAACTTTGTGAATATGTATTCTCTGGTTTTTGCAGACACGCAATGGTGTACTGTCAACAAAGCTTATACTCGTGCATTTGCCCAAGAGGACCTTCTTGGTAAACAAGCTTAAGGGTACGGCTATCTCCCTTTCCAATTCTACTAAACGGTTATAAGAAACAACTTTTGGAAACAGATGGCGAAGATGCTTGCATACTTTTTCAAGATAGAAATGTTTAAAGCATTGATAACCGGAGTCGTGGAAAAGAATCATTATCAGCATGACTTCGGCCTTTGACATCGTGGAACTTCGATGATATTTTCTTTTTCCGGTAGGTTTTAGCGCATATTTTGCCGTCATAGCATCAAAAAACTTGCAGAAGTCGTCTGCCATACAAAATATTTCAGTAACTTTGTTCTCGGTGACCATAGCAATTTTTGTTTGTGTTTATTTGTATATCAACACCTTAATGTTACAATAAGTTTTGCTAATCACCAAATTTATAGACACTTATAATTCATCGAACCCACGTTATTATAAGAAAATATGATACAAAACATTGGGATTATCCTGACTTAAATTGTCCAAAGTACCTATGAAAAAGTATTTATACATTCTTTCGTTTTGTTTTTTGCAATATACACTCTCGGGCTTTGCACAGAACAAACAAACCTCAATGTCAGACACAATAAAACTTCCCGAAGCAACTGTATTGGCAGAAAGACCATTTGTCCAACGTAAGGCTGACAGAATTATAGTCAGTATAGAACATAGCAAATTATTAAAGGCACGTTCTCTTTCTAATATTTTGAGTTTGATTCCCGGTGTAAGTTATGATGGTGAAGGTAGTGTTACTATTATGGGGAATGGCATTAGGATATATGAAAATGGAAGAATGGTAAAACTAAGTGGTACGCAACTTAAAAGATATTTGTCTTCTTTACGCGGCAATGATATTAAGAGTTTAGAGATACTGCCTCAAGCAACAGCTGAGTATGATGCGGAAGGAGGAACGGGGATTCTTGTTATCAATCGGCAGAAGAAGCATGATTATGGACTTTCCGGTTATGGGGTAGCGAATACGAACGAAAAAGTAAAAATTCATTCTCAGAATTTACGGGATTAACTTATTCGTGGGGAAACTTTGCGCTTTATGCCAATATGATGTTAGGCCGGTCGGAAAGTCTAAGTAAAATAGCCGAAAGTGACTATGGACGAAATATAACAGTTAATAGTATATCTGAAAGTACAGATAAAAGTCTTTACTATATGCCTAAGTTGGGCTTTGACTTTTATATATCCCCAAAGCAATATTTAGGTATTGAATGGTCTGGTAATTACGCAAAAGATTATGCCAATGACTGTTGGGTTCATTCTACTATTACCGACAATAGTCCTTATCCAACAAGCATTAAGAGTTATGCTCCATATACCTTAAGGCCTAATACCAATGATGTTACATTAAATTATGAATGGAAGACAGATACACTGGGAAGTAAACTAAATATCATTGCTGATTATGCCCGCAAAAGAGAACATGATTTGTATGAATATGAAAATAAATATACTTTAGGCATAAGTTCGGATAGTATTATATCTAAATCGCAACCCTCATTTGAGCGCATAGATGTATATAGTGCACAAGTAGACTTTGAAAAATATTTCAACCATCATCAGTTTACTCTTGGTGCCAAGTATGTCTATGCCGGTATTGATTATATCAGTAAGTTATACCTCGGAAATACGACCTTAGGTGGAATATTATCAGAAGAGATTGACCAACGAGACGATTTCAATTATTTTGAGCAACGATATGCGATATATGGAATGTATAGGTACACATCACGATCTTGGGGTGTTCAAATGGGACTGCGTAACGAATATACGGAATGGAATACCCAACAAAGAGTAAAGACTCAATTACATAACAGTAGAAGCGACAATAACATCTTCCCATCATTCTTTGTGAAAAAAAACATGGGACAAGGAAATGCTTTGTCGCTTAGTTATACGCAATCGATAAATCGTCCGTCGTACCAAATGGTAAATCCATTTGTTTTTCATCTGTCTGAAACATCCTATAAGGAAGGTAATCCTTATTTAAAAGGTGAATTGCTATACAATGCAGCATTACAATTCGTTCTGAAATCAAGATATATTTTCTCGTTATCTGCGCTTTTTATCGATAGGAAAATTAATGAGGTATACGAACAGGTTGGAGAGAAACAAACACGCTACACATTAAAAAATGATGGAAATTCAAAGAGATTGGCTTTGTATATGGAAATACCCTTTACGTGGGGTATGTGGAATTGTAGAAATAATGCCGAACTAAGTCAGAGTTTATATCAGAATAGTGCTAAACGTATTCATGATTTTGGGGTTGTTCTATCGAGTTTTAATCGTTTTAGGTTGTCAAAACAACTTACTGCGATGGCAAATTTACGCTATATCAGGCATTATAAACAACTTTATCTTGTTCAAAAGACAGATTACTTTGGTGTAGATATTGAGGGGGATTATAGTTGTTTGAAGGACAAACTGAATATCAATTTTGGTGTAAAAGACTTGTTAAATAGCAGAGGAAAGAATCAACAAATATTCCGAAATAATAATTTTGAACACCATTCAGACTTTGATTTTGTTTCACGAAAGTTCTTTGTTAGTGTAACGTTTAATTTCTCGGCCGGGTTAAAACAAGCAAGCCAACATGATAAGACGCATTCTAATGGAGAAGAAAAAGAAAGAATGTAATGAGTAGCTTTCCTTCGATTAAGCAACATGATTGATACGCGAGTCTGGGTTAAGAAAGTCCTTTTAAAAGTTAGTAATCTCGTTAGTTTTTTATAACTTTTCAAAAGTTCGGCGGACGCTATATAATTTAAGTCTCATTTCGCGCGCTAATCAAGTCCTAAGCGCTCCATATCCTTGCCATAAAGGCGGTTGAACTCTCTTGACGACAACCCGTGGGCAAGATAAAGCTCTACGAAAGTCTTGTAGATATCTAGTTTTATAGTGTAAAAATCCTCCATTCCACCTAAAGAGTGAGGATAGGAAAGTACACGCTTAAAGAAGATCGGGACAGGATTATCCTTCGTTCCGTAGGTTGGGTCATTCCATTGCCGGCGGTTCACATAGGCTGAAAAACTATAGATGTTAGTGATAAAACTCCATCACTGAACTTCTAAGTCTTCATACCAAGTTTTTTCGCCACTGCCTCTTGGAACGACATTATAGCCGCCTTTAAAGGAAACAACACCTACATACTTCTTATATTCAGGTGCATAAAAGTAGATGAGGTTATAAACAGCCGTTCGCGTTTGTGCTACACCCATAAACCACCCGCTTGTGGTAAAGACATCATCATACCTGTCTAAATCACGATAGTCTTTGGGCACTTTTACGACGATCGTGTCGGAGTTCTTTATATATGTGTCTGCATAAGGAATAGCCGACTTATTCCCGCCAATGGTAAATCTGGTTATGATAAAGATAAGCAGCGGCGCACCTATGAACATCGCCAAAATCGTCCCCGACGTTGAAGCAATGTAGGGAAATACTTTACGAAAGAAATTCGCTATTATCTGCAATAAAATACTATAGTTTCGCAAGCCCGCTGCGCGGAGTCTCATCTACTTCTCGTGCGCAGCAGGCTGAATTTAGTCTTATTTTACCGTGATCAGATAGTAGTTTTTCTTGCCACGTTGTACGAGCAGATATTTGCCATCTAAGAGGTCCTCTTCCGTAATGGTTTTATCAAAGGCGGAGAGCTTCTCTTTGTTTAGACTAACGCCACCGCCCTGCACCAACTTACGCATCTCGCCCTTTGAGGCAAAGCATTGCGTTTTTTCGGCAAACAGGTCAACGGCTTTAGCGCCCACGGCCTCGGCGCGCGCCACCTCAAAATGAGGCACACCGCTAAAGACGGCGAGCAAGGTCTTCTCATCAAGCTTCAGCAAACTCTCTTTTGTTGCTTTGCCAAAGAGGATTTCCGTAGCAGCCAGAGCTTTTTCGTATTCCTCGCGGCCGTGAACCATCACCGTCACCTCCTCGCCAAGACGGCGCTGCAATTGGCGGCGGCCGGGGTCAAGGCTGTGCTCGGCGATCAGGGCTTCAACTTCTTCGCGCCCCAGCAAGGTAAAGATCTTAATGTAGCGCGCAGCTTCTTCGTCGGAGACGTTAAGCCAGAACTGATAGAACTCGTAGGGCGTTGTACGCTCTGCATCTAACCAAATATTACCGCTTTCTGTTTTGCCAAACTTTCGGCCATCGGCCTTCGTAATGAGGGGGCAAGTCAAAGCATACACCTCATTGTCGGGCCCTAACGTGCGGCGAATAAGTTCTGAGCCTGTCGTAATATTTCCCCACTGGTCGGAACCGCCCATCTGCAACTTACAATTCTTCGTCTTATACAGATAAAGGAAGTCGTAACCTTGCAGCAATTGGTAAGAAAACTCGGTAAACGAAAGGCCGTCGCGCGCTTCTCCGTTCAAGCGCTTCTGCACACTGTCTTTCGCCATCATATAATTGACCGTAATATGCTTACCAATGTCTCTCACAAACTCCAAGAAGGAATAATTCTTCATCCAATCGTAGTTGTTGACGAGCTCCGCAGCGTTGGGGGCATCTGAGTTGAAGTCGAGAAAGCGCTCTAATTGTTTCTTAATTCCATTGATATTGTGCGCAAGGGTTTCCTCATTCAAAAGGTTACGCTCCTGACTTTTTCCCGAGGGATCGCCGATCATACCGGTTGCCCCACCAATAAGCGCCAACGGCTTATGGCCACAATGCTGAAAAAGACGGAGCATCATCACACCGCACAAGTGGCCAATGTGCAAAGAGTCAGCTGTCGGATCAATGCCAACGTAAGCCGTGACTCTTTCTTTTTGAATCAATTCTTCTGTTCCCGGCATGAGCTGATGCAACATCCCACGCCATCTTAATTCTTCTACGAAATTCATCGAGCTGCTTGTTTTACAATTTGCCGACAAAGTTAGTACAAACCACGAAAAAGGCAAAACGAAGGCCCTCACTCTTGCTGCTGAAGATGCAGTCCCCACCAAGCAGTGCCCACGCTTCATTTTAAGTTGACTTGTCATTGTTTACAAAGGCATTGATCACGCTTTCATCGCTTTCCTTTCCGAATAAACGGCCACCCAGACGCACCTTTCATTTAGAAAGATAAGGCTGTGAAGACCCCGAGACGATGAAGTACGGACAAACGCCCCTTATAAATTGCGTCAGACTAAAAACATAAAACGCGAAAATCATACATGACACATAAAATACTGAACGGCAAGCGACTAAAAGCAGATAAAAAAAGAACGACAAACGACTGACAACTCATCAGTCCGCCATTTTATATGGCTCACCCGCCTTATGCCACCGGCTACGCTTGAGCAGCAAACGACGACACGCCTGTCCCGCACCTTTCCGACAAAGACTTTGGACACAAAATGCAAGAGGAACGGCAATAAAAGACGGTGATCCAAACGGCGCTCAACTGATTTGTTTTTCGTTTGGTGCCGCCAAACTATGGTTTGGTACGAGCAAACGATGGTTTGGCGCCGGCAAACGATAAAAAGGCGACATCCAAATAAGCAAACAAAAAGATGCGGCGACTCGATATCGTCGCATAAATAATTTGATTATCAATATCTTATCTACGAATCGACAGATAAAAACAGTCGGTATGGCGACGGCACAATTGCAGGGTTGGCTTTAGGGAGGTAAAACCGAGCTTAACTGTAAGTCTCCTCTTATTGCCGACTATCTTTTCCCATTCCACCAAACAGCAATTTTAAGATTTCAAGGCCATTATCTTACGATTAAACCGCCGATTTTTTATCTGTAAGAAAAAAAGACAGGCAGTAAAAACTGCCATTTCTCTACATCGTCTATCGTATCACCTGCATAGCCGCTGCATTTTCGCTGCTACGGCTCCGCAAATGCGACTAAAACAGGCCAAATCCATCCGGCTTGTCCAAAAAGTCTTTATGCGCCAAAAATCATCGATTTCAACGAAGTTTATAGCCCTTACTATGTCTTCTAAAAAGCTCGTTTTCTTGCGGTTTCATCGGAGCAAAGACTGTTGCACTGCAATAGCCCTGAAGGCTTCTAAATATAAGGCGTCCGACAGGTCGGAAGTAACAGACTGCTGCTTGAAGTCTGCAAGATTAGATACAGTCATTTAGAAAAAATTTGGTAACTTTGTTCGCTTTAATTGAAAGTAATGCTGTATGACTCCTGATTTCTCCTACGACGTTTTGGTTATTGGGGCCGGCCACGCCGGCTGCGAAGCGGCGTATGCTGCGGCAACGATGGGCGCAAACACGTGCCTCATCACGATTGATATGAATAAGATCGCGCAGATGAGTTGCAATCCGGCTATAGGTGGGATTGCCAAAGGACAAATCGTACGCGAGATCGATGCTCTCGGCGGATTGATGGGGGAAATCACAGACTTGGCAACGATACAGTTTCGTATTCTTAACCGCTCTAAGGGGCCGGCTATGTGGAGCCCGCGTGCACAGTGCGACCGAATGCAATATAGTTTGGCAATGCGCGAACGCTTGGAGCAAACGCCCAATCTTCACATTTGGCAAGATGAGGTGACGGAGCTTTTAGTGGAGCACGAACGAGTCGTAGGTGTACGCACGATTTGGGATATTGTATTTCAAGCAAAAGCAGTTATTATTACGGCCGGTACATTCCTCAACGGCCTGATGCACATTGGGCGCAAAATGGTTGAAGGCGGGCGCTGCGCTGAGCCGGCAGCGAAGTTTTTAACCGATTCCATCGCGAAAAACGGCATTTCCTACGCTCGGATGAAAACAGGAACACCCGTTCGCATCGACGCCCGCTCGGTTCATCTTGACGAAATGGAGATTGAGCCGGGCGAGATGGACTTTCATCGTTTCAGCTACATCGGTACTGAGCGAAAACTGAAGCAGATGGTCTGCTGGACTTGCTATACGAATCCGGAAGTCCACGCTGTTTTGGAAAAGGCACTCCCGGATTCTCCATTATATAATGGTCAAATCGACAGCATCGGTCCGCGTTACTGCCCAAGCATAGAAACAAAACTCGTAACCTTTCCGGATCGAGAGCAGCACCCGCTCTTCTTGGAACCGGAAGGAACTTCGACAAACGAACTCTACCTCAACGGCTTCTCTTCGAGCCTTCCGCTCCACGCGCAGTTGGAGGCGCTAAGAAAGATTCCGTGCTTCCGAGATGTGGCGTTGTTCCGGCCGGGCTACGCAATAGAATATGACTTCTTCGACCCAACGCAACTCAAGCATACGCTGGAATCGAAAGTTATCAATGGTCTCTTCCTCGCCGGACAAGTAAATGGCACGACCGGCTATGAAGAAGCGGCTGGCCAAGGCCTTGTTGCAGGCATCAATGCTGTGCTCCTCCTCAGCGGCCGTCCGGCATTCACGCTACGAAGAGACGAAGCCTATATTGGCGTGCTCATCGATGATTTAGTCACGAAAGGCGTGGACGAACCATATCGTATGTTTACGTCACGCGCGGAGTATCGCATTTTGCTCCGACAAGACAATGCGGACATTCGTCTCACACCCTATGCGATTCAATTTGGTTTAGCTTCTTCTGAACGGATTCACCGGTTTGAATCTAAGAAAGCACAACTCGAAAACATTATAACTACAGCGCAGTATACATCGATTAAACCGGACAATATCAATACTTACCTAGAAGAAATCGGAAGCACACTACTCCGCCGCGGATGCAAAGCTTACGATCTTGTAACTAGGCCGGAAATTACTTTGTCCGAACTCGCCAAACATACGCCGGCGCTTTCCAAAACATTAGACGCGGTTTCATCAGATCGCGAAGAAACAATCGAAGCAGCAGAAATAGAAATAAAATACAGCGGTTACATCGCCCGTGAGCGCCAATTGGCCGACAAAATACAACGCTTAGAAAATATAAAAATACGCGGAGTCTTCGATTATTCGACATTACACCAACTATCGACAGAAGCGCGCCAAAAACTTTCAAAGATCGACCCGGAAACATTAGCACAAGCGAGTCGCATTCCTGGCATTTCACCATCCGACATTAGTGTGCTATTACTTTTGAGCGGGCGCTAAATAACGCAAAAAGAAAGCATCGAAAACAAGATAAAATTACGATGGAATCGCACAAAACAAAGAAAGATAAAAACGAGTTTCACGTGAAACAAAGCAAAGAGAATACCACTAAATACAACGTTTTATGAACGAAAAACTGTTACTCGAAAATCTGAGGAACGTACCTGATTATCCCAAAAAAGGCATCCAGTTTCAAGATGTCTCCACGCTCTTCAAAAACTCCGCATGCCTCCAAGAGATGAAGCAAGAGCTACTCCGCCTCTATCAAGATAAAGGGATCACAAAAGTGATCGGCATAGAGTCGCGCGGTTTTGTGATGGGTTCCATCTTAGCCGCCGAATTGGGCGCAGGTTTTGTAATGGCGCGCAAGCCGGGAAAGTTACCAGCGCAGACACTGAAAGAAACTTACAAGAAAGAGTATGGGTACGATGAAATCGAAATCCACTCGGACGCAATCACATCCGATGACACCGTACTCATACACGACGATCTTTTAGCTACAGGCGGAAGTATGGAGGCTGTATATAAATTGTGTCAGCGCTTTAATCCGCGCCACATCTACGTAAACTTCCTCATCGAACTTGCGATGGAAGGACTGAACGGCCGCGAAGCGCTTGGAGCAAATAAAGATATCACGACGCTGATTACCGTCAGTCGTTAATTGAACGGCAGCTGTGTCGGACAGCGCAAAGATTTAATAGAATGACGAAAGAAGAAACGGCGGCGATAAAAGAATATCTAAAAGGCATTGTCAGTAATTTGCCCGAAAAGCCCGGCTGCTATCAATATTTGAACGCAGACGGGAAGATTATATATGTGGGCAAGGCAAAGAACCTTAAGCGCCGCGTTTCGTCCTATTTCACAAATCCGAAGCAAAGTTTTAAGACGCAACATCTCGTCCCGAAGATTCGCGACATTCGCTACGTTGTCGTCAACACGGAAGAGGACGCGCTGCTTTTGGAAAACAATCTGATCAAGCGCTACAAGCCCCACTACAACGTGTTGCTGAAGGACGACAAAACCTACCCGTCCATCGCCATCAGCAACGAGTATTTGCCGCGCGTTTTCAAAGTGAGAAAGCGCGCAGGCAAGGGCGCGACATTCTTTGGCCCGTATAGTCACGTCCCAACAATGTATGCGCTGCTCGAACTCTGCCACAAACTTTATCGGCCTCGGCCTTGCCGCACGCCGATGACAAAAGAAGGCGTTGAAAGCGGAAAATACGATCTATGCCTCGAATACCACATTGGCAATTGTGCAGCGCCGTGCGTCGGGAAGCAGACTTGGGACGACTACAACAAGAATATTGCTGCCTGCAAAGAGATTTTGCGCGGCAACACCGCAGAATTGGAGCGCAACATCAAGGCCCGAATGCTCGAAGAAGCCGAACATTTACGCTTTGAAGCCGCCGAAGCACTCAAACAACAATACTTGTTGCTCTCCAATTACCGCGCCAAAAGCGAAATTGTCTCCAGCGTAATCCATAACCTCGATGTTTTCAACATTGAGAGTGAGGAAAAAGTGGCCTACATCAACTATCTGCACGTCACGAACGGCAACATCACACAGGCCTTCACATTTGAATATAAGAAGCGTTTGGGCGAGAGCGACGAAGAACTGCTTTCACTCGGCATTGTCGAAATGCGCGCGCGCTACCACAGTCAATCAGCTGAGATTGTCGTGCCTTTCGCTTTAGACTTACCGGAAAGTTACGCCACGCAAACCATTCCTCAAAAAGGAGATAAGAAAAAACTCCTCGAACTGTCCAAACTCAACGTCAAGCAATACAAGTTTGACCGCCTCAAGCAAGCCGACAAACTCAATCCGGAGCAAAAATCCGTGCGCTTGATGCAAGAAATACAGCGCGAATTAGGCCTTTCGCAACTCCCCTACCGCATAGAATTGTTCGACAATTCAAATCTGCAAGGAAGCGATGCCGTAGCCGCCTGCGTAGTCTTCGAAAAATTGCGCCCGGCAAAGAAAGCATACCGCAAGTACAATATAAAAACCGTCAGCGGGCCCGACGATTACGCCTCGATGCAAGAAGTCGTCCGCAGGCGTTACACCCGCTTGATCGAAGAAGGACAACCACTGCCCAACCTCATCATAGCCGACGGCGGAAAAGGACAAATGGAAGTCATACGTCAAGTTGTGGAGGACGAACTCAAGCTCTCCATCCCCATTGCCGGTTTAGCGAAAGACGACCATCACCGCACGCGCGAACTCCTCTTTGGTTTCCCGCCTTTGAGCATAGGAATGAAAGCCGACAGTTATCTTTTTCGCCTCCTAACGAGCATGCAAGACGAAGTACATCGCTTCGCCATCACCTTCCATCGCCAGAAGCGCAGCAAGCGTCAGACCGCCTCGCGCTTAGATCAAATAGCCGGCGTAGGCGAGAAGACAAAATCCCTACTCCTGCAAAAATTTGGCAGTCTGAAGCGCATTGAAGAAGCCACTTGCCCCCAGCTGCAAGCCGTATTAGGCACAAAAAGAGGGGCCAAACTCTTCGAAAACCTCCACCAAATGGCCGCTAATCAGGAATAAAAGCTTACTTTTGTTCGACGTGAGCGCTCTCCCGCTCTATCAAAGCAACGATAGCAAGAATGAAGACAGTAATCCAGCGCGTCAAATACGCCTCCGTCACCATCGATGGTAAAGTTACGGCCCACATTGATCAAGGCCTGCTTATCCTCCTCGGCATCGCGACCGATGACGACCGCACCGCAGCCGATTGGCTCGCCCGCAAGGCCGCCGCACTCCGCATTTTCGATGACGAAAACGGCGTAATGAATAAGGACATACAAGAGATCAACGGCCAAATATTGGTCGTGAGCCAGTTTACCCTGCTCGCGAGTTACAAGAAAGGCAACCGCCCCTCTTATATCCACGCCGCCGGCCACGAAACGGCCATACCGCTTTACGAGCACTTCATCGCCCAACTCGCCGCCTTGACCGGCCAGCCCATTGTCACGGGCACATTTGGCGCAGATATGAAAATCGAACTCCTCAATGATGGCCCGGTCACCATCTGTATGGACACCAAGCATAAAGAGTAAACACGGCCACCCTAAAGTATCACCCTATGCAGGAAAAGCCTCTACCCGCCCCCAACGAGAGTCCGACGCTACACGAGGCGCAAGCCCTTGTGGACACGTGGATCAAGACCTACGGCGTTCGCTACTTTAGCGAACTCACCAATATGGCCTGCCTGACCGAGGAAGTCGGCGAATTGGCCCGCATCATCGCCCGCCGCTACGGCGACCAATCGTTTAAGGCCGGCGAAGTGCAAGATCCGGCCGACGAGATGGCCGATATTCTTTGGGTGCTTCTCTGTTTGGCCAACCAAACCGGCACAGACCTCAGCGAAGCCTTTCGCCGCAACCTTGAGAAAAAGACCAAGCGCGACGGCACACGCCATTTGAACAATCCAAAACTAAAAAACAATACACAACAATAACATGACACTACACGAACACCATCATGATCACGCGCACGAAAAAGGCGCAGACAAGTACGAACAAGCATTCAGCAAGTACAACCTCCATCTGCACGACGAAAACGTCGCAGAACGCGTAAAAAACCTATTAGCGAGCGCACGGGAGCAGTATAATACGCCCGAAGTATTGGAATTTCTCCTCAGCACCGTGGAATTGACGACGCTGAAGGTGACTGATAGCGACGAAAGCGTACTCCGAATGGTCGAGAAATACAACCGCGTGGCCGAGGACTATCCCACACTCCCCCACTTCGCCTCTATTTGCGTCTACCCGCGCTTTGCGCAGATCGTAGCGCAGTCGCTCGAGGTAGAAGGCACGGAAGTAGCCTCCGTTGTGGGCGCATTCCCCTCATCGCAGTCTTTTATCGAAATCAAAACAGCTGAAACGGCACTGGCCGTGCACGATGGTGCGACGGAGTGCGATATGGTTCTGAGCGTTGGCGCCTTTCTTTCCGGCGACTATGAAACGTGTGCCGACGAGATCAGCGAGATTAAGGCGGCTTGCGGCGAAGCGCAACTCAAAGTAATCTTGGAAACGGGGGCACTACAAACGGCTGAAAACATCAAACGGGCAAGCATTTTGGCGATGTATGCCGGTGCAGATTTCATCAAGACGTCTACAGGAAAAATCGAGCCTTGCGCTACGCCTGAGGCGGCTTACGTAATGTGCGAAGCGATCAAGGAATATCACGCTCAAACGGGGCGTATGGTCGGCTTCAAGGCAGCCGGCGGCGTCAGCACTCCGGAAGATGCGCTCAACTACTATACCATCGTCCGCGAACTCTTGGGCGAGGATTGGTTGAAGGCGAATTTGTTCCGCATCGGCACGAGTTCACTCGCTCCGCGCTTGATCAAAGCCGTCACGGGCGAGGATGTAGGCAAGTTTTAAGCCCGCTCGCCGCCTTACGGCGCACGCATAGAGCTACATACCCGATTAGGCGTTTCGACGCGTCTGATCGGGTATTTTTGTATACTAAAACGCAACCGGAATATCTTTTATGGTGGCGTAAACCTGCAATCCTATAATGCGGACGAAGCCGAACGCAGTAAACGTTTATGGGTAAATGGGCTACGCAAACTTGCTTTATACCTCCCGGAGTGTATTATTAGACGCCTAAGCGGCGTTTTGAATTGCCTGGCGCGGTATAGATGAGTTTGCGCTCACGATAAAAAAGGTGTACGCTCACGAGAGTAAGGGTGTACACTCGTGATAAAAAGGGTCTACACTCGTGAGCGTACACGCCATAAACAATTCGTCATCGCAGGTAAGTGGGTTATTGTGGGCGTAAAGCCTTATCATTATTAGTAGAGAGATTGTATTATCTAATTGATTATGTGACGTTTATCATTTCATACTTGGATTCGGACGTTTTGAAAGACCAACCCTAAGGGGTTGCTCAAATGCGACGCGTCGTAGACAGGGTTAAAGTGAAAAGCACTTTAACCCTGCCCTGCCAAGAGACTAACCCCAATGGGGTTATTTGTGGGTGGTAAATGCGGGGAACAAAATAGAGGCATAAGTAATTGGTAATTGAAGAATAAAAGAAAAAAACAGAGGAAAATAAGTGAGGCAGTAAGAGCAAGAAAAGGGGGTATAAAATCAAAAAAAATAAACCTAATAAAGTTATTTACAAGCGTCGAGCACAGGACATCCGAGCTGAATTCGATAAAGTAAAACAACAACCCCTTAGGGTTGGTCTTTTGGTAGGCCGGGGTTAAGTTGCGTAGCGGCTTAACCCTGGATAAGCAGGCACACATCGTGCTCAACCCCATAGGGTTGGTCTTTTATCGTGGCAGGGTTGAGGAGCGGAGCGGCAACCCAGCCACTAACGACGCATGTCGTTGATCTTGTCGATTGTTATTTGGAGGGTGTCCGTTGCGTTTGGACGAGTGGATGTTTTTGAAAGACCAACCCTAAGGAGTTGTCAACGTTGGGGCGCGTTAGGCAGGGTTAAGCCGCTTCGCACCTTAACCCTGCCCTGCCAAAAGACTAACCCCGATGGGGTTATTTGCGGCGAAGGGCGTGGGCGAGCGGAGTTGCGTATTAACAACCGAAGCTATGGTATTGTAATCGTGAGGTTTGATGGGAGGCTTTGTAGATAGAAGGATGTCGGCATTGTTTGAAATGATTAGTAGGTCAAATCTAATGTGCATTTATACAACAATGGGGCGTGCATAATTCGACCCCGATGCCACAAATTGCAACAACAACCCCTTAGGGTTGGTCTTTTGGCAGGCCAGGGTTAAGTGGCGAAGCTACTTAACCCTGGATAATTCGATGGAAAACAGTGCAACCCCATCAGGAGTTGGTCTTTTGCAGTGGCAGGGTTGAGGAGAGAAGCGGCAACCCGGCCACTAACGACGTGAGTCGTTGTTGAAGTGATGGGAGGGTAATGATTTATGCATTGCGTTTGGATTGCTGATGTTTTTTGAAAGACCAACCCTAAGGGGTTGCCAATGCTTGTGTGCGTTAGGCAGGGTTAAGCCGCTTCGCACTTAACCCTGCCCTACCTAAAGACTAACCCCGATGGGGTTATTTAAGACGGGGTTTGTGTGGGATAGGATGTGTGTGTATGTACGTTTGAAAGTTCGGCGAGTGATAGCAGAAAAAGCAAGCATTTGGAAAGGCTAAAAACAAAAAGAAATAGGCCTCATAGCCTCAAAAAAAAAGAACCTTAATGGGGTTAAAGTAGGAGAAAAGATACAGGTAAGAAGATGGTCGGATAAGAAATTGGTTCATAGTCGAGTAAAAGAAAAAGAGCGATCGATCGGAGAAGGTGGGAAGCATTAGAAAATGGGCCTTGTAGCCTCAAAAGATCAATTAAAATGAGGAGATAGGCGAACGGAGAGGGAAGGAAAATGGGACTTGTCCGACAAAAAGAGGCATTGCAATGGAGAGGTTAGGGGTGACGATGGCGCTAAGTAGCAAGGAGTGTGGGCAATCTACACGGGTGAGAACAAAAATAGGACTTTCTCGAATGAAAGTCCTACACTTAAATTTTTCAACAAGGTCCGAGCGGTTGAAAGCCCAATGGTTGTTTATAATTTGCGATCAATCGTATACTCCAAATAAGCAGCTAATGAACGCCTTACGGCTTCGTCTGGGAAGGCATTGAGCACTTGGGCGGCTTCTTTCCGAAGCTCCTCCATGCGCTGATGAGCATAGTCGATTCCGCCTGAACCTTTCGTGAAATCAACCAAACTTTTAATCTCTTCAGGCGTTGCCGTAGAATCTTTAACGTGCGCTACCCACGTTTGCACGTCGGTGCGGTTTGTATGGTTAAGCGCATAGATGGCCGGCAGGGTAAGTTTGCCCTCCATCAAGTCGTTGCCGGTAGGTTTACCAATGGTTTCGTCGTCGTAATAATCAAAAATATCGTCGCGTATCTGGAAGCAAAGTCCTATGATCTCGCCGAACGTGGCCGCCTGCTCTACCGTAGCCGGCGCGCAGTCGGCACTGATCGCTCCCAAGCGGGTACAAGCCGCAAAAAGGGCAGCCGTCTTGTGACGAATGACGTCGAAATACGCCTCTTCCGTGGCTACAGATTGGCGAATGTTGGCCAGTTGCTTCACCTCGCCTTCGGCTAATGTGCCGCCCAAACGCGCTACGATTTCTACGATACGCAGGTCGTCAGTGAGATAAGCTTGATGCAAGGATTTGGAAAGGAGATAATCGCCTACGAGCACGGCTACCTTATTGCCAAACAAGGCATTGACGCTGGCTTGTCCGCGTCGCTCGCCGCTGTCGTCGACTACATCGTCGTGGATCAAACTGGCCGTATGCAGGAGTTCGAGCGTGACGGCCGAGCGCAAGGTTTTCTCGCTAATGGGCGCGAAAGCCTTGGCCGCGAGGAGTACTAAGATGGGGCGCATCATCTTGCCGTTGCGCCGACGCATATGGCTGAGCGCCTGACCCAAAAAATCATCCTCGTGGGTAAGGGATTCGGCAAAAAGACGGGCGTACTCGTTAAGTTCTGCCTCGATGGGGCGACGTATTTCAGCAAGTTTGTCCACTTTCATTCGCTGGTTTAGGTGACAAAAGTACGAATAAAAAGCCAACAGACGGATTCTTTTCCGTAAATTTACCGATAATTTGACCACGAAACTGCCCTGCGCAGCACTGAATCATGAAGAGACTTTTCTTATTGGACGCTTATGCGCTCATTTATCGGGCTTATTATGCCCTCATACGTAGTCCGCGTATCAACTCGAAAGGAGAAAATACGTCGGCCATCTATGGTTTTGTAAATACACTGGAGGATATTCGACGCAAAGAGGCGCCCGATATGCTCGCCATCGCATTTGACCCTTCAGGACCGACATTTCGCCACGAGGCTTACCCTGATTATAAGGCGCAGCGGGAAGCGACGCCGGAGGATATTAAGCGCTCCGTGCCCATCATTAAAGACATTATCCGCGCGTACAACATTCCCATTATCGAGGTGAAGGGTTTCGAAGCTGACGACGTGATCGGAACGGTGGCTAAACGGGCTGCGGCAGAGGGCATTGAGGTTAGAATGGTCACGCCGGACAAAGATTATGCGCAATTGGTAGGACCGAACGTGCTGATGCAGCGACCGGGTCACGGCAATGCGCCTTGGGAGATTTTGGGTGTGGAAGAGGTTTGCCAAAAATATGGGCTGACGGATCCGAAACAGGTCATCGACTACTTGGCTTTGATGGGTGATGCGGCCGATAACATACCGGGGTGTCCGGGCGTGGGACCTAAAACGGCCACTACTTTGATTCAGCGCTTCGGAAGTATAGAAAACTTGCTCGAACATACGGACGAATTGAAAGGGGCGCAACGGCAAAAGGTGGAAGACAACGTGGACAAAATTCGTTTCTCGAAATTCTTGACGACAATCAAGACGGACGTGCCGCTCGACGTAAATTGGGAAACGTGGAAATTGACAGAGCCGGACTTCGACCAACTGCAACCGATTTTTGAAGCGCTCGAATTTCGCACGTTTTTGAGCCGCTGGCAGAAAAGTCAAAATTTGCAAAAAAATCAAGCCATCCAAGGCGATCTCTTTGCGATGCTTGCGGACGAAGATGCGGGCGACGCAAAAGAATCCAGTATTTCGACCTTAGAAAACACGGAGCACGAATATCATCTGCTTGATAACGAGGATGAAATACGAGATTTTTGTGCACAATTATTGACATTTGAAAAAGTTGCGTTAGATACGGAAACGACAGATAAGGAGGCGATCAAGGCAAAATTGGTTGGTATGAGTTTTTCTACGGCTCCGGGGCGCGCATGGTACATTCCGGTTTCACGTGAAACGGATACGGTCAAAGCGCGCTTGGAACTCCTTCGCCCATTTTGGGAAAAGGCGGACGTTTTGATTGTTGGGCAGAATCTGAAATACGATCTCACGGTGCTGGCTTCTTATGGTGTGAAACCTAAGGGCCGACTTTTCGACACGATGTTGTCCCATTATGTTGTGCAACCGGAACTGGCGCACAACATGGACTACTTGGCGAGCGTCTATCTCAACTATCGTCCGATTCCGATCGAACAGTTGATCGGGCCGAAGGGACGTGGGCAACGCAATATGGGAGATTTGGACCCGAAAGACGTATTTGAGTATGCCTGCGAAGACGCTGACGTCACGCTGCGGCTGATGGCGCCGCTCGAAAAGGCGATGCGCGAGAACGGGGTCGAACAAATCTTCTATGATATTGAGATGCCTTTGATGCCGGTCTTGGCGCGGATGGAGCGCAACGGCGTTTGCCTCGACACCAATGCCCTGCAAGAGATCAGCAGCGAGTTTACGGCGCGTATGGTCAAGCTGGAAGCGGAAATATATCAGTTGGCGGGCCACCCGTTTATGATTACCTCGCCGAAACAAGTGGGCGAGGTGCTTTTCGGCGAACTTAAAATCGACGAGAAGGCGAAAAAGACGAAGAGCGGCCAATACTCGACCTCGGAAGAAGTGCTCGTGCGCCTCTCTCACAAGCATGAAATTGTCGGGAAGATACTGGCGCATCGCGGACTCAAGAAGCTGTTGAGCACGTATGTGGAAGCCTTGCCCAAACTTGTGAATCCGCAGACGGGACACTTGCACACGACGTTTAATCAAGCGGTTACGTCGACGGGGCGCTTATCTTCGAGCAACCCGAACTTGCAAAATATTCCGGTGCGTGGGGAAGACGGACGCGAGATTCGGAAAGCGTTTATTCCGGAAGCGGGCGACGTATTTTTCAGTGCGGACTACTCGCAGATAGAGTTGAGAATAATGGCCCATCTCAGTAAAGACCCGCACTTAATCGAGGCTTTCAAAAAGGGGGAGGACATTCACGCCGCCACGGCCGCACGCATTTTCAAGAAGGACTTGTCGGAGGTGAGCCGCGACGAGCGCCGGAAGGCGAAAACCGCGAACTTCGGCATCATTTACGGGATCTCGGCCTTCGGGCTCGCAGAGCGGATGGATGTAAGTCGGACGGAGGCGCGCGAACTCATAGATAATTATTTCTCTACCTACCCTAAAGTAAAGGAATATATGGATAGCAGCATCGAAAAAGCGCGTCGGCGCGGCTATATCGAAACTGCCTTTGGCCGGCGTCAATATTTGGCCGACATCAATTCGCACAACGCCGTCGTGCGTGGCTATGCGGAGCGCGTAGCTGTGAATGCGCCTATCCAAGGGACGGCGGCCGACATTATCAAGCTGGCTATGATTCGCATAGATCAAAGGTTGCGCGCAGAGGGGTTGAAAACCAAGATGATCCTGCAAGTACACGACGAATTAAACTTCAGCATTCCGCCCGCAGAATTGGAATGCGCGAAAGCCATCATCGTTTCTGAAATGGAAAGCGCTTATCAAATGAGCGTCCCCTTAGAAGCCGACTGCGGCACGGGCAAGAACTGGCTCGAGGCGCACTGATTTTACGCGCCCTACCCTACGCGCTGCATCAACAATAGATAGAAATCGCACACTGAAAATTAACGTCAGTGTGCGATTCCATTATTATGAAAAAACACTACTCAACTTATGAAAACTCATAAGTAAGAACAGTCCAATTATTACGCGGGATTCTTCACCGCCTCTCCGAGTTGGCGGCCCAATTCACGCGCTTTTTCGAGCACTTCAGCCTTAGCGCCTTGTTTCCATTCAAGGCCTGTGCCCACTTCCTCCATTTTCATGGTCTCATTGTAAGCGCGCAGGATCTTTACAGCTTGTCCTGCCCACGAGAAACCGCCAAAAATAGCCAACTTGTGGTGACTTACTTCGCGTTCGGCCAAATGTTTTACAAACTCATCCACACAAGAAAAGAGTCCGGTGTTGTACGTAGGTCCGCCAATCGCCACGCCGCGATATCTAAACACATCGCGCAAGACGCCGGACGGCTGCGAAACGCTCAAGTTGTGAACAATAATATTGCGGATACCGGCTTCAGCCACGCCCTCTGCGATAGCCTCCGCCACGAGTTGCGTATTGCCATACATCGACCCATAGCAGATCACTACACCCTCGCTCGTTTCGCCCGCACTCAAGCGGTGATACGTCTCGATGATGCGCGGAATATTCTCCGTCCAAACCGGGCCGTGCGTCGAGCAGATCATATTCATCTCCAACCCGCCCAATTTCTTCAACGCCGCCTGTACGGGTTTCGCGTATTTGCCAAGAATCGCCGCGTAATAGCGCTCCATCTCCGGAATATAGCGTTCGATGTCCATCGTCGTATCGAGCACGTGGCCGTTCAAAGCGCCGAAACAGCCGAACGCATCGCCCGAGAAGAGCACCTTTTGCTCCACGCAGTACGTCACCATCGTCTCCGGCCAATGCAGCATCGGGACGAGATGGAAGCGCAGCGTCGTGTTGCCAAGCGAAAGTTCTGAGCCCTCTTTAACCTCTACATCATCTTCTGTGGTCAATCCATAGAAGCCACCAATCATATCAAACGTCTTCTTGTTGCCCACAAGCTTCACTTCAGGGTAGTATTTGCGGATATAAGCTATACTACTGGAGTGATCAGGCTCCATATGGTTCACGACGAGGTAATCTATGGGCCGCTCGCCCAAGATTTCGCGAATTTTATCCAAGAAAATTGGGAAGAAATCAGCCTCTACCGTGTCGATAAGCGCCACTTTTTCGTCAACAACAAGGTAAGAGTTGTAAGAGACGCCGTGAGGCAAGAGCCAGAGTCCTTCAAAACGATGCTTCACGCGGTCGTTTACACCGACGTAATGGATATTGTTTGTTAGTTTCATATTATTATACGATTGTCATTGCGCAAAGATAAGTCAAAAACACACAACATGCACGGATTCAGCGAGGCAAAATCTCGCCAAATGCAAAAAAACGCGCAAACCGACAAGCCGCTGCCGCCTGCCGGTTTGTATTTTCAGTTATCGCCCCCTTAACCCCGCCGGCGTTCAGCGCAGCATCGAGCATCCAAGGCGCTTTTCACCGATCCGGCTCCGCCTTCAAGTCCCCCATCTGCCGCCGCTGCACTTCGTTTGCTCCCACCAAACGATCGTATGCTGCCGCCAAACCATAGTTTGCTCCCACCAAACGATGGTTTGCTGCCGGCAAACAACAAAAAGGCTTGATGACGGTAAGCGAAAGCGGGGCGGCAGCGCGCCCGATACAGTCTGTCGCGCAGCCAACTTTACGCTACTTTTCCGCAAGGCCATCAAAGGCACAAAGCGGCGAGAACTTAACGCAAGGCAAAGGAGCGAGAAGCATCCTAAAGGGCACGATAAGACAAATGGTTTTTATACTTTATGCTGCTCTAACGCAATATTTTAAGGCCAAGACGGGGCCACCTCGAAAAATTGTAAGACCTTTGCAAAAACGGGCCGACGAAAGATCGCGCCGGCCACTTCTTTGTATCCTCAAAAATCAACAACGATGAAACGAATCAGACCATTTCGCCTCGCCGTGTGCCTCCTGATGGGCGCCGGCGCCATCCTGAGCAGTTGTACGAGCGACGAGCCCACCCCCCTACCCAAGCCAAACTTGCCGGGGCGGCAGGGCGTTGTCATCATCAACCAAGGCAATGCTTACACGAACCTTCCGGGAAGTTTGGATTACGTAGATTTTCAGCACGACACCAAACAGCAGGGCGTCTTTGCGCAAGCCAACGGCGGCAATAGCTTGGGCATGTCGCCGCAAAACGGCATTGCCTATGGCTCAAATATATACCTCGCCGTCTATGGCGACAACCTTGTGCGCGTGATTGACCGCACGACGTTTCGCCAGAAAGCCACGATCAGCATCAGTCAGCCCGAAGCCGTCTACGCCGGCGCCGGAAGCGTTTACGTGGCCGACAATACGGGCTACGTAACGCGCTTTGATACGCTCTCATGGAGCAAGCAGGCTTCCGTAGCGGTAGGGCCGAATCCGGCAGCTTTGGCGGGGGCTAACGGCTTACTATATGTGAGCATTTCCGACGGATATAATTCGTCGGGGGGCTATGCCAACGGCTTCCGCGTGGTGCGTTTAGATCCGCGGACCTTGCAGAAGCGCGACGAAATCAAGGTGGGTATGAATCCCGGCGAACTCTGCGCCGACGCCAATGGGACGGTCTACGTCGTCTGTCGAGGCGACTATGGCGCAACGCCGTCGCGCATCTGGTGGATTAGGAGTGACGGCGCCGCACGCGACTACTGCGATGGCACACACATAGCCACACACGGCTACGACCTTGTCGTTGTCAACTCCGTGACCGACTGGACGACGTATCAGACAAAGATCAATTCGGCGCTGTACCACAACCGAATGATGATCTCCGCTCAGCCGGCGCGCAAAGATTATTTTTCGGCTTATCCGGGAAGCGTGACGCGGGTGCAAATCAATCCGGCTTCGGGTGAAATCTTTATGTGTGGCGATACAAGTGCGACGGGCTATACGCAAAACGGCTACGTCTTTCGCTATGATTGGATCGGCCGCGTGAAGGAGCAGATCAATACGGGCATTCATCCGTTCGGCCTCATTTTTATTTGAGCATCGGCCGACAAACGGCAGCCTTTTCCGCCTCTTTTTTCAATGCGCATCAAGCCCATTCGGCAGGCGGGTGCACGAGATGGAGACGCTCGCCACACCGCACAAACGCTTCTCCCCCATCGCCGGCTTTGACGATTGGCATGTTCAGTCCTGATCCGCGCGAAGTCATAAGAAAGCGGAAATAGAGACGCGCAAATGGGCGCATCTCCCGAAAAAAGCGTAAATTTGCCCTACATCAGGCGGCGGCCGCGCTTCCTTCGCAAGGCAGCGTGGGGCGTCGGCCACCATTATTATAAGCATATTCTCCCCCAACCCATCTTTCCGGACCGCCCACGCGGCCTGACGCCGGCGCGGGGAAACTTCAAAGATAAGAGATAAGATTCATGAGTTTACAATGCGGCATCGTAGGCCTGCCCAATGTGGGCAAATCCACACTATTCAATTGTTTGAGCAACGCTAAGGCGCAGTCGGCAAATTTTCCCTTTTGCACGATCGAACCAAATGTAGGCGTCATCACCGTCCCCGACGAGCGTCTGAATCGCTTGGCCGAACTTGTTCACCCGGGGCGCATCGTGCCGACCACGGTTGAGATCGTCGACATCGCCGGTTTGGTGAAAGGCGCCTCGAAAGGTGAAGGATTGGGCAATCAATTCTTAGGCAATATTCGCGAGACGGATGCCATTATTCACGTCCTGCGCTGCTTTGACGACGATAACGTAGTTCACGTAGACGGTAGTGTGGACCCGATTCGCGATAAAACGATTATCGACACCGAACTCCAACTCAAAGACTTGGAAAGCATTGAGAGCCGACTGCCGAAGGTGGAGAAAATTGCGCAAATGGGCAATAATAAGGACGCCAAGGTAGAGTATGAAGTGCTGAAGGCGTATAAAGAAGCGCTGGATCAAGGCAAGAGTGCGCGCACGGTGAGTTTTGAGACCAAGGAAGCGCAAAAAGCGGCCCACGATCTCTTCCTGCTGACGGCAAAACCCGTGCTTTATGTCTGCAATGTCGATGAGGCGAGTGCGGCAACGGGCAATGCTTACGTAGAACAGGTGCGCGAGGCGGTGAAAGACGAAGGGGCAGAGATCTTAGTCGTAGCTGCGCAAACGGAAGCCGACATCGCCGAACTGGAAACCTACGAGGAGCGCCGCGAATTTCTGAACGACGTGGGACTGGATGAGAGCGGCGTCAACCGTCTTATAAAGGCGGCTTACAAGATGTTGCAACTCGAAACGTTTATCACGGCCGGCGAAATGGAAGTGAAGGCCTGGACGTACCGCAAAGGCTGGAAAGCGCCGCAATGTGCGGGCGTGATCCACACCGACTTTGAGCGCGGCTTTATTCGTGCAGAAGTTATCAAGTATGATGACTATCTGAAATACGGCAGTGAAACCGCCGTGAGAGAAGCCGGCTTGCTCCACATCGAGGGCAAAGAATACGTCGTGCAAGATGGCGACATTATGCACTTCCGCTTCAACGTTTAAACGCACAAACTATGGTTTGGGATCCTGATATATACGCCTTTCACATCTTCGGATACGGTGTGCGCTGGTACGGCCTTTGGTGGGTGATCGGACTAATGATCGCTTATCTCGTCGTACAAAGACTCTATAAGCGCCAAGGGCTTGGCGATGAGAAGTTCGATAGCCTTTTTATCTACGCCTTCGTAGGTATTATCCTCGGCGCACGATTGGGTCACTGCCTGCTCTATGATCCGGCTTATTTTCTCACACATCCGCTCGAAATCTTCTTGCCTGCTGTGAAGGTCGACGGACATTGGCAGTTTACGGGCTTTACGGGTTTGGCCAGTCACGGCGGTACGCTCGGCCTAATGATAGCTTTGTGGCTCTACGTCAGAAAGACGAAGGTCAACTTGATGCGTGTGCTCGACAATATCGCAATTGCTACGCCGATAGCGGCGGCCTGCATACGTATGGGCAACTTCTGGAACTCAGAAATCGTAGGCAAGCCGACGACGTCGGCGCTTGGGGTGATTTTTGTGCAAAACCACGAAAATTTTGCCCGCTATCCGGGACAGCTGTTTGAGGCAGCGTTCTATTTTATATTGTTCCCCATCGGCCTTTTATTGTATCGCCAATACAAAGATAAGATCGCGACGGGCTGGTTCTTTGGTTGGGTGCTCACGTGCATCTTCTCTTTCCGCTTTTTCATTGAGTTTCTCAAAGAAGTGCAAGAGCCGTGGGAGCGCACGATGGTCTCTTACATCGGGATTAACCAAGGTCAGCTGTTGAGTTTGCCGTTTATTATTTTGGGCGTCTACTGTTGGACCGGCGGAAAGCGTTGCCGGCGCCTCGGCGAAAAGCCCCAATCGACTCAAAAGGCTTAAGCAGCGGGCCGACATCAAACATTTGCAATCAAACTTCTTTATTAGAATATCACTATGCGAAACAAATTATCCTTTCCCTTAGTCTTAGCTGCGACGCTTACGCTCACAGCCTGTAGCAAACTGGGCAATCTTACGGCAGATCGCTTTACTGTGACGCCGCAACCGCTCGAAGCGACCAACGGAAAAGTACCGGCAACGATTGCAGCGCGCTTTCCGGCAAAATATATGAAGAAGAAAGCCGTCATAACCATAACGCCGGTATTGCGTTATGCGAACGGCGAAACCACAGGTATGGCTGCGACGTTCAGAGGCGAGAATGTCTTGACCAATGATCAAATGGTGAGCTACGCAAATGGCGGCAATTATATGATGAAAACAAGTTTCGCTTATCGGCCGGAAATGGCTTCGAGCGAGCTGTTCCTGACTTTTGACGCGCATTTGGGTAAAAAAAGAGTGCGAATACCGGAAGTAAAAGTCGGATATGGCGTTTTGGCTACGGCAACCTTGCTGGAGCGCACCGCCGCTGAGACGCAGATGGCCCTTGGTGAGGATGCGTTCCAATATACTAAGGAACAGAAGCAAGAAGCGCAAATCCGCTATCTTATCCAACAAGCCAAAATTCGCAATTCGGAACTTAAAACGACGTCGATCCAAGACTTTATCCGCACGCTGAAAGACATTAAAGCCGACGGAAAAAGCTTAGAACTGAGCAACATTGAAGTTTCGGCCTACGCATCACCGGATGGCGGCATGAAACTCAATACTGACTTGGCTAAAAACCGCGAATCGTCGTCGTCAAACTACGTGAAGCAAGAGCTGAAGCGGCTCAAAATGGCCGGCAATGTTGAGGCAAAATATACGGCAGAAGACTGGGAGGGCTTCCAGCAACTCGTTTCGCAGAGCAATATCCAAGATAAGGACATCATTCTCCGCGTTCTGAGTCTTTATCCCGACCCTGAAGAGCGCGAAAGGCAGATTCGCAATCTCTCAGCAGGCTTCCGCGAGTTGGCAGATGAGATTTTGCCGGAACTACGCCGCGCCCGCTTGACGATAAATTACTTGCTAATCGGTCGCAGCGACGATGAAATACAAGCGCAATACGCTGCCGATCCCGCCAAACTTTCTATCGAAGAACTCCTTTACTATGCTACGCTGACGGAGTCAAAGGCGGAGCAGGAAAATATCTACCGCACGGCGACGCGTCTCTATCCTAACGACTACAGAGCCTACAATAATTTGGCCATTGCCGCTTATGAGCGCGCCGATTTCAATGCTGCCGAAGATTGGCTCCGACAAGCAGCGATGCGAAAAGGCAATGCGGCAGAAGTTAACGCCAACTGCGCCCTCCTTTCCTTGGCTAAAGGCGACATCGAAGGTGCTGAAAATTATTTAGGAAGCGCTGCCACAGCTAAAAATTATAACGCCGTGGCCGGCAATCTTAATATTGCACGCGGCAATTACGCGCAGGCAACAGCCGATTTGAAGGGCGTCAGATCCAACTCGGCCGCCTTGGCGCAAATCCTCAATAAGGATTACGTCGCAGCGCAAGAGACGCTCGACAAAGTAGTCCGCCCGACGGCAACGACCGACTATCTCAAAGCCATTCTCGCGATGCGGATGCGCCAATCTTCGACGGCGCTCACGCATCTCCGGAAAGCGATCGACAAAGATCCAGCTTTGCGCAGTCGCGCTGCCAACGATTTAGAATTTTCCGCCTTGTTTAACGACCCACAGTTTAAGCAAGCTGTAAAATAAACAAATGCAGCCTCTCGCCATCCGCGGTTTAGTTGATTCGGGTGTGTAGAGAGGCTGCATTTTTCCCATTGTGCACTTATGCGGATCAGCTTTTCATTACTCTTCATCTTGGTTCTCTTCACCGCCTGCGGGCCGGGGAAGGGCCGCATCCGAATTGAGGGAAAATTAAAACACCTCGACAAGGCCGAATGCTATCTTTACGCCGAAGGAGGCGACTTTTCAAAGCCCGATACCATTACGATCAGCGGCGGAAAGTTTAAGTTGGAGAAAGAATTGCCTGAAGCCTGCCTGCTAACAATCCTCTACCCTAACGCTACGACCACGACCTTCATCGGCGAACCCGGCGCCACGATCAAAATCGACGGAGATGCAGGACGCTTAGACGAAGTTGACATCAGTGGAAGCGAACTCAACGAGCGCCTGACCAAGTTTCGGCAGCGGCAAGTCAAGAAAACGAAAAGCGACCAACTGATGGCCGCCACGCAATATATTAGAGATCACGCCAAAAGTTTGGACGGACTCGCACTCTACTACAAATATTACGTAGACAACGACGCGACCGACGCCACCGTGGCCCTCGAATTGCTCAACTTATTGCGTAAAGGCCTCCCACAAAGTAAAGCTTTGGTCACGCTGGATGCCGCCTTACGCCCACTCAAGTCCTACGCCGTGGGGCGTACATTCCCTGATTTTTCTGTGCAGACGCTCGCCGGAAAAACTCTCTCGCGTGCCTCGCTCACCGGAAAGCCCACCTTGCTTTTCTGGTGCGGCTTATGGAGCAGCGAGAGTTCGACCGCGCTCAGCGAAGCGCAACGCTTGCAGGCGACATACGCCAATCGGCTAAACATCGTCGCCATCAGTCTTGATCCGGATCCTGAAAACACGCGCAAATATGTTGCATCTTTAGGCTATACCGGCCCATTCGTCTGCGACGGCAAGGTCTTTCAAACGCCGTTGGCCCGACTGCTGGGCGTGCGCAGCGTGCCTTCGGGCTTCATCATCAATACAGACGGCCGCATCGTCGCACGCGACCTCCCCGTCAGTCAATGGGACGCTCGATTGCAGTCTGTCGTCCACTAAAACCCACGCATTTTTTCAGCCTGAAATCTTAAGAAAAACCTCATGTTTGCCAAAATCAACAGTGCTGCGCTCAACGGACTAAAAGCCATCTCCGTAACGCTCGAAGTGAATGCCTTTTTGACGAAAGGCGGCGACGGAACGGAATCAACCTTCTTTATGGTCGGACTCCCCGACAACGCTGTGCGCGAAAGCAAGCAGCGCGTACTGAGCGCACTGGCCAATTCGGCTTTCCGACTGCCGCGGATGAACGTGACGGTCAACTTAGCACCGGCCGACATACGCAAGGAGGGAAGCGGCTTCGACTTGCCGCTGGCTGTGGGCCTCTTGAAGACGACCGACATTGTCAAGGCCGACCGCCTCGATGAGGTGGCTTTTGTCGGCGAACTCGGGCTCGACGGCACGATCCGCTCCGTTCGCGGCGCCCTGCCCATAGCCATCGAGGCGCGCAAGCAGGGTTTTAAGGCGCTCTTCGTGCCTAAGGCCAACGAGCGTGAAGCCGGCGTCGTCAATCACTTGAAAGTTTACGGCGTGAAGACGCTTAAAGAAGTGGTCGACGCGCTCAACGGCAACCTGAGTTTAACGCCCGTAGCGGTCAATACGCGCGCCGATTTCTATGCCGCACAAACGGCCTATCCGCTCGACTTTGCCGACGTCAAGGGCCAAGTTGCAGCCAAGCGGGCCTTTGAAGTGGCCGCCGCAGGTGGACATAATCTGATGATCGTAGGCTCGCCCGGATGCGGCAAGAGCATGATGGCAAAACGCCTCCCCTCTATCCTACCCCAACTGACTTTGGCGGAGAGCTTGGAGACTACGCAGATTTACTCCATTGCGGGCGAACTGCCGGCAGAGACGTCGCTCATAGCGCGCCGGCCTTTTCGCAGTCCGCACCACACCATATCCGACGTCGCACTGATTGGCGGCGGTATGACGCTGCGCCCCGGCGAGATTTCGCTGGCCCACAACGGCGTTCTTTTCCTTGACGAACTCCCCGAGTTTAGCCGGTCGGCGCTCGAGACGCTCCGCCAACCGCTCGAGGATCGTGAGATTACGATACGCCGCACGCGCTATGCCGCCACGCTACCTTGCTCTTTTATGCTCGTAGCAGCCATGAATCCCTGCCCTTGTGGCTACTACAACGACCCGGCCCACCAATGCACGTGCCCGCCCGGCAAGATTCAGCATTATATGGACAAGATTTCGGGGCCGCTATTAGACCGTATCGACCTACAACTTGAGGTTACGCCCGTCGGGCTTGAAGAATTGCAGCGCGCACCTTCGGGCGAACGAAGCGAAAGTATCCGCGCCCGCGTCATCAAGGCGCGCGACGTGCAGACGGAGCGCTACAAAGACATTCCGGGACTCCACTGCAATGCGCAACTCTCTGCGGCGCAGATTCAGCAGTTTGCACAACCCGACGCGGCCGGTGCAAACGCATTGGCGGGAGCTATGAAAAAACTCAACCTTTCGGCCCGCGCCTATGAGCGCATCTTGAAAATGGCGCGCACAATCGCCGATTTGGCCGGCAGGGATCAGATCGGTTTCGACGACGTTGCGGAAGCCGTCAGCTATCGCAACCTTGACCGCGCCGATTGGGGCGAAAGTTTTTAAGCCTGTCGCCATCGCCCACCCTTCACCTGCATTTTCCATCGCCCATATTCGACCTCAGCGGGCCGCATCGCGTGTTTTTGCATCCCGCCCCTTCGTTGCCAAAAGGCGAAGTAGCCTCCATAGCGCTGCAGCGTCCGTAAGCACACCCCACCCCTTCGTTACCCATTGTCAAAATTGGAATAAGGTTCTTTATTCCTCCCGTTATCCCACACATTTTCACCCGATATTCCACGCTCATTTCCCACCTCCGACGTTTTTTATCGTGAGGTGAAGCTCTTTTTATCACGAGCGCAAACCTTTGTTCTCGTGAGCGCAAACCTTTATCATCGTGAGCGCAAACGCCCCGCGCTGAATGTGGAGCGTTTATTCCCCAATATTTCAGCGCTAAAAACCCCATTTGCGGATGTTTTTGAAAGACCAACCCTAAGGGGTTGTCAATGCGGCGGTGCGTTAGGCAGGGTTAAGCCGCTTTGCACCTTAACCCTGCCCTGCCAAAAGACTAACCCCGATGGGGTTATTTGCAGGCGTGTGGTTGTGGAGGTGGATTGGCGGGGTTAACGTTTGGGCGTAAGCGTGCGTAGGGGTGGATTTTGAGGGGTTATTTGTAATTGTGTGGTGGCGAAAATGGGTTGGCAGGATTAACGTTTGGGCGTAAGCGTGGGCAAGGTTGGATTTTGCGGGGTTATTTGTAATTGTGTGATCGTGGAAATAGGGCGGCAGGGTTAGTTTTAAGTTGCATGCGAAGAGTATGTTGGCTTCGATAGATCGTTTGCGGCAAGGCCGCGTTAAAAAATGGATTGGAATGACTCATAAGCTTAGTTTGGGCGAGTCTGTTTTGTAAAGAATTGCGCACGAGATCCGACATCGATTCAATAAAGAGCGACAACAACCCCGTTAGAATGGTCGTCGGTAAGTTCTCTCTTAGACGATAATGTTTGTTATCAACAATAAAGGGTGGCCAATAGCGATAACAACCCCTTAGGGTTGGTCTTTTGGCAGGCCGGGGTTAAGGCACGATGTGGCTTAACCCCGGATAAAGCGATGGAAACGAGTGCAACCCCATCAGGGGTTGGTCTTTCACCGTGGCAGGGTTGAGGAGCGGAGCGGCAACCCGGGCACTAACGACGTGAGTCGTTGCTCATGCGAATTATAATTGGGTTTGTTTCCGTTGCGATTCGACTTGCGGATGTTTTTGAAAGACCAACCCTAAGGGGTTGCCAATGCAGGTGCGTGATAGGCAGGGTTAAAACGCTGCACATTTTAACCCTGCCCTGCCAAATGACTAACCCCGATGGGGTTATTTAAGACGGAGGGCGCGAGAGCAGGGGAGGGGATACAAAAAAGCCTGCCCCAAAAGGCAGGCTTATGGATTAGCATGAGGCGAAGCGTTAACGCGTGATCGATATTTTCTGCGTTAATTCTTCATCACCGCTCTTTATCTTCACAACATAAACACCCGGTTGGAGCGTCTTGCGATCCAGCGTGCGGAATGTGCCGTATGACATAGTGCGAACGAGTTTACCGTCAAGACTGGTCAACACGACTTGTGCGTCGTCGGCCACTTCTACGACGCGAACACCTACGGTACTGCAATTCTTCAACAGGAAGTGCGTGACATACATTTCGCCGGTGTAGCGATCTTGCTTGATGCGCTTCGTTTTGCCGTCGGCGCCTACTTCATCTAAGCGGAAGTAGCCGGCTGATATGCCGTCTTTGCCTTTATCGTAGAACTCCAAAGAGTAGCAGTCGTCGCGCTCGAGCTTCAACATTGTCCTGTAATTTTTCTGCTTTTCCGTCATCGGCTCACTTTCTTGAACAAGGTCGCCGGAAGAGTTGAAGAGCTTCCAAGAAGATTCCTCGGGCTTGTTGTCAGTCACGAAATTGAGGCGCACAGCATTGTTGGCCGTGGGTGCAGACTTGAAAATGAGTTCATATTTAGGCGTTACTTCCGATGAACCATTGAGATCGCTAAGCCAAATCGCCACCTTGTTTTCGTAAGTCTTTTCGTTGAGTTCGAAATCAGTGAAGGCGGGCGTTGTAATGGTCGTCTGCTGCGAAACATCTAAGTCGCCCGTCCACGGTGTCTGTTGCGTCTTACCGTTAACACTAACATTGATGGTAGCCGATTTGAGGTGGCTCTTGCCTTGGTTGCAGAAGCTGACCGTAGCCGTGAGGTTGGGCGTACAGATGTCGTCGGGAAGGCCTTTTACTTCGAGGATGCGAGCTGCATCTGCCTCGTTGTGGGGGTAGGGGAAGTATGTACAACCCACAACTTTTTTATTGGTGTCGTCTTGTACAAATACTACGACGCCCAACTGCTGCTCATTGGCGTAATTTTTGATGGCCCAGTCGACCTCATACGTGTAAGGCTGGCCCTTAAAGAGCTTTCCGGAGAGGGAAGCGCCTTGTCCGTCGGGGAGAATCTTACGTGCGCAGAAATAGAATTCCTTCTCGCCGTTGCGGGCGGGCGTCGTCCAGTTGACTTCTTCTTCGATGGGCACGACGAAGAGGTGCATCTTTTCGTCGTTGATCTCTTCGAGGGCCGTAAGGTTGACACTGACGGTGAGTTTGTGGTCTTTGATGTTGATTAAACCATCGATCTTGACGGGCCTGTTTTCTTTGTAGCCGTAGTTGATGTAACTCGTGAGCTTAGCTTCGTCCCGTTCCGCGTTGCGCTTGACGCCGTTGACGTACCAGCTGGGCACGCCGTTGACGTTGTAGTAGAAACGGCGAGCATTGAAGTTTTGCGGGTCGCAACGATAAAACTTATCGGCGGGATCGGGGAAACTTACGTGGTATTTAATGGCCACGCATTTGCCGACAGTCTTACGAAGGGCGGCATCTAAGTAAGGCGCGAAACCGGCACAAGGACCACAACTCGTGTTGGTGAACTCTTCGACGAGCGCGAGCTGCTTTTGTTCTTGAGCAAACAGACTGCTCAGGCCCATAAATAGGGCGAAAATAAGAAGTAAACTTTTCCTACTCATAAAAATTTAGGTTAAGGTAAACCAATGTTATCTACTAAGAACGGGCAATTGGCTTATGATCGCTGCGACGGCAATGTTTTCCGGACAACAATGCGAAGTCGACATGCCTTTTCTGTACGCAAATATACAAACTTGAAGAAGATTCTCACAATTTTTAGCAACTAAAATGTGAGCTGTGGAATAGTTTGGGCGAGAAGCAGAACTCATTCCATGCGAAAAAGGACTTGCGCCGCTGTAAAGCAACAGCAGAATAGCACCAAATAAAAGGGAAACGCTCCAAAAGAAGAGGCTAAAACGCATCTTTCAAAGCGCACACGATGGCGTAAAGCTGTCGTAGGCGCGCCTTTTTTATTCGTTAGCGCTTGCTCTGTTGAAAAAAGACCGTATATTTGCATGCTATTTGCAACATTTCGGAAAACCAAAGCAAAAATCAAATCAATAAATAAAATCGACAAATGCAAAACAAAGGATTTGTTAAAGCAATTGCTATTCTGCTAACGTTGATTTGCCTCTTCTATTTCTCTTTTTCCTTCGTAACCAATCATTACGAGAGAAAAGCTGAAGCTATGGGCCCTGTGGCCGGCAAGGCTTACCTCGACTCGATGATGAACGAGAAGGTTTATTTGAACTGGAAGACGCTGAAAGAATGTCAGTCGTTGCAGATCGGATTGGGCTTGGACCTTAAAGGAGGTATGAACGTCATCCTCGAGGTTTCGGTGCCTGATGTAGTGAAGAACTTGGCCGGCGACAACGCCAAAGCACCTGCTTTCCAAAAAGCAGTGGACCAAGCACGCGAAGGTTATAAAAAAGGCGACGGAGATTTTGTTGAGCTCTTCGTAAAGGATTACGCCGAAGCCAACGGTGCGGGCAAACTTGGCGCGCTCTTCGCCGCACGACTCAAGGAAAAGAACATTACGTTCAACTCCTCGGACGCGCAAGTGCAAAAGGCGCTCGAAGAAGAAGTAGACGCAGCCGTGGCCAACTCAAACGAAGTCGTTCGTTCTCGTATCGACCGCTTCGGTGTTGCGCAGCCTAACATCCAAATCCTTCGCGGTAAAGGTCAGATCGGTCAGATTATGGTCGAAATGCCCGGTATCAAGGAACCGGAACGTGTGCGCAAGTTGCTGCAAGGTAGTGCCAACCTCGAATTTTGGGAGACTTATACACTGGATAAGATCAACGCCGCACTACAAAGCATCAACGAAATCGGAACTGCGTCCGACTCTACACAGCAACAAAAGCAGAGCGGCAAGCCTCTCTTCCAGATGCTCAGCCAACAAAACACCAACCCGCAAGGTTGCATCGTAGGCTACGCAGCTCCCAAAGACACGGCAGCTATAGATAATATTATATATAGCGAAGCTGCGAAGAGCAAATTGCCGGCCGACCTTGTACTCCACTGGAGCGTAAAGCCGGAGATGGGGCAAGCATTTGCGCTCTACGCGCTCCGCTCTAACGGCGGACAACCTGCGCTTCAAGGCGACGTAATCGCTGATGCAAAGGACGACTTCGACCAATATCACCGTCCGATTGTCTCTATGACAATGACCAATGATGGATCGCGCGAATGGGCAAACATAACTAAGAAGAACCTGCACCAGCCGGTAGCCATCGTGCTTGACGGTTACGTTTACAGTGCACCGGTTATTCAGAACGAGATTAACGGCGGCACGTCGCAAATCTCAGGCCACTTCACGACCGACGACACGCGCGACTTGGCCAACGTGCTCAAGAGCGGTAAAATGCCTGCACCGACCAACATCGTCCAAGAAGAAACCGTCGGTCCCTCATTAGGTTCAGCCTCCATTCAAGCCGGACTCTACTCTTGTATTGTAGCGTTCATCTTGTTGATGATTTTCATGTGCTGCTACTACGGTATCATCCCCGGTATGGTGGCCAACATCGCTTTGGTCCTCAACTTCTTCTTCACGTTCGGCGTCTTGGTTTCCTTCCAAGCAGCTTTGACGATGAGCGGTATAGCCGGTCTCGTCCTCTCCTTAGGTATGGCCGTCGACGCCAACGTATTGATCTACGAGCGTACGAAAGAAGAGTTGCGCAACGGTAAAAACATCAAGTCAGCCCTTGCTGCCGGTTACGGAAACGCTTTCTCGGCCATCTTCGACTCCAACCTCACCTCAATCATCACCGCGATTATCCTCTACAATTTCGGTACAGGTCCTATCCGCGGTTTCGCTTTGACGCTCGGTATCGGTATCTGCGCCAGCTTCTTCACAGCCGTGTGGATCTCACGTATGATTTACGAACGTCAGATGAACCACGAGCGCTGGTTAGGCCTCACTTTCTCAACCCCCTTGACGCGCAATTTCCTCACCAACGCCCATTTCCGTTTGATGAAGAACGCGCCCAAGGCCATGATCGTCTTCGGTTTGATCGTTCTCGTCTGCATCGGCTCGCTTGCTACGCGCGGCCTGTCGAAGGGTATCGACTTTACGGGCGGTCGCAACTTCGTCATCGAGTTTGAAGACAGAGCCATCACGCCTGAGAAAGTAGATGCAGCCGTAGAGCGTGTGATTAAAGCCAAAGACCCCAACGCTACGATTAGCGCCATCGAGGTCGTAACGGCTCAGAAACGCGCTGTGCGCCTCACGACCAACTACATGATCGACAGCGACGCAGCAGACGCCGACGAAGTAGTAGAGAAAACCGTCTACGAAGCATTAAAGCAAGGCAAACTCATCACTGCCGACTACAAGACATTTAAAGATCGCGAAAACCGCACCGGCGGATCGATCGTAAGTGCCCAGAAAGTAGGCCCCGCAGTAGCAGCCGATATGGCCAAGGGTGCGATTATCTCCGTCATCCTCTCGCTGATCGCCATCTTCGTCTACATCCTCGCCCGCTTCCGCAATGTAGCCTTCTCCATAGGCTCAGTATTGGCCCTCACAGTCGACACTTTGATCATCGTAGGTATGTATTCTATCTGCTGGGGATGGATGCCGTTCTCCCTCGAAGTGGATCAGACGTTCATCGGAGCGGTCTTGACAGCCATCGGTTACTCTATCAACGACAAAGTGGTTGTATTCGACCGCATTCGTGAAAACTTAGGACTCTATCCGAAGCGAGAAACGGAGCGCCTCTTCAACGATTCGCTCAACGAGACTTTGGCCCGCACGATTATGACCTCAGCTACGACGTTGCTCGTCCTCCTTTGCATCTTCTTCTTAGGTGGCGACAGCATCCGCAGCTTTGCTTTCGCAATGATTCTGGGTGTAATCTTCGGCACACTGTCTTCCATCTTCCTCGCAGCGCCCATCGCTTTCCGCACATTAGGCAAGAAGCGCGTTGTTGAGGCCGCAGTAGCCAAGGCGTAAGTCCCCCTTTTCGCTCCCGCTGTTCGAGGTGCGATAAAGAAACAACCAACATATCATTCGCCTGCTCTTCATTGAGCAGGCGAATTTCTTTTATCCCCAAGCGAAAGTCTCTCTCGGTCGGGCATCGTGTCCCAAGCCCTCCTCGCAACGTGCGGCCTTGAATGTTTTTGTTTCAAACGATTCGTCTCTGATCATTGATAATACCTCATCAAATTCAATCCGATTTTCACATAATCCGCGCCGCCCACGCCTCCCGCCGCAAATAACCCCATTGGAGTTAGTCTTTTGGCAGGGCAGGGTTAAAATGTGCAGCGTTTTAACCCTGCCTAACGCGTCCCCGCATTGACAACCCCTTAGGGTTGGTCTTTCAAAAATATCCAATGATTGACATGCAACGCAAACAAACCCAATTATAATTCGCATGAGCAACGACTTATGTCGTTAGTGGCCGGGTTGCCGCTTCGCTCCTCAACCCTGCCACGGTGAAAGACCAACCCTAAGGGGTTGCACACTATGTATGCTTGCTTATCCAGGGTTAAGCCACGCTGTGCCTTAACCCCGGCCTGCCAAAAGACCAACCCTAAGGGGTTGTTGTCGCTATCTGTGGCATCGGGGTCGAATTATGCCTGCCCTGTCATTGTGTGTATGCACCTTTTATTTGACCTACTAATCAATCATATTGAATGCCTACGTCTTCCGCCTCAAATAACCCCATCGGGGTTAGTCTTTTGGCAGGGCAGGGTTAAAGCGCTCGCGTTTTAACCCTGACTAACGCGTCTCCGCATTGACAACCCCTTAGGGTTGGTCTTTCAAAAACGTCCGCGAATCGGTACGCAATGGATACCCTCCAAATAATAATGGACGAGATCAACGACTTGCGTCGTTAGTGGCCGGGTTGCCGCTACGCTCCTCAACCCTGCCACAATGAAAGAGCAACCCCTGATGGGGTTGCTCTCGTTTCTCTCGCTTCATCCGGGGTTAAGCCACGTTGTGCCTTAACCCCGGCCTGCCAAAAGACCAACCCCGATGGGGTTGTTGTCGCCATTTAACGCTTTGAGGTCGAATTATGGGCTCGCCATCATTGTAATGCTTGCGCACTCGATTTAGCCTACTAATCATTCCAATCAAAACTCACATCCTTCTACCTATAAAGCATCCCATCTAATCTCATATCTAACCATACTAAAGGTTCAAAAACCAACACGCACCTCCTATTCTCCATCAATTCCGCCTCAAATAACCCCATCGGGGTTAGTCTTTTGGCAGGGCAGGGTTAAAGCGACAACGCTTTAACCCTGCCTAACGCGTCCCCGCATTGACAACCCCTTAGGGTTGGTCTTTCAAAAAACATCCGATGGTCGAAACGCAACGAAAAATGACAAACTAACGATGCTCAAAATCCCCTTTCTAACCATAAAAAATACGCGAACAAACCGATGACGGCTTATTCGCGCTGTTTGCGCTCACGATAAAAAGAGCTTACCCTCGTGATAAAAAAGGTTTGCGCTCACGAGAAAAAAAGTCTACCCTCACGAGCGTAAACCAAATTGGAGAGGCGTGCGATGCTTAGAATGGGCATAAAGGCGCGCAATATCAAGGCGAAATAAGTTTCCGGCAAAACTTCGAGGACAACATTTTCCGACAAACAGCGCCGCCACTCGGAGAGCGGGTAGGGGAGTAGAGCCGGTCTCGTTGCAACTTGCGGCGTGGGGCGAGTGTGGAGAGAAAAGAGGCGCGCCGCAAAACGTTTTGCATCAACCTGCCAATACGTAAAAAGGCCAAAACAACGGCTCGTTGCCCGCATTCAAGTCTTTCGTCTTCAGCAGCGCATACGAAGGAGCTGTATGAGCATTTTAGGGGAGACGCCACAAAGACTTTCCGGCTTATGGGTGAGAGGGAAGCATGCCGCGGCGGGGAAAAGGGCCTGTTGCAGCAAACTATAAGCGTGTGGCGGCAGGGAAGAAGAGAAGCACGGCGGGAGAGAGGAGTAACGCAACGGACAAAAGGAATAGCGCAACGAGAGGGAAAAATGCCACGGCGGGAAAGGGGGATGCGATAGAAAAAGGAAGGGATGCCGCAGCGGGAGAGCGGCGCGTCACGGCAGGAAAGAAGCGTACAGCGGTGGGCGAGAGCAACGCATTTACCAACGTTTTATTTCATTTTTTAGAGAAAATGGGAGTAGGGCGGGGCACTTTTTCTTTGTTTTATTTACCTTTGCGCGCAAACACCGGACACTCGGCGCTTCGAAAACGGAAACAGGGGCAAACAATCCCTTATATCCTATCTAAAAATCGACATAAAACCGCATAATCTTATGAAACGCACACACACTTTTCAACTGAAGGCACTCACTTTTCTACTCCTCTCGTTCTGCTTCCTGACGGCGCAGGCGCAACGAAAGGTTCACTTCGGCGCAGGCGTAAACTACACGCTGCCCATCGAACGTTATACCGCCGGCGAAACACGTTTTGGCGTTTACTTAAATGGAACTTACCGACTGGCAGATAGAATTGACGTGGGCCTAACGGCGAGCTTGGACGAGCCATCTTACGTAGTCCACGAACCGGATGGGACTTCGCTCTGCTACGATGCGCACGCCTTGTCGTTTGTGGCAAACGCGAATTATACATTTCCGCTCAAGACGCCCAAAGTGTTGCCTTTTGTCGGAATGGGATTGGGCCTTTCCTTTGACAATATCAAAGACGGCGTATTTTCTGACGGACATAAGCTCCACCCCGTCGCAGTGCCGATGGCCGGCGTTCGATTCTTCAAACATTTAGATCTGACGGCGCGCTATTATATCACGGATAAGAAATTTGACCGCCTGACGCTCTCGCTTGGTTATACGTTTTAAGTGCGACTAAAGCAGGGCCACGACATCTCCATAAGCCACATAAGCAATGAAAAGAAACATCATTTTCCTCCTGTTTACGCTCTGCGTGTTGTCCTCACAAGCTCAACGCAAATTTCGCTTTGGCTTAGGCCTAAATTATCCCATTCCTATCGAAAAGGGATGCAACGATTTGAGCTATCCCGGCATTTATCTTAATGCGAGTTACCGATTGACGGATCGTATTAACGTAGATTTAGGCTTGCATGGCGAAAAGTGTGCTTCAAATCTCGACACATCCATTGAAGAAACCTCCACATTGGCCATCGTACCCGGAGTAAACTACCTGTTTCCTTTGAAGACGAAAAAAGTACTCCCTTACGTGGGCCTTGGTACCGGTATTTCTTTTGATAATTTTGGGAAGGGTGTCTTTGGCCATGGGATGCACCTCCATCCGGTCTTGGTGCCGAAAGTCGGCATCCAATTTTTCAAGCACTTGGATGTGACTTTCCGCTATTATATTACACATCCCGACTTCGACCGCTTGATGGTGGGCATTGGCTATACCTTTTAAGTGCGGCTATTTGCGGAGCAAACTTTGGGCAAAAGCAGAAAAATGCCTACTTTTGCGTGATTATTTCACGAGTCGTCGCGACTTGTGCGGGCCGATCTTTGTCGGCCTTGTGCACAAACAGGCCCACATCGTTGCGCCTTCAACCCTTGGGGTTGCTTTCTTGCGCGCGTCTCTACCCATTTTAGAATAAAACCTGCAGTATGTCAGCACGAGAAGTACGCGTACGCTTTGCTCCCAGTCCCACAGGGCCGCTTCATATCGGCGGAGTGCGCACGGCGCTCTACAATTTCCTATTTGCTCGCCAGCATGGCGGGAAACTCGTTTTTCGTATCGAAGACACGGACTCCAATCGCTTTGTTCCGGGGGCCGAAGACTATATCTTGGAGAGCTTCAAATGGCTCGGCATCAACTTTGATGAAGGGGTAAGTTTCGGCGGTCAATATGGACCGTACCGCCAAAGCGAACGACGCGAAATCTATCGCCGCTACGTCGATCAATTGCTCGAGGAAGGCAAGGCTTATTACGCCTTTGATACGCCCGAAGAGCTGGAAGCGAAGCGCGGGGAGATACGGAATTTTCAGTATGACGCTTCTACGCGTATGCAAATGCGCAATTCGCTCTCGCTTCCTGCGGACGAAACGGCGCGCCTCTTGCAGGAGGGCGTTAATTATGTAGTGCGCTTCAAGATTGAACCGGGCGAAGATGTTCACGTCAACGACATTATCCGTGGCGATGTGGTCATCAATTCTTCGATTCTGGACGATAAGGTGCTCTATAAAAACGCTGACGGCTTGCCTACTTATCATTTGGCCAATATTGTCGATGATCATCTGATGGAAATCAGTCACGTGATCCGCGGCGAAGAGTGGTTGCCCTCCGCGCCCTTGCACGTCTTGCTTTATCGTGCGCTCGGCTGGGAGGAAACGATGCCGCGCTTCGCGCATCTCCCGCTGCTCTTAAAGCCGGATGGGAAAGGGAAACTTTCGAAAAGGGACGGCGACCGTCTGGGCTTCCCCGTCTTCCCGCTGGAATGGACAGACCCAAAAACGGGCGAGACCTCGTCGGGCTATCGCGAGAGCGGCTACTTGCCGGAGGCGGTGGTGAATTTCTTGGCCTTGCTCGGCTGGAATCCGGGCAACGACGAGGAGCTGCTGAGTATGGACGACCTTGTTCGACTTTTCGACTTGACGAAATGTTCTAAAGCCGGCGCGAAGTTTGATTACGTCAAAGGGCAATGGTTTAACCACGAATATATCCTAAACAGCGACGACGAAAAACTGGCGCCGACCTTCGCCGACATCTTGCGCGACAACGGCATCGAGGCGCCAATGGAAAGCGTCGTCCGCGTGGTCGGGCTGATGAAAGGACGCGTCAATTTCGTCAAAGAATTGTGGCCGCTGTGTAGTTTCTTTTTCGTCGCGCCCACAACTTACGACGAAAAGACCGCCAAAAAGCGTTGGAAGGACTTCAGTGCACGACAAATGAGCGAACTTGCCGCGTTGTTGGAGGCGCTTTCCGACTTCTCGATGGCTGCACAAGAAGAGGCCGTCAACGCTTGGCTGGCCGAAAACGACTATAAAATGGGAGACGTGATGAATGCGTGGCGACTAACGCTCGTCGGCGAGGGAAAAGGTCCTCACATGTATGAGATTTCGTCCTTCCTCGGACAAGCTGAGACGCTCAAACGTATGCGCCGCGCCATCGAAATACTGGGTTAAAGCCCGCCGCCGGCGCTCTAAAGATCGCTGCCAGCGTCCTGCGGCTTTCTTTCGCGACCGCAGCGGGCGCCGGATGCGCCGGAAACCTCAAAATTGTCAGCCGACAAATAAAATGTACTCACTCGCCATCTATTTTTATATGCTTTGCGTCAATATTGCCGCGCTTTGCGGCAATAAAAAGGCGCAGCAGATGATGCGTGGCCATCGCAACACCTGGCGTATCTTGCGCGAGCAGATAAATGGCGCGCACTACGTTTGGTTTCACGCCGCCTCGCTCGGCGAATTTGAGCAGGGGCGTCCGCTAATGGAGCGCCTGCGTCGAGAACAGCCCAACAGGAAGATTCTTCTCACCTTCTTTTCCCCATCCGGCTACGAGGTAAGAAAGGATTACGCCGGCGCTGATGTGATTTGTTACCTTCCGTTCGACACGCCGTTCAACGCCCGCAAGTTTATACGCCTCGCCCGTCCGGAAAGCGCCTTCTTCATCAAGTATGAATTTTGGCGCAACTATATTGACGCCCTCTCTCGGCGTAATATTCCGGTCTTTAGTGTTTCAAGTATTTTTCGCCCGAAGCAGATTTTTTTCCGCGGCTATGGATTTAGCTACCGAAGAGTGCTGAAACGCTTTACCCACCTTTTTGTACAAGACTCCAAGTCTGAGCAACTGCTGAAGACGATTGGCGTTCATCGCGTCAGCGTTGTCGGCGACACGCGTTTTGCCCGCGTTGTCGACATTATGCACGAAGCCAAATCGCTTCCGATTGCTGAAGCCTTTGCCCGCGGTCGGAAAGTAATTGTCGCCGGCAGTACGTGGGCTCCCGATGAAGCGTTGCTGATCAACTATTTCAACGCGCACCCCGACACGTTCTTGATTTTAGCGCCCCATGTCGTGAATGAGGCCCATTTGCAAGAGATTGAAGCCCGCCTTCAGCGCCCCTCCCTGCGCTACACACAAACTACGGCCGAAGCCGCTCCCACGGCCGACTGCCTGATTATTGATTGCTATCGCCTGCTGGCTTCCATTTATCGCTATGCCGCCGTAGCTTACGTTGGCGGGGGCTTTGGTGTGGGGATTCACAACGTACCGGAGGCCGCCGTGTATGGACTTCCCGTCCTCATTGGGCCGAATAATGGAAAATTCAGAGAGGCGCGCGAACTCCTTGCTGCGGGCGGTTGTCGCGAAGTGCGCACGCAGACCGACGTAGATCGCACGCTCGACGAACTCCTGCACGACGACAAGGCGCGGCGTAAGGCCGGCGAGATCTCCGGCGCCTATATTCGCGAAAACGCCGGCGCTGCCGACAAAGTATATCAAGCAGCACTCTTGCCCGAGTCGCATTAAGTTCCGCCCGATACCGATTTCAGTTGCCCGAGTCGCATCGGCGCACGATTATATATTGTATCCCATGACCCCAATTCTTATTCTCGTGGCCTTTCTGGCCCTTGCCGCCGGCTATTTCGCCGGTCGCTTCACCGCCCGCGCCGCTACCGATGCCCGCAGTGCGGAATTGCAGCGCGCACTGCAAGACATGCAGACGCAAAAGGCCGTGGCCGAAGCCCGTTTGCAAGCCGAGCGCGTGCAGGCCGCCGAAACAGCACGCCGCCAAGCCGAAGAATTGAAGAAGGAGTTTCACGCCATCGCCTCCGACCTCGCCCGCACGGAGAGCGAATCCCTGCAACACCGCCACACGGAGGCCCTGCGCGCCCTCTTACATCCCTTTGATGCCGACCTTAAGCGCTTTTATGATCGCTTTACTGAGGGCAACGTGGCGATGCGCACCAATATTGAGCAACTCATTCGCCAAACGCAGACCGTAGGCAAGCAAGCGGAAGAACTCACGCGCGCACTCCGCGGCAATACGAAGGTGCAAGGCAACTGGGGCGAGGGGATTCTGGCCGACTTACTCGAGGCTTCGGGCCTGCGCATCGGGCAGGAATACGACACGCAGGTAAACGTGAAAGACGAGCAACGCGACAATTATCGCCCCGACGTCGTTGTGCACCTCCCCGACAAGCGCGAATTGATCATCGACGCGAAAGTGTCGCTCTCCGCCTATGTCAACTACGTCAATGCGGAGGATGAGGTCGAGCAGGCGCGCTTTATGAAGGAGCACCTCCAATCTGTGCGCAAGCACATCGCCGAACTCTCGGCAAAGCGCTATGATAAACTCGTGCCGGGTGCGATCGGCTATGTCCTGCTGTTTATTCCCAACGAAGCAGCTTACGTTGCTGCCGTCAGCAGTGCCCCCGATTTGTCAATGGAAGCTTATCGCAAACAAATTATCCTCATAAATCCGACCAATCTCTTAATGGCTTTGCAACTGACGTACAACCTTTGGCAAAGCGAAAAGCAATCGGCCAACGTGCGAGATATTTATGCCTCGGCCGAAAAACTCTACAACAAGTTCACGCTCTTTGCGGAAAGTTTCGCAAAGTTGGGCGACAATCTTCAAACCCTCACTTCCTCTTACGAAGAAGCGCAAAAGCGCCTCACAACGGGCCGCGGCAATATCATCAGTCGGCTCGAAAGTTGGCGCGAGAAAGGCCTGACGCCCGCGCGCTCAATGCCCGATGCCCTGCTCGACGCAACGGCGGACGACGACGAGGCCTAAGCCGATGCTTAGTTCCAAATCCTATGCCGACAAGCATCGGACGACAACTTATGGGCATTCATTTTTCATCACTGATTTATTGTACTGAATTTAGCAGAATACATATTTCACCCCCTAAAAAGCCGGACAATTTATAATTTTGTTAGGAAATAGTTTGCGACCTATTGTTTTTCACACTAAGTTTGCAGCGAATTTACAAACAAACACAGAAATGAAGAAGATTTTAGCAATTTGCATTATGGCAATGTTTGGCTTATCAGCTTTTAGCCAAAGTGCAACGAAAGTAGACAACTTAAAACAACAACAGCAAGTCTTAAACTTGACGGCTAAGTTGAACAAATTAGAGATTAAATACGCAAAAGAACAAGCCAATTACGCGGAATTAAGCGCCAAAGCCTCTACTGTCAACGCTTCGGCCAATGTTATGACGACCGACTTCAACACTACTGATGCTGCAAGCACCGTAAAAGAAGCAAAGAAGGTTGCTAAAAAGCTCAAAGAGACCAAAGCGATCAATAAGAAGCTCGCGAAGAGTCAAAAAAAATTGACCAAAATGCAGGCTAAGATTGCGAAACTAAAGGCTAAACTTGAAACTTTAGACAAGAAAGTCGAAATTGTAGAGCAATAAACCTTCCTTGAAGGGCTGCGATTCCCAACAATTTTATGTACGCTCGTGAGCGCAGACCTTTTTTATCGTGAGCGCAAGCTCTTTTTCTCACGAGGGTAAGCTCTTTTTATCGTGAGCACAAACAGCGCGAATAAGCCGTCATCGGTTTGTTCGCGCTGTTTTTTATGGTTAGAAAGGGGATAAATAGTAGCGTTTCTCATCCCATTTACGCCACATTTCAATCATCATACGTTTTTGAAAGACCAACCCTAAGGGGTTGCCAATGTCGGTGTACATTAGGCAGGGTTAAAGCGCTTGCGCTTTAACCCTGCCCTGCCAAAAGACTAACCCCGATGGGGTTATTTGAAGTGAGAATTTGCGGGGAATAGGGCGGCGATGATTATGTAAGTTACTGTGTATTTGAATTTTGGCTTAGATAGATTAATTACTGAGTTGCCGCGTCAAAAAATTGAATGGAATGATTCATAAGTTTAGTTTGGGCGAGTCTATTGTGTAAAGGATTGCGCACGAGGCTGGACATAGAATCGATTAATAGCGTCAACAACCCCTTAGGGTTGGTCTTTTGGCAGGCCGGGGTTAAGTTGCGTAGCGATTTAACCCCGGATAAACAGATGGCAGTTAGTGCAACCCCATCAGGGGTTGGTCTTTCACCGTGGCAGGGTTGAGGAGCGAAGCGGCAACCCGGACACTAACGACATAAGTCGTTGCTCATGCGAATTATAATTGGGTTTGTTTACGTTGCATGTCAATCATTGGATATTTTTGAAAGACCAACCCTAAGGGGTTGTTAATGCTGATGCGCGTTAGGCAGGGTTAAAGCGTTACCGCTTTAACCCTGCCCTGCCAAAAGACTAACCCCGATGGGGTTATTTAAGGCGGAATTGGTAGGAGATAGGATGGAGGGGATGAGATTTAAGCCATTGAGATTGTAAGTGTGGGACGCGATGAGATTATTTGCAAACGTGCGGATGCAGGAATAAGATGGTGTGCATAGGGTTTGGAAATTGAACGCGTATAATTGTAATGTAATGGGGTTATTTGCGGGGGTTGCGGGCGCTGGAATAGGGTGGCGGGGTTGGTTTTTAAACCTTTGATATTGTAAGTGCGGGGCGCGGTGGAGTTATTTGGAGCGGGAAGCGTGCGGCGGTTCGATTTATGCCGAGTATGGGATGAGTTTTATGGGATTATTTAAGGGAGAGGCATTGTGCGTTCAAATTGATTGAATAGTTCGTCAGGAAGAATGCGATAATGTGCAATGATAGGACGTGGTATAATACGACCTCGATGCAACCAATAGCGACTACAACCCCTTAGGGTTGGTCTTTTGGCAGGCCGGGGTTAAGGCACAGCGTGGCTTAACCCTGGATAAGCAGGCATACATCGTGTGCAACCCCTTAGGGTTGGTCTTTCATCGTGGCAGGGTTGAGGAGCGGAGCGGCAACCCGGCCACTAACGACGTGAGTCGTTGTTGTTGCGAATAATTGTCCGGATTGTCTTCGCTGCGCCCCGATCATAGGGTTATGAGAAAGAGCAATGGGTGGGCGATAGGCAATTGTAGGCCGCGCTTTGGCGCGTTTTAGGCTGAATGTATTAACTTTGTAGCGAAAATAAGACAAGACTGACGCTTCGCAAACAGCGCGATGCTTGTCACCGTTTCACAGAAAGAAAAAATAATGCCACAACTCTTCGACTGCTAACGAGCGTTTGGTGGCCCTTGGCCGCTTGATGGCGTGAAGATTCGAGGGGCGAATGGCTCAAACTCAATGCTACTCTGATTATGGCAAAACCCGGCATTCCTAAAGGTACACGCGACTTTTCTCCGGTGGAGATGGCGCGCCGCAATTATATATTCAACACGATCCGAGAGGTGTATGCGCTCTACGGATTTCGGCAGATCGAAACGCCGGCTTTGGAGAATCTCTCGACGCTCATGGGAAAATATGGCGAGGAGGGTGATCGTCTGCTCTTCAAAGTGCTCAATTCGGGCAACTTTATGGCGGGTTTGCGTGCTGAAGATTGGAACGAGGAAAAGCTAGGGCACCTCGCGACGCTGCTTTGCGAAAAGGGCTTGCGCTATGATCTGACCGTGCCCTTCGCTCGCTACGTCGTGCAGCATCGCGAAGAGATCCAACTGCCTTTTAAGCGCTATCAGATTCAACCCGTATGGCGCGCCGATCGTCCGCAAAAGGGACGTTATAGAGAGTTTTACCAATGTGATGCTGACGTGGTCGGCTCTGATTCGCTGCTCAACGAAGTGGAGCTGATGCAGATCATCGATGAGGTTTTCAAACGGCTACAGATTCGCGTCTGCATCAAGATTAACAACCGAAAAGTGCTTTCCGGCATCGCTGAAGTATTGGGCGCCGCGGATAAATTGGTGGAGATCACGGTGGCGATGGACAAGCTCGATAAGATCGGTTGGGACAGCGTGAAGGACGAACTGATGGCAGCAGGCTTAGATGAGCAAGCGGTGGAAAAATTGCAACCCATCATCGAACTGAAGGGGGAGAACAGCGAAAAATTGGCTGTGCTGCGCGATTGGTTGTCGACGTCGCCGACGGGCTTGCTGGGCGTAGACGAATTGGCTTTTGTCTTCGAGCGACTGGAGAAGGCCGGCTTGCAAAACTGCTGCGAACTGGATCAATCGTTGGCGCGCGGACTCAATTATTATACGGGCTGCATCTTCGAAGTAAAGGCCTTAGACGTCGAGATAGGTAGCATTACGGGCGGCGGACGCTATGATAACCTGACGGGAATCTTTGGTTTGCCGGGCTTAAGCGGCGTGGGCATTAGTTTTGGTGCGGACCGCATTTATGATGTCTTGAACCAACTTGATCTTTATCCCGCTGCGATTGAGCAAAGTGTGCGCCTGCTCTTCATCAACTTTGGCGAAGCTGAAGCCGATTACTGCCTGCAACTGGCCCGCCAAACGCGCGCGGCGGGCATCTCGACGGAGGTCTTTCCGGATAGCGTGAAAATGAAGAAGCAAATGAGTTATGCCAACGCCAGAAACGTGCCTTACGTAGCGCTGGTCGGCGCTGACGAGATGCGCGACGGGACGGTGTCGCTCAAAGATATGGTCAACGGCGAGCAAAAAACGCTGTCGATCGAAGAAGTGATTCGCTTGATCAGCGAAAACGCTTAACGAATAAGCCGGATACGGGATGCGGGGCATCTGTATCCGGCTTTTTTTATTTCTATTTGCGCCCGCACATATTATATATCAGTTCTGCACGCGGCAATATATAATGTAGTTTTTGGCAAGGCGCAACTCATCAACCGCCTTTCAGAATGCGTTTGATGTCGTTCAACTTATTGAGCGCCTCGATGGGCGTTAAGTTGTCTACGTCCAAATTCAGGAGTTCGTCGCGGATTTGTTGTAGCACAGGATCGTCTAATTGGAAAAAACTAAGTTGCATTCCGTCCGTGCCGCCCAAACTCGGGAGGCACTCCATCTTCTCTACGGTGCCGTTGCGTGCGTTGTTGGCCTCTAAATCGTGGAGAATCTGCTCCGAGCGCTTGACGATGCGCCCCGGCATACCGGCAATCTTCGCCACGTGTATACCAAAAGAATGCTCAGACCCGCCGCGCGTCAATTTGCGTAAGAAGACGATGCGCCCATTTACTTCCCGCACCGAGACGTTCCAATTCTTCACGCGCTCAAAGAGCTTTTCCATCTCGTTGAGTTCGTGGTAATGCGTCGCAAAGAGCGTCCTCGGCCGACAAGTTCCGTTTTCGTGCAAGTGTTCGACAATGGCCCAGGCGATCGAAATGCCATCATAAGTCGACGTGCCCCGACCCAACTCGTCGAAGAGCACGAGACTACGCTCCGAAAGGTTGTTCATAATGTTGGCCGCCTCACTCATCTCCACCATAAACGTACTCTCGCCCATCGAAATATTGTCGCTGGCGCCGACACGCGTAAAGATCTTGTCGACCATACCGATTTGCGCTTGCTCAGCCGGCACAAAAGCGCCCACTTGCGCGAGTAGCGTGATGAGCGCCGTTTGCCGGAGCAAGGCACTCTTACCCGCCATATTCGGGCCAGTGATGATGATGATCTGCTGCTTGGTTGTATCGAGACGAACATCGTTGGGGACGTAAGATTCTCCGGGCGGCAGCAGCGTTTCTATGACCGGATGGCGGCCGGCACGGATATCGAGTGTCGTAGACTCGTCGACCGAAGGGCGAATATAGTTGTATTCGCGCGCCACGACGGAGAAAGCGTAGAGGCAATCCAAAGCTGCGAGCGTCGAAGCATCGAGTTGTAAGGGCGCGATAAACTTTTTCGTCGTTTCGATCAGTTCGTTGAAGATGCGCGTCTCGATGACGGAAATCTTATCTTCAGCGCCGAGAATCTTCTCCTCGTAATCCTTCAGCTCCTGCGTGATGTAGCGCTCCGCATTTACCAAAGTTTGCTTCCGAATCCAATCGGCCGGCACCTGATCTTTGTAAGTATTGCGCACTTCGATGTAATAACCGAAGACGTTGTTAAAACTAATCTTCAAGCTTGCTATGCCTGTGGCGGCCGCTTCTCTATCGCGAATCTGCTGCAAGTAGTCTTTGCCCGACGCAGAGATGCTGCGCAGCTCGTCGAGTTCCGCATCTACACCCGCCGCAATCACATTGCCGCGATTAAGCAGCAAGGGTGGATCAGGCACAAGCGATTTCGCGATCAGTTCGCGCAAGGCCTCGCAAGCGTCGAGTGCCGTGCCGAAGGCGCGCATCTGTTCGTTGTCGGCGTGCTCGCAAGCACGCTTGATGAGGGCTATACTTTCCAGCGCCAAGCGCAATTGTTGGAATTCGCGCGGATTGATTCTTCCCACGGCCGCTTTGGAAACGAGGCGCTCCACGTCGCCCACACGCCCCAAGCAATCGGTACAGAGTTCGGCAAACTCGGGCGCTTTGAAGAAATATTCCACTCCATCCTGCCGCTGCTGAATCATCTTAACCGACCGCAACGGGAAGAGCAGCCACCGGCGCAAAAGGCGAGCGCCCATAGGCGAGAGCGTGCGGTCTATAACGTCCAAGAGCGAACGCCCATCGTCGGCCATCGGGCGGAGAAGTTCCAAATTGCGCACGGTAAACTTATCCATCCGGACAAAATGGTCTTCTTCGATCCGCGACAGGCGGGTGATGTGACCCGTCTCTTTGTGTTGCGTCAGCTCGAGATAAGCCATAATGGCGCCGGCAGAGGTAATGGCAGTCTCTAAATGGTCCACACCAAATCCTTTAAGGCTCTTTATCTCAAAATGCTTGCACAGGCGAGTTCTGGCCGTCGGCGCGGAAAAGGCCCAGTCTTCCAATTCAAAGACGAAGTATTTACTACCAAAAGTCTCGGCAAACTTTCCTTTCCTTCCCTGCGTGACGAGCACCTCCTTGGGCGCAAAGTCGTTGAGCAATTTATCGATATATTCCGTCGAGCCCTCGGCCACGAGAAATTCGCCCGTAGAAATATCTAAGAAAGCTATGCCTAAGTCGGCCTTACCATAAGTAAGCGCGGCCAGGAAGTTGTTTTTCCGACTTTCCAAGACTGTATCGTCCAAAGCCACGCCCGGCGTTACGAGCTCCGTAATGCCGCGCTTGACGAGTTTCTTCGTTAGTTTCGGATCTTCAAGCTGATCACAGATCGCCACGCGAAAGCCGCTGCGGATGAGTTTGGGCAAATACGTATCCAAGGCGTGATAAGGGAAGCCCGCCATCTCGACCGACTGCGTGCGGCCCTTGTTGTTGCGATGGGTGAGCGTAATGCCGAGCACCTGCGCCGCGGTAACGGCATCTTTAGCATAGGTTTCGTAAAAATCGCCGCAACGAAACAGCAGAACGGCATCAGGGTGTTTGGCCTTGAGGTCGTAAAACTGCTTCATCATCGGGGTCTCTTCGCTTTTTGCCATTGTCTCTGTGTTTGCCCGATCCGGCAGATCGGGGCATAAATGCTTGCCCGTAGCGATGCAGGAGCAAACGATGAATCATAAGGGTATAAATCAGCACAAAAATAGTCAATTCTCTGCTTTCTGCAAAAAGGAAGAGCGGCAAGAGGGCTTGCAAAATGGAAGCGTATGCTAAAAAGTAACGCCGCCAACTATGCATCGCTCGATCGTTTGCTGCCGACAAACTATCGTTTGAGACCTTTGCACAGCGATTGGTGTGTATTTTGTTTGTTAATTCATTGTATAATAGGAAGTTATTTCGTATATTTGAGCATTAAAAACAGCATAATACTCCTCCCATGGCATACCAATCCAAGAATACCGATGAGCATGTAACATTTGCAGACGCACTCCTTTCAAAGCGTTATCGCAAAGCACAAAACGACTTCCTCAATCAGGTTGACACGCTTATCGATTGGCGTCCGATCAGGACGCTGATCAACAAGAAATACACGAAGCGACAAAATGCCATCGGCGCACCGGCTTATGACGTGATTCTCTTATTCAAGATGTTGCTTTTGGAGACATGGTACAACCTCAGTGATTGTGCTTTGGGAGGAGCGCATCAATGATTCGATCACCTTTTCCCGATTCCTGGGGCTGAAGATGGAAGAGGTATCTCCCGACCACAGCACCATCAGTCGATTTCGTTCGGCACTGACAGAGTTGGGTCTCATGGACAAACTGTTGGCGCAGTTTAACAAACAACTTTCGCGCCATCATATTTCGGTAAGGGAAGGGGTGCTTGTCGATGCAAGCCTTGTGGAGACGCCACATAAACCCAACGGAAGCATTACGATTGAAGTTGCAGACGACAGAGAAGACAATCGGAGCGAGGAGGAAAAAGAGGCAGAGGAGGATTATCAAAAACAGGTTGTCCGTCAACGTAAAGGGACGGATGAAGAAGCCCGTTGGGTTTACAAACAAAAGCGTTATCACTACGGATACAAAAAGCATTGTCTGACCAATGTTCAAGGCATTGTTCAAAAGGTGATAACGACTGCAGCGAACCGCAGTGACACGAAGGAGTTTATTCCGCTATTGCAGGGTGCAAACATACCTCAAGGCACAGCCGTCTTGGCGGACAAAGGATATGCTTGCGGGGAAAATCGTTCCTACCTGCAAACCCATCACCTTCAAGACGGCATTATGCACAAGGCACAACGCAACAGGGCATTGACCGAGGAAGAGAAGCAACGAAACAAAGCAATCAGTCCGATACGGAGCACCATCGAACGCACCTTTGGCAGTATTCGCCGGTGGTTTCATGGCGGACGATGTCGATACCGGGGACTTGCCAAGACCCATACTCAAAACATTCTTGAAAGCATCGCCTTTAATTTATACAGAACCCCGGGGATAATTATGTCCTCATTTGTAGGATAAGGCATAACCACCCTTGAGGAGCTCGTGCAAGCAGCTCCTCAAAGGGGGATTTACAACTACTTTCACTCCTTACTGCCACCCCTTTCACTCGCTCCTTTTATGCCAAGAACTCCTCTTTACTACACCTCCTTATTTTGCAAAGGTCTCCGTTTGACCCCACCAAACTATAGTTTGCTCCCGGCATACGATAGTTTGCCGGCACCAAACGATGCGCGGGTGGCTTTTGAAGAGCGAAAAAGCGGGTAGCGTAGGGCGCTTCGCGAATTGTGCGCCGTGGGCAAGGCGTCGTCAGGATACAAAAAAGAGGGAGCCGCGAAGCTCCCTCAACCATAAATCAGAGAATATAGCCGTTTTAAACTATTCGACTATTGGTTGACCGTGCGGAATTTCAATGTTTGCACGGCTGTAGTTACACCGCCATCGTAGCCACATATGATCACAACACAATCAGTGTTGTCCATACCGGTCTGCAGCTTGCCTTGGTAGTTGCCCTGGTGAATATAATAACTCATATCGCCACCATGCGAAAGAATTAAGTCGACGAGGTCCTGTGCGGCAGCTTTTTCACTGCCGGATTTAGCGACTAAATTTTCCCATACGCTCTCCTTCTGGATTGAAATGAAGTAGGGGTCGTTGTTAGTCGTCTTCACGTCGATGTCGCATCCGTCCGTATAAGTTTTTGTAATGTTTGCGGTGATTACATTATCAGATGGTTTTGCGGCAGGCGTGGTAAATTCTTGTTCATATACGCCGGTTGTGAAAGTGCCATCCGGCTCTACACCATAGCAATATGCATAATATTTCGTCTCAGCTTTGAGATCCGCTTTGAGGAAGTCTTTGGCCTCAAAAGAAGAGAAGCCCGTCTTCGTGTTTTGCGTGATATACTGGTCAAGCTCTACGCCCGACTGCTGCGCCATCTCTTTCCAGAAAGCCAAATCGGCCGCTTGTATGCTACCGTTTCTTGCAATCATTTGCTCGCGAACATCCTCCGTAACGAGGAATCTGTAGTAGCGCATATTCTCATCCTTTGGAGTGATCTCGATTTTAGCATTGTTGGAAGTGATTTCGCTGACTGCAATATTAAATTCGTCACTCACGGGCGCTAAAGTCTTCACAGAAGCCTCTGACAAGCCTACTGCCACGTCGTCTTCATCGAAGAGAAGCATATAGAAATAGTAAGTCGTGCTTGCCTCTGCGTTTTGCATACGGAAATATTTGCTCTCCATAAACTCATTGTTGTGAGCTACGATTACTTGCTCGCGCTTTTCTGCTTCCGTACCGGTAAGCGGCGTCGTAGCAATCTTCAAGAACCAGCGCTTGCACCCTGCCGGCATCTTAAAATCTACCGTGTACTCGTCACTCTTTATGTTCTCAAAGTCGACATCCATCTTCAAAGGCGTAATCTTCTCAAAGGTGATGTCTTTAACCTGACTCAGCAGGACAGCCTTGTTCGTGTGGCCAGTCTTGTGAAAGCGCACAATTTCGCTGTTTTCAGTCTGGGCTGAAGCGTAGGTGAAGCCTAAGGCCGCCAACGCTAAAACTATTATTTTTTTCATTCTTGTGTATTCCTTAAATCGAAGTTTGTCAATACTGTTTGATTGGGCATCCGAAAGGATTAGTTGTTTGCGGGATTATGAAACTTCAACATCACCGGCTTCGTGCAGGGTGCGCCTTCGTCCAAACCTACAGCGATTACGTAGTAATCTTGATCGGGCTTGCTCGGTCTGAACTCAATCGCTTCTTTGCTGCCGTTGTGCGTCAAGCCTGCTATGCCGTGCGTATTGTAGCAAAGGTGATTGATCATTTCTTCAGTAGACTCAAACTTATCTACATAAGAAGCAGGTTGTACGCTCACGAAGTAGTCGTCGTTGTTACTTACAGTCGTCTTAACAACAACGTCGCGATAAGCCGGTTCTTTTGCGAGCTCAATCTTAATTTCATTGTTAGAAGGCTTCGGAGCTGTGGTGCGATACGATTGCGTATAAATCGGCGTAACGAGTTCGCCGGCATCGTTCATACCAAATACTACGATCATCTGATCAGTATCCCAAAGAAGTTCTATCTGATTATTCGTGTAAGTGCCGGACTTCAAATCGAGCTTCATCATTTCCTGCCAAGTAGAGCCATACCAAGAAGCAAACTGCGTCCACATCGCAATGTAGTGCTGAATCACGTCGCCTGCGTTTTCGCCTGTCGTGCAGTCTTCGTAATATTTGTCGAGCGTAGAAGAGAGCGTGTAATATTTGATGCTGGGATCTTTAGGCGTAACGGTGTAATCAACGCTGCGGTTGGTTATTTTGTTGATCGCAATGCTAAACGGATCGTCAGAGACCTTACCCGTTTTCAGCGTCAGTTTGCTCACATTGCTCGGAATGTCGTTCATATCAAAAGCCAAGGCGTAGATCGTATATTCCGTTTCCGGCTTAAGCAGATCAAACGACTTCTTGTAAGAAGTTTCAGCCTCAACCGTCTTATTCTTCAGGATGTAATCCTTTACTTGGTCTTCGGGAATCTGCTGTTCAGCCGGCAAGCAAAGAGCATAGAAACGCTTTGAGTTTTCTTGCAACTCAATGTTAACGGCTATCGTCGTTGAGGTCACGAAGCGCTTTGAGAGATTTACTTGCACCTTTTCGTAGTTGGCGAAGGTGATGGAGTCAACTTCATCAGCTCGGAAGGCGAACTTTTCACCTGAAGCCAAATTTACTTTTAACTTGTAGGCCACATTCTCTTGCGCCATGGTTGCTAAACCTTGGCAAGCGGCCAGAAGGAGAAAAATATACTTCTTCATAAGATTACTTGCTGAATTTAATAGCCGTTTTATTGATCTTGAATACAAATACGCCCTTGCTGAGGTTGGCTACGTTGATGGGCGCTCCTTGCCAGTTGGCATCGCGCATTACGCACTTGCCGGCTGCGTCGTAGATGGCTACGTCGTAGCGCTTGCCCGGCTCGTTGCCCTTCACGTAAATCATATTGCTACCTGCGGGTGAGCTGATCGCAAGGTTGCTCTCGGGGAGGCGAGCATTGTCGATACCTGTAGAAAGTGCAAACATAATCGACTTGATCTCGTCGAAGTTGTAAGTATCTGCGGCTTCGCCGGTCTTTTTATTGACCTTAAGCGCATTGCCTTCGATGCGCAGATTCTTAACTTCACTGATCTTGTACGTTTTATCACCTGAAGTTGTCTTAATGATAACGTCAGACGCACTCTGCGCAAAGCAACCGGCACTTAGGGCCAATCCCATTGCGGCGAAAAGAATTCTTTTCTTCATTATATGTGTCATTTAAGTGAATGATGTGTGTATATTGTATTTATCAACTCAGCGTAAGGAGCTAAGCTATTTTTGCCTTTCTCGCAATGCAACAAATCTCGGTAAGAGCCGAGCCCGAATATAAGGGTAAATCATTGCTGTTAAAAGCAGTAGAATGCAAGCCTTCATTATCGGAGGCCTTTGTATTGTTAATCTTCAAACCTCTCTAAAACCGTAGCAAAGGTAAAAAGGATTTCTAAAAAAGAAAAAATTTTCAGCCGTTATTTTGCACTTTATAGTGTGCAAAGATGGGTTTTATCCTCACAAACTACTATTGACGGCATTAAAACTTAGCTATGGTTTGTAGCAAACTGATAGTCATCGATTCGATGATACGATTAAAAGTCTTGCCGCCAACGCAACAATGAGGCAGCGAACCTCTCCTTATGCATTCTACGCCTTGCCGAAAAGGAAATGCCAGCCCTATGTGCACACAACTTGAGGCGCTACGCTTCACGCTGCGGCGGCCACGATCTAAAGCCACCGTCGCAGGGAGCAACGGGCCTTTCTAACGGCTCGCTATCTACTACGTTTTCACAACTATAACGGCCCTTTTCCGCAAGGCTAAGTACTTGTTTTACTTACACTTAGTGACCGCAAAAATTCTCTTAGGTAACCGTAAAAATTCTCTTAGGTAGGAAAAAAAAATCTCCTTAGGGGAATTAAAATTCCCTTAGGTGGGAATTTTTACAAGGCTTAGTGCTTTTCGTTCGCTGCGGCGGAAGAAAGAAAAAATCCGTGTCGTGCATTCGACAAGCCTATGCACGACACGGAGCAATAAGTTCGAAATAATCAGCGCAACGCATCTAAGCTCCGAGGGCTAAGGATGCAAACGAACGGCGCCGATTTAGTATTTGTGGTCAGTATCTTTCAATTCTTTACGCGTCAGCGACTTTTTGTCGAGTGCGCGCCAAGCGTAGAAGATGTAGGCCAACACGAAGGGGATCAACAAAGATACGTAAGCCATCGTGCGGAGCGTAAACTCTGTAGAGCAGCTGTTCATAATCGTCAGCGAACTCTGTATGTCGGCCGAACTCGGATAGTAGCACGTATTATTATAGCCCGCCAAGAGCAACAAAGCCAGCACGGTGAGCACCACGCCTACGCCCGCCGGCCAAATGCCTCTGCGAGAAGTTTTTTTAAAGATGCAGGTCAGCACACCATAGAGCACGAGCATCACGCCAACTAAGAACGTGCCGAGCACGGCAGGCATTGCCAAGAGATTGTGGAGATACTTGTAAGCTTCAGGCGCTACTGTTCCCGTCGCAGGGTCAACGGCCAAACCGGTAGCCGTCAAGAGATAGCCTACAAACGACAAGAAGAAAAGCAAGAAGGGCACCGTATCGATCAAAATCTGACGGCGAATGCGCGGCTGCAAGTCGGCATCGTCGATGTTGTTCAAAAGATAGAGCGAGCCCAATACACGCGCCAAGAAGAATACGGCAAAACCAAGCACCCAGTTCCACACATTAAACAAGGCATCGAGGCCGTGCCAATCATTTGCCCAGCGACTGATGACCGGAACGAGCGATTTTGCGTCCATCGCACTGTGGTCTACAACGAAAGCCGAGCCCGTGAAGAACGTGGCAACTGCTGCACCAACGAGGAAAGGCCCTGCAAAGCCGTTGAAGACCAAGAAGCGGCGGAAGACGTTGCGTCCGTAAACGTTGCCGGGTTTATTCTGGTATTCGTAAGCCACGGCTTGCAAGACGAAGCTTGCGAGAATCAGCATCCAAACCCAATAGGCGCCGCCAAAACTCGTACTGTAAAAGAGGGGAAACGAGGCAAAGAAAGCGCCGCCAAAGGTTACGAGCGTCGTAAAGGTAAATTCCCATTTACGGCCCGTGGAATTTATAATCAGGGAGCGCTCTTCCTCTGTCCGCCCCAAGCGAAAGATTAACGTGTTAGCCCCTTGCACGAAAAAGAGGAAAACGAGGAGTCCCCCGAGCAGAGCTACGAGCAGCCACCAATAGTGTTGTAAGAAATCGTAAGTTATCATAGGTCTTTGCATCCTTTATTCCGGCGCGCCGCCAGCAGACATATATATATAATATATATAGCGCCTTGCGGCAGCGAATCGGGCTTCAGGAATGTTTTTGTCTGTTTATGAATTGCTTTTGAATGTATTTCGGTGAGCTTCGCCTCTCAGCAGCGGCGCAAGGTCGGCAGTTGCGACCGCGATGCGCTACGGCTGAAAACTAGGGCTAAGCATTCGCACCGTTTTAATCGGGAATTTCCTCCTGCGTACGCACAGCCTTCGTCATAATGCTGATTTCGGCGATGAGCAGCACGGTAAAGATCACCAAGAAGAGGAAGAAAGTCGTCATCACGCTTCCCACGGAGAGATCCGACAAGGCGGCACTGACGGGCAACAAGTCTTGGATAGCCCACGGTTGTCGGCCCAGTTCGGCCACAATCCAACCTGCCTGACTCGCAATGAAGACTGCCGGAATGCTCCATACGCCTATGCGATGCAACCACGTCTTCTTCGCCAGCGTACCTTTGCGCTCAAACCACCAAACAAGGATCAAGACGAGCATCAAAGCCATACCCAGACCGACCATCACGCGGAAACTCCAGAATACGAGGCCTACGGGCGGGATCAACTCGGCTTTGTCGTTGATGTAGCCGTAGCCGAAATAGTCTACGTTCTTCATCAGCGAGTCGCGCGCTACTTGTGCGCCGACCGAGTCGGTCTTCATTTTGCTGCGAAACGTCGTAAAATCAGCCAAGGCCTTTTTGCCGCGCGCCATCTTCTCAGCCGCGCCCATCACCTTTTGTCCATCGGGCGTCGTGTAGCCGTTAATGATGTCCTGCATACCGGGCACGAAACCGTCGATGTCGTGGGTAGCTAAGATAGACAATACGCCGGGCACTTCCACACCGGGCACGATCGAGAAGGCCGCACGCGTGCCGCCCTTTTCCAAGCCTTCGGCTGCGGCGAGCTTCATCGGCTGATGCTTCGCCATCTCTACGCCCGACACGTCGCCGGTAATAATCGTCAATATCGTAGCACTAATGCCGACCAGCGCGGCTACGCGGATACTGCGCAAAGCGAGCTGCTGATTGCGCTTGCGGAGCAAGAACCAGCAACTAACACCCACGGCGAAGACGGCACCTACCATCCAAGAAGACGTCACGGTATGCACAAACTTCGTCACGGCTGCGCCGGAAAGTGCCACGTCGGAAAAACTAACCATCTCGTTGCGCACCGTTTCGGGGTTAAAGCGCATACCTACGGGGTGTTGCATCCAAGCGTTGGCCACGAGAATCCACCAAGCGGAAATCGTGGCGCCGAGGCCGGTAAGCCACGTAGACGCCAGGTGAAACTTGCGGCCTACTTTGTTCCAACCGAAGAACATTACGGCAATAAACGTAGCCTCCATAAAGAAGGCAAAAATGCCCTCGATCGCGAGCGGAGCGCCGAAGATGTCACCCACAAACCACGAGTAGTTGCTCCAGTTGGTGCCAAATTCAAATTCGAGGATCAAGCCCGTAGCCACGCCGATCGCGAAGTTGATGCCAAAGAGTTTCATCCAAAATTGCGCAGTGCGCTTCCAGACTTCTCCGCCTTTCACGACGTAGATCGTCTCCATAATTCCCATAATCACGGCAAGGCCGAGCGTCAGCGGCACAAAAAGCCAGTGATAGCAGGCCGTAAGCGCAAACTGCGCCCGCGACCAGTCAAGTAGAGCTGTTAATGGTTCCATATATTCAATGTGTTTTATCTGTTGACTTATTCACTAAATTGCTGCCCACAACCTCTTCCTTTTGCTGCTCATTGAGTCCGCCCAATGCGGGGCGAAAGAAAAACAAGCGCAAAACGACAAACATCAGAAAGAGTTTGAGCAAAATAATACCCCAAAGCACGCGGCCCCAAGTCATCTGTCGGAAACCGTCTATATAAAGATGAAAGAAGCTGTTTAGGGCTTTACCTATACGTTTCATAGCGCAAAAGTACCTAAAAATAATAAACAAAGAAATTTAGAAATTAAGAAAACCATTGATTATGGTGTTTTATCGTCGCTTTTTTCGCTTAATATTGTTGTTATTTATAACGTAGACGTATGATATAGAAATTATTGCACTTAGAAAATCTCTTAATTTGTACAAATTACAAAAGTTTCGATTTCGCAAAATTTAAGACTTAAGACGCACTTTCGGGGGAGGGAATACCGTCATTGAATCTGCCGTGCTTAACTTCTCACAAAAGAGCAACAAAAATATCTCGTGACAATCTTATTTCAGCAACTAAAATCTTAGTTAAGTCAGATCATAGTATAGATTCCTATTGCCTTACAAATGATTCTAAAGTTTTCGATGTGTATTAGCGTAAAAAATCGCTCTTCATAAAACGTACAAGAGCAATGAATACTAACCTTAGTTCTCATTGCTCTTGTATATTATCTCAACTATAAATTACCCATCCTCCACTATCTCTAATTTATATGTTTAACATTAAACTTCCATATCAAAGAATTCGGATGGCAAGGAAAATATGTATCCATTTTTCTCTTTTGTTCATCAAAACCTAAATAGATAAGATAACAATAATGTGTTGTAGATGATGAAGTAATGCTACAAACACGATTAGATGAGTACATATTATGAAGCGGATATTCCGGCGCAAAACCCATGTGGTAAGGTGTATCTATAACGGGATTTAGGATATAGTCAGAATTGAATGGGAATGTTTGACAGCAATGCCGTAGTTGAGCATAATATTTCTTATGTGCCTCTATACCAAGTTGCGGAATCGGTTGAAGAAATTCTGCAAGAAACCAAGTTTTCGTCGGCTTTACCGGCAAAAGTTTCCCACCATAGCCTAAAATTACGGCATTTGCTTTCACCTCATCTGAAACTTTTGGCACTAAGAATGTAGTTCTTTCAAACTGCACAACCGAATCCGGTGAAAGATATATTTTTTCTCCGTTCTGCATGTCTATGCATAAAGCTTGAGGCTTCTCTTCTCTTTTAACTCCATTATCACATGATGTCGTGAATAAAAGCATTAAAATCAAGCAAGAAAGAAATTTCATAGTCCAACTATTGTTTTCCACAAAGATAGTGTTTTTTTTATGTGCAGCCATCCATTTAATCTTTATTTTTCTCTCATACATATATTTTTCGGTACACATTTTTCAGCATCGCTCTCTTGATTTGCTTACGGTAAGCTTGACGTAGATAGCTTGCGCTCGTGAGCGTAAACCTTTTTTATCGTGAGCGCAAGTACTTTTCATCACGAGCGCAAACCTTTGTTGTCGTGATAAAAAACGTCGGGCGTCAATGCTGCTTGGGCTAAAGTGCTGAGAGCGATGGCGTTTAGCCATTCGTCGGTGGTTTGTTTTACTGTATGCTTAAAAAATGGTAGGCGCTTCTCGTCATCATTGCTGCGCTTTGCGGCCTTTAGATGGAGGATTTTGGTCTGCATACGGAGCGGAAGCATAGGGAGATGGGAGCGGGTAGAGCTTACAATCGAGTTTGAAAGCAAGCGCTTTAGTAAAAGAATTTATAACTTTGCATCTGCATAGCCCTAAAGGCCGCTTCTGCAAGCAGCGATCTTGCCGGAAGCAAGGGATAGGGCGAGATGAGGCCGAAGCGATAGGAGCGGCACGGCGAAAACGGGCGCAACTGTGCGGCTAACGTAAGATGTGCGACTGCGCAAGGGCTACTTCAGAAAGAAAAAACCGATGAGCGGGGCTACGGATAAACTTGTAAAAGCTACATCATGATGAAAATACTGATTCTTAACGGACCTAACCTGAACTTGCTGGGCACGCGCGAACCGAATATTTATGGTACGACGTCGATGGAAGCGTGTTGTGCGCAGTTGCGCGCCAACTTTCCTTCGCTATCGTTGGTCTATGATCAAAACAATTCGGAGGGTGCCTTGATCGATCGCCTCCAACTGGCGGCGAAGGATGGCACGTGGGGCGTTGTTTTCAATGCCGGCGCTTACACGCATACGTCCTTGGCTTTGGCCGATTGCATACGGGCCATCGGTTTGCCCGTCGTAGAGGTGCACATTAGCAACGTGGCCGCTCGCGAACCTATTCGCCGCCAATCATTGATAGCTGAAGCGTGCGCCGGAACGATCTCGGGCTTCGGCATCGACGTCTACCGCCTCGGCATAGAAGCGCTGCTCGGCTTGAAGCAAACGATCACTACTCAATCAGAATAATTAAAACGTAAGTTATGTATAAGAAGACAAAGATCGTTGCGACGATCTCCGATGCGCGCTGCGACGTCGGGATGATTCAGCAATTATATGATGAGGGCATGAACGTCGTGCGGCTCAACACGGCGCACCAAGGGCCGGAAGGTATGAAGCGCGTGATCGATAATGTGCGCCAAGTATCGAGTCATATAGCTATTTTGGTCGATACGAAAGGACCTGAGGTGCGAACTACCGCTTGCTCGGCGCCCATTTCTTTTGAGGAAGGCGATAAAGTCTGCATCGTGGGCGATCCTACGCTGGAGACGACGCGCGAATGTATTGCCGTATCTTATCCGGACTTTGTCAAAGACGTGCCGATCGGGGCGCATATCTTGATCGATGATGGTGATCTGGGACTGACGGTCGATGATCGGAAAGACGGAAAACTCTATTGCACGATCGAAAACAACGCTACGCTCGGTGCGCGCAAGAGCGTGAACGTGCCGGGCAGCAGGATCAATCTGCCGGCCTTGACGGAAAAGGATAAGAGCAACATTCGCTTTGCCATTGATTATGACGTAGACTTTATAGCGCATTCTTTCGTGCGCTCGAAGGCGGACATCTTAGAGGTGCGCCGGATGCTCGACGAGGCGGGCAGCGACATACACATCATAGCGAAAATAGAAAACGAAGAGGGCGTTGACAATATCGACGAAATACTTAATGCGGCCGATGGGGTGATGGTGGCGCGCGGCGACTTGGGCATCGAAGTGGCGCAGGAGCGCATACCGGGCATTCAGCGCCACATCATTCAGCGCGCCATTAACTTTCATAAGCCGGTCATCGTGGCCACGCAGATGCTGCAAAGTATGATTCATAATCCGAGACCGACACGCACGGAAGTGACCGACATCGCTAATGCTGTATATAGCCACGCTGACGCGGTGATGCTGAGCGGGGAGACGGCTTATGGCGAATATCCGGTGGAAGCGCTGCGCGCTATGGCTACCATTGCGCGACAGGCGGAACGGGATATGGAAAAGTTCTCGCTCAGCGAGGTGGAGATTCCGCTCTCAAAGAACCCCGACGCGACGGAATTTTTTGCGAAAGAGGCTGTATCGGCAACGCATAAGATGAATTTGCGGGCTATTATTATGGATAGTTATACGGGACGCACGGCGCGCTTGGTTTCGAGTTTCCGCCCGACGACGCACGTACTCGCCATTGCTTACAAAGCCAACACCGTGCGCCACTTGGCGATCTGCTACGGCGTCTACGCCATTTATATGCCGATGAAGAGCTACGGCCACGAGTTTTTGCTGGCTGCATTGCGCAAGCTGCTTACGGATAGAATGATCCAAGAGCAAGATCGCATTTGTTATCTCGGCAGTCAGCGAAAGGAACAGAGTACGAGCTTTATGGAAATGAATATTGTGGGCAACTTGTTTGCGAAAGAAGGGCCTGAAAAACTAAAGAATTAAAAGGCGCGGCGCTTCCGTCCGACTTTCGCGAGGAGGGAAAGGTGAAGCGTCGGACACAATATAATAGCAGCGTGGCCGCAAAGAGGAGTTTGTCTCTTTTTGCGGCCACGCTTTGTGCATTATCTTTATGCGGCGGCTTATTTTACGAGCTTTTTCGTATGCTCGATAAGCCATCGGCGGTCTTCACCCTTTTCGAGGAGGGGGAGTAAGCGGTTTCTGACCTCTTCATGATAGGCGTTGAGCCAATTGATCTCAGATTTGTTGAGCATGGTGAAGTCGATAGGGCGGGTATCAATCGGACATAGCGTAAGGGGTTCGAACTTGAGGAACTTCCCAAAAGCATTTTTGCGGGCCTTAACGGCGAGCAAGACGTTTTCAATTCTTACGCCAAAACTGCCGGCGATGTAGATTCCCGGCTCATCGGTAATGGTCATGCCTTCTTGAAAGCCAATGAGGGTATCGGCACGCTTGTTCTTGCGAATCTGCATCGGGCCTTCGTGGACGTTGAGGAAGCTGCCGACGCCGTGACCTGTGCCGTGGCCGAAATCGTAGCCTTCTTTCCACATCGCCATTCGGGCTGCGGTGTCGAGTTGGAGGCCCGTGATGCCTTCAGGAAAGTGCATATCGCTCAGCGCTATGTGCCCTTTTAATACTAATGTGTACACGCGGCGCTCTTCTTGCGTGAGCGGGCCGAGGGCGATGGTGCGTGTGATGTCGGTTGTGCCGTCTTGATATTGCGCACCGGAATCAAGCAGCAAAAGTCCTTTAGGCTGAATCGGGGAAGCGGTCTCTTTTTCGGCTTCGTAATGAACAATGGCGCCGTTAGGGCCATATCCGGCAATGGTAGCAAAACTTAGGCCGCGAAATTTTTCTCCTTCGGCGCGGAACTCGGCTAATTTTTCGCCGATGGTCCACTCCGTTTCGCCGCCTTTCGGCACGGCTGTTTCCAACCAACGCAGGAAGCGAACCAAAGCCACGCCATCGCGCTCCATCGCCGCACGGAAGCCTTTGCGCTCCGCTTGGTTCTTGAGCGCACGCATCATTGCAACGGGCGAATCTACGATGGTATAATGGGTGAGCGTCTCCTTGGCCGCACGCATCACTTTACAGTTGACACCGGAAAAGAAAACGACATTTGCTTGCGCTATCTCCGCCAAAAAATATCTCCACTTCTCGTAAGGAGCTACGTCGATGTTGGCTTCTTCCAAGTTCTTCCGCGCTTTTGTGGATAAGGAGTCGACCGCAACAAAGAGCGTCGAACGCCCCGTCCGCGACAGCAGTAAATAAGCGTAGAACACAGGATTGTAGGCAATGTCTGCACCGCGCAAATTGAGCGTCCAAGCGATTTCAGATAAGTCGGAAAGGAAAAGATAATCGTATGCGCCCATTTTATTTTGCATACTGCTGTGTATCCGCTCGATTTTCTCGATCGCAGATTCGCCTGCCAGCTTCAGCGGTTGGGCTTCGATGGGCGCGGCGGGCATCGCGGGGCGCTCCGTCCACACTTCATCAAAACAATCTTCGCTCAAACCAAAATCTATCAGGCCTTCGGTGGCGAAAATCGCCTTATGAAGGCTTTCGGGCATCATTTCTTCTACGTAGCAAACTTTACTTCCTTCGGGTAAACGGGACAACCATTCGCAAGGCGTCGGTGTTTCGGCTTCTCCATCGCGCATCAGTTGGAAAGGCGTGCCGGCAAGTTCGTGCTCCGCTTGCAGGAAGTAGCGCGAATCGGTCCATAGCGCGCCATCGGTGAGCGTCAGGACAGCCAAACCGGCCGATCCGGTAAATCCTGTGAGCCATTCGCGGCATTTCCAGCGCTCTGCGATGTATTCACTATCGTGTGGATCGCTCGTAGGAACGACAAGGGCAGCCGCACCAAGTTCGCGCATTTTCTGCCGCACGATTTCCACACGTTTTGAGATGATGTTGTTCTCCATAACGAATGATTTCTTAAAGATAATGGCAACGAAAGGGCCGAAATCTGCGCCCTTCGTTCTTTATAATACCATTTATGGTTCTATCCGCCACTCCTATATCTGTTCTGACGAAGGGAGCGGCGGAATTATTTTTTACTTGATCGTCAACTTTAAAGTCTCCGTCCGGTTATTCTTGAATCGGCAAACCAGCAGAAAAATCTTATTGCGTTCAAACGGGTAGCGGAAAGTTAACGAACGGGCGTTAAGGTCCGTCTTGCGCAACTTCAAACGGCCGTCAGTCGAATAAAGACTCACGGACGACAATAGTTGATTCGCAGAAACCTCGCATAGTGTTCCGTTTATCTTCGCCTGAATCTCCATCTGCTGCGCCACGGTCGGCGCTTTTTGGATATGCGTGTCGATAAAGAAGTTCGGATAAGGGTAACCATCGTTGATTTTAGCGTCAATCAGCCAATAAGAAGCAAAATTCCAGCCGTCATAAGTCGCTGCTTGCTTCATTTCGGCCGTCGTTTTGCCTTCGCAGTTAACACTTTCGTGCGAGTAGCCGCCTACAGCCGACAATTCGGGCGCTAATTCTTTATCGTAATAACAAGAATCCACGCTCCCGCTATACGATTTCGTGCCGATGAATCCGCCGGCCAAATCCTTTTGTTCAGCTTTTACCGCGCAAGCCGCATAAGAGCGGACGACGCGTGTATCCGTATAATCCGAAGATCCGATTAAGCCGCCCACGGAAGCGCTACCCTCCACCGAAATATGGCTAAAGCAGTCTGAAACGGGCGTATCTTCATTCTTTCCTACCAAGCCGCCGACATAAGTTTGCCCTTTTATCGTCTCTTGTCCGTCGATATCCGGACTATCTATATAAGATACAAAGCTATCACTTATTTTACTATGCGTAGCATCGCCAACCAAGCCACCTACCTGGTTTCCGCCTTCGACGTTGCCCCAAAAACCGGAGTACTCAATACGACCTTTGTTCAGATAAGCTACCAAACCGCCGGCCATACGACCAATTTCTCCATTGTCAGGATTTACAATGTTCTTCACATCAGCACAAACACGGCAACCGGTAACTAAGCCATCGAGACACCAGCCCAGCAAGCCGCCGACATAATCAACGCCTTCAACTGCTCCCTTCAAGCTACAATCTTTTACGTACCCGCCATTCATATAGCCGATCACGCCACCGACAAAGAAGTGCGAAGCCTTGACGACGGCTGTTTCAAATCGTATGTTTTCTATATTGCTTTCAAAGGTGTAGCCTGATAAAGCACCCACATTCTCACTACCTTCTACCTTGAAAAAGCGGAGATGCAGATTCTTAATCGTCGCATTGTCCACATAACCGAAAAGCCCTTGGTAATCTGCATCCGGCCTGCTGCCATACAATTTATAGAAAACGTGATTGTTACCCTCTAAATGACCGCGGAAGGCCAACTTTTTAGCTATTCCATTTTTCATAAACAACCCGCCAATGGCTCTCCAGCCGTGGCCGTCATCCCAATTTCTAGTATCGCTGAAGTCAATGTCTTGCGTTACAGCAAAATATTCATCGCGCAAGTCGTTGCCCGAATTAACCTGCTGCGCAATCCAAAGGAAATGCTCCGTAGAAAAGAGCTCATAAGGATGCTCTTTTGTCCCTTCTCCATCAGGTCTTTGTGCAGCGTCATAGTAACCTTGCGCCTGTACAACTGATTGGCAAGCCACAAAGCATAAGAATAACAGCAACCAAGATCGATGTCGGCGACATACTTTTTTTATTTGCTCCATCGTCCGACTTATTTGAAGACTACATTAAACGATTTTTCAGCCGTGCGCACAATCAGCGTTTCGCCGCGCATTGAAGCCGGTACGCTAATCTCCGCCTTTTGATCCTTTACGGCTTGCATGGCGAGCAACTTACCTGCCACATTATATACAAAAACGTTCTTTGCCGTCGTCGTCACATTGATTTTTCCGGCAGTAGCATCCGTTACAATGCTTGTTTCAACAGGCGTTGCCACTTTTTGAATCGCATCTGTATATTCTTCCATCGGCACAACTTTCACGTCCAAATTGCTAATGGCCATCAAAGTCAACGAATTGTCTACATAAAAGTCACCATCCGACAAGCGATATTCCTCTCCGTTTACCAACCAATGGTGCAATTCTACTTTACCGTCCGGATTTCCTTCCGGAGCTACCTCAAAGAGAATGTGATCACCCGGTGTACAAGTCTCTCCGGAAGCCAATTCCGGACTGTCGTCCAAGTTTCTGTTCTTGCAAGTCAAGACAGCCGTCTTCGGTTGTTCATACGTCACGGTGCGCGTTTCGCCATCTTTATAGAAAAGTACGGTTAAGAAGAAATCTTCAGGCACATTATTCTTATAGAATTGGTCCGGGCGCGCCGGAAAATAAGCACCTTCGCCAAAACTCCAAGCCAAAATGTTGTAACCATCTTTAATGCAAGGATCGAAGTAAGCGCCGCGATTCTCGGGCAACAGATATGTTTTACCGTCGCTCTCAGCTTTAATGACACGACCAAAGTCTCCCTGTTCTTCCACATTGACTTCCGGTCCATTAGTGCCTTCTTCCGGCACTACAAAGGTGACGGGAACAAGCCTTACAACATCAACGACGAGCGCCAAGTTCTTCGTCACATTATTGAAGGTTTGTTCTGTCGCACTATAAGACTCGTTGATTTCCTCCATACTTGCATCGCCAAGTTTCGATTTCCATACATAGACTACGTAGTTTTGTTCCGGTACGACGCTCACTCTCAATTTACAGCCCGAATCAATGATATAAGATCCGGTGTCCTCTTCCGGCATCACTTCCTTTTCAGGATCTGAGCCAAGCGTCGTAAAAACGTGAACATTGGAATTGAGTACTTCCGATTCAAAACTGAGCGTCACTTTATTTTGTGCCGCAAGGTTCAAACTCATGCAAAAGAATGCCATAAAGGCCATGCATTTAGCGTAGATTAGTTTCATATTATTAAGATTAATGAGTAATAACCGCAAAAATACAAAACTATCTCTGATTTCCTTACTTAAGCTCCAAAATTTTAAGGTTGAAGCAGACATTTGCCCTACTTTTCCCGACAACCCATAGCATCAACAATAAATATACTATATATCAAATCAATAAAAGCTCTACCCACAAACGCTCCCCATTGCCTTAAGTTTACACTATCTTTGCATATAAATAGAAGCACAATTGATGGAATTGACCGACAAATACAAGACCTACATCCTGCTCGAGCAAGGTTTGTCCGACAATACGCGCGAAGCTTACATGCACGACGTGGAAAAACTGATCGATTTCTTACAACAAGAAGGCATAGATATCTTAAATGTAAAACTCGACGACCTGCATCGCTTCACTGAAGCACTGACCGACGTAGGCATCATGGCGCGTTCCATCAATCGCATCCTATCGGGCGTGCGCTCTTTCTATCATTTTCTCCTACTTGAAGGCTATTTGGAGGCAGATCCTACCCAACTCCTCGAATCGCCTAAAGTCGGCGCACATCTACCTACGGTACTTTCGATCGAAGAGGTTGATGCCCTGCTGGCAGTGATTGATCAGAGCACTAAGGAAGGCGCTCGCGACCACGCCATTATCGAAATACTCTACAGTTGTGGTTTGCGCGTGTCCGAGTTGTGCTTTCTCATGCTTTCCGACCTCTATCTCGACGAGGGTTTTATCCGCATTATAGGTAAAGGAAACAAACAACGCATCGTCCCCATCTCTCCCCGCGCAGTCAAAGAATTGAAAAACTGGCTACTCATCCGCCACGAAATCAATATCAAAAAGGGCGAGGAAGATTACGTCTTTGTCAGCGCCCTCCGCGGTAAGCATTTATCGCGCATTACCGTCTTTCACAACTTAAAAGTCTACGCTGCCGAAGCCGGCATCACGAAAAACATTAGTCCGCACACGCTTCGCCACACCTTTGCCACCCATTTGCTCGAAGGCGGCGCTAACCTCAGAGCCATTCAGATGATGCTTGGCCATACGGATCTCTCCACGACGCAGGTCTACACCAACATCGACCGCCGCTTTATCCGGCAGCAGATCCTCGACCACTTTCCGCGCAACAAGCATTGACTTATCCACCGTTTTTTCTTCCCGCATATATAACAATACATGTTTTCTATTTTATCTTTTAAAAAGAAAGAGAGAAATCTATGATGTACATGATAGACTGTGGAAACTGTTAATAATTTTTTGAATTGGAATTTGCTCATTTCGTTGTTCACATTTTTATTTCACTTATCCACGTTATTATCCACAGATTAAAACCTTTGAAGAATCCCTTTCTTAAAAGCATTTCCGGAAGATTGATTGCCGATTTATTCACAAGCCGTGGATAACTTTTAGTGTTGAAAAATAAAAGTTAAAAGTACGGCTAAAAACCATTCAAAATCCTATGGATAAGTGCTGCAAAACGGCTTTAATTTGTGGAAAACTGAAAGCGCAACGAGACCATCAGAAACTGTAGTTTTTCCAACCTTTATACAAGTCTTTTCAACGGGTTTTCCACCTACTTATCCACAGATTTCTGACAACGATCTATCCGTTTTTCGGCCACTCGAATTGCCACTATTTTGTTTCACCTCACGATAAAAAAGGTTTACGCTCGTGAGAAAAAGAGCTTCATCTCACGACAATAAAGGTTTGTTATCGTGATGAAAAACCGCGCCGGTCAAATATTCGGCCTTTTGATGGCCGGAAAGCGCACAAAAAAATAATGACTCGGAAGAAAAAGAAAAGCTGTAAGCCTCATCATAGGCCTTACTATTTTCTCAAATACAGAAAAGCATAAATGCCGGTAAGATGTGTTGACCGAGGTTTATGCTTATCGTGCCGATCCTCCTTGCTGGAAGGATCGAAAGCATAGTTGTCCGTTAAAAAAAAGAGAGTTGAGTCGGCTTTAAGCCTTATCGCGAAGGTTGAGCGCTTTGTTCTCCGCTGCTTCCATCAGTTGGCGCTCGCCCGGGCCTTTGTCGTTGATGCCACAAAGGTGCAAGATGCCGTGGATGATAACCCGATCAAGTTCTTCCCTATACGATATTTGGCGCTGCTCAGCATTGGTTCGGACGGTGTCCAAACTGATGAAAAGGTCGCCGCTGAGGACGTTTCCCTCCGTATAATCAAAGGTTATGATGTCCGTATAATAGTCGTGGTTCAAATATTGTTGGTTGACCTCTAATATTTTCTCATCGTCGCAAAAAATATATGCGATCTCGCCGACCTCTTTTCCGTAAGTGGCGGCTACGCGGCGCACCCAAGCCGAATTGTTACGGCGCTTGATGGGCGGCATGTTTACGTTGACGGTATTGTAAGAAATCATCAGCTTTAATAATTTGGTTGCTACACAACGTGGCAGCACGGTTGACGATGGTTTGATGCTATTAACGATTTTCCTTTCCCGACGGCTGCGTTCAGAAAAGCGAGGGTTGCTCCGGCTGCGTGCGAGGCAGCGGGCGGTTAAGGTGCTTAAAGGCCAATTCAGTGACCTCACGTCCGCGTGGCGTGCGGCGGATAAAGCCCTCTTTGATAAGGAAGGGTTCGTAAACCTCTTCGAGTGTACCCGGATCTTCACCGATAGCCGTGGCAATCGTACCTATGCCGACAGGTCCGCCTTTGAATTTGTCGATAATCGTCAGCAGAATCTTGTTATCCGTATCGTCGAGGCCGTAACGGTCGATGTTGAGTGCTTCCAAAGCAAAGTTTGCGATTTCCGGATCAATCGTTCCCGTGCCCTTTACTTGTGCAAAGTCGCGCACACGGCGTAAGAGCGCATTGGCAATACGCGGCGTTCCGCGACTGCGGCCGGCTATTTCCTTGCGTGCCTCATCTTTGAGCGGCACGCCCAAGATGCCAGCACTGCGCGTAAGAATGCTACCGATGGTCAGTGCATCGTAATACTCCAAATGCAAGTTGATGCCGAAGCGCGCCCGCAAAGGAGCGGTCAGCAATCCGCTGCGCGTTGTCGCGCCAATCAATGTAAAAGGATTCAAATCAAGCTGAATGGAGCGAGCAGCTGGACCGCGGTCGATCATAATATCGATGCGGTAATCTTCCATAGCCGAATAGAGATATTCTTCTACGACGGGTTGGAGCCGATGTATCTCATCGATGAACAAGACGTCGTGGGGCTCAAGACTTGTTAAGAGTCCGGCCAAATCGCCCGGCTTATCGAGCACAGGACCTGAAGTCAGTTTGAAACCTACGCCCAACTCATTGGCAATAATATTGGCCAAGGTCGTTTTACCCAAGCCCGGCGGGCCGTGGAGCAAAGTATGGTCGAGCGGTTCGCCGCGATACTTGGCTGCTTCTACGAAGACGCGCAAATTATCGACCACTTTCTGCTGTCCGCTAAAATCGTCGAAGCGCAACGGTCGCAAAGCGTTTTCAAAATCACGCTCTTGCGGCGTGGGCGAAGCTTGTCGGGAGCGTATGTCGAAGGTATCTTCTTGCATAATCGTAGCGAAGATACGAAGAAAATCGTAGCCATAAGGTTTGAAATCAGGTCAAACTTTATTTTGACGGCAAGAAAAGGGCGCAGAAACGGCGCAAAAGGGGGAAAATAGTTGCTGAAGTAGATTGTTTTCAGATCCGTAAAAATAGAAAACAACTTGGTGTAGAGAGCCTTTTCCGTCTTAAAAAGCGGAAGAAAAGCGGGCGCTTACGAAAAAGGCGCATTGATGCATCATTAGCGCCTCATTCGATGCTGATTTCAACGTCGGCCGTCGACATCTTTAAGACATAACGACCTTGAGCAAGGGGAATGGTTATTTCAGATTGCGCACTGAGCGTCACTTTATATACACATTGACCCGACATATTATATATATGTATCAAATCAGCCGCGCTTTGTCGGTTGGTAATGTGCGCTACGCCTTTTTCAGCCTTTACTTCTATCATAGCATGTTGAGTTTCGCTTGTTTGCTGTGCAATATCTTCCATAACTTGATGGTTTGCGTTTGAATTGCTTAAAGATTTTGTCCTTGCTTGTAGGCAAACAGCTTTCGTTTTTTCTGCTTTCTGCATTTTATCTGTGATGCTGCCATTGCCTAAGTCGCTCCGCAGCAATGGCTGACGGATGAGACTGAAAAAATCGTTGTCCGTCAGCGCACCTCAATCGATGGTAAAATCGGCCGAATGGCAGATGCTGAATCAGAAACGATTTCTCATGATAAAAGGACTTAATTGAGTGAATTGGTTGCAAAGATAAGATTTTTATAGGATAAATGGAAGATAATAAAAGAATTTATTTGCTTGATGCAGGTATAACATTGGGTTTTACCTGACAAACGCGCGGCGGCAAAAACTTATAAATTGGTAGATAAGGAGGGTATTTTTTGCGGTGCTACTTTTATTTAGTCGGGAAATAAGCGAACTTTGCCGGCCTAAAAAGAACTTTTGAAGAGATTTCGTATGAAGTATGAAGAAATAGGTTTGCCGGAAAAACGCGGCAATACGTTTGAAGGTGCAGACGGCTGCGACCCTTTGCTGGAAGCCTACATTACAGAAATGATTACGCCGGAAGACGATTACCTGCACCGCCTCTATCGCGCCACGCAGACGAAGTTGCTGCGCCCGCGTATGGCTTCCGGACATTGGCAGGGGACACTGCTGCGCTTGCTGACAAAACTCTTGCGCCCGAAGCGGGTGCTGGAAATCGGTACCTATACCGGTTACAGCGCATTAAGCATTGCGGCGGGAATGGAAGCCGACGGACTCATACGCACTTACGAGATCAATGATGAGCAAGAAGACTTCACGCGGCCGTGGCTGGAAGGTGCGCCTTATCCGCCGCGCATCGAATTGATCATTGGCGACGTCTTAGACTTGCTACCCAAAGAAAATGAGGTCTATGATATGGCCTTGATCGATGCCAATAAGCGCGACTATTGCACGTATTACGATCTCGTATTGCCGCGTTTGCGCTCGGGCGGCCTCTTGCTGGCAGATAATACGCTCTGGGACGGACACGTGATCGATCCGGCCTATGATGATGATCCGCAAACAAAGGGCATACGCGAATTTAATCGTCGCGTGGCGCACGATCAGCGTGTTGAAACCGTCATCTTACCCCTTCGCGACGGCTTAACCTTGATTCGGAAAATGTAAATGTAACGTGAGTTTGCTTATAAGGAACTATCAGAAACTGTTTACAGCCCGCCATAAATTATAAAGAACAACTCACAATCATAATTTTTTAGAGAGCCTCGCTTATACCCAACTCACGTTACAATGAAAGCCTTCCGCATCCTATTCTTTGAGGGGCGGAAGGCTTTGTTTAGGTGCAACAGTAGTTAATCAATAACCACTCATTACAGCATCACTTACTTCACTACTTTCTTTCCATTCACAACATACACACCCTTCGGCAAGTCTTTCATCTCACCGTTGAGCTTCACGCCGCTGAGCGTGTAGATGCCTTGCTTGGCTGTGGTGTCGATGGTCGGCGTGTTGATGCCCGTTGGGTCTGCTATGGTTACCCAGTCGCTTATAATCTTGTCGTCCATGCCGAAGAGGCAGTAGCCGATTGTAAAGTTGATGCCTTGGTGCTTTTTCCAGTACGCTCCGTCAGGACTGGTTATTCTGCAGCCGGTAAACTTGGGTATCTCTTTCAAGTAGCAGATGCTGCCATCGTGTTCATCATAGATGTTGCTGGCTTTCGCACGTATGGTGCAGTGGTCGAATTCCCACTTTCCGCCATACAATCCATGATAATTTCCGCTTACTTCCATAGCGCAACCGGTTACGGTGATGGTGCCCTCGGTGTCGAGTCCCTTGTTAACAATACCTAATAAACGGCCTTTCACCCTGAGCCATCCACCGTCCGAACTTATAAGGGTAAGGGCTCCGTTTGAAACATGGTACATTCCTGCGTCTCCCTCAGAGGTAATGGTGTTGTCGCCGATAAGGCGGATAGTCAAGCCATCAATATCGTTTGCGATGCCTGAACTTTCCGAGGCGCTGATGGTGGCACCGTTGAGCGTAAGGGTCTTGGTGTCGGGGTCGTAGCTTACCGTGCCTTTCACGCCGTCAATCACGGTGAGGTCGTCGTAGTTGCCAGGGTGTACCGGCCTGCCTGCAATCCAGAGGCCATACATGTGTACAGACTCGATGACCACTTTGGTTTTCACCAACTTTCCGTCCAATGCCACGCCCTTCAGCTTTTTGTCGTACTTAGCCCTCTTGGGCTGAGTAATGTCGCAGTCTGTTAACCAGAACTCTACAATGTCGCAAATGGAGGCTTCCTTTCCTTCTGCCGTTACACGCGTATACTTGCCTCTGACCTTGAGCCTGGCTTTGTCGTCGTCATGATTTCCGGCAATGCCCACGCCGCTGGCGCCGGTGCCCTTGGTATTGACAGTACAGTTATTGATGATGAGGTCGGTATGGTTTATAAAGATGGCACAGTCGCCACTCACCACATCGAGACATTGGTCGTCAAGTTCGTTTCGCTCGCTATAGATATAGAGCCATTTAGTTGAGTAGATTGCTGTACGGTCGCCCGCATCTATTTTACACTTTCCTACCACCTTGATCTTCATTTCCTGGTTAATAGAAATGGCCGAATTTTTGCTGGTCTTAATTGTGGCGTTGTCTAAAGTGAGGGTCTCGTTGTCCGGATCGTACTTCACCGTACCCTCTACGCCGTCAATCACGGAAAGGTCGCCGCAGTTGTCGGAAGTTACCTGCGTGCCGCAAATCTTGAGGTTGTACTTGGTCTGCGCCTGCGCCGTGGTGGGCAGGGCCATCATTGCAATGAACAGCGCGACGATCGCCGCGTAAGTGTTCTTAAGTAAATACTTTTTCATAATCATAATGCCTCCCCGTTGAAACTCCTTTCGGAGCGACGCCGTATCGAAGGCCCGGGCGTTAGGATTGAATTGTTTTTATGTATTGACTTTCACCAATTGAGTTAAATGTCTTTTGTCGTTCTTGGGGAGACTCATCTTGTCGCTTGCCTTGCCTCGAAGAAGATTCCGACTGCGGTGTATCACTGTTCTCACATCTTATATATAATAATCATGTAACTGCCGCGTGATTTTTCAGCCTGCCTCCCATTTTTTCGCACTTCGCCTCTTGAAGTATTGTTTCTTTTTGCAAAGTTCGGACGATTTACCCCAAACCGACTTGCTCTAATCGGACAAAAAGTTGCTCTAATCGGACATTTTCACTTTTTCCGACTTGCTCTAATCGGACATGGGCATTTTCGTAAATCGCTGATAATGAACAAAAGTACTTGAAAATATGGCTCATTTCCCAAAATATGTAAACAGTTGACAATTTCCCTTACATTAGTTTTTTGGATACTTATTTTCAATTTTTCTCCCTGCCGTTTTCAATGCAAAGCAATCAACGAAACCGCCGCCGTAAAACCTACATTTTTTAGTTCTTACCCACATTCGCCCACGACCAACCGCATTGTCGCCCGAACTGCGTCTAAATATACGCAATTTACCGTATATATTCACATAAATAGCTCACAAATTATATAAAAACATCCACATTTCCACCAAAATTACATATTACAATTCAAAATTCTATCGTTTAGCTCGCACAAACGCCGCGCAGATTCGCTCGTCAATCCCTCCATCTCCACCCAAGAAATATCTCAAAAATCCCCGATTTCATCGAATAAATCCGCAAAAACGTCGCACAATGGCGCCCGTAAATAACCCCTCGCAACCGTCCACACCTATGAACGTACTAACCTCCCACTAAAAATTGTATAATCCCCGCGCACTTTCACCGGCCAATAACCCCATCGGGGTTAGTCTTTTGGCAGGGCAGTGTTGACGCACAGCGTCAACGCTGCCTCGAATCAAGGGTTCAATGACAACCCCATAGGGTTGGTCTCTCAAAAATACCCCAATTCATATACGCGGAGCCCTTGAAAGACCAACCCTAAGGGGTTGCTCCAAGGAGTGGCTCACTAAACAGGGTTAAAGCGCTATGCACTTTAACCCTGCTCTACCAAAAGACCAAGCCTAAGGGCTTGTTTGCATGTTTTTTCCGCACTCCCATATAAACTCGCAACGGAATATGACCGATATTCCGCCTAAAATCACAAAAACTCTGCACAATCTTGCCCGCAAATAACCACATCACCGCCCAATGAATATCTCAAAAACACCCGATTTCATCGAATAAATCCGCAAAAACGTCGCACAATGGCGCCCGTAAATAACCCCTCGCAACCGTCCACACCTATGAACGGACCAACCTCCCGCTTGAAATCACATAACCTCCGCGCACTTTCACCCACCAATAACCCTCATTCTACGCTCTCTACTATAAAAATGTCAATAACTCATCCAACTTTACGTAACTTTCGCCCAATTTACTCCGCCAATAACCCCATCGGGGTTAGTCTTTTGGTAGGGCAGGGTTGACGCTTTGCGTCAACCCTGCCACAAATCAAGGGTTCAATGACAACCCCATAGGGTTGGTCTCTCAAAAATACCCTAATCCATATATGCGGAAAACCTTGAAAGACCAACCCTAAGGGGTTGCAAAACGGCGTGCCCCATTAAACAGGGTTAAAGCGCTATGCACTTTAACCCTGCTCTGCCAAAGGACCAAGCCTAAGGGCTTGTTTGCGTGCTTTTTATCTCACATGACCAAGTAAACTTGCTGCGGGATATGGCCGATTTCCCGCTTAAAATCATATAATGCCCACGCAACCTTGCCCGCCAATACCCCATTGCAACCAATGGCAATTATGAATGAGATACTTTTCTACCAAAAATCACATACTCCCTACGCGACCTCCTTTATAAATAAGCGCATCGCCGCGACCTCGCATCTGTTCATGCACCCATTTCCCGCCTAAAATCGGATCATTTCTACGCACTTCCACTCGCAATAACCCCATCGGGGTTAGTCTTTTGGCAGGGCAGTGTTGACGCTTTGCGTCAACGCTGCCTCGGATCAAGGGTTTAATGACAACCCCATAGGGTTGGTCTCTCAAAACGGCCCAATGGTTATATAGATAATACTTTATTTCCAATAGTGATGATCCGAATCAATACCGG
>NZ_GG700643.1:737194-1055032 GCF_000159995.1 Alloprevotella tannerae ATCC 51259
TTCAGAACGTCGTGAGACAGTTCGGTCTCTATCTATCGTGGGCGCAGGAAAACTGCGCGTCTCCGGCACTAGTACGAGAGGACCGTGCCGGACGGACCTCCGGTTTACCGGTTGTGGCGCCAGCCGCATCGCCGGGTATCCGCGTCCGGATCGGATAAGCGCTGAAAGCATCTAAGCGCGAAGCCTGTCGCAAGATAAGTTTTCCTTATAGGGTCGTCAAAGACTATGACGTTGATAGGGTGCAGGTGTAAAGGCGGCGACGCCAAAGCCGAGCACTACTAATTGCCCGAAACTTTTGTCCGATCGGTTGATATAGGAATATGCTTCAGTATTTCTTTGTTTTGATACCTGATCTATCCAAGTAATTAGAATTTTGTTTGTTGTCGTACGCTTGAATATGTCTGAATTATTCAGGTGGCCAAAGCGACGGTGTTCCACCTCTTCCCATCCCGAACAGAGAAGTTAAGCCCGTCTACGCCGATGGTACTGCCGATTAGGTGGGAGAGTAGGTAGCTGCCTATTTTATTAAGATCCGTTTCCAGATCGATATGACTTGGAGACGGATCTTTTTTTGTATACTTACCCGTATGCTTGTTTTATTGTCTTATCCATTCCGCCTGCGTTTGCGCTCCTTTCGGTTGTCGGCTACGCACCCTGTGCCGCAGATTAGCTTTGCTCCCTTTTTATAGTATTAGTTCTAATTGTGCTTCTTCCTTTTTGTACTATCGCCTATAGCGGCTTTGGTTAGCCTCATTCAAGTGAAGTGAATATCAACGGATGCCCATTCGGGAAGATGGTTTTCTTAAACCTTCCGCCTTTATTTTGTACGAAGTCTATTCCACTTAATCAAGCTTATGCCCTGGTTTGCGAGCCATATGAAACGGTTCTTAGCGAATGATAGTTGTATGATGAAATACCATATTGGTCTTCTCTGAATTGGCAGTCCTCATTTTAGATCTTCCGTATTGATTTTCCATTCCTTGTATATGCCACGAGGTGGCGTAAAACACGGCTTTCTTGTTACAAGATGGGACGGAAAGTCTGCAGGGCAAGCTCTTTGGGGGATTTAGGCGGGAAATGAGGGTTTCCTCTTACGATGGTAGATTTTTTCTTTTATGAGCGTTCGGATTTCCTCTCGTGAAGGTAGACGCTTTTCTCACGAGAAAAGATATGCGTGGTAGGAGTTTGTGTGTGCGGAATAGCGTCCGGTCAAGATCTTTTAGGGAAAATGCGAGCGTGTTTTCCCTATTTCCTTTTCTTTTAATGCGTTCTTGCCAGTTTGCGTTGGTCAGTTTGGTTATGTCGTATATATTTAATGTGCTTATTTTGCGTCAGTCGTGCGGATTATTCTATTTTCGTGGCTCTCAACTTGTTTTATAAGATATAAATATGCGTTGTGCTGTTTTCTGTTTGTGTACCAATTGTTAGGTAGGTTAGTTGGTAATCAGAAGAATTGACCAATATTTTTGACGGAAAGAAAAGAAGGCGAGTTGGAAAAGCATCTTTGTTGATAAAAAATAGGGAGCTACTCAATATTTTCCTAAGTGTGCAATGTGGAATCTCACATCTTTTACTTATCTTCGCCCTCAAATTCTAAAACTGTTATGGAAAGCATACATAATTTTGCGGGATTAGTATCTCGTCTCTCTCAACATGGGCAACGCAAACGCGTGGCCGTAGTCTGTGCTTCAGATGAAGCAACGTTAAGTGCCGTAGCGCGTGCGCTCAAAGAAGGCTTTGTAGAAGTAATTTTCGTGGGCTGCCGCGCAGAAGTGGAAGCTTGTGCTGATCTACAGTCGTTAAACGATCATTTCTCCATTATTGATGCGACGGATAAGCAGGACGCAGCGGAAAAGGCTGTGGCTCTGGCGCGCGAAGGTAAGGTAGACTTGCTGATGAAAGGCTTGATCAATACGGATATTTTGCTCCGCGCCGTGTTGAATAAAGAGCACGGTATTCTGCCGAAAGGCCGTGTGCTGACGCACGTGACAGCTACGGAGATTCCGGGTTATCCTAAGTTGGTTTTCTTTACCGATCCGGCTGTGATTCCTTTCCCTTCACAGGAGCAACGCCGCGAGCAGATTCGCTACGTAGTGCGTATGTGCCACGCATTAGGCATCGAGACGCCGCGCGTTTCTTTGATCCACTGCTCTGAAGAGGTGAATGCAAAATATTTCCCCTATACAGTGGCTTACGGCGATTTGATTCGCGAGGCCAAAGACGGCGAGTTTGGCGATTGCGTACTTGACGGCCCGCTCGATGTAAAGACCTCACTCGACGCTTCTTCATTGGAGACGAAAGGCATACAGTCGCCCATCGCAGGGCAGGCAGATGCTTTGATCTTCCCCGACATTGAAGCCGGCAACACGTTCTATAAGACGCTTACGCTTTTCTGCAAAGCGAAGGTGGCTACTGCACTTCAGGGAACGGATGTGCCTGTTGTGGTGACTTCGCGCAGCGACAACGAAGATACAAAATATTATAGCCTCGCTTTGGCTGCTACTACTATCTGATAATATTATGAAGAGAATCTTAGCTATCAACCCCGGGTCTACTTCAACTAAGATCGCGGTTTATAACGACGAGAAAGCGGTTCTTGTAAAGAAGATTATGCACACTCGCGAGGAGTTGGCGCCTTTCAAGGACTTTATGGAGCAGTTTGAGTTTCGCAAGCAAGTTGTATTGAAAACGCTTGAGGAAGAAAACATACCTTTCGAATTTGATGCTATCGTGGGCCGTGGTGGCTTGGGTAAGCCTATCGAAGCCGGTGTTTACGAGGTGAATCAGTTGATGCTCGATGATGTGGCTAAGGCTGTGCGCCGCCACGCGTGCAACTTAGGTTGCTCATTGGCGCTGACTATATCTAAAGAGTTTCCCGGCTGCCGTGCGTTTATCGCTGACCCGGGCGACGTAGATGAACTTGACGACATAGCGCGCATCGGTGGCTTGCCTGAGATGCCGCACGAGCCTATTTGGCACGCTTTGAACCAACGCGCAGTGGCTCGCCGCTTTGCCAAGGAGCACAATACGCGCTACGAAGATTTGGATCTCGTTTGCTGCCATATGGGTGGTGGTATTTCATTGGCCGCACACCGGCACGGACGCGCCGTAGATGCGAATAATGCGCTCGATGGCGATGGACCGTTTACGCCCGAACGTACCGGAACGCTTCCTGCAGGCGACCTTGTGCACCTTTGCTTCAGTGGCAAATATACGCAAAACGAGGTGATGAACATCATTAAGAGTCACGGCGGTTTGGCTGCTCACCTTGGTACGAATGATATGATGGAGGTGGAGCGCCGCATGACTGAAGGCGATGAGAAATTTAAGCTCTACATCGATGCTTTGGCTTACCAGATCTCTAAGGGCATCGGCGGTTTGTCGACTTTCTTCTGCGGAAAGGTGGATGCCATCATTCTTACCGGCGGTATTGCTTATTTCCGTTATTTGGTTGAAGAAATTAAGCGTCGCGTAGGATTTATTGCTCCCGTTTATGTTTATCCCGGTGAGGATGAAATGGAAGCTTTGGCCTTAAATGCCTTGGCCGTATTGACCGGTCGTCGCGAAGTAAAAGAATACGTATAAGCACCTATGGTGCAGAACTCCCTGTGCGACCAACTTATCCTGTTTGGTCAGCAGGAAGATAAGCTAAGCGCCGCGCCCGAAAGGGTGTGGCGCTTTTTTTGTGTTTACGCTTGTGCCGATTCATCTGCGCGTCAGGCGCGCATCGTTTTAAGTTTTGGCTGCCGATCAGTTTTAACAGACTTGAAATTCAGTACGTTTCATAGTTTTGCTTGCCACATTGTTTTCTTGCAACTCCTTTTTCTTGCGCTTTTTTCTATGGTATTTGGTCTCAATCTTGTTCTCTTTTGTCGCCGCGCCTAAGCTAAAGGCGTCAAGATGCTTCAAATACAGACAGAAAAGGCATTGAAGTAGGCCAAAATAACTACTGATTATCAGACATATATAGAGCTTAAAAACTTTCCTATAAGAGACGAAAAATTGTCTTATAAGACAATTTTTTCGATCATAGGAGACAATTTTTCCGATCACCTATGAAAGTTTTTCGAGTCACCTATGAAAGTTTCAGCACTTCCTTAAGCTCTTTTTTCGAGACTGCGCACAGGCGGAATAAAAGGCTGCAAACTGCTTGGCTCAAATAGCTGAAGGTTGTTCCGAAAACCTTCTATGATCGCTATTGCCTGCTTGTCGAAGGGACCTATGCGATAATGAGCCGCCCAAGAAACTTCTTCGACACGCCGCCCATAAGTGCCGTGGATGATCTATGCGCTTTTTTTGCCTCCGGCTATGCAACAGATTATAAACACACGAACACGGCGTTTCGTAACTCGGGGCGATGAGAACCCTCTATTCGCGTCCGGCAAATACTTTATGCTTATAAAAAAGAGACCTATACCCTAAACAGGCGGCAGCTTTATGTATCTTTGCAGAAAAGTGGAAGTAGACGATATGGTGATCAACCGAATTTGGAAAGATCTACAGTTGCCGGATGGCCTTTGCAGCAAAGAAAAGTCAACGATCAAAGCGCGGCGGGCTTTTGGCTCGCCCCTAAAATTCGTAAAGGTAGCGTGCACCGCATACACTTCTTTCACATCAATGATCAAAGACGGGTTTCATTACGCAGAATCACTCTATTCTATATGAAACGGATTATTACTTTTACGCTTATAGCTCTATTATTAGTAAGTTGTGACTTTATAGCTGACCGTTATAAGGTTGTTCCTGATCCTGAGGTGTATTTTCCCGATGGTCAGGAACTGAAGATGGCCACGGCCATCTATGAAGATAAACCTCGCGCCATACGAAGTTTGATTGAGGAAGGAATCGATCTGAACCATATCAGTAAAGGCGGTATGACCTATCTTTATTATGCGATGCTGAATAAGAACTACGAGGTGATGGAACTGCTGTTGAAGCACGGGGCAGATCCTAATATTCATAGTGAGTTCTATACCAATCCTGCGTATCATAAAATAGGATATGGCGATGATAACGGTGCTTGTTTGGCATATTGCGGCCGGCGGGCTTATGATATCAAATATATGAAGCTACTTGTAAAATATGGTGCAAATGTCAATGATACTACTTATATAAGTCCTTTAGCCGGTTCGATAGACGACGAATTGCAAGGGAAAGAGAAAGTAGCGTTTTTGGTACAACATGGTGCTAATATAAACTTACGTGTAGCCGGGGCAACGGTAATAAGTAGTGAGGCTAACCTGTATAATTGGGATAAGGTGCTTATCCTTTTAGACCTCGGCGCAGATCCTATGGCCGGTGATGATCCTAAGTTTAATGTGGCTACATCCGTACAACAATATTATGATGAGGGCTTTGATCCTAACAGTGAGAATGGCAAGATGGCGCAGGAGGTAAAGCGTCGGCTTGAACAGCGCGGGGTGAAGTTTCCTTATCTTCCTAAGAAGCCGGCTGCTTCGACCCCAAGCGAGGGGCAACCGAAGGAATAGTTTTGTGTAAAGAAAATAATTTTTTAATTTTGTAGAAAATGAAGAAGTTAGTTGCTTTAGCGCTTATGTCTCTATGCTTAAGTAGTTGTAATTTGATATTCAATAGATATAAGCATTCTGCTCCCAAGCCGGAGGTTTATTTTCCTGATGGGTTGGAGCTGCAGATGGCTACTGCTATTTATAATGATAAGCCTCGCGCCATACAAAAACTGATTAAGGAAGGAGTCGACTTGAACCACGTCAGTAAAGGGGGTATGACCTACCTTTATTATGCGCTGCTGAATCACAATTACGATGTGATGGAGTTGCTGTTGAAGCACGGTGCAGATCCTAATATTCATAGTAAGTTCTATACCAATCCTGAGTATCACAAAAAAGGGTATAGCGATGATCAGACAGATGCCACTTGTCTTGAGTATGCGAGCCATAAATACTTTGATATCAAATATATGAAGCTGCTCATTAAATATGGTGCAAACGTGAATGATACTACGAGTATAGGTCCTATTTGGGGCGCTCTACGAGATAAAAACCATGGCAGAGAAAAGCTGAAATATTTAGTAGAGCAGGGCTTAAACCTCGATTATAGTCAAACGGGGACGCCTGCAATATGTGGTCAAGCGCTTACTTACGAATGGGATATGGTGCTTTTCCTGATGGACCTTGGCGCTGACCCCTTGGCCGGTGATGATCCTGACTTTCAAGTTGCTGCATCTGTACAAGAATATTTCGATGAGGGCTTTGATATTAATAGTAAGTATGGCAAGATGGCGCTGGAAGTAAAGCATCGGCTTGAACAGCGTGGGGTGAAGTTTCCTTATCGCCCGAAGACAGAGAGCGATTCAATCAAAAGCGAGAAGCAGCCGAAGGAATCGTTCTATGTAAGGAGAAGAAAATAATGACGTAGAAAATGAAGAAGTTAGTTGCTTTAGCGCTTATATCTCTATGCTTAAGTAGTTGTAATTTGATATTCAATAGATATAAGCATTCTGCTCCTGAGCCGGAGGTTTATTTTCCTGATGGGGTGGAGCTGCAGATGGCTACTGCCATTTATAATGATAAGCCTCGCGCCATACGAAAATTGATTAAGGAAGGAATCAACTTGAACCACGTCAGTAAAGGCGGTATGACCTTCCTTTATTATGCGCTGCTGAATCACAATTATGATGTGATGGAGCTGCTGTTGAAGCACGGTGCAGATCCTAATGTTCATAGTGAGTTCTATACCAATCCGGAGTATCATAAAAAAGGGTATAGCGATGATCAGACTGATGCCACTTGTCTTGAGTATGCGAGCCATAAATACTTTGATATCAAATATATGAAGCTACTCATAAAATATGGTGCAAACGTCAATGATACTACGAGTACGAACCCTATTTGGGCTACTCTGCGAGACAAACGGCAGGGTAGAGAGAAAATAAAATATTTAGTAGAGCAGGGCTTAAACCTCAATAATAGTCAAACGGGGACGCCTGCAATATGTGGTCAAGCGCTAATTTACAAATGGGGTATGGTGCTTTTCCTGATGGACCTTGGCGCAGACCCCTTGGCCGGTGATGATCCTAAGTTTCACGTTGCTGCATCCGTACAAAGATATTTCGATAAGGGCTTTGATGTTAATAGTGAGCATGGCAAGATGGCGCTGGAAGTAAAGCGTCGGCTTGAACAGCGTGGGGTGAAGTTTCCTTATCGCCCGAAGACAGAGAGCGATTCAATCAAAAGCGAGAAGCAACAACCGAAGAGTAAAAGGTTTTTATGAAGCCTTGGCGCTCATTTCCTCAAGACAATATTTGTTGCATTCCATAAAAAGACAATTCACGTTCTATCAGATGAAGATTATTGTAAATCGGGGCTTTGAAAATATGCTCACAAGAGTCGTGGTATTCAAGAATGCGCGACCAATAATTATTTGCCCCATACAGAAAGATTTTTGCGAGATGGATGCTAAAGAAGGCGATCGTATAGAGATTAAATTAAAAGCTCTTGGTATGATTTCGCAGACGCTTGCCTCTTTCACGTATCAAGAAGATAAAGATACGATATATATACAGCCCACGTTATTGTGTAAACGGTGGGAGGTGGCAAGCTATCGCGTATTACCTTATTTTAGTTTGTTGTTTGTTGTTCTTCAAGCCGTGATAAAGTCTGTCGCCTACGGATGGTTCTGCGCTGGTATTCTCGTTTTGACCGCTTTGTCCTTGATGGGCCTTGAGGTGTGTAAGTCTATTCCTTCCATGCGGAGCAGATTGTTCACGTTGGCTTATTTGTAGGCCACAGCTTGTCTTTACGTGCTTTATAGATCGGCTTGCTTGCTCGCGCCGAACGCATAAGTAATTGTTTTCAGCGCAAATCCGTCTGCAATTCATTGGCATTCGTTAAATTTGCACTTTCAGAGAGGAAGTCGGCGCAAAGTCAAGATGCAGTAGATCTGCCAACGCCCCTCCTTCCTTCCAAGTGCAGGCGAGAAGAAAGCATGAAATATGACGACGTAATCGGGCAAGCAGCGATTAAAGCGCGTCTTCGGCGGCAAGTCGTCGAAGGTCGCGTGCCGCATGCGCAGTTGTTTTGCGGCCCCACAGGTGTCGGCAAGCTCCCGATGGCTTTGGCTTTAGCTTCGTCTCTGCTCTGCACGAACAGGACGCCCGAGGGCGATCCCTGCGGCTGTTGTGCGGGCTGCAAGATGGTTGCACGCTACGCCCATCCCGACTTGCATTTCATTTTCCCCACGATACGAAAAGGCAGTACAAGTTCGAGCGATACCTATCTCGAAGCGTGGCGCGAGCGCCTCTTGACTTCCCCCTACTTCGACAACCAAGATTGGTTGGCAGCGCTGCAAGTGGAGAATCAGCAACCCACTTTTTACGTAGCCGATAGCAATGCCGTCATAGAAAAGCTGAGTCTTGTGGCCAATCAGGGCGGTTATAAAGTGATGATCGTTTGGCAGGCCGATAAGATGTCGGTAGAAGTGCAAAACAAACTGCTGAAAATCCTCGAAGAACCGCCGCAACTGACGGTCTTTATCTTGCTGACCGACGCGCCCGAGCGCTTGTTGCCGACGATCGCCAGTCGCGTGCAGCGCATCGACTTCCCATTGCTGCCCGAGCGCCTCTTGCAAGAAGAGCTTAGTACGCGTAATCACATTGATCCCACCGCCGCTCGCGACATCGCCCATATCAGCAATGGCAGTTACGTACAAGCTTTGCGCCACATCGGGGTGGATGAAGAGGGCGAAATGTTGCTCGAAAATTTCAAAACCCTAATGCGACTCTGCTATATGCGCAAGGTAAAAGATTTGCGCGATTGGTCAGACGTCGCAGCCGGTTGGGGGCGCGAGCGCCAAAAGCGTTTTCTCGATTATGCGCTCAAGCTGGTGCGGGAAAACTTCATTTATAATTTCCGCCAAGCCTCGCTCAATTATGAGACCGCCGCAGAAGCCGAATTCTCCGTCAACTTTGCCCGCTTCATCAACGAACGTAACATCGAAGACATGTTAACCCTCTTCACCGAAGCCCGCAGAGACATTGCCGCCAACGTCAACGCCAGAATGGTTTTCTTTGATACCGCCTTGCGTTTGATCGTATTACTCATTCGATAGCTAAGGAGCGCGCCCACGCCCTCCCGATACAATATATATATAGACAGAAAATAATGGACGATTTTTACCCCACCGAACCCAGTCTTCGAGGTCTGAGCGCCTCCGGCTGTGGCCGTCAGGACAAGCAACTTAATACATACGACTATCTCTCAGATGTTCCCGGCAATGTTGCCACGACCGACCTCGTCGAAGTGCAATTCAAGAACACGCGAAAGGGTTATTATCATAACGACAACCATTTAGACCTCGTCAAAGGCGATCAAGTGGCCGTCGAGTCTAATCCCGGTCACGACATCGGCGTCGTTACGCTCACCGGGCAATTGGTTTTGGCCCAGTTGAAAAAGGCCGGATTGAAGGCCAACAACGAAATACGCCGCGTCTATCGCAAAGCCCGCCCGAGCGATTTGGAAAAATTTGAAGAAGCCAAAGCCCGTGAGCACCAAACGATGATCCGCTCCCGCCAGATTGCGAAAGAGTTGGAGCTGGATATGAAAATCGGCGACGTGGAGTTTCAAGGCGACGGCAACAAAGCGATTTTCTATTACATCGCCGATGCCCGCGTCGACTTCCGCAAACTAATCCGTGTCTTAGCCGATGAATTTCACGTCCGCATCGAGATGCGCCAGATCGGAGCACGTCAAGAGGCCGGACGCATCGGCGGCATTGGTCCCTGTGGTCGCGAACTCTGCTGCGCAACGTGGATGAAGAGCTTCAATTCCGTTTCAACCGCCGCCGTACGTTGCCAAGATATTTTCCCGAATCCCCAAAAGTTGGCCGGTCAGTGTGCAAAACTGAAGTGCTGTATGAACTATGAGGTCGACACCTACATAGATGCCGGCAAGAAACTCCCACCGCGCGATGTCACGCTGGAGACGGCCGACGCCACGTTCTATTATTATAAAGCCGATATCTTGACGGGGATGATCACGTATAGTACCGATAAGCGCTTGGCGGCCAATCTCGTCGTCATTTCTGCCGAACGCGCGCTCGAAGTGATTAGAATCAACAAAGAAGGCGGTAAGCCCGAGCGCTTAGATAGCGAAGCCGTTGTTGTAGAGACGCGCCCCGCCGACCTTTTGGAGCAAGATAGCCTGACGCGCTTTGATAAAAAACGCAAGAAAGACCATCGCCGCCACAACGGCAACCGCTCCGGCAATCGCCAGCGTCGGTCCGGCAAGGACGAAGCTCGCAAGAAGCCCGAAGCATGAGACCCTTTGCTTTCGCCCTGCTCCTTTCGCTGCTTCTCGTAGCCTGCAATCGCCACCACGTAGCCAAATTTTCTTATCGCTCTACGCCCGTCGACGGGTGGGAGAGTGCCGATACCCTCATCTTCCCCATTGATTCGCTGCCGGCCGATGGCCGATATGCCTTGACCATCGGCGTGCGCACCTCGTCGGCCTACCCGTATCCGTTTCGCACACTGGCCCTGAGCATCGAGGCGCGCTTTCTTTCGCAGGCGCGCTACGCAGATACGATCTACTGCTCACTGACCGATCACGAAGGAGATGTGAGTGGCAAGGGCGTAAGTGTCTACCAATATTCCTTCCCCGTCGATACCTTTCAGCTTCATCGCGGTGCGCGAGGCACGATTACGATTCACCACATCATGCGGCGCAACCTGCTGCCCGGCGTCTCCGATGTCGGCATCCGTTTAGAGCGTCTTTAAGGCGCTCTGTATCGCTTTGGGACGCCGCATTTTGGGTTTTACGCATTTTTGTAGGCAGTTGTGCTTGCGGCCCTTCCCGATTTCTTTTCTTTTCTCGCACTCATCATCGCCGCGGCACCCGTGAAGAGCCTCGGCGGCTTGTTTTTTATTCCTAAGGCCCATTTTGGGGCAACGAATCAGCCTTTGTGTGATTGATAAGAGGTCGCTCCGCCCTCTTTTCGGCTTCATTTTTTTGTGTGATAATAAGATGTTGAAACACGATTGTTTCAATCTCTTTTTATTTGCTCCGTATTTTATTTTTCAAGGGGTGTTTTGTCGCCCTTTTGCATTTACATAAAAGTGGCGAAGTTTCAGGCATATTGTTTTTTATCACGACAATAAAGGTTTGCGCTCGTGATAAAAAAGGTTTGTGCTCGTGATGAAAAAGGTTTACGCTCGTGAGCGCAAACTTCCTGCGTGGGAAATCGTCGGTTCAACTATTTGTGTTTTAGGATGTAATAAGGCGATTCGCAGTCGTCAATTTTGGGGCCTTCCTCGTTGCGTATTCATTTGCGATTGTTTTTGAAAGACCAACCCTAAGGGGTTGTCAGAGGTGAGATGCGTTAGGCAGGATTAAAGCGCTTCGCCCTTTAACCCTGCCCTGCCAAAAGGCTAACCCCGATGGGGTTATTTGCGGCGGGAATCGTTGGCGGGTCAGCTTGTGTGGGATGTTGGGCGTGTTTGATGGGGTTGTTTGGGGACGTGCGGGTGCGGAAATAGGATGGAGGGCTTGATGTTTTAATCTTTGATGTTGTAAGTATGAGGTTTGATAGGGTTATTTTAGGCGGGAAGCGTTCAGAAATCGATTAGTATGGAATATGGTGCAAGTTTGATGGGTGGAGTAGAGGCGGGCGGCATTGATGGTTGGGCTTGTAGGAAAGAGGTCATACGTTTTGACGGGTACATTGATGGATGTTGTGCAATATATTGAGTTCGTCATTATGTAAAAATGAGTCGAGTCGGTCGCCGGTCGGTGAGGGGTTAAATTCGTCCTTTTTGTCCCCTGAAATGAGGAGGCACGTATGAGATAAAAATTGATGATAGTGTCCTTCAAACCCCGATATCAGAATGCGAAAATTTTTTGTAGACTTTTTTATTTCACATATTCTCGCTTCAAATTTTCTTCTTTGCTTGCTAATTGTCAGTTATCCGGGGCTGATTGCTGACAGGACTTCACACATAGGTGGTTAAAGTGTAAAGTCGACAATACAAAGTTTAACATACTTGTGTGCGTGTCATTCAAAATTCTTGCTACTTTTGCCTCCCGAAAGACACATCAATGAAGAAGCACCTGACCTTGTTAACCTACTTAGCGACAGCCCACCTCGGTGGGCTTGTCTGCTTGATGATTTTCCGCCTCTGTTTTTATCTTTCTCTGCAATCGGCTTTGGCTGCTGAGACGACGCCGGCTTGGCCCGCTTTCTTGCGCGGCCTTTGGATGGACAACGTTGTCGGTTCTTACCTCATGCTCCTGCCCTTGTCGGTAGCGCTGGTCGCCCGGCTTTGCGGTTTTTCCGGCAAAGGTCTGCTGCGCTTCCTGAATATCTGGCTGGGCAGTCTCTACGCTTTGGCCTTTGCGGCTGCAGCGGCCAACATTCCCTTTTATAATTACTTTAATCAGTCTCTCAACTCCACGATTTGGCAGTGGGCCGCCTATCCTTCGCAGACGATAGGTATGCTCTTCGGGGAAGCATCTTGGTGGAAATATATCGCTTTATGGGCCGTCGTGACGGCTGCTTACGCTTATGGCCTTTACCGGCTGCGCAGGTATTTCCTGCATTATTTGTCTGCTTTGCCAAAAACTTGGCGGGCGCGCGGCCTTTGTTTGCTGCTGTGGCTGCCTGTCTGCGGACTTTGCGTGCTGGGCGCGCGAGGGCGTTTAGGTTATAACCCGGTTAAGAGTAGCGTAGTCTATTATTGTGATAATGCAGATTTGAACAATTTGGGGCTGAATGCGACTTTTAGTCTGATCAGCAGCACGCTTGACGATGCTCGTAAAGAGAATCGGCCCGTGCAACTGATGGATGAAAACGCTGCGCTCGCTTTTGTGCGCCGGGATTTGGGGCGCAGCGGACTGCCCGGCATCTCTCCGCTGGCACAAGTCGTACGTCCTGAGGGCGAGCCCCGCTATGATAACGTCGTAGTCGTCTTTATGGAGTCGATGAGTACGAAGTTTATGGGCACATTTGGCAACCCTTCGCATCTTACACCAACCCTTGACAGCCTCTTTGCCCAAGGTTTGAGTTTTGAAAATTGCTATTCGGCCGGCAATCATACGAACCAAGGCGTCTATGCTACGCTCTACGGCTTTCCGGCCCAACTCAAACGCAACATGATGCGCGGCTCCGTCGTGCCTCGCTACGCCGGACTGCCCACCGTATTGCGAGAAAAGGGCTACCAAACGCTGTTCTTTATTCCTCATGAGGGACAGTATGATAACATGAACGCCTTCTTGCGGACCAATGGCTTTGCCGAAGTTTATGCGCAAGAAGACTATCCGCGCGATAAGGTTGTCAATCATTTTGGTGTTTCAGATGATTACCTCTTTTCTTATGCGCTACCCATCATCAATCAGCGTGCACGCAGCGGAAAGCCTTTCTTTGCGACGATTTTGACCGTTTCGAATCATCCGCCTTACATCATTCCGCCCGATTTTCACCCCAAAAGTAAGCAGATAGAAGACCAAATCGTAGAATATGCCGATTGGAGCATCGGCAAGTTTATGGCCGAGGCTCGCAAACAACCTTGGTTTGCACATACGTTGTTTGTCTTTGTCGGCGATCACGGCAAACGCATCGAGCATCTGCCTACTGACGGCCTGATTCTGCCGGAAAGTTGCAACCACGTGCCCCTTATTATATATGGTGCGGGATTGCCGCGCGAGCAACGCAAAGATTTTGCGGGGCAAGTGGACATTGCGCCGACCATATTGGGCCTGCTACGCCTGCCTTACGTGCAAAACAACTTTGGCGTGGACTTGACAACGCGCCGCCGCGAAGCTATTTTCTATTCGGCCGATAATGTGGTGGCCGCACGCAATGCCGAGTATCTGTATCTTTATAGTCCGGACGCTGAACGGGCGTATACTTACGCTGTAGATCAAGGAAAGTATCGCCCGATTGCGGAGAACGAGGCCACGCGCAAGTTGCGTATGCTCGTCTTTGCCAACTTGCAGACGGCCGCTAAACTCGTACGTGAAAAGCAGACGATTGATCGGAAAGCGGCGCGGCATTAAGGTGGCAACCGTGTGCGTCCTCAGATCTGTTGCGACCGACTTTCGCTTTCTCGATCACAGCTTGATGCTTTTATAGATACATTGCGCTGCAGCGCCGCTCATACTGCGTAGAACTATAATAAATGAATAAAAAAAGGGGATAAAAGGTTGTTGTTTCCAACTAAATATATACTTTTGCTGTCGTAACCAAAGAAATAAAAATTGAGCTATGAAAAGATTCTTATTAGCCGCTCTCTTGTTCGCAGGCTTTGCTTGCGCAAGCTTTGCACAACTTCCCGCCATTCAGTTGAAAGACATAAATGGCAAAGCAGTCCGCACGGATACGCTTTCGAATGGAGGAAAACCTATCGTGATCAGCTTCTTCGCAACTTGGTGCAAACCTTGTAACCGCGAATTGAAGGCCATCCAAGAGGTATATGAGGACTGGCAACAAGAGACCGGTGTTCGCATTATTGCGATTTCAATTGATGAGGGTCAGAATATTCAGAAAGTGAAGCCGCTCGTAGATGGTTATGGGTGGGAATATCAGATCTTGCTGGATCCTAACTCTGACTTCCGCCGCGCAATGGGCGTGAATCTCATTCCGCACTCCTTCATTATCGATGGCAATGGCAAAGTAGCTTACAGCCACAGTGGATATACGGAGGGCGCAGAGGCAGAACTCTACGAGAAAGTCAAAGAAATAGCCGGCGTAAAATAACTTTAATGAGCGCTTGTCGTAGGGTGAAAACGCTGCGACAAGTGCCTTGTTGTTTATTATGAATAGATTTTACATAAGCCTATTGGCATTGGCTACTGCACTTCCTGCTTTGGCGCAGGAAAATGGCGACGAGGGCGGTAAGTTGAAACTCGTCGGTAGCGTGCAGAGCGATATTCTGATTCCGCAAGAGGATAAAAAGATTGGTACGGGCTCTTATAAAGAATGGGCGCGCACCAATACTTTCGCCGAATTACACTTGATGAGCAAGTATGTAGAGGCCGGCACGCGTTTCGAGTTTACAAAGCATCCGCTGCCGGGCTTTGAGAAAGATTACGGCGGTTGGGGTATTCCTTACTTCTACGTAAAAGGTCATTATAAATGGGCTGAATTGACGCTTGGCGACAACTACGATCAATTTGGTTCGGGCTTTATCTTCCGTACTTACGAAGAACGTAGCCTCGGCATCGACAATTCGCTGCGCGGCGCACGTCTTGTGTTGCGCCCCTTCAAAGGCGTTACGCTGAAAGCCCTCACGGGTAAGCAGCGCCGCTATTGGAATCACAACAAGAGTTGGATTACCGGCGCCGATGTAGAGTTGAATTTAGACCAATGGGTGAAGTCGTTGCGCGAGCACAATACTTATCTTACGCTCGGCTTGTCGGCTGTGACGAAACACGAAGGCGACGAGGATATTCTTGCGCTCCGCCCCACGGGCCAAAAGGATGCGTTTGGTAATGATATAATGGGAAACTACAAGCTTAACCTGCCGAAAAACGTAGGCGGCTTCGACGTGCGCGCCAACTTGCAGAAGGGCGGCTTCAACGTGTTGGCCGAATACGCGCAGAAGAGCCAAGATCCCAGTTTCGACAATGGCTATATTTATCGTCAAGGTCGTGCGGCGATGCTGTCGGCTTCTTATTCGATGAAAGGCATCAGCGCTTTGCTGCAAATCAAACGCAGCGAAGATATGAGTTGGCGCAGTCGTCGCACGATGACGGGTACGTCTTCATTCATCAATCACCTGCCCGCGTTCTCTATGCAGCAAACTTACGCGCTTGCGGCGCTCTATCCGTATGCTACGCAAAACGTACCGGGCGAGTGGGCTTTCCAAGGCGAATTCGGTTACCAATTTAAGCGTCACACGGCGCTGGGTGGCAAATACGGTATGCACGTAAAGGTAAACGCTTCCCACATTCGCGGTATTGAGACGCAGCCGCTCGTTGATGCAGCGGGCAAACCCATCACCGAGCTCAAAGGTACGGACGGCTATACCTCAAAATTCTTTGGTATGGGTAAGCAAACCTATTTCCAAGACATCAATGTCCAGGTTGAGAAGAAGCTTTCGAAGAAGTTTAAGTTGAACTTGATGTACTTGAACCAACGCTACAACAAGACAGTCGTAGAAGGCGAGGGTGGCACCATAAAATCCAACGTCTTTATCGCAGAAGGCAAGTACCAATTCAATCGTAAGTTTACCTTGCGTGGAGAAGCGCAATACCTACATACGAAACAGGATCAAAAAGATTGGGTTTTCGGCTTGTTAGAACTTTCTTTCATGCCCAACTGGATGTTTACAATTTCCGACCAATACAATGCGCACGTTCCTGATGCCTCAAATCCCGGACATGAGAACGCCGTACATTTCTATATGGCCTCCGTTTGCTACACGAACGGCCCGCACCGTTTGCAAGTGAGCTATGGTAAGACCCGTGCAGGCTTCAATTGTTCCGGCGGTGTCTGCCGTTGGGTTCCCGCGCAAAAGGGCGTGCAGATTTCCTACAACTTTGGTTTTTAAGATATGAAGATAAAGAATTTTTTGCTCCTGAGTTTGGCAGCCGTTGCCTTTGCAGCGTGCGACAATATTAGTGAGTCTGAGCGCTACGGTAAAGATCCCGTTGATGTGCAAAAAGCTAAGAACGTCTTGATCGAAGATTTTACCGGACAGAAATGTATTAACTGTCCGAAAGCTACGGATGTTATTCACGAGTTGCAAGGCCTTTACGGCGAAGATCACGTTATCGCCGTTGCCATTCACGGTGGTGCCTTGTCGCTCCCCGAAACGAATCCGAAGGGTTTGGCTACGGAGCAAGGAAAAGCCTATCACGAACATTGGAACGTGACGACGTGGCCGAAAGGAAAGATTGATCGCGGCGAGAACTTGGAGTTCACTTCTTGGAGTGCTGAAGTTGTGAAGCGCTTACAGATGAAGCCGGCCGTAGACTTAGATTTGTCCGGCACGACTTACGACGCAGCATCACGCAAGTTAAACGTTGCCGTGAAGATGACCGGCAATGAAGCCGTCGAAGGCAAGTTGCAGATCTGGCTCATCGAAGATAATATCGTCTTACCTCAACAGATGCCTGACGGAAGTCTGAATAAGAACTACGTGCACAACCACGTGTTCCGCGCCAGCGTCAACGAGCCTTACGGAACGCCCGTTACGGTAGCCAAGGCAGCCAGCGAAACGAAGCAGTTCGACTACACTCTGGCTGATAAATACAAGCCGGAGAATGTGAGTGTCGTAGCTTTCGTCTACAACGATGCCGGTGGCGTCCTGCAAGTCATCAAAAAGAAAATCCAATAATAAATTTGAGTGTAATATGAAAAAGATTCTATCCATTTTAGCCCTGTTTGCTTGCGGCGTATTCGCAGCACAGGCACAAGTCGACAAGACTTTGCAGTTCGTAGATAAGGAAGGCAAGGTCGTTGAAAACGGCGCAGAGCTGACTTTAACTGAAGTTGAGGCGCCTTGGGGCGATGATCAGATCGTTTTGCCCTTGTCAGTGAAGAACACGAAGAATGCAAAGGCGGGCGTGCGTCTTATCTTCAATATTATGCAGATTGATAACGGCGCCATCCAAGTTTGTTTCCCTTCAGAATGTACTTCTAACAGCGAAGCAAAAGAGTATATTACAAAACCTGGTACGATGGATGCCGGCGAAGTGAAGGAGATGGCTACTGAATGGTTGCCCACAGCAAAAGGCAAGTGCGTTGCGACGTTCCAATTGCAATATTACGAGCCGACAGCGGGGGGCGAGCCGACTTATATGAACGGCCCGAAAATTAAAGTAACGTTTGATTATAACCCGACGAGTGTAACCAACGTGAAGGTTGGCAACGTTCTGATGGACGTATACGACACGGCGGGCAAGATGGTCTTGACCAATGCGAAGAAGAGCGATGTAATCGGTCTGACGCGCGGCGTTTACATCTGCAAGACGAAGGTAAACGGCAAGCCCGGTAAGGTTGAAAAGATCTTAGTGCGCTAAATTTAATCATTCCGTCGGCGCTTTTTTCAAGTCATATTGGAGAGTGATTCTGAAAAGCGAAGATTTAGGCGGATGATCGCTTTATAACGGACGCGAAGCAGCATCTTTGGTGCTGTCCGCGCCCGTTTCTTTTTTGGCTGTTCTCCTTATGCAAGGCGCCAATGGCCGTTAGGCCTTAGTAGCGTTGGCCTTGATGAGGCGAAAAGTTGCGATGTGGTAAAGCATCGCGCCCTTTTCCTTTCGGCCTTCCCGTTTTCGTCAGCCTTTCGCAGTAGCCGGGCGGCGTATGCTCCTTGCGTCAGCCGCTTAATTTGATGCCTTGTCCGCTGAAGGCCGCTTTTGACCAAGCCCATCCTACTTTTTACCTGCCCGTAGTCGCCGTCGGAACGCTTCTCGTTGTGGGCGCTCCATATTTATATAGAGGAGCGACGAAAAAGTTTGATTAAAGCCTTATTATTGCACAAAATAACACGATTTAAATGAAGATTACGCCCCGTCCATTCCTTTGCTTTCTCTTCCTCCTTCCCTTATTGTCACTCCGCGCACAAGTTGTGGCGGTCCAAGTTGCCGAAATGAAGCGAACCGACTTCTATGGTAACATACTCAGTTGCCAAGATTCTACGTTTACCTTTGTTACTGACGAGCGAGATACCCTCCGCTTCGCCATTCCCGCCGAACCCGACTATAACCATCGCCGCGTTGGCGCGTTGCGCGCCGGAGATCGCTACTGCCTCCTTGTGCGTACGGGCGACTATCCTTTAGGTGTAAATGCCTACGTCAACCTATCGCAACTCTTGGGTAGGTGGTATGACGACGATGCCTACAAATTTTTGGTCTTCCGCACAGATGGTAGCTTGAATGGTAGTCGGCATTTCGTTGGGCGCAATTATTTTTATTTCGAACGTTTTTCTATGGCGCAATTGGGTTGGTTTTTACGCGCCAAAGTCAGCGCTTTCGAGCCGGTAGATGGCGGCGCTCGAGAAGTAGAAACCGGTCTGTTCGGACTCATCATTGAAGAACTGACCGACACCACGCTTCGTTTTCGTCTGTCGCCCTCTTCCGACGCCACTATCTTCGGCCGCTGAGATTGGAAGCACACCTTTCGTCGCCAGACGCGTGCAGAGCGGCGCGACGAGTTGCGCCGCGATTTTGGCGTGGAATGAATAACGGGCCGCGCAGTCTTGTTTGCCGGTCTACTTGTCGCCTTTTCAACTCCCACTTCCTCCCTTTTTCTTTCTTCCTTGCCCATCAGATTATTGTTTGCTCGGGCCAAACGATGGTTTGCTGCCACCAAACGATAGTATGCTCCCACCAAACTATGGTTTGCTCGGGCCAAACGAAAAGAGCGTCAAGCATCGGGCGACAATAGGCTGCTCGCTCTCTTCGCCTTTTACATCATTTTAAAAGGCTGGCGGCCTGCTTTGCCGACGGCGGCCGTATGCCGTAGGCCTGCTTCCCGCGTGTCGGGATAATTTGTCGACTTGTAGCCTTATAAAAGAAAATATGCTGCCGCACACCCCCGATTAAGCGATGCGCCGTAACCTTGTACGGAAAAAGAAAAGATTCATTTCAGAAGCGTCTCCAAGGATTGGTTGGCCTCGTCAAACTTACGTTTAGACATAAAAAAAGGGATACCTCTGTATCCCAACCTTGTTAACCCTAAATCTAATACTATGAAAAACACGATGCAAAGATACGGTCTCGAAGTCCGTTTTTTTGCGTTTTCCATCAAGAATTGATCGTTTAATCTGCTTTTTTATCAATTCGTAACGCTTATTGAAAAGTCAAATTTTCAATATTGCGCCTTTCTTTATGCCATTCGCCTCGCTGCTTGCCTTGATTTTCGTTTGAAAAACCAAGATTTCCTACACAGCTATCCCTCCTTTGGCTCGGTTTTACCAACTAAATCCTAAAAATATACAAAGTGCATCAGTGCGAAAAGCTCCATAGTTGCTCCGGCATCGCCTTTAGTAGCTCCTTGCAGCGGCGGCGGCCGGCATACGGCGGTTTCCCTTGCCTTTCGAACCGCTGCCCTCGGTCGAGAGGGAAAGAAAGTTTATGCCCCTTCCATACAAGCTATTGCGTGGTTTTTTCTAATTTTGCCGATTGGTGTTGCCGGTCGCTCGCAAGTAGGCACGTCGACAAACAATAAAAGACGCGCCGAAACGTTAGATAGAGATGACGGCGGCAAAAAGCTTCGCCCTATAAAATAGCAATGAGAAACTTGTTGAGATACATACGCTTGGTGGCAGCAGTCCTTTTGGTCGGCCTGCCTTTTCAGGCTTTGGCCCAACAAGATCCCGCTTTCGCCCATTATTGGGAACTCGAACCGCAGTTTAATCCCGCCACGGCCGGACGCTCTGACCAACTTTCGCTCAACATGGCTTATCAAACGCACGCCACAGGCTATACCAACAGCGGCGGAACGATGTATGCCGGAGCTGATATTGCGTTCATGCTCGGCCCAACTCGCCACGGCGTGGGCGCTATTTTTCAGAATGATCAGATCGGACTCTTCTCTCATCAGCGCTTTTCCGTGCAATACGCTTATTATTTCCCGCTCTTTGGTGGCGTAATGAGTTTGGGTGGCGAGGCAGATATGCTCCAAGAAACGTTAGACGGCTCTAAGGCCGATCTGGGCGAAACGAACGACCCCGCTTTTCCGCGGACAAAGCTTACCGGATCGTCGTTTGATGCCTCCGCCGGCGTCTATTATCACCACAAACGTTGGTATGCCGGCTTCGGATTCTTGCATCTCACCTCTCCCGTCGTGCGCTTGGGCGAAACCAATCAGTATCACGTGAAGCCACAGTATAATTTTACGGCCGGATACAATATTAAATTCCGCAATCCGTTAGTTGTTATAGTGCCGTCAGTGTTATTGCGCTACAGCAATGCCGATTTTCGGGCTGATTTGACGGGGCGGATCGTTTATCAACGGGAGAAAAAACGGCTCTATGCCGGCGCTTCTTATGCACCGCAGCACTCCGTGACGCTCTTTGTGGGAGGCACTTTCCACGGAGTCGACTTGAGTTACTCCTATGAAGCCAACACGTCCGGCTTAGGCTTGCAGGCGGGACAACACGAATTGACCGTCTCCTATCGCCTCCCGCTCAATTTGCAAAAACGCAAGCGCAATCTTCACAAGAGTGTGCGCTTCCTATAAAAAATACGACTATTTTGTGCATGAAATATATGAGTTGTAATAAGTATCTTGTCATTGGTTGTTTGTTTTCGCTTTGTCTGATGCTCTCTTCCTGCTTCGGCGGGCGCAGCACGATGCGTAGCGGCGGTGAAGTGACCGGCGTGAAGGGCGCAGCCTATGCTGAGCCGACGCCCTACGGCATGCTTGAAGTAAAAAGAGGCTATCTGAAGACGGGCGTAGAACAAAACGACTCGCTTTGGGGCGCTGACATCCCCTCGCGCGACATCTCAGTCGACGGCTTCTGGATGGATCAGACGGAAGTCACCAACTCGATGTATAAACAGTTTGTCAATTGGGTGCGCGATTCCATTATCCGCGAGCGCTTGGCCGATCCCTCTTACGGCGGCGACGAAACGTATAAGATCACACAGGACCGCAACGGCGACCCTGTGCGTCCGCACCTCAATTGGACCAAACCCATTCCGTGGCGAAAGCCCAGCGAAGACCAAGAAAGAGCGCTCAACAGCGTCTATAAAACGGACCCCATCGAGGGAACGCGTATGCTCGATGCGCACCAGATGAATTATCGCTACGAAATCTACGACTACGAGAAGGCTGCGCTGCGCAAATATCGCTTGAATCCGGCGGAGCGCGACTTGAATACGGACCACGTGGTGGATCCGGACGAGGTGGTGATGATTTCTAAAGATACGGCTTATATAGATGACAACGGAAACATCGTCAGACAAACGATCGAGCGCCCCTTAACTGGTCCTTGGGACTTCCTAAATACATATATAGTAAATGTATATCCGGACACGACGTGCTGGATCAATGACTTTCCCAATGCAAACAACGAACTCTATTCGCGCCTTTACTTTGCTTCGCACGTCTATGACGATTATCCTGTCGTGGGCGTCAGTTGGGAGCAAGCCAATGCCTTTTGCGCTTGGCGCACGGAGTATCTTATGAAAGGTTTAGGGGGACAAGCGCGTTTCATTCAGCGCTATCGCCTCCCGACAGAGATAGAGTGGGAATATGCTGCGCGTGGAAAGGAGGGCAATCCCTTCCCTTGGGAGACCGATCAAGAACAAGACGTGAAGAAAAACGGAAAGGGATGCTTCTATGCCAACTTCAAGCCCGACGAAGGAGACTACACGCAAGACGGCAACTTGATTACGAGCCGCGTGGGTACGTACGGCGCGAACTCTAACGGACTCTTCGATATGGCCGGTAACGTTGCAGAGTGGACAGGTACGGTTTACACGGAAGCAGGCGTGGCTGCGATGGCTGATATTAACCCGCAGCTTAAGTATAATGCGGCCAAGGAAGATCCTTATCTGCTCAAGCGTAAAAGCGTACGTGGCGGCTCGTGGAAAGATCCGCTTTCTTACATCCGTTCAGCGTGGCGTACGTGGGAATATCAGAATCAACCGCGATCATTTATTGGCTTCCGTTGCGTGCGTTCCAAAGCCGGAACGGCAACAGGCAAAGCGAAAGTGAGCGTAAAAAAGAAAAAATAAATAGCAAGAGCGAGGGCGGCATCAGCGCTGCAATCGCTCTGCGCAAGACTAAATAACAGCAGCGTTTATGTCAAGCAAGATAAATCTCATCACGCGCCTACAACACTGGATGGACAGCGTTCCCGGGCAAACATTCCTTAATTATGCCTACAGCTGGGGCGCTTCTATCGTTATTTTGGGCGCTCTCTTTAAGTTGACGCACCTTCCGGGCGGTAATTTAATGCTCTTTGCCGGTATGGGAACGGAGGTTTTCGTTTTCTTCCTTTCCGCTTTCGACCGTCCGTTTGACAAAACGGAGATTGGCAAGGAACTTCCCCACGATTATCAGACTGACGAAGAAATAGCGGCAACCCTCGCCGCACAAGAAAAGGGTTATACGCCGGAAACAGAAGAGAGGGAAACGCCCGATGCAATTCCCTCGACTGCGCAGGCGGTTGTGTTTACAGCGCCGTCCGGCGTAAGCGCTCCTGCTTACGTCGCTCCTGCACCGCAAGCAGCCGCGCCGCAGCCGCAAGCCGCTCCGACAGAGACGGCGCAAACGCCTGCTCCATCGGCGCAAACGCCTGCTCCATCGGCGCAACCTTCCGCGCCGGCCGCACAAGGTTCGCTCGAAATTCCGCGCGACGCCGACGCAGAACAATTGGCTGCCATTATTCGTGCGGCCAACGACGAATTGCTCCATCGCGCTCAGGCCGTGCTTTCACCCGAAATGGAAACGGCGACGAAGACTTATATCGAAAAACTACAAACGCTGACGGATACCTTCCAGAAGGTCGACGAGCAAAGTGCCCGCTTGACGCGCGACAGTGAAGAGATGGAGAATCTCAATCGCACGCTTACCGGCATCAATAAAGTATATGAGCTTCACTTGAAGAGCATCAGTTTGCAAGTAGGTACGATCGACGATATCAACAATCAGACCCACAAACTCGCAGGGCAGATTCAGCGTCTCAACAGCGTATATGCAAGAATGATCGACGCTTTGACCGTGAATATGGTCAACCAGTCGGCAGCTGCACCACGCGAACAAAGCGAATCTTAAAGCGCGCCCTCACTTCTTTCTACGATTTCAGAATAAGCAAATGCCTTCTACAATAAAGAAAAGACCCGTTTCTCCTCGCCAGAAGATGATCAACTTGATGTATATCTTGTTGATGGCGATGTTGGCGCTTAATGTCTCCAACGACGTCTTGAAAGGCTTTCACCTTATTGGCGATAGCTTGGAGCGTACGACGACAAATGCCGCCAAGGAGAACCGCGCTCTCTACGACGATTTTTCCGTCTTGATGAAGAAGAACCCGACGAAGGTGCGCGAGTGGTACGCCAAAGCCAACCAATTGCGCCTCGCGTCCGACTCGCTTTATAATTTTGCCGAACAACTCAAGTGGGCCATCGCTCGCGAAGCAGATGGGAGCAAAGGAAATCCCGATCGGCTCAACAACGAAGAAAACTTAGATGCTGCGGGCCACATAATGCTCGCCCCAATCAGCGGGAAAGGAAAGTTGCTCTTCAATGCCATCAATAGCTATCGCGCCCACGTCCTCCGCTACATCACCGACCCGCGTCAGCGCGCCATTATTGCGTCTGATTTGAGCACAGCCGTGCCGAAGAACGACAACTCCTTGCTCGGAAAGAACTGGCAAGAATATATGTTTGAAGATATGCCGGCTATCGCTGCTATTACGATGCTTTCCAAACTTCAAAGTGACATCCGAAAAGCTGAGAATCAAGTCCTGCATACCTTGCGCGCCAATGTCGATTTGAAGGACATTCGCGTCAACGAACTCAACGCTTACGTACTGCCTGAAGCCACGACGTTGATGCCCGGAGAGGTCTTCCGCTCCAAAATCTTTATGGCAGCAGTCGACACAACGCAACGCCCGCAGATCTTTGTCAATGGGCGGCCGATTAGCGGCTCAGGTGAGTACAACTTTACTGTTGGTGGGCCCGGCGAATATAGTTTTTCAGGCTACATTCTCACGCAAAACGCAGCCGGAGAGGTGCTTCGCCGCAATTTTGTTCAGAAATACAACGTCATAGCGCCGCCAACCGGCGCCACTGTGGCTGCTGATTTGATGAACGTGCTCTATGCCGGCTTCAACAACCCTATCAGCGTGAGCGCTTCGGGCATAGCTCCCGATAAGGTTCATCTATCAATGACCGGCGGATCACTGACCTCGCAGGGCAAGGGCCACTATACGGCGCGCCCCGCCTCCGTTGGTAACAACGTCACCTTCACCGTCACCGGAGAAGTCAACGGAAAGACGCAAAAAATGGGCACTTACACCTTCAAAGTACGCAAATTGCCCGACCCAACGGCCTATATCGCACTGGGCAATGATCGCTTTAAGGGCGGCCGCCTCGCCAAAGGCTCTGTCTTAGGCGCAGCCGGTATCGGCGCCGCCATCGACGACGGCCTGCTCGACATACCTTTCCGCGTCTTGAGTTTCGAATCCGTCTTCTTTGATCGAATGGGCAATGCCCGTCCCGAGAATTCCGACGGTGCCAACTTCACCGAGAACCAACGCAATTTGATGCGCTCGCTCCGACGTGGCCAGCGCTTCTACGTCTCACGCGTTGTCGTGGTGGGACCCGACGGTTTGCGTCGCACGCTGCCGCAACCGGTAGAAATCATCGTCAACTAAGGGCGACAGATCATTTTAGTCTTGAAAATATAAGTCCACACTATATGAAACGATACATTTTGCTGCTCATAGCAACCTTTACGATAGCGACGCTCTCGGCCCAACCGCCGAAACGCCGGGCTGAAGATGCCACGCGCTCTGCCGCAACGCGCAACGCCCCGACGGGAGTTTCTTATCGCGATTTCCCCACGGCCCAGGCCATGCCTCAAGATGTGGCTTGGCGAAGAGACTTATATCGCGTCTTAAATCTGAAAAAGGACGCCAATGCCGTGTTATATTATCCGACGACCCCGCAAGATGGACGCGTCAATCTCTTTACTTACCTCTTCCATCTTCTGCTTCGCCGCCAGATAAAGGCTTACGATTATAAGCTTGATGGCAACGAAGACTTTTCTGCGGCCAATGAAGTGACGGCGCGCACGCTTATGGATCGCTATCATATCTATTATGAGGCGAAGGACGGCCGCTTGCGTGTCAACGATGCCGACCTGCCTTCCGAGGATGTCAAACTTTATTACTTGAAAGAGAGCACGTATTATGATCAGTATACGGCTACTTTCCGCACAAAGGTCGTTGCGATCTGCCCCGTGATTGTGCGCGGCGATAGCGAGTTTGGCGGAACAGATCAAAACTACCCGATGTTTTGGGTACGCTTTGACGAAGTAGCCCCGAAGTTGGGCAAACTCATGCTCATGGAGAGCAATTATAACAATGCGGCCACGCTTTCAGCCGACGACTATTTTACGCTGGGTCGCTATGAAGGAGATATTTATAAGGCCGTCAATCTGCAAGACCGCCTCTTGAGCAATTACTGCCCCTCCGATTCAGATATGCACCGTGAACAGGCGCGTATTGAGAAGCAACTCAAAGATGTGCGCAAGGGTGTTTGGGGAGAAGAGCCCGTCGTGAAGAAGCCTGAAGCCGTCGTGACCGATACCGCCGCAGTAGCTACCGAAGCCGCCGCTCCGAAGCGCCGCATCACGGCTCGTCGTCGTACAACGACGCGTACAAAATCTCCGAAAGTATCTACGCCGAGCACGAAAGAGCCCAAGAGCAGCAAGACGACCAAAGCTGCCGGCTTTAGCGTGCGCCGCCAGCGTCATTAAATTAGTGCAATAAGATTGCATTTAAGGTAAATAAGTAGGTGTGCTGCAAACTGATCTTTCGGTTTGCGGCACACCTTTTTTGCGCGTTTCACCCCATTCCCGCAATTCACCTGTTAAGGCTAAGTCCTTTTTTAGTTAAGGTTGATAAGGTGCACACCATCACTATAATACCACATACTCAATACACATTGATTTGTCTTAAGCGTCATTTTTTTCCTTTCAGGCCGAAAATAACCTCATTATATTCGCCCCGGATTTCACGTAAGCTGAACTAATAACGCTTCCCACTGCAAATAATCCCATTAAATCTGCCTCACACCCCACGTAATACGTATTTTTTAATGTTTCCCGCCTCAAATAACCCCATCGGGGTTAGTCTTTTGGCAGGGCAGGGTTAAGATGCGAAGCGGCTTAACCCTGTCTAACGCACCGCCGCATTGGCAACCCCTTAGGGTTGGTCTTTCAAAAATATCCGCAAGTCGAATCGCAACGGAAACATACCCAATTATAATTCGCACGAGCAACGACTCACGTCGTTAGTGTCCGGGTTGCCGCTCCGCTCCTCAACCCTGCCACGGTGAAAGACCAACCCCTGATGGGGTTGCACTCACTTCCATCCGTTTATCCGGGGTTAAGCCGCTTCGCACCTTAACCCCGGCCTGCCAAAAGACCAACCCTAAGGGGTTGTCGTCGCTTTTTATCGAATCGATGTCAGGTCTCGTGTGCAATCTTTTTCAAAATAGACTCGCCACAACTTGACCTATGATTCCTTCCAATCAATTTCTTAACGCGGCCTTTCTGCAAACGATCTATTGAAACCAACATGCTCTTCGCTTGCAACTTAAACACAACCCCCACCTACCCATTTTTCGCAAACTTCATCCACAAATAACCTCACCTTAACCTAATACTGCATCTACTCGCGCCTAAACACAACCCCCACCAACTTATCTCCGCAACCGCACCGCCGCAAATAACCCCATCGGGGTTAGTCTTTTGGCAGGGCAGGGTTAAAGTGTGCAACGCTTTAACTCTGCATAACGCATCATACCTTTGAGCAACCCCTTAGGGTTGGTCTTTCAAACGACCACGAGTCGGTATGTTGCGAGGGACGATCAAAATAGCACGTTACAAATTGCCATTTTCCACCATACAACTTCGTGGATTAACTGACGACTTCCTACGCCGGAGGTTTACGCTCACGAGCGTAGACCTTTTTTATCACGAACGTAGACCTTTTTCATCACGATGGCAAACCTTTTTTATCGTGATACAAAACGGCTTGGACAAAATGTTTGCACTGAAAAATGCGGAAGGCGTGCGCGGAAAAATGCGTCATCAGATAAAAAGAAAGCGAGGAGCACTCCGTAGAATGCTCCCCGCTTTGTGGGTGTATGGAAATAAAAAATAAGCGTCAGACGTTAGCGAAGAATATGTTTGCGCGCCGCCAGCTTTGGTCCAAACGAGAGGTCGCCGGCATCGCCCAAGCCCGGTACGATATAGGCCTCCTCGTTCAAGTGCGGGTCGATTGCTGCCACCCATAAAGTGACATCGTTAGTAGGGAAGAGTTTCTGCAAATAATTGATACCCTCCTCCGAAGCAATCACGACGCAAATGTGTAGTTTTTTAGGTCGCCCGTTGCGTTGAAAAGCCTCCCACGCCGTCTCTAAGCTGCCTCCCGTGGCCAACATCGGATCAACCATAAGGAAAGTGCAGCCATCGAGGTCCGGCGAAGCCAGATAGTCGAGGTGAATTTTAATGTCCTCGCGTTTGCCCTCTTCGCGGTAGGCCGCTACAAAGGCACTGTCGGCTTGGTCAAAGACGTCGAGAAAGCCTTGGTGAAACGAGAGGCCGGCGCGTAAGACCGTCCCCACCACGATGCGGTCCGTGTAGATGCTTACGTCCTTCTTGCCGAGCGGCGTCTGCACCTCGCGAACATCGTATTGCAAACGGCGACTCAGTTCGTAGGCCATCGCGTGCGCTATGCGCTCCAGATTGTTGCGAAAAAGCGTGCGGTTGCGCTGAATATCAACGTCGCGAAGCTGCATCATATAGCTGTTGATGACGGAGTTGGCCGCCCCTAAATTTATTACCTCCATGGGTCGAGAAAAAGCTGTTATTTGTTACAAATCGGCCAAAAGTACGGCTTTTTTTTCAAACGACCAAGAAAACGCTTTGCGCTTGCCGTCGCGTCAAGCAGCACAGGGATGGGCGAAAAGCGCCGATGAATAGCGCAAAATATCGTTGTAATACATTAAATCATAATGTTTTTCGCTTACCTGCCTTATCGAGTGCGACTACCGCCCAAATGCTTGCCCGCGCATTTCGAAGGTCCGCGTCAGGATCGGCGTGCGGGAAAGTTGGATTTTGTAGTTTTGCAAACTCAATTTTGCAATTTAGCAAGCTTTTTTGGCGATACCTAAAATTTAGGCTAAGAATTAGGGGAAGAAAGCTACAAAAAGGACCATTCCTTGATGTGTCCGGAAAATTTCCGTAATTTTGCTGCTGCTACAAAGGGTAAAATTTGCCGCTTGGAGCCCAACGAAAAGAGATTAATTATCTACAAAAGAATATCACTATGGCAACATTAGATTTGACGAAGTACGGCATCACGGGCACTACCGAAATCGTGCACAATCCGTCTTACGAACAACTCTTCGAAGAGGAAACGAAAGCCGGCCTTGAAGGCTTTGAAGTAGGCTACGTTTCAGAACTCGGCGCTGTAGACGTTTTCACCGGCGTTTATACGGGCCGCTCCCCTAAAGATAAGTTTATTGTAATGGACGACACCAGCAGAGATACTGTATGGTGGAACACGCCCGAATATCCTAATGATAACAAACCGGCGACGCAGGAAACGTGGAGCGTGCTGAAAGATCTGGCAAAGAAAGAGCTTTCCAATAAGCGCCTCTTCGTAGTCGATGGCTATTGCGGTGCAAACCCCGCCACTCGTCTTCGCGTTCGCTTCATTATGGAAGTAGCTTGGCAGGCGCATTTCGTAACGAATATGTTCATTCGCCCGACAAAAGAAGAACTCGAGACGTTTGAGCCTGATTTCACCGTTTATAATGCGTCAAAGGCGAAGGTAGAAAACTACAAAGAACTTGGTCTTAACTCTGAGACGGCTGTTGTCTTTAACTTGACGAGCAGAGAACAAGTGATCATCAACACTTGGTACGGCGGCGAGATGAAGAAGGGTATGTTCTCTATGATGAACTACTTTAATCCGCTCCGCGGCATCGCATCTATGCACTGCTCTGCCAATACGAGCCTTGACGGAAAAAGCACTGCGATTTTCTTCGGCCTTTCCGGTACGGGCAAAACGACGCTTTCAACTGACCCGAAGCGTAGATTGATCGGTGACGATGAGCACGGATGGGACGATGAGGGCGTCTTCAACTATGAAGGTGGCTGCTACGCGAAAGTAATCCGTCTCGATAAGGAAAGCGAACCCGATATTTATGGTGCAATTAAGCGTGATGCGTTGCTCGAAAACGTAACTGTCGACAGCAAAACGGGTAAGCTCGACTTCGACGATAAGAGCGTGACGGAAAATACGCGCGTTTCTTACCCGATTTATCATATTAATAACATCGTTAAGCCCGTTTCCAAGGGTCCGCACGCACAACAAGTGATCTTCTTGTCGGCAGATGCGTTCGGCGTATTGCCTCCTGTTTCTATTTTGAATTCAGAGCAGGCGAAGTATTACTTCCTTTCCGGCTTCACGGCTAAACTTGCCGGTACAGAACGCGGCATTACGGAACCGACGCCGACCTTCTCTGCTTGCTTCGGCCAAGCTTTCTTGTCGCTCCACCCGACGAAATATGCTGAAGAGCTGGTTAAGAAGATGGAACGTGTAGGTGCAAAGGCTTATTTGGTTAACACCGGCTGGAATGGTACAGGCAAGCGTATTTCTATTCGCGATACGCGCGGCATTATCGACGATATCCTGAACGGCGAAATCGACAAAGCGCCTACGAAGACTATTCCTTTCTTTAACTTCGTCGTACCTACGCAATTGCCGGGCGTAGATCCTACAATTCTTGACCCGCGCGACACGTATGCTGACGCAGCTGAGTGGGAGAAGAAGGCGAAAGACCTCGCCGCACGCTTTATCAAGAACTTCGATAAGTTCTCCGGCAACGAAGCCGGCAAGGCGCTCATCGCAGCAGGTCCGAAACTCTAAGCAGAAGTTTGTGTCTTTCGCGACGCAAGTTTGATATAAAAGTCAGCGGCTCGCTTCCTTTGTGGAGGCGGGCCGCTTATGGTTTTGTCTAAATCTTGTGCGCAGTCTTTTTCGTCCTTATATCGGTTTTGCCTTTTAAGCTTTGATGGGCGCACGCTCTAAAGAGGACGCCCCACAATACATATATATATACTAACGACAAGGCGACAAACGATAACGTTTGTCGCCTTGTCGCTTTAAGTTGCTCGTCGGATGTCTACATCAGCTTAATATTCATCCTCATTAAAGAGAAAGTCCTCCTTAGTTGGATAGTCGGGCCAGACATCCTCGATTGTCTCATACAATTCCCCTTCATCCTCCAATTCCTGTAAGTTCTCGACTACTTCCATAGGTGCGCCGGAGCGCATAGCATAGTCAATCAACTCATCCTTACTTGCCGGCCAGGGAGCATCCTCTAATTTTGAGGCCAATTCCAAAGTCCAATACATAACTATATTCGCTTTTTTATTTCTAATTTTCTGTGAGAATCTTTTTCATGCTTCGCACCTTCGTGTCAAGATAAAGCCTCAAGGCGTTTGTGAGCCGCAAAAATAGTGCTTTCCTCCAAACTTTCGCTCTCTAATAGCTATTTTCTTTGCTTCATTTCCTATTTTATTGTTAATTTTTGAGGAGAAGCTGACATCAATTCACTATCTACTTCCTTTAATTTCAATTGTCGGCATACTCCTTTGGGGCCTTTTTGAAACAGTCTTAAGGTAGAAACAGACAAGGCTTATCCTGATACATACCAAAGGCGTAAAAGCTCGGACCGAGCTTAGCTTTCCGAACACAGTCAGGCGGATATTCAGTGTCTCAACGGGTAGAGACGATCGCATCGACGGGTAGAGACGCTGGTCTCAACGAGTAGAGACAGTGGTATCTACACGTAGAGACACCATTTGATAACTTTGAAAATGAATGAGCATTACTGAGATTTCTTATGCTGAAAGGTGAAAAAAACAAATGCAGCGTTTTACGCTTGCGATTCCTTATGGTCGGATAAACGATAACAGTCAGTAAATTTGCTGACAAGTTTCATGAGGATAGTTTTTCCTTAACTTGATTGATTATCAACCATAAATTCATGAAAGATAATCCTCTTTGGGGATTTTGTTGAAACTGTTTTAAGGTGAAAACAGGCGTTGTTTATTCTGAATTGGGGTTTTTAGCGATGGCAGGCTAAAAACAGATGATATAATCTTGCTTGTGCAAATCTTGGCGAAAGCAAGCGACTCCATAATCATAGAGATCGAAACTCACTCGGACGACTTCCTGCTTCGTCAGTCGCTGCCATGCTTTCAGCATACGTGCATTGCGGTGAATACCTCTTACTATGATACAACCTTTATCTCTCATCTTTGCCAGCGCTTTGGTAGCCCATTGCTCCCAATCAGGCATATCGAGATACAACATATCGAGTCCTTCCGCCTCGTCCAAACTTTCGAGCGGCCAAAATCTGCACGATGGTTTTCCCGCGCGAAGGTAGTGCGTCGTGAGTTGCGTTCGCTCGCCTCCGATGAAGCAATCAGCCGGTTGAAACGCATTGATGATCCGCAGCATCAAGCGGTCGCCTCGCTCCGTTGTGTCGTGTGCTATTTGGCGGCGCATCTTACGCAAAGGTGCATAGGCATAGAAAGTCCCTCGCTCGTAAAAAACTTTCGTAACAAGCCCAAAGGCAAACGGCGAATGAATCCCGTAGCCTCGGCGGTGCCGGAAGCGGCACAGCCAAACGTAACAACGCATAAGTGCATACGAAAGCTTATTCATAAAGCGCCCTTTTAGGATAGGTTTACTCCTTTATTTTATATATGTGTAACCGGAGATGAGCTTTTTCTCCATTTGTCGGCAACGAGTACTCCTCAAGCCTCCATTCCATACCTTTAGGAGAGGGATAGACCTCTCTCTATCGAGGAAACATTGCGTAGTAATACGCTTTTAACTTACAAAGTTGCACATTTTGTTCGAATAATCTCAGCTCTTACAGTGCGTAATTTCTCTTTCTTTTATCAATAAACGGTTTGACAATGGTGCTTTTAAAGTTGTTTCTCATAACTAAGCGAAAAAAGGTACAATAAGGCCAATTTTAGGGAGTCTGAATCAACTAAAATATCGCCACAAAGAGAGAATTGCAGCCCTTTGAGCGGCTTTTCAGGTGGGTAAGGCCCATAAATTTGCGAATTTCATCATACGAAAAGAGCTTTTAGGGCTTTGTCGCTCAGAAAAAAAACGTATATTTGCGCCCATATTGTCAACTTAAAAACATGATACAAGCTGCCATGAAGAAGTTCTTCACCCTTCTGACGCTGGTGCTTTTAGTCGCTACGGCGGCGAAGGCGCAAGTTAATTTTTCCGTATCCTACAAGCGGGTCAACCCGACTGAAGTGGATGTCATCTTTAAAGCCACCATTGCAAAGGGTTGGCACGTTTACTCGACGAATATCGGCGAAGGCGGTCCCACGCGCGCCAGTTTCGGCGTCGATAAGGCCGACGGCGCAGAGCCGATAGGCAAATTGAAGCCCGGACCGGGCGTTAAAAACGTACAAGATGAGATCTTCGACATGCCGGTCTCTTATTTTGAGAACACTTGTACGTTTACACAGCGTGTTAAACTCACGAAACAGGATTACCAACTTAAGGCTTACTTGAAGTATGGTGCCTGCAATGATCAAAACTGCCTCCCGCCAATGACTGTTGAGTGCAAGGTAGCGGGTAAGGACGGCCCGACCGGTGCTGCCGCAGACGCAGCACAAGCCGTGGCCGACAAGGAAGGCCAGCCTAAAGATACGGCGGCTGCCGCTCCGGCCGCAACGGAGGAGAACGCTGAAGGTGCTCCGGCCGCTGCTGTCGATGTTCCGCAGGCGGATAGCGCTACCGTGGCGAAATGGTACACGCCCGTCATCGACCAACTTCAGAAGTATGGCAACGCTTCCTCTACGGCAGGTCGCAGTCTCTTTTATATCTTCTTGATGGGTATATTGGGCGGTATTGTTACGCTGTTTACGCCCTGCGTTTGGCCGATTATCCCGATGACTGTATCCTTCTTCCTGCATCGCAGCGACGATCGTCGCAAAGCCGTGCGCGAAGCTATTATATATGGTATCAGCATTGTCGTGATCTATGTCACGTTGGGACTCGTCATATCCGGACTTTTCGGAGCAAGTGCGCTGAATAGTTTGTCGACAAATGCCGTCTTCAACATCATTTTCTGCCTGATGCTTCTCATCTTCGGTGCAAGTTTCTTGGGCGGCTTCGAGATTACCCTCCCCTCCAAGTGGAACAACGCCGTTGATTCTAAGGCTTCCAGCACCGCAGGCCTTTTAGGCATCTTCCTGATGGCCTTCACGCTCACGCTGGTCTCTTTCTCTTGCACCGCACCGATCGTAGGTTTCCTCCTCGTTGAAGCATCTACCTCTACCGGTAGCGCAATGGCGCCGGCCGTAGGTATGGTAGGTTTCGCCTTGGCTTTAGCATTGCCGTTTACGCTCTTTGCTCTCTTCCCCACGATGATGAAGAAAGCGCCGAAGAGCGGAAGCTGGATGAACATGATCAAGGTAGTCTTAGGTTTTGTCGAGATTGCTTTCGCCTTGAAGTTCCTTTCCGTGGCCGATTTGGCTTACGGCTGGCATATTCTGGACCGCGAAGTATTCCTCAGCTTGTGGATCATCCTCTTCGCAGCGCTGGGTTGCTACCTCTTCGGTTGGTTGCGTTTCCCCCACGACGATGTTGAGGACCATACGGGCGTGACGCGCTTCTTTATGGGTGTCATTTCGTTTGCTTTTGCCGTGTATATGGTGCCCGGCCTTTGGGGTGCGCCGTGTAAGGCCGTGAGTGCATTCTCTCCGCCCATATCTACGCAAGATTTCAACCTTGATCCGGTTAAGGTCGAAGCAAAATTCCGCGATTATGATGCCGGTATGGCTTACGCGAAGTCGGTTAACAAACCCGTACTGTTAGACTTCACCGGCCACGGTTGCGTCAACTGCCGTAAGATGGAGCTTGCCGTATGGCACGATCCTAAAGTGCGCGACCTTTTGATGAAAGATTACGTCCTCATCTCTCTCTATGTCGACGAGAAAGCACCGCTTCCGGAGAACGTAGAGGTGCAAGAAGACGGCAAGACTACAACGCTGCGCACCGTTGGCGATAAGTGGAGCTACTTGCAACGACACAAATTCGGTTCCAACCAGCAGCCGCTCTACGTCCCCGTAGATAATGAAGGTAACCCCTTGAATCACACCTTCAGTTATAAGGAAGATATTGACGGCTACGTGAAATTCCTCAAAGAAGGTATAGATCGTTACAAAGCAAAATAAAGTATAGGTGCCGCGAAGCTCAGGTTTCGCGGCACTTTGTTTTGACGTTGATGCCGGCGGGCGCTGAGGCGTTCGTTCCGCTCCTATTGATTGTTCAGCCTCGCTGAAAGGGCTACGACATAAACTTATACCTAACTCAACTGACAGAGATCTTTCATCGATCACAACTTAACTTTCTAAAAACCTAATCTTCCCTTGTTGGCGCCTGCCTCTTGTGCAGCGTCAAGCAAGGGATATTTTTTTGTCTATCTCTTGTTTGCCGCTGCTGCGGGCAGGGTTTCGCCCAAATCAAGGTGGCGTTTGGCGTCAAAATCGGTTGAGCATTTTCGGCTTGCGTTGCTAATCTGTCGCGCAAGGTCTGTCAGTTGGTCATCAACGGCTTATAATCTGCTTATTCTTATTGGTTTATGGTGCGACAGATGTTGATGTTCGGCCGTCCTCATCTGTTTCTCTCATTGTTTGGCGGGGCCAAACGATAGTTTGCCGGTATCAAACGATGGTTTGCCGGTACCAAACAATAGTTTGCTCGGGCCAAACAATAACGACCTTGACTTACGGTATTTGAGAATGGGACTATAAGCTCCCAAATTTCCACCCTTTTCTCTCTAAGTCTTATGTCTGTAATGCATAAGGGTAGAATAATTGCCCACGTTTTATCATTTTTCTACGTTTTAGATTTGAATGTATCATTACTTGTTAGTAGATTTGCCCACAAATAACGTAATATTGTAAGCGTCGAATATGCTGTGGGCGAGAGAACCCTTGACAGACTGATCTTGATGCTTGTTCTTATAGGTTATTATGCAGGCGTTGCGAGATTTGGAAACGTATCTGAGGAGTATAAATACAGCGTCAGCTTTTTAGAAATCAGCGATACGGCATAGCAGGGAGAAACAGGAGGACACATAATCCTGAAGTCTTGCCGCCTTTTCCGTAAAAAGAACAATTAGATTATAAACTCACAAAAACAAACAAAGCATGAAAAAGATTTTACTTGCAGCGACTGTTGCATTTTGCAGCGCCACGGTATCGTTAGCCCAAAACAGCTGGACGATGAAAGTGCTCATGAAATCGGGAGAATTGAAAGAAATTCCCTGTAATGACATTCAAGACGTCACTTTCGCCAACGGCGAGAGCGCTTCTTACTATGCCGATGTAAAAGTGACGCACACTTACAACTTATATTATGGTGCGGTGACGACTCAAGCCGGACTATACACACTTCACCTTTGCGACGGCGAACTCACAACCGGCGGATTGCCTACGCAAATCAATAAGCACGACGTCAGATTAACGGTGATTGCTACGCCTTCGCAGGATGCTGACCACGCGAAATTGCCGGCCGGTACGTATCCTTTGGTAGAATCGGCTAACCAAAGTGGCGTCTGGAAAGCGCAGAGTATATATATCGAAACCAATAGAGTGAACGATGCCGGTCAGGTTGATGGCTTCTTGGATTCGTTGAGCACGTGCGTCTTGAATGTTGAAGAGAAAGGCGATGGCAATTACCACCTTGTGCTCGAAGGAACGCTGAAAACGCACGGCAAAGTGCGCTTTGTGTATGACGGAGCACTCACGTTTGTGAATAAAGATAAGAATGCGGGCTACAAATATGTGACGGAAGATGTCAACTTCGTGCCCGTGAAGTTTAACGGTAAGTATGTTAAGGCTACAAGTAAATATTGCGACTATACGATTGCATTCCTCAACTGCGAAGTAGACGACCAAGGATTTGTGGTGGGCGATGGCGAACTGCTCAACCTTGTACTCTTGACGAAATATCAAGTGCCTATGGATATAAATACTATCGCCGGCACTTACGATGTAGTGATGCCTGTGGCCGGAGCTGAGTATAAAGAAGGTAAGTTTATTGGCGGTACGATGCGCAAGGCCAGTGGCACTTACTACCCCATAGGTTCGTTCTATGAAACCTTGAGCGATGGCTATGCAGATGCTTACGGCTTGCTTAGCGGTGGCACAATCACGGTCAGTGTAGCCAACAATAAGATTACGTTTAAGGGCAACTGGACTACACCGGAAGGGAAGGCTATTAAAATGGACTTCACGGGCGATGCTAGTGCAATTATCGACACGTCAGAATCAGAAAATGGCGCTCCGGCGCAAGGCGATTTTGACCGTCAGAGCATCTATAATTCTAATTTGAACCAGCGCGTTAACCTGCAAAGCGCAGGTATTGGCGGCGGACAAGTCTATATGATGAAGCGATAAAGCCCGAATCTTCAGCAGGGCAGCGGTGAGCATTCAGGAGCAATGGCGAGTTGGTCCTGAATGCTCGCTTTTTATGCCCGGTTTTGATGGTTATCCAGCGCAAGGGAGAGGCCGTCGGCGCTTCTCCATAGCAGAAAAACGTTTAACTTTGCAGGCGGATGAAATATGCTGATGTTATTTTACCCCGAAAGCTGACTGATCCGCTGACTTATCAGATTCCGGAAGCCCTCTCCGCGACCATCGCGCCGGGGAGTAGGGTTGTCGTGCCGCTACAAACGAAGTTGTACACGGGTATCGTGTTGCAAGTGCACGAGCGTCGGCCCGAATTCAAATTAAAGGAGGTGGTCGGCGTGGCCGATAGCGCTCCGGTGGTGACGCAAGGCCAACTCCGACTCTGGCAGTGGATGGCCGGCTATTATATATGTACGCTTGGCGAGGTGATGACCGCCGCACTACCTGCGGGTTTGAAGTTGCAGAGTGAAACGCTTGTATGCCGTGCTGACGGAGGGGATGATACGATGCCCCCGACAGGCGAAAAGGACGCGCAAAGTACACCTTTAGAGAAAAAAATATTAGCGGCGCTTTCGGAAACGAAGCCCATGATGATCAAGCAATTGCAACAAGCGGTGGGCTGCGGGGAGATCCTCATCCACGTGCGCCGTTTGGTCGAACGCGGTTGTGTTGTCGTCGAAGAGCAGTTGGGCCGCCGCTTCGCGCCAAAGACAGAAGTGCGCCTCCGTTTGGCCTCGACTTTCTTCGATGAAGGTCGGCTTAACGAAGCGCTCGACAGCCTGAAGCGAGCGCCCAAACAGCAGCGGGCTCTCTTGGCTTATCTCGATGCGGCGGGCGCTCCGGCAGCGCTCAATTTGCGCAATGCCGCCCTGTTGATGGATGTGAGTCGGGCCGAACTCCGTAAGCGGACGGCTGATGATGGTGCGGCTTTGACTGCTTTGTGTAAAAAGGGAATTTTGGAGCAATATGACGTGGCCATAGGCCGATTGAAAAGTTTCAAAGCCTTGCCCGAACGTTTACAACCTCAGTTGTCCTCGCTTCAAAAACAAGCCCTTACGGAGATCAAAATTGTCTTTTCGCAACGCGATACTTGCTTGCTCCACGGCGTAACCTCAAGCGGAAAGACGGCCGTCTATATCGAATTGATTAAAAATGTGCTCGCCGAGGGTAAACAAGTGCTCTACCTCTTGCCGGAAATAGCCCTGACGACGCAATTGATGCAGCGGCTTGGGCGCGTCTTTGGAGATAAAATGGGCGTGTACCATTCTAAGTTTCCCGACAACGAACGCGTAGAAACGTGGCTGCGTCAGCTTTCTTCAGAACCCTTTCCGTTGATTCTGGGCGTGCGCTCTGCGTTGTTGTTGCCTTTTCAAAATCTTGGACTAATCATCGTTGATGAGGAGCACGAGGCTTCTTACAAACAGCAAGACCCGGCTCCGCGCTACCATGCGAGAGATACGGCGCTCGTCTTGGCACAACGCTGCGGTGCCAAGGTGTTGCTGGGCACGGCGACGCCGGCGGTGGAGACTTATTATAATGTGCAGAAAGGGAAGTTTGGACTTGTCGAGCTGCATCAGCGCTTCGGCGATTTGCAAATGCCGCAGATTCTTGTTGAAGATGTGGGCGAACTGCGCAGAAAGAAGTTGATGAAGACGCCGTTTGCGCCGCGACTGATCGAGGAAATGGCGCGGGCTATCGAAAGGCGGGAGCAGGTCATTCTCTTTCAAAATCGCCGCGGCTATGCGCCGGTGCTGGTCTGCGACACTTGCGGCTGGACGCCGCGCTGCACTTGTTGTGATGTCGCGCTGACTTATCATCAGCGGCAGCAACGGCTTGTTTGTCATTATTGTGGCAAGACTTATGATGTGCCGACGCAGTGCCCCAATTGCGGCAGTAAGAAGTTGCTCGATTTAGGTTTGGGCACGGAGAAGGTTGAAGCGGCCGTAAAGGCTATTTTGCCGGAGGCGCGCACGGCGCGTTTGGACTTGGACACGACGAGTACGCGTTCGGCTTATGAGCGAATCATAGCCGATTTTGCCGCAGGCGGGAAGGATGTACTCATAGGTACGCAGATGGTGACGAAAGGTTTGGACTTCGATCGCGTGCACGTGGTGGGCATTATCAATGCGGACCAACTGCTCAGCACGCCGGACTTCCGAGCGCACGAAAGGGCGTACCAACTGATGACGCAGGTGGCCGGAAGGGCCGGCCGGCGCGAAGAAAGGGGCTTGGTAATCCTACAAACGCGGCAGCCGGAGCTTTCTTTGATGCACCAAGTGGTTACGCACGACTACAAAGCAATGTATCGGGAGCAGTTGGCCGAGCGGGAGGCCTTTGATTATCCGCCCTTCGCGCGCTTGATAATTGTCTGCTTCAAACATCGCCAAGAGGCGGTGGTGGCACATGCGGCCGAGGCGTTTACAAATTCGCTCCGCGCGGCCTTTGGCGAGCATTTGTTGGGGCCGGATCGGCCGCCGGTGGGCCGCGTGCAGTTGCAGTTTATTCGGCGTTTGATGATTAAGGTGCCCGTTTCGTATCCGATCAGCGGTGTACGCCGTACGCTGCTCGCTGCTCGCGATCTGCTGCTTTCGCAAGCCGCTTTTCGGGGTGTGAATGTGTATTTTGATGTCGACCCGTTGTGATTTTATTTTCTGAAAAAACGTTTTCGCCTTCCAAGATGCACAACTACAAGCGCTGCAAGCGGGGCAGCTAACGGAAAAATAAGTAACTTCGCCGCAGAATCTTTTTGTTTATGATCGAATTACAAGGAATCCGCAAATCATTTGGCGATTTGGAGGTGCTGAAAGGCATTGATTTAAGCGTCAATAAGCGAGAAGTAATCAGCATTGTGGGGCCCAGTGGTGCCGGAAAGACAACCCTTTTGCAGGTCTTGGGCACGCTTTATCGCCCCGATGCGGGTTCGATTCTTTTTAATGGAACCGATTTGTCCGCACTTGGCAAAAAGGCGCTGGCGCGTTTTCGCAACGAACATATAGGTTTCATCTTCCAATTTCACCAATTGCTTCCGGAGTTCACGGCTTTGGAGAACGTGTTCATTCCGGCACTCATTGCGCGCAAGTCAGAAAAGAAAGCGCGCGAGCGGGCAGCCGAACTGCTCAACTTTCTTGGTCTTTCCGAGCGCTCACACCATAAGCCGTCGGAGCTTTCGGGCGGTGAGCAACAACGCGTGGCGGTGGCGCGGGCTTTGATGAATGAGCCTGATGTTATTTTAGCCGACGAGCCGTCCGGAAGTTTGGATAGCCGAAACAAGGCGGAGTTGCACAAACTCTTTTTCAACTTGCGCGACCAGTTGGGCCAGACATTTATTATTGTGACGCACGACGAAGAACTTGCCGCAACGACCGATAGAACGATTCATTTAAAAGATGGAAAGATAGATGATTAAGTTAGGAGATTACAATACGCTGCGCATCATACGCTTTACCGACCACGGAGCTTATTTGGACGGCGGAGAAGTTGGGGAGATTCTTCTGCCGAAGACTTATGTGGAGCGAGAAATGCGGCCCAACGATGAAGTGACGGCTTTTATCTGCTTAGATCAGCAAGAGCGTTTGGTTGCCACCTTAGAAACGCCGCTTGCTCGCGTTGGCGATTTTGCCTTTTTGCGTGTAGCTTGGACCAACGAGCACGGCGCTTTTTTAGATTGGGGCTTGATGAAAGACCTCTTTGTGCCTTTCCGCGAGCAACGAATGCGCATGGAGCGCGGGCGTTCCTACATAGTTTATGTACGCATCGATGAGGAAACGCAACGCCTAATTGCCACGGCGAAGGTTGAACGTCACCTAAAGTCGGCCACACCGGAAGACTTTCATCGCGGTCAGGAGGTAGAATTACTCATCTGGCGCAAGACGCCCATTGGCTACAAGGTGATTGTCGACAACAAAGTCGATGGTATGATCTACGACAATCAGATTTTTGAGCCGATCCACATTGGCGACCGATGCAGCGGGACCGTTGTAACGGTGCGCGAAGACGGCAAACTCGATGTTTCGTTGCAACGTATTGGTGCGAATCGCTTTCGAGATTTTTCTGAAACCTTGCTCGAAGAGCTCAAGGCTGCGGGTGGAGAATTGCCCTTTTCAGATCGGAGTTCGGCTGAAGCGATTGCGGAGCGCTTTGGCGTGAGTAAAAAGACTTTTAAGCGCGCTTTGGGCACACTTTATCGTCAAAGATTGATTCGTCTGTCTGACGAAAAAATTGTTCTGATTTATCAATAATTTTTTCTTCTTCGGCAATCTTTTTTTTGAAAAAGTTTGTAACTCTCGAAATCTCGTTTTATCTTTGCAAGCAGAAGGGGCGAAGTCCCTACTTACGAAATAATAGTTTTTTCATCTCTATATAAGTTCTGTGAGACCTCAACTCGTCGAGAGACGGGTTGAGGTCGTTTTTATTTCCAATTTCATCCGAACGCTGCGGAGCGGGCTTTCAAGGGTAAAAGTTTGTCCCCTCTCCCTCACAATCCCTTATGGTGCGGCGAAGTGTCAGATGCTTGGCGTCAGCAGAGGCGTTTGCGCGCAGCGAGCCCCGAAAGCGTCGTAAGCGGGGTGGAAAAACCGTCGGGCTGCCCTTGTGGCGTGCGCCTTGACGTGCGAATTGCGCCGCGAAAAAGGCGGCGGCGATCGCTTAGGGTAAAAACCGGTAAAAGTAGTTCCTTTTCTTTACAGAAACTGTTTACCTTGCGCTGCACGATGATGAATAATCTTTCAAATACAATTGATTTACTGCACTTTCAGTTGGCTTCGCGCGTTTGCCGGAAAAGGAAATTTTGTGCGAAAAATAGGCGTAAAAAATGCTTTGTTTGGTTTTGTTAGCGCGTCGTATCCGTCAATTTTATTCCTCATTTGTTTGGTGAAAACATAGGTGGAAATGCCCGGTGCTTGACGGCAAAAGAAACGAAGTGCAAGCCGGTTAAAACTTGCACATTCGTCGTTTTATATCTTTTGATTTTGTGTTTGGAATGCTTATTGCCTGATAATCAATAGGCACATTAAAAGAAGGAGCAGCTCGCGTCGATTTGTCTGCGCGTGCAGCGGAAATTTCGACGATCGGCCTGCGAGTACAATGGAAAGAGGCGCGTGTCCAATCCGCCCGAGGATGGCGACGGCACTTGCGGGTAGTGCACGTGAAGTCCTGTGTGAGTTCGCCAAAGAACTCGGGGCGGATGGTCACGCCTTTTCCTTTGTGACATAGTTGCGAAGTCGCACCTACGCACTAACCGGTTCATAGATCTGCAAATGAAGCCCCGACAGCTATCTGACGCAAAAAAGTTTTCCCTCACTCACGTTTGGGTAAGGACTTCAAAAGGGAATTAACTTTTTCCTGCATCCGATGGCCGTTTGTCACCGGTTATATGTTCAATAAATCAAGCTTCTTATTAGAAGGCCGCGCGGCCATTGTCGAGCAGCAAAGTCAAGCGGGGGAGAGCCCAATGAGGCCCTGTGGTCTCAAAAGAGCGCAACGATATACTCCTTTATCTTGTGCGCAGCAATGACGCACATCATTTCGCCACAATTCGACTATTTTTCCTTATCATAGTGCTCAAAACAAAAGCCTCAGACCCACATGGCTTCACGTGTTTTTCCTACATAGTTCAAAGAAAAGTCCGGAGCTTCTACGAGTCGGTCTCGATCTCACATTGCTTTCTCCTTTTCGGCCGTGATCAGATTCAGCGCACACATTTCCAAAATCCGTTCGGGCAGAAATCAAGCGAAAAGAGCGTCACAACAACATGCTCCACATACGTAGCGTATCATTCTCTATATCGTCTGTCTCCCTTTCGGAAGAGGGGCTTGCCTGCAAGAGGCGTGCTCCACTTCTGTTTGCACCGGCAAAATTAATAGAAAGAAGAATGAACTACCAAATTTAATATCGGAAAATCTGACCAATCTGCGCAAAATAAGTATTTTTTTGCAACTAAGCAGAAAAGAATTGACAATAGCGTCCTAAAAGAGCGCTTTCCTTGACTTAATACGGCTCATCAAGTTACTAATTGGAAATATTTCGAGCCTTTATGGCGCGCTTTGGCTCGTTCGCTTCGTGCTAAAACATCTATTTTTGGGCGGTTTTGTCAAACAAATTGCCGAAGATAGGGCCAACTTTGTCAACTCAAGATAGGCGCAGTTTTGACCAAGAAAAACGCATTGGATAGTCCGACTTACAGGCGCTTTATCCATTTTAATATATGGCGAAAGCGGGTTGGCCTGTAAGACCGAAAAATGGGTTTTGGATATAGTAGCTACGCAATAATTCGGACCAAGTGCGGTTGCTCATCCACGGACATTCCATAAGCGACCACTGCGCGCCTTGATTCGTAGTTGTTCATATGTAATGTTAGACGCCCAACGATTGGACGATCTCGTTTCCGCTCGTGAGCGTACACCTTTTTTATCGTGAGGTGAAGCTCTTTTTCTCACGAGCGTAGACCTTTTTTATCGTGAGGATAATTCGAGTAAATGAGATTTCAGGACGATGGTCGTTGTCTCAAATTATTAAAAATCAAGATATAAGCTGAATGATACCAGATGCTGTCTTGCCTTTTTCTGAGTATGTTTTTTCATCAATGATAGCAAGACGGCTGATGGTGAGGCCGGACGGCGCATAAGTGGAGTATTTTTTTCTGTGAATGAGAAAAACGGAAAGAGAATGTAGCGTCGAGCCCCGCAACATGCCGAAAGTCCTGCCAAACATGTGTTCGGCGGGACTTCCGGCTTTATTTCGGCGATGCACGCCGCGGCGCAGACATCAAAATTCATCGTAGTCTGTAGTCGTGTACAGGTTGTAGACCTTCATATTCAGGCTATAGGGGCTGCGGGCCACTTCCTGCCAGATTTTATCGTCGTATAAGTAGTAGCCGTTGGCTTTTTCGCCGCAGCCCGAGTTGACATAGAAGAGCGTAGCCCCGTTTTTCTGTTCAAAGCCATCTAACAGGAGGCAAATTTCTGAAGACTTTGGCCGCTCGATTCCCAGTCTCTTCCAAAGCGCATCATTGTTCTGCTCACCGACAGATAAGAGGGTGATGCCGTGGCTGTTGGCCTTCATGTTTCGGCTTACATTGTTCCAGTTCTGATCATAACCTAAGGAGCGTCCGAGATAGTCAGAGAGGAAGTCTAAACCTCGGCGTAGCGTTGCTGTTGCAGATCCGTCTTTGTTATAAACCTGCCCAATGCTTATACCGATGTAGTTTACGATGACTGCTATGTCGTTTTGCTCGTCGCCGGCTGTGAAAGAGGTGTTTGATGTACGGTTTCTCAGCTTCGCCCACGAAGTTTTGAGGTTGTAACCATAGAACACGGAAAAATCTTTCTTGAATACCGTCAGTGTTTGTGCGAGCGCGACTGGCACGCTACCGGCTGCGGCTTTTCCGCGATCCGCATAAGGTCCTTCGGAAGATGGAGAGAGGAGATTCAAAGGATAACCTTGCCCCCAGACAACCGGGCACTTGGTCATTTGCCATCCGGCCATGTTTCTCCCTTTCTCCGTCTGTAGTAAAGCCCAGCGCGGATTAGGGGTCGTTGTAGTCTCTACTGCGCAGAGGGCAGAAGCAGCTGCTGCGCCAATCATAAGGCGGCAGGGGGCTTGGAGTTGGTCTTGTGCAAGCAGTTTTCCCTTGCCAAACTTCAGGTCTGCATCAGGGAGGATTCCGTAAATAGGTTCGGCTCGCTTATCTGCGCCCACCATAACCGTAGGCCCTTTGACCAACTTGACAAAATACAAGAGCGTTTTCCGATAATGCGTCTTTTCTGTGCTTTGTGCCGGACGGTAATCGGCCTGTATTGAATCTATGGCGTCGATTACCGGGACGTCGAAGTTTGGCATTCCGTTGATGGGATTGTCTAATGCGTCGCGGACAGCCTTTTGTATGTCTTGCATACTTACCTTAAAGATCGGATTTTCCTGAATCTCAGGCGCATCGGGCTTGTCGTTGTTACAGGCGGAGAGCAAAAACAAGCAGGCTGAAAACAAAATGAACTTTTTCATATCAGATTATTTGAGTTTGGTTGCAATAAATGGTAATCGACCGAGTTTTTAAGCCGCCAAGAGACGGAAAACAGACAAGGCATCGTGCTCTGCCTCAACTATGTATTCGCAAATATAGGGCTAACCGCTCTATATTCACCGGATTTTCAATGAATATTTTGATTTTGACAGCATTTTCTCCCCTTCGTTAAGTTTTTTTCGTAATATTGCTGCATCGATAAAACAGAAAGTCCGTCAAAATTCGCAGTTTACTGTGTAACGGTTCAATAGGAACTACGGCTTTGCGCATTGGGTGGGTGCAAAGTCGGGTATTGGTTACACAATAATATAATATCGGAGAACTATTTCCACAGGCGGAGAGTCGGCAGTACGTCAGAGCCAGCCGTTTTCCAAGTACCAGCTGACCGTTTCCTTGACCCCCTGCGCCAAAGTATATTGCGGGCGGTAATGGAGTTCGTCCTGCGCGGGTCGAATGTCGCAGCGCCAATTGCGTTGCCGCAAGATGCGATATTTATCGCCGTTGAGCGTGGCCGCCTTTCCTGAAAATCCTGCTACCGTTTCGCTGACGAAGCACGCCGCCTTCAGCACCCAGAGCGGCGCTTTCAGATGGAGGACGCTCTTTGCCCCGATCTCCTTTTGCAGCAGCTCGGAATAGTCGCGACTATTGTAGTCGCAGCCGTCGGAAAGGTTGTAGGCTGCGCCCGTCTGCCCATATTCCAAAGCGGCCAAGGCAGCCGCGGCGAGATCTTTCACGTAGATGAAGGTGATGGTCTGCGGCTTGAAGCCCACGGCGAAGTCGATCCCCATCGCAATGCTTTTCGCCATCTTGTAATAGTCGTGCTCGCGCGGCCCGTAAACGCCCGTTGGGCGCAGGATAATGTAGTCTAAGCCGGCAATAGTGGGCAATAAGGCTTCGGCGTCCAACTTGCTGCGGCCGTAAGCCGTATTGGGGTGCGGCGTATCTTGCGCGGTGTAGGGGCGATTATCGTCTTCGTGGATCGGGCCGAAGACGCTCAGCGAACTAACGTAGACAAAGCGCCCGCGGAGCAGGCCCGTTTCGACCAAAAGGCGCGCGAGGCGCTCCGTATATTCTGTGTTGATGCGTTTGAAATCGGTTAAATGGCGGCATTTCGTGGCCCCGGCGCAATGGATAACGCCATCGAGCGGTCCTTCCGTGCGCAGCAGATCAGAAAAGATTTGCCGCATGCCTTCCTCATTCGCATAATCGAGGTAGAGTAGGTGGATGCGCTCATCCGTAAGGTAGCGCAAGTCAGCGCCACGGCGAACGGCGGCCCAGACTTCATAGCCGTCGGCAAGCGCCTGTTCGACTGCAAAACTGCCGACAAAGCCGTTGGCACCTGTAATGATAATCTTCTTCATAGCCCGATCTATAATTGTTGCATATCATTGAGCCGTTTGTACTGGCCGTTGAGCGCGAGGAGTTCTTCGTGCGAGCCCTGCTCGACGACGCGCCCTTCGTGGAGCACGTAAATTTCATCGGCGTTGCGGATGGTCGAGAGTCGGTGCGCGATAGCGATGGTCGTGCGCGTCTTCATCAAGTGCTCCAAAGCCTCTTGTACGAGTCGCTCGCTCTCCGTGTCGAGGGCAGAGGTCGCTTCGTCAAGGATGAGGATGTCAGGGTTTTTCAAAATGGCCCGCGCAATGGATATGCGCTGCCGCTGACCGCCCGAAAGTCGGCAGCCGCGGTCGCCTACGGGCGTGTCGTAGCCTTGTTCGCTCTCCATAATAAAGTCGTGGGCGTTGGCAATCTTGGCGGCGGCCATCACTTCTTCGCGCGTGGCGTTGGTTACACCAAAGGCAATGTTGTTGAAAAAAGAGTCGTTGAAGAGAATTGCCTCTTGATTGACGTTGCCAATCAAGCCCCGCAGGTCGGCAATCTTGAGGTCGCGAACGTCTTTTCCATCGATCGTGACGCTGCCTGCGCTCACGTCGTGGAAGCGCGGGAGTAAATCGACCAAAGTAGACTTGCCCGAGCCGCTCTGCCCGACGATGGCGATGGTGCGCCCGCGCTTGACGGTCATATTGATATGGTGGAGGACGGTGGCGTGGTCGTTGTAGCCGAAAGATACGTCGTTGAAGCGTATTTCGTCGGTGAGATGCTCAATTGACGCAGGATTTGGGCGCTCGGTAATATGGTCTTCCGCATGCAGTATCTTGTTGACGCGGACGACACTGGCCATTCCCTTGGGGATGTTGTAAGCCGCCTTCGATAAATCTTTGAGGGGCTGAATGATGGAGTAGAGAATGACCATATAAAAGATAAACGTCGGCGCGTCGATGGGCGGATTATTGCCATCCAAAATCAAAGTGCCGCCATACCAAAGTACGGTAACGATGAGTACCGTTCCTAAGAACTCGCTTACCGGATGGGCGGACGATTGGCGAATGTTGACCTTGTTGGACGCCCGCCGAAATTCGTTGGTGCTGCGATCAAAGCGTTCGCACATCTTTTTCTCAGCTGTGAAAGCCTTAATAATACGCATGCCGCCCAAAGTCTCTTCGAGTTGGGCCATCGTATCGCTCCACTTGTTCTGTGCATCGAGCGATTTGTGTTTAAGTTTGCGCCCGATCTTGCCCATTACCCACCCCATAATCGGCAGGACGATGAGCGTAAAAAGCGTGAGCTCCCAACTCGTATAAATCAGGACGCCGAAATAGCAGAAGAGGAGAATGGGGTTCTTGATCAACATATCCAGCGAACCCGTTATAGAGTTTTCGATCTCGTTAACGTCGCCGCTCATGCGCGCCATAATATCTCCTTTGCGCTCATCAGAGAAGAAGGAGAGCGGCAGACTGACAATCTTGTGGTAAACGCTGCTGCGGATGTCGCGAACAATGCCCGTGCGCATCGGAACCATTATGCCGACGGAGGCGAAATAGCAACTCGTCTTTAGCAGCGTGGCCGTGATGAGAAAGAGGCCGATGAAGAGGAGGGCGGTAGAGGCGCCGTAGACGTGAATCAGGTCGGTCGTGTAGTAATATAAGTTGTTGAGAAGAATATCTTTGAAGCTCGTGTCCGGCGTGTCCCACGGTATGAAAGTGTACCGGGTTGTGTCTAATCGAAACAAGATCTTCAGCATCGGCATCAGCGACAAGAAGGAGAAGACATTGAGTACGGCCGAAAGCAAATTAAAAAGCAGCGAGCCGAAAAGATAGCGTTTGTAAGGCGCTACGTAGTGAAGCAGGAGGCGAAAGAAATCTTTCATATCGTGAGTTTGAGCAACGAGAGACGATATTAGCCGCCTTTTGTCCGCCAAACTTCCGCTTGGCGGCGGAGTGTGGGTTGGGGGAGCGGCTTAATGTGTCCTATTATATATAATGTATGGAAGAGGCGGCTTTATTTTCGACCGAAGTCGGCCGGAATCTCGCCCCACTCATCCGTTTTCCATTTCCGAATTTTGTTTGTAAAGGAGTGTGTTTGCAGCCAACGCTCGGCGCGTTCAATATACGTGTAGACGGCCTCTGTTTTTGCGTTGCGCGCTAATTTAGTCTTGCACCGGCGCTGTCGAATCCACAACTGCGCATTGCGACTATCCGAGTAAATGGTCAATGTTTCGCCCCGCTGCTCGAGCAAAGCCAAGGCGTGGACGATGGCCAAGAACTCTCCGATGTTGTTTGTGCCGAAGATCGGGCCGAAATGGAAGACTTCCGCGCCCGTTCGCAAGTCGACGCCGCGATATTCCATCTTCCCGGGATTGCCGGAGCAGGCTGCGTCTACGGCCCACACATTAGCTTCCACCTCCGGCGGGAGGGGAAGAACCGTATCGTGGCGATAGTCGGGCGGATTGAGTGGCTCGTTGGCTTTTCCGCGCATGCCGGGTTTCGTTGTCTTCACACCGTCGCCGGCTTTGGGGCGGCGCGGCGCAATATAAGCCTCCGGACCGGCCGCAAAAGCCGTCTCCGCCTCTTGACGCGTGGCGAAAGCTTTGTAGCGCGCAGCGCCGAAACCGCTTACCTGCGCCTGGCAGTCGGCCCAATTGGTATAAATGCCCGGCACTTTGCCTTGCCAAACGACGTAAAACTTACTCTTCATCCGTTGCGGCGCAGCGAATTACATTCTTTCCGGCACTTCGATGCCGAGCAGCGACATACCGGTGCGAATTACCTTGGCTACGTTAGCGGAAAGCACGAGGCGGAAGCGCTTTTTCTCTTCGTCGGCCTCGCGCAGGATGCTGAAGTCGTGGTAAAACTGATTGTACTCTTTCACCAAATCGTAGCAATAATTGGCTATCGCGTTCGGTGCATATTCTGCGCCGGCTTGGCGAACGATAGCGGGGAACTCCGCCAAGCGCTGCACGATGCTTTCTTCTTTATCCGAAAGTTTCGCGCCCGCAGCGAGCGTTGCGGGGATGCTGATGCCGCCCTCCTCTGCCTTGCGAATGACAGAGCGGATGCGGGCATAGGTATATTGAATAAAGGGTCCGGTGTTGCCGTTAAAGTCAATGCTCTCTTCGGGGTTGAAGACCATATTCTTGCGCGCGTCTACTTTGAGCAAGAAGTATTTGAGGGCGCCGAGTCCTACGATGCGCGCCACTTCTTGCTTCTCTTCCGCGGGACGGTCTTCAAACTTTCCGGCCGCTTCGATGGTTTCTGCGGCTTCGTCCTGCATCGCGGCGATTAAGTCGTCCGCATCTACGACGGTTCCCTCGCGACTCTTCATCTTTCCGTTAGGCAATTCAACCATACCGTAAGAGAAATGCACGAGTTCCTTGCCCCACTTGAAGCCCAGTTTGTCCAATAAAAGACTCAAAACCTTAAAGTGATAATCCTGCTCGTTGCCCACGACGTAGATCATCTTATCAATGTCGTAGTCGTTGAAGCGTTGCGTAGCCGTGCCGATGTCTTGCGTCATATAGACACTCGTCCCATCAGCGCGCAGGAGAAGTTTTTGATCCAAGCCGTCGGCCGCAAGGTCGATCCATACAGAACCGTCGTCCTTGCGGAAGAAGAGTCCTTGCGCCAAGCCTTCCAGTACCTTTGCTTTGCCGTCCAGATAGGTTTTGCTCTCGTAATAAATCTTGTCGAAGCCTACGCCGAGTGCGCGATACGTTTGATCGAAGCCGGCATACACCCAATTATTCATCTTTTCCCAAAGGCCGCGCACCTCAGGGTCGTTTTGCTCCCATTTTACGAGCATTTCGCGCGCCTCTTTCATTAAGGGCGCTTCGCGTTCGGCCTGCTCTTTTGCGGCGTCGGCGGTGAGTCCTTCCTTTTCTAAGCGCGCCTTGAGTTCATTTACCTGTTCGCGATAGTGCTTGTCAAAGGCTACGTAATAATCGCCGATAAGGTGGTCGCCTTTCTTGCCCGAACTCTCGGGCGTCTCGCCGTGGCCATACTTCAGCCAAGCCAGCATAGACTTGCAGATGTGTATGCCGCGATCGTTCACGATGTTCGTCTTTACAACCCGATTGCCGTTTGCTTCCAGAATCTTTGCGAGCGACCAGCCGAGCAGGTTGTTGCGCACGTGGCCGAGGTGGAGCGGTTTGTTCGTGTTGGGCGAAGAAAATTCGATCATTACGAGCGGCGCATCTGCAGTGACGGGTTGCAAACCGTAATTTTCTGCCGTATGTATATCATTGAGCGTATCGATCCACGCGGCCGAGTCAATACATAGATTCAAGAAACCCTTGACTACGTTGAAGTCGGCTACGACATTGCTGTGTTCTTTCAGATATGCGCCAATCTCTTGCGCCGTCTCTTCGGGCTTTTTGCGAGAAATGCGCAAGAAAGGGAAGACGACGAGCGTCAGATGTCCCTCAAATTCGCGTTTCGTCTTTTGTAACTGTATACTTGTCGGCGCTATCGTCTCGCCATACAGCGCTTGGAGCGCTTCGACGACGTCAATCGCCATTTTTTCTTCTATCTTCATCTTAATCTTCGCTTTATTCTGTAAGAATGACGGCGCAAAGTTACGATTTTCCGCGCAATCGGTGCCTTTCGCCGCGGTGCGAAATCGGCCGGAGGCCGCGTCTTCGCTCACCTGTTTATGGGCATTGTCGGCTCGTCGTTATCTGTTTGCTTTTGTGTGCTGCGCGGCGCGGGCGTTTGATGACGTTTGATACGGGCAAACTCACGCTTGGCTTTGGCCAATTGCTTTTGAAATCCTTCGTCTGCGTGCAGGCGTGCTATGGCGGCACTGCCGGCTAAGCGGGCAATGTCTACGTCACTCTGATAATGATAACCGGCAATGACGCGACTTTGTCCTATTTCGTAACCACGCAGCAAGATGGCTTCTTGCCGGTCGGGGTTGATTTCAGCCAGTACGAGCGCTACGCCCCAACCGGTGGCGGAATGGCCGGAAGGGTAAGAGCCTGTGGGGCGATATTTCGCTTCAGAAGCCGGAATGGCCGTCGTTTCGTTAAACTGCACGTAAGGGCGTTTGCGCAAATATTTCTTTTTAACCGTGTACGTCGCATTACCGCAATCGCTGTCTAAGAGTTCAACGAGGCGAAACAGTTCGGGCGTTGCTTCTTTTGTAATAGTTTGTCCGAAAGCCTCAGAGAATTGTGAGGCCAAGGCCGCGGGCGACTGGTCGGCATCGCTTGCAGCTTGCCGGCCGCGGGCCGTAGCGCGGAGCGACTTGCCCCATTGGTGGCGCTCGATGTCATAAAAGAAAGCCATACTTGTCGTATCGGGCGGCGCAGGCAAGTATAGCAGACCGTCGGGCAATTGACTGCGCTGCAAGAACGAAGGGTACACTTTCGCCTGCGCACTACCGATCTGCGCGTAAGCGCTTGTGGCGAAGAGGTTCAAACTGCAGGCGAGCAAAAGGGTAAATAAAGGTCTCATTGGTTGGAAATGGATTTAGTCAGCGGGCAACCTGCGTTGCCTTGTGCTTGAATGTGTGTGACTTGTGCAACAAAGGTACGCAATAAATAGACACGATCCGCTCCCCGCACCGCTTTAATCTGCTTGCGGGTGGGAGATAGACCGTAGCGCCGCGCACTTTTATGCGGGCAAACGAGCGCAGGCCTCGGTCGCTTCTATGCGTAGATGCTCAAAACGTGTTGCTTCATAAACGTTACCGAAAGCGCTATAAAGCCTCTCGATGGCTTCTCATTATTACTTTTTATAGCGAGAGAGCAAATCTTGAAAGTCGGGGTCATTACGAAGATTCTTCCAATCCTCATCTTGCTCCACAAAGTCTACAGTGATTTCATTTCTTGCGAGCGCAAAATCTAAATACTTTAGCGCCTCTGCTTTTTGATTCCTTATGGCGCAGAGGCAAGCTAAATAATAGGCGTCCCCTCCGTGCTTAATCGCTAGTTTAAATTTTTCAACGGCTTCGTTGTATAGTGTTTCCGCTTCGCTGCCTGATTTTGTCTTTGCTAGCTCAACTAAAGCAAGCCCCCAATTGTTATATGCTTGATGTTTGTCCTTCTTATACGTTGTTGCCAGTTTATATTTTTCAAATGCTTCTTTGTATAGTTCTTCCGCTTCGTTGTCTGATTTTGTTTTTGCCAGCTGACACAAGGCATTTCCCCAATTTAAATATGCCTTATGGTCGTTTTGCTTGTGTTGTGTTGCCAGTTTATACTTTTCAAATGCTTCTTTGTATAGCTCTTCCGCTTCGCTGTCAAATTTTACCTGTGCAAGATTTTTTAAAGCATTTCCCCAATTGTTATAAGCCTCATTGTCGTCTGGTTTATATTGTGTTGCCTTTTTAAATTTTTCAAATGCTTCTTTGTATAGTACTTCCGCTTCTTTGCCGGATTTTGTTTTTGCTAGCTTCATTAAAACATTTCCCCAATTGTAATATGCATCATGATCATTTTGCTTATACGTTATTGCCCGATTATACTTTTCAAATGCTTCTTTGTATAGCTTTTCCGCTTCGCTTCCTGATTTTGTCACTGCTAGATCATCTAAAGCACATCCCCAATTGTTATAAACCTCAGGGGAGTCCTTTTTATACGTTGTTGCCAGTTTATATTTTTCAAATGCTTCTGTGTATAGTTCTTCCGCTTTGTTGCCGGACTTTGTCTTTGCTAGATCACCTAAGACATTTCCCCAATTGTTATATGCTTGATATAAGTCCTTCTTATACGTTGTTGCCAGTTTATATTTTTCAAATGCTTCTTTGTATAGTTCTTCCGCTTCGTTGTCTGATTTTGTTTTTGCTAGATCATCTAAAGCATTTCCCCAATTGTAATATGCGTCAGAATATTTAGGTTTTAATTCCGTTGCGGCCTTATACTCTTCTATAGCTTCTAAGTACTCTTTAGCTATATGATGCTTTAGCCCTGTACGGAAACGGTTGTTGGCCTCTCTTTCTAAGAAGAGTGCTTGGCTTTTATTCTTGTCCTTTTCTTTATTGAGTTCTTTTTCAAGAGCTTCTTTTTCTATTTCAGATGCTTCAAGCTGTTCTAAAAGTAGCTTCTTTTCAGAACTTTTCTTGGCGTCTGCATCTTTCTTAATATCTAAAAGTTGATCAATGACGCCAGGGATTTCTTTTTTATCATTGATTTTGATGGGCGTCAGGAAGTTTAGTGATTCTTTTAAAGGTTCGAAAGTAATGATAAAGTGCTCTTGATTGTAGATTCCTTGAGTTCTTTTGATCTCTTCAAAAAAAGAGGTTATTTGAGGGTCGCCCATTCCCGTTCCAATGAAGAGAAAAGTTTTATTGAAGATGAGATTTCTCAAAGCATATAAGGCATGCTCTGCCTCTCGACCTGTGCTTTTATAAAGTTTATCATAGTCCGAAGGAAACAAGACCATAGAATCGATGTGTTCTATACAGCCATGTAATTTGAATAAGAAAATAGGTTCTTTCTTTAGTTTGTTTAGTTCGTAATCTTTAGTCTTATATGCTTTTATCTCTTGGAGTTCTGGAAAAGCTATTTCAAAAGCTCTATCATAGTTGGTAGTAATGATTTTTGTAGATAGACTGTATAGTTTTTCCTGAAGAGAAAAATTGTTTTCCTTTCCCAATTTAAAATAGCCTTTGACAAAGTGTCCTATTACTCTTTTATCTATTTTATTGTTCTCTAATCTCTGAAGCGCTTTTATCGGCCCTAACTCTTCGCAAGATTGTTGCTCTTCAGCTGTGATATATCCCTTATCCTTCAGAAAAACAAGTATAGATGAGACCATTTCTTTCCATCCTCCAAGGGGGTTGCCCTCCGTATTCTTCAAATTCCAAGATAGGCCGGCGCCGATGAATAGTACCAACTCATCTTTTTCGATGGCCTTTTTTAATCCCCGAGGTATATCTCCCATAGCGTTACATTTACATGAAAGGATGATTGTTATATTGAAAAATGTGTGGTGTAAGCTCCAAAGGATAAGGGGGCTTAGATGAACAAATTTTCACAAGTGCAAAGGTATGAAAAAGGTTGTTGTTCGACAATAGTTTTCTATGAATTGTCAGACGGCGCTTGCTTTCTATTTTTTGAGGGCAGGTGGGCGAGAGATTTGGGCCGTATGATTTGCCTTTTTCTTATAGAAAGAAGGTAAAAAAGCCTTGTGTGCGCTAAGCGTGAAAGGCAGAAAGGCGGTTTTGAGCAGTATATCGGCTGGCGTAGATGCCGGAGATTTTTTATAGTGTGCTTATGTTTTTCTTTTTAGTCTGTGATAGCGAAAATTCCAAGCTATGGGAATTAAATTTCCAACCTAAGGGAACAAAAATTCCAACCAGTGGGAATTAAATTTTCAACCTTTGGAAAAAATCTTAATAGGCCATGTGTTGGAATTTGTTGCCTTGTATTGGCTGCCATGTACTAGAATGGACTGCTTTGTACGGATGCTATGTACCGGAATGAGTTGACAACTTTGGCTCTTAACTTCATTCTTCTTTGACACATTTGTGTGTTAAGTTCAGTTAGGCTTGTCGTGGTCTTTTCTTAAGTACGTAGTTAGTTGGCAGTATCGTTTCATGTTTTTGGTTGACTATATTTAGTCCTACTTTGAAACTTGCTTGACGGGGCAAAAACTTCTTTTGATCATCGTTGATCGTATGTCGTTTGTGCTTTGGTGCGGCTGAGGTGAAGAGGATGTGTCGTTGTAGGGCGCGGCGAACCTTTGTCTTTTTGCGCTTGGCTATCCGATGCGGGCGTAGGTGCTTGGTGCGGGGATACAAGAAGGGCCTGCATTTCAGCGAAATGCAGGCCCATAATTTCGTGCTTATGTCGGGTGGCGAAGCAGCAGGAGCGAGTTGGTCGTTTGCCCTTTCCGCCGCGCGTTAATCCGCCTGATTGAAAAGATCTTGCGCTTCTTGTTCGGCCTCGTTCGAGTGCTGGTCGTCAGCGGGGGCCGTTTCAGTTTCCGATGCAGCGGCTTCCGCCTTGTCCGCCTCGGGAACGCGCAGCGGTTCTAACTCCTTGATGCTTTCGACGGCATTGGTCGTCAGTCGTTTGCCCTTGGCCTTAAAGCCCTTGACCGTTACAAATTCATCCGCATCGATGATCATCGGGTCGCGATAAGCATCCGCCCCGCCAAAGACGAGTTCGAAGCGCGGGTAAGCCGTATCCGTCAGCAGCAGTAAGCGGGTGGCCGGATTTTCGTTTAAGAAACAATTGCGGCGCGCTCCGCTTGTGCGCTCCAAGAGGAAGCGCTTCAAATAGGGGAAGCCCTGCTGGTCGCCATCGAAGAGTGCGGCCGTCCAAACCTTTTCCGGATCATACTTTTCGATTCGTAGGATCTCGCCCTCGTAGTGGTTATTGGGGTCGTAAGTCGTCGTATAATAATCGCCGTTGGGATGAATGACGAGTACCGCCTCATCGCCGTGAAACTCGCCGAGGTAAGTGCCGCGCTCATCGTAGTTGAGGCGTTGCACATCGGCATCGAACCAAACCTTTCGCCCGCCAAGGGTGGAAACGCCGTGGGCCTTAAACACAACGCGCTGCACATCGAGCTTCGTCAGCATATTGCCCCGACTCTGACGCCCCTTGACGAGTATTTCGGAGAAGTCGCGATCTAAGAAAGGCTTGCGCAACTTCGGGTTGGGCTTCAAGAGCACCTTGATCGTTTCGGCCTCGCCGTTGGGATTGGCCGTAAAGTATATGATGCGACTGCCCGGCGTCCCTTGCGTGGCGTCATATTCGCGGTCGTGCGTGATGCCGGTTATATTGAAGCGTTTGATGAAGCAAAGGCCGTCTTTGCCGTCGCGATAGACAATATTATATATAGTGCGGCGGTCGTTCTTTTTGAAAACCGCAATGTGGATCAACTCAGGCTTGCGGTGCTCCTTCTCGCTTTTCTCCGTGCGCCCGATGAAGACTTTGTCGGCCACACGCACGACCTTGTAAGTGCCGTCGCGATAGAAAAGGATCACGTCGTCGATGTCGGAACAGTTGTCTACAAATTCGTCTTTCTTGAGCGAAGTGCCCATAAAGCCGTCGGCGCGGTTGACGTAGAGTTTTTGATTGGCCTCAACCACCTTCGATGCGACAATCGTATCGAAAGAACGCAGTTCGGTGCGGCGCGGATGCTCGGCCGCGTATTTGTCGAAAAGCAACTGAAACCAATTGATCGTCACGCCGGTCATATTGTTCAGATCCTTGTTGATGCGCGCTACATCGGCCGTCATACGGGCAATGAGTTCGTCGGCCTTTTCTTTATTGAATTTCAGGATGCGCGCCATTTTGATTTCGAGCAGGCGCAGAATGTCTTCCTTGGTGACCTCGCGATAAAACTGCGGGTAATAAGGCGTCAGGCGCTCATCAATATGGATGCAGGCAGCATCAGTAGAGATGGCCTGCTCAAAGGCCTTATCTTTGTAGATGCGCTCTTCGATGAAGATGCGCTCCAATGAAGCGTAGTGGAGACTTTCGAGTAATTCGTGGCGACGTATTTCCAATTCGCTACGCAAAAGGCTCATCGTGCGATCCACAGACTGCTGCAAGACTTCGTTGACCGAGAGGAAGCGCGGCTTCTTGTCGGTAATGACGACACAGTTGGGCGAGATGGAAACTTCACAATCGGTAAAGGCATAAAGTGCATCGATCGCTTTGTCGGAACTCGTGCCGGGGGCTAAGTGAACGAGAATCTCTACTTCTGCGGCGGTGTTGTCATCGACCTTGCGCACTTTAATCTTGCCTTTTTCATTGGCGCGCAGGATGGAGTCGATGATGCTCTGCGTCGTCGTGCCAAAGGGAATTTCGGTGATGACGAGCGTCTTGTTGTTGTCTAATTTGGAAATCTTCGCCCTTACTTTGACCGAGCCGCCGCGGCGTCCTTCTTTATAATTGGAGACGTCTATGCTGCCGCCCGTTTGAAAGTCGGGGTAGATGGTAAATGCTTCTCCGCGGAGGTATTGAATGGCCGCTTGACACAATTCGCCAAAGTTGTGGGGCAGGATTTTAGCCGATAGTCCGACGGCGATGCCCTCAGCGCCTTGCGCCAAGAGGAGTGGAAACTTCACGGGCAGCGCGATGGGCTCTTTGTTGCGGCCGTCGTAAGAGAGTTTCCACGCCGTTGTTTTCGGATTGAAGACTACGTCCAGCGCAAACTTTGAGAGGCGTGCCTCGATGTAACGCGGGGCCGCCGCGTCGTCGCCCGTTAAGATGTTGCCCCAGTTGCCCTGCGTATCGATCAGCAGATTCTTCTGCCCGAGTTGGACAAGTGCATCGCCGATCGACGCATCGCCGTGGGGGTGAAACTGCATTGTATGCCCCACGACATTGGCTACCTTATTGTAGCGCCCATCATCGAGGCGCTTCATCGCGTGGAGGATGCGGCGCTGCACGGGCTTCAAGCCGTCGTCGGAGTGAGGAACGGCTCTTTCGAGAATCACATAAGAGGCATAATCGAGAAACCAGTTGCGATACATCCCCGTCAGTGGGTGGCGGCCGGTTTCGCTGCTTGCATCTGCGGGTTTATAAGTAGAGTGGGCTTCCGTTAATGTTGCGTCGTTTTCAATCTGCTCTGCCATATTTGTACGTTTACCGTGAAGAGACGCACGCTGCTCTGCTGCGGTGCGAGTCGTTCGGGTTGAAGGTCGGTTTATTCCGACTTTAGGTGGAGAGGTAAGCGCTCAAGCAAGCGCAGTAGGCCTCCTTTTCGGGCAAAATTACGAAAAAAGCCTTTCTTTTCTGCGTAAATTGTAAGAAAATGCCTAACTTTGCGCCCACGAATGCGCCTGTGGCGAAATTGGTAGACGCGCCAGACTTAGGATCTGGTGATTTCGGTCGTGTAGGTTCGAGTCCTATCAGGCGCACACTTATTTAGCAGACAAGACCCCTTATCGGTGGTCTTGTTTATTTTTATACCTACACGCAACTTTATATAGCAAGCGGTGCGATGGCTGTAGCCTTTGTATGTTTGTAAGTGTACCGCAGCTTGCGGTTGTGCTCCTAAATCGGCTTTACTAAAGTTGAGGTGAAAGAGGGTGGCCTCAGAGCTTCTTCAAACACTATTGAGCCTATAAAAAACGGAGCTAAGTAGCTCCGTTGCGTGGTTAATGGTGCTCTAAATCGAGCACTTGTGTGCAATATTGCAGGACTTCCGGACGATGCGTAACGACAATGACCGTGCGCCCTTCGAAAGTGCTAACGATGTTTTGCAAGACGCGGCGCTCTGTCTCTGTGTCGAGAGCCGACGTGGCCTCATCGAGTAAGAGGAAAGGCGCACGCCGGAGCAAGGCTCTGGCAATGGCGATGCGCTGCGCTTGTCCTTCGGAGAGTCCCGTGCCTCCTTCGCCGCAAATGCTCTCGATGCCGTCGGGCAATTCGCTGATGAAGTCGGCCGCGGCCAAGCGCAAAGCCTCGTGGAGTTCTTCGTCGGTAGCATCAGGCCGCCCGAGCAAGAGATTTTCCTTGATCGTGCCGCTCAGCAGCGTGTTGCCTTGCGGAACATAAGCAAAGTTACAGCGCGTATCGGGCGATGCTTCTAAGCGCAAACCTTGCGCGTCGTAAAGATAAAGCGAACCGGCCTGCGCACGAATCAGATTGAGTAGCAGACGGACGAGCGTCGTCTTCCCGCTACCCGTTTCGCCCAAGATTGCCGTAATACTTTGCGGCGGGAAGTCGTAGGAGAAATTGTCGAAAATCTTTTTACTTCCTTTTTCATAAGCAAAGGTGAGGTGCTCCAAGCGCAGTCCGACGCGGCCGGAGAGCAGCCGATCGCCTTTGGTCGCTTCGTGGTGTATGTTCTCAAGTTCCATCAATCGCTCCGTAGCCGTAAAAGCACTGATGAAGAGCGGGACGTAGCGCGCCAATTGGCGGGCCGGCCCTTGAATTTGCCCTACGAGTTGGATAAAAGCAATGAGTGCGCCGTAGGTAATCAAGCCCCGCTGCAGACTGACCGTACCCCACGTGAAGGTAAGCATATAACCGGCGATGAAACCGGCATTGATGACCGTAGAAGAAACCGTGCTGTATTTTGTTTTGCGGAGCGTTTCGCGGTAGAGTAGATTTTGCAGTGAAGACAGACGGTCGAGCATCGTTCGTTGTCGACCGAGCGTTTTAATCACAACGACGTGCTGAAGACTTTCTTGAAGCAACGACTGAATCTTGCTATCGTTGTCGCGGATAACGTGCGTCAGTCGGCGCAGTTTGCGCATATACAGTTTGCTGCAAATAACAAAGAAGGGTACGATAATGACAACGATTAAAGCCAGCGTCTTGTCCATCCAAAAAAGGAAGAGGAAGGCACCCAAGAACTTTACGATGGTCGTGAAGAAAGAGGGGAAATTCTCCGTTAGCAGTGTGATGACGGTATAGACATCTGTCTCTAAGCGGTTCAAGAGGTTGCCCGTATGGTAAGCACGCAACTCCCGCCAGCCGCTGCTTAAGAGTCGGGCGTAGAGGTCGTGCTGTATCTTATTTTGTGCGCGCACACCGAGTACGGCGCTAACCCAGCGCGAGCAGATGCCCAAGCCGACTTGCCCGCAGGCAAAGCATACTAAGAGGAAGATGGCCCATTTCAGGCTAAACTGCGTGTCGACGCCCGTCGCAATGTCTATGGCCAGCTTCGTGGCCCATACGAAGAGCAGATCCAAGGCTACGACCCCAAGACCAATGACTACATTCATCAGGGCTTGCGTGCGATAGCCTTGCCACATTTTCCATAACCATTTCAGAAGAGAAGGATATGAAGAGAGGTGGATGGCGCTATCGCCGGCCGAAGAGGCTGACGAGCGACGGAAGAGACTCATTAAGCGGTTCAAGCTGATCATTGTCTGTGGCTTATTGATAAGGATGAAAGCGCAGGGCGTCGGCGCTCTGCTTAATGGCGGTGATCAGCGCCCCAAAGCATTTTATCGCGCAAGGTGTCGAAAAACTTTAAGTGCTCCACTTTGACGACGCCGACTGTGTGGCGTGCGCGGCGCAGATGTATTTCGATCGTCTCAGACAGGCTTTCGCTGCGACCGTCTATGGAAAGCAGATAGCGATGCGAGCGACTCTTGACTGTTAGGCGAATATCAACATCGTCCTTTACAACGAAGGGGCGCACATTCAGACTGTGCGGCGCAACGGGCGCAATACAGAAAGCGTCGGAGTCGGGCGCAATGATCGGGCCGCCTACGCTCAGAGCATAAGCTGTAGAGCCGGTTGGCGTACTGACAATAAGGCCGTCGGCAATATAGTCGGCCAGCAAATCGCCGTTGATCTCTGTGCGTATGTTGATTAGCGAGGAGTTGTCATGCTTTAGTAAGGCTACCTCATTAAGGGCATAAGGAAAGGTGCGCAGGGGGTGATCGCTGTTGCAATTTACGGCGATTACCGAGTGAGATTCTACGACATTCTGACCATTATTATAGATGGCTTCGAGCGCTTCCGGGATGCGCTCGGGAGAGACATCGGCCAAGAAACCCAGATGTCCCGTATTGATACCAAGAATCGGGATGCCGCGATCGCCAATGGCAGCAGCCGTGCGCAGAAACGTGCCATCTCCCCCCATCGATACGGCTAAGTCGGCCGTAAAAGGACTGTTGCGGTGCAATAGTTCGTAGACGCAAGAGTCGATCAAGCCTCTGCGCCGAAGAAAGCCGGCAAAGTTTTCTTCAATCATTATCCGCGCTCCGCGCGCCTCAAAGCCTGCGAGCACAGCTGCAATGCAGCTGCTCTTCTCGTCTTGATGCTTATTGCCGAAGAGAGCTATGCGGCGCGTTTTTTCTGTTGTAAAATTCAAAGTTCCCGATCTCACGTCTCGTCAAATATGCTTAACTTTGCAAAAGTAAGGATTAATAGACGAAAAAGACTGCATAACGCATGACAAAGTTAAGTGTGAACATCAATAAAATAGCGACACTGCGCAACGCTCGCGGAGGCAATAATCCCGACGTCTTGGCTGTGGCGCTTGATTGTGTACGCTTCGGCGCACAAGGTATAACCGTGCATCCGCGGCCGGACGAGCGCCATATTCGCCGTAGCGATGTGCACTTGCTGCGGCCCGCATTGGACGTGGAATTTAATATTGAAGGTTATCCTTCTGACGACTTTATTGATTTGGTCTGCGAAGTCGGGCCGGCGCAAGTGACGCTGGTGCCTGATAAGCCGGGCCAGTTGACGTCGAACCACGGCTGGGATACGCGGGCAAACCTTTCACAACTGACAGACATCGTTGGGCGCTTTAAGGAGAAAGGCATCCGCACGAGTATCTTTATTTCGGCTGAGAATGAAATGGCAGAATATGCTAAGCGGGCGGGGGCTGATCGTGTAGAGCTTTATACAGAGCCTTACGCGGCCAATTATGCTACCGACAGAGAAGCTGCTATACGCCCCTTTGTGGAGACGGCTGATTATGTACGCCAAATAGGGCTTGGTTTAAATGCGGGCCACGACTTGAGTTTGCAGAATCTTTCGTTCTTTCATCAACAAATACCTTGGGCAGACGAAGTGAGTATCGGGCACGCCCTGATTTCGGATGCGCTTTACCTTGGACTGCACAATACTATTCAACAATATCTTAACTGCTTAAAGTAATCATATGATGGTATATATCTTCTTGGCTGATGGGTTTGAGGAGTCGGAGGCTTTATTGCCGGCTGATATTTTGAAAAGGGCAGGTCTTGATGTGTGCTTAGTAAGCATTACGGCGGACAAACTCGTCGCTTCGAGTCACGGCTTCAAGATTATGGCAGATGCCGTCTTTACTGAGATTGATTTGACGCAGGCCGCGGCGCTTATTATGCCGGGCGGGATGCCGGGCGCTCAAAACTTGTGCGACTTTGCTCCCTTGCGCGAGGCGATCATAAAGCAAAATGAGCGCGGCGGTTTGTTGTGCGCTATCTGTGCCGCACCAATGACGCTTGGCGCTGCCGGCGTCTTGAAAGATAAGCGGGCTACGTGCTATCCGGGCTTTGAAAAATATTTGGATTGTAAAGTCTATACGGAACGACTCGTAGAAGAAGATGGCCATATCATTACCGGGCGCGGCCCCGGCGCAGCGGCCGAATTTGGCTTTACCATTGCCGAGCGCCTTACGTCGGCTGATTGTGTGGCGCAATTGCGTCAAGGTATGATTTATGCGCCGACCACTTATCTGCCATAAGTTCTTCCGCTCTCGTTCGTCTACATATATAATAATGTGTGCCTGCTGCTGATAGGCTTGTTGGGCTTAAGACGCCTTATAATAATGTGTACGCGCCGTCAGTTGATTAGGTTTTTATTCAATAGCATTCTCTTTTGACTTCCACTCCGCTCCTCTCACAAGCTATCAAATATCTGAAAGGTGTAGGCCCGCGCAGGGCTGAACTGCTCAGTAAGGAATTGCATATTGATTCGCTGGGCGACTTGCTTTATACCTTTCCCTTTCGCTACATTGATCGCAGCGAAGTGCACGAGATACAAGCTTTGCAGGAAGGAATGCCTTACGTGCAAATTCGCGGCCGCTTTATTTCTTTTAGTGAGGAAGGAGAAGGGCGTAAGAAGCGTATTTCGGCTGTATTTACAGATGGGACAGGCTATGTGGACGTCGTTTGGTTCGCAGGTTTGAAATATGTGAAGGAAACTTTGCGTTACGATGAAACTTATTTATTGCTCGGAACGCCGAAGCTTTTTGCCCGACGCATTTCATTTGCGCATCCCGAACTGGAAAAGATTGCGCCCGACGCGCCTTTGCAGAATTTAGGTTTGCAGCCGGTTTATCATACGACAGAGCGGATGAAGAAGATGGGCTTTACTTCAAAGTCTATGTCAAAGCTGATGCAAGCAGCTTTTGCCTTGATTGAAAGTACGCCGCTGCCCGAGACTTTGCCGGCGTGGTTTGTGCAAAAGCATCAGTTGATGGAGCTGACAAAGGCTTTGCTTACGGCTCACTTCCCGCCCTCTTCTGCGGCACTCCCTGAAGCTTTGCGCCGCCTAAAGTTTGAAGAACTTTTTTATTTGCAGCTGGATATTCTGCGCTATATGAAGCATCGCCAACTTTCGGTGCAAGGTTTTTGTTTCCCTAAAGTTGGCAACCTCTTTCTACGTTTCTTTCATGAGCGCCTGCCTTTTGAATTAACGGGGGCGCAAAAGCGAGTGATTCGCGAAATACGCAATGACGTCGGTAGCGGGCGGCAAATGAATCGCTTATTGCAAGGCGATGTCGGCAGCGGAAAGACAATGGTAGCTTTGATGGCTTGCTTATTAGCGCTCGACAATGGCTTTCAGGCCTGCATTATGGCGCCGACAGAGATTCTCGCCGAGCAGCATTTGGCAACTATCACGGCGTTTCTTGGCGATTTGCCCTTGCGTGTCGCCCTTCTGACGGGTATTGTGAAAGGTAAGGCGCGCCAAGAAATCTTGGATGGCGTAGCTGATGGCTCCGTTCAATTGCTGATCGGCACGCACACGTTAATAGAGCCGACCGTCCGCTTTCTCAACTTAGGCTTAGCCGTTATCGATGAGCAACACCGATTCGGCGTGAAGCAGCGCTCCCAGCTATGGACGAAAAACATTCGCCCGCCCCATATTTTAGTAATGACTGCGACGCCGATCCCGCGTACCTTGGCTATGACCGTTTACGGCGATTTAGATGTCTCTATTATTGACGAACTCCCACCCGGCAGAAAGCCGATTAAGACCGTACATTATTATCAAGATAACAGTAGCCAACTGTATGATGGCCTGCGCTATCAGCTCAGTTTGGGGCGGCAGGCCTACGTCGTTTATCCCCTGATTAAAGAAAATGCCCAAATGGATCTGAAAGCTTTGGAGCAAGGTTTCGAATCTTTGCGCGAAGTCTTCTCTGATATGGATATTGGCGTGGTGCATGGGCAAATGCGACCGATTGAGAAGGAATCAGAGATGGCCAGGTTTGTTCGGGGAGAAACGAAGATCCTCGTTTCGACAACGGTTATCGAGGTTGGCGTCAACGTTCCCAATGCCAGTGTGATGGTGATAGAAAATGCCGAGCGTTTTGGCTTGGCCCAACTTCATCAATTGCGCGGACGTGTAGGGCGAGGAGCAACTCAAAGCTACTGCATTTTAGTAACCAAACGCGAGTTGAGTAAAGATAGTCGGGCGCGTATCGGTATTATGGTTGATACGAACGATGGCTTTGAAATAGCCGAAGCCGACTTGAAGCTCCGTGGCCCCGGCGACTTGGAAGGAACAGCCCAAAGCGGACTTCCTTTTGATCTAAAGATTGCCAATATTGTGCGCGACGGCAATCTGCTGCAAACGGCTCGCGAAGCTGCCGAAGCTATTATAGAGGCAGATCCGCTTTTCGAGCAGTCGAAAAATGCACTTTTCCGCCAGCGTCTTGATCAGTTGAGGCGTGAGAAAATAAACTTTTCAGAGATCTCTTGAGGGTAAAAGAAATCGGCAGGCACTCCGCTTATCCCACCTAATCTAAGGTGAACTCGATAAGAAAGGTTCAAGGCGAGTAGAACTGATAAAAACAGATTTAAACTTGTCAAGAGCCGCGTTTTCAACCGATGAAAGCGCGGCTGTTTTCGTATGCCTTCAAAACTCCGCCAACTGTTCGTGAAATTAGGCTTAGGATGTTGAGCAAACTTTCTCCTATGATCGAAAAAAGTCGCTTATAAGACAAGAACATTGCACAGGTGGAACACTCCGGACATAGATGCTTTGACAATTTCATCGTCAACTTATTAGGGGTAATTGCTGCCTATTGCCTGTTTCCTAAGAAGCCGTGCATCAATGTACAAAGGATCATTGACACACAGCTTGCATTGTTCTGAATTCGTCTAACTCACGTTATTTACTATGTATTGAGTCTTGCGGCGAACCAATTGTTATATTCATATGGTTGCTGATTTTCTCAGCGTTAATGTGTTGTCTGTATTCATTTGGGGTTAGATGTATCTCTCTTAAGAATTGTTCGTAAAACAGTGTTGGTGTATTGTATCCCGAGTTAAAAGCCACTTCATTGACCGTAAGGTTCGAATGAGTTAGTAATTTACAAGCATATTCAATGCGTATATTGGCAAGTACTTGGAATATACTCTTGTTGGTACATTTCTTAAAATATCGGCAAAGTGACGTCGGATTCTGACTAACAAAGTCAGCAAGTTCCGTGAGAACAATCTTCTTCTGGAAGTTATTATATAAATAGGTGAATACCTTGTCAATGGCAGTATCGGTATTAGGAGCTTTGTAATGGCTGAATGCTATTGGTGATAATAGCTTTGTTTGTGAACAGTTATATAATCTTTCGAGAATCTCATACAAAGCAATCAGACGCCTTGTATAGGACTGTGAATCGAACAATGATAACCTTGAGAGGAGGTCCTCATATAATCCTTCATCATAGAAACGTATGCCATACTGGCTTTTCGATAGCAAATCAGCAATATGTTCATAGTCTGGTAGGTTAAGAATATCGGGTGGAAACATGTCTGGACAGAACTGTATTGTTTCACTTGTACTATGTTCCATAGCTTCTGTCTCTTGGCTATTTCCCATTCTACTTTTGCATAAATGCAGATGGGGAATATTACTTCCGATAAGTGCAACGTCGCCCTTTTTGTAGTCAGCAACCCCCTCTCCAACGAATTCAGTCCCACTTCCGCTGGTAAACAGGATGAGTTCATATTCGGAATGTCTATGAAATGGTAGATTAAACTCAGTGTATGTAATGTGACTGCACCTGGTTTGCACATTATGTACTATCTTTCTATCAAGTATTACCATCTTTTTCTGCAAATGTAAATATACTCTATAACAACGCAAAGATAGTGAATATTCTTGTTAAAAACAAGTTGTACCTTTGCAATATCAAGATAACTATAAATGACAGCTTATAATGCTTCTAAAGCAGCTACTGTTAATATGACACGTTCTATGGCGTTGAGCTATGGTAAGTATGGTATACGTGTGAATTGTGTAGCACTTGGTCCAACAAATACCAGTATGTTCCCGCAAGAACTTAAGAAAGTTTTCTCAAAGAACAGCCCTCTTGAGCGTATTGTTGAACCAGATGAGATTGCTAAAGCAGTGTTCTTTATGGCTACAGACGCATCGAGTGCAATAACTGGAGAGACGATTCCTGTTACAGCAGGCTTTGAAATATCTACAGGGCAGCCTAAGATGATAGATTAAAAGGCGGTCATACATTACCTATTCTACGGCCAATCATGACTTATTATAGGGTGTATACTGTTGCCACCAATTATATATCAAGGTTTATTCAGTCTGTTTTATGCCATCATAAAAGGGACAATGGAAACATAACTTGATAATAAGTGAATCAGAGTTAGCTCATTTTTTTAAACACAACAATTATCTCTTAACTAAAAAAAGTTTATATATGAAAGATAAAAACAACTTCATTATACCAATGCTTTTCCTTGCTTTCATGTTCTTTACTTGTGGCTTTGCATTGGGAATCAATTCCTTATTAGTACCAGTATTGAAGGTTTCGCTAAGCGTTTCGTCCACAGAAGCATATATGCTTATAGGTGCTACGTTCTTACCATTCCTTATCTTTGGTTATCCAGCAGGCTTATTGATAAGTAAAATTGGATATAAGCGTACGATGGCTGCAGCTTTTGCCATGTTTGCTATAGCCTTCGGAGTGTTTATTCTCTCTGCAGCTGAAAGGAGTTTCATTATCTTTTTATTGGCATCTTTCCTTTGTGGAACAGCTAATACGTTCCTACAATCTGCTATAAATCCTTATGTAACAATCCTTGGACCAACGGAGAGTGCAGCAAAAAGAATCTCTATTATGGGCATGATAAACAAGTTAGCATGGCCTGTATCACCTTTGTTTATTGCTCTTTTTGCAAGTAATAGTGGAGGTGTTGGCTTGGAAGATCTTGACAAACCGTTCTTGGTTATAATCTGCTTATTTGTAATCTTAGGTGTCGTAGCACTTATATCACCATTGCCAGAGGTGAAAGCTGCTGGAGAAGATGACGCCGATGCAGATTCAGCAGTATCCGACTACGCAAACAGTAAGCATTCTGTCTTCCAGTTCCCACATCTTGTTCTTGGAGCAATTGCCATATTCTTTTATGTTGGTTCAGAGACCATCGTCTTGGGTACACTTATAGATTATGCAAGTGAATTAGGTCTTCCTCATCCTCATACGTACTCATGGATTACCCCAATCAGCATCAGTATAGGATATATCGCAGGTATTATTCTTATTCCTAAGTATCTTTCACAGACGAAAGCCTTACAGATCTGTTCCTTCGTTGCACTGTTTGGAACGCTACTTGTATTGTTACTCCCGGGTGTTTATAGTATTTATGCTGTAGGTATCATGGCATTAGGCTGCTCATTGATGTGGCCAGCATTCTGGCCTTTGGCTCTTATGGACTTGGGTAAATATACCAAGGAAGGCTCATCACTAATGACAATGGGACTTATCGGTGGTGCTGTTATCACTGTGTTGTTCGGACTTATTAAGGATGTTAGCAACATTCAATATGCGTATGGGATCTGTTTTGTCAGCTTCTCTTATATCCTTTTCTATGCATTCAAGGGCTATAAGTTGAGATAAAAACTTCTTCTATAGCATAAGCATATCGGTAATCTATTTGAGAAGTGATATAAGTTGAATTGAAAACTTCTCCTTCTACAGCTCGTGAAGCTCTTTGTCCTTTTTAAAGGAGGACATAGAGCGTGCGAGCTGAATCTATTAAGTAGTCTCTCAGCTTACAGTATATCCATAATGGTCCATATTATTGGTCATGGTTCTGTCGCTGAAACACAATTAATTCTTTGTAAACTGTCGTTGGAACGTTAAAAAATCACCGACTGAAAGACACATTTTTGATTGCCAATCCCGCCGTTTCTTTCGTCTTCTTCACGTCCGTTTCTCAGTCTGTTCACCCACCTTGAGACCTTTGCACAATAGATCAGTCTATTTTACCACTTGTCCTATTGTTTATTAGCGTTTTATTTCGTATATTAGCACTATAAGATGACACAAAATTATGGCAAGACAAGGAAAATCCACCAACGACGAAGTCTCATTTGCAGACGTCATGTTAGAGAAGAGATGCAGGAAAGCTCAGAATGTATTTTTGAATCAAGTCGACAGGCTTATCGATTGGCGTCCTATTCGCACGCTGATCAACAAGAAGTACACCAAGCGGCAAAATGCGGCAGGAGCTCCGGCCTATGATGTCATCCTGCTTTTCAAAATGCTTCTTTTGCAGACCTGGTATGGATTGAGTGACTGTGCCTTGGAAGAGCGTGTCAACGACTCGGTGACGTTTTCTCGATTTCTAGGGCTGAGTATGGAAGCCGTCTCTCCGGATCACAGTACGATCAGCCGTTTCAGGACTGCCCTGACAGAGTCTGGACTCATGGACAAGTTACTGAAAGCCTTCAATAAACAATTGAGCGCCCATCATATCTCTATCAAGGAAGGAGTTCTGATCGATGCGAGCATTGTCGACAGCCCTCACCGCCCTAATGGGACATTGCGCATCACTGTGGCTGATGATCGTGAAGATACACGCAGTGATGACGAAAAGGATGAAGAGGAGGCTTACCATAAGTTCCTTTTGCAGGAACGCAAGGGGACAGACGGTGAAGCCCGGTGGGTAAAGAAGAAAGTCTATCGATATGGTTATAAGAAACATGTGTTGACAAACAGGGAAGGAATCATTCGGCAAGTCATCACCACCCCGGCCAATCGTAACGATCTGAAGGAGTTGATACCATTGTTGAGAGAAGAGGATCTCCCTGCCGATACACCTGTCTATGCGGATAAGGGCTATGCAACGGAGGAGAACCGAGCCTTTTTAGCCAGGCATCACTTACGGGATTGTATCATGCACAGGGCATATCGCAACCGGCCCTTGAGCCAAGCACAACATCTCTTTAACCGCTCCATAAGTCCTATTCGCAGTGTCATAGAACGTACCTTTGGCAGCATCCGTCGGTGGTTTGATGGTGGACGTTGCCGATATCGAGGCCTTGCTAAGACGCATACACAGAACATCCTCGAAAGCATAGCCTTTAATCTATATCGAACACCAGGGCTTATTATATCCAAATGTGTCAAGTAAGTAAAGATTTCCCCGGTCGGGCCCGAGTTTGAGGCCCAACCGGGGGAAAGGGGGACCTTATCATCCTCGATAGTTACCCTTCTTCAAGCAAAAATGATCCTGAAAAGGAAGATAATTATTGTCCGCCCCATTTTTCAAAGGTCTCACCTTTTGAATCGGTAAAGCCGCTACCCTGATGACAAAGCACACTGACCTTACTTTGAAAAACACAACGGAACGAACAGAAACAAAAATCCTTACACTTCTCACTTCGCTATCTTTCACTTTCCCTACCATATCCCTTCTTTATCACCTTTGTAACATTCAAGATATCAACAGGTTACAAACGGGCTTGTAAAAGGTACCCTTTTACATTGCAAAACATGCCCTTTTACACATCAAAAGATCGTAGATTAAAAAGCAGATGAGAATAATCTTTACATCTGAACAGTCCTTCCCTCCCTCCGTTCTGCTCAAATGCGAGGAGAGAAAGCGCAGAGATTCCCTAAAAAACAGCTGTTATGAGCGTGTAAATCTTTATATTAAGATTAATGTTCTCACTACTGATGGTATCCGCGTAAAGCCTCTTATAGATCGCAGTCTCTCTTGTTTTTGCTTTTATGTTACCGTGATCTCGACGAATTATAAGTGTCTATGGATTTGGTGATTAGTGAAAATCGTTGTAGCATTAAGGAGTTAATATACAAACAGTTATAAATAAAAACCGTAATAATCACCTATGGAGGAGTTACTGAAATATTTTGTATGGTAGTTGATTCCTGCAAGTTTTTTGATGCAATGATAGCAAAATATACGCTAAAACCTACAGGAAAAGGAAATATCATCGAAATTCTACAATGTCAAAGGCAGAAGTTATGCTGGTAATGATTCCTTTCCACGGTTCTGGTTATCGCTGCTTTATTGAAACGGTGAATGATGAACTAAAGAACATTGCGCAGGTGGAACACTCCAGACATAGATGCTTTGACCGCTTCATCATCAACTTATTATAGGCAATTACCACCTATTTCCTATTTCCAAAGAAGCCGTCCATCAATGCACAAAGCATCATTTACACTCCCCTTACATCGTTCTGAATTCGTCGAACTCACGTTAAATAACGAACGCAATGTTATTATAACCTCAACCAACAAAGCCCACACCCGCACCGCAAGCCCTTAGGCTTGGTCTTTTGGCAGGGCAGGCGTTGGAGCGAAGCGACAACCCTGCCATAATCCGTCGCGAAAGTGCAACCCCATAGGGCTGGTCTTTCAAATCGTTCGTATATCAGCTTATAGTCAAGCGATTATCGTGCGTTTTGGCCGGCTCGAAGGATTTGCTTACCTTTGCATACGCAAGGGCGAGGAGCGTCCTTGGTTATATTATTCACCAATTAAATCTATACCCACAATGATTAAATTCGTCATTAGAGCGAAGAAAAATCCGCTCAAGAGAGATCAAGTGAAATTTTATCCGCAGATGGCGCCGGGCGTGCCCGTGATGTTGCGCACGATTGTCGGGCGCATCGAGAAGCGTTCGGGCGTATCTTCTGCCTCCGTCAAGGCGGTATTGGACGCCCTGCAATATGAGATTATCCAAACACTCTCCGATGGTAATTCGGTTCGCTTAGGAGACCTTGGTTCTTTTCGTCTGACAATGCACGGCGAGGGCGTAACGACGGCGAAAGAGGCAAAGGAAAAAGGAGCAAATCTCATTAAGCGCGTGAGCGTGCGGTTCACGAAAAGCAATACGATGCGGATGGTTCTTGACAAGCACAACATAATCTTCGGTGCACAGGACGATATCCGGAATGCGAAGTAGGCGAAGAATCGGCACAGCTTAGTGCCGGCAAAAAATTACATTTAACAAAGGCCGCGTTTTCAACTGATGAAAGCGCGGCTTTTTCGTACTTTGTCGAAAATAAGCCGTTTTTCGGTGGTGCAGGGATAAGGATTGTTGAAACTTTCACCTGTGATCGGAAAAAGTTTCTTAGGTAAAAGTTTGAACTTTCTTATAGGCAAATTAAAATTGTCTTATAGGAGAATTTTTCGATCATAGGTGAAAGTTTGGCGGAGGTGAGCAGTGGGTTGTGGCGGGGTGGTTTATTCGGCATTTTTATAGCCGAATATGCGATGAAACCGCCGTTTTTTTGAATAATTTTATTTTTGTGTTGATGCATTTTCGCGTGTTTTTGAAAGACCAACCCTATGGGGTTGTCATTTTTTTCGGGGCTTCGAGGCAGGGTTGACGCAATGCGTCAACCCTGCCCTACCAAGAGACTAACCCCGATGGGGTTATTGGCGGAATAAATTGGGCGAAAGTTGCGTAAAATTGGACGAGCTATTGACATTTTTATAGTAGAGAGCGTAGAATGGGGGTTATTGGTGGGCAAAGTGAGGTTTTTTGTGAGTGAGAGTGCGCGGGAATTATGCCATTTTTAAGCACTCTCTTCATTTAAGAGACAGGACGCTCCTTACGCCTTTGAAACCTTATAAAAAGCAACTAAGCGAAGCTCACGCCCCGCTTAGTCTGCCTGATCTAATACAATAGATGCTTACCCGAACGCTATCGGATAATTAAGTCTATAGGATGAGGCGACAATACTCTGCCGCAGAGTCCCATTTAATTTGATCATAACCAGTATTCTTTCTTGCGAAAAACGATTTAACTCTTCTATAGACGATGCAAAGTTAACGCTTATTTTAATTCGCTGCTTGTAATCAGCACAATTATTTTGAGTTTTTTTAGTGATATGACCTCGATTTTGCTTATTTCCCCCGTTTTTCTCGGATTTAGATGCGCCGTAAACGCCTTTTCTACCCTTTTATTAAACGACTTCGGCGCCTTTGTAAAAAGAGCGCCGAAGTCGTTAATGATTACAAATCCGATTTTGTGCGGACTATTTTATATAAGATGTGTATGCAGTATTAAATGCCGGCCAACTCTACCACTTTATCTACAGCCGCAGTAAGCCCGTTGAGATCTTTACCGCCGGCCGTGGCGAAGTGAGGCGCTCCGCCGCCACCACCTTTAATCAGTTTTGCAGCTTCGCGCACCAATTGGCCCGCGTTAAGTTGCTTGCTTTCTACTAATTGCTTGCTAATCATAACTGTCAGCAAGGGCTTCCCACCTTGGTGGCTACCGATGACGCAGAACAAGTTCTCCGGCAATTGTGCGGACAACTGGAAGGCCAGATCCTTTATCAGATCGGGCGCCCACTCATCTTTGACTACATATTTCAAGAGCTTAATGTCGCCGCGATTCTCCGCTATCTTCATCAACTCTTTGCCGAGTTCTTTTACGCGTAGCTGCATAAACTTCTCCACCTCTTTCTTCAACTCGTCATTTTCTTCGATGGCATTATGCACAGCAACGGAGATATCTTTCACATTATTGAAGAGCGCGCGCAGATCGTTGAGCGTATCGTGTTGCCGGTAGCACATTTCTTCAGCTGCCTCTGCCGTTACGGCTTCGATACGGCGGATACCTGCTGCAACACTGCTTTCGCTCACAATGCGGAACAAGCCAATGCGGCCCGTGCTGCGGACGTGGCAACCGCCGCAAAACTCTACGCTTTTGTCAAATTGAACTACGCGCACGCGGTCGCCGTACTTTTCACCAAAAAGCGCAATAGCGCCCATCCTCTTTGCCTCTTCTATGGGCACATCACGGTGATCTTGCAGCGGAATATCTTCGCGTATGCGGCGGTTAATGATGCGCTCTACTTGGCGCAACTCTTCCGGTGTGACTTTTTGGTAGTGAGAAAGGTCGAAGCGCAAATAAGTGGGCGTTACGAGCGATCCCTTCTGCTCTACGTGCGCACCCAACACTTCGCGCAGGGCTTGGTCGAGCAAGTGGGTTGCCGAGTGGTTGGCTTCGCACGAGCGGCGAGCCGCCTCGTCTACTTCTGCCATAAACTCTGCCGCAGGATTCTCCGGCAGGCGCTTAGTTAGGTGAATCGACAGATTATTTTCCTGCTTCGTATCGAAGATTTCCACTGTTTCGTTCGCACTGCGCAATACGCCGCTATCACCGACTTGTCCACCCATTTCAGCATAAAACGGTGTCGTGTCGATGACTAATTCATAATACGTTTGTTTCTTTTGCTGCACTTTGCGATAGCGGAGAATGTGACACGCTTGGCGAAGTGTATCCCAACCTACGAAGTGCGATTCGCCTTCGCTCAAGATGACCCAATCGCCCGTTTCTACGCTTGCGGCACTGCGTGCGCGCTCTTTCTGTCGCTGCATTTCTACGTTAAATCCGTCTTCATCTACTTTCAGTCCGTTTTCGGCGCAGATCAGTTCGGTCAAATCGAGCGGGAAACCGTAAGTGTCGAAGAGCGTAAAAGCTTTTTCGCCTTTTACAACACTGCTGCCGCCGTCTTTCGTCTCTTTCATCACGCCTTCAAGCAGCGAGATACCCGTGGCGAGTGTGCGCAGGAAACTGTCTTCCTCTTCTTTCATCACGCGCGTAATCAAATCGCGCTGCGCAGCGAGTTCCGGATAAGCCTCGCCCATCTCCTCTACGAGCGTCGGTACAAGCCGATACATAAAGGCCTCTTTCTGATCTAAGAAGGTATAAGCATAGCGCACGGCACGGCGCAAGATGCGACGAATCACGTAGCCGGCTTTCGCATTGGAGGGCAACTGCCCATCGGCAATGCTGAACGAGATGGCACGCAAGTGGTCGGCGATGACGCGCATTGCGATGTCCGTCTCCGTTGATTCGCCATAGCGGCGGCCCGAGAGTTCTGCAATTTTATTCAGAATAGGGCGGAAGACGTCGGTATCATAATTCGACTGCTTTCCCTGCATCACCATACAGAGACGCTCAAAGCCCATACCCGTATCAATTACGCGCTGCGGCAGAGCATCCAGTGTACCGTCGGCTTTGCGGTTATATTGCATAAAGACGAGATTCCAAATCTCAATCACCTGCGGATGATCTTTATTGATCAATTCGCGTCCTGCTACGGCCGCCTTTTCTTCGGCCGAGCGTATGTCTATATGGATTTCCGAGCAAGGTCCGCAAGGGCCCGTCTCACCCATTTCCCAGAAGTTGTCGTGCTTATTGCCATTGATGATGTGGTCTTCGGGGAAATGACGGCCCCAGATGGCTGCCGCCTCATCATCTCTCGAAAGGCCCTCATCGGGTGAACCTTCAAAGACAGTCACATAAAGGTTGGCGGGGTCTATTTTCAAGACGCCGACTAAATATTCATAAGCAAACTCGATGGCTTCTTCCTTAAAGTAGTCGCCAAAACTCCAGTTGCCCAGCATCTCAAACATCGTATGATGATACGTATCGCGGCCCACCTCTTCGAGGTCGTTGTGCTTGCCGCTAACGCGCAGACACTTTTGCGAGTCCGTCTGTCGGCGACTTTTAGGTTCACGATGGCCGAGGATGATGTCTTTAAACTGATTCATTCCGGCATTGGTAAACATCAGTGTGGGATCATCTTTGATCACCATAGGGGCAGAGGGTACGATCAAATGCCCTTTGCTCTCAAAGAATCTTTTGAAAGATTCGCGTATCTCGTTAGCTGTCATATTCTTTTGTTTTATGGCTCACCCGTCAATGGTCAGCCATTTATTGTGCGCATAAAAGTGCTGTCTATCTTTTGCAAAATTAGTAGAAATATGCTTGAAGCACAAACATTGAGCCGCCTTTTGTAAAATATGTTGCACAAGAAGTCTTTCACTGCCTTTTAGGCTGAGTCCTTCACGGTCTCCGCCGGCGGGCATTCGCTTGTTTTGAAAGACCAACCCTAAGGGGTTGTCAATTTACTTATGCTTTGAGGCAGGGTTGACGTGCAACGTCAACCCTGCCCTACCAAAAGACTAACCCCGATGGGGTTATTGATGGACGAAACTATGCGGAAACGATATAATTTCAAGCGGAAAATCTGACACGCATACGTGTTATTGATCCAAAGCAATTATAAACTCGAATGTAAACGCGCAAAACATCCCCAGCAAGCCCTTAGGCTTGGTCTTTTGGCAGGGCAGGCGTTGGAGCGAAGCGACAACCCTGCCATAGTTCGCCGCAAAAGGGCAACCCCTTAGGGTTGGTCTCTCAAAACCGTCCACATATAGGCGTGTAAATACACAGATAAACCCAAACTACCAAAGCTCACTCCCGTACCACAAGCCCTTAGGCTTGGTCTTTTGGCAGGGCAGGCGTTGGAGCGAAGCGACAACCCTGCCATAGTCCGTCGCAAAAATGCAACCCCTTAGGGTTGGTCTTTATATACGTTCGCAGACTGTCTCACTACCAAGCGATTATGGCGTATTTTGCAGGCTCGCCGGAAATGCTTACCTTTGCATTTGCAAGGGCGGGGAGCGCTCTTGGTTCAATTATTCTTCAATTAAATCTATACCAACAATGATTAAATTTGTTATTAGAGCGAAGAAAAATCCGCTCAAGAGAGATCAAGTGAAATTTTATCCGCAGATGGCGCCGGGCGTGCCCGTAATGCTACCTACGATTGTCGGGCGCATCGAGAAGCGTTCGGGCGTATCTTCTGCCTCCGTTAAGGCGGTATTGGATGCCCTGCAATATGAGATTCTCCAAACACTTGCGGACGGTAATTCGGTTCGCTTAGGTGATCTCGGTTCTTTTCGCCTGACGATGCACGGCGAGGGCGCGTCGACGGCGAAAGAGGCAAAGGAAAAAGGCGCAAATCTCATTAAGCGCGTGAGCGTGAGGTTTACGAAAAGCAGTACGATGCGTATGGCACTCGACAAGCGCAACTTAATCTTCGGGGCGCAGGATGATATCCGGAATGCGAAGTAGTTGAAGATTAAGGCACAGCTTAGTGCCGGAAGAAAATTACATTTAACAAAGGCCGCGTTTTCAACCGATGAAAGCGCGGTTTTTTCGTGCTTTGTCGAAAAAGGACCGTTTTTCGGTGGCGTAGGGATAAGGATTGGTTAAACTTTCACCTATGATCGGAAAAATTGTCTTAGGTGAAAGTTTGAAGAGAGTTATAGGAGAATTAAAATTGTCTTATAGGAGAATTTCAACGATCATAGGTGAAAGTTTGGCGGCGATGCGCAGCGGGTTGCGACGGGGTGGTTGGGATTGGATTTTTATAGCCGAATATGCGATAAAATCACGGTTTTTTGCGCTTTTTTCGTTTTGCATCCATACAAAAACACGCCATTCTTCGCTATGGGGAACTAAAAATAGCTACCCTTTGGGCTTTTTTTCTTACAGAGTATGTCGTGGTTGCGTTGCTACTCTGCGTAAAAGCTGACCGAATATAGAGCATTTTGTGGGTTGCGGGGGTGTGTTTTTCTGCCTGTCGCCGTGAATAATCACCGCACGCCGGCGTAAAAAATGCGTATGAGCGTCAGGCGATAAATGATCAAAGATGTAAATTAAAAATGAAAGTTTAGCGACTGATTTTTAACTATTTCTCAGCTATTTTGCGTGTAAATTTTGGGTTATGGAAGGCTGTATATGTAACTTTGTATTGATTTTTGCGATAGCCACTATCGAAACAATCCGTTGTCAATCCTTGTGGAGCGTTGGGCGTAAGGCTACTTTTGCAGCGTTAACTCAAAACAAATAGAATTATGACTAATCAAACAATTGGAATGATCATTGCGGCAGTCGTCGTACTATTTATTATCTTTGACGCCGTTTATTGCTTCAAATCCGACCAACTTGCAAAAAATGAGGATTACGAAGACGAAGATTGACTATAAACTCAACTCAGACGCATAGGGGCGGGTAGCGTACTCGTTGATGGCTGGCTGTAAGTGTGGCCGGCGGAACGATGCTTAAGTGGCACGCTGTTGCTCCAGCGCTCAGTATAACAGAACGCATGGAACTACGCCAACTTCACTACTTTATAGCTGTAGCCGAACAACTTAATTTTTCGACGGCTGCCAAGTCGCTTTGCATTACACAAAGTACCTTATCACAGCAAATAAAACAACTGGAGGAGGAGTTGGGCGTAAGACTCTTAGAACGCAATAGTCACGAGGTTGTGCTCACAGAACCGGGTGAAGCATTTCTGCCCAATGCGCGGCGTACTATTGATGATGCAGAAACGAGTAAACTGTATATTCGAGATCTACAACATCTTAAGACCGGCGTGCTGAATGTGGGAGTCACGTATTCGTTTCACCCGATTATGACGGAGACGGTGCTGACCTTTATGCGGCGCTTTCCGGCAATTCGCCTGAATATCTTTTATAAGCGTATGGAAGATTTGCTGGAGGATTTGCAAAAACGACAAGTCGACTTTGTGCTTTCTTACAAGCCCTTGCATGCGCTTCCGTCCATTAAAAGTAGGGAACTCTTTCGTACACAACTTGCGGCTATTACGGCTGTGGACCATCCGCTTGCCGAACAGAAAAGCGTCACGTTAAAGGAGTTGGCACAATATGATTTGGCGTTGCCGACGAACGGCTTGCAAGCGCGCAACTTCTTTAATCGTTTTGCCGAAAAATCGGATTTGCATTTTAATGTGCGCTTTCAGCTCAATGTGGTCCATATGCTCCTTGATTTAGTGGGGCGCAGTCGGTTGGTTTCTGTGCTATCGGCCTCGACGGTAAAGGGGCATCAAGAGGTGGTGGCTATTCCGATTGATCTGCCTGAAAATGAAATGATCGGTTGTATACATACACTCGAGGGTGCTTATGAGAAGAATGCGGCCAAAGAGTTTTTGCAACTGCTGCGGCAGCAGAACGACCTGCAAGAAATGGTAAATAGTATGTAGGCCCATTGCCCACGTCGGGCTGTTTATTAGCCCACCCAAAAAGTAAACGATGCGCATTTCCCGCGAGAAATGCGCATCGTTTGTATTCTCAAAAGTGTAGTGATATTTGAAGTTTTAGAAAATAGAAGGAAAAAAGCGTTTGAGTATTTTTGATGCGACTTCTCCAAAAATAAATACCACGATTACCGCACCAATTCCAAATAAGATATTAATGAGGATGCTTGTTCCCTTGTATCCGGCAAATGAAGTGGCAGAATTGACAAAATGGAGTACAAACATTTGCAGAGAAAAGATGGTCAAAGTATGTTTTCCCCTTTTTGCAAGGAAGCTTCCTATTTTTGACGCTTCTAAAAGTTTACCTATCCATACTAAAAAAAGAGTCCCCGTAACGCCTGTTAAGAAACTTAGTAAGATGGAATGCCCGTATATTCGAATGGATAAATTGATGGGTCCGTTTATCTGACAACCTGCAATTAACAATATAAGTATAATGAGGATCTTTAATCCAAGTGCGTCCTTAAATATATTATATCTGAGGCACAATTGTCCTGTATACATAAACAGCGCAAAGAATGGTACCGTATCCAAACTCCAAGGAAGGAGGAATGGAATTTGATTAAGTAAAAGACTGGCTGATAACAAGCAAACGACAATTATGGCATGCACCCTTATGTTGCTGTTTATTAAATCCACCATTTTTGCTAATTTAATAAATAGCGTATCTGCTAAAAACATGGCAGTAAAGAACCATAGAGGTCCATTTAAACTTCGTAGCATTACCGGCAAGGAACTTCCTTCTAAGCCTAGTCTATAACGTGAATATACTACTCCTAACAAATCATAGACCGTAAAATTCCTACAGAGCAAAATAAAAACCACATTAAACAAAAGATATGGTATTAATAATCGCTTTGCGCGTTTGATGAGATGTTGTTTCCAAGGTACATTGTATTTTGACGTGTATCCGGATAAAAGAAAAAAAGCAGCTATAAAGAAACTTCCTAAGTATGTTTGCCCATAGCAATTTGTAGTATGGCTATAAACTATAAGCATTAAAGCAATAGTTTTGGCTATATCAATATATGCTAGACGCTGGGTTGGTTTTTTTGCAAGTTTCATCTTTTTAGTGCATTTCGTTAAATTTGCTTGCAAAGATATGGACTCTAATGCACATATCAAAGTGGAATAATCGGGATATATGCTTACACGAATGTGTGATTACCGATCGTGTTCCTCTTTCAAATAAAACACAACACAACAGAAAGTAACGAAATAGATGAGAACGACAACAGAAGATGATATTAGATTCGTTCTCTTCTCGGTTTCTTGATGCTTTCTTAAAGAAGACTTGGAGAAGCTACTTTCAGGTACATTTTAAAAGTTCAAAATACATCCGGACGGATGTGGCTTTCTCTATCCTTATCAGGCAGCCTTTATTCCGACCACAAGTAAACGATGCGCATTTCCCGCGAGAAATGCGCATCGTTTGTATTCTCAAAAGCGAAAGGCGAAGCCTTGCGCTTTTGAGGTTAAAATGCCTGATTAGCTTACGCGCTCCAAGCGCTTCATGATTGTAAACATGAAGAGGGCAGAGAGGAGACACAAGCCGATGAAGACGGCCCAAACAGACCAGAGCGGCAGGTTGCCCCAGAGGTAACCACCGACGCTGACGAGGAGGTTACCGATAGCCGTAGCTACAAACCAACCACCCATCATCAAACCTTTATATTTAGGCGGCGCTACCTTGCTGACAAAGCTGATACCCATCGGAGAGAGTAGGAGTTCGCCGAAGGTGAGGACGAGGTAAGTACCGATGAGCCAGTTGGGCGATGTATAGGTAGCATTAGCGCCGGCTACTGCCTGCTGAGCAGGCGTATTCAAACCTTGTGAAGCCAAAACCATGAGGATGTAGGCTGCACCTGCCACGAGCATACCGTAAGCAATCTTGCGGGGCGCGCTGGGTTCCTTGCCGGTGCGGCCGAGGTAAGCGAAGATCGCCATACTTACGGGCGTGAGGGCTACGACATAGAAGGGGTTGAACTGCTGGAAGATCGGGGCGCTGACTTCTACCGCGCCTTCGAGGTTCATATACTTATAGCCGATCACAGCTAAAGCGGCGATGATAGCGAGTCCGGAGATGAGTTTGGATTTGCCCGTCTTACCCTGCACGAGAGAGAATGCGGCGTAGACAATGATAATAATCATAAAGAGGTTGATCACGTCGAAGGCCATGCTCTGTACGCCGGTAGCTGTCTTTTGTACGAACTCATTTGCAAAATATGTGAGCGTCAAACCGTTTTGGTGGAAAGCCATCCAGAAGAAGATCACTACGGCAAAGACGAGACAAAGGGCGATGATGCGATCCTTCGTCTCCTTAGCTGAAATCTCCTGCACGGGTGCTTCGGCCTTATCTTCGGCTGACTTCTTTGTGCCTGTCGAACCTTCTACGTGGCGGAAAGAGGAGCGGAAACCGTAGTAGATAGCCATTGAAAGAATCAAAGAGGCGCAAGCTACGGCAAAGGAGAAGTGGTAAGCGTCGTTTTCGTGATAACCGATCGACTCTGCCCACTCTTTAATGCGCACAGCGGCTGTCGGAGCGAAGAGGGCGCCGATGTTGATCGCCATATAGAAGATGGAAAAGGCAGAATCGCGCTTGCCGGCATATTCCGGACTGTCGTAAAGATTGCCGACCATTACCTGCAAGTTGCCTTTGAAGAGACCCGTACCAAGACTGATGAAGATCAGGGCTGCGAGCATAGCAATCATTGCTACGGTGCCGCTACCTAAGGGTACGGAAAGCAGGAGGTAACCACCAAACATGATGAGAATACCGATCGTAACCATCTTGCCGTAGCCGAATTTGTCGGCCATATAGCCGCCGATCAAGGGCAGAAAATAGACTAAGCCTAAGAAACTGCTGTAGATCATGCCGGCCGTGCCGGGTTCAAAACCAAAATTCGCTCGCAAGAAAAGCGCAAATACGGCTATCATCGTGTAGTAGCCGAAGCGTTCGCCGGTGTTGGCAAGCGCAAGGGCGTAAAGCCCTTTGGGTTGTCCTTCGAACATAATTGTGTAATTAAGGAGTTATTAGTAATTGAATTTATGTATATAATTTGCTTGTTTATGAATCGTGCTCATCGGGTGTTAATGGGGCGTAGACGGCAGCGCAGCAGCGCAACAAATCGGCCGGTGCTACTTTGAGTTGCAAGCCGCGCACGCCGGCACTGACATAAATGAAAGGTTGCTCCTCAGCCGACGCATCAAAATAAGTCGGGAAGTGCTTCTTCATACCGATCGGGGAACAACCGCCGCGAATGTAGCCCGTGAGGGGGAGCAATTCTTTGAGTGGAAGGGGGTCGACTTTCTTATTGCCGCTCGCCTTGGCCGCTCGCTTTAGATCTACTTCGCTGTCGCCGGGCACTACGCAAACGAGGCAGCCTTGCTTATCGCCGCGCAAGACGATGGTCTTAAAGACGCTCTTGACGTCTTCGCCTAAAGAGGCGGCTACGTGGGCGGCACTTAGGTCGTGCTCATCGACGAGGTAGGGAATCAGTTCGTAGCTGACGCCTTCGCGGTCGAGCAAGCGGGCAGCGTTGGTTTTCTTCTCTTTGCTCATCGGTGCAATTCTTCTTTTAGGTATCGGGCCGTATAGCCTAAACCCTTGCTTACGACTTGTTCGGGCGTGCCTGCAGCTACTACTTTGCCGCCGCCTCGGCCGCCTTCAGGGCCCATATCGATGAGGTAGTCGGCAGATTTGATCACGTCTAAATTGTGCTCAATGACAATAACGGTATTGCCCTTTTCGACCAGCCGGTTTAAGACGCCGAGCAGGATGCGTATATCCTCGAAGTGCAGGCCCGTAGTCGGCTCATCTAATATATATATTGTGTTGCCCGTATCTCGCTTTGCCAGTTCGGTAGCCAGTTTTACGCGCTGACTCTCACCGCCTGAAAGCGTCGTGCTGCTTTGTCCTAATTTGAGATAGCCCAAGCCCACGTCTTGCAATACTTTGATCTTATGCAGAATAGTGGGGACGTTCTCGAAAAACTCAACGGCGTTGTTGACCGTCATATTAAGTACGTCGGCGATGCTCTTACCCTTAAAGCGCACCTCTAAGGTCTCTCGATTATAACGCTTGCCGTGGCAGGCTTCGCAGGGGACGTAGACGTCGGGCAGGAAGTTCATCTCGATGGTCTTGTAGCCGTTTCCCTTGCATACTTCGCAGCGGCCGCCCTTGACATTGAAAGAAAAGCGTCCGGGCTTATAACCGCGCATCTTGGCTTCGGGCAATTCGACAAAGAGATTGCGGATGTCTGAAAAGACGCCCGTATAGGTGGCCGGATTGGAACGCGGCGTGCGCCCCAAAGGACTTTGATCGACGGCTACGACCTTGTCGACCTGTTCGATTCCTTCGAGTTTGCCGTAAGACAAAGGCGCACGAAGGGAACGATAAAAGTGTTGCGAAAGAATGGGGAGTAGGGTGTCGTTGATCAACGTAGACTTGCCGCTGCCTGAAACGCCCGTCACGCAGACGAATGTGCCGAGTGGGATCGTCACATTTGCGCTTTTAAGGTTATTGCCCTTAGCCCCGATAAGGCGGAGCTTATGCCCGTTGCCTTTGCGGCGTGTCTGAGGAATGGCAATCTCTCGCTCGCCGTTCAGATAGTCGGCCGTCAGTGTACGACAAGAGAGCATCGTGGTCGGCTTTCCTTGAAAAACAACTTCGCCGCCCAAGCGCCCGGCGCGCGGACCCATATCTATAATATAGTCGGCCGCCAGCATCATATCTTTGTCGTGCTCTACGACGATGACCGTGTTGCCTATATCGCGCAAATTCTTGAGCGACTGAATCAGACGGACATTATCGCGCTGGTGCAGGCCTATGCTTGGCTCGTCTAATATATATAGTACGTTGACCAACTGTGAGCCGATTTGCGTGGCCAAGCGTATGCGCTGACTTTCGCCGCCCGAAAGACTCATCGTGGCGCGCGAAAGGGAGAGATAATCCAAACCTACGTCTAACAAAAACTTGAGACGGGTGCGCAATTCTTTCAAAATTTCGTGGGCAATGGCGGCGCGCTGCTTATCGAGTCGCGCTTCAAGATCGGAGAGACAAGCGTAGAGTTCGCTAATGTCCATCTCCGCGAAGTCGGCGATAGAGCGGCCGTCTAAGCGGTAAGAGAGCGCTTCGCGATTTAAGCGTTTGCCGTGACATTCAGGGCAAACCGCCGTGCGTGAGAATTGTTCAGCCCATTTCTGCGAAGCTGCTGTCATCTCGCTATCCGCCATCTGGTTGATATATTTCGCAAGGCCGTCGTAGCTTACGATGAAGTCCTCCGTCGTATGCATTGCTGCGGCGGGAATGTGTAAGCGTTCGGTTGTGCCGTTGAAGATCATATCAACGGCTTCTTCCGGAATATCTTTAAAAGGCGTCTTAAGATCGCAGCCGAATGGGACTAAAATAGCCTCAATCTCCGCAAAGATAAGCGTGCTGCGATAAGCGCCTAAAGGCGCCAGAGCGCCCTTGCGGATGGAAAGCGTGGGGTCAGGAATAACTTTTTCGCGGTCTATCACGCTGACATAGCCCAAGCCCTTGCATTTGGGGCAAGCGCCTTCCGTAGAATTAAAAGAAAAGTTGTTGGGTGCCGGCTCTCTGTACGACAAACCGCCGACAGGGTCCATCAAACGCTTGCTGTAATAACGTGTTTGATCAGCCGCAACATCAAAGAGCATCATCAAGCCGTGGCCTTGCTCTAAGGTCTTGTGCACGCCGTGTGCCAAGCGCTTTTCGTCTTTAGCTTGAACGACTAATTTGTCTACGACTACTTCTATGTCGTGTGTACGATAGCGATCGAGTTTCATTCCGCTCACGGCCTCGCGCAGTTCGCCATCGACGCGAACCGTCAAAAAGCCCTTTCGACGTACATTTTCAAAGAGTTCTTTGTAATGTCCTTTACGCTGCCGTACAAGCGGCGCGAGCAAAAGCACCTTTTTGCCTTCATATTGCTCTAAAATAAGCGAAGTAATCTTCTCTTCGGAATACTTCACCATCAGTTCGCCCGACAAATACGAGTAGGCATCGGCAGCGCGAGCATACAAAAGGCGGAGAAAATCGTAGATTTCCGTCACGGTACCTACGGTTGAGCGCGGATTTTTGTTGGTTGTCTTTTGCTCAATGCTGATCACTGGACTGAGGCCCGTTATCTTGTCGACGTCGGGGCGCTCAAGATTGTCCAAGAAGCCGCGAGCGTAGGCTGAAAACGTCTCGATATAGCGCCGCTGACCTTCGGCATAAAGCGTATCAAAGGCCAATGAACTCTTTCCGCTTCCACTCAAACCGGTAATCACCGTCAGACTGTGGCGCGGCAAGCGTACGTCCACATTCTTCAAGTTGTGTACGCGCGCTCCAAGCACATCGATATATTGTTCAGCGTCTGTAGACATGTTTGGTTTATGGTGCTACCGAAGAACCCTCTTCAAAGCCGCGCAGCAGATTGATCGTTTTCTTTATGTTATAATTGCGTCCGTCTGCTCCTTTGGCTTGCAAATTGAGATAATACGCCCCATCGGGAGCATCGCTACCTCCGGCGCGGCCGTCCCAACCTCCCTTGAGGTCCGTCCATTCATAGAGCTTTTTACCCCAGCGATCAAAGATGACGGCCCGAAAGGAGACGATGCTTTGATAACCGTCCTTTACTTTGAATACGTCGTTAATGCCATCGCCATTGGGCGTAAAGGCATTGGGCACTTCCAGTCGAGATTCGGAGATGGTAATCTTAAACGGCTCATCCATACTATATTCTATGGTGTCCGTGCCTTGCACAAAACTAATCAAAAGACTGACGGTAAACGAACCGCTCTCTCGAAAAACGTAAGTCGTATTCTCTTCGTGGCGCAAGAGGAAAGGCTTTGACTCGCCCACCTTCGTAAAGCGCCATTCATAAAGCGGCGTATAGTCGCCGATTGTCTGCGGATTGGCCGTAAATTCAGCCGTCATCGGCGCATTGCCTATGTATTCTGAAACTTCTTCGCCGATTGTCTCGCCATACGTCACACGCATTTTCGGCATAGCCGAAGGATTGGCGTCATCAGCTTGAGCCGACAGCGCAAAGAGGGCGAAAAAGCAGCCCAAAAGGGCCGACAACAAACGTCTCATATCAGAAGATTTTGCGCGAAGATAGTGAAAACTCATATACAGACAAAAACGAAATACAACAAAATATATTGTCTGTGAGCTTATAGTGAGATGAAAGTGAGCAAGGAGAAAGCAAAAAAAGAAAAAGCGCCGACACTTTGTGCGGCGCTCTCTATCTCAAACTATTCGGACGTTGTATTATAATCTCTTTCTGTGAACCTCCTCGAATGGAGGTGTAAGATCTTCTAAGTCTAGTTTAAACGGTTGTTTTTTGTGTTGATTAATGGTTAATGCACGTCCCTAATCTGTCTGAGAATACTACAAAAGTATAGATTTCCTTGCTTTTGCGCAAATTGAGCGCCTCTTTTTGTCGATTTTAATGTCGAAAATCAACGCTTTTTAGAGCGATTAACAATTACCCTTATGCTTTTGCTTTATCAGCTAAACAAAACTTGCGGTTAATTCGTTCTTTTCGGAAACGCTCTACTTTACGCTTTGTAGCTCTTCGTGTGGAATTTTTTTGTCGTTTTCTTTCGCCTTTTCAGGCGATAGTAGGAAGCTGATGTGTCGCGAGTCTGTTTTTAAATAAACGAGTTGATTGATTTCACCCCTTTTTGCGCTGCGGTGTCGCTGTTTTGTCTAAAAATTTGCCAATGTATAACGAAGGCGTTTTGCCCCGATTTTCCGTTTTTGGCATCTGTTGTAAGGTGGGTGGTGTCCGTCTCATCTTAAATATGCCTCGGCGCAAGTAGCACTACGGGAGGTAATGAGGTGTTTTTTAAGTGTAGATGTTTGGAGAAGAGAGGCAGGCTACTTATTTTTGTAGGCGCAAACTATCGTCCAATCAACACATTACTCCATGATGAAAAGACTGCTCCTGTTCTCCGCGCTCTTTTGCTTGGCTTTCTCTGCCGTAGCCGGCGATGACTTCAGCACGAAAACGCAAACGCTTTTGCAGGAATTAGATAAGGTGGTCGAGCGAAAAGACTACTATTTGCAACAGCGAGAGCAGCGAGCATCGAAGTTGAAGCAAGTATTACGTAAAGTGCCCGACGCGCAACGGGCGCCGATCTACCGCCGGCTTTTCGAAATCTACCTACATACGCAAGCCGATTCGGCCAATTTGTATTTGCAGCGGCTCGAGCAGACGCCGCAGGCACATACCGACCCATCGCTCCGAGCCTATGTCTTGTTGGGGCGTGCCGAACTTTTGGCTTTGATGGGCTTATATCCGGCGGCGCTGGAGACGGCCGATAAAGCTGCAGCCCTGCATCTGACGGGCGACGACCTGCTCCATTATTATCGCATCAAACGAACGGTTTACGGCTGGATGAAAGACTTTGCGGCCGAAACGGCATCCGGCGGATCACCTGCCAAGTTGACGGCCGCTTACAGAGACTCCATCCTTTCGCTTGAGTCGGACGGACACGGGCGCAACATTGTCTTGATCGACAAGCTCCTTAGTGAAGGAAAAGTGAAGGAAGCCTCGCAATTGGCGAAGGCTGAATACCAGCGGAGGAAGGGTAAACTCGATGTTTTCACGGTTTTTAATTTGGCAGAATGTTATCGACTTTCTGACGATTACGACCAAGCGGCTTATTATTTGGCTGAGACGGCTTTGATGGACTTGAAGGCGGGCGTGAAAGAATATGAGGCCCTCCCCTTATTGGCTGAGTTGCTCTTTCAGCGCGGCGACTTGACGCGGGCCTACAATTATTTGATCTGCACCATTCAGGATGCCAGCTATTGCAAGGCGCGCTTGCGCTCTGTCGAAGCCAGCAAAATCTTCCCGCTGATTGATCGTGCTTATAAAGAAAAATCGCAGGAATGGATACGCATCGAGCGCATCTTCTTTGCCGGCGTTTCCTTGTTGGCCTTGCTGCTTTTTATCGCCGTCTTCTACCTGCGGCGGCAGATGAAAAAACTCTCGCAGACGAGAATGGCTTTGGCCAAGACGAATAAGCAACTCTTAGAGACCAATGCGCACCTGCAAATGACCGATAAGATGAAGGAAGCCTACATCGTCCGCTATCTAGATCGCTGTCGTGATTACATAGAAGCCATCGGAGGTTATCGGCGTTCGCTTTTGAAGTTGGCCAAGGCGGGTAATATGCAAGAGGTGGCCAATCGTCTTCGCTCGGATATTTGGGAAGAGAGCGAGCAAGAGCGCTTTTATGCCGATTTTGATGAAGCTTTCTTGAATCTGTTTCCCAATTTTATAGAAGATTTCAACGCTTTACTCTTGCCCGAAGCGCAGATTTATCCGAAAAATGATGAATTGCTCAATACGGAGTTGCGCGTATTTGCACTGATACGTTTAGGTGTCAAAGAGAGCAAACGGATTGCGCATTTCCTCAACTATTCACTGGCTACGATCTACAATTATAGGAGTAAATACAGAAACAAATCCGTCCTCTCGAAGACCGATTTCGAGCAACGCGTGCAGCAACTCTGATTCGTTCCTCCGATTATGCTCAGCTTAAAGACGTTTGCAGGTTACGCTTCATGGCTCTTCTAAAATAATAGAAGAAAAGTCCGGCAGCCGTAAACAAGCCTGCGGGCAGACCGAGGAAGAGTCCGTTAAGCTTCCAATCGAAAACAAATCCCAGCAGATAACCCACGGGGATGCCGATGCAAAGATACGACACCAAAGCTATGGGCGCCATCGGCTTAACGAAGGCCGTCCCGCGCAAAGCGTTGGCGTAGCAGATCTGCATCGCGTCGGCATACTGATAAAAGATCAGTCCCGGAATAAGCATTACGGCCATCTGAATCACGGCGGCGTCTTTCGTGAAGAAGCCGATCAGCGAAGGGCCGAAGAAGTAAAACACGAAACTGGCTACGACCGCAACGGCCAGCAGGATGTCGCGACCGGCGCGCGACGAGCGCTCCAGTTGGGTCCAATCCTGCATACCTTGAAACGTTGCCACTCGAATTGACATAGCCGAGGCCAAGCTATAATAGAACATAAAGCCCAATGTGCTCACCGTCATGATCACTTGGAAGGCCGCCAACTCTACTTTTCCAATCCATCCGGCCATCACGCCGCAGCACGTAAACGCAGCTGTCTCTGCCCCCATCTGGATAGAGACGGGCAAAGATTGCGCATTGATGTGGCGCAGTGCAGACCAATCGTAGCGGACGTTAAAGAAACCTTTGAGGTAAGGCTTGTAGCAGCGCTCTAAGAGTAGGGCTGCTGAGATCCATACTACGATAAAAATACGCGAAAGCAGCGTCGACAAGCCCGCACCTAAAAGTCCCAACTCGGGAAAGGGGCCCACGCCGTAGATCAGCAACCAGTTGCCTAATATGTTGAGCGCATTGCCGGCCCAAAGTGCCCACATGGCGGTCTTCGTATGCATAGTTCCGTCGGATAATTGTCGCAATACGTTGAAGAGCATCACGAAAGGCATCGACGCCAGTATGACTAAATAATAAGGACGTATCAAAGGCAGCAAACTCTCCGGCTGTCCCATCTGATCAACGAAGAAATAACCGACGCCCATAATCAGTATGAGCAGGGCGGCAAACAGACTATTAGCGCGCAGCGCTTGACGCACGGCGGCGCCCACTGACGCCGTCTCACCTTGGCCAAACAAGGCACCCACTTGGGGCGTTAAGCCGAAAGAGTAACCTATAAGGAGAAAAATGACGAGGTTAAAAACACTGTTCACAAACGAAGCAGCAGCCAACGAGGGTGTATCGTAGCGTCCGACCATCATCGTATCGGCAAACGAAAGTACGATTGTACCAATCTGCCCGATGGAGATCGGAATGCCCAACTTTAATGTCTGTTGATAATGAGAGAATAATGTCTTAGAAATCATAAGTTCCCGTTTATTTAGCGTGCTAAAAAGAGGGAGGCGAACGCTGTTTCGTTCGTGTCCCCGCTTATTGGCGAAGGCGCGCGGCCTTCATTGGTGAAAGAAAATCGGGCGCAAAGATACTAAAAAACTACCGGATGGCCAACATGCGTCCCGCAGATACTGCCGCGAGCAAGACTAAACAAGCCTTCGCTCTACGTTTCCCGATTGCGGTCCGGACGTGTGTGCCCTACGTTCCGTTTTTGCCGCTCCGCAACGCGCATTTCGCGTCGCGCGGCCTGCTTTCTTGCTGCTTCGCTTGCCCTTTGTGGGCTTACGCTCACGAGCGTAGACCTTTTTTCTCACGAGCGCAAACCCTTTTCATCGTGAGCGCAAACCTTTTTTCTCGTGATGAAAAACCTCTGCCGCCCAACGTTGTCGCTGCAAAGGGCTATGCTGCGCAACTTTTGGCCGGCGCTTGTCGGCTTTCTTTTGCGAGGGCCTCGATTGGCTGGGCCGCCGTCGTAGTGCTATAAAAAACCTGCTCGAAACGCGGCCGCGCGGGCCGCGTTTCGAGCAGGTTGATTCGTGGTTGACTATCTGCCGTTGGTGAGACTGATAGGCTTTTGGGCGCCTTATTGATGGAGATGGGCCGCAAAAAGAGGAACTCGGTGAAGCTATAAGCCGCTCATCGTGAGTAAATGCTCTTAAACCGGCGAAGAGAAGGGCCGCTTAGGCTGATTAAATCTTGCCAATGACGCGCTTCAGTTGGTCGCCGATACCGATCGTATAGCCTTGACTGAAGAAAACTACGCGGTTGAAGGTGTCGGCAATGATAATGATTGGTAATTCCTGCGTCTTCGTCAGTTGACTATTGAATATGTCTGTACGGCTTTCGCCTTGCGTGTCGACGCCGAAGCGCAGGTTGCGCGGCAGATTGGGAAATTCGCCGCGGCGTTTCATAAATACGTCGTATTCTTCCTGCGTCGGGAAGAGCATAATCAGTTCGCGCCCCCAAGCTTCGAGCGTTTCGCGTTGCGCTTCAATGTCGTGGAGGATGTGGGTGCTGGGCTCGTTGTTGGCTTTTAGCAATCCTAAGATGTAATAGCCGCGGCCGGTCGTTGCAATCAAGCCTTTTTCGGCCTTTTCCTGCGTATCGTAATAGTGGTTTTCGGCATTAAAGTTGCCGATAACGCTCACTTCTTCCGGATCTTCGCGGAGCGAGAGGACGACGGCCGTATCGTGGGTAAGCGAAAAGGCTGATAAGCGCGCCAAAACACTACCGCTGGCCAAGCGTGTGCCGCTCACGAGGAGGTAATCTCCGTTGTCGATGCGCGTTCCCTTTTCAAAGTCGTTTTTCCACGTAGCTTCTTCGTCATAATTCATCAGTACGGGCGCTCCATCTTCGAGTTTGCTAATCGTAAACTGCGAATAATAGCCCGGATTTTCGCGAAATTGCTGCGGAACGTAGTCGATGCTTAAACGCGATTGCGGCTTGTTTGTCTGCTGTTCGGTGCGGCAGAAGGGCGTATCGCGCCAATCGTGGTCAAAATATTGGAACTTCATCGTCACTTCATCGAGGCGTGCGGGTATTCCTAAACTTCGCGCTGCGGCCACGAAGAGCAGACCGCGATTGAAGTCGTTGGCCAGTCGGTAAGCAAAAGCCGTTTCGGGCCGCTGCGTGCTACGTTGCGGATAGTCGGTCTTATCTTCACGAATGTTTTTTCGGATATAGTCGACCAGCAAGGCTGGTTGGCGCCGGAAATCAGCCTGCTGCTTCGGCGTGAAAGCCTTGCGCAGATAAGCGCGCCAAGGGGAGAGTTGCTCGTTCCACACGCGAGGACGGATGATCATCGGATCATAATCTTTTGTGTCCGCAAGCGCTTGAATGTGGGCCAAGATAACGGAGCTGTCAAAGTCGCGCAGATCTTTTTCTGTCAGTGTTTCCAAGACGCGCAAGGTGAGTTCGCGATCGATATTCGGTGTGCGCAGCAGACTGAAGAGTACCTGCCAATTGCCCTTGCTTTTCTCGATGAGCGGGCGCAGGCGCTTAAAGTCGTAATTGTTGGTCCGGCAGAATTCGGCTGACGCTGCAGAGTCGGGGAAAGTATGAACATAGGCCATACGAATACTGTCTTCGCGAGCCAAGCGCTCGTTGCAAAGACGCTGCGCCGCGATGCTCACGGCTGGAAGCGTATCCGTGCCTGCGGGCGGTATAATGTTGAGATCCACAGCATAGCGGTCGCCGGCTTTACGATCCAACTTTATCGTCGCCTTTTCGCCGGCGTGGACTTTGGCAAAGCCATAGCGGCCGTTGTAAGTGGCCCATACGATCAGGTCGCCCAAACCGGAGAGGAGCGAAGCCTTGCCGTCGGCGGCTGTTTGCATAGCTTTGAGGACGTAAAATTCAGCGTAATTGTAAAGTCGGAACTGCACGCTTGCGCCCTTGACGGGGCGTCCTTGCTCGTCGACGATAGTAACGTTTGTTGTAGCCGTAGGTGCGTAATTTTCCGTCACGTTAATGGTTGTCCGATTGGGATGGCGCTCTAAAACTTCTTCAGGCCCGTCGTATTTTCCGAGCACCGTCGTGTTCATAAGTATGCCGCGCGAAGCCGGACGGTTGAACCAGGCTACGTTAAGTCGGGCGGCCGGCTCGCAAGCGCCGAGGAAGTACCACCGGCCATCGGCCCAAGCTTCAACCCACGCGTGGTTGTCGTCCGTATGCGCCCATCGCGGCGTATAAACTTGGCGCGCCGGAATGCCGACTGCGCGCAAAGCGGCTACCGTAAACGTCGACTCCTCGCCGCAACGCCCCGTTGCCGTTCGCATAGAAGCCAGGGGCGAACTGGTGCGGCCGTCGGAGGGCTTGTAGGTGACATATTCGTGGCACCAATGGTTGACGGCTAAGATGGCATCGTACATTGATAAACCGGCAACGCGTGCTTTCAGGGCTTCATAGCAAGTCGTGCGGAAACTATCCAAGGCTTCGTTGTTCACGCGTACGGGCAGGACGAAATGTTGCCACTCGCGCTGCGGTACGCGTTGGCCCCAAGGCATTTCGCGCCGAGCACGCAAAGCGGCTTCCGTTTGCCGGACGAAGAAACTTGGCTCGTAGTCGACCACGTCGGGCCAATACATATAAGTATATAGGAACTTGAGGGCTTGGCGTGCCTCTTCGCTCTTAGCTTGCTGCAAGGCTTGTGCGGGCAATGCACACGGCGTGGCTTTATAGCGCGCTTTGAAGTCTTTATTGATTTGTTCCGTAGTTTGCGCCCCTGCTCCTAAAGTGCATAGGAGCAAGAGAGCTGCGAGAATATTTCTCATAGTGTTTCGATAGAGTTTGTTTAGGTGCGCGAAGGTAAACATTAAGATTTATTTGAGGAAGTATAAGTTCTCTTATTCTTTGTTTTGCTTTCGTATTGCTGCTAACAAACGCTTAAACTGTGCGACTCATTCGTTCTTCTTATAGCTTTTCACGGCCAATGAGGCCAAGATGATGCCCATAGCTGCAAGGATAGAAAATTGAAGAACAACGCCTGAGAAAGCCGAGCCGCGGATAAAGATTGTGCGCGCTGCGTCCATATAGTGGCGAACGGGATTGGCGTAGGTGAGGATCTGTGCCCAATCAGGCATACTGCGCACCGGCGTAAAGAGTCCGCTGAGGAGCATCATACAAACCAGCGCAAACCACATCACAAGCATAGCCTGCTGGAGCGAATCACTGTAATTAGAGATGATCAATCCAATGCTACTAAAGACGATAGCCAACGCGATGGCGAAGACGAACAGCAGCGCGATGCTGCCGACCGGTGTGATGCCATAAAGAAGCCAAGAGAGTAGCAGGCAAATGCTGAAGTCGATGAGTGCAATCACCCAGTAAGGAATGAGTTTGGCAAGGATAAAAAGCCACTTACGGACGGGCGTGACATTGATTTGCTCAATTGTTCCGGCTTCTTTCTCACCTACGATGTTGAGCGCCGGTAGAAAACCGCAAATCATAATCATTATCATTGCCATAAGGGCAGGAATCATATTGACTTTATAACTCTCGTGGCGGTTGTAAAGGCGTTGCACGAAGAGAGGCTTTAGTGTAGGCGTGGGTGATGGGCGTCCGGAGAGGCCGGTTGCAGCGATGATGTTGGAGAGATAAGCGGCGCCGATGCCGCCTTTAGTGCCATTGACCGCATTGGCTGCAATGAGTACGCGGGTGGGCTTGCCGAGCGTGAGGTCATGAGCGTAATGGCGCGGGACAACTATAATAATGTCGGTCTTTCCTTGTTCTAAGGCTTGCAGGGCGTGATTGTAGGAGGGTGCCGTACCGCAAAAATTGAAATAAGTAGAGGCTTCTACGCGCTGAATCAATTGCCGAGAAAGGCTTGACTGGTCGTGATCAACTATAGATACACCGATGTTGCGCACTTCCATACTGGTAATCCACGGAGCAATGCCCATAATCATTATGGGAAACAAGATGATGAGTCGCAGGACGAAGGTATTGCGACGTATTTGTATCCATTCTTTCTGAAGGAGGTAGCGGAACATCATTTGGGAGAAGGTAAAAAGAGAGTTATTCCAGTCGGGTCTTAAACTTTTTCAGTGCAATGCCAAGAATTAACAGACTCATAGCCGTAAGGATTAGGAGTTCGCGCCCCACCATTTGCAAGCCGACACCCATAACCATCAGTTTGCGAATGGCGGCAATGAACCAGCGCGCCGGAATAATGGCCGAGAACCATTGCAAGGGGAGGGGCATACTTTCGATAGGGTAGATCATGCCCGAAAGTAGCAAGTTGGGCATCAGCATCAGCATACCGGAGATAAGCAAAGCTTGTAGCTGAGTCTTTGCCACGACACTGATGAGCAAGCCAAGGCAGAGGGCAAGAAAAATATAAAGCAGGCAGAGCGTGAGGATGGCGAGAAGATTGCCGGCAACGGGAACTTTCAGCACAAAGTTGGAGATACCGAGAATGAAAAGCAAGATGATGATAGATAATAAGAAGTAGGGCACGGCTTTGGCGATAAGGATCAGCAGCGGGCGGATGGGCGAGACGAGCAAAACCTCCATCGTGCCGCGCTCTTTCTCACGAACAATGCTTACAGAAGTCATCATCGCGCAGATGAGCAGCAGCAATAAGCCCATAATACCGGGCACAAAGTTGTAGGCGCTTTTCATTTGCGGGTTGTAAAGTAATCGTGTGATGATTTCTGTGGATTGTGGGACGTGGGCCGCTGACGTTGCTTCCGCCATACCCGCTTGAAGGATCTGCGTAGCGTATGCCCCTTGCATAGACGCTTGATTCGGGTCAGCCCCATCAAGGATTAGTTGTACTTGGCCCTGACCTTTGGGCAAACGATCTGCAAAGCGCGGCGAGAAGACGATGGCTATGTCAGCCTGTCCGTTGCGAATGAGTTGCTCCGCTTCAGCGGTTGTCTGCGCCGTATGCGTCAGGATAAAGTATTCTGAAGCATCGAGTCGAGCGAGCATACGTTGCGTGAGGTGATCGGCAGGCGTTGTCACAGCGACCAAGCGCACGTCTTTTACGTCGGTAGAAATGGCAAAGCCAAAGAGCAGCATCATAATGAGCGGCATACCGAAGAGGATAAGCATCGTGCGTCGATCGCGCAAGATGTGCCGAATCTCTTTTCCCACAAAGGCTATAAACATTTTCATTCTTATTCCTCCGCCTTATGTTTCTTTTCTTTCTGCGCGGCGCGCAAGGAGCGTAAAAACCTCCCCCAGCGTCTCTTTTTCAAATCTGCTTTTCAGTTCGTCGGGCGTGCCCAATGCGCGTATCTTTCCATCTACCATAATCGAAATGCGGTCGCAATATTCCGCCTCGTCCATATAGTGGGTGGTGACAAAGATTGTGATGCCTTTTGCCGCCGCTTGGTAAATGAGTTGCCAAAACTGCCGCCGCGTAGTTCCGTCAACGCCGCCCGTAGGTTCGTCTAAGAAGACCACTTCAGGCGAGTGGAAAATGCTGACGGAGAAAGCCAGTTTCTGCTTAAAGCCTAAGGGCAGCGAGGCCACTAATCGGTCAGCATATTGCGCGATGTCGAGTTTGTCGAGCAATTCATCAGTTTTGCGGCGAATAGCTTGGTCGCGCATACCATAGATGCCGCCGAAGAGACGAATGTTCTCGCGCACGGTCATATCTTCGTAAAGCGAAAACTTCTGACTCATATAACCAATGTGGCGTTTAATCTCTTCATATTGTGTGCGCACATCATAGCCGCCGACGATAGCCGTGCCGGACGTGGGCCGACTCAGCCCTGAAAGAATGCGCATGGCCGTAGTTTTACCGGCTCCGTTAGCGCCCAGGAAACCGAAGATCTCACCGCGTCGGACCGTAAATGAAATGTCGTCGACGGCGCGGAAAGAGCCGAAAGCTTTCACGAGATGATTGACGGAGATTACATTGACGTCCGTCGCCTCTTTTGTTGCAGCCTCTGTTTCCTGTTCCTTTATATAGGTAGAAGTAGTTGTAATAAAGTCGGGCGCAGGTGTTGTTGTGGGGCGCGTTAAGATAATTTCATCGCACTTCTTTATTTCATCTTCGTAGGGCGTTGATACTAACATTGTAATGCCTCGGCGCTTTAAGGTGGCCAGCGTATCCCAAAAGTCGATACGCGAGACGGGGTCAACGCCCGTTGTAGGCTCATCTAATAATAATACGCTTGGGCGATGAATCAGTGCGCAACTTAAAGCCAGTTTCTGCTTCATACCTCCCGACAGCGCGCCTGCACGGCGATCTTTGAAGCGCTCTATCTGTCCGTAAATGTCTTTAATATCGTCGTAACCTTCTTCGATGGTCGTTCCGAAAAGCGTAGCGAAAAAGCGCAGATTTTCTTCTACGGTGAGGTCTTGGTAGAGGCTGAAGCGCCCCGGCATATAACCTAAATGCCGGCGGATGGTTTGCATATCGTTTACCGTATCGTAGCCGTCGATGGTTGCTGTGCCGGAATCGGGTAAAAGTAAGGTGGCCAAGATGCGAAACATCGTGGTTTTTCCCGTTCCGTCAGGACCGATAAGTCCGTAAAGCGCACCTTTTGGTACGTTGAAAGAGCAATCGTCCAAGGCCACAGTTGCTCCGTAGCGTTTCGATATGTGCTTTACCTCAATCGCATTCATAGTTTTACCTCTCCATACATACCCATCTTAAGATAGCCGTCGTTGATCACGGCAATCTTCACGGCATAGACAATGTCTGCCCGCTCATCGTCAGTGAGAATCGACTTGGGCGTAAACTCAGCGTTGGGCGAGATCCACGTCACCGTGCCGGAATAACTGCGGCGCGTGTCGCTGCCATAGTTGCTGAATACTTTTACGCGTTGTCCTAACTTTACTTGCGCCAGTTGACGTGACGTGATGTAGGCTCTTATAAACATATGGCGCGTGTCGGCTACTTTGAAAAGAGGCTTTCCTATCGTGGCAAACTCGCCTTGCTCGGCGTACTTTTCTAATACAGTGCCCGCAATCGGGGATGTGATGTGACACTTCTTTAATTGATCAAGTACTTGGAGTCGTTGTATTTCAGCGCCACTTACCTGACTGTTTAGGCTGCGCGTACTATTTGAAAGTGCTGAGATTTGTGCGTTCAGTTGGCTTTGTAGAACCCGCACGGCATTGCTTGCATCGTCTGTTTGTTTTCGTGTTGCCGCTCCGTCTGCAAAGAGAGCCGCCGTGCGCTTCTGCTCCAATTCTGCTTTTGACAACTGTTGGCGCGTAGCGGCAATTTGTGCGCTGATGTCGGGGCGTTGTTCGGCAAAACTTTCTCGCGTGGCGCCAATCTGCCGTGCTTTAAGTTGGAGTTGAACAGTATCTATAAGCCCCACTTGTTGATGCGCCTCTACAAGTTTGCCTTCGCTTATGTCGAAAGTCATAAGTCGCCCTGTGGCTTCAGCGGAGACGGTTACTTCTGTCGCTTCAAAGATACCCGTAGCGTCAAACTCTTTTTCCTTGTTGCCGCAGGCACTTACCAGCAGGGTGAATGCGGCGATAGCTATTACAGTCTTTTTCATGTCTCGTCGTTTTAAGCGCTTTGTAGGTGCAGCGTTTTCGTTTATTTCACTCTCTTTTCAGAAAGCACCTTTGATGATTTTCAGTTCGTATATACTTTGTAGTAGTTCAAGCTCGTGCACGGCGCGCGTGATGCAAGCTTCGTTTTCTTTCGTGATTTCTTGCAAGAGTTGGTCAGCATCGATTGTGCCGTGTGTTAGTTGTGCTTCCGTGGCTCGTCTTATGGATTGGCGCAGACTGACGATTTCGTCGTCGGCTTGCATTACTTTGCGTCGCCCCGCAATGTGTGCTTGCTGCTGAGCCTCCTCCATTTGATTGTTAAGGAGGAAAAGTTCACGCGCATTTTCCGCCTCTTCGCGCTGCACGCCCAATTGGTGCAAATCGTTGCGGCGCGTGTATAAACTGCTTAGGCTCCACGAGAGGCGCGCACCGGCAAGCGCATTAAACGAGAGTCGGCGGCGCTGCATATCTTCAAAGAGATTGTAGCCGGGGCGCCCGTAATAGCCTTGGGCAAATATGCTCAAGACGGGCAGCAGGCGGCTTTTGAGAAACTGCTGCTGCGCATCTGCTAAACGCAAGCGGCAGTCGATGAGTTGCAATTCGGGCCGCTCGTTGGTCTTAGGATCGGTATCGATTTCCGAAGAGGGCTTCACCAAACTATCGGCCTGCTCTACGCCGCAGAACAGCGCGAGCATACGACTTACGGCGTGCCGCGCTGCAGTGAGTTCGTCGCCTGCTTGTATAGCGCGGAGTCGTTCGGCGCGGAGTCGGTCTACGTCACTTTGCATAGCTACGCCGCGTTGCAGCATTGCTCGGAGTTTTTCTTCGTTGCTTTGCAGCATTGCCTGCAGTTGCGCGTTGAGGCGTATGCGTTCGTCAAGCAGCAGTTGCGAGAAGAATAAGTCGCTCACACGGCGGCGTAAGGCATAGAGATTTATATCAGTTTGCGCCTCTTCCACTTCTGCCTTGCGCTTTTCCACTTCTGCTTGTCGACTGATTCGCCCGCCGTCCCAAAGCGTCTGGCTGATTTCCACTTGCAGGCGATATTGCTCCTTGCCTATCCCCTCGTAAGTTTGACCGCTTTGTGCCAGTATCGATGAGAGTTTGTCGGGAAGTTGCGTCGTTCGGTTCTGCACTGTTGCTTGCGCCGAAGCCTGCACTTGTGGCAACCAAGCTTTCTTTATGTTGCTCACATTATAGGCCGCCGATCGGCGTATCAAATCATAGCGCTTTATCAAAGGATAGTTTTGCTTGGCCATCTGCTGACACGCTTCCAGCGTAAGTTGCGCGCAGCAACTCATCGCCCGGCCCGTTAGCATCATCGCCATCAATAAGAGAGTTTTCATCGTTCGCTCGTTTTTTCTGTTGCAAAGGTAAGGCAGATGTAAGTAGGCCGCATTATCTTTTATGGCTATAAAATGGTCTTACGCTACACAAATGTGGGGAAAAAGCGCGCAAATAGCCTTCTCTTCATTTATCTTTGTGGTCGAAATAATACCCACGCGATGAACGATAAGAAGCCTGAGACGCTTACCATCGAGCAGATAAGAGATCGCCTGAGCGAAACCGTAGACAATAGACAGTTGCCCATCTTGGCCGATGGCGTTGCCTTGTTGAGCCGAGGGCGCAACCTTTTTGGCAAGGCCGTTGAGGTGCAGATTCCTTATCGCCTGCCCGGCGTCCGACTGGGGGTGCTGATGGCTGGGGAGGCCGATGTGATGATCAATTTGATGAGTTACCACGTAGAGGCTCCCGCTGCCGTATTCATCGGCGATAACTCTATTTTTCAACTTCAAAGCATTGCGCCGGATAGCGAAGTGCAGGGCGTCTTTGTCGATCCTGCCTTGTTCAACGAAATCTTTTCCGCTTGTCCGCCGGCAACTTTCAATGGACAGGTGCGCGATTTCATTACCCCCATAAATCAGGCTGCCGGAGAAAAGATAAATGCACTTATTCAAACGCTTACGCTCACGTTTGCTGAGGGGGAATATAACCGCAGCGTGGTGCATCACCTTATAGCGGCATTGGCCCACGTTTTCAGTGAGATCTATGAAAAGCAGGTTGGTAAGCAACAGAGTCGCCGTTCACACACGCGTCAACTCTTTGATCGTTTTATTTTGCTTGTCAATAAGTATGGCAGTTATCAGCACAACCTCGCCTTCTATGCCGCTCAATTGTGCATCACGCAACCTTATCTCAGTCGTGTAGTGCAGCAAGAAAGCGGCGTCTATGCCAAAGAATGGATAGATCGTGCTGTTATAACTGAGGCGAAAGTAATGCTCAAGCACAGTAATCTGCCCATTGCGCACATCGCTGAAAAGCTTAATTTTTCTAACCCGAGTTTTTTCAATAAGTATTTTAAGCGCTTGGCGGGCGTCACACCCAGTGCATTTAGAAACAGTTAAGAGACGGCGGAGGGGCGCCGCGGCCGTCTTCTTCGTTACATATGACCCTTGTCGCACACAGGCCGCACAAAGCAACGACAAGCGTATTTGAACTTAGCAAATAAACTTGTCAAAGAAGAATGAAATTAAGAACCAAAGTTGTCAACTAATTCTAGGACATTACAAGTAGATGCTGCCGCGCGAGCTTGTCTTAAGCCTATTTTGCGCGCGCTGCGTAGCCTTTTGATTGCCCCACTTGTTGAGACAAAATTTCCTACATATAGGAACTTTATTTCCCCTATTCGGAATTTTTTTCCTCCTTATTGGAATTCTTTTCTCCCCTTGTTGGGGCAATAAAACATAAGCACTCCCGCGGCCGACAGAGCTAAAGGGCGGCGCGATACTTAGGGGTGAGTGGTAAAAAGGAAGTAGTTGGGTCTGTTTGGTCTTAACGAAGGGTCAAAATATAAGGACATAACTACAAATGAGAGCTATGGCAAATTAAGGAAGAGGGGAGAACTTGCGCCTCGCTTGCCCGGATCGTGTGGTAGCGTGTGTTAAGACCTGTCGAAGTGCTTTTGGAAAAATGAGGTGTCGAAGTTGTACTACGTAAGATATAAACAAGCACACACGGGAAACCGTTAAAATCAGTTTGCCCCGTGTGTGCTTGTATTTGTCACTCTATTTAAGCCGGATCTTGCACTTCCTCTTCGATCGGCGCTTCGGGTTCATCTTCGACGGCCTCTTCCTCCGGACCGATAACATAGCGGCGGTAGTAGGAGATCATCAATGTCGTGACAGGCAAAGCAATGATCAGGCCGACGATGCCTAAGATGTAGCCCCAGACAGAGAGGGAAAGGAGAATCACGGCCGGAGATAGTCCCATAATCTTGCCCATAACGTGCGGCGTGACAATGGTGTCTTGCAACACTTGCACGACGATGTAAACCAAGCATACCCCTCCGAAGAGCAGCCAAAAACTTTGTCCCGTATCGGCCGCGCGCAGGAGGGCTAAGAACAAAGCGGGAATGAAACCGACGACTTGCAAATAAGGTACAAAACTGATGAGCCCGATAAAGCAGCCTAAGCCGACCGGGATAGGAAAGTCTATAATCCAAAAGCCGACGGAAAACATAATGCAATTGCTCAAAGCAACGAGTGCTTGGCCGCGGAAGTAGCCATCCATTCCTTGTTTAATGTCGCCTACTAACTGTCGGGCTATCTCGCGCCGACTGTGCGGAACGAAGTTGATCCAGCCATAAGCATAGCGTTCATAGTCTTTTAAGAGGAAGAAGAGATAGAGTAGACCGATCAGTGAGGCTAAGATGTTGAGAATAACGCCCGCCGTAGACCAAATGACGTCCCAAGCTTTAGGCAGTATTTTCTGGGCGGCCTCTTGCACGTCCTTTGAGGAAAGCAGCTGCTCTATGCGTGCCGCGCTGATTCGCTCTTGAATGAAATGAAGCACATGAGGGGGGATGACTTTCTCTTGCATCTTCGGATCTTTCAAGAAATTGATGGCAACTTCTTTGATATGGCTGAACTCATCTAAGAAAGGCGGTACGATAATATAAGCTAAGGCTGTCAGTGTGCCCAAGAGTAGTGCGAGGGCAACAAAGATGCTTAGTATTCTATTCTTTAATTTGCATTTATACTGCAAGAAACGCACGATTGGAAACAGCAGATAAGCCACGGCACACGCTACGAAGAAAGGCAGCAAGACGGTGCTTAGATACGAGATGATATAGCCCGCAAGAATCAGTCCGCCTACGACTAAAGCGCCGCGGATAAAGCGGTCGAAAGTAATTTCCTTTTTCATCATAAACTTGTATTGTTTGCTTTTTAGAGCCCTCAAATGTATGAAGAATTTTCAAAAATGTCTAATCGGACGGTTTATTGTTTGCTTTCACCCCGATATTTCTATAAATTTGCCTCCAAATGGGCTGTTTGTATTTAGTGCCTACTCCCGTAGGCAATTTAGAAGACATCACGATGCGCGCGCTACGCGTGTTGAAAGAGGTGGATTTAATCCTGGCCGAGGACACTCGCACGACGGGCATCTTGCTTCAGCATTACGAGATACGCAATTCGCTCTGCGCACATCATAAATTCAATGAACATCAAACGGCTGAAGCTTTTGCCAAGCGAATGGCTGCAGGTGAGGAGATGGCGCTCGTGACAGACGCCGGCACGCCGGGTATCTCTGATCCGGGTTTTATGCTCGTGCGGGCTTGCGCTGCCGAAGGTGTAACCGTGATTTGCTTGCCGGGTGCTACGGCTTTCGTGCCGGCTTTGGTCGATAGCGGATTGCCTTGTGAGCGTTTTACCTTTGAGGGTTTCCTGCCGCAGAAGAAAGGTCGACAGACGCGCATTCACCAACTCTGCGAAGAACCGCGCACGATGATCTTTTACGAATCGCCTTATCGCGTCGTGAAGACTTTAGACGAATTAGCAGAGGCCTTTGGCGGCGATCGACGTGCGTCAGTGTCGAGAGAAATCTCCAAACTGCACGAAGAAACGCTTCGAGGGACGCTTGAAGAGCTTGCGGCGCACTTTAAGACGACAGCTCCCCGCGGCGAATTTGTCATTATCGTTGAGGGATTAAATAGAAAGAAATCAAAGGAGGTGGAGGCTTCCACACATTAAAAAGAATAAGATTATGAAAAAAGCGTTGTTAGTCGTTGCAGCTGCTGCTTTGCTCTTCAGTTGCAATACGAAAAAGCAGAAAGAAGAAGCCGTGGAAGCTACGGCTCAGCAGATTGATTCGCTCAAAAACGCTTTGAAAGAGGCGCAAAACGAATCGAACGATTTAATGGGAACCGTCGAACAGATTCAAGAAGGCTTCCGTCAGATCAATGAGGCAGAAAACATTGTTACGATGCAGGCGCAACACGGAGAAAACTCTAATAGGCAGGCCATAGCAGACAATATGCACCTCATTCAGGACAAGATGAAGTTGAACCGAGCGTTAATAGCCAATTTGCAGGATCAGCTTCGCTCATCTACGGGGGCTAATTCGCGATTGAAGTCTACGCTTTCGCAAATGGTGAAGAAGTTTCAAGCGCAGTTGGAAGAGAAGACGAAGGAGATTGATAAGCTTCGGGCGCAACTGGCTGAAAAGGACATCAAGATAGCCGAGCAAGATGAGCAGATCACTTCCTTGAATAATAGCGTCAACTCGCTTTCAAGCAGCAATGAGCAGAAAGCGCAGACCATTGCCGCGCAGGATCAGCAGCTCTACACGGCTTATTACGTGTTCGGCACGAAGAAAGAACTTCGCGAGCAACGCATTCTGGCGCACGGCGATGTCTTGAAATCGAAAGACTTTAACCGCGACTATTTTACGCGCATAGACTATCGCGTGACGAAGACGATTCGCCTCTATTCCAAGAGTGCACAGCTGAACACTTCGCACCCTGCAGATTCTTATTCGCTCGAGCGCGATGCGCAAGGGCAATATGTCTTGCGTATTACGAATCCGGATCGCTTCTGGAGTGTGAGTAAGTATTTGGTGATTACCGTAAAATAATGAAAGCGTCGCACGCCCTCAGGTAAAAAACCTGTGGCGCGCGATGTTTGTATATATATAGGAGTATATAATTATGAAGCGTGGATTGCCCATTTTCCTTTCTGCCGCCCTACTGTTAAGCGCTTGCTCGGACAGAGGAAGTGCCATGGCCGGCGGTAGTTTGCTGGGTAGCGTGCTTGGCTCTGCAGTCGGCGAAGTTATAGGTGGGCCGCGCGGTTCCGACTTAGGGTCAATTATCGGGGGCATAACGGGCGCCGCTGTCGGTGCATCTACTGTGCAGAAAAAATCACGTGATGGCAATTGCGCCTCAGCAGACCAAGAGGAAGACGGCTATACTTACGACCGCGCAAAAGTAGGCCGTGCCGGTCGTAGTTCCTCTTCGAGACAGGCATATGCCTATTCCGAGTGGACTGCATTAGATGTGAAGAATGTGCAAATAGCCGATTCGACAACGGAAGTAGCGCTCTCACCCGAGCATCCCTTGCCTTTGACGATGGACATATATAATAATGGGAGCGATACGCTGCAAAATGTACTTCCCATCCTTGTCTGCGACAATCCGCAAGTGCGCATTTCCCCTGCGGTTCATATCTCTTCGCTCGCTCCCGGTCAAGGCGTACGCTATAAAGTAATACTCACAACAAAGCACTCGTTGCGGCAGAAGAGAGCCAACTTTGTGGTCTATTTTGGCAAAGGCAATAAGCGCATCAAAGCCCTTTCTTTTACCCGCCGCTTCGATTGAGCAAGCCTCAGTTTGCTTTTACTTATTAGCCATAAGGGCGCACGTGAAGTAGCCCTAAGCCTTGCTGACAACAAGTCCTGCTGCCATGCGGAAGACTTGTTGTTTGTTGTTTCCAAGCCTGCCGACTACTGAAGAAGATGTGCCTCAGCCGCACTCGACCGATGGTGACCAACGATGAGGCAAACAATGAGAAGCGCGCGACTGAAGCTGCGAAAAGCGGCGCAGATCGGTGCTAGCGAGCCTCAATAGGCACTTGTTGAGGCTTGATGACGATAAAATCAATCCGTTTGCTTGTTTCCGTAGCAATTTATATATATATTTGCAAGGCTGCAAATGATTTTGCCGTTTCTCGAAATGAGATTTTTTAAACCATTATAATTCATTCATTACATGAAAGCCAAAAGAAAACTCCTATTTATCTTGGCTGCCGGCCTCTTGAGTGGTGCGTCGAGCGTAGCCAGTGCATCAAGCCTCAAAAATCCTATGCAGGCTGACGCAGACAAGCAGCCTTGCCTCGTTGTTAAAATGCAAGCGGGCGGCGAAAACGTATTCTTCTTAGAGGGAAGTCCTAAGTTGATGTATTTTGCAGATAGCTTAGCGGTCGTTTATGACAAGCAGCAACTCAATTTCTCGCTGAAAGACCTTAAAGACTATCATTTTGAAGAGCGCGACGTAACGGGCATTGGTAAAGTTGTAGATCAAAACAAGTCGCAAGGAGAAACCAACTTCGTGCAAGGTTTAGCCATCTTCACGCAGTATCCTGCCGGCACGAAGATTACCGTCTTCACGAGCAATGGCCGCAAAGTGGCAAAGGTCATCACAGATAAGGAAGGACGTGCACAGCTTGATTTGCGTGACCAGCCGGCCGGCGTTTACGTCATCACCGCAGGGCAGCGCTCCTTTAAGTGGCTGAAGAAATAAAAATCAGACCGCACTGCTCAACCGCCTAAACCCTTGGGCAGCGCAACTGACTTTATATCCTTGTAAATTTCGAATTTATGAAAAAGAGACTTTTACTCTGTGCTACGGTTGCTTTAGTAGCAGCCGCAAATGTTTGCGCACAAAATTGGAAGATGGTCGTGAAGCGTGCAGATGGCACGAAGGACACGATCGCCACAGAAAAGGTGCAGGACATTAAGTTCTTCAAATCCGGTGCCGGCACGGTAGACCCGAAAGATATTGGTATTGAGTTTGTGAAAATTCAGGCCGGCTCTTTCGTAATGGGAAGCCCTACGACCGAGCCGCAGCGAGAAGCGGGCGAAATACAACATAAGGTCACGCTGACGAAGGACTTTTATATGAGCAAATATCCCGTTACATTCGAGCAATTTGATAAGTTTTGCGAAGCAACGGGCCGCCAAAAGCCTGATGATTACGGTTGGGGCCGCGAAAATCGCCCGGTTATCGACGTAAGTTGGGAAGATGCCGTTGCCTTCTGCGAATGGACCGGTTGCCGCTTGCCTACTGAAGCCGAGTGGGAGTATGCTTGCCGTGCCGGCAGCACTACACCGTTCAATACCGGCGACAACTTGACGACGGATGATGCTAATTACGACGGCACTTATCCTTATAACAACCACGAGCAGGGGCTTTATCGCCAGCAAACCGTACCCGTTGGGTCGGTAGGTCAACCTAATGCTTGGGGCTTGTATGATATGCACGGCAATGTGCAGGAATGGTGTGCCGATTGGTACGAAGAATATTCGAAAGCCGAGCAGACCGATCCGAAAGGGCCTGCAAACGGAACGTATCGCATCTTGCGCGGTGGTAGCTGGACAAAGCGTGCTTTGCAATGTCGCAGCGCTTATCGCGGCGGTAGCGAATACAACAGTCGCTTTGACGATGCCGGTTTCCGCGTCGTAAAACTTAATTAAAACATACGTTTAGCGCATAGCAAAAGCGAGAACTTTCATTGTCTCCGGGCTATGCGTTAAAAGCAAAACCAAAAGATGAGAAATCATCAGCAGCTACGAGGCGCTCGTTATCCGTCAGCCTCGTAGCTGTTTTTATGGTATAACATTGAAAAGCGGCAACCTTACATACAGGCCATTATCAAGTTGTATTTTAAGGTTGCCTTCTTTTTTTGATATTTGCTTAAAATGAAATATCAAGACCGACATCAACGGAATCAAAATCTTTCCGTACGGGTACAATCGGAGATGTGTCGTAAATGATACGATAGGCTCCGCGTAAGCCTATTGTCGGTGTGATGTTGTATTTCAGGTCGAGAGCCCCGCCAAAACGAGCTTTTTTCAAATAACTATCCGGTTTTCCTTGGTGAATAGCCGTCGTCGTAATTTCCCAATGATCCCCCAACTGATGCCTGAAACTAAGAGAAAGGTGACTTTTTAGGCTACGGCTGTAAGCATACATCCCTGTTGATGGACCGGGATTAGGATTCTCCCACTTTTCGAATTCGAAAAAGAAGCCTACAGCGGCAAACATCAAGCAATGATCTGTATTGATCAACCGATAACGCGATTGCAAACCCGTAGAAACCTTATATTTCAGACCTTTACTACCGGCCCATTGCGACTCGGCATAAGGATAAACCTCAAAAGCCTTATCCAACAAGTAGCGATATTCGGAGTGTACATATCCTCCGCTTACCGTCACTTTCTTGCCATAGGTAGAAAACTCAAGCTTGTTTATGAAATTGATTACCCGTTTGCGCTTTATCAGCAGGTTCAGGTTAGCCGTATTTTTGAAAGTAAGTATATTCTTCTTTTCGGTTTTGAAATCCAGCACGGGCAATAATGTCCCTTGTATACTTTTGGTGCTGTCTATATTCATGGTAAGATTTTCGGAGAAGAGCATTTGTGAATATGTCGGAAGCGAAGCCGAAAAGATCAATAGGAGATAAAGTATTCGTTTCATTGTTAAGCTTATTTTTGGATTAAAGCAAAAGGACCTTATAAGGTAACTAAACACACGGAAGAGAAAGATGCTGCATTTTGCGAGCAGCCACGCAACCGCTCATTACCTTGCTGATACATAAAAAAGGCCTCAGGAGATGTTTTGCCTTCTCCTGAGGCCTTTTTAGATAACTTATCCTGTCAGGATATTTGTCTATTTGCTTAGTAGTTCGTTCGTTATCAAGCCGATGATGCGCCTTATAAAGCCGTGAAAGAGGCCATGAAGCCACACACCACGCCGGGGAAGTTAGCTATAACGATCGGCCAATCCTTTTTCTTACGAAAGAAACCATACCCCACCCACAGCACGCAGTTGATGCCTGCCACCATAGGTTGGAGCCAATCGCCTTTATGTCCGGAGAGATTAGAGCCAATCTGCGGAATATAAGAAATATACATAGCCATGGCTGTTGCCGTAGCGACCCAGCCGAGAATCGATAAAAATTTTTCTTGCGTCATTTTATACTAAGTTTAGTTGTAACACGCTGCAAAGATACTGCTTGTCGATCATTTATGGTTGATCTTTGGCAAAAAAACAGCTTGAAACATTACTCTTAATTTGATTTGGCCAAGGCCTTACTTCCGTTTCACGAATGTGCACATACCTCTTCTTATGTCATCATATAGGCTGCAAAGGCTTCTTTATTAAGCGGCGTATATCAAAACCGAGCCTCTAATACGCAATTTTTATCAAGCTTTTAGTTTTTGTTTATGGGTCATTACCAATATGCGGAAGAAAGCTAAGCAGCTTAGGCTCTTTATTAAAAGGCTTTTCAGATATAGCCCGAAAAGGCTTATTGCAGTCCGCCCGCAAAAGTAGAAACTTAAGCAAGAATTTAGCCCTTCAAGCAGAGATCGGTAGTTTGTCTTATTTAAAATAAGACAATCATAGTTTCGTCTCTTTGAAAAGTAGGAGATTATGGCATCAGCATGCAGGATTAGGACGGCAATGCGCCTTGTCCGGCAAGCCTCATAGCGCATCATTTTTCGCCTGCACGTAGCCTCGAAAAATGAGCTTAGGAGCGTGCTTAAACTTTCATAGGAGATCGCAAAAATTCTCTTAGGTGATCGGAAAAACTTTCTCCTATGATCGAAAAAATTGTCTTATAAGACAATTTTTCTTCTCTTATAGGAAAGTTTTAGGCTTCCTTAATGGTTTGAAAATCAGGCGCGTTTTGCGCTGTTTCGGCCCTGTTTTTTGCCTGCCGATGCTTCACCTTGACTTTTGGCTTTGGATGTGTCGGTATGTGAAATCAAGAATACGCCTTACGCTTACGCAGCATTGCTTCAAGAAAACTGAAAAAGTCTGCCCCTTTTAAGTAAGGAACAGACTTTTCTTATGATTTATATTCACTAAATGAGCCTTTTGCGTGTGCAGTTTACTTAGGAAAATACACGCCGCAAAGATCAAGTGTGAAGCAAGCGTTTAGAATGTATAGCCAATGCCCACCATTAAGCGGTCGAAGTCGGGGTGCGTAATATAATAGCGGAACGTTACATCCAAGTGCTTGAAGAATTGAATGCCGACTTTCGGCACTAATACCGGATGAACGCGCATCGTGGGGCCAAAAAGACCATTTCCAACACTATCAAAAGAAATTCCGGTACCAAGCCCGACGTAGGGTAGCACTTTTTTCGTCTTCAAAGGAAAAAGATAGTTTGCACCGGGTACGACGGCCAAAGAGTAAGTATCTAAATACCAGACGTCGTGATTCGTCGTATAGTTTTCACTATGCACGCCAAAATCTATGTTAAAACGATCCGTCAGTCGATAACTCGCATTAAGATAAATGCTAACGTGATTATATTCGTTGCCTCCTTTCTCAATAGGAATGGGATAATTTAAGCCTAAGCCAAAGCGAAATTTGTGTTGAGCTTGCGCAGACACAATACAGAGTATGAACAGTAGAAAAAAGATTATTCTTTTCATATTCTTTTATTTCTAATTAGTTTCTTTCTTGATAAACATGCCTCCCCATTTATTATTTAATTTCCCTGCTAATAAGACTTCGCCACCAATAAGTTTCTTTACAGGCATGTTTCTATACCCTCTTATCGTTTCGAGGAAATTTTTCCAGGTACCACCATTAGAAATAGATATATAGAGTAAAACTCCAGAATCAAAGACTTTTCTCATTTTTTCTTTGTTTGTTACAATGTATGTATCATTGGGAATAACAACATAAACGCTTTCAGGAGTTATAATTCTGATTGCAGTACCTCCTTCAGTTTTATCCAAAGCAGATGGGTCTTTTAACCACGAACGTAAAATGTTAAATATTTCCTGAGTTCCTTGCCCTATTAACTTATATAAGTCTTTCTCCTTAACCTCAAGTCCACAAATATCAATAGTTTTATTAAATGTATGGTCAAGGCCATGTACTTTAAAATAGGAATAAGATGTAAATACTTGCTGGAAGTTGTTCTTTGGTAGATTTTGTGTGGGTACCTTTACATTCATTTCAAGAACAAGGCCCTTATACTGCATAAATAATTCTTCTGCTGGTATATCCTTCCACCCGTTGATAAATTTGAATAAACCACCACGCTTTTTACTCATAGAGACAAAACAACCCGTCTCGTGATATACTAAGTAATTATAAGAATAAAGAGAACCATTAACTCGACGCTTTTTCATAAATTCATCATGTTTTACAGATCTATCGCCTAATACCTTTCCGATTATTTTTCCGACGAAAGTCTTGCTTTCTGCAGAGTAATGTTTAAACCTCTCTGTTGGTAGATTCTCTGCAGTTGTTTTAGACTTTGGTGAAGAGTCTTGGGTATAATTATCGTATGGAGTAAATACGACGCCGGGAGCAAGAGAGAATTTAGGTGTTGAATTATCCGTTGATAGAGAGTAGGCTTTGAGAGAAGAATAGGCGTCATCAAGTTTAAGTCTATCCTTCGCGCTTGTTGTCAAAGTTCCAAATTCCGTAATTTTATATATAGAGTCATTTAATTGTATTTCTCTATTAGAATTAAGGAGTCGAGCAAAGTTTAAACTAGGTAAATATTCTTCACAGCCATACATATCATAATAGGTCATACCTTCTTCAAGAATAATCCTTTTTTCTTCTTCTGAGACTTCATTGAGAACCGGGTCATTAGGGAGCACTTTATCTGTTAAAGATATAAAGTGTGAAGATTCAATAGCATTTCCTGTTGCTGCATTCGTTGCTCGTGTTCGTATGGAACTAATATTCGTAGATTTAACTGCTTGCAAAATGGCATCCTTGCTTGGAAAAGCAAGGATAGCTTCACCCTTGTCATTTTCTAATTCATTGTTGCTCTTGTTAATAGCTGACTCATCGTTAGAGCAAGAAAACAAGAATAAAGCACTTAAGCCTAAATAAAAGGCTCCTTTTTTGATTTTTACGTGTTTCATAACATTATTATGTAATTAAGATTCATGCTACATAAAAGAGGACCCGCAACATCAAGACTGACGCTTTCCTTCTTTTAATAGAAATCCCCTTTTTGCGGTGCAAAAGTAACAAGGAAATCGATATAAGCAAAAGTTTTATTTCATAAATAGGAAAAATAAATCTTCCTCATAGCCTTAATAAAGCCCCTCTCTATGTGAAAATGAGAAGTTGTATTCCCGCTGCGTTAGCCCTTGGTAGAGGGCAAAGAACTGTACAAAATAATAGGGGCAGCTTCTTTATATGGAGCTGCCCCTATTCTATATTTTAATTTGCTGTTGTTTTCTCGCTAATTACTTACCGATGTACTTTATGGTCTTCGTTGTGCCGTCAGCAAACTTAATGCTCTTGATAACTATGCCCTTGCCAGCCTCAGAAAGCTTGCGGCCGGAGAGGTCGAAGTATGTTTCACCTACAATTTGCTTGTTGTCAGCTTTTTCAATATTTTCGATACCTGCCGGATCTGTTGAGCATAATGTTTCAACATCGCCGCAGAAGAAGCCATTGTTGTCGCTCCAATAACCACCTAAAATCTTCAATTTTATGTTGTCTTGAGAACTTTCCATATAGGTGCCATCAAGCTTAGCAGTATTGCCTTCAAGCGTGAAAGTTATAGGCTCATTTGAAACCTCAAATTTGTCGTTCTTGTACTCCATATAGCCTACGCGGGCGCCATATTCACCGTCCTCGTATTTGCCATACATAATGTATTGACCTGCAGGAATAGTGATTTTGTTTCCTTCCTTAGTACCTTTCACCCAGCCGCCTGCTTGGTCGTCCTTGATAAATGAGGGGTAAGTAAGCACATACTTCAAATAAACAGTCTTGCCATCATCAGCAGTAACGACTTTCAAATCGCCGGGTTTACCACCGCCCTGTATTAATTTTCCAAGATCAGCCATCTTGATCTCCTTATCTTTAACAAAAAACATTTTACCGCTAACACGTTTGTAAACCGTTTCAGTGCCGGCCGGTTGTTCGGTAATAACTTCAGGCTTGCCTTGTGCCTGTGCATTAATGCCGATGAATGCTACGAGAGCAAGGAGTAGTAATTTTTTCATAATGATAAATGTTTAAAGTGTTACAATTTTTTATGGGTTAACCCCACTGTGATAATCTGTCTAAATAGAGAGAGCTTACACGGCAACTGCGTGTTCGCTTTCTTTTTCAGCTCCAAAAGTAGACAATATTTTCATAGAAACAAACTCTTGCGCTGTTATTTTTTATAATTAACGTCAGATCGCGAGAAAAGTGCTCCAAAAAGGGGGGCGGTCAATGAATTTGTACTAAGAATCGAGGGCTATGCATTTGTTGCATAGCCCTCTTATGTAATGATGCTCTATCAGAGTGCATTTAGCCCTTTTACCGCCCGTCTGTTATCAATGTAGGCCGAGGCGCCTTAAGGCTTTGGGGTTGAGAATATACGTGCGCCGCACTACGACATCGGTGAGGGGACGGTCGTTTTTGTCTGTGGCGACTTGTTGTATTTTCTCAATGACGTCCAAGCCTTTTATAACTTGTCCGAAGACCGTGTAATTGCCGTCTAACCAGGGGGTTCCGCCCAGTTTTTCGTAAGTCATCATCATCTCGGGCGTCATCGGCATTGGTTTGGCGGGGTTACGCAAAGAAGCATTGAATATTTCCATCAGTTTTTCATTGGAGTAGGTCTTGCCCCATACGATATAAAACTGTGAGCCGCTTCCTTCGTGCAGTGGGTTTACGTCGTCGCCTTCGCGAGCGGCAGCCAGTGCACCGCGTTTGTGGAAGTAGCGCGGCAAACAAATCTCTGCGGGTATGGTATAACTTGGCCCTCCTTCGCCCAAGCGTTGGCCGGGCGCAGCATTGCGCGAATCAGGGTCGCCGCCTTGGATCATAAAGTCGCGAATCACACGATGGAAAAGCGTTTGTTTGAAATAGCCATTGCGCACTAAGGAGATAAAGTTGTCGCGGTTCTTCGGCGTTTCGTTATACAGTTCTACTGTAAATTTACCGAGAGAAGTTTCGAAGCGCACGCGTACCCGTGGGTCTTCCTTTGCCAAGAGTTGTAAGGGGCAAAGCAGACAAACGAGGAGTAGCTTTTGGAAGAGATGCATAGTTTTTATAAGTTTATGGCAGCCCCAAAGGACGTCCGAGATTATGAATGTCAGTTTTCTGTTGCGATTTGCATTTCCTCATCGGCTACAATCGCTTCCTCCTCATTGGTAGTTGCATCTTTAGGATCAGCAGCCCTTTCGGTAGCAGTCTTAACCTTAGTACGGCGCACGACCAATCGGCTAATGCTGAGAATGATCCCGATATAGAAACAGTTGATTAAGGTTGATGTGCCGCCTCGACTGATGAGTGGGAGCGGCTGCCCGGTGACGGGGGCAATGCCTACGGCCACGAGCATATTAAATAAGGCTTGGAGTACCAACATCAAGGCTGCGCCCATTACTGTTAAGGCATAAAAGTAGCGTGAATGGGTTGGCGTGCGCTGCATATCTCGACAACGCGACGCTATTCGCCCGGCTCGGAAGAGTAGCCAAATATATAGAATAACAACAATAGCGCCTCCCCAGATGCCTAGCTCTTCTATGATGATGGCATATATAAAGTCGGAATATGCCTGACTGAGGAAGTCGCGCTGAATAGAGTTGCCGGGCAATTTACCTACGACATTGGAGGAGGCGATGGCGATATTGGCGTGGGCCACTTGGGCGTCCTTATCAATATCAAAGTCTTCAGGTGCGAGCTGCTTATCATCACCAAAGTGCTTCGTGATGCGTGCTTTCCACGTGGAGAAGCGGTGGAGCACACCTGAATCATCCGGTGAGGTAGATGAGGGCGAGAGGGCCACGACTAAGAGTATGAGCGCTATAATAATGGCAAAGACGCCGAGCAATGAACCCAGTTGCCGAAAGGGTACGCGCCCAATGTACATCATTAAGAATATGACGGCAAAAAGCAAGGCTGCGGTCGAGAGGTTCTCTGTAAAAATAAAGAGTTCGATGAAGCCCGTGAGTAGCAAAATATATTTGATAGCCTTTGGGTCGGCTCCATCGTCGCGCTGAAGGCGAGATAGAATGAGGGCTGTGGTCAGAACCATCACACATTTAGCCAACTCGGAGGGTTGGAATTGGATGAAACCGACGTCGACCCAGCGCTGGGCATCATTGGTCGAGGCACCGAGGAAAAAGGAAAAGATGAGTAAGATCAACGTTATAGGTAAGCCAATGACGGGTATGACTTGAAAGAAACGCGGCTGGATCATCTGAAAAGCTATGACGATGGCCGTGCCTAAACCTAAGAAAAGGGCTTGCTTGAACATAGGCATCCAAAAGCTGCCGCTTTTGTAAGTCAGCGTGCTGGCTGCGCTAAAGACCTCGACAAGCGAGATAGCGCAAAGGAAGAAGAAGATGGCCCAGATAACGCGGTCGCCCTTGAAGATATTGCTTACTTTTGCCATTGACTTTTATTATTGTTACTCAAGCTTATTCGGTGGTTTGCATTGCGCGAACGAGTGCCTTAAATTGATCGCCGCGATCGCCCATATTTCGGAAGAGATCGAAGCTGGCACAACACGGACTCAACAAAACCGTATCGCCGGGTAGGGCTGCTGCGGCGCAAGCTGCTACGCAATCTTTCATACTATGCGTATCGCTAATCGGGAGATTAAAGTTGGCAAAGAAGTCTTGTAGTTTGCTGTTGTCAGCCCCAAGGAAAACGAGGGCGCGGCATTTCTCTCGCACGAGTGGTGCTATTTCGTTATAGTCGTTGCCCTTGTCCGTACCACCCAAAATGAGTACGACGGGCGTCTGCATACTTTCAAGCGCACAATAGCAAGCGTCGACGTTGGTCGCTTTCGAGTCGTTAACATAATGTACGCCGGCCACATCTGCTACCTTCTCAAGGCGATGAGGCACACCGGGGAAGTCGGCCAAGCCGGCGCGGATCGTTGCCTCATCTACGCCCGCTGATTGGGCTGCTAAGGCTGCGGCCATACTGTTGCGTAGATTGTGGCGGCCGGGCAGTGAGAGTTCGCTCAGAGCCATCGTGAAGGGTGTGGGCTGATCAATCGTCAACAAACCATTTTCCGCATAGGCAGCTGCACCTGCTTCAGGAGCGTCGGCAAAAGCCAATAGGCGGCTTGCGGGAGCAAGTTGTTGGAGTTGGGTCGGGATGTGTTCGTCGCCGGCCCAATATATAAATGTATCTTGCGGGCGCTGGTTTTGCAGGATGCGCATCTTTGATGCCACGTAGTTCTCCATCTTAAAGTCATAGCGATCGAGGTGGTCGGGCGTAATGTTCAGCAGAACGGCAATGTCGGCACGGAAGCGGAACATATCGTCCAGTTGAAAAGAAGAGAGTTCGATCACGTACCAATCTACATCGCCTTCAGCTACTTGCAGCGCGAAACTACGTCCGATGTTGCCGGCGAGGCCTACGTTATAGCCCGCCTTTTGCAGGATATGATAAATGAGTGACGTCGTCGTCGTCTTGCCATTGCTACCCGTGATGCAAATGGTGCGTGCTTGGGTATAGCGACCGGCAAATTCGATTTCGCTGATTACGGGAATGCCCTTTTCGCGCAGTGCACGCACCATCGGTGCGGTTTCCGGAATGCCGGGACTCTTGATGACTTCATCCGCATCGAGTATCGCTTCGGGCGTATGCTTGCCTTCCTCCCAACGCAAGTTGTGGGCTGAGAGTTGGGCCTTGTATTTATCTTGGATGTGTCCCATATCGGACACAAATACTTCATAACCTTTCTGCTGCGCGAGAATGGCGGCGCCTACGCCGCTTTCGCCTGCGCCTAAAATGACTATTTTCATTGTATTTCCTTATCTGATCTTCAATGTGATGATGGCTGCTGCGGCCAGCAAGATGGTTGTAATCCAAAAGCGGACGGTAATTTTCGACTCGTGCCACGTGCCGCGCGGCCAATTTTTTAGCAAATAACGGCACTCCGGATCAAGTTGCTTGCCCAAGACCCTGAAGTTGTCGTGAATCGGTGTGCGCTTAAAGATTCTACGCTTCAAGCCTTTGCGCTTGAAGAATTTGAAATATTCTACTTGTAAGATCACACTCAGACTTTCTACAAAGAAGATGAAGCAGAGTAGCGGGAGAAGGAGTTCTTTGTGGGTAATGATGGCCAATACGCCAATCAGACCGCCAATGGTAAGTGAGCCGGTATCGCCCATAAATATTTGGGCGGGGTAGGCGTTGTACCACAAAAAACCGATGAGCGCTCCAATCATCGCAAAGATAAAGATGACTAGTTCCTCTGACCCTGGAATGTACATAATGTTTAGGTATCCGGCCCATTGGACGTGTCCGGATACGTAGGCAAAGATGGCCAGCGCTATGCAGATAATGGCCGAATTGCCGGCGGCCATACCATCCATTCCGTCGTTGAGGTTCGCGCCGTTGGAGACGGCAGTGATCACGAAGATGGTCATCAGTACGAAGAGAATCCAGCCTACTGCTTGCTTGTGTTCGCCTACAAATGAAACGATTTCGGCATAGTCGAGGTTGTGGTTCTTTACAAATGGGATGGTCGTCTGCGTAGCCTTGACGGGCTGACTCTTATGCTTGACGACCGTCACGTGGTTGACGTTGACAGTTTCTACATTCTCGTGTATCACGGCATCCGGACTTAGATAAAGCGTCAAGCCTATGCCTAAGCCCAAGACTACTTGTCCTAGGATTTTGTAGCGTCCGGGCAAGCCGTCTTTCTTCTTCTTAAAGATCTTGATATAGTCGTCTAAGAAGCCGATGATGCCCAACCAAACCGTAGAAATGATCATCAATATAAGGTAGATATTGCGAAGACGACCGAGTAAAAGTACGGGTACGAGAATAGCTATAATAATGATGATGCCGCCCATTGAGGGCACATTCAACTTCTGCGTACCAAAGGGGTCGATGGTTGCATCGCGCTGTGTCTCACTAATGTTCTTGCGCTTCATGAGTTTGATGAAATACTCGCCAAACCACGTGGATATGATCAGCGCAAGCATCAATGCAAGCAGGGCGCGGAAGGAGGTGTAGCTCCATAGGCCGGAACCGGGTACGCCAATGCTTTCTAATGCGCGGAAGAGATAGTATAACATATCTGAAAGTCTTTGGTGGGCGCTTATGCTTCTAATCCGAAAGCCTTGCGCACCTCTTCGTGATCATCAAAATGGTGTTTAACGCCTTTGATTTCTTGATAAGGCTCGTGTCCTTTACCCGCTATGAGGATTACATCGCCGGCTTGTGCCATTGCCGCTGCGGCGCGGATGGCTTCGCGGCGGTCTACGATGGCGATGGTTTTAGCACGTTGCGTTTCATCCAAGCCCGCGAGCATATCATCTACAATAGCTTGCGGCTCTTCAAAGCGCGGGTTGTCGCTCGTGATGATAACGCGATCGCTACGATTGGCCGCTTCTTGGGCCATCAAGGGGCGCTTACCTTTATCTCGATTGCCGCCGGCGCCGCAAACCGTAATCACCTGCGCTTTGCCGTGTACGATTTCATCAATAGACGAGAGCACGTTGGCCAAGGCGTCCGGCGTGTGGGCATAGTCAATGATCGCACTCACGCCTTTTGGGGAGCGAATGGCTTCAAAGCGTCCGTTGACGGGGTGGAGCGAAGAGAGTACGCGCAAAGTTTCATCGGGAGATACCCCAAGCTCGATGGCTGCTCCATACACGGCGAGCAGATTAGAGACATTAAAGCGTCCGACAAACCGCACGCTAACTTCGCGACCATTTATTTCGAGCAGCATACCTTCGAGCGACTCTTCAAGGATCTTTCCTTTGTAGTCGGCCGCTGCTCTCGTGGAATACGTTTTGATGCGAGCCTTTGTATTCTGCACCATAATGGGTCCATTCTTATCGTCGGCGTTGGTGATAGCAAAAGCCTGTTTGCTCAAGCCGTCAAAGAAAGCCTTCTTAGCGTCGCGATAATTCTCAAAAGTTTTATGATAATCGAGGTGGTCGCGCGTCAGGTTGGTGAAGAGTGCCCCGGCGAAGTCTAAACCGCCGATTCGCTTTTGATGAATGGCGTGCGAACTACATTCCATAAAAGCATATTCGCAGCCTTCGTCGGCCATTTCCCCAAGGAGCTTATTTAAGGTTACGGGGTCCGGCGTCGTGTGTTCCGTCGGCACAGCGTGCGTTCCGATATAGTTGCATACCGTAGAGCAAAGGCCACACTTAAAGCCGAGTTCCGTAAACAGATGATACAATACAGTGGCAATTGTCGTTTTTCCGTTTGTGCCCGTCACACCAACAAGTTTCAAGCGTTGCGTAGGATCTCCATAAAATGTAGTAGCCACTTTCCCGATCGCATCTTCCGTGTCCGCCACACGCACAAAGGTGACGTCGGTCGGCGTTTCAGCCGGAATGGGTTCACTAACCAAGATCGCCGAAGCGCCTTTTTCAATCGCGCCGGCAATAAAAGCGTGCCCATCAGTCTGCGTGCCTTTGACAGCCACAAAGAGATTGCCCTTTTCAACTAAGCGCGAATCCATGTTCACGCCGTTAATATCAATAGTGAGGCTCCCTCGCGTTTCGAGGGGACTGATTTTCTGCAAGAGGTCCGACAATTTCATCATGTATATATATTGTATGCGTTGAATGATTTACTGACACTGAAGGCGGGCATTATTTCTTTTTGCCCTTGTTCGGTGTAGTATTCGTTGTTGTTGATTCTTTTTTCTTTCCGCTCGTTCCGGATGCCGACGAAGCGGGTTTAGGTTTCGATTTTCCGGCGGCTTCCGCCGTGGTTTTCGCATTTGCCTTCGGCTTGTCTTTGGGCTTATCTTTGGTAGCCGTCTTGGGCTTGTCCTTTGCCTTGTTCTCCTCCGTTCGGCGCTGCGGCGTAGCTTCGCGTGTCCCAGTTCGTGCCGGTTCTTTTGGCTTATCCTTCGGCTTCTCCGTATTGGTCACTTTCGGTTTTTCTGGTTTGATGCCCTCTTTAGCTGGTTTAGCTTGCGGCTTTTCGGGCTTGGGTGTGGGCGCCGGCGTGTTAGTTGTTGCCGGTGTCGCGTTCTCCGGAGCAGCTTGTTGCGCAGGTTCAGTAGCTGCTTCTTCTTCGGTCGCCGCCATCTCCTGCACTTCTGCGCCTTCTCCCAAAATGAGGTTGACGTGTTCTCCGCGCTTGATCTTCGCACCCGGCGGAATACTTTGCGCCGTCACGCGTCCGATGCCTGCGCAGTTTACCAACAAGCCTGCTTGCTCGAGACGGAATACCGCATCACGCAAACCATAGCCGCGCACATCGGGCATTTCGTCTTTCGGCGTCAACTTATTTGCCAGCGAAACGCTGCCGGAGCGCGTAGCACACGTTCCCCAGATCACGCCGTCCGCATTGCCGCCCACGTTCGTTGAGTGCGGGATGCCAAAGACGTCCAAAAGATAATTTGCAGCCAGAATGTTACCCGGGTTAACGATGGGTAGCGGAATATTTACCGAGTCTCGTGCAACCGTATAATCCGTTAAGCGATCCTGTGCCATCACCGTTTCCGCGATGCGTTTGAACACCGGCCCGCAATCCAGCGCGCCGCCCGCACTGCCGGCCTTTTCGATGCAGACAATGCAAGAATAGCGCGGCGCTTCTGAGGGGAAATAGCCGGCGAAGGAAACGAGATATTCAGCCGAGCGGCCGTGAGCCGTCCAAACCTGTGCCGTTCCGGTTTTGCCTGAGATGTGGAAAAGTTTGGAGTTGATCTTTCGTCCGACGCCGTCAGTCACCACGGCGCGCAGACAAGCCTGCACATCCTTGATAGCCTCCGGTTTCGCCATCTGTTCGCGAACAACGATAGGCGGCTTTTCCTCGATGACCTCTCCGTTGCGCAAGATTGCTTTGATGAAGCGTGGGCGCATCATCTTACCATCGTTGGCAATGCCGTTGTAAAAAGTCAGCGTACTAATAGGTGGTATCTGCGTTACGTAGCCAATACTCATCCACGGCAAGTCCGTCTTTGCCCAGCGGTCGCCTAAGTCGCGCGGACGGCGAATGCGAGGCTTGGCATAGCCCGGAATGGGGATGCGCAAATCTTCGCCGACGCCGGTCGCGTAGATCCCGTCAACGAATTTATCAGGGTTGTTGCCGTAGAAACGATCGATAAACTTGCTGACGCCGACGTTCGACGAGTTAGCAATACACATTCGTGCCGTCAAGCGCCCGTAGCCACCATTGCGCCAGTTGTGGTCTTTCATTTTTCGGCCGTGCATTTCTATAATGCCATAGCCGGTGTCTACTTGGTCGTTGAGGTGAAGAAAGCCATCGTTGAAGGCCACCAAGAACGACATCGGTTTGAATACCGATCCCGGTTCCATCAAGTTGCTTACCGCCTTGTTGGAGATTTCATGAAACGAGCCATCGCCCACGCGCGACAGACTTGAGATCGCTTTGACGTCGCCCGTCTTGACATCCATCACAATAGCCACGCCAAAGTTTACCTGCCCACGCCCTTCTCCCTGAATTTCGCGCAAGCGGTCGCCCAGCGCCTTTTGTGTAATGTCCTGCATCGCAATGTTGAGCGTCGTTTGCACGTCGCAGCCGTCTTCTGCCGGAAGGTCTACGATGCTTAAGTATTGATTGAGCACTTTTTGCCGGTGGTAGCGCCCGGGCTTGCCGCGCAAGATCGCGTCGTAAGTCTTTTCGATGCCGCTTCGCGCCTCATCTTTCCCGCGATAGAGGTCGCCGACGGTGCGCGGCGCCAAAGCGCCGAAGGGATTAACGCGAGTTCTGAACGTTTCGACGTGGAAGCCGCCGCGATAGGGGGCTAAGCGCAGCAAGGGCAGCTGCTTCACGCGGCGATATTGTATATAACTGACGCGCTTGGGATAGACTGGCCAGTTTTTACTCTTTTTACGGCGCCCTTCGCGCAAGTGTTCGGCCAACTTAGCCGGATCTATGTCAGGAAAAATGCGGTGCATCCCCTGACAGATGCTATCCATCTTGACCGTCAGGAGCGAATCGCGGATCAGTTGTTCTTTATGTTTACGGACCGAGTCATCCATTTCGACCATAAAGTCCATATACATTTTATATTCAGGCAAAGATGCCGCCAAGACCTCCCCATCGTCGGCCAAAATATTGCCACGCATTGGCGTGAGCGACACATTTCGCCGCTGGAAGCGATCGTTTACCGCCATCCAATAGTCCTTTTTGACGGTCATAATGTAGAGCGATTTACCCACAATGACCAGTCCGACAAGCGCCAGGAGTATTGCGATGACCGAAAAGCGCGAACTGAATTTGTCTAAATATACTTTCATGTTTTAAAGCCTGTAACTTTTCCTAAAACTGTCCGGGCAACAAGCCATTAAGGCTGTTTGCTACTCGAGGAAGTCTCAGCCTCTACAGGCAAGTTATAATTGGGCGTCGTCGACGTATGGAGCGTCGTGTCAGCCAGATGCTCTTCTACGCTGCTGCGGCGTGTCATTTCTTTCAATTGTCCGGAGAGCGTCAGCGCCTTGTAGCGTCTGTCGAGCAGCGTGTCGGCCAAATGCGTCCCTTCGATCATTTGCTGCTGGCACGCATAGCGATTGCCAACGTAAAGGAGACACATGACGATGATCATCACAATATACCAAAAATGCCGGCGAAACCAAGCACCCGCCAAGATGTCGCCACCGAGAATGGCGCGCAGGGATAGCGAGCGTCGGAGGTTAAACTCCTCCTCTCCCGTCAGGTTCTTGAAGGCCCGCTTCGCTTTCGTTTCGTTGTCGTCTTCAGTCTGCTTTTGGGGCGTTTCAGTGCGGCGATGGCGCTGCTTTTCAGCCGCCGACCGCTCCAAGGCTTCTATCACCTTTCGTCCGTCTGTTTTCTCGTCAGTTGTTTTTGTCATGGGTCTTACTTGCCGTCTATTCGTTCGGCGATGCACTCTCCGATGCGCAACTTCGCGCTTCGGCTGCGTGGGTTCGCATTCATTTCAGCCTCGTCGGGCCTTATTACACGTCCATTGACGGGTTTCATCGGAGCGAGTCGGTTGCCGTAGAAGTCTTGTTCGACTTTGCCCGTCGCATTACCGGCTTTGATGAAGTTTTTCACCAAGCGATCTTCAAGCGAATGGTAAGTCAGTATCGCCAGGCGTCCCCCCGGTTTCAGCAACGTCAGTGCTGCCGTCAGCATAGCTTCCAAGGCCTCCATTTCGTGGTTCACCTCGATGCGCAGGGCTTGAAACACCTTGGCCATATCCTTCTTCGCGCGGGCTGCGCCGAGATAGGGCGTAACGACGTCGACCAATTGCTCCACGCGCTCAATCGGCGCGGCGGCGCGGGCCTTGATGATGGCCGCGGCCAAGCGGCGCCCATTGTTGAGTTCGCCGTAGAGATAAAACAGGTTTGCCAATTGCTCTTCGCTGTACGTATTGACGACGCCGGCCGCTGAGGTGTGCGCGCGTTTGTTCATCCGCATATCCAGCGCCCCTTCAAAGCGAAAGGAGAACCCCCTGTCGGCCGCATCGAAGTGGTGACTGGAAACGCCCAAGTCGGCCAAAATGCCATCGACCTGCGCATAGCCGTAATAGTGCAGCCAGTTTGGCAGATAGCGAAAATTGCTTTGCACAAAGGTCAGTCGATCTTCGCCGGCCGGAATATTGCGTTGCGCGTCGGCATCTTGGTCAAAAGCCAGCAAGCGCCCGTTAGGGCCCAATCGGCGCAAGATCTCCCGACTATGACCGCCCCCGCCGAAGGTGCAATCGACGTAGCAGCCATCCGGCCGAACGTTTAATCCGTCCACTGTGGTTTGCAGCAGTACGGGAATGTGGTAATCGGGAGCAGCGTCAGTCATCTCTGAAGATTTTTCTATCGTCTAACCAAACAGCAAAAATAGAGATTATTCTGCACATTTGCCTTTTTTAAGGCAGGAAATCTTATAAAGCGGTTTCGTTTTGCGTCGCCGTGTGCGGCAGTTGGTCCGGAAGCTCATCGCGAAGGTCTGTTTTTGCTCCTGTAAGGCTCATTTTTGAGGCGCTATATATAATAATGTGTAGTCGGCGGTCAAAATTGGGTGTCGGCGGGCCTGTTGTTGAGGTTTTTTTATCGAATTTTGAGTGGCTTTATCGGTATCGACTATGCGGCCGAGGCTTTTTGCGCGTCCCTGTGCAAGACTTTATTCGCTGAAGCATAAAGGTAGCGTGGATCAAAGTAGGCCTACTACCTTTTTCATCACGACAATAAAGGTTTGCGCTCACGATAAAAAGACCTTGCGCTCGTGAGAAAAAACCTTTGCGCTCACGATGAAAAATATCGAAGCCCCAACTTCGCCGGAACGAAATGAATAGCCTCGCCTTACGTAATCGACATTTGGTGCATCGTTGTTGCGAGCGAAGTTTGCGCTGCGGCCAGTCGGGTGGAAACGGGTGGGGTGGCAGCGTTCGGCCATCGCCTATCATCGAAGGCTGTGCAGTGTGCGTGATGGTGCAAAGCAGCGTAATGCCCTAAAATGGGAAATCGCAATTTTTTTAGGTGAGAATAGGTTGGCAAAAGTCAAATATACTATATTTGCAACCCGGAATAAGCAAAAATGATCTGTACGCGGCTCGGCCGGAATTATGACAGTCGTTGTTTTTACATTGTTGATATTGCTCGCTGCTTACTGCGCAGGCTTGTTGGGTTCGCTTACCGGACTCGGCGGTGGGGTTGTGGTCATTCCTTTTCTTACGCTTGGGTTTGGCATCGACTTCCATTATGCCGTCGGAGCGGCACTGGTTAGCACGATAGCCACAAGTTCCGGCTCCGGAAGTGCGTATGTCAAGGAAGGTATTACCAACGTGCGCCTCGGTATGTTTCTCGAAGTGGCGACCACGGTAGGCGCCGTCACGGGCGCTTTTGTCGCCGTCTGGCTCAATAGTTCTGTTATTGCCGTTATCTTTGGCTTCGTGCTCATCCTGACTGTCATTATGCAGCAGCGGCGCAAGCTGGACCACGAGGGCGTGGTCGGTTCGGATGCCGCGCGGCGCTTAAAGCTCTTCGGAGCTTGGCCGCAGCGCGACGGAACGCTGAAGCATTATGAATTGCGCAACGTTGGGGGCGGACTTGGCGTAATGTACGTTGCCGGCATCTTGTCGGGCGTGCTCGGCATTGGATCGGGCGTCTTGAAAGTCATAGCGATGGACGGCATTATGAAGGTGCCGTTTAAGGTGAGTACGACGACGAGCAATTTTATGATGGGCGTTACGGCCTGCGCTTCGGCCGTAGTCTACGTGCAGCGCGGCATCATTCTCCCGTCTGTGGCCTTCCCGACGCTGATCGGCGTCTTACTCGGTGCATTGACGGGCGCGCGACTCCTGCAAAGTATGAACGTAAAACGCCTGCGGCAGATTTTCTTCTTCGCCATTCTACTTGTGGCGCTCAATATGCTATACAACGGATTCACCGGTAGGTTCTAAGCGGTCGGTCCGTACACATTATATATGTATCACGTCTCTTGCAAGAGCAATAACCTTTCGGAACAATGAGGGAACCGACATCAACTGAAAAAGCGCACCCCGCAGCGCCCCAAGGCAAGTCCTGCACGAAGGATGCAGCGGGCGAGGCTTCCGGCGACGGCACTTCGCGCGATCTTTCGCTGCTCGTGGCGCGCACGCTTCGAATCGGCGTGGCGCTGGCCGGACTGATCGCCCTCGTGGGCGGGATTGGCTATCTGTGGCGTCACGGCTCGGAAACGCTGCCCGACCTCTCTCATTTTTCCTACAATGCCTTGCCGGAAAATGCAGAAGCCTATACGACGCTTGGCGGCATCTTCGGCAGCGTAGGGCAAATGAACCCCATCGGGTGGATACAGCTCGGCGTCTTGGTTTTGATCCTTACGCCTTTCTTGCGCGTCGTCATTTCTTTTTTCGACTTCCTCAAGCAGCGCGATTGGTTGTATGCCGGCATTACAGCCTTTGTTTTGGGCGTGATTATCCTCAACTCGTTAAACCCTCTTCATTGATTCTGACAAACAAATAAATTCTGATTATTATAGCAACAACGTTCCTCGGCTGAAGGGCAACAAAAGAAATCTGCCACGTCGTCTTGCTAAAAACGCTTTCAATCAAGTCCGCTCCGCCGTAGAAGTCGGTGCGAAAACAAGGTGCAAAAAACCGCAAAAGTGGACATTTTAGCGTTTTTTTATCCTCCTTAAACCGCGGGAGCAATTGTGGAAGTAGAAAAAAAGTGAGAAAAATAGAATGAAAAGTTTGCGTTTACTGAAAATATCCGTACATTTGCCAATAGCTACAATTCTGAACTGGCGAAAAAACCTCGCCGTAGGCCTTGGAAACCCTTCTTTTCGAGGTAAAGAATAAGCAAAAATATGGAGGGAGAAGATTGGACGGTAACATAGCAAAACCATAGTTTTCGCCACGCCTGTCTCTCTTCACGAAAAACGCACGAAGATTGAATATATGTTTAATTTAACGGTTATATTATGAACAAGAAGTTAGTGCTTTTGTCTGCGTGTCTGCTTTCTGCAGGCTCTATTTATGCGCAGCAACACGTAACCGGCCGGGTAGTCGACGAGCATGGCTCGCCCGTGAGCGGTGCTGTCGTTCGTGTGCAAGGGACTAAGCTCATGACGCAAACCGATGACAACGGTGTTTTTACGTTCTCGAGCTTGCCAGCCACGGCTAAGTACATTAACATCACCAACGTGGGTATGAACCCCGAGACGGTGAGCATCACGGGCAATATGCAAGTGACGATGAAAGAGTCTGGTGATAGCAACCTGACTGAAGCAGTCGTTGTAGGTTACGGTACGGCAAAGAAATTGGGTACAGTCGTTGGTACTGTGTCTAAGGTTTCTGCCGACAAAATTGAAAACAAACCGGTAACTACCGCCCTTGATGCTTTGCAGGGTAAAGTAGCCGGTGTGCAGATCTTGAACAACACGGGTGACGTAGGTAATGTCAACGGTACAAGTACGAAGGTCCGCGGTACGGGTTCACTCAATGGTGGTAACACGCCGCTCTACGTGATCGATGGTATGCCGGTAGGCGCTTCTGTGTTCTATATGTTGAACCCGAACGATATCGAAAGCTACACGGTGTTGCGTGATGCTTCAGCTACATCTATCTACGGTTCTCGTGCTGCCAATGGTGTAATCTTCGTAACAACGAAGAAAGGTCACCGCAATGAAAAGGCTGTTATCAAAATCGGCCAGAGCATCGGTTGGAGCCAATTGGCTCGCCGCATTGGTAACCCGATGAGCTCTAACGAATTGCTGGAGTATGAGTTGCAGAACGGTATCATTAACGGTGCGCAATATGCTGCTTACAAGGCTTCAGGCGTGAATACTGACTGGCAGAAGTACTACTTCAATGATAACGCTCCGATGTATAATACGAACTTCAGCGTTGCCGGTGGTAGCGAACGTACGACGTATTATACTTCTGCTTCTTATTTGAAGAAAAATGGTTTGACGCCTTCATCTCGCTTCAAGCGCTATACGGTTCGCTTTAACTTGGACTCTCGCGCAACGGATTGGTTCCACTATGGCGTGAACCTTGGTTTGAACTACGATGAGCGTACATCAGATAGAATGTTTGGCAAGCTCTATGTCGGTAATAATGGTGCATTATCTACGGTAACCAACAAACCTTACATCAATCCTTATGATAAAAATGGTCGTAAGTTGGATGTTATTCCTACAATGAATGCTTACAATAATGAGCTTTGGGCGAAACTTAATCCGTCATTTGCGAATGATGCCCGTCTCACGGGTACGGCTTTCATCGAATTGACGCCGGTTAAGGGCTTGACGCTTCGCTCTCAATTGGGTGCAGACGCTGCTGACACGCGCACAACGGTGATCGGATATCCTAGTGCGCCTTGGAATGATACGAAGGATGGCGGTTTTAGAAATGAGTATTTCAGCCGCATGTCAAGCTTCACGATTACCAATACGGCCGAATATAAATGGGAACTCAACCAAGATCATCAGTTGACATTCCTCCTCGGTCAAGAAGGTATCAAATCACAAGACTTTGGTTTCAACTCTCTCACGGTGGGTCAATCTGACGACCGTTTGATCGAATTGCGTCACGGTACGAAAGCAGAATTGCCTGACTTGGGAGGTCACAATACGGTTGAATATCTTTCTTTCTTCGGCCGCGTAGACTACTCATTACTGAATAAGTACTTCTTCGATGTGACTGTGCGTAACGACCGCAGCTCTCGCTTCGGCGCGAACAATCGCTCTGCAATGTTTGCTTCCGGTGGTTTTATGTGGAATATGAAGCGCGAAGATTTCTTGAAAGACATAGAATGGTTGACTGACCTCAAATTCAAGGCCAGCATGGGTTCTACGGGTAACTCTCAAGGTATCGGCTACTATGACGCATTGACGAAGACAGGTCAGGTATTATACAATGGTTCTAACGGTTGGGGCCTCGCTACACCGGAGAACAAGAACCTCGGTTGGGAAACACAAATTCAAACGACGATAGGCTTTTCAACGCGCCTCTTCGATCGCTTGAATCTTGAAGTAAACTACTACAACCGTCGCACGAAAGACATGTTGATGGATACGCCGTTGCCTTACACGACCGGTTTCAACAGCCAAACGTTGAATATTGGCTCTATGGTTAATAATGGTATAGAGATCCAATTCGACGTTGACGCTGTGCGCAACTGGAATGACCTGAATGTTAACGTATATGGTAACTTTACGTACAACGCTGATAAAATCACGAAACTCTTCTATGGTATTGACAAGTGGCCGCTTCCGAATAGGAGTCTTGTATATACTGTAGGTAAGAGCATTACTTTCCTCTTGCCGAAACGTGTAGGTATTAATCCGGCTAATGGTAACATCGTTTGGGCTAAGCCGGGCGGTGGCACGACGGAAACTTACTCTGAAGATCTTTACCAAGATACGGGCAAGCGTCTCTTCGCTCCGATCAATGGTGGTTTCGGTGTAAATGCATCTTGGAGAGGTTTGACCTTGAATGCTGACTTCGCATTCGTGTTGGGTAAATGGATGGTAGACAACGTAGAGTTCTTTACTTACAACCATAACTTTACGCAAAATAACCACGACCGCGCGCTCCGCAATGCTTGGAAGAAGCCGGGTGACATCACGGACGTTCCTCGTTTTGGCGTAGCAAACCGCTTCGATACTTCACAATTACACAACTCTTCTTTCCTCCGCCTCAAGAACTTGTCGCTCTCTTATGACCTTCCGAAGTCTTGGATGGAGGCTACTAAGGTGATTCGCAATGTTCGCCTCTCTGCAACGGCTCGTAACCTCTTGACCTTCACGAAGTGGAAGGGCGCAGATCCCGAGTACGGTGGCAACATCTCTCAAGCAACATTCCCGAATACCCGCGAATTCTTCTTGGGCATTGAAGTAACATTCTAATCGTTTAGACAAATAGAATTATGAAAAAGACTTTTTTCAAATCGCTGATGATCGCCGCACTCATCGTGCCGACTTTCACCGCGTGCGAATTAGACCAATACCCCACGACTTCTATTCCGGGCGAAAAATCTTGGGAGAAGCCGAGCGACGCTACTAACTTCGACAAAGGCCTCTACGCTACTTTGCGTAACAACCTTTCAAACGTAGGTGCTTTGTGGGGCGATATTTTGATGGACTACTTCCAACCGACCATTAGCTATGGTAACCGTGGAGGTTTACTCTACACTTGGACTTATAGTGCGAATGACGTGGGTGGTCCTTGGGCAAGTGGCTTTAGTGCCATTTCCGATTGTAACTACTTCTTGACGAACGTTGATAGGATCGACTATAGCAAGAGTAAGGATCGTGCCAACGACTCTATCTTGGTAAGACAGTACAAAGGTGAAGCACACTTCATCCGTGCATTGGCTTATTCTAACATTGTCAGCTATTATTGCCAGTCTTATGATGCAGGAACGGCAGCTACGACGCGCGGTCTTCCGCTCTTGACGAAGGTTGACGTAAGTGTAAAACCGAGAAGTGCAAACTTGAAGGCTACCTACGAGTTCATTCTCAATGATCTTAATATAGCTGACGATCTGCTCCAAGCTTCAGAACCGGGAACTGATCCTGTGCTTGGTCAGATCATCAATAAGACAATGACGAAAGCGCTCCGCGCTCGTGTATTGCTCAATATGGGCGACTATACAAATGCTTTAGCAGAAGCTGAAAGCTTGATCAATAGCGGTTACTTCGCTTTGGCTAACAGTGCTAACGCTTTGAGGGATATGTGGACCAATGACCAAGGTTCAGAGTTTATCTACGTGCCGGCCGGCACGCCTGATGAGCGCTTTGAATATGGCTCATCGGTTAATGATAACAACTTCCGTTCTTATAGCCAAGCTGCAGGTGCTTACAGCCCCGACTGGATTCCTTCTAAGTCAACCGTTGATATGTACTCTGCAACCGATTGGCGCACGGATATCTTCTTGGACAAGCAGAATGTGAAGTGCCAAGACCAGAAGGCTTCTAACATAGCTCTGTTTAACAAGTTCTTGGGTAACCCCAGCTTGTCTAAGAAGGGCGATAGCAAATTTGCACGTTACAACCTTCCGAAACTCTTCCGTATAGCAGAAACTTACTTGATTGCAGCTGAGGCAGCTTATCGCCTCAACGATGCAGCTAAGGCGCAACAATATCTCAACGCTTTACGTACGAAGCGTGGCTTGCTCGCTACGGTCGAGACGGGCGAGAGCTTGGCAAAGGAGATTCGATTGGAGTGGAAGCGTGAGTTTATGGGCGAAGGTATGTACTTCCGTGTACTCAAGCGTTGGGGTGTTGGTTTCCAACGTGACGCTGCGACGCAAACGGGTGCTGCAAACGTCGTTTATACCGGTGAAGCAGCTGCCAATATCGGTTTGAAGGTTGAACCTACATTCCACAACAATTGGACGTTTGATATTCCGACGCAGGAGAAGAGTATGAACCCGAACATTGAGTCGTTCGATTAAGACTTTGTAAGCTCTAAAAAGTTCATTCTTCGATAAGAGCGAGCAGAAGGTCGCTGCAAACTTGCAGTTGGTGGCGGCTTTCTACTTACAATTACAATACGAAAGGAAAAAAACAGAGACAAAATGAAAAAGTTTATTTTATCATTAGCTGCATTAGTGGTTACGGGTCTTGGCCTGACCTCTTGCAACAATGACTTCGAAAATACGAAAGTGAGCTATCCGGCACAAATGCCATATGGCTACTTCCAATCGCAGTATACGCCGGAAGGAAACTCTGAATACGCACTCACTTATACGACAACTTCGACTGGCCAGCCCATTCTTGTTGTAAAGATGCGTGGTAAATCTACAGGTGCCGACAGCGGCGTTTATCGTAACATTATTGCAACGACTGACGTAAAATACGATCCTGCTACCGGTATCTTGAGTGCTTCTTCTGAAGGCTCTCTTTATGACTTTCCGGTACTTGCTTTCGCTGCTTTCCAGAAAGATAACAACAAGGTTACTTTAAACGTGATCAAGGCAAGCGATAGCACGCGTCAGGTAGTTTCTACTTTGGTGAAGAGCCAACCATCTGATATTTATGGCACTTGGACTGCAAATATCAATGGTGTACAAACTACTTTGGTGTTGAACGATAAAGGTCAAAGTACATCGACCCCCGATGGTGGCGCTAAGACGGTTATCACACACCAGTTTGCTAATGGCGCAGGTACAATTACCTTTGCTGACGGCACACAAGGTTCTGTGAGCTATAATGCCAATGGTCAGCTCGTTATGACGATCAACGGACAGCAGGTTATCTTAGATCCTGCCCAGAGCAAGGCTGAACCTGAGATAATGATTCCTATCTGGGAAGGTGTTTACACGTCAGGCGTGTTCGGATCCCTTGGTTCAAGTACGCTCTACCAGAGCAATAAGGATGAGACTAAATACCTCATCAAGCCGTTTGTGCAAAACCAAGATGGTCTGTACTTCACCTATGATAAGTCTACTGGCGTGATCGTTATTAAAGAGCAAGATACTATGTATGACTTTACTCAAAACGGTAAGCCATACGGACATATCTTCATCTCAGACGCTGTAACAAAAGGTGCAGATGGCGCTGTGCCCAGCTCTTATGATGCAACCAACAAGGTATTCACCTTTAACGTGATTTACTTCGTGAAGGCTGGTGCATTCCCCGCTCAGACGGATACATACGCTTTGCAGAATGAAATTCCTCGCGATGAAGCTCCCACTATGATTCGTAAAACGCCTAAGTTCGAATTGAAGAACGTTCAATTGTTCAAGAACAAATAAGCGATATTCGATTTAGATCTATAGCTTGCAGCCTCGCTCTTTCAGAGCGGGGCTGCTTCGTATCCGTGAGCCAAGAATCCTACCCTGAGATTCTCTTCGCAGTTCTCTCGGATGTGCGACATAAGCGTTGACTCAGTTCCACCTTATCTGCACCATTGCTTACGTCGCTTGTCGTGCTCTCCCTTTCGATTCCTTGTTTTATGCTGCGCTTGCCTTGCTTTTTACCGGTAAGCCGCACAGGGTCGAATGGTAATATCCTAAGTAATTCTTTTACATTAACCTTCAACGCTTTTAAGCAGATGCTCAAGAGAGAAGGCTGTACTCTAAACCGTTTGTTCCTCTGTCATCTCCTTAATCCTGCACATTGCTTTCTCTACAGCCCTGCGCATTGATAGTCCGTCGGCCAGGTCTTGGGAAACGCGTTTCACGTTGTCGCGTATCTTCCTTATCTCCTGTCCGGTGAGGCTTTCAATGTGGTCCTCTATCTCGTCTATTCTGTCGACTGTGATACCTATACCTTCACGGTCGACTATATCTGCCAAGGCAGATCGGCTCCAAATGATCAGCGGCAAGCCTGCGCGCAAGTAAAACGACGCCTTGTGCGGCGTATTGATGCGCAGATACTCACCGAAGTCGCCCGTGCAGGCAGTGAGCGAGTCGCCGTCCCACACCAATCCGAAGTCGCCCTTTGCCGTGGCTATAAAGTTATCAGGCGTCATCGGTTCGTGAAGAATCAGATTTCGAGTTGATTTTAGTGCGGCTATATGGTTGCTTCCGTACACGTGTATCTCGCCATGTCTTATAACTCCGGACAGCTTTGTCAAGAACATATTTTTGCGTTCTTCTATTGAACCGGCATAGACAATTCTGTGTGGAGGGAATGTCGCCGGTTTATCCACGGTTTCCGAATTTGAAAGATAATCGTGTAGCCCCATACCGTGGCATGGTCGTTTAAGTCCGTGGCTCTTTAACCATTCCGCCATTGTATCGTTGGCGGCTATTATATAGTCGGCGTTTGATAGTCGGCGTATTTCCTGCTTCACGGTGACCTTCTTTCGGCGGAAAGCTCCAAGATCATGGATGAACGCCATCGAATTTGCCTCACGCCACCGTGCCAACCGGCACATAAACGAAAAATATTTCTTTGTCGGATATTGCAGGAAAACCACGTCGCCTTTCCTTACCGACAGCGCATACGTCACGATTCCGGCCAAATCTGTAAGGAAAGCCGCGATGTATTCTTTGTAATACGTGCGCCGCAGTCCGAGGTTGTGCGCCCCCATTTGTACCAATATATCCTCATAGTCGCCCTTCGCCTTGTTGCCCGCCCCTTGTCGTCCTTTATAATTTCGCGACACATAGCACAGTCTTCTTCCATTTACCATGTCGTTGAGATGTTTGCCTTTACCGAGATTGTATGTTGTTAAACAAAAGTGTACAACTGCAAATCTAATTATTTATTTTTGAATGTCTTCATTTCGTTTTCCTTTGTGACTTTCCTTGCAGATCCATCTTTGTTTTCCGATTGTTTCGGCTCCTCAAAGAAAAGCAGACAAGCCTAATTCAATATATTTCTAAGTGCTAAAGTGGCGTCTCTACTCGCTGATGCATTCGTCTCTACTCGCAGATACGTTCGTCTCTGCGGGTTGATGCGATCGTCTCTGCGAGTAGAGACACTAAGCATCCGCCTGCCTATGCCTCGAAAGTTAGGTCGGGACTAAGCTTTTCAGCCTGTCCGTGGGCATTGGGCGCCGTACATTCCTACGCAGAATATGCAAGGATTTACACTAAGCCCATATATCATGAAATATTATGCCCTTTCATCCTGAAACAGAGGTCGAGGGGGATGTGTACACTATGGGCAATCGGATGCAAAGTCTTGCTTAAATCGATTGGGAGTTAATAGTTTGTTGGATAAAACCGTCGTTTGCTGCGCTAAGTATCAATAGGCTTCCGTTGCGTTTTAATCTTCAAGTCTTGCCAAAGCGCCTATGAGATTGATTGAGTGTGAGGTGCGCGATTCGAGGTTTGTATAGGCAAGTTTTGATCACAGTCTGATTACGGACGAAGTTCTGTTGAGGTCTTTGCCGTGGAGTAGCGGAAGATTTCATTTATTGCCCATCAAAAGCGAAAGTCTATGAGGCTGTTTGTTGCGGAGTGGCTTGAGAATTTAATATTGGCCTTCAAAAGTGAAGTCTGATGCGTCTGTTTGTGGCGGCAGGGTGGTGTGGATGTCATAGCAAAGAGGCTTTAGAAGAGCCTTACGAGTCATTTCTAACATACTAATTGAGTGGACGTCGTCCAAGGTCACTGCTTATACCGACTGTATTATCCGTCTCCTTTGACAAAGAGCAGGCTTTCTTTGGTCTTCTGCCGACTTTCTCCTATCTTTGCTCCGTTCATGGGGCTGATTCTCTACGAAAAGCAAGGCTTCACCCAACGAAAAGGCAGGGCATTGGCCATATATTGGTTTTAACCGCTTGCTTTAAATAAACTATGACCAAAAGACTGGTAACGTATATACTACTTTGTTTGTGCTTGCTGTGTGAGGCTGCTTTTGCCCAGAATGGTAAGCGCTTTACGCTTGTTATCGATCCGGGCCATGGCGGTAAGGATACAGGCGCGCCAGGTGCGTACTCTGTGGAAAAGAATATCAACTTGAAAGTGGCGCTGGCTTTCGGTCAGCTCGTAGAGCGCAACTGTCCCGACGTGAAAGTCATCTATACCCGCAAGACGGATATATTTATCCCTTTGCAGACCAGGGCTGATATAGCTAACAACGCCAAAGCTGATCTCTTTGTTTCTATTCATACAAATGCTGTCGATGGCAATCGTTCGGCTTATGGTAGCGAAACGTATACGCTCGGTATGGCGCGTGCTGAAGCCAATCTTGAAGTGGCAAAGCGTGAAAACAGTGTGATTACCTACGAAAAGGATTATCGCCAACGCTATGAAGGCTTTGACCCACGCAAGAGCGAAAGTTATGTGATCTTTGAATTGATGCAAGATCGCTATATGAAGCAAAGTGTAGATTTGGCGCAGGCTATTCAGCGTCAATATGTACGCAATAACCGGCGAGATAAGGGCGTGCATCAAGCCGGATTCTTAGTCTTGCGTAAGACGTCTATGCCCGCCGTACTCACAGAGTTGGGCTTTATCACGACGCCCGACGAAGAGGCTTACCTCAATTCCGATCGTGGCGTCATCACGCTGGCCACGTGTATCTACAACGGCTTCCTCCAGTATCGCAAGATGTATGATCGCACGGCCGTAGGCTTGCCACAACCGATATTTACCGGATCCGACGAACCGACTGCTGCTGAGGGAGATAAAAATACGCCGCCCGCGGAAGTCGTCCCTATGCCGTCCTCAGTATCGCAGCCGACAAGACCGGCTGAACGTGTGATTGCCGTAGATCCTGCCTCGTCGAAAGCTGCCACGACTAAGCCGAGCACTCGAACACAAGCGACCACAACGGCTGCTCCGGCAAAATCTGCCCGACTTTCAACAAAAGAAAAGGACGGCAAGGCTGCAAAAGTAGCCGGCAGTAATAAAAACATCCAAAAGACAAGCAAGGGCTTGCACTATCGCATACAGATAGCCGTCAATTCAGACCGTCTGTCTTCCGAAGACAAACAGTTTCGCGGCTTGGACCACCTTTATATCTTTAAAGAGGGCGGGCGGTTTAAGTATGTAACGGGCATTTACGCCACAAAAGCGGAGGCGCAGGCAGCCCTCAAAGAGGTGAGAAAGTCGTTTGCTGACGCCTTTATCGTCAAGTTTAATGGAGACACCCACGTACCTTGATGGTAAGCCGATCATCAACATAGTCATTTACGTAAACACAAGCATCAACAAGTAGCCTTCCGGTCAACTTCTTGACAAACAGAGGCGCACCTATTAACACAACGGACTTATGAAAATATTTAACAGGGAGGTTAAGATCGCACTTACAGCCATCGTGGCTATTGTGCTCGTCTATTTGCTCATCAACTTTATGAAGGGCATCAATGTCTTTAAGTCGAGCAATACATATTATGTGCGCTTTGATAACATTGCGGGCTTAGCGGTCTCCAATGCCGTGTACGCCAATGGTTATCCCGTCGGCATTGTGCGGGGTATTCAGTATGATTATGGCAATCACGAGCGTGTCGTTGTGGCAATTGAATTAGATAAGGAAATGCATATGCCTCGCGGGACAAAGGCTGAATTAGTCACTTCCTTAATGGGCGGTGTGACGATGTCGTTGATGTTAGGACCTAACCCGACGGACAACTTGGCGCAGGGCGATACCATTAGCGGCGGTTTGCACGAAGGTGCGGTCGAAAAAGTGGAGGCACTGATGCCTACGATAATGGATATGCTGCCTAAGTTGGATTCGATTGTGACGAATGTGGCGCGCCTCTCAGCTGATCCGGCTTTGGCACAAACGCTACGCAATACGGCAGAGATTACGAATAACCTCCGGCGCACATCGGCCAAACTTGATGCGATGGTCGGACGCGACTTGCCGCAGATGATGCAACACTTGAATAATACGAGTCGCAACGTCGAGCGCTTGAGCAATAATCTGGCGGCGATCAACCTGCAAGAGACGATGAATGAGGTTAATGCTTCACTGGCTGAGGTTAGACAATTCTCAGCTAATATCAATGCGATGACCAACGACTTGAATAGCAAGTTGAACAGTCAGGATAATACCTTCGGCTTATTGCTGAATGATCGTAAACTTTACGATAATCTAAATCGTACGGTAAGCAGCGCCGACTCACTGCTCATCAACGTTAAAGCGCATCCGAAGCGCTACGTCCATTTCTCCATCTTTGGGAAAAAGGACAAGTAGTCCTTTCTCTTCAACGATTTAACCGCCTACTTTATCCGCGACGCTCGTGGGGATGGAGTAGGCTGTTTAGTGGATAACCGCTCAACCGGATTTTCGACCCTAACAGGCCGCCTTATAATGCGCTATCAGAAAGTAATTTATTTATACCCGCATCTTCCGAGCATACGATAGCACATGCCTTTATAACGAAGAGAAATAGGAATGAAATGCCCCTTGGAAGAAACCGAATCTCCAATAGTTTGAAATGAATGAAGCTATAGAAAACATTATTGTCGCATTGCCCCCACATAAACAACTATTGTTTGGCACCTGTTGCCTTAAAAGGATAGAGAATCATCTTTATAAGTTTCTCGAAGATAGAAGTGAGAAATCTGCTTCTATTGCAGTAAGTGCACTGACTGATGTGTTGTTTCTTGGCTGCCTATTGGATAATTTCGCCTCTATCGGGACGATGTTTACCGAAGAAGAACAGACCTTTATCGATTCTCTGATACCCGATACCGACGTCGATGGAAGCAAGGGTGCTGTGTTTGCGCAAAACGCAGCAATAGCTTTGGCTTATTGTATTCGCTTTGCAAAAGAGCATAATAGTGATTTTATCAACTATTGCGGGCTTAAACTGCTCGAAACCGTTGACGTTATGGGATTTGATACAAATGAGAAAGAACAATCAGACCGGCTCGTTTGGCAAGAAATAGCGGTGCAACAGAAAATAGTAAAGTTGGTAGATGCTATGAGCGACAACTTCGATGAAGCCGACTTAGAGGCACTGAAAGAAACCATAAGGCTGTTGGCAGTTGGCTAACATCTTGAACGAACGGAGAATAAACTTTTGTAAAGCAATTTTTATGCTGTCGGAAAAAATAAAGAACTACTTGATAGAATCGCGTTTGTACGATGACACGGCAGATGAAGCCTATCAAAAGGTAATGTCAAACTTAGGGATTGACCTTGAAACCCCTTTTGCGCAGTTTAATCTTTATACGAATGCCGTAACGTTTACGGGCAATCGTGCCGAGCTATATAATGTATGTTGGTTCGCAATAAACTCGATTTACTACGAACAAATGGCGTCTATGAGATCTGTTTTCAGACTGCCTGAGGAGTACATTCCGCTCGATAGCTTTGAAGGAGAGGGTGGATTTTTCTACAATAGGAATACGGGTGAGGTGTTAGAACTTACTCTTGGGAAGGTGTATGAGGACTTTCAGCAGGGCAGACTAAAGCCCCAATGGCCCGATTTTAACACCTTCCTTGAATGGTACTTCGACCTATCGTAACTTCATTGCGCAAGTAACGTGGGGTCTACTGTCTGTTTTATGCCAAGGAATAGGCCCTACAACATAAAATCGCCGTTCGGAAAACTTCCAAACCGCATACAAGTTCTGCCTGAAGTCCTTTAGCATAGGACTTCGGATCGGCTTTTTCAAAGTAAGCTCCCCTTAGTCGAACGGCGATGGTTTCGGCGGTGAAGGTTGAGTTCTTTCAGTCCGGCCGTCGGGTTGCGTCTGAATGATGCTGTCGATGTGACGGATTTGAGGTTCCATCTTATCACGGCTGCACGAAGTGAGCATTAGCGTCGACAAAAATAAGAGAGATAAGATCGGCTTCATCCAATATCGAATGTAATGGCGATCCTATTGTTCCGCCTTATCATAAGGTGTTCTTAGCCATCGGCTCAACTTATTCTTTTGTTGTTGTCGACAATAACAATGACAACCTCACTTGGAGCTTTGCAGACGGTGCTATGATGTATATGTCTATGCACACTTCAAAGAATGCTGATGACGGAAGCTCCTTACACATTGCCTTTCTTCGAATCCTTTGCCGGCGGGAAAGGCGCCAGATATTGGGCCTCAGACGTCAGAAGAGGAAACAGTGAAGAAGGATTTGGCTTCACGAACCTCTACTATGTTGATAATGATAAGGGCTGCGCATTATACAATAGTACTTCCCATAATGGCGAGGCTGTGCTCACCTTCGGAAAGATATCTCTCTCAGGTGACGCAATTCCTTTTCTCTATTTCTATTACTATGCGTTGCCTGGCGAGGCTATGAAGCTTAAGGTGCTCGCTTACAAAAACGGTGGTTCTGCTGATACGCTCAAGATTATCGACAACAATGCACTGTCCGGACACGACGGCTGGCTCATTCTTACAGTGCGCAGCGGCATTGATAAGGTCACAACGAACGACACGTTCGATGTATTCACTTTACAAGGTGTTTGCATCAGACGTCAAGCTACGAGCCTTGCCGGATTGAAGCTGGGCGTCTATATCGTCAATGGTAAAAAGACGACAATTGGTAAATGATTTAGTGAATAGATGGTTCATTTAGCATCGCAAGTTGCTTATAAATGAACCCAAATTGTAAGGCAGTCGACTTCTTTATTAGTTGTTGACTGCTTTTTGGGGACATTACCATTTCAGAAACTTTGTCAGTGGTAATCATCGCTGTATGTATTTTTAAAGTTAAAAAAATAATAGCGAGATTACCAACTTTTCATGGAACGTTCTTATCCCGAACTGGTGTAAGGTTTACAAAAAATGATAAGAATGCTTGATATTATGAATCCTTATTTCTATCTTTACACATCAATGTAGAGAACAAACGCTTTATTGTTGTTTGTATAAATAGTACATTAATTGTTAATCCTAAAAACCGAAGAAATGAAAAGATCATTTACACAAGTCATCAAAAATGCAAAACAGTTGATTTGCACAGTTATCCTTACTACAATATTTCTAACTATCCATGGTGTTACAATCGAGGCTTCCAACGTCATTAAGATGAAAACATTGCGCAGCCCTAAAGAACAGATTAAACTCGTAATAAATGGAAGTGGAGAGTACAAGGTAGAGGGAGCAAAGCCGGCTACAATTGGCAATGGAGAAGCGATACTCACCTTAACGTCACAAAATGTGAACATAATAGGCGACATAACAAAATTCGACTGCTCGGATAATGACCTTAATTCACTTGATGTGAGCGGATGTATCACTCTCACTGAACTACTATGCTACGAAAATTCCTTAACTGAACTTCTGCTTGACAAAAACAATAATCTTGTGAATCTATCATGCGATTATAATTCTATTGAATCACTTGATTTAAGCCATAATCCTCTACTTAAAGATCTCCTGTGCCCGTACAATCGCATTAAGCATCTTGATTTAAGAAATAATAAACAACTCACTTCTCTCTATTGCTTCAGTAATCAGATTGAGGATATACAATTGGCTGATGAGAATGCCATTGAAGAAATTCTATGTAGCGGCAACGAGTTACGCAGTTTGAATTTGCAAGGATGCAAGAATCTTCAATTGCTGGAATGTTACTACAACAATATAGAATCACTTAACCTTGCGACGAATTCAAAACTCACCAAATTATCGGCTAAGAATAATCTGTTGAAGACATTAGACTTGTCAAATAACGTGAAACTTACCGTACTATCTTGTGCCAATAATAAGCTTACATCCATCTCCCTTCCAGAAAACTCCACGTTACTGTCTGTAACCTGCTTTAATAATCAGCTAAAAGGCGACGCTATGAAAAACCTTATGAACAGTCTGCCCGATATAAATGGGAAAAGTATTACAGGTGAAGGCGGAGGAGAAATCATGATTGTCAATACATCTGTCGAGGACAAAAATGTATGCTATAAAAGTGATGTGAAAATTGCTACAGACAAGGGATGGAAAGTGATGGACTTTAATGGTGACTATACCGAACGGCAAGCGTATGTTGGTGAAGATAACCCTGTCTCGGGTGTGAATGGCGTTAAGCAAGAGCCCTTAAGGGTTTCAATTAGAAACGGAAAGGTTGCGATTATCGGCAGTTTCAAGTGTGCACAGCTTTACAATGCCAACGGGCAACTGCTTCTTACCACAACCGACCATGAATTGGACACCGGTTGTTTGACGCCCAGTGCATATATACTGCAAATTGACGGCAACAACCAAATGAAATCAATGAAGTTCCTCATCAAGTAAAACCACCTCTCAACCAAATGAAAGATGTTGTATCACACGATTGTTATGATACAGCAGTCCGTTTACTTGGACGTGTCGGACTTGCCGATGAAGAAGAGGTGTTATCAGCAATCGCAACCAGTTCATCTTGGGACCTTCGGGCAGTAGCATGAGTTTCTGTTCTATTTTCTTTGTGTTTCGATTTCACCTAAATTCTAAGTTTGCAATTCATATTGCAAACTTAGAATTTAGGTGAAATCGGAAAAGAAGTAAAAGGAAATGGATACTTCAACAGATGCGGTACAACGATATTGCATGAAATTAAAAAAGAATGAAATGAGAACCTCAATCAAGCTCTTCACAACCATTTTTACTCTTGCTCTTTTGTTTTCCTGTTATGGAAAAGAAGATGACAGACTGTTCGCAATAGAAAAAGATGAACTATATGGATACTCCAATGCTAAAGGTGATACAGTCATTGATTGCGTATTCCCATTGGTCTATACAGATACCATTACTCGAATTGGGTTTGTTTCAGACAGTATAGGACATATTAAATGTTTCAATCATAAAGGTAAATACCTCTTTGATATTTTTAAGTATGATAACGGCCCTGACTATCCCAGCGAAGGGCTTTTTAGAATTGTAGACAAAGAAGGACTTATCGGGTTTGCTGACACCATGGGGAACCTCATCATTCCTCCAAAATACAGATTTGCATACCCTTTCAAAAGCGGGGAAGCCAAGGTTACTGATAAGGGAACGCTGTTGGTAGACAGTCAAGATATAGACCGCCACGAATATTGGCAATCTGGTAAATATAAATGGTATTTTATATCTCACAAAAAGAAATGACTTACCTACAGAAATATAGGGTCCTCTGTTTATATTCACGACATATTAGAATTACAGAAAAGTTATATAGATTGAGGTAGCTCCCAAGTCTTCCATTACTCTAATGTCAAATCGGTTTATGTTCAAGAAATAAAAACAATATGAAGAGATTAGCATTATGTTAGTAGGCCTGACTTGCATGTTTTGCAATTGTACAGCGCAAACTGCACCGTTATCAGGAAAAGCCAGCAAACAACAAAATCAGAACAAACTACAGCTACCAGACGCCAAAGGACAGAAGCATACACCAGCTTACCGCATTATATCTGTTGAGAGCACCTCTACACTATGAGGATAGGTAAGGCTTTTGCCGGCGTACACAAAAAGAAGGCTAATACATGGCTTATCAGTGCCGTGATGAAAAGCTTGGATACAAAATGGCAGAATCATCCGCTTCTCATTACAACGAAAGATGTATGAGTGCTTAAAGACAGTCTGCAGAAAGATGCAATAACTATTATTGCCTTGAAATCTGCCGAGACTGGTTGGAACATCAGTACTTTGGACAAGGAATATGTTATGATAGACGAATGCAAAGCGCCCTTGTATGCATTTTTATTCTTTATAAACGGCAGTGTTTACATTATCTACATTACCCCATCATTCCAAATCTTGGATAATGAGATGCGCTCTGTTATCGATAGAAAAGATTTATACGAGAGTATATTGATGTCGCTTCTGAAATCTTTCAAATAGCGTATCGCACGTGCAGGCCAAACAAGCAATACTTACAAACTAATTTGGCGAAAATCTACGTATGAGGTGATTATAAAAAGAAATTTCCTCTCCAAAACTTATGTGTATAGAGAATCTTCTTTTTACGATTTTAGCGCCTGGAGCCTCTTCTACATGTTCACTCCGACGCTTTGCGGTCCGGCATACGGAACTATACAAAAAAAGATCGTTGTAAAATTAAGGTTTTACAACGATCTTCTGCTTTTTGAAGGCTTATTTGAAGACCCTCGTGAAGGCTTTCTGAAGCCTATCAGCGGAGAGAGAGGAAAATGAACCTTTTTCTCAACTCCTTGTATCATAGCAATTTATACTTTCCAGTTTTCTCTCTGTAACCAAATTGTAGCCACAAGAGAGTATTTTGAGAGTACCCATAGATACTGTTATGAGAAATACACACTTGTATTTATCGCGTTCAAAGGTACAAAAAATATGAACTGCCGCCAAATATTTGATTGAAAATCTTTTAGAAAGATTCCGGCTACAATTTCAGTGCACGGTGCAAGCCCTTATATATAAAGGGACTTGCACCGTGCACTGACGGCCTATGCCATTGAGGAATAATAAAAAATGCAAATGGTATCATATTGCCAACATTGGCAATCCAATATTCTTAAAAAAGGTTTATTTCTTTGAAACTTTGCACCTATAAATCAATTTGACAAATAAATATGGATAAGAAGATGATACCTCAAAAGGGAGAGGGACGCTTGTTTATCGTGCTTCCCACTCTTGAAATCATGCTGTCTTCTTGCAACAACAGCAAGATGAGAGCCCAAGTTGCCGATATGGAGTATTCCAACTTCAGAAAGCATTGCAAGATGCAGACAGATTTGAGAATTGACACCTATACCAAATGCGCCTCCGCATTCGACATGGATGTACTTCTTTTGCATCTTCCCAAAGGAATGATAGAATCTTTGGTACATACCACCGAAGATAAAGACCATCGTTTCTTCACAATTGAGAAGGAAGACCTCATCTTTTTGTTGAACAGGCTCTGTCAGGTAGATCACAAAAGAATGATTCAACATATCATACTTCTTGCCAACCGTATAGTAAAAAAGCAAGACAACCTATCTACATTTCGTAATTTAATGGCAGCTATTGAGGAACTTATCCAAAAACTGATGCGTGATGACAGAGAATAACATGCTTCCTTCCGCCCTTTTGGAAGAAATACATTCCTTGAAAGAAAATATGGAACGGATTACAGGCTTCATCCTTGAACTGAAACAGGACTATGCCGTGTTGGAAGAAAAGATTGAGCTGAATTCTTCTGACGTCCTGCGACTTCTCGGCATATCCAGAGCTTCACTTGCGCGATGGAGAGACAGCAAGGTTGTCCCTTACCGTTATGTTTCCTGCAATCACGTGGTCTATCCCTTCAAAGGACTGTACATTGCAATCAAGACGGGACGCGCTTCCTTCAAAGGCTTTCGCAGGGTGGAAGCCCTTCAAAGGCTCAATGCCTACAAAGACGGTATATTGAAAGGCTATATGGGAGACTCACAAATTTTGTTTGAGGAACTATGAACATTAAGGAAGAAATCTTGGAACATACAAACAGGGGATTGGAAGTCTTCAGTTTCTATATGCCGATTGACTTTGTTCCGAAACGGAATTTTCGAAATCCACTATATGAGGACAGACGGGCTTCCTGCAATATCTATTTTGACACGAGATCGAAGTGCTATCGGATGAAAGACTTCGGTAACGAAATGTATTCCGGCGATTGCTTTTGGTTCGCAGCCGCAATACAAGGCTTGGATATGCGGAGAGACTTTATGAGGGTATTGAAGATGATTATCAATGACCTGCAACTGAACATTCCATTACCGTACCATGATTGGAGTGAGAAAAGCAAGTCGAATGCCAATATTCCTCCCAAACCTCCCATATCCGTGAATGCCAGTAAGCAGGCAGGCTCCAAGAAATGGTTTAGGATCGCAGAACAATCTTACAAGGATAACGAACTTGGATTTTGGGCACGGTATGGTATCGGAACGAAAACCCTGCAGCGCTTTCAGGTCAAGTCCATAGCCCGTTTTGAGTCGGTTTCAAACCAAGGAAAGGCATATACCATTCATTCTTCTTCGGAAGAACCTATGTTCTGCTATTCCATGAGGAATTTTGTTAAAGTGTACCGTCCATTCAGTAAAATGCGGTTCTTGTATGGAGGAGAAAAGGCAGAAGATTATGTGTTCGGATTCGAGCAGCTGCCCAACAAGGGCGACATACTCTTCATCACGGGTGGAGAAAAAGATGTGCTTTCCCTCTCCGCCCATCATTTCAATGCCATCTGTTTCAACAGCGAGACTGCACAAATCCCGGAAAGCATAATCGAGAGCCTGCTGCTTCGTTTTCGCCACATCATTCTCTTATACGATACGGACGAGACCGGACTCAGGGAGGCTGAACGGCAAGCGGAAGTTCTGTCCACTTATAAGGTACTTACCCTGACGCTCCCCCTTCAAGGCATCAAAAGCGAGAAAGACATATCCGATTACTTTGCCTTAGGGCATAATGAAAAAGAATTGAGAGGGTTGCTGTCAGCCATGCTCTCCCAGATTTATACACAGACCATCATGATGTTACGTTCATGTGAAATAGACTATGACAATCCTCCTGACGCTTCAATGTCCGTTGTAGCTGTGAATGGAGTGCCACTTGGTACACAGGGCAACTTGTTTTGTATTACGGGCGGCGAAGGTACGGGCAAAAGCAATTATGTGGCTGCCATTCTTGCCGGGACATTAGGATCAGAACGGTTACCTTCCGAGAGAACATTGGGATTGGAAATTACGCCCAACCCTAACGGCTTGGCGGTATTACACTACGACACCGAACAGTCCGAGGCACAACTGCACAAAAATTTGGGTAAGACCTTACAACGTGCTTCATTGAAAACCGTACCAGAGTTTTACCACTCCCTATATTTGGCTTCGCTCTCCCGTAAAGACCGACTGAAACTTATCCGTGAGAGTATGGATTTGTTTCACCACAAGCATGGAGGCATCCATCTCGTGGTGATTGACGGCATTGCCGACCTGATACGATCAGCCAATGATGAGACGGAGAGCATTGCCATCGTTGACGAGCTTTATCGCTTGGCAGGGATATACAATACCTGTATCATCTGCGTGCTACACTTCGTACCGAACGGTATCAAACTTCGCGGGCATATCGGCTCGGAGCTGCAACGCAAGGCGGCAGGCATTCTCTCCATTGAGAAAGACGACAATCCCGAATACTCTGTGGTGAAAGCTCTGAAAGTCCGTGACGGAAGTCCGTTGGATGTGCCGATGATACTTTTCGGCTGGGACAAGGCAGAGGATATGCACGTCTATCATGGCGAGAAGTCCAAGGAGGACAAGGAAAAGCGCAAGACCGATGAACTCATTGCCGTTGTCAAGGAAGCCTTCCGACATTCTTTCAAACTCACTTATCAAGAACTCTGTGATGTTCTGATGCGCGAAATGGAAATCAAGGACAGAACTGCGAAAAAATACATCGCCTATATGAAAGAACAACGTATCTTGGCACAAGATACTAATGGTAACTATCAAAAAGGGGAACTATGCCGTACTTAGACCATCAGCCTGAAGACACATGGCAGAAACGCCTGTTTGATAAACTGAAGAATATGGAAGACAAGCTCGACCGTCTGCTTGTCCTACGGGAACAGGAAGTAGATATAACTGTTCATCCTCCTTTGAAACCGGAATACTTGGACATCATAGATGTCTCCAAAATCTTGAAGGTGGAACAAAAGACTGTTTACAACTGGGTTTGGGCAGGGAAAATCCCTTATCTCAAAGCCAATGGACGATTGCTTTTCCTTCGGGAAGAGATAGATGAAATGGTACGAAAACGGGAGGGATGGTAATTCCTTGCTGCCATCAAAGACTATTGGCATTTATTTTGCAAGAAAGAGAAATAATGCGTACCTGTTGTAACAGAAAGTTAGTTGCGGATTTTTCGCACTTCAACGATAACAGTACTCGTTTGGCATACCGTAAGATCTGCCGGCGAGTCTATTTTACAAACTATGCCCAATAAGGAATTGCGCCTGATACTGTTTGATGCCATTAGGACAGCCTTACGGACAAAAATGATTTATCATTTCTGCATTTGATACAGCTCTTGATGAAAAAATCATCGCTTACAATGATTTTTTTGCATTTTCCTTGCGTATTCAAAAAAAACAGTTAACTTTGCAGTCAATATGACCTCCCACGCTTCCCATTGGAACAGCGCACCCGGGGAGGTCTTCGAGTTTATATACGGTTATGAGGTACGAAAAGAAGCCGATAGACACGTCTGAGCAGGTAAAAAAACTGCACGATCGAGGACTTGATATTGGAAATGAAACACTTGCTGCCCAATATCTTCATAACATAAGTTATTATAGGTTACGAGCATATACATACCCTTTCCAAAATAATGAGGAAGGCGCTAATCACGAGTTTCTGAGAAAGGACATTTCTTTTCAAGATGTGATAGACCTTTATTGTTTTGACAGGCGTTTACGCTCTTTAATCTTCAATGCCATTGAAAAAATCGAGGTGGCATTAAGGACACGAATTGCCTTAACTTATTCCGTTGATGAGAATGATGCCTTTTGGTTTCTCAATCATAAGCTATACTTTCAGCACGATAAGTTTATCGCATTGACACGCAACGAGGTCATAGACGGTAAGCCTGTTGTGGGTGATTTGATGAAAGAGGTCAAGCGAAGTAATGAGGAATTTATAGCCCATTATTATCAAAAATACAGCGAGCCTGCTTTTCCGCCGGCATGGATGACCTTAGAGGTTGTTTCTATGGGAACATTGAGTAAGTTGTTTTTTGCCTTGGACAAGAATAATCCTTCAAGTAAAACCATATGCAGGGATTTGGGGCTTTACAATGTCGATATTCTGAAGAATTGGATGCACGGTTTATCGTCCTTGCGCAACACCTGTGCCCATCACAGTCGTGTATGGAATCGTCGCTTTACGATAGGATTGAAGTTTCCTTATAGGACGAGCCATCCTTTCCTGTCAAAGCAAGAGGTTGCAACGATAAGGGACAATAAATTGTTTGCCTACCTATCTGTAATTTTGTATTTACAACAAATAATCAGTCCTGACAGCTCATTTAGAAAGAAATTGCTCAACCTGTTGGATGAATCTCCTAAATTGGTAGTCTTGAAAGATATGGGCTTTCCTGAAAATTGGAGAGAATACACTTTGTGGAAATAATATAATATGATGTGGGTGTGTCATTTTGACACACCCACATCATCATTTATCGCAGTCTGGATTTTGCGACACATCCCTTACTTTCTTCTTGTTTGTTTCTATTATTCATAGCACTTGAATAGATTATGCCTTCCTCGCCCTTTTGAGCATTTTGGTTATTATTACTATTTTGCCTTAAATACTCGGGCTGGTCATTTTCGTTTGATTTTTCATTTTCTCCATTTGGTTCTTTCAATGTAAGGGCTATCTTTCTATCCAACTCTGCCGATTGCCCTTTGAGAGAGCGAAGATCGTCCTCTTTTTTCCAAGAACTGTTTGCAATGGTAATGTAAACCTCCTTGTTAGCTGCTACCTTTTCCATTTCCTTCTCGTGCGATTCTATCACCTTTGGGATACGCTCCAAGGCATTAATGAAGTTCTGACACGCGAGTTTCGGGTCTGTTGCCAATTTCCCGTTATTATAGGTATAGTAGATGCTCTCCTGCCCTTTCACGAAGAAGCGATTCACCGAATAGTCGAACAAATCCTTGGAAGTACTCTCTGTCTTGACCATGATGGAGAAACCATAAACTTCACCGATTTTGTTGTACTCGCCCTTGGTGCGTGCTTTTTCATCTATCTCTTGTAAACGTGCGGCAATGGCCTTGATGTCGGTGCTGTCTTCCACACCTTTGATTATCAGCTTGTTGATGGGCTGTCCATCGGCATCACGTTCTACACGCTGCTCAAAGAGAACCAGGTCAGACTGTGCCTCCTTGACTTTGTCTGTATGGAAAGACACGGAACTTTCAATCTCAGCCAACTTACCTGTTGCGGCATCACGTTCTCTAAGGAAGTTCTTACGCTCTGACTCCAAGGTGGTAATCTGCTTATCAAGTCTGGCTTTTTCCAATAGGTCGGTATTACCCGAAAGTACGGCCACGTACTCCGAGAAATTCATACCGCTGTCTTCGTCCATTGAACCCTCGTCGATGGTGCGACAGCCAAGCTGGTTACTTTTCAATTGGTTAATGAAAAGCTGCTTGTTGTGCAGCAAATTGAACTTGTAGCTGTCCAGTGACCGCTCTACGGCATAGATAATCACATCGACCTTGTTATCCGCAAATTCCTTGGCGATAAGGTTTCCCTTGCGCACGGCTCGCCCGTTGCGCTGCTCTAAGTCCGATGGTCGCCAGGGCGTGTCCAAATGATGGACCGCCACGGCACGTTGCTGTGCATTCACACCTGTTCCCAACATGGAAGTAGATCCGAAAATAATACGGATATCGCCACGGTTCATGGCATCCACCATTGCCTTCTTTGCCTTCTCATTCTTGCACTCTTGAATAAAGCGTATTTCGTAGGACGGTATATGGTAGTCCTTCACCAGTTTGCGCTTGATTTCCGAATAGACATTGAAGTCTCCACCGGGCTTATAAGTACCTAAATCAGAGAAAACAAACTGCGTACCTTTCTGAACATCGAACTTTTGGTAATAGTCATTGAGCATCTTAGCACAGTGGCTTGCCTTGTTGTCGATATGATCTGAGTAAGCATTTTCATCTATCATTCTGAGGTCAAGGCTCATCTTGCGGGCGTAATCCGTTGCGATAAGCATCTTTGCCTTTTCCTCGCTCTCGCTGAGCGGCGCACGTCCCAAGAGCGTGGCATCGCCACTCTTGGCAAACTCCATCAGCTTGCCAATAAATACCTCCTGCTCGGGTGTAGGCGGAATGTTGTGCAGTATCTCATTCTTCTCAGGGCGGTCGATGCCGATGTCCTTGGCAGTACGAAAATCGCAAATCTCCGCATAGAAGGCGGCAAGTTCGGGCACCTTGATAAACGTCCTGAACCGCTCTTTCTGAATGATGTCGTTTGTGATGGAGAACTCATAGTCGGTAGACTTCTTTGCAAAGACCGCTGCCCAAGCATCAAAACTGTTGATGCCCTGCTTTTCCAAAGCCTGCGGACGCAGATACTTGAACAGGAGATACAGCTCCGTCAGGCTATTGGAAATGGTCGTTCCCGAAAGGAATGTGGCTCCCAAGTCCTTGCCGGATCTCTCCTGTATGGTGCGTATGGCAAAGAGCATGTTTAAGGCACGCTGTGAGCCGTCAGGATTGCCCAAGCCCGACACACGGTCGTGGCGGGTGTTGAACATCAGGTTCTTGAATTGGTGGCTCTCATCCACAAACAAATGGTCAATACCCATCATCTTGAAATCCACGGCATCGTCCTTACGCTCGGCTATGCTGTCCTGTATGTTCTGTAGCTTGGCTTCAAGCGTCTGCTTGCGCTTCTCCAAGCCTTTGAGCATCCCACGTGAGATGTCTCTTCCTTGTTGCCGCAACACTTCGAGATTTTCTTCCACGGAGTCCAGTTCCTTTTGCATAATCGCTTCCTGTATCTCCAAGGCCTGCGGTATCATGCCGAACTGTTCATGCGTAAGTATGATACAGTCCCAGTCGTTGTTCTTGATGTCGTTGAAGATACGTTGGCGGTTCTGCTTGTTGAAATCGTTCTTACCCGGATAGAGTACCTTAGCATTGGGATAAGCTTTCCTAAAGGTATCGGCAATATCGAAGACGTTTGCCTTCAGTCCGATAATCATCGGCTTGTTTGCCAGTCCCAATCGCTTCATTTCATAGGCTGCCGTACACATGATGAGTGTCTTTCCCGCTCCCACCTCGTGGTCGCAGATGCCGCCACCGTTGGTCTTGAGCATCCACACGGCATCCTTCTGACTTTTGTAGAGGTCGGCAATACCCAATCGTTTGAGGTCAAGATCGGGAAATGTCTGGTGCGTTCCGTCAAAATTAGGGCGTACAAAACAGTTGAAAAGACGATTATAACGGTCAGAGAGCTGCTGTTTGAACGTATCGGGTGTACGTCCGAGCCAATCGACAAAGCCCTGCCTGATTTCCTCAATCTTGGCATTTGCCATCTGGATGGCATGTCCGTCCCTGACTTTAATGGTCTTGGTCTCTCCCGTAACCTTGTCCGTGACTTCCTTGCTCTTGTTGATGTCGGGAATGGTATTGTGCAGGGCATGCTTCAGGAGATTGATACCGTCATAACGACGGAACTCGCCCTGTACGGCATACTTGTGCCAGATATTGGCATTCTTATGGTCACATACAATGCTGTACTCGTCCATATTGGAATGATAGGACACGTCAATGTCCGTCCCGAAGAACTCCGAAGCAAACCTGCCATAGACCTTGGCAGGTATCCAGCGTTCACCGAGATTGAAGTCAAGGTCTGCAAATGGAATGGGTGTTGGCGTGGCTGCACGTAGGGCAGCAAGGCTCTGCTTTGCCTCTTCGTGGTCGGGGTGATCCAAGAGCCACGACTCGATACGCTCTGCCTTTTCTATTACATTGCCCGAAATGAACTTGTCCGCCACTTCGTAGGCATTCTCTTCGGGATTGAAATAGATGCGCCCTTCCAAGGAAGAAATGATGTCGCTTTCCTCCATATCAGGTAAAAGCGAACTCATGTAGTCAAGTTCCACCGTGCCGTACTTGTTGAGCGATGCGCCCAGTGCCTCCATCGGATCTGTGGCAACGGTCAGTTCCGTGGTAGAAAAAGCTGTAGGATGGTCAAAAATGTCCGCCTTGATGTACCTGCCGTTCTCGGAGCGTTCCAAGAAGAGCATTTCTACGCCTGTAGCATCCATCTTGATGATGTCGGTGTTCGCCTTTTGGTTAAAGTAGCCCCAGCGTGCAACATAGTCATTATAAAGGTGGTTGAGCCTGCTGCGGTCTTCCCTGTCTTCTGCATGGTTCTCTGCCTCGTAGTCATAGAGACGATGATAGCACTCCCGTATCTCAATATAGGCTTTGAGTCGGGAAAGCTGTGCATACGGCAAGTCCATCGGGTTAAAGGTTGGATGCCGCTTTAAGTCAGAAAGAAAGCCTATCTGTCCCTTCTGTACGACAATGGAGCCGTCTCTCAGGTGAGAGTCCGGCGAAGAGAGAAAAGGGCGTGGTGAAGCGTCAAACTCCTTTCTGACTTCCGCTATCGGTTTTGGCTTGCGTTCCTCGGATTCGTTCATGAAGTCGAAAAGGGATGGCTCACGTGAAGAGGAAGAAGCTGCCTTCCTGCTACTACGGGTACGCCGTTGAGGAGAGGTTACTGCCTTTTGTATCTTGGACTCCGATGATTTCTGGGGAGCAGTTTGAGTTATAGGACGGAGCGCCTGTGAAGTTCCTGAATTATCCTTGATTTCATTGTTCACACGGCTGACCTCTCTTGTCCAAAGGCTGTATTCTTCCGGGGCAAACAGTGACAGCTGCTCCGGTTGTCCGATGTCTTCCATGTTGTTGTCCACCACTGGATGATGATCGTCGTCAAAGAATATCGTCTGCCCGTTCATCTCTCTCGGGGCTTCAATATCCGTACGGATTTCTTGTGGTTCCTGCTCATATTGATGATGAAGTGTCAAGGCGGGTACGCCTTCGGGAGCAGGTTCTATAGTCATGGATGGCTGCTCTGACACAGATTGCTGTGGTGCGGACTCCGATGATGACGGTTGTAATGGATCAGCCTCTCCATTGAAAATGGAATCTTCTGTTGTCTGTGCTTTGGTAATGGTAAAATCGTCCGGCTCTATGACTTGTCCGACATTAATTCCTGTTTCAGTTTCTAATTCTTCCTTGGGCGTTTTAATTTCAGAAACACCGTTCACAGTTTCCTTAATGGTGTCTTCTGTCTTTGTTACCGCTTCTTCCTTAATTTCCTCTGCTACCACTTCTTCTTTGGTAAATTGTCCCCTGACGATTTCTTCCAATTCGGCTATCTCGTGCAATTTCTTAGGAGAGAAATACAGGTCGCGTTCAATCCCCAGTCCTCTTACCTTCACGCCTTCCATCTCATCAAGGGACATATTGCCAAGCTCCCAGCCGTAACCCATTGTCACGGCACCGAAACCAATGCGGCTCTTAGGGTCATATTCCAGAAGGTAGGCAGTATATGCTCCCATAGGGAAGAAATAGCGTGCGTAGGCAACCTTATCGCCTATGAGTTCCTTTTCCGTGCTGTAAAGTTTTGGCAGCTGTTTCCTGATACTGTCGGGCATGAGGTTATGGGCGTCAGTATCGTCTTCCTCCTTTATTTCCAGCATTTGCGGTTTTCCTTCCGCCTGCACGGTAACTCCTAATTTTTGCAGCATTTCATTAACCCTCACCTGCCATTCTTCCTTGGTCATCGGTATGCCAGTTTCATAGAGCTTGCGGTCGATACGTTGTCCCATTTCAAGGGAGAGTTGTGTTCGGAGACTTTCTGCCATTTCCTCAATCCCTCCCGTGAACCGATACTCCCATGCAGGTCTTCCATAAGGGTCTGTACCCATTATGCGCTCTGTGGCAATGGTGCGATGAGAAATGTCCTTCCAATCTCCTACAAAAAGAGAGTTATGCTTGAAGACGACAGAAGAGCCTTCTTCCTTAGCAACGGAAACGGTTTCTACGAACTGCTGCTCGATACCTTCGCTGATTTCTTTACCAGTCTGCTTCTGCAGGACGATGAGGTCACTGCCTACGTCCGTTCCTGCATTGTCTGAAAACATACCCGATGGCAGTCGGAGAGCGGAGATAAGGCGGCTGTTCTGCATGAGGTAACGGCGTATGGCCTCATTGCGGGGACTGTCCAAAACACCCTGTGAGGTGATGAATGCCAGCAAGCCGCCTTCCTTGATGCAGTTCAGACCTTTCACGAAGAAGTAATTGTGGATGGCACGTGTGGACTCACGTTTAAGAGTGTCCTTGCCTTTGCTATACTCTCGGTCATAGACCATAAAATCACCAAAGGGAATGTTACTTGTAACAAGGTCGTACTTGTCCTTGTCTTCCAGTTCTCCAATAGCTTCAAAAGGCTCGTTCTGAACGAAGATATTGCCTTCACCATACGGGTGCAGGGCTTGTGAAATACGAGCAGTAAGCAGGTCTTTTTCCATTGCATCTACAACTCCCGCTTGCCTTGCAAAGGTTTCGGCAAAGGCACCCATGCCAGCCGAAGGATCCAAACATCGGCGTATGGGTACATTTACAGAAGTGAGAGCATCGGCAATGGCGGTAACGATACGGGTATCAGTATAGAAGGAGGTCAGTACGCTTGCCTTGATGCTTTCCCAATACCGCTTGGCGGTGTTGGCATCTAAGGCTTCACGATAAATCATCTGTTTGAGCTGCTGTGTCGGCTCAAACAGATTCTGTTCAGACTTACTCCAATAGCGTATGTCATCGGGATTGTCCGTGCGGTTGAGTACACATTTCAAGCCACCGAAGCCCTGATAGTTCCGTAAGATGCTTTTCTCAGCTTCGGTGGCTTCGCGGCGTTCTTTCTCTAATCGCAAGACCACACGGATGGCTTCCGTGTTGGCTTGCAGGACTTCTTTCTTATTGTATGCCATAGTGTTTTCTTTTAATAAAGTGGAGGTAAAAAGGTCGGGAGGCAATACTTGTATCTCCCAACCTATATCTGTTCCTCTCTGTTTCTGTCGGGATTATCTCCCTCGTTGTTTTCCTTTCTTGTTCTCAAATTCAAAGGAAGTGACATGATCTTCGCCCAGAACAAGTCGGGCATTGAATTTCTTGCCTGCCTTGCTGGTCAGTCCTTTAAGGATAGGCGTACGACCGGAGCTTATCAAGTCACGGATATTATCTTCAGAGAGATGTATGCCGCAGACGTCACGAAACACGTGAAATCCACAGGTTTCATGCCTGCACTTGGCTACCTTGGCATAGATGCCGACACTCTGCTGTCCGCACTTTGGACAGCGGTAGACAGGATAGGACTTCTGCTCTGAAGAAAGCGAGAGGAGTTCCTCGCAGATTGTTCCCACGTATGAGTTGATGCCTTGTGCGAACCTTTCAGATGGCATCTTTCCTGCTTCAATAGCGGCAAGGGCAAGTTCCCAACTGCCTGTCATCTCCGCATTGGCAATTTTCTTGTCCTTGACAATCTCATAGACAGCCAGGCCTTTCTCGGTAGGTATGATGGCTTTCTTGTCCCTTCGGATATAATCACGAAGAATAAGCGTCTCGATGATGTTGGCACGGGTGGCAGGTGTTCCAATACCACACTCTGCCATTGCCTTGCGCTTATCGTCTTCCTTCACTTCCTTGCCAGCATTCTCCATAGCAGAAAGCAGTGTCGCCTCTGTGTAGAGAGGTTTAGGTTTGGTCTTATGCGCGGTTATCTCGGCAGAAACAAGTGACAAAACCTCTCCCTCCGTCAAATCAGGCAATGAAGGTAAAACTAGTTCATCGTCGTTTTCCTTTTCTTTTTTCTCTGCATCAGTAACCAGCTCTTTCTGTACGGCTTTCCATCCCAAGGAAATCTGCCTACACGCTTTCCAAGTAAAGATGTTGGTACCGTCAGTAAACCTCACCTGCATACGCTCTTCCTCGGAATCAGGAGAAAAGGCTTCTGCAAAGCGAGTTACTACCATATTATATATGTTCGCTTCGTCCGTAGATAAGCCCGTTGGCATCTCCCCCGTGGGGATGATGGCGTGGTGGTCGGTAACTTTGGCATTGTCCACCGAATGGATGTTAAGTGGATTTGATAGTGTCTTGCCTATCTTGCGCAGCAGGGCGGGTACTTCCTCGAAGACATCCTCGCTGATGTATCGGCTGCCTGTACGGGGATAGGTCGTGATTTTCTTCTCATAGAGGCTTTGGGCTATCGAGAGGGTTTTGTCTGCAGAAAAGCCGTGGCGTCTGTTGGCATCCTTCTGCAAGGCAGTAAGGTCGTACAAGAGTGGTGGCGCGGTATGCGTTACCTTTCTTGCGACCGATTCCACTGTAAGCCGACTCTGACTGCGAAGTGTAGCGAGAGCAGTCTGTGCCGATGCTTCACTCTCATAGTCTTCACTGCCAATGGCTTTCAGCGACAAGCCCTCTTTTTCTGTGTGAACGGATAATTTCCAATAGGGTACGGAAGAAAAGTCACGGTTCGCTATGTACCGACGGCAGACCATAGCCAATGTTGGGGTCTGTACCCGTCCTAAGGAATAGCCACCCTTTCGGGCTATGGACAGGGCACGGCTGGCATTGATACCCACGAGCCAGTCGGCTTCGCTTCTTGCCTTGGCAGAATAATAGAGATTGTCGTAACTGCTTCCGGGTTTGAGATTGGAAAGTCCTTCACGGATGGCCTTGTCTGTCAAAGATGAAATCCAAAGACGCTCAAAGGGTTTACAACAGTTTAGGTGCTGATAGATATAGCGGAAGATGAGTTCACCTTCACGCCCTGCATCGGTGGCAACGATGATGCGGTCTGCCTTGTCAAAGCAGGAACGTATCACCTTTAACTGCTTCAATGCTGCAGGGTCGTCGTGATACTCTTTGTCTTTGCGTACTTGTCGTACCACTAACTGAAAGGGATTGGGACGGATGGGCAAGTCCTCACGCTTATAAGCGGAAAAACCGTAGGCTTCGGGCATGGCAAGGGCTATGAGGTGTCCCATTGCCCAAGTAACGACATAGTCGCTGCCTTCCAATTGAAAATCGGCGGACGGAGTGGAAGCCAAATATCCTTCTTGCTTGTTGCTTGCCCCTACGATGCGGGCAATGTCTCTGGCTACCGAGGGTTTCTCGGCAATAATACAAGTTGTCATAGTCGATAATAGAATTAAGGGTTACATCTTACGTCCACGGGACTTCTTTTGTTTGTTTTCGTCCTGCTTTTGCTTCTGCTCGGCAGTAGGCTGTGTCTGTCCCGTCTTCAAGGGCTCTTTCACATTCTTGGTAGCTTCATTCGTCTTGCCGTGGTTGTTCACGGCTACCTGCGTTTTGTGTTCTTCGGCTACGGCAACCACCTTTTCTTTGCCGGTTTCCTGCTTCTTGTCAGGATTCCACTTGTAAAAACGTGGGCGGTTCTGCTCCTTGTTCATGCGGACATAGGCGTTGAATGATTGTCCCTGTTTGTCCACCATATTCTTTAGATATAGTGTACGACCGCTATCCAAGGCTTCACGCTGTTTATCTGACAGCTCCAAGCCCGCAGAGCTTATGTGGTACGCCTTGCTGCTGTGTCTGCTGCTGGCGTTCCTTAAATCCACGGTTATTGTCAAAGATGAACTCAATGCCTTTCTTCTCGGCATTGACCTGAAGCGTGGCGTTGAATGTCTTACCACTCTTGGCAGTCATGCCTTCCACCTTCACGGCTTTGCCTTCCACAAGTTCTTTGTACTGGGCATCAGAGAGCGTTACGCCCTTGATCTCCTTAGGGATGTTCACACGGTCGGCACGCAGGGCGATGATTTCATTCGTTTGCGGGTCAATAGAAACGTATGCAGAGAAAGGTTCGCCAGTCTTGGGCGTCACTTCGATGGTTTTACCGAGATTGCCCGTAGTGAGAAGTTGCTCCTTTTCTTCAGGAGAGAACTTGTAGCCCATATAGGGAAAGTCGAGCTGTGGTTCTTTTCTCAAAGGATGAATTGCCAAACCGATATTGCCGCTATCGTCCGTGCGAAACGCAAGGCGGGCTTCGGTGTATATGGTCGTTTCGCCAAAGGGAATGGCAATCGTCAAGAGGTTGGTCTTCTGCCAGTTAAGCATTTTTTCCAACTCTCCACTCTGTTCCAATCTCTCACGGGACAGTCCAAGGTTGTCGAGCATCTTCCAGTCCACTTTCTCGGGGTCGATGGCAGTGGTATTCTTCTTTTGCGGCAGATAATCCTCAAAGGACACTCCAATCTCTGCTAGCTGCTGTTTGCTTTCGAGCTTCTCACGGCTTTGCAGCATGGTGCGCAGGTTATCCACGCCCTGCTCCACATTGTCTGCCAATACCTTGTACAGTCCAAAATGAGTTGGGTTATTAAACTGTTTGAGGAAGTTGACCATGAAGTTCTTCAGAAGTCCGTCCTTGTTGTTGAACTTCAAGAACGCTGCCTGATTGGCAGCGGCAGCCTCTGTTGTTTTAAGGTTTCCCTTGTCGTCAATACCAGAAACTACGGAGAGTTTTCCTGCTTCCTTTTCGTTCTTTACTTCCGTGCGGTTTTCCAAGACCAGCACGTAATTGTCATTGCTGTTTGATTCCATAATTTTTGCAAATACATTATCGAACGGCAAATATATAAGTAATGATTCGACTATATAAAGCATAAGGAAATCAGGGGAAAAAGAAGGGGAGAAAAAGAAAAAATAAAAAAAGATCATCAAAAATTTGGAGATTTCATTTTTTATCCGTATATTCGCAAATAGAAAATAATTACAACCGTAATATTAGTTATTGAATCTAATGAACAAAAAAGAAGAAAGGAGAAACAATATACTCTTGGGAGCATTCAAACTCTTTATGTCCAAAGAGTATGCAAATGTTACAACTTCTGATTTGGAAGAGGTGACAGGAGTATCAAGAGGCGCTATCTATTATAAGGTGAAGAACAAAGATGGCTTATACAGAGCTGTCATTGACAAGTTTGTCTTTAATCTTATAGTGGATTCTCTGAACAGGGATATATCCGTTTCGCAAAAGACTCCGTTTTGGGACTTTATTATGAATGAATTAGAACTTATCCGGAGCAGAATGAGCCTGATCAGAAAATCGAATATAGACGCAACTGCTGCACAGTATCTCAACTTGCTGTCTTCTGCTTGCTTTCACTATGAAGGATTTAAGGATAAGAGCAAGGATTTGGAGAGGGATATTTTGAAATTATGGTTAAACTATTTTCATAAAGGAGTTAAGGCAGGAGAATTAAAAAAAGATGCCGACCCGGACTTGGCTATTTCAACATTTCGCTCCCTCTACTATGGAGATGCATTCAGTTTGTCCATCATCGGAGGTGAATTGGATATTGAAAGCCTAAAAAGGAAATACTTACTATTATATAATACCATTCGTCTATGAAGAATATTTATATCAACCAAGTCTCATCTTTCCTACCCAACAAGCCTGTCGGCAATGAGGAAATGGAGAATTATATCGGCCTGATTGGTGGAAAGCCATCAAGAGTGCGTTCAATCGTCCTCAGGCAAAACGGAATTAAAACGAGGTATTACGGGCTGGACAAGCAGCATAAAATGACCCATTCCAATGCACAGCTTGCAAAAGAAGCGGCAGAGGGTTTATTTGCCGATAAAACAATACCCGAAAACGTAACACTTCTGGCTTGTGCTACAAGTACTCCGGATCAGTTGCTCCCCTCACATGCCTCTATGGTCCATGGAGAGTTGGGGAATTTCCCGATGGAGATATTTTCATCTGCGGGAGTGTGTCTGACCTCATTGCAAGCTTTGAAGATTTGCTATAGTAATATTCTTGCGGGATTGCATAAAAAGGCAGTTTGCGTAGCTTCTGAGCTGACTTCTCCTGCGTTAGTGTCGAAATTCTATGATCCCGAATACGAAGCGACTCACGAAAATCCGGACAAAGATCCCTATATGGCTTTCGAAAAGGATTTCATGAGGTTTATGTTGTCAGATGGTGCGGGGGCTGTATTAGTACAAGACCATCCCGAAGGGAACACTCCTTTGAGAATAGAATGGATTGAAATGACCTCATATGCCAACGAACTGCCTACATGTATGTTTATGGCATCAGAACTACAAGCTGATGGACGTTTGAAGAGTTGGAAAGAATTTACTCCCGATGAAATCAAAGAACGAGGAGTACTTGTAGGGAAACAGGATATTCGCCATTTGAAAAAGTTCGCCATTAAGTATTGGGTAAATCACATAGAAACAGTACTTGCCAAACATAATGTAAAGCCAGAGGAAATAAACTGTGTGATACCCCATCTTTCCTCTATGCTCTTCTATGATAAACTGAACGATGAATTTCTTGCTCGTAAAATAGCTCTGACAAAGGAAAAATGGTTTGTCAATCTTCCTTCTGTAGGAAATGTCGGGTCGGCGGCTATTTATGTGGCTCTGGAGGAGCTCATAAGGACAAAGGAAATTAAACGTGGAAACAAGATACTTCTTCTTGTACCGGAGAGTGGCAGGTTCTCATACGGAACAGTGCTGCTTACAAGTGAATAGCTGAACTTTTGCCGGAATTCTTTGCAAGAATATCAAAATAGAATTATAGTAATATGAATAAGCGTGTATATTAGCACATTAATGTTTAATTTAATAAAAAAAGAACTATGGAAAAGAGATTCAAATTTTTATTCCTGTTGCTTTGCTGTCTGATTAGTTCTTCAGCAATTGCACAGCAGCGACTACGCAATGTCTCAAAACAAGAGGCATTTTCCCTTGTCAAGGATTATTTCTCGGGACAGGATGTTGATTATTATCTTTGCGAGGATCCCGTTCTTAAAATTGAAGGGGAAAATAATTTCCCCGATCCATCTCAGAGCGGTACTTGGACATTTTTCGTGGATGCCGAACCGATGAAGGGTTGGGAACATGACTGTTACATCGTTCGTGTTGTAAAGAGGATAGGGGAATATCAATCTCCCGCAACTCAATCGACGAAGTTCCGTCTTCCGCCTATGGGAAACTTCTCTCCGTTGGAAGTCAAGAATCGTTATGGGATAAAGGCAAATCAAAAACCTTATGTGAAAAAGGAAACTCTTTCTAATGAGGCTAAAAGTGCTGCCGGACATACCTATGCGGTAATCCTAAGCGGAGGGCATAACCCCTTTTCCAACTATGAGCGTTATTGGAATGACTGTTCTTTCGTTTACCAAACATTGGTAAATAAATACGGTGTTCCAAAAAACAACATCGCAGTAGTGATGTCCGACGGAACAAACCCTGCAGAAGACATGCATCTAACGACCGGAGGCTACAAATCATCTCCATTGGATCTGGATTATGATGGCTGGCCGGACATAAAGTATGCTGCCACACGTACCAATGTAAGACATATTCTCTCAGACCTTTCTCAAAAAATGACAAAGGATGACCATCTCTTCTTCTATGTAATAGACCATGGAGGTACAAGGGACAATAAAAACCAGTCTTATATTTGTTTGTGGAACGGGGAATCCCTGCACGATTATGAGCTTGCAGATTGGCTTCTCCCGTTCAATCAAAAATCCATTTATGTCAATGCAGTATTAGGACAGTGCTTCTCGGGCGGTTTTATAGAGGAATTGACGAAAGTGGGATGCGTTGTGGCAGCAGCTTCTGAAAGCGACAAATCTTCATACGGCTGTTATGACATTCCTTACGATGAGTTTGTTTATCATTGGACTTCTGCCATAAATGGAAAAGATGCTTATGGAAAGCTAGTGGCTTCTGATGTTGATAATAACAATAGGGTGACAATGGATGAAGCTTTTACGTATGCCAAACTGAAAGATCGTGCACCGGAGTATCCTCAATACAAATCTAATCCTATATCCGTTGGAGAGGACTTGGCCTTCAACAACTTACCAGAGGCTGTTGATCTTTATATTAAAGACAATGACGAAGACACGGGAAAAGAGCCGAATCTGACAACTAAGGAATTTTGGAAAAGTCCAGATATCTGGGTGAGAAATCAAAAAGACGGCATACAGGAACATGAAAATCCCTACTATTCAGATGATCATATTGCATGTCTTGTATATGTAAGGGTTCATAATAGGGGAAAAGAAGATTTTAATGGCGTTGGGAAATGGATACATGTTTATTGGGCACAGGCTTCTACTGGGTTAACTATCAAGGCATGGAAAGGAAGAGAATTATATGAAAATCATATCTCAGGAGATCATATAAGGGCTGTGCCAATACCTTATATACCTGCTGGAGAAGATAGAGAAGTTTCTATAACTTGGGGGATACAAGAAGATATGGTACATTACCAAAGTGATAATGGTACGGAAAAACATCATTACTGTCTGATAGCAAGAATCTTAGATTCTCCCTATGACGACAGTTATGATCCCAAGAAAATCTATTTCGACGTTCTGGGAAGTAATGATATTGCACAAAAAAATATTTCAATAGTGAGCAGACGAGAATTATCAAAAGGAATATCAGTATTTGTTCGTAATATTTATGGAAACAGTCACAAATATTCTCTTGAGATCCGAACTCCAACGGAAAAAGATAAGTTGCTGTTTACCAAGGCAAATGTAAAGATGAAGATGGCAAAACCCATCTATAAGGCTTGGGAACGTGGAGGTCTCCAAGCAACAGATATAGTTTATAATCCAACAGCTTCTCCATATAGTGTAAAATTAAATTCGTCCAGCAGTAAGTTGGAAAATATCTGTATGAATGGGGCCGAATTTGAGAAAGTAACTATGAATTTTGATTTCCACACTTCTTCAACAGACTCAAACGAGAAGTACACTTTCGACTTGATACAAAAAGATGAAACAGGCAATATAGTGGGAGGAGAAACTTTTATAGTTGAATCTCCATTACACAGTCATCAGGGTATCGAGATTACCCCCATTGATCTCGGGGATGGTAGGTATAAACTCTCAACAGATTGGCAGGAAACAGACCGAATCCTCTGGACAGATGCTGTTGGTTCAGATGTGGGGACGGGAAATAACATTACTGTAACTCCTACATTGACAAATAATAAGTTCTCAGCTATCGCTATATCTTCTCAAGGAGAAATGGCTCAGGAGACTATTACTTTGGAATCTAAAACCGGATTTAAGTCGATTAGCCCAACACCGGTCGAAGATTTTATAGACATAGAACTATGCAGTCCTGTTAAATCAGGAAACGCTGTACTTAGGGTAAACAGCTTAACACAGGCAGGTAGTATCTTGTTGAGCAAACATATTCCTTTAGATGCCAAAAAGATACAACTTAATGCAACATCTTTGCCAAGTGGTATATATGTACTTACCTATTTTGTAGATAATCAAATTGTCGACAGCAGAAAGTTCAGCAAGAAATAGTTAATTTTATTCTTGGCAACAGGAGAAAGATTTTCTCCTGTTGCTGTTTTACTTGCAATCTAAAAAATTACAATCATGAAAAGAATAATACTTTTGTTACTACCTTTTGTATTTGCCTATTCTCAAAAGGTGTGGGGGCAGGTCAATTTCTTCGATGCCAATGTGAGCAAGTGCGGAGAGTTGGAGCAAGTCTTGGGGGAGAAATGGGACAAGATAGATTCGCTGATTGTGCATGGTTCCGTCAATGAAGCTGACTTTACGACTATGTGGAAATGCAGCTTTGAGGGGAAGCTAACTGTATTGAATTTGGAGGATTCGCAGGTAGAAAACAATAAGATACCTACGCGTGCACTTTATAAGGCTGATAGGCAGGTTATTGATGACCCGAGAGCGTATCAGGGCGTGGTTTACCTCCCACTCCGCCACATCATCCTTCCTGAGGGAATTCAGGAAATTGGAGACTTTGCTTTCTCAAGGATGAAATTAGAACAAATAAACCTCCCCAAAAGTTTGAGAAAGCTTGGTCGTTTCAGTTTTTCAAGCTGCCATTGGTTAAGTACCGACCCGTTGATTATCCCGGAAGGTGTAACGTCTATTCCATCACAATGCTTTGTAAATTGCCAATGCTTCAAGAAATTGATGCTACCCTCTACTATTAAGATAATTGAAGGATTTGCTTTCTACAACACAAGAGTGGAAGAAGTAAACTTTCCAGAGGGATTAGAGCTTATTAAAATTGCAGCTTTTGATGGGTGCGACTTGATGGAAGCAATATTGCCAAGTACTCTTAAAGAACTGTCTGATTTTACCTTTTCCATGTGCCCTAAATTACAAGAAATCAAGATTCCTGAAGGGATTACCAAGATCCCCTTTGCCTTTGCTTCTTGGTGTCGATCATTGGAAAAAGTGAATATCCCCAAGAGTGTTACAGTAATAGAGGATGATGCTTTCGGAAGCGATGTAAAACTCAAATCGATAGACTTGCCCGAGGGATTAAGACATATTGGGAAAGATGCTTTTTGGGAATGTGCAGTTGATTCCATTATATTTCCAGCTTCACTAGAATATTTAGGCGCAGGGAGTTGTGCAAATTGGGAAAATGTCAAAAAGATATATTCCCTCTCTCCTAACCCTCCTTGTTGTGCAGCTGATAAGGAAGGAAAGCATAAAACATTTCATGGTATCACTCCCAATGACATTCCCGTCTACGTTCCCATCGGCTCAGGAGAAAAATATCGTCAGGCTTTCGGCTGGAACTACTTCACGAACATCATTGAAACGGACAAGTTCCCAACCGGAATAATGTCGCCTAAGATGGGCAATAACGAACTATGTAAGGTATATGGGAAAGACAACGAACTCATAATAGAAATTCCTAATTTGCTCTCATCGCCTATTCATTATTCCATTTACAGTACAAAGGGAACTATGATAGAGCAAGGCAACCTCACAAAGTCTTATACATTAAAAATGCCTTCAAAGGGTGTCTATATTGTACGTGTTGGAAATACTACACATAAAATATTCTTGTAAGTCTAGCATCATAAGAAACAGGAATTAAGTTGGTTTTCATTTAAATACATTGCAGATATGAAAAGAATAATACTTCTATTGATCACTTTTGTATTGTGCTATTCACAAAAGATGTATGGACAAGTCTCTTTCTTTGATGCTAATGTGAGCAAGTATGGAGAGCTGGAACGAGTCTTGGGTGAGAAATGGGACAAGATAGATTCGCTGGTCGTGCACGGTCCGATTAATGAAGACGATTTCAAAATCATGTGGAAATGTAGTTTTGAGGGAAAACTCACGGTGTTGAACTTGGAGGATACTCAGATCGAAGGACGAAAAATTCCAGATTGTGCACTATTTAACTATGAAAAACAGGATGCAACGATTTCTGTGCATTTGAATATTCGAAAAATTATCCTTCCTGGCAATCTTGAGGAAATCGGCAAATATGCTTTTATGAAGATGAAATTAGAAGAGATAAATTTTCCACGAAATCTTAGAAAAATAGGACGATCTGCTTTCGGCAATTGCCATTGGTTCAAGACCAATCCCGTGATACCTGAAGGGGTGACAGAACTTCCTGCTAGATGTTTTATGAATTGCCAATGTTTTGACAAAATAACATTGCCAACCTCACTGAAAATTATTTCGGACGACTGTTTCTATAATACAAGAGTAGCTGAAGTTAATTTCCCTGAAGGTTTGGACAGTATCGGTGATGGTGCATTTTATGGTTCTGATTTAAAGATAGCAGACTTACCTAATTCTATAACTAAAATAGCATCACTCACTTTCTCTATGTGTGACAGATTGCGCTATATACATATTCCAGAAAATGAATATATTGATTATATTCCAGATTATTTTGCTGCCTATGATGATTCTTTAGAGAGAGTTGATATTCCTAATACTATAAAAAAGATCGGAACAAGTTCCTTTGATGCAAATTATATGCTAAAAAACATCAAACTACCAAATGGTTTGACATACATAGGACAAGAAGCCTTTTGGTATTGTGCATTTGACTCAATTGTTTTTCCAGCCTCACTTGAGTATTTAGGTGGAGGAAGTAGTGCATATTGGAAATATATTAAAAAGATATATTCTCAATCCCCTAACCCACCATTCTGTGCAGAGGACTTGACAAACCCAGGGAAAGGACCTTTTCATGGCTTTACCCCCAACGATATACCAGTGTACGTTCCCATCGGTTCGGGAGAAAAATATCGTCAGGCTTTCGGCTGGAATTACTTCACGAATATCATCGAGACGGACAAGTTTCCAACCGGAATCGTTTCGCCTAAGATGGGCAACAACGAGCCTTGTAAGGTATATGGGAAAGACGGAAAGCTTTTCATCGAGCTTCCTAACGTGCCCGCTTCCCCTGTTCGGTATTCTGTTTACAGCATAGGAGGCACAATGATAGAACAAGGCTATCTCACAGCTTCATACACCCTGCAAATGCCATCAAGAGATACTTACATTGTACATGTCGGCAATGCTGTATACAAGATACTTATGTAGTTTTTGTATTATAAAAAAAAGATAAGTCTGTTTCAATTATATTTAAGACATAAAACATTGAGAGTATGAAAAGAATAATACTTTTGTTACTGCCTCTTTTATTTGCTTATTCTCAAAAGATGTGGGGACAAGTCAATTTCTTTGATGCCCACGTGAGCAAGTATGGAGAGTTGGAACAGGTCTTGGGGGAAAAATGGGACAAAATCGATTCATTAATCGTACATGGACCAATCAATGAAGCTGATTTCACAACGATGTGGAAATGCAGCTTTGAGGGGAAACTTACTGTGCTGAACCTGGAATATGCGCAAATAGAAAATAATAAGATACCTACGCGTGCACTTTTTAAGGTTGATAGGCAGGTTATTGATGACCCGAGAGCGTATCAAGGAGTTGTTTATCTGCCAATACGTCATCTGATCCTTCCTGAGGGTATTCAGGAAATAGGAGACTTTGCTTTCTCGCGAATGAGATTAGAACAAGTGAACCTTCCTAAGAGCCTAAGGAAGTTGGGCCGTTCATGTTTTTCAAGTTGCCATTGGCTGAGTACCGATCCTTTGATTATCCCGGATGGGATCACGTCTATTCCACCACAATGCTTTATAAATTGCCAATGCTTCAAGAAATTAGTGTTGCCCTCTACACTTAAAACCATCGAAGGCGCAGCTTTCTATAACACGAGAGTGGAAGAGGCAAACTTTCCGGAGGGATTGGAGTATATCAAAGGGTTGGCTTTTGAGGGTTCTGACTTAAAAAAAGCAATATTGCCAAGCACTCTCAAGGATCTATCTGAGTTCACTTTTTCTATGTGTCCTAAATTACAAGAAATCAAAATACCCGAGGGTGTTACCAAGATCCCCCTTGGCTTTGCTTCTTGGTGTCATTTATTGGAAGAAGTAAATATCCCCAAGAGTGTTACAGTAATAGAGGTTGATGCTTTTGGAAGCGATGTAAAACTCAAACCGATAGACTTGCCCGAGGGATTAAAACGCATAGAGCAGGATGCTCTTTGGTACTGTGCAATTGATTCCATCGTTTTCCCTGCTTCGTTGGAATATTTGGGTGGAGGAAGTTGTGCAAATTGGAAATACATAAAGAAGATATATTCTCTTGCACCAATTCCTCCTTATTGTGCAGAAGACAGAGCTAATCCCGGTAAAGGACCATTTCACGGATATACGCCGAACGGTATTCCTCTCTATGTTCCCATCGGTTCGGGAGAAAAATATCGGCAGGCTTTCGGCTGGAACTACTTCACGAACATCATTGAAACAGATAAGTTCCCAACCGGAATAATGTCGCCTAAGATGGGCAACAACGAACTATGTAAGGTATATGGGAAAGACAACGAACTCATAATAGAAATTCCTAATTTGCTCTCATCGCCTATTCATTATTCCATTTACAGTACAAAGGGAACTATGATAGAGCAAGGCAACCTTACAAAGTCTTATACATTAAAAATGCCTTCAAAGGGTGTCTATATTGTACGTGTTGGAAATACCACACATAAAATATTCTTGTAAGTCTAGCATCATAAGAAACAGGAATTAAGTTGGTTTTCATTTAAATACATTGCAGATATGAAAAGAATAATACTTTTGTTACTGCCTCTTATATTTGCCTATTCACAAAAGATATGGGGGCAGGTCAATTTCTTCGATGCTAATGTGAGCAGGTATGGAGAGTTGGAGCAGGTCTTGGGTGAGAAATGGGACAAGATAGATTCGTTGATTGTGCACGGACCAATCAATGCTGCAGACTTTAAGACAATGGTTCATTCTGCGAGAGACGGAGCATTGCGCATTATCAATCTGCAATATGCACAGGTTGAAAACAACAAGATTCCTGATTCTGGGTTTGTCGATTGGGATTGGTACACTTCCGGGCGCTATTTGGACATCCGTCGCATTATCCTTCCCGATGATATTACGGAGTTCGGATTCTGTGCATTTTTAGGATTGACATTGAGGACTATCAATATCCCTTCTTCGTTGAGAAAGTTGGGGGAAAGTTGTTTTGAGGATGATAAATGGCTCGCGGTAAATCCCTTGATAATCCCCGAGGGAATTGAGGAAATCCCTGTCCGATGTTTTCAGTGGTGCGATAATCTCAAGAAAATTGTTCTCCCCTCTTCGCTTAAAACCATTGATATGCTTGCTTTCTATTATGCGAGGGTGAAAGAGATGAATTTCCCCGAAGGCTTAGATAGTATCGGATATTCTGCCATATATGGTACGCATCTTACAGAGATAGTACTGCCAAATACTGTGAAAAGGATAGGAAATGCAGCTTTTTCTGACAACAAGAGATTAAAGAGAGTTGTCTTGCCTGAAGGACTTGCAGAAATCCCTCAAAGATTATGTGGTTTATGCTCAAAGTTAGAAAAAATAGAAATTCCAAAATCCGTGATAAAAATTAATAGCGGTGCGTTTCAATGGTGTTATGAACTTAAAACCAATCTCCCGCCGGAGATTAAATGGATCGATTGGGATGCTTTCAGCTATTGTGCCCTTGACTCCATCGTTTTTCCGACTACCATAGAATATATCGGAGGAGGAGCCTTTAACGACTTGACTTCCCTACAAAAGATTTATTCCATGTCACCAATACCGCCCATTTGTGCTGAGCATCCACTGGTTAATCCGGGAGATGGTCCCTTTGACGGATATACTCCCAATGACATTCCCGTCTACGTTCCCATCGGTTCGGGAGAAAAGTATCGGCAGGCTTTTGGCTGGAACTACTTCACGAATATCATTGAAACAGATAAGTTCCCAACCGGAATAGTTTCGCCCAAGGTGGATAATGGCGACCAATGCAAGGTGTATGGAAAAAACGGCAAGCTCGTCATCGAATTTCCTAACATGCCCGCTTCTCCTGTTCGTTATGCAATTTACAGCATGGGAGGCACAATGATAGAGCAAGGTTATCTCACAGCTTCACACACCCTGCAAATGCCATCAAGGGGTATTTACATTGTACATATCGGTAATACTGCACACAAAATATTACTGTAAGCTATCATTATAGGGCACTTGGTTCGGTATTCATTCTTGGGGAATATGGAACGGTATTGTTTACTGTTGAATAGTCAGAAAAACAACTCATTGTAGTTCTCTTGCAAATATGTGGCAAGGTCTTGTATGAAAAAGAGAGTGATGTCATGTGTTAATTCAAACTATAGGTTTTTAGAAGCTGCAATCTTCTGGAAATTTCTTATGGAAAATAGTTGGAGATATAATTTGGTAAATAGTCTACTCCTTGTTCAAATGGGCAAGAGCCGGGTCGGCCTTGATGCGTTCCTTCTCCGATTCCACAAGTAAGAGAATCTCTTGTTTGACACGTTTATAGTTGGCTTCTATGGTCTCTTTGAGATTGTCGGAGCCATCTTCGTTTGTAAAGTCTGCAATCGTAGGAATAGGTTCGTAGGTCTTTGTTTCTGCAGATACCTTGGCACTATCCACCACAATCTCAGCATGGAAAATCTTCTGCTCGATACGCTCGTCAAAGTTGTCGGACACCGCACCCACAAACATACCCTGTGTGAGATTACTGATTTTGCTTGCAGGGATAAGGCTGTCCATCTGTGTGGAGATAGAGGTGGATTTGTCGTTGCGGTTGATGGTCATGGACTGTCGTTGCTGAAGTACCTTACCAAACCGTTCGGAAAGCGTCTTAGCCGTCTCACCGACTACCTGCCCGGAAAAAACATTTCCCACCGTATTTTGAATCACCTTGCTTTCTTTGTCTCCATAGTCACGGGTTAACTGCGAAAAGTCCTGAAAGCCCAGACACACTGCTACTTTATTACTTCGGGCTGTGGCAATCAAATTATCAAGTCCACGAAAATAAATGGTAGGCAGCTCGTCTATAATAACCGAGGATTTGAGTTGTTTCTTCTTGTTGATGAGCTTCACGATACGGCTGTTGTAAAGTCCGAGTGCAGCCGAATAGATATTCTGTCGATCAGGGTTGTTGCCCACAACAAGGACTTTCGGCTCATCAGGATTGTTGATGTCAAGTGAGAAATCATCACCCGTCATCACCCAATAAAGAGCCGGCGAAATCATGCGTGATAGCGGTATCTTGGCACTGGCGATCTGTCCCTGCAACTGGTCCTGTGCTCCACCCTCCCATGCGTCCATAAAAGGAGAAAGGTAGTTGGCAAGTCCATCGTAGGAAGTAAGTATCGGGAATATCTGTGCGTAGGGACGGTTGAGAAATTCGATGGCATGGGGAAAGGTGCAATACTTCCCGTCCTCATAGATTTTCAGAAACCAGATGATGGCAGCCAGCAAGATAATCGGTGACTCCACGAAGAAGTCTCCCTGCTTCTGAATCCACGAGCGGTTGAGATTGAGCATAATCGTATAGGCACTCTCATAGGCATCCGATATATCCGTCATAAAGGCTGGATTGATGGGAGTGCAACGGTGCGACTTGCGAGGGTCGTCAAAGTTTATCACATAGAACTGTGGTTTTACCTTGTAAGCGTCCAAATGCTGGAGTAGGTGATTATAGGCTATCTCGGAAAGGTCTGGGAACTTGTAGTCGTAGATGTACATGGCAAAGCCTTTCTCTATCTGCTGCTTGATGTAGTTGTTCACGATAGCGTAGGACTTACCAGAACCCGGTGTACCGAGCACCATTGAGGCACGGAACGGATTGACTACGTTAATCCAACCATTGTTCCACTTCTTCTTATAGTAGAAGCGTGTAGGAAGATTGACAGAGTATTCATTCTCCATCAACCGAGTTTCCTGCATAAAACTCTCGTTCTCTGTATTGAAAACATCGTCCATCAGGTTGTTTTTGAGTAGTCGGCTCATCCATACGCCACCCATCAGCAGGCAGATATAGCCAACGGAAAGCGTAAAGATATAGAGCGAAGCCGCCCCCATCTTACCTATGGGCAATGCCAACAGCCACCAATTGAGAAAGAAAAAGACAAATCCGGAGAAAAGCACCGTCCAAATCTTCGGCCACGTGATTTTCTCTTCCTTTACGCCTTTTGTCCCCAAGCAGGAAAGGGCAAGGAACACCACACAAAAAAGTTTCGTCCAAAGAATGGAAGAAAACAATCCCGTCGTTCGCTGGAAATTTATCAGTATCTTATTGATGATACCAAGTGTGAAGTGCCACTGCTGAAATGCCTCGTAGCAGAACCAATAACAGTTGATAAGGAGGAATATCACCGATATGCCCCGCATAAAGTCCATAACTTTACCCAATGCTCTTAAATCATCTTCTTGTGCCATAATCGTATTGCTTTTATATTTGTTGTATTATCGTTATTTGAATTGCATTTGAATGTTGCTCAAACAAAGTTTGAAATACCTTACCTATCTTTTCCTCCGTCTGAGGTTGACTTTGCTTTGCCTGCGAAGTTTACGCTGCCAAGCCGCTTCTTTCCAATCATCGTTGCCCGTAGATACGAAAGAGTCCCCCACCATATCCTCTATGAGTTCATCGACAAGGTTATCACCCTCCTCTGCATTGGATTGTAAAGGCTGGACAGTTGCCGATTGTTCCAAACAGACAGAAGGACTGCCATACAGCGTCTTGTCCAAGAATGGGTTATGCGTTGGATTAGAGAAATAGGTGTTGAATACATTGGCGGCATATCCCTTGCCCAATCGTGAGCCATTGAGTACAACGCCCACTTTATCGTCAATGAATGTGATGCCATAGATGCGCCCGCTTTCGTTCTTTCGGATTACTGCACGCAAGCCTTGTTCTTCCAATCTTTGTTGTAGGGCCTTCTCTGTTTGAGGAGAAGAACACATCACTTCCAATATCCTGTGTCTTATTGCCGGTATCAGTGGCTTAATAGCTTGCTTTGATTTCTGTATCCTGTTCTGTACAGCAGTATAGCCCATACCACGACCAATGTCCGAGGCATGGATGGGTGTGCTTATTTTGTAGCCCTTGTCGTCAGTCGGGACATAGACAAGCCCATCGTATTTTCTTCCCCGAAACTCCGTCTTCACTTCTTCCACGGTAAGGTTGTATGCGGAAAGAACGGCATTCAGTTCGCCCAAGGAACAGAAGCGGTAATGCTTAAGCACCATGAGAAGAACGATTGCCACCTGCTCTCTGATGTTTCCTTTACCAATATCCACCTTGGGCATTTCTGCTTCCTCCTTATCATTGACCTTTGAACTCGGAATAAGGTTATATTTCCTCTCTAAGACATCGGTAATCTGCTTGCTTCGCCGTTTCTCAAACTTATCGTTTATCTTTCGTCCTTTGCTATCCACTCGAAGCGACACGATGTGGATATGCTCACGGGCGATGTCATTATGCTTGAACGCGATATAAGGCTGGTTGCCATAACCCAGTGCCTCCATATACTCCTTGGCAATCCGTGTGAGTGTTTCATCGGATAGTATCTCGTCCGGGTGAGGATTGAGGGAGCAATGGAACACCGTTTTCTTGGTACGGCATTTCTTGGGTATCAATGCTTCCATATCTGCAAACACCTCCTCCATCGTATAATATCCCTCCTTGTCCTGATACAACTCAGCGGCAAGGAGAATGCTTGCTTCCCCTTTCTCCACCTTTTTGAAGTTATAGCCGAGTGCCCCTCCAAGGTTCTCCGTTGCAGAAATCTTGGCAATCATTTCTTGCGGTAGTCTATGGTCAGACTGATAGCCTGCTCCTGTAAGGTGATAATTTGAGCCGACAAATTTTCTAATTTTTCAAGCATAATCTGTGCAGTCTTTATGCTGTGATAGCTGTTGATGGCACGCACGGCTTGGTTATACAGCACGCCAATCTTATGGATTTGCGTCGTCAGTTCTGAGAGCTTTCGGTAATATTCCACGGCAGATTTGTCCACCGTAATCACTTTGAAACTCTCTCCAAGGATACGACCACGCACAAAATCCGACTTGGTTTCCGCACCTGAACGCTGAAAGAGATCAATCGCTCGTTGCTGGTCTTTCGGGTTGGGCAACCGTACATGCCAGTTGTCCCAACGTGGCTTTTCTGCTACCTTTCGTCCTGAACTATGTTCCGTTTCCTTTTTCATATCCGTTCTGTTTTCTTAATTACGACTTTGGAGTAATTCATTTCCCCCTTCGGGGCAAGGTTTTTTGTGGTACAAACTGCGGTTTGTGTTACAAAGACACACCTTGCCAATATTAAGAGTTGATACGATTGAAGCATCCACCCTTATGGGGTGTCTGTTTCTAAGAGTATACCTCCATGTATTATTCTCGCCTGCAAAGTTACGGCGGATTTTCAAATAACTCATTATCAATGATATTCACTCTTTTTCCTTTCATTTCCCTGCATTTCCCCAAGGGTTGGAAATAACTAAATTACTGACTTATTTTGCAGTGGATTTAGGTCAAAACGTACCAATTTATCAACTCATCTACCGACCGACAAAACTCAGCTAAAGAGTTTTTCGGGAAGTTGGACAGACGGTAATAAAGTCTATAGATCAGTCAGTCAAAAAGTAATTATGACACTCAGTTAAAAATTCTGTCAGTTCAAGGCTCGATACCTATCTACCAACTCACTGTCTATCCGACTGACTGAACTCGGTCTGTAAGAAAGTAACAATAGAGTTAATCATACAATATTCAACAACGATGAAGCAGAAAGTTAAAAATCAGCCCGTCTATCTGGGCTTCGCATCACAAAAAGGAGGGGTTGGCAAGAGTAGCCTTGCCGAAATCCTCGCGTCCATTCTATATTACGAAAAAGGAATATCTCTTCTTGTCGTAGATTGTGACGGAACGCAAGAGTCGTTCTTCAAGTTGAGGCAGAGAGAACGCCGCGTGATAGAGGGAAGTGAAACCATTTCTAAACAGATGAAGGATTTCTTCACCAAGTTTGGGAAACATGCCTATCCCATTATTCGCTCGACACCGAAAAACGTCATTAAATATGTGAACGAATACATCAGGACGCATGATATAAAGGTAAACCTCGTAATTTTTGATTTTCCCGGTCATGCTTCAACCGAGGATTTGCTCCAACTCTCCATAGACATGGACTATATCATCACCCCTATAGAGGCGGATCCCCAATCTTTGGTGTCCAGCTTTGCCTATGCCAGGACCATCAGGGACTTGGGAGTCGGACTTAGCGATGCCCGTATCCGTGACCTGTTCTTACTATGGAACAAAATCAACCGTAGCGCCAGTTCCATCGTTATGGACTATTACACACAATATGCAAAGGAAGAGGACATCAGTATATTTGATGCCCGCATATACCATTCCGTGAGATTCTCCAGGGAATTGGAGTTAGGTGGCGTGAAGGGTGTCTTCCGCAGTTCTTACTTACCTCCGGCACTTACCTTACGCCTTCCTACTGGTATAGACTTGTGGGTGGAGGAAGTAATCGAAAAATGCCATCTCATTCCGGATAGCCTATGACCGCCATTAGTGAAGAACGAAAGAAAGTCCTCCGGAGCAAACTCAAGGAGATGGGCAATTACGGTGTACAGGAACGTTCTCCGGAAGAATCCCCCTTTTATGACCGGCCCACAGAGCTTGAGCGTGATTTGGAAAAACTCCAATCGGATGAACTGCAAGAAGCGAAAGAAGAAGAACCTGTTGCAAGGACTTCTGCAGCAGAACAGACAGCAGAACCTTTACGGGCTAAAAAAAATAAAGACAAAGGAAGCAGGGAAGATGCCCTGTCTGCCAAACTCTCTTTTGAGGAATATCGTGAACGCTACCTTAGCCATTCTCAATGCAGTAATGGTAAATCCGGATTCACCATTAACAGTGAGGTCTTGCAGTTGCTCAGAGATGTCCTTCGGGATGTCCGTGCAAAGACGACCCTCACTGCCTACATTGAAAATATCCTTCTTGAGCATTTGAAAGAAAACCAAGCCATGCTGAACAAGACAGCGGCACAGTATAAACGTAATCAAACACTTAATTTATGATAAAAACATTGTTATTGGATACATTTCTCCTCATGGGGATTATCTGGATGCTTATCAGCATTGTCTATTTCTGTATTCGCTTGGACAGGCTTTTGTCTTCTATGGAAAAACCTGTTGTGGAAACCATGGAGGAAACAGCAGAGGTAGTATTATCAGAAGAAGATACTTCTTCCCCTTCCGTACATTCGGACTACAATAGTTTTGAAGATTATCGCAATCGTTTTCTTCATACTTCACGCTTTCCAAGGAAAACAGCCTTTACCATGAATGTCGAAACCTTGCAGGTGCTTCGCAATATTCTACATGATTTGAATCAGCGTGTGTCTATGACTTCCTACATAGAGAATATCCTGCGTGAACATTTACGGGAACATCAGAATCTAATCAATGATGCAGCCGATAAACAGAGAAGTAAAACCACCGTAACACTGTAAGTAATGGAAACAATTCTATTAGATATTCTCCTTTTCTTGGGTGTGATATGGCTACTTTTAGGTATCGCATACCTCTGGAAAATCTGCTTACGACCAGTCCCCAAATCTGTGGATGAAACCACAGGAAAGCCTATTGTCACAAAAGAACAGGTAGAACATGCCAGGCACGTTTTGGTGGGCAGGAGTAAACCCTTTACTTCCCCGTCTGTCCCCGAAATTCCCGCTGTTTCCTCGTCTGAAAATTCAGCCGATAATCCCAGTACCTTTGCGACGCAAAATGTACGCAAGGAAGATGAAACAGAGTCAACTGTTACACCTCAATCCGCACCCGAACATACGGATGAAAAGGAAGAGGACAATGAAATGCAGGTTGACTACACGATGGACGAGTCGGACGAAGACACTATCATCCGTGAAGAACTGCAGATTGCAGACGATTCTTTACCCGAAGTCTCACCATCGGCAATTCTTACAAGGGACTTGTCCCGTATAAACGGCTGGCACAGGAATGACGATGCACTCAATGAGGAAAACGAAACGGAGGTGCAGGATATGCTGCAAAGCATACGAGGCACACAGCTCATGGACTACATTAAGGAGGCAACGCTCAAGCAGGAGAAAGACCATCAAAAGCTACTTGCTGCCATTCGCAAAGCGGAGGAAGCGGAATTAGAGGAAAGTAATATAAGCTCTTCTCCTGATTCTGAAACAGACTCAAACGTAGAGAGCAGCAACAGCGATGCTTCGGAAGATGACGAGCGTCCACTTTCATACTATCTGTAAAACTAGTGTTTTTTTCATATTGTACAGTGTTCGAGGGGTGGCTCAAAAGTAAAACAATCAAACTATATCTGTCATACGATAAAACCGAGCCACCCCTTACCACCTCTATCTAAAAGAAAACAATTCATTTAACAACATAAAATAAAAAGAACAATGAACAACAAAAAGAAAATCATGATGCTGCTGTCCCTGCTGACGGCTACCGCCGTAGGAGCATACGCACAAGGCAACGGCATGGCGGGTATCAATGAAGCCACAAAGATGGTAACAAGCTATTTTGATCCTGGCACAAAGCTTATCTATGCTATCGGAGCCGTAGTAGGTCTGATAGGAGGAATAAAAGTCTATAACAAGTTCTCAAGTGGCGACCCCGATACGAGCAAGACCGCAGCCTCTTGGTTCGGTGCGTGTATCTTCCTTATCGTGGCTGCTACAATCTTGAGAAGTTTCTTCCTGTAAAGCGATGGCAGCATTTGAAATCAACAAGGGTGTAGGCCGGACGGTGGAATTCAAGGGCTTGAAGGCGCAGTACCTCTTCCTCTTTGCAGGAGGCTTGCTGGCAGTCTTTATTCTTGTGGTCATTCTCTATCTCTGTGGAGTCAGCCAAATTACCTGTCTTGTCATAGGTGTAGTGGGTGCCAGCTTTGTGGTATGGCAAACGTTCACCATGAACAGAAAGTACGGGCAATACGGACTGATGAAGAAAGGAGCGGTAAGGATGCACCCACGCTACCTTGTGAACCGCCGTACGGTCTGCCACCTTATCCGTAACCTTCAACCAAAGAAAGCGAAGAAATGAGAAATAAAAGCAAGATAACCACCTTGGAATCTAAGTTTCCGCTGCTCTCCGTAGAGCAGGGCTGTATGGTGAGCAAGGACGCTGATATCACGGTGGCTTTCCGTGTGGAATTGCCAGAACTCTTTACCGTCACTTCTACAGAATACGAAGCAATGCACTCTGCCTGGCATAAGGCAATCAAGGTGCTACCCAATTACAGCATAGTACACAAGCAGGACTGGTTCATTAAGGAGGACTATCAAGGAAAGCTCTCCGATGGCGGACTGAGCTTCCTTGCCCGTTCCTCTGAACGGCACTTCAACGAGCGTCCTTATCTCCACCATTCCGTTTACTTGTTTTTAATCAAGACGAACAAGCAGCGTATGGCACAACAGAGCAATTTTTCCTCTCTCTGCCGTGGACATCTGCTACCAAAAGAGATTACCAACAAGGATGAAGTGATGAAGTTTATGGAAGCCGTAGACCAGTTCGAGCGTATCATCAACGATACCGAGCAGATAAGGATTGTCCGCATGACTGAAGAAGAGTTGGTTGGCACAAATGAAAAGGGCGGTCTCTTGGACCGTTATTTCTCCCTCTCGGAAGAAGGACACGCCTCGTTGGAGGACATCCGTCTGGGCGCAGACCTTGTGCGTGTGGGCGACAATCGCCTGTGCCTGCATACGCTTTCTGATACGGATGACCTGCCGACAACGGTCAGCACGGACAGCCGATATGAACGGTTATCCACCGACAGGAGCGACTGCCGTCTTTCCTTTGCCTCTCCCGTGGGTCTGATGTTGCCCTGCAACCATATCTATAACCAGTACCTCTTCATTGAGGACAGCGACGCCAACTTGGAACGCTTTGAAAAGCAGGCAAGGAACATGCACTCGCTGGCACGCTACAGCCGTAGCAACCAAATCAACGAGGAATGGATACAGGAGTATCTCAATATCGCCCACTCACAGGGACTGACCTCCATCCGTGCCCACTTCAACGTGCTGGCATGGAGCAGCGATAAGGAAGAGCTTCGCCAGATCAAGAATGACGTGGGCTCTGCACTTGCTCTTATGGAATGCCACCCACGTCACAATACCATTGATGCGGCAACGCTCTACTGGGCGGGCATACCCGGCAATGCGGCAGACTTTCCTGCAGAAGAGTCATTCTATACTTTTATCGAGCCTGCTCTCTGCTTCTTTACGGCAGAGACCAACTATAAGGACTCGCTATCACCCTTCGGTATCAAGATGGCAGACCGCCTGTCGGGAAAACCTGTTCATCTGGATATATCGGATTTGCCGATGAAAAAGGGAGTCATCACCAACCGTAACAAGTTTATCTTGGGACCTTCGGGCAGTGGTAAGTCTTTCTTTACCAACCACATGGTACGTCAGTATTACGAGCAAGGGGCGCACGTCCTCTTGGTCGATACAGGAAACTCGTATCAGGGATTGTGCGAACTCATCCACCGCAAGACCAAAGGCGAAGATGGGGTTTATTTCACCTACACAAATGAAAGCCCGATTTCCTTTAATCCCTTCTACACCGACGACTATTTCTTCGATGTGGAAAAGAGGGAGAGTATATGCACGCTGTTGCTTACGCTCTGGAAAAGTGCCGATGAGCATATCACCAAGACCGAGGCGGGCGAACTTGGCTCTGCCGTGAACTCGTACATCGAGCTGATATGTGCAGACCATAGTGTTACGCCCTGTTTTAATACTTTCTATGAATACCTGCGAGACGTCTATCGCAAGGATATGGAGAAACGGGACATCAAGGTAACACTCTCGGACTTCAATATCAACAATCTCCTGACAACCCTCAAGCAATACTATCGAGGGGGACGTTACGATTTCCTTTTGAACTCGGACAAGAACATCGACCTGCTCTCCAAACGCTTCATCGTCTTTGAAATTGACCAAGTGAAGGACAACAAAGACCTCTTTCCTGTGGTAACGATTATCATTATGGAAGCTTTCATCAACAAGATGCGCCGATTAAAGGGTATCCGCAAGATGATACTCATTGAGGAAGCGTGGAAAGCGATTGCCTCGGCAAACATGGCGGACTATATCAAGTACTTGTATAAGACGGTCAGAAAGTATTTCGGTGAAGCTATTGTCGTAACGCAGGAAGTGGACGATATCATCCAGTCGCCCATTGTCAAGGAAAGTATCATCAACAACTCCGACTGCAAGATACTGCTTGACCAGCGCAAGTACATGACCAAGTTCGACGGCATACAGGCGATGCTCGGCTTGTCTGAAAAGGAAAAGAGTCAAATTCTCTCCATCAATCAGAACAACGACCCAAACCGACTCTACAAGGAGGTGTGGATAGGGCTGGGCGGTATGCAGAGTGCCGTCTACGCCACGGAGGTGAGCATGGAGGAATACCTGACCTACACCACGGAGGAAACCGAGAAGGTGGAGGTGATGAACAGGGCAGCACAGCTCGGTGGAGACATCGAAACGGCTATTCGTCAGCTTGCACAAGAGAAACGGGCTGCACGAAATCGTTAATCGGACAAGACATGTAAAGAATGTATTGGTTTAGTCAAACGTAGACAAATAATGCTCCAAACGTGGATAAACAATTGGACAAACGTGTCCAATCAATTAGACTGTCGTGTCCAAATACTTGGACTAACTTGTCCAACTTATCCCTATAACAGCAAGCTGAATAGACATCCCTTAGTGGACATTCAGACAAACATAGTATTCACATCATAAACAAAAAGAACAATGAGAACAAGAATTTTAATGCTGCTGATGGGCTCCGTCCTTTTATTCAGCGGAAAGGCTCACGCACAGTGGGTGGTGACCGATCCCGGTAACTTCGCCGGCAACATCGTCAATTCGGTCAAGGAGATAGCCACCGCCTCCAAGACGGTGAAGAACACCTTGGACGGATTCAAGGAAGTGGAAAAACTCTACAACGACACCAAGAAGTATTATGACGCCCTCAAGAAGGTGAACAACCTCATCGGAGATGCCTACAAGGTCAAGGAGTGCATCCTGATGGTGGGCGACATCTCGGAGATTTACGTCACCTCGTATAAGAAGATGCTCTCGGACAAGAACTTCCGCCCTTCGGAACTCGCTGCGATGGCTTCGGGCTATGCCAAGCTTTTGGAGCAGAGTGGGGAGAGTCTCAAGGAACTCAAGTCCATCGTCAAGTCGGGTGTCCTCTCGATGAACGACCACGAGCGTATGCAGGCCATCGACCGTATTTATACCACGCTCAGGGAAAACCGCTCGCTCGTATCGTACTACACAAGGAAAAACATCTCCGTAAGTTACGTCCGTGCCCGTGAGAAGAATAACCTTGCCTCTGTCAAGGCTCTCTATGGTAATACGGCAAGCAGGTATTGGTAAATCCACAGACTAAAAAAGAACTTGAAAGAACTTTCATAAAACACACTTGCTTATGGATTTTGCCAGTTTACACGAGCTGCTCCACTCAACCTATGAAGAGATGATGCCGCTCTGCGCCCAGATGACAGGCATTGCCAAGGGTATTGCGGGCTTGGGCGCACTCTTTTATATAGCCCTTCGGGTATGGGCTTCCATTGCCCGTGCCGAGGCGATAGACGTCTTTCCCCTTCTCCGTCCCTTCGTGCTGGGCTTTTGCATCATGTTCTTTCCGACAGTCGTACTAGGTACGATGAATGCCGTTCTCTCGCCCGTAGTGCAGGGAACGGAGATGATGGTACACCAGCAGGAGGGGAACCTTGCCGAGCTTACTGCCAAGCGAGACAAGTTGCAAGAGGAAGCCTACCTTAGAAATCCTGAAACAGCCTACCTTGTCTCCAACGATAAGTTCGATGAGAAGATTGAGGAGATGGGCATCATCGGACCTGAAGATGCTGTGACGATAGCGGGTATGTATGCCGAGCGTGCTGCCTATCAGACCAAGCAATGGATTATGAAGATGGTACACGACCTTTTAGAACTTCTGTTCCATGCTGCAGGGCTTATCATTGACACGCTGCGCACCTTCATACTCATCGTCCTTGCCATTCTCGGTCCGATAGTCTTCGGCATTGCCGTATGGGATGGTCTTTCAGGCTCACTTACGGCATGGTTCTCACGCTATATCTCTGTCTATCTGTGGCTGCCTGTTAGCTCTATTCTTACGGCACTGCTTACAAAAATACAGGTGCTGATGGTACAGAAGGACATCGAGGCGCTCAGCGATCCCAACTACCTGCCAGACGCGGGGACGTGGTACTACATCATCTTCTTCCTCATCGGCATCGTGGGTTACTTCTGCGTTCCCACCGTTGCAGGCTGGATTATCGAAGCAGGAGGCGGTATCGGCTCTTACGGCCGCAATGTCAATCAGGCTGCACAGCGCGGTGCACAAAGTGCCTACACGGGCGGAAGATATGCCGCGGCAGGTGCCGGGTCGGTCATCGGCAATGTCGGTGGACGTATCAAGGGTGCACTGCTCAAAGGAAAGTAGAAATGGAGCAACAATGCTTAATAAATCAACAGCTATAAAAGGAAAAAGAAATGGAATTCAAATCACTTAACAATATCGAGACCTCATTCAGGCAGATAAGACTTTATGCCTTTGTCTTTGCCATTGTCTGCGTGGCGGTGAGCGGTTATGCCCTCTATACCTCGTACGGCTTCGCCAAGGAGCAACGGGAGAAAATCTATGTGCTTGACCAAGGCAAGTCGCTCATGCTTGCCCTCAGTCAGGATGCAAGCCGAAACCGTCCCGTAGAGGCACGTGAGCATGTACGTCGCTTCCACGAGCTGTTCTTCACCATCGCGCCCGACAAGGATGCCATTGAGAAGAATATGGAGCGTGCCTTCGTGCTGTGCGACAAGTCGGCTTTCAACTATTACAAGGACTTGGCAGAGAAGGGCTATTATAACCGTGCCATATCGGGCAATGTCAACCAGCGCATAGAGGTGGACTCTATTCACTGCAACTTTAATACTTACCCTTATGCGGTAACGACCTATGCACGGGAGTTTATCGTCCGTCAGAGCAACGTCACGGAGCGCAGTCTTGTCACGACCTGCACGCTGCAGAACTCTGTCCGTTCGGACAACAACCCGCAAGGCTTCCTGATGGAGAACTTCCTCGTTAAGGAGAACAGGGACATACAGACTTATAAACGATAAGGCTATGGCAAAGAAAAGAAACTTTTTACTCTCACGTCAATATCTGCGCTTTCACCTGTGGCTCCGCCATCGGTGTGAACGGCTCACGATACGGCAGAGAAAGGAAATCGTCTATGGACTGAGCTTCATCTATCTGCTCTGCTCGCTTTGGATGATAGCGCAGTTCTTCCTTCCTCCAAAGAAGGAGAAACTACCCATCCCCACGGGAAAGCTGACGGACAGTCCGATACGGACGGACAGCACTTTACATGAGTTACACGGCAATTTTTACCTACAACATCATCAAACAATCAAGGAAAATGGATAATAAACAGAAAGAACAAATGAAGAAAGGCTTGGTCTTCGGAGGACTGGGACTGCTGTTTGCCCTCTCGATGTGGTTTATCTTCGCGCCTTCGGGCAAGGATAAGACTGCAGCGGAGCAGGGACTCAATGACAGCATCCCGCAGGCAACGACGGAAAAACTGACGGAGAACAAGCTCAAAGCCTACGAATTGGGCGACAAGGCACACGAGGAGGAACAGACCCACGAGGAGATGGGCAGGCTATCGGACTATTTTGCACAGAACACCGCTCCATCAGAGACGGAACGTGCAGAGACAGCTGCTTCTACGGCAAAGATAGAAAACTCCATGCATCGCTATGAAGAGAATAATCGGCTCTTGAACTCCTTTTACGCTCCCGACCCACACGAGCAGGAACGTGAGGCTTTGCGTTCGGAGATAGACAACCTCAAAAAAGAGCTATCCCAAAAGGATAGTAGGGAGGACGACGAGGAGAAACGACAGCTTGCCTTGATGGAAAAGAGCTATCAGATGGCAGCGAAGTATCTCCCCAAAGCTTCTGCAGCTGCACGATCTTTGGGTAATGACTTTGCCGAGGGCAAAGGGCAAAAGGCTACGGACAAAGGGCTGCGCATGAGCAATAATGCAAACGAAGGTTCGGCCGACTTGCCTGCAATGGAAATCTTGGCGGAACGCAAACAGGTAGTGTCCTCACTGGGGCAGCCGATGAGCGATGCTGACTTCATCAAGGAGTATGGCACGAAAGCACGCAACTTGGGCTTTCACTCGCTCGCAAGCACGGCTGCACCCACGAAGCGCAACACACTCAAAGTGGTGGTGGACAGGACAACGACGCTCAAGGAGGGCGATAATGTCGTGCTCCGTCTGCTTGAAAGTGCCAAAGTGCAGGGCTTGCGTATTCCACGGCAAAGTCGACTCATAGCCGTCGCTAAGATTGAGGGTAACCGTATGCACCTGCTTATCAAAAGCATTGAGATGGACGGGCATATCATAGCCGTCAAGCTCTCGGCATACGACACAGATGGGCAGGAGGGTGTGTATATACCTGGTTCGGAGGACATCAATGCGCTTAAGGAAGTCGGGGCGAACATCGGCGGTTCAATGGGAACATCCTTTACCTTCGCTTCCTCTGCCAAGGACCAGATTATCTCCGAGGCTGCCCGTGGGGTGATGCAGGGTGCAAGTCAGCTGCTTCAGAAGAAACTTCGCACCATCAAGGTAACGCTCAAGGGTGGCTACCGCCTTTTCTTGGTTCAGTCCAAATGAAACAATCGAAAATGATAAGTAAAAATAACATCAAATAAAAAAGGAACAATGAAGAAAATTATTTTATCAATGGCTATGCTTGCCATGGTGGGAGCAACTGCCACAGCACAGGAAAACAATGATGGTCTGACACCGAGCCGTCCGCTTACTTCGGGCGAACTCTTTCAAGGTATGAGCCGTGCCATACCAACGGGGCGTGTCGTACTGCCGTATGGTCTTGACGTTACATTTGACAAGACCGTGCATCTTATCTTCCCTTCTGCCATCCGCTATGTAGACTTAGGTTCGCAGAACATCATCGCAGGGAAGGCGGAGGATGCAGAGAACGTACTACGTGTAAAGGCTGCCGTGAAGGACTTTGAGACGGAAACCAATATGAGCGTTATCTGTGAGGACGGTTCATTTTACGCTTTTAATGTAAAATATGCCGATGAACCGGAAAAGTTAAGTATCGAGATGAAAGACTTTCTCTCTACAACAGAAGGCAGGCTGCCGAGCAATCGCTCTGACATTTACTTTAAGGAACTTGGCAACGAGTTGCCCGTATTAGTAAAACTGATGATGCAGACTATCTATCAGAACGACAGACGCTGCATTAAACATATCGGTGCACAGCAGTTCGGTATGAAGTTCCTGCTTCGTGGATTGTATGCCCATAATGGCTTGCTGTATTTCCACACTCGTATGGAAAACGGTACAAACATGCCGTACTCTGTGGATTTTATCACCTTTAAGGTTGTAGATAAGAAGATGGCAAAGCGCACCGCCATACAAGAACATGTATTGCAGCCACTTCGCGCCTATCATCAGGTGATGCAGGTGCGTGGCATGGGTAGTGAACATACTGTGTTTGCACTCGAACAGTTTTCTCTTGCAGAAGATAAGCAGCTTGAAGTGACACTCTATGAGAGAAATGGCGGTCGTACACTGACCTTTTATGTAACGGCAGAAGACCTGCAGATAGCAAAGAAGATTGATAACCTCAAACTGAAATGGTAATGAAGAAGAGCAATATCATTCTGACAGTATGCGTTGCGGTGGCCATGACTTTCAGTCTGCCATCGCAGGCACAGCGACTGATACCCAAGCAAAGGGGCGTAGAGGTCGTAGGAAGTGTTCCGCTTATCAAAGGAGAAAAGTTCCTTGCTGCTGACAATTTCGGCATGGGAGCATCACTCACCCGCTATCTGGGTCGTGAGAACTATACCTTTGTTATGGCAGAGTATGAACAGCAGAATATGCCGTACAGAAGTTATAACGTAAAACTCAAGGATGCTCTCTTACAGGTGGGCTATATGCACCCTGTTCTTTCTGATAGAGGAAAGAACGTGTTTCTCTATGGGGGCATATCCACTTTGGCTGGCTATGAGCAGCTGAACGAGGATAAAAGGCTGCTACCCGATGGGGCAACGTTGCTCGACCGTTCCCGCTTCGTCTATGGCGGTGCCGTGCATGGCTCGGTGGAAGTGTTTCTAACAGACAGAGTTCTCTTTCTTGTAAAGGCGCAGGGACGTTTCCTCTTTGGCTCGGACGTGCATCGTTTCCGTCCGGCTGTTTCAGTAGGACTAAGGTTTAACTTTTAAGTAGAAGAAAAGATGAAGAAGATATTGAATACGATTTGGGTAATGGGGGTGCTGACCCTTGCCGTGTTTTGCCTATCTGCTTGTGATAGGGATTTGGATGTTCAGCAGTCTTATCCGTTTACGGTGGAGACAATGCCGGTTCAGAAGGACATCATAAGGGGGCAGACGGCTGAGATACGCTGCACGCTCAAACGAGGTGGTGAGTTTGCCGACACTCGCTATACGATACGTTATTTCCAGTCTGACGGCAAAGGCTTGCTAAAAAATGACAACGGCACTGTCTTTAAGCCGAATGACCGCTATCCGCTGACAAAGGAAGTGTTCCGCTTATACTACACCTCGCTCTCCACCGACCGTCAGACGATTGACGTGTATGTGGAGGATAGTTTCGGCAGGGTTCAGCAGCTAAACTTTAGTTTTAACAACAAGCGAGAAGAGGGCAAGAAGCCTGCATCTTCTCGCCACTAAGACCATAATTGATGCGAACGATAAATTCTTTCATTTTACTTTGTGTATTCTGCCTGTTCTGTCAGCCGACCCTTGCCCAGCGCAGGGTGCGGCTGGCAGACTTGCCACCTTTTGAGCGTGCAGTAGTCGTAGTAAAATACTTTGAGGGTATGCACGGCTGGAAGAATTATCCGTATGTTGGGTATGGGCATCAGTTGCAACCAGAAGAGCGTTTTACGGCGGATATGACGGAACGGCAGGCAGACTCCCTGCTCCGTGCCGACCTTTGGAAATGCTTTGAACACTTCAAGGGGTATGGTAAGGATGCGCTGCTACTCAGCCTACTTGCCTATAATGTGGGCGTGGGGAGATTGCTTGGTTATGGCAAGTACCCCAAAAGTAGGTTGCTGCGAAAAATTGAGGCAGGAAACAGAAATATCTATCGTGAGTATGTTTCGTTCTGCAGATACAAGGGAAAGGTCTTGAAAGGGCTGGAGAAACGAAGAAAGGTAGAGTTTGCCTTGTTTTATATTCCTTAATCTGCTATTCCTTTACATGTGTCCTCAAGAACAATTCTCTATGTCGGCGAGAATATAGCGGCATTGGGAGCTTTGTGTAAAGACTTCATTGAGCACAAAACAAATAGGTATTTTCTTAAAAAGAAATCTTATATTTATATTGATTTTCAAAAAGAAAATACTATCTTTGCAATAATGACAAAAATAAATAATTCTATGCCTGTAATAGCGTCTCTTTCGCTCAATGGTCGCAGCTATGATATAAGACTGTTCGACCTGCATTTTAATCCCCCTACAGGGGGTATCGGGTTCCCTCATTCATCGTTTGCTGGCAGTGAGCAACTTCTGCTGATGGATACACCTTTTACCTTTAGTGCAGGACTCCACAGAAGCCCTTGAAGATGAAAGAAGTTATAGCTGACCCTAACGTACACCTCAACGATACCTATTGAATAAATCCAAATGGAGAGAAATGTAGGGAGTTTCCTATTAGAGAAACTATAAAGCTCTATCTAGTTTCTTGGCAATTACAATGTAGGCCAAACAGTTCAATTCAGCTTTGAGGAAAAGACCGATGAGGGTATTTATACGCATCTTGTTTCGGACGAACGGACGATAATGCCAAGGGTATGGTAATCATTGAAGATTTTGAACTTAAAAAGAAAGAATGAATATATGGCACGAATTATCATAACATCGCCACAGGCTGTAGGAAGCGTGGAAATAACTACGGCAAAGGAGAACCATCAATATTATATATATAAATCGGGGGCTATTAAATATTTTAAAGGGGAAACAAAATATTATGAATACTATGTAGAAACAGGAACAAAGGAAAAGAGTACAATATTCAAGAAAATAATGGTGTTGGAAAAGAATAAATATGGAGTAGTTAAATTTCCCGAGACTGGAACAGGGTTTCGACGTTATGGTACAATAGATAAAGGCGGAAACTCAACTTTACCAAAAGAGTTCGTTGGAGAAGGTGATCATTATCTTCTACCTCAAACTGCAGCTGCTCTATTCGGAGTTACAAATGATATTGCCCAAAAAGGTTGGGAAGTTCATTTTGGAGATATGTCTTCATCAAGTGGAAGCGATCCTTGGCAACCGGGGGCTTCTCATCATGCTGGGCATGGGCACCTTGGGACAAGAAAGGGAAAAGATGTTGACTTTAGATATTTAGGCGTAAACGGAAAAAGTTTTCAAGGTCTTAATACAGCACCAAATTTTGACAAAGAAAAAAATATCACTTTTTTTGAAATAGCGTATAAATTCGGATTCAGAAAAAACTTTTGTACTGGAGCTGAGCACATATTAGGGAAAAGAGTCTTAGGTGTTAGAGATATTAAATCGCATAAAGATCATGGCCATATAGGGCTAACAAGCGAGAATATAGAAGAGATTTCCGCAAAAGACGAAAACATTATTATACAATGAAGGTATTATTGATTTTCTTTGCTCTTTGGGGCTGTGTGGTAGAAGAGAGTGTAGCTTCTTGTGTAAGAAATGGGAAGCAATATGTCATTGATGGATTTATTTTGAATTTACCAAGTATTGACGAAGAAGATTTCAAGTTTGAAAAAAGAAATGATACTTTATATATCACGTCATTGACCTACTTCACTCTTGACGGAACAACTCTTGTCATTCCAAAAGATATTCGTGTTATAAACTTGCAGGAAAGCATTATCATCGGCATAAAACAGGAAACAACAGACGACACGCCTGCTGCATGGCTGGATTTTTCTTCTGAAAGAAGTAGGTTGATAAGGAATATAAAGCAAAAGTACAATCTTTGGACTTCTCAAAAACAAGAGGATTATTTATATCGACATCATTGGCCAACCATTAAAGACTTGTCTGTACAATTCCAAAAGATATTTTACGATAAAATCATAGAAAACCAAATTGACTATAAAGAATGTTGTCCTGAATATATAGAACAGGCAAAACAATATCTTGCTATGAAAAAAGAGAATGTCATTTCTTTTGAGCAGTTGCATGCATATCCTCAAATAAAGGGTAGGACAATTACAATTTCTTATAGGAAAAAACAGAAGAGTAGGCATATAGTGATAGTAGAAACTTTTAAATAAGTGGGTTGATAAAAACGAAATCTTTAATGATAATGGGTTCTCGGCTTATTTCACTTCTTGTTAAAGCCTTTCCTCTTTTTGCAGTTGGTTATGTTACTAAAGATATGTAGATACCCATAATGGAGGATTTCTTTTCACTTCAAGAGATGCTGCAAAGTGTTTTTGATACGATATAAACTTATTTTCTCATAATCCGAGACCTCTGCAAAACCTCATATAGATAGCGAAATCATAAATATAACTCATTGATTATCAATAGTAGCTTTTGGGTGTAAAAAGACTTTTGCAGAGGTCTCAAACTATCTAAACAACAAGGACAAACAACCATTGCTATCCTCATAGATGGCGATGATGTTGCCGCCGACAAACTTAGTGACATCATGTCCTTTATTTCTTCCTATGGTAATCCCATTGTCCAGCGTATCTATGCCGATTGGACAAAGCCTGCGATGAAGCGGTGGAAAGAGGTGGCAAAAACATTTTCTTTCCGTTTAGTGGAAGCGATTTCTTATATTGAGGTGAAGAATACGACGGATATGGCACTTGTCATCGATGCGATGGATTTGCTGCATGGAAAAACCGTGCAAGGTTTTTGTATCATTTCCAGCGACAGCGATTATGCGTTGCTTGCTCAGAGAATAAGAGAGGAAGGACTATTGGTGTTGGGCTATGGCGAACAGAAAACACCGGCATCATTGCAAAATAGCAGTCATGAGTTCCGCTTTTCGGATAAGACAGAGCCCGTCCAACCGAATAATAACACGCCAGATTACTTCATAGACAGAGACCGTACCTTGTTCGACAAGGCATTCGAGACGGCACGTAAAGGGGATGATACCGTTATGCTTTCACTGATTGGTGGTGAACTTAAAAAGCTGATGCCCAAGTATAAAATCAAGCGTTACGGCTGCAAGACGCTCGGGCAACTTTATGTTAGATTGGGAAAATACGAGCTGGTCAAGGTCGGTGACAAGGCTGTTGGCAGTACCATAAGGATAAAACAATGAAAAGAACGATACCAAAACAGCATTTTCAATTGCAGTTTCGGTATCGTTGGTTATTGAAGATAGGGCATAGGCTTTCTTTGCTCCTTATCTTTCCCCGCCTGATTGCTCATGGAAAGAAAGGAGCGGGCGGCGGATGTGCCGTCCGCTTGTACGCTGTCGCTTACTCCTTTTGAATGATTATTCGCGTTGTTTTTACTTTTGGGTGGGTAGAAAATGCCCAACTCACCTCCTCGTCGGGCAAGGTACTGTGAATGTTACCACCCATTACCAACCCGCAATCTTGCAAAACTTTCTGCCGTGCATCCTCCTTGTTATCGGCAAGGACTTCAAACACGCCCTCGAAAATGTACTGCGTTCTTACTCTGTATATCTTTTTCTTCTCCATATCCCTAAAACTCTGCTATTAACAATCTGTGCTTCATCGGCTCACCATTCGATAGTCTGCGATGGGTGAGCCAAAAGTGAGTGCGTCCATACCCATAGGCAAAGAAGTTGTCAAGTTCCGTTTCTTCGGCTATCTGTTTAATGGCTGTTCTTAACACTTCCTTGTTATCGGATAGGGTTATTGCATTGATAACCCTAATGAGGATATGGGGTATTTCGTCTGCCCAGTTACATACGAAGCTTTCTATTTCTACTTTCATTGCTGTGATAATTTGGTGGTTTATATTTTTCTTTATGCTGTTGCCTTCATTCTTTGGCGTATAAGTCTGCTGTTGGCATTGACAAGGTTTACTGTCTGCTCGTGGTATTCCGTATTCTTGTTGCATACTCCACGACTTTGCACCACTTCCAAAGTTCTTAATGATACTTCAATTGTCTCTATTCGTTTGCCTCCAATGGTTGCCGAAAGGATAAGGGAGTCTTCCTTGAGGTAATATGCATTAGAAAACAGACAATGGTGCATTGATACACCTTCTTCCAAATGTTCCTGCACGCTCTCCAACACGTGGACTTGGATTATGCCGTCCGTAAAACAGATACCGAAAAACTTGGATTTGAGTTCCTTGAAGCGTTTTTCATCTTCGATTGCCTTCTGCTGCCTCTGTTCTATCTTCTCCTGTTCACGCTGCCTGAGAAGTTCCTCGTGCCTGCGGTCGTGTTCGGCTCTGAGGTTGGCAGGACAAAGATATTTCGGGCTGTGAGTGTCTTTGCCCAATCTGCGGAGTGTGTCCACATAATCACACCACAAGGAAATGTCGGTTATTTCATATCCGCTTCGATTGGCTATCTTGTAGGACTTCCAGTAACTGTCAAAGTCTCGAGGGCTATTGAGAAAATAGCGCAAATGTTCAATCCGTCCTGCTTTCATCAATGTTTCTGCACGACTGTCAGAAAGCAATGCCGAAATGAGTGTTGTCGGGGCTATATCGTGAAAATCATCCTTGAAACCATTCCTACGGAGTATGTCTGTAACCTTGAACTTCGGATATGTCTGAGAATAGGCTGCATATTGGTAGGCTTTGTTATCGTTGCGGATTGCCATAGGGCTATAATAGGAAAAGGTATCAACATAGTGTCCCAATACCCTCTGTATGGCAACCACGGCTTTTCGTCCCTGCATATTCCACCAATATTGCCCAATCTCAATTATAGAAGTTTGTGCTTTGTAACCTTTCTCCATACCCACAATAAGTAGGAACATACGCAATACTTGAAACTCTCCACAAGTGGTAAGTATGGTGAAATACTGCTTCTGCTGCAACTTGCGCTCATAGGTTTCCTTGACCTGCAACTTTGCCCTGCAATGAGGGCAAGTGCAAGTTTCTCTATGTTTGTCCATTACCCAACTATGCCCACAATCCATACAAGTAGTGCGACCTTTTGGCAAGCGGTAGGCGAAGTGGTCTATGCACTCACGGAATGCCCACTTGCTTTGTGTCTTGGTTATTGGGCAAAGATGTTTGCTTTGTTCCAAAACCGCCTTCTCAAATTTGTTTCTTGGTTTCATAGACTTAAAAATCAAATAATGATGGTTGTACTTGGGTTGCTATATTCTCGGTCTTTTTCACTCGTGCGTTACGGCTCTGTAACTTGGCAAGTTCCTCACGCTGATATTGCTTAATGGCTTCCTGCCTTGCTTCGGCTTTTTCTTCCTCTGTGAGTTCTACAATGTGATTGACGGCAACTTGGCAAGAAATAGCCTTACCCACCTCTATATCGTCCTCATCATAGTAGTGAACAGCCATAGAGAAGATTTCATCATCATCAAAGCCGTTGCAACCGCTTTTCTGCACTTCATTAAGAATGTAGGTGATGCACTCCTCGATATTCTTGTTCGGTTTCATCAAGTTAGGGGCAAACAAGGGGTCTGTCATAGCACGCTGATTGAGATACTCGGCTATTGTCCGTGTGAAATGTTCTGTTCCTTTCATATTGCTTAGTATTTTGGGATTTCTACTATTTGATTGATGCGCCCATATAGGTAGGCTCTTAGGCTTGTTCTGTCAGGTGCGTAATACTCTGTCCATTGTCCGTACTGATTGACAAGATATTTCTTCAGTACATCAAAGAAGTCAAAGCGATAGCCTTGCAGTGGAACGGCTGTTCGGAAATAGGTGTTTGAGTTCACCGCTTCACATAGCCAATTCTTTTCCTCACGGCTCATCATTTCGCCACGATAGAGTTTCATACGCAGGAGATATACTTTGCTGTTACAAAGGCTCTCCAAAGGGGGAACATCCCATTGTACAAACTTAATTGCCAACACTTGCTCACTTTTTTCAGCCGTAGGGTTAATGCGGTAATGAGAGGAGGAGCTATATCCTTTTCTGTTCATCGAAGATGTTGTATTTACTTTTTGCTTATCCATAGCGACTTTTTTTTATGCGTCCAAAGATCGGAGTATGCTGATTCCTTTTTGTAGCAAAATAGAGGTAGCGGGGCAGGCTTACACAAGGTTTTGTCGGAAAATACAACCCGTAGGTGTGGAGATTTTCCAGACAAACCAAGCGGCACAGACCTTTTGAAAGCCACATGCCCCGTACTACCTTTGCGGATAAAAAGGGAACAGCATCCGTCTTCTTGTCATCGCATATCGTGGAGCATTGGAAAAGAAGCAAAAGTGCAACGCTCGTAGTGGGAAATAGAAAAGGTGGCTATCTCAAAATGCGAGATAACCACCTGATGAAATAACATGAAAGGTTTTACAGAGCTGTGCTTCTCAAAGCACGCATAGCAGGATGGCACAGAGAATAGCCAACCAAAATAGAATGCTCAGCAGCGCAAATGTTACTTTTAGAATTACCCTGACTATAAAGCGTAGTATCAGAAAACCTGCAATGACTGACACGGCAGTTACGACTTGCGGCGTTACCATCTTCGAGATAAGCCAAATGACACCGATAACGACGGAAAGCAGGATAGTGAGTTCGATGAAGCGTGTCCAAGAGAAGCGGCGGACTTGCTTGGGAGAAGTCGGCTGCTGCTTTATATTATCGGTTTTGTTCGATGCGTCTGCCTTGATGAAGGCAGGTGTGTGGACATCTTGATTCATGATGATTATATTCATATCGGAGCTTTTAATAGTTCAAGAGCAATAACAAGATGCGCAGGCTACACAAAGACAAGTGTTAGTATAAACTCTTGGCGTGTGGAGCGGAGCGTTTATCTTGGCTCTTGACACTACAAAAGCTCCCGATGGTGTTACATCAAGTCATGTTCTCACTATCGACTGTTGGCAGACCATTAACCTCGATAAGCAGAACGATTGTCCCTGTCAGTTCGGTGTAGAGTTTCTCATACTCCGGACTTGCCCCAAAGTCGTCTGTCAGTTCATACTTGTCGAAAACGCTTTGCACAGCCTTATTCTTCAGAAGCATTGGTGCTAGTCTTTCAGGAAGAGGAGAAGGAAGTTCTTTCTCGAACTCATCCTCTAAGACAGACACAAGCGTGTCGTACTTGGAGAAATGCAGTCCTTGATACAGAACTTCGCTTGCCATTACCTCTGCCTCTGGATGAGAAAAACCTTGTGCCATTGCATCACAGTAGGTAGTAAGGGCTTCATCGGCTCTTGCCGTTATGAATGGTTTATCACCCAGCATTTCGGGGAAATGCTCACTGAGATAAGTCTCTAATTTCAATCGGAAGTAAGATAGTTCTTTCTTTGTTTCCATAATCGTCTATTATTTTAGGGTTATACATTAATATATTATATGCCCATGGCTGTATTAAACTTACTAAGTTTTCCAGCCAGTTCTTCCATATCATGCTCTATCTTCTTGTTGGTGATGCGAGCATAGATTTGTGTAGTCTTTATGTTGGTGTGCCCCAGCATCTTTGACACACTTTCCATCGGAACGCCCTTACTCAGCGACATTGTGGCAAATGTGTGGCGCGCAAGGTGGAAGGTCAGCCTCTTCTTGATACCGCAAAGGTCGGCAATTTCCTTGAGATAAGCGTTAATCTTCTGGTTTGTAAGTACCGGAAGGAGTTTACCGTCCCGATAGGTCTTATGCCCATATTTGGTGATGATACGCTTAGGAATGTCAAGAAGCAGCACATTGGTTTCCACGCTTGTCTTCTGACGTTTGGTCATAATCCATTGCTTGTCGTCAAGCGTAACGATGTTGTCCGGCGTAAGGTTGGACACGTCTATATATGCCAGACCTGTAAAGCAAGAGAAGATGAAAACATCCCTTACCAGTTCCAGGCGGTTGATACCGAAATCCTTGTTGGCAATCTTCATGATTTCCTCGTCAGTGAGGAAGCCACGGTTTACCGGTTCCAAGTGGAAATGATGATTTATGAACGGGTCGTGGTTCAACGCGCCCATCTTCCTTCCCAGTATGGTGATGGTCTTGAAAGTCTTCATCGTTTTCGTGGCCGTATTGGGATTCTGCCCAGCGGTTGTACGCAGATAAATGTCAAAGTCATGAATGACGGTGAATGTCAGTTCAGACAGGCGAATGTCACAACGCTTGTACTTTTCGTTCAAGAAGGCCGCAAAGTGTTTCTTACACACGTTGTATTTCTGCAACGTTGCCACACTCACCGAGACACCAACCTGTTCCTGTATGTCCGTATTATGCTTCTCGAAAAGCTGCATGAGTGTGCAGACATTGTCCTGCCTGCCGAGATACTCAGACTTGATGCGTTCCAAGCACAGGTCGTCCGTCATTTCCAACTTGCGATAGATGGTTTGCAGGTCGTTTTGGATGCTGTCCAACTGCAAGTTCATGCTTAGGGCTTCGGTATTGCGTCCTTTCACCCGTTCTCGCGTACTGTCCCATTGGTTCTGTTCAACGGCGATCCCGGCTGAGCCTATGCACAACCGTTCGTTGTTAAGGTAAATCCTCAACATCACAGGGGTCTTGCCCTCCTTGTTTACATAGTTGCTTCTGAGATAGAAGACTGTTCTGAAAATTGATTTCATACATTGACTGTTTTTAATTGTAGCTGGATTCATGGGAAATTGTTCCACATCGAAAGGAATTTTATCGCCTAAATGGATGGAATGAACTTCCATATATCCCACTGCAAAGTTCTACATAATCATTTGAATAACAGCAACATATAAGTACTCTAAACAATCTCTGTACGTACTCTTGGTTACAATTTTTATTCGGCTCATCTTTTTGTAACCAGATTGTAACCGTAGGAGAGTATTTTGGGCGTTTCGGCACCCTCCTTACGTACTCTGAAAAAACATGTAAGTATAAAACAAAAGTATCGTAACTTATTGAAGCTACGATACTTACTGATTTTTTGAAGTTTCTCTTACTCTTGTTTCAGAGTACTTCCAGCGGAGAGAGAGGGATTCGAACCCCCGAAACGCTTTTGACGTTTACACGCTTTCCAGGCGTGCCTCTTCAGCCACTCGAGCACCTCTCCTTGGCTTTGTGAATCCTTTGTTTGCTATGCGTTGTCGGTAAAAAGTTTGCGGCCGATTAGCATAGAGGAATCGGCCGCAAAAGTAACACTATTTTTTCATAGAACAGGCAAAAAGACGCTTTTTTTATGGCCTTCTTTTTAGTTTGTCGGGACGGCTGCGTTTCTTTACGCCTTTCGCGCGGTGAAGAAAAGCGATTGCGGCGTTTCTCTCCCAAATACAGTCAATGATGACGCACAAGTACTGATGCCGTGTTGGGCCTGCGGCGCCTTATATATAATGTATGCCTTCGCCTATCCGTTTATTTGAAGAGAATGAGCGAATCCGCGTGAGCGGCCTTCGTGGCCCAGTCCTCCGGCACAAACTTCCATTGGTTTAGCGCTTTTGGGGTGATCGTACCTTGGCGTTTAATTTCCTGCATCAGGTAGAAACGCAAGTCTTTGTCCGTACTTTTGACGATGCGCTTCGGCAATTCCTCTTTCGGAATGCCGGCCCCCTGCGTCAAGAGTCCGCCGCCGCCATTGCCGCGATAAGAATTGACCGCCACGAGATAATCTTTTTTCTCCAAATCAAAAGGTTCGCCGTTGGCCAAACTGATGATGTGCACCTTTTCACCTTTTGGACGGCGCACGTCGACCGTGTAAATCAAACCCGCCGCAGAATCGAAATTGAAATTCGGGTGCGCCAAGCGCTGCCAAGTCTCTTTCGCCTCAATCGTTTTCGGATTAAAAATCAGCAAGTGGTCCGTCGGTTGCTGCATCGTGTTAGCCCAGTTGGCATAACTGTATTCCAAGAAACCTTTGATTTCCTTTCCTGAGAGCCGCATTGTATAGAGTTGGTTCTCATACCGGTAAAGGTTAAACATATCACTCATATGAATTTCTCCGGCCGGAATTTCCGCGTCAAATGTCAAGGGTGCTGCAAACGAAAGTGATGCGCCCGAGATGCGCATTTGCAGTTGGTGAATAAAGTCTACAAAAGCCGAAGGCCCAAAGAAAGAAGGCCGCGTATCAATGGCTATTTTATTATAGCCGATCACCGCACTCGTAAACGCCTTCACCGCCTCAATCTGCGGCGAAAACTCCTTTACGAAGTCCGCATCCGGCGCTAAGTCGCGCACATCGACAATGCTTCCCGTGATCGTCTTGTGCCCCTGTGTATCGAAACTCACGTCCGCCACGGCCACAAAGCCCGCATTGGCTGCCGGGTTTAAGATCTGCACGATACCGCCCTCCTTATTCGCAATCGTGCGGCAAGCCTGTCGATGATCGTGCCCACAGAGAATAATGTCGAAGCCCGGCACCTCGCGCGCCACTTGCAGCGAAGCGTTTTCATTCAGCGTTCCCGTGGCGTCCTCGCGCCCTACGCCGCTGTGAAACAAGCCCACGACGAGGTCCGCTTGGCGGCGCATTTCCGGCATATACTTTTGCGCCGTGAGCACAAGGTCGTCGAAGCGCAAGCCGCGCCATAAGTTTTCCGGAAGCCACGTCGGGATCCCCGGCGTCAGCATACCCAGCACAGCGATGCGCACGCCGCCTTTCCGAATAATCGTATAAGGCTTCCAATAGGGTTTTCCCGTTTTTACCTCAATCGTATTCGCGCTGAGCATCGGAAATTTACACTCTCTCACCCAACGATCATAGACCGCGTGTCCCGTTTCCACATCGTGATTGCCCACTGCTGCCGCATCATAGCGCATATAGTTGAGCACCGCGGCGCAAGCGTGCGTTGCCGTCGTGTCGATATAATTATAGTAGTAAGCCGTTGGCTGTCCTTGCAGAATATCCCCGTTGTCGAGGAGCAAGACCTTGTCCGCGCCCATCTGCTTCCGCGCCCCCTTCACATAGGTTTCGATGCGCGCCAAGCTTCCTATGCCCGGCTTACGGTCCATAAAGTCGTAAGGAAAATAGTTGCCGTGCACATCCGATGTCTCAATAATTTTCAGACGCACGTTCTTAATTTTTGCCGGCACTTTCTCCGCTGCCGGCCGCGCGTGACTCGTGCTGACGGGTAGCGAAAACAGCGCCAGCAAGATAAAAGATAAGATTCTCATATCAGTCAATGTCCTCTGTTTATTTGCGTATATAGTCTACAAAAGTAAAATCTGCTTCGTTCTTTTCATCGGCTGCGTAATGCTCGCGCTGCGTTTCGCGCCACGCTGCCTTATCATAATCCGGAAAGAACGTATCCGCCTTGTCCGGTGTCGCCTCGATGAGCGTCAAGCATAGACGGTCCGCCCGCCCGATCGCCGCCTCGTAGACCGCTGCTCCGCCGATGATGAAGACCTCCTCATTCGGTGCGCAGGCCGCCAAGGCCTCGTCCAGCGAGGGGAAGACCTCCGTGTTCGGCCACGCCGTAGCCGTGCGTGAGAGTACGATATTGCGCCGATTGGGCAAAGCCCCCTTGGGGAGCGACTCAAACGTGCGTCGGCCCATCACGACCGTATGCCCCGACGTCAAGGCTTTGAAGCGCTTCAAGTCCGCCGAGAGGCGATAAAGTAAATGGTTGTCGTAGCCAATGGCGCCATTTTGCGCGATGGCACAAATAATAGAAATCATAAGATCAAACAGATACCGGTGCAGCGATGTGAGGCTGCGGATTATAGTCAATCAATTCAAAGTCTTCGTAGCGGAAGTCCTCCAAGCGTCGGCGTTCCGGGTTCAGGCGCATCGTCGGTAGCAGGCCGGGTGTGCGCGTGAGTTGCAGGCGCGCTTGCTCCAAGTGGTTCAAGTAAAGGTGCGTATCGCCCGTCGTATAGATAAAATCGCCCGGCTCCAAATCAGTGACCTGCGCTGTCATCATTAAAAGGAGCGCATAACTTGCAATGTTAAACGGCACGCCCAAGAACGTATCCGCACTGCGCTGATAGAGTTGCAAAGAGAGTCGCCCGTCGGCCACATAATACTGAAATAAAATGTGGCAAGGCGGCAATTTCATCCTTTCGATGTCCCCCACGTTCCACGCACTTACGATGATGCGCCGCGAGTCGGGCTTGTGCTTGATCAGTTCTACCGCCTGCGCCAGTTGGTCAATCTCCCCGCCGCGTCCGTCGGGCCAGTGGCGCCATTGATAGCCGTAGATTGGCCCCAAATCGCCGTTTTCGTCCGCCCATTCGTCCCAGATGCTGACGCCGGCCTCCTTGAGCGATTTTATGTTCGTCTCCCCACGTATGAACCACAGAAGTTCGTGAATAATCGATTTGACGTGGAGCTTTTTCGTCGTCAATAAAGGAAAACCATCGGCCATTTGGAAGCGCATTTGGTGTCCAAAAATGCTCTTCGTTCCCGTTCCCGTGCGGTCGTGTTTGACCGTGCCGTGCGTGTTTATTTCGTTTAAGAGGTCAAGATATTGCTTCATTGCTTTAATGAGCTTAGTAGCGCCGGCAAAGTTACCGAAAAAAAAGCTTTTCGGCTCGTTTCGCGCCGCCGAGTATGTGCGAGCCGGTGCGCCGCGACCATTTTTGCAAGATGCCGCCGGCCGAGGTCCGCCTTCGCGTTCATTTTTTTGCCCCTCGCCTTGCTCGAATCTGTTTTTTGTGTTTGCTTTGCAGTAAGTAGGCTGCCGCCCAAGCCTTGGCCATTGCAATTTTTACGACTGACGAAAAGGAAACGACTGATGGATATTGAAGAATTTCGCGACTATTGCCTATCCCTGCCCGGCACGACCGAGAAAATGCCCTTTACCGAGGTCCATCGGGCGGAGGTGCGCGGAATCTTGGTCTTCTGCGTCGCTGATCGCTGGTATTGCCTCGTAGATGTAGATGAGTTTAACCACTTTACGATCAAGTATCCGCCGGAAGAGGCCCTCCAACTCCGTAAAACTTACGAGGAAGTGCGCCCCGGTTGGCATATGAATAAGCGCCATTGGATTACCGTCTCACTGGAGGGGACGCTGGATGACGATTTCATACGCCAACTCCTGCGTCGCGCCCACGCCACGCTCGTTGCCACGCTACCCAAGCGTGAGCGGGTAAAATACGAACAGTCGGCCGAATGATTCCGGCTGAAAAGCCAAGGCTCGCATTTGATTTTTAAGTACTCTTTGCCCCTCTTCCTTACGCTCCGTTTCGACTTGCCGGCTTTGTTCTCACGATAAAAAAGGTTTGCGCTCACGATAAAAAAGGTGTACGCTCGTGAGAAAAAGGCTTTGTTCTCACGACAACAAACTAACTTTGTCGGCCGAGCGCCCTTGTTAACCCCTTGTTGGCGTTATGAAAACCAAGCCTTGGTGCGCGCTGTTGCGGCCCTTCGCGTTGCAGAAAGCCGCCTGTGCGGAGTAGCAAAGGGGCGGTGCGCGGCGCAATACGCGGGCCGAAATCGACATGAAGTCTCGCTTATTTTCAATCGGAAGCAAATTAAAAATAATTCGTTTATTCATCTCATTATAAGACTGTTAAAGAATGAAAACCGCCAATGGCTTCGAAAAAATCAACGCCCTTGACGAAAAAAAGTAAAATATTGATGTTACAAAACTCCACCTTCCGCGTTAAGCTAATGTAACGCATCAAAAAAGTATGAAGCCTTCACGTGTAACAACCACCGAAAATCCGCTGCTGACAGCCTTTAGCGGATTGCGCAGACGCTTGCGACCGACGCTAAGTAGGTGGTTGGGCGAAGATGAAGCCGACGACGCACTACAAGAAGCCTTCTGCCGACTCTGGCCCGAGCGCGAGCGCTGGGCTGATGCCGACGAAGCGGCGCGCGTGCTGAACGTCACGGCTCGACACATAGGCATCGACGAACTGCGCCGCCGACAGAAGTTGGGCGAAACGCGACTCGAGGAGGGCTGCGACCCGGCTGAGGCGACCGATGCGGAAGATGAGGCGGCCGAACGCTATCGACGCGTCAAGCAGATCATAGATCAGCGACTCACGCCCCTACAACGCGAAATTTTGGAGCGTAGGGAGACGCGCGAAGAGGCCTTTGAGGAAATTGCGGCCACACTTAACATGCAGCCGGCGGCTGTAAGAATGCAGCTCTCGCGAGCTAGAAAACTGATTAGGGAGGTATATTATGAACAAAGCGGCATTAGATGAACTGGTAAGACGCTACTGGGAAGCGGAAACTACACCCGAGGAGGAGCGGCGCTTGGCCTTTTGGCTCTTAGAACCGGAGGCGGCCGATGCGTGCTACGATGAGGTGCGCGCCGTGATGGGTCTGCTCGCTACGGGCCGACGCCTGCACCGCGCCAAGCGGAAACGCACGACTTGGCAGCGCACGGGGCGAAAATGGGCCGTGGCGGCCGTGGTGGGCGGATTGATCTTTGCCGGCACGCGTTTTATCCCCCTCGTCGAGGAGCAAGACGTCTGCGTGGCCTATGTGGGCGGCGAGCGCATCACAGACCCCACTCGCGTGATGAACGAGGCGCACAACGCGCTGCAAGCCACGCAAAGACCGGCAGATGAGGCTAACGTGGAGCACGCCTTGAATGATATGTTTGCAACCATCAATGAACCATAAAACGAAATGAGAATGAAACGAATTGAGATCTTGCTTTTGTGCTGCATGATATCAGTGGCAGGCTTTGCCCAAACGGGTTTGCACATCGCCAATCTTTTCGGTGAGCGCTTCCGCAACCGCAAGGATGCGACGGAGGTGGTGATCGGCGGCGACCGACTCAAACCTTATAAGTTGAATCTTTTTCGGAGTTTGACCATTAAACCATCGGCAGCAGAAGTGAATGAGTTTGAGGCAAGCGTAAAAGCCGACGTCGTGGGCGCTTTAGACCGCGAAGCGGGGCTGCGACAGGGTCGACTGTATTATGGCTTTTACCGCCTGCGCTCGGCAGGGACTACGAATCGATTTATCTTTTATCGCAACAATACGCTGCGGGCCGGTGCATCGCCCACACTGACGCTGATCTATATGGAAGGCAACGCGACGCTGGCGGAACTGAAACAGCGCTTTGCGAAATAAGGCTTTGGGCAATTGTGCATAGCTATGAATCAAGGAATATTCAACTCGAAGAAAATTTAATCAGTATATGAAGACTATAACTTTACTCCTGCTCTCTGCCATGGCTGGCATGACGGCAAACGCTGCGATGGTGAATGATACGGTCGTGGATTTGAAAGACGTGCATCGCGTGATTATTACGGAAAACGATAGCACAAGTAGTATGGAAATCAAAGGTATGGGGGCTGATTCGGCTTATCATTATACCTATCAGCGCCGCACGGGTAGCGAAACGCTGCTGGACGAACACGCGGATCGGTGGACGTTTTCTATCGGCGGACTCGACGTGAACACTCGTCAGAAGTGCGCGACGTCACGGAAGGGATCGGTCACCTTAAGTATGTTAGGCCTTGGTTGTGAATGGCTCTTACCGATCGACGCGCCGGAAGATTACGACATCAAGATGGGAGGCTCTGTGGCGTTGAGCTTTAAGCTTCTGGGTTTAGACTACACTTGGCAGAAGAATCGGATGTATGCTATCTATGGTTTCAGTTGGCGTAATTATAGGATGAAAGGCAATCGCCGCTTTACTTATCTGCCCGGACACATTGTGGGCTTTGAGGATTTTCCGGCCGGCTCTACGAAGCATAATTCGCGCATGAAGGCTGTTTATCACAGCATCGAGCTGGGCTATCAGCGGAAGGTAAACTGTAGTGTTTGGTTGGGCGCGAGCGTCATTACGAATTTCGCGTGGAAACATCAATCGTCATTGCTGACAAAATATAAACTGAACGGTCGAAAGATTGAGGAAGAACAGAATAATCTTCCCCTGACGCCCGTGACGGTAGACTTTAGATTTATGGTGAGATATCAGGGTATAAATTTCTACGTGCAATATAACCCCTGCAGCGTTCTGCGCAGCGGGCACGGCCCACAATTCAGTACGTTTAGCGTCGGTTTCAACGTGGGCTTTTAGTTAAGGTGTGGTAACCGCTTGATTAAACACGCGAAGCGCGCGCAAGGCTTTCGATTTTCGCTCTTGAATGGGCGGAGTAAGGTCGAAAGCTTTGCGCGGCTTTTTGTTGTCTTATCAAACGAGGCTTTGGCGTGCGGTGCACTTGCCCGCCGCGGCACGCAGCGCGTAGGGCCTCGCGGGAATCAGGATAGCCTATTTATATATTGCGGAGTGGGCGGCGCAAGGGTGGATACTTCGACGCGCAGACGGCGACACATTATATATATAGGCGATGGGCGCCTTCGGCATGTTTGGCGAGGCGGCCGGTAAAGGGGAACGCCTTGTCGGGTAAAGGGTTGTAGGTTCGCGGACGGGCGAGCTGGGCGCTGCGCCGCGGATGCCGGCCTGCTGAGGGAGGAACAAGAGCCATCATAACCCAACGCAAAAGCGGCGCAACCTGAGGAGGTCGCGCCGCTTTTAGGTTGGCGTGGTCGCAAGGCTTAGAAAGCGATGCGGAAACCCAATTGCATGTGCCAGCGACTTGCGATATCGCTCGGCGTGGGGTTAGCATTGGGGTTGTAAGTATAACTCGGCTCGGCTACGATGTTGCCGGCAGCGCCCGTCGTTACGATCTTGTTGACCATAATCGGACTCACATTGTAGGCATTTCCGTAGGTCGTGCCCCAACGCTTGTTGAGCATGTTGGTGAAGTTGATCACGTCGAGCGTAAACTCGAGGCGAACGAGATTCTTCAAGTGGATGCTCTGGCCGAAGTGGAGGTCGATGTTGTTTTCCCAATCGGTCATGCAAGAATTGCGCTCTGCGTATTGGCCGCGGTGCGTTCTTGCGTAGCTGTTGCCTTGAATCCAGTCTTCAAAGAGTTGACGTGCTTGATCGGCAGTGGTAACATTGCCCTTCTTATCCGTAGACGCGATGAAATTCATTTTGCTCAACTCGTCTTTCGTCGGGATGTAGAGGAGGTTGTTTCCGCGCCAGCCGTCGCCATTGAAGTCGTCTTTCTCATTCATCGTGAGACTGTAGCGTCCGCCGGAAGTTCCGGTGTAGACGATGCCAACTGATGTGCTCAACCAGCCTTTGCAATACTTCGGTGAGTTGTAGTTGAGGCGCACCATAACGCGATGCGGGATATCAAACTTCGAATAACCCATTTCGCCGGGGCCGTTCGTGTCGCGTGAGTAGTTGAATTTCCAGTTGGAAAAAGCCACAGAGCTGGTTCCATCGTTGACACTTCTTGAGCGACCATAGGTATAGCTTGCTGCAACATCAAGACCGAAGTCGAAATATTTCTCAAGTTGTGCGCTCAAAGCGTAACTGTAGCCCTTGCTCGTATTCTTGAGGTTGATGATATTTTCGTAGGCGCTGGAGGCATTGCTGTAGAAAGGCGCTGCACTTGCGTTTACGCCGGGTACAGCAAAGACTTCGCCGACTTTCGTCAAAGCTAAGTTTTCGAAGAATACGTTGTTCATCGTCTTGGAGTAGATACCCTCCAACTGCAACTTGACGTTGCCGGGCAAAGTCTGCTCTACGGCGAGATTAGCACGGAATACTTGCGGGTATTTGAAGCTCTTTTGAACGACTGCAATCTCGGGTTTTTTCGTTGCGCCCGCCGCGATGACGTCTTGAATGGCTTGGTGGTAATTGGCCATACCGGGGACGCTCTTTGTAATTGTTGTGCCCTTCTTTTCTACGCCGGTATTGGTGAACGCATTCGAGATCCAAACGAACGGAACGCGGCCGGTGAAGATACCCACACCACCACGAATCAGCGTGCGATGCGCTTGGTCAACGTGCCAGTTGAAACCGAGGCGCGGAGACCACATTACGCGAGCATTAGGAACGTCGCCCGTGTGAACACCGAAGTGTTTTGAGTCGGCATACGTGTTAAAGGCCGTGTTGACACTCGGACGGTTGAAGAACATAGGTATATCCACGCGCAAGCCAAGCGTGAAGTTGAATTGCGAAGTCACGTTCCACTTATCCTGTGCATAGAATCCGAACTGTCCGGCGCTCATTGCCGGTGCATAGATCAAGCTGCCGTTGACGCGGGGCGCAGTAGGATCAGTATATTGATAGAAGAACTTGTAAGGATTGTCTTTCAAGAAATCGTCAAGAGTCTGGAAATACCACGTACCGTTTGAGCCTTGGATGAACGTGTTCTGAATGTGGTAGAACTCATTGTGCGTACCGAAGGTGAGTGTGTGGTTGCCGAGATACCAAGACAGGTTGTCTTCGAGCGAGTAAATGCGCTGGTAGAGCGCGTTTGCGCCGCTGGAAAATTCCGTACCGATATTGACTTTCGTATTCGTCTTGCCGTCAGCGCCGGTTACGTTGGCGATCTCTACGGTCGGGCCTTGATAAGGCACTTCGCGGTGGTCCTTGACGATGCTTGCGCTGGCGCGGAGTTCGTTGTAGAGCGCGTCAGTGATGTGGCTGTTGAGCTCAGTTACGAACGAGTGCGATTCGTTGGCGATGCGATATGCCGAATTGTTGAAGAAGTATGTCTTCGCGTTGGCGCCATACGCGTCGCGGTAAGCCTCGTTATATTGATAGCGGAACGAGAGTTTGTTCGACTCGTCGATGTTCCAGTCCAAGCGGCCCAAGAAACTATTGCTTCGGCTATCTACATCGCGCTGGCCAAAGCTCTCGCGGATGCCGGTAAGTGCAAAGTAGCGATCAGCGATTTGCTGTGCCGTGGCAGCAGAGATGTATTTGTCTGTATAACCCGGGTAAATGCTTGAAGGGTAGCTCGATTTCTTGTGCTCAAAGCTTACGAAGTAGAAGAGCTTGTCCTTCATGAAAGCGCCGCCGAGCGTTGCGCCGAAAGTGCGTTCGTATTGCGTGGGCAGTTTATTGTAAGTGTGGTCGCGCGCAGCGCTATAGCGCCCATACATATTTTGATTATTGAAGAAGCCATAAGCCGAACCGTGCATCGTGTTCGTACCTTGCTTCGTCACGGCGTTGATACCGCCACCCGTAAATCCGCCTTGGCGCACATCATAAGGCGCAACGACAACTTGCACCTCTTGGATAGCGTCCATACTGATTGGGTTTGCACCGGATCCGCTTCCGTTTGTGCCGCCCGCCGACAAGCCGAAGACATCGTTAGCTACGACGCCGTCGATGTTGAACGAGTTGTAGCGGTTGTTAGATCCCACGAAAGAGATGCCACCCGTCTTGCTCGAAATAGCCATCGGCGAGAATTTTACCACCTCCAATATGTTGCGGTCGATGGTCGGCGTGGTTGTGATTTTCTGCAATGAGAAGTTTTGTCCGGCGCCTGCGCGGCTCTTCCCGACAGCCGTAACGACAGCCTCCGAAAGTTCGCTCTCGTTCGGCTTCAGCTGGAGATCGAAGGGCAACTGATCGCCCAATTGCAAAAAGAGTTTGTCTACCGATTTCGTACCGTAGCCTAAGTAAGTTACCTGCACGGTATAGGGGCCGCCGGGGCGCATACCCTGAATCGTAAAGCGGCCGTCGGCGTTCGTCGTAGCCGTATAGCGCGTACCGCTCGGCGTATGAATGGCGCGAATGGTCGCACCGACAGCCGGTTGGCCGCTTTCATCAGTGATGAGGCCGCCAAGCGCGGACGTCGTCACTTGAGCGTGCGCACAGACGGCAAAAGCCGGCGTCAGCGCAGCAAGGAAAAGTTTGTAATGATCTGCCATAATACAGCAAGAATTTAGTTGTATGCTACAAATTGATGCTGCAAAATTAAAGTTTTACAACGTATTTCTCCACTCCTTGCAGAAAAAACTTTCCGTACGTAAGGAAAACATACGCAATAAGCCGCAAGCGGAGGGCCTGCGGCTTACTTTCAATGGAAAAAATCCTAAAAATATTTATTTCACTTCGATCTGTTGCAGCGTTTCTTGCTTCTGCTCCGGCGTGAGCTTGGGAAGCGTAATGTGCAATACGCCGTTTTCTACGTTTGCGCCAATCTTTTGCTTGTCAACATCTTCGGGCAGGATCAGCGTCTGACTGAATTTGGTATACGAAAACTCGCGGCGCAAGTAGCGTGCCTTGGTTTTTTCGTCTCCCTCAGCCGTATTGGTTTGCTGCTTCTCCATTTCGATGACGAGGTTATTGTCAGCGTCGACGTGGATCTTGAAATCGTCCTTCGTCATGCCCGGCGCGGCAACCTCAACTTCGTATTGCTGCTCATCGACTAAGACATTGATGGCCGGCGCGGTGGCATTTGCCTTGCGCATCCATTCGTTATCAAAAAAATCGTCAAACCAATTGGGCAACCAGTTTTGATCATATTTTCTTACAGGTACCATAATTAAATCTCCTTTCTTTATTTGTTTGGTTATATTATATGCTTTATTCTCCGGCCTTTCGACCTTTGTTTACACTTTATCCTATCGCAAGTCGTGTGCCAACCGGATTTTATGGTGTTTCTCGCAGATAAACTGCAAAACAACTAACTTTTTGTCATATATGCTGCCATTTTGACAGTTTTTCTCTTATTCAGTGCCGATTATAGTGCCGTGGCGCGTGCGGAGGTTCCGGATAATGATGTGGCAGATCCCAATTTTGCGGCCAAGCGTAGGCTGCGGTGCAAGCGAATAGGGATATTTAAGGAGGACGATTTGAAAATGAGTTGACTACGTGCTTATTTCGTGCGGCACAATGTCCCGCGGTTCGTCCTCGCATCGCTTTTCTATTTCGTTTGGCGGCAGCAAACTATCGTTTGGTCGGAGCATACTATCGTTTGGTGGGAGCAAACCATTGTTTGGCGGGAGCAAACGAAGCGAGAGCTTTCGCGCCACGCCGTGCAATGCGTATTCCGGCAAGGCGTGCCCAAGTTTTGCCGTCGACTTATGAGGCGCGGCAGTATCAGCAGCCAACTTTTCGCGCAGCTCGCCCCGATTGGCTGCTCGAAAAGTGCGTAGGCAGACATTATATATATAGTATGTCCCGCGGCAATCGGGACAATGGCGAGCGGCAGTCGGCCGCTGCGCACTGCCATTTGCGGAGGAAGCCTTCACAATCGGTAGGGCGCAATTAAATGCGGGCAAGAAGATGTATGTCGGGAGAAAAATGTAATTTTGCCTCAAATATATAAAGCAGGAAATTAGAAGTATGGCGCAAGAAGATGTATTTAAGAAAATCGTAGCCCATTGCAAGGAATATGGATTTGTCTTTCCCGGCAGTGATATTTACGATGGCCTCGGAGCCGTTTACGACTACGGGCAAAACGGCGTAGAACTAAAGAACAACATCAAGCAATATTGGTGGCAGAGTATGGTGCTGCTCCACGAAAATATCGTAGGTATCGACTCCGCAGTCTTTATGCACCCGACGGTATGGAAGGCTTCGGGCCACGTCGATGCGTTCAACGATCCGCTGATCGATAACCGCGACAGTAAAAAACGCTACCGCGCCGACGTGTTGATCGAAGATCAGATTGCGAAATACGAAGAAAAAATCGAAAAAGAGGTGGCTAAGGCGCGCAAACGCTTTGGTGATGCCTTTGATGAGGCGCAATTCTGCGCCACAAATCAGCGCGTGATCGATAATCAAACGCGCCGCGACGCGCTCCACAAGCGCTACGAGGAGGCAATGAACGCCAACGACCTCAAAGCCTTGTATCAGATCATCATCGACGAAGAAATCGTGGATCCGATCAGTGGCACGCGCAACTGGACCGAGGTGCGGCAGTTCAATTTAATGTTTAAGACCGAGGTTGGCAGTACCGCCGAGGGCGCATCGGCCATCTATCTGCGTCCGGAGACGGCACAAGGCATTTTTGTCAACTATCTGAACGTGCAGAAGACGGGACGTATGAAGCTCCCCTTCGGCATCGCGCAGATTGGTAAAGCCTTTCGCAACGAAATTGTGGCCCGCCAGTTTATCTTCCGTATGCGCGAGTTTGAGCAGATGGAGATGCAATTTTTCGTAAAGCCGGGCACGGAGCACGAATGGTTTAATCGGTGGAAGGAATGGCGTATGAAGTGGCACCAAGCCTTGGGCTTCGGCGCGGAATGTTATCGTTTCCACGACCACGAAAAGCTTGCGCACTACGCCAACGCAGCTACCGACATCGAATTTAAGATGCCCTTCGGCTTCAAGGAGGTTGAGGGCATCCATTCTCGCACCGACTATGACCTGCGCCGTCACGAAGAATTTTCAGGCAAGAGCATTAAATACTTCGATCCGGAGACGAACGAAAGTTATACGCCCTATGATATTGAAACATCAATCGGTGTAGACCGTATGTTCCTATCTGTGATGTGCCACGCTTATACGGAAGAGAAATTAGACAACGGCGAGACGCGTGTAGTCTTGCGTTTGCCGGCTGCCTTGGCGCCTGTGAAGTTGGCCGTCTTGCCGCTCGTTCGCAAAGACGGCTTGCCCGAGAAGGCACGTGAGATTATGAACGAACTTAAATTCCACTTCAACTGCAAATACGAGGAGAAAGATACGATCGGAAAGCGTTATCGTCGCGCCGATGCCATAGGTACGCCTTATTGTATCACGATTGATCACGACACACTCAAAGAAAATACGGTGACGCTGCGTGATCGCGATACGATGACGCAAGAGCGCGTTCCGGTAGAGCAACTTCGCGCGCTGATAGAGGACAAGGTTTCGATCACGTCCTTACTTAAGCAACTTCAATAGCCGCTTCGGCTTTCAAAAGCTTCTTGAATTATGATGAAACGAATCTTATTCTTGCTCACAGGTCTTATTTTGCTGGTGGCTTGTCAGGAAAACGTAGAGCCAAAAGACCCGGAGTTTGATAATTGGAAGGCCCGTAACGAGGCTGCATTCAAAACGCAGCTCAACGTGGCCCGACAAAATATTGCGACAGCCAAAGCGCAATACGGCAACGCTTGGGAAGCGAATTGCGATTACAGACTGATGCGAAAGTTTTCGCTGACTGGTGAGTCGCAAGTCAAGTATCGCGATACGCTTTGTGTGCAAATCTTGGAGCGCGGTACGGGCAGCGGATCGCCATACTTTACCGACACGGTGCGAATTAACTATACGGTGCGCCTGATGCCGACTACGCAGCATCCGGAAGGCAAACTTATGGCGCATTCGGGCCAAAGTGTGAACCCGGCAGACATATTTAGTCCGACGATGTCTGCGCCGGCGAAGTTTGGCGTCAGCTATTGGCGCGCCGCAGTGGCCACCGCGTTGATGAAAATGCGCATCGGCGATCACTGGCGTCTGTATATTCCGGCTGATTTGGCTTACTTTCCGAGCAATTATGGCAAACTTCCTGCCGGCTCGATGCTGATTATGGAGATCCAACTCAAAGGTTATTACCGCATAAGTACGAAACCGGGCGACTGGAAATAGGTTTGCGAGGCTGCGGCCGCTACGATATAAAAATATGCCCCTAAGCGCTTCAGCTTAGGGGTATATTTTATGGCTGCCGGCCGAGAATTTAATGCGGCTGTTCGGTGGCGGGCTGCTGCGCTTTGGGTGGGGGCCGGCGCTGTCCGAGATGCTGTGGCGGCCGGCTGAACTTGGGGCGTGCCGCGCGCCGTTTGGCGGAGCGTTTAGTCCATTGTCAGCGTGCGAGAACCATCGGCGTTTTCCGTAAGGTTGACGCGGACGGTCTCTTCGGGTAGCAATTGCTCGATCAGTTCGGGCCATTCGAGCAGGCAGACGTCGCCGGAGTAGAGGTAATCCTCATAGCCCATATCGTAGACTTCTTCCAAGCGCTTTATGCGGTAGAAATCGAAATGGAAGATGCACCGATCGGCCGCTGCGTTGTGATATTCGTTGACGATGGCAAAGGTGGGCGAGTTGACAACGTCAACGATGCCCATTTCCTCGCAGAGGGCTTTGATGAACGTGGTTTTACCGACGCCCATCTTACCATAAAAAGCGAAGATGGTGCGGTCTTGCATCGCGGCGATGAAGCTGCGCGCGGCTTGAGGCAAGTCGGCTTCCGATTGTATCCGGATAGTAGTCATATCAGTTGTGTCGTGTGGTTGTGCGCTATGGGTTTTGCGGCGTTAGGAATGTAAAAAGGAGGTTATGCGTTGTCCGCACGACCTCCTTTTTCTGACCTTTTAGAGAATGAAAAAAGGGATAGATTTTGGCTTATGCCGCATCCATCCCGTTTTCTTTCTTTATGGATGGTTAAGCTTCAGCTTTGGGCTCAACAGAGACTACGCTGCGGTTGGGCTTTCCGAAGTGTTTACCTTTACGGAACGTTACCGTGCCTTCAACAAGGGCATAAAGCGTATGATCACTGCCCATTCCGACATTCTTGCCCGGATAGTGAGCCGTACCACGCTGACGGACGATGATATTGCCTGCTTGGCAATATTGGCCGCCCCAAATCTTAACACCTAATCGCTGCGAAGCTGATTCGCGGCCGTTCTTAGAACTACCTACACCTTTCTTATGTGCCATTTTCTTCTACGTTTTTGGAGTTAAGCAATTACATTCTTGATTGTGACCTCTGTAAACTGTTGGCGATGGCCTTTGAGTTTGCGATGTCCTTTGCGGCGCTTCTTGTGGAAGACCAATACTTTTTCGCCTTTAACCAGCGGCGTGATCACTTCGCAAACAACTTTTGCGCCGGCCACTGTCGGTGTGCCAACGTTGATTGTGCCGTCGTTGTCTACGAGTAAAACTTTCTCAAATTCAACAGTCTGATTAGCTTCTGCGGCTTGGATGTGAGCTACGAAGAGCTTCTTGCCTTCTTCTGCCTTAAACTGCTGACCGTTAATTTCTACGATTGCGTACATTGATGTTTTGTTAAATAACGGATTTCTCCGCGAGGCGGATGCCGATCGGCTTCGCTTGTTTTGCCCCAACGGACTCTAAATCGGCGCAAAAATACAAACTATTCTTTGAGTATGCAAGCAAAAAGTGCTTTTTCTGCTTTGTGAGGGCCGATGGGTTGGTGAAATTTTTCGGGCGATGTGCGGCGTGGTGTGGATGTCGCGCCTTTTTCTTTACGCTTCTTATTGTCAGACGCTTTCGCTCTGACGTGGAGAGGCGACGGCTTGAAGTGGAGGGCTTGCGCTCGTGATGAAAAGAGCTTGCGCTCGTGATAAAAAAGGTCTACGCTCGTGAGGATAAAGGTTTGCGCTCGTAATAAAAAGGGGTTTTTCTTAGGAGGGGGCGATGGGGAATTGGTGCTCGGGGCGTGGTTTTCTTGTTGCCGGCTTATAAAACGGGGCGTTATTTCTTTGTAGTTCTGCGTTGGTCGATGGCCTATGGCTTTGGGCGGGGCGTAGGTTTACCGGTATAAAGAGTTGTGGGGGCGGCAGGTTGGCGATTGGAGATGGAGAACTTTCTGAAGAGCTGCTTGCGGCGGCGTATGTGGGAGGGGGGGGGCTTGTGTGCGGGGATGTCAGCGTGGGTGCGGCGGGATGTGTGGGGGGAGTTTGGTCCCTTTCGGGCTGAAAAAAACGGCAACCTCCTGTGGTGGAGAGGTTGCCGTAAAAGTGTGTGGTCACTAATGGCGGGTAGTTGTTATTTGATTACCACCTTTTGGCCATTGATGACGTAGATACCGCGTTCGAGGCGAGGCAGACTGTTGAGCCCCTTGGCGATGAGGCGGCCGTCGATCGTGTAAATGTCGATTGGCTGACCGGATAGCGCCTCAATCAGTTGCAATGCTGTAGTCACGTTGATCAGAACGGCTTGCGACTCGCCCTTTTCGTAGACAGCAGTGATGCCATACGTGTGCGCACCTTCGGTGTCTGCACTATCGTCAAGTTTCATCGTGTTGCCATCGAGACCTATTACCAACTTGCCGTCTCTATATACGTTGTATCCCTTTGGAGCATCGTAGCCCTTTGTGAATGTTACGTCGTCGAGCATCAAGAGGCAGACATTGTCTTTGTCGGTAATGTGGTGGATTGCGAAATATTTCGCTCCCTCGGGTAGATCTACGGCGATGTTTTGGAAAGCACCTCCGCTAATGGTGTGCGTATCGCCGATCTTTTGGAAATCTTCCTTATTGCGGCCGGTAGTAGAGTAGAGTATTTCGATTTGCTCTACATAGTCCTTAGACTTAGCCTTGAAGTTGTTTATCCAAAGGTCGATCTTTTGCGCTGCTCCTGAGAGCTTCGGACTGATCAGCCAGTTGTCGGCGTCTAAGAAGTCGGTTCCATCGTCATTTGACGTGTAAACGGCAGCCAGATATTGATCACCCGAATGCGGCGCAATGCCCGGATTAGCTTCGATACAACCGGTGAAGAGGTTCTCCGGATTGAAGGCGATGAATGCAAACGGCGTGCCCTGGTGTTTGTATGGATAAGATCTCCAGAAACCACCCGTGATACCGCCGTCGGCATCGATGGTCGTCCAGTCTCCGAACGTGTCGATTGACCAAGGCATATAGAACTCAAAGTCTTCCGTGATGGTTTGCGAAGTTGAGGATGGAGCACTCCAATTTAACGATACGTTCGTGCCTCCTTTGGTTTGAGCCGTTACATTTTCCGGTTTCGGGAACTCTGAATCCTTTAATTTTACGGTTGCTTCACAAACATTGTCAGCCTTGTTTTGGTCTTCATCGCAGATGACTTCAGCCTTGAGTGCAACGCTGTTGCCTTCGATTAAGACGTTTGCCTTGTAGTCTATAGCGATTTCGCGAATTTCGCCTGATTGAATAGCTTGTTCTGAAGCAATTTCTTTCACAAGTTCATTTCCGGCCGTGAGGCGTACCTTGTAAGTGTTGATTGCTTCTACGCCATAGTTCTCTACAGAAATCGTGGTGCGTGCAGTTTCACCCTTCATCATCATTTCCGGTGCAGAGATGGAAGCTTTCAAGTCGCGTTCGTTGAGATCGCGCAAACTAATCTTATCGAACCAAAGCGGTGTATTTATTTCGCCGCCGATGATATGGATGCCGATTTGGATGTAGCGCTCCTTGGCAAATTGATTCGCGTCAAGATCGCATACCATCTTTTGCCAACCTTCTTGGCCTGTATAGGTTGCGTAGTCGAATTGTCCGACTTTTACAATCGTATTATCCGGTTTGCGCACTTCTACTTCAAGTTTGATGGGCTTGCCCGGAGTAGAATAGTGGTAGAGAGCGATTTGCGGGTGCTTCGTATCTTTCAGTGAAATCTTACCGGAATTGAGGCTTGCCTCGTCTCCTGCGGCTTTCGTATTGAAAACAAATGCGCCGCCGTCGTTATCATATGCTTTGTTGGTCGTAATGGCAAACGAAGAACTGCCTGAGCGCTCAATCCACCATAGCAGATTTAATCGTCCTCCCGGTAGAGATTCCTCGATCGGCAACGCGTAAGGCGTACCTATTACCAATCCCTTTGTTGCGGCCAACTTACTTGTTCCCGCATCGTTTGTGGCAGAGAGTGCATAAAGAATAAATTCCTGATTACCCTCTTCTGTGTTGCGAGTTACCTGATAAGTTGTCTGCTGCGTATCATCTAAAATTTCTGCGCTTGGGTTGCCTTGTTTATCATATACAATATTGTATACCTGATAGATAACATTTTCCGGAAGTACTATACCGCCGTTCTTGCCTACTCCTTCTACAGCATCCCAATCTATCTTGATGCTGCTTTGTTGGTCTGTCAAGCGGCCGTTAGTCGGTGCTTTCGGAACATCGAGTCCCACGTATACCGTCTTGTTCAGTCTGCGGCCGTCACCGTCTTTGTTGGTACAATAGATGGTGTATGTAGCGAAACCATTTTCTTCAACTTCGTCCTCAAAGGTGTATTGTTTGCCGCGAGCTGGATATTCCACCATTTTCACGACGCCCTTGCCTTTGCGTTCGACTGTATAGCGGAAGAGACCGCTCAACGGTTTGCCGGCAATGTCCAGCGTAGGTGTTGTAAACGTAATCGTTGCTTTCTTCGCAGCTTGCGGATTGGGCGTGATCGTCAAGTTCGATACCGTGTCGGGTGCGCTGAATGAGACGCCTTTTTCGATAGAAATGCTGTCAATGTAAAGGAAGAATTGATTCTTAGGGCTTAAGGCGTGGAAACCGATGCGGTATTCACCGTCAGCATCAATCTTGAGGTCTTTTTCATAAGTGATATAATCTTTCGAAGAGATATCTGTCGGAGCTAATATTTCATCGGTCATATCTTCTGCCTTGTCTCCCTTACCGAATTTCACTTCCAGGCGTTCCTTGAATTTTTCCATGCGCGATTTCGTTTTGAAAGCAACATGATAGAGGAAGCCTTTCTTCAAATGAACTGGTGGTGTCAGCATCCAGTCGTCAGCATCCGCGTTACGATTGTATGGATATATAGCTGCCTGTCCTGACGTGCCCGGATCCCAGCTTGCATACGGATTCCACTTCCACGTTTTTCCGTCGCCATTGACATCAATAATCTTAAACAGATTCATTGATTCGCTCGTTTTGAAGTTTTCCAAGTAAGGAATGCTGACCGTATCGCCGAGAATAACGCCGTTTGACATGCTTTCAACGCTCTGCTGCGTACCGTTGTGCGCTAAAACGCCGTAAGTGTAGTAAATCATTTCACCTTTCTGCAAGGTTTCTGCAAACTGGGTCGCACTTCCGTTCGTGACCACTTTAACAGAGTCCGGATAGCGCATAACGTCGTATGTCAACGGGCCAAGATAGCCGTCGTGAATCGTGCTCGTCGGCGCCTGCCACGTTAAATTAACCGCTCCGGTCGCATTATCGATTGTGAGTTTTATGTCCTCGATCGCCTTCGGTTCATCATAGCCGATCCATTTTTCGATACGTGCATACGTGCCGGGGCCGGCAGCGTTTTCCAGTTGTACTACGAAGCGCGTCAAGCCTTCTTTTGTTACCGAAACATCAGCTGAAACGTTAGCACCGGGCTGCGTTTTTCCCGTAGCTAAAATCTGCTTGCCCAGCATAACGCGATAAGTGAGTTCGCCGGTAAGCGTACTGCCGCCATAGGTTTTGGTCGGTGCCTTGAAGTTTACTTTACCGCTAAGCGAAGCTTCGTTAAATGCGACGCTGAGTTCTTCGGCTGCCGCCGGTGCTCCCGCTTCTGCCAGCGGCTTCGGGACGGTTAGTGCCAAAACGATGTCGCCATTGGGGAAGTCGGAGATTTTTGTCACCGCACCCGTAGCGAGGTCAACCGTGTACAAGACCGACTGTTGCGCGTTGTCTACGCTGGCCCAGTAGAACGTATTTGTCTTTTGGTCTATCTCGCCGCTTTGGCTGTAGTAAGAGCCATCGGCGTCCGTAATTTCTATTCCTGTTGAGCCGATCAGCGTCTCCGTGCCGTTCGTCTTGTCTATTTTATATAAGTTACCATCTGTGGCTATACCATATAGATAACCATCGGTTGAGAGTCCTAATGCGACGTAAGCCTTGTCCGTCGTACCGAAAGTTGTGCGCGTTTCGTTTTCAAAATCAACAACGCCAAACTCGCGTTTGGTCAGATCTGAATTATAAAATGCGCCGTAAATTTCTCCTGTAGTCTGATCCTGTGCCGTTTCAAGGGCAGCCAAACTCAGATCTATTTCTGTCGGCGGTGCTATTCTTTGCCAATTTTCCGGATCAAACTGCATATGGTAGGCTTTGACAATGCCCCACACGGCCAAAGACGTATCCAGATAGACGGAGTGCATAACGCCGTCGACTACGCCGCTTCCGCCGTTGGCAATCAGAGTGGGATCTTCTCCCAGCAGATTGAGTGCAGTGATCGGTGGCGCGGTAGAGAAAGAGTAGAAGCCATAATGCGTCTCCTCTTCTCCCCAAGTGTTTTGGTAGATCACATTGCCCCATAAGGTCATCGGTGCAGGGGCATCCAAGAGACTTGGGGGCGTAGCGTTTCTTGCGCTTTTCAAGGTGCGCTTCACGGTTTGGGGTACCGCGCGCAGGCGGTCGGGCCGCACGTAGCGCATTTTTGCCGGCGCCCAGGCCGGATAAGTTTTTTGTAGATCAACTTGCGCTTCCGTCTTCTCCTCAGGACCGCCGCGCGGATGCGCCGGCAGCTGCTTTAGATCGACTTGCGCCATCGTCTGTCCGGAAAAAGCCAAGCTAAGAAGCAAGGCACCCGTCACTAAGGTAGATAGTCTTTTAGTCATGATCAAGATGATTTAAATGAATAAAAAAAAGTAAGAGTCTCGTTTTCCTTGCAGATTTTGCAAATATCCGCCACTTGATTTTCATTGTCAACCTTTTCACCTTATTTATTTATAATTTAAGGGTTAAAAATTGTTTATTTAGGCCGGAAGTACTCGATATGTGTACTTTTCGGTCTGTTTCTCAATATCTTTTGTTTAGTTTTTGTGTGTTTATTTTGTTGTATGTCTCATTCCGGTCGGCCTGTCTGAAAGAGGGCGAGGGCTATTGTCGCCGATAACGGACTGTGTGGCTGACAAGTGCTTTTTCGCGTTGTCGAAATTCGCGATAGCTCTTTCGTCCGACTGATTCAGTCGCGTAAAAGGTTCTTATTCCGTTTGATCGAATCGTTGTTTTTTTGGTCGACGGGCGGCTTTTTTCTCTTTTGGCTTCCGCATATGTCGTGCTCAGCCTGCCTCCTGCTGCTTCGCTCTAAAATCGGTTCGCCTTTGTCCTGATATGAGTTTAATTTCGTCTGACAAACAGCCCGATTCGTTTTGGATTATGTGCGAGAAAAGCTTATTTCTATGGATTGTCATCGTGATAAAAAATGCTTACGCTCACGATAAAAAGAGTTTGCGCTCGTGATAAAAAAGGTTTGCGCTCACGATGAAAAACACAGAAGCTTGTGAAAAGAAATGAGGAAATGGCGATTTGAAGGATTGCTTTTTGCTGTATCCGCCTGAATAATAGCGTTTTTCGCTGTGTGTTGCTTGCGCTTCGCCGCCTATGTGTCTGTCGTGCCTGTTTGTTTTTGGTGTGGAAGGGACTTCTTTGTTGCCCGAGGCGACAAATGGTTTGTCGTTCTTCTCGGCTATGCTTGTCGGCCTTTTCGTTTGTCTGCTTTTTCGCGATACATGATGAGGGCCGGCAGACTACTTGCCGGAAACGACGGGGGGCGTTTTTTTATTTTGCTAAAAAAAGAATGGTCGTTATGAAGCGTAAATGAGGCTTGGGGCTTGATAAGGAGGGATTTTCGATGGCTGATGCAAACAGGCAGGAAGTCGGTTTGCACTGCCGCGTGGGCAATGAGCCTTTCGGCTGCTCCCGCTTCTCACGTCGTAGGTCAAAAAAACGACAACCTCCTACGGTGGGGAGGTTGTCGTTGGTTAAAGAGGATTGTTGGCAAAAAATAGTCTTTATTTGACCACTACTTTCTTACCATTGATAACGTATACGCCAGGGGCGAGTTGCGGCAAACGCTTCAGCGCTTTGCCGATCAGGCGACCATCGGCTGCATAAACGTCGTATGGTTGGCCGGACATCGCCTCAATAAGTTGGATAGCCGTAGTGACGTCAATCCAAACGGGCTTCGATTCGCCCTTATCATAGACTGCCGTGATGGCATAGCGATGCAGGCCTTCGGTTTCCGCTTTGTCGTCGATCGTCATCGTTTGTTCGTTGAGCGTTGCGACGAGTTTACCATCGCGATATACGTTGTAGCCTTTCGGCTTTGCATAGCCCTTGACGAAGGTCACGTCGTCGAGCATAAAGATGCAGACGTTGTCTTTCCCCGTAATGTGGCGGATGGCAAAATATTTGGCGCCTTGCGGCAGGTCGGCCTTGATGTTTTGGAATTTTCCGCCACTTACTCGGCGCGTTTCGCCCACTTTTTGGAAGTTTTGGGGCTGTCGGTCGGTCGTAGAATAGAGTATGTCGATCTGTTCCGTAAACTCCTGCGATTGGCTCTTATAGTTGTTGACCCAGAAGTTGATCTGCTGCGCCTCGCCTGAGAGCATGGGGCTGATCAGCCAGTTGTCGGCATCGACTGATTCGGTCTCGCCGGGCTTGGTCGAATAGATCGCCGTCAGATATTGTTCGCCGGAGTGTGGCTTCAGGATCGGGTTGCTCTCCGTGCAACCTGCGAAGAGGTTTTCGGGATTGAAGGCGATGAAAGCAAAGGGTGTGCCTTGGTGCTTGTAGGGGTGCGACTTCCAGAAGCCGCCCACGTTGCCGCCGTCGCCGTCGATGCCGGTCCAGTCGCCAAAGTTGTTGATCGTCCAGGGCGCGTAGCTTTCAAAATCTTCCGTCACTTTGCGCGTCAAAGCGGCAGGTGCTTGCCAATTGAGTTGCACGTCTTGCTCCGATTTCAGTGTGGCCGTGACGTTTTCCGGTTGCGGCAGGTCTGAATCTTTGAGCGTGGTGGTCGCTTCGCTGAAGTTGTCGTCGATGTTGGGGTCTTCCTCGCATACGACTTCGGCTTTGAGCGTGACAGCTTCGTCGTTGCTCAAAATATTCGTCTTATAGTCGATCGTAAAATCGCAGGTTTCGCCCGCCGGAAGGGCCTTTTCTGATGCGATTTCTTGTACGAGTTCGCTGCCCGCCTTGAGGCGTACCTTGTAGGCTTGAATGGGTTCTGCACCGATGTTCTTTACGCTTACGGTGGTGGGAATCGTCTCGCCCTTCGTGGCTACTTCGGGCGCGGTGATTGCGACGTTGAGGTCGTGATCAGGCGCGTCGTACACCATAATCTTGTCGACCCAAACCGGCACGCGGGCTTTGTCGGCCACGGCGCGGATGCGGAATTGCAGATAAGGCTCAGCGCCAAACTTGGTCTTGTCGATGTCGTACTCGAATTTGTTCCAGTCGGTCACGGTTTTGAGGGGGGCGTAGTCGAACTGACCCACCTTGACCAGTGTGTTGTCGGCCTTGCGAATTTCCAGTTCTAAACGGATGGGTTTTGCCGGTTCGGCGAAGTGGTAGAAGGAGATTCGTGGGTGCTTAGCGCCTTGTATGGAAATTTTTCCGGAGTTGATGCAGGCGTCGTCACCGGCTTTGTCGGCGCTAAACTTGAAGGCGCCGCCGTCTTTGTCGACCGTGCGGTCGCTGGTCGTGCCGAAGGTGGATTTGCCTGAATGTTCGTGCCACCATAGCAGACTGAGTTCGTCGCCGGCTACTGATTCCTTGATCGGTAACGCGTAGGGCGCGCCGACTACTAAGCCTTGGGTGAACGAAACGGGGCTCGCTCCGCTCGCATTCTTGGCGGATAGACCATATATAATGTATTGCTGGGGACCTTGAGCGGTGTTGCGCGATACGTTGTAAGAGGTTTGCATCGTTTCCGTCAGGAATTGGGGCGTAGGTTTCCCGCTTTGACTATCGTAAGATATGTTGTAAATGCGATAGATTACGTTTTGCGGCAATACAACGCCGCCGTGCTGGCCTACGCTACCGACTGCGTCCCACTCGATGCCGATGTTGTCGCTCCGATCTGAGAGTCGGCCGCCCTCAGGCGCTTGCGGAGCGTCGAGTCCGATGAAGACCGTCTTGGTCAGTTTGCGACCTTCCCCGTTTTTATTGAAACACGTGATGGTATAAGTGGCGATGCCGGCGTCTGTAAGCACGTCTTCGAAAGTGTATTGCTTGCCGCGAGCGGGGTATTCTACCTCTTTCACGACGCCTTTCCCTTCGCGCTCAATCGTAAAGCGGAACAGACCGCTCAAAGGCTGGCCTTTGAGGTCCTTTGTCGGTGTTTTGAAAGTAAGCGTGGCTTTCTTCTCGGCCTGCGGATTGGGCGTGATGGTCAGATCTTGAACCGAATCGGGCGCGCTAAAAGCAATGCCGTTCCCAATTGAAATACTATCGATGTAGAGGAAGAGCTGATTTTGCGGGCTCAAAGCGTGGAAGCCGATGCGATATTTTCCGTCGGCGTCAATCGAAAGATCTTTTTCGAATGTAACGTAGCCGTCCGTGGATATTTCTGTGGGCGCCAAAATTTCGTTTGACATATCCTCGATCTGATCACCCTTTCCGAACTTCACTTCCAGGCGCTCTTTGTACCTTTTTAAGCGCGACTTGGTCTTGAATGCGAAATGGTAGATATGATCTTTTTTCAACATAACCGGCGGCGTCAACATCCAATCGTCGGCGTCTTGTTCCGGATTGTAGTAATATGTGGCCGCTTGTCCCGCCGCGCCCGTTTCATATTTGCCGTAGGGGTTCCAAACCCACGTTTGCCCGTCGTTATTGACGTCAATTATTTTAAAGAGGTTCATAGATGCGGGCGTTTTGAACTCTTCCAAGTAGGGCAGGCTTACGCTATCGCCCAGCACGGCGCCGTTGGAGTAGGCTTGAGCGCTTTTCTGCGTACCGTTGTGGGCCCAGATGCCATACGAGTAGTAAGTCATTTCGCCTTTTGTCAGGGTTTCGGCAAACTCTGTTGCGCTTCCGTTTGTGACCACCATCACAGAATCCGGGTAGCGCATAACGTCATACGTCAAGGTGCCGAGATAACCTTCGTGGAGTGTGGCTGTCGGTGCTGACCACGTCAGTTTGGCCGCGCCCGTTTCGTTATTGATGTCGAGGTGTGCATTTTCGATTGCTCGCGGCTCATCATAGCCGATCCACTTTTCGACATATGTATAAGGCCCTTGCCCTGCCGCGTTTTCCAAGCGTAGCGTGAAGCGTACGAGTCCCTCTTGCGCCACCGTAACGTTGGCCGAGACCTCTTCGCCGGCTTGTGCCGTACCGGTGGCCAACGTATTTTTACCTTGCAAGATGTTATACGTCACGTTGCCGTTCAGCGTGCTGCCGCCAAAAGTCTTCGTCGGCACTTTGAAGTCGATCTTGCCCGTGAGCGAAGCCCCCGTAAAGTTGGCCGCCATTTCTTCCGCTGCGGCCGGAGCTCCCGCTGCCGCTTTCGGCTTCGGTACGATCAAGCCCACGAACATATCATTGTTCGGGAAGTCGGAAATTTTTGTTGCTGCCCCCGTCTTGAGGTCCACCGTGTATAAGGCCGCATTCTGCTGCGCATCGACACAGGTCCAGTAGAACGTATTTGTTTTCGCGTCGATCTCGCCACTTTGTCCCGAGTAACTGCCATCCTCGTCCAAGAGCGTTACGCCCGTCGAGCCGATTTGCGTTTCCTTGCCGTTCGTCTTATCTATTTTATATAAGTAACCATCGCTGGCGATGCCGTATAAGAAGCCATCCGTGGAAAGTCCGAGGGCAACATACGACTTATCCGTTTTGCCAAACGTAGTGCGCGTTTCCTTTTCAAAATCTATGACGCCAAATTCCCGCTGCTGCAGTTGCGCGTCATAAAATTCGCCATAGACCTCGCCCGTCGTTGGATCCTGCGCCGTTTCGAAGGCCGCCAGATGAAGTTGCACCTCTTTTGAGGGCGCAACCCTTTCCCACGTTTCCGGATCAAACTGCAAATGATACGCTTTGATAATGCCATAGACCGCGAGCGACGTATCTAAGAAGACGCCGTGCAAGACGCCGTTGACGATGCCGCATCCGGCGTTGAAAATCATGTCGGGATCTTTGCCCAACAAGTTGACCGAGTTGACCGGAGCCGCCGTAGAGAAGGCGTAGTAGCCATATTGAGGTTCCCCCTCGCCCCACGTGGTCTGATAGATCGCATTGCCCCACAACTCGATCGGCGCCGGTGCTCCCAAGAGGCTTGGAGGCGTAGCCCCCTTTCGGCTTTTATTAGGGCGATTCAAAGTTTGCGGTAAGTTGCGCAAATTGTTGGGTCGTATGTAGCCCATTTTCACCGACGCCAATGCCGGATACGTTTGCCTAAGGTCGATTTCCGCCTCCGGCCGTGTGTTGATGTCGCCCCGCGGATGCATGAGCGCCGGCTTTGCGCCAACTTGCGCTTGCGCCGGTCCGGAGAAGGCCAAACAAGCCGCCAAAGCTCCGGTCATTAAGATGGATAATTTTTTTCTCATTATTAAAAATGGATTTAGGTAAATAAAGGTCGACGTTTTCGTTTTCCGTATAATCGTTACAAATATGCGTATTTTTATTTTCTTCAGCAATATTTTCAGCATCTTTGTTCGTCTTTTTAAGGCAAATGTTGGCAAAGTGAGAATTTTGTTGACTTATTTTCCAATGCTTCTGCTTTGTTTTTCTGCGCGCATTGTTAAGTTGTTTGTAGTGAAATGTGTGTTACTGTCTACTTTTTCGGTAATTGATGGCGCATAAGTTGTATTATAATGAGATGACGGCTAACTATTGTTATTTCTTGACTTGAAATGCGCCTTGCGATGTCCTGTTTGTCGACGAATAGGCCTGATACAGCGTCGGTAAGTCTCATCCTATCCCCCATCAAAACTTTTATAAGAAGCGCGATTCTTTTATTTTTATTACTTTTTCGCGCAGATGTGTTGCTCTTGCTTTCACCTTCTTTTTCGGCCCTCGCACGGCAGAATCAGCAGGTCGCCAATCAGTTATCTAAAAACTTGATTTTATCCCCTTCCGAATGCACATCGTAAGCAGCAAACATCTGCGGCGCACCTTTTTTATCACGACAAAAAAGGCTTACGCTCACGATGAAAAAGGTTTGCGCTCGTGAGAAAAAAGGCTTCCGCTCGTGAGCGTACACTGCGTCGATGGGGAGAAGGGGCTGCAAGAAGTAGATTTTGTCCCTAAAAAATAAGTTTTATTCGCGCGTTTTTCCCCCATTTAGCGTAAAAAATGCGTGCAGAGCGATAAAAAATAAGCAGAAAGCGTGCAATATTAAATCGGAATGCGTATCTTTGCACCTGTTCCGGAGAGGAACTTACTACATAACAACAATTTAAATTTTTAGAATTACTATGGCTTACGTTATTAGCGACGACTGCGTTGCATGTGGAACGTGCATCGGCGAATGCCCGACAGAATCTATCTCTGAAGGCGAAAAATATTCAATCAATCCTGACTCTTGTGTTGATTGCGGTGCTTGCGCAGACGCTTGCCCGACGGGCGCAATCGCTCCCGGCGAATAATTAGTCAGACTTACGACTTACGGCGGCCCGAGGTAATTTGCTTCGGGCCGCTGCTTTTTATCCGCTTATCGATACTTTTTTGCTCGATATTGGGCCATTAGGTCGTAAAAATAGGCGCTGCGGGCAATATTCGGCGCCCTCGCACGTTTAGAACAATAAGATGAAGCGCTCAAAGTGGGCCTTCACAATACAGATATGAAGACCCGATTACTCCTTCTCGCCTGTTTGCTCCTCGCAAGCCTGCAACTGCCGCTCGCTGCCCAAGAACGGAAGTTGCAGAACAAGCCCTTTATCGATGAGCGCCGCTTCCACTACGGATTCTTCGTGGGGCTGGCGGATCAGGGATTGAAGTTGCGCAACAATGGCTTTATCCAGCCCGGCACGGGGCGGCAGTGGGTTGCCGAAAACGATAGTCAGAATTTTGGCTTTTCAGTGGGTATCTTAGGCGATCTGCGTTTGGGGCGCTACGTCTCCCTACGCACATTGCCCCAGTTGCAGTTTGGCAGTAAGCATTTGAGTTTTCGCGATTTAAGTACGGGCGAAAAGCGGTCGCAAGATATGAAGTCGACCTACATTGGCCTGCCCATCGATCTCAAAGTGGCGGCGCCGCGCTTCAACAACTATCGCCCCTACGTGATGCTCGGCATTGCGCCCTTTTATGACCTGACCACGAGCAAGCATTCGCTGCTGCGCACGAAGGCGCTCAATACCTGCTTGGAGGTAGGTATGGGCTGCGAAATTTATCTGCCGTTTTTCAAACTCGTGCCCGAGTTGAAGTTTGATTTCGGTTTGGGCAATGTGCTCGACAAGCAGCGCCCCGAACTCACCGATCCCGCTCAGCGCATCTTTACGGAAAGCATTGATGCCGCGCATCTGAATATGGTTTCGCTCGTGTTCTATTTTGAATGACGCAGAGCGCTGCCGAGGCCGACGGCGATGAAGCCTTGCGGGCTGCAGGAGAAGACAACTTAAGAGATGAAAGCCCCCCCCCGACGGCTTACTCCCCAACAAGACCGACACACAATTATATATAATGATCCCCCACCTTGGCGGTGAGGGAATGGAGATGATGGCGCTGCATACGAAAGTGTGCGGCGCTGCTCTTTTTTAGGCTTAGCTGATCATCGGCACAACATATTTGGCCAAGAAATAGCCGCCGCAGATGAGCCAGCAGAAGAGCAGGGCGGCCAAAAGGAAGGGCTTGAAACCAGCTTTCTTAAACTTGTCGAAGCTCGTTTCAGCGCCTAAGGCCGTCATAGCCATTGTCAGCAAAAATGTATCTAACTTATTGATAAATTCTACGACTTCTGCGGAGAGCAGGTGCAGCGAATTGAAGCCGATAACCAAGAGGAAAAGGATGGCAAACCAGGGGATGTCGATCTTACTCTTAGCGCCCTCAGCATTGCCCGCCATTGCGCGGCGCGCCATCGCATAACTGATAATAAACAGTACGGGGACGAGCATAATGACGCGGATCATCTTGACGATGATCGCGACGTTGGACACTTCCGGCCCCATCGCGTTGCCCGCACCTACGACGTGGGCTACTTCGTGAATGGTCGAACCGGCAAAAATGCCCATCGTCTCGGGCGGTAAAACAAAGATACCGCTGCGGTAGAGGACGGGATAGAGGAACATGGCGGTTGTTCCGAAGATGACAACCGTAGCTACGGCCACGGCCGTCTTATATGGTTGGGTGCGCACGGCGGATTCTGCGCCCAATACGGCTGCTGCGCCGCAAATGCCGCTGCCGACGGAAGTCAGCAAGGCGATGTCGCGATCCACTTTGAGGAGCTTGCCGAGCAAAATGCCGCCGAGGATGGTGACAGTTACGATTATGGCGTCGATGCAAATACCCGGCAAACCCACGGCCGTGACGTCCTGAAAAGAGAGTTTGAAACCGTAGAGGATGATACCGAAGCGCAGGATGCGCTTTGAGCAGAATTTAATGCCGGGCACCCAGGTCTCGGGCAGATTGTTGCGCAAAGAGTTGGCATACAGCATACCCAAAATAATGCCGACAATCATCGGGCTGAAAGATAGGTGCTTTACGAAGCTTAAATCGCCGATGGCGAACGAGGCGCTGGCGAAAAGGGCCATCAGCAACACGCCGTGGAGCATACTGCTGCGTTCTTCTGATAATTTCATGTGGTGGGGCTTAAAATAGCTTGGTCGGTCTTGACCGCTTTGTGACGTTGGCGGCGTTGAAAATAAGGTCGCGGCAAACGGTTTCCAAGATCGCCGGGAGACAGTTCGGCCGGTCGCTTAGCGGCCATCGGCCTGACGCGAAAAAAGGCCGCTGCTCCGATTACAAAAGAGAAATAAAAAGGCCGAGCAACTGCGCGGGCAGCGGCTCGGCCTGTATGTTTTTAGTGTTTGGGCTTGATGTCCAATTTAACCGGACTGATCAAGTTCTCCGGCCTGAAGAGCGTGTCCAAATCTTCTTTGGAGAGGATGTCGTGCTCGAGGATCAAGTCGTAGACGCTACGGCCCGTTTCGAGCGCTTCCTTAGCGATGCGGGTAGAATTCTTATAGCCGATAACGGGGTTAAGCGCCGTTACGATACCGATGCTGCGGTGTACGTGTTCGAGACAAGCTTCCTTATTGGCGATAATGCCGTCTACGCAACGTGTGCGCAAGGTGTCGAAACCGTTCATCAAGAGGTCTGCCGATTCGAAGCAGCATTGTGCCATTACCGGCTCCATTGCGTTAAGCTCCATTTGCGCAGCTTCCGAACTCATACTTACGCAAAGGTCGTTGCCAATCACTTTGTAAGCAATCTGATTCATCACCTCGGGAATAACCGGATTGATCTTGCCCGGCATAATTGAAGAGCCCGGTTGCACACCCGGGAGCGTGATCTCGCCCAAGCCGCAGCGCGGGCCGGAAGAGATGAGGCGCAAGTCGTTGCATATCTTGTTCATCTTCAAGGCAACCATACGCATTGCGCTCGAATAGCCTGCCATGCAAGAAGTGTCCGACGTAGCGCCCACGAGGTCGTCAGAAAGGCGATAAGCATAGCCCGTAATGGCTGCGATCTCCGCTGTGCTCATTTCAGCATAGTTCGGTTCGGCACAGATACCCGTTCCGATTGCCGTAGCGCCCATATTGATGACCAAGAATTCAGCTGCCGCAGCGTCGAGGTGAGGCAGTTCGTTGCGCAAGATAGAAGCAAAACCGTGGAACGTCTGGCCCAAAGTCATAGGCACAGCATCCTGAAGTTGCGTGCGGCCCATTTTGAGCACGCCGGCAAACTCTTCCGCCTTCTTTTCAAAAGCCTCGATCAGTTGCTCCAAGTGCTGACGCAAACGGAGGTGCGTTTCGTAGAGACCGATGTGGATGGCCGTCGGGTAAGCATCGTTAGTAGATTGCGAGCGGTTCACGTGGTCGTTGGGCGAGCAGCGTTTATAGTCGCCGCGTTCGCAGCCCATCAGTTCGAGTGCGCGGTTAGCGATCACCTCGTTAGCGTTCATGTTTGTCGTTGTGCCGGCGCCGCCTTGAATCATATCTACGGGGAATGCTTCAGTGTGGCGACCTTCGATGAGTTCCATGCAAGCCTGCTCGATAGCCTTCGCCATATCGTCGGGGATGAGGCCGAGCTTGTGGTTAGCGCGTACGGCGCCCAATTTCGTTACGCCGAGGCCCTTGATGAAGAGCGGGTATTGGCTTAACTTAAAGTGGCTGATGGGGAAGTTTTCCATACCACGAAGCGTTTGTACGCCATAGAGTGCCTCATACGGTACTTCGCGCGCACCGATCAAGTCGCTTTCAGTGCGGGTTTTTTTCGTGTTTTCAGTAGTCATTGAGTTTCAAGTTTTATATTGTTCATTATAATTTACGGGGCTAAGTTAGCGCTTTATTTGAGATAAACTACATTCTGAAAGAATAAATAATTGCAGGATGAGGAATTTAACTTAAAATAGAGGATTCTTCACTTACTATCCTTGGGAATGTTATCTTTTTGACTACTTTTGCCTGCCGTTGGCCCTTCTTCTCTATGGTTGTGGTCGGCAAAAGGGTAGCTTGTTGCCTTATTTTTAACAAAACAAATCTATGAAAAAGATATATGCACTCGTAGCACTGTTATTTTTATCCTTGTCGGTTCAAGCACAAGAACCTTCTTCGCGTGAGCATTATCCACAGGGCGATAAGACCTTGTGGGAGATGGTCAGTAAGCTGGAAAAGAAGCAAGATAAGATCAATGTGTTTCTGAATATGCGCGGCGAGTTTGACGCCAACTTCGAGGAAGGCAATTTCCAAGATGGATCCTTTCAAGTGCCCGTAATGCGTCTCGGCGTGCTGGGTCGGTTAAACAAACTCGTTTCCTATTCTTTGCAGCAGCGCATCGGGCATAGCAGCAACGGGCGAGTTACGGACGGTCTCTCGTCGTCCGTCGACGTGATGAGCGTAGGGATTCATCCTAACGAGAAGTTGCGCTTCGACCTCGGTCGTCAATGCGCCGTCTATGGCGGCTACGAAGCCTGGCTCAATCCGATCGACGTGTACCGATTCAGCGAAATGCTCGACCGCGTGGAGGTTTATCTGACGGGCGTCAACGCCAGTTATATGATCAAGCCTACGCAGGAACTCCAATTTCAAGTAGTCAACAGTCGGCGCACGCCGACGGCGGAAATGTACGGCCCGTCCTATGCCGACGCAAAGTTGCCGATGATTTATACGCTCAATTGGAACGGTAGTTTCTTTAACGAAAAACTGACTACGCGCTGGTCGGCCTCTTTGATCAAGCAGGCGAAGGGCAACAACGGCTACTACTTTGCCTTCGGTCACGAATGGACGCTCGGGCGCTTCAATGGGTATTTCGATTATATGCTCTCAGAAGAAAACATCGACGCCCACGGATATGTGACGGACATGCTGCATACGCTGACGCCCGATGTGAAAGATCACGTCCGCCATACGCGTTACAATTCGGTGATCCTTAAGCTCAATTATCGCTTTCTGCCGCGCTGGAATGTCTTTGCCAAGGGCTATTATGAGACGTCCGCATTGACCAAGCCGACGCTGACGGCAGAAAAAGGACTCTATCGCCGCTCTTATGCTTACATGGCCGGCGTAGAATTTTATCCGATGAAGGAGAATCTGCATTTCTTCATCAATTATTATGGCCGCTCCCACGTGCATACGCCGCGCGCCAAGGTCTTCGGCGCGAAGAATCATACGGAGGCTCGCCTCTCAGCCGGCTTCGTTTATCAGTTGCCCATCTTCTAAGGCGCGCTACACATCTTATAATATACGCGCGCGTAGAAGACCGAGCGAGGTGACGGATCAGTCTTTGATGAAAAAATATTTACGTGTGATTTTTCATCAAAGATCTTTTTATGGCTATACGCCTCAAAAAACGACTTTATAAGTAGTTGATATTCAGGATCTATATATGCCTGAAAACTTTCTTATAGGAAAGTAAAAATTGTCCTTAGGAGAATTAAAATTGTCTTAGGAGACAATTTTTCTTTTCTTAGGTGAAAGTTTTTCCGTTCTCCTAAGCAAATTTTTCGGGGGTCTTGTGTGTGGGAAAATCTTTACATATCTTGGTCGCGTCAATGCTTATGCCGGTTGTCAAACTATGCTTTGTGTGCGCTTCGATGAAGATTTTCGGATTGAGCATAAAGGTGCGTTTGCGTCGGTAGCCATTTATTTTGTATCCTCCCCCTGCTTATCTTCTTGCCCACAAATCATACGCCGCGAGGCAAACGCATTATTTTTCTGCTGTGTCCTTACCCTTTCTCTATTTTGTGCGATGTGGCAGAATTTTTTTTCGTTGACAAAATGTAGACAAACGTGAATGTCGACGACGGAGTGCCGGAAAGAAAATAATATTCCTTAAAATCATTGTCATACAAGGCCTTGTTGCTCCTTTTACCGACTGGAATCGGAGGTGTATAATGGTTCGCTTTTTTCGCAATATTGTTTACAAAATGCTTTTATAGATATCGGGGGGGGTGAAGAAACGATAAAAATAAGCGTAAGAACTTGCTTATTTGCAGTAGTCGCTGTAACTTTGTGGCAAAATCATATAATTGCGACGGTTTTCTGCCGCTAACTTAAATTTTATAACTGAAATCTTGCCTGCTTTTCCTCGGTTTTGGCGCTTTAGGAGGCAAATGGCAGATCAAATTGAGAACAATTAAATAAGATCGCTTATGAAAAACGTTTTACTTATCATCGCTTTGGCGCTCTTCGGCTTTCGCGCCGTAGCGCAGGATTATCGTCCTTTCGTGGAAGAGGGGAAGACGTGGCGGGTAGCCTCCCTCATTCCGCTAAATGATGATCCGACGTATCCCGTAGAACACGAATATTACTTTATGAAAGGAGATACTGTCGTGGATGGTAAGACTTGGAAGAAAGTGTATCACACCTCTTTCAGTAAGTTTGACTTCTTGGTGCGCGAAGAAAACAAGCGCGTCTACTACACTCCTTATCCCGGGCGCGAAGAGTTGATGTACGACTTTAATGTCGCTGTGGGCGATACGGTCGCTTATCGTGATATTCGCGAGTTCTATAATGGAGATACGGCAGAGGATTATGAAAGGCTTTGTCGTAATTGGGATTCTGTTGCTGTCGTAGCTACCAATGAAGTGATAGAGAATACCGGACACGCCTATCGTAGCTATAACTTGTATCGAGAGTGGACTTATAATTACGACGATCCGGACAATTATAATAAGGATATTCACATTGGATATGCCTGGGAAGCCTGGATTGAATGTCTGGGGAGCACGGGCAATGCCTTTCAGCACGCTATTACCACCACTTGGCTCATTGGTTCGCGCCGACACGTCTTAGAGGAATGTTCAGTTGGCGATGAAATTTTGTATCATCACGACTTGAGCGGCATTACTGCGCCAAAGCTTGATGCGACCGATAAGGCGGCGATTTACGACTTGAGCGGTCGGCGCTTGCAGACTGCCCCGCAGCGCGGCGTCTACATCGTGAATGGGAAGAAATATATACGATAAGACGTAGATCTTTTTAAGGCGGTCGGGGAGCAAGATTTCTCGACCGCCTTATATATAATGGTGTGGCAAAGGGAAGAATCCTTTGCCTTTTTGTCTATTCGGCCGTCTTCTTGAAGGGAAATGGTCGGTCGAGATCCTTTAAAGCTTATCGCGCAAAGTTGTTTGAGGAGGCTTTGAAAGATCCTTGCATCCTCAGTCGCGGGCAAGACCTTAGATGATTGACGGACTTTAGGGCTTTTTGACGCTTCCTTAAGAGGGCGTTACCCACGCCTTCCGCTTGAAAAAGAATGCGTTTTGTTTTGCAATACTCCGCCCTTACGCTATCTTTGCACACTATTATTATTAGACGAAAAATAAACAGCTGTATGAAGTTTACGGAACGCCCCAATTTAGACCTATCTAAAGTGAATGAGGAAGTTTTAGCCGATTGGTTGCAACAAGACCTTTTTCACAAAAGCATAAGCTCCCGCGAGGGAAAACCCGACTATGTCTTTTATGATGGCCCTCCCTCGGCTAACGGCCACCCGGGCATCCATCACGTGATGGCTCGTACGATCAAAGACCTTTTCTGTCGTTATAAGACGATGCAAGGCTATCGCGTGGAGCGCAAGGCCGGATGGGATACGCACGGCCTCCCCGTAGAACTTGGCGTAGAAAAGGACTTGGGCATCACGAAAGTAGACATCGGTAAGAAGATCAGCATCGGAGATTACAATGCTCACTGCCGTAAGAATGTGATGAAGTTTACCCGCGAATGGGAAGACTTGACCGACAAGATGGGCTATTGGGTAGATATGAAGCACCCTTATATCACGTATGAAACCGGCTATATCGAAAGTCTTTGGTGGCTATTGAAAGAGCTTCATAAAAAGGGCTTGCTGTATAAAGGCTATACGATCCAGCCCTATTCGCCCGCTGCCGGCACAGGCTTGTCCAGTCACGAATTGAACTTGCCCGGTTGCTACCGTGACGTGAAAGATACGACGGTCGTTGCACAGTTTGTGATTTGCGACCCCAAACCCGAGATGACGGCTTGGGGCAAGCCCTATTTTATTGCGTGGACGACTACGCCGTGGACGCTTGCCAGCAATACGGCGCTTTGCGTAGGCCCGAAGATTGATTATGTCTGCGTGCAGACTTATAATCCTTATACGGGCGAGAAGATTTCTGTTGTGATGGCGGAGGCGCGCTTAAGTGCTTACTTCAATCCTGAAGGCGCTACGGCGGATATGGAGGCTTACAAGAAAGGCGATAAGGTGCTGCCGTATCGCGTAGTAGGTCGCTGGACGGGCCGCGAACTTGAGAATATGCACTATGAGCAACTCTTCCCCTACGTTCGCCCTTATGGCGAGGGAGAGCCCTTCCGCGTCATCTTAGGCGACTATGTAAGTACGGAAGATGGTACGGGTATTGTGCATATTGCACCGACTTTTGGTGCAGACGACGCACTTGTGGCGAAGAAGGCCGGCGTCCCCGGATTGCAAATGATTACAAAGAAAGGAAAGTTTGCGCCGATGGTCGACCTGCAAGGCCGCTTCTTCCGTATAGAAGACTTGGACGAGGAGTTTGTGAAGACTCACGTTAATATAGAGGCCTATGGTCCTTACGCCGGCCGCTACGTGAAGAATGCTTACGATAGTACGCTGACCGATAAAGACGAAACGCTCGATGTGTCGATCTGTATGGATATGAAGCAAGCGGGCAAGGCATTTAATATTGCCAAGCACGCACATAGTTATCCACACTGCTGGCGCACGGATAAGCCTGTCTTGTATTATCCTTTGGATAGCTGGTTTATTCGGAGCACTGCCGCTAAGGAGCGGATGTCCGAATTGAACGAAACGATTAAGTGGAAACCGGCTTCGACAGGCTCGGGACGCTTTGGGAAATGGCTCGAAAACTTGAACGACTGGAATTTGAGTCGCAGTCGCTTCTGGGGCACGCCGCTTCCGGTTTGGCGCAACGACGATGATGAGGTAATCTGCATCGGTAGCATTGCGGAACTTTATGATGAGATCGAGAAGAGTGTGGCTGCCGGCATTATGCCCTCTAATCCGCTTAAGGAAAAAGGCTTCGTGCCCGGCGATTATAGTGAGGAGAACTACCACAAGATAGACCTGCACCGTCCGTATGTAGACGAGATTGTTTTAGTTTCGCAGACGGGTAAGCCGCTTCATCGCGAAAGCGATTTGATCGACGTTTGGTTCGATTCAGGCGCAATGCCCTTTGCACAGCAACACTATCCTTTCGAACACAAAGAGGAGGTGGAGAGCGGTCGCTGCTTCCCTGCCGACTTTATCGCTGAAGGCGTTGATCAAACGCGCGGCTGGTTCTTTACGCTCCACGCTATTGCGACGATGATCTTCGATTCCGTTTCCTTCAAGAATGTTATCTCTAACGGCCTTGTCTTGGATAAGAACGGTAATAAAATGTCGAAGCGCCTCGGCAATGCGGTAGATCCGTTTGAGACGATTGCAAAATATGGCTCTGACCCCTTGCGTTGGTATATGATTACCAATGCTTCGCCGTGGGACAATTTGAAGTTTGACGAAGAGGGCATCAAGGAAGTATCTCGCACCTTCTTTGGTAAGTTGTATCAAACTTACTCTTTCTTTGCCATGTATGCCAACGTCGACGACTTCGATGCGCACGCACCGCAAGTAGACTTTAGTAAGCGCCCTGAAATTGATCGTTGGATATTGAGCGAACTCAATACAATGGTGGCAGAAGTAACGGCAGCTTTGGACGATTATGAGCCGACGAAAGCAGGGCGCTTGATCAATACTTTCATTGCCGACAATCTCTCTAATTGGTATGTGCGCCTGAATCGTAAACGCTTTTGGGCCGGTACGATGACGGAGGATAAGTTGAGCGCTTACCAAACGCTCTACGCTTGTCTCTTGACTACCTGCAAATTGATGGCGCCCATTGCGCCTTTCTTTGCCGATCGCCTCTATCGCGACCTGACAGCACCGACCGGCAATGGCTTGGAAAGCGTTCACCTTGAAACTTTCCCCGTCTGCGACCACGCTTTAGTGGATGCCGACTTAGAGAATCGTATGGAAATGGCGCAGAAGATTACTTCGATGGTGCTCTCGCTGCGTAAGAAAGAGCATATCATCGTTCGCCAACCGCTGCGACGCATCTCTATTCCTGCTACTGACGCAAGTCAGCGCGCTGCGATTGAAGCCGTGCAGCAACTGATCTTAGATGAAGTTAACGTAAAAGAATTAGTCTTTGTCGAAGGAGATTTACTGGAGAAAACCGTGAAGTGTAACTTCCGCGTGATGGGTAAGCAGTTTGGCAAACGAATGAAAGCCGTAGCTGAAGCTGTAGGCGCTTTGTCGCAAGCCGAAATTGCCCGCTTAGAGCAAGAGGGCAGTTTGACGCTCACCTTAGCCGACGGACCGGCAACGATTGAAAGAGAGTCTGTTGAGATTGTTAGCGAGGATATTCCCGGTTGGACGGTTGCCAATGAAGGTACGCTAACCGTTGCGCTCGATTTGGAAATTGACGAAGCCTTGCGCCGCGAAGGCTTGGCGCGCGAGATTGTGAAGCGCATCCAGGCTTATCGTAAAGATAGTGGCTTTGAGATTACAGACCATATTCATGTAACGATGGCGCGTCAAGGCGAGTTGGCTGAGGCTGTAGAGGCCTTCGGAGATTATATTTGTGGACAAGTATTGGCTGACAACTTCTCCATCGTCGAGGCTTTAGCAGAAGGCGAAGAGATGGACTTTGATGGCCGCATAGTGCGCGTTAAAATAGAAAAAGTATAATGTATTTCGTCTGCGAGGCTGGCCTTGCAGACGAATTTTAAACAATCAAATATGGAAGGAAGAGCACGCTATAACGACGTAGAATTAGCAGAGTTTAAGCAATTGATTGAGGAGAAGCTCAAGTTAGCAACGCGGGAGTATGACCAACTGATGGACAGCTTGATGAACCGCGGTAGCAACGACGTAGTCGATACATCTCCGACCTACAAGACGCTTGAAGAAGGCTCTGCCGTGCAGAGCAAGGAGGAAATGACCAATATGGCAGCCCGCCAATTGAAGTTTATCCAAGGCCTGCAGTCTGCGCTGGTGCGCATTGACAATAAGACCTATGGCATTTGTCGCGTTACGGGCAAACTCATCCCGAAAGAACGCCTGCGCGCCGTGCCTCATGCTACAACAAGCATTGAGGGGAAGATGCAAGAGAAGAAAAATAAAATCTGAATCTCCGGCAGATGAGCAACTCGAAACAATCGAGAGAAACGATGGGACACAACCTTTCGTCCGAATCCGCTTTACCTTCTCGCCTGTCTGTCCGCACTTTGTGGTGGATGTCCGGCGGTATCATCCTCATTGTCTTGATCCTCGATCAACTTATAAAGTTCAAGGTCAAGACCGGAATGCTGCTTTACCAGTCACACGATGTGACGAGTTGGTTTAAGATCCTCTTTACCGAGAACCAAGGAATGGCTTTCGGCATGGACTTTATTGGCACGATGCTGCTCACGCTCTTTCGCGTCGTGGCCATCTGCTTCTTTGTCGGTCTTTTGGCCAAGGCAATTCGGCGGCGGCTTCCCGCAGGACTGATTATCTGCCTTTCTATGGTGATTGCAGGCGCTGCCGGCAATATCATCGATAATTGTTTTTATGGCTTGATCTTTACGGCGAGTCCGCTCGAAGGCACTCCCGGTGCAACGCCAGCCGTACTTACCGCTTTTGGTGAGGGCAACGGTTCGTTTCTGACGGGCCACGTCGTCGATATGTTCTATTTTCCGCTGTTTACCTGGCCCGATTGGGTGCCTTTCTTAGGCGGAAAAGTCTTTTTTAATGCGATCTTCAATTTTGCTGATGCATCGATCTCTTGCGGTGCAGTAGCGATCCTTATCTTTTATTGGCGTTTCCTTACCGGAAAACCTCGCGCAGCGGTTAGCAATGCGTCCGATGATAAATAATGACGAATGCGGCAATTAGGCAGTAGTAATATCAAGCATTGTTTGTCCGTCTCGACACGTATAAGTCGCGGCGGACTCTTCTTGCTTATAGTGCTGCTGTTGTTTTCTGCCTGTAAGAATCGTCGCCCTGCCGGTGTTTTGTCGGAAGGTAAGATGGCCAATTTGTTGTATGACTATCACGTAGCCTTAGCCTTGGGGCAATCAAATTCCGATAGTGCAGACATCAATACGCGTCTCTATACGGATGCTGTCTTGCGGAAATATAATCTTACGCAGGCAGACTTCAATCGGTCGATGGAGTATTATTCACGGCATAGCGATGCACTGCTGGCTGTTTATCGCATTGTAAATGCGCGCTTCGGCACGATGGAGAATGGCGGAGGCGCTGATATGCCCGGCTCCGATGGCATTAACTATTGGCGCGGGGCATCCGGCTACTTGCTTTCTTCAGTAGCTAATAATCGTATAACTTTCAGTCAGCCGTCCGATACTGCTTTTCATGCCGGCGACCAACTGGCTTGGAGTTTTGAGTCGCATTGGATCGGGCGAGAAGGCGAGCGCAATGCGCTGGCCGTTCTTTATGTGCGCTACGTTGGCGACTCTGTTGCCACTTTCAGTGCTCCTGTGCTTAATGATGGTAGGCAAACGCTGACGCTCACCCTTGCGCCGCGCGCCGTGAAGCAGGTTGAAGGCTTCGTACTATTGCAGCCTGCCTCTTCCCCCACTATTGTTCAAAAAATGATGTTGCTGTCTCCACGCCTTGCGCGTGTGCCTGCCTCTGTACCCACGCCGGCTTCAGAGCCATCGCGGCCCGCTGAGCCGGTGAGCGATACCACTTTCCATTCGATTGACGAAGCTTCTACGTCGTCGCCCGCCTATGGGCCATCTAAGCGATATGTAAGGCCGTAAGGGGAGCGCACCTCCTATTATATATGGTCTTCGCTTGCTGCGAATTGTCCGAGCAAACCACCTTTTTATTTTCACCCTTCACTTTTATGAAACGCATAGCCGTAAGTCGTTTGCACTTACCCGATGGGACAATTCTTCGCAACCAAGTGATCGAAATTCAGCCACATACGGCCGATCATCCGCCGCTTGTGGGTGGCGGATGGGTAGATTGCGGCCATTGTTCCGTACGCTTTTACCCGCTTACCGAAGAGTTGGCTTGCACAAAATGGTTTGGCGGCGATTTCTATTGGGATACGCTGTCAGAAGAACTTTCAATTTAAGACCAATCGCTCAATTCGATTGGCCGGTAAGTGGCTTTTTGCCCGCGTGAGGCTTAAAAAGCCATATTTGTATCCGGTTAAAGCAAATTATCCTCCTCTTCTCGCAGTCGATCGCCAGTATTTCCTTGAGGCTGAGCTTACAACTAAAATAAGGTAGCTAAAGTTCGCAGAACCGAACCTTAGCTACCTTGCGTATGAAGAGCAAGCGGCGTTATTCAATCTTGCCTTTCCATTCACCCTTTACAGTATGGCCCTTCGCATCCTTGAGATTAAATTTCAAGTGTAGCTCTGACGAGTCGGCGTTTCCGCTCAACACTTCTATCTCGCCTCCAACAAGAGGTGCCTTGTAGGCATAATTCCACGTAAACCAGCAACCCAGATCTACGCGAGAGCCTTCGGGCGTCTTCACTCTCCAGGCCGGCTCGGCGCTCAGTTCGTGGCTGTTGATGTTTTCCCAATCGATTTTTGGCAACACCGGATACTTACCGGCCGGAATCTGCTTCGTGCCCGGATATTTCTCATTATCGATCAGCAGATAAAGGTCAAGGCAGGTCGCGTAGCTATCATCGGTATACAATTGCAAGTAAACTTCAGTTTTGTTTTTAATGCCGAAGCGGCCAATGCCATAGTCTGTTGCCATACCATATTTCTTATTGCCGAAAACCAAGGTCGTATCGGCCGCGAGCTTGCTTTCCGGAAGCGGGAGCGTATCGGCAGGTGCTATTTCGCCGGAGTTGTTGTCAATGACGAGCATTCCTTTATAAGATGCTTTAAGCGTAGAGCCATCGACGCAGGTAAAGTCGCCTTCGAGCGTATATTTCCTGTTTTCCATCGGCGTAATGGTCAGCGTTCCGCCGTTAATGAGTTTGATGTCCATTGGGTCTTGGGCGGAGTTCAGCGTGCCTAAGAAAGTATTGGCAGCCTCGCCGTTTTCGTTGCGTATGCCCGGATAGAATTTGCTGCTCTCAGGTTCGTTCGGATCTCCTATGGTGAAAGTTCCTATAGGCGCGCTCAGCTGCTTGATGTTCACGGTGTCTGCCTTCCCGAGAAGCGTTATGTAGAGCTTTGACATCGGCATCGTGGTATTGTCGCCAAAGATGTTGGTAGAGAGTTCAAGCAGATAAACGGCCGTGTTCGACTGTTGGTCGCGATGTACAAAGCTACCTACGCCCGACTTGAACGTCATCTCTTGATTCTCGCCCGTATTAAACGTAACGTCGGCTACGTCTTTGACCGGAATGACAATGGACGTCCCATCGTTCTTTGTTACTTTCATATTGTAAACGGGTTGTGCCATTGCTGCGGTGGTAATGAGTGCCAACGCTGCTGAAAGTAATGTTTTCTTCTTCATAATCAGTTAGTTTAAATATTAAAAATGGTAGGTTAGAGACTGACTTTAAAGCTGCCGCCCATCGATAAGTTGATGTAAGCAGGTACAGCTTAATCCGGTAGTGGATAATAGGAGTGGGGGCGCGCTATCTGAATCGTGGATTTCAGCGAATGTGCCAAAAACCATCCATATAGTAGAAAGTTGTTTCGTTGCAAAGGGGTTTTTAGTTATATATGATCAGGCAGTGATCTCTTTTGATGACAAAATTAAATAAGGAGTCTTTTGTTCCCAAATTTTGAGATGATTTTTTTGCTTTTCTTTGTGCTATTATCTGAATTAGTTGCTGTAAGGGCTTAAGTCCAACCTCTTTGTTTGTTGCAATTCATACTGCAAACTTAGAGATTTGGCTTTAAGGTTATGCGGAAGTAAGTAATTTTTTCAAGTTGACAAATAGACGCGTAAACTTGTTAGATGTCCGGCAATTTTTTTGTGCGTGCAGTTGGGTGGATATGCTTGTACACTTGATGCAAACCATATAATAATTGCCTTGTAGTTTTAGTCTACAAGGCAACTATCATTATCGTATGTCATATTATAAGCGTACTTTGTGTATAGTGTTGCCAATGCGCACAATATAAATGCCTTTAGCCAATGTGGACAAACTATACGATGTATTCAGTGTGCCTTGCGCCACCACCTGACCATTGACTGCATACACAACATAATGAATGGGAGCAGAAAGTTTTTGAGGCGTCTCTATGACAAGTTTGCCATCTCTTCCATACACCTTACAAGGCTCGTTGTTGTCCATCTTAGGCGAAACGATTCCGGTTGGGAACTTGTCTGTTTCAATGATGTTCGTGAAGTAGTTCCAGCCGAAAGCCTGCCGATATTTTTCTCCCGAACCGATGGGAACGTAGAGAGGAACATCGTTCGGCGTATATCCGTGAAATGGTCCATCACCGGGATTATCCATGTCTTCTGCACAATAAGGAGGTATTGGTGCAAGGGAATATATTTTTTTTATGTATTTCCAATTTGCACAACTTCCTCCACCCAAATATTCCAACGAAGCAGGGAAAACGATGGAATCAATTGCACAGTACCATAAAGCATCCTGCTCTATGTGTTTTAGTCCTTCCGGCAAGTCTATCGGTTTAAGTTTTACATCGCCTGCGAAAGCGTCAACTCCAATTTCTATTATAGACTTGGGAATATTCACCTTTTCAAGCAAAGGACACCAGGAAGCAAAAGAGCTGGGAATTTTTGTAATGTGATTGGGAATATAAATTTCTTTCAGATAGGGACACATAGAAAAAAGAAATCCGGGTAATTCATTTAGGGAAGCAGGTATTATCACTTTTTTTATATTACAGCCGGCAAAGGCACCTTGCTCGATTTTCTCCAATCCCTCTGGCAAGTTTACTTCCTCTATTCTTGTGTTGTAGAAAGCTGATTCGCCAATAACTTTAAGTGTAGAGGGTAACACCAATTTCTTGAAGCATTGGCAATTTATAAAGCATTGTGGTGGAATAGACGTGATCCCATCCGGGATAATCAAAGGATCGGTACTTAACCAATGGCAGCTTGAAAAACTGAAACGACCAAGCTTTCTCAAACTTTTGGGGAGGTTTATTTGTTCTAATTTCATCCTTGAGAAAGCAAAGTCTCCAATTTCCTGAATTCCCTCAGGAAGGATGATGTGGCGGAGTGGGAGGTAAACCACGCCCTGATACGCTCTCGGGTCATCAATAACCTGCCTATCAGCCTTATAAAGTGCACGCGTAGGTATCTTATTGTTTTCTACTTGCGCATGCTCCAGGTTCAGCACAGTAAGTTTCCCCTCAAAGCTGCATTTCCACATCGTTGTAAAATCAGCTTCATTGATTGGTCCATGTACGATTAATGAATCGATTTTGTCCCATTTTTCCCCCAAGACCTGCTCCAATTCTCCGTACTTGCTCACGTGGGCATTAAAGAAATTCACTTGCCCAAAGATTTTTTGTGAGCAGACAAGCGCCAAAGCGGCTAACAAAAGTATCGTTCTCTTCATAAGGTTTGTGGTTTTATGATATAGTCCGCAGGATTCCGGTCAAATGCCGTGTTTCCACGCCTTTTCTTCCTTGATCGGTAAGCTTTGTCGTCTTGTTTTTAAGGGTTTTCAGGCGGCAAATAGGGGGAGCTTTACTGTTAGCTCGCGGAAAGATGCGCAGCTATAGGTGTTTTATGACGCAAATATATTGTGAAAACAGCACTTTTGAAAGTTTAAATCTTATTTTTTTTAGTATGAAAGTTATTCCGAGTCCTTATTCTTTTGCGCGTCATCGTAAGCTTGTCTTTACGGTGCATAACGCTTTGCGTCGTACAAGTGAGTCTGCCTCAAAAACCGATGCAGATAATCAAGCCGTTTATGGGGTCTCAATGGGGTTTGTAAGTAATTGTATTTCAGAGATTATAGAAGTCCCAAAACTTTCACCTAAGAAAAGAAAAACTTTCTTATAGGACAATTTTTTTGTCTTAGGAGACAATTTTTCCGATCATAGGAGAAAGTTTTTACTTTCACCTAAGCAAATTTTTACGGGGATAAGGCGGGGTTAAAGTGCTCTTATAATGTATTGAAAATAAGGCAGATGTTTGTCTTTTAAGTCGAGGTCTTTTTCGCCCATGTGCAGCACCGGTCGGCCCTTGCCTTTTAGCCATTGGGGCATCAATGGTTATTATTCATTCCATCTTACAGCCATGGTGGATTTATCCCTTAATTCTGCAGCATATATTCTTGTGAGAACTCCAAGTGTCTGAGAAACAAAGTTCTCAAAACACTTGGATATGTCAGAAATTTTTCGTAACTTCACAGCAGTTAATTTTATAAATTTCCCCCGATTCTGCCCGTGATGGGTCGTTCGGGGGTTTCTATGTAAAGGTACAAATAATATATTACGCTGACAAACAATTAGTTAGATATTTACTGAATATCCTAAATTAGAGATTTAACTTGCTAATTATTTCATTCCATGCAGCCTGCTGAGGATATTTTACATTTTCATCATTCTTCATCAAATTAACGTAGTGTTCGATGAAATCTGAAGGATCACTCAGTAAGCGCAAGTAGTACTTTAGTGATGTGTACACACCGTTTACTATCACCTGAGATCCGTGTTTCCTCGCTATTGATTTAATCTCTTCCTCAATAGGACTCCAATCTGCTTTACTCATATCTGCGGTGGTCAGGAGATAATACCGATTGGTATGCTGTGACATAAATTTGGTGTAGGCATGTTCAACTAAATCCTTGGTTATTTCGATATTGTGTTTGATTTCCACTCCTTCAAATGCCTCTCCATTGATGTCATTTATCTGTATGTCGCCAATTTGACCTGATTGAGAATCCGCAGAAGTGTGAGATTCAAGAGGACACAATTGCTTATCATGAAAACGTGACACTTCTTTCATCATACATTCGTATGCCGCATATATGGCAAGTGTCGGAAGGCGAGATGCACCGTGTCCTATATATGGATAATCAAAGTGTTGGTGTAGTACCTCAATGATGTTTGAGATAGAAAGACTATGTGGCTTAGCTAAGTCAATGTTATGGCTATCTCTCTGCCTTATCAACAAGACAAAGAAATATGTAAGAATAGATTTCGCATCTACTCCGTTTGCCTGTACCTCATTTATGAGTCGCAGGAAAGCGTTTTTCAGTGAGGTCGGCTTTATAGCCCCAGGATAATTCAAGTCATAAGGAACTTTCTGTTCGAGACTTCTTGTTAACCATCCAGACTCAGCCATGGCAGGAAAGTTTTTCTCCTTAATAAAAGGAGTAATAAACTTCGAGTCAATAGTTCTTCCCGAAAAATTGCCAATATCTTTTTGATGATATCGGATGTCATCTTCAGGAACAACTATTTTGTGTGCCATCAGAGTTATAATTACTGCTAAAACAGCTTTATTGTTTTCTGCTTTATCAACAATGGTTTCTATGTAGCCCTTTACTTCTTTGCTGAAAGTAAATGTCTCGTCGACATTCTGTATCTGCTCGGCAGAAGAATATGTGTCGTCGAGTATTTGTCTATAATTTGTCATCTTATAATAATTGTCTTTTTATTTCATTTCCTATTGCTTCAATCATGCTTACACACACAGAGTTCCCTAATTGCTTGTATTGAGTTCCAACAGCACTAATGCGAACAAAATTGTTAGGGAAACCCATTATGCGCCAGCACTCATTAATGGTAAGTTTCCTGACACGATTGTCCTTTGTCAGAACAAAGAATCTACCAGATGATTCCTGTGACGGGAGTGTCGGATGTGTACCATAAATAGAGTAAATCCTATTTGGTTGTTTGTGAACTCTTGAAAGATGTTCTGTACCAGGGCGAACGCCAGCCTTTCTGATGGCTTTGTTTCTATACCCTGCAAATATCAAACCTGCTTGAGTCTGATGGGTTTCTTCGAGCAAAGTGTATTCAGAGGGATCTAAATACTCGAAATCACCAGATTCGTCTAAGAAGTCAACTAATGGCTTTCTCGGTTGTTTAACCAACCTTGAAAAAACAAATGGCTGTTTCAAAGAACCAATGATGATTATTCTTTCTCTGTTCTGTGGAACTCCGAAATCAGCAGCATTTAGAATTTTCCATTCAGTATGATATCCAAGTTCCTTTAATTTCTCCAAAATAACTTCAAGTGTGCGTCCCCCGTCGTGATACTGTAAATGTTTCACGTTCTCTAAGAAAACAACAGAAGGATGTTTTCTTTCTAATATTTGACAAACATCAAAGAAAAGAGTGCCTCGTGTGTCTGCAAATCCTTTTTGCTTACCAGAAATGCTGAATGGCTGACATGGAAAACCAGCACACAAGACATCAAAATTATCTGGAATATAACTTTTTGTAGATTCCTTTGTAATATCGCCAAAAGGCATCTCTCCATAGTTTGCCAAATATGTTTGTTGAGCATTTGGCTCAAATTCAGAAGAGTAGACACATCTGCCTCCTATTCTTTGCAAGGCAAGTCTGAATCCACCTACACCAGCAAATAAATCTATAAATTTGAAATCTGTTTGCTTTGGTGCCGAAAAAGGAATATTAAATAAATCTTGGAAGAGGCTATACTGAAGAGGATTCTCAGCAACCATGTTGAGATATTCTTCTGTAATCTCAATATTCCCTTTTTTGTATTCTAAGAATTCTTTAAGCAATAGTAATATCTCATTTCTATCCTCATCTTCATATTTGCCAGTTGCCTTGATGGAATGTAATTTATGGCTTATGACAGCCATGGCATTCTCATACGAGGTTTCATCATAAATCTTAACTCCACCATCTATGGCGGAGGGAAAGTTTTCCATATTGATTTTACTTGTCATCGCAGTTTATCCAGGGTCAACGCTTGTATCAATAAATTTCTCCATCTCGGTATCTAACAACTTGCTCATTTGGACAAGTTGTGAAATTGAAGGCTGTATCCGATTTGTACACCATCTCGAAACCGTCATGTCTGTCACGCCCATTTCCGTTGCAAGCCAATGATTTGTAACATTCTTCTCAGCCAAAATTATCCTTAACCTATTTGGGTATGATTTTTTTTGCCATAAGTTATATCTTAACTCCGCAGCATAAATTCTTGTGAGAACTCCAAGTGCCTGAGAAACAAAGTTCTCAAAACACTTGGATATGTCAGAAATTTCACCTATCTTGGTGCTACAAACATAACAAGTAAGCAAAAATCTGACATGACAAAGGTAGCAATTAAAAACGAGAATATCACTTCCTTCGGAGGAATTTATCACATCATGGACGTTTTTTCAAAGTTGGGCTTTGAAAAACTTACCGAATCTGTATTGGGTAAACGCGGATGCAGCGGCAAGGCATTCAGCCATGGAAGTATTTTCGGCTCTCTCTTCTTCAGTTACCTTTGTGGTGGAGAATGCCTTGAGGACATCAATGCGCTTATAGGGCAGTTCAGACAGAGACCTGATACGCTGTTACCCGGTGCCGACACTGTGGGGCGAGGACTGAATGAGCTTGCCGAAGAGAACATTATCTACAAGAGCGAGACATCAGGCAAGTCTTATAGTTTCAACACGGCACAGAAGCTGAACACCTTACTTTTACGGATGATACGGAGAATGGGGCTTATAAAGGTGGGCAGTCATGTTGACTTAGACTTTGATCATCAGTTTATTCCAGCCCACAAGTTCGATGCAAAGTATTCTTACAAGCAGGATTTTGGCTATTTCCCTGGTTGGGCTTCCATTGGGGGAATCATAGTCGGAGGTGAGAATCGTGACGGAAACACCAATGTGAGATTCCATCAAGAAGACACGCTCCGTCGCATTATGGACCGTGTAACCTCAGAACTTGGTGTGGTAATAGAGCGTTTCCGTGCCGATTGTGGATCGTTCTCAAAGGAAATTATCCAAACCGTAGAGCAGCGCTGCAACACGTTCTATATACGTGCAGCCAACTGCGACAACCGATGTGAGGACTTCCGCCGGCTGAAAGAATGGAAGAGCGTTGAGGTTGGTTATGAGAGATGCGATGTCACCTCCGTCAGCATAGACAACTTAATAGAAGGAAAGTCATACAGGCTTGTCGTACAGCGTAGTCCCTTGAAAGACAAGCACGGCAGGGAACAGACGTATATGTTCGGAGTGATATACACATACCGCTGTATCCTTACCAATAACTGGACATCTACTGAGAAAGACATCATTACATTTTATAATGAGCGTGGAGCAAGCGAAAAGAACTTCGACATACAGAACAATGACTTCGGATGGTCGCATCTGCCCTTTTCCTTTATGGCTGAGAACATGGTTTTCATGATGGTTACCGCCATGCTGAAGAACTTCTATCTCTATCTCGTCCGTCATATCAGCGATAAGGTCAAGCCATTGAAAAAGACAAGCAGGCTGAAAGCCTTTATCCTACATTTTGTCAGCGTGCCGGCAAAATGGGTGCGCACTGGAAGGCAGAACGTTCTGAACCTATATAGTCATTCCTTAAAAACTATATTTCAGCATAAAGCCTGTACTAACAAGCTCTATGCTGATTCTTTTTATAAGGTCCAAAAGAACTCTCATAGCTCTTTTGAAGTTATATGCTGCCGCCGCTAATAAGACATTGATAGCATCTCCTTTCACACCTTTATAAAAGTTGCGAGATAATCGGTGGTCTGCTTTAAGATGTCCTATGGTTGGCTCTATACCAGCTCGTTTACAAAATAGTTTGTGTTTCTTTTTCTTTTGGTAGTAGCTATCTTTAGCTTTAGGAGTGTCTGGAATGAGTATCTTTGTCTGCCCAATCTGCTTTACACCTCTATACCCTCTATCTCCTGCTAACTTATCAACCTGCTTTCCTGTCATTCTTTGGGTTTGTTCCAACGTCTTTTCGATAGTATGCCCATCATATTCATTCCTAAAAGAACATGCACCCAAAATAAGTCCTGACCATGAGCGAAGAATAGATACTTTATTACCAAACTCATATTGCTTATGTTCCTTACCTTTGCTGAGGCAAACCACATCTGGTTCGTGCAGAGAATATACTTTGTTCTTTGACTTTCGATTCTGAGAAAGGACTCTATAATATAGCTCAAACATCTTCTCATATCCTTTCTTTCCCTCAAGATTACGCTCTAACTCTCTTACTAATCTTCCTGCTATGGTCCTTAGTTGCCTATCTGCCTTAAGAGCTTTCTTACGATTCTTGGGATGATTACGAAAACGTTGGGAACGGTAAATCCCTTTCAACGTACGCGTATAACTTTGTCGTAGAGGAAGACACTTGTCATGAACTATCTTCAGAACGTTTTTGATTATCTTTTTATGCAACTTCGCATCTGTTGGATAGGTTATATTCTTCTCCTGCACGGTAGAATCAATGAAAGCCGTATCAAAATGATCTTCGTCATCATGGTCGGTATTAACACGGATGCTCTCTGCTAATATTAACTCCATACCTTCCTCACCTATACGATTTCTGAAGTGAACTAACTCAGAAGCGTCACAAGGTTGTTTTGGCATAAATTCAAGTCCACCACAAAAATATTGACAGTAAGCATTCTCACTCCATTGAGAAACCACCATTTCATCTGAAACATTACGCAAATGTTTTAAGATTAAAAGACCACACATCAAGCGAATAGGATGAGCTGGGCGCCCGTTAGTACTGCAATACAATGGAGAAAAAGCATTTTCAAAACACTCCCAATTAATCTTATTACTAAGTTGAAAAAGGGGGTGTTGATGACTAAGCATGTCCTCTAAAGAAGAGAACATAGAGAGCTGTTTGGATGTACGTTTAAGCATAAATATCTGCAAGATTTATAATGTAAAGGTACAAAAACTTGTAGATATAAGCAAATGATTTGTAGTATAATATACTGTGAATCAGCAGAATGTTAGGTTTTTAAGGGTGGACTATATACAAATAAAACCTACTACGCTGAAGTCTTCCTTGAATAAACAGCATTTCTTTGTGGTTTTTCATACTTCCCCATTGGTTTGGGTGGGGGATTTCATGACTATGCAAGAACCAAGAACCCCAGAAAATCCCCATATCAATGGATAAATCCCAAAAATGTCACTTCAATATATAAAAGTACCTCACAAGGAATAATGCTGCGGAATTGAGGTTATCTATAAAGTCGGCATCGGTCGTTTTGAGCCGGCGAAAAAGTTTATGACGCTTTAAGTTTGACGCCTACAACTTGCCGGTTTTTGGTTGCCGACGCACTTGCGAGGTCAAACTTGAAGGGCTTGTCGTTATATATATAATGTATCTGCTGTGCAGAAAACGGAATAAGGCAAGCGCTTCGTCGGGCTTGCGAATCGTTGTTTCCCTTGGTTTATATGAGTGTCCGACAGTTATAAAAGTCCGGTCTTTGCCCGTCTTAAAGCCTTTTAGACTTTGTCGGGCGAAGGGCTTTTGCTACCTTTGCTTCCGAGATCGGCAGAAGCACGATGCGGTGGCAGCGGTTTGTGCCTGTTGGCGTAATTGCCCTTGTTGGGGTCGCTGTGCTCTTCATAAGTCTGCGCTCCGGCAAGCTCCTAAAAACAAGACAAGATGAAACTATTAAATAATGAACGCGCCTTGGTCGTCTTTAGCGGCGGTCAGGATTCTACTACCTGCCTCTTTTGGGCCAAAAGGCAATTTAAGGAAGTTTTTGCCCTCTCTTTTCGCTACGGGCAGAAGCACGCAAACGAAGTTGAGTTGGCCGAATGCATTGCCCGCGAGGCCGGTGTGCATTTCCAAAGCCTTGAAGCGCCGCTGATCGGGCAGTTGGGGCGTAATTCGCTGACCGATGCTTCGCTCGAAATGGATGCGGAGCAGCCCGAAGGTTCTTTTCCAAACACATTCGTGCCGGGGCGCAATTTGTTCTTCCTAAGCATCGCCGCCGTCTATGCGCGTGAGCACGATATTAGGCATTTGGTGACGGGCGTATCGCAGACCGATTTTTCCGGTTACCCTGATTGTCGCGATTCGTTTATGAAGAGTCTGAACGTGACACTTAATTTGGCGATGGATGAGCAGTTTGTGATCCATACGCCGCTGATGTGGCGCGACAAAGCCGCTACTTGGGCGCTGGCTGACGAACTCGGCGTGCTCGATTTGGTTAGAAACGAAACGCTGACTTGCTATAACGGCGTCAAAGGCGATGGCTGCGGCCACTGCCCCGCCTGCACATTGCGCCGCCGCGGTTTAGAAGAATATTTGGCATTAAAGGATGCCGCACAAAAATCATAAACAAATGAATAGAGAACTCGATAATTTACACGCGTTGGGGCAGAAGACGGATTATAAAATGGATTATGCGCCTGAGGTGCTTGAGGTGTTTGAAAACAAACATCCCGACAACGACTATTGGGTGCGCTTTAATTGTCCGGAGTTTACGTCGCTCTGCCCGATTACGGGCCAGCCCGACTTTGCCGAATTGCGCATTAGTTATATGCCCGACAAGCGTATGGTCGAGAGTAAGAGTTTGAAACTTTACCTCTTCAGTTTTCGCAATCACGGCGACTTCCACGAAGACTGCGTCAACGTGATTATGAAAGACCTTATTCGCCTGATGGATCCAAAGTATATTGAGGTGTGCGGCCTGTTCACGCCCCGCGGCGGCATTAGCATTTTTCCTTATGCCAACTATGGACGCCCCGGAACGAAGTATGAAGAAATGGCTCGCCACCGCTTGGAGCAGCACGACTTATAAACCTCTTCAGCGCATAGCAGCGTAAGTGATAAATAATACGTATGGTGAAACTCAATTTTTCTGCTTTCGGCCGGTCTTTGACGCGTCATAAGTACTTGTGGACTATTCTTGCTTTTCTGATCTTGATTGGCTTTGTAGACCCCAATAGTCTTTGGTATCGCTATCGCTTGTATGAGCGCAACGAAACGCTGCGCGAAGATATTCGGCGCTATGAACAGCAATACGCCGCCGATGCACGCACGCTTTACGAACTGCATACTGATCCGGCTGCGGTAGAGAAAGTGGCACGCGTCCACTTATTTATGAAGACTGACAATGAGGATGTTTACGTAATCGAAAAGGAACAATGAAGTTATCTCCAACCCTCCTTAGCCTGGCTACGATTGTAGGCGGCTTGCTCTTACCCATTGGCGTATTGCTGCCGCTTTTTATGGCTGATTTTATGTACGCGTTTCTCGTATTCACCTTGGGCACTGTTCTTTTCGCCGGCGCGCAATTTTTAACTCCCTTTACCAGCAAAAGTTTCACCGCGCGGCGTTTGCATCGCCAGCAGTTGCTTGGAGCAGCCTTCTTGCTGGTTACGAGCGTTTTAATGTATATGCATTGGCAAGGCCTCCCACCTTTTCGCGGCGATGAGTGGAAAATCTCGTTGGCCATAGCTGTCGTCTTTGAACTTTATACTGCTTTTCGCTTACCATCAGAACTAAAAAAAGCGCGTGAAGTATAAAAAACGCCTGTTTAAGCGAAGAAATTGTTTACAAAACCTCAAAAATATATTATTTCAAGAATTTGTAACAGTAGAAACATTAAGTATTCATAGTGTTCAGCGTATATTTGCCAAACAATAGTCAGGCGAAATAACGGAAAATGATGAAGGTATTGACATACATAGCTCTTATGGTGCTGATCGCTTCGTGCGCTTCATCTTATAACATCAATGGCAGCTCTACTGTGCCTGCCTATGATGGACGTATGCTTTATCTCAAAGTTTCTCCTGATGGCATTGCCTCGACTGATCTGGATTCTTGCAAAGTTGTCCACGGTCGTTTCAATTTTTACGGTGCGATAGATTCTGCTTGTATGGCCCAGCTGTATATGGGTGATACGCGGGTGATGCCTCTCGTTATAGAAGCGAGCACCGTTACGGTTCAATTAGACAATTTAGGTCAGATTGTCTCCGGTGGGCCGCTCAATAGTCGTCTTTACCGATTCTTTAAGCGGCGCGATAAGTATGAGAACGCGCTTTGGGATATTCAGCAAAACGTGATTCGGGAGATGCAGCAAGGGCATACGATGGAGACGATTGAGGCGAAGTGGAAAGGCAAGATCGACAACCTCAATGCGGCTTCCGAGAACCTTGAAATTCGCTTTATCGTCGATAATTGGAATAACGTCCTTGGCCCCGGTTTCTTCCGTATACTTTGCAGCAAATATCCGACGCCGATCGTGACGGAGCAGATCCAGCGCATTTTGACGAGCGTACCTCAATCGTTTCTTGAAAACCCCTATGTGCGCCATTATATTACTGAGGCGCGCAACAATCCGCTGAGCAAGCCTTTCCCACCTGCTGAGGCGGCTAAGTAAGCTATCTTTTTTATAGCAACAGATCGTATTATACAAAAAATATAAAGCAGCAATGAGCTTCGGCCATTACTGCTTTTTCTATATTGCCGCAGCCTCTGTCACGTTGCCCCTTTTTACCTTCGGTCGTCTCTCGTTCACAATACTTCTTGCGCCCTTTTTGCGTTTTGCCGCTCCTTGCCCATGTGTTTTTGTGCGGCTTTTGCGCTCTCCGCTCCTTGTTCAAGCGCTTCTTGTTCCCCTTTTTCTATCGGTTTCTCCTTGTTCGGACGCTTTCTGCGCGGCTCTTTACCTCCTACTTCTTTTGCGCTCAGTTCTCCGCGCACCTTTCGTTACCCAACAAGTCCCGCTGCCCCTGACCTCACTCCGCTTGCGCCAATATCCTTGTCCCGCCATTTTTATGTCTTTGCGCTCTTTTTAGCCAAGGAACGAAAGCGTAAAAGGGAATTTCTTCACTTCAACCGAAGAAATTATTCTTTTCATGGTATATTTCTATCAAATATATTTGGGAGTTTAGCGAAAAAGTTATATTTTTGCATCGATTGTTGTCGTGAGATAACGTGTTTAGTTAAGTCTAGTTTAGTTTTTGTGTTGGTTAATGGGAGTCCCGTAGCGTCGGAAACTCCCATTAATTCTTATATGTCAATAGTTTACGTTTTTATTCGTAACATGATTTTTTTATCTTTTCCCTTTCAGCCTTCGTAAATGATGGCGCATCAGTGTAGGAAAACCGGTATAAAACTCATTATTTGCAGCGGACTTTCCTCCATATTTTGCTTCCTTTTCAGACGATTCTACATATAATAAAAATACTGCTATGCCCAATGCTTGCGCTAAGGCATAAAAAGGAGAGTTGGCTTTAGCTTTTTGAGGACGATCACGCGGATAGGTCGTGTCTCAACACGCAGAGACCATCATCTCGGCACGTAGATACTCAAGTCTCAGCCCGTAGAGACAGAGGTCTCAATCTGTAGAGACACCGCCTGCGTGCTTTGAAAAGGGAAGCGCAATAATGAGCAGACTGCCACACAAAGGCAAAACGCCGAAAGATAAGGTCTTGCGCTCGCTGCGCCTAAGGATCAGAAACAGTCTAAAGTTCGGAAACGGCATTGATTAGCTTGGTGCGAATAGACTTTCTATTCCCTTTTTGACATGCAGCAAGATCGCCGTGAAGCTTCTATTCTCAGTGTGAATCTTGCGGGTAGAATCTTTGATTCTCTTAAAACAAATCCGCAAGGCCGGTTTATAGGCATTGCGGATATAAAAGTTGTGCCGCTTGGCAGTTGACCGAACAGTAATAATATATAATGTGTGGAGCGTTAGATGCGTGTAGTCTTCGACTGCAAATAATAGTCTAAGATCGTCATTGCCGCCATCGCTTCTACGATAGGCACAGCACGCGGCACGACGCAAGGGTCGTGGCGTCCGCGGGCCTGCAACAGAATAGGCTGCGCGTGTAGATTTACGGTCGATTGCGGGTGGAGTAGCGTGGCGACCGGCTTAAAGGCTACGCGAAAATAAATCGTTTGGCCATTGGAAATACCGCCTTGAATGCCACCGCTGTGATTCGTTTGCGTGGTGATACCGCCTTGGCCGTCGGGCTTAAAAGCATCGTTCAGTTTACTGCCTCGGCCGGAAGCTGCCGCAAATCCTTCGCCATACTCAAAACCTTTGGCTGCATTGATGCTCAACATCGCTGCACCCAATGCCGCGTGAAGTTTTCCGAAAACCGGCTCACCCAGTCCTGCCGGACAGCCACGGATGAGGCCCGTAACGACACCCCCAACCGTATCTCCCTCCGCCTTGACGCGCCGAATGAGTTCGGCCATCTCTTCCGCTTTTTCCGCGTCCGGACAGCGCACCGCGTTAGTCTCCGCAGCCGTCGCATCATAATGACGATAGTCGTAGGGTAAGGTAATAGAGCCAATTTGCGAAGTGTAAGCCTCGACGGAGATGCCCGCCTCGCGCAGAGCTAATTTTGCCAAAGCGCCGCCGACTACTCGCACGGCCGTTTCGCGTGCTGAAGCCCGCCCGCCGCCTCGGTAGTCGTAGAGGCCATACTTTTGCCGATATGTATAATCCGCGTGAGAAGGGCGAAAGGCTTCGCGCATCTCTGCATAGTCTTGCGAATGCTGCGCCTCATTGCGAATCATAAAGCCTATGGGGCAGCCCGTAGAGCGTCCCTCAAAAATACCCGAGAGCAGTTGCACTCGATCCGCCTCTTGGCGCGCCGTCGTCAAGTCGCTCTGGCCTGGTCTGCGGCGTGCCATTTCGCCGGCGATAAAGTCTTCGTCGATAAAAATGCCCGCGGGGAAGCCATCGACGATGCCGCCGATAGCTTTCCCGTGGCTTTCTCCAAAGGAAGTGAGCCGAAAGAGATGGCCGAAAGTATTCATTGATTAATTAATGATGATCGCAGTGGTCACCGCAGTGGTCACCGCAGTGGTCACCGCAATGATCGCCGCAGTGGTCGCCGCAACCTTCTTCGCCGCAGCCGCATCCGCAGCCGCCTTCACCGCTAAGTATACTTAAGAAGCCTGCCAACTCCTCTTTCGTCGTTTCGCGTGTCTCTACGACTTTTCCCGTAAAGTGGAGCGAGCAGCCGGCGAGCGGATGGTTTAAGTCAACGATTACCGTATCGTCCGTGACGTTTAAAATTGTGCCGTTGAAGCGCTCGCCATTGTCGTTTTCAAAGGGAACGATATTGCCGGCAAAGATGTTTTCCTTGTCGAAATGTCCATCGACAGTAAACATATCTTTAGGCAACTTGCGCAAGTTCTCTTCTTCGTAAGGGCCGTAAGCCTCTTCTTGCGTCAACGTAAAATCGAAAGCCTCATCAGTCTTGAGGTCAATCACTTTCGTTTCAAAAGCGTCAAGCGCGAAGTTAAGTCCGGTGATAAAACGGAAAGGGCGTTCTGCCGTAGCTTCTTCTACGGGTTGTGCTTTACCTTCGCGGTCTGTTGCCGTGAGGCGGTAAGTCAGCGTAATGGTTTTGTTATTTGCCATAATTAGAGGGTTGTTGTTTTGTATGTTTTGCGCGTCAGTCGGCCGGTTTGCGCATCTTGTGCACGAAGTGAGTCGCTGCCGCGCGTCTTTTTATTATCTGTTTTGCCGAATGTTTTTTATCCGCGGCGCAATCGGAGTTGGTTGTGGAGCAGATTAAAGCCTTCGCTCCGCTGCTTAAAGTCTTGCAAGAGCGCCTGCGGGTCAAAGGCGTGATCATCCTCTTCCGGCGCTAAGAGTCTGAAACTTAGGGTAACCTCTCCATTGTCCAGTTGCGCTCTGAAGAAGTGCTGCAATTGCCCTTTTATCTTGTTCATATCCTTGAGCACCATCGTGTTTTCTACTGGTACGACAATGTTTGTCGCATTCACCATTTGCGGCTCCATACGCTTCATTCGAGCGGCTGTTGCCGTCTCTTCCGCGGGCAGTTTGTTGGCAAAGCGCATCCAGACATAGCGCACATCCGAGAGTTCAAAGGCTTTGTTGCCGAAGTGTTCTTCCGGCTCTTGCACTTGAGACCCTTGGCGCTGCTCCTGTAGTTTTCGGATGGCCTGCTCTCTGACTGATAGCGTTTCCGGGAGCTTTCTGTATGGTGCTGTTGACATTGGCGCTTGTTTCGGATCCGGCTTTGGCGCGCCGTAAGTCGGTTTCTGTTCGGCTACGGCAGAGGGTGCCGGTGCTGTCGCACTACTTGGCGCGGGTTGAGGTTGCGATACCGTAGCCTGAGGCGTGGTGCGCCTTGACGCTTCAGGCTTTTGAAAAACCGGTTGCAAGTTTGTTTTGGCGCCTTGGCCCGCCGTCGGCACGGCGGCATTGGCGAGTTGGGCCAATTCGATCAGCGTCAGTTCTACGCGTAAGCGCTTATTGCCACTATCTTTATATTGTAGTTCGCAGTCGCTCGTTAATCGCAACGCCTTATATAGAAAAGGTAGGGAGCAGCGACCGGCTTGCTCGCCGTATCGCTGTCTTACGTCTTCGGCCACCTCTAAGAGCGGGAGCGTAATGGCATCGCGACTAACCAGCAAATCTCGGAAGTGGGCCGCCAAACCACTGATAAAATGATTGGCTGCAAAGCCCTTGTTGAGAATCTCATTGAGCGTAAGGAGCACCTCGGGCACTTTCCCCGCCAGCAGTAGATCCGTCACGCGGAAATAGTAGTCGTAGTCGAGCAAGTCTAAGTCTTCGATAACCTTAGCATAGGTCAGGTTTCCCTCCGCAAAGCCGGCGACTTGGTCGAATATAGATAGAGCGTCGCGCATACCGCCATCGGCCTTCTGCGCAATGACATTGAGCGCTGCCTCCTCATATTGAATGTGCTGATCCTCGGCTACGCGCTTGAGATGATGGACAATGTCGTTCACCTCCATACGATTGAAGTCGTAAATCTGGCATCGGCTTAAAATCGTAGGCAAAAGTTTCTGCTTTTCCGTCGTCGCCAAGATGAAGATGGCGTGTGCGGGCGGCTCTTCGAGCGTCTTTAGAAACGCGTTGGCTGCTGCCGTACTGAGCATGTGTACCTCATCGATGATGAATACCTTGTAGCGCCCCATTTGCGGCAAGATGTTGACTTGCTCGATCAAGGCGCGGATATCTTCCGCACTATTGTTGGAGGCCGCATCCAGTTCGTGGACGTTCAAACTTCGGCCCGCCTGAAACGCTTGGCAACTTTCGCATTCCCCGCAAGCCTCCCCGCCGGGGCCGGGGTGCAAGCAGTTGATCGTCTTGGCAAAAATACGTGCGCAAGTCGTCTTACCTACGCCGCGCGGACCGCAGAATAAATAAGCGTGCGCCAGTTTTCCGGCCGCGATGGCGTTTTTCAGTGTAGTCGTAAGCGCGTGTTGACCCACGACATCATCGAAATTCGTGGGGCGATACTTGCGCGCCGAAACAATATAATTGCCCATAGTGGAGTTGTGTCTGCTTAAGTCTGCAAATTTATATAGAATCCGTCGAATATAACTCACATCGGGGTAAATAGTTTGGGCGATTTGAGCCCTGTGTGGCGAATTTGCCCACCGCCGTCTCGTTTCTGTCTTTTTAGCGATAGAACTTTCTGCCTGCAAAGCTGCAAAAGTCTGGCATTGAGCAAAAGAAAAGAAAATAAGCCCGCCTTCTCGTTGTCAAACAAGAGCAGATAAGGCTACAAAAAACGTTTATTGTTTTGTCTTTCTTTGTGTTTACACTACTTTTGCAACAATATTGAGACGTTTACGCCAAATGACGCTGACGATAGATGCGGGTAACACGCAGACGAAAGCGAGCCTCTTTGAAGGTGATCGATGCGTGGCCGCTGCCTGCCCGTTGGCGGCCGACGGCCGCCAACTTCGCGAATGGGTGCGGCAGTACCCCGTCGAGCGTTGCGCCATTTCGGATGTAGGAGATCGCAGTTTGCCGCTACGCACACTGTTTGCAGAATTGGAGATTCCCACCCTTTGCGTGACGGGCTTAACGCCTGCACCGCTGAAGAATGGGTATCATACGCCCGAAACGCTGGGCGCGGATCGTTGGGCTGCGGCTGTTGGTGCGGCCGACTTGCTTCCGGCGCACTCGCTCTTGATTATCGATGCCGGCACTTGCGTCACCTACGACTTTGTCGCCGCTTCGGGCGAATATCTTGGGGGCAATATCTCGCCGGGCTTGGCCTTGCGCTTCGCCGCTTTGCATGAACATACCGCGCAGTTGCCCCTCGTCGATCCCCAAGGCGCTACGCCGAATCCGGGTATCGATACGCCAACCGCCATTCGCACCGGTGTCCTCACAGGATGGCAAGATGAAATCACAGGCTGCATAGATCGCGTTCGTCAAGCGCATGCTGATCTGCAAATATTCCTGACGGGAGGCGACGCCGTTTACTTCTCGACTGACGCCTCGCTGCCCCTACGGCGCGAAGCTGATCTCGTGGCTCGCGGACTCAAGGTTTTGGCTGTCTATAACACAGTTGGCCGGAAGTAGTTCGCATTTATTAATGATAGCAGTAAAATAGTCCTTATGACAATTCGAAAAATAACCCTCTTCGTTTCGGCTCTTCTCGCCGCAACGTTTGCCATGGCCCAGACCAACGGCAGCAATTCGCCTTATTCGCGCTATGGCTTCGGTTTGCTCAACGATCGTTACAGTGCCAGAACTACAGATATGGCCGGCACGGGCCTTGGTTCGCGTTCCGGGGCAGCACTTAACGTACTCAACCCCGCATCTTATTCTGCCATTGACTCATTGACTTTCCTTTTTGATGCAGGTCTTACGCTGCAAAACAATTATTTGACGGAAGGCAGTTTGAAAGTCAATGCTCGCAACACGAGTTTGGACTATATTACCGTGGGCTTCCGCCTCCGCCCGCGTTTAGGCTTCTCGCTCGGCTTCTTGCCTTACTCCACCGTGGGCTATGATTTTAGTCGGAAGAACACGATGCAGTCGCAGGCGGGCGAAGTTACGCAAACCAATGCCTATAAAGGCGATGGCGGCTTGCACGTGGCTTATGCCGGCATCGGTTGGGAGCCGCTCCGAGGACTTTCTGTGGGCGCCAACTTCGGCTATCTCTGGGGCGATATCGATCATTCCGTCACCTCTTCTTTCTCCGATGCCACCATCAGTACGCTGCGCCGCCAATATTCGGCGAGTTTGCATACCTATAAGGCCGATTTCGGTTTGCAATATGTGCAGTCGATCGGCAAGAAACACACGCTGACGCTCGGTCTTTCATATGGCCTTGGTCACGATATCAATCGCAAGGCCTTCTTCTATGATTTAAAGTCTGTAGGCAATAGATTCGTGGGCGATACAATCGGCGCAGCTAAGGCTTTCGCGCTGCCCACGAGCTTTGGTGCAGGCTTGTCGTGGACGTGGAACCGCAGTTTGACGCTTTCTCTTGATTATAATTTGCAGAAGTGGGCTGATGTGCGTATGCCGGAACTTTCCGTAGGCGCCGATGGCCGCTATATATATAATGTGTCCAAGGGGCAGTTGCTCGACCGTTCGCGCTTCTCCGCGGGCGTAGAGTATATCGCCAACGAAGAAGGCTTACGCTGGCGCGACCACGTGCGCTATCGTGCCGGCTTCTCTTACGCTTCGCCCTATGTTCGCGTCAATGGGCAGGATGGTCCGAAGAGTTATATTATCAGTGCAGGCGTAGGCCTCCCCGTCAACACAAACTACAACAATCGTTGCATTGTAAATTTAGGCGTTCAATATGAACACGTAGCGCCTGGCGCGAAGACGTTGCTTAAAGAAGATTATATTCGCTTTACGATTGGCATCAGCTTTAACGAGCGCTGGTTTGCAAAATGGAAAGCCCAATAAAGACGGCCCACTTTAGGCAAAATAAAGCATTACGACTGCTGCCCGGTTTTCAAAAGACCGCCGGGCGGCGGTCTGCATTTGCGGCCGTATCAGTTTGCTCCGCTGCTGCTCGGCGATGGGCCGGCGGGAGCGCTGCAGGCTTGCTTCTGCTCTTGCTCGTCTCCCTTTTGGGGAGTTGCGGCGGCGACAAACCGCCCACCGGACGCCTCGGAATGCCGCGCGACTCAATGCCCGTGATGGAGACCTTCGGGGTGGCCAAAATGATCTCCGATTCCGGCGTGATGAAGTATCGTATCATAGCCGAGGCGTGGCTCTATTACGATCAGACCAAGCCGCCTCGCCAAGAATTTCCGCGTGGTATCTTCCTCGAACGTTTTGATGAGAATTTCAAAATGGACCTTTACATGCAAGCCGATACGGCTTGGTGCTTCGACGAACGCTTATGGCACTTCAAAGGCAACGTTTTTATCGACAATCGGGCCACGCAGACGACTTTTCGCACGCACGAAGTGTTCTGGGATATGCTGGAGCATCGTTTTTACTCTGATAGCTATATGCAGATTAAAAAGCCGGGGCACATGATAGAAGGCAATCGCTTCACCGCCAACGAGCAACTGACGCAGTATGAATTGTATCGCAGCAGTGGCTATATGCCGATGTTCAACGATAGTCAGCCGGCCGCTTCCGGCCCCGCACCTACGCAGCCCGATTCCGCACCGCCGATGCGCGAACGCCCCATTCCGCAAAAGAAATAAACGCTGACCTTTTGGCCGGCGTTTTTTTATTTTACGCTTTCGTTTGATTTGAGCGAGCACGAAAGCGACTTGTAAACCGAGAGACGTCAATCCCAAGGCAACTCTTTAGCTAAACGCTCCAATTGAGACAAAGCAAAAAGCGGACAGAGTGCGACGTGGCGCAGGCGACCATTGTCGAGCGTATCAGCATAATCGAAAGTGCCGAAGTTTTCTAACGAACATCTGACGGCATTGTCCAATTGCTTTTCGCGTAGAAACGACCAAAGACTTTTCATGCCTCCTCGCGTGCCCGACTTAATCTCCACAGGAAGTACCATCTGCTTATACTGAGAGATATAATCTATCTCTGCTTCCGCATTCTTTGCCATTCTTTGCCAATAATAAAGGGCGTGGCGAATGTTGGGTTGCCTATAATGAAGCATTTCCAATCCCGCCATCATCTCCGCCATCGGCCCTTTGTTGACCAGTTCTGAAGTTTCGGCGGTTAGGATGTGAGTCGTCAAATCTGAGATGTCGCCCGTCGTCATATTGAGCAATCGCAGCATCAAGCCCGTATCGAGTAGCAGCATCTTTCTATAAGCGTTGTCCGTCTCTGCCCCGAGCGGTAATCCGTTAGCATCGGTGTGCGTCACCGGAATCAGAATACCGGCCAACGTAAGTAGTTCTAATGCCCGTTTAATTTCGTGTGTTTTATATCCTCCTCCCACATTGGCGTAGACAAACTTCTTCGTAGCTTGCGCCGCAGCGCTTCTCAGTGTCAGTCTTAACAGCAGTGGGTCGATTTTCTTTTTATATTTTGGAAAATCATCTTCATAAGCTACGACAATGTCGTCCTGCACTTCTTGGCAGGCTAAGTAATTGTGCGTTTCCACCCATCTGCTGACTGCTTCCGGCATACCGCCGATCAGCATATATTCGCGCAGCAGTTCTACCAATCGTTGATAGAGGGGCAGCGGCAACGGTGAGGCTGCTGTGGCCTGGTTGCGTGCCTGCAATAATAAGTCTTCTCCGTTGGCCGTCAGAAATTCGTCGAAGGTCATCGGATACATGAACATCGAATGAATCCTTCCTACCCCAAAAGTGGGCAGATCTTCTAATGCAAATTCCAGCAGAGAACCGGCTGCTATCACGTGTAGAGCCGGCAAGTCTTCCTTGAAGAAGCGTAAGGCCATGATGGCTTCCGGAGAGGCCTGAATCTCATCAATGAAGAGCAACGTCTTACCGGGCGTGATGGGTTGACCCATCACGGCGGCCAACTGCGCAACGATTTTGACAGCGTCAAGATCGCCTTTGAACAATTGTATGAGCGATGACTGCTTTTCAAGATTGATCTCGACAAAGCTATCGAATTGCGCTGCCAAATGGCGCACGGCCGTAGACTTGCCCACCTGTCGCGCTCCTCTTAAGAGTAGCGGCTTATGGTTTGATGCGGCGGCCCAAGCTGAGAGATACGTATCTATGGATCTGGGAAAATACATGCCACTATTAAGCTTATAATCTGCGACAAAGGTAGTAAAAATGAAAAAATCCAAGGTATTAAACGGCCTAAATTTGAAAAAATCCAAGGTTTTAATTGGCTTGTTTTTGAAAAAATCCAAGGTATTCATCGCGCAAAGCTCTTTGGAGAGGTTTTTGATCACGACAAAAAAGGTTTTACCTCACGATAAAAAAGGCTTGCGCTCGTGAGAAAAAAGGTGTACGCTCGTGAGCGTAAACCGGCGGATTGGACTTTGACGCGTAAATAGCGGACCGTTGAGGGTCGATGCGTGGGGTGGAGGCGGAAGCTAAGTTTGCCTTCCGCATGCCGGAGCGGGATGCGGCGGATGGGGTGGGGACTGTTCGGCGTTCTTTTTGTTGTTTTTTCGTCCGAGAAAGGCTGCTTTTTTAGTTTGTCGGCCCATTTTGTTGGCTTGAAATACAACCGGATGGATGCAGATAGTTGAAAAATTGTATTTTTTTTTAGCCTGAGCGCAGGCAACTCAATAAAACTTGCTACCTTTGTCCGGCTTTATAGCCATTAAAATACGGAAGAAACAATAAAATAATAGATATAAATGGCAGCACTACAGAAAATCAGAAGCAAAGGCAAGATCCTGATGATCATCATCGGCCTTGGCCTGTTTGCTTTTATTGCCGAGAGTGGCTTTCAGTCGATTACCGGTCTCACCAACGCTGACAAACAGAAAGTTGGCGAAGCCTTTGGCGAGACACTGACGATTCAAGATTTCCAAAATCGCGTTGAGCAGCTTTCTAACATTGCGAAAATGCAGAAGCAACGCGCCGGACAGAGTGATGCGTTGACTGATCAGGAACAGGATCAGATTCGCGAACAAGTGTGGTCCGACTTTGTCAACACGAGTGCCATCAAGCACGAGACGGATAAAGCCGGCATCCAAGTGACTGACGAGGATGTGCAAGACGCTTTGCGCACGGGGCAGGCTCAGAGCTTGCAGATGATGGCGCAAATGGGCTTTGCTAATCAGCAGACAGGACGCTTTGACGTGAATGCATTGCAAGACTTCTTGAAAAATTACGACAAAAATATGGCGCAGTTGGCCCAAAGCGGCCAGCAGGCTTATATGGAGCAATACCAAATGCTTCGCCAAATTTGGGAGTACACGGAAGGACAATTGCGCAACGAGTTGCTGAAGATGAAATTCTACACCATGTTGGGCCAGACCTTTATCTCCAACCCGATTTCTGCGAAGATGGATTTCGATGCTCGTAATACGTTGGCCGATGTCGAAGTGGCTGCCGTACCTTATACGATGGTGAGCGATAAAGACGTGAAGGTGACGGATGAGGATTTGAAGGCGGCTTACGAGCAATATAAGGAGCAATTCGTCAACCCGACGAAGAGCGTTGATCTTAAGGTGCTTGACGTCACTGTTGAGGCCAGCGCGAAAGATAAGGCAGACCTGACGAAAGAGGTGAACGAGGTGCGTCAAAAATTGGAGGCCGGCGGCGATCCCGCAGCGGTTGTCAATGCGAGCAAGACCATCTTCCCCTACACGACGTTGGCTATGAGCAAGAACGCTTTCAGTTCGACGCCTGACATTGCTGCGGCCTTGGATTCTATGGGCGTAGGCAGCGTGAAGCCGGTTTATTACAACGCGCAGGATAATACGATCAATACGCTTAAACTGATTAACAAGTTGCAAGCAGCTGACTCTGTACGCTACCGTATGATAGCGGCTGTGGGCAAGACGCCGCAGGAAAGTCAAACGCGTGCAGACAGCATCTTGAAGGCTTTGCAGGGTGGTGCGAAATTTGACGACTTGGCGAAGCGCTACAACCAACCGACGGACTCTATCTGGATGTTCTCAGCGCAATATGAAGCACCTAACGTGCCTGATGACCAAGCGAAGATGATCAATCAGATCAACACGTTGCAGCCGGGCTATAGCGTGATCAGCAATGCGCAAGGTAGCATCGTCGTACAGATCTTGGAGCGCAAGCATATCGAAACGAAATATAATGTGGCTGTGGTGAAATGCCCGCTACAATTCTCTAAGGATACTTATAATGCGGCCCTCAATAAGATGAACCGCTTCCTCTCTGCAAACCGCACGATTGAAGCGATTACGAAAAACGCGCCGCGCGAAGGCTATATCGTGCGTGATGTACCCAACTATGCACAAAGCAACCAGTCGATCCAAGAGCAAATCGGTGGCAGCCGTGCGAAAGATGCTGTGCGCTGGCTCTTCGACGAGGCTAAGGCGGGCGAGGTTTCACAATTGTTCGAGTGCGGCCGCAGCAATGACCACTTGCTCGTGTTGGGCGTGACAGCGGTTAACGACAAGGGCTATCTGCCTTGGGATAACAAGAATGTGCGCGAGCTCTTAACGGGACTCGTGAAGCAGCAGAAGAAGGGCGAATTGCTTATGGCGCGCTTGAAAGGTGTGAAGGATATGGCCCAAGCGAAGACGCAAAAGGGTGTGATCTTGCAAATGTTGCAAGGACAAAACTTCTTCAGCCAAACGCAGTTGAGTTCGTTAGCTGTGCCTGAACCAAAATTGGCCGGCGCAATTGCACGTACAGCTCAAGGACAATTCTCGGGCGCAATTCAAGGTGCGGCAGCGATCTATTTCGTGCAAGTGCAGCGCAAGGTGCAAGGCACAGAGAAGTTTGACGCCAAAGCAGAAATGCAACGCGAGTCTGGCAACTACTTCCAAGCTATTTATCAGCAGAGCTACTACGGTGCAAATGAGTTGCTGATCAACGCGCTCGTATTGCGCAACGGCGATGTGAAAGATAATCGCTACAGATTCTAAGACGGAAGATAACAACACAATATGCTACCGCCGACAATGGATTTCGCCGTTGTCGGCGGCTTTTCTGTGTGCGTGCAGGCGAGGCTTTAGATGATGAGATGACGGATATATTGTAGTTAGTGATGACCGGGCCTTTTTGGCTTTTGCGATCGCTTTGTTAGCAGTAGGTCTCGACGCCTTCGTAAATAATGAGAGGGTACTCAAAAGTGTCGTCAAGAAATTCGTTGTTGTATGCTTTTTGTTGTACATTTGCCGAAGATGGGCTTTAGGCCCACATTATTTATATAATAGAGATGTGTGCGTGGGTAATGGACGCGCCTTTTCTGGTTTTATTTACGCTTGAATATTTAAATGGATATGTCTACACTTCAAAATTCGACTCTTGACAAATCGCCCCGCAAATTGTATGTGTGGCGTACGATAGCGTCTTTCCTTATCGTCTTGTTTGCGATGCCGCTCGGTCACGCCTTAATGCTGCTGATGGAGCATTATTTGGCGCCGAGCACAGTTCACGTGACCGGTTTCTTGCTGGGATTTGCCGGATTGATCATTGTGATTGTCGGCGTCTTTGTGCGTGGCGATACGCGACAAACGCTTTTAGGACTCTTGGGCGGTTTGCTCTTCTGGACCGGCTGGGTGGAATTTCTCTTCCTGTATTATGCGCACCGATATGGCGTGCATCCTGAGCTTGTCAACGGTGTGGTGAGCACGACGAGTACTTATGTTGACGGCATCTCAACGACTGTGATGCATATCAATGGACAGCTGGTCAATAGTATGAGTGAGCCGTGGGTAAAAGATGCGATGGCTACCCGCCCTGAATACCTGATTTTGTCAGCCTCTTTTGGCTTCTGGATGATGATGATGGTGATGTACATTTTCAGTACGCGCAATGGCTGTCTTTTCATTACGTGGATTCAGAAAGTGTGCTTCCGAAGCAAACGTCAGGCTATCGTGGCTCATCCTATGACGCGCCATACGAGCATCGTGACGTTTATGGAGGTCAATATGATGCTTTGGGCTTCGTATCTGCTCTTGATGTTTTGTTATGATAAGAATTTCTTGGGCGATCACCACCCTGTGACCTTTATGGTTGGTGCATTCTGCTTGGTTGGTTCGATTTTGATGTTCTTGAAGCAGTTGCGCCTTTCGGCTTGGGGTGCTAACTTGCGTATGGCTTACGCTACGGTAATCGTTTTCTGGGTTCCTGTGGAGATCTTAGGGCGTATTGATTTCTTCAAAGAGTTTTGGGTGGAGCCACAAGAGTATGCTGTGCCGCTGCTAATAATCCTTGCGGCCTTCATAGGCTTGGGTATTTATATTGTTGTGAAATCGCGCTCCAGTGCTTCTCGAAGCTGAATGAACAAGAACGCTTAGCTATTGCAGAAAATATTGTTTTACTATTCCTGAGGAGCGGTGAGCGAAATACAGATTCTATCTTTGTGAGATCTGAATAGACTATGCCGAGTTAAGAAGTCAGCTTTTTAACTCGGCTTTAAAAAAATAGAACGCCGAGAAGGGTATTTGTCATTTATTATCTTTATTTTTGCATTTGAGAGATTGTGATCGGTAACTTTGTAATCCGGCATAGAAATCACAGCATCGCTCTTGGCGATATAAAGTTGAAAGATAACTAGTATAGGATGAAGTCTTTACCCAACTTATCCAAGGCCCGGCAAGCCTTTATCACTGCTAATAATGACATAAAATAGAGAGAGGGATGAAGAAACTGGATAGTACCGTTTCTCTTTCTGTAGATTAAATAAGAATAATAGATATAAGGAGATAGCATGGCAGTAATGTGATGCTTTGTCCTCATATCTCTTTTTGTCATATCTAAACTTGTTCTGTGCAATCGGTCGATTAGAAAAAGCGAATGGCTGAAATTATTTCTTCAAATAAAACGATAGCTAAGAATACACTGTTTCTGTACGCTCGTATGCTGTTTAATCTTGTCGTCTCCCTTTATACGTCGAGGGTTATTTTACAGGTGTTGGGCGTTGAAGATTTGGGCGTATTTCAAGTTGTGGCAGGCATTATTACTATTTTTACTTTCTTCAATAGTGGATTGGCTGGGGCTACTTCTCGTTTTTTAGCTTTTGAAATAGGCCAAGGTAATAAGGCAAGGTTGCAACGTACATTTTCTTCGGCTGTAAATGCATATATTCTTTTTTCTTTTTTAGTCTTAATCTTAGGAGAAACTATCGGGTTGTGGTTTGTTTTGAACAAATTGGTTATACCGGAAGGGCGGAAGGCTGCTGCGCTAATCATTTATCAATGTTCAATTGTTATGACAGTTATAACATTGCTTCAAGTGCCGTATAATGCTTCGATTATCGCAAATGAGAAGATGAAGGTTTTTGCTTATATCGGCATTCTTGATACGCTGCTAAAACTTCTCGTGACATTCTTGTTGTATGTTATTGCTGCTGACCATTTGATAACCTATGGTTTCCTTTTGGTGGTTTCTTCATTGGTGATTTTTTCTTGTTATGCCATTTATTGTCATTCTAATTTTCAAGAATGTAAGTTTTGTTTTAAATGGGACAAAGAGATTCTTAAGCCGCTACTGGTCTTCTCCGGGTGGGATGTGTTTGGGAATTTTGGTTTTGCTGTGAAGACGCAAGGGCAGAATGTGTTGTTAAATATGTTTTTTGGTGTTGTGGTTAATGCGGCTTGTGGCTTCGCCAATACTATTTATGGAGCTGTTATGGGCTTTGCCAATAATTTTATGATGTCAGTACGCCCTGGTATTACAAAAGCTTATTCTATTGGCAATTATACGCGAATGCAGCAGTTGATTACAGATTCTGCAAAATACAGCTTTTGCTTAATGTTGTTTTTGTCTATTCCATTTCTCTTTGAGGGCGATTTCATTTTAAAGGTTTGGTTGAAAAATCCTCCACCATATACTGCTGTTTTATGTCAATTGCAATTGATCACTCTCCTTTTTGCCAATGTCTTTTTCCCAATCCGTTTTGGAATCGTTGCTACGGGTAAGAATAAATATATCTCTATGTTGGACGGTTTTATCTTCTTAGTTTATTTGCCGATAACTTATTTGATTTTGAAATGGGGTGGAACTCCGTATTCTCCTTTTCTTTTTATGATAGCCTTGGAGATTATCAAGTCTAACTATTATACTAAGCTGTTGAAGGCTAATTGGGCAGATTTTAAATTGTTTGAATTTTACAGGAAGGGCGTTTTCCCTTGTATTATAGTGTCTGGTATTACGCTGCTATCTTGTTTTGCTATATCTCAATTGTTTGCGGAAGGAGGATGGATGAGACTCCTTTCTGTATCTTGTACCGCACTGGGTGTTATAGCTTTTTTGATTCTCTTTTATTTTTGGAGACATGAAGAGAGAACTTTTGTTTTTAATTTAATCAAGTCAAAACTGTCAATTAATTAAGGATATGATTTCAGCTTATTTCTCTGGACGATTAGGAAACCAGTTTTTTGAGTATGCATATTGTCGTCGCTTGTTGGAATGCAGAGAGGGGTATAAAGATTCTTTTTTGTTTAATCATCGACTTGTTGTATCCTCAGGCCCAGAAGAAGATGGGTTTGAAGATAGTTTGAAGTATTTTAATGTTAAGGAATACACTACTACAGAAAAAAACCTAGTTTTATCGTTGGGGGATTGGAAGCAGAAGTTTTTGTACCTAGCATTTCAAGTAATAAGTCGTGTTGTTAACAAACCTAATGTGATTAGTTGGTGGTTTAAGAAATTCCGCTCTAACGGACTCTTATTTCAACAATATTCAGATAACGCTTCTGACATGCCTATACCATCAAACAAAAATATTGTTTGTTATGGGAAGTATGAGAATCCAAAGTATTTTGATGCTATTCGTCCTATTTTACTAAAAGAATTTACTCCCAAATATCCGGAAAGGCCCGAGAATGAGTCCTTATATAAGGCTATACGTAATACAAATTCTGTATGTATTGCTGTTCGCCGTGGGGATTTCTTGGAGGATAATTTTAAGAATCAATTTTATGTTTGCAATAGGGATTACTTTTTCAAGGCTATAGCTGAGGCAAGAAAGCGAATAGAAAATCCGACTTTCATTTTCTTTTCTAATGATATAGAATGGGTCAAACAAAACATAATCCTTGAAGAGCCATGTTATTATGAATCAGGAGAAGATCCCGTTTGGGAAACGATTAGATTGATGTACAATTGCAAGCATTTTATTATGTCAAATAGTACCTTTTCTTGGTGGGCACAGTATTTATCAAGAAATGAGAAGAAGGTCGTTATTGCACCCGATAGATGGTCGAATAATCCGGAAATAGAAGAGCACTTGTTGTTAGATTCATTTATTAAGATACCTATTTCAAAATAGAGATATAATAGCTTTTTTGATATAGAAGTATAAAGGTCTTATTAGATGTTTATATTTGGAAATATGAAGATTGTTTTAAAGAAGATTTCTTGATGATGAAAAAGGATTTAAGCATTCGGTTTATAAGAGTATTAGCTACCATAACAATAGTGCTGTATCATTCCTTTAGCTTTAATATGGGGACGTGGTCATTCTTCCCCGATTCTCCCACAGCTTCAGCTGAAATACCATATTTTTATGCTACGCTGAATAATGTCTGCGGGATAGCTTTGAATTGCTTCGTTTTTATTGCTGCTATACTCTATGCAAGAGGGGTCTTTACGGGGAAATATGCAAAGACCGTGGATTTTATTTTAAAGAAGGCGCATCGATTGCTTGTTCCTTACCTTATTTGGGGAGCGTTGACCTATTTACTCTTTTATGAGATTTGTTACTTCAAATGGTTTCTTGGCGGTTTAGCACATTTGTGGTTCTTATTGATGATTTTCAATCTTTTCGTTTTGGCTGCGCTAACGAGAAAGTGTTGGATGAATTCTTCCCCTTGGGTAGATGGAGTTGTTTTAATTGTAGTCTTTGCTATTTCGCAGCTGAATATAGGTTTTATCCAACATCATTTGTGGATCTTCAGTATAAATAGGACTTTACAATATATACCTATGTTCTTCTTAGGTTTGCTTATTGTCAAATATGATCATAAAACTTTACTTCAGAGCTTTTTAGGCTATCCATTGATGTTGGCTGCAACTACACTGCTCCTTATTATAGATCCCTTAGTATCCTTTCCGAAAGTCTTCCACAATATTCTGATTATCACTGAGGTTTGGATGCTTTATAAAAGCTTGCCTAACTCAATAACACATATAAAAAATAGTAAGGGAGAAGCCTTTCTTAGCCTGATAGATCGTAATAGTATGGGTATTTATATCTTACATCATACGTTTATATGGCTTTTAGTTTATTTTTCCTCTTATTGTCGTGAACTTTTGTTGAACAATGGTAATGCTGGGGGGTGGTTCATGTTTTTGACAGCTTTTTTTACAAGCCTGTTCTGTAGTGCGTTTATCGACAAAATCCGGCTCTCCAAATACCTATTCGGGTAGCCAATTGACAGTATACAGTAGTAAATTACACAAGTTGAAGTCTGCTTTTTCGTAGAATAAGACAACGGCCATTCTATAAAGCTTTTTTTATATAATATCCCAACCTCTATTTTGTTTGCTCGGGCCAAACTATCATTTGCTCAACCCAAACTATGGTTTGCCGGTATCAAACTATAGTTTTCCTACGCCAAACAATGGGAGAATACAAACAAAGCTTGCTCAAACTTATTTGATGAATGGGAAATTTTTCATGTTTCTGCTTCAATCAGCACTGCGGTGATTTATTGCCGGTTGTTATGGCTGATTCCTTTATTGTCCGTAGATATCAAAGACTTCTCAATGCTTAAAATTTAGCTTCCATAAAAGATGCAAGAGATAGATTTTGTCGTTTTTTGGGTAGACGGTTCTGACCCTGAATGGCAGCAGAAGAAAGCTCGCTATAAGGGGACGCCGCAGCAGGCGGCTTCGGTCAGGTATCGCGACTGGGATATATTGAAATATTGGTTTCGCGCTGTAGAAACTTATGCTCCGTGGGTGCGTCATATTTATTTCGTAGCTGATAACCAACGCCCATCGTGGCTTAATTTTGATCACCCTAAATTATCCTTTGTAGATCATCGTGATTTTATTCCCGAAGAGTTTTTGCCTACGTTTCAAGCTAATACAATTGAGGATAATCTGCATAGAATAAAAGGTCTGAGTGAGCAATTTGTCGTCTTCAACGACGACATGTTTATCAATGCTCCTATAGCTCCGGATTATTATTTTCGTAATGGTTTGCCTTGTGATGCGCCTTATGAGCATTTGTTTACTGCCGGTTGTTACAATCCGAAGACAGATGGGTGGGGCATTAACGTTATGGAGTTTTGCGATACGCATGTCGTTAACGCTTATTTCGATCGTCGTAAGGTCGTTGCCCAAAACAGAAAAGCCTGGTACGGACATTATTTGGGACTGAAGTATTGGCTGCAGGCTCGGATTATAGGATGGTTTCGTCGCAGTACGTTTCAACATTTCTATACGCCACATAATGAAAAAGCCTTTTTGAAGACTACTTATCAAGAGTTGTGGGAAAGAGAACCTGAAATGTTGACCAAGAGTTGTACGAAGTTTAGAGAGAATATGAGTCTCAACAACTACGTCTTTCGCTATTGGCAGTTGGCCTCCAATAAATTCTATCCGGTTAACCAGTTGCGTGCGAAGCAAGTCGTGCAGTTGGGCGCAGATAATGTTGATCAAGTAGAACGACTGATGTTTGACAATCAAGTTAAATCTCTTTGCTTAAACGATTCTTCTGACCTTTCTTATGAGGACTATGAGAGCTTGAAGCCTCGCTTGAGCGCCCTGTTTGAGCGGAAGTTGCCCACGAAGAGTCAGTTTGAAGTATAAAATCTTACTTTTTATCTCTGTTCAGCTAAAATAAATGAAAGATACCTTCTCCAAGGCGGATACGATGGCCGTGAAGGGCGTAGCTATACTATTCATGCTATTTGCCCATCTGTTTAATCGTTCGCAGCTGATAGACTTGTCAACGCCGTTAGTTTATGTTGGTGAGCAGCCGCTTGTCTATTTGCTCATCTTTGCTATGAACCCCGTTCACTTCTTTATATTTTTAAGTGGGTATGGTTTATCTTTGTCAAATAAAAACGGGGGGGGTAAAAGATGTTTGCGTCTTTATTCGCATTATTGGCTTACGCTCCTGCTATTTGTACCCTTGGGATGTATTTGGGGTGACCCGCAAATTTATCCCGGTAGCATCGTCACCATCTTTAAGAATATAGTAGCTTGGGAAAATTCCTATAATCATGAGACGTGGTTTATCCTGCCCTATGCTTTGTTGGTTCTGACGGCTCCTTTTATTTTCCGACAGATAGATCGAAGAGGATATAAATGGATACTATCCCTCTCTTTCTTTATTTATTTACTGGTCAGATTAGCTTCTCGCTGGGATGGTAAATGGTTGGATGAATATCGCTTATTGTTTTGGATAGACAGCTACTTTACGCTTTTGCTACCTTTCCTTTTAGGGGCCGCTTCAGCCCAAAGGTTTCCCCTTTCGCGTCTTAGAGAGCGTGTGCCGACTTGGGTGCCTATAATTGGCTTACCACTTTTGATGATAGGTATTATTCTTGTGCGAAATACATATCAATCTATCTTTTATCCCTTTTATGTGACAGCTTTCATCCTCCTTTTCGTCTGCATTAAGCGTCCGGCTTGGCTTGATCGCAGTCTGAATGCCTTTGGCCGTCGCTCTACGAGTATGTGGCTTGTCCATACCTATTTTTGCTACTATTTGTTTCAAGACTTTATATATGGATTCAAATATCCGCTGCTCATCTCTCTTGTGCTGCTCTGCATTAGTTATCTTGTAGCTGTTGTGATAGATAGATTGAATGCTTTCCTCCAAAGATATTTAATTGTGTGATTATTATGAAAAAAAGAATACTCTTTATGATTGGTACGCTGCAGTCGGGCGGTGTGTCAAAGAGCATTGTTAATCTGCTCAATGTGATGGACCGCACAACGTATGACGTCCATTTGCTTCTGCTTGATCGGGCAGGAGATATTCTTTCTCCATATCTTCCTTCGGATATTACAGTTCACGTCAATCGAGAAATAGAAAATCTTCATCGTGGACTCAGGGGGGTACGTGCTTTGCTGTTTACCGGTCATTTATTGTTGGCCTTCGGCTCTTTGCTCCGTATGCTGATGTCGAAAATATCGCGGGCTTGGGCAGGTAGATGGCTGGCTTATTTGATGCCGCGTTTTACGGATCTGACCTTTGACCTCATCATAGATTATGGTGGCCAACAGCAGTTGTATTATATGGTAGATAAGTTGGATGGGAAAAAGAAGATTACGTTTTTTCACAATGACTATAGCAAATGGCCCTATTACTATGCTGCAGATAGGCTGTATTATCCTAAAGTAGATCAAATTCTTTCGATTTCTCAGACTTGTGTAGATGTTTTAAAAGCTTATTTTCCTGATTGTAAGGATAAAATTTCAGTAATGCAGAATATTTCTTCTCCTGTCTTAATAACCAAGCAGGCCAATGAGACTGTAGATTTACCTATTGCCCCTTTGTTGTTAGTTTCTCTTGGTCATATTATGCGCAGAAAAGGCACAGATTTTTCGATAGATGCGGCTAAAATTTTGCAGAAAAAAGGTGTAGAGTTCAAATGGATGTTGGTTGGCAAGGTGGTAGAGAAGGATTTGATCAGGCGAATTGAACAAGAGGGTTTAGCGGATCGCTTTGTTGTTTTAGGTATTCGCTCTAATCCTTATCCTTATATTAAAGCAGCCGATATTTACGTCCACCCTGCTCGCTTCGAGGGAAAGTCTATTGCTTTAGACGAGGCTAAGATTTTGTGCAAGCCTATTATCGTAACTAATTTCTCTACTGTTAATGATCAATTTGAGGATAGAGTGAACGCGAGCATATGCGAGATGAATGGTGATGCGTTAGCTGATGCTATTATCGAATTGGCAGCCAATAAAGAGTTACGTCAATCCTATGTAGCTTATTTAAACGCTCACATTGTTGACAATTCTTCCGAAGTAGAAAAACTATACGCTTTTATTGATTAAGCATATAAGCTATGCAATATATTATTTTACTCGCCGTTACGGTCCTATTGGCTTGGGCTAACTTTGATAAGCCTAAAGTTTCTAAATCGTTTTTCCTTACCTATTGTCTTCTTATCGGCATCTTTGTCGGTATTAGCGATATGCTGGGTGGTTATGATAGGTATGTTTATGCTGAAGCGTTTGAAGGGCAAGCGTGGAGTGTACATTTGGGAAAAGGATTGTTTAATTCTGATTTTCTCTTGTTATTTGGAAATGAGCCTTTGTATGGCTTGTTGAATAGCTTTGTGGGATATTTTACACCTAATCGATATGTTTTCATCTTGTTCATAACGCTTTTGATTTATGTGCTCTTGCCCTTATCTTTATATAAACATACGAAGTATCCATTTTTCAGTCTGCTCATTTTCCTTGGGCTGATGTTCTTCTTTAGTTTTACTTACCTGCGTCAAGTGCTAGCTTGTGGCCTTTGTTGGATGGCTATTCCTTTTGCTGTTGAACGTAAGTTTTGGCGCTTTGCTATATTTGTCGTGGCTGCGACCTTGATCCATAATTCAGCAGCTTATTTTATCCTCTTATATTTCATCCCACAGAAGAAATATGCTCCTTCAAAAATTCTTCTCGTGATGAGCCTCTTGTTTATTTTAGGGCTTAGTGGTATAACCAAGTCTTTATTTCTTGTTGCAGGTGGTGTAACTGAAAATGCGAAAATTTCTCACTATTCAGTAACAGCAGAACATGGTTTCCGTATAGAATATGTGATCGAAGCGGTACTCTTCCTCTTTGTCTTGTTGAAGAATTATATCAAGGTACAAACAGATAGGCGGAGCTTGGTCCTGTTGAATGTATATCTGATGTTTTGTGGTGTCTTGCTCTTTTTCTGCCGCTCCTCTGATGGCGGCCGTATTGCTTGGTACTGCTCTTTGGGTGTGATGATTATGATGTCTGAATTTTGTAGCTATCGCAATACGAACGGCTTGCGTAGTTTCGTCACTGTACTTTGCGTAGTTCTTTATTTGCGTATCTTCTTCGCTTGGGGGGTGTTGTTGCGTCCGTATAAGACATTTCTTTCGGATAGCTATAGGAAAGGTGATTTTATCTATCAAGATTATGAGTACGATCACAACTATGATCGAGACAAATTCTATAATCTTGTTTACCCCAATAACCGATAGATTCTTTTATGGAAGTTGTCATAGACCCCCGCTTGCAATACAATTATGCATCTTGGTACCTTTACGGCATAAACTTTTTGAGAAAGAGGGCTACTATCCGATTTGATGTGGCTCCATTTCGTAAGCTCTTGTATGAGAAGATACAAGATTATAATAGTGGATTTGCCTTTATTGTAAGAAATGGGATTGAGGAGAAAAAGTTCTTTATTGATACCGAAGATAGAGCGGTTATTTTTGAGGACCGCTATGCTTGGTGCGATGTATATGGGAAGGTAAACCCTACTGCGGAGCAAACTCTCCGGTATAAGAAGCTATTAGTTCTTGGTCCTCAATTTGGACTTACATTACACTCCTTACCAGTTTCTTTATTTTCTTGTTGCATCCATTATTTAAAAAGCTACCGACAGACGTCTTTTTCTTTAAAGACCTATCTTAGAGATTATCTTTATACCAATATACGGCGACGCCCATTATCTCACTATACCAGGTCGACTCAGATAAAAGATAATTATATCTTTCATGCTTCCACTCTTTGGTATAATCGTTTTGCGGCAACGGATACCAATATGTATCGCGGAGAATTTTTGAAAGCTTGTAAAAAGGCCGGGTTGCAGATAGAAGGCGGACTTTATTTTCTTCATGGCGATGATGTTTTGGCTGAAATGCCAGACTATCCCCGTTATAAGGCCCTTTATAAGGATTTTATCTATGAACGGCGATTGTCGATGGACGACTATATTCGAAAGACCCAAGAAAGTATCCTTGTTTTCAATACGCCTTCTGTTTGCGAATGTCATGGTTGGAAGTTGGCCGAATATCTATGTATGGGAAAAGCCATTATATCTACGCCATTAACACGTGAGATGCCAGGTGAAGGATTGATTCATGGTAGAGATGTTCACTTTGTTGAGTCTGTTGAGGATATTTATAACGCTGTGGTGAAGCTAAAAGATAATCCAAGCTATCGTCATCAATTAGAGATTGGTGCTAAAGCATACTTTGATCAGTGGTTGTCGCCAGATAAAGTCATAGCGCGTCTGGTGAGTAGTTAGTGTCCCATTCTGTATTGATTATATTGGGTGCCGGAATAAATAAAAACCAATACGCAAGATAAGGCTGAAATGTTTAGTTTGAACTTGTCTTTTGGGATATAGATAAGCGGATGTTGAGTGTCTCTACTTGTTGAGACGATTGTATCAACGAGTAGAGATGCAAATCTCTACAAGTAGAGACGAAGGTATCTCCTTGTAGAGACACTATTTTATAACTTTGCTGATGATTTAGTCTTACTGAGACTGCTTCTGCTGAACGAAAGAAAATTCAAAAGCAATGATTTGGGTTTGTGGCTTCTACGTGTTTGCAAAACTATAAATAAAGGATAGGAACCCTCAATAGGGATTTTTTAGAAATTGTTTTAAGGTAAAACATATGTTATTTCTCTTGAATTGGGGTTGATATGGACGAAATACGAGTAACTATTTTGACTGCGAGTTATAATCGCGCCAAATTACTGCCTACAATATATAAAAGTTTGCAGAGACAAACTGACCAATGTTTTGAATGGATTATTGTTGATGATGGCTCGCAAGATGATACGGCACTTGTGGTCAAAGCAATGCAAGAATCCCACAAGGTTGAAGGTTTTCCCATTACTTATTTACATAAAGAAAATGGAGGAAAACATACGGCTATCAATTTTGGCGTTAAGGCTGCCGGAGGAATACTTACCTTGGTGCTTGATAGCGATGATGAACTTCCGGAAGACGCAATACATTCCGTATGGACTTATTTTGAACAAATAAGAGATGACGAGCGAATAGGAGGAGTTTGTGGTTATATGGCTCATCGAGATGGTCGTATGATTGGCCGTTATGTAAGTAATGACGTTATAGATGCCGATACACGCCAGTTACAATATCAATACAATGTGGATTGGGATATGCGCGAAGTCTTCCGAACATCAGTCTTACGCGAGTTTCCTTATCCGGAAATAGCCGGAGAAAAGTTCTGTCCGGAAGATCTGACACTTTTCCGCATCGCTTCAAAGTATAAGTTGCGTCTTATCCCCAAAGTGATTTATTTGGCTGATTATCTTCCAGGTGGATTAACGGCCAATATCATTCGAATAAGGATGCAAAGTCCGATATCTTCTATGATGTGTTATGCAGAGTTGAACCAACAAGAGATACCTTTTATATACCGTCTTAAAGCTGCGATCAATTACTTTCGCTTCAGATGCTGTGTGAAAGGTTCGGTGCCCGCAGTCGGCTTTTCTATGCGTTGGTTCTGGACATGGCCGTTAGGGTTCCTAATGCACTTAAACGATTTGAGAAAATGTCGTTAAAACAGTTTGTGAAGCAGTTTTCCGATGAACGTTGGACGATTGGTTTTATTCGAAATTCTTTGGATTCCATTTTGGGCGGAGAGCCTATTGCCATCGATTGGGTTCGTCATAATATAAGTGATGCTTGGTTTGCTGATCCTTTTATCTTAGACGTAACGGCAGATGAAATCCAAGTTTTGGTCGAAGAGTTTCCGAAAGCTCTTCATCGAGGCCGTATATCCAAGCTCACGATTGATAGGGCGAGTCTCCACCTAAAACAAGTTGACGTTATTAAGGAGTTGCCTACTCATATGAGTTTTCCGGTTATTATTCGGATCAATGAGGATTTTGTTTATTTACTTCCAGAGAACGGTGAAGCAGGGCGGCTCACTTTATATAAATACTACCCCATAGATAATCGTATTGAGACCCTTGCTTCTGTATTAGATGAAGCAGTTAGCGATGCAACACCATTTACAATCGGAGATGAACAATTCTTATTTTGTACCCGTCGTCCTAATATAAATGGAAATCAATTGAGTCTCTATCAATGGGATGAGTCACTTAAGAAATATGTTTTTGTGAAAGAATATCAGTTTGATGAGAATTTAGCTCGAATGGCAGGCGATTGTTTTATTCATAACGGGAAATACTATAGACCCGCTCAAGAATGTAATGTACAATATGGCCATGCTGTATCGCTCCAAGAAGTTACCTGCGCCGGAGAATCTCTATCTACTATAAGTTCTCTCAATCCTGAGCAACTTACATTCAAAGAAACAAGAAGATTGTATTCGCCTCATCCGAAGTTAAATATAGGTATGCACACCTTTAATATGTATAAAGGTTATATCGTAACTGATGCTTTAGGCTTCGACAATATGTGGCTGCGCAAATTGATTGCGCGCATTCGCCCTCGATAAGCTGATTGAACGTTGTTTGTCTTAAAAAGTTAGGATGAAAATACTTCAAGTCATCACCTCGCTGCGAGTGGGAGGAGCGGAAACCTTAGTTGTTAACTTGGTGACTCGTCTACGGGCCGCCGGTTATCAAGCCGACGTTTGTATCCTTGACGATTTGTCGACACCCCTAATAGATCGCTTGCTGGCGAATAATCCCGGTGTCAAACTCTACAAGTTAGGCAAGGGCTTTTACCATCCTTCCTATATCTTCCGCCTTTATCGTTTGATGAAAGACTATGATATTGTCCACACGCACAACTCTTCCCCCCAGTTGTTCGTAGCTATTGCCGAGTTGTTTAGGAAAGTAGGACTATGTACTACAGAGCATACGACCTCCAACCGCAAACGCGATTGGAAATGGTACGCGCCGATTGAAAGTTGGATGTATGGGCGTTACGACAGTGTCGTTTGTATCAGCGAAATAGCAGAAAAGAAATTGCGCGAGTATATGGGCGGCGATTGGCAGTGCCCGGATGCTGCTCGCTATAAAAATATTACGACGATTAACAACGGAGTTGATGTAGAAGCCATTTATAATGCCGCTCCCGACCCCGAACTCCTGCGTTTGAAAGGTGGGCGCACGGCATTCTTGATGGTGGCCGGCTTTAGAGATGCCAAAGATCAAGATACCTTGATACGCGCTTTGAGTCGTTTGGATCGCGAAGCCTATGAAGTATGGCTGGCCGGTATTGGCGAACGCCAAGCGGAGGTGGAGGCTTTGGTCGAATCGCTGCACTTGACCGACCGCGTACGCTTTTTGGGCTTGCGCACAGACATCCCCAATGTTTTGAAAGCGGCTGACATCATCTGCATGTCCTCCCACTGGGAGGGACTTTCACTTTCCAATGTCGAAGGAATGTCGGGAGGAAAACCGTTTATTGCCAGTGATGTCAATGGTTTGCGCGAAGTGACCAAAGGCTACGGCCTCCTTTTCCCCCACGAAGACGACAAAGCCTTGGCCGAGACCATCGAGCGCTTGCGGCAGGATGCTGACTATTATAAAACGACGGCCGAACGCTGCCTCCTACGCGCCCGCCAATTTGATATTGGCAAGATGGTTGCCGGATATGAAGCCGTCTATCACAAGATTTTGAGCAATAAGTAGCGTATGAAAAAGAAGCTCATCCGCATTACGACCGCCGACATCAGTCTTGACGGCCTTCTGAAAGGGCAACTGCGCTATATGAATCAGTATTACGATGTCGTGGCCTTGTCCAACGATACGGGCTGTTTGCGTAGCGTCGGCGAGCGTGAAGGTGTGCGCACGATCGAAGTGCCGATGCATCGTGAGATCGCTCTGCTGCCTGACTTGAAATGCCTTTGGCAGCTCTACCGGACGTTTCGCCGCGAGCGGCCTTTTATTATCCACAGCAATACGCCCAAGGGCAGTTTGCTCGCGATGATTGCCGGCTGGTTGGCGCGCGTCCCCCATCGCCTCTATACCGTCACCGGTTTGCGTTATCAAGGTGCGAGCGGACTCTTCCGCAAAATTCTGATGACAATGGAGCGTTTGAGTTGCGCATTTGCCACGAAGGTGATTCCGGAAGGCGAGGGCGTGAAACGAACGCTCTATGCCGACCGCATTACGCGCAAACCGATGCGCGTCGTACTCAACGGCAATATAAATGGTATTGATACACAGCATTTCTCTCCCGCAGCCGTTGAAGCGACGCAGGGAGCTGATGCTCGCTCTCGTATGCGCAGCTCGCTCGGATTTCGCCCCGAAGATTTTGCATTCATCTTTATCGGACGAATCGTGGGCGATAAAGGGATGAACGAATTGGCTGCTGCTATGCGACGCTTGGTACGGGAGCAGCCCGACTGCAAACTAATCTTGGTCGGCAGGTTTGAGAGCGAGTTAGATCCCTTACAACCCGAGAATGAAGCCTTTTTGAAAGAATCGCCCGCAGTTTGTTACGTTGGTTATCAACAAGACGTTCGCCCCTATTTGTTGGCGGCCGATGCCTTGACCTTTCCGAGTTATCGCGAAGGCTTTCCCAATGTCGTGATGCAGGCCGGCGCGATGCAACTTCCTGCTATCGTTACCGACATTTTGGGTTGCAACGAAATCGTAGAGGCTGACCGCAACGGACTGCTGATTCCGCCGCGCGATGAGGCGGCCCTCTACGAAGCTATGCTGCGTTTCCTGCAAGATCGACCCTTGGTCTGCGATTTAGCACGCAATGCGCGTCCGATGATTCTCTCTCGCTATGAGCAACGTGCCGTCTGGGAAGCATTGCGCGAGGAATATGATCGCCTATAGATAAAAGAATAGATCCGCGTGGCGCAAGTAGAGATCCTTCTCTAAATCATTGTATTTCTGATACTCCTTGTGCGCTCATCTATCTCTTCTTTCTGTGGATTACCGGCTCATTCGAGACTTTGTTCATCACATCTTTTCTTTTAATGTACGCAGTTTGATTGGCACATAGTCGGCTTCAATTGATCGGACAACAACTTTTCTGAAAACTTTCAACGCATATAACGCTACACAGCACTGCTCACTTCATTGTTTGGCCCCGGCAAACGATAGTTTTCCTCTGGCAAACAATGGTTTGTTCCCACCAAACGATAGTTTGCTGCCGGCAAACGAAACAAGATGCAGTGCGCCGCATTCAAATATCAGCGCAGAATACGCTTTTTCGCTATATAAAATAGCTATTATTTCGGCTTCAATAGTAGAAACATATAAGTTTTGTCGCTAAGCCTCGTCGGACTTTAACGGCTTGCATACGATTTGCAAACGATCTTCAGCTTTATCAACCATTACGTATGTACAAACATTTTTTTAAACGCTGCTTCGATTTTATTATAGCATTGGTGGCCTTGATTTGTCTTGCACCGCTTTTGCTGATCGTGACCCTTTGGCTGCATTTTGCGAATAAAGGCGGTGGTGCTTTTTTCTTACAAGAGCGTCCGGGCAGACATGCGAAGATTTTTCGCGTGATTAAGTTTAAGACCATGAGCGATGAGCGTGATGCAAACGGCAGGTTGCTCCCCGATGAGCAGCGTTTGACACGCGTAGGCCGCTTCGTTCGCTCCACTTCCATTGACGAATTGCCTCAATTTATTAACGTCCTGAAGGGCGATATGTCGCTTATCGGCCCGCGTCCCTTACTCGTTCGCTACCTTCCCCTCTATTCGCCGGAGCAGGCCCGCCGCCACGAGGTTCGTCCCGGAATTTCGGGCTGGGCGCAATGCCATGGTCGCAACGCCATCAGTTGGAAGCAGAAGTTTGCCTACGATGTGTGGTACGTAGATCATCTCTCGTTAATGACAGACTTGAAGGTCATTTATTATACAATAAAATCTGTCCTCAAACGCGAGGGAATTTCGCAGGAAGGACAGGCAACAATGGAGGCTTTTGATGGGACAAACTGAGATGAGATGTATAGCTGTTTTTGGGGCCGGAGGAATGGGGCGAGAGGCCGCTTGCGTCATTGAGCGGATAAATGCGAGTTTACCGTCTCCGAAATGGCAACTTATTGGTTTTTTTGACGATGGTCGAGAGAAAGGATCAACCAATGAATTTGGAAAAATATTAGGTGGTATAGCTGAACTAAATCAATATCCGGCCGATTTAGCCTTGGTCATAGCAATAGGCAATCCGGAGGTGCTTAGAAATGTGTATGAGAAGATCCAAAATCCCCATATTTCCTTCCCTAATATAGTCGACCCGACTGTTGATGTTTGGCATCCGGAGACATTTATGATGGGTATGGGGAATATTATTTGCCCTTATTGTCAGTTGTCTTGTAATGTTAATATCGGCAGTTTTAACTTGCTGAACGGCGATGTGAGTTTGCGCCACGATGTCTTGATGAAAGATTTTAATAGTTTGATGCCCGGCGTTCGTATTTCCGGTGGCGTTAGAATAGGGTCGAATAATTTCTTCGGAATGCAAGCGTCTGTTGTGCAGTATAAAACGATAAGTGATGGCATTAAAGTGGGTGCCGGCGCTATCGTTATGAATGATATAACATCCCCAGGCTTATATGTGGGGATTCCGGCAATTTCGCATAGTTTGAAAGCGAGATAGCCTATCAAAAAAGATTTGTAGCTGTTCTAAAAACAAAAAATAGATGGCAAACCGTACGTATTTATGCTTAGCTCATATGAGCGGCAATGAGATGAAGTACATTCAAGAAGCATTTGATACCAATTGGGTGGTGCCTTTGGGCCCCAATGTCAATGCTTTCGAAGATGAGTTGGCACGTTTCGTGAAGTCCGTTGATGCCAAAAAAGACTTTGATGACGAGGATTACCCGCAGCGCATTATGGCGCATTGTGATGATCCGGAACAATTATGGCTTGATAGCTTACCTGGCTTGCAGGACAAGAGCGTTGTGGCGCTTTGCTCCGGCACGGCAGCCATCCATTTGGCACTAATCGCTTTGGGGGTGAAAGCCGGCGATGAGGTAATGTGTCAGAGCTTTACTTTCTGCGCCAGTTCCCATCCCGTAACTTACTTAGGGGCTGTTCCTGTTTTTGTCGATTCAGAGCGGGAAACTTGGAATATGGATCCGGAACTGCTGGATCGTGCCATACAAGATCGTATTACGAAGACCGGCAGGAAACCTAAAGCTATCATCGTTGTATATCTTTATGGTATGCCGGCCAAGATCCGCGAGATTATGGACGTGGCGGCGAAATACGACATTCCTGTCTTGGAAGACGCTGCCGAAGGCTTGGGCTCGCGCTATGAAGGTCAGGTTGTCGGGACGTTTGGCCGCTTTGGCGTACTGAGTTTTAATGGCAACAAGATGATTACTACCTCCGGCGGCGGTGCACTTATTTGCCCCGACACTGCGACAAAGCAACGCGTGATGTTTTTCGCGACTCAGGCGCGCGAAGCCTTTCCTTACTATCAGCACGAAGAGATTGGCTACAACTATCGTTTGAGCAACGTTTGCGCCGGTATAGGTCGCGGACAAATGACTGTGCTTGACGAACATATAGCTCATCATCGCCGCGTGGCTCGCTTGTATGAAGCGGCATTTAGTAAGATTGATGGTATAACTTTCCACGGAAATCCTGATGGAGAATGTGATTCAAACTTTTGGCTGAATACGATTCTCTTAGCGCCTGAGTTGAAAATCAAAGGTCAAGCGCAGACTTACACGCAGGCAGTTGAAGGCGCTGTCGGTGGCGCTGCGGGCGTGGTGCACACTACGGGGCAAATCCACACCGATTGTGAACCTGCGGCCAACGTAGAAGCCTTGCGCATAGCTTTAGATAAGGTAGGCATAGAAAGTCGCCCACTCTGGAAACCAATGCATAAGCAGCCCGTTTATCAAACAAGTCCCGCCTATGTTAATGGCGTAAGCGAAGAACTCTTTTGCCGCGGCCTCTGCCTGCCGTCCGGCCCTTGCGTGAGCGAAAGTGAGGTAGAAAGGATCGTGGCCGAGATAAAAGCGGCATTAGATTAAGCAACTTCTAATTATAATGGTGGTTATGAAAGACTTTTTCAACAAACTCATCAATTGGTATTTCAGGCGAGATTCGCTGCCTTATTGGTGTGTACTCTTCATTGATTGTCTGATTTGCTATCTTTCCGGGATTTTTGTGTTCTTCCTCTTCTTCAGAGGTTACAATACGATGATTCATTTCGTCCCACTGACATACACGTTGCTTCTTTATATGGTGTTCAATGTCTTGGGATTTCGCGTTTTCCATACCTATTCAGGTGTAATTCGCTATTCCTCTTTTATTGATTTACAGCGTGTGGGCTACGCGATGGCTTTGGCTTGTGGTTGTGTGTTGATTTTACATTATCCGATCCTCTTTTGGGAAGGTAATAAATGGTTCTTGCCGCTTCATACGCGCCATATCTTGGCCATTTATATAGTTGCTACGGTTTTGTTGTGGGCTTTTCGCGTTATCGTCAAGATGCTTTATGATACGGCGTTTGATAGTGATGGCGCCGCTGCCGCTTTGATTTATGGCGTTAAGAATGGCGGTATAGGTTTGGCGAAAAATATAAACAACGAGAAGCCTCGGCGCTTTCGCCTCAAAGGCTTTATTTCTCACGATCCCACACTGAAGGACATCTTCTTAATGGGGCAGCGCGTCTACCAAGCAGACAGTGATTTAGAGGAAATCATTAAAGATTCGAAGATCAAAGCCGTTCTGATCTCTCCCTTGCGCAACGATGAGTTTCGTAGTAACGAGAAGTTGCAAGACCTTTTGATCAATGCCGGCGTACATATATATATGACTGAAGGCGCGCGCGAGTGGGACGGCTCTTCAGAAAGCATACCCCAAGCGACGCTAAAGGAGATCAGCATCGAAGACCTTTTGCCGCGCGACGAGATTCAGGTTGATATGCAGAGTGTAGGTCAAGAAATAGCCGGCACGCGCGTTTTGATTACCGGATCTGCGGGCAGCATTGGCAGCGAGATGGTTCGGCAAATCAGTTTGCTGAAGCCGGCCGAATTGATGCTTATCGACCAAGCAGAGACACCGCAACACGACATACGCCTGTTGATGTTGCACGACTTCGCGGGCATTAAAGTCTCGACTATCGTCACCTCCATTACGAACGAGATAAGGATGGAAAAGATTTTCTCCGCCTTTCGTCCCGACTACGTCTTTCACGCCGCCGCTTACAAGCACGTGCCGATGATGGAAGACAACCCGAGCGAGAGTATCCTCAACAATGTCAACGGCACGAAGATAATAGCCGACTTGAGCGTCAAGTTTGGCGTGAAGAAGTTCGTGATGGTTTCTACCGACAAAGCCGTAAATCCTACCAATGTAATGGGATGCAGCAAGCGAATTTGCGAAATCTACGTGCAAAGTCTTGACAAGGCAGAAAAAGAGAACAAAGTCAAAGGCACGACCCAGTTTGTTACGACCCGCTTCGGCAATGTCTTGGGTTCCAATGGCTCCGTCATCCCCCTTTTTGAAAAGCAGATCCGCGCCGGCGGTCCGGTTACCGTCACAGATCCCAATATTATCCGCTTTTTCATGCTTATTCCCGAAGCCTGCAAACTGGTTTTGGAGGCCGGCACGAAAGGCAATGGCGGCGAGATCTTCGTATTTGATATGGGCAAACCCGTCCGCATTGCCGATTTGGCCAAGCGTATGATTCGCCTTTCCGGTGCTACGAATGTCGAGATCGAATATACCGGTTTGCGCGCCGGAGAAAAATTGTATGAAGAAGTCTTGAACGATAAAGAGGGCACACTTCCCTCCTTTAATGACAAGATCCGCATTGCCAAGGTGCGCGAATACGATTACGCCGATGTGAAGCAGAAGATAGAAGAACTGATTCAGACGGCGCGCACGGCTGACGATATGACCATTGTGTGCAAGATGAAGGCCATCGTGCCCGAGTTTCTTAGCAAAAATTCCGTCTATTCTTCACTCGATCACGCCCAAACTCCCTCTTGAACAGATTATGACGACAATCCAAGTGCTCTTGGCCTTGCTGCGCAATGCTTTGTGGGGACATCCTGTTGAAAAAGAGTTGCGCGAGTCTGTAGATTTTGCACGATTGTCTAAAGTTGCTAAGCAGCAAACGGTAGCCGGCCTCATTTTTGGGGAATTAGTGCGTCGGCAGTTTCCGCTTACGCCGCGTGATACCCTGATGGCTTTCGGTTTTACGCAGCGCGTGGCGCAAGCCAATGCACTCTTGCAGCACGAGTTGGCTAATCTGGTCAACGTGATGCATAGAAAAAAACTCCCCTTCTTCGTTTTTAAGGGCCAAACCTTGGCCGCGCTTTATCCGCATCCGGAAGAGCGCACGCCGGGTGATATAGATTTCTATTGCCCTCCGTCGTCGTTCGATGCCGCTGTCGCAGTGTTTCAGGAAGAATGGAAACTCAAGCTTGAGCGCCAAGCCGGCGAGCACGCCATCGAGTTCAATCACGGGAAGGTCTTGTTTGAGATGCACTATGAAATGTTGGATTTCAACACAAAGGCAGATCGGCTTTATTGGGAGCGGCTTTTAAGCGATACACCTACTGATTTTGTAGAGGTGAACGGGTTAAAAGTACCCACGCTCGCTCCAACGCTCAATGTGCTCTATACTTTTTTGCACCTATATCTTCATTTGGTCGAGCTTGGTGTCGGATTGCGCCAGTTTTGCGACGTGGCAGTGTTGCTCCACGCCTTGTGCGACAAAATAGATCGCGCGGCCTTGCAAAAGCATCTCAAGGTCCTGAACTTTACGCTCGCTTTTGAGGCTGTCGGGTGGATACTTATAGATAAACTCGGCTTGCCGCCGGAAGATTTTCCTTTACCTATATCCGAGAAGGCCAAACGCTACGAGCAAGACATCTTGCGCATTGTCTTTTTGGGGGGTAATTTTGGTAAGCAAGCCAAGCACCACGCCGTGCGCAGCGGATTGAGTTATTATTGGGAGACGTTTAGAATCAAGCTCCGCCATTATAGACTCTTCTACGCCCTTTCCCCGCGCCATATACGTGCCGCATTGTTTAGCGGACTGCCGCATCGTATCTCCCTTTTGTTGGGTTTGAAGAAATAAAGTTTTGGGGCATTAAACGCTCCATTCAATATACAACACAGACAATCATAAAACAATTCGACTAATTAAAACATTATGCAGGTAGGAGATAAAATACCCGAGATTTTCGGTGTAGATCAAGATGGTAAAGAGATAAAAGCAAGCGACTATCGCGGGCGAAAAATAATCTTATATACTTATCCGAAAGCCAATACGCCAGGTTGCACGGCCGAAGCCTGTTCTTTGCAGGCGCATAAAGAAGAATTGGCTGCTGCCGGCTATGCTATCGTCGGCGTGAGCAAGGATAGAGTAGAACTACAAAAGAAATTTGCCGACAAACAGGGGCTTGATTTCCCCCTGATCGCTGATACTGAAACGACCTTACTCCAAACTATCGGTGCTTGGGGCGAGAAAGTCAACTACGGACGTCGCACGCTCGGCATTCTTCGCACAACTTATTTGGTCAACGAAGAGGGAATCGTCGAAAAGATCTTCACGCCTAAAGAAATCAAAACTAAGATTCACGCCGAACAAATTTTGGACTACATCAACAAATAAGCCCCTATGCAAATCCTGCTGGCCAATGCGAAGATGATGGTTTGCCCGACGGAAGTCGCCGCAAAGCCGCTGACGGTTCCTGCGTTTCAGGCGGAGGCTGATCGGCTCGCAAAAGAAATGGCCCGCCTCAATCTTGACGAGCTGGCAGCGCAGCTGGGGTGTAGCCGGCAGTTGGCTTTAGAGAATCAACAGCGCTATCAAAACTTCTTTTTAGCCGAAAAGATGCCTGCCATAATGGGCTACAACGGGCGCGCCTATCAAGCGCTGATGGCGCACACGCTCGATGCGGCCGCCCTGTCCTTTGCGCAGGAACATTTGTACATCACCTGCTTCCTTTACGGCTTGTTGCGACCGATGGATGCTATCGTGCCGTACAGAATGGAGTACACCGTGCGCTTGGAAGCAACAAACGACAAACCCATTGATCGCTTTTGGCGCGATAAGTTGACGGATTACCTCATCCGTGCCGTACAAGCCGACGACGGCATTTTGATCCACCTTTCGACCGGCGAATATGAGCGCCTCTTCAATTGGGCGCGCGTCAGCCGTGAAGTAAAAGTGATCAAGCCCCTCTTTTATGTTCGCAAGCAGGGCCGGCTGCACGTGCAAGCCGTTTGGGCAAAAGCCTGCCGCGGCGCTATGGTGCGTCATCTGCTCCAAACTGCGGCTGACCAACCATCAGCTTTGGCCGACTTTACTTACGAAGGCTTTTCCTATGCGCCCCATTTGGGCGAACCGGCCTTCCCCCATTTCGTGAGAGAGGCCTGACGAAACGCCGGTCGCACTGAAAACGACTACCTTCTAACGCCGTTTGACTATCGTATGATCTACGAAGTCGAACGGCGTTTTTTGTTTCTTGACTCGTGCAGACTTACTTTCGCCAATTTTTATCACGATAAAAAAGGTTTGCGCTCACGATGAAAACTGCTTGTGCTCGTGATAAAAAAGGCTTGCGCTCGTGATGAAAAAGGTAGAAGATGGGAGATGTCGGCCGCAAATAGCGTTGAACAGACTGGAAATAAGCGGCTGCGTTAGTTGGCCGGCAGCCGGGGTGGAGTAGTATGAAGCCTTTCGGGTTGCATCGAGCGATGGCATTTTCATCTATTGGTTGCTGATGATGTGATATGAAGCCTTTTTTGTCGAGAATATTTGTTGTACATTATTTTTATTCGATTTTTGAAAGGGGAATATGCGCTTATATGTATTGAAAATCTTAGACTTGTTCGTGAAATTTTCAAACTATAATATAGTGGAATCAGTTTTCAGCGTGTAAGAAAAAGAATGACAAGAAGCAGCGTGGAAATAAAGCGCCGAAAAGGTTTGAACCGCTGGTGTTAAAATCCTTTCCGGAAATTTGTTTTGTAGTGCTGAAAAGCGTATTTTTGCCTATACGCAAATTAGAATTAAACACTTTTGAGATGTTAATGCAAGTCAGCTTGGACGATGTGCGTCCCTATGCCAGCCTCCGAGCACCCGATACAGATAATAACCTGATCATACTCGATAATTTTCGCAACGTAGCCTTTACGGGCAAGACCCTTCAATTGGGTTTTATGCTTTGTTGCTACTGCAATCGGGGTAGCGCTTCTTTCGTGCTCAACGGGAAGGCGTATGAGATGGGACCCGGCGATTTCTTGGTGGGTTTTGGTGAGCAAGTCTTTGAAAAATGCCGGCCGAGCGAGGACTTTCGCGGGCGCATTGTCTTAGTATCTCAAGAGTATTGCAAAGAGAGCTTTGTGGGCTTGCAAAACCTTTGGCCCTTCTTGCTTTATCTTTTGCGGAATCCCGTAATTCATCTTTCAGAAGTAGAACAGATTTGGCTCTTTGAGAGCTTTGCAGCCCTCATTCGTCGCCTTAAAAACGAGTCGCACGGCTATCGTAAAGAAGCCATTTTGATGTTGATGCGCGTGTTCTATTTTGACGTCTGCGATTTTCTGGCCAAGCGCAATCCGGAAGCGATGCAGCACTCCGCACATAGCTACGTAATCTTTGACAAGTTTATCAACCTGGCGCAGGCTTGCTATATGGAGCATCGTGAAGTGAAATGGTATGCCAACGAAATGGGGCTCTCCTCCAAATATTTATCAGAGATCGTAAAGACCGTAAGCGGCCGGACGGCCGGGCAATGGCTCATGTCGCTCGCGCTTACGCAGATCAAATCGCTCTTGCGCAACACGGGTTTATCCATTAAGGAAATTACGGCGCGCATGCACTTCCCTAATCAAAGTTTCTTGGGTAAGTATTTTAAGAATGCCACAGGTATTTCTCCCTCGGATTATCGAAACGGGAAAATAAAAAATGTTTAGTCGCCCCCGTTTGGGTTGAAATGAAGAAAAAATCTGCTTTCAACAAGTGTATTCACCTGTGAAAGCAGATTTTTGCTTTAATTGGATGCCTTCAGTTTCTCACAAGCTACCTTCACATTAGCTCTGCCCTTCTTGTCAACGATACAGGGACTTTGAAGATAATATTTCCCATTATGCCGATACAGTTTTACCAACGAAGGGGAGCGTTGTAATGACTGAGACAAGCTGTTCATTTCGCTCAATGAACGACCATAAACCAATGTTAACTCATTCTCCGACTCGCTCTTTACGGCACAAAGTATGCGGAATGTGACCATTTGACCATTGCCCTCGAAGATGCAACTGTTTCGTTTAATATCCAGCGTGTAGCCGACAAAGACCGGCGGAAGCTCTGATGCCTGTAGATAGTATTCATAAGTTCCCTGCCAGCTGGCATCCTTTACCTTAAATCCAAGTGTTTTCTTCTTGTTCACAGATGCTATACTATCCTCCGGAATCTGCACCCTTGAATACTGCGGCAGAGCCTTTTTCTGCTCGGTTTTTATCCGTTGCCCCGCAAGACTCCGTTGAGCATTACAGGTCATACAAAGCACCAACAACAGACACGAAATAACCGTATTTTTCTTTGCTTTCTTCATAGATAAGACAAATATAGGCAGATGCTTTCTTTCCTACAAGGGTGGGAGCGACATTTCTTCTTGCCATTAATTTTTCTTATCTGGCAACCTAAATATTCTTTTCGCGCCTCACTGCCGACTTCACAAGGCATATACTATGTACTTAATTCCTATCTATTGCTGTCCGATAAACGTCAAAAAGAGTAGGAAAGACCGCCTCAATCGCTGAAACAATGCGGTTGAGGTTCTCTTTTTGGCATTCCAAGCCCCCCCTAATCAAAAAGCGAAGGCATTTGAGGGCTTTCGGCCGCTTCTTTCAGGCATGCTTCCCAATCTTTTTCGGGATGATTAAAGAGGCTGTAGAAATCCACATAGTACATCAGTGTTATCCTGACCATTGTGGCCAACCCCGAAAAGCTCCAAGAGCGTATGAGCCTCCTCCGCATTATCATGAGCAGCAGGTTGGCGATCAACGTTACCCAAATCTGTATCTTGATGGCATTGGCACTCTCTCCATAGAAGTATTTGAGTGGAAAGTTCTGCTTTATCTGCTTGGACAACAACTCTATGGCCCATCTTTTGTGGTAGATATCCATGATTTCGAGCGGGTCCGAGGTCATGTCGTTAGTCAGGAGGGAGATGAGTTTGCGCTTCTGAACATCGACATAAGTGACGATGCGTGCGTGATGGACAATGCTGGAACCGCCCTTGAGTTTCTTTCGGAAAGTAACCCGTTGTACACGAACCTGCATCACCCCTTCCGGCGTTTGACACATGACATCCTCCTCTATCGTGTATTGCAGGTTTTTCTTCATCTTCGTGACATAGACGACGCCGCGCTCAGTCATCTGCTGAAACTTCGCATAGTCGATGTAGGCACGATCCATGGCAATGATATCCCCCCTGTTCAACGTGGCCGGCAAGAGCATAAAAGAGTCGTTGGTGGCTGCGGAAGTGAAGCGGATGTCCGATGGAACTCCCTCGTTGGCTTGGATTATACTGTGCACTTTGATACCCCCTTTCTTTTTACCTGTTTTGGGATGTCTGCCTACGCCTTTGAAGAGCAGGTTGGAGAAGAGGGTAATCGTTGTGGAGTCGATTATCTTCAGCCGTTTCATCCATTTCGGTTCATTTTTTCTTGTGCACAACCGGCTGTCCGAAGAAAGAAGATGACGATGCTTGGCGTATAAATCCCTATAAACGGCCTCAAAGACCGCCTCCGAACGCCTTTTGTTTCCATCCGCCAAAGTGCTCCTTGAAGTCATCCTGAAGATGCCGAGATGGCGCAGCTTACAGGCCTCGGCCTGAAGGGACGCGGTGATTTCACGTAGAGAGTCGAAACGCATGATGACGGCATAAAGCATCACAAGCAGATGAGTCCAAGCGTCAAAGCTCTTGACATAGCGTTCTGCGCCCTGTTCGCTGCTTATGCGGAGGATTTCGGACTTGTTCAACAATTTTATGATCTGAGAATAGAGCGGCTGTCCGCTAAAATGTGTACTTTTACCCATGGTTAAATGTTTTTTTGTCGAATACAAATTAACCATTAAGGGCTGACTTTACAAAACGAAATCAGCCCTTTACTTTTTGCCCTCTCCAAAAGAACGGCATATCAATCAAAAAACTTTTATCGGACAGCAATAATTCCTATCAGACATATAAGTTAGATTGAAAGTCAATGAACATCGCGAAAAGTCGATAGATCTTACTATATTTGTCTCGATATTCCGGAAAAAGAGTATAGAAGCTCTTTGCAGATGACGGAGGCCGGTCTCTGTCATTTATGCAGGCTTGCACAGGACTGCACAGGAACAAGAATCACAAAGAAAGGATATAAGATTGATGGAAAGGAAGTTTGAACAGTCTGCTGAGACGCAGATACAAGGCAATAAGGCCGACAACAAAAAAGAAATGGTTACCCACAAACAGCATGGGCTATTGGCAAATACACATAAAAAAAAGTGGATGAGTCTCATCTTGCTTATCGTCATCATAGGAATTGCTTGTGGTCTTTTTATCGGGCTAAAAGCCCTTACACCACAGTCTAGACAGGAAAGAGAAATGCTCACTAGAAAATTACCACCCAACCAACGTACAAACGGACTGGCTATTTTCACTATACCGGAAGGCTTTGTCTGTCAGAAACAGGATGTCAGTAAGGACTTAGGCGATGATATAGTATTCAAACTGAAGCATAATGCCGTGGGATCTCTGGGCATTTATTCATTTTATACATCGGATGATTTCAAGACAAAAGTATATAATAATTTGGAAAAGCTTACACTCGAAAGCCTTAAAGACAAATCTCCCAAACTGGTTGCAGAGGGTAGGGAGAATATAAACGGTAATACCTGTGTTTTTCGTGTCTGGCGCTTTCAGAAAGAAGGTAAAACTCTTTACTGGCGTTTCTGCTCCGTTACCGATAAGAGAAAGGAGAAAGTTTGTGTCATAAATGCCTACGACAATGGTACGTCAGGCTCTTACATCCTAGATTTGGTCAAATCAATAAGATTCGAATAAACGCCCTTTTTTGAGGAAAGTCTGAGCGGTGATGAGATAAACTCATCTCGTCTTTCATCCGCCCTCTAACAAAAGAGGGTACATCTCTAAAGAGTTTTTCGACCACAACGATAATGGATAAAGCCTCTCAAAGGAGTGCATACGGTAGCTATCTATGTATTGTTTAGTTAAAAATGTGCTTTAATATAAAGTTTGCTCTCTCAATATTTTGTAGTCCCGGAAAATGTCTATACCTTTGCAACCGCTTTCAATTAGGAGGCGGGTAGACTAAAGTTTTGCCTTCAGGAGAGATGGTAGAGTGGTCGATTACAGCGGTCTTGAAAACCGCCGTGCTGAGAGGCACCGGGGGTTCGAATCCCTCTCTCTCCGCTGGAAGTACTCTGGAAAAGACTTCAGAAAACGCTTCGCAAAACCAGTAAGTATCGTAGCTTCAACAAGTTACGATACTTTTGTTTTATACTTACACGTTTTTTCAGAGTACGTAAGGAGGGTGCCGAAACGCCCAAAATACTCTCCTACGGTTACAATCTGGTTACAAAAAGATGAACCGAATAAAAATTGTAACCAAGAGTACGTACAGAGATTGTTTAGAGTACTTATATATTGCTGTTATTCAAATGATTATGTGGAACTTTGCAGCGGGGTATACGGAAGTTTATTCCAACCATTCAGGCAGTAAACACCTTTCAATGTGAATACAATTTCCCGTGAACCCGGCTACAATTAAAAACAGTCAATGTATGAAATCAATTTTCAGAACAGTCTTCTATCTCAGAAGCAACTATGTAAACAAGGAGGGCAAGACCCCGGTGATGTTGAGGATTTACCTTAACAACGAACGGTTGTGCATAGGTTCATCCGGAGTCGCCGTTGAACAGAACCAATGGGACAGTACGCGAGAACGGGTGAAAGGACGCAATACCGAAGCCCTAAGTATGAACTTGCAGTTGGACAGCATCCAAAACGACCTGCAAACCATCTATCGCAAGTTGGAAATGACGAACGACCTGTGCTTGGAACGCATCAAGTCCGAGTATCTTGGCAGGCAGGACAATGTCTGCACACTCATGCAGCTTTTCGAGAAGCATAATACGGACATACAGGAACAGGTCGGCGTATCGGTTAGTGTGGCAACATTGCAGAAATACAATGTTTGTAAGAAACACTTCGCGGCTTTCTTGTATGAAAAGTACAAACGCAATGACATTCGCCTGTCCGAATTGACATTCACAGTCATTCATGACTTTGACGTTTATTTGCGTACAACCGCCGGGCAGAATCCCAATACGGCCACGAAAACGATGAAGACTTTCAAGACCATCACCATACTGGGAAGGAGGATGGACGTGTTGAACCACGACCCGTTCATAAATCACCATTTCCACTTGGAGCCGGTAAACCGTGGCTTCCTCACGGACGAGGAAATCATGAAGATTGCCAACAAAGATTTCGGCATCCATCGCTTGGAACTGGTAAGGGACATTTTCATCTTCTCTTGCTTTACAGGTCTGGCATATATAGACGTGTCCAACCTTACGCCGGACAACATCGTTACGCTTGATGACAAGCAATGGATCATGACCAAACGTCAGAAGACAAACGTGGAGACCAATGTGCTGCTCCTTGACATTCCCAAGCGCATCATCGCCAAATATGGGCATAAGACCTATCGGGACGGTAAGCTCCTTCCGGTACTTACAAACCAGAAGATTAACGCTTATCTCAAGGAAATTGGCGACCTTTGCGGTATCAAGAAGAACCTGACCTTCCACCTTGCCCGGCACACGTTTGCCACGATGTCACTGAGCAAAGGCGTTCCGATGGAAAGTGTGTCAAAGATGCTGGGGCACACCAACCTAAAAACCACCCAAATCTACGCGCGTATCACGAACAAGAAGATAGAGCATGATATGGAAGAACTGGCTGGCAAGCTCGGCAAGTTCAATACGGCAATGGGCGTTTAATATGATTAATGTGTAATCCCTAAAATAAAAGACTTATGGAAACAACAAAGAAAGAGCTATCTTACTTCCGATTGAAGTTAGAGACCTATCTTGGTGAGCATTTTCCTGAAATGCTGAGTGACAAATCGTTCGTAACGGCAAGAGCCGACGAAGCTCTTACCACCTACTGCGATGCAGTGGCACAAGGCTTCTCGCATCCCGGAGCTGAGAGTATGGCAAGTGAAGTGCTGCATCGAGGACTGCATTTCTCAAAGTATGATACGCTTGTGTCTGTCTTGGAGAATGAGTTTGAGAAAGAGCTGCCCTCCCCACTCCCCGAAAGACTGTCCCCGATACTTTTGAAGAACAAGGCTGTGCAAAGCGTTTTCGCCAAGTATGACCTTACGGACGAATTTGGCGCAAGTCCTGAATACGAGAAGCTTTACACCGAACTGACCGGTACAATCGTCCTGCTTATCGAGGACAATCACCTGCCGACAATAGACGGCGAGAGCGATATTGTATAATAACCGTGTTCTTTATCCTTTTAAAGAAACACTGTTTCCTAAAAGGTTCATTTTTTGCAGCAAGGTGGTTATCTGTTTTGAGATAACCACCTTTTGTTTTCTCACGATTATGGTTCTTATGGTCTTATAGCCGATAGGAACTCATTCCTCAATATTTTACCGGATAGCAATTGCAAATGATAAAGCGACAACCTTTAAGTCATTTTTTCCACATTATGTATCCGCACCCTGATTGTCTATTGGTTATATAAAACTGTGACACAAAGCAAGATTGAAAACACTGCCACCAGGATGGTGGTAGGTGCCGGCACCTTAATGGCCAAAAATACCGTGAAGAGCACAAGCAATATGTTTATGGCAAGCGTGTAACGGAAAGTGACGGGCATTTGAAGCTGATAATGCAAGCCATTGGCTAAACCGGCAAATACAAGTGCCAACCCCGCACTGAAAAACCAAAAGGCTTCGGCTGAAAGTTGGTTGTATTTCTTGAAACTGAGTGCCGAATGGGCGATGCCTAGCAACATTATCCCAACAATGGCAACAAGATGCAATGTCCTCATAAGTCAAAAGTTTATGTCTTTTTCACAAAGGTACGAATAATTGTAACTATTCAGCGATAATGAACGTTGAATATCAAGAACTTATAAACGTAACATTGTGGCAAAAAGGTTCAAAATGACATTCTTTACCAAAATTTGTATGTGTTTTTTATGTAACTTCTTGATAATCAACAGTGGTTTATACGCCTTATCGCTGAATAGTTACGAATAATTTCTATAAAAGGGGCATGTGGCCAGTATAAGTCATAGCCGGTTATCACCGACAGTGGCCACATTCTCTTTTCCCCTTATCTTGGCTTTGCACTTTCGCTTCTTTTCCGAAACTCCACCTTATGCAATGTCATAAAGGCGGATGCTGTTCCCTTTTTATCCGCAAAGGTAGTACGGGGCTTACGGCTTCTCCAAGGTCGCAGCCTTTGGTTTGGCTGGAAAATCTCCACGCCTGCGGGTAGTATTTTCCGCCAAAACCTTGTGTAAGCCACGCCCCGCTACCTTGATTTTGCTACAAAAAGGAATCAGCATACTCCGATCTTTGGACGCATAAAAAAAATGTCGTTATGGATAAGCAGAAAGTAGATACAACATCTTCGATGAACAGAAAAGGATATAGCTCCTCCTCTCATTACCGCATTAACCCTGTGGTTGGACAAAGTGGGCAAATGTTGGCAATCAAGTTCGTACAATGGGACGTACCCTCTTTGGAGAGCCTTTGTAACAGCAAGGTCTATATCCTGCGTGCAAAACTCAATCGTGACGAACGTATGAGCCGTGAGGAAAAGAATTGGCTATGTGAAGCGGTGAACTCAAACACTTATTTCCGTACAGCCGTTCCTCTTATGGGCTACCGCTTTGATTTCTTTGATGTACTGAAAAAATACCTTGTAAATCAGTACGGACAATGGACAGAGTACTATGCTCCCGACAGAGCAAGCCTGAGAACCTACCTATACGGACACATCAATCAAATTGTAGAACTCCCTAAACATTAAGAAGACATGAAAGGAACGGAACATTTCACACGGACAATAGCCGAGTATCTCAACCAGCGTGCAGCGTCAGACCCCTTGTTTGCCCCCAACTTGATGAAGCCTAACAAGAACATAGAGGATTGTGTAACCTACATCTTGAACGAGGTGAAGAAAAGCGGTTGCAATGGTTTCGACGACGATGAAATCTACTCTATGGCAGTGCATTTTTTCGATGAGGATAATATCGACATCGGCAAACCGCTCGATTGCCACGTGGCAGTAAACCATGTGGTACAGCTCACAGAAGAGGAAAAGGCGGAAGCACGCAAGCAAGCCATCGAGCAGTACCAACGCGAACAGCTTGCCAAGATGCGCAGCCACAGCGAGCGAACCAAGAAAGCGGAAAACAAGGTTGCACAACCCTCCTTATTTGATTTTTAACCCTTAGACAATAACGCAATATGAAAGCAATGGATTTGAACAAAGCACGGATTTACGTAGGCACTTATAGGAAATATAACAAAGGCTCGTTACAAGGCGGATGGGTGGACATGGCGGACTTCTATGACTTGGAAGAGTTTTGGGAACGTTGTGCCAAGATACACGAGGACGAGGAAGAACCCGAATACATGTTCCAAGACTGGGAGAACATCCCCGAAGGCTTGATAGACGAGGGCAACTTGGAAGAGAACTTCTTTGAACTTCGGGACGAATTGGACAAGCTGAACGACACCGAGAAAGAAGCCTTTTGGGTATGGGCGTACTATGAGGGAGTGAACCTATGCAAAGACGCCTATTTCCTCGTAAGGTCTTTCCAATCCGCCTTTGTGGGGCGTTATGCCGACAAGGAGGAGTTCGCAAAGGAACTTGTGGGGATGGAACACGAACTTTGCGAGTTCGCACTTTCCTACTTCGATTACGGCAAATATGCCGATGACCTTTTTATGACAGACTTCTGGTTTGAGGACGGCTATGTTTTTCGCAACAGATAGAATAAGGAGGAAAGAGTATGAAACCGAGAAACAAATTTGAAAAGGCTGTACTTGCTGAAAGCAAGCGTTTGCGCCCAATCACCAAGACACAGACCAAATGGGCATTCCGTGAGTGTATCGCCCACTTTGCCTACCGACTGCCCAAAGGTCGCACCACGTGTATGGACTGCGGACATGGTTGGCTGATGGAAAAGCCCACCCAAACTTGCACCTGCCCTCATTGTGGGGCAAGGTTGCAGGTTAAGGAAACCTACGGACGCAAATTACAGCTGAAACAATACTTCACTGTCCTTACCACCTGTGGAGCGTACCAAGTGTTGCGCATGTTCCTAATGATTGTAGGCATGGAGAAAGGTTGTAAGGCGCAATATGAAATACTCGAAATCGGTCAGCATTGGTGGAACGGGCAAGGGCGAAAGGTCGTGGTAGGCATCCAACGCACATGGGGATATTATGTGGACACGTTTTCTTTCTATTCGCCAATGGCAGTGCGCAACGACAACGAAGCTTATCGTTACGTGGCTTGTGCGCCCATATACCCCAAGTTTAAGGTAACGGACACGCTCCGCAGGAACGGCTTTAAGGACGATTTTCACCAAATCGCACCAATTGACCTAATCTCAGCACTACTTGCCGACAGCCGAGCGGAAACCCTCATCAAGGCAGGACGCATAGACCACTTGCGCTATTTCCTCAACAGCACAAGGGCATTTGAAGCTTATTGGCAGTCCTATAAGATTGCAGTTCGCAACGGATATGAGATAAAGGACATTTCCTTGTGGTGCGATTATGTGGATATGCTCCTCCATTTGGGTAAGGACACCCGAAGCCCGAAATACCTTTGTCCTATCGACCTCACAGCCGAACACGACCGCAGGCAAGCCGAGCTTTGCAGACAGCGAGAGAGGGAGGAAATAGAAAGGAAAAGAATGAGGGCAATGGAAAACGAAAAACGTTTCCGAGAACTCAAATCCAAGTTCTTCGGTATCTGTTTCACGGACGGCACTATCCAAGTCCGTGTATTGGAGAGCGTGCAAGAGCATTTGGAAGAAGGGGTAGCCTTACATCATTGTGTTTTTTCAAATGGATACTACCTTAAAGAAGACTCCCTTATCCTTTCGGCAACCATTGAAGGCAAGCGGATTGAAACCATCGAAGTATCACTGCAAACGTTGAAAGTTGTGCAAAGCCGTGGAGTTTGCAACAAGAATACGGAATACCACGAGCAAATAGTGAACCTTGTCAATTCCAACAGCAAGCTTATCCACCAAAGAATGAAGGCAACAGCATAAAGAAAAAATATAAACCATCAAATTATCACAGCAATGAAAGTAGAAATAGAAAGCATCGTATGTAACTGGGCAGACGAGATACCTTACATCCTTGTAAGGGTTATCAATGCCATAGTGCTATCAGCCAACAAAGATGAATTGAAAGATGCAATCAACAAGATATCCGAAGAAACAGAACTCGACAAGTTCTTTGCCTATGGGTATGGGCGCACTCACTTTTGGCTCGCCCATCGCAGACTATCCAATGGTGAACCGATGGAACACAGATTGTTAATAACAGAGTTTTAGGGATATGGAGAAGAAAAAGATATACAGAGTAAGAACGCAATATGTTTTCGAGGGTGTGTTTGAAGTCCTTGCCGATAGCAAAGAAGACGCACGGCAGAAAGTCCTGCAAAATTGTGGGCTGGTGATGGGAGGAAGCATTCACAGCACCTTGCCCGATGAAGAGATTAATTGGGCTTTTGATACCCACCCCGAAACAAAGACAATGCGAATAACCATTCAAAAGGAGTAAACGACAGCGTACAAGCGGACGGCACATCCGCCGCCCGCTCCTTTCTTTCCATGAGCAATCAGGCGGGGAAAGATAAGGAGCAAAGAAAGCCTATGCCCTATCTTAAATAACCAACGATACCGAAACAGCATTCTCAATTGCAGTTTCGGTATCGTTCTTTTCATTGTTTTATCCTTATGGCACTGCCCACAGCCTTGTCACCGACCTTGACCAGTTCGTATTTTCCCAATCTAACATAAAGTTGTCCGAGTGTCTTGCAGCCGTAACGCTTGATTTTATACTTGGGCATCAGCTTTTTAAGTTCACCTCCAATGAGCGAAAGCGTTACGGTATCATCCCCTTTACGTGCCGTCTCGAATGCCTTGTCGAACAAGGCACGGTCTCTGTCTATGAAGTAATCCGGCGTGTTATTATTCGGTTGGACGGGCTCTGTCTTATCCGAAAAGCGGAACTCATGACAGCTGTTTTGCAGTGATGCCGGTGTTTTCTGTTCGCCATAGCCCAACACCAATAGTCCTTCCTCTCTTATTCTCTGGGCAAGCAACGTATAATCGCTGTCGCTGGAAACGATACAGAAACCTTGCACGTTTTTTCCATGCAGCAAATCCATCGCATCGATGACAAGTGCCATATCCGTCGTATTCTTCACCCCGACATAAGAAAGCGCTTCCACCAAACGGAAAGAGAATGTCTTCGCATCCTCTTTCCATCGTTTCATCGCAGGCTTCGTCCAATCGGCATAGATACGCCGAATAATGGGATTGCCGTATGAGGAAACAAAGGAAATGATGTCGCCAAGTTTGTCGGCAGCAACATTATCGCCATCTATGAGAATGGCGATGGACACTTGTTCCTGCTGTATGGGTAGTTTCTCTGTCATATTACCACAAAGGTAATGCTTTTAATGCTTATCTAAGAAAGAAAAATGGATTTTCTTATCTCTCCAATTAAAACAAAACCCAATACGAGAAAATTACAAAAGGTGTACTTAGTAAAATCAAGGAATATAAAACAAGGCGAACTCCACCTTTCTTCGTTTCTCCAGCCCTTTCAAGACCTTTCCCTTATATCTGCAGAACGAAACATATTCTTGATAGAAGTTCCTCTTCCCTGCTTCTATTTTTTGAAGCAGTAGGCTCTTTGGACGTTTGCCATAACCGAGCAGACGACCAACGCCCACATTATAGGCAAGCAAGGTCAATAGCAGCGCATCCTTACCATAGCCTTTGAAGTGTTCAAAGCATTTCCATAGGTCGGCACGGAGCAATGAGTCCGCTTGCCGTTCCGTCATATTCGCTGTGAAGTGCTCTCCTGGTTGCAACTGATGACCATACCCTACATAAGGAAAATCCTTCGGCTTATTATGAAGTCCCTCAAAGTATTTAACAATGAGGACGACACGCTCAAAAGGTGGCAAGTCTGCCAACCGTACCCTACGCTGGGCAAGGATGGGCTGGCAGAACAAACATAAAATACAGAATAAAGCAAAGTGTTTAGCTGTCCTCATCTTTCAAGACTTTGGAAACCATTACAGCGGAGGGCTTTTCCTTATTTTCCGCCTTTTCGTTGTTGAAACTGAAAGTCAGTTGCTGCACCCTGCCGAAGTTGTCTTCCACATACACGTCAATCGTCTGGCGGTCGGCTGACAGAGAAGTGTAATACAGGCGGAACACATCCTTCGTCAGCGGATAGCGGTCGTTAGGCTTGAACACCGTCCCGTTGTCCATCCTCAACATTCCTTTGCCATCGGGCTGGAAGTATCGGATGGTATAGCGAGTGTCGGTAAACTCACCGCCTCGTTTGAGGGTGCAGCGTATCTCTGCCGTCTGCCCCCTTATGATGTCCTTCTGAAGCGGCATCGTCTCCACCATGAACGGATAAGACTGCTGCACATCCAAATCCCTATCACAAGCAGATAGACAAAACACGGCAAGGGTCAGCACGCCCATTACCCATATCGAACTTAATATCTTTTTCTTCATTTCATCTTGCTATTTAAAGATTAAACTTAAATCCTGCCGAGAGTGCCGGACGGAAACGATGCACATCAGAGCCGAAGAGTATCCGTCCCTGTGCCTTGACAAGAAAGAGAACTCTGTCCGTCAGAAACACTTCCACCGAACCATGCACGGCGCCACCATAGACGAAGCGTGAGCGGTCAAGCAGCGTTGCCCCATCGGGCAGCAACTTTTTATCTCTATTTAGTTCTTCATAACCACACAGGGCAGAAATACCCACGTAAACCAACGCATTCTTTCCCCTATCTGCAAGGACGGGCTGCATATAGCCCAAGTGCAGCAATATGTCTTTCATCGGGATATTGTAACTGCGATAAGGCAAGTTCTGTTGTTCATATTCCAAAGACGTAAAGGCGTAGTTCTCCTTTTTGAGATAACGGGTAAGCGATATGCCTACACCGAAATTATCACCTGTAAAGAGTTTCTCACCCTTGATAAGTGGAACACCTCCTACAACCTCTATGCCCCTTTGCTTGGGTATCAGCCGCTGTGCGTGCGATGGCAAGCTAAAAGACATTGCCATCGCCACACAAACTATCATTGTAATATGATGTTTCATCTTTACCATTTGAGTTTAAGGTTATCAATCTTCTTTGCCAACTGCAGGTCTTCTTCCGTCACATGAAAGGTCAGCGTACGACCTCCGTTCCTCTCATAAAGCGTCACTTCAAGCTGCTTGTCCTCCGAGAGGGCAAACTGCTCCAACACGAACACCGAATGCTCACTATCCTTACCCCGCACCTGCATCACTTGATGATAGGCACGAAGTGGCTGCAGCACCTGTTCTTGTGTGGCTGTACGCTTTGCCATCTTCTTATCAACCACCTTAAAGGTGATAAAATCCACCGAGTACGGCATATTTGTGCCGTTTTCCATACGAGTGTGGAAATACAGCAAGCCATTATGGGCATACAAGCCACGAAGCAGGAACTTCATACCGAACTGCTGTGCACCGATGTGCTTAATGCTGCGTCTGTCATTCTGATAGATGGTCTGCATCATCAGTTTTACTAACACGGGCGACTCGTTACCGAGTTCCTTAAAATAGATATCGGCACGATTGCTTGGCAGGCGTCCGTCCGTTGGTGACAAGAAGTCTTTCATCTCGATGCTGAGCTTCTCCGGCTCATCGGCATACTTTACGTTGAAAGCATAGAAAGAGCCGTCCTCACAGATAACACTCATATTTGTCTCCGTTTCAAAGTCCTTCACCGAAGCCTTTACACGCAGTACGTTCTCTGCGTCCTCCGCCTTCCCTGCGATGATGTTCTGCGAACCTAAGTCTACATAACGAATGGCAGAAGGAAAGATAAGATGCACGGTCTTGTCAAAGGTAACGTCCAGACCATACGGCAGTACGACACGCCCCGTTGGTATGGCACGGCTCATACCTTGAAAGAGCTCTCCCGAAGTAAGCGGACGGCTCGGTGTCAGACCATCATTGTTTTCCTGTGCTGTGGCTGTTGCTCCCACCATGACAAGCATAGCCATTGATAAAATAATTTTCTTCATTGTTCCTTTTGTTTTGATGTTATTTTTACTTATCATTTTCGATTGTTTTATTTGGACTGAACCAAGAAAAGGCGGTAGCCACCTTTGAGCGTTACCTTGACAGTGCGCAGCTTCTTCTGAAGCAACTGACTTGCGCCCTGCATCACCCCACGGGCAGCCTCGGAGATAATCTGGTCCTTGGCAGAGGAAGCGAAGGTAAAGGATGTTCCCATTGAACCACCGATGTTCGCCCCGACTTCCTTAAGCGCATTGACGTCCTCTGAACCGGGGATATACACACCCTCTTGTCCGTCTGTATCGTATGCCGAGAGCTTGACGGCTATGATATGCCCGTCCACTTCTATGCTTTTGATAAGCAGGTGCATACGGTTACCCTCAATCTTAGCGACGGCTATCAGTCGGCTCTGTCGTGGAATACGCAAGCCCTGCACTTTGGCACTTTCAAGCAGACGGAGCACGACATTATCGCCCTCTTTGAGCGTCGTTGTTCTGTCCACCACCACTTTGAGTGTGTTGCGCATCGTGGGTGCAGCCGCACTTGCGAGCGAATGGAAGCCCAAGTTGCGTGCTTTCGTGCCATACTCCTTGATGAAGTCAGCGTCGCTCATCGGCTGCCCCAGTGAGGACACTACTTGTTTGCGTTCCGCCAAGATTTCCATTGCAGGCAAGTCGGCCGAACCTCCGCTTATATTACTGCCCATACTCTGACCTTTGTTCGTTGCCTTTTGCCCTTTGCCCTCGGCAAAGTCATTACCCAAAGATGGTGGAACGGCAGAAGCCTTGGGAAGATACTTCGCTGCCATCTGATAGCTCTTTTCCATCAAGGCAAGCTGTCGTTTCTCTTCATTGTCCTCCCTGCTGTCTTTGGCAGAGAGTTCCTTTTTAAGGTTATCTATCTCTGAGCGCAGGGCTTCACGCTCCTGCTCGTGTGGGTCGGGAGCGTAAAAAGAGTTCAAGAGCCGATTGTTCTCCTCATAGCGGTGCATGGAGCTTTCTATCTTTGCCGTAGAAGCAGCTGTCTCTGCACGCTGCGCATCCGATGGAGCTGTATTCTCTGCAAAGTAATCGGACAGCCGTCCCATTTCCTCGCGGGTCTGTTCCTCCTCGTGCGCCTTGTCGCCCAATTCGTAGGCTTTTAGCTTGTTCTCGGTGAGCTTTTCTGTCGTTGCCTGCGGGATGCTGTCATTGAGCCCCTGCTCCGCTGCAGTCTTATCCTTGCCCGACGGTGCGAAGATAAACCACATCGAGAGGGCAAACAGCAGTCCCAGTCCTCCGAAGACCAAGCCTTTCTTCATTTGTTCTTTCTGTTTATTATCCATTTTCTTTGATTGTTTGATGATGTCGTAGGTAAAAATTGCCGTGTAACTCCTGTAAGGTGCTGTCCGTCCGTATGGGACTGTCCGTCAGCTTTCCCGTGGGGATGGGTAGTTTCTCCTCCTTTGGAGGAAGGAAGAACTGTGCTATCATCCAAAGCGAGCAGAGCAGATAGATGAAGCTCAGCCCATAGACTATTCCCTTTCTCTGCCTTATCGTGAGCCTTTCACACCGATGGCGGAGCCACAGGTGAAAGCGCAGATAATGACGTGAGCGTAAAAAGTTTCTTTTCCTTACCATAGCCTTATCGTTTATAAGTCTGTATGTCCCTGTTCTCCTTAACGAGGAAGTTCTCCATCAGGAAGCCTTGCGGGTTGTTGTCCGAACGGACAGAGTTCTGCAGCGTGCAGGTCGTGACAAGACTGCGCTCCGTGACGTTGCTCTGACGGACGATAAACTCCCGTGCATAGGTCGTTACCGCATAAGGGTAAGTATTAAAGTTGCAGTGAATAGAGTCCACCTCTATGCGCTGGTTGACATTGCCCGATATGGCACGGTTATAATAGCCCTTCTCTGCCAAGTCCTTGTAATAGTTGAAAGCCGACTTGTCGCGCAGCACGAAGGCACGCTCCATATTCTTCTCAATGGCATCCTTGTCGGGCGCGATGGTGAAGAACAGCTCGTGGAAGCGACGTACATGCTCACGTGCCTCTACGGGACGGTTTCGGCTTTGCATCCTGACTGAGGGCAAGCATGAGCGACTTGCCTTGGTCAAGCACATAGATTTTCTCCCGTTGCTCCTTGGCGAAGCCGTACGAGGTATAGAGGGCATAACCGCTCACCGCCACGCAGACAATGGCAAAGACAAAGGCATAAAGTCTTATCTGCCTGAATGAGGTCTCGATATTGTTAAGTGATTTGAATTCCATTTCTTTTTCCTTTTATAGCTGTTGATTTATTAAGCATTGTTGCTCCATTTCTACTTTCCTTTGAGCAGTGCACCCTTGATACGTCCACCGACATTGCCGATGACCGACCCGGCACCTGCCGCGGCATATCTTCCGCCCGTGTAGGCACTTTGTGCACCGCGCTGTGCAGCCTGATTGACATTGCGGCCGTAAGAGCCGATACCGCCTCCTGCTTCGATAATCCAGCCTGCAACGGTGGGAACGCAGAAGTAACCCACGATGCCGATGAGGAAGAAGATGATGTAGTACCACGTCCCCGCGTCTGGCAGGTAGTTGGGATCGCTGAGCGCCTCGATGTCCTTCTGTACCATCAGCACCTGTATTTTTGTAAGCAGTGCCGTAAGAATAGAGCTAACAGGCAGCCACAGATAGACAGAGATTATAGCGTGAGAACCATGCCGTAAGTGAGCCCGAAAGACCATCCCATACGGCAATGCCGAAGACTATCGGACCGAGAATGGCAAGGACGATGAGTATGAAGGTGCGCAGCGTGTCAATGATAAGCCCTGCAGCATGGAACAGAAGTTCTAAAAGGTCGTGTACCATCTTCATAATCCATTGCTTGGTCTGATAGGCAGCACGCTCGGCATACATACCCGCTATCGTCACAGCATCTTCAGGTCCGATGATGCCCATCTCCTCAATCTTCTCATCGAACTTATCGTTGGAGACAAGGTAGGCTGTTTCAGGATTTCTAAGGTAGGCTTCCTCTTGCAACTTGTCTCGCTTGGCAGTAAGCTCGGCAAGGTTCCCCTCCTGCTGGTGTACCATCATCTCCGTTCCCTGCACTACGGGCGAGAGAACGGCATTCATCGTACCTAGTACGACTGTCGGGAAGAACATGATACAAAAGCCCAGCACGAAGGGGCGCAGCAAGGGAAAGACATCTATCGCCTCGGCACGGGCAATGGAAGCCCATACCCGAAGAGCAATATAAAAGAGTGCACCCAAGCCCGCAATGCCTTTGGCAATACCCGTCATCTGGGCACAGAGCGGCATCATCTCGTCATAGGTTGAGCGTAGCAGCTCATGTAAACTGGCAAAATCCATAAGCAAAAGTGTTTTATGAAAGTTCTTTCAAGTTCTTTTTCTGTCTGTGGATTTACCAATACCTGCTTGCCGTATTACCATAGAGTGCTTTAACAGAGGCAAGGTTGTTCTTTTCCCTTGCACGCACGTAGCTCACGGAAATATTTTTCCTCGTGTAGTAGGATACAAGCGAGCGATATTCTCTTAGCGTGGTATAGATGCGGTCTATGGACTGCATTCGTTCATGGTCGTTCATCGAGAAAACATTACTCTTGACAATGGACTTTAGTTCCTTGAGACTCTCACCGCTCTGCTCCAAGAGCTTGGCATAGCCCGAAGCCATCGCCGCGAGTTCCGAAGGGCGGAAGTTCTTGTCTGAGAGCATTTTCTTATACGAGGTAACATAAATCTCAGAGATATCGCCCACCATTAGGATACACTCCTTGACCTTATAGGCATCCCCAATGAGGTTATTCACCTTCTTTAGGGCATCATAATACTTCTTGGTGTCGTTGTAGAGTTTCTCCACTTCCTTAAAACCGTCAAGGGTATTCTTCACCGTCTTAGAAGCTGTTGCTATCTCCTTGACCGAATTGACGATGTTGCCGGCAAAATTGCCAGGGTCGGTTACTACCCACTGTGCGTGAGCTTTGGGAACAGAAAGGCTCAATCCTAAGAGAGCCATGAAAATGTACTTTTTCATTGTTGCTATAGTTTTGATGGTTTGTACTTATTTCTTTTTATTGTTTCTTTTCTCTATGGCAAGCTGACGGATTGCCGTTTCTATATCTCCACCAAGCTGTGCTGCCCTGTTCATCACCTCCACCTTCTCGGTTTCCTCCGTGGTGTAGGTCAGGTATTCCTCCATGCTCACTTCCGTAGCATAGACTGCACTCTGCATACCGCCCAGACCTATCCACACTTCCTTGTAGAGTCGGTTCGGGTCGTTGTTCTGATTGATAGAGAGAATCTGGCTTTTTTCCTTTTCCGAAAGACCGAGCATTGCCTGTATGCCGTCGAATTTGGTCATGTACTTGCGCTGGTCGAGCAGTATCTTGCAGTCGGAGTTATTAATAATACTTTCCTTGACTATGGGCGACTGGATGATGTCGTCCACCTCCTGCGTTACGACAATGGCTTCTCCGAAATACTTTCTCACCGTCTTATACAAATACTTGATGTAGTCTGCCATGTTTGCCGAAGCAATCGCCTTCCACGCTTCCTCAATGAGTATCATCTTGCGGATACCCTTTAATCGGCGCATCTTGTTGATGAAGGCTTCCATAATGATAATCGTTACCACTGGAAAGAGGTCTTTATTGTCCTTCACTTGGTCAATTTCAAAGACGATAAAGCGTTTAGAGAGCAGGTCGATATTCTTGTCCGAGTTCAAAAGGAAGTCGTAACGACCGCCTTTGTAGTATTGCTTCAATGTCGTAAGGAGGTTATTGATGTTGAAGTCCGAGAGCGTCACTTTGATGTCACGCTTTTCCATATCCTTTCGGTACACGTCCCGCAGATACTCATAGAAGGTATTAAAACAGGGCGTAACGCTGTGGTCAGCACATATAAGCTCGATATAGGCGTTGACGGCAGAACCAAGTTCGCCTGCCTCGGTCTTAGTGATATGTTCGTCGGCACTCTTCCATAGCGTGAGCAGCAGCGTGCAGATACTCTCCCTTTTCTCTACATCGAAGAAGTAATCATCCGTGTAGAAAGGGTTGAAGGAAATCGGACTTTCATTGGTATAGGTGAAATATACGCCGTCCTCATCCTTGGTCTTGCGGTGGATAAGTTCACACAAGCCTTGATATGAGTTACCCGTATCAACCAAGAGGACGTGTGCTCCCTGCTCGTAATACTGGCGCACCATGTGGTTGGTGAAAAAAGACTTACCACTGCCCGAAGGACCCAAGATGAACTTGTTGCGGTTAGTGATGACTCCCTTTTTCATCGGCAAATCCGAGATGTCCAGATGAACAGGTTTTCCCGAAAGGCGGTCTGCCATCTTGATACCAAAGGGAGAGAGCGAATCCTTGTAGTTCGTCTCTGCCGTAAAGAAGCAGAGGGCAGGCTCGATGAAAGTATAGAACGACTCTTCTGCCGGAAAGTCTGCGGCATTGCCGGGTATGCCCGCCCAGTAGAGCGTTGCCGCATCAATGGTATTGTGGCGTGGGTGGCATTCCATAAGAGCAAGTGCAGAGCCCACGTCATTCTTGATCTGGCGAAGTTCTTCCTTATCGCTGCTCCATGCCAGCACGTTAAAGTGGGCACGGATAGATGTCAGCCCCTGTGAGTGGGCAATGTTGAGATACTCCTGTATCCACTCCTCGTTGATTTGGTTGCTACGGCTGTAGCGTGCCAGCGAGTGCATGTTTCTTGCCTGCTTCTCGAATCGTTCCAAGTTGGCATCGCTGTCCTCGATGAAGAGGTACTGGTTATAGATATGGTTGCAGGGTAGCATCAACCCTACTGGCGAGGCAAAGGACAACCTGCAATCCGAGCGGTCGGTGGACAGTCGCTCATATCGGCTGTCCGTGCTGACCGTTGTCGGCAGGTCATCCGTATCGGAAAGCGTATGCAGGCACAGGCGATTGTCGCCCACACGCACAAGGTCTGCGCCCAGACGGATATCTTCCAAAGACGCATGCCCTTCTTCAGATAGAGAGAAATATCTGTCGAGTAGTCCGCCCTTTTCATTTGTGCCAACTAACTCGTCTTCAGTCATGCGGACAATCCTTATCTGCTCGGTATCGTTGATGATGCGTTCGAACTGGTCTACGGCTTCCATGAACTTCATCACCTCATCCTTGTTGGTGATTTCCTTGGGCAGCAGGTGTCCACGGCAGAGCGAAGAGAAGTTGCTCTGCTGTGCCATACGCTGCTTGTTCGTCTTGGTAAGGAAGAGATAGACTGAGTGGTGGAGATAGGGACGTTCGTTGAAGTGCCGTTCAGATGCACGGGCAAGGAAGCTCAGTCCGCCATCGGAGAGTTTTCCTTGATAGTCCTCCTTAATGAACCAGTCCTGCTTGTGTACGATGCTGTAATTGGGTAGCACTTTTATAGCCTTGTGCCAAGCCGAGTGCATCGCCTCGTATTCGGCGGAGGTGACGGTAAAGAGTTCGGGTAGTTCCACACGGAATGCGACCGTGATATCTGCATCCTTGCTCACCATGCAGCCCTGCTCTACGGAGAGCAGCGGGAACTTTGATTCAAGGGTCGTTATCTTGCTATTGTTTTTTCGGTCAAAGACCTCAACAGTACGTCTCATTTTTTCGCTTTCTTTGGTTGAAGGTTACGGATAAGGTGACAGACCGTATGGCGGTTCACAAGGTAGCGTGGGTGCATACGCACTGCTCCTTTCTTCATCAGCCCATATTGCCCGTACTTTCTATTCATGGTGAACGTTTGCCACACCACTATGGTGGCACCCACTACACCTATGACCAGACAGGTAACTTGGCTGACTCCGCAGAGATAGAGAATGACCACGAGAATGAAGACTGCTAGCAAGCCTCCTGCAAAGAGGAAGAGGTACTGTGCCTTCAAGCCTTTGAACTCTACCGTCCGGCCTACACCTTTGTTGATTTCAAATGATGCCATCGCCTTACAGGAAGAAACTTCTCAGGATAGTGGCTGCCACAATGAGGAAGATACACGCACCGAACCAAGAGGCTGCGGTCTTGCTCGTATCGGGGTCGCCACTTGAGAACTTGTTATAGACTTTTATTCCTCCAATCAGACCTACTACGGCTCCGATGGCATAGATAAGCTTTGTGCCTGGATCAAAATAGCTTGTTACCATCTTTGTGGCTTCATTGATACCCGCCATGCCGTTGCCCTGTGCGTATGCTCCTATGGCGGTAGCTGTCAGGAGTGCATTGTGATTTTCTTTTTGTTGTTCATTGTTCTTTTTATTTTAAGTTGTTAAATGAATTATTTTCTTTTGGATAGAGGTGGTAAGGGGTGACTCGGTTTTATTGTATGACTGATATTGGTTGATTGTTTTACTTTTGAGCCACCCCTCGAACACTGTACAATATGAACAAAAACAATAGTCTTACAGATAGTATGACAGTGGACGCTCGTCATCTTCCGAAACATCGCTGTCGCTGCTCTCTACATTTGAGTTCGTTTCAAAGTCAGAAGAAGAGCTAATATTATTTTCCTCTAATTCCGCTTCTTCCACCTTGCGAATGGCAGCAAGGAGCTTTTGATGGTCTTTCTCCTGTTTAAGTGTTGCCTCCTTGATATAGTCCATGAGCTGTGTGCCCTGTATGCTTTGCAGCGTATCCTGCACCTCTGCTTCGTTTTTCTCATCAAGTGCATCGTCATTGCTGTGCCAGCCGTTTATGCGAGACAAGTCCCTTGTAAGAATAGTGGACGGCGAGACTTCTGGTAAAGAATCGTCTGCAATCTGCAGTTCCTCACGGATAATAGTGTCTTCGTCAGATTCGTCCATTGTATAGTCAACCTGCATTTCATTGTCCTCTTCTGTACCTTTCGCTTCTTTTGTCTCTTCGGACACAGATGAGTTTTTCCCTGCAAAGGTATTAGGATTATCAGCTGGTTTTTCTTTTGATGAAGTATCGGGAATATCAGGGATTTTTTGAGAATTTGTCGTAATCTCTTTTGAGATTTCGTCATAGCGTTCCCTATATGACTTACTTTTACCGACAAGCACTTGCCGTGCCTGCTCAACCTGGTCTTGCGTAACAGAAGAAGTACTCTGCTTTTGTTTCTGCTTGTTTTTCTTTTCACTTTCTTCTTCTATTCTTTGGCGCACAATGTGTAACTGTTGCCAAAGAAAGAGTATTCCTACGAGTAACCATACCACTGTCAGAATCAGGAGTATGTCGAATAGAATTGTTTGCATAATGGTGATGTTGTTTGTCATTTATTCTATGTTCAAAAATCTATTGCCACCTTGCGGCGATGCTTTGCAGTGGCATTATTGAGTAGTTCCTTATGTTCTTTAAGGTGTTCACGGAGAATATTGTCAATATAGGAAGCCATCGATACCCGCTCTCCCAAGTCCTGCAAAATGTTTCTCAGCACTTGGAGTGTATTAGCACTCATTGTAAAATTGGTTCGCTCCCGAAGGCGGATTGACTGTAAATAGCGTATTCGGTAGTCCTCTAAAGAAGTCCGAGGTGTTTCCGCACTTCTCTCATTTCCTCTCTCGTGGCTTTTACACAAGGTCTTGTCCTGCTTATCGTCCGAGGTAGACATAAGTTCCTTTACCAGATGTTGTTTTTCCTTTTGATTGGTACTGACCTCTGTCTTCACTTCCTCTTCATCTTCCTCATCAGGTGGGTCAAAAGACACTGTTTCCTTGGGTGGTGTCTTCATCACCCCATCTTCTGCCATTTCCTTAAGCTTGGCTTCCAATCTCTGCCGTTGTTCCTGTATCCTTGCCATAGTGCTGTCTTATTTAAGTTGAATATGGGTAAGTAATTCCTCTGTCAGCTCATCAATGCCGGTCCCGATTCGTAAAGCCTTATTGGGAGGGAGGTAAGTGGAACGGAATACTCCACGGAATCCGTATTGCTCCAGTTCATGGCTGAAGCGGTGAGTGGTATAGACATGCTGATTAAGTAGCGTGTAATCTTCGTTCTTGATATACCTACTATAGTATTCTATGAGCGTGTTCTTTACTCTTCGGTCAACCTTATTCCATAGGAGAATGACTTCCTTGATACGGACACTTGACATGGATACACCCAAGTCGTTTACCGCTTTGATATAGGTAAGACAGGCAACCATTGACTGAACATCAGGCTCTAAAGGTGAAAGGATATAGTCCATCTCCAGCGATAGCTGCAAAAGGTCACTTGTACCAGCATGACCAGGAAAGTCGAAGATAACTAAATCAAACATCTCAGACGGATGTTTACGGATATATTCGTTAGCTTTTTCTATTGCCTCCTTAGGGTCTGCCTTGAGAATGCGATAGGCTGTACGCTTCAAAGAGGAGAAATGTTGCTTCATCTGCTTGGAAAGCTGTGGATCACTTTCAACGCAAGCCTTTTCCCTTTCACGGAGTTTATAGAATGAGTCCTGAGACAAGTCACAGTCTACCACAAAAAGATGGATATTTCTTTCGTAGTAAAGAATGCTGCTGATAATCTCAGCCAAAGTACTTTTGCCAACACCTCCCTTTTGAGAGGAAAAGCCCAGAAATATGGGCGATGTTTGTATCTGTTCCATACTATAGATATTTTTATCGTTTGAACTATAATTTGAGTGGTAGTTCGTTAGAATAATCGTCACAGCAAATTATTAATTCTTTTATCTGTCGAAATACCGAATTATCTATCGTTTTATTTGTCGATTTGTCGAAATCTCGATAGTTCTATCTGACGATATATTGAACTATTGAAATAGAGTTCGTCATATCGTTCTTTAAATAGTTCTATCGAACGATATTCTATTCGTTTTGTCTGCAAAATAAAAGCTTTTTCGATAGATATTTCTATGCGATAGAAGTACAAGGAAATGCAAGGAAAAAGAGTGAATATCATTGATAATAAGATTTTTGAAAATCTACCGTAACGTTGCAGCCAGATAGAAGATATGGAGGTATACTCTTCGAAGCAGACACCCTTACAGGTGGATGCTTCTATTGCATCAACTCTTGATATTGGCAAGGTGTGTCTTTGTAACACAAACCGCCGTTTGTACCACAAAGGCCCTTGCCCTGAAGGAGAGATGAATTACTCCAAAGTCGTAATTAAAAAACAGAAGGGATTATGAATAAGGACACGGAACACGGTTCAGAACGAAAAACCGCAGAAAAACCCCGTTGGGACAACTGGCATGTACGGCTACCCAATCCCAAAGACCAGCAAAGGGCGATAGATTTGTTTCAGCGTTCGGGTGCAGAAACAAAGTCAGATTTTGTGCGTGGTCGTATCCTTGGAGAGAGTTTCAAGGTGATTACTGTAGATAAATCCGCCGTGGAATACTACCGAAAGCTCTCGGAATTGACGGCACAAATCCATAAGATCGGCGTGCTGTATAACCAAACTGTGCGTGCCATCAACAGCTATCACAGCGTGAAGACCGCACAGATTATGCTTGAAAAAATAGAAAATTTGCCGGCTCAAATTATCACCTTACAGGAGCAGGCTATCAGTCTTACCATAGATTACCGCAAAAAATGATTGCGAAGATTTCATCCACGGAAAACCTTGGAGGGGCACTTGGGTATAACTTCAAAAAAGTGGAGAAAGGGGAAGCGAGCATTCTTCTTGCTGCTGAGTTGTATCAAGACAAGGAAGGTAGTTATACGATAGAGGAAGTGTTTGCCGATATGGAGGCATTGATACCGAAGAAATGCCGAACAAAGAAAACGGTCTTTCACTGTTCCCTCAATCCTCACCCAGATGAAAAGTTATCCGATGAGACCCTTGTTAAAATTGCGAAGGAGTATATGGAGGCACTTGGCTATGGCAAGCAACCCTATATCGTCTTTAAGCATAATGACATTGCCCGTGAACATATACACATCGTGTCGCTTCGGGTGGACAGTGAGGGGCGAAAGCTCAACGACCGCTTCGAGAAACGAAGGAGTAAACAGATTACAGATGCTTTGGAGAGAAAGTATAATCTCATTCCAAGTTCAAAGGTTACTGACAAGGCGATGAAAGAAACGCCCAAGATAGACACCAACAAAGGGAAGATCAAGGAACAGGTGGCAAATGTTGTCCGCATGGTGCTGAAGCATTATTGTTTCTGTTCCTTGGGCGAACTGAATGCCATCCTGAGTAAATATAACCTTGCCGTGGAAGAAGTGAAGACGGAGTTTCGTGGGAAGAAATATGATGGGCTGGTCTATGTTCCGACCGATGATAAGGGAGGCAAAATAAGTACACCCATCAACGCATCGGACATCGGTCGTGGTGTGGGCTATACTGCTGTGCAGAACAGGATGCAGAAATCGAAGCTAGCCGTCAAGCCGTTGGTGCCGGCTATAAGGGACAAGGTATTACAGACTATGCGTACTTCTCCCCGGACGGAGGAAGAACTGCGACAAAGGTTGGAGGAACAAGGCTTGCGTGTGGTAATCCGAAAGAACGAAAGCGGACGCATCTATGGCATTACTTTCATTGATGATGAAGTGGGCATTGCGCTCAACGGCTCACGATTGGGCAAGGGGTATGCTGCCAACATATTCAATGCGTATTTCTCCAATTCAACGTACAACCCATTCTTGGACGAAACGTTGTATGGCAGTCCGTCTGTCCGCTTGGAACAATCGGCAACCGTTCAAACTTTGCAACAAAATACAGAAGAAAGCGACAACCTTGTCGATGAACTTATCGAGGATATGGTGGGTGAATCATTCGGAACTACGGGCAACGATGATTGGAAGGAAGCGGCATGGCAGCGTAAACTCCGCAGACAAAGTAAGGTAAAACTTAGACGAAGAAAACATTAAATAAACGAGCATTTCTATCTCCCCTCCCTTTCTTCCCTTTGGTCAGAGACCGTTGGTTCGGAGGGGTTGGGGGAGGCTACAAAATAATATTATTATGGCACAGGAAGATGATTTAAGGGCATTAGGTAAGGTCATGGACTTTATGCGGGGTATATCGGTGATATTCCTCCTGATTAACTGTTATTGGTTCTGCTACGAGGCGTTTTACGAGTGGCACTTCACGCTCGGTATCATCAACAAGATACTGATGAACTTTCAGCGCACTACGAACTTGTTTTCGTCCATCCTTTGGACAAAACTCTTTTGTGTGGTGTTCCTTGCTTTGTCATGTTTGGGTACAAAAGGCGTGAAAGAAGAGAAAATCACGTGGCCAAAGATTTGGACGGTGCTTTTCTTCGGCTTCGTCTTTTTCTTTCTCAACTGGTGGCTGCTGGCATTGCCCATTGGAAAAGTCGGAGCAGCTACGCTCTATATCTTCACACTGTCTGTGGGCTATATATGCCTGTTGATGGGTGGTGTGTGGATGAGCCGACTGCTCAAAAACAACTTGATGGACGATGTTTTCAACACGGAGAACGAGAGTTTCATGCAGGAAACACGGTTGATGGAGAATGAGTATTCCGTCAATCTCCCTACACGCTTCTACTATAAGAAGAAGTGGAACAAGGGCTGGATCAATGTGGTCAATCCTTTCCGTGCCTCGATGGTGCTGGGTACGCCCGGTTCGGGTAAGTCGTATGCCATCGTAAACAATTATATCAAGCAGCAGATAGAGAAAGGCTTTGCGATGTATATCTACGACTATAAGTTCCCCGATTTGTCGGAGATAGCCTACAATCATCTGCTTCATCATTTGAAGGCCTACAAGGTGAAACCGCAGTTCTATGTCATCAACTTTGACGACCCACGTAGGTCTCACCGATGCAATCCCATCAATCCCGCCTTTATGACGGACATATCAGATGCCTACGAGAGTGCCTACACGATTATGCTCAACCTTAACCGCTCGTGGATTCAGAAACAGGGAGATTCCTTCGTCGAGTCTCCGATTATCTTGCTGGCTGCTATCATTTGGTTCCTGAAAATCTATGAGAACGGAAAGTATTGCACCTTTCCTCATGCCATTGAGTTTTTGAACCGCCCCTATGCTCAGATATTCCCGATACTCACTTCCTACGATGAACTTGCCAACTATCTTTCGCCCTTTATGGATGCTTGGGAGGGCGGAGTACAAGACCAGTTACAAGGACAGATTGCCAGTGCCAAGATACCGCTTTCACGCATGATTTCACCAGCACTCTATTGGGTGATGACGGGCGATGATTTTTCTCTTGACATCAACAATCCCAACGAGCCCAAAGTACTTGTAGTGGGCAATAATCCCGACCGTCAGAATATCTACTCGGCAGCCCTCGGTCTGTATAACAGCCGTATCGTGAAACTCATCAATAAGAAGAAGCAACTCAAATCCTCCGTGATTATCGACGAGTTGCCGACTATCTATTTCCGAGGCTTGGATAATCTCATTGCCACTGCCCGAAGCAACAAGGTGGCTGTATGCTTGGGCTTTCAGGACTTTTCACAGCTCACCCGTGACTATGGCGACAAGGAGAGCAAGGTAATCCAGAACACGGTAGGTAATGTATTTAGTGGTCAGGTCGTAGGCGAAACTGCTAAGACGCTTTCCGAGCGTTTCGGAAAGGTACTCCAGCAGCGGCAGTCCATGACCATCAACCGTAACGACAAATCAACATCAATCTCCACTCAAATGGACAGTCTTATCCCGGCAAGCAAGATTTCCAACCTCACGCAAGGTATGTTCGTGGGGGCAGTGTCTGACAATTTTGACGAACGTATTGACCAAAAGATTTTCCATGCGGAGATAGTCGTGGATAGTGCCAAAATCTCCGCCGAGATGAAAGCCTATCAACCAATCCCTATAATCGCAGACTTTACAAACGAAGATGGCTTCGACAATCTCAAAGAGACTATCGAAGCCAACTATAAACGCATCAAACAAGAGATTCTCTCACTTGTGGAATTGGAGAAGGAACGCATTAAAGCGGATCCGACTCTTGCCCACTTAAACAAGGAGTAGACCATTTACCAACCGATGTCTCCGAGCATCTGTTTCTTGCAAAGGTATCCGAGAATAGATACCTTACCATTAGGAGGCTAAAGATTAATATTCGAGAGAATATCTATCGGACTGTATATGTACGTCATTTTTTTTATCATCGGGAGTGCGGCACCTGTTGCGCACCTCCCGAAGAAAATGGATTTAATCATCCCACAGCGATGACGGGCGGCGGCTCGGGGCGTCATAGTCATCGTCGTCCTCCTCGCCGTCAAAGAAGTTGTTGCCTTTCGAGAGTGCAGGCCCCGTGGCGGGACCTTCGCCGATGCCCACGCTGGTGGAACCGGCGAGGATAGAGTTTTCTAATGTGATGGGTACCACTTTGATTCCCGGTTTGATGTAATTGCTCATTTTTTATTAATTAACTGTTTGTTTTAAATCATCGGGGGGGGGAGCGCACCGCCCGTTTCCGTGGGATTCGGAACGCGATGAATCACGCCCCTGCGGCGTGCCGCACCCCCGATGAGAGAGACATCTTTTTTATTTCACTACCACCTTGCGTCCGCCTACGATGTAAACGCCGGCGGGCAACCGGTGGCATGCGGCATCGTCGAGGCGGTCGGCCACGCGGCGGCCTTGCAGGTCATACACCGGACCGTCGGCTCTGCCGTTCGTCACACCACCGATGCCGGTGGTCTCGCCGTCGAGGACGACAGAGAGCTGCTTGGCACCTGACGCCTGCGGTGGACAGATGATGTAGGCACGGTAGGCAGGAATGGTGGCAGCGGAATAGTCCGTCGTTACCTTGTGGAACTTGCCATCGTCCTGCAGAATGTAGGCGTTGGCAGCGGCAGCGGTGGCGTTGCTCACGCCGGCTACCGTACCCGTGAATTTGTAACCTGCGGCGGGGGTCGTCATCTTGTCGGCCTTGTAGGCTTTCACCTCGATGTTTCTGCCGCCGAGCTGTGGCATACCGTTAGCCGTGATGTAATACGGTGTGTATGCCGTGAGATTGTCGTCCACTTCCTTGAAATGGACTTCGTTTTTGTTGCCGCCCGAGAGGGTGTAGGCCTTGAAGCCCTGAGCATACAAGTCGTAAGGCAGACACAGCGTGGCATTCTGCGTGCCATTGAATTTGCGCTCGTAGGTAACGTTGGCGGCGGTGAAGTCGAGCCCGATGGGCAGCGGCTTGTCGTCGGTGAGGCGGAAGTCGTCGCACACCCAGCCGTTGTTCTCCTTATTATAATATACATAGTTCACCTCTGCCTTGCCGGCTTCGCGGTAGGGGTTCGGCTCCTCGCCCAACGGCTGCGCCCAGTAGCATTGGTCGGTGCGGCCGGCTTGCAACATCTTCGCCACTTCGCCGTTCTTGAGCTGCTTCTCGGTTATCTGTGTGCCCTGTGCTTTGCCGCAGGTGTTCAGGTAGTAGCAGTTGTTGATGCGCGTAAAGCCGGTGCCCTCGTTCATTTCCGAGCAGAAGGTGGAGCTACTTTTGCGTTTGATGGTGTTGTTGGTGCCGAGGTAGAGGCAGTTGTTCAGCGTGCAGGCGGCATCTCTGTGCTTATGAGCTATAAATCCGGATATAGTTCTAATTGTGCCTCCTTCTTCGTTGTCCGTGGCGTGGAAATATCCCTTGACTACGCAGTCGTTAATGGTGATATGGGCAGTGTCGTCCGGCCATTGAAGTATGCCCGCCAATGATTTGCGCGCCTTAAGGTCAACGTCGATGACGCAGCCCGAAATGGTGGTGTTGCCATACGCGTAATTTATCAATCCTGCCGCCTGACTACCGCGCGACTCTGGGTCGTCCGGTTTTTTAAGGTCAGCGTGATGCTACCCTTGATGCGCAGGTTGCGGATGGTGGCGTCCTTCACACTCTTGAAGGGGGCTTTTTCGTCCTCCGTGGTAGTCCATTTGAAAGAGAGCGTGTGGCCCTGTCCGTCGAACGTGCCTTCGTAAATGTTGGGCAGACTATAGCCCAGCATCAGGATTTCCTCGCCGAGGTCGACGTCCTGCGTCAGCTTGGCATCGACGGCGGTCTGTCCATCGTTCACGAGGTCGCGGAACGCCCTCCAGTCTTCCTTCGAGGCGATTTCGTAGCAGTCCCTATCGTTTACGTTTACGGTTACCGTCTTGTCGTCGTCGATGGTGGTCGTTTCGGAGAAGCCGTCGGCAAAGGCCAGTCCGGTGTAGTAATGGTGTGGGTTGTAGCTGTTGCCGAGGGCTTCCTGCAAGGTGGGCAGGCTGCCGTAGATAGCCTTGCCGCTGTTGGCGTAGCGTGTGGCGCGCACATTGTTCTTGTAGGCGAAGTCCACCTTGCATACTTTCTTTGCCGCGTCGGCGGTGAGCATCGGCTCTTTGTCGGTGCCGAGCTTCTGCCCCCAGATATTTTCGCTTCTGCCATTCTGCAGCTTATATGCTACCTCGCCGTTCTTGAGCTGCTCCTTGGTTACCGGCGTGCCCTGTGCTGTGCCGCAGGCGTTGAGGTAATAGCAGTTGTTGATGGTGGTGGTGGCGCCGGAGGTATTGGTCGGGGCAAAGGTGTAAGACCTGTTGTCGCTGTTGTCTGCATTGTTCTCGCCGAGGTAGAGGCAGTTGTTCATGGTGCAGGCGCCATTCTGCACATATACGAAGCCGCCCATGCCTTTCCGGCCTGCACCGGTGCCGTTGATTGCGCCCTTGACGAGGCAGTCGTTAATGGTGACTTGGGTGTTGGTGTATATATAGGAAATCAAGCCTCCAGCCCCGCATCTGTCGCTGGTATAGCTGCTCGTGATGTTCACCGCGCTGGCACAGTTCGTGACGGTGTTGCTGCCGCCAGTGGCCTCGTCGATCAGTCCTCCCAGGAAGTAACCGTTCGATTTGATTGTCCCTTCGGTGCGCAGGTTTTTTATCGTTGCGTCTTTCACTCTCCTGAAGGGGGCGATGTCGTTGGTGTTGGTATCCCAGTTGAGCCTGAGCGTGTGGTTCTGTCCGTCGAAGGTGCCGCCGTAATCTTTACTCGAAACATTTCCCACCATGTTGATTTCCGAGCCGAGATCGACGTCCGCCGTCATCTTGGCATCAACGGCGTTCTGTCCGCTGCCTACGATGTCGCAGAACACCTTCCAGTCTTCCTTCGAGGCAATTTCGTAGTAGTCTTTTTTGTTGAAGGTTACTGCCACGGTCCGGTCGGTGTTGACGGTGGTTGAGCCGTTGAAGCCGCCCTCAAAGGCGATTCCGGAGTAATAATGGTGCTCGTTGTAGCTGCTGCCAAGGAGGTCCTTTGCGGTAAAGGTGGGCATGGAGCCGTAGATGGCCTTGCCGTGGGTGGCGTAGCGCGTGGCTTTCACCCGGTTGTTGTAGGTAAACTCCACCTTGCGGACCCGCTTCGCGCCGTCGGTGGTGAGCAGGGGCTCGTCGTTCGTGCCGAGCACTTGTCCCCAGACGGTGTTGTTTCTGCCGTTCTGCAAATTATAAGCCACGTAGCCGTTCTTGAGCTGGTCCTTGGTCACCTGTTCGCCCTGCGCTGTGCCGCAGGCGTTGAGGTAGTAGCAGTTCTTGATGGTGGCGTTGTAGGCGAAGGTGTTGCCGCTGGTGGCGTTGTTCGTGCCGACGTAGAGGCAGTTGGCCAGGGTGCAGGAGCCATTCTGGTTATATATAAACCCACCCATTCTTTTCTTGCCTTCGTCCGTCATGGCAGTGATGTTGCCTTCGACGAGGCAGTCAGTGATGGTGATATTGGCACTGCTGCCGCCTATATAAGAAATCATGCCCGCCGCATCGCATCTGCCGCCGGTATGACTGCTCGTGATGTTCACATTGCTGGCGCAGTTGGAAATGTTGACGGTGCCATAAGCGTCACCAACCAATCCTGACAAATAGTAACTGCTTGACTTGATTGTCCCTTCGGTGCGCAGGTTCTTGATAGTGGCGTTGCTCACTTTCTTGAAGGGGGCTATCTCAGAGTCTGAGCCGCCATTCCAGTTGAACTTCAGCGTATGGTTCTGTCCGTCGAACGTGCCGGAGTAATTGTTGCCCACCATCGCGATGTATCCTCCGAGGTCGATGTCGGCTTCAAGACGGGCGTTGAGATTAGTCATGCCCTTTTCGTTGACGAGTTTGCAGAACACCTTCCATTCGTTGGCGTCCTTGATGAGTATCGTGCCGTATTGGTCCCGACGCGCCACAATGAAGGTGTGCGAGAAGGTGGTCGCCTCGTAGAAATTGGTCTCTTTCTGCGTGAAGGTGATGGTCGCCTCGCCTGCCGTGCCGCCGAACTTGAGCCTGCGGTCATCGTAGCAGAGGACGGCGTTGTTGCTGCTGGTAACGCTGAAGGACCCATCAGTATAATCAAAATCCCCGCCGCTCTTTGTTTTGCTATTACGGAGATAGTCACGTGTGTCGTAAGGGGTATTGTTGAAAATCACGTCGGGCAGGCCTTCTGAGGTAAAGGTTACCCCGTCGCGCTTCGTGGTGACCGTCGTGCTGCACTGCGCTTTGGCACAATTCTTACTGGCACTGCAAGTGGCGGTGAGGACTACCGTTCCAGGGCGCTTGAACTTTAGTAATCCGTCCTCGTAGACAGTAGCAATATCATGGTTGTCCACCTTGTAACCGACATTGCCGTTGTGATTATCGAAGTTGAGGACGGGTTCAAAAAAACTTGATGGTATCGATGTGTAGTACATATCGTACCTGTCCTTCTCGAACCTCACCTTGGGTGCCCTGACATAACCCACGATGATGTCGCGCACCTTGAACTGGTCCCAACGGGAATTGTTGTGGGTGTAGATGTTGACACTTCTTGCCGAGGCATCATAATTGTAGACGACGATATTGTTGTCGTCGTCGTTGAGATTATTCTGATTGGCTCCGCTTATATGCGAATTCGACACGGCTTCCTTCTCGAAGTAATAGTTATAGCCCGAGGTAACGCTGCTGATGCGATATTTGCCTTGGGGGTGCCTATAGCTTTCGCCACCCTCGGTATCGCGCAGGATGATCCAGCGGATGGCATAGCCGTCGTCGGCCCTTACGGTGATGCGAGAGCCCTTTGCGGGCTGATAGATGGCACCATTGCCCGAGCTGCCTGAAGTAGTGCAACTACTGAATGTGGTTTCCACCTTCCCTTGTTTGAGTGTTGTTACATTCTTGTGCGTGCCTAAGTTGCGTGAGCGGAATGTCTCATAGCCCTCACGATTATAATTTGTCGCCAACGCCGGCAGGGCCAGCACGAGAACGAAGAGGAAGAGGCAGAGTCTCTGAATGATGTTTTGTTGTTTCATATTGAATTTGAAATTAAAAAATTAATGTTCTTTTGGTTATTTTTTAGGGAGTGTAGTTATCGCGTTTTCCGGAAGACTTCCTTGTATATTTCTGTCCGTTCCCGATTACGTCGTACGAGAAGGTTGATCGTATCTTGGGAAAGGGAATCCAAAAGATGCTTGTGCGCCAAGCCGTCGAACGGTTCTTCAAACGGACGGAGATAATACAGCTTTTCCTTTCGCATGGAGATTTCGGTGAACTTTTCATCCATATCGACTGAAAAGCCGATGGTTATTTCTCCGGTTTCATTCCTTAAGATATATACCCAACAGTTTGTAGTGTACTGAATAAGTTGACACTTTCTCAATCACAAAGGAGTAAAAATTTATGTCTCATTACAATGAATCAGAGAAAATACTGTTATTACATCAGTATGTAACAAGTGGTTTAACCTTGCATGAGTTCTCTTCTCGTCACGGTATCCCTTTAAGTACATTCCATCGTATTTATACCGAATATGGCTCACCCGACGTCTCGTCAGTAGCATATCTTATGAAAAAAGAAGATATCCCCGATACACTCGAAGCACTCCAAGCGCAGCTATTACGCGAGCGCAAGGCTCATGAAAAAGAGATCAAACGTCTTGAAAAAGAATTGGCCGTTGAAAAACTTTATGGTTTGGCCAACAAGACGATGATCGATCTTGCCGAGAAGAAATACAACATCCGTATACGAAAAAACTCCGCTGCCAAGTAATCAAGACCTTGTCGCAGGGAAAAGAAAGACAGGAGCCGGTAAGTCATCCTGTCAGTTTACTCTGCGGTTATCTTGGCATAAGCAGACAAGGATATTATCGCCATGTGGATCGTTCTTTGGAGTTGGACGTCCTGCGCAGCAGCATCGTGTTCTATGCGCAGGAGCTTCGCAGCTCTTTACCCAAGGCCGGCATACGCATCCTTTACGAGCTATGCCGTCGCAAATATGCAGATAAGTTTACCATCGGACGCGACCAATGCTATGAGCTCTTCCGCTCCAATGGTCTGTGCCTTCGCCGTCGCAAACGCCCAAGGACGACCAACTCCAATCACCACTACCACATCTATGAAGACCTTCTCAACACAACGCCCAAGCTACATCCCGCCCGCTTCGGCGAGCTGTGCGTTACGGATATCACCTACGTGGCAACCTCTTCAGGTTGGGCCTATCTC
>NZ_GG700643.1:1055132-1056177 GCF_000159995.1 Alloprevotella tannerae ATCC 51259
AAATACAACATCCGCATACGAAAAAACTCCCGCTGCCAAGTAATCAAGACCTTGTCGCAGGGAAAAGAAAGACAGGAGCCGGTAAGTCATCCTGTCAGTTTACTCTGCGGTTATCTTGGCATAAGCAGACAAGGATATTATCGCCATGTGGATCGTTCTTTGGAGTTGGACGTCCTGCGCAGCAGCATCGTGTTCTATGCGCAGGAGCTTCGCAGCTCTTTACCCAAGGCCGGCATACGCATCCTTTACGAGCTATGCCGTCGCAAATATGCAGATAAGTTTACCATCGGGCGCGACCAATGCTATGAGCTCTTCCGCTCCAATGGTCTGTGCCTTCGCCGTCGCAAACGCCCAAGGACGACCAACTCCAATCACCACTACCACATCTATGAAGACCTTCTCAACACAAGGCCCAAGCTACATCCCGCCCGCTTCGGTGAGCTGTGCGTTACGGATATCACCTACGTGGCAACCTCTTCAGGTTGGGCCTATCTCTCCTTAGTAACCGATGCCGCTTCACGTCTGATCGTGGGCTGGTGTCTTCATCCGACCCTTGAGAGACAAGGTCCGATGAAAGCCCTCTCTATGGCCATCGATTTCTACAGAAAGTATAATGTCGAACTCTCGCAACTCATACACCACTCCGACCGCGGCGTGCAATACTGCTGCAATGAGTACGTCGACAAACTCAAATCTCTTGGAATACAAATAAGCATGACACAAAGCGGAGACCCATTGCACAACGCTCTGGCCGAGAGGATGAACAATACGCTCAAGAACGGATGGCTCTTCAATACAGAAGACAAAAGTCTGCAGCAGGTCAGGCGCCTCACAAAGAAAGCCATCGAACTGTACAACACGTTCAGACCGCATCAGAGTCTGCAGATGAGAACGCCAATGGAAGAAGTCGGAAGGTTGACGGCATAACTTCCTCGGCACACATTATTAAGTCAAACAATAAAAGAAGGAGGCAGAAACAACCGCAACAAGAAAATAAAAGAGTAATTTTGCAATTAGAAGACAACTGTCAACCAACTATGTAGTT
>NZ_GG700642.1:0-48685 GCF_000159995.1 Alloprevotella tannerae ATCC 51259
GCTGTCAACAAAGCTTATGCCCGTGCATTTGCCCAAGAGGACCTTCTTGATAAATAAGGTTAAGGGTACGGCTACCTCCTTTTCCAATTCTACTAAACGGTTATAAGAAACAACCTTGGGAAACAGATGGCGAAGATGCCTGCATACTTTTTCAAGATAGAAATGTTTAAAGCAGCGATAACCGGAGTCGTGGAAAAGAATCATTATCAGCATGACTTCGGCCTTTGACATCGTGGAACTTCGATGATATTTTCTTTTTCTGGCAGGTTTTAGCGTATATTTTGCTGTCATTGCATCAAAAAACTTGCAGAAGTCGTCTGCCATACAAAATATTTCAGTAACTTTGGCTTCGGTGATCATAGCGATTTTTGTTTGTAATTCTATGTATATCAACACCTTAAAATTACAACAAATTTCGCTAATCACCAAATCTATAGACACTTATAATTCGTCGAACTCACGTTACATTTATATAAAAAACTTTCACCTATCTCTTTCTATCTTAATTAAATTAACGATTTTAGAACCATTGGGATACCTCGGCGATTACGCCCCTCTTCACTCGGAGAGGGGTTAGAGGGTAAGGCTTATTTCTTTATTTTCTTTTACTATCAATACTTTATATATATCCAAAGAAAAGCAAACCTTTATTGTATCAATGTAACATTAATAGAGTGAAATTCGTCTTTCGACGAATCTTCTTCTGAAAGACTTTCACTCGAATGAGAAAAAGTCTTTATACCTGACATTTCAAACATAGGAGATAAGTATTCGCTATCATAGCCTTCTCGACATATTGTATTTCGAGGAAATAGTGCAAAATTGCGTAATGACAGATCATGTAAGTTATCTTTGTGTGGGCTTTTTGTAGACATATACACAATGCCCGCAAACCCCTTATTCGTTGAAGGTTCACCGTTTTCTGGACTACCCTCTTGAGGCATTTCTCTGATAATTTTCGTCATAAGCTGCGGTAGCACATATTCAGGTTTAAAAGGGTCTTGTGGATGTTTTACAGATATTAGACATCCCATTATTAAAGGGTAGAAAACTAAAAAGCTATAATACTCCCAGTCTGCTAGATTCTTATCGATAGGGTAACCTAAATCTAAAAAGCTTAATGCCATTGTAGTTTTAAATTTTGCATAAGAAAAGGACTTGGTATCAGGGCAGTTCATTTCGTAACAAGCAGTTTCTAAACTTCCAGCAAGATAGAAGACAGGATAGCCTAAGAAGCCCATACCTAGTGGAAGCTACTTTGTGACGTAAATGAAATGGGATATGGAATAAGTCACCATCTTGTCCTTTACCCTTGCTTGGCTTAAAATCTAGTCGTATTCTATAAAAGACATTATTCTTCTCAATAATTGTTCTTGGAAGCATCTTCAAATAAAAAAAATCATCACTTACAAAGAAATTATGCAATAATTCATACGCAGCCTCATAGTAATTCATATAGCATGAGCTTAATGCTTCTTGTATTGTACTGTAAATCTTATCAAAATCTTCTTTAAAATTATGCCTTTTCGTTGGCATATATTCCTCATACCCTACTAATGCTTTTTTAAATGCCATGTTCAGAGTCTTTACACTTTCATCACTAAGACTATAGATCTTCTTTTTATACTTCTCGGCTAAATCACTCCAATAATCAAAATAGTCTTTATCTTCATCATAATAATAAAAAGGGTATACCAAATCAGAGTCAGGATTTAGCAATTCTTGGTAGAGTTCTTGATGTGTCATATCTTTAAAACCTTAATTCCGCAGCATAAATTCTTGTAAGAACTCCAAGTGCCTGAGAAACAAAGTTCTCAAGACACTTGGATATGTCAGAAATTTCACCTATCTTGGTGCTGCAAACATAACAAGTAAGCAAAAATCTGACATGACAAAGGTAGCAATTAGAAACGAAAATATCACTTCTTTCGGTGGAATTTATCACATTATGGACGTTTTCTCAAAGTTGGGCTTTGAAAAACTTACCGAATCTGTATTGGGCAAACGTGGAAGTAGCGGCAAAGCATTCTGTTATGGAAGTATTTTTGGCTCTCTCTTCTTCAGTTACCTTTGTGGTGGATAATCAGGACTAAATTATCAATAAACCATACCGGCAGAAATTATCTTATGAAAGGACATTACCCGATTTTACCCGGAAATATTTGGGTTTGTATCTTTTTTGCGTAATTTCGCAGCTATGAAGTATTCCTTTGTTGTCCCTGTATTTAATCGCCCTGATGAGGTACGCGAGTTGCTAGCAAGTCTTTGTGAGCAGAAATATAAAGATTTCGAAGTAATCATAGTTGAAGATGGCTCTCAAGTAAAGTGCAAAGCGGAGGTCGAAACTTTCCGGACGCAACTGGACATACATTATTATTATAAGGACAACTCAGGCCCGGGGCAGACGCGCAACTATGGCGTTGAGCGCGCCCAAGGAACATATATTATCGTCTTAGATTCAGACGTCGTCATCCCGCCCGATTATTTGAATGCCGTAGAAGCGGAACTTGAGGCCGCACCCTGCGATGCTTTCGGCGGTCCGGATCGCGCGCATAGCTCGTTCACCCCTATTCAGAAAGCGATTAACTACGCGATGACTTCATTTTTCACCACCGGCGGCATACGTGGCGGCCGGAAGCAGAAGCTTGACAAGTTTTATCCCAGATCGTTTAATATGGGTGTTCGTCGTAGCGTCTATAACGACTTGCAAGGTTTCAGCAAAATGCGCTTTGGCGAAGACATCGATTTCTCTACCCGCATCTTTGAAGGCGGCTACGCTTGCCGACTTTTCCCTGAGGCTTGGGTATGGCACAAACGCCGCACAGACCTAAAGAAGTTTTTCAAGCAAGTACACAATTTCGGCATCGCGCGCATTAACCTTACGCAGCGACACCCCGGCACATTAAAAATAGTACACCTTCTCCCCGCAGTGTTTACCATCGGCTGCTGCCTCTTGCTGCTAATCGGTTTTTTCTGTCCGTGGGCTTGGGCACTGTTGGCTTTATATGCACTGCTGGTCTTCATAGATGCCGGCATCCGCAACCGCAGTTTGCTCGTCGGACTCTTGGCTGTGCCCGCCGCATTCGTACAGCTCATCGGTTATGGTACGGGTTTCTTGCGCGCATGGTGGCGCCAACGCGTTTTGGGCAAGAGTGAATTTGAGGCCTTCAAGAGAAATTTCTACAAGTAACCGTTTTTCCTATGCCGCTTAAGATCAATCAGTGGTCTAAAGAAGATCGTCCGCGCGAGAAGTTTGAAGAATTAGGGCCCAGGCAATTGAGTTCGGCCGAACTATTGGCCATTTTGATCGGCTCAGGTTGTCCCGGCAAAGATGCAGTCGTATTGATGAAGGAGATCCTCAATGATCACGACAATAGTCTGCGGCGTTTAGGTCGCGTAGATATTCAAAGCCTCTGCCGATATGCCGGTATAGGTCCGGCGAAAGCCATCACGATTTTAGCGGCGTGCGAATTGGGCCGGCGCAGGGCCGAAGAGCCGGCGGAACAGCGCCCACTTATGGACGGCCCGCAAAAGATTTACAGCTTCTTTCGGCAAAGATTGGAGGATACGCCTCACGAAGAATTTCACGCTATGTTTCTCAATCGCCGCCTCCAGTTGGTTTCTGAAGCACTCATCGGTCGCGGCGGACTGACCGAAACTACAGTTGACGTGCGTCTGCTCTTTGGAAAGGCTTTGGAAGCCAAGGCTACGGCGCTTGCCATCTGTCATAATCACCCCTCAGGCAATCCCCGACCGAGCCAGGCCGATGATCGCTTGACGCAGAAGGTGGCGCAAGCCGCCCGACTATTGGATATCAGGCTTGTAGATCACATTATTGTGGCTGACAAGTGCTATTATAGTTATCAAGAAGAAGGAAAACTCGCTTAATTGATTGATCAATATGACACAAGAAGAAAAACTGCAGATAGAACAACGCATTATTGACGTACTTAAAACAGTTTATGACCCGGAAATCCCCGTAAATGTCTACGATTTGGGACTTATTTACCGCATCGACCTCGATGATGAAGCTCATTTAGAAATGGATATGACGCTGACGGCGCCCAACTGTCCGGCAGCAGATTTTATTATGGAAGACGTGCGACAAAGAGTTGAGGCCGTAGAGGGCGTAAAGAGCTTGAAACTGAACGTTGTTTTTGAGCCGGCGTGGGACAAAGAGATGATGAGCGACGAGGCTAAGCTCGATTTGGGCCTGCTTTAGTCTGCCTATCAAGTTCCAACAAGGCCTCAAAACCGATAGTTTGAAGTAAACAATTGGAGTGCAGCCGCAAAGAATTGCACAGAATGATATAAATACACGAAATCGAATGAAACCAGTTTATTTTTTGTCGGACGCCCACTTAGGCAGCCTGGCGATAGCCCACAGACGGACGCATGAGCGCCGCTTGGTCAACTTCTTGGACAATATAAAGGAGAAGGCGGAAGCGGTTTATCTTTTGGGAGACATATTTGATTTCTGGTATGAATATCGTACAGTCGTCCCGAAGGGATACACGCGCCTGCTGGGCAAGATTAGCGAACTGACGGACAAGGGTGTGGAAGTGCACTTCTTTACGGGCAACCACGATTTATGGATAAACGACTACTTTGAGCAAGAATGCGGCATGATTGTCCATCGAGAAATAAGCTTTACCACTGAAATCTACGGCAAGCTCTTCTATCTGGCGCACGGCGATGGCCTCGGAGCGGAGGACAAGAAATATAAAATATTGCGCCGCATCTTTCACAACGCCACGTGCAAGCGGCTTTTCTCGGCCCTGCACCCGAGATGGGGCGTGCAGTTTGGGCTCAACTGGGCCAAGCACAGCCGTCTGAAACACGAGCGTGCAGGCGGCGATCCGCCGTATATGGGCGAGGAGCGCGAAGACTTGATTCGCTTTTCAAAGGGTTATCTATCGACACACGCCGACATCAATTATTTCATCTTCGGTCATCGCCATATCGAACTTGATTTATCACTCTCCCCCACAACCCGCACTTTGATCATCGGCGATTGGATCAGCAGGTTTAGCTATGCCGTCTTTGATGGCGAAACGCTGAAATTGGAGCACTTTATAGAAGGCGAAACGCAGCCTTAAGCGCACTTTCGAACGCTAACAGAGCGGCTATATCTGACGAGATATGGCTGCTTTTCCATATCGGCCCATCCTCTAAAAAGCCAAGCACAATTACCAATAACGACCGAGCAAAAAAGCTCCTAACCGGCAAATTATTTCCCGACCGTTCCCTTATTCCTTTCCGCGTATTCTCACTTTTATCAGCATCCCTCTTAAGTTCGGCCATGCAGTTCGTATAATTATCAAAGAATGAGTGGCGAATATATGCAGAAGACTCACACAGCGCAGACCTTATCCCCCAAGACTCTCCCGGACAGCAAACACCGGTAACTCCCCCACTCAAGCTACCGTCATCAAATCGGAACAGAGCGACACGACAAGCGCCATAGTCCGTTTGCAGCAGGCTATATTCGACGCTAAAGTCCGCTTCGTCCGCGCATCACCTTTCAGTTTTTTATTGTTTGGTGGTAACAAACTATAGTTTGCCGGCAGCAAATAATGGTTTGCCGGAGCCAAACGATGGTTTGGTGCCGCCAAACAATGGCGAGGCGCATCATCATCCATCTATTATGACCCATTTTACATTCAAAAATGCGTCTCTGCATCAACAGAAAAAGGAAAAATACGGGCAACCTCAACGTCAGGTGCAGAAAAATGAGATGTCCGCTCTCCGCGAACAGATCTTAAGAGAAGCGTCAAAAGCAATGATGAAGCAAGAAAGCGGTCGACGAAAACAAGCGTCAGATTTCTTCCACAGCAGCTATGCCGTGAGTGACGGCATAAATGGTGAGCGCAGAAACGGATCGGAAACCGAGCTTAGCCGTCAAGTTCTTACGGTGCGAAATGACGGTTGTCAGACTGACGCCTAAACGATTGGCAATCTCCTTATTGAGTAAGCCGGATACAACAAGGCGCAACACCTCCGTTTCGCGCGGCGTCAGCGGCGAGATTCGCTGCACTTCGCCTTGCGCTTCCAGCACGGGTCGCGGCCGATGTCGATGCCCCGCCTGCGCCATTTGGAGTATGCTGCGCAAAAGTACATCCTCCGGCTGCCGCACATTAAACGTACGGAAGCCCTGCAAAGGCAGGGTCTCTTCGCCGTGCATCAATACGATTGTCTGCTGCTTGCGCTGCAAGAAAAATTGTGCGTGGCTCAATAAAGTTTCCGACGAAATAAAGAAATGAAAGAAGCCGGCAGATTGATCCAAAGCCGAAAAGGAGGGCAAAAGCAGGACGTCGGCTTTAGGCATCATCTTTCGCACAATACTTTCCAATCCTATTGCCTCTAAAGTATTGCCGGTAATTATCGCAATCTGCGGTTTCATAATTGCAAAGTTAGAGATTTGCCTGTAAATCAACGAACAAATGAGCATAAATTTCACCTTTAGGAATGGAGGACCGGCTTCTACCAATCCACGATTGCTACTTACACTTTGCCCAAGCGCCACTTATTGCCTCATTTTTCTTCATAAAATCAGTTTATAAGCCTATATTGTCTTTTTTGCGACGTTAAGTGATGAGAAAAATACGCATTTCGATTGATACTGAGCCAACGAGAAGACATTGTGCGCAAGAAGTAGTCGGCAAGACGCCCCGCAAAAAAGCCGCGTGCAACTAACTTTCTGCTCATATTTCAAGGTATGTAGAGAGTTTTTTTTAATTTTGCAGCCTGAATAGTCAGGCGTTCTCGGCTTATTGTTCGACTTGCGGCCTGCTCGAAAAGTTTTTTTGTCGCAAAGACCGGGAAAGATTGAAAGAGATGCTTGTTTAAGTCACTCAATAATTAACATCCTCTCATCTCCGACCAAAGCCTGCGCGACATCGATAGCATTTATACATTAACAATTTAGATACGAAGCTATGAACTTTACCTTGTTTGTCACCACAGCGTTGACAGGGTTCGCATTTGTAGCCGTGGTCGTGGTCCTGGCCAACTTGATCTCGCCCAGAAGCTTTAATGCGCAGAAAGAACAAGCTTATGAATGTGGCGTTCCCACACGCGGAAAGGCGTGGATGCAGTTTCACGTAGGCTATTACCTGTTTGCCATCCTTTTCTTGATGTTTGATGTGGAGACCATGTTCTTGTTTCCTTGGGCCGTAGTGATGCGTTCGCTGGGGGCTGCGGGTTTATTGAGCGTTGCGTTCTTCCTCTTTGTGTTAATTTTAGGCTTAGCTTATGCTTGGAGGAAGGGGGCTCTTAAATGGCAATGAAACTAAAACGACCGAAAATCAAGAACATCCCTTACGAAGACTTTAAGGATAACGAGACATATGAGAAGTTGGTAGCCGAACTCAATGCTAACGGCGCCAATGTTATCGTTAAGCCTTTGGATGATTTGATCAACTGGGGCCGTAGCAATTCGCTTTGGCCTCTGACTTTTGCCACGAGTTGCTGCGGTATCGAGTTTATGGCTGTCTGTGCAGCTCGCTACGACATTGCACGATTTGGCTTTGAAGTAACACGTAACAGTCCGCGCCAAGCTGACGTCATTTTAGTCAGCGGTACAATCACAAATAAGATGGCTCCCGTCTTAAAGCGCTTGTACGACCAAATGGCCGATCCTAAATACGTGGTAGCCATCGGCGGATGCGCCACGACGGGCGGTCCTTTCGTAAAATCTTATCACGTAGTGAAAGGCGTAGACGAGATTATCCCGGTTAATGTTTACGTTCCCGGATGTCCGCCGCGCCCAGAGGCTTTCCTTTACGGCATGATGCAATTGCAACGTATCGTTAAAGCTGAAAACTTCTTCGGCACGACCAACCGGAAAGAAAAAGATCCGCAAACATCGGCCGAAACGAGAGAACAAATGCGTAAAATCGTGAATGAGGAGGAAGAAGCGTAAGCCTTCGGCTACCTCTAAAACTGTTTTTTAGATAGAAAATGGAAAACGAGCAAACGATAAAGCAAGAGCGCGCAAACACAGCACCGCAAGCAGCAGCAGCTCCGCAACCCGCCCGACCGGCAGCAACGCCGACGGAAACGAAACCGGCGGAGAACGAATTGCAACTGCACTACTTGGCTCCGGAAGATTTGCACGCAGAAATGCAACGACTAAAAGATGAAGAGCATTTTGACTTCCTCGAAACGCTGACCGGTATGGACTGGGGCGAGGATGGGCTCGGCGTCGTATACAATCTTTGGTCGACAACGCAAAACAAGCGCATCAGCTTGAAAACAGCGACAACGGACAGGGAAAATCCTTTCTTGCCGACAGTAAGCGACCTTTGGAACATTGCAAACATATATGAGCGGGAGGTTTTCGACTTCTTCGGCATTAAATTCTTAGGGCATCCTGATATGCGCCGTATCTTCTTGAGAGAAGATTGGAACGGCTACCCGATGCGTAAAGATGATAAGCCCGAGGAGGAGAACCCGCTGCGCATGGATAACGAACCGTTGGCCGACGTGACTACTCAATATGATCGCCCCGATGGTAGCATCACGACAAAAGAGAACACGATCTTCACGGAAGATGACTATGTCGTGAATATTGGTCCTCAACACCCTTCTACCCACGGCGTATTACACTTCCGTGTAGCTTTGGAGGGCGAACGCATACGCAAAATTGACCCAATCTTGGGCTACATCCATCGCGGTATAGAAAAGTTGAACGAAAGTTTGACTTATCCGCAAACTTTAGCACTGACTGAACGCTTAGATTATCTTGGCGCAATGCAAAACCGCCACGCATTGTGTATGTGTATCGAAAAGGCTGCCGGCATTGAAGTGAGCGAACGCGTACAATACATCCGCACGATTATGGATGAATTTCAGCGTATCGATTCGCACATTCTGTTCTTCTCTTGCTTGTGCCAAGATATGGGCGCAACGTCGGCTTTCTTGTATGGATTCCGTGATCGCGAGCAAATTCTCGATATTTTTGAAGAAACTTGTGGCGGCCGCTTGATCTTAAACTATAATACGATTGGCGGAGTGATGGCCGACATCCACCCGAACTTTGTGCGCCGCGTCAAGGAGTTTATCCCGTATATGCGCCACAACCTCCAAGAGTATTACGATATCTTTGTGAACAATGTCATTGCACACAATCGTCTTGAAGGCGTTGGCGTATTAAATAAGGAGCAGGTGATTAGTTTTGGCTGTACCGGTGGTACAGGTCGCGCTGCAGGCTGGAGCAATGACTTACGCAAGCACCAACCTTATGCTGCTTACGACAAAGTTGATTTCCAAGAGATCACTTATACAGAAGGTGATAGTTTTGCACGCTTAATGGTACGTATGAAGGAAATTGAGGAAAGCTTGAAGATCATCGAACAATTGATTGATGGCATTCCTGAAGGACCTTTCCAAACCAAGACGAAGCCTATCATCAAGATTCCTGCAGGCACATATTATTCTGCCGTAGAAGGAAGCCGCGGCGAGTTCGGCGTACTGCTTGAAAGCAAGGGAGATAAATTCCCTTCGCGCCTGCATTATCGCTCAACTGGTTTGCCTTTGGTCGCAGCAATGGACACTATTTGTCGCGACAACTTTATTGCCGACTTGATGGCCATTGGTGGAACTGTAGATTATGTTGTCCCAGATATTGACCGCTAAAAAGTAAAGACTGCTATATGAAATCCTATTTATTTGATTTGAATACTTGGACAGCGGCAATAGATGAGCAGCTGAATATGATCTTGCCGGACTGGGCTGCAACATTGATTGAATCAGTTATTGTAGCTTTGATCATCATTACATTATATGCCGTCTTTGCTATTGCGCTGATTTATATGGAGCGCAAGGTTTGTGGTTTCTTCCAATGTCGTTTGGGACCGAACCGCGTTGGTAAATGGGGCTTGCTCCAGGTTTTTGGTGACGTCTTCAAGATGTTGACAAAGGAAATCATACGAATGCGCAACTCTGATCGACTATTGCATGATTTTGCACCTTTCCTCGTCGTTGTAGCCTCTATGCTTACTTTTGCTTGTTTACCTTGGAATAAAGGTGGACATATCATCGACTTCAACATCGGCATATTCTTCTTTATTGCTGTATCTTCCATCGGCGTGGTTGGCATTCTGTTGGCTGGTTTGAGTAGTAATAATAAATACTCTCTTATCGGCGCAATGCGTAGTGGAGCACAATTGATCAGCTACGAAGTTTCTATAGGCCTTACTATGCTGACTATGGTAGCAATGACGGGCACGATGCAAATCAGTGAGATCGTACAACAGCAATATGACAATGGGTGGAACATCGTACGTGGACATATTCCTGCTTTGTTTGCTTTCATTATCTATATGATTGCCGGTAATGCTGAATGTAACCGCGGACCTTTTGACCTTCCTGAAGGCGAAAGTGAGTTGACTGCAGGTTATCACACAGAATATTCCGGTATGCACTTTGGCTTCTACTATTTGGCTGAATATCTCAACCTTTTCATCACTGCCGGTATTGCAGCAACCCTCTTCCTCGGAGGTTGGGCACCGCTGCACATTCCAGGCTTGGAAGGTTTTAATATCGCGATGGATTATGTTCCCGGTGCCATTTGGTTTGTCGGAAAGACCTTCTTTGTGGTCTTCTTATTAATGTGGGAGCGTTGGACTTTCCCCCGTCTGCGTATTGACCACATCCTATCTTTAGAATGGAAGTATTTGATGCCACTTAGTTTGGTCAACTTACTTTTGATGGCTTTACTTGTAGTCTTCGGATTAGGAATCAACATTAACTGATAAGGAAATGCAAGATAAGAACTATATTCAAGGGCTTCTTTGCGGAGTAAAAACGCTGGCTGTCGGACTACGAACGACTATGCGCGAGCTTTTTACAAAGAAGATAACGCAGCAATATCCCGAAAACAGAAAAGAACTCGTGATGTTCGACCGTTTTCGTGGGAGCCTCGTTATGCCCCATAATGAAAATAATGAACATAAGTGTGTCGGCTGCGGTCTTTGCATGATGGCTTGCCCGAACAATTCGATCAATGTGGTTACGGAAATGGTAGCCACGCCTGATGGCAAAAAGAAGAAACAGCTGCTTCGTCACGAGTACAATTTGGGCTCTTGCATGTTTTGTATGCTTTGCGTCAGGGCGTGCCCTCATGATGCTATCACATTTGATCAATCTTTCGAAAATGCAGTGTTTGACCGCTCAAAACTGATCTTACAATTGAACCAGCCTGGAAGTCGATTGCTAGAAAAGCCAGCACGTTCAGCAGCGCCTAAAGCTGCTACGCCAGCCGATGACGCCACAACGAAGCCTAAAGACAAGCCGATGGCGGAAGCGGAAGCTGAAACAAAAACCGATAACACACCCTCAAAATAAGACGACAATGGATTCACACAATATAATGTTTGTTGTTTTGGCTGTGTTGATGGTCTTTTCAGCATTTGCCACAGTTTTGACGAAGAGTATTATTCGTGCAGCTACGTACTTATTCTTTGTCTTATTGGGAACAGCCGGAATGTATTTCTTAATGGGCTATACATTCTTGGGAGCTGTTCAGGTTATGGTCTATGCCGGTGGTATCGTTGTTCTTTATGTATTTGCCATCCTATTGACAAAAGGAGCAAAGGATAAACTGAGTGACAACACGAAGCAAAAAATCTTTGCCTCTGCTCTACTTTCTCTCGTTGGCTTTGGTGCGTTTATCTACGCATTTATAAAGGCTGGATTTATAAAGGACAAGCTTGCAGCTCCCGATGAGTCTGTTATTTCGATGAAGGAAATCGGAATGAACCTACTTTCAACAGAGGCGAATGGTTACCTCCTTCCCTTTGAGGTTGTTTCTTTACTCCTATTAGCCTGCATCGTAGCCGCACTGTTAATTGCACGCAAACGTTAATATCGATTCTGTTATGATTCAATTAGACTATATACTGATTATTTCGGCGGTAATGATGTTTGCCGGAATCTTTGGGTTCTTGACGCGCCGTAGTACACTTGCCATTCTTCTCTCAGTAGAATTGATGCTCAATGCTACTGATTTGAACTTTGCAGCTTTCAACAGAATGCTTTATCCCAATGGGCACGAAGGCTATTTCTTTGCCTTATTCTCTATTGCAATTTCAGCAGCTGAAAGTGCTATTGCGATCGCTATAATGATTAATATCTATCGCCTTCTAAAGGATATTTCGGTAGGTAAATTAGAAAAAATGAAATGGTAGGACGATCTTAGGACAGGCTACCCTGCTCCTTAAGTCCATAAGATAATAAGATTCTAACAATGGAAAATCAATTCTTATATACCTTGTTAATACCGGCTTTGCCGTTCTTATCTTTCCTCTTACTTGCTTTAGCTGGTAAAAAGATGAGCCATCGTGCCGCAGGTATTATAGGTACGTCTTCACTCGGCGTAGTGATGGCTTTGGCGTATTATACGGCCTACCAATATTTTACTCTGCCTCGCACGGCTGAAGGTATTTATCAAGCATTAGTGCCTTTCAATGTTACTTGGCTTCCATTAGGCACACTGCACTTTGATATGGGAATACTATTAGATCCGATTTCAGTAATGATGCTCATTGTCATTACAACGGTATCTTTTATGGTCCATATCTACTCGTTTGGATATATGCATGGTGAGCGGGGTTTCCAGCGCTATTATGCTTTTCTAAGTCTTTTCACGATGTCTATGCTTGGCTTAGTCATAGCAACCAACATCTTCCAAATGTATTTATTTTGGGAGCTTGTGGGAGTTTCTTCCTACCTCCTAATCGGCTTTTACTACACACAGAAAGCAGCTATTGCAGCATCAAAGAAGGCGTTTATCGTAACGCGTTTCGCCGATCTCTTCTTCTTAATCGGCATCTTGATTTTCGGGTACTATGCAAAGACATTCAATTTCGATTTTACAATCGAAAATAATGTGCGAGAGTTCGCAGGAGCAGCATTTATGTTACCAACAGCATTGATCTTGATGTTCATCGGTGGTGCCGGTAAGAGTGCTATGTTCCCGCTCCACATTTGGTTGCCGGATGCAATGGAAGGCCCGACGCCAGTCAGCGCCTTAATTCACGCGGCGACTATGGTCGTAGCCGGAGTTTACCAAGTGGCTCGTATGTTCCCACTGTGGATCACATATGCTCCGGAAACTTTGCATATCGTAGGTTGGATTGGAGCACTGACAGCCTTTTATGCGGCGGCAGTAGCTTGTGTGCAAAGCGACATTAAGCGTGTACTTGCCTTCTCGACTATCTCCCAGATCGCCTTTATGATGGTTGCTTTGGGCGTATGCTTACCTTGGAACGGAGCAGAATCTGCAGAGGTAAATGGAGAGTTGAGTATTGGCTATATGGCTGCTATGTTCCACCTATTTACACACGCAATGTTTAAGGCCTGCCTATTCTTATGCGCAGGATGCCTTATCCACGCGGTTCATAGCAATGAAATGAGCGCTATGGGCGGTATGCGCAAGTATATGCCAATCACCCATATTACGTTCCTCATTTCTTGCTTGGCCATCTCCGGCATACCTCCATTCTCAGGCTTCTTCTCTAAAGATGAAATCTTAGATGCCGCATTTGTATATAGTCCGGCAATGGGATGGATTATGACCATTATTGCCGCTATGACAGCGTTCTATATGTTCCGTCTTTACTATGGCATCTTCTGGGGAACTGAAAACAAAGAGCATCACGCAGAAATTCACCCTCACGAAGCTCCGTGGACGATGACATTCCCATTGATCTTCTTGGCTGGTGTGACCTGCATTGCCGGATTTATTCCTTTCGGAAAATTCATTTCAGCCGATGGACAATCTTACGACTTCTTATCTCACTTCAATTGGATGTTAGGTTTGAAGAGCGTAATCATTGCCTTGGTTTCCATTGGACTTGCAACTTACATGTACAAGGGAGAAAAGCAACCTGTGGCCAACAAATTGGCGACCCAATTTGCAGGTCTGCACAAATGGGCTTACCACCGCTTCTATTTAGATGAAGTTTACCAGTTCATCACCCATCGTATTATCTTCGCGAAGATTTCTCGCCCCTTGGCGTGGTTCGACCGTACGATCATCGATGGCTTCTTCAACTTCTTAGCTTGGGGTACGCATGAGCTCGGTTTCAACATCCGTGGCCTGCAAAATGGTTCCATCCAACGTTATGCTTTTGTATTCTTCTTGGGCCTTCTTGCTCTTTTGTTAATTTTGATCTTTTAAGCACGAAACGAATATGAACTTTTTATCGTTATTTGTACTGATTCCGCTTTTGATGTTACCAGCGTTATGGTTATCAAAGGGGCAAAAGGCCATTCGTACAGTGATGGTAGTCGGCAGCAGTTTACTGCTCGCTTTAGCCGCTTTGACAACCATCTTGTTTTTAAAAGAACGTGCAGCAGGAGCTGATGCGCAAATGCTCTTCACAGCTTCTGTAGATTGGTTCACATCCCTCCATATTAAATACTCCGTTGGCGTTGACGGCATTTCAGTTGCGATGCTTCTGCTCTCAGCTGTGATTGTTTTCACCGGAGCTTTTGTTTCCTGGGATATGAACAAAGAATATTTCCTCTGGTTTACCCTCTTAAGCATTGGCGTATTTGGATTCTTCATTACGGTCGACATGTTCGCCATGTTTATGTTCTATGAGATTGCATTGATTCCGATGTATCTCCTTATTGGAGTTTGGGGAACAGGTCCGAAAGAATATGCAGCAATGAAGCTAACGCTAATGTTGATGGGCGGTTCTGCCTTCCTGATGTGCGGTATCTTCGGCATTTTCTTCGGAGCAGGCGGAGAGACGATGAACATTACGGAAATCGCGAACCACACCGGCGGCGCCCATGCCATTCCTTTGGCGCAGCAATACGTATGGTTCCCGCTCACCTTCGTTGGTTTCGGTGTCTTAGGCGCACTTTTCCCCTTCCACACTTGGTCTCCTGATGGTCATGCCTCAGCCCCGACGGCTGTTTCTATGCTTCACGCCGGCGTGTTAATGAAGCTGGGAGGCTATGGTTGCTTCCGCATCGCAATGTATCTGATGCCCGAAGCCTCACACGAGTTAGGCTGGATTTTCTTAGTCTTAACCGGCATCTCCGTTGTCTATGGCGCATTCTCAGCTTGCGTACAGACAGATTTGAAATACATCAATGCCTATTCTTCAGTTTCCCACTGCGGCCTCGTACTCTTTGGCCTGCTAATGATGGACCAAGTTGCGGTGACCGGTGCTGTCTTGCAAATGCTCTCCCACGGACTTACCACGGCTCTCTTCTTTGCTTTGATTGGTATGATCTATGGTAGAACGCATACGCGTGATATTCGAGAAATGAATGGGTTGATGCGCATTATGCCATTCTTGGCTGTTTGCTACGTTGTTGCCGGTTTGGCCAACTTAGGTCTACCCGGTTTTAGCGGATTCGTGGCAGAAATGACCATCTTCGTTGGATCTTTCAATAATGCCGACATCTTCCACCGCGTTTTGACCATTGCAGCCTGCACCAGTATTGTGATCACGGCAGTCTACATCTTACGACTTGTCGGCAAGATCCTTTATGGTGTTTGCAAGAATCCGGAACATCTCAAACTGAGTGACGCAAATCCCATCGAGCGCTTTGCCGTCATCTGCCTTATTGCAGCTATTGCAGCGTTAGGTATGGCTCCGGGTTGGGTAAGCGATATGATCAATGGCGGAGTTTCCCCGATTGTAAATCACATTTTGGCCGCAGTAGCCTAAACTTCAAAATAAAAAGAAATGGATTATTCTCAATTTTTGAATATGCCTGAAGAACTCAGCCTTATGGCTGTAATTCTGCTGCTCTTTGTGGCCGATCTCTTTATTTGCAAAGATAAAACGCCGACCGAAGAAGGTATTCTCCACGGCAATAAGATAGGCAATATCGCCATTGTGTTGATGATCTTCCAAGTGGCATCAAACTTCCTGCCCACTTGTATGGGATGTACGCCCGCTACCGAGGCTTTTGGCGGAATGTATGTTCATACGCCGATGATGACCATTATGAAATCCATCTTGAGCATTGGTACATTGATTACCTTCCTTATGGCCAACGGCTATATGCGTCAAACTGCCAACATCGTAAAGCAAGGAGAGTTCTATATCGTAACGCTTTTCACCCTGCTGGGTATGTACTTTATGATCTCTGCCGGCCACTTTATTATGTTCTTCATCGGACTTGAAATGGCCTCTGTCCCCATGGCAGCTTTGATCGCCTATGATAAATATCGCTACGAAAGTGCAGAAGCGGGCGCTAAGTTTATTCTCTTAGCCCTTTTCTCCAGTGCCCTCTTATTATATGGCGTTTCTTTCATCTACGGTGCTACCGGCTCACTCTATTTCTCGGAGATTCACGACCGCTTTGCCGCCGATCATACCCTTTTGAGTACGATTGGCCTGCTGCTGTTCCTATCCGGTATGGGTTTCAAAATCTCTTTAGTACCCTTCCATCTGTGGACGGCCGACACCTATCAAGGCGCGCCCACGGTAGTTACGGGTTACTTGAGCGTTATCTCCAAAGGCTCAGCCGCTTTCGTTTTGTTCACTGTCTTGATTAAGGCATTTGCAGGCGAAGGCTTCTCAGAAGAATGGAACACCGCCCTCTTTTGGATCATCATTGCCTCCATTACGATAGCCAATCTCTTTGCCATCCAGCAGCAAAACCTCAAACGTTTTATGGCCTTCAGCGCTATTTCGCAAGCAGGTTATCTTGTGTTGGGCGTAATGGGTGGAACGGAAGAAGGAATGACCTCTTTGGTCTTCTATCTCCTTGTTTATATGGCGGCCAACTTAGGCGCATTTACCGTTATCAACGTGATTGAGCAGAAGAGCGGCAAGATTCGCATCGACGACTACGATGGTTTGTATGAGACCAACCCGCATTTGAGTTTCATCATGACGCTTTGCCTCTTCTCCTTAGCGGGAATCCCGCCCTTTGCCGGATTCTTCTCTAAGTTCTTCATATTTATGGCGGCCTTCAAGGCGGGCTATCAATGGTTAGTTTTGATCGCATTGGTCAACACCGTACTTTCACTCTACTACTATCTGTTGATTGTTAAGGCCATGTACATTCGTAAGAATGAACATCCCATTGCTTCTTTCCGGAGCGACAACTACTCACGCGCAGCACTCACTATCTGTACGCTGGGTGTCGTCCTCTTGGGCTTAGTTAGCATGATTTACGATTATATCGCTACACTCGGCTACGGTATGTAATACTCTCCGACAAGCCTATCTATAACGATAGCGGCCATAGTCTGAAGCAAGTCCATCAGCTATGGCCGCTATCTTCGTATATAGCCCTTTGTTACAACAAAAGTTAGGTTCAGCTATCACACAGCCCGATAAATAACAAGCGAGCATCTGGCATCAGCAGCAGAAAAAGTCAACGGCTGAGTTTGCGCTCACGATGATAAAGGTTTGTTCTCACGAGCGCAAAGGTCTCCCCTCACGAGCGTAAACCTTTTTTATCGTGATGATAAACTACCCCGCTGCGAAGAATTGTCTACAAATATGCCGTTTTCAGTTGGCGTTTTTAAGCTGTTGAGCAGTGCGAATAAATCCTTGATGACGAAACGCGAGGGGCTTTCTTTTGTTACTAATTACGTTATTGCTAACTTTGCACGACTGTTTAATAGCAACTACGACTATGTCATCAAAAATCATCCTCACCGGCGACCGTCCTACGGGCCGATTGCACATTGGCCATTATGTAGGCTCGCTCCGTCGGCGTGTCGAAATACAAGAATCGGGCGACTACAAACAGATGTTTGTTTTCATTGCCGATGCTCAAGCGCTTACCGACAATGTTGACAATCCGGAGAAAGTGAGACAGAACGTAGTCGAAGTAGCGCTCGACTATCTCTCCATAGGACTTGATCCGTCTAAAGTGACGATGTTCATTCAAAGTCAGATTCCGGAGTTGACCGAACTGACTTTTTATTTCCTCGACCTTGTCAGCGTGGCACGCTTGCAGCGTAACCCCACGGTGAAGACCGAACTGGCTATGCGCGGCTTCGGCTCAAGCATCCCCGTCGGATTCTTTACGTACCCGATCAGCCAAGCAGCCGATATTACGGCTTTTAAGGCTACAACAATACCCGTAGGCGAAGATCAATCGCCGATGATCGAGCAGGCTGTAGAAATCGTGCGCCGTTTTAATCACATTTATGGCGATACGCTGGTCGAGCCTAAGATCTTGCTACCCGACAACGCAGCTTGCTTGCGCCTACCCGGCACTGATGGGAAGGCGAAAATGAGCAAAAGCTTAAACAATTGCATCTACCTCTCTGAGACAGAAAAGGAACTCAAGCAAAAAGTAATGAGTATGTACACAGATCCTTTGCACGTCCACGTCGAAGATCCGGGCCATTTGGAAGGAAATACAGTGTTTACCTATCTCGATGCCTTTTGTCGTCAGGAGCATTTCGCAGAATTTTGGCCCGACTATGGTTGTTTACAAGACGTAAAAGACCACTACCAACGCGGAGGCTTGGGTGATATGAAAGTAAAAAAGTTCTTGCTTAACATATTGAATGCCGAACTGGCTCCAATCCGCGCCCGTCGCAAAGAATACGAGCAAGACATCGCCGGCGTTTACGATATGCTCAAAGCCGGCTGCGAAGCAGCGCGCGCCGTAGCCGCAGAGACGCTGGACGAAGTGCGCCGCGCGATGAAAATAAATTATTTTGATGACGCCGCATTGATAGAAGAGCAGTCAAAACGCTTTGCTGCGCAATAAACTGAGCGACACAGCTACCTCGCAAAGGGACAAAAAGGGCACTAAGTGCAGAAAATTTTAGCTACACGCCTAAATTCCGGCGCTAATGCTTTGCTATGCCGCAGATAATCTCTAATTTTGCGCTTTGAAACGGCAAACGGAAAATAATAAAAACAAACAATAGCAATGAAAAGAACATTTCAACCGCACAACAGAAAGCGGAATAATAAGCACGGTTTCCGCCATAGAATGGAAACAAAGAACGGTCGTCGCGTCTTAGCTGCACGTCGTGCTCGCGGTCGCAAGAAATTGTCCGTTTCTGATGAAGTTCACGGCAAGCGCTAAGATACTACGTGAAGAAGAATAACGAGGAGGAGAGTAATTTCTTTCTCGTTTTTTTTATTTCTACGCGTAAAGTGAATGCGAAATCAACTCGTGAGGCGCTTTCTGCAACAGGCCTGCTGCACAGGTCAGAAAAGAATGATGATGAAGCAGCGATGGATGACACCAAATAAGCCTTTGCAAACTTGGCTTATAGGGCTTGTTTTTGTATTTTTGCCACAAGTATGGAACCGTTTAAGGCACCACAGAAAAATAAGTACGGATTGCTATTAGGCAATTGCTTAGGGATGCTCCTACTGACGTTTTTACTCGTGGGAGGCGCATTTTATGGGTTAAGACTTTATACCCATCACGGGGAAGAAATTAAGATGCCGAATTTGCACGGCAAATCTTTTGAAGTGGCAAAGCAGACTTTAAAGGAGATGGGCTTAACGGCAGAAGTCGTCGACACGGGCTTCGTGCGCACACTTCCACCCAACGTCATATTAAGTCAGTCCATCTTGCCGGGCGCAAGCATTAAGTCGGGGCGCGTTGTAATGTTGACCATTAACGCTGCGCACGCCATCGCCATAGCCTTGCCGGACGTGGTCGACAACTGCTCACGCCGAGAAGCGGAAGCGCGCTTAAAGGCGCTGGGATTCAAACTCACACCGCCAAAACTGATCGTTGGCGATAGAGATTGGGTTTATGGCATCGAGGTAAACGGAAAGAATGCGATTACCGGTCAACGCATCAGTGTCGATATTCCGATCACACTCGTTGTAGGTAACGGTAGCGGAACGGAAGAATACAATGGCAATGATAGTTTAGACTATTTCCTCAACGGACCGCAAGAGGAAACTGACGAGTCTGTGATTGACGAGGGGATAGAATAAGCATGAAGAAGGACGATAAAGACGATTTAATCGAAAAAAACATTGTAGTCGACGACGTAGATGAGGAAGATGGCGGCGGATTGTATGAACATTTTCGCGTCGTAGCCGACAAGGGCCAACAATTGCTTCGTGTAGATAAGTTTCTGATGGCTCATCTGCCCGATACGTCGCGCAATAGAATACAGCAGGCGGCTAAGGCCGGCTTCATCCACATCAATGGGCGGCCGGAAAAGAGCAATTATCGCGTTAAACCTCACGATGTCGTAACGCTTCTACTCGATCGTCCGCGCTATGAGAATCTGATAGAGCCGGAAAACATTCCTCTTGATATTGTTTATGAAGACGAGGCGCTGATTGTTGTAAATAAGTCGGCCGGCTTGGTTGTTCATCCGGGCTTCGGAAACTATACGGGTACGCTGGTCAATGCCTTGGCTTATCATTTGAAGGATGTGGCGGATTATGATCCAAATGATCCCGGAGTGGGGCTGGTACATCGAATCGACAAAGATACGAGCGGCTTACTGGTGATCGCGAAGACGCCGGACGCGAAAAGCAAATTGGGCGTACAATTCTTCAATAAAACAACGCGCCGACGCTATGAGGCGCTGGTGTGGGGCAATGTAAAAACAGATGAAGGCCGCATAGAAGGCAACATAGCGCGCGATCCGCACGACCGATTGCAGATGGCGGTCTTTGCGCCCGACAGCGGCATTGGCAAACCTGCGGTTACACACTATAAAGTATTGAAACGCTTTGGGTATGTCACGCTCATCGAGTGTCAATTGGAAACGGGAAGAACGCACCAAATACGTACACATATGCGCCACATCGGACATCCGTTGTTTAATGACGCGCGCTATGGCGGAGATAAAGTGTTGAGAGGCACTACAAGTGGCGCCTACAATAGTTTTATCCGAAACTGCTTCGAAATATGCCCACGTCAAGCCTTGCACGCCCGCACTTTAGGATTTAAACACCCGACAACGGGCGAGGAGATGGACTTCTCTGTACTCCCTCCGCAAGACTTCAATGGCTTGATTGAGAAATGGGAAACGTACGTTTCCGGACTAAACGTGAAATTATAAAATGATAGAAGACACAATGAAAAAGATGATAGCAATCGTTGCAGGAGGTGATTCTTCTGAACACGATGTTTCGCTGCGCAGTGCGGCAGGGATTTTATCCTTTATGGATTCCCAAAAGTATGATGTCTATATTGTAGAAATCAAAGGCAATAACTGGACGGCTCATTATGGACAAGAGGATTGCCCGATAGACCGCAACGACTTCACCTTTACGGCAACGGATGGTAAACACGCATTTGACTTTGCTTATATTACGATCCACGGAACGCCGGGTGAGAACGGCATCTTGCAGGGCTACTTCGATTTGATCGGAATTCCCTACTCAACGAGTGACGTCTTGGTTGAGGCACTTACATTTAATAAATACGCACTTAATACGTTCTTGCGCTCTGCGGCGGATAAGGCCTTGAATATTGCAGATGCTATCTTAGTACGCAAAGGAGAAACAGAGCCGAATGATGCATACATCGTAGAACGTTTAGGCTTGCCTTGCTTCGTTAAACCAAACGCTGGCGGAAGTAGCTTCGGCGTAACGAAAGTGAAAACGATTGATGCTGTTAGACCGGCAATTGAGAAGGCATTGCTGGAAAGCGATGAAGTAATGATCGAAAAAATGATCGTCGGGACGGAAATTACTTGTGGTGCTTACAAAAAGGGCAACGAGATTATTACATTCCCCATTACGGAAGTTGTAACAGAAGAAGAATTCTTTGATTACGATGCTAAATACAATGGGAAAGTAGATGAGATAACACCCGCTCGCTTGGCTGAGGCAACGGCAGAACGCGTAAGCGCGATGACAAAATCTATCTACGGCTTACTCAATTGTTATGGCATCATACGAATAGACTATATCCTCTCCGGAAAGAAAGGGCAAGAGGAGATCAATCTTTTAGAAATCAACACAACCCCCGGTATGACCACAACAAGCTTCATACCTCAACAGGTGCGTGCCGCTGGTTTGGAGATCGCCGAAGTTCTTTCAGATATCATTGAGGGACGCTTTGACGCTTAAACCAGATTGTTTCCTTTATAAACTATTCCTATCCTATGTTTACTCCTGCCGAATTTGACGCGATACGTGCTTATGAAGATCGCGATTTAGGTGCGACAATTAAGTCCTTATTTGCTGATGAGGCCTTTAGAGGTGTGTTGCAAAGCCTTTTCCCCAATCAGTCTTTACCACTCTTGGAAAAACAATTAAGTAGCTATACAAGCATCTTGGAATTCCAAAAGAAATTTATCCACGGCTTAGTCACGCAACTGATACAAAAGACCGGCAATGGGTTAACTTTAGACATCTCTGCGCTAACAAACAAGGGGTTACCTTATACTTATATCTCCAATCATCGGGATATTATCTTAGATTCTGCTCTGTTGGACATTCTGCTGATTGACGCAGAGTTTCCACAGACTGTAGAAATTGCGATTGGAGATAATCTGCTTGTTTACCCTTGGATTAAACATCTCGTCCGCTTGAATAAGGCTTTTATTGTGCAGCGCTCTTTGAGCTTGCGCGAAATGCTCGCGGCCAGCAAACTTATGAGTCGATATATGCATTTCGTGATTACGCAGAAGAAAAATCCTATCTGGATCGCTCAACGCGAAGGACGGGCTAAGGATGGTAATGACCGCACGCAAGAAGCCGTATTAAAGATGATTGCAATGGGAGGAGAAGGTACGGCAACCGAACGTTTAATGGCTATGCACATCGTTCCTTTGTCCATAAGCTACGAATTTGATCCTTGCGACTTCTTAAAAGCGAAGGAGTTTCAAATGAAGCGGGACAATCCAGCATATAAAAAGACGCGTGCTGATGATCTTATCAATATGCAGACGGGTCTCTTTGGTTACAAAGGTCGTGTGCACTACGCTTGTGCGCCATGCATAGATGATTGGATTGCGACACGGGAAGGCCTTTCGAATGCAGAATTCTTTGCTGCAACGGCTCGACGCTTGGATGAAGAAATCTATCGTAACTATCGCCTTTATCCGAACAATTTCGTGGCACTTGACTTACTTAATAATGGGAAAGATTACATTTCTCATTATTCAGGAGAGGATAAAGCTCAATTTGAGCAATACCTACGACAACAAATCGACAAGATAGATTTGCCTAATAAAGATGAAGCTTTCTTGCGCGAACGTCTTCTGGAAATGTATGCTAATCCGGCCAAGAATCAGTTAGCTGTCTCCTAAATTAACAACAAATGCTGCAGGCTCGTCATACATTATATATAAGTGCGATTGCTACCCTCTCTTGTTTGTATTTTTGTGCAAGTTGTACAAAAGAAGAAGGCTACGCGCCCAATTATCGTATTGATTTAGCCGAAGTCGAAGTAGATCCTACTGGCAAAATAGAAAGTTTTACGACCGATGATCGTACAACGTTCCGACTACCTCATACATACAAAGTCAACTACCGAGACACCCTGTTGCGAGCACGTGTTTTTTTCATCACATTAGCGGAAGAAAAAGCCATGCTAAAGCAAATAGCGCCAATTTTGGCCCCACACCCCATCAAGTTGCAGGCTGAAAAAATCAAGATGGACCCAATCACACTCCAATCTATTTGGAGAGGGGGAGACTATATCAACCTACGATTAAATATTCTTTCCGGCGAGCCACAGGCCGCACATTATTGGGGCTTTGTAGACCAAGGCCTTCGCGAACGAACGCGATACATAACCCTCTATCATTCCCAGAATGGAGATCCGGAATATTATACGCGTGAAGTTTATCTCTCTTGCCCCTTGCGTCAGTGCAATATCCAAAAGGGAGATTCCATCGCCATTAAAATTCAGACTAGACAAGGCTTAATAATAAAGAAGTTTGTTTACTAAACACAAGACACAGAACCATTCAGAGAGACATTATGATCGCTTTTCATCCTATTACAATGGCTGATCGTGAAGCCATACGCGAAATAGTATACCACTCCGAATGTCGTAATTGCGACCTCAATTTTGTCAACCTTATGAGTTGGCGTTTCTATTACGATACAGAAGTAGCTATCCACGAAGGTTGGCTGCTCTTCCGTTTTAAAACCGAAGGTCATAATGCATATTTAGCACCGACAGGCAAGGGAGATTGGGCAAAAGTAATCCGCGATATGATTGCCGATGCCACAGAATTAGGACATCCATTCTTGATGCTGGGCGTAACAGAGTATTCACTCAATTATATGAACGATGCCCTACCCAACTATTTCTTTGCTACAGCCGATCGCAGCTATACTGACTACATCTACAATCGGGAAGCATTAGCGACATTGGCTGGAAAAAAACTCCAACAAAAGCGCAATCACGCCAATAAGTTTCAAAAGCTTTACCCCGATTACGAATTCCTGCCACTCACGCAGGAACTTATTCCCGAATGTCTACGTCTGCGCGAACTTTGGCAAGCGCATAAAGAAGACGAAGATGGTCGCCTAAGCCCTGATGTTGAAAAACAAAGCATTGAATATGCGTTCTCACATTGGGAGGAACTGGGCTGCCAAGGCGGTGTCATTCGTATAAACGGAAAGATCGCGGCCTTCACTTACGGCGGTCCGGTAAATTATGATACCTTCGACGTTTGCGTGGAAAAAGCCAACTATAATTACGAAGGAATTTATGCCGTCATCAATCGCGACTTCGTTCGTAGTCTGCCGGAACAATATATACACATCAATCGAGAGGAAGATTTAGGCATTCCGGGCTTGCGCCGCGCGAAGGAATCCTATAAGCCCGAACTGCTCTTGCATAAATTTACCATTATGCTGAAGCATCCGTTGGGTGAACAAAATAATACGCCGACCACCGAACCGACTGAGTGATGACAACAGAAGAAATGCGTCAGCGCGAATTAGAAGATTCGAGGGCCTTGTGGCAAACTTGCTTTCCTAACGATAGCACTGAATTTCTGGACCTTTATTTTCGAGAGAAATACAACCCCTCGGTCAACCTGATCCATTATGTAAATGAGCGTCCGGCTGCCGTAATGCAACTACTCCCCTATCGTTTGCGTTGCTTTGGTCAAACAGTAAACGTAGGATATGTCTCCGGCTTATGCACCCATCCCGATTTTCGTGGAAGAGGTTTGGCAAAACTACTCTTAGATAAAGCCCACCGACGTCTATACGAGCAGGGAGCCGTCTTTAGTTTGCTAATTCCGGACAGCGATGACCTGCGCCGCTTCTACACGAAGCCTTCTCACGGCGCTTACGCTACGATTTCTTATCGCAAAGAAGAGTCTTGGTTGCCTACGGGCAATGCTTATCCCGCCTACTCCATTTCCCCAATCGCCCCCTACGATGCCGACGTCTTCGTCTTGCACCAACAATTGGATCTGCGCACAGATAACGCGCTGCTATCTTCGTTTTCTGATTGGCAAGTCGCCATTGCCACTTGTCAACTTGAGGGTGGACAGGCTTTAGTGGCGCGGCGTAAGGGCAAGCCTACAGGCATCACACTCGCCGTTAAAGAATCGGACGGACGAGTCGTCTTACGCGACTTCTTGGCTAAACGTCCTGGTGCAAAAGGGGCATTGATTCAGTTTCTTTCAGAGCACTACGATGTGCCGATCATTTATGATCGTGCCCCTTGTCAGCCAACACAACCAGAGGCTCAGCCCTATTTGATGATGCGCATCGTAAACATGCAGAAGTTTGTCCAACTTTTCTACCAGCCCACGTTGTTTTCTTCTTTTGAAGCACAGATCAAAGACGATCTAAGCATCCCTGAAAACAACGGCACGTGGATATACACAAACAACCAAGTTCTCCATAGTCCGACGATGACTGCCAACGCACTATCTCCGGCCAATTTTTTAACCAATTACTGGCCTAACCTCAAGATCTCAGTCCGCAACCTCCTTGACGAATAAAGATGAATTCCCGAAAAAGCATATATTTTTCAGGATTTCGTTTATCTGATTGGCGCACAAGGCGGGAACCGCTATAAACAGCAATCGAAAAGCGATGCTTACATTGCGTTTGGCAAAGACGTCAAGCAAGAAGCGACACGCCAAAGCTCGCGCTGAGAACAAACAGGACAAAACGGAGCGCAGCAGGTTGCACCCTAAAGCGAAAGACCTCTCAAACCTAAAGGGTTCGAGAGGTCTTTTTATTGGCGTATTATTGTATTTTACTTCACGCTATTCAAGAAGCTGGAAGCTTTCTTACCTAAGTCGTTCGTAGGATCTACAGAAAGCAGCTCAGTTGTCACCTTACGGGCTTCCGCATTCATATCGTTTTGGATAAAGTAAGATACCAAGTAGCTCAAAGCCTGAATGCGAACTGACTTCACGTCATCGTCCGTACCGCAACGCTTCAATACTTCCTCGAAGTAAGTGCGTGCCTTACCTGCTTCCGCAGATTTGATATCTCCCTTGCCGGCAAACATACGTGCAAGCATCAAAGAAGATTGATACTGTTCAGTCTCTGCACTATTAAATTGCTCGAAGAGCGAAACGGCTTTATCAAAATACTCATTGCGTTTGTCAGCAGCAATGGTTTCATCTTGGCTGGCGCGTGCATAAATCTCGCCCAAGCGAAGATTGTCGCGAGAGTCAACCTTGTCGCCTGCCAAAGAAAGATATTTAGAAAAGCGTTCGATAGCTTTTTCTGCTTGTTTATTTCTGCTATATAGGTTTGCCACGTCTTTGTAGCCGGTAGCCTTTGTCGGATCCAAAGACAATGCCTGCTCGTAGTAAGAAATAGCCGTAGGAATGTCGTTCAACTGATCAGCAGTGAATGTGCCGGCATACTCATAATCCAAGTAGATGTAGAAAGAATCCGGAAACATTTTTTCCGTCAAGTACTTGATAGACTCTTTAGCCTTTTCTGTATCTTCGTTGTTCACGTCTGCGAAGAATGTCATACGCTTCAATGCAATCGACTTCGGGAACATCGTTTGATACTGGCGACTTACATCAGCCAACTTAAAGAAATCTGCCGTCGAATACAAGCTATTCACGTAGTTTTCTACCGTTGCTTGATAAATATGGTCTGTATCTTGAGGCACTGCAGCAAAGAATGCTTTGTAGTTCTTCACAGCTGCCTTGTACTTGTCCAAATTATAATTGATGTCGCCCAACTCTTTTTGCACACTATAGTTGCCCGGCTCAATCTTTTGTATACGCTCGAGCGCTTCAACTGCCACAGCGGGGTTCACGTTTTTGTAAACGTGTGCATTTTGCTTCAATGCGGAGATATTTGTAGAGTCAATGCGTAGCACTTCATCAAAGCGCATACCTGCGTTACCATAATCATGACGCAACAAAGCTACACGGCCTTCAAACATCAAGCCCGGAATGTAAGTCGGAGCTATGGTATACAACTGGTCTGCACACTTTTTTGCCAAAGGGAATACGCGTTTGTTCAAGAAGAAATCGCCGACGTTGATGAGTTCGTCCTTGTCGTTCTTGATTTTCTTAAACATCTTGAGGAACACAGCGTAAGCCTTGTCCGGCTGTTCCAACTGTTGTTCCATGACCTGCTGCGCCATAGCAGCGTTCTCTCCGGTCAGAGGCTTAGCCTCATAGCCCTTGTCGTTTTGCGCCTTTGCAGCTCCTGCGCCAAAAAGAAGCATAGCAGCTAAAGCGAGACTGTAAAGCAGTTTTTGTTTCATAATCTATTATTTTTCTTTATTCTTTTTCTTCAATGTTCATCAACTAAGCCAAAAGTGCAGGTTCTGCGACGGCCAATTGCTTCATCTTTTATAAGGAACATCAGACTACAGCAAGCTGATTAAGGGCAAAATTAGCGAAATCTTTTAATCCCAACTAACAAGTAAACTAAAAATATGGCCTTTTATTGTTATTTGAGGGCATAGGATTGGACTTCGTTGCTCTTTTTCGCCACGGTGTGCACATGGGGCTTCTTTTTGAGCAGGAAACATTTTATTTTGGAGCACACACGCTTTGCGCTTTTGGCTATTTTGTAGCGGCATTATTCTTCGAAGGGATTATTGCCTTCAAGGAGGATACTAGTAAGTGACAGTGAGAGTCTGTCTATATTTAGTAGTCAACAGAAAATCTTGTTCACGTTCAAATCTGCGCCATTTTGTCTCTTTGAATATTAGCACCCTAAAAGTTTGGCAGACTTGCTGCACCTATCTCTCTATGGTTTGGCCCGAGCAAACCATAGTTTGGTGCCGGCAAACGATAGTATGGCCTGAACAAACGATAGTTTGCTGCCGGCAAACAATAGCAACGAATAAAATGAGAAACTAAAACACAAGCTAAGTGCGCAAAAATGTGCAGACTAAAAGGCAGACCGTAAGCTTAGTTAATAAATAATTGGTTCTGATTCACTTCAGGCTTGACAAAGGCTAACAGATGGCGAAAGGAGGCAAAGGAAAACAAACTAAGGCGGACAAGAAAGGCATATTTTGGCCTTACTTATCCGCCTTAGGTCAGAAATGGCAGGAGGGAATCTATCCTGCGTTGGCATTACGTCAACTCAAGCAAAGCTTCGGTCACACGCAGCCTGCCACTGTGTAGTGGCATTACACAAGAGACGCTTCTCTGTTCGCATCAATGGATGGAAACATCGCGCACTTGCACTTGCATACTGGGCAAGAGTTGGGAGTTGTTGCAAAAAATGAGCTGTCCTTTTTGTCCCTTCAAGAAGAAGTAAAGATATTTGGCTTGCGAATTGGTATGCGGATCTGTAGAGATCACATACACGGAGCGCGTCAATGGGTAATAATCCATCGCAATATTGTACTGATAGGGGCGATAATACTGCGGATATTGCTCCTTGCTCGCCGTGACAAGCATTACTTTTATATCAAGATGGTCAAAATTGGGCAGTACGGTAGCATTGTCACCGCGTAACCAGTCGGTTCCTACGACACCGATAGCATCGGGATTGTCTTTAACGGCTTGAATGACGGCCATATTACTACCTTGGGCGAAGAGATTTCCCTTGAGCGGCTTTCCACCGCATAGGGAATCGCGCATATAGCGTACCGTGCTGGAGCGGGAATCGTCGAAAACGAGATGGATCTTACTCTTCTTTGAGCCTTTTTCCAACTGATTCCAATGGGTGATTTGCCCGGAAACGATCTTACGAATCTCATCTACACGGATCAGTGTATCTGGATTGTTCTTGTTGACGATAAGGGCGAATGCGTCAGTAGCAATCAGCGACTGCGCACCGGAAAGGCGATGCTTGCGTAAGCGTTCTTGCTCGTTCGCCGTCAGTTTTCGGGTCACGACAATCGTGCGCACACTATCGTTCAGCAAAAGCTGAATGGCAGAATCTTCGGAACAATAGACGGGCTTTAAAATCGCATCTAAATGGGTCTTGGCAAAGAGATCCAACTCCATTTCCATAATAGGACGGAAAGTAGCATCAACAGCAATCTTCACTTCATGCTGCTTTAAGAGATCATCTCCTTTTTTATTGCCGCGACAAGCCGCGAAGAGGAACACCGCAAAAAGACAGGTACTCATAAAAATCAAAGTTGTACGCTTCATAGGGCTTAAGAATTAAAAAGAATGAGAGTCTCAAGTTGGCCTGAAACTCTCATTATAAGTATTTCGATTGTACATTACGACACGCTGGTCATAACGCATTCATCGGGATTACTGCAACTGGAAGCGGATCGGCCACTTGAACCACACAGGAATCGGATGGCCTTGCGACTTAGCAGGGATGAAGCGAGGTAGCTTCTTAACTGCGGCTACAGCGGCTGCATCACACTCGCGAGAAAGACTCTTGATGACTTGCACTTCACCTACTGAACCGTCCTTGTTAATCTTAAAGCGTACCTTAACAACACCTTGAAGTTCTTGCTCAAGTGCAACATCAGGATATTTGAGGTTCTTAGAGATATAGCTTTGCAAAGCTGCATCGCCACCAGGGAAGCTGGCGGGCTGCTGTACTTCGGCGTTATCTTTTACTTCCTCTTCCTGATGTTGTGCAGGAACGTTTTGATTACTTGCAGTTTGATTCGTCTTGATATCATCGATATTGATACCGCTGCTTGAACCTTGAGAGAAATCTTGAGAAGAAACGGCAAATTGACTCTTCGTCAGCGTCTCCTGCGTCTTCAACTCTTTCGTGTGGTCGATTTTATCGTCGTCGACGATCTTCGGCACGGTGAATGCGATAGAGTTCTTTACTTTGACTTGCTCAATCTTTTCCTCAGGCTTTGGCTCTTCCTTCGGCTTTTTCGGTTCTTCCTTTGGTTTGTTGTCCTTCTGCAACTGAGAGAACTCAGTTTCAGTCTGGCTGCCATCATCGCTGCCACCAAATGCATTAGCAATGGTTGTCTTCAACGCGAGGCCAATCAACACAACAGCGATAGCGATGAGTACCAAGATGACAGAACGTAATTGACGACGGCCTTGGCCGGCACGCAGACGATAAGCGCCATAGGCTTTGTTGCGTCCTTCAAAGACCAAGTCGCACCATTGCTCGGATGCTAAATTGATTTTAGACATAGCTTCTTTTACTTATCGTTGTTATTTCTTAGCGTTTAACTTGTCGACCTTTGCTTGATCGGCAGGTACATACTTATCAATCACATATCTACCGATGCTACAAATGTTCATCTCGTCGAGAACGTCGATAAGGTCTTTATAAGTGGCCTTATCGGAAGGCTTAATGATCACGTCAGGCGTATTTGCGCCATTTCTGATCTCTTTCAATTGATCCATGTACCAAGCTTTGTTCTTTTCTGCCTGCTGTACATTAGAAGATTGCATCGTAGCGTATTTAGCATCCAACTTCGCTTTCTCTTTTTGAGCAGCAGCGTTAGCCTCCATCAAGACCGCACGAATACCATCTTTACCAAAGGTAGTCTTCACAAGGTTATCATCTGTCGGTTTACCCTTAAAATAGTAAAGCGTGCGATTCTCGGTAATCATTATGGTGATTGCTTTGGAAGCTGCTACCTGACTACGATTGGCATCGTTGATATTCTCCTTGTTGGAGGGCATCGTGATTTGCATCGTCTGCGGCTTCTGAAGCGTTGTACACAACATAAAGAACGTTACGAGCAACATGATCATATCCACCATCGGCGTAAAGTCGACGCGTGAATTCATTTTCTTTTGTTTACTACCACCTAAACTTGCCATAACATACTTCGTTTAATCTTTGCTGGCATTTTTGAGCGCCGTAATCAAGTTGTAACGGTTCTCTTCAATGCTCCGCAAGGAGTCCATAACTCTTTTAATTACAGCGTAGGAGGTAGATTGATCAGCCTTAACGGCGATCAACATTTCTTCTCCGGCAACTGTTCGTGCCGCTTTAACCCAAACTTTTAACTCATCGTTCACGCTATCGCAGGGAATACCGGCTTGCGCGTCTCTCAATAAGTCATTGCGCTTTTCTTCCGGAGCATCCAGCCAACTCTTTGTCATGTTTAGCGGAGTACCGAAAGTTGGAGCCTGCTCAAACGCTTTCTTTTCTGCGTCGGAGAGCTTGGGAAGCTTTCCGTCAGCAACCATCTGGTCTGCCAATGCGCCCAATGTATTTTTATTGTCCATAGTCATATAGACTTTACCTTTGGTGTTGACAAAGATGGTCAATAGGTTCTTATCCGGAATCTTAATTTGCGAAACTGAACCTGGCGTTTGAACCTTAATGGGTTCTTCCTTTACAAACGTTGCAGTAAGCATAAAGAAGGTAAGCAGCAGGACCATGACATCGCTCATAGGCGTCATGTCTATGAACGTATCTTGTTTTTTGATTTTAAATCGTCCCATGTTTAATCCTTTTTGAGCGAAAGATTCTTGTAGCAAAGGATAAATAGATCCTTGAGCCTAAAATCTAATCGTTCTCTTTATGTTTTAGTGCGTAGCGTTGAAAGTTTGAACAATAGAGAAGCCTACTTCGTCGAGAGCGAAAGTAAGACGGTCGATCTTATTCGTGAAATAGTTGTACGTAATAACTGCAAGAGCACCAGTTGCGATACCGGAAGCTGTATTAACAAGTGCCTCGGAAATACCGGTAGAAAGAGCAGAAGAGTCTGCACCGCCTTCAGCACCCATTGCAGAGAATGAACGGATCATACCAAGCACCGTACCCAAAAGACCCATCAACGTACCGAGCGTTACGATAGTACCGATAATCGGCAAGTTCTCTTGAAGCATCGGCATTTCAAGCGCAGTAGCTTCTTCAAGAGACTTCTGAATGTTGAGCACTTTCTGTTCTTTCGTATATTCAGTATTGGCGTCCATTTCTTTGTAAGAATGAAGCGCAGCACCTACTACGTTAGCTACAGAACCGCGTTGTGCATCACAAAGTTGTTGTGCCTTAACGAGGTCTTTGTCGCGCAATGCCTTTTTGATCTCAGCAACGAACTTTGTCAAGCTTGAGCGACCATAAGCAGAGCGAAGCGCAAAGAAACGCTCAATAGCTAAAGCCAATACCGTAAAGAACAAAGTCCAGATAATAGGCACAACGAAACCACCTTTGTAGACTGTACCCATCAGGTTAGCGGGCTCGTAAGAAGCTGACGCCAAGAAAGAGAAAGAAGCTGTTTCGCCTTCAGTTCCTTTGAAGTTAGAAATTGCACCAAAGCCAAAGAGGTAGATGCAAACTGCTATAACTGCGCAGCAAATGATTACTGCAAAGCCGGACTTGATGCCGGTGAAGCCTTTGGACTGAGCCTGAGCTTTAGGTGCACTCTTGGGTGCATTAGCATTTGTAGTTGCCATTGTTTTGTTTTTTAGTTAAATTGTGGTTTTAATTTATTTGATTATCAATTATTTGTTCAGATATAGAGCCAAAGTTCACCGCGAAAAGCGGGAAGTATCAAGGGCAAAGGTAGAAATTAAAACCAAACAGAGAAAAAATTATCCCACAAAAAAGCAGATAAACGATATTGAGACAACAAATCAAACTAAAGAAAAAGCAAGCAGGCCCATCTTAGCCAAGCCAAATAAGCTTCAATTTATATCTTTATGAAAGAAGAATGCAGCTATATATCACAATAGTTACCGCTGCATATTTCCATTTGAGCATAAATGCAGGGTATTTATCTTTTTAAGCAAAAAGACTAAATTCAATCAATTCCTTTCTATCCACAAACAAAGAAAGGACAAGAAACGATAAGCAACATATTCAGAACAGCGATTGTTGAACTACACATTATATATAATAAGCCTCCATTGGGGATAAGCAGTGCCTGTTTTTGGCTTGAGGCTGTTTCAATAAAAGCTAAAAAGAGGATTGTTAGCAAAATCACCAAATTTTATAGTATCGCCAACAATTAAGCACCGCAAGCATAAAAGCCTAACCTTTGATTTTATGCCTTTTAGAATAAGAATTCTCAGTAATGCGAATTTATCTTTGAAGCCACAAAATGGTGTCTCTACGTGTAGAGATTATTGCCTCTACTTGTTGAGATCAGTGTCTCTACCCGTTGATACGATCGTCTTTACACGTTGAGACACTAAATATCCGCCTACCTGTGATTGGAAAGCTATGTTCATACTAAGCTTTCAGCCTTTCAATGTGTACTTTATCTTATATATTCCTCTTTGAGATAAACTTTGTTTGTTTTCAACTTAAGAAAGTTTCAATAAAACCCGAAAACAGTACTCTCTTTCGTATAGTTATTGTCGACTATCAATTAAATAACGAAAAGACAATCCTTATAAAATGACTTAGTTCTAAAACACATTTCGTAAATCAATTCTCTTTCGGCATAAAGCAAAGATCGAAAGAGACAGTGTGCACTACTGACAACTAGATGCTAAGCCTTGCTTAAACCGAATTGGGGCAATAAGGATAGCGACCGGCAGCAGCTGATAACGCACGAAGTAAGATTAAAGAGTGTATATTCAAGAGTTTTCACAAAAAATACTTGCAATTTTATTTCGTGTTTTGCGCAAATAACTGTATTTTCGCAGACAAATACTTATACTCCACACATAAATTATTATGGAAAACAACATTGAATGGTCAAAACTCGGGTTCGGTTATATGCCGACCGATTACAACGTGCGTCGTTATTACCACAACGGCAAGTGGGGTGAAATGGAAATCACCTCTGAGACGACAATCAACTTGCACATGGCTGCAGAATGTCTGCACTACGGCCAAGAAGCATTTGAAGGATTGAAAGCTTTCCGTTGTCCTGACGGCAAGGTACGCGTATTCCGTATGGATGAAAATGCTGCGCGCCTACAATTCACCTGCCGCGGCTTAGTAATGCCCGAACTACCGACAGAGCTATTCTGCGAGATGGTAGAAAAGGTCATTAAACTCAACGAACGTTTCATTCCTCCTTACGAAAGTGGCGCTGCACTTTACATCCGCCCGCTCTTCATCGGCATTACGCCGGAGGTAGGTGTTCGTCCGGCTAAAGACTTCTTATGCGTGATGTTCGTCTCTCCGGTTGGTCCCTACTTCAAAGGCGGCTTTGCTGCGAGCGACTACGTTATTATCCGCAGTCACGACCGCGCAGCTCCTCTCGGCACGGGTTGCTACAAAGTAGCCGGCAACTATGCCGCAAGTTTGAAGGCTAATCAAATTGCTCACGAAGCAGGATTTGCCGGAGAATTCTACTTAGATGCAAAAGAGAAGAAATACATCGACGAATGTGGTGCTGCCAACTTCTTTGGTATCAAGAACAACACTTATATTACGCCGAAGTCTCCTTCAATTCTGCCTTCTATTACCAACAAGAGTTTGCAGCAAATTGCTAAGGATTTGGGTTACAATGTAGAAGTTCGTCCCGTAGAAGAAACAGAATTGTCAACCTTCGAAGAAGCCGGTGCTTGCGGTACAGCAGCCGTGATCAGCCCGATCAATAGAATCGTTGACATAGAAAACAATCACGAATATAAGATTGCTAAAGACGGCAAACCCGGTCCGATCTCCACGCGACTTTACACAACGTTGCGCAATATCCAATACGGTATTGAAGAAGATAAGCACGGCTGGACTACCATTATAGAGTAAGAATCGTCGCGTTATTCCAAACCAATCGATTTTTTATATGAAACTGACACGCTTATTTATTATCTCATTCATTCTTTTGATCGGCATAACATCTTGCGGACACAAGACGGATAAAGATAAAGAACTCTCCGAGCTGCGCCAATTAGCAGAATTGGATCGGCGGGAGATGGAAAATCAATATGCCGACTTTGCGCAACAATATGGCGAAATGAAGAAAGCCGTCAAAGACGATGCACTCATCGCTCGCTTAGACGCAGAGCAAAAGCGTGCAGAAGGTCTCTTGCAGGAGCTTCGGCAAACAAAGGCCAAGGATGCTTCAGAGATTTTGCGCCTCAAGCGCGAATTAGCCACCGTGCGTGCGGTCTTGCGCGATTACGTTCGCCAAGTAGACTCTTTAGCCCGCGCAAATCATACACTAACGAATGAGCGCGATGCAGCAAGAGCCGATGCACAGCGCACACGGGAAGAAAATTCGGGACTTAGTGCGCGCAATGCTAGTCTGAATGCAACAGTACAGATTGCTGCACGCCTAAATGCATCCGGCATATCTATCACCCCGATGAAGAAGAACGGAAAGTCTACACACAAATCAAAGGATGTGAAGAGTTTCAGCGTTTCTTTCTCCATCGCACGCAATGTTACGGCGCAGACGGGCAATAAAATCATCTATCTGCGATTGATGAAGCCCAATCAAACCGTCGTAAACAACTCGGGAAGCTTTTCATATGAAAATCGAAGTGTAGAATACTCTGCAGCCAAGACCATCGAATATGATGGACAAGAGGCTCGCGTGACGATGTTCGTCCCAATAGGTGAATTTATTAACGGAGGCACCTATACGGCCTATCTCTTCTGTGATGGGCAAATGATAGGTTCCGGTTCAGTTTCGATTAACTGAGAACTGTCAAATTTGTCTTCTTGGCAAACTTACTCAAAAGATTATCACATCAAATCTAAGAGCGTATAAGGACTCTTCCTTATGCGCTCTTAGATTTGAATCACCACTTCACTGCAATAATCGTTTACTCTCACCAAACGATGACCAACTGGAAATTCGCGCAAGGAACTATGCTAAACTGTACGCTTCCTGTAAGAGTTTACACCCAAAATCAACTATATATCCAACTGAAATACCAAGCACATTTCATTATTTATTGATGATATACTTGCGTACATATGTCCTTTTTCCCTCATTAATTTTTACGATCCTTACGCCTTTACCAACCGACGACATATCAGCCGGAGTAAGCTTCTCGACTGTAGTATTCAGCAACATTTTTCCGCTTTCGTCAAAAATCGTAATGGTTGAATGCGCCTTATTTATTGGCTTTACATCATTGATGCTAAGAGTTGGGTCGGCCTTCTTCAAATTGAACGCGATGGCGCATTCAGCATTGGTAAAGGTCCCCTGAGTGAGTAACTTTGTCGTTTCCTCTCCGCCTCCACTCTTTTCCACCTGATATATTTGGTAATAACCATTGCCATATGCCGTGCTGCTTATGCCATCGCCACCACTGTCATATATTGCGAGCGTGTAGCAGTCGTCAACCTTTAGTCTAAACGTCTCCGTGTATTTGTGACGCGCCTCTGTGTAAGGGCCGCCTGCTTGAACGACTTCTCCGGCGGAGTCGAATACTTTCCAGGTTGTCTCCTCCGGTTTTTTATCTGTATAAACCCTCATCCGAATGCCGTGTTCTGCCTGTATGGAGTTGCTAAAGCTCACGACAATCGCATTACTTTCGTTGCTTTTCGCGTTGATATCAGTCAACCACACCTTTGCGGTATTTTTTACCCCATCAGTAGAAAGTACAAAGTCTGTGATATCTTCAAACTGAAAAGAAGTCCTCTCAAGTCTTGCAAGGTTGCCGCTCCAAACGTATGAATGAGGAACGCCATTAACTTCTACATTGATCTTTGCGCTCGTCAGAGTTTTTTTTCCATCATTTCTGAACACCACCTTTCCGTAAAAGTCAGGGGTGCAGATAAAGTCCGGCGTGTCTGTAAAGCTAATCAGATTAGCACAATCATCAGCCTTGGCCTCTTTCGGTATATACGCAGAAGCGACAATCTGCTTTGTGGATATATCCTGCACATATGCCACAACTCCAAGTTCGCGCTCGTCACGGAAAGAGTTCAGATCACAGGAAAAATCAAAACTGTAGGCTTTATTCTTATCCATACTTTGTCCTATAATCATCCCTCTTCCATCGGGCATAAATCTCTTTGCCACAAACTCCATTTCTGTCTCTCCATTTGAAAAAGCAGTAGGAGATTTATAGTATTCTTCTATTGCCACAACGAAAAGTCTGAGATTGGAAGCATCTGCAACGTCCTCTAGTGAAACAACGTTTCCTTCAACAACCAACTTATGATTTGTTACCTTACTGCTTATTGTTATATTATATTATATTTCATATCTATCTCCCTTGCCGCGTCAAGCATTGAATTCAACAAGGTAGGACTAAGCGTGTAGTCTCTCTCGGTCCCGTTAATGAGAAGCGTAGGAAAAGCCGTTATATCATAGAACTTCATCCGCTCATCCAAGTTTGATTTTTCCTCTAAATAGAACGGGTCTTTATGATCAGGGTAACTACCATGACATTTTATGCAGATAACATCTCCCAAACGGTCATTCACCACTTTATCCAGCACAGGGGAAAACTTTGCGCAAGGACCACAACCGGTATTGGTGAAGTTCTCGACTACTACGATATTTTTATTTGGCAGCTGCTGCGCGCTGCCAAATAAAAAAGTAGAGATCAGTATAGCTACTGTTATGAAAATCTTCTTCATTTCACGATATTATTTCGTTATCTTTATACTTTTTGTCTTGCCTTGAGTATCCTTCATCGTTATGATATAGATACCGGAAACGAGAGACGCAGAACAGAACTTGCTCCCCTTAACGGTCTGAATCAACTTACCGTCAATACTGTGTACAGTTATAGATGCAATCTCAGAAAGAGCTTCAACCGAATTATCAATGCCGGATGTCGCATCTTCCTTGATGGAAAAACTCATTAAGTAAACATTGTCCTGTGGACCTCCGGCAGTACTTGTCACATGGAATGCAATACGATAGACGCCGCTTTCAGGAACCTTCAATGTAACCTCATCACTCTTGCTTGTGTCGAAGTTGTTCTTCTGCATTGTGCAATTGGCAAACTTTGTAAATGTAGCGTCGTCTGCGGTGGAAGTACCATACTTAAGCGTCACATCGTAGCTGCCTCCGTCACATACAGTCTGAGTTTTAATCTTATAAGCCTTGTTGGCATCAAGCTTGAATTCTGGAGAGATATAATAGTCGTTCCAGGCAGTGTTATCAATGTTGCTCCCAGTAAATATACATTTAGTATTCGTCTTGCTGCCATTAATCTTCACCAATGCTTCCCCATATACTAATTTTCCATAGTTGCTTGAAAAAGTACTCTTGTCTAATGCAACCCAGTCGGTCGGCATACCTGATGTTCTAAAATCTATACTGTAAGGCAGGGACGTAGTATTGGTTTTAACGAATGCGCCATCATCGTAGATGCGGGCTGCTTTCAATATTTTATTACCCTCCTCGTCCTTAGTCTCATATACAATAAATGAGCAGTCATCACCCTTAATAAAGCTAACGTCATTAAATGTTCCTGCATCTCCAATCTGTTGTTTCCATACAGAGTTCCCATCTTTATTGAGACGCTCAATATAGAGTTCAGACTTAGCCCAACCTTTAACGTCAGAATAGCAAATAAGCCATTCCCCATCGTCTACAGACAACACGCCATGGTTCTTGAAAGCATAACCAGCCTCGTCGTTCTTCGTGGCAATCGGCATACCCGTCTCACCAAACAGACGATCACCGTCTTCACTGAAGAGTTGAGCCTGAAGATTATACGTACCACCGTCAGCTTTGAAGATCCAAATCACAAGTGCACGATTGTTCTTTATATCTACAGCAAGACTTTGATAGTCATGATCAAAATCCTCTGTAGCATACACGTCCATGGCATCAAGTCCGAATGTGGGAGTACCAAGTGCATCAATATGCTGCGTGCAAACCATATGCCCGAAATCTCCCATTCCTCTTACCCAAGCGATGTATGCTCCACCTTTTCCGTCAGATAATATAGAATAAGGATACAAGTTACGACTTGCACTGTTGGCAGAGGCGAACATCACTGGTTCCGACCAAACAGGCTGACAGTCACGATTATAGCGTTGTGCCTCAGGACCTTTAGAACCACTTTTCACCATAATAAAATTGTCGTCTATACTTTGTACCATCTGTCCAAAAACTTCCTGCGACTCTGCAAAGGCAAGAGCTCCTCCCGAAGTAATGCGATTGAAATAATCAGTAACATTCTGAGAATTGGATTGATCCTGAATCCAAATATCATCTCCAATGACAAAAGTCTTTGTAAAAGGAGAGTCCTTACGATCATTCAAGGCCACTCCATCAAATCCCCAAAGAAAGTCTTTGTTCTGACCTATTTTATACCACACGGGAGTGAATGTATCATAACGATCGAGAATTTCGGAATCCTCAGTTCTTGAATCTGCATTGCTCAGTACAGCACAATTATCGGAAGTAATGACAAGCGAATAATCGCTATTCCAGGAAGGAGACTTGTGGTTGGAGACATCAAGTCCACTCTTTCCAAAAAGAGCATTACCTTCTTTGTCCAGAAGTTGTAGATGAGGGAAAGAATAGCAAAGAGCTTCACCTTCCACCGTTTTTGCAGTTCGCCAAGATATAAACATTTTTCCATCGGCAGTCAAAGCCGCCTTAGGTTGGAACGCCCCTAAGGTAGATGTCACTTGTATGGGACTTTTGTCTGTATTCCACTGTGCACAAGCCGTCAATGCAACGACCAAAGATGTGCTAATTAAAGTAACCTTTTTCATAATACATTAATTTAGACTTTTGTTAGTTATATATTTCCCTTCTAAAAGTAAGTATTTTCATAATCAACCTTCCCTATCATTTAGGGTGTTCGCAAAAATAACGCACTTTGTCCTCTATGTCAACTGTTAAGCAGAAAAAAAATAAAACATAAACATAACACCATAGATATTCATCTTATATCTACAGATTCATAAATATAAGAACACGAACAGTAGCAAGACATTTAACAAGTGATCGTGCATTTCTGAAAAGTCACAAGTGAAACTGAATGCTCAACGTTATATGTAATAGAAATATGTTGCACAACAATTGTAATATTGTCTACAAATTCTCCTTAAAAAGATATTATCAAAGGCCCCCAAGCAAAGATGTTCTCAATCGTGCCACAAACTTACCGTATATTCCCAACTACTTCACAAAAGCCATTGGCATCATATAGGAAGAAAGCCGAAGATAGCGCGCGTAAAACCTAAAAAAGATGTTATACTTCACAAAAACTTCGTATCATATCAATACAAACACGATATCCAACCTATAAGCTTGTTGATGATAATAAAGATTTTATTTATCTTCGCCCAAGATTCATATTAACCTCATTGTTTAAACAATTAAAGCTTATGAAGAACTTTACCCTATCGTTTCGAAAGAAACAATTAGTCAGTTCAGCTCTATGCGCTTTCTTTTGGGGAGCGTGTTTGACAACAAGCCAAACCTGCCACGCGCAAGCGAGTCCGGCCGACACGATTTGCTTCACCTATTCACAACACATTCAAAACGTAGAGGAAAGCAGTGGCACAGGCTTCCGAGTAGGAGGAAAATTTGCTCCCTGCATCATGCTTAAACCGGAACAAGGGTTAAGCGGTTGCCAAATTGCAGTTATCAACCCTTGCCTGACTTATGCAGACAAGACAACCAAGCGTCCCGGGAAAATATTCATTAAAGACCCTGTGACACTTCAGTCACTCTATGAGCAAGACTGTGAACTTCAATTCGGCTACAACCCGATTGAACTCACAACGCCTTACACGATAGGTACGACTAATGTGCTCATTGGCTATGAAGTAAATGTGGAGCCCGGAGAATATATCCTCGGAATAGGCACGCACAAATTGCGTGACGAGGAAGGCTGCTGGCTCATCTACCAAAACAAACTCCAAAACTGCGCCGGCTATTCAAGCATGAGCAATTGGGCAATGGAAGTAGCCGTGTTGCCGAATGGGCAAGACAAGTCTACTAACCTAATTGTGCGAAGCCTAACGCCTGAGCTTCCATACGTAGCCCGCGAAAAGGACGCTAAAGCTTACGCCATCGTGCATAACCTTAGCACGAAGGACATTACTTCAGTGACCTGCAAGATTGATGGAATCACAGCAAACGCAGTGACGAAGCAGCTTACCTTGAACATCAAGAAAGGACATATGGACACCCTCAAGTTAGATGCGCCCATTATAAAGAGCGGAAAATTGGAGGTCTCCTTATCTAAAGTCAACGACATTGACAAAGAAGTAGCGACCAGTAGCACTTGTAGCTTTGTTTATTACGGCAAGCAGAATATGCCCAAGCGTCAGCACTTATTTGAGCGCTGGGTGGCACAATGGGCACCGTTCACTTCGCGTGTAAATGAAGAAATAGACGACGTAAAAGAGTTCTTCGAGGGAACCGACCTCAAGTTTAATATTTGCGAACTGCACGTAGACGACAATATAAGCACAGCCGAGTCCGAAATACTCCGCGCCAACTCCTATAATAATATGTCTGCAGGCAAGACTCCCGTACCACGCTTGTCCCTTAATCGAATACCTTACGACGACGCTACGGTGACCTACTCATGCTTAGGCAACTCAAAGGCACGATTGGAAGATTTGGAAGAGGGTACCTACTCATTCTACAACTTCAACCTTAGTCTCACGCCAACCGACGATCCGAAAAAACTTAAAGCAAAGGTAGATGTAACCGAACTCGAAAAGCTCGACTTCGACGATGTTGTCTTGACGCTCACGCTACTCGAAGACTCAGTTTTAGCAGTTAAGCAAACTCAAGCCCCGTCAGACCCCTACTACTACAATAACCTATTCGTAAAAACCATCAACTCCACAAACGGCACACCATTAGTATTTGTAGACGGAAAGTTTAGTGAGACCTACGATGTAGAGATAGGCAACATTCGCTCCGGCAATATCAACAACTTCAAGGTACTTGCCACCATTGGACGCCGCCCCAACGTTACATCGCCCGCATCTGATAAGATGATTTTCGACTCACGTGTAGCAACTTACCCCGTAGCGAGTGGCATTACTCAAGCAGAAGCGCCCGCAGCTGTTAACATTACTGTTACCGATGGTAAAGTTTGCGTAACCGGCGCCTACGATCACCTTTCAATATACACGGCTTCCGGACAGATTGTAGACCCCGCTCTCCCACTCTGCAGTGGCAACTATATTGTAAAAGTTACCCGCGGTAAGAATGTGATTACTCGTAAAATTAACGTGAAATAATCAATGAGAAGAATCTCTATCCTACTCCCTTTAACCCTACTTAGTTTGGCGCTTAATGCCCAGACTAAGCGGGTTGTGGAAGAAGAATTTACCGGCACACATTGCGGCTGGTGTGTGCGCGGAATAGCAGGAATCGAAGCGAGTAAGCAAAAATACGGCGACCGACTCATCATAATTGCAGTACACGGCAGTGTCTATGATGCAACCCCGATGAGCGAACTATCCGAAAAAGCCGGTTACGAGGAGATTCTATCCTCGATACGCGGATTTCCGGCTTGCAAACTCGATCGTCAGACTGACACGCTCGACCCGTATTATGGTCGCGCCTCTTCAGGCTACCACATCACGGAAGAGATTGATGCCCAACTCTCAAAAACGCCACCGGCTGACCTCACAGCCACGGTTTCGTGGAAAGATGCAGACTGCTCTGAAATTGAGGTAAAAACAAACGTAAACTTCTACCAATCGGGTGGAGATTATCGTTTGGCTTATGTGCTAACAGCCGATAGCCTTAAAGACAAGAGCAGCTCGTGGTATCAACTCAACTCCTACTATGACTTGGATGATGATCCGGATGTAAAAAACGACCCCAACTTAGCTCCCTATACCAAAGAATCGAAATACATAAAGAACATGAGCTATAATCACGTTCCTATCGATGGTCAGGGGGTCAATAAAGGTTTGGAAGGTTCGCTGCCCGAAACGATCACAGCCGGTAGCAGCTATGAGCATCGTGTCAGTATGCGAGTACGCACCGACATCCTACCCAACATTCGTAAAGAATATCTTCACGCGATCATTTTGCTCCTCAACAAGCAGACCAACCAAATCGACAACGCCATAGAGGTTGATGTCCCGCCACCACACACAGCTTCAATTACCACTGCGCAAAATAGTTTGCCTACAGTTACGGCCTACTATAGTGTTGACGGCCGCCGTCTCACTCATCCACAGCAAGGCCTCAACATCATTCGCTTAAGTGATGGCAGCACTCGTAAGGTAATGATCACAGAATAATCCTTACCCTATTGAGTAAAGAGGGTGTGTCAAGATTGAAGTGCCCCCGCAAAGTTAGACAATAAACTTTCGGGATTCATATCAATCTTGACACACCCTCAACTTCTTTTTACGGTTTTAGCGTTGTCGGGGACGCCCCTTGCGCCGAACTACCATTTTTCTTACTTTTTGTTGTTCGCTTCGCCACGCGGTAGAACTCCACATTCTTCAGTCGGCGGAAATCGGCCGTAGGCGTGAAGAGAATCCGCGTTTTCGAGACGCACTCCGCAGGCTTGAAATCAGCTTCTTTCTCCACAGCTTTTGACGAAAACGTGGGGCGGAACGTCCCGAGCGGACCGCCATCGACAATGTAACCCTTCGAGCAATACTCGTTGAGCACTTTGCGAAACCTGTAGAACACGGCAGCCACGTCGGCATCGCCCACCGTACTGTCCTCCGCCATCCGCTCGCAAAGCTTGTCGAACGAAATGCGCTGTTTCTGGCAAACCGGGCTTGCCACGAACACTTCCTTGCCCTTCAAGGGGCCAACACTCATTTTTCGTTTGTTCAAAGAATAATCCATGATACTAAAAATTTGATTGTAAAAAGAACACAGTGGCGGCGTTATCTGCACACATCACAAAACCTTTCGCCCGAGTCTCTGTCACAAAGATAACAGAAATATTTCATATTCTCAAACAAATAATACCATTTTTACTCTCTATAGATAGTACTTTCCTTTCAGCCCAATATTAGCTTCCGAAGAAAACGATAGTACTTTTTAAGCAAAACAATAGTACTCTTTAAGTAAAACGATAGTACTTTTTATATAAACCCTCAATTCCGCAGCATTATTCCTTGTGAGGTACTTTTATATATTGAAGTGACATTTTTGGGATTTATCCATTGATATGGGGATTTTCTGGGGCTCTTAGTTCTTGCATAATCATGAAATCCCCCACCCAAACCAATGGGGAAGTATGATAACCACAAAGAAATACTGTTTATTCAATGAAGGCCTCAGCGTAGTAGGTTTTATTTGTATATAGGTTCAGAACGTTCTGCCTTCCCGTTCTTACCCATTTTGCCGGCATGCTGACAAAATGCAGAATAAAGGCTTTCAGCCAGCTTGTCTTTTTCAATGGCTTGACCTTATCGCTGATATGACGGACGAGATAGAGATAGAAGTTCTTCAGCATGGCGGTAACCATCATGAAAACCATGTTCTCAGCCATAAAGGAAAAGGGCAGATGCGACCATCCGAAGTCATTGTTCTGTATATCGAAGTTCTTTTCGCTTGCTCCACGCTCATTGTAGAATGTAATGATGTCCTCAAGGCATTCTCCACCACAAAGGTAACTGAAGAAGAGAGAGCCGAAAATACTTCCATAACAGAATGCTTTACCGCTACTTCCACATTTGCCCAATACAGATTCGGTAAGTTTTTCAAAGCCCAACTTTGAGAAAACGCCCATAATGTGATAAATTCCACCGAAAGAAGTGATATTCTCGTTTTTAATTGCTACCTTTGTCATGTCAGATTTTTGCTTACTTGTTATGTTTGCAGCACCAAGATAGGTGAAAATTCTGACATATTCAAGTGTTTTGAGAACTTTGTTTCTCAGACACTTGGAGTTCTCACAAGAATTTATGCTGCGGAATTAAGGTATTATAAACATAATCAATGTATAACGTTTTAGACTATCTCGTAACTGGAGGTGCATTTGTAAAAAACATAACAGTACCTACAGATAAGACTTTATCATCCTTGATGATTTATTCCACATCACTTTGTCAGTCACGGTGTAAACATTGCTCTATTTGGAAAAAGCCAATAGAGCATTTGTCATTATCGGACATCATTCGGATAATGTCGAGCAAGTGCGTAACAAAACGGACAACCGTCGGTCTGGAGGGGGGGGAATTTATTTTACATCCTGAAGCTGATGCAATACTGGACTGGTTTCACAACAACCATACAAACTACACCCTGCTATCAAATTGCCTTGCACCCTCTAAAGTTATCGAAGCTGTAAAGAAATACAAGCCCAAACATCTGTATATTTCCTTAGATGGGAACAAGGAAACATATAAAACTCTAAGAGGGTGTGACGGATATGACAAGGTCATTCAGGTGGTGGAAAGCTGTAAGGACTTTGTTCCCATATCGTTCATGTTCTGCCTTACTCCATGGAACACGTTTGAGGACATGGACTATGTTATTCAGCTTGCCAAACACTATAACATTGATGTCAGAATAGGCATTTACAATACGATGGATTTCTTTGATACCACCGAGGACCTAATGGAGGTCAGAAATGACTACATAAAAAAGATTCCGCAATCAATCCATAAAACACAGGAAAATTTTGACTTTGTGGCTCTGTACGATGAATGGAAAAAAGGAAATCTGCGCCTAAGATGCCACAGTATATACAATGAACTGGTAATCCATTCCAATGGGAATGTTCCCCTGTGCCAAAATCTGGATGTGATTCTCGGCAATGTTCACAACAATACTCTTGACGAAATCTTCAATTCACAAAGGACTGCTAAGATTCAATGTGAGTATTCCCATGACTGCAACAAATGCTGGATTAACTACCATCGAAAATTTGACATAATACTTCTCCGTACAGCCGAGAGGTTTTTCCCTAAAAAACTTATCGAAGCGTTTTACGGGAAATATCAGTGGACTGCTGATGAAAAATGCACGTACCGCAAATATTTCAAAGGATTAATATAGCCTAAATGACAGACATTCAGAAAATCATCAGACTTTACAAGCGCAGAAGGGATAATAAATATCTCTCCGACTGTTATGAGAAGAATTATGCTATAATTGGTTTTGGAAACCACACCATCCACAACCTTTTCCCCGTCATCCAATTTCTACAAGTCAACGTGAAGTATGTGTGCTGTTCTTCCACGAAAAAGGCAGAACTGATAGGGAAAAAATTCAAGGGCATAATAGGGACAACATCTATAAAGGATATTCTCAATGACGAGACAGTCGCAGGAGTGTTTGTGTCAGCCACACCTGCGTCACATTTTGAAATTGCATCAGAAGTTATAAAATCGGGGAAATCTCTTTTTATAGAAAAACCTCCCTGTATGTGTTTAAAGGAACTAAACAGCCTTATTGACAAGCAAAGGTTATTTGGGTTTAACACCACAGTTGTCGGAATGCAAAAAAGATATTCTCCGCTTGTTTCCAGATTAAGAAAGGAAATAAAAGGCAGGGAATTAAATAGTTACAGCCTACGTTACCAAACGGGATTGTACCCCGAAGGCAATGAGATATACGATTTATTTATACACCCTATCGACTTGGTCGTTTTTCTTTTTGGAGAGGCTAAGATACTGGCGATGCATAAAGTCAAAAGCACAAAAAAAGGTGGTGTGACCTACCTGCTGATGCTGGAACATGACAATATTATTGGTACTTTGGAATTATCCACACTTTATTCTTGGAAAGATGCTAGTGAAAATGTCAGAGTGAACACGCAGGACGGAACGTATGAAGTAGACCAGATGGAGCGACTGTCATTTGTGCCATCAGTACGTACCATAGGTGGAATACCAATCGAAAAAGTGCTCCCCACCAAATCATCCAACGAGTGTCTTTTATCAAGAAACAACTTCAATCCCATTTTGGCAAATAATCAGATTTATACACAGGGATATTTTAACGAGATAAAGACGTTCGTGGAAATGACGGAAATGAAAAATGGTACAGCAGAAGAAGATACGGATTTTATGACGCTGCGTTCCACATACGCTATATTAGAAGAATTGAACAATATAAGATAAAAAGATGAGACATTTATTTACATCGGAGTCCGTTTCAGAAGGACATCCCGATAAGATTTCAGACCAGATTTCAGATGCGTTGCTTGACTATTTCCTTGCTTATGACGGCAATGCTCACTGTGCAATAGAAACATTCGTAACGACAGGGCAGGTGGTCATTATGGGTGAAGTGCGTTCCAGTACATACATCGACCTTCAGAATGTTGCCCGCAAAATAATAAACAAGGCTGGTTACACAAAAGCTGAATATCAGTTTGACGGTGATTCATGCGGTATCCTCACGGCTATTCACGAGCAGAGCGATGATATAAACAGAGGCGTTTCCAATAAAGATACGGACGAACAGGGTGCAGGAGACCAAGGTATGATGTTCGGTTATGCTACCAATGAAACCGAAAATTATATGCCAGTTTCTCTTGATTTGGCACATCTCATTATGAGAACACTCTCCGACATACGCAAAGAGGGCAAGGAAATGACTTATTTACGCCCCGATGCAAAAAGTCAGGTAACAATAGAATACCTCAATTCCGCAGCATTATTCCTTGTAAGATAATTTTATACATTGAGATGAGTTATTGGAGCTTTATACATTGATACGAGTTTTTTTGGGAGAGAGAGTTCTTGCATAGTCATGAAATCCCCCACCCAAACCAATGGGGAAGTATGAAAAGCCACAAAGAAATGATGTTTATTCAAGGAAGACTTCAGCGTAGTAGGTTTTATTTGTATATAGGTTCAGAACGTTCCGCCTTCCTGTTCGCACCCATTTTGCCGGTACGCTGACAAAATGCAGGATAAAGGCTTTCAGCCTGCTTGTCTTTTTCAATGGCTTGACCTTATCGCTGATATGACGAACGAGATAGAGATAGAAGTTCTTTAGCATAGCAGTAACCACCATGAAAACCATGTTCTCAGCCATAAAGGAAAAGGGCAGATGCGACCATCCGAAGTCATTGTTCTGTATGTCGAAGTTCTTTTCGCTTGCTCCACGCTCATTGTAGAATGTAATGATGTCCTTCTCGGTAGATAATGTTCTCTTCGGCAAGCTCCTTCAGTCCTCGCCCCACGGTGTCGGAATCGGGTAACAGCGTACCAGGTCTCTGCCTGAACTGTCCTGTAAGCGCATTGATGTCCTCAAGGCAATCCCCTCCACAAAGGTAACTGAAGAAGAGAGAGCCGAAAATACTTCCATGGCTGAATGCTTTGCCACTGCATCCGCATTTGCCCAATACAGATTCGGTAAGTTTTTCAAAGTCCAACTTTGAAAAAACGTCCATGATGTGATAAATTCCTCCGAAGAAAGTGATATTCTCTTTTATTGCTGTCCGATAAAAGTTTTTTGATTGATATGCCGTTCTTTTGGAGAGGGCAAAAAGTAAAGGGCTGATTTCGTTTTGTAAAGTCAGCCCTTAATGGTTAATTTGTATTCGACAAAAAAACATTTAACCATGGGTAAAAGTACACATTTTAGCGGACAGCCGCTCTATTCTCAGATCATAAAATTGTTGAACAAGTCCGAAATCCTCCGCATAAGCAGCGAACAGGGCGCAGAACGCTATGTCAAGAGCTTTGACGCTTGG
>NZ_GG700642.1:48785-153035 GCF_000159995.1 Alloprevotella tannerae ATCC 51259
CCCCAGGTGGAATACTTAACGCTTTCGCTGGACAACTCGACCTAAACGGCCGAACTGCGAGTATTCATCGTTTACCGTGCGGACTACCAGGGTATCTAATCCTGTTCGATACCCGCACCTTCGAGCCTCAGCGTCAGTTACGCTCCGGATGGCTGCCTTCGCGATCGGAGTTCTTCAGGATATCTAAGCATTTCACCGCTACACCCTGAATTCCGCCATCCCTGCGCGTACTCAAGAAATATAGTTTCAACTGCATAACAGAGTTGGGCTCTGATATTTAACAGCTGACTTACACTCCCGCCTGCGCTCCCTTTAAACCCAATAATTCCGGATAACGCCCGGACCTTCCGTATTACCGCGGCTGCTGGCACGGAATTAGCCGGTCCTTTTTCTTCAGCTACCTGCAATGACACCACACGTGATGCACTTTATTCACTGATAAAAGCGGTTTACGACCACAAGGGCCTTCATCCCGCACGCTACTTGGCTGGTTCAGGCTCTCGCCCATTGACCAATATTCCTCACTGCTGCCTCCCGTAGGAGTTTGGACCGTATCTCAGTTCCAATGTGGGGGACCTTCCTCTCAGAACCCCTACCCATCGAAGGATTGGTGGGCCGTTACCCCGCCAACTTCCTAATGGGACGCACCGCCATCCATCACCGCCCGAAGGCTTTACTCAATCATACATGCATAAAATTGAGACCATCAGATATTAATCTTGCTTTCGCAAGCCTATCCCTGTGTGATGGGCAGGTTCGGTACGCGTTACTCACCCGTGCGCCGGTCGCCGGCATACTTAGCAAGCTAAGCATCCGCTGCCCCACGACTTGCATGTGTTAAGCCTGTAGCTAGCGTTCATCCTGAGCCAGGATCAAACTCTACATTGTATATCTCATTTTTTCTTTTTCCGATTCAACGAGTTGAATGTAAAAAGGAATTTGACGATTCTTGTACTTCTCTTTTACAAGAAAACATACTGCTTACCGAATAACAATCCAGAAAATGCCGAAGCATCATCGGATTGAAACTCTTTCTGCTTCTTCTGCATAAAAGTCTATGGAATTCTTTCAAAGATCGCTTTCTTGATGCTAAACCAAGCGCCTCGGCGCTGGAAAGCGAGTGCAAAAGTAGAACAAAATATCATTACCACCAAACACACAACAAACTTTTTTACGCAAAAACGAAAATAATTCCGGAGATGGCAAAATTTGACATGCAGAAATAGCAGAATAAAGAAAGCCTAATTGAGAGACACCCTCCCTGCTCTTCTATTCGCCACTTCATACGTTTTTTCTTTTTTTTGACTAAATAGGCTTTTCTACCTTACACAAGAGCTACTTTACAGAAGACCGCAAAAAACAACGAAAAGCACAATACCGAGTATCTGAAAAAGAAAGAATCAGAAGCCAAAGGTACACATTATATATAATAGAAGAAAGAGGAGGCAAAAACTGGAAGAACTATAAGAAGAGGCGCAAAGAATAATGAGATAGGAGATGTAGGCAATGAGAGAGAAAAGACGAATAACGAATAAGGAGGTGCAAGTCGAAAGAAATGAAAAAGGAAATATAAATGAAGCGAACAAATTATAGAAATAAGGAGAGCAGGAGAAAAAGCAAAGAAGACAAGACCTCAAAGAGTTTTCGACGAAATTCGAAGGTTTTCTCTCTTGATAAAAATTGCTTCATATCACGATAAAAATTGCTTCACATCACGAGCATAAACCATTTTCATCACGAGAATAAATAAAGATTGTGCCTCAAACGATATAAGACATCAATGGATCATTATATTTTAATGCGTTCAAGAGTTGGATTTTTTAGAGATTGGGAGCGATTATACTTATTGTTGAGTGCCGTATCTGTGTAATAAGCAAACAAAGCTCCTTAATCTCTCAAATTATCTCAAGTATTACGGCGATATTTTGTAACTTTGCATCAAATTCAAGGAGGTCATATGATTAAAGTTACTTTCCCGGATGGTTCTGTCCGCGAGTTTGAAGATGGAATTACCGGTCTACAAATAGCTGAACGCCTATCTGCGCAATTAGCGCGCGAAGTTCTTGCATGCAGTGTCAATGGAAATATAGTGGAACTTAATCGTCCGCTCACCGAAGATTGCACTCTAAAGCTTCTAAAATGGGATGATGAAGAAGGCAAACACGCTTTCTGGCACACGAGTGCCCACCTCATGGCAGAAGCAATGCAGGAATTGTGGCCGGGCACACAGTTTGGTATCGGACCAGCCATAGAAAAAGGTTTTTATTATGATGTTATGCCACCTGAAGGCGTGACTATCACTGAAGCAGACTTTGCTAAAATAGAAAATAAGATGCACGAATTGGTTCAGAAAAAAGAACCTCTCGTGCGCAAAAGCATTTCTAAGACAGATGCGCTAAACTTTTTTGAGCAGCATGGTCAACATTATAAAAATGAATTAATAGCCGACTTGGCTGATGGTACGATTACGACCTACACACAAGGCAACTATACGGACCTTTGCCGCGGCCCTCACCTTCTTAATACGGCTCCAATCAAGGCTATCAAGGTTATGGCCGTCTCCAGTGCTTATTGGAGGGGTGATGAAAAACGGCCTCAGATGACGCGTGTCTATGGTGTATCTTTCCCGAAAAAGAAGATGCTTGATGAGTATCTGCAACTTCTTGAGGAAGCAAAGCGCCGCGACCATCGCAAAATAGGCCGTGAAATGGAACTCTTTATGTTCTCGGAACTGGTAGGTAAAGGCTTGCCGATATGGTTGCCGAAGGGAACTGTTTTGCGCCAGCAGTTGATGAGTTTCTTGCGCAAGATTCAAAAGCGTTTCGGATATATGGAGGTAATAACACCACATATCGGTTCTAAAAATCTTTATGTCACGTCCGGACACTACGCTAAATACGGCAAAGACAGCTTCCAAGCAATTCATACACCGGAAGAGGGCGAAGAGTATATGCTCAAGCCGATGAACTGCCCCCACCATTGTGCCGTTTATTCTTGGCAGCCTCATTCCTATAAAGATCTGCCGCTCCGCATTGCAGAGTTTGGAACAGTGTATCGCTATGAGCAGAGTGGTGAGTTGCACGGATTGACCAGGGTTCGCGGGTTTACGCAAGACGATGCCCACATATTCTGCCGCCCGGATCAGGTTAAGCAGGAGTTCCTTCGCGTTATGGATATTATTATGATTGTATTCCGCGCACTCAACTTTGAGCAATTTGAAGCACAGATCTCTTTGCGCGACAAAGTAAAGCGCGAAAAATATATCGGTTCAGACGATGTGTGGGACAAAGCCGAACAAGCAATCATTGAAGCCTGCGAAGAGAAAGGACTTCAGGCGAAGATAGAATATGGAGAAGCGGCTTTCTACGGCCCGAAACTCGACTTTATGGTTAAGGATGCTTTAGGAAGACGTTGGCAATTAGGCACGATCCAAGTCGACTACAACCTTCCCGAGCGCTTCCAATTGGAATATACGGGCGAAGACAGCAAAAAGCATCGTCCGGTTATGATTCACCGCGCGCCATTTGGTAGTTTAGAGCGATTTACGGCCGTACTAATAGAACATACAGGCGGACATTTCCCGCTCTGGTTGATGCCTGATCAATGTGTTATCTTGCCTATTTCAGAGCGATTCAATGACTATGCACACAAAGTCAAAGAACAATTAGAGGCTGCCGGGATTCGCGCCAACATAGACGAGCGAAACGAGAAGGTTGGGCGCAAGATTCGCGACAACGAAATGAAGCACATCCCATATCTTTTGGTTGTCGGCGAAAAAGAGCAAGCCGATGGCAGCGTAAACGTCAGAAAGCAAGGCGAAGGGACGCAAGAAACGATGACGATTCCAATGTTTGCCGAAAAAGTGCTCAAAGAAGTGGCCGAATTGACTGAGAAATATTGATCAAAAGAGCAAATCAGTGAAGTACAAGGTAAAAACATAGAATCTGCTTTGTACTTCACTAATCTTTTACTACTTTTGCCGCCGAATTTATAAAAGAAATCAGTGAAGAACGACAAGAAAAAGTTGCAATATCGCATCAACCGGCAAATCCGAGTGCCGGAAGTACGCATCGTGGGTGATGATATAGAGTCACAGGTAATTGCGACCCGTCAAGCCCTGCAACTTGCGGAGCAAAAGGGTCTCGACTTGGTTGAAATATCCCCTAACGCTCAGCCACCGGTATGTCGTATTATAGATTATAGTAAGTTCCTCTATCAACAGAAGAAGCACCAGAAGGAGCTTAAGGCCAAACAGGTTAAGATTGAAGTCAAAGAGATTCGTTTCGGTCCTCAGACTGATGAGCACGACTACGATTTCAAGCTCAAGCACGCCAAGGAGTTTTTATCCGACGGCAACAAAGTGAAGGCCTATGTCTTCTTTCGCGGTCGCAGCATTTTGTTTAAAGAGCAAGGAGAAGTTCTTTTGCTGCGCTTTGCCAACGACTTGGAAGAATACGGAAAGGTCGAGCAGATGCCGGTATTAGAAGGTAAGCGAATGATTATCTTCTTAACCCCCAAAAAGACTGCAACTCCAAAGCCGGCAGAAAAAGCTGAAGCATCTGCATCTTTCAAAGAAGAGCGGAAAGCTCCACAGCAAAAAGCGAAGAAAGAATATGCCGGCCCAAAAGTAGAAGGAGAGGATTTTTAGTTCAAGAAAAGTTGTGCGCGCTGTGTTTGGTATCTCACGCAGCCGCCTTTAATCATAAATAATAAAGAAAATGCCAAAAGTAAAGACAAACTCCAGTGCGAAGAAAAGATTCGTTCTTACCGGCTCAGGCAAAGTTGTTAGACGCCATGCCTACCACAGCCACATCCTGACCAAGAAGACGAAGAAGCAAAAGCGCAATTTGGTTCACACCGCCATTGCCCACAAGTCAAACGTTAAGCAGGTACGCGAACTTCTTTGCCTCCGCTAATTCACCAGAGTTTCAAATCGGATGTTTAGCTCCAAAGTCCGCCTATGCGCGGCGCTAGCATCGCAAAACAAGAAAGAAAATGCCAAGATCAGTAAATCACGTAGCTTCGAGAGCTAAAAGAAAAAGAATCCTCAAGTTAACCCGCGGTTATTACGGTGCCCGCAAAAATGTTTGGACCGTTGCAAAAAACACATGGGAGAAAGGTTTAACTTACGCTTTCCGTGATCGTCGCAACAAGAAGCGCAATTTCCGCGCATTGTGGATCCAACGTATCAATGCAGCAGCTCGCCTTGAGGGTCTCTCTTACTCTCAGTTGATGGGCAACTTACATAAGGCCGGTATCGAGATCAACCGCAAAGTGCTTGCAGACTTAGCAGTCAACAATCCCCAAGCATTCAAGGCTATCGTAGAGAAAGTGAAATAAATTCTCATAAGAACAATTATTGAGCGTATAATCCTTTATGGGTTATGCGCTCAATTGTTTTATGGCCACTTAACCAATCCCCTTTAGGGTTTCATCCTCCATCGTTACGCATCCGATCATACAGACCTCATTATAAGCACTAATTTTACTTACACAGTAGCGATTAAGGCCAGTCCCGTAGCGATCAACGAGCCATAAGGCTTGAAAAACAATCAAAAAGCTTGAACGCCTATGCGGCACAGCGTATTTTGTGGCATTTCTCTCACGAGAAAAAAGGTGTACCCTCACGAGCGCAAAGTTGTACGCACGTGATCGTACGTTTGTACGCTCACGAGCGTACAAACGCAAAATGATCTTTGGTGGCGTGAAATCAAGTGGAGCGTAGAAAAAATTCTTGCCCTTTTTGCTCATAGTTGGGAGTTACGCCTTGTGGCAAGCCGTATCGAGCAGCGACTGCTTGGGCGGCATCATTAGTTAAAACACGTAACGATGGGCAATTAGCGCTACTTTCGACTATTCGTCGATAGGCGGGAGTCCAATCCGGCAACTCCGACAAGAAATAAAGCCTACCCTTTGTTTGTAACTTAATTAATATATATCTTTGTACTTATTCCAAGATGTTTAACCCCTATGTCAGCTACCACAAAGAAAGATACGGCGCAATTAATTTCTTTCCCTGCTTTCAAAGATAGCAGAGGAGAGTTGTGCTTCGTGCAATCCGGGGCGCCCCCACTCCCTTTTGATCCGAAAAGAGTCTTTTGGATTTATGGCGTACCCGAAGGTCAGCAGCGAGGTTGCCACGCTCATCGTACTTGTGCAGAACTTGTCTTTGCCGTAAATGGGAGCGTAAAAATCACAACCATAGATCGGGGTGAGCAAAAAGCGTATATACTCAACGATCCGACGGAGGGACTCTTTATTCCGCCAATGGTTTGGTGTCAATTAGAGGATTTTTCAGACAACTGCGTCTGTGTTTGTCTCGCTTCAGAAGCGTACGATACGGACGGATATATTAACGACTTGTCTCAATTCAAAAAAGAGTTAGGCCTATAACGATGCAACTTATTCCATATACAACTGAAAGGAAAACGATGTGGGATTGTTTTGTCAAACAATCTCGCAATGCTACGTTCCTTTTTTATCGCGATTATATGGAATATCATCAAAGTAGGTTTGAAGATGGTTCTTTGCTCTTTCTAAATGAACGCGGCACGTGTTGCGGCTTACTGCCCTGCAACTTGCTTCCACACGAGGCGACCATCGACTCACACGGCGGCTTGACCTATGGAGGTCTGCTTTTAGCCAAAAAGACCTCAGCGGAAGAAGTGAGAGACATGCTCAGATCTACGGCAGACTATTACATCGCAAAAGGCTATAAGCAGCTTATTTATAAGCCTATTCCATACATCTATCACCGTTATTCGACGCAAGAAGAGCTGTATTGGTTGTTTCGCGCAAAAGGGCAATTGATCAGTCGTGCGTTGTCCTCTACGATAAGCCTAACTGATCCGTTAGCATTTAGCGAACTTCGGCGGCGTAAAGTGAAGAAAGCGAAGAAAAATGCCTTAGCGATACGTCGAGGAGACGAGCAAATGCTTGTCGATTTTTGGAATTTACTAACTGCAACTTTGAAATCCTATCATCAAGTAGCCCCCGTACACAACATTGATGAGATATTGCGTTTAAGAAGTCTGTTTCCCAAAGAAATATCTGCATTCTGTGTATATGAAGGCGAGCAACTGGTGGCCGGCACCCTACTCTACATAGCCGGACAGACAGTGCACGCCCAATATATTGCAGCCAGTGAGCGCGGCCGTATGGAGGGGGCTTTAGACTTTCTTTTTGATCAATTGATTGAAAAGTATAAAAACGAAGGAAAAACTTACTTCGACTTCGGGATTTCTACGGAGCAGCAGGGCGCAATACTGAACCAAGGCCTGCTCTTTCAAAAAGAAGGCTTCGGCGGCCGAGGGGTTTGTTATGATGCTTACAGCGTCGAATTAGAGAATTTATGCACATACCTTTCTTAAATGTAAAAGCCATCACGGAAAGTTTTGAACCGGCACTCTCGGCAAGCGTCAGAAAAGTCGTCCTTTCCGGTCGTTATTTGAATGGTGAGGCAGTGCGACAATTTGAAACGCGCTTCGCCTCTTTCCTGGGTGCGCGCCATTGCATCGGTGTGGGCAACGGGTTAGATGCTTTGACGCTCATCTTGACTGCGATGAAGCACATAGAGGGCTGGGACAGCGAAACGGAAGTAATCGTGCCGGCCTTTACCTTTATAGCCACAGCCGAAGCGGTCGTACGGGCTGGCTTAAAACCACGCTTTTGCGACATAACAGAGACAACTTACACGTTAGATCCCGCATCAGTCCGACAACAGCTCACCCAACATACACATGCTATCCTGCCGGTGCATTTATATGGACACGCTTGTGATGTTTCATCATTTAAAAGTATGGGTCTAAAAGTGATAGAAGACGCCGCACAGAGTCACGGAGCAGTAGTTGGTGGGCAAAAAGTAGGCACATTAGGCGATGCTGCCGGCTTTAGCTTTTATCCGGGTAAAAATTTGGGTGCTTTAGGAGATGGCGGAGCCGTCGTTACGAACGATGATGATTTAGCCAATCTCATTAGAACTTTGGCCAATTATGGGGCAAAGGAGAAATATTATCACGAGGTGATGGGCGTAAACAGTAGGTTGGATGAGATACAAGCAGCTGTTCTGAGTCTGAAATTAGAGCGTTTGGAACAAGACAACGAACATCGTCGCAGAATAGCCGAAATTTATAATCAAGAGATTCGCAATCCGAAGGTCAAAATGCCTTATAAGGGTGAGGTTAAGGATAGTGTGTTTCACATATATCCCATACTTTGCCAAGAAAGAGAAAGGCTGCAAGACCATTTAAGACAGCTGGGCGTAGAAACGCTTATCCACTACCCTCTCCCACTGCATCAGCAAAAAGTTTTTTCAGTTTATAAGGATCTACATCTGCCCATTGCAGAGCGCATTGCAAAAGAAGAGCTCAGCCTTCCGATAAGTCCTGTGATGACGACCGAAGAAGCTCGATACGTAGCCAATTGTATAAACCAATTTACTTAACATACTCAGCATCATGACCATCGATATCTTAATCTGCTCTTACAACAAAGGCATCGTACGTATGGATGATGTCTTACTTCCACCTCAAGAGGGGATTCATTACATAGTTTCTTATCAGTATTCTGATGAGCGCTACTTAGATTTAATTCCAAAGTTGCTCTTGGCGCGCACAGATGTAACCATCTTCAAATATAAGGGTCAAGGCCTGTCCGTTAATCGCAACTTAGCCATAGAAAAGGCTTCGGCGGACCTTATCATGTTTGCCGATGATGATACCCACTTGTCGCCAAATGCTTTTGAAGAGGTTCGGAATGTATTTGAGAAATATCCGGATTTAGATATAGCGTTCTTCAACGCCAGCACTTATACGGGCAAACCCCTTAAGAAGTACCCTAAAGAAGAGATGTGGCTGACCGGAATGCCACAGGGCTATACGATATCTGCCATTGAGATCGCGGCTAAGCGGGAGTGCGTCCAAAATAGGTTGCGCTTCGACGAGCGTTTTGGGCTCGGTACAAAATTTCTGACGTGCGGAGAAGAGGAAATCTGGATGGAAGATGCAGTAAAGGCGGGACTAAAGATGCGCTATTTCCCCATCAAAACAGTTGAAACCTCAACGTTACTAAAGAAATCGCTACTATATATCGACGCCGGCGTGCAACGTAGTTTCGGTGCCGTCACCTATTATAAATATGGAAAGAAAGCTTGGCTGATTTGCTTCAACTTTGCGTTGCAAGCAGCAAAAGATGGCTATTGTCATTTTTGGCCAATGATGAGACATTTTTCAGAAGGTATCCGCTATATGAAGAGGACAGAATAATGCCATCAAAGATTTTAGAAGTCTTAATCTGTACGATAGATCATCGTATTGAGCATGCGTTGCGCGTACTCTTAGAACCACAGCCACATATTCGATACCTGATCGCTTGGCAGCAAACATCAGAGGCAGTGCTCTCGGAGTTCGCGCTTCCAGAGAGAGAAGACCTTCGCATTATAAAAAGCTGCGGGAAAGGCTTAGCCAAAAATAGAAATGTGGCGCTGCGCAATGCATCGGGAGATATTCTGCTAATTGCTGATGATGACAATCGCTACACGATCGATTACTTGAACCAGATTTTAAAAGCCTTCGAACGCTTCTCGACAGCCGACATCATTACCTTTCAGGCGATAGATATGGACAATCGCCCGCTCAAGCGCTATCCGCCAACTTCGTTCTTTTATCATAATCGCCCAAAAGGTTTTTACATAAGTTCGGTTGAAATCGCCTTGAAGAAAGAAGCAGAGTTACCATTCTTTGATGAGCGCTTTGGTTTAGGAGCCGATTTTTTAAGTTGTGGGGAGGAAGAGAAATTTATTGAAGATGCGGCTAAAGCCGGGCTGGAGATAATCTATGTTCCCTGTGTCATTGTAAAAACACCTGCGGAGACATCTGGCTCAAAATTTCACGAGGAAGTCGGCATCAGAAGATCTAAAGGAGCTATTCTTTATTGCATTCACGGATCTATGGGCGCTTATTTACGTAGTTTCAAATACATTCTGTCTCTACGTCGACTCCCTTTAAAGCAACGCTACTCTTTTCTGAAAGATATGCTTACCGGTATTCATTATGTCAAAGCGACTTCCTAACCATCCTCTCATTTCGATAATCGTTCCCTTTCATAACAGGGCTGCTTACTTACGAAGGACGCTTCTTTCTATATTTAAGCAGGTCTATAATCCGGTAGAGCTTATTTTAATCGACAACAACTCTACCGATGATTCTATGTCTGTCTGCGAATCTTTGATTAGCGTTGCTCCCTTTCCTATCCAAATAACTAAAGCTTCCAAACAAGGTGCTTCGGCAGCAAGGAATGAAGGGGTAAGGTTAGCACAAGGCGAGTATTTATTCTTCTTCGATTCGGACGATGAGATGAGCGAAGACTTCCTTTCTGATGCGCTTCCATTCTTAGAAGATAATGATATTGTCTCGGCGCCAACAAAGATGATTTTTGCAAATGGGGCTGCGCGCTGCAGAAAGATTTATCCAAACGCTTCGGTAACTGATCAAATCCTAACCGGAATGCTTTCGACACAAGGTATGATCATTCGAAAGGCGTTCTTTGTCGACTCCGGAAGCTGGAATGAAGACTTACCTAAATGGAATGATTGGGAATTAGGCGTTCGCCTACTGCTTCATCGCCCTCGCATTCATTGGTTGTCCAAGTCTTACCACAAGATATATCAGCACGAAGATAGTTTGACCGGTCCTTCACTCGCAAAGACTATCCGGCAAATTATGCCGGCCATAAACGCGGTAAGCCAACTGCCATTATCACCGAAAGAGCAGCAAGCCTTAGAAGCGCGAAAAGTAATCTTGGCTGCCGAACTCGCCAGAGAAGGGAAGCAAGACGACGCTATACAATTATATAAGGGGCAACTGAAATGGTTGTATCTGTATACAAAGTCAATACATAAAGGCGCCTGGTGGCTCTACCGCTCTTTCCACAAGCTATTTCATTGATCAGTTCTCCTCCACTCCAATCAAAATACACTCAGAATGAATAGCTGTGAACCATTAGACGAACTCAACATTTTAAGGACGGTAGAAGATCCCAGAGAGTTTCATATCGGCTTGCGTCATTTGCTTAGAGACATTTTAGAGAAGGCATTGGAGGCATCCGACTTAAAGTTTTCAGGCCCCTATCCCCAGCTACATTATTTATATATCAAGCGAAAAATAAGTAAGGAGACCTTTTTGTTAGCCAATGCCTTTAGAGCAAGAGCAGAGCAGTTGGCTTTACCGGAATTAAAGCAAAAAAGAGAGGAGTCGATCGCTGCTATTGCCTTTCTTATCGAAGAACTTTTTACAGTCAAAATCCCGGATTGTTGGGGTATAGCCCCGAAGACCACTTTCTTATTACAGCAGGAGCGCAGGGAGATTAAGCAAACTTACGTGCGGGCCTTTGTTTTAGATTGGAATGAAGCAACGATACAAGTCCACCTCAAATCATACGGTGATAAGGTCTTTAAACTGGCTTATCAAGGTGACGATAATAATGGAGATTGGGCGTATTTAGAACAACTCTTGTTCCCAAATGCCCAATTAAACCTCATCCATCCACAATTTAATGGTGAGCATATCACTTGCGAACTCGTTATATTAGAGCCGGATTGCCTATTAAATATCTCTGCCGTGGCTGCTTGCATAAGCACCTATTCGCCCTTACAATACCTTTTATCCAAGTTTGAGCCTTCGATAAGCCATAAATCTTACATCTTATTAGGTAATTTCGCGGGCCAATTGCTTGATGAGGCCCTCAATCAAGCGGAAAAGACAGATTATACCAATAGTGCGCTAAATTTCTTCCGAAAAAACGCCTTAAGTCTCTTGGCTGCTGAAGACTTAAGCACCTTCCATAAAGAGGCTAAACAGCAAAAGGCGAATATCGACAAAGCTATTCAAGCGATAAAGAAAGATGACCCGTTCGCTCGCACGGATCAGGCGATACTGGAGCCCTCTTTCTTTTGCGAAATGTTAGGCTTACAAGGGCGTATGGACTTATTGCAGGAGGATTTTCGACTGCTTATCGAGCAAAAAGCCGGTAAGTGGGACGAATGGAGACAAACTCACCAAGAGGCTCATTACGTACAAATGCTGCTTTATTTGGCTTTGCTTCACTTCAACTTCAATATTAAAAACGCGGACGTCTCTTGTTATCTACTCTATTCTAAATATTCTGAGGGCCTACGTCGTGAAGGTCCGGCACCGCGTTTGTTAGAAAGAGCTATCAAGTTGCGCAATCAAATCGTCGCCAACGAATATCTTTTTTCGCAAGAAAGAGGTCGCACGATGATTGAGCAACTTCAGGTCGAACAACTCCGAGAAAAAGTAGGTATCAACGAAAAATTCTGGCAAAACTACTTGGCACCGGGCTTTCAAACTACACTGCAAACGATCCAAAACGCGCCAACACTTGCGAAAGACTACTTCTTCCGCTTCTTCCGTTTCATAGAGCGCGAACAATTGCTCTCTCATCTGGGTTCTTCGGCGCAGGCGGGAGATGGCTTCTCTTCTTTATGGAATGCTACACTTGAAGAGAAGAGGGAAAATGGCAATATCTTGGAGCAGTTGAAGCTGGAAGGTGGTCATAAGTTTACGCCCAAGAAAGGCTTTGATCAACTGAGCTTATCTGTTACTGCGGTGAACGACAATTATCTTCCCAATTTCAGAAAGGGAGACAAGGTTGTAGTCTATAAGTATAAACGAGAAACTACGCCCGACGTAAGAAAGACGATTGTCATACGCGCTACCATAGAAGAAATTACGGATACGAAGATTACGCTGAGGCTAAATGCGCCGCAGAAGAATCAATCCGTATTTTCCACACCCAAAGGTTACGCTTGGGCGATTGAACATGATCTTACTGATACCTCGCGCTCGCTATATCAAGGCTTATTCTCCTTTCTTCAAATGCCCAGCTCTCGCAGAGATGTCCTGCTTCTACAGCAAAAGCCGGCTGTGCGCACTTACCAACGCAAGGGTGAATACGGGTCCTTTAATGAGTTGGTCGAGCGAGCCTTGTCTGCAGAAGATTTCTTCTTGATTGTGGGCCCTCCGGGTACGGGAAAAACCTCCTTCGGACTGATGAATATATTGCAAGAGGAGCTTTTGGATCCCTCTGCACTTGTTCTTTTGACAGCTTATACTAATCGGGCAGTAGATGAGATCTGCAGTAAATTAGTGAAAGCCAACTTAGATTTTGTCCGAATCGGAAAGTCCATCACCTGCGAACCTGCTTATCGCCCTTATCTATTAGAGGAACAATTGCAGGCGGCAAACAATCTTACGGATGTCTCTACGATCATCGGGCGTCATCGCATATTTGTTGGCACCACCTCTACCCTAATTGCCAACAACCAACTATTCTTGCTCCGCAGCTTTTCGCTTGCGATCGTCGACGAGGCTTCGCAATTCTTGGAGCCTCAATTGCTCCCCTTGTTAGCTGCTCAAACACGCCAAGGCCAATGGGGCATCCGTCGATTCATATTTATCGGCGACCATAAACAACTACCGGCCATCGTTAAGCAAACAGAGCGGCAATCAGCTGTCTATGAGCAATCTTTAAGATCCATCGGTCTGAAAGATTGTCGCGATTCGCTCTTCTCTCGCCTTTATCGAGCGTATGAAACTGACCCTAATCTCGTTTTCCATCTCAAAAAGCAGGGGCGTATGCATCCGGCCATAGCCGACTTCCCCGGCAGCTTCTTTTATGCCAATCTGCTTTCACCCATCCCCTGCCCTCATCAGGAGCAAAGCCTCCCTTATTGCGTTTATGAAGATCCATTAGAGACCATCATAGCCCAACATCGGGTCGCCTTTTTTACCGCTTCGCCTAAAGCACAAAGCGTTTCGGAAAAAACAAATCAGACGGAGGCTTCGTTTATCATACACTTGGTAAAAACGATTAAGCAGTTATATCATAAAAACAACTTGCCTTTCAGCAAGGATACGATAGGAATCATCGTCCCTTATCGCAATCAGATTGCTTTAATTAAGGCGCAACTGGAAGATGATCATACGGTCGACACGGTAGAGCGTTATCAGGGTAGCGAACGCCCCATTATTATCTACGGATTTACGGTACACCGCCAAGCGCAACTAAACTTTCTGACCGCAAATCGGTTTGAAGAAAACGGAGCTTTGATAGATCGAAAGCTCAACGTGGCTTTGACGCGGGCTAAAGAGCAACTTTTCCTTGTGGGCAATCCACAACTCTTAGAGCGAGATAAAGTTTTCCGCCAATTACTAACCTTTTGCAAAGATAAGGAGGCTTATTTTTCTGCTGACAACTCTTGACGCAGGCGCTCAATCACCAAATAGGCTATTCTTAGTCCGAAGCCGGCTGTAATATGTATCAATGAGCCGTTCGTACGTTCCTCATTGAGTAGCCCTTCTTTGTTTTCCAAAACCTCATCGCTAAAGACGCAAGGAAACTTCACAGCGGGGAAATCTTTTTCATGGCGAAATTTTCTACGCAAAGCTGCAGCCAGTGGGCAACCAAACACTTTCCAAAATTCGGCCACTTTGATTTTACCGGGATCCAACTTTCTGGCTGCGCCCATTGACGAGATAAAATAGGCCTTCGAGCGGCTGGCTTGCAAGATCAGTTCAGCTTTATCCGACAAACTATCAATAGCATCTACAACGAAGTCATATTGATTCAAGTCAAACAAATGAGCGTTCGCCTTCGAGTAGGTTTCGCAAAAGGTTTCGATGTGCGCCGCAGGATTGATCTCCAACAAGCGCTCCTTTAAGACGTCTACTTTGTTACGTCCCACAGTAATTGACGTAGCCATAGCCTGTCTATTTATATTGGAATGGTTAATACGGTCAAAATCAACCAAGGTAATGTGGCTTAGGCCCGTGCGAACAAGACTTTCTACGCACCAGCTCCCCACTCCGCCTATCCCAAAAACGATCAAGCGTTTTTGGGATAGCAACTGCATAAAATCACGCCCCAGCAGCAACCTGCTACGCAAAAATATATCTTGATGAGTCTCCATAACAAGCCGCAAAATTAATCGCCTAACGCGCTTTTTCCAAACATTCTTTCCCATAATCTTCCCAACAATAATGTACAACGCACTTCATCACGTGCAAATAGGCAAAATAAGCGCTTTATTCAGAACCGGTAATCCCTGCGCTCATTACCTAAGTAACCTACAAATCATTCAGAGCGAAAGAATAAGAATCGCTGCACGCTCAAATGTACTCCTCATCATGTTTTTTCTTAACAGAAATCAACTGATTTTCCCCTCGTCAAATCTGCCAAGCAAGATCTTTTGTCTACAACCCCTATCGTTTGCTGCCGGCAAACGATAGTTTGGTCGCAGCAAACAATGATTTGCTCACAGCAAACGATAGTTTGCCGCCACCAAACAATGAAGACGTTTGATGATAGAAGGTCATCATAGGAAAAGAAAAGCGTTGTTTTCAGGTCTTCTATGAGGCATTCTGCCACTTACTGACTTCCGCAACGTTAAAAGCTTCCATTTATTTTGTCATATAAAATGAGAATTTATATCTTTGCCGCGTAAACCAATTAAAAGAAAGCGCCTATTGAAGTAACATTACACAAACCAACAGTATTAAGTAATGATACAACTACGCTCCTACGCGGACGATGAACTCATAAAATTATATGAGGCCGGCGAGGATGAAGCTTTCGATGTCTTATTGGCACGCTACAAAGACAGGCTTTACACGTACATTCTATTTATCGTCAAAAATTCAGACATCGCGGACGATCTCTTTCAAGAAACGTTCGTCAGAGTAATTATGACGATCCGTCAACACAGATATAAAGCTACAGGAAAGTTTTATGCTTGGCTGACGCGCATAGCTCATAATTTGATTATCGACCAGTTTCGCACCGAACGCAGCGAAGGGCTCGTTTATGATGAAGAACAAAGTAACAATATCTTCAACAACGCACACCTTTCTGACGCTTCCATTGAGCACCAATTGGCCAATGAGCAGACGTTTACAGACGTTTGCCGCTTAATGAATCATCTACCCGACACGCAACGGGAGGTTGTGTATATGCGTTACTATCAAAACCTTTCCTTCAAGGAAATTGCGGATCAAATTGGCGTAAGTATTAACACGGCCTTGGGACGTATGCGCTATGCTGTCTTGAATATGCGAAAGATGGCCAAGGATTATGATATAAATTTGTCGATTTCCTAAGCGGAAACCAAGTTATAATCGCCCCTCATATATAATATTGTAGGCTCAACAACGCAGGTAAGCAAGCCTAACCGGCACTGCGTAATGTGTAATGTAAAAACGGCGTCGACGCAAATACGCTCAACAATTGTCCTTATGAAGAAATTGCTTTTCTCAATCTTAGCCGCCTTAGGCCTTTTCGCAAACGCCCAATCACAAAGCGAAGTGGAAGTCTTAGAATCACAAGCGTTTATCGAACGCGTTAAAGCTGATACGAGCGCTATTATTTTAGACGTTCGCCAACCGGAAGAATTTGCCGAAGGCCATTTGGCGCAAGCGATCAATTTGGATTGGTTGAATCAAACAGTTTTCATAAATGGCTTAGCCAAACTCAATAAGCAAAAGACCTATTACATCTACTGTCGGAGCGGACGTCGAAGTCAGGCGGCTGCCGGCAAACTCAAAGCTGAAGGCTTTCAAGTGGTAGACTTGAAAGGTGGCTATCTGCATTGGGTAGAATTAGGATTACCCGTAGTAAAATAAAGCACATCGAGCCCGCATGCATTATCTATTACAGTCTAAATCAATCTGCGAAAGTCGTTTATAGACTTTCAATCAATAACCACACATTCAAAATCGTCACAATCACAGCCAAGGAATAGAGGAACACTGTATTCCAAGGCTTATTGGCGTATTTTCCCATCACACGCTTTGAAGAAGTCAGGCTAACCTGAAGAAAGACCGTGAAAGGGAGCTGTACGCTTAATATCATTTGGGAAATAAGTAACCCTTGAAAGGGATTTCCTATAAAATAGATCATTACGAGGGCGGCTACAAGCGAAATAAGGATGCCATACATTGAGTACTTGGAAGTAGAATCATAGGCTTCGCCAAACAATCCTGAGAAAATACTGCCCGCAGCCATACCGCTCGTAATCGTACTTGCGATGCCGGCCAGCAAGAGTGCGATGGCAAAGATGGTAGCCGCGTTTGAACCCAACAATGGATGCAATAAGGCCTGCGCTTGCGAGAGTTCCTCGACGATCGTCCCATTATTGAAAAACGTTGTCGCAGCCAAAAGAATCATAGCGCTATTGATCGCCCACCCGATTACCATAGAAAATAATGTATCGAAGAACTCGTATTTCAAAGCCTTCTTAATGCGCGCCTCGCCTTTGAGATGGATCGCACGACTTTGAATTACCTCTGAATGCAAAAAGAGATTGTGCGGCATAACTACGGCTCCCAGCACACTCATGATAATTAAAAGCGAGCCCTGCGGCACAGAAGGAACTGTCCAGCCAACGATAGCTGCCGGCCAATCTATCTTTACCAAAAACAATTCATAGATAAACGACAAACCAATGATCGATACGAAAGTAATAATCACACGTTCTACACGCCGATAGGAGTTTGTAAACAGCATAATGACCACGGCTACGGTCACCATAAGAGATCCTATAATAATCGGAATGCCAAAAAGCATCTGTAAGGCTATCGCGCTGCCCAGAATCTCAGCCAAAGAAGTCGAAATGCTGGCTAAAATAGCACTCATTATTATAGGTCTGCCGATCCATTTTGGGGCATATTTTTCAGCAGATTCGCTTAAGCACAATCCGGTTACGATCCCCAAGTGCGCCACATTGTGCTGCAAGGCGATCAACATTATTGTAGAGAGCGTAACGACCCACAATAAAGAATAGCCGAAGGAAGATCCGGCCGCGAAATTGCTCGCCCAGTTGCCGGGATCAATAAATCCTACTGTAACCAACAAACCCGGGCCGATATAGCGAAAGATATCCAAGCCACCCCACGATTCTTTTTTTCGTGGCGGTTGAGATGATGATTCTGCCGGTGAATTTTGTGAAGCGGCTGATTGCTTTTGCTGCTGCGTTTTATCTGTTTGCATTTTCCTATCTCTGAATAAGCCGTCCAAATATACAAATAAGCGACAACGGAGCAATGGATTTCCGCTATCACTTATTCGTTATTGTCTATGTAAGTCTAAACCGGAGCGATTAAGCGCCCATCTCGCCCTTAAGCTGTTCAACCCAAGCGTTGATGCGCTCTTCAGTTTTGTCGCTTTCGTTGTCTTCGTCGATCGCCAAACCAACAAATTTACCATCTACGACTGAAGCTGATTCATCGAAAGTATAGCCATCGGTTGCTACCATTCCGATAAACGATGCACCGGTTCCTTGTATGTCATTATAAATATCGCCCAACGCACCGCAGAACGTATCAGGATAAGATGCTGAGTCGCCACAGCCGAACAAAGCCACTTGTTTACCCGACAAGTCTAAGCCTTTCAGCACGTCTACTCCATCATACCAATCATCTTGCAAGTCGCCGGCGCCCCAAGTAGAGCTTCCGAGCAGCAACACATCATAAGCTGCAGCAGCATCTGCGTTCAATTCGCTTACTTCGTGTACATCGCCGTCTGCAAGGCCTAATTTTTCAGCGATCGTTTTTGCAACAGATTCTGTATTACCTGTTGTTGAGCCGTAAAAAATTCCAATCTTCTTCATTGTTGTATCTATTATTTTTAAACGTTGCAAAGTTATAGTCGAGACTATCTTTCTACAATACCTAATAATAGTGATTTAAGCTGACTGAAATCTTCTTTTCGCTGTACAAACCTACCTATTTAAAGCGGTTTTTACCGCAAATAAGGGTTATACGCCCGTTCTTCTTCGATGCTCGTTGCATCTCCGTGACCGGGATACACGTTTACATCCGCAGGAAGCGTAAGTATTTTTGTCTTTAAATTGTCTATGAGTGCGGCCCCATCACCATAAGGGAAATCGAATCGGCCTATTTCATGCTTAAATAAGCTATCGCCACTGAACAAAGCTTTTTCAGCCCGGCAATAAAAGCATACGCCGCCCGGAGAATGGCCGGGCGTCTCGATAATCTCAAGCGTGTGGTTGCCAAACTTTATCTCATCTCGTCCGGTAAAGACATTGCCAAGCGGAGGTACAACTACCGAAATATTGCGATGCAAAAACATCGCCACTTGCCCGCTCACATCACCATAGAGTGCTACCTCCAGCTCATGCATCTCCGGTTTTATGCCGTAGGTGCTGTATACAAATTGATCACCAAAGACATGATCAAAATGACTGTGCGTATGCAAGAGGTGTTTCACCTGTATGCCTTCGGCGGCAATGTAATCGCGCAGAGCTTCCTCCTCTTCCGGCATCAGTGCGCCGCAATCTATGATGACGCCTTCCTGCGTTTCATCGTGCAAGACGTAGCAATTTTCTTGCACCATATTAAATATAAAGCGTTTAATCTTTAGCATAGCGTGACATAAACCACCTTTTTAGTGGCAAAGAAAGGTTCTTCAAAATAATTGCTCAAGTCCCACACCTCTGATTTCTTTTTATAGTGCTGCAACTCTTCGGTCAATTCTCCGCCCTTCAAGCAAACGAGGCCGTTGGGTAAGGCATTGCGCTGCGTCTTACTGATATTTTTGCGCACCAACTTCTCCATATCCGGCAAAGGCATCACTGCTCGACTGACGATGAAGTCAAATTTTTGCTTTTCTTCGATGACGTTTCTGTGGAAGGCTTTCACGTTCTGCAAATTCAGAGCTTCGATGACGGCCGATGCCACTTTGATTTTCTTACCGATGCTATCCAATAGCGTAAATCGCACTTCTGGAAAGAGAATGGCCAAGGGGATACCGGGAAATCCGCCTCCCGTACCCAAATCCATCACTTCCGTTTCCGGACGAAAGCGCAGGGCCTTCGCAATGCCCAGCGAATGGAGCACATGGTGCTCATAGAGATTGTCAATGTCTTTTCTCGAAATAACGTTGATCTTGCTATTCCAATCATGATACAAAGCATCGAGCTGCTCAAACTGCACTCTTTGTTCCGGAGTCAGAGAAGGGAAATATTTAAATATAATATCTACAGCATTCATGTCGGCGAAGTTACGCCAAAGCCCCGACTTCACAAAAGGATTGCAGGATGTTTTGGGCCGAAAAGGCATAAAACATCGTTTCCGCCCCAAGCAAATGAAATGCAGTGCGCTGTTTAGGTTATACCCTCTTAATATGGTGAAGAAAAGTACGCAAAACGAAAGCACGACATTAGAAAACAAGCTATCGCAGGTACAGAAAAAACAACAAACAACGCACTTCCTGCTCACGAATTACGCACCTCACCCATTTCCTCTCGTGAGCGTAAGATTGTACCATCGTGATGGTACGTCTTTACGCTCGTGATGAAAAAGGCTTACGCTCACGAAGGGAAGATTCGTTGATTGGTCGGAGGTGATACAAAACCTTGTCGTGCAGGCTTTTTTTCCGACTTAAAGGATACGCATCCTTACTTTACGAAGCTACATAGGCCATATTCATGAATTGCAAGCTACTCTGTTCGTGCTCCTCCTTACCGGTATGAATTATTTTCAAATGGGCTTCAGCAGCAATGTTGTCCTTTAGTCCTCCTAAAGCAAAAAAGCTGACAAGAAAAGCAGAAAATAATAGTAGGAATCACACTAAAAACGAAAAAATTACGTTTCATAATTAAGTAATCACGCTATAAAGTTATCGTCTATGACAGAATCTCTACCTTTGCGGACAAGTCCTAGAGAGGAAACATTAGAGTTTATCCGCCAATTCGCTCGTAGTTTCAGACCGGAACTCATAGAGACATCTACAAAATCAGACTTATCGCTCAACTGATTTCGCCTTATGTGGCCCTCAATCTGGCTACAAGCGGTATCATTTGAGCCTTTATTGAAATCTATTGCTTACATGCAGCCCTGTTTTATAGGAAATAGCGCTGCAAGAGCATATTTTCGTGCAACATACTCAGGAAGTTTCAAGCGAAACTTCTTGTTTTTTGTAATTTTGCATGCGATAAACCAACTCACGACTCATATATGATCAAGCAGATTTGCCGTACCATTCTCTATAAATGGTTGGGCTGGACAGCAGATGTAACTTTGCCCATACCGGACAAGTGCATCTTTGCCGTAGCTCCGCATACGAGTAACCTCGATTTTATCTTAGGCGAGCTATACATCAGAACTACCGAAAAAAAAGCTTCTTTTCTAATGAAAAAAGAATGGTTCTTCTGGCCCTTAGGCTTGCTGCTGAAAGGCATCGGTGGCATTCCCGTAAACCGAAGCAAGCGTACGAGCATGACTGATCAACTGGCGGCGGAGTTTAAGCGCCGCCCTCATTGTCGCATTGCAGTCACGCCGGAAGGAACACGCTCTAAAGTGGAGCATTGGAAAAGAGGTTTTTATTATATTGCCCAAAAGGCCGATGTGCCAATCTTGCTTTTTGCCGTAGATTATCAGAACAAGCGAATCGTTTGCCATAAAGAGATCCGTCCGGGTTCTGACGAGCAAAAGGACTTGAAAGAGATTATGGATTATTATCGTCCCTTTAAGGGCCGACATCCGGAAAAATTTCAAGTAGAATCTATTTAAAAACTTCATCAACAAACCCTCATCAATCGGCAATATGCTTCGCTTGCGCACGATCCTTATCTCCTTATTTTTTTGCGCCTGCTCGGCGCAGGCACAAGACATCGACACGCTCCTACACGAGTTCTTCACGTCCTATCATTTGAGCGGCTATCAACCATCTGCATTTTACAGAATGGATAGCGCGATCATCAACGACGCAAAAAAGGAAATTAGCATCTACGCCAACGAAGCTTTTTGTGCGCAACCTTTTACGCCTTCTTCCGTACGCAATATTTACAGCCGCCTACAGCGGAAGTTGTATCAGCCATACAATACTTACAGCATTTTTATCTTTAACGCGAAGGGTGAAAACATAGAGCAACTGATTCCTAACCTTTACCGAGAAGGACAGATCGACGATGCGCGCAACTGGGGCTCAATCAATTACAAGGGCTATCCTTGGACAAAAAACGTGTCGGCCCCATATACGGTTTCGGCAGGACTACAAGGGCGCCATTTAATGGTATGGCCGAGCCACGGACGCTATTATAAAAACGATAGATGGCAATGGCAGCGGCCCTATATCTATTGTACGACTGAAGATATCTTTACGCAATCTTTCGTTTACCCATTCTTGTTTCCTATGCTTGAGAAAGCGGGAGCTGTAGTTTATAGTCCGAGGGAACGAGATGTGCAATTTCACGAGACGATTGTTGATAATGATAACCGGAACTCTGGAGGGACGTATACAGAAACTTATACCGCTAACGCGAAGTGGCAAACTGTGGCCGACTCGATCGGCTTTGCGCGTCCAGAAGGCTTGATTAACGACAGCATTTTCCCTTTTCGCTTGGGCACAGCTCGACAAGTAGTCGCCATAAAAGGACATACGAGCCTCTCAACCGCAACTTGGTCGCCCCGCATCCCACGCAAGGGAGACTATGCCGTGTATGTGTCTTACGCATCCTTGCCCAACAGCGTCCCGGACGCACACTACACGGTTTATCATAAGGGCGGGCGCACGCAAATCAACGTTAACCAGCAGATGGGCGGGAGTACGTGGGTCTATCTCGGAACTTTCCCTTTCGATGAAGGGGAAAACCACTCCGGACGCGTGGTTTTAAGCAACCAAAGTAGCTATCGCGGCGTCGTTACTGCGGACGGCGTTCGCTTTGGGGGCGGCTTCGCGCAAGACGAACGCGGCACGGCGTTCACAAGTGGTCTTCCGCGCTTCTTAGAAGCTGCCCGCTATCAAGCACAATGGGCCGGCCTGCCCGACTCTCTCTTTAATACGGAAGCAGGATTCGATGATTATAAAGACGATCTACGTTGCAGGCCAAATCTATTGAACTATTTCGCGGGAGGGAGCGACTATTTACCGACACAGTCCGGAAAGCGCGTTCCTTTCGAGCTATCTTTGGCGATCCACAGCGATGCCGGCTACAGGAAAGATGGAAGTATTTTCGGCACGTTAGGCATTTGCACGACGCAAGATGGAAACGGATCGACGATATACCCATCCGGACTTTCGCGTAAAGCGTCGGCCGATTTCGCCGACATACTTTTGACGGGCATAGTCCGAGATTTGGGCAAGACGTACAATGTTGCGTGGACGCGGCGCGAGCTTTGGGACCGCAATTATGCCGAAACAAGGATGCCAAACGTCCCTTCTGCGATCTTGGAGACAATGTCTCATCAGAATTTCTCTGACATGAAGTTTGGCCATGATCCAAATTTCAAATTCACGATGGCGCGTGCGATTTACAAGGCCATACTTCGCTACGTATCCGCCTCGCACAAAATCGATCAGCCCGTAGTAGCGCCGCTCCCGATCCGCAATTTCTCTGCCCTACTCTCACCCGAGGGCGATGCGGCCTTATTAAATTGGCAAGCTACGCCCGATTCGTTAGAACCAAGTGCCGTTCCTGACAAATACGTGTTGTATATAAAGCAAGGCGACAACGAATTTGACAACGGTCAAATCGTAAATAGCACATCCGTTCGTCTAAATATTACGCCCGGCGTGCGTTATAGTTTCCAAGTAACAGCCGTCAACAGTGGCGGAGAGAGCTTTCCAAGCGAAGCGCTGACCCTATATAAAGCCAAAGAATCAAAGCATACGGTCCTAATCGTCAATGGTTTTACACGCCTAAGTGGCCCTTGTCCGATAGAGACGCTCGATAGTTTAGGCTTTGATCTGCGCCAAGATATAGGCGTGCCCTATTTGTACACCACGGCCTTTGCCGGTTATCAAAAGAACTTTGATCGTGCGGCTGAAGGGCTTGAAGGCCCGAGCGGTTTGGGCTATTGTGGACAAGAGTTGATGGGGAAACAAATTGCCGGCAACACATTTAATTACCCCGAAACGCACGGCGCGGCCATACAAGCTATGGGCGATGTATCTTTCGTATCCTGTTCTAAAGCAGCAGCTCCGACTATCGACTGGAAACACTTTGATGCCGTAGATTACATAGCCGGATTAGAAAAAAACACCTCTTACAATCTGCGCCCCTATGAAGCCTTTCCGGCCAATGTTCGGCATAAAATGGAAGAATATGCACACAATGGGGGCAACTTATTGGTAAGCGGCGCTTACATTGCCTCTGATGAGCAAACCTCTGCGGCAAAGCATTTCTTGAGTAAAGTTTTCAAAGCAAAGCTAATTGGCTCGAAAACGATTGAGAATACCGATAGTTTGATCGGTTTAAACCTAACTTTACCCTTCTATAACCAACTTAACGAAGATCATTACACCATTCAAAACTGCGATTTGATCCTCCCAACAGACAACAACGCTTTTACTGCGTTTACTTTCTCTGACCGCACCCCCTGCGGCGTTGCTTTTCAAGGCAAACAGCGTCGAGCTATTATGATGACCGTCCCTTTCGAATGCATCACGTCTGCCACGATTCGGCAGCAAGCTATGAAAGCGATGCTCCGCTTCCTGTTTGAAAGAAAATAAGTTGGACAACTAAAGGCTGAACAACAAACATTTGCCAGCACAATATTCCTCCGTCAGCGCTTTTTATCGTGAGCGTAAAGTTGTACGCTCGTGAGGGTACGAGTGTGCGCTCGTGATAAAAAAGGTCTACGCTCACGAGAGGACATTAAACTCATGCGACTTTCGCGCGCCACGCTCAGTGCTTTACGCTTACATGCATTGCTCTTCTCCTTTATATTTGTGAGCGAGTCAAGCCAAACGCAAACAAACAGAGGCGCACCCAAACGATGCGCCTCTCGTGAGCAGTTGTCTGCTAAATATATAAAAGGTACTGAGATTATTTTTCCAAACTTTCTACTGCCGTTTTCAACTGCTCTAAACACTGAAGGATATATGCGCGCGGCGAACCCACATTCATGCGCATAAAACCTTCACCTCCCGGGCCAAACATCTCTCCATCGTTGAGCGCCAATCGGGCCTTGTCGACAAAAAGTTGCTGCAACTGATCGTGATCTAAGCCTAACGCGCGGCAATCAAGCCAGATGAGGAAGCTCGCTTCGGGGCGAATGGGGCGAATCTGCGGCATATAGCGCTCACAGAAAGCTTCGACGGCCAAAATATTCTCTTCTACGTAAGCCAACATTTGCCGGCGCCAAGTTTCGCCTTGCTCATAGGCTGCCATTGTCGCAATGGGCGAGAAAATATTTCCTTCAGAGATGGTATTACCATCGAGCCAGCCGAAGAATTTCTTACGCAACTGCTCGTTGGGAACGATGGCGTAAGAGCTAACCAAGCCGGCGATGTTAAATGTCTTACTCGGCGCGCCGAAAGTGATACTAATCTCCGCCGCTTCCTGAGAAACGTGCGCAAAAGGAATGTGTTTGTGGCCGAAAATGGCCATATCGCAGTGTATTTCGTCAGAAATAACCACCATATGATGCGAATAACAGAAATCGGCCAAGCGTTTGAGCGTCGCGTAATCCCAACAGCGTCCGCCGGGATTATGAGGGTTGCATAAAATAAAGACCTTGCATTGCTCGTCATAGCACTCTTCGAGTTGCTCAAAGTCCATTTCGTAGCGTCCATCCGGATTCATACGGAGCGGATTGTTGACAACCTTCAATTGGTTTCCCTCCGGCACGAGATGGAAGGGGTGATAGACGGGCGATTGTATGATCACCTTATCGCCGGGCTTGGTAAAGACGTTGAGCACATAGCCAATGCCTTTTACAATACCTGAAATAAAGCGATACCAATCGGGCTGCGTCTGCCAACTATGGTGATCTGCTATCCATTTAGCTATAGTTTCCCAATAGCCTTTTGGGAACGAGGTGTAGCCTAAAATAGGATGTTCTAAGCGTTTTTTCAGGGCGTCTAAAATAAAATCGGGAGATGCGAAGTCCATATCCGCAACCCACATAGGCGAAAGGTCATCACGATGCCAGATAAGCGGCATAAACTCGTGCTTCATATCGTTGGAACCTTTGCGTTCTATGATTTGGTCAAAATCATATCGTTTATCCATTGGTCAAAGATTTGTTATGTGTGTTTTTATTTCAGTGGTAGGGTTAACCGGCTTTGATTTTCCGGAATATTCGCTGCTTACGGGCCGGTATACTTCTGCACTTATGACCCATTACAGTAACATGCTTTTGGGCAAAAATAGGAAGAATTATTGGTAATAAGGTGCGAATCCATAGGAAATTGGTCTTCATGGCTCATAAAGAAGAGCATAGCGGGAAAGAGACCAACTGAAATTGTCGGGAAATAGTCTTCTAAAAAACAAAATAAAAGCTTACTATAAAGTCTTTGGCACTTTATACTGTCCTTTACCGTAGGTCTTTTTCCCGTAATGGATGCAATGCTGCGGGCAATGGTGATAACAGGCCAAACAACCCGTACAGCGGCCGCCCCACTCTGGACGGGAGGATGTGAAAGCAATATTCTGCACCGGACAGACGCGTTCGCAGGTACGACAAGTGATGCAGTCGGGTGTAGCGGAAAAGGGCTTATCACTCAATAAAAAGCGATTGAAAAATGGCCTTAAGAGATAGGTCTTCAAGCGCGGGAATCGGCCGGGTACAACTTGCACGATTTGGTGGCGAAGGCGGATGTGCTCAGTTATCACTTTAAGCTCTTCGCGCGCCACAGCAAGTTTCTGCTCGGCCAAAGCCTCACTATCAACGTCGAAACCGGGAAGGGATACGTAGGTATTGGGCATACGCAGCGAAAAAGCTGCTTGCAGTGAGCGCTGATGATGGATGAGCAAACTCTTTCTCAAAGTTTTGTCCGTACAACCTATGTCATCGCCGCAGGTACATACCATATATATGTACGAAACTTGGGCGGAAATTTTCACGTCTTTAAGCCATTTGGCAAAGATCTCGGGCATTCCCCAAGCGTAAATGGGGAATACTAAGCCCAAAGTTACGTCCTCGATAACGGGAGGTGCCGTTGTAATGGGCGTAATTGCGTCATCAAGCAAGGCGCCCAAGGCCTCGGCGACCAAACGCGTGTTGCCTGTCCCTGAAAAGTAGCAAATCATTGACGAATCAAGGATTGGTAAACGAAGCAATCCGAAAATACTTTGCGCACGGCTTCTTGTTTGCGCCTGAATAATCCGAATACGCAACTGCCACTGCCGGACATAGCGGCGTAAACTGCGCCCATATCGTAGAGCGTCTCTTTTATGGCCGCTATTTTTGGAAACTGGGGGAAGACGGTCGCTTCAAAGTCGTTTTTTATCAGATCTTTCCATTCTTCTACCGGGCGCTGCACGGAATCCGGCAAGAATTTGTCAGCCGGACGTGGGCAAATCGCAGCATAAGCCGCCTTTGTTGAGACTGCCTCTTGGGGTTTTACCAAGACTAAAGTCCAACCTTTTAAGGTAAAATCTATGGGGGTGAGTTCGTTGCCTATACCTGTGGCGAACGAAGGCTTACCTTGAATGAAGAAAGCGCAATCGGCGCCAAACGCAGCTACACGCTCTTCCATTTGTTTGTCGGATAAACCTAACTGAAACTCGGTATTGAGCATTCGCATCATAAAGGCGGCGTCGCTACTGCCGCCTCCAAGACCGGCACCGGAAGGAATGCGTTTGTTTAAGTAAATATCCAGCGATGGCAAATCAAACTCGGCGCGCAACTGTTCATAAACTCGAATGACTAAATTGCTTTCTGCCGGCCCTTCCAAACGATGGCCGACCTGCTGAAACCGATACGGATCGTCACTGTGTTGGAGTTGTTTAAATTCCAGTACGTCTGTGAGCGGTACCGGATAGAAAATCGTCTCCAAGTTGTGATATCCGTCGGCGCGCTTACTGACAATGTTCAGTCCGATATTGATTTTGCAAAAAGGATACTCAATCATAATGTCTGCATTATACTTCTTTGAAACGAAAATCTCGATCTTTGTGCTTATTAAACCAAGGATGCACCAAAACCAAATACACGCAAAGTAAACCCACGACAACTCCGGCGCCCGCATAATACAATGTGCTGACCGAAAGTCCATCATAACAAAAAGCTACGACGCTCCAACCGATAGCAAAACCTATGCGCCAGCCCAGCATAAAGGTGTTCTGCGACGTTCCGCGCTGACAATGCCCGGACAATTTCAGGAAATACATCAGCAGACGTGAGGCTGTAAGGCCGCAACCCGCACCAAAAAGCGCGTATGCTGCGTTATGAATCGAAGAAAGTGGCTGCGCGAGCAACAGGAGTGCAGCTAAATACAACAGAAGTCCGACAAACATTTCGGCACGATCGTCCGCCTCGACAAAAACTGTCTTGCGCACGAAAAATGCAGCGAGAAGGCCGGCGCCAATAAATAGCATATCGTTCACCGTAACAGAGATAGGAGTTTGCAGCACAAGAGCCAACAACATTCCCTCTATACCTGCGGCCACTAAACACATAAGAAATAAAGGCCAACCACAAGAACGCCAGAAGCGATCACAAGAAATCAGCTGCACTTTAACAGGAGCTTTGAGCGGAATCTTTGTACAGAAAACCAAAAAGATGGACAAGCACAGCGGAATGAACAACAAGGCGTCCGTCAAAGCCGGTTGCCGAAGTAACTGCGGCAAATAAAGCACGCAAAGCCACCCAATCGGGAGTCCGAAACGCCCAAACCAGCTCAACAAACTATCGCCTAAAGTTCGACTAGATGAGAGCAAAAGGTCATTAACGATCGTATTATTGAGTGCATTTTGCGCAAATTCGAAGAAGACGCCAAAACATGCAGACAAGACATATATATAAATGAGCGGCAAGTTCGCCTCTAAGAGGGCCAAAGCGCAAACGCCTTGCAAAATACTACTCCACAAAAATACGGCCTTACGTGAAAAGCGCTCAACGATGTAGGCATTGAAGGGACCGGGAACAATCAATCCGACGGTGAAAGCTAAGATACAACCGGTCGTGATCAGAAAATCGCCGCCAAAGTGTAAATAAAGATAAGGGATTAAGCCGAAAGCGAAAGTCCAAAATAAGAGGTTCGCCCAGCAAAGTCTCTGAAAGTTTAAGCTCCGCAAAGGATTAGTAGCACTCGTTCTCATTGGGAAAATCTCCTGTCTTTACGTCGTTCACATAGCGCTTAATCGCGTCGGTCATCACCGTCGTTAGGTCAGCATAACGGCGGAGAAACTTGGGTGAAACGTCTTTATTCTTGCCCAGCATATCGTCAATGACGAGCACTTGTCCGTCAGCCGTACCGCCGCCAATCCCGATAATAGGAATGTCGACGGCCTCAACAACGCGCTGCGTCAACGTTGCCGGAATCTTTTCCAAGACAATGGCAAAGCAACCCACCTCCGCCAAGGCCAAAGCATCGGCATAGAGTTTATCGCTTTCCTCCTTTTCCTGCGCCCTTACGGCATACGTCCCAAACTTATTGATGCTCTGTGGTATTAGTCCTAAATGGCCCATCACAGGTATACCTGCGTCGAGAATTTTTCTGATTGTTGGGAGGATTTCTACGCCACCCTCAACTTTTAAGGCGTCGCAGCCACTTTCTTTCATCATCCTAATAGCGTTGCGAACGCCATCATCGGCACAGACTTGGTAAGAACCGAACGGCATGTCGCAGACGACCAAGGCCCGCTTCACGCCACGCACCACGCCAGACGCATGATAAATCATCTGATCCACAGTAATGGGGAGCGTAGTCACGTTGCCGGCCATCACATTCGAAGCGCTATCGCCCACGAGTATGATATCAATGCCGGCACCATCGACAATGCGCGCCGTGGTATAATCATAAGAGGTCAGCATCGCGATTTTTCGGCCGTCGGCCTTCATCTCTTTCAAACGTTTTGTCGTCACCTTGCGGCGATCATCATTCAAATAAGCAGTCATGATTGATTATAAGCTTTAGAAATAAGGCCCTCAGCCCAGCAAAGCGCTAAAGGAGGAATAGGTGAATTGATTAAAGTCGGGGATCACCACGTCGCAGAGGGGCGCAATGCGTTCCGGTGCATTTTCCGTCGACAAGCCGACCACTTTAGCCCCGCTATCGCGACCGGCTTGCAGTCCGCTCAGCGAGTCCTCAAAGACTACACACGTCTGGGGCGCTAAGCCAAAATAGTTGGCCGCAGCTATATAGCAATCGGGGGCGGGCTTTGAGCGGCGCGTGTCCTCTGCCGTAAAAATATGTGTGAATAAGGATTGAAAATCAGGCAATGCGGCATAAAGGGAGGCCATCTTTTCTTCATTTGAACTCGTCACACAGGCCGTAGGTATGCCCTGCTGCTGCAACGTGCGTATAAAGGCCACAACGCCCTCCACATAAGGAAACCGCATGTGGGCTTCAAAATGCTTGATGCGGGCTTTTATCTCTGCTTGAAGCGCTTCATTGCCGGAAAAATAGCAATTAAAGACGTTGATAAGCGTATTGCCCTTGATCTCTTTCGCGAAATTTGCCCGCGAGGGTAGAAATTCGTGTCCGATAGTCGTCCAAAACGCCGTATACTGCGGCTCTGTGTTGACAATAACTCCATCGCAATCAAACAGAGCTGCCGTTTTCAGACTTGTAACCATATTGTATTCGTCTTGAATATGCTGCAAAAGTACGACTAACTTTCTAAGTTGCAAAGAATAGTTACGCCTTCTGTTCGCTACCGGCAGCATATAGGCTCGTAAGCGCTTATTTTGAGAACTACGATGCACATTATTGATAGCTCAGGTCTCAGAGATTGTGTTCGTCAACTTCGCTTGCAACCAAGCGAAGCCAAACTCTCAAAGCGGTGATGGCAAAAGCTGCAAGCAATAGATCTGTTTCTCGACTGAAAAGCGCCTATTTTTTGCCTTTTAGTTCACATCCGGACGCTTTAGAAGCATTTACCTACTGGGAAGTACGCACCTTAGTCAGCGCCCGCTACAGAATGAGCACCAAGCGCTTTGGAGTATGCCGTTTGCGCTCGTGATAAAAAACCTTTGCGCTCACGAGAACAAACCTTTGCGCTCACGACGTGAAGCCTTTTTCCTCACGATAAAAAACCTGCGACTTACGTGCTTTATGCGTAGAAAGCCGATGGGGATAAATCTAAATAACAGACGATAACCCTAAAAAAACAGGGACTTACTTTTCATTTCCAACGATAAAAGCGTCGCGAATGTGAAGCGAATATACCTTTAGCTTATCAGTAGGCCTCACAGCCAAAAAGCAGACGAAGCAAAACCGGAAGACAATCAGCCGGATGGGCGTGCGAATGAAGCGAATAAGGCAATGGCAGCGCAGCAGACGGGCAACTCACCGGTTAACAAAGGGAGATATAATTTTTTAGTTAGGAAATACTTATGAAAAGTCTTTAAATGTTTACATTTGCACGAAACCCAATCTTTGACTTATACAACTTACTAAATAGTATTCTTTATGAAAAGAATTAAACACCTGCTACTCTTGCTATTCTTTGCAAGTTTAAGTATCCCTACCTTGGCGCAATATGTGCCGGAGGCTATGGAACTCGACTCAGATTCTGTCGTCGCAGATAGCATTGAAGAAATCGAGATGGATTTTAAGGTTTCCCTTGATAGCCTGAGGCTACTCGTTGAGCAAAACCCGCAGGACGGAAAAGCTTGGCTAAACTTGGCAGAGGCCTATTGGTACCAGGATGCTGACACAACGCTCTTTGAACAGGCGCTACAGAAATGCGTTTCTCTCCTATCAGCCGCCAACTCGGATGACATGGAAAGAGCCTGTCGGCTGGTTAAGTTTGGCTTTTCCGGAAACAAGCGCATAGAACTATTGAAAACGATGCTGCAGCGTCTGCCGCAAAATGTAATAATCAAAAACGGCTTAGCCCAGGCTTACTACGAGGAAGATGACTACGATATGGCTGAATACTATGACTCGATCAACTACGAATATATTCGCACACACCACTCTGAAGATTATGTAGAAGCGCTGATTAACGCCGCTGAACGGGTAGCAAGCGTGGAAGATTCAATAAAAATAAGTACAGAGATGCGCAATTATCGCGCTTGGGAACGAATCAAATTAGCCTATGACATTTCCGATAACAAATACGGAACTGCATTTCTTCTGGCGGATTCCTATATGAAATTAGCAGCATACGGAAATTCGATCTATGCCTCTGAAAACGAAGCACGCATTAAGGCGGGATTGATGCCGATAGATTTTACACAAGCGCTTGTAGATTCGGCTTTCACCGTAATATTAGCTGAAGAATTAGCGAACGAAGCTACTATACCCTTATTTTTCTTCAAAGAGTGGAAAAAGCTAGGTGCTAGCACGGTTCAAGCTATTGAAAATTATATTCTACAAAAAATTAAGGCCAAACCGCAGGAACCTCAATGGCACTACTATGAAGGAATGCTTTTGATGCTTTGCAATAGGTCTAAGGAGGCCCTTCCCCACTTAGAAGCAGCTTACGAGCAAAGGCCCTACGAGGATTTGGCGTTCGTGTTAATCTTTGGCTACTATGGAATGCGTCAATGGGAAAAATCTATTGAATTGGTAAACAAATTAATCCAAGAACAAAAGGGTGACGAAAGAGGCTTGGTAGAACCCTACAGCCTTCTCTGCAAGCTCTACGGCGCACAAGGAAATTATGAGGCAGCAATTAAAGCCGTAAATAAATGTATCAAGATTGGCAAGAAGATTGACTGGTATGGAGTCCCTATGACTCACGAATTGCGGGCTATGACTTACATCTTGCAAGGTCAAGGGAAAAACGCTCAACTCAATTCGAAAGCTTTGGCTGATCTACAAATAGCTTTCGAAGCATCAGAAGATTTTTACAAGCGTCAAATGATGGCGGTCTGGTACGGATGGCTGCTTGATCAGCCGCACAAAGCGCTTCCGGCTCGATCTGACTCGCTCAGTTTGCAGGCCAATTGGCGAACGTTTGCGCTTAAAATTGATGTAACAATATCTGTGGCTAATATCATTGCACAGTATTTTTGGGGCGATGCCGCCCAAGCACGCCAAGATATGGATGAATTCTTAGCAAATGACCCCAACAACGAATACTTCTTTGAAATTGCAGGGTTCTATGCGCTTCAAGGTGAGACCGCAAAAGCCATAGAGGTGCTTCGAAATGGCATCAAAGAGGGCGATTATTGGTATGCAGGACTCCGAGATCTCCCGTGGTTGAGCAGCCTGAAAGGGAATCCAGAATATGAAGACTTATTAAAATAAGCTGAATTCGTCGAACTCAGGCCAACTTACCAAACTAATTTTCTTTATGAAAAGAATTAAACATTTGATAATCTTGCTATTCCTTGCAAGTTTGAGTATCCCGACCTCGGCGCAATACGTGACGGACTCTATGGATTTCAACGCAGAATCCATCGCCATTGATAGCATTGAAGATGACGAAATAGATCCGACGGTTTATCTTGACAGCTTGAGACTACTAGTTGAGACAAACCCGCAGGACGGCAATGCTTGGCTGGACTTTAAACAATAGGGTCGAAAACCAAACAAAGGTTTTCAACCCTATTTCCTCAAAAGAATCTAAAAAAATGGATGAAGCAGGGACAACTTTCTTAAACTTGTGCGAATGAATGCAGATTCTCAAGCCAATATTATCGGTCAGCCCCTCGCGCTTTAAGACTTTATAGAGCACATAAATCGTTTCGGGGCGCATCTAAACAGAACTTTACCACCTAAAAGTACTCTTTATAGCGAGTCTTTGTGACGCTTGCAATGCATCTGAGTCAGTTGTTTTCGCGCGATTAGGATGCTTTATGCCGCCTCACTCATTGTATAATAAAACATCGGCGCTAGTATGTGTAAATCAAGCGGATTATTGCTGGAGAGAAACAAGAAACCGCGGGAAGAAAATAAAACTGAATCAGCTTAAAAGCCGCACCTATTCTAAAATAGCGTACACAAAAGCATACAATGCGCCGTACAGCCTTATCTACAATCTTAAATAAAGAGCAGTAAAGGCACTCGCCCTCTATATCACGTGCGGGCCGAGGGATGGCCTATGCAAGCAAGAGATCGCAATAATGAAAACAAGCCTTTTAGGTTAACTAACAAACTTGCTTTGCAGGAAGCCAAAAATTAAGACTCAACGTTTGGCGGGAACAAAAATTTCATAAGTCCCGTCATCAAAGAATACGCGAATCTCTTTAATTTCTCGCTTATGTTTGTCAAGATTGTTCATCGTTATCGCGTTCGGTGAAGAACCCTTGTAAACAGGTTCTAATTTGGGCGCTGCAGGCACTTGATTTTGTTGAGGTGAAACTGCGAGTTGATTAAAGAAAGATACTTCTGAATCAGCTTGATAAGGAGAATCTATCCCCCCTTCATTAAAAATTGGTTCAATTATTTCTTGTTGTTTGGAGGGAGAAGATAAAACTGAAGCATCATTAAACTTATCCCCTTCACCAAATAAAAGCCAATTCACATTTACTTCTGGAAAGGCATGATGAATTGCTAAAACATGCTTATTAGTAGGGTTAGTTCTTCCGGTAAATATACTTGATAAAGAAGCCGCAGACAAATTTAATCGCTGCGCAAATTCTTGCTGAGACAAATTTTGGTCATCCATTAGTTGACGAATACGATCCTTCATTTCCATTTTGAGCTAAATTAAGAGCACAACTACCATTTTTAGGTAAAAAGGTGCCGTTTTACATTTTATATTTTCAATTATGCAAAGATACACATTTCAAGAATCCCGTCAAGTATTGAAAAGATAAAAATCAAATCCAATATTTAATTTACAACCCAACCCTTATTTACAAACCAAGACCAGCCTAAGTATACAAGCGCTTAATATTAGATGTATAAACTATAACCCCTCAAAATAACGTCTTAATACACTATAGATAATAAGCATAATAAACTCGTTATCAGCATTCTTACACAACACTACAGGCTAAGAATTAGATCAAATATCGCTTACGCGATAAAAAATAAGTATTTCTCTTGTAAAACACTTTTATTTATTCCACACATAAGCACTGGTAATCATATGTTTATACTAAAATCATTCACAACCAATTATTATTCAGTACACAAAATAATAGCTGCGCACTAAATCAATGTTTACATATTTAAATGTTGACGCCCATATTCAGCACCATTAATTCTCTCCTATATTTTGATTTATATACCAATACTTAAGCGCGGAAGAATGAAGTATTGATTACAATTTCAATATCTTATTTTGTAATCTTTGTACCCCTAAATTTTAATACGAAATCATAGAAAGAAGCTCTTTTAAAAACAATCAGGGGGAGGCAAGCTAAAAGCATTTATTACAATCAGGAGACAAGAAAAACTACTTAATGCATTGATTATATTGAAGTAAACGCAAAATAAGCACCATAAATAAATGGCGCTAAAAAGTAATCTTCATGAAAGAATTGAAATGTATAGATTGCAATCTATACGAAATTGAGCCATTCAGAGTATGATTGAGCACTATTATGATTAAAAATCTGCAAGTAATACACAGTTCTAATTTCAACAGGAAACCATTTTGATAGAAAAGGCAGTTCTGAAAGCGCAGACATTTTAGTCTAAACGATGTAAGCGACAAATTAAAGCGGCAACTTTGAAATTTCAAAGTTGCCGCTTTACGCCATCTATTTAGCAAGAAAATATTTTACATAAAATACTCAATAAAGAATAAACGAGAGAAGCTCCTTCATCAACTCTCCTGAAGAAATTGTTGTGCTCCCTACCCCTTTTGAGCGAGCATCTGTACGACGAATTTCAGCAACAATCCGCATCACTTTTTCAGCTCTATAATTTCGCATAGCGACTGCATACGTTTTTCTGAACTGCCAATCGCTCACTCCGACCCACGACGCTATTCCACTCTCCGTTTTATCCATAGAATAATACGCTAACATCAAATTTGAAAAGAAGCGAAACAAAGTTGGCAAGGTTCGTTGAATTGGAAATTCCTTAGGATTTCCGTCAAAATATTTCTCAATTTTATAAGCCTTCAGTACATCCTTTTGAGCAAGCGCATCCTGTAGCTCGTAAAGATTGTATTCTTTACTCACCCCGATGATCGCAGCCACAGAAGCAACAGAGATTGAAAGCGCCGTTGATGGTGAAGAAAGACAAAGCTTATCTAGCTCTGCCGCCATACGGTTAAGATCTGCGCCAACATACTCTATTAATAATTGTAAGGCGGCTGGTTCTATCTTCCTCTGCTTAGATGCAAGATAAGCATTGATAAAAGATGGCAACTGCGAATCATATAAGCGCTTTGATTCAAAAAGAACGCCAACCTTTCCTAAAAGGGCTATACCCTTCTTGCGTCGATCTATCGTACCATTTTTATAACAAAACACTAAAATGGTAGAGGCCTGCGGCTGCTTGAGATAATATTCTAGTCGCTCATAGTCTTTTATATTCTGAGCTTCCTTTACTAGCACAACAAGCCGAGGCGCCCCCATCGGAAAGCCTTTGGCTGCATCCAAGACATTATCTATTACAACATCGGCCCCATAAAGCGTGATTAAATTAAAATCACGCTCTTCAGGGCGCAAAGCCTTTAATACGAGCAAATCAGCAAGGCGATCAATGTAGTAGCTCTCCTCTCCCATTAAGAAATAAACGGGCTTAAAAACCCCAGCGTTTATTTCCCGAGCGATGCTCTCATACGTAGGACCGGCATTCTTTTTTGCGACAAAAGCCATCTTACCAGTCAAATTTCAGATGCCTTACCGTGCGTCGTTGATCCATAATAAGCTGCATGGCCTCTATACCAATCCTGACGTGCGTCTCAGAAAAGTTATTTGTTACCTTTCTATCGCTGGCTTCCGTCTTAATGCCATCAGCCTCCATCGGATTATCAGACACCAACAACAAAGCTCCTGTAGGAATATGATTATAAAAGCCGCAAGAGAAAAGCGTAGCCGTCTCCATATCTACGGCCATTGCCCGCGTCTCCCGCAAATAGGTTTTAAAACGTTCGTCGTGCTCCCAAACTCGTCGGTTCGTTGTGTAAACCGTCCCCGTCCAATAATCATGATTATTGTCTCGTAGCGCTGTTGAGACTGCACGTTGCAGCATAAAAGCCGGAAGCGCAGGCACCTCTGGCGGGAAGTAGTCATTCGAAGTTCCTTCTCCACGAATACCGGCCAAGGGCAAAATATAATCGCCCAAGCGAGTTTTATCCGAAATGCCGCCACATTTTCCTAAGAAAAGGCAAGCTTTAGGATGCACCGCACTCAGCAAATCCATAATCAGCGCAGCATTGGGACTCCCGATACCAAAATTAATCATAGTAATCCCATTTGCCGTCACGGCCCTCATATTAGCGCCAAACCCAACCGATTTTGTCTCCATCTGATCACAGAAAAGATCCACATAATGATTAAAGTTCGTAAGAAGAATATGCTCTCCAAAATCCTCCAATTTCATTCCGGTATAGCGCTGCAGCCAATTCCCGACAATTCCTTCACGTGTCATCATAAATTCGTACTTTTGCATTGTCCCCTTAGAAAGGTTTATTATTTAAGTCTTTTCATCAGCAGACAATATTCTTTAGTGTGCAAAATTAGAAAAATGATTTCATTAAATCTCCCTACTTATAATACAAAAATCAAGCAGCGTCTTGACGGGAGCTACGATATATTTGATTTTCTCCGCAAACGTTATGTGCGACTCACGCCCGAAGAATGGGTCCGCCAACATTTCGTACATTATTTAGTTGAGCTAAAAGGTTATCCCTCCGCACTGCTTCAAAACGAAATCAGTCTGCCGCTCAATGGCAGCCTACGCCGTTGCGATACGGTTCTTTTTGATCGCGACGGATCCCGTCCCCGCATGATTATAGAATATAAGGCTCCCAAGGTGCCTATTACCGAAAAAGTATTTAAGCAGATTTCTGCTTACAATAGCAAGTTGCGAGCTGATTACCTTATCGTCAGTAATGGATTAACACATTATTGTTGCCAATTAAATTATACCGACAACAGCATCAAATATCTCTCTGAAGTGCCCAACTATGATGCACTTTAACTTTCTATTCTCCTCCACCCTGCTTCTTCAAACAGGAGTTAGGCTTCTTGTCTATTGATATACAAGTACTTATTGCCCCTATCAATAAGCACTTACGCTGTTTTGCCTCTTCTTTCCTCCCCTCCACTGCCGCAAATTACTTTTCTCAACAAGCAGACCGACTTACGAGTTCAATAGATAGCAAATATTATCTATCCATTGCTGACCACTCGCCACCGCCCTCTGAAAAAACAAACCAACCCGCTGCAAAAGACGGGAGCAAAAGCTGCGTGTGCTATACTATAAACATCTCAGTTTGCCTATACATTCACATATCTGCTCCATCACGCCACATATAGTCCCAAGCTTCGTATATACGAACGCAAGAAATAGGGCTAAAAAGAGGCAAGGAATGAAGAAAGACTACTGCACGAGCACTAATCACAAACAATGGCCCCGTCTCCTCCTCTACACATCTTATTATACTATTGTTTGGCCTCATAGTGCTTTTGTTTGGTCCCAACAAACTATCGTTTGGCCCCAGCAAACCATCGTTTGGTCTCGGCAAACTATCGTTTGGCGGCAGCAAACAACAATCGTTTGCGACCGAAAAGCGGCTGTTTTTAGATCTATCACAAAAAAACTCCTTTCACAGATTTGAAAACTAACGATTCAACAAACTATGACAGATATAAATTGGCAATATCAAAAAGCCATTACCCTAGACTTTGTCACGTGTAAGCACACATCTGTTTGTTTGCGCAAAAAGATAGAGAGACGGATGAGAAGCCGGAGCGTAGCCAATGGAAAGACGATACTTCTGCCCTGCTTAATCCTCCATGAAATTACATAAAGAACAAGTCTGATAGAAAAAGAGTGAGTAAAATGAATAAAACAAAATGAAAGTTAGATTATATCTCTTATTCCCAAACGAATAAGTGACACATAACGACTTTAGGATAAGACTCGGAACGCGTAAAATGTTCTTTCTGTAAAGTATACTCCAGAAAATTCGGCCTTTTCTTGTGGAGTTTCGGCTATTTTATCCTAATTTTGCAGACGTCAAATAAACCGATATGTATGAAACCCATAATCAAGCTTAAGAAAGGGTTGAACTTGAGGCTTATAGGAGAAGCACCGCTTACGTTAAAACAAGCGGCGCCATCTGCTACATACGCCTTGCAGCCAACAGATTTTCTTGGGATTGTTCCTCGCCTTCAGGTGAAAGAAAACGATCACGTTAAGATTGGCGATACGCTGTTTGCGGATAAAGAAACAGAGCGCATAAAGTTCGTAGCTCCCGTTAGTGGTACAGTGACATCGATTGTGCGCGGCGAACGTCGCAAACTCTTACGCATTATTATTACTCCGGATGCAGAGCAACAGGAGAAAGCGATTACGCCATTAAATTTGGACAAAGACACGCCGGAAACAGTAACTGAAAAATTGCTGGAAACCGGTCTTTTTGCATTTCTTCAACAACGGCCTTACGCGATCACAGCATCGCCCAAAGACACACCTAAAGCTATTTTCGTTTCGGCCTTTAGCAAGATGCCTTTAGCCGCCGACTTTTCCTTTGTCGTAAAAGGTCAGGAAGCAGCTTTTAAGGCTGGTTTAACAGTGCTCTCCCGTTTGGCAAAAGTGCATTTGGGTATTTCTCCGGATCAAGTCGGTCAAGACTTTGTCCCGACTGACGGCGTTGACGTTAACGTCTTTGATGGTCCCAATCCATCAGGAAACGTTGGCGTACAAATCAACCATATCTCCCCCATTAACAAAGGAGATATAGTCTGGACGATCGGAGCCGAAGAGGTCATCTTCATTGGTCGTTATGCACAAACCGGAAAGTTAGATTTCACGCGCCGCATCGCTGTGGCCGGAGCTGAGGTTCAAGACCCGAGCTATTATGAAATTAAGTTGGGTGCCTCATTGAAAACCCTACTTAAAGAGCAACTGAAGACCGCGGAACACGTTCGTATTATCGACGGCAACCCGCTTGTGGGCCGCAAAGCAGACTTAGAAGGCTACGTCGGCGCTCACACTACGGAAGTTTGCGCTCTGCCCGAAGGCGACAACGTACACGAAGTTTTTGGCTGGATTGCGCCTCGCTTCAACGAGTTTTCTACCAGTCGCAGCTATTTCTCTTGGCTCTTTGGGAAGAAAAAATACAATCCCGACTGTCGTATCAAAGGCGGGCAACGCCATATGATTATGAGTGCGGAATATGAACGCGTATTCCCGATGGATGTTTTGCCAAGCTTTTTGATCAAAGCCATCATTACGGGCGATATTGACCGCCAAGAAGCATTGGGTATCTACGAAGTAGCGCCCGAAGACTTTGCCGTGGCAGAATATATCGACTCTTCCAAGCTCGAATTGCAGCGCATTGTGCGTGAAGGCCTGGATATTTTAAGAAAGGAAAATAGCTAAATAATAAATTGATTCGCCCTTTATGGGTGCAAATCCAATAACGAAACACAATGCTTCAATCATTTTTCGACAAACTCAGGCCTCACTTTGAAGAAGGCGGGAAGTTGCACGCTTTCCACTCGGTCTTTGAAGGTATGGAGACCTTTGTATTGGTGCCGAATACGACTGCAAAGGTCGGTGTGAGCATCCACGATGCCATCGATTCAAAACGTATTATGACGTTTGTCATTATTGCGTTGCTGCCGGCCCTGTTCTTTGGGATGTACAACATCGGTTACCAAACTTATATGACGCCCCCGGCTGTCGTAGGCGCAAGCTTTTGGGAAATGTTTGCTTACGGCTTCCTCATTATGCTGCCCAAGATCGTCGTATCTTATGCGGTCGGCTTAGGTATCGAATTTGCCGTAGCACAATATAAACATGAAGAGATCAACGAGGGCTACCTCGTAACCGGTTTGCTGATCCCTATGATTGTGCCTATCGAGTTGCCTTTGTGGATGCTGGCCGTAGCTGTAGCATTCTCCGTCATCTTCGCTAAAGAAATCTTTGGTGGTACGGGCATGAACTTCTTTAATCCGGCCTTAGTTGCACGTGCTTTCCTCTTCTTCTCTTATTCGGGCAATATGACCGGCGATAAGATTTGGATTGCCAAAGATACTTTCTTCGGATTAGGCAACCCGAACCTTACAGACGCAGTAACGATGGCTACTCCGCTGACGCAAGCCAGCACGAATCAGCCTTTCTCTACGACGTTTACAGATATGGTCGTCGGACTTATGCCCGGATCTATCGGTGAAACAAGCGTTATCGCGATTCTCATTGGCGCAGTCATCTTATTATGGACACGCATTGCTTCTTGGCGGACGATGTTGAGCGTATTCATCGGAGGTGGTTTAGTCGCTTTCTTGTTCAATAGTTTACATATTCAAGACAACGCGATTGCAAACATCCCTTGGTACGAACATTTGGCTTTGGGCGGTTTCTGCTTCGGTGCAGTCTTTATGGCAACAGACCCGGTGACGAGTGCCAGAACAGAGAAAGGAAAATTCATCTATGGCTTTTTCATTGGTGCTTTGGCTATCATCATCCGCGTATTGAACCCCGGTTTCCCGGAAGGTATGATGCTGGCTATCTTGTTTATGAATGTATGGGCTCCTTTCATTGACTATTGCTTCGTAGAAAGCAATATTAAGAGGAGAGCTAAACGCGCTAAAAGTAATACGCTATGAAACTGAATACAAACAGCAACGTTTACACGATTGTTTACTCGATTGTTGTCGTAGTAATTGTCGCTTTCCTCTTAGCTTTCTGCTATAGCGCTTTGAAAAGCCGCTCAGAAGCCAACGAACGCATCGACAAAAAACAGCAGATCTTAGCTGCACTAAACGTCAGAAACGTCAGCAAAGAGCAAGTCGAAGAGAAATACAAAGAAGTAGTGGTCGCTGATGAAATCATCACATCTCAAGGCAATATCCTTAAAGATGGCACGCAGAAGGATAAAGATGGCTTCACCGTCAGCAGAAAGGATATGTCGAAAGACAACCTACCTATATATATATGTAAGGTCAATGGAGAGACAAAGTATGTTCTCCCAATGGTAGGTAAAGGCCTTTGGGGACCAATCTGGGGATTCATTGCGCTCAACAAAGACAAGAAGACCGTTTTTGGGACCTATTTCGATCACGAAAGTGAGACGGCTGGTCTTGGTTCTCGTATTAAGGATGAGGATTTCCAAAATACTTTCCAAAAGAAGCAAGCTTACAGCGACAACGGCGAAATTACGCTGCAAGTTGTGAAAGCCGGAGCAGCCTCAGATAAAACCACGCAATGCGATGGTATTACCGGAGCGACTTTGACCACAAACGGGGTTGAGAATATGATTAAAGAATACTTGGGCTTCTACAAAGCCTTCTTACAAAATAACGACAAGTAATGGGCAGCTTATTTTCAAAAGAGAATCGCAAAGTATTCTCCGGACCTTTAAACTTGAACAACCCGATCTTAATACAGGTATTGGGTATCTGTTCTGCACTTGCTGTCACCGCGCAGCTGGAACCTGCTATAGTAATGGGCTTATCTGTTACGGTGATCACTGCATTCAGCAACGTAATTATTTCACTGATACGCAAAACTATCCCGAATCGCATTCGTATCATCATTCAGCTCGTTGTCGTAGCCGCATTGGTTACCATCGTGAGTATGATCCTGAAAGCCTTTGTTTATGATGTAAGCGTACAGCTTAGCGTCTACGTCGGCCTTATCATTACCAACTGCATCTTGATGGGGCGACTCGAAGCTTTTGCAATGATGAACAAACCTTGGGAGAGCTTCCTTGATGGTATCGGCAGCGGCCTGGGCTACGCTTGGATCTTAGTGGTCGTTGGTGGCGTCAGAGAGCTTTTTGGTAGTGGCACGCTCTTCGGCTTCTCTATCATACCTCAAAGCTTTTACGATGCAGGCTACGTTGACAACGGTATGATGACGATGCCTACAATGGCTATGATCATCTTAGGCTGCGTCATCTGGGCGCACAGAAGTATCGTAAAAGAAGAAGATCTGAATAATTAACAGTCAATTTCATAATCAAAATGGAACACGCACTTAGTCTTTTCGTCCGCAGTATTTTTGTGGATAATATGATATTCGCTTCCTTCTTGGGTATGTGCTCATACTTGGCTGTAAGCAAAAATGTAAAGACCTCTTTCGGCTTAGGTGTTGCCGTAACATTCGTTTTAGTGGTTACAGTACCGGTCGACTACTTATTGCAAACGAAAGTATTACAACCGGGGGGAATCTTTGGCGACGTAGATCTTACTTACCTTTCTTTCATACTCTTCATTGCTGTTATTGCAGGTATGACGCAGCTTGTAGAAATGTTTGTAGAGCGTTTTTCGCCCTCCCTCTATTCTGCATTAGGTATCTTCCTACCTTTGATTGCCGTCAATTGTGCTATTATGGGAGCCTCTCTCTTTATGCAGCAGCGTATAGACATGGATCCTACGAGCTCGCAATATATCGGCTCATTATTTGATGCATTTATCTATGCCTTTAGTTCAGGTATTGGCTGGCTGATGGCCATCGTCGCTTTAGCAGCGATTCGTGAAAAGATGGCTTATACGAATGTCCCCAGACCTTTGCAAGGATTAGGTATTATATTTATAACGGTAGGCCTGATGTCAATGGCATTTATGTGCTTTAGCGGCTTGAAAATCTAAATCACGATGGACATTACATTTATTATAAGCAGTATTGCAGTCTTCCTCGGGATCATTCTTGTTCTCGTGGTTATACTTTTAACGGCTAAGCACTACCTTATGCCGAGCGGAACGGTTGCTATCACCATTAACGACAAAGAGAAGTTAGAAGTAGCTCAAGGTAGCTCACTCCTTTCCACCCTCTCTGAGAATGGCGTATATCTTTCCTCTGCTTGCGGCGGTAAGGGATCTTGCGGCCAGTGTAAAGTACAAGTTGTCGAAGGCGGAGGTGAAATTCTCGATGTTGAGAAAGGTCACTTCACACGTAAAGAGATAAAAGAAGGATTCCGCCTCGGCTGCCAATGTAAAGTAAAGGGAGACATCTCTATCCAAGTACCTGAGAGCGTTTTAGGCGTAAAAGAATACGAATGTACCGTTATTTCCAACAACAATGTGGCTTCTTTCATCAAAGAGTTTATTGTCGCTCTTCCCGAAGGAGAACATATGGACTTCATTCCCGGCTCTTATGCACAAATTAAGATCCCCACGTTCAAGATGGACTTCGATAAAGACATTGATAAGGCCTCTATCGGCGAACGCTATATTAAAACTTGGGAGCAATTTGGCATTCTCAACCTCAAGTGCGAAAATACCGAGCCTACTATACGCGCCTACTCAATGGCCAACTATCCGGCAGAAGGCGACCGCTTTATGCTGACGGTACGTATCGCAACGCCTCCTTTCCGTCCTAAGAGCCAAGGTGGAGGTATGATGGACGTTATGCCGGGTATCGCATCCAGCTATATCTTCTCGCTTAAACCCGGAGATAAAGTTATGATGAGTGGTCCCTATGGCGACTTCCATCCGCGCTTCGACAGTAAGAAGGAAATGATTTGGGTCGGTGGCGGCGCCGGTATGGCTCCCCTCCGCGCGCAGATTATGCACATGACAAAGACGCTCAATACGCGTGATCGTAAAATGAGCTATTTCTATGGTGCACGCTCTTTGTCTGAAGTCTTCTACTTGAAAGATTTCTTAGAATTAGAAAAGGAATTCCCCAACTTCAAGTTCTACTTAGCACTTGACCGCCCCGATCCGGAAGCGGATGCAGCCGGCGTGAAATATACTGCGGGCTTCGTGCACGAAGTAATGATGAAAGAATACCTCAAAGACCACGAAGCGCCCGAAGATATCGAGTACTACATGTGTGGTCCCGGTCCGATGTCTAACGCTGTCGTTAAGATGCTCGACAGTCTTGGCGTAGAGCCTGAAAGCATTATGTATGACAATTTTGGAGGATAATTTACTACAACATATCCCTTGAAGAGAGCGTGCCGATTGGCACGCTCTCTTTTTTGTCGAACACATTGCCGGTAAAACAGCCTCCTAGTCCACCCTATAAACGGCTATCATTTTTAAGCAGCAAAGGGCTATCTTTTCCCTTTCCCATAACCGAAGCCCCGCACTCTTCTTTCTAGTTAAAGAACGATACTTGAAACCGATTCTTCTGTGCGCATTCTCAAAGATTTTAGATAGTTATCGCAACTCTTACATACGCATCTAATTAAATTTTCACCGTGGTGATAATTTTGTTTCACCGTGGCGAAAAATCAGCCTCACCGTGGTGAAACTATTTTTTCACCACGGTAAAAAATCGAATGACTATATCTCCGCACTAATTATTTACACATATTACGACAACGCTTTGCGTAGATTGCAACCAATCTATGCGCTTGCCGGCTCTATTTTTACCTATTTAACGTGAGTTCGACGAATTTAGAACAAAGCAAGCTGTGTATCAATAGTCCTTTGCAGATTGATGCACGGCTTCTTTGGAAACAGGCAATAGGCAGCAATAGCCCCTAATAAGTTGACGATGAAATTGTCAAAGCATCTATGTCCGGAGTGTTCCACTTGTGCGATGTTCTTAAGTTCATCATTCACCGTTTCTATAATGGCTCTTTTTCTGAGTAAAAGTCTGTCTGAAACACTCATTAAAGCTCCTTTCATGTTACTTTTCAATTTGATAATAAGCTGTATTCCGTCAACGAAAAGCCTTTGAAAGAGGTTCTTGCCGATGTAGCCCTTGTCACCAAATAGCTTACCATATATAAGATCTATGAATGCTTTGTACTCCAAAGGCTTACGGTCATCAATATCTCCTGGCGTTATCATAAAGTTGAGAAGCTCTCCTTTCTCATTGCAAATCAAATGCAATTTGAAACCGAAGAACCAACCCATAGAGCATTTACCTCTTTGGGCTATGCCTTTGAAAACTTTGTGAATATGTATTCTCTGATTCTTGCAGACACGCAATGGTGTACTGTCAACAAAGCTTATGCCCGTGCATTTGCCCAAGAGGACCTTCTTGATAAACAAGCTTAAGGGGTACGGCTACCTCCCTTTCCAATTCTACTAAACGGTTATAAGAAACAACATTGGGAAACAGATGGCGAAGATGCTTGCATACTTTTTCAAGATAGAAATGTTTAAAGCAGCGATAACCGGAATCGTGGAAAAGAATCATTATCAGCATGACTTCTGCCTTTGACATTGTAGAATTTCGATGATATTTTCTTTTTCCGGTAGGTTTTAGCGTATATTTTGCTGTCATTGCATCAAAAAACTTGCAGAAGTCGTCTGCCATACAAAATATTTCAGTAACTTTGGCTTCGGTGATCATAGCGATTTTTGTTTGTAGTTCTATGTATATCAACACTTTAAAATTACAACAAATTTCGCTAATCACCAAATCTATAGACACTTATAATTCGTCGAACTCACGTTAAATACAATATTTAAGACTGTTGAAATAGCTGAAGAAACAGGAAGTAAAATTATTGAGCTAGGGCAAACATCATATTATCCCAAAGTGATGTCTGGTGCTTTTGTTGAGAATATATACTATGGATTTTGGTCTGATAAAACATTATACAAATACTTTATTAAGCATCTTTTTGGCAAGATATGCACTCCGCCCCAAATACATCACCACGTTTATTCAGGTGTTGCCCAATCACAAGCATATCGTCTTCTAAAAGACAATAACATAAACCCTTTAAACTAAGAATGAGTAAATTATATTATGTAGATAAGGTTAATAAACTATTGGTTGCACAAAGAGTTTTATCTAAGAAAAGCCATCTTTTGGTTTGGGGAAAATTAATATCATTTTGTCTTATGCTTATTGCTGGATGGAATGGACTGGATGGTTTCCCGAATATATGGTTGTCTCTCTCGGTCATATGCCTTCTTGTTTATCTATTTTTTGTGTATGCAGATAATAGAGTTGATAGAAAAAGAGAGCATAACCAACAGATGATACAATTTTACGAAGATGAGATTGGATATTTGGGTAATGAGTTTTCTTTTCAAGACGGCAGTGAGTATATAGATATACACTCGCCATATTCTTATGATTTAGATATATTTGGCCCTGGGTCTTTGTTTCAAAGATTAAACCGAACCACAACAGTGCCTGGTGAGAAAGCTCTTGCACACAGGCTGATCAATGTGAACACAAGAATATCTAAGAACGATATAGACCAGGATGCAATAAACGAGCTTATGTTGTCGTCAGATTTTCGTGAGGATTATTTATCAACTCCTCACTTTAAGTCTAAAGTGATGGGAACTAGCATGTACTCTAATGTGAATACGATGCCAGATAAAAACATTAAATGGCTTCAAATATTTCCTATTTGTAGTTTTTTGTTGATTCTGTATCTTATTCTTAGCTACATACTTGTAGGAAAAATAAGTTCTATCACATCGGCAACCTTAACAGTATTATTTGTATTACAATTATTTATAACGATAGCGTTAAGCAGTAAGCTTAAAACAGCCTTTTGTGTTTCCAAATCAATAATAGACTTCAATAAAGGTTATATGCCTGTCATTAAAAAGATTTCCGCTTATAACTTTAAGGCTTCGGAGCTTCGGGAAATTCGTGATATAGCTCAAGAGTATCTTGAGGATTTAAAATCAATTCAGCGAATTGAAAGTATATATGCTTTGAGGGCGAATCCTTTTTTATGGTTGCTTCTGAATGGTTTTCTGTCGATAGACGTTATGGAAGTTCTGAAATTTCAGCGATGGAAAGTAAGAAGATTAGCAAGCCTTCCTACGTTGTTAGAAAGTATAGGGAAGATTGAGGCTTTAGCAAGCTTTGCTCAATTCAATTTTAATCACGCTGATTATTGCATTGCAAAGCCGCAAGAGAATATGCTAATCAATATGAAAAATGGGAAGCATCCTTTTTTGGGAAACTCAGGTGTCGGAAATGATTTCTCGATTTCAAAAGGTTCTATTTCTATTATAACGGGAGCTAATATGTCTGGTAAAAGTACGTTTTTAAGAACGATAGCTCTTAATCTTATTTTGGCAAAAAATGGATGTCGTGTTCCTGCTGATAAGTTCTATTTTAATCCCAACTCGCAAATATTTACAAGTATGAGAACTCGTGATGATATTAAAGGTGGGATATCCTATTTTCAATCTGAAATAATAAGACTGGACAAAGCTATAGACGTTGCATTAAACACTCCTAACGTAATTCTTTTTCTGGATGAAGTGCTTAAAGGAACTAATTCTATAGACAAGTTAGAAGGGACTAAAAAACTTTTGAGTTTCTTTGTAGAAAATGGGATTACAACAGTATTAGCAACACATGATATAGATGTTACATCTTTGAAATTATCAGGAGTTAAAAGGAACTATTGTTTTGAGATAACCGCAGAAAATCCTCCGAGTTATCCTTACAAACTAACCAATGGAGTATGCCAGAATAAGAATGCTACTTTTTTAATCAATTGTATTTTGCAAAAACAACATAAATGAAAACTCTCATATTAAACACGTTCTCAACATTTCCAATGTTTAATCCTGCATACTTAAAAGGGTTCCTTCTAAGGGATGGAATAGAATGTGAACATATAGATATCAATCAAATAGTTTGTTCCAAACTATTGAGTAAGGTACAGTTTGCACAAGGAATTATTTTTAGAGCACTCAACCTAATGTAACGTGAGTTCGACGAATTCAGAACAAAGCAAGCTGTGTATCAATGGTCCTTTGCAGATTGATGCACGGCTCCTTTGGAAACAGATGGCGAAGATGCTTGCATACTTTTTCAAGATAGAAATGTTTAAAGCAGCGATAACCGGAATCGTGGAAAAGAATCATTATCAGCATGACTTCTGCCTTTGACATCGTGGAACTTCGATGATATTTTCTTTTTCCGGCAGGTTTTAGCGCATATTTTGTTGTCATAGCATCAAAAAACTTGCAGAAGTCGTCTGCCATACAAAATATTTCAGGAGTTTCCTTGAACGAAGTGAAAAACTTTGGCTTCGGTGATCATAGCAATTTTTGTTTGTAATTCTATGTATATCAACACCTTAAAATTACAACAAATTTCGCTAATCGCCAAATCTATAGACACTTATAATTCATCGAACTCACGTTATTTACGAAATATAGCTCAATATAATTAGAGTGTGTATACGCAAAAATGAGCGCCTGAAAGCGGAAAACTCTCAGGCGCTCTTATCCTATTAAGTGGAAGGATTATTCTTCCGTTTTTGTTTTGCGTGTAGTCGTGGTCTTGCGACGACGCTTCGGTTTCTCCTCCTGTGTCTCGGCAGGCTTAACACCGGCAAGTTCGGGGTCGATCATAATGCGGCCGCAATATTCGCAGACAATGATTTTCTTGCGCATACGGATATCCAATTGACGCTGAGGCGGAATCTTATTGAAGCAACCGCCGCAAGCATCGCGCTGCACATAGACAATGCCTAAACCGTTACGGCTGTTTTTACGTATGCGCTTAAAAGCCGTCAGCAAGCGCGGTTCGATCTGAACTTCAAGCGTTTTACCTTTTTCGCGCAACTTCTCTTCCTGTGCTTTAGTCTCCGCAACGATATCGTCGAGTTCAGCTTTTTTCTCGGCTAAAGCTTGTTGGCGATCATCAAGCACTGCCTTGCACTCTTCAATCTCCTGCAAGCGCTTCTCAATACCTACACGCGCCTCGCCAATCTTCTTATTCTGGAGCTCAATCTCGAGTGTTTGAAATTCGATTTCTTTCGAAAGCATATCATACTCGCGATTATTCTTCACATCCTTTTGCTGCTCTTGATAGCGATCCATCAAACTTTTGGCTTCCGCTATCTTGTGTTGCTTCATTTCGATATCAGCCTCTCTTGAAGCGACCTCTTCTTCATACTTATTGAGGCGCGTAGTAAATCCGGCGATCTCATCCTCCAAGTCTTGCACCTCAAGCGGGAGTTCGCCACGAAGCGTTTTGATCTTATCAACCTCAGAGAGGGTTGTTTGCAACTGGTAAAGCGTTTTCAATTTCTGCTCTACAGACATTTCTGCAACATCTTTCTTTGCCATAATTCGAAAAGGTTTAATGTCGACCTTAGCTTAACGTGCAGTCGGCGCTGCATCGTCTCACTTGATCATACCATGTATTTTATCGGATTCGTATTTATCGTTGTCTCATATAAAGGTAAGCCGGGACAATTGTGCTCCAAAATGCGTCGAAGCAGCTGAATCGTATATTGTTCCGTCTCATAATGCCCTGCCACACCAATCCAAATCTGGTTTTCGTGGCCAAAATAAGCGTGATAATGCATCTCGCCTGTCAGGAACACGTCAGCCCCTGCCGCAATAGCATCTGAGAGTAGGAAGTCCCCCGACCCGCCACACACGGCAATCGTTTGCACCGGACGCGCCGGCCCTTGATTATGCTTCAAGCAAAGGACCGCAAAAGCATTTTTTGCCCGCTTTAGAAAGCTATATGGCTCTTCCGGCATAGCCAGACGTCCTATAAGTCCGCTTCCTCCTTCACCTTCGGGACGTAAGAAGTCTACATCGTGCAGTCCTAAGCGCTCGGCAATCTCATAATTAACGCCTCCGCGCGCATTATCCAAATTGGTATGGGCTGCATAAATAGCGATATCGCGCTTGATAGCCAAGCGCACGCAGCGTTCAACCTGCGTCGTATCACTCACCTGCTTCAGTCCGCGAAAGAGCAAAGGATGATGCGCCACGATAAGATTACAACCTTTCGCAGCAGCCTCTTCTATGACGGCTTCCGTCACGTCTAAACACAATAAAGCCCCTGATGCTTCCACCTCTGTTAATCCAATCTGCAAGCCGGCATTATCATAGTCTTCTTGTAGCGGCAGGGGCGCGAACCTTTCAAGGGCCTCAGCGACTTCCTTTATTTTCATTTCGTGGCAAAGATAAGGCTTTTCGCGCAAACAACAGTCAAAATAGCACACAAAAGGATAAAGAAACGCTTCTCTACCATCGCCCGGCGCATAAAAATGCACCACGCAGGCAATAATAGAGAAGCGTAAATCAAATGTAAGTTCTCCGAAAAAACTCGGGAAACTTCCTTTATTTATAATATGTATGTTTGCCGGCAGCCAGCGTATTGAGCATCAGCATACAAATCGTCATCGGTCCGACACCACCGGGCACAGGCGTAATCCATTCGCACTTCGGAGCTACTTCGTCATACTTCACATCTCCCGACAAGCGGAAGCCGCTCTTACGCGTTTCATCTTTAACGCGCGTTGTACCGACATCGATAACCACAGCGCCTTCTTTTACCATCTCTGCTGTGATAAATTCTGGGCGGCCCATTGCGCCAACAAGAATATCTGCTTGGCGGCACTCTTCTGCTAAATTGGCCGTCCGACTATGACAAACCGTCACCGTAGCATCTCCATAGCCTTTCTGCATCATAAGCGTAGCCAAAGGCTTGCCTACAATATTACTACGGCCTACAATAACGCATTTCTTTCCCTTCGTCGGGATATTGTTGCGCTGCAAAAGTTCGAGGATACCGAGCGGCGTAGCAGAGACAAAGCACGGCAAGCCTAACATCAAGCGACCTACATTTATCGGATGGAAACCATCTACGTCCTTGCGATAATCTATGGCTTCGATCACCTTTTGCTCTGAAATGTGAGCCGGCAAGGGCAATTGTACGATAAAGCCATCTACGTTGTCGTCTTCATTGAGACGCTTTACGCAATTGAGCAACTCTTCTTCCGTCACGTCTTCTTCAAAACGAATCAGTGAAGACTCGAAGCCGCATACCTCGCAGGCCTTAACTTTATTATTTACGTAGGTTTCACTGCCACCGTCGTGTCCGACGAGCACTGCAGCCAAATGGGGGCGTTTGCCGCCGGCCTCAACAATTCTTTTTACTTCCTCGGCAATTTCTGCTTTAATCGCAGCAGCCGTGGCTTTGCCATCAAGAATTTTCATCGTATGTGGATTATTATGTGAACAAAGGAGAAGTTGGGTTACACCTCTCTTGAATAAAATCTTTTATTGTGGGAAATTTTCGGGCAGATTAGGCATTTTTCCTTTCGGCATCTGCGCCATCATCTTGCCCATCTTTGAGCCTGTCATCATCTTCATCATCTTTCGCGTCTGCTCAAACTGCTTTAGGAGTCGATTAACGTCCTGTTGCGTTGTACCGGATCCTTTTGCGATGCGCATACGGCGTGATGTGTTTAATATTTCAGGGTGTTTGCGCTCTTTTGGCGTCATTGAAAGGATGATTGCCTCTATTCCCTTGAAGGCATCATCGTCAATATCTATATTCTTCAACGCTTTGCCAACGCCCGGAATCATAGACGCGAGCTCCTTCAAGTTACCCATTTTTTTGATCTGATAAATCTGGGCTAAGAAATCGTCGAAGTCAAACTGATTCTTCTGTATCTTGCGCTGCAAACGCTTGGCTTCAGCCTCGTCATATTGCTCTTGGGCACGCTCTACCAACGAAACAACGTCGCCCATACCCAAGATACGGTCGGCCATACGCTCGGGATGGAAGATATCAAGCGCTTCAAGTTTTTCTCCGGTTCCGATAAACTTTATCGGCTTATTGACTACCGTGCGAATACTTAACGCCGCACCACCACGCGTATCGCCATCCAACTTCGTTAATACGACGCCATCGAAATCCAAACGGTCATTAAATTCCTTCGCAGTATTAACAGCGTCCTGTCCGGTCATAGAATCGACAACGAAGAGCGTCTCATTTGGCCGTATATGCTCTTTAATAGTCGCGATCTCCGTCATCATCTTCTCGTCGATAGCCAAGCGGCCGGCCGTATCCACGATCACGAGGTCGTAACTCTTAGCTTTGGCTTCTTTGATCGCGTTTAGGGCAATACTTACCGGGTCTTGGTTGTCACGCTCACTATAAACGGGCACATCAATCTGCTCACCAAGCGTATGCAACTGGTCAATGGCGGCCGGGCGATACACGTCGCAAGCCACGAGCAAGGGGCGGCGGCGTTTTTTAGTCTTCATCATCAAAGCCAACTTACCGCTCATCGTCGTCTTACCCGAACCTTGCAGACCCGACATTAAGACTACGGCGGGATGGCCTTCGATATTAAAATCAGCAGCCGTGCCTCCCATTAAGCGTGCAAGCTCATCGTGCACAATCTTAACCAGCAATTGGCCCGGTTTAACGGCCGTCAAAACGTGCTGACCCAGAGCTTTTTCTTTTACATCGTCTGTAAAAGATTTGGCAACTTTATAGTTAACGTCGGCATCCAGCAAGGCGCGGCGTACATCCTTCAATGTTTCGGCAACATTAATCTCGGTGATGCGGCCCTCGCCTTTCAGTATCTTAAACGACCGTTCCAGCCGTTCACTCAAATTATCAAACATGAATTTTGTCCTATTATTTTAGCGCAAAGATAGCATAAAAAGCAAAAATCTCCATTTTAGCGACCCACTAAGTTGCAAAGCCGCCTTAAAATAAAAGGCTTTTTCGTATTTCTGCCCTCCACTCAACACAAGAGGTCGTGCCTATTACACACAAAGAAAGCGCCCTCAGTTTACTTGCTTACAGCTCTTTTACACTATCTTTGCAAAAGATAGGTGGTAAAGCGGAGAATGGAGGCACCAAGTGCGCCCCTCGCCCACCCGACGCACATTTATAAACGCATTTGTATCCTTATGAAGATAACCATTGTCGTTCCCTGTTACAACGAGGAAGAGGTTTTGATCGACACGACGCAGCAACTGACAGCCGTGGTCAAGCAACTGGAGAGCGCATTCGAACTCAAAGCCGACGTGCTTTATGTTGACGACGGCAGCAAAGATGCCACGTGGGAAATGATTCAGAAATTTGCAGCTGAAGATACGCATATCCACGGTTTGAAGTTGGCGCACAACGTCGGGCATCAGCGTGCGCTCTGGGCCGGCTTGGATGTGGCCGCGAAATCAGCAGATGCGATGGTCAGTATCGATGCCGATTTGCAGGATGATGTGACGGTGATTGAGAAGATGGTGGCGCGCTTTCTTGATGGCAATGATATTGTCTATGGCGTTCGCCGCAACCGGCCTACTGACTCTTTTTTCAAAAAATGGACGGCGCTGGCTTTCTACAAATTCGTGCGTTTGCTGGGCGGTGATGTCCTGTATAATCATGCGGATTTTCGCTTAATGAGTCGGCGCGCTGTGCTATCGTTGATGGACTTCCCGGAGCGCAACCTCTTTCTGCGAGGAATGGTCTACTCGCTCGGATATCCGCACAGCTTAGTCTATTATGACCGCCGCGCACGTCAAGCCGGAGAGTCGAAATATCCCTTCCGCAAAATGATGAGCTTTGCACTCGACGGCATCACGTCCTTTTCTATCAAGCCGCTGCGGCTTATTGTTTATCTCGGCGGGTTGTTTTTGCTGTTTTCTCTGTTGGCTATCGTTTATAGTTTGATTGTTTATTTTAAGGGGCAAACGCTTCCCGGATGGACCAGCTTGACGATTTCACTCTGGTTTATCGGAGGTACGATCCTCTTGGCCTTGGGTACGATTGGGGAATACGTAGGAAAAATCTACGCCGAGGTCAAACGCCGCCCGCGATATATTATTGAGCAAAAAGTCTGACAAACTTTCGCAATCTGCCATCTTATGTAGCGCGATAGACGCCGCAACGCCTGTCGCGCTATGCTTCATCTTCTAAGCCTTCCAACTTAGTTTTAAACCACTTGCATTGGGTTTCCAACAAGAACATCGCTTTTTCTTCATTTACGATCGTGATAAAAAGAGTGTCCTCTCGTGAGCGTACACCTTTGCGCTCGTGAGAGGAAATACGTACCATCACGAGCGGACATACACCAACTAAGCTTTGTGCTAAATATCTTCAAGTTGTGTAGCGGCAATAAGCAGACTTTTATGCGACGGATTACAGCGATTGCTAACGTAGCAAGAGAATTAGCGGTTTCATAGATGACATGTCGAAAAAATATACTATTTTTGTCTTGACTTTTAGACACGGTAATGCGCCGAAAGGCTGAATTAAGCAAACACAATGAAGACGTTTTTCTCTATCATTCTATCCCTGCTCATTGGTTTTTTGATGGTATTTTCACTCATCTTTTGCTTTGATGCGCCAAGTCTGTGGACTAACATCCAGTTATTAATAGCTTGGGCTGTCTTTTGGGGATTCATTATTTATATTCTGAAAAGGATGAACCGCCTATAAAGACTTTATAAAGCATACCTTGACACAAAATTCGCCTTTGTTTGTACTGACAACAAACAAAGGCGAATTTTGGCTAAAAAAGGCGGCATTTGCTGCCTCATATAAATCATATTATAGTCTACAACTGCACGTCAGTCGCTTTGCGCGCAAACGTGTACAAGCCTATATTTTGACCTACGTCGCAACTGCGGTGATGCAGGTTTTCCTTTTGGGTAAATACGAAAGCGGGATATTGTGCTTCCAGCTGTTTTAAGTCTTCTTCTCCCACGATTATTTGTCCTTCTGCTTGCTTTCCGTCGAAGGCGTGCAAGCGATTCCTCATATAGAAATTAATAGTAAAAAAGTGAAGCGGATTATTTGCGTCCGTACTGTGAACATACGCATAGACAGGACGCTGCGTTTGATGCGAGATTTGCTCCAGTCGGACAGCGACATTTTTATCCGAGCGCGGGTTGAGGATCAATGGAAGGAACAGGCCTTCGAGTGAAATATAGAGGCCAAAAACCAAGATGAAAATGGCCTGAACGATGCGAAACCTGTCACGGAAATGAAATAAGTAATAAATGGCAGCAATTATCGGTGCAATAATAAACAACAAGCGCAGGAAACCAAAGTCCATCGCCGCCAGATTCTGCATCAAAAACGCATTTTCGACAGCGTGTTTGCCGTGAAAAATAGATGGTTTTATCCATCCTTCACATACTGCGAGCACGCCAAAGGGTACGATAAATGCAATCGCGGCAAGCAGTGCACCCGTTACGCGTAGGGCAAAAGGTTTTTCATTGCGTAAATAAGCAAAAAGTTTGGCTATGTAAAAAGAAAGGAAGGGATAAATAGGTAAAATATAAACGCTTCGCTTGCTCTTCGGAATGCAATAAAAGATAAAAATCAGCAGGATGCTTAAAAAGGAAAAGAGTTCTACGCTGTTCATACTGCGCAAACCTTCCGTAATGCGGCGCACGAAATTGATTTTTACCACCGGCTTGTATTTTGCCCCATTGCGGGGGCGCCCAAATATAGCAAATAACAAGGTCAAAGTATAAGGTAGCAGACCGGCAGCCAATATGGGGAAATAATAATACCACCCGTTTTCGTGTGAAGCATAAGTCATCTTACCCAAGAAGCGTAGGACGTTTTCTTCATATACTAACTGCAAGAATGATTCTCCACCCTGCAAGTAAGCTGCATAATACCAAATAGCGGGAAGCAAGAGGGCCAAAAGCGCCACGCCCATCAAACGCAGCACGATGCGCCACAAGACTTCTGTAGATTGAATCCACAGAAAAATAAAGGTGACAAAACAAGGCAGAAACACGGCCACTGGGCCTTTGGCGAGCATCCCCGCGCTCATAAAAAGGATTGCCAACAGCGGCACGCCTTTCATATCGCGCTCATACCATTGATAAAGTTGGAAAAGTGCGCCTACGATAAACAGGGTTAAAAGCATATCGACGCGGCAAGTGACTGCGGCGCGATGCACTTCAAAGGTTGTAAGAAAAATAAGTGAGGCCCAAAAGCCCTGTTGCACATCACTGCGCTTTGCAAAAAAGAGGAAAGTCATCAGCGCCAAGACCGTAGCAGCCGCAGCTGAGGGTATGCGCGCCGTATATTCAGAGACCTTTCCCAAAGGAGCAGAAAGCGTTGCTACACACCAATGCAACATCGGCGGTTTATAAGCTGTCTCGCCACCATTGTTTCGCGGAAGAATCCAATTGCCGGTTTCCAACATCGTCGAAGCAACTACGGCTTCGCGTGGCTCGCCTTTCGTATTGAAATCTTGCAAACCTAAGAAAGGGAAAATGGTTAGTCCGACGATAAAGATCAGTAGGGCTAAATAAATCCAAGTCCGCGTCAGACGTGTATTGTGTTCTGCAGAAGATTCTATCATACATCAATGTGTTAAAGCCTTATCTGCTTTTGGCAGTGAGAGTGCCAACCAACATTCTTGCAGCGCATAAAGCATACAAGCAATGCCTAAAAGGATAAACGGCAGACTCGCCACTTCTCTATAATAGATCAACACGAATAAACCTGCACAAAAAATCAGGAAAGGCAAGATGTAAAGGGGAAATTTGACCACCGCTCCGCGCTTACGCGCTACGCTCAAGGCATAAATTTGCATCGTCCCGCCCAGCATCATCATCACGGCAACAATATTCATAATCAAACGTATGAACAAATCAGGATGCAAGAACATAACTAAGCCTAAGAGAAGCGTGCCAAGTCCGGTATAGACGAGTAAAGGCGGTAATGGGGCCGCGTCTCTCTTACTTAAAAAATAGGATACTATGGCATAGAGTCCGGGAAACAAGAATCCAACGCCCACGGCTTGGACGAGCCAAGTCGGCATCACATCTGAGTAGATTATAATTAAGACACCGAGCGCCAGAGCACACACCGCTCTGAAGAAGCGTCCTTGCAAAAAGTTCTTCATAATTATATGACTTGGCGCAAAGATAAGGATTTAATTCTTTATTTTCGCGTTAAAAAATAGTATTATGGTAAGTTTATACCTTGTTCGCCACGGAGAAACGATCGAAAATGTGGAGCAAATTCTGCAAGGATTGATGCCCGGCCATCTTTCGAAGCTCGGAAAGCAGCAAGCAGAAGAACTCGCAACGAAGTTAACCGGAATTCCTTTTTCGCAGATGTACGTTAGTGATCTTAATCGTACGATCGAGACGGCTTTGATCCTAAACAAAGAACTACAATTGCCTATGCAGACAACGCCTTTATTGCGCGAAAGAGACTGGGGAACGGCTACGGGAATGAAAGTGGCTGAGGTAGATCGACAAAACCTACCGCCTTCGGCTGAAACTGTTGAACATATGGCGGAGAGAGGCGCGGCTTTTATACATCATTTGCTGACGCACCACGATGGAGAAACGATTTTGGCTGTCTCTCACGGCTTATTTTCACGCTGCTTGCAAGCTTTAGTCACTAAATGCTCAATCCGAGAGACGCAGAGAATGCAAAATGCAGAAGCACGAATCTTACAGATTAACCAAGAAGTGCAACCAAGCTCTATTCTTGGGGAGACCGGCGCTACGGCGAATTAAAAACAACGACTTTCCAAGGTGTTTTGGAAAGTCGTTGTCGTATGTTTAGAAATCTAATTCAAGTCCTACGCCGATCACATCGTTGGTGCGTTTAAAGCGATCGCGGCCGGAAGAATTAAAGTTTTGCAAACTTGTACTGATATTTTGGACGGCCGCCAACTCTGCCGCTGTAAGTTGTCCGCTTTGCGCCATTTTACCAATGACAGATGCAAAGTTGGCCTTCAAACCATTATAATCGTCCATCGACTTCGTATAAGACTGGTAGAAAGTCTTGAAATAAGCGACATTGAGCGCCATATTCTTGCGAATCTTCACCTTTGCGCCTAAGCCGACAGAGGTAGAATTGGTCACGAAACTCATATCTGAAATGAATTTGGAGTTTTTCCCGAGGCCGTAGTTCGTACTTTGTCCACCAAGGCTCAGCGTCAAACGATCATTTACATCCCATTCTACACCGGCTAATACTTCCCAACCGCCACCGGCAAGGTGTTTTTCTCTATGTTTATATTGTGTAGCCTGCTTGTCAAAGTAGTAATGCATTCCAGCATTCAAGCGCAGCGTCGGCAACACTTCGTATTGACCACCCAAGGCTAAAATAGCGGGAATGTCGGCCGGAATAATGCGACCATCATCAAACTCTTCTAAGCCGCTGGAGTTTACACCGGTCTCATTCTTCAAGCGTAGGCGCGTCTTAAACTCATAACGAGCGGAGAGATTCCATTTTCCAAACTTCCAATCGACGCCAATAATCGGCGTAAGTCCGAAACCAGATGTAGAACAGTTGAGCGAGCGATTATCAGTGAGGCGCGCCAGATTCGTCATTCCAACTTTGCGCAGCAGATCTCCGGCAAGCACTTTCTGACCTCCGGCTGTAATAACCGACATGTTGTCTACGCGGCCATAATATTGGCAATCTGCGTAGATAAAACGAAAGCCGCCACTCACGGAAAGCTCATCAGTGAGTTTGTAACCCGCATTCAACTGCGCGCCCCAATAATATTGGCGACCGTGCATATAAGCGTCTACGGCATAACCTTTGACGCTACCGGGCACAATGGCGTTAATCAGGAGCGGAAGCATTGCTGCCTGACTCTCAAAAGAGCCCAAACCGTGTGTAAACTTCCCTTTTCCGCCACCTCCGGTAATGCCCAGATGCGCGGAGAAAAACCATTTGTCGTACACTTTCGCAACATCGAATGTCGGGAAGAAGGGAGCTTTTGCCCGTCCTTCAAACAGCTTTTCTCCGTTCGGGTTATTACCCTCGCCCAGCGCAAAAGGCTTCAGCGAAGTTCCAAATGTAGAGTAAATATCTCGCGTCTGATAAGCGCTTTGAATGTTAAATGACAAATGCCAACCCTTGCCTAAAAAGCCTATGCCCGCAGGGTTCGAGTAAGCACCATCAATTCCGATGGCACCAATTCTGGCCGGATTGCGTAGAAAGGCCACACTTTGATTCGTATTGGTCAAGTAGCCGCCGGCTAACGACGGTATCGCGCTGACCATAAAGCCAAATAGCGCTGAGTAAATTTTCTTCATTTTCCTGTAAATTGGTCTAAACGGCCGCAAAAATAGGAATTATCCGCACGAAAACAAAGTTTTTGTGCATTATTTCTCATCTGCGACTCGCGATTTTTTATTTTTCACCCACAGGAGCGGGACTTTGAAAGCGTCAAATTCAGTTGATGTAACTTTGCTTTGCGATAGTCTCCGACAAATCATAAAACGATGAAAGGCACATAAAAAAGCAACAAAGCACGCCGCAGCAATTCAACTTATCCACTCATTGGCAATCTGCCAAGCCCCACAGCGACATTATAACATTGCCTTTTTTTATTTGAAAATCAAACTATTATAAGATGAAGTATCGAAATATAGATGACGAAGTTCTTCTTCCTATATTTTCTCTTCACGAGCGCAAGCCTTTTTCATCACGAGCGTAGATCTATACCTTCACGAGGGGACATTCGTACCATCACGAGGGGACATTACGCTTTTGCGTCCGGCGGGCGCAGAAGTTTGTTTGTCATCAACTATAATTGGTGTTTTATTCTTGCTTAATCCAGGCAACAGCAGGCCTCGGCGCAAACTTCCTCATCGCAGAAAAGACTTAAAGGACTATTTGCAGCCTCATTGTTTGCCGCGATTAGGGGCAACTAAATAAAACAAAGAATAAAATGGAAAATTTGCTTTATCTCAAAACCAAGGATAAAGCGCAAAGGAGACGAAAAAGTTCACTCATCGGTCAACAGTTTGAACTTTGCGTATTTCAACAATAAATTTTTCGTCCCATTCTGTTCAAAGTCGACCACAGCCTTCATATTGATGCCGTGACCTTCAATGCTGCGGACCACTCCGCGCCCGAAACGCTCGTGAAGTATCGTTGCGCCCACTTGCAATCCAGAACTTTCGCTCTCGGCATCTGTATTTTTCACCGTTGTAGCGGCTTGCGATAAGCGGCGCAAGCGGCCTTGTTGAACAGTCGTGCGTGAGGAGTCGGCTTCAAAGGCGGATGAACGATGACTAAAAGCCTTATCCGCAACAAAAGATGAGCTTGTAGGCGAATGAAAGTCTGACGGCGCCGGCTTACGGTCAACCTTAGCAGCATCAAACAAGCCCGCCATACGCCCATTATTGAGGTGGCCGAACGAAGAAAAATCTCTCGCGGACGAACTGTCTGTCTCGACATACTGCGGATCGATTTCCTGCAAGAAGAGGCTGGGCTCGCAGAATTCCAAGCGCCCATAAATATAACGCGTCTTGGCGTAAGTGATGAAGCAATGCGCCTTAGCCCGCGTAACAGCCACATAAAAGAGTCTGCGTTCCTCTTCTAATTCGCGCGCACTATACTTGGCGGCTGTTCCGGGAAAGAGTCCGTCTTCCAAGCCCGTAACAAAAACGGCCTCAAATTCCAAGCCCTTTGCAGCGTGGACCGTCATCAGCGTCACCTTTGGCTCATCATCATCTTGCTGATCTTGATCTGTCAGCAAAACGACTTGCGGTAGATAATCGGCTAAAAGGACTACGCCGGTCTCTTGTTCGCTCTCAAAGCCTTTGATTGAGTTGAGCAACTCCTGAATGTTCTCCCACTTACTCAAACCTTCGGGCGTGCGGTCGCCCTGCAACTCTTGCGTGATGCCGGACGCTTCAAGCAGCTCGGAAACTAAATCGTAGACGCCCATCACATCGGCCCGCGCCTGAAAACTCCGTATAAGTTCGGCAAAGGCATAGAGTTTCTCCAAAGTCCGCCGATTCAAAGCGACGCCAAACTTATCGGGCGCTAACAGAACGCTCCACAAAGGCTCGCCATTTCCTCTTGCCGCAGCTATAAGTTTGCTCATCGTCGTCTGTCCGATGCCCCGCGTGGGATAATTAACAATGCGTAGCAAAGCCTCTTCGTCTTGCGGATTGCAAACGACTCGACAATAAGCAATAATATCTTTAATTTCTTTGCGCTGATAAAAGGACAAGCCGCCATAGACGCGATAAGGCAAAGCCGCATTGCGAAGTGCATCTTCAAAGGCCCTACTCTGCGCATTCGTACGATAAAGGATGGCTACTTGGTCTAAACTAATGTGGTGCTGACGACGCAACTTGAAGATTTCTTTCACAACCTTCGCGCTCTCATCTTTATCTGTATAGGCCGAAATGATGCATACTTTATCGCCCGCGCCGTTCTCGCTATAAATCGTTTTGGGAATGCGGTTTTTATTGCGACTGATTATTGAATTGGCAGCCTGTACTATATTCTCCGTCGATCGATAGTTGCGCTCCAATTTTATTAGTTTCGCACTCGGATAATGGGTCTGAAAGTTGAGAATGTTACCTATATCTGCTCCGCGAAAAGCATAGATGCTCTGTGCATCGTCACCTACGACACACAAGCGGGCCTCGCCGGGACATAAATAACGGATGATGCGATACTGCACGGCATTGGTGTCTTGATACTCGTCGACCAAGACGTAGCGAAACTTTCGGACGTATTTTTCGCAAATATCCGGACGATCGTGAAAGAGAAGATAGGTACGCAGTAGAAGATCGTCGAAATCTAAGGCATTGGCTTGGCGGCAACGTTCTATATATATATTGTATATGCGCACTAACTCCGTGAGACCGTCTCGCTTGTCGCGATTCATTCGGTCGACATCGGCAGCATATTCGTCGGGCAGCATCAGATGATTCTTAGCGTCGGAAATACGCGCAGCTACCGTTCCTGGGCGATAGATTTTATCATCTAATTTCAACTCGCGAATGATAGACTTCACCAAGCTCTTGGCATCGGCAGCATCATAGATTGAGAAAGTTGAAGGCAAGCCGAGTGCGGCGTGCTCTATGCGCAAAATGCGAGCAAAGATTGAGTGAAACGTACCCGCCCACAGCATCGCGACAGCCGCAGGCTCTACGAGTTGGGCAATGCGCTCGCGCATCTCTCTCGCCGCCTTGTTGGTAAACGTCAGTGCTAAGATTTCCCAAGGTTGATAGCCATTCTGCAGTAGATAAGCAACCTTGTAAGTCAACACGCGCGTCTTGCCCGAGCCTGCTCCGGCTATAATAAGCGAAGGGCCGTCGCAATATTGCACGGCCTGGCGCTGACTTTCATTAAGGAAATCTTCTTGCATGCGTTTTGTTGCACTATCAAGGAGCAAGGATCAGCTTACAATTGCTTAGTATCGTGATCTAACTTACGCTCATAAAATTTCACCTGCTCGCAAAGACGATCAAAGACTCCTAGCAAAGAATCCGACTTCTCACCGGCTTGAATAACGCGGTCTACGTATGAAAGCGTCTGCCGAGCCGTTTGCAATTCGATAGAATCCATCAGCAGGATGCCCTCCTTACGAGCATTTATAGCCAGCATATGCTGCTCACGAATCTGAGCGACGGAGAGCTTGGCCTCTTTTAATTGACCGGCCTTAATCTGCTTGCGCGCTTTATTAAGCAAGATCTGGCCCTGGGCTTCATCAGCACGGCGTGCCTCGGACCAATCGGGGTGAGGATCGTTGCACCTCCCCAAACCGAGCAACACAAGAAATAGACAAGCTAAACTTTTCATTGGGTTTTCTTAATCAAACGGGGGCGAAGTTACACTTTTTGGACGGAAAAGCCAAGACGAATAGGAAATATAGCCATTCGCTTTTAGAGGCTCCGCCCGGATACGTCTCCTTTTTGACCTGCAATAAGAAGCCAAGTTCTCTTGCTTAATGCTACTTTATCAGCCGACAAACGCAAATTGGCAATATCTCTGCGCTTTCTGGCTCCCCACCTTACCCCTTTTGTCAATCACTTGATAGCGATCAGTGTCAGAGTAATGGTTTCCTTCGGGAATGCATACTTGATACCGATTAACTATTAAAACTTTTCTACCTGCAGCGGTCTCTGCGTACCGATATAAAAATCTCTACAGTCGGCAAAAGAGTTGAACAGCAAATAAGTCTAAGATACCGGAGCGAAAAAGGGGAAATAAATCTTTGTTGATTTTGTCGTAAAAATTTGCAGAAAGTTCCGCGTATTCAAAAGTTCTTTTTAACTTTGTTCCTGATAGTCCCTCAGAGAAGGCTTAACTCTCTAACTGCTAACGGAGAAAGGGTTGAAAACGAAGAGGAACGCAACCGTATCGAAGGATTACAATGGACGGAAAACTGAATCTACAAGAAAAACTGCTATCATACTTTGGATTCGACTCTTTCAAGAGCAACCAAGAAGCAATCATTCGCACACTACTCAACGGCGAAGACGTTTTCGTATTGATGCCAACAGGTGGTGGCAAATCGCTCTGCTATCAGCTTCCCTCGCTACTGATGGACGGCGTAGCCATTATTATCTCCCCATTGATTGCTTTGATGAAGAATCAGGTAGACGCTATCCGCCATACGAGCGAAGACGATGGTATCGCCCATTTTATTAACTCATCGCTCACAAAAGGCGCCATAGATCAGGTTAAAGACGACATTAGGACCGGCAAGACAAAGCTGCTTTACGTCGCTCCGGAAAGCCTGACAAAGCGCGAGCAGGTAGAATTTTTACAGTCGGTCAAGATATCCTTCTATGCGATAGATGAGGCGCATTGTATTTCAGAATGGGGACACGATTTTCGCCCTGAATATAGAAAGATTCGCCCTATCATAGACGAAATAGGACGCGCCCCGATCATTGCACTTACAGCTACAGCTACGGATAAAGTTCGACTTGATATAAAGAAAAACTTGGGCATCCTCAATGCCAAAGAGTTTAAGAGCAGCTTCAACCGTCCTAACCTCTATTACGAAGTGCGCTCAAAGACAAAAGACATTGATAAGGACATTATCACTTATATCCACCACAACAAAGGCAAGAGTGGCATTATTTACTGCCTGAGTCGTAAGAAAGTAGAAGAATTGGCTGAGGTGCTTCGCGCCAACAATATAAAAGCTGCAGCCTATCACGCAGGAATGGATCCGCAGACGCGCTCGCAAACGCAGGACGATTTCTTGATGGAGTCAATTGACATCATTGTTGCGACAATCGCCTTCGGTATGGGTATAGATAAACCTGACGTGCGCTTTGTGATTCATTATGACATTCCAAAGAGTTTGGAGGGTTACTATCAAGAGACAGGCCGTGCAGGCCGCGATGGCGGAGAGGGCGTATGCTTAGCATTCTACTCTCCTGACGATCTTAAGAAATTGGAAAAATTTATGGAGGGCAAGCCTTTGGCCGAACAAGAAATAGGCCGGCTGCTACTCAAGGAAACAGCAGCTTATGCGGAATCATCTGTATGTCGCCGTAAGATGCTCTTGCATTATTTTGGAGAAGATTATAAAAAAGAGAACTGTGGCAATTGCGACAATTGCTTACATCCGAAAAAGAAAGTGGAAGCAAAAGATTTATTGTGTCGCGTCTTGGAAGTCGTGCTCGCTGTCCGAGAGAATTTTCGCGACGATTACATAAAAGATATCTTGCTGGGTAATGAGACTGAAGAAGTCTTGGCTCACAAGCACGAGCAATTAGAAGAATTTGGTTGTGGCGAAAACTACTCGGAAAAAACGTGGAATGCCGTCATCCGTCAAGGATTGATCGCCGGCTATTTGTCTAAGGAAGTCGACAACTATGGCATTCTTAATGTAACAGATAAGGGAGAGCATTTTCTCTCTCATCCGGTCAGCTTCAAGATTGTGGAAGACCACGAATATAAAGATGCGGCAGAAAGCGAACCAATGCAAAACGGTGCGGAAACTACCGTGGCGCCGGAGCTGTATGAGATGCTGAAAGATTTGCGCAAAAAGAAATCTAAAGAATTAAACTTGCCACCTTATATAATCTTTCAAGATCCTTCACTCCAAGCAATGGCTACCGTCTTCCCACAGACGACAGACGAACTACAAAACATTCCGGGCGTAGGATCAGGTAAAGCAAAGCGATACGGCGATGAGTTTTGCCAGCTCATAAAACAATATTGTATAGACAATGAAATAGAGCGCCCGGAGGATATTCGCATTCGCACCGTGCCCAAGAAATCAAAGTTTAAGGTGGCTATCATTCAGAGCATCGACCGCAAGGTGGCACTCGACGATTTGGCAGTCTCTAACGGCGTCGAATTTGATGAGATGCTTTCAGAGGTTGAGAGTATCGTCTACTCCGGCACAAAGATCAACATCGACTACTTTATCAATGAAGTTATGGACGAAGATCACGTCCACGATATCTACGACTATTTCAAAAAGAGTGAGACAGACGATTTAGAAGTGGCCATCAACGAATTAGGCGAAGATTATTCTGAGGAGGAAATACGCCTTGTCCGTATCAAGTTTATTTCAGAAATGGGCAACTAAACCGCACGACAGAAAGGTTATCCATTCACACTTAACAGCAAGAGTATGTGTACGCACAACGAGAACACGAACGAGATCAAGGAACGAATGAACTTTATTGAGCAGATCGTTGACAACGACCTGAAAGAAGGCAAAAACGACGGTCGGCTGCAAACACGCTTCCCGCCCGAGCCCAACGGCTATCTCCACATAGGCCACGCGAAGGCAATCTGTATGGATTTCGGCATAGCAGAACGCTTTGGCGGGAAATGTAATCTGCGATTCGACGACACCAATCCGCAGAAGGAAGACACAGAATATGTAGAGGCAATCTTAGAAGACATTAAATGGTTAGGATTTCAATGGGATAACATCTATTATGCCTCCGATTACTTCCAACAACTGTGGGACTTTGCAGTACGTCTGATTAAGGAGGGAAAAGCTTATATTGACGAGCAATCCAGTGAAGAGATTGCCGCACAAAAAGGCACGCCGACAGAGCCAGGGAAGCCCAGTCCTTATCGCGACAGGCCGATTGAAGAAAGTTTGGCGCTCTTTGAGAAGATGAACACAGGCGAAGTGCCCGAGGGCGCAATGGTTCTGCGCGCCAAGATAGATATGGCTAATCCTAATATGCACTTCCGCGATCCGGTCATCTATCGTGTGATCAATAAGCACCATCATCGCACGGGCGATCAATGGAAAGCTTATCCGATGTACGACTTTGCGCACGGGCAGAGCGACTATTTTGAAGGCGTCACTCACTCTATCTGCACGCTTGAGTTTGTTCCCCATCGCCCTTTATACGACTATTTTATAGACGAACTTAAAAACGGAAAAGACCTGAACGATCATCGACCGCGCCAATACGAGTTTAATCGGCTCAACCTCACTTATACAATGATGAGTAAGCGCAAACTTCTGGCTTTAGTGCAAGAGCACATTGTCGATGGTTGGGATGATCCGCGTATGCCGACCGTTTGCGGACTTCGCCGGCGTGGTTATTCGCCACAAGCTGTGCGTAAGTTTATCGATATGATTGGCTATACGAAGTTTGATGCGCTCAACGACTTTGCAATGCTTGAAGCCGCCGCCCGCGAAGACCTAAATACGCGCGCCCTGCGCTTGAGTGCTGTGCTCCACCCCGTAAAACTCATCGTCACCAACTATCCTGAGGGCAAGGAAGAAGAGATGATTGCCGTCAACAATCCCGAAAACGAGGCAGAAGGCACGCATACAATCACCTTTAGTCGCGAACTTTGGATGGAGCGTGAAGACTTTATGGAAGATGCACCCAAGAAATTCTTCCGTATGGTTCCCGGCAAAGAAGTTCGCTTAAAGAATGCCTACATCGTGCGTTGCACAGGCTGCAAGAAAGACGAAGCCGGCAACGTCGTAGAAGTATATTGCGAATACGATCCTGAAAGTCACAGCGGAATGGAAGGCGCTAACCGAAAAGTAAAAGGCACACTCCATTGGCTGAGTGCCGCCCACTGCCTACCGGCTGAAGTGCGCGAATACGACCGTCTCTTCTCCGTAGAAAACCCGTCTGAGGACGAGCGAGACTTCCGCGAACTCGTTAATCCGGACTCTAAAAAAGTATTCACCAATTGCTATGTAGAGCGCTATGCGGCTGAACAAACGGCCAACAAGTACCTGCAATTCCAGCGCATCGGCTACTTTACTTACGATAAAGACTCTACGCCCGACCATCTGATCTTCAATAAGACCGTAGGACTTAAAGACAGCTGGGGCAAAAAGAACTAAATACAGACAAATGAGCGTGGGAAGGGAGCTATATCATTTGGCTCTCTTTCCACTTTATTTTACCCCTCTCCCACTTCATTCTATAATCATGCCCAATCCAGACCATTCTCTGCAAGCGCTCATCGAAGAATACGAACGCTTGATTGCATCCGGAGAGCCTTTCTATATGGAAGCCGAATCCTTAATTGATATTCTGGAATATTATATCAAGCAAGGCAAACTCGAAGAAGCAGATGAGTGCTTGCGAATTGCACTTCGACTCCATCCCAACAATGACGATCTGCTCTTGACCAAGGCTTATCGTCTGAAAGACAGGCTGCGCTGGCAAGAGGCAGAGGAAATCATCCACCAACTCTCCGAACCCAACGAGAAGGAAGTGGCTCTTTTTTATATCGAAAAGATGCTCTGCAAGCTGGATGCTAATTCAGCGGAGAAAATCTTCACGGAGACTTTCAAGCTCAAAGACGACGAGTTTGGTGTCGAATTTCACGTTGACTATATCGAACTTCTACTCGACTATGGGCTTTATGATCGCGCCCTGCGCCTCCTTAAAGCGCTGCCGGATGGCTATCAAGACCAAAAACATCTTTACGAACTCCAAGGAGAGGCTTATTGCAATCTAAGATCCTTCGATGCAGCAATCGACGCCATCAATAAAATGATCGACTTAGATCCATACGACGACATCTCTTGGGTACAATTGGCAGAAGTGCAATATAAGGCCGAGAAGTTTGAAGAGGCAGTTGATAGTTGCGACTACGCTCTTACGATCAACGCCGACAATAGTCGCGCCACGCGTATTAAGATACTATCGCTCATCGGACTACGTAAAAGTGCCGAGGCCTCAACCTTGGTTCAAGACTTTCTGGATAGCAATCCGGACGACTACTTAGTATACCTCCTCTTGGCTGAACAAATGGGCGGACTACATCTTTACGACACCTCCATTCGCCTTTTCAGAGAAGCAGCCTTGCGTTGCCCGCAAGACAGCGTGGATCATCTGCGCATTGTGACCCATCTAAGCTCGGTTCTCCTCTATGCCGAGCGCTACGAAGAGGCCTTAGAAACGATGATGAGTGCAAATTCAGCCAACATAGACGTGCAAGACGTCCGCCTACAAATAGCTGAAGCAGCCTTAGCTCAAAAGCAAACGTCCGTAGCCCTCACGATCATCCGGCGAGGGTTAGAAGATCCGACGGATCAAGACCATTTGCTGCGTTATACGTTCCTTTTGGGAAGAAACAAAATCTACAAAGAGGCCGCTACAATTTGGCAGCGACTCTTGCAGCAACTAAAGACAGACGATCCGGTAGCGCTACAATATTTAGACAAGGCGAAGGAAAACTTAGCAGCTCCCACTGCAGAAACACAGGAGCCTGATTAAGAACAATTTTGCCCCACGAAAATGGCGCGCAAAATTGAAATAGCCCGTTTGCGCTCACGAGAAAAAGAGCTTACGCTCACGAGGAAAAGAGCTTGCGCTCACGATGAAAAAGGTTTGCGCTCACGAGCGCAAGCTAAATAATGGTGTGCTTCTTAAAGATCCATCAAAGGGAAGAGGAAAAAAGTCTTTACGAAAACGCCACATTTAGGGCTGTCGTTAATTTTGTTTACATCCTTCTTGTCTACTACGTTGACAGATAGTTATGAAATGTGAGATGGCCTTATTTTCCATCTTTTTATCGTAACTTTGCGACTAATATAGAAGTCGGCATATTAAGAAGTTGGGAAAAATAGCGCGATGGGTCGTAGGGGGATTATTGTCTCTCTACCTTCTACTATTGATTATCTTCAACTTTTCTCCGGCTGATCGCTGGGTGAGCCGGCTTGTTTCTCAGCAACTTTCAGACCGTCTGCATACGCAGGTCAAAATTGGTGGTGTTCGGTTGGGCCTGTTTAATCGTTTGATCCTAACTGATGTCTACTTAGCCGATCAGCGCGGAAAAGAATTGCTGCGTGCTGATCTTATGTCGGCTAAGATTGAATTTCGCTCCTTATTTCAAGGGCGTGTTTCGCTGCGTACGGTTTCGCTGCTCGATGCGCAAGTAAACCTCTACAAAGAAAGTCCGGATAAAGCGCCCAATTTTCAATTTTTGCTCGATGCTTTCCGCTCCAAAGATCAATCGCCCTCTAATCTTGACTTGCGCATCAACTCGCTGATCTTGAGGCGCTGCAAAGCAAGCTATCACGCCTTGTACGCCCCTCGAAGTCCGGAAAAATTGAATTTGAACCACTTAGTTGTTTCCGACATCAATGCTAACGTTAGCTTAAAGCATCTGACGCCGGATAGCATCAACATACGTGTGCGTGAGCTTTCTCTGCGCGAGCAGAGCGGTTTAGACTTGCGCCGCCTGAGCCTGCGCTTGGCTGCTAACAAGACGCGCGCTGATATACAAGACTTTGACCTGCAGTTGCCAGGCACAAATATTGGTTTTCCACGCCTGCTGGCTTTTTATAAACCGGACGACTTCTTCAAAACCCTGTATTTGGCCGGCCGTATTGATAACGCCCAATTCACGACGACAGACTTCGGTTTTCTTGTACCTCGCTTGCGCGGTTTTACACACACTCTGACGGCGCGCGGACTGTTTGCCGTCAATGCCAAAGAAATCGTGCTCGAAAACTGGTACGTCCACGAAGAGCATAACAACTTGCTGCTGGCGCTGAGCGGCAAACTCAGTCGCAGAAATGGACGCATCGTGAGTGCGGATGCAAATATCAAAACGCTGAATCTTCGCGAGGGTCTTATCTCGCAAGCCTTTCTACATTTTTTGCACCGCCCCCTACCCGCTTTCCTAAAGACGCTGGCCTATGTCGACTATACAGGTCGACTACGTTGGGAGGAAGGCGGCATCAATCGCGTTGCAGGCACGTTGAAGACGGCCGTAGGAAGCGTAGAAGGCCGACTGGCTTTTAATGGACACTACGAAGGCAACTTAAAAGTAAAAGCCCTACGGCCAACAATCATAGCGCAGAATCAGGATTTGCCGGATCAGCTCTACGCCACCCTATCGGGTAGCATGGCACGCGATGGTAGTAAAGCCGACCTAAAACTTGCGCTTGAAAGCGGGCAATATCGTGGGCATTTCTACAACAATCTGCAAGCAACCATCAATAAGCGAAACGACGATTTGCAACTTCAGCTTATGGCGAAAGACCCTGCGGCCGACTTAAACGGAACGGTGCAGGCTCGCTTACGTGGGACAAACTTGGAAGCGATACGCTTGGAAGCAGACGTGAAACAATTGAACCCGGGAAGATTGAACTTGACCCGCTATTTTGGTGCATCCTCATTCTCCGGTCACGTCAAAATGGCAGTAGATGATTTGAAGCAACTCACGGGCCATATCAAGGTAAATGACTTCACGCTCTCCGGCACTGACAGCCCTTATCGCTTAAATCAATTAGAACTCTCCAAACAACATAATCGCTTAGACTTAAAAAGTGACTTTGCCGACTTGCTGGTAGAAGGGCCCATAGCGCCCGCTACGATTAAGCAATTGCTCTTTTCTTTATTAGACCGAAGTTTACCCGGCTTCTTCTCAAAACCGATTGCGTCTCCGCGAACGACATTGGCCTTTAAAGGACAGGTAAAAAAGACAGACATGCTCAATCGCTTTCTTCACATCCCCTTATATGCCGAAAAGGGCATCAAAATAGAGGGCAAGTTAAGCAGCAGCGCGCGCTCATCCGTCATCATTAGTGCGCCGACTCTGTCATACAACAACTTTGCCCTTTCCGATTTGCGCTTTTATCTGCAAGGAGAAGGAACGCGCTATACAGGCTTGGCACAAGCGGCAAAAGAGGTAGGAAATACGCAGATGAGAGTGGCACTGGAGGCGAAAACAGATAGCGGTAAACTCCATACACACTTAGCTTGGGCCAGCGCAGATGAGCACGAGTTTAAGGGTGATATGAAATTGATCTCTACGTTCAAACAAACGTTGCGTGGGCGCTTGATCCGAACAGATTTTGTGCCGACAACGATGACCGTAGGCGATACTTTGTGGACCTTCTCTAAAGGCGAATTGGCTTATGTAGACCGCACCTTGGACGTAAAAGGCTTCTCGCTGCAGCACGGCGACCGCAGTTTGTCCATAAGCGGACGCTTGTCGCCCTCACCTAAAGACTCGATCGTGGCAACTTTGCAAAAGGTGAATGTAGACTATATCTTGAACCTTGTAAACTTTAACGACGTGGCCTTCGCCGGACCTGCAACGGGCACGCTCAGCGTATCGGAAACGGCCGGCTACCCCATAGTCTCCGTAGGTTTGAAGATACCTCGTTTTTTGATAAACAACGGGCCGATGGGGACGGCTTACATCCGAGGTGGATTTGACACAAAACAAAAACAGATTAACATAGACGCTCATATTCTGAATCCGGAAGAAGGCGTGACTGATGTGAAAGGCTACGTATCGCTCCTGCATAAGAATTTAGACCTCTTCATAAAAGGAACAGGGACTGATCTGCGCTTCCTGCGCCGATGGGTGGGCGACATTTTTAATGACCTGCGCGGAAAAGCAACGGGACACGTTCGACTTTTTGGCCCGCTGAAACAATTGGACTTGAAAGGCGAAGAAGAGGTGGAGCTGGAAGCGCAAATTGCAGCTACGGGGGCACATTATAAGGTCGATGGTGGGCGCGTCGTGATACGCCCCGGCTTGTTTAGCTTCAATGAAATTCCCATTTCAGATGGAGAAAAAGGAAAGGGCGTCGCGCAGGGCTATTTACGCCACAACCATTTGCATAACTTGACGTATGATTTCAATATTTCTGCAGAAGACCTCTTAGTATATAAGCGCTCACAATCAGCAGACTTACCTTTTTATGCTACAGCTTATGGCTCAGGTAGCGCACACTTGAGCGGACGGCCGGGACTATTTGAGGCCGATTTGGATATGCGCACTGAAGAAGGCACAACACTGACCTATACTGCCGATGCGCCGGAGAAGGGCGACAATGCCTTGTTGCGTCTGCATAATGGAAAGGATTCACTTGTAAAGCAAGGAGCTGTTGCCGGCATAAAAACGATGACTCAGCTGACGGATATTAAACTTAATTTCTTGTTTGATGTACGTCCGGAAGCAACACTGAAGATCGTAACGGACGAGAAAGCGGGCAACGTGCTCACTCTCCACGGATCGGGACCTATTCGTGCGAATTGGTATAATAAAGGTGCGTTTAAAATGTATGGCACTTATAAGATTGATGGTGGATCGTATAGGATCAGTGTGCAGGATCTGATTCGTAAGAATTTTACGCTGACGCCGGGGAGTAAAATGATTTTTGCGGGCGATCCATTCCAAGGTGATCTGGATATGCAAGCTGTATATACGGTGAAATCTGCCTCACTGAGCGATTTAAATATTGGTAACAACTTCAGTCGAAATACGGTGCGCGTCAATTGTTTGCTAAACATTAAGGGTAAAGCCGGCAACCCGCAAGTTTCTTTTGACCTCGATCTTCCCACGGTTAACGAAGATGAGAAGCAGATGGTGCGAAATCTGATCAGTTCGGAGGAGGATATGAATATGCAGGTGCTATATCTTTTAAGCATTGGGCGTTTTTACACTTACGATTATGATCAAACAAACGCCGGAACAAGGCAGACGCAGAGCACGGCCGCAATGAAGAGCTTCCTATCTAACACGCTAAGTGACCAATTGAACAACGTGTTGCAAAATGCGATAGGCAATTCTAATTGGTCCTTTGGTGCTAACGTTCAGACGGGCCTTGTTGGCTGGAAAGATATGGAGGTCGAAGGCTTGTTAAGCGGCCGTCTATTAAATAATCGGCTTATCATCAATGGAAATTTCGGTTATCGCGATAAGCCAATCAACAATACAAACTTTATAGGCGACTTTGATCTGCGTTATTTGCTGACGCCCGGAGGAGGCGTGAGTTTAAAAGCCTATAGCGAAACCAACGATCGCTACTATACCAAGTCCTCGCTGACGACGCAGGGCGTTGGTCTGCTACTACAGCGCGACTTCATCAATTTTAGAGACCTCTTGAAGCTACGCAAAAAGAAGAACAACAAGCAGTCACAGCCGCTTCCTCAGCAAGAAGAAGCCCCCGTGCTGATCAATTTCCGCCGCCGTTCGACTTGGTAGCCTTGCGCTTCGATTTTTGCAAATCGGCGTAGTACCATAATTTATAGAGAGAGAAGATAAACAACAAGGGGCGCTTACTTTCTAATAAGTAATGGCGCATGTGCCGGCTCCAAAAGCCCAATGTCCAACGCAGCAAACCGCTCAAGCCAAGCCTTTTTGCTTGAAGATAGAGGCGCGATGGTCCACTTTCGCTTTGCATCGGCTCACCTAATTTGCTGAGTGTACGTAATGCCGTCTCCGTTTTCTTCAGAAAACTTTCGTTCGAATCAATACCTGTGTGTATAAGTGGATTGTCGATATGCAGAATCGAAAAATGCGCGGATCGAAGTTCCAATCCCAAAAGCGCATCTTCATAACCATAATCCGTACAGCGCGGATCGAAGCGCACCGCATCGAAAACTTCTCGCGCAAACATCGCATTAAACATCGTGAAGAAACGATACGGCTGCTTTTGACGCACATCGGCCGGCCGAAGCCTTTCCGCCGATAGTTCATAGCGGCTACGCAATTCATGCCCTTCAGGCGCAGGTCCGGAAGGCGTGTAGAGGCGGCCGCAAACGACCTTTGCCTGATCGCGCACCTCCCAATAACGCACCAAGAAGTCCGCCGTACACACTTGCGCATCGCTATCTATAAATAAGAGATACGGGAAACGCGCCAAATCAATCAGATGATTGCGCGATGCAGCCGGCCCACTGTTGCGTTCGGCCCTTATCCAGCGACAATGCGGAAGCGCATTAACCTTCTCAGCTACAGCATTGAGCGGCTCAAGTGTTGAGCAGTCGTCGAGGACGATTATTTCAAAATCAAAGCCCTCCTTTGTATTTTCCATCAATTCCAACCCCTGATGCGCTAAGTCACTAACCAAGGTGGAGCAATCGCAATTATAGGTTGGAATAAGAACAGAAAGCATAAATAAATCGTAAGATATGGTTTGCAAATTTACGAGAAATAGGCCATTTATTCTATATTTAGTACAAAAAAGGGCTTTTCATCGTGCTTTTCTTTCCATAATCATAGCAAGAATAGGTGGAAAATCCTATATTTGCAATAGGAGATAAGCGCGAACGATAAAGATAAGACGCGCCAAAGATTCAAATGCGACAAGCGGTGTTGTAAGCTAAAAGAAGAAAGTACCGTTATACTATAAAATTAGACTTATGTTTACTGAAAAAGTAGGAGAATTAGCCGGCAAAATTTGGGTGGCTTTGAATGAGAATGGTAAGCTCACCGGTAAAGAACTTAAGAAGTATATCAAAGTTCGTGCCGATAAGGAGCTTTACCTTGGACTTGGCTGGCTACTTCGCGAAGACAAGATCGACGTTACCGAAAGCGATAAAGAGATTCTTGTTGTGTTGAAGTAACCTATGGAGATGCATCGCCATACTATATATAATATGGTATGGATGATAAGAATGTTTAATCGTGTCTTTGCGCATTGGCGCTTTGACACGTTTTTTCTTGCCCACTGTGTACCGAAATCCTAATTTTGCAGTCGTAAAACAAAATTGAATGAGACATTTAACCCCAACCGATATCATACAACTGCTCGATCGTGAGCCGCTTTTCAGAGAATTAGCGCAAACGGCCGACCGGTTGCAGCTTGAGTGCTACGTCGTAGGTGGCTATGTGCGCGACCTTTTTCTCGAACGCCCAACAAATGATATTGATATTGTGGTCGTCGGTTCCGGAATCGCAATGGCCGAAGCCTTGACGAAGCGTTTGGGGCGCGCAGCTCACCTTTCTGTCTTCAAAAATTTCGGGACAGCGCAAGTGAAATATCATCATCAAGAAATAGAATTTGTCGGCGCACGTCGCGAAAGTTACAGTCACGACTCGCGCAAACCAATCGTAGAAGACGGAACACTCGAAGACGATCAAATGCGTCGCGATTTTACGATCAACGCTTTGGCCGTCTGCCTCAATACTGCGCGCTATGGCGAACTGGTTGATCCTTTTGATGGTTTGTGGGATTTGGAAGATGGCTTGTTGCGTACGCCCACTGATCCGGATATTACTTTCTCCGACGACCCGCTGCGTATGATGCGTTGTGTGCGCTTCGCCACGCAACTCAATTTTCGCATCGACGATGAAACTTTTGCAGCCTTGGAGCGCAATGCCGAGCGCTTAAGCATCATCAGCGGCGAGCGAATCATCGAAGAACTAAACAAAATCATGCGCGCTCCTTTGCCTTCCATCGGTTTTGTCGAACTGCAACGCAGCGGTTTGCTCCCGATCATCCTGCCCGAATTGAGCGCATTGGACAATGTCGAGACGCGCAATGGAAAATCACACAAAAACAACTTCTACCACACGCTCGAAGTATTGGACAACGTAGCGCGGCGCACGGATAACGTTTGGCTGCGCTGGGCTGCCTTGCTCCACGATATAGGTAAGGCGAAGACCAAGCGATGGGAGCCGGCCGTGGGTTGGACTTTCCACAACCACAACTTTGTAGGAGAGAAGATGACGCCGGCTCTTTTTCGCCGACTCAAACTTCCGCTCGACGAACGTATGAAATACGTCAAGAAAATGGTTGGCTTACACATGCGGCCCATCGTTATTGCTGACGACATTGTCACGGACAGTGCAGTGCGCCGCTTGCTTTTTGATGCCGGAGATGATATTGACGACTTGATGCTCTTGTGCGAGGCCGACGTAACGAGTAAAAACGCACAGCGCAAGCGAAATTTTTTGAACAATTTCAAGTTGGTACGCGAGAAGTTGGTAGCCATCGAAGAAAAGGATCGCATTCGCAATTTCCAGCCCCCTGTGACCGGCGATGAGATTATGCGCCGCTTTTCCTTGCCTCCGTGCCGCGAAGTGGGCCTCTTAAAAGCTGCGCTCAAAGACGCTATTTTAGATGGGAAAGTGCCCAATTCTTATGAGGAAGCCTTGGCTTTCGTACTCCAAGAAGCAGAAAAGATGGGGCTAAAGCCAACAAATCCTTGAAAATATTTGGTCGTAAAGAAAGGATAGCTTACTTTTGCATCCAGAAAATGGGTAAGTGCTGTACGGCCAGCTCCCTTCGAATCCTCCAGGGCTTGACCGCAGCAAAGGTAGTTGGTTGTAGCGGCGCGATGCAGAGAGCTTACCCACCCCGCCTCTTTAGCTCAGCTGGCCAGAGCACGTGATTTGTAATCTCGGGGTCGTTGGTTCGAATCCGACAAGAGGCTCAAAACGAAGCTTACGTTAACAATAGCGGACGATTTCTGAATAAGAACGTCCGCTATTTTTTTGTTTATACTCCACAGCTCACAAGGCGTATAAGCAGTAGCATTTTTCAACCATAAGCGGCCCGCCTCAGCTCGGAAAATGCTTTATTGAGCGCAACTTGTACGAATATAACGTCAGCCCATTTTCCTTAGCCATACTGAGCGCCTGCAATTACGCGCACCTTCACAGCATCTTACGCTATAAGTCTACAAAAGGGCCACATCAAGCCTCTTTTTCCCACGTAAAGAGCAGGCATACTAACTGCTTACGAAGCGTCTCTTCAGCTTACGCTCGTGAGCAAAAGGTTGTACGCTCGTGAGCGTACAACTGTATTATCGTGAGAAGAAAGGTCTACGCTCACGATAGTAAAGTCTGCATGCAAGAGATGGGCTTCAATTTTTCAAGTTTTCGTGGTTGAAAAATCAAATATAAACCGAAAAAGACAATCGAGAAGAGTGCTCTGACCAAGCCTACTGATCGGCAAGCAAAAAGGCGGCACACTATGCGGGGATAGCGTTTGCAAGAAAAGATAGCCCACCCGTTGTTTTTCAAAAATGCTTGACGATAGTAGAAATATCGGTGGCAAATGAATAGTGCTCTGCATCCTTTAAGCCTTCGTCCTTCATTTCATCTGTGCCTAAAGGCTCAGTTTGTTCTTCCCAAAACGAAGAACAACGATACCCTGAAGTGCGCAATTGAGCTTTAAGGGTATCGTTGTTGGTAACTATTAAACTACACGCGCCTTTCTATGCTTTATACGTCAAAAGGCGTGCATTCAAAAGGCGTTGTAGGCGTATTAGGGCAGGATTTTTACGGCTGCACATTGGTCTATTCGCAAGAAAAGCGGCTGACGAGGTAAGTTGCCCACTTGATTTACGCCACGGCGAATCGTAGCTACGCGCAAGCATTTCCCATCAAGCGTATAAATAGCCAACTGCCGGCCGACGTATTGCTCGGCTTCGATGCTCAACAATCCATCTTTCATCTCGCAAACAATGTTGGGCTGATCGGCGCGCGCCATCTGAATGCTCGAAGGATCCGGATCTTCCGGCAAATAAGAAAGACCTACGTAGCAATAGCCACAACCTTGCACGATCATAAGTCCGCACGTAGCCAAGGTTTTTGAGGTGGGGTTGTACATTTGCCAGCAATGCGTATCCGGATTCATACCTCGATCCTTAAAACCATTGGCCGCAAGAAGTTTGTAGACCTCACTTATTTGCGGCGTTGTCACACGTTCCCAAGAAGCGGCCAAGAGATATACGGCGCAAAGTTCGTCCTCGTCGGGCGTAAAAGCGAGCATCAAAAACGGAAACTCGGCATTCTGCGTGGAGAATATCTCCAAGCCGGCACGATCTTGCTCGCCAATCTTCGGATTCATAGCCCAATAATCTGCGGTATAGTTTGTATAGGCTCCGCTTTGCAGCATTTCGCTCATCGTTTTCGATTTTTCTTGCCCCCAACTCACACTAAACTGGGGAAAAGGCATATCTACGTGGTCTTTTACTTCAACCGTAAAAGGTATTTCATCCAAGATATTATTGGGATCAAAAGCATCGAGTGTGCCGGGATAGGCACCTGAGATGAGCAATTTTAGCCGGACGCTTCCGTCACCAACAGATTTGAAAGCGTTGCCTTGAGGTAATACGATCGTACTGTCTTCTGAGGCATAACGAATCACGATGCGCTCGCCTTTGCTTATGTGGTTTTGCGTCGCCGTATTATACTTCTTGACATACATGCGATACGTGCGATTAAAAGGTATGGATAGCGTGTTGGCTACTAAAACGCCATGGTCGTCGTTATTCGTTCGCGCTTGCAAATGATCAGCAGCAAAGAGCAGCAGAACGCAGGCAAGGAGGAAACGGATTGGTCTTATAGTTTTCATTATCAATATTCGTTTATGATTATACTTATGTTTTTAGCGTACAGGTACGATTATCTTTACCGACATAGGCTTTTGCGCACCCTGAACAGGCATAAAGGTCACAATATATGTACCTGCGGCCAACTTAGATGCAGGTGCATACTGACGGCCTGCGACATCGCACACGCCTAAAAGACGCACGCCGGCTGCAGTCTTAATTTGACCGGCCTCAATCTGAATATAGGAGGCCGCCAACGCTTGCTGCATAAGCCCATCTATGACTTCTCCTTCGCCGCACGGAACGGGCAATTCGTTGTTCACACCAACAAAACGCTTCCATACGATCTCCGAGCGCCCGGCATTAAGTTTGTCAGCAAAAGCTTGACTCCGCATTTCCGAAAGTGCGCACCCCGTACCGGAAGATACGCCGCTGAAGAGCGCTTCGTCGTAATAGCAATTCTGTACATCAAGCGTAAGGCCGTCAGTGAGCGCCGCAGCAGGGAAAATTGGGCCTAAAGCGCCCGCAGGATCAGTTGCCGTCACGCGGCCAATGTTATAAGTATTACGAATATCAATCGAAGCGCCCTGCAAAGCCATTCCTAAAAGTCCGCCGGCACAAGATGCGGCGCTGATCTCGCCGGCATTGAGGCAGTCAACAATATTTAGGCGGCCGCTTTCCACATAGCCGACAATACCACCTGCAAAATTGTTGCGCGTATTTACATTACCGTAATTGATGCATCGACTGATGGTTGTTCCGGACGCACTACTCATACCCAAGATTCCACCAATGGCCACGTCTGACGCGTCTACGTTAGCGCGAGATGTGCAGGCCACAATTGAAGATGGGGTCAAGAAGGACGAAGTCGCGATACCACCCGCATAAGGCTTAAGGCGCGCCTTGACGGTTACGTTTTCACCCGCGTGGCAATTGATAATTTCTGACCCAACTAAGACGGAAGCAACGCTTGCTACGATTGCGTCGGCCTCAAAATAGCAGTTGGTGAGCGTTAAGTTGGAAATCTTCGCATTTTTGACAATACCAAAGAGCCCGACACCCAAATTAAAGCGGCCGGAGAAACGCATCGTGAGGTTTGAAATCGTATGATTGTCGCCGTCAAACGTACCGCTGAAGGCCTTAAGTGCAGTTCCTTCGGCGCCGAAGTTGTTGCCGATCGGTTTCATCGCCTTTACCGCCTCCATATCTACATCATTGGTGAGCTTAAAGTACTTTCCGTCGTAATCAGTTTCAGTATCGACGGCCAGCGAAAGGTCTTCTATGTCGCCCGAGTTTGAAATTAGGTACGGGTCTTCCTGAGTTCCGCTGCCGCCACTGTAAGTAAAGTCACCCGCCTTCCGAATGCCGGTGCCGGTAAGCTGAACTTCAGCAATGGTTTCTCCGGATTGGAGCTGCAAAACTGCTTGCTGAGGGCCGGCAGCTTGAGGCGCGAACGTCACATCAACTTCTGCGTTCCCATTGGGCTCACTCACGGCAAATTTATCCTTGGATAGGCTAAAGAATTTTGCATCTTCGCCGGTCAAGGACAAAGCTACGTCAGCCGATAAGTTCTTATACGCGACGCTAAGTTTGATTGTCTTTGTTTCACCCTTAGCTACCTGCCCAAAATTCAAGCGATCCTCTCCCGTCTGTATGGATGGGCGCTCAGGCGCTCCGGCTTCGTAATCCGTAATACTGATATCGTCAAGATTAAACGCCGCATCAAAGCCTTTCGCCGCGGCATAATCGAAGACGGCATAGTCAGCCCGAACGATTCGCACGCGTCCGGTTTCGACATTAGCCTTTGCGTGAAAACGTTCAACGTCCATTGTGGGCGTAAAAGGCTGACCTAAGGTCTCCCAGTGTTCACCTTCGTCCTCCGAAACTTGAACACACCACGCGACCTGCGAAGTTGCGTGCTCTTCGTAAGCACGGTAGGAAAATTCAATCACACCTAAGCCACCCACCTTGTCTTCTTTCATCACCAAGTAAGGCATTTCCTTCATCGACATTCGACTGCCGTAGATGCGAGCCGATACTTTACCATTCGCAAAGTCGCTTGAGCTACCCGATCTCCGGACCGCATACATCGACCACGAAATGCCGTTTAAGAGGACGTCGTAATGATTCGGCCGATCTCCGATTCCATCGGCTTTAGCCATTTCAAAATCATAATTCCACCCTTGTGCGGCCAAGTTAGTCGGCAGACAGAGCATAGCCAACAAAGCCACAAGACAGTAAGTACAAAATTTTTTCATTGTTTTGAGGTTTATAAATTAGTGGTTCCAACTATTAGAATTCGTTAGTCTGCTTGCCATCTTATGATTTCCTTGATGGCGCAAAACAGAACTCAACTTTTATAGCGTTAACTTGATTCGCCACAAAGTTAACATTATTTTTTAGATGAGAACCTTTTGATTACATTTTTTATAGAAGTCATAAGCAAGAAAGAGCGCCTACCCCTTGATGCCCCAAGCGCATTCTCTCTCACCTCCAATTTTTCCGGAAGTAATTCTACCCGATTTATCAGGCAACAGAGAGCGATCAGAAGCATCGCACTAAAGACTTTCGCGAAGCAGCGACAAAAAAACAATGCGAGAGCACAAATTTTACTTCCTTTTTTCTCTTTTATTCGGCGGCGTTATCGTAATTTTGCAGCAAAAGTCTAACACTATGTTTGCTATATTCATAAATATCGCAGCGATAATAGGCGGCAGTATCATCGGCGGCCTTACAAAACGTAAAGTTAACGAGCAATATCTCAATGCCTTAAGTACGGGTATGGGCATCGCGGTCTTGGTTCTGGGTATCTATCTGGCTATTCAAGATATGCAGAAAAGCACAACGCCCGTCTTGTTCATCATGTGTTTGGCCTTCGGCGGAGTTATAGGTTCGTTTCTCAAGCTGGATGCACGTATGGAGCATTATTCGAAAAAGGTGGGCAAGGCTACGCCCAAGAACATGGGCTCTGCCAATCTCTCAGATGGTATTACGACGGCCGTACTTCTATGTTGCGTGGGCACACTGGCTATGGTCGGACCAATCCGAAGCGCCATCTACGGCGACGATACCTACCTGATGACGGCGGCCACGCTGAATTTTGTCACCTGCATCGTTTTGTCTTCCTCTTACGGCGTAGGTATTTCGCTCACGTCCGTACCGGTGTTTATCTGGATGTCGTCGTTCTTCCTGATCGGCAAGTTCTCGGCCGGTTTGGTTACGGGGGCGAACTCTGAAATCACGGCTAAAATCATGACGGAGACTAATATTGTCGGTGGTGTCTTAATCGCAGCAGCCGGCCTCGGCATTTTGCACATTAAAGACTGCAAGACGGTCAATCTGCTTCCGGCTTTGTTCTTACCACTTATTTATTTTCTGATCGTAAACCTCTTTACTTAAGAGTAAATTCTTATTGTACATACAATTAGCAATTAACATAATCTACTCAACTTTGGAGTCCGGTGCCGCTTGCATCGGACTCTTTTTGCAGTAGTAGAAACGACAAAAAGGCCGAACCGATGACAGTCGGCTCGTACGCAGTAGGCGGCCAGAAAAGTCTATTCGCCCACCCTTTCTCTTGAATTTTCGCTGCACAAAGTCCCACTTTTGAAACCTTGCACCCGATTATTGAACGCGCAGATTTAACCTTCTCAAATTTTCACCACGGTGAAACGATCGTACGCTCGTGAGAGTAGACACGTACGCTCACGATAAGAAGGCTTTTTCATCACGATAAAAAACGCGTAAATCAACACCGGACGCGCAATAATAGGACTTGCCTTGCCCATTTTCCAAAGAAAAGCAGCGAAACGCCCGCCCTACTTCTCGCCATTGCAGATCAAGTAGCATTATAGCGGTAGTGGGCGCGCATCATATAAGCCGGCAGCCTGACGACATAAACAATAAGGCGCGCCACGTGAAGTGCGCGGCGCATTGGGCGCGACTTACGTTTTCGGCCGCCGGTCTTCTCCATAAAGGATCAGCAGTTGCCTCACCAACAGGTTGTTGCCATCGCAAACCAAGGAGCGTTAAGACATTGAGATGGGTGACGAATGAGCCGATAGCAGACGATGCTTAAGCAAAAGACGGCGCGCATAAAAAAAACTGCAACACTTCGCAGAGAAACATTGCAGCATACTTTACAGCCATAGGCCTATGACGTGCTTCAAATGCCTATGTGCTTACCACGTATTATAATGGATGTTTTCTTTTTTAAACTTATCCTTGGGCGTAGATGGTGCTTTCGGATAGCCGATCACAATAACATTGAGGGGAATTGCATTGTCGGGAAGTGAAAGTATGTCGGCCACCTTATCTACCAATTCCTCATTCGGATAAACGGCCGCCCAGACCGCTCCAAGTCCGAAGCTGTGAGCGGCCAAAAGGATGTTCTCAGTGGCAGCCGAACAATCCTCAACCCAGAATCGACTCGACCGGCCCTGCTTATCAACAACAGCAGTATCGCCACACACCACAATGGCTGCCGGAGCTTGCGCTGCGAAACCGGCATAAGGCAGATTGTTGCCCAACGTTTGAAGCGTCTGCTTATCATCTACGATGACATACTTCCAAGGTCGCATATCAACGGCCGTAGGTGCGGCCATTCCGGCCCGCGCCAAACTATCCAAGAGCGTGCGCCGCACCGGCCGGTCAGCATATTCGCGCACGCTGGTACGCGTCATAATGTTATCGAACACAACTTTGTCAACAGGCGTAGCAGCCTCGCCCGAAAAGGCCAACGAACGCACTAAAGCCACGATGAAAGCAAGGGCCAGGACGATAGAGATAATCTTATATTTGTTCATTTCTTCTTAACGTTATTCGGTTTTTTATCGAGGTCCTCAGCCAAATTGAGCAGTGTGCCCACGGGGCAGAAGAACGTGCACCACGGCCGCGGGATAAATAAGCTCAACCCAATAAATGAGGCCGAGAAAATCACTACGCCAAGCGGTGCAACACTGAAAAGGAAACCGGAGAAAGGCTCGTAATCTAACAGCCAAGCTCCATAGCCAAACCAGAGTAAGACCAAGAGCACCATAAACACATAGAAGCGCAAATTACGCAAGCGCTTGTAGGCCTTAGCCGGAATACGCACCTTAGGCAAGGGCAGGCGTAAAGCCAAATCTTGGAGTGCGCCGTAAGGACACACCCATTGGCAGTAATAATTCTTTTTGCCGAAATATGGCATCAAGATGGCGAGCAACAGCATAGCGAAAGTGGGCAGCACGAGTAGCGGATCAAAGCCGTTCATCAGCCACCCGCGCAGTAGGGAAACAGAAATAAACTGTCCGCACCAGAAGCCGCAGACGAGGACATTGAGGCTAAGCGCTAAAAGGCGCACCCACTTCTTGCCACGCAAAACCGTAGCGGCCAAAAGGCCAAAACCCAAGACCAAGAAAACGACAATGGTCTTAGGCCAACCCAAAGCCGGCATAGGGAAAGCGTCAACTTTTTGCTGCTCATAGGCTACAAGGGCTGCCTGCACGTTGAGATTGATCGCTCGACTTGAGAAGGTGGCGCCACTAACGGCATCGACCTTGGCTTGCACCAAATCGTGCGCCTTTTTCCCCTGCCACGCCTCCAAAACCTTAGCAGCTTGGGTGAAGAATGAGGGCGTCTCCGTATTGTCAAGTGGCAGTATCTGCCGCACAATACTATCTTTGTCGATAAAGACGAAGAGCGGCACAGGGCCGGCAAAGCCTTTCACATCCGGCGCAAAATGGTCCGTTCGAAAAATCGTACCCTCGTTCTGCCCGGCGGGTGTTGTTACGCGCCAGATCGCCGTATCCTTTTCCGTCAGCACAGCCTCCTTCAGTCCGAGTGCGGCCAATTGCTGCGGCGTTGGAGCTACGAAAGATGCCGGAACGGCCTTATGCTCCTCCTGCGCCATCGCGAGCGGCCGGCCAAACCATTTGCCGGCACTAACGGCCGTAGCCGCTAAAAGAAGAAAAACGGCGAGCAGCGAAAGAAGCCGCTCGCCGGTTATAATCCATTTGTTCATTACATTATTTTACGTATTTGCTATACGCATCCAGTGCCGCCTTGACGTTTGCAGCCAAAGCCTTGCTGGAAAAAGTAGCGCCACTGACCGCATCTACACTCATCGTCGCGGCTTTCTTGGCAGCCTTGCCCTTAAACTGATTTTGCACCGTCACGGCCTTGTCGAAGAAAGAAGGCGTCTCGTTGTTGGGCAGTGCATACACCTTCTTGCATTTGCCGGAATTGTCCACATAAACCAAAACCGGCACAGGGCCGCGATAGCCTTGCACATTAGCAGCAAAAGGCGTAGAGTTGATCACATAGCCAAGGGCCTTGCCTTTGAGCGAAACGGCCCAAATGCCGTCGTGTTTCTGCTCCAGTTGAGCTCCGGTCAGACCAAGTTTCGTCAATTGACGCCCATTCGGCGCTACCGTTTGAGCGTTGGCGACTACTTTCGGCGCTGCCTGCAAAAAGCCCACAGACGTAGCACTTCCGACCAAGGCCAGCGCCAGCGTAAGAATTAAAGTTGAACGTTTCATATTGTTGTATTGATTTTATTTCGACCACATTGTGCAGTCGTGATTTATCTTTATTTACCCCTAACCTTCGCGTAGGAAATCAAAAGCCTCATAGATTTCTTCGCGCTCGGCGTGTTGGTCTGTAAAAATACGCCCCACATCACCCAAGAAGGTAAAGTTGATGACTCCACCAACGTTTTTCTTATCGTGAAGCATTAGTTCGTAAAGTGTATCATAGTCGTCGCACGAGAACTCGAAGCGACCATAATTCTCGATTAAGTAGCGCACAGTTTGCCGCAAGCGCTCAAGCGGGAAATCCCGATGCACGTGACTCAAATAGAGTTCGCAAATCATTCCTTGTGCGACACAAGAACCGTGTAGTTGCGGAGACTGGCGACGAAGCGACAAGGTCTCAAAAGCATGGCCAACTGTGTGGCCAAAGTTTAGCGCTTTACGCAAGCCGTGTTCTTGAGGATCTTCGGCGACAATGCGCTGTTTGAGTGCGATACTCTCGCCTACCATCTTCTGCAGGCGTTCAAAATCGGGCGCAGCCAAATCGAAATCCAAATGTTCCGCCCACGCTTGCACATTATTTAATAAGGCGTGCTTCAGCATCTCTGCATAGCCCGAGCGAAGATTGACGGCATCGAGTGTGCGCAGGAACGGCGTATGTATCCATACACGCTGAGCCGGACAAAAGACGCCGATCTCGTTTTTCAGTCCGTTAAAATTAACGCCCGTCTTACCGCCGACAGCGGCATCGACCATAGCCAGCAACGTAGTCGGGACATTGATGAAGTCGATCCCACGCTTGAAGGTGGCCGCAGCAAAACCGCCCAAGTCAGTAACCATCCCGCCGCCCAGACATATTATTAATGAGTGGCGCGTAGCCCCATGTGTTTGCAAAAAAGTCCACACTTGGGACAGTGCCTCCAAATCTTTGTGGGCATCGGTCGAAGCTATAATGATATCAGGCGAAAAAAGTGAAGTGCTATCGCCTAATAAAGGACGGCAAAGGCGCTCTGTCTGCGTATCGGTCAGCACAAAGATGCGGTCATAGCCTCCCTGCTGCAGGCGGCCGACTGCTTCGGACAAATTATCGACAAGTAGTACGTGCTGTTTCATTTCTAAAGTTTCACAGACTTATGACCGCACAACGAGAGCAAGATTTGACGCCTCGCAGAAACTTATTCGTCTCTCTCAAAGCGCTCAATTGCCGCTCGGAAATCGGCCGGCACCTCTACGCTTTTCTTTTCTTTCAAAGAATAACAAACCATCACTGTAGAGCAACGACAGACAACCGTATTGGTTTTTAGGTTGACTGCACGCTGCTGCAAGGTGAAACTCTTTCTACCTATACGAGGGATGCAGGTTTCTACAACGATCTCATCTCCATAAAAGACGGGATGAAAAAAATCTGCACTGATATTGGCTACAATCGGCACAACGCCGTGTGCTTTCCCATCTGCCCCCATTACTGAATTAAGGTAATCCATCTTACCTAAGTCGTAATAGCTGAAATACGCATTATTGTTGACGTGACCGTAAGAATCTGCGTCATTAAAACGTATCTGTATTGGCATTCTTCTACGATACGTAAGCTCGTCTTTTGGTTCTTCCATACTTTAATCTATTCAAGGTGTGCTGCAACTTCGTATGCGTCGTTACAGCGCCTCATCGTTGTTGTTTTAATCAAAATAAGTACGGGCAAGGGATGCGATTTTGCCGCGATCAACTATCGTATCCAGCGTATCAGGATCAACACGACACAAATCGCGCAGCGCATAAATTGCATTTTCCTCGTCAGTATTGTCGACAGAGACGAAAGCGAAGAGGTGATTGCGAGCATCTAAGATTTTGATAGCGCCACGACAATAGTCGACCGTACGATCTTGATGCGATAATTGCGCCGTAGCGTAGTGCAACAATGCGTCTATAAAATCACTTCGTTCGTCCATAATCAAAATTAGCAGGAGCAAAGTGCATAACTTCACACTTTTAGCCTCTTCTACGTGATGCAAAGTTAGCACAAGAAACAGCGGCCGCAAAGAAAATATAGCCTTTAATGGGATAAAGCCGCAAAACTCCTCATAAAAAATGAGAGAAAGAAGAAAATGAAAGCCGCAATCTCTGTACTTTTGCACAAGTAAAAACGAAAGATTATTTATGGACTTAGATTTACGCCCTCTCGCCTTACCAGCCGCCCCTTGCGGCGAAAAAACGCTCTTGATCGCGGGCCCTTGCGCCGCAGAAACGGAAGCACAAGTAATGCAGACAGCACGCGAATTGGCGGACTTTGGTGTTCGAATCTTTCGTGCCGGCATTTGGAAGCCGCGCACCAAGCCCGGTGGCTTTGAGGGAAAAGGCTTGGAAGCGCTCCCTTGGCTGCGCCGTGTCAACGAAGAACTGGGGATGATCACGGCTACGGAAGTGGCAACGCCAACGCACATCGAAGCTGCACTTAAAGCGGGCGTAGGTTTGCTGTGGATTGGTGCACGCACGGCGACAAGCCCATTTGCACTGCAAGACATGGCAGACGCTTTGCGCGGTGTCAACATTCCGATCCTGGTGAAAAACCCTGTTAACCCCGATATCGAGCTATGGATTGGCGGACTCCTACGCCTGAACCAAGTGGGCATAAAGCGCCTCGGCGTCATCCATCGCGGCTTCTCTACCTACGAAAAAAAAATATATCGCAACGAGCCTATGTGGAGTGTCCCCATTGAGTTGCGTCGCCGCTTCCCGGATTTACCTATTATTGGAGACCCAAGTCACATAGGAGGTCAACGTTCACTGATTGCCCCTTTGGCACAACAAGGACTCGATTTAGGTTTTGATGGTCTGATCATCGAAACGCATTGTTCGCCCGAAAAGGCTTGGAGCGACGCCGCCCAGCAAATCACGCCCACTGTTTTGAAGTCCTTACTCAATCAGCTTGTCATACGAGATCGAAGGAATGAAGCGGTACAATTAGATGAGATGCGAGCACAAATAGATCGCCTTGATAGTTCTCTCATTCATCTGCTTGCTGAACGAATGGCCGTTAGCAGCAAAATAGGAGCTTATAAGAAAGCACATAATCTAACTATCGTGCAAGCTCGACGCTACGACGAAATCCTAAAACGCAATTTTGAACATGGGACATCTCACGGAATGACGCCTCAATTCATCAAGGCCATTTTTGAAGCTATTCATGAAGAAAGTATACGTCGACAAGCCGAAATTATGCGCGACTAAACAGCAGTTTTTCCTCTCTTTGTCGAATCAAAAGCCAATAATTTCTTCAACGCTTTTCTCAAAAAAACTTAGGAATCCTTTGTTAGGATAATCAAATCCTTTACTTTTGCTGTGTAATAGCAAACTAATACAGAAAGAAACCTCGCGATTTGTGTAGCCAAACCTTTTTAAGAGCTTCTCATAGCGGGATTTCCAAACGACGATCTTTGCTGTATTATCCCTTTCTGCTTACACCGAAATAGCGAACTAACAATAAAGAATATGATATGAAACACACCTTTAATACCGTAATGTACGCTGCGGTTTTAGCGCTTGTGCTGATTTCCACCTTACCGACACAAGCACAAACAGTTGCAAGCTATACCATCAAAGGCCTTGTTGTTGATTCTGCCAACGCACAGCCAGAACCTTATGCCACAATCAGACTCTATCAAGAAGGGAAGCACAAGCACCCAATAGCCACCGGCGTAGCAGATGAACAAGGCGTTTTCAGCCTTACTTGCACGCAAGCGGGCCGATATACGCTCGAAGCTGCCGCTTTGAGCAAAGGATTTTGCAGCCGCGACTTTGTTTTGGCTGAAGAAAAACAAGTTGATTTGGGCCGACTCGCATTATTTATGAGCGAAAGCGATTTAAAGACGGCCGTAGTTACAGCTAAAGCGCCTTTGGTGAAAGCTACGGGCGATCGCATCAATTATGCCGTAAAAGATGATCCGGAATCCAAGACACAAAGTCTTTTGGATATGCTGCGAAAAGTGCCACTTGTGACCGTTGATGGGCAAGATAAAATTACGGTTAACGGCAGTGGGAGTTTCAAAGTTTACGTTAATGGCCAGCCCAACAAACTCATGAGCAGCAATCCCGGAGAAATATTCAAAAGTTACCCGGCATCGGCGGTAAAAAGCGTGGAAGTAATCACTAACCCCGGCGCAAAATACGACGCAGAGGGAGTTTCCGGTATTCTCAACATTATTATGCAGACGCAAGACAACACGAACGGCTACACGTTAACGCCCGGCATTCGCGCGAGTCAGCGAGGCATAAACGAAAGTTTGTTTGCAATGGTCAAGCAAGGTAAGCTGACGCTCTCCGGCAATCTTAATCTTTTTCAAAGCAAATCCATCCCAACTGATCTTTTAATTGAGCGAAAAACAATCTCCGCTCCCGGCTACTTACTCTTTCACAACGAGGGCACAGCCACACAACGCTCACACGGAAATATGGGTAGCCTCGAAGCTAGTTATGAATTTGATGCACACAACTTACTCAGCGTTTCAAGCAACTGGTGGGGGTTCCGGCAAAATCAAGATGTAACGGGCGAAACACGCTTACTCAAGGACGGCGTCACCTACTTGGGCGGCAATCATCGCTCAGGCACACTGAAAAATGGAATGGACAACATTGAGATCGGCGTTGACTACCAGCACGCCTTTAAGCACCCGCAGCAAAAGCTGACGCTCTCTTACCATTATAGTAATGGGAAGACGACAGCTGACAACTTCTATTGGTTTCATCAAGTCGTAAATCAAGCCGGACTGCTTGACCAACTCACAAAAGGCACAATGAAGTCGCCGGAACACACGGGGCAAATCGACTTTACCACACCGCTTTCAGCAAGTCAGACGCTGTCGACCGGCGTAAAGTATATCGCGCGCAGAAACGTCAGCGATTTCGACGAACTTACGCGCCCTTCTGAAACGTCAACGCCATTGACGCCGGACCCTTCTCGTTCTTCTCATTATCGTCACAACAACAATATCGGCGCAGCTTATGGCGAATGGGCTTATCAGCGCGACGCACTCGCCTTGCGCATCGGCCTACGCTTCGAGACTTCACGCATTGAAGTAAAGTATCCTGATGGTTCAAAGCCATCTTTCTCCAAGACGCTCAACGATCTCGTGCCATCAGTCAGTGCAAGTTGGAATCTCTCCCCCACCCAAATTATAAAAGCCAACTATAACCTGCGTATTAACAGACCGAGCATAGATGCTCTCTCGCCCTATGTGGCTCGCAACTTTCCGGGAATGCTGAGTTATGGTAATCCGAATCTGACCAGCACACGTTGGCACAATTTCGAATTGGGCTATAATCGCTTTGGGCGCGTCCTAACCCTAATGGCCTCGCTCAAATATACGACAACGACCAACGAAATGTCCAATTATAGTTTCTTTGACGGACGCTTGCTCAACTCAACCTATGGCAACCGCACTCACGCAAAAATCGGTACGTTCAACCTCAATGTAATGTGGAACGCGACAAAAACTACGCGCCTCAACGTCAACGCTGCCCTCAACTATGATGACTACAAATCATACGCAAGCGGCGAGCACAATCACGGTTATAGCGGCTCGGTCTTCGCTAATCTGACGCAGGATCTTTGGTGGAAACTAAAATTGGGCGTCACGGGTGGTTACTTCCGCGGCAGATACACGCTACAAGGCTCGCAACCCACATTTCATTTCAACAGCCTTTCGCTCACGCGCTCTTTCTTAAAGGACGACCGCTTAACGGTAACGTTGGTGGGAGCTAATCTTTTCTTCCCACAATTAAAAATGACGAACGAAACCATCGGAAAAGACTTCACCAACATTCAGCGTTTCACCATGCACGAGAATATGGTGTTTGCCGTCGGCGCAACCTGGCGCATCGGCCATTTGAAAGCAGCCGTCAAGAAAGCAGATCACACGATCTCCAACCAAGACGTAATCAAGCAAAAGAACAACCAGGGCGCACAAGCCGTAGGTATGTAATATGACGAAGCCGGAGCAGTAATCTTCAGACCTGCTCCGGCTTTACTATATATTATATAATGTGTAGCCGATGTAGAATAGACTACACTTAATCTGCAAAAGATGAGTTTTTCATCCACCTCACCACTCCGTTAATCCTTACTCAACTACCACTACCCCATTGTTTATACTTCGCAGCATAAACAAAAATAACGACAAAACAGATTAAAGGGACGATAAAGGCAAAAGCCATCGACGTTTGCTCCGCTATGGCAGCCATCAGCGTTGGTGCAGCGGCACCGCCCACTATCGTCATAATAAGATAAGACGAAGCGCGCTTTGTTGCCTGGCGTAATCCGCGAATGGAGAGGGCAAAAATCGTCGGAAACATTATACTTTCGCAGAAGTAAACGCCCAATAAGGCCACCACGCCGATGTTCCCGCCAAAGAAGACGATTAGCATCGTGCCGCCCATAGCCAACAAAGCATAAAACGCGAGCAAGCGTTCAGGACGTATGCGTCCCATTAGCCAACTCCCCGTCAAGCGGCCGACCATAAAGAGTCCCATACAACCAAACGACAACAAAAGTGTAGCGGTCTGATTCGAAAGTCCCACTTCGGAAGTCGTCGTAAAATTGATGAAAAAACTATTGATACCGGTCTGGGCCGCAACGTAGAGGAAGAGGGCTACAAGTCCGAACGTAAAATGACGCTGTTGCCAAAGACTACGCCCCACAAGTTCTTCGCTTGCTTCGGATTCTTCGCTACCCACTTCCGGCCATTTCACACGTGCAAAAGCAAAAACAGCCAGCCAGACAATAATACCGATCACGGCATAAGGCAGTACGACGTCATCGTCTTGCGCACCGGAGCGAAAGAGAAAGATACCCACTAAAGGACCAAGAATCCAGCCCAAACCATTAAAAGATTGGGCGAAGTTGATGCGGCGTTCTGCTCCTTCAGGCGCACCCAGTACCGTAACGTATGGGTTTGCCGACGTCTCCAAGCAAGTTAAGCCGCAACCTAAGATAAACAAACAGCCGACAAAGAAGTAAAAGGAAAACAAATTGGCTGATGGAAGCAGACTACCGGGCACGAAAAGCAATGCACCGAGCCCAAACAAGCCTAAGCCGGTCAAAACGCCGGCCCGATAACCAAAGCGACTGATCAACTTACCCGCAGGCAGCGCCATCAAGAAGTAGCCGCCGTAGACGGCGTTCTGCACCAGCGCCGACTGCATCATAGAAATATTGAGTGATAGTTGGAAATGCTTATTCAATACGTCCAGCATACTATGAGCAAAACCCCACATAAAGAAGAGTGAGGTAATAAGCAGAAAAGGAAAGAGGTAGTTTTTACCCTCTTTTGTCGTCGTGATAGACCATTTCATACGAAATAATTCTTTATTTGTTTTCTATTTTTCGCCGATCGGCCGACTTGCGCGCATTGAGGCCTTACGATTGAGGCCCTAATGCAAAGTACCAAATGGCGGCGATGCCACTTTTTAGTTCTTCGCGTGTGCAAAATTAAAGCAAATGCCCCATTTCCCCATTAGTTGCACCTCAAAAAGCGTGCTAATATCTTAAAAGCGCGCAGCCTTACGCAAAAATACATCCCACAACGTCAAGTTACTTAAGAATATGACTACCTTTGGCGCAATGCTTCATCCGCTATTATTTATATACAACTGAAAGTATGTTAGACTTTGCTGCAATAGATTTTGAAACGGCCAATCAAGCGCGCAGCAGTGTCTGCTCGATCGGCCTCGTCGTCGTAAGAGGCGGCGAGCAGGTCGATTCTTTTTACGCGCTTATCCGCCCTGAGCCAAACTATTATTGTTATTGGAACTCACGCATTCACGGATTGCGTCAATCTGACACGGAAAATGCACCTGTGTTTAGCAAGGTTTGGACTGAGATCGCACCGCTTATCGAAGGGCTACCCTTGGTAGCGCACAACTGCCGCTTCGATCAGGGCTGCCTTAAAGCCGTCTTTCAGGTCTATCAAATGGATTATCCCGACTATACATTCTTGGATACGCTGACAGCCGCGCGCCACGCACTCCCCCATTTAGACAATCATCAGCTCCACACCGTGGCTGCCGCCTGCGGTTACCAACTTGAACAGCATCACCACGCGCTAGCCGATGCGGAAGCCTGTGCTGCCATTGCGAAATTGCTATTGTAGACCCTACAGAGCCTGAATCTACCTCGAAATCTCTACGTTCTCCACGCATTCACCTTTTATATGGAATGCGCCCAACTTGCTTTCCCGTTGTTTGCTCCCGGCAAACTATCGTTTGGTGACGGCAAACCATCGTTTCTTCCTGCCAAACTATCGTTTGCTCCCGGCAAACGAAACAACAAGGCATTATGCGCGCCAATAAATAAATGGCCGCTTCGCACCATTGCCCTCTTGTCAGCCATTCTTCAGTAATACTACAAAACTACAAGGACAGACTTCCTGCAAACATAGCATCCACCTCTTGCCATCGCATCATAATATTGACCGATAGCCTCATCTGCCACGTATCGTCAGGGGGTATCGCAACAAAGTAAGACAAACTGATCCGCAAAATACACTGACAAGATTACATTTTGGCACAACGCTTGCTTATTTAGGGACATACTCGCCCCAAAGGGTGATAAAGCGAAAGAAATTTCAAATATCACGCCTCAAATATCAGGTTTGGCACGCCACTTGTATTTTAGTGGGCAGATAAATAAGTAACAACAATAAAACAAAATATAACTATGGGAAAGATTATTGGTATCGACTTAGGAACGACCAACAGTTGTGTGGCCGTTTTTGAAGGCAATGAACCTCAAGTAATAGCCAACAGCGAAGGAAAGCGCACGACGCCTTCTGTCGTAGCCTTTGTTGATGGCGGAGAACGCAAGGTGGGCGACCCCGCCAAGCGACAAGCAATTACGAACCCGACACGTACGGTCTATTCGATCAAACGTTTTATGGGTGAAACTTTCGATCAGGTGCAGCAAGAAATAAAGCGTGTACCTTATGAGGTAGTGAAGGGCGAAAACAATACGCCGCGCGTGAAAATAGACGACAGACTCTATACGCCGCAGGAGATTTCAGCAATGATTCTTCAGAAAATGAAGAAGACGGCTGAGGACTTCTTGGGCGAAGAGGTAAAGGACGCAGTCATCACTGTGCCGGCTTATTTCGGCGATGCGCAACGTCAGGCTACAAAAGAAGCCGGTCAGATCGCCGGTCTCAACGTGCGCCGTATCGTGAACGAGCCTACGGCAGCAGCTTTGGCTTATGGTTTGGACAAGACAAAGCAGGACGCAAAGATTGCCGTGTTCGACTTAGGCGGCGGTACGTTTGACATTTCTATTCTTGAATTGGGCGGCGGCGTATTTGAAGTGCTCTCGACCAATGGTAATACGCACTTGGGCGGCGACGACTTCGACCACGTCATTATCAATTGGTTGGTAGAGGAATTTAAGAACGACGAGGGTGCCGACTTGACGACCGACCCGATGGCTATGCAGCGCTTGAAGGAAGCTGCGGAAAAGGCGAAGATTGAATTGTCTTCTTCGACGACAACGGAAATCAACTTGCCTTATATTATGCCGGTGGGCGGCGTGCCCAAGCACTTGGTAAAGACACTCACACGGGCAAAGTTTGAGGCTTTGTCTCACCAGTTGATAGAAGATTGCAAGGTGCCGTGTCAGGAAGCCTTGAAAGCTGCAGGTCTGCAACCGAGCGACATCAACGAGGTGATCCTCGTCGGCGGTTCAAGCCGTATCCCCGCTGTGCAGCAAATGGTAGAAAGTTTCTTCGGCAAAGCGCCCTCCAAAGGCGTTAACCCGGACGAGGTGGTAGCCGTGGGCGCTGCCATTCAAGGCGCAATCCTTAATAAGGAAAGCGGTGTGGGCGATGTAGTCCTCTTGGACGTAACGCCGCTCTCACTCGGTATCGAAACGCTCGGTGGCGTGATGACGAAACTCATCGATGCCAACACGACAATACCGGCCAAGAAGAGCCAAGTATTCTCTACAGCCGAAGATAACCAGCCGGAGGTGACGATCCACGTACTTCAAGGCGAGCGTCCTATGGCGGCGCAGAACAAAAGCATTGGCCGCTTCAACTTAACGGGCATCACGCCTGCTCGCCGCGGCGTTCCGCAAATCGAAGTAACCTTTGATATTGACGCCAACGGTATCTTGAACGTCAGTGCAAAAGACAAAGCAACGGGCAAAGAGCAAAGTATTCGTATCGAAGCTTCAAGCGGTCTGACAAAAGAGGAGATCGACCGAATGAAAGCTGAAGCCGACGCAAACGCGGAAGCGGACAAGAAGGAGAAAGAACGGATCGACAAACTGAACCAAGCAGACAGTATGATTTTCTCTACGGAGAATCAATTGAAAGAACTTGGTGAGAAACTCCCGGCCGACAAGAAGGCGCCGATCGAAGCTGCACTCCAAAAACTCAAGGATGCGCACAAGGCGCAAGACCTCGCCGCCATCGACACCGCAACTGCCGAACTCAACAATGCTTGGCAAGCCGCCAGCGCTGAGATGTACCAACAGACAGGTCCTCAACCAGGCGCCGAAGCCGGCCAGCAAGAGCAGCCAAAGCAGGATGACACCATCCAAGACGCAGATTTTGAAGAAGTGAAGTAAATAAGAATTATAACCGTGCCCCAATGGTAGCAATGCCATTGGGGCTTTTTAGAATCATCAAACACTATGACACAAGATCCAAATACAAAGAGAAAAGGAGAAAGTATATCAAAAGAGGAATATATAACGTGTTATACTTCCGCAGGTATCAGCACTTTAGGGAAAGAAAGTGATAAAGACCTGATAAAGGAAGCTTTTGAAATAGCACTTGATACAAGAAAGTTTGAGATTGATTTATATTGGAAACGCACAGCCTATTTTGTTCTCTTTATTGGTGCTATCTTTGTTGGATATTATAATGTTTTTTCAAATTCAAAATCACATTGGGTATCTTTATTTATTGCTGCTTTAGGCTTCTTATTATCTCTTTTATGGTATATGGCAAATCGAGGGAGTAAGTTTTGGCAAGAGAATTGGGAGGCTCATATTGAGGAATTAAGTACGTATTTAGGAACTCCTATATTTGGTATCATAAAAAGCCGTAAAGATTCTATATACAAAGTAACGGGGCATTATCCTTTCTCTGTTTCAAAGGTAAATCAAATGGTTAGCTTAATTATTACAATCAGCTGGTTCCTAACTTTTATTAAAGAGGCTTTCATTTTTAATGAAAAAGATAAACAGACAATCAAAGATTATGGTATCATTGATAATATTTTGACTTTCTTAGAGGATAATATTTTGTGGAGATTTGTTTTAGTTTTTATTATAATCTTGTTGTCTTGTGTTGTAATATTCCTATGCAAAGGATTTGCAGCCAAAAAACTAGACAAAGAAGATAGCATTAACTATTTCTGGAACTACAGTTCAGAGTTGAAGCTTAATAATATCTCTAGTGACGATGGTAAAAAACAAAAAGAAACAGTTCAATGACCCAAGAAGAATACAACCAATTAGACACCGACTTTGCGCACTGCGCAGATACCCATTGTGAGAAAGCAGGCAAATGCCTGCACCATACTGCCTACAAGATGCTGGCAGGGAATAGGAATGAAACCTATAGGATAGTGAACCCGGCTGTGATAACGGGCGCGCAGCCCTGTCCGCTCTTCGACCCCGACCACAAGGAACGCTACGCGTGGGGCATCTCCCGCATCTACGACAACGTGCGCGCTGCCGACCTGCACGGAGCAAAATGGAAAGTCATGTCGTGCTTCGGCGCTGACGTTTATTACAAGGTGAAGCAGCTGCGCCGCGCCATCACCGAGGAAGAGCAACAAGACGTCCGCCTCGCCTTTACCGAAATGGGCTACGACGGCTCTGCCATCGAATTCGACCGCTATGAAGAACAGTATCCCGCACTGATGCGGTTGGCAAGATACGAGTAGGCTCCGAGCCCCCTATACTTGAGATACGGCCGACAGTTCCTTAACATGTTCTTATGGAAATATATAAGACATGGGATATTGGACACGTTTGTCCAATCGTTTGGACTAACTTGTCCAATGAGATGGACAGACGTGTCTAATTGGTTGGACAAACGTGTCCAAAACCGTTGATTCGGAAGAAATCATTTAGTAATATGAATAGGAATACTGTGTACAGGAATTAATTGACAACTTTGGTCCTTAATTGGAAATCGACTTTACCCATATCGTTTGTTAAGTTCAAATGCCGTTGTAGTGGTCTTTTTTTGAATTCATAATTAATTGATAATTGTCTTTTAATTGCAAAACCAATCTTTAGATGCCATAATACGATGAGAAATCATGTATGCGCATGCCACTTGCAACATACTGATTTAACAAAATAGGTACTATTGGCTTCATTGTGCTGACTCATAACTTTTTACTCCTTTAGGGATTAGAAGTTGTCAACTTATTTTGTACACTATAGCTACGCCGTATAGGGTTATACTAGTTATTATGTTTTTCTGTAAAGGCTTTTGTATTTAAATTCTTCAATGACTTCTATATCAAGGCATTCTTGCACATTCCTATTTGATTGGGAAAGTTTTCCACCAATGACTAAGATTATCTCGCTATCAGGTATTTCACCTTTAACTTCGGCTTCAGCATCCAATATTGCTTTGTATTTTACGCATTGGAAAAGCCCACGGAGAATATCAGCATTAGGAGCGAGTTTGGGCTTGACCTCTACCGCAACATTTGCTTTGGGGAAGAAAACATCTACTCTGTCACCTGACAATAATATATGTTCCAAGATACCTTCTTCGCTTATTTGCTTGTCAATAGCTTCTGGATGGGCAGCAATAAACTCTTTCATCAGTTTGTGCTCTTTCCTCTCTCCTCCAAATCCAAATGCACCAGAACGAATAATATCTTCATCAGCTTGGCTAAGATAAGGTTTTAATCCAAGTAAAGCCAACACATAATCCCACTTCTCGTAGTTAAAAGCTTCATTATTTGCGTTTTCCACAATAATCTGCTTTTCCGTGAAATCCATCTCGTCATACTTAGGATGCACATAACTAAAGCCTCCGGAAGGTATACCTGCCTTCGCATTTGAGACTAATGCATTCAGAGTGGGTATTTTCTCCAAACCGGCTTCTTCCTGCAATTGTTGGAAGACCAACTGAACACTACCGAGTTGATGGCCAATACGTTGCCAATCTTGATAGCCAAGCAACCTGCTCAAATCACCATAAGTATGATTTGTTTCTTTCCTTTTTGCCCATCCGACCAAGATCGGTATGATTTGCCGGACGAGTTTTGGAGTTTTTTCTCCAGTACACGCTTCATCTATGATATATGAATAGTCTTTCATTGAATATATGTTTTTAGATTGTTTACAATCAATTTCTTCATTTCGACATTCCATAGGCCACTGCTTTTGTTTTACGGAATACAAAGGTACATTAAATTATCGGAAAGATAGACAAATACTGTTTATATTTTGCCAAGAGCAAAGTCAAGGAACACCGCTTAAAAGAACCCGATAAGACCAAATATGAAATCTATCAAACGTTGAAAGCAGAGATTGCTCGGTGCAGGAATTGGAAAGACCTTCTTGCTCACTTGGAAAAACAAGATATAGATGTCCGCTTTAAGTACAAAGGCAACTCACAGGAAGTGCAGGGGATTATTTTTGAAAAGAACGGCTATCATTTCAATGGCTCTAAAGTGGATAGGGGTTTCAGTTATTCCAAGATAGACTTTGGCCTGCAACAGAATGATAGAGAACACAAACAGCAGATACAAGGAACGATAAATCTTATCTCTAATGTTGCAGATGTTACAAGCGAAATAGCCAACGACCTTATAGAAGGAGGATTGGGATTGTTCCAAACTCATGGCACAGTCCCTGCGGAGGTTTACAACACACTTGACAAAAAGAAGAAAAAGAAAAAACGTAAAATACATTTATAACTATGGCAGATAATAATACATTCGTCCTCTTTGAGGAAATCAAAAACAAACTGGAGACAACTTACAAGGAACTAAAAGTATTGAAAGAAAAAGAGAACTGTCCGGTCTCTCCTCATGTTTCCTCCACACTTGTACAACGTGACGAACAGCAGGAACAGGAATTGCTCAATCAGTATGAACAGCGAACAAAAGAAGTGATTAACAAGTATATTGGTGTGCAAGTGCGCATCAAGGACGAGGAGGCTAAATCCATGGACAAATTGGTGGCAAGCGTCTTGACCATGTTGCACGAGTGGCAGGAGCAGAAAGAGCAGCCAAAGCAACAAGAGCATATCCATAGACACAGCTTTGACATCAAGTCGTCGAAAGTCTTTATTACTGTGGTGGCAATATCTATGCTTTGTTTTGTTTCTCTGGTCGGCAATTACTTCTTGTGGCAAAGTAAACAGAAATACAAGGATGATGCCTTGAAATTCCGAATCATCAGAGTTTGGGGAGGATGTAGCCCAAAGGAAATCCTATGGCTTAACGATGTATTTGACATTCATCGCAATGAAAAGATTATCAAACTAATCAAGGAAAAAGCAGATGATTATGACATGGAATTGAAGCAAAAGGCAGATAGTTTGATGCAGAATAACCTGCAAAATAAGAAAAACAAATAGTGTTGAATACATAAACTTTAATAAGACCTTAATTCCGCAGTATTATTCCTTGTGATATAATTTTATACATTGAGATGACTTTTTTGAGCTTTATACATTGATGCGAGTTTTTTTTGGGGGGGCTTGCATAGGCGTAAAATCCCCCACCCAAACCAATGGGGAATGTGAGAGTACAAAGACATGCTGTCCTCTTGATGGAATCTCACATTGGTGTTGCCGTCACGGTTCTCACCTCCGACTATGATGCCCCCGATGGAAGCCCAACCAGGGAAATAGCCAAAATCCTGCTTGTAGGAATACTTTGCATCGAACTTGTGGGCAGGAACAAACTGGTGGTCAAAGTCCAGGTCAACATGGCTGCCTGCCTTTATAAGCCCCATTCTTCGTATCATCCGTAAAAGTAAGGTGTTCAGCTTCTCTGCAGTGTTGAAACTGTAAGACCTGCCGGAGGTTTCGCTCTTATAGACAATATTCTCTTCGGCAAGCTCCTTCAGTCCGCGCCCCACGGTGTCGGCACTGGGTAATAGCGTACCAGGTCTCTGCCTGAACTGTCCGATAAGCACATTGATGTCCTCAAGGCATTCTCCACCACAAAGGTAACTGAAGAAGAGAGAGCCGAAAACACTTCCATAACAGAATGCTTTGCCGCTACTTCCACGTTTGCCCAATACAGATTCAGTAAGTTTTTCAAAGCCCAACTTTGAAAAAACGTCCATAATGTGATAAATTCCACCGAAAGAAGTGATATTCTCGTTTTTAATTGCTACCTTTGTCATGTCAGATTTTTGCTTACTTGTTATGTTTACAGCACCAAGATAGGTGAAATTCCTGACATATCCAAGTGTTTTGAGAACTTTGTTTCTCAGACACTTGGAGTTCTTACAAGAATTTATGCTGCGGAATTAAGGTGTATGAAAAAAAATATTATTTCTTTTGTTTTTTTGTTACTAAAGTTTCCCACCCCTTAAAACACAGGCTTTTCTCATTCACCTTTGCCTGTCGTTCCCCATATCCATTGACTTTTAACACATGCCTAACAGGAATTATGTAGTCTGTCCATATACTTCATCCCACTTTTTTAACGCTTCAGCCATTACAAGGATTTTGCTCATCTCTTTGTCACTGCCGCTGATTGTAGCCATAAGCTGTTGGGGCGTCATCCCAAGCACTTCTCCTAAAATGCGAAGAATGCGTTCGATACAGGCAAGAACTCGCCTCCATAACGTGAGTGCCATGAGATCACCCTCCATGTCTGAAAAGAGTTCGCCCATGGTTTGATATTCTGTGAACCTCTTTTCCAAAGCCATGACGGTATATGTAAGGTAACACAGCGTAGCATCGGCTATCTGACCATTGAAGTCGCAACCTTGATAACTTCCTAATCCGAGATACTGCTTAGTCTCCTTGTTCATCACCTCTATGTTCCATCTGATCTGATATACTTCAAAGGCTTTTACGAAAGACATCGCAGTATCCGTGGTGAGCAGGACGTTCCATGTGGAGTTTCTACCATACTTGATGAAGAAGATTCTAACTGGTATATCTCCTAAGTTGCCGTTGAACTGAATATATCGACATTTGTATTTACGATAGTTCTTTCCTCGTTCACGTTCATAGGTGGCAATGAGTTCTGCAGCATTTTTCTTCCTGCCTAATATTGTGTATTTCGTCTTTCCCATTTTAGCAAGTCCGACAAAGTGCATCGCCCCTTTACCTATGCTTCTAACACATGCCATAAGTTGCTCGCAAGTGAACCAGCTATCGGTAAGCACATACTTCGCATGTAACCCCATCTTCCATCCACGGCGAAGCATGTCCATGGCGACTTCCATCTTGGACATCTTACACTCTTGAAAGCGCTTATAATCAGGATTGCCCGTATTCCTCTTGGTATGATATGCCTTTCTGAGTTGCTATTTTGTCAGCCCGCAGTCGCCTTGTTTTCCCTTTTCTTGATGCAGTGAAAAGTCAAAGGGTATGGTTGTCTTGCCGTCAAAGAAGGCACAAAGTAGCAGTTTGTAGCCCAATACGCATCTGCCTTTCATATGGTCGAAAACACGACTGATACCTTCCATCCTCACGCCACTCTTCTCAAGCACTGTGTCGTCTATGATGAAACAGGTCGTGGTATCGGATAGAGGTGCTTCGCCATACTTACGCAATAGGCACATATAACGCAAGGCAAAGTGGTTCATCAAGCGCCTCCAATCCATCTGCGGGCGAATCATCATGCGATAGAAACAGTTCTTGCCATGATTTGAAAGCTCGTATATCTTATGCTTGCATATATTGTGAATGCTCTTTCCTAAAATGCGGAAGAGGCAAAGAGAAAGGATTAACTCCGAAGCCGAAACCCCGTCCTGTTTCTCCAATAACAGGCGAGATAACAGGTGACCGATGCCAAACTTGCCAAAAGATGAAACAAATCATCACTCATTCGAGTTTTAACACTCAAAAGTTTGGATAACTCACTTATTTTCTCTATTTTTGCTTCCATAACAGTTTGTTGTTTTGTCTTTAAAATCAGTTGTTTGCGATTACTAATTTACAAAGAAAATTCGACAAACTGTTATTTTTCTATCTATTTATTTGGGTGGGAAACTTTAGTTACAAGTTAATACCATTATGATGAACAGGCAGCTTTTAAGTAGTGATAATTACTCAATGACACGGCAAAAAAGTAGAGATTACAAAGAAAAATAATTTATTTTATGTAACTATTCAGAGATAAGATGTATAAACTATTATTGATTATCAATAAGTTACATAAATAGATACAGACAAATGCTAATAAAGAATGTCATTTCAAGCCTTTTTGCCACAATGTTAAGTTCATAAGTTCTTGATATTCAACGTTTATTATCGCTGAATAGTTACTATTTTATTTTCTAACTAAAAATAAACTATTTTTAGTTATGATATTTACTTGATTATCACAAAAAAGGTCATCTTTCTCTATCTGAAAGATGACCTTTTACTATTCAATAAATATCCAATCGCACTATACGCTGATTGAAGCGAATATAACAATACGGAATTTTATAAAGCAGGCGGAATATTAATGGAAAACGTCCATGATCGTAATCGCTCATAAAGTATTCACGGATAAGATGTAAACGATTATTCCATTTCTCCATGTCTTTGGTATGCAGTATGGACCATAAGAACTCCGTATTATCATCCATCTTACTGATTACGTCATGATGTTTAGCTTTCCCTACGAGTACATAACATAAGATGTCCATTAGTATTGTAGCTTTATCCAAGCGGCTACACAATTCGTTTATAAAAGCTTTTACCTGCTCTTCTTTAAAGTACATCAATACTCCTTCAAGAATAATCAGCACGGGGGTATTATACTTCTTTACCTCTTCTATCCATTTGTAGTCGAACAGTGACATTGAAAGAAAAGTATTCGTCTCATTCTCAGGTATAAAACAACGCCGTATATCGATAACTTTTTCTAAATCGAGATCGTACCAATGAGCACAGTGTGGACAGTCAAGACGTTGATATCGAGCGTCAAGCCCTGCCCCCAATTGTATTACGACACCGTCAGGATATTCTTTTAAGAACGTTATCACTTCATCATCAATTAGTTTTGCACGAACACAAACACCAGCCTGTGAGAATTTTCCCTTCTTAAATTTAGAGAAATCATAATCCACATGTTTGATGATCTCTGTTGCATAAATATCCCTCAACAAAGCATCTGGTCGCTTTGTCTCCGTGGCCTTCGCCCAAAGTGTGGTAAGCATTGTTTCGGGAATACCTGTAAGTTGTTTTGTATCCATCATTCTTTATTTTTATTTGGTTCTTAGGAATTATTTATTTCCTGCTTTAATGAGAAGCGCACACCCTTTACTTGGACTGTGCGGCTTCAGAACAAGAATTATGCTAGTATAAACATCCTAAATTACAGTTATGTTCCTTTGTCTCAGTTGCAAAAATATCTTTTTTGTTTGTAAGTAGCAATACTTATAAATAGGTATTTTGACATAATCGCCTTATGGTAAAGATAAATCTATATAGCGTATTATTGCTGTCCGATAAAAGTTTTTTGATTGATATGCCGTTCTTTTGGAGAGGGCAAAAAGTAAAGGGCTGATTTCGTTTTGTAAAGTCAGCCCTTAATGGTTAATTTGTATTCGACAAAAAAACATTTAACCATGGGTAAAAGTACACATTTTAGCGGACAGCCGCTCTATTCTCAGATCATAAAAT
>NZ_GG700642.1:153135-192275 GCF_000159995.1 Alloprevotella tannerae ATCC 51259
CAGGATAACACTGATGTACCTATGTGGATTTCTACAGCCTCTTTAATCATCCCGAAAAAGATTGGGAAGCATGCCTGAAAGAAGCGGCCGAAAGCCCTCAAATGCCTTCGCTTTTTGATTAGGGGGGGCTTGGAATGCCAAAAAGAGAACCTCAACCGCATTGTTTCAGCGATTGAGGCGGTCTTTCCTACTCTTTTTGACGTTTATCGGACAGCAATAATTCTCTTTTTTAATTGCTACCTTTGTCATGTCAGATTTTTGCTTACTTGTTATGTTTGCAGCACCAAGATAGGTGAAATTTCTGACATATCCAAGTGTTTTGAGAACTTTGTTTCTCAGGCACTTGGAGTTCTCACAAGAATTTATGCTGCGGAGTTAAGGTTAACAAAACATTCGTTATGAAAAAGTTATTGATTGTAGGAATTATAAGCATACTTGCTTGTTCCGCAAATGCTGCTTCATTCCAGTCGGAAGTTGTAGTAGCTCCAACACAAACAGAGATTGTGGCAATGTATACAGCCCAGTGTACAGCAAAAGATCCCCAAGTTATTAAAAGAGGTGATCGAGTCATAATCATCTACAGCGATGGTACGACTATTATTGTAGATAAAGACGGCAAAGTTGTTCGTGTGCCTTGAGAATGACACCCTCAATTGTGTGTCATTATTGGAGTTGTCTCAAAATGAGACAACTCCGAATATTAATTTAAGGGCCGTCAATGACTATTGTTCTTAGTAGAACTTCTTTAAACATTATGAGCCGACTTATTATTTGCCAGCTTTGCCTATTTCTTTCTATTAATGCAGTGGCGCAGGTCAATGTTTACGGCACAGTTATAGACCGTGAGGTAAATAAGCCCTTGGCAGGAGCTTCTGTAATTATTAAGGGGATAGACGATAAAATAAAGAAGTTTGAATACACAAAAACAAACGGAAACTTTTCCCTACAAATGCCGTTAATAAATGGGTGTAGATTAGAGGTTACTATGATGGGATTCGCCAAACTATCTCTACCGCTTGACAGCGTTTCGTTCCCATTGAGGATATATATGGAAGCAGGATATACATTGCTAAAAGAAGTTACAGTCAAGGCTAACCGCATACAGGAACAAGGCGATACTATCACCTATTATGTTGGTAGTTTCGCACAGTCGCAAGATCGCTCAATCGGCGACGTCCTCCAGCGTATGCCCGGCATTAACGTCTCTGATAATGGCATAGTCCGGTATCAAGGGAAAGACATCAACAAGTTTTATATCGAAGGATCCGATCTGCTCGGCGGCAGGTACGGTATCGCCACCAACAGCATAAGCCACGATGATGTGGGAGCGATTGAAGTTATGGAGAATCATCAACCCATGCAGGTATTGTCTGGCTTGTCATTCTCAGACAAGGCGGCAATCAATCTCAAACTGAAAAACAAAGCAAAAGCGACTTGGGCTTTTTACGGCGATATCAAAGGTGGTTACTCGCAGCAACCTGAAGGAGCGATATGGGATGGAAAACTATTCGCAATGAGGGGGACGCATGGATTTCAGAATATTACTACCTTTTGCGCCAACAACACAGGCGAAGAGCAGTCTGCATTAAGCACAGACTTTTTCGAAGGGAGGCGCGGTACAGGATTGAACCGCTATATCAGCATCGGACTGCCCAATATGCCCTTGCTTGACAGCAGGCGCACTCTTTTCAACCGCTCTTTCCTCGTTTCGACTAACAACTTGTGGAAACTCAAAAGCGGCGAGTGTAAGTTTAATATCGACTACTCCTTTAATCGCACTATCGCCAACGCATCGAATATCACGACTTATTTCTTGGACAAGGGTAATCGAATAATTACCGAGAACAGCAACGAAACCGAACACGAACACTCGTTAAGTGGTAAGTTTATCTACGAACGCAACCAAAAGACGACATTCATAAACAACACTTTGCAGACCAAAATTGATTGGAACAATATCAGCTTGCGCACAACCGGCACAATACCCAATATGCAATCTGTCAACCTGCCCAATTATTACGTCAGTAACAAATTCAAATTGATACAGCGATTCAAGGGCAAGCACCTTGTAACATTCGAAAGCCGTAACGAGTGGGAAGTGCTGCCGCAAGTGCTCAACTTGGCTGTAAATGGCAATCTATATTGCCAGCACATCAACGACCACGCTTTCTATACACATGAAAGTGTAGCGCACGCCTTTTCGCTCAAAGGTTTTACGATAAACCTCGAAGGTGGCATTAAGGCCTACTGGCGATCAATGAACTCTAATTTGTCTCAAAACATAGACAATCTGCCTAAGGAACTACCTGGTATAACCGAGAATGTCATACATACAAACTCACTTTTCGTCTATGCCACTCCGAAACTCGAATATTGGATCAAACATATAAATCTCACACTCAATCTCCCTATCAGTTACGCACATTACTCATTCGACAAGACGTTGGTCAACCATAACGAGGTATATTTCTCTTCGTTGCTGAGTTTCAACTGGAAACCGAACAATCGCTTTTCCAGCACAGTCTTAGGGGGCGTAGGCCGCTCACCAATGAACCTCGGCCTCATTCATCCAGGGCTGATAATGACTGACTACCGCACATTAAAATCTGGCGTTGACAATTTTTATAATACCTCATCGCAGAATATTTCGGCAAGTTTCAGCTACAAGCACACCAGACACGGACTATTTGCCAACGGGCAGATGATGCACTCTTGGAGCCACCAGCCTTATACTATGGCGCGACAGCTATACGGAGATTACGCTGTTTACAGCTATTCGGATGCTGACAACGACGGAAAATCGCTCATAATAATGGGAAATCTCGGCAAGACGCTCGACTTCATGCGTGGAAGCTGTAACATTAGCGGTTCTTTCAGCCGCAACAAATCAAAGCTACTATCGCAGCAGCAGTCCATGCAGTTAATCGGCACCAGCTGGAGCATAGGCGGAAAAATCAATGGCTCACCATGGCAGTGGTTCAGTTTTGACTATGGCATAAGCTACTCCAACAATCGTCTGACAATGAACGGCACGTCGGCACCCTGGCTATCTGCTATGATAAACAAGCTGGGTCTTAATTTCACACCACGCTCCAAATGGCAATGGCAGATTAGCGGAGAACATTATCACAATGAACTAACAGAGGGGGCATTCAAGAATACTATGATGCTTGACACCAAGCTGATATTCAAGCCAACCAAACAGATTCAACTGTCGGCATCGCTGACCAATATCCTCAACAACAAACAATATAGATACACTACATACTCGCAACTGTCATCTTTTGAAAGCCAACACGCGCTCCGTGGTCGTCAGTTACTTTTCTCAATAACGCTAAGAAAATAAATATATACCTAAATGAAAAAGAGAATTACATTCATTACTTTGTGTTTTATTGCAATAGCAGTAACAGCACAGACCGCTCATATCGAAGTCAGTTACGTGGCCCATCATCCAAATTTGACAGATGGTAAAACAGATTTGACAAACAAGTATATTCTGTTAGCAAATATAACAGAATCGAAATTCTACTCTCCGATTACAGAATATATTGACTCGCTGAGTTCTACGCCTGAAGGTAAGACAAAACTGACTGAAATATCAAGGGCTGCCCTCAACGCCGATAATTTAGATGGTATTCCTAAACCCGACGGCACTATATACGTTATCAAATCTTTTGCTAACAACAAATTGAAATATTACGACACTGCCGGACTTGAAAAATTTACTTATGAAGAGCTGATAACTCCATGGAAATGGGAAATATGCGATTCTACCAATGTTATTTTGGGATATGAGTGTATCATGGCTATCACTGATTACCACGGGAGAAAATGGACTGCGTGGTTCGCTCCGGAAATTCCTGTACAAAACGGTCCCTGGAAGCTCGATGGACTTCCTGGCTTGATACTTAAAGCCCAAGCAGAAGGTGGGCAATACAGTTTTATAGCAACCGGAATACAGCAAACGACCAAGCCTATTTCGCCTGTTTATCTTGCTAATGATTATGAACATATAACGCGTATAAACTATCTGAAAGCTAAACGCTCTTTCATAGATAATCCACTCGGAAAAATAAACGCTCAATATGGGAATGCGGGAGGAACCATCTCAACAAATGATGGTGATGATTTAAAAGATCTATATGTTCCCGCCTCTGTAGCTGACTTTCTCGAAACAGACTATCACTAAACATCGATTATATAGCCCTTATTTCGTTTAAAATCTCAATTATCTCATGAAAAGATGCAAATTACTTGAAACATAAAACAAGTACCACTTTGCTTTTCATTGTAACAGTTGCAGACACACTTCTTTTTTCAAGGCATTGTCGCAAGGCACAAAACGACTTTCTCAATCAGATTGACAGGCTTATTGATTGGCATCCGATTAGGACGCTATCAACAAGAAATACATGAAGCGACAAAATGCCGTCAGCGCCCCGGCTTATGACGTGATTCTCTTATTCAAGATGTTGCTTTTGGAGACCTGATACAACCTGAGTGATTGTGCTTTGGAGGAGCGCATAAATGATTCAATCACCTTTTCCCTATTCTTGGGGCTGAAGATGGAAGCGGTCTCTCCCGACCACAGCACCATTAGTCGATTTCGTTCGGCACTGACGAAGTTGGGTCTCTTAGACAAACTATTGTCTCAGTTTAACAAACAACTTCCCCGCCATCACATTTCGGTAAGGGAAGGGGTACTTGTCGATGCAAGTCTTGTGGGTACGCCACATAAACCTAACGGAAAGATTAGTCTGACCAATTGTCAAGGCATTGTTCAAAAGGTGATAACGACTACAGCGAACCGCAGTGACACAAAGGAGTTTATTCCGCTATTGGAGGGTGCAAACATTCCTCAAGGCATAGCCGGCTTGACGGACAAAGGATATTGTCCTTGAATGATATTTCCTTAAGGCTGTATAGTGCAGACAAGTTATTAAGACTTGTTACAGCAAACAACGTCCATACTTTTGACAATTGAATAAAACTTCAACTTTAACAGCAAACAACATACGCAATCGCGAAGAATTATTAGCACATTTCTATATATACGACGAATTTTGAAAATTTCTCAACCTGTTATTTTCTGAATAAAAGTATTTTTTCTCGGAAAAATTTGGCTTTGATTTGTGTAAAGTGCGTAAATTTACCCCGCAATACGTAACTAAGGATACTCTATATATGAAAAGATTACTACTACTATTGCCTATGTTATTAGGCGCAGGTAGTCCAAACTGTGCACAAGCCCAGCAAACAAGCACTTATAAGCATAAGGCTTTGATTTACGATGTGGCAGACGGAGAGGCAGCGGTTTATGGCTACCTTCGATACGACACAAAGTATCGCACGAATGGTTTGACTACATTCCGAACGAACACACCCAGCACCTATTCCTTAATCAAAGACTATGGCAATATTCCCGGCAAAACGCCAATTTTTACTGCCGGAACATACGTTGGAAAAGATTATCTTGCATACGAAACGACGCTGTATGCAAACGTTCTTATGCCTTACGCCTTTAGCGTCATCGACCCAAGTACAGGAGCTTGCGAGCGGAAGAGCGTATTCCCCGAAGGTGCACCGATACTTATCTTGGACGAGATGACCTATGATCCGAAGACGGACAGAATCTTCGGCGTACACTACGATACAGATCGCTTCACGACTGATTTATATGAAGTGAACCGAACAACTTATGCCATCAATAAGGTTGCGGCCATCAACGACGCCCTTTTTACGCTCTCTGCGGAGAATGGCTACTTATATGCGATCATATCTGATGAAGCTTTTACCAAGTCTACCCTTGTCAGAATAGACGAAAAAAGCATTGACGCCGGAAAGCAAACTTGCACAATGGTCAATGTAAGTCCGGCGGAGGGCACCGGAATCAGCATAGGCAATTATAGCCAATCGATGGAGTTTGATAAAACGACGCATCGCCTATGGTGGACGGCACAAGCTGCCGACGGCAAAGCCTATTTGATAGAGTTGAATCCTGAAACAGGAAAGGCAATCACGCAGACGCAGATAGATGGTGACTTGCAGTTGCTCTCTATGGCTATCCCTTATCAGTATGTAGCTGAAGAAGCCCCCTCTTATGTGAGGAATCTTACTGTAAAAGCGGGAGAACTTGGCGCGAACAATGCTACATTGACTTGGACAACCCCGAACACCGACTATAGCAATAAGTCTCTTGCAAGCATTGACGGAATCAGAATCTACCGCAATGACCAACTTGTTCAGACAGTATCAACGACTGAAAAGGGCAAAAGTATGGACTGGACTGACACGGGTCTTGCAGAAGGCAACTATATATATAAGGTAGTGCCCTACAACCAAAAGGGCGATGGTATATATAAGGAAGCATCAGCTTTCGTAGGTGAAGATGTGCCGGGCGCACCAGTAAATGTTCAACTGACTACCAACGACACAAAAGGCACCATTACTTGGAGTGAGCCTGCTATGGGCGCTAATAAGGGCTATTACGACAAGGCGACACTCACTTACGACGTAGTGCGTATGCCGGACAACGTAACGATCGCAACCAAGACGACGGCACGCTCCGTTGAGGATCAAGTAACCGTACACGCAGGCTACAGCTATGTTGTTACGGCCTACAGCAAAAAAGGGAAAGGCCTCTCTGCTACTTCCAACACTGTAGCTTATGGTTCATCGGGAAGCATTCCTTTCATCTCTGATTTGAAGACCAAAGACGAAGTTGACAGATGGACAGTCCTCGACAACAATAATGACGGTATGACTTGGAAGTTTGATCCTACCACGTCCTCAGCGTTCTATGATCGTAGCGAGAAGAATGCTGACGACTGGTTGGTATCACCTCCACTCTCATTCAATAAAGAGAAAAAATATCAGTTGCGCTATACTTACTCTACCGCCAATTGGGTTAACCCCGATGATCACAAGCCGGTTATGGAGAAGATGAAAGTCTTCTACGGCACAACGCCAACCGCAGCGGGTCTTACAACGATGATCGTAGATTTGAAGGAGTTCCATACTGCTTCTGAGACTTACTACTATGGTAAGAACACCTTCAGTGTAGACGCAAGCGGCAACGGACACGTAGCATTCCAAGCTTGTTCAGATGCTATGCACGGTCGGATATATCTTAAAGATGTATCATTACGCGAATATAGCGAAAAGGATTTGAGCCTTAAGGATCTTTCCGGTTCTGCTACAGCCAACTGCGGCGTAGAGCAAGTTTTCGTAGCAACCATTAGCAATGAGGGTTCTAAGGCGGTAAGCAACTATACAGTTCAACTCATCAACGCAGACACGAATGAAGAACTTGCTTCTGCTCCCGGCGTTGCTGTTGCTCCCGATGCAACGGGCACAGTGTCTATCAAATGGATACCGGCGACAGAAGGTGATATAAATGTGTCAGCACGCGTCATTTTAGAAGGCGACACCTACCCAAAAGATAACACTTTTGCGTCATCAATCAAGGTTAAAGTGGCGGCTAAGGATGCAAGCAAATGGCTGACACTCAATACAGATGAATCTTATGGTTGGTACTCTCCTTTCTTCGTCTCAATGCCTTATTCACAAGCACAGTGTCTCTATATGGAGGACGAAATCCAAAAGAAAGACATTAGCTTCGTAGCTATGCAGGTGAAGTATAATGGTAAGGCTAAGAACGAATTTACGTTCCCGGCAAGAATCTATATGAAGAAGACCGACCGCACCAACTTAATCTCAGACGACAATGAGTACATCGGCGTCTTTGAAGAAGGTGATTGGACAAAGGTATTCGATGGCAACATTACGATCTCTGGTCAAAAGGAAGGCGAAGACTTGCAGATTAAGTTTGATACGCCATTCCACTACACCGGCGGCAATCTGAATATGAAGTTCGAAGCACTTGCAGGCGGAAAACGCCTTATGCCTAATCAGCATCCGGAATGGCACTTGAAAGAAATTGTAGGCAAGCCTCGCACGGCACACTATGATGGCCAAACGAGCAACATAAAAGAGTCAGAAATCTTCCCTTCGCCCTATGTTCCTTTCATGATGTTGGAATATAAAGATGGTAACACTTCCGGTATGCTCTCTGTAGGTGGAGAAGGACTGAACATTTATCAGAACGGCAACGTACTCTACCTCTCATCAGTCTGTGATAAGGTTGACTTGTTCAGCACTTCTGGTGCACTCGTAGGCACAGCGAACCATACTGATCGCCTCCAGCTGACTTCGCTTTCCTCCGGCGTATATATATTGAAGGTAAATAAGAAAGGCCACATACAAACGCTGAAGATTGTATTGAAACGATAAAGATAAAGGCAATGACTCTCTGTCCGGTAAAAGCCGGACAGAGAGTCTTGCTACATCTTAAGTAAAACAACTATAGACATTAATCTATTTTTAATCCTAAGAGATATGAAACACCTCTATTTAGCAAGTCTTGCATTAGCAACACTGTCTGCTTTACCAGCATCCGGACAGATGAATGCAAGAAAGTTTCCCTCCGTCTGGGACAAACCGATGCTAACATCTGCCCCGCAGATGCCGCTCCAGACCCCACAGGCGATCGACGACAAGTCGAGGGGTATTACTATGTATGCTGGCCAGTTAGTAAGTCAGAACAAAAAGCGTGGTTGGATAAAGTTCTATACGGGCAAAGCCGCTGACTATATCACTATAAAGAACTTTACGCCGCCAAATGATCAGGTTCAATCTCACGGTATATACTGCTCAACATTTGACGGAAAAGATTGTTATGCCGTTTTTGCTCAGTCCTACACTTATGGCGTAGAACCACTGTACTTTGCAAAATTAAATGTAGCTACAGGCGATACCACAACCATCTACACCTTTAATAAAACTGAACAGGGTGAATGGTATAGGGGATTTGATATCTATGCACTGAGCTATAACCCGAAAACAAAGGAGATATACGGTCTTGGTAAGGGTTATGAAACGAAAATCATTGATGGTGAAGAGCAAGTGGTAAGAGCTTTTACCACAATCAACATCATTAATAAAGAAACAGGTAAGATAGACAAGGTTATGGACTTACCGATCGTTTACTATAACTTCTGTTTCGACTACGACGGCAATTGCTATATGGTGTGCCCAAAGACGAAGAGCGAGACCGAAGATGTTGCTGTCGGAACAAACCTTGTTAAGTTCGATTCTGATTTCAACAAGCTTTCTGTCATTGAATGCAAGAGCCAATGGGGAGAGAGTTATATCCAAAGATACTTTGGTACTATGAGTTTCGACTATACTACTGGCAACCTTTGGTGGATTCCGGTCGGCAACCAAGGCGCAACAACTCTCTATAGCGTAAACACTGAAACGGGCATCTATGAAGGTAAGTCTTGGTTTAGCCTTGGTAACTCATTCGTTGGTCTTACCATTCCTTATATGACCGCTGATTCCCGCAAAGCGGCAGCTCAAGTATCTCAAATTGACGTACAAGCTGATGTTAACGGCGATATGGTAGATACCGTTAAGTGGGTGAACCCAACTAAGGCTTGGGACAAGAGTGACCTTACTGAATTCAAAGAGGTATTGGTTTATCGCAAGAAGCAAAATGTAGCAACGACCGAACTCACGCCGACTTCAAAGCTTCTCTCTGCTGAAAATGCAGACCTTATTGGAACTGTAGATGCTACGGGCAAGATGGGCCAAGCTATGCGATTCGTAGACACACATCCCTACGCTGGTATCAATACCTATTATGTAGTTCCGTCACGTGTTGCTGGCGAGAAAGGTGTACCCGATAGCATCCGCTGCTTTATGGGCGTAGATGTTCCTGGTGCGGTTCAAGATATCCAACTGAAGAGAAAAGGCACAGGCCTTGAATTGACTTGGAAAGCTCCGACCAAAGGTTTAAACAATGGTTATATCAAAGAAAACGACCTGACCTATACATTGACACGTTTACCCGACAATGTTGTAGTTGCTAAAGATCTTAACGCAACAACTTACGAGGACAACACGCTTGGTGAACAACAAAAGTACTCTTACAGAATTCAAGCTAAGAGCCAAGCCGGCGAAGGTGCTATTGCAGAGTCTGAAGGAGTTATGGCCGGAAGTGCGCTCACTACGCCGATTGACTTAAAGTTCAATACGCAAGACGATGCAAATCGTTGGTACAGCCCCAACAACCACTCTATCTTCTTCTACTATTGTGGTGGATATGATGAGGATTCTAAGTGTATGATTGGCTATAGCAACTACCAAGAGGCGGAAGGCTTCCTTACTTCTCCCCCGCTCAAGCTCGAAAAGGGTAAGACATATCGCATTACTACAGACTTCTATGCACATCAGAGAGCTACGCCATTCGACCTGAAACTTACAATGGGAACAAATGGTGAAGACCTCACAAATGCTACGGTTCTCCGTGAAGAAAAAGACTTCTCTTATCCTGATATGTATACTCGCGAGAAACTCGAGGATATGTTTACTGCTCCGGAAGATGGCACATATTACTTCGGTATGTCTGTTGCTACGCACAACCAGTACAATAGCTTCCGTCTCTATGGTATTAACGTAGACTATGTCGCAGAAAACGACTTGAAAGCCTTCTCTCTCGATGGCATACAAGAAGCTGTTGTAGGCTACGATAACAAGTGCACAGTTAAGGTTCGCAACGTAGGTTCTAAGACGCAGAGCAAATATAGCATCAAGGTATACTGCGATGATGAAGGAACCAAAACGCTTGTTGGCGAAACGACGAATGTTCCTGAGTTGGCTGCAGGTAAGATGGAGAACGTTCCTGTTACATTCAAGCCTACGAAGGACGGCGTATTCAACTTCTTTGCTGTTGTAGAGCTCGAAGGCGACCAAGAGCACAGCAACGATACGACAAGTGTTGCGCGCATTAGAGTTAGTCCGGAAGGCACCATACCTTGGACAAACATCGTAAACGGTGATGACGAGGGCGAAGATACGCACGGACCTTGCACCAACAGCGATACTTACGAAAGAACGCAATCTATCTATCTGGCATCTGAAATCAAAGCTGACAAAGATGGCTTCATCTCTCGTTTGGGATACCTCTACACGTCAAATAGCAACTTGACGGACAGAACAGAACCGTTCAAGGCTAAGATTTACCTTGCTCAGACAGACTTGGAGCAATTCACTTCTGCTTATTCACAATGGTTGAAGCCCGAGCAAATGACACTCGTATATGATGGCACGTTCACGCTCGAACCTGGCGTTAACAACATTATGGCATTTAACCTCGAAACGCCGTTTAAGTATGACAAGACGAAGAATCTTATTGTTGTCTTTGATAAGGAAGGTGCAGTACCATCTAATTTGATGTTCTGTGCATTATACAAGGTCTTCCACGACACTTCTTCCGGTATCTACCGTAAATTGGAATATGCTGAGGCATCACCTTTCAGCGCAACCAAATCACACGCATACAACTCTGTTCCGGTTCTATATCTAGGATTTGGAGTTAATGACAACGTTAACAATGCATTCGTTGCAGGCGAAACATTCTTCTACAATGCTAACAACGGCATGATGAACTTTGGTAAGGATGTTAAGGTTGCTAACATATATACAGTTGACGGTAAACTTGTGAAAGCATTCAATAACGTAAGCAACAAGCAAGTAAAACTGGATATGCCGACTGGTCTGTATATCGTACGTACGGTAGCCGCAAATGGAAAGGCTGCAAGTATGAAACTTAATGTAAAGTAAAAATATGAACTCTATCAGAAAATTTATTTTTCTGTTATCGCTTACAAGTCTCTCCATGATTGGGGGAGACTTGTTTGCTCAAACAGAGAGCGACAATTTGTTCCAGCTTACTCCTTTGAGCCCATCAGAGCGCGAAATGGCAGCGCCGGCCTCAGGTAGTGAGAATATGCACATCGGCTACTGCACCATAGAACCTAGCCGAGGACTCATTGCACAGATAACAGGAGAGCACACTTATCACGCAGCTGTCTATTTCCCGGCAGAGCTGTTAGACAAATATGTTGGCAATAAGATCGACTCTATTGAGTTTGCCATTAAACCGAAACGCGGACGCTTGGTAGAATACTTCGTGTGTACCGACTTGAAGAATATGAGAGAGAGTACCTTGGCAAAAGGCTCATCTACGTCCTACTCTGAAGGTTGGAACAAGAAGAAGTTTACCAAATCGCTCACCATCACGAAGGGAATGAACCTCTACATCGGCTATATTCTTTATCTGAATGCCGATGAGATGTACGACTGTCTATTGTTTGATAATAGTCCTTACTCGCTAACAAAAAAGAATTGGTACGGCTATGATGGCAGCTGGTTCAGCAATACCGCAGCTATCGGTAAGAACATTTGTATTCGTGCCGTCATTTCGGGATCAAATGTTCCCAACAATGACATTTCCTTGATTCGCTTAGCTCCCGAGGATGGCGGATATTATATTGAGCAAAATAAGCCTAAGTCTTACGTGGCTTATGTGCAAAATAATGGTACAACCCCGATCACATCTCTTTCACTTTCGGTTACAGCCAAAGGCGTACAAAGCAAAGAAGTGACGCTCAACGGATACAATATTCCTAATAATGTGCCACAAAAGATCGTACTTGAGGATGTTTCCGTACCGGTTGAGGGTAACTTTGTCGGTACTTTTACGGTAACAAAGGTCAATGGCACGACAGATCCGGATATGAACGACAACGCATTAAGTCTCAGAGGTTATGCGATGAAAGAGGGTACAGAGCCGGTTGAGCGTAACGTACTCTTTGAGGAATTTACTTCTGAAGGTTACAAAGAATGTACTGTTGCAGACAGCGTATACACCAAGGCCTTAGCCCAGTGCGACAATGTGATTCGCGTAAAGCACCACTTAGACTACAAATCGCATCAGGATCAGTTCCGCATTGCAGCAGATAAGGATTACGAAGCGCTCTATGGTGAGTCGAAGACCTTTGTGCCTGCAATCTGTATCGACCGCCTTGCAATCAGCGGACTTGAAGATCCGGGACCGGCATACTTCATAGCCAACGATACAGTTGTTGCTAATTTGATTGGCCTCGCAAAGTCCGAATACTCCTTTATTACATTGGCCGCCGCTCCAGAACTTAGTGCGGATGGCAAACAGATCAATGTTAAGGTTAGCGGACATGCCGGCACTAATGAGATGCCTTTGCAAACTGACTTGCGTCTGACTACTTGGCTTGTAGAAGACAAAATTGAGAGCACACAACAAGCCGGGAAAGCAAGCTTCACACAGAATGGCGTCTTGCGGGCTGTGCTCAGCGGCAGCGCGTGGGGTGATAACTTAGATATCTCCAACTACGACTTTGAGAAGAACTACACGGTAGACGTAGACCCCAAATGGAACGTAGCCAATATGCGTATCGTTTCATTCGTTAGCAATTATGAAGCAAATGTTTTGAAACGCGGCCTCTACAATTCGACACAAGCTGCAGTAGCAGGCACTTCCGGCATCAATTCACAAGCAAATTCAGCCGACAACAAAACGATCAGCGTTGTGAATGGCAGCGTGATTCTGCCACAAGGCTATCATCTTGTTGGTATCTATGATATGGCAGGACGCCGCATCAGCACCAATCAATTGGGCTACGGTCTCTATATCGTAAATGCTACAGATGGTCAAAATGTGATTACGCAGAAAATTAGCATCAACCACTAATAGCAATCATCATGAAGAAAACAATATTGTTCATAGCATTGTTACTCAGCCTCATTTCCTTTGAGGCAAGAGCAGCCTCCAGCTACTGCTTCTGGGGCTATTGTGGTGGGAAAGTAACCGGCGAATTTGGCTCTAAAAAGAGTGGAAAAGGCGCCATTTACATCCCCGCTGAGATCTCTAAGCTCTACCAAGGGAAGACGATCTCTGTTGTTAAGGTCGGACTGGCTGCAATGGCCAAGAACGTAAAGGTCTTTATCACTAAAGACTTGAACGGTGAGAATACCATAACAAAGACGGCCGGAATGCTCTACAACGGCTGGAACGAAGTGAAACTGAGTTCCAACTATACAATAGATGGAGAACCCTTCTACATCGGTTATAGCTATGAAGGCGACAACCTATCTATGGGGCGCTCAGATATGTATTCTGAAAATGGCTGTTGGGCAGACCTCGGCGACGGCTGGAAGAACTATGCGGCAGACAAAGCGTACAAGGCTCTGGCACTGACAATCCAGGCAAAGATCGCCGGCGAGAATATGCCCAAAGACCTATGGCTCTATAGCAGTCGCGATATCATCGTAAAGAAGAACGCACCCTGCGAGTTCGGATTTGGCGTAATGAATATGAGTCCGCGTATTGCAAGAACCTTACTGGTGGGCTATACCGTTGATGGTGGCGCAGAGCAAACGGAAGAGTTCAAAACGACTATGGGATCCGGTGCTGAGAAGGAGTTCGCAATTAAATATCCGGGATTCAGCGAGAATGGCATTCATTCCGTGAAACTGAGACTGATCAGTGTCGATGGAGAAAACGACGCGTTTGCCGGAAACGATACAACCAGCACCAACGTAAAGGTAATGGATGCGGTACCCCAACAGCGTTTTGTCGTTGAGGAAGGCACGGGAACTTGGTGTGGATGGTGTCCTTTAGGCATCGTCGGCTTAAATGGAATGGCCAAGAAATATCCTGAGACATTCATTGGTATAGCTGTTCACAAGCAAGATAAGTTGGAAACCAGTTCATACTCAAAACTTTCATTCTCAGGTTATCCATCTTGCTATATCAATCGTGATCTCAGCAGCGTTGCTAAACCGGAATTCGCATCATTAGAGGCTTCGCACAATAAAGCGGTCAGCAAGTCTCCTCGCGTAGGTATGGAGATCAAAGCACACTTTGTTGGCAATAACAAAAACAAGATTAAAGCTGTCGCATCTGCCAGCTTCTTTGCCGCTCAAACAAGTGTCGACTACAAGATTTCTTTCGTCCTTGTAGAGAATGGTATCGAGGGCTACTACCAAGCTAACAACTTCAGTGGTGGCGGACAAGGCAAGATGGGTGGTTTCGAAGATCTTCCGGGTTACGCCTCTATCAACATGGACCACGTAGCGCGTATGAACTACAGTTTCGACGGCATAAAGGGAAGTATTCCGACCACCGTAGAAGCAGATCAGATCGTAGAATATGCAGCTGAATTAGAAGTTCCCGGTAGCATACAGCATGCTGACAGTCTGCACCTCATCGCTCTTCTCATCAACAGCAAGGGACAAATTGAGAATGCAGCTTCAGCACACGTAACGGTTGATCCGGCCCTTTCTATTTCTGAAGATGTCGCTCTCCTTGCTCCTGAGTTTACATTCTCCAACGGGCATCTCAACATTGAAGGCTTCGAAGGTAAGGTACGCATCTATGATGCCAACGGAAGGAAAATACCTAACCACGATATCCAAAGCGGCTTCTATATCATCAAATACACGAGTGGCAACAAGACAATCGTCAAAAAGATGCTATTGAAATAAGACCAGACTTCTATTGAGGAATATACTGATAGAAAGATCTCTTAGACTTTAACGATTAAGGGTGTATCAGTTTGATACACCCTTTTCTTATACTGGTTTACTTGCTAACCGCAACCATAAGCTTACTTCTTGGAAAAACGAAACTAATGTTTCTTTTTATCGGCACTCACAGTGCGGCATTTATATCTTTTCAGTTTTAGAGGATAGCAACAAATAACTATAAAAAAGATTTCTATGATATCAATTCATGATTAGGAAAGTTTCATTTTTCTTTTTTAAGAATTTTACTATAATCCCATTCTCGCATTGGAAGAATTTTGTTTTGAACTGCTATTTTGTATTGGGGCATATGCCTAGGTATATCGCATTTAGAAGACTGCACCCAGTAATAAGGTTGCTTTGTCTTGGTTGTCAATTTATTGATTTTTGGTGCTTTTTTTCCCAACCATGATTTAAGCCATTGGAGTTTCTTGATCATCTTCGAGACTTCACTGGTTATAGCTGAATGTACTTCTATGTAGAACACCTCGCTATCATAACAAAGTGCATAGTCCCAACGGCTGTCATCTGGATAAAGCTTAGCTGTTGTGGCATCAATATCCAAACTGCCATCTATTTTACTGGGTTCTGGTACTTTTATTTTGGATTTGTATTCTCCAAATGCTTTTATACCTTCACAATATCCTTCCTTTACGTCGGGTGTTGCTTCTACCGCTTCTTTGAAAATCAATTTTTGCCGCTTTTCTTTTCCCATAGCCTTGCATTGTATTAGTCTGTATATTTATAAACGATGTCCGCCACTTTAGAAGAGAATTGCGAAAGACCACCCCACTCAGAAATGGCACTATTTTCACTTCCTACATCCAATGATGAAATGTCAGTTGACAAGACTTTTCCTTTTCCAGAGCGTGAGAAATAGTAAGTGGATAATTGCTTACTCAATAATCCCTCAAAGATTTGAGAAGTAGCAGTATTCTTACGGAGATCAAACATCTCATATAGAGCGTCTTCCTTATTTACAGACGACGAATTCTTTATAGTATTGAAAGCCCATGCGAAATCTAAAAGAGTAGTGGAATGGGTGGAAACGATAACCTTTAAACCATTATGTATCAACTCCAGTATCTCTAATAAAACAGACTCTATAGCTTGTGGATGGAGTCCCATTTCTGGCTCTTCAATAACTACATATTTATAATTGTCTTTTTTGAACACTTGAGAGGGTGGTCCCGAAAGGCAATAGAAAGCTATAAGTAATGGCATAAATTCCTTTTGTCCTGCACTCCATGTCATAAAAGGAATACTCATACCATCGATTCTCATCTTCATTTTTTTTTGGCCAGAATTTTCTTCCATGACAATCTTACCACCATGGAAAATGTTTTCATCAAAAGATTGTTTTAATGCGCTCTTCAGGCGATTACTTATAGGGAAAAGAGTATCTGGGTCTCCCATCCCTCCTTGAATATAAATTCTTAATGCCTCACTAAATGATTTCAAGACATAGGGTGTTGCCATATCAAACTCCATAAAATTCTTTGGCCGTCCATCAGCTATACTCAATATGCGTTGCGCTGGTATATAGAACATTAATTCCTTTTTCGGCACACTCCTTTTCAAGAGTGAATCAAGTGGTACAACCTGTCCGTTATATGTGATTTCTATATCAGACTTAAATATTTTGTTCATTCCATCACCAAAAAATATGTCAAAAACCTTTTGAGGATTCTTCTTGTCAATAATATAATTATATTTCCGCAAAGTGGACAAAACAAATTCTTTGTCGATGATATATTTAAGAAGTTCTAAAAAAAGACTCTTACCACTGGCTTGAGGACCTACTAAAAAAGTTAAGTCGCCAAATTTTACGTCAACGTTACCAATTGGCCCGAAATTTTTCACCTTTAATGATTGCATACTATAAAATCTTTTTTCTTATGTTTTACGTGTACAAAGGTAATATAAATTCCCGAGATTAAACAAAAAGCGTAAAGCGATCAAAAGTTTTTCCTACAATATTTTTTCGCAATAAGATGGAAACTCAGCGCTGAAAGTTCTTTGGTAAACAAGCTATCATAGAATGCGAAATTAAAAGTAGATATTTTCCATAAAACCTAATTTAACCCAAGAAAGGCCTCAATCTCACACTCTTTTACTGCATGAGAAACAACATCGACGATCCTAAAGCGTTAATATTCTTTTAGAAACAAATGAGGCATAAACTTATATAACGTCATCACCGCAAAACATACACAAAAGGAATACGCATTTCCACTACTAACACCTTTTCCGGCTACCTTACAATTCACCTTTTCCAGCTTCGCCACGCGGAAAAACTCTACATTCTTCAGTTAGCGCAAGTCAGAGATATGGGTAAAGAGGATTTATGTTTTGGTAATACACTCCGAAGGCTTGGAATATTCCTCCTTCTCGACTGCATTTGACGAGAATGTGGGGCGAGATGTGGTGAGCGGACCAGCATTGGCCATATAACTCTACGAACAAAGTTGGCTGAGAATACTGAGAAATCTATAAAAAAATGCGGCGATGTCGGCCTATGCCGATGGTCGAATCCTCTGCCATCGGCTCGCAAAGTTGATCGAACGAGATGCGCTGTTTCTGACAAGCGGCACTTGCCACAAATACATCCTTGCCCTTCAACAAGCCAACACTCATTTTTTGCTTATTCGGTGAATAGTCGATTATGATAAGCTTACAGACTTCAAGGGCGGAGCTATCTGCACTTTTCACAGAACGCTTTCGTCCAAATAGCTGCCACAAAGGTAAGAAAAGCACCTTGCATCTACAGAGAACAATACTGCTTTTATCTTATCAAAATAGGACTGTTCTTTTAGCTTGAGATTAGCTTTCCGGAAAGAACAATTGTACAATTTATCTCCTCGTTGGGGCTTGATTGAAACAACCCTAAGGAAAAACAGACATGGCTTATCCAAAACAGAGGAGTATATAACACCATACGCACGAAAAGGCTGAAAAATAGGTCTATAACTTAGCTTTCAAAGCACAAATAGGCAGTGCCAAAATTCTCTTAGGTGATCGGAAAAACTTTCATAGGTGATCGGAAAAATTGTCTCCTATGATCGAAAAAATTGTCTTATAGGACAATTTTTCTTTTCTTATAGGAAAGTTTGACGACGCTTTATAACGTTGATAATCAGTAGTATTTTTCTTCCCTGTCTCTTATTCTTCTTACTACGAATAGGCCGCTTTTTTTTATTGATGAAGCGAACTTATGACTTAAGCTAACATCTACTACCCGAAAGAAAACGTACCCTGATTCAGGGATGTGTTGTTTTATGATATAAATAAAGGTACTCTAAATGGCTGCAGTCAGGGATAGGCTTAAGTCTATTTATACGCAGGAAAGCCAACTTATAGCGAACAGTAAGGTATGAAAAGGATTTCACGAATAACTTCACATCCTCGCGTCAAGGAATAGAGACTTGGAACAAGAGCAATATATTTAGGGGAGGAACTACGATAATCCCTCCCCTATCTCGAAAACATTCGTCGATGTTTAGAACTGCACAATCAAATTGGCGAGTCCGTAAAAATTATCTTGTCTAAAGTCGTACGTGGCAGAAAATCCGGCACCCACTCTCTTCGTGATCATATATTCGTAAGAGCCCTTGAGGCCGTAACTCCATAAACTACCATAACGCACGTCAATGGTCATCCCTTCCGGATTGTTGATTATGAAAGACCTATCATATTGCCCTATACCCGCCAAAGCACCGAGTATTAAGCGGTTCCTCCCCTGTACTTTAAAGGCTTTAAATAGATCTACACCTGCAAAGAGATTGATAGATGAGGTATTGGCAGAATTGTGTTCATTACGATCGTCTCCTTGAGATATTTGTACTGAAGGGCCTTGCACATTATTAGTGTAAAATCCTAACCCATGTGTTTTTGATGTGGAGAGCGTCTGTGAAGAAGCATGATGCAGTGAGAGACCGAACTCGAATATGTTTGCATCATAACTTACTTGAACTCCTTTTGCAAATCCTAAATTCATTGATTCACTACATGAAAGTCCCAACCCTACTGAAACTTTCCACCTCAAAGGAGAGGTCTGAGCATTTGCTACTTGTGTCTGTGACAACACAACAGATAGAAGCATAGCAAATGATAATAATGTTTTCTTCATATATTTGATAGTTAACAATGCCTACTCTTTGGTTAGAGTTTTTCAGCTCACACTCTCCTTTTATATAGTTTGGTCTATAGCAATTTGGGGGTACAAAGGGATTGCTAACCTTATCTTGCATGGAGCTTTAAGCATCCATAATTGTCTATTCTGAACATATGCTCAAAATATAGAGCTGTACCAAGCTCTTAAGAATCTGCGCGCACTGATCATCTTAACACCGGCAAAAGTATAAAGTTATAGAAATCGTAACAATTCCAAAAAAGAGAAATTTCGTAAACTTTCCCCGAAAACGATGTTTTTTACCCTTTAGGGTAATGATTCTACGGCCAAAAAGCTATCTTTGAACTCGATTAATATAGTATTACTTGCCAAGTGGAAGCCTCTCATCACGATCATTATTCACCTCAACCACCACAAGGTGTTCGTCCTCTTATAAAGGGTGAGGAATACAATGACCTACAACCTTATATCGATTCAGCAAAAGCTTTTGCTCGAATCACATACAAATCTCTTTATATCATTGACTACAACAGGATGAACTTCCTGTATATATCCGACAACCCATTGTTTCTCTGTGGAGAGCGGGTAGAAAATGCATATCAAGAAGGATTTAATTTCTATTATCAACGCATTCCAAAAGAAGACCACGAATTTCTCTCTCAAGTAAATCGAATTAGTTCTGTGTTTCTTAGAGGGATCCCAGCAACAGAACGCACTCAGTATGTCATCTCTTACAACTTCCGAATGACTCAAAAACATTCTAGAGAAAAAATCTTGCTAAATCATCAGGTAACTCCTCTCAAATTAGATTCAATGGGAAATGTTTGGTTGGCTCTTTGTATAGTTTCGTTAGCACCTACACAAGAAATAGGTGTCGCGTTTATGACGAAGATTAATTCAGATATGAAGTGGAAGTTTTCCTTAAATAGTGAACGCTGGGAGCAGATTGACAACATAGAGTTGAATGAATTCGAAAAAAAGTAATTCGATTAGCAAACCAAGGCTTGTCTGTTAATCAGATTGCCGAAGAAATCAAACGTTCGAAAGATTCGGTAAAATGCTATCGTAAAAGTCTATTCCTAAAACTTGGTGTAAGTAAAATATCTGAGGCTATTGCTATAGCGACACACCACAAATTGATTTAAGCTATCAGGGATTTTAATTGTTGTAGAGATAAAAAAATAAACAATTAAAGAAGGCGCCCTTAGCGTAAAAGACGATTAGGACTTAAACCTGATAATTGTTCTAAAAGTATGCAGGATCAAGGCACTTCGGTTATGTACGAAACATCTTGAGGAATAGGGAAACCTGCTGCCGACAGCAAAGAAAAAGAAGACTGCAAAGTTGTAACCAGAGCGGTAGTAGAAAAAAAAAGATTGCCACGAACAATACTTTTATAGCATTGTCCGTGGCAATCGCCTGCCTCCGTGCTCAAAGCGGGACTCGAACCCGCACAGCCATTTCTGGCCAAAGGATTTTAAGTCCTTCGTGTCTACCATTCCACCATTTGAGCAGATTGCGAGCGCAAAGATAAAAGTTATTTTTCAAATAGCGCAGACTTTGGGCAAGTTTGTTTTGATTAAGCCTACTAATTATTAATAATCAAGACATCACTAGCCCGGCTATAGCCTTGTATGCGATACTTAAACAGCTTTATACCAGCCTCGCCCGCCACGACAATGCCGCCGTTGCGCAAACTATAAGATCTATTGCAGCGCGGGCACAGCATCGTCAGTCTGTCTTGAAAAACCAGCTTACGCTCTATGTCTTCTTTCGTATAGCAATTGGGACAAACCAAGTCGTAAGCCACAGGTAGTAAAGTGCCGTTTAGATCAGGCGTGTCAGACGTACCTACGATAAAGCCTGCTATCATCTCCGGCCGGTTATAGGCTTCCAAAGCCGTGACTGATAAAGCAACCTCCTTGCCTTCCGCACTGCGGATAAGGTAATGACTCGGTTCACGAGAAATCGTACAGAAAAGGCCGGGACTGTTCAGCGCCTGAAAAAGCGGGGGAACTGCTGAAACGGGCGACAAGCGCAAGAAAGCATGCACTTTCGCATACTCGCTTTGAGGCACCTCTAAGCAGCCGGAAAGAAACAAACTTACAAATAACAAGCAAAACAAGCGCTTCATACGCTATATATACGCATAGAGCAGCGACTTATTGCCGTCTGACTGCTTAAAAAGCATAAAGAGGGGGAAGGAATTAGTCGATGGCAACGGCAGACAGCATATTGGCCAGTCCGTCAGCCGCTTTCTTCAAAGGCTTAGCCACCATCGCCCGCATAAACATATTGACCTCTGCGCCTATTGTCACCTTCAACTTTGAGCCTTCTCCCGAGGGCATAATCTGAATCCAAAGGTTCAAGGGCACAGGACTGCCTGCACTTTCAAACTTGATCAACTTCGGCTCCTCGCGCTCAACGACCGTAAGCGTGACTTGCCCTACGGGCGACTGAATCGTCACGTTGTCAGCATCGAAAGTAAGCGTCTCCAGTTGCTTTTTAGCTTCTGCCACTTGCTCGTCGGACAAGGCCGCTTGCATCTTCTCTTGCACAAGCGGGTCATTCAGTCGTTCGCGCAGCGCTTGCAGATTGCGCAAATCGCTAAATTTCTCATAAACGCGCACTTGCGGAGCACTTAGTTGCTTTATTTCACTCTCAAACTTTTGCATCTTTTCTGTGTAAAAAGGAATAAGGTCGGCGAAGTTAGGGAGTTTTTACGGTCTCCGCAAGTTTTCCGCTTAAAAAGCATCATTATGTAACATTTCCCAGCAAGAGCAGCACCCTACACGCCAAGCAAAATGCCTATAAAAACGCTTTGCCTTTCGCGTTGTTTGGCGTATTTTTGCAGAAAATACGTGTATGCTGAATTATAAAGTTATACTTTTTGTCCTCGGACAATTGCTTTTTCTTGAGGCTATAATGCTGGCCGCCTGCTGCGGCGTAGGCTTTATCTATCATGAAAGCACACTGGTTGACTTTGGCATTCCCACGTTTATCTGCGTCTCGCTCGGCTTACTCTTCCATTTTTTAGGAGGCTCAAAGAACCAAGGAATGGGCCGCCGCGATGCCTTTTTAATTGTATCTACTACGTGGCTGCTCTTCTCCATTATTGGAATGCTGCCCTTCCTCCTAAGCGGTATCGTCACGCGGCCATCCGTAGCCTTCTTTGAGACGATGTCCGGCTTTACGACGACCGGCGCAACGGCACTCAACGGCATAGATGCACTGCCCCACTCTATTTTATTTTGGCGCAGCCTCACCCATTGGGTCGGCGGTGTCGGAATTGTCTTCTTCACGATCGCAATTCTACCCAACGCCGACGCAGGCGAACAGAAGATGTTCACAGCAGAATCTACCGGCCTTAAGATCGGCAAACTGCACCCACGCGTTCGCTCCACGGCGCGCTGGATTGGCGGCCTTTATGTATTCCTTACGCTGGCCTGTATCGTTTCTTTATATCTCGGCGGAATGGATACTTTCGATGCTATCAACCACGGACTCTCCACGATGGCTACAGGCGGTTTCTCAACACACCAGGATAGCATTGCCTTTTTCCATTCGGCGCGCATCGAAAACATTCTGATGGTCTTTATGGTCTTAGCCAGCCTCAACTTTACCGTTTTATACCTCGGCTTTTTCAAAAAGCATTGGAAAGATATGTGGAAAGACGACGAACTGCGCGTATTTCTTGGCATTGTTCTTACCATTGCCCTCATCGGGATGCTGGTACTTTACTTTCGCGATCACCGCACGCTGGCCGATGCTGCCCGTCTCTCGTTTTTCCACACCATATCTATACAATCGACCACGGGCTTTACGACAGAAAACTTTATGAATTGGGACCCTTCCACTTGGGTTTTCGTTGCTTTCATCACGATTGTCGGCGGCTGTGCCGGCAGTACATCGGGCGGAATCAAATGTATCCGCATCCTGACCATATATAAAGTAATCGTGCGCGAGTTTAAGCGTATGTTACATCCGCGTGCCGTCTTTCCCATCCGCATTAGCGGCACACTGATAAGCAACGGCGTCGTGCGAAACATTTTTGTTTTCATCACGCTCTACATTATTCTGACGGCTTTAGGCACAACAGCAATGATGGCGATGGGACTTACGATGCTCGACTCCGTATCTTGCTGCATCACGTGTTTGAGCAACGTCGGGCCGGGCTATGGTTACGTTGTCGGACCGCTGGATTCGTGGGACGTATTTCCTGATGCTGTGCTTTGGATAGACTCATTTTTAATGTTGGCCGGCCGTTTAGAGATCTACTCTATCCTGCTGCCGTTTATGCCGGGCTTTTGGCGCGACAACTAAGGCGGCCGGCAGCTACGCTTCGAGCCATTTCTGTTCTACGCGCTCCTTCCTTCACCCACCAAACACAAGAGAATAAACCCGAGGGGATCAAGTTTCCTCATCAAAACAATAATATGAAACACTTACTGATTATGTTTTTTGCGCTCTCTACAGTCGCCTCGGCCCAGTCCGACAAGTTTAAGTACACTGACGAGAAGTTTGCAGACATTCAAATGCTTCGCTACAAAGTCGAAGGCTTTGAACAACTCACGCTCCGTCAGAAGACGCTCATCTATTATTTATCTGAGGCCGCCTTGCAGGGGCGCGACATTCTCTTCGATCAGAATGGGCGCTACAACCTCCGCATCCGCCGTATGCTGGAGACGGTTTTCACGGATTATAAAGGCAACCGCAAGTCGAAGGACTTTCTGGCGCTCCACGACTACTTGAAGCGCGTTTGGTTCAGCAGTGGCATACACCACCACTACGGCAATGAGAAGTTTCAGCCCGCATTCTCGCAAGACTTTTTCCGCAAAGCGCTCCACGAAGTAGCAGCAAGCAAGCTTCCGCTCCGACAAGGGCAAACGGTCGACGCGCTCTGCGATGAGATCTTCCCCGTGATGTTCGACCCGAACGTTATGAAGATGCGTACCAACCAAGCTGACGGCCAGGACCTCATACTTACGTCGGCCGGCAACTATTATGGCGAGGGCGTAACGCAAGCTGAGGCGGAACTCTTTTACGAACAGCGCAAAGCGCCTAATGATCCTTTCCCCATAATGACGGGTTTAAACAGCCGTTTGGTTAAACAAGACGGCCGTTTAACCGAACTCGTATGGCGCGAACACGGACTTTACGGCAGCGCGATCACGAAAATCATCTACAATCTCCAGCAAGCGCGCCCCTATTGCGACACACCGGCGCAGCAGGCCGTAATCGACAAGCTCATCGAGTTTTATCGCACGGGCGACCTCCGCACTTTCGACGAATACTCTACGCTTTGGGTTCACGCTACCGAGGATTTGGTCGACTTTGTCAATGGTTTCACGGAGACGTACGGAGACCCGCTCGGCTTGAAGGCATCTTGGGAGGCTATTGTCAACTTTAAGAACATCGCAGCTACAAAGCGCACGGAGAAACTCAGTAAAAACGCGCAATGGTTTGAGGATCATTCGCCCGTAGATCCGCGTTTCAAGAAAGAAAAGGTAAAAGGTATTACGGCAAAGGTTATTACGGCGGCCATCTTGGGCGGCGATTTGTATCCTTCGACGGCAATCGGCATCAACCTGCCCAACTCTGACTGGGTTCGCAAAGAGGTTGGCTCTAAGAGCGTCACGATCGGAAATCTTACCGACGCATACAACAAGGCCGCTCACGGTAATGGCTTCCAAGCGGAGTTTGTTATCGACAAGGCCACGCAGGATTTGATCAACAAATATGGCGACAACGACGAAGATCTTCATACGGACCTTCACGAATGTCTGGGTCACGGCAGCGGAAAGTTGCTCGACGGCACAAATCCCGACTCTTTGAAGGTCTACGCATCGCCGATTGAAGAAGCACGCGCCGATCTTTTCGGTCTCTACTACTTAGCTGACGCCAAATTGGTCGAGCTGGGACTCACGCCCGACGCAGATGCTTACAAGGCGCAGTATTATACGTATATGATGAACGGACTTATGACGCAGTTGGTCCGCATTCAACCGGGCAACAACTTGGAAGAGGCGCACATGCGCAACCGCGCGCTCATCGCTCATTGGGCTTACGAGAAGGGTAAGGCGAATAAAGTGGTCGAACTTGTGAAAAAGGGTGGTAAAACTTACGTGAAGATCAACGACTATCCGGCTTTGCGCGAACTCTTCGGAAAACTGCTTGCTGAGATTCAGCGCGTGAAGAGCGAAGGCGACTTTGCCGGCGCGCGCCGCTTGGTTGAGGATTACGGCGTCAAAGTTGACCCGCAGTTGCACAAAGAAATTCTGGCACGCTATGCGAAATTGAACATCGCTCCTTACAAAGGCTTCATCAATCCGGTTTATACGGCCGTGAAGGATGCGCAAGGACGCGTGACGGACGTCAAGATCTCTTACACGGAGTCTTACGACGATCAGATGCTGCGCTATAGTCGCGACTACAACACTTTGCCCGACATCAACTAAGCCTCAACTCGGCTTGCGGCCGCCTTATATGCGAGTCAGCAGGTCAGGCCTACACACTAACGGCAACAGTCTTTCAAGATCTGTTGCCGTTATTTTTATTGCGCAGCGGCCCGTATCTCTCACCGCCGTCCCTCTTGATTTTGCTTTTGTCGGATGGGCGAAAGCTGAAAACCGGATAGCGCCTCAGACCGCTGCTTTTCGTTGACGACCGGAGCTTGAATCTTCATAGCCGATGCTCATTTTCCATCTTTCTCTCCTCGCCTTTGGTTGCGCAACACGCATTAGTCGATGGTTTGCCGGCAGCAAACCATTGTTTGGTGGCGGCAAACGATAGTTTGGTACCAGCATACGATAGTTTGCTGCCGCCAAACAATAAAAGTATATGCCACAGAGAAGTCAGCAGAAGAGTGGAAACACTAAGAATCAACATTTTAGCGAACAACGACAAGCGGAGATGTAACGGAAAGGAGCAAACGACTAACAGCGATCAACGCTCGTTATGAGAAGTAAAGCGTTTGTTTCGCGTCGATGCAGACCTGCTGTAAGCGCTGCAGACGGTAGGATCTTCGTATGCAATCATCTCCGGAGAATCATAAGACGAAGCAGGGGGCAACTTGATGCAAGGCCACAATAAAGCCCGACTATCGGCGGATAATCGGGCTTTTTATAAACAGATGTTCAACACAAAGCGCGCACAAGCGGATGCCGCGAACTCGGCAGCCTACTTTTGGCCTTTGGGGTCAAAGTCATAGCTAAACGAAAGTCGCACATAGTGATGCATTCCGTTGTGCCACTGCTCTGTACGTTGATAGGCGTTGAGCGAAGTTTCGTAATACGTTTGTTGATTCAAGATGTCGTCTACATCAAGCCGTATCCAACCTCTTCCTTTCAAGGTTTTCAGAGTCGCACCTGCGCCCCAGATAAACATATGGCGTCTGTTCGCACTGAGATTATAACCATGGCGATTGATCACATTGAGCTGCGTATAGAAAGTCCAAGCCCGTAAACGATATTTTGCAGTGACGCCATATTTATAGAAGAGGTAATGAGGATAGGCGCTGATGCTCTGATCATCTATATTGCGGGAGTAGGAAAAGAGTGCGTGTCCTTTAATATCCCAAGCGTCTTGCTGGTATTCGAGGTCGATTCTATCGCTCCAAATCCATTGATGGCGCTTGTTGAGCAGGAGCGGCAGGCTCGGATTCGTACCGGTAAGATAGGCATAACTGCGTAAGGAATAAATATTTAAGTAATTGGCAAGCGTCAGTTGGTCGTTCAGTGCGCGCGAGTAATTGGTTCGCAGTATAAAATCATAGCCACCACGCACATTGGCGAAACTCGTCTGCATAACGCCCGTTGCGGGATCGTAGAAGAAAGTCGTCTGCACCGGATTCTTATACTTATTAAACTGCAAAGAAAACATGATGCTCTGCTCGTGGTTCGTAAAATTGCCATAATAAGCCAGCTCTGCTTTATGCTCGTGTGTGTTGAGCAAAAATGGGTTACCGCGACGTATAAAGAGCGGATCGCTCTTGTCTACATAAGCTATTGTATTGATCAATTCGGGCGGAGTGGTCTTACAACCATAGTTAGCCTCAAGAATTGAAGTCGGCGAGAATTTATACTCGACTTTCAGATGAGGAAAAAACAGATGCTGATGGCGCACAGCCATAGTATCGATGCTGCCTTGGCGATATTCGATGCGCTCATTCGCATATTCCCAACCCAGTTCGGGCTTAAAGCTGAACTTTCCCCACCTCAAGAGGATGGAAGCTTCGGCTGAGTTGTTCGTTTCGCGGAAATGGTGGCGATAGCTACTGACCGGATCAAACACAGATAGGAGTCGCTGCTCTTCAGGGGCGTGGTAATCGATTTGTACGGCGTCGGGGTTGGCATATTCCGGCAGGCGATCAAGTCGAAATAAGTCGCGCCGACGCAGACCTCGCTTATACTCAAAGCCATATTCGAAGGTGAATAGCGCTTGCTTGCTCAACCATTTATTATAATAGAGCGTCGCAGACGTTTTCAAACTCCGCTCGGGCGAGCGTAAATACTGATTCTCATAGGCGTTGCTGCCGGCCGTGCGGAAGTAGCGCAAGCGGCGCAGCGTATTGAGATCATTGCGCGTATGGCTATAATTAGCCTCGGCGTGTAAGGCTAATTCGCTCTTATCCGGGAAGACGTGATTCAAATAAGCGAAAACGTTGGTTGTAAACGCTTCGGAAAGGCCGGAAGTAGCGGCCCGCTGCGTAGCAATCGTGTGGCGAAGCAGTGTATCTCCGGGCAAAGCGTCAAAAATCCGATCTATCGGCTGCCGACTAAAGCCGTAGGGGTCGATATCTGTGGTAATGTTGCGGTTAATGCGACTCGACTGCGTGCGATTAAAGCCTACATCGGCAGTCATATTGAGTGTCGTGAGCGAATCTATGTTTGCAAAGAACGCAAAATTAAGTTGCGGCCGCAGCATTCGCTTATAGCGCGATTCCTCTCCCGCTCCAAACGAATGCGCACCGGAGCTGAGGAAATTTTCTTGCGTCGAATAGTCCGTCCCATAGCCATGTTCGCGGCCTAAACTGCCGGTTACTGCAAAAAAGTTATCAACTTGTCCTTCCGGTTTATGGGCTTGTTGCCAACTATGTTTGTAGCCGAAAGCGGCGGCCTTTTCGCGGCCGAAATTATCTATGTCATTGTTGTAACTATCATTGAAATCTTTGCGCGAACAATAAGAATTTATATCGTTAATATTGGCATATGCTAACAAGGGATCTTGCTTACTGAGCCGCATTGCATCGACATTGAGCGCGTAGCGTTTGAGCGTCTGCCACGAAGCCCCGAGCGTGCCGTACCATTTATCGAGCCAGCCTTTCTTAATCGTAATATCGAGGACCCGATCCTCTTTCCCGTCGTCGCGGCCCGTGTGTCGGGCAAACTCAGACTGCTTGTTGTAAGATTTAATCTGATCTACGGCTTCCACAGGCAAGCGCCCCATCAACGCCTCCCCATTGGAAAAAATTTCGCTCCCATTCATCACGATGCGCAATGGCTTGTTCATCCAATAAAGTTTACCATCTTTGGACGTCACACCTGGAAGTTGTTTAAGCAATTCCTCAAGCCGTGCGCCTTCGTCCAACTTAAAAGCGCGCGGGTTAAAGAGTACGGTATCTCCATGCACGACAAAGCGGCGCACTTTCCCGGTTACGGTCGCCATCTTCAAATATGCATCCGACGGCTTCAAGGCTATGTCGCCCAAGCGTATGGTATCCTCGCCCTCGCTTGCGAGAAAGTTGCGCCTAACTCTATAATAGCCCAAATATTCTACGCTCAGCACGCACTGACGTGAGAAGGCCTGCAGCTCAAATACGCCCAAGCTGTCCGTAGTGTAGGAAGAGGAGATTAAAGCTCCCATAAAGTGTTGCTGAACTTCGATTTGCGCATCAGGCAGTGGGGCTTTCGTTTGCGCATCTACGACTCTGCCGACGACAATATCGGCAAAGGCGCTACTAAAGCAGGCCGAAAAAATCAGCAAAAGGGATATAAGGCGGATTTTCATAGGTTTTACAGTCTTCATATTAGGATTAACGATGCGCAAATATAGTAATTTAGTCGCAAAATCCGACTATTACACAACAAGGAAAGGATCTCTATTTACTTTTTTCTTATGTAGAGCGCTTTGGATACTATTTTGTCTCAACAATAACAAACCAAGCAGCGCCGGCATCTGATTTCTGACGCCCTCGTCCGCAAATGCGCAAAAGAAATCCCGGCAGAAGGAGAGGATTTCTGCCGGGATAGAATGATTAAAATCGAATTTTAGTATTTTACAACCTTTTGCCCGTTGACGATATACAGCCCTTTAGGCAAGCGGTCCAAACTTTCGTTGACTTTCAAGCCACTTAGCGTGTAAATAGTTGTTGTTGCGCGCGGCGAAGTTTCCACTTGAGCGACGCCAACACTGCGCGGCGCAATCACAACCTCGCCCTTTACGGCTTTTCCGTCCAATGCAATGCCCATGTAGGTCAAACCTTCGTCATCGGTCAGTTTAGCTATTTTCGCACCGGTAGGCTTTAAGATCTCACAATCTTTGAGCGTAATCTCCTTAAAGCCAATCACGCCGCCGCCATCGTTCGACGTACTCTTCGCTTTGAGCGTAGCATTGTCGATCAGCAGCGTTTCCTGCAGGTTGTAGGAGTTGCCGCTGACAGCCCACTTCCCATTAGAAGTCACGGTGCATCCGTCTGCGATGGTCAGTTTACTACGATTGTAAATGTAGATACCGCAATTTTCCTCGCCGGTAAATACAGCCGCACCCTCGCCTTTGATCGTAAGCGGTGAGCCCGAACTTAGGGCTGCGCTGCGTCCGGAAGAAATTTCGTTGTTCGCACCTTTGAACACCAAAGTATAGGGTTCTGAAGTCTCGTCAAAGTCTATGGCATTCTCCAGCGGGCCTGTCATCTGAATCACCGCCTCTTCCAGCGTCAAAGTACGCGTTTTGGGATCATAACTGACCTTTCCGCTTGTGATTTGGTCGCGTTTGATGTCGCTGAAATCGTCTTCTGACGTCAACGGCTTATCGCAAATATTTATGCCGTAGCGCATTTCGTCCGGCTCGATCTTGATCTGTGCGGTGCAGATCTGGTCCCCCTGCATCACATTACCATCTTTAAATTCGAGGCCTTCGGGCTCTGCGAAGTGGCATAGATCCATTGCAAACTCGGCCAAGCGCCCGATGGAGGCCGTTGCGCCCTGCGCTTTCACGGTCGCATCTTCGATCATCAAAGACGACGACTTATCTGCAGCACCTCCGATGCCGTAAGTCTTTCCGCGCAGATCGAGGCGACAAGCATCGCTGATCGTGAGTTGCGAAGCGTTTTCCATCAAAATAGCAGCGTCGTTTTCACTGATGAAAGTAATGGCTCCAGCACCGAAAATCTTTATGGGAGCTGCCGATGATAAGGTTGCGCCCTTAGATGTAATGACTGTATGCGAGCCATATACCTCTATGTTAAACTCTTCGTCAGTTTCTGCAAAGCGGAAGGCTACTTCATCATTCGGCACATTAAATACGGCGTTGTCAAGCGTTAGCTTGCGAGCGCCGGGATCGTAACTAATCGTCCCGCTCACCCAACCTTCGGGGCGCAAATCGCTGAAATCGTCCTTGTCAGTAACCTCTTTGCCGGCAATAAACAGCCCGTAGTGTTTTTCAGTTTGCGCTTTGAGCGACTGCAAACCAGTCAAAATAAGAAGCGTACACAAAATGACGCTCCGTCGAATAGTAATGAGTTTTGATACCATAGTAAATAAGTGCGTTAAATGTCGATTTGCGAAGTCGCATCTCCTCTCTTCTGATGCTAAGCCTCGCAAAGATGGTTAATAGGTTTATAAGTTGATTCCATATCGAGCTACTTTAGGCCGTTTATCATCGACTCTCAGTAGGCTGCGACGCTCATGGCGGCGACAGACTTACGTGTTTTACAGCTGCAAGTTGGGATTTTATTTTCATTCGACAAAATTTCAGTCGGGTTTGTTAGGCTTTTCAGCTACATTTCTCGCATATCGGCACGAAAAAAGTCGAATTTCAGAAAAATGGCAGCAAATTACAGCGTGTAAATGTAAAAAAATGTGACACTAAAAACGGACTATAAAACGGGCCATCCGCACTATCCGACAAAGTGGCTAAAAGTGAGGTTGGAGAAATTTGAATTGGCAAAGAGGAGTAGGCTTTTGGGAAGACAAACAGCCCAAAGCGCACCCCGCAGTTCCATTGATAATGGTGAGAAATACGCAACTATTAAGCCTTCTATGGCTTATTTTAAGACTTACGCTGCGATATAGCATCGAAAAGCAAGTAGTTTGCGCCGCCCAATGCTGCACTGAAGCGAACGCGAGCACGGCACAACCTTCGTTTGCTGCCACCAAACCATAGTTTGCTGCCGCCAAACGATAGTATGCTCCCACCAAACGATGGTTTGCCGGCAGCAAACGATGAGCGCTGCAATGGGATACAAAAAAAGACCGATGCGGATCGGTCTGAAAATAGGGATTAAGCAACAAATTTATAAGCTTTTATCGCTGCTCATTAAGCATTTGTATCGTCAAAGGACGGCCGGCCAACTTTATTTTTCGCCCTAAAGATAAAAAGCGGCCTACAAGAACTGCACTTTATGGGCAAGGGCGATGATGAAATAAGCGCTCAACGCAGCAGGATCAAGCCGGCGAGGCTAAGCGAAAGAGTCGGCGGGCATTAGCGGTGGTGATAGCGGCCACGCGCTCGGGCGTAGTTTCGTAAACTTCAGCCAGTTTGGCGATGATGTGGGGGATAAAGGCACTCTCGTTGCGTTTGCCGCGTTGTGGAACGGGAGCCATATAGGGCGCATCGGTTTCTACGACGATGCGATCTAAGGGCACAACAGCGCGAAGCACATCGGGGAGCGTAGATTTCTTGAACGTGACGATACCGCCTATACCCAAATAGAAGCGAGAAAAGCCAAGGAGTTCGCAAGCCTCATCGGCCGTTCCGGCAAAGCAATGGAAGATGCCGCCGCAGAGGGATTTGGCATAGGGCGTCAAAGCATCTACAATCTCGCGATGAGCCGCGCGGGCGTGAATCAGCAGTGGCAGGTCGAAGCGAACGGCCCAACGGATTTCTCTATCGAAGACGGCCAATTGCTCTTCGCGCCGACCGGCGTCCCAATACAGATCTACGCCGACTTCGCCCACAGCTGCATAACGGCCCGTGGCTAAGAGTTGCTCCATTTTGTCGAGCAAGGGGCGAGGATCTGCGGGCAACTCTTCCGGCTGTAAGCCCATCGTAGGCAAACACAGGTCGGGGTAGGCATCGCAGAGGCGCTGCATCGGCTCGATCGAGGCTTCGTCTACATTGGGCAGGATAATCTGCTCCGCACCTGCGGCCAGAGCGCGCCGGATCACGTCGTCGCGATCGGCATCAAACTCCTCACCATAAAGATGTGCGTGGGTATCTATAAACATAGCGTGCTTGGACTTCGTCAGAGTGACGGTAGAGATTATTTATTGCGATGCAGCATCTTCTCTGCAAAGTCCCATAGCGGCTGTTTGCGCTCGGGGGCTACGTTCAGTTGATTGAAGACTTCGCGCGCCGCTTCGTAATAGGCTGAAATGCGGGCTTGGCAGCGAGCGGGTATGTCTAAGGCATTATATATCTGTATGACGGCGGCTAATTTCTCAGCACGCGGCATCGCTTCGTCGGACAAAAGGCGGTTCAAGTCGGCACGCTGCTTTTCGTCGGCGGACTCTAAAGCGTTGATAAGCAGATAGGTTTTCTTCGCTGATGCGATGTCGCCACCGATCTGCTTGCCGAAAACGGCCGGATCTCCGTAGCAGTCTAAATAATCGTCTTGCAACTGAAACGCTAATCCGATCTGTTCGCCAAAGTGATAGAGTAAATCGGCCTGATCCGCAGGTGCGCCGGCCACGAGTGCACCCATCTTGAGCGCACAAGCGAGGAGGACGGACGTTTTCAAACGAATCATTTCGATATACTCCGCTTCGGTGACGTCGTTGCGTTGCTCAAAGTTCATATCATATTGTTGTCCTTCACAAACTTCGCGCGCTGTCCGGGCCAAGAGTTGAAGGAGTTCGGCAGCATTGGGATAGCCGCCTTCCAAGAGGTGATTAAAGGCCAAAATAAGCATCGTATCGCCGGAAAGAATCGCAGTATTGGCATCCCATTTTCGGAATACGGTAGGACGTCCCCGACGCAAGTCGGCCCCATCCATAAGATCGTCGTGGAGCAGCGTATGGTTATGATAGGTTTCTACGCTCAACGCAGCGGGTATAGCCTTCTCGGGGTCGTCGGAATAAAGCGAACAGGCCAGCAAAGTCAGATGCGGGCGCACGCGTTTGCCCCCTCCCGAAAGGGCGTAGGCAATGGGTTCGTAAAGTCCGGCGGGGCGTGTGGGGTATGCCTGCTGCGATAAGGCGTTTTCTATTTGTGCTAAGAAATTTTCCATTGTATTTAGAGCGTATAAGCGACATTAAAAAGCAAACTCCCTGCGCCGACACGATATTTTGCGTAGGAGGCGCCAAACTTGAAGCGCTGAAGTTGCAAACCTGCGCCCAGCGTGAAGCCGGCCATCTTCTGCGCGTCGCCGACTTTGAGTTCGTAACCGCGACGGAAGTTATAACCCAGCGCGATATAGGTATTGTCGGTCGGCAAGATGTCTACGCCGACGACTACGTGATTCAAGAGTTTCTGGGTAGCGCTCAAACTGGTTTTACCCGGGGGCAAGTAGAAATCAGACGACTTCCAATGGGTCAAATCTGTGAGCGTAAAGTTGAGACGTGCGGGAAAGTGGGCGAGTCCTTTTGTCAAACCAAGCTGCATATCAAAAGGTAGTTTGTCGCGACTGGTCTCATAAAACGATTTTACCTCCATTCCGATGTTGCGTAGCGCGATGGAAAAAGAAAAATCCGTCTCCTCATTAAAATAATTCAAGCCCAAATCGACGCCCATTGCGAAGCTGGTGTAGCCGGCATAGTTGCGATTGATGAAATGTAAAGACGCGCCGCCCGTCCATCGCTCAGAAAGCAGGTAACTATAAGCCAAAGAGAGCATCATATCCTTAGGCGAAAAACTGCCGATGCGTTGTCCTGTTTCGTCGGTCTCATCCATTTTACCGTAATTCAATATGCTTAGTCCGGCAGCGGCAGTGTGGCGCTCGCCAAAGGCTTGGACGTATTGCGCACCCAAATAAAGGCTGCCGGAATTATAGGTCATAAAATCGAGTCCTAAGGACTTATCACTCACATTTGCGAACAAAGCCGGATTACTCCAACCCGCCGCCGGCGAATCATCAATGGCCGAAATATTCTCTCCGCCCAAGGCCGCTGCATGAGCAGATGCGGGGAGCTTAAGAACTTGATATGTTGTCGTGCCTTCTTGGGCTAAAGCGGGAAACGCTAAGACCAAGAGGAATAAAACTATGACTGCGTATAAAGCTTTTTTCATTACGTTGTGTAAAATTCTCGCCAAAGGTACGCCTAATTTTAGATTTTGGGCGTACTTTTGCAACTTAAATAAGGGCCTTCAGCGCCTTGATTTTTTATATGGCAAAGCGGCTGACCGCTGCAAGGGAGCGGATAATCGCCGCCGGGAAGCGGACGACCACTACCTTGGTGCGGCTTGGCCCACATCTTGCCTTATTAGGGTAAACGTGAGTAAGGACAAATTATTATCAAGAGCCTGGTGTAATCTTATATTCGAGGGAAGAAACAAAGATTATGGGGCGTACGAGCTCCGGAGGACTGCCGGGCGTCGTTACGCTCGGGCTTTGTGGGCACTCCTTATCGGTTTATTCTTAACTATCTCCATTCCTTTATCAATTAGCCTGTTTATCAATCACCGCCTGAAGCAGTTTACGGCTGAGCTTAACAACGAATTTTCCAAGTTGCATCCGGATCAGGCTAAGGAGGGCCACGAATTTAAGGCTTTGGCCGCAGGCCGCCACGTCCCGAAGGTGCGTGCGCTGCCGGGGGGCAAGCTTAATGTGCCTGATGTCGTAGATACGCCGGTTGAGGAGAAGGATTTCGGGATGAATGCGTCCAATACGGAAAACGACGATAAGGCCACGAACACAGAAGAACGCGCCGACTCGGCCCACAACGCTGATCGCAAAGATCTTCCGGAAGAAGGAAAAACGCTAACGCCCACGCAAGTGGTCGAACAAATGCCGGAATTCCCGGGCGGCATCAAAGCTCTGATGCAATATCTTGATGCCCATATCGACTATCCCAAGGCCTGCGTCCAGTATGGCGTACAAGGCGATCTTGAGGTCTCATTTCTGGTTGACAAGCAAGGGCAAGTGCGCGAGGCGTTCATATCTCGCAAGCTCCACCCCGCATTAGAGCAAATCGCGCTCAAGGCTGTGCGCGAAATGCCCCAATGGAAACCGGGCCGAAACGGCGGAAAGGTAACCATAGTTCAAGTTTCCGTGACCGTCCATTTTCAAATCAAATGATATAGTTCTCAATTATGAAAAAGATTATAGTGGCTATCGACGGCTATTCCTCGTGTGGAAAGAGCACAATGGCTAAATCCTTAGCCCGGCGCGTGGGTTACATCTACGTAGATACGGGTGCGATGTATCGCGCTGTGACGCTCTTCGCCTTGCGTCAAGGACTTTTTAGCGACAAGTCGATAGATGCAGAAGGCCTGCAAGCTATGCTGCCGGAAGTCAGCATCTCGTTTCGCCTCAATCCGACCACGCAGCAGCCGCATACACTCCTCAACGGCGCCGATGTCGAAGAGGAGATCCGCACGATGGAAGTTTCCTCGCGCGTCAGCCAAGTTGCCACGCTGCCCTTCGTGCGCAAAGCGCTCGTGGCTTTGCAGCAGTCGATGGGCACTGAAAAGGGCATCGTGATGGACGGGCGAGACGTCGGTACAGCCGTATTTCCGCAAGCCGAACTAAAGATTTTTGTCACGGCATCGCCTGAAGTGCGTGCTCGCCGGCGTTACGACGAGATGCGAAACAAGGGTTTGGCAGCCGATTATGACGAGATTCTCAAAAACGTATCTGAAAGAGATTATATCGATACGCACCGCGAAGTCGATCCGCTACGAAAAGCGCCCGACGCGTTCGAACTTGATAATGGGCAACTCTCCATTGCGGAGCAAGATGCTTGGTTGATGGAGCGATTTGAACAAGCCACGCGCTAAGAAAGGCTACTTTTATGAAGATAGAAATAGATATACACTCGGGCTTCTGCCACGGCGTGACCACGGCCATCAAGAAGGCTGAAAGCGAGTTGGAAAACGATCCGGCGCTCTTCTGTTTGGGCGACATCGTCCACAACGAAAGCGAGGTGGAGCGCCTGCAAACGCTTGGAATGAAGACGATCGACCACGCCTCGTTCGCACAATTGCGCGATGCAAAAGTACTCTTGAGAGCTCACGGCGAGCCGCCGGAGACGTACAGACTGGCGGCAGCCAATGGGGTCAAGTTGGTTGACGCGACGTGCCCCGTTGTGTTGCAGTTGCAAAAGCGCGTGAAAGCGATCGACAAGGAATCGCCCGACGCACAACTGGTTATTTATGGCAAACGAGGCCACGCGGAGGTAGTAGGTCTGGTCGGGCAGACGGAAGGGCGCGCCATCGTCATCACAAGCCTTGAAGAGGCAAAGCAGTTGGACTTTAAGCGCGACATTCACCTCTTTTCGCAAACGACCATGTCACTGGATGGCTTCCACGAAGTGATTGATTACATTCGGCAACACATCGAAGCGCCGGCCCAATTTCAATTTGTCGACACGATTTGTCGCCAAGTGGCCAATCGCCTGCCCAACATTCGCACTTTTGCAGCGCGCCACGACGTGATCATCTTCGTAAGCGGGCAGAAAAGCTCCAACGGGCGAATGCTCTACGAGGCTTCTCGGCAAGTTAATCCCCGCACATACATGGTCGACACGCCCGCTGCGATCCAAGCAGATTGGTTTCAGGGAGCAGAAAGTGTAGGTATCTGCGGCGCAACGTCTACACCGAAATGGCTGATGGAGGCATGTCGCGACGCGATTCGCCAACTCTGAGCGCCCTTCTACCCTATGCTGCAGATGCGCCTGCGATGGCGGGCCATCAGTATTCGAAAAATACACATTTAGCATACAACAAGGCTAACGAACTTGCGGGTTCGTTGGCCTTTTCTTTATTCGTTTCTATCTATATACCAAGTCTTTATCATTCTCTTTCTTGCTGTATTGAGCAAAGCAAAAAGCGGCATCTGCAGGTGGTCTTTTAGCAGCCTTCAGTCTCTAAATCATAATTTCATTGTAGGCTTAAAGCGGCCAAAAGGCGATTATGCGATTAAGCAACGTGTATTATTTTTCTCTGTGATTACTTATTGACTTCACATAAGTTTGGCAGCCAACCGACTGAATCGGCATATACTGCAAGAGGAGGCAGATTTTATGGCGAAACTTCGTAATAGAGCACAAAAAAGCGTGCGCTTGGCCTACTTATAAGCGTAAACGTAAAAGCATACACCATCTGCGAATTTTAAACATTCGCTATAAAGATTTATTGCTGTCCGATAAAAGTTTTTTGATTGATATGCCGTTCTTTTGGAGAGGGCAAAAAGTAAAGGGCTGATTTCGTTTTGTAAAGTCAGCCCTTAATGGTTAATTTGTATTCGACAAAAAAACATTTAACCATGGGTAAAAGTACACATTTTAGCGGACAGCCGCTCTATTCTCAGATCATAAAATTGTTGAACAAGTCCGAAATCCTCCGCATAAGCAGCGAACAGGGCGCAGAACGCTATGTCAAGAGCTTTGACGCTTGGACTCATCTGCTTGTGATGCTTTATGCCGTCATCATGCGTTTCGACTCTCTACGTGAAATCACCGCGTCCCTTCAGGCCGAGGCCTGTAAGCTGCGCCATCTCGGCATCTTCATGATGACTTCAAGGAGCACTTTGGCGGATGGAAACAAAAGGCGTTCGGAGGCGGTCTTTGAGGCCGTTTATAGGGATTTATACGCCAAGCATCGTCATCTTCTTTCTTCGGACAGCCGGTTGTGCACAAGAAAAAATGAACCGAAATGGATGAAACGGCTGAAGATAATCGACTCCACAACGATTACCCTCTTCTCCAACCTGCTCTTCAAAGGCGTAGGCAGACATCCCAAAACAGGTAAAAAGAAAGGGGGTATCAAAGTGCACAGTATAATCCAAGCCAACGAGGGAGTTCCATCGGACATCCGCTTCACTTCCGCAGCCACCAACGACTCTTTTATGCTCTTGCCGGCCACGTTGAACAGGGGGGATATCATTGCCATGGATCGTGCCTACATCGACTATGCGAAGTTTCAGCAAATGACGGAGCGCGGCGTCGTCTATGTCACGAAGATGAAGAAAAACCTGCAATACACGATAGAGGAGGATGTCATGTGTCAAACGCCGGAAGGGGTGATGCAGGTTCGTGTACAACGGGTTACTTTCCGAAAGAAACTCAAGGGCGGTTCCAGCATTGTCCATCACGCACGCATCGTCACTTATGTCGATGTTCAGAAGCGCAAACTCATCTCCCTCCTGACTAACGACATGACCTCG
>NZ_GG700642.1:192375-236728 GCF_000159995.1 Alloprevotella tannerae ATCC 51259
CTCTTGGAGCTTTTCGGGGTTGGCCACAATGGTCAGGATAACACTGATGTACTATGTGGATTTCTACAGCCTCTTTAATCATCCCGAAAAAGATTGGGAAGCATGCCTGAAAGAAGCGGCCGAAAGCCCTCAAATGCCTTCGCTTTTTGATTAGGGGGGCTTGGAATGCCAAAAAGAGAACCTCAACCGCATTGTTTCAGCGATTGAGGCGGTCTTTCCTACTCTTTTTGACGTTTATCGGACAGCAATAATAAAGATTACAGAACGCATTAACCAACTCTGTTCCAATTCATTTTCAAAACAAGAAGCGTTTTATTTCCTCATTTAATCCTACCCACGTATCGTTTGCTCCCACCAAACGATAGTATGCTGCCGGCAAACGATGGTTTGGTCGCGGCAAACGATGGTTTGCTGCAGCCAAACCATAAATTAGCAAGAAATGATCAGCGATAAATGAGCGCTCGTAACAGAGCGATGGAGCAAAGGGAAGGAAGCATTGGCAACGAAGCGTTTAATATTCGTCGTTTCTCTTTATCTTATAAGATGCAGACGAAAACGGACTTGACGCACCAAGCAAGATAAAGAGAGCAAGAAACAGAAAAACAGCAATTTACAGAAACAAAATTTGCCTAACAGGGTGAAAATATCAACCTGTATGGCCGCCTTCGTGATGCGACGCTTCCCGGTAGAGGCATGTAGAAAATTAGGGGTAGTCGGAGTCGGCTTGGGGGAAGATGGCAGGGTCGGCTATAAGGACTGCAGCCGGCCGTGACCTACAAAAAAAAGCCGCCTCGAGGACATCGAGGCGGCAGGATAAATATATTCTAATCCTATGGACGAAGATTAGCGAACTGAAATTTTACGTGTGATGTTTGCATTTGAAGTATCGACGCGCAAGATGTAAACACCGGCATTCAACTCGTTGAGGTTGATCGTCTCTTCTTGACCGCAACGAACGTCATTCAGCGTGCGGCGCAGCACTTGCTTACCATCGATCGTATATACGGCAATGTTAGCGTAAGTTTCGTTGTTGTTGAAGAGCAGTTGCCAAGCATCCGGCTGCATAGAGATGGAGATCGGCGTCGTAGAGTTGGTCGGGATGTCAAGAACGCCAACACCAGTCTTGATTTGCAAAGCCTTCTTCAAACCTTTGTAAGCATTGATCTTACCATAACCGAACTTTTTGTTCCATCCGGGCTTAGCATATCTGTCGTGATTTGCGGTCTCCTTGAAAATTTCTATCATCTGATCGTACGTCAAATCAGGGTTGGCGGACAACCAAAGGGCTACGATACCCGTAGCTGCGGGAGAAGCCATAGAAGTTCCACTCATTTGGCCGTAATAGTACTTTTTGAGGCCTTTCTTTTGGATGTCTACGATGCTATAATCAGTCGAAGAGAATGCCTTGTCATACTGAGAAATTGCAGATTTAACCAAGAAGCCCGGCGCAGCAATAGTTGGTTTGTCGATCGGACCGAGCCAAGGACCGGGACTTGAGAAGAAGGTAATGTCGCCTACGTCTTGGCCGCCTTGCGTATAGGTTTGGTTGTTGATAGCTGACTTGTACTTATTCGTAGCTGCGAAAGCTGCGACACCAAATGCGTGGGGGATGGATGCAGCACCTTCGCCAACCAAATAATCATGATCCGGATTGATAAATTCTGCAACTGCTCCGGCCGGACGCTTGAATGTTCCGTAGCCGTCATTCAACCATCCGTGAACGACATCACCATTATTACCTTCCATTTCTACACCGAACTCAGCACCGGTTGCACCTAAAAGGCGACCCATGCTTTCTACAACCAAGCGGAAATCGAAGTGGTGCTTACCGTTGTAGGGGTTTACTTCATCAGAGAAGACTGCAAAGCCTGCATTTTGCATTTGCTTGAGCTGCGCAGACGTGATATAAGTCTTCTTTCCCTTTAAGAAGTAGAAAGGCTTAAAGGTTATGTGCTTCGTACCATCGGTATTCTGCGCCCAAAGCTGACCCATGATCTGCGAATATGCACCCATGTTTTTGTTAGGCGTCTTCACGAGGACGCTTTTCGTTTCGCCGTCGCTCGTAAATGCGTGAGTCGCGTGGATAGCCAAGTCGCCCTCGTTACCCATCGCGGCACAAACGAATCCTTTTCCTTCTTTCAAGAAGTTATTAATAGCCTGATCAGTCGGCTGCGAACCATCGTGCGGGCCGAGTTGCGAGCCAAAGCTCATGTTGATGACATAAGGCATGTTTTTGCTCTTAGCAAACTCCTTGATTTTCTTAACGTCCTCGATCAACTCTCCGTCCATAAAGCTGGAAGGTATGAGATAGAGATCTGCCAACGGAGCATTACCATACAAACCATTACCTACGTCGGAACCGGCTGCAGTATTCGTCACGTGAGTTGCGTGACCATTGGCCGCCATTCCGTCACCGCCTGAAGGGATGTTTTCTGTCGGCACCGTTGCGTTAGGATTCGTGTAGTAATTTGTGCGATTCCACAACTGCTTAATACGAGTTTTGCCGTCCGCATCGTTGAATGCGATGTGCTTATACTCGAAGCCTTGGTCGATAACTGCGACTAAAACGCCGGCACCTTTGAAGGGCGTTTCCAAATCTTTGCCTTGGTGAACACTATCTACACCCGTAACCTTACGAGTATTGTCCATTGTGGGCTTTAAAACGCGTGTCGGGTTGATGTAAAGCACATTTTCGTCTGCTGCCAACTGAGTTAAGTAAGCGGCAGGCACACTTGCCGTCAACAGTGTATTGCTAATCACGGTAGAAACATAGCCTTCAGCTTCAATTTTGTCTGCTACGCTCTTCGCATCTGAAGCACTGATGATCACAGCAACGGGAGCGTCGCTCGCTTGCTTTGTAAGAATGTGCTTACCTTCTTTATTTACTACGACGTTAGTGCCGTTAGAGACAAGCTGCTCCAAGACACCATTCATTTTCTTACCAGTATTGAATTTGGGCACTTGAGCTTGCGCTGCTGCAGCAAACAAAAGAAAGGCCCCGGTAAGGAGATAATTAGCTTTCATTTTTCTTTTTGGATTATAGACGGGCACAAAGATAGAAAAACTTTTCTTTAACAGCCAACAAGAATGTAACAATATTATTATATAATACGTGTTTTTTTCGCCAAATTTTGCTTCGAAGGAAAAAGATTTAAGTTTTGCCCTCTTATGTTGAGCCTGCGCGGCAGGCCGGCTTGCCGGCCGCCGGCGCGGGCTTGTTGTTTACGATTTACTAGTCATAATATCGAGCACACAGCGGTCGGTTTCGTTCATTGAGCCCGATCCGATGGAGACGAGATTCAGGATACTCTTCTCCACATCTTTGTCGATAATGCCTTCAGCTGAAGTTACAGATTCTTCCTGCATAGCCATCATCGCCGACAATACGGCTGTGCTGACGCCGGTCGTGAGTTTGAGCGCGCAACTCGGCTTCGCACCGTCGCAAATCATACCTGTAAGATTCGCAATCATATTTTGGATGGCATAAGTCATATGTCTGTATTCACCACCCATTAAATATGTAATACCGCAACTTGATCCCGTGGCAGCCACAACGCATCCGCAAAGCGCTGAAAGCGCGCCAAGACGCATCTTTATATAGATTGCCGTAAGATGAGAAAGCGTTAAGGCGCGTGTCAGCTCTTCGTTCGTATTATGGTTTTCCCGTGCGAAGACAACTACGGGGTTAGTTGCACAGATTCCCTGGTTACCACTGCCCGAGTTGCTCATAACAGGAATCATCGCGCCCGCCATTCTCGCATCGCAAGCACAGGTTGTGCTCGAAAGGATATGTGAAAAGATGCTATCCCCCATTATTCCTCGGCCCATCGGGCGCGAAAGAATTTTGCCGAGCTTATGTCCATAGTTGCCCTCCAAAGACTTTTGGGCTGCCTGGAGATTCATTTTACCTGCTTCGTTGATGAATTCGAGTTCTTCTATCGGAGTTGTCGTGGCAAACTCGTGGATTTTGCGCAGCGTAAGTTCGGGCGTATCATCGTCGTCGACTTTTGCTTCCACAGCGCCCAACTGCTTTTCGAGCAAGACCTCCTCCCCTTTCTTCTCCAAAATGAAGTTAGTGTGTTGGCGCGCGATGGCTGCCGTCCCGCTGTGTTCACCGGCGATGGCCTTTACTTCGACAAAAAGTTTGTCGGGCGCATCTTCAGCCAAGGAGATTTGGATATGCCCCGCCTCATCATAAGCTTTACCTTCTGCCACCGCTTCCGGCGTGCAGTCCTTCAAAACTTCGAGTCCGTAGCTCGACTTTCCGATAAGTGCACCCAAGGCTATGGCTATCGGCAGTCCGACCATTCCCGTCCCGGGTATGCCTACGCCCATCGCGTTTTTCAGAATATTGGCACTAAGCCTTACCTCTACGCGCTCCGGTCTTTGCCCCAGCAGCTCTGTGGCTTTAGCCGTGGCCAGCGCCACGCAGACCGGTTCCGTACAGCCTATGGCCGGCACTACTCCTTTTTTAATTATGCGAATAATCGCTTCGCGTTCTTCTTTATTGATCATAAATGGTTTTAACAAGTTGCTTTGTTGTAGGCCCTGCAGTGCGATTATCGCCGCTCTATTTTGGTTGGGTTCAAACTTTTTCCTCCTCCCATTGATCGACGTCTTCGTCCATTCTATATTGTTTGGGCGTTACTTCCCGCTCGCGATGGAAAGCCAGATAAAAGGCTTGGCGCGAGGAGAAGCCACACATCAGACCGATTTCCTCAATTGTATATTCACTATATCTTGGGCTGCGTAGCATTCGGCAAGCATCGCGCAGGCGATAGCCGTTTACCAGTGCATTGTAGTTATCCCCCGTGTGCAGCCCTACGACCACAGAGATGTAGCGCGGATTCGTGTGCAAATCAATCGCCAGTTTCTTCGCAGAATAATCCGGATCCAAATAGCGTTTTTCGACGCCTAATTTTTCAACGATTTGGACAAAAAGCTTGTCAGATAATTCGTCACGTATCCTCGCGTAGGAAGCTCTCTCTTTCGACTTTGAAGTATTTGAATCCTTCATGATATTACTATTGTGTAAGTTGGATTAGCGCAAAGATATAGCTTCTCTTTTTTTTGCGCAAGTAGTTCTATAAATATTTTCTCCCAAACGCTTTGAATGCGCTTTTGTTTAGTAGTCTTTTCACTCTGAACTTACAAAATACAAAGAATGCTAAAGCCGCAGAGCACCATTTACGCATCTTATTTTAGAAAAATCTTATGTAAAAATTCGACTTCCTCAGTATGTAGGAATAAAGATCAGGCTACAATTTGAGCAAGTACTGATTGACGGCAAAAGTGCGCGAAAAATTATGACAGAAAATTCAAAACCGACCGAGCATATTGCATTCAGGCTTAGCTCGTAGCAAACTCAGGTAAAGGATCTCGCCAATTATGAATAGCGAAACCGGAAACAGCGGGCAAAAAGAAGTGTTTTTGAAACTCGAAAGTTGATTGGATAATTGTTTGGCCCCACCAAACCATCGTTTGGTCCCGGCAAACCATCGTTTGGCGCGAGCAAACTATCGTTTGCTGCCGGCAAACAATGGACGACAAAGGATCGATGCGTCAGGCAATCAGTAGGACGCCCTTATTTATTATACTTAAAGCAACAAACAATCAAATACTTATAAGACAATCGGAAGCATTAAAGCGCGGCGCGGCAGACCGGCGCGAACGAAAAAAGTGCCAACAAACAACGAGGGAGAAGCAAACGCATTGCTTCCCCCTCGTTACCTAACCTCAACAAATAATGGCCGCTCATCAATGGGACATAAGGAACCGGCAAGGCCTATTCAGGCACATAAATTACCTCTCCATTCTCCAACTGATAAGCCACGCCCACTTTCTTTCCTCGCGCTCCGTCTTTGTTTGTCTGATCCTGCGAAGGCGTATAACGCTCTATCTTATCGCCTTTCTTGGTTATGATTTCCATATTATCCTTGCCCGGATTTTTTACCATAGTATAGTCGGACTGACTAAAGACTTCGGTCATATTAAATCGCGTGACGAGGGCTACCATCAGAGCCACGGCAAACACCATGGCAACGTCGAAGAGATTACCGACAACGTTCATCGGGTTAACCTCTTCCTCCGTATCCATAAATCTTCTTCGGCGTCTCATTTTTCAGACTTTTGATGAATGAGATCGGCTACATATTCGAGTCGGGTCAAGTCGTACATAAACCATCTCCGTTTCGTCTGTTGCGTAATGACGCCGATGGCGGCTGCAAACAAACCGACAACGGTCGTGGCAAAGGCCACCTGCATATTATAAGCCATCGAGGCGATGTCGCCCTTGGACAAGCCGACCAAAGCCGGCCCCATCGGGATGAGCGTTCCCATCAAACCGAGCATAGGGCCCATCTTAGCCAGCGTCTTGGGCGCATTGAGTTCCTTCTCCATGAGCAGTTCGTAATCGGAAATCAGCCGCTGCACTTCGGCAGGCTGATCGCGATGCTCCAAGATGGCCAAGAGAGAGCAGATGACCGGAGCTGTAGAATTGTGCGGAAGCTTTTCGGCTACGGCATCCAAGCTTTCCGGCGTTAAATCTTTCAGGGCAGCATTGACCGTGGCCTGCGCCTTGCGCACACTTAAGTATTGACCGAAGAAGCTCCCGATGAGCAGGAGTGCTCGCCCAAACAAAAGAATTAGTAAGACGATAACCGGAATGAGCAGACCGGTAGAAATCCAAAAAAGTATGTCTGAAATGTAATTCATATAACGAGTTATTTACGAGTAAATTTATTGTGATCATATTTAATCTTGAATCGGCGCAGCAAGCATCCGACTACAGCGCCTCCGGCTGCGATTGAGAGAACGAGCAGCGAAGCTCGCCAATCGACATTGTTGGTCGAGACGGCACCGGTAGCACCATTGACCGTCACGATGACACCGATAAGTGCCACCAAGACGTTGGTCAGGAAGAGCAATTCCAATCGCGTATCGCGATCAATCAGCATGCGGCGCAAACCAAAGGATGCTGCGATAAGCAACATCAGCAGCGTGCCGCTCACCCCCGCAGCAACGAGGGTGAAGTCGACACCGGGAAAGGCAAAGATGCAAGCTGTGAGCAGGCTAAACGCGGCGGGGAAGATAAAAAAGCCGGGATAGAAGCGTAGAAACACATCCAAATAGCGCTGCCATCGATTGTCGCGAGCGCGCGAACGATCTCTTCGGGCGATGCGCAAACAGAAAGCTGCTTGAATCAAAACGTCGAGACTCAGCACTACAGCCAGGTCGCGCATCAGCGTGGGCGTGGCTAACCACGTAGCAATCTGCGTGCTCGATTGCTCGATTGCATAAGGCCACATTGCGTAAGTAAAACTACAAACTGCGACCGTCGTAAAGAGCATAGCCCGCACGGAGACAAAGGTTTGCTTCAACACGAAATTGAAGCAAACCAATAGTAGCAATAAAGTGAACAATTGTTCCATCGTAACAAGCGTTTATTGGCGACGCTTCCGATTGCGGCGCACAATCCATAGGAGTCCACCGAAGATAACAATGATCAAGCCCACCATCAGTGCACCGTTGATCCACTGACTACGCTTTTGCTCTTCCGGGGTTAACTCCTCCTTCTTCAAGACTTTGCCGTCTTTGCCTTTCGCAGCACGTATATCGTCAATATTTGCTTTGTAGGCCTTAGCCGTTGCGGCATCGGACTTGGAAGCTATGAAGTTGCGCAACTTAGCATTGTCGCAGACGAAGCCGGAGCAGGACGGCTTATATTTGTTCACAAGATCAGTATGCAGTTTGGCCAGTTCGCGCACCTGCGTCGGGTTGGCCTTCCACATCCCCTTGCGCGCCGCTTCAAGCATCACGGCCGAGATCTCCTCCAAGGCGGCAGGGTTGCGATCTTCAAAGTACTTGCGTAAGCCTAAGTTGAACTTGTCTTTCGCATATACGTCATAGATCTCCGTCCACATCTCCTCGTCGATGGCGCCCGGCTTCATCACCTCCCAGCCAAAGGTGTTCTGCACCAATTCTGCAAAGCCGTTGGCCGCACTCGCCTCTCCCTTCATCTGCTCCTTGATATAAGTAGGATTGAACAAGGTCGTGCGGCTCTCTACGCCGATAGCCTCTTTCACTTCCTGCATCCGCATACGGTTATGGTTGCGGTAGTCGCTCAGATAGGCGTCAGGCTCCTTGCCCGTCACTTGCTTGACGGAGAGGTTCAAACCGCCCATAAATTCATATACGTGGTCGAGACTCAAAGCTCCCCACGTGTTGCTCTGGCGCGGCTGAATAACGACGTCGGTCCGCGTTAAGGCAGCTTCAAAGGCAAACTGATCGAAAGCTTCCCATTCTTTCTCATCGCCATAGAAAGCTCCCATATTATTGATATAAGTATCAGCAATCTCAGAACGCTTCTCCCAGCGATCGCTGCTCATTACCATTCCTTGAATTCCCGTTCCATAGCCTCCATTTACGCCGCCAAATACGCGACGGGTAGCCATTGCTCGCGCCGCTTTTGGCGAAACGCCTTTCTTCGTCAGCGTGCGTTCGGCCTCGACAACACCAGCTGCGACCTGATTGGTATAGGCTTCGTCCTTAGCGGCAGCGGCCATCTCCACAGCCCGATTGATAAGGAAGAGACGGGACGCAGCCAAATCACGCAACTGACCTGAGGTCTGCACAACGACATCTATACGCGGACGGCCCAATTGGCGCGAAGGAATCAAGCGTAAGTCTGTGACGCGACCGAAACTATCGCGAATAGGTTCGACACCAAGCATATAAAGTACTTGGGCTATCGTGGCGCCTTCGGTCTCTATAAACTCGCCGCTCCACAGCGTGTAGCTGACTTTGCGTGGATATTCTCCTTTATGGCGCTTGCGGTAAAGCGAAATTGTATTCTCGGCCAACTCTTTTCCTTTCTCCCAAGCAGATTCTGAAGGCGTGTTTTCAGCATTGATACCAAAAAGGTTACGCCCCGTGGGCAAGGTATTGGGATTCACGATAGGATCGCCACCGGGAGAAGGTTTCGTATAGCCGCCGCTCATTGCGTTGAGGAGTGCATTCAACTCCATTTGAGGAGATTCCCATAAGGCTTGCTTATAACGTTGGATGTTTTTGATCGTACGCTCGACTTCCATCACAGCATAGGCGAAGTCTTTCTCCTGCTTCGTGAATTTCGGACGCTGCGATGCTTTCATCATAGCGGACATCATAGCACCGGAACTTTGTGAGGAAGTAGCGGTCTTCGACTTTTGCTTATTGGCTGCCATAGGATGAACTTTGGCAGCAGCGGCCTGAGACTTACGGTTAGATTTGCCGTCTTTCGCGCGCTGTGATTTAGTCGGCGTTGACGCTGATGAATGCTGCGCAGATGCTTCTTTTGCTTCTGCCGCATCTCCACCAGACATCATCGCCTTCATCGCTTTCATTGCCTCGGGGTCGGGCTTCCCGCCTTTTGCAGCCATTGCTCTCATCATCGCAAGAGCTTCCGGACTTGGTCTTTCGCCTTTTGCAGCCATTTCATGCATTGCCTTCATCGCTTCTGCATCAGGTTTGCCGCCTGCCTTAGGCATTTTGCCCATCGTTTGAGGAGCTTTAGAAGAGGTCTTTTGCTTACCACGCGCCGACGAAGATTGAGCCGGACGCTTTGATGGTTGAGTCGCCGACTGCTGCGCTTGCTTCATCATAGCTTGCATAGCCTGCATCATCTTAGCATTCGGCTTACCACCGCCTCCACCGCCCATCATCATCGCCATACGATCGTTGGGGGCAGACAATACATTATATATAGTGTGGGCACGCTGCAACTCAGCGGGCGTAATATGAGCTACGTTGCAGATAAGTGCGTCAGTAGCCGCAGCCGGATTGGTCAAAATACGGCCGACAAGAGCACGGGCCGGATTCAAATAGCGTTGTGTGAAAAGCGCATTATGTTTTAACGTGGAATCATCGGCTTTACCACGCATCTTATCCAAGGCTAAAAGGGAATAAGCTATAGGATCCGTGCACATCGCAAAGATGCTACTCTGAATACGTTGAGGTTCGTAGGGAACGCCCAAGGTATAAGGCTGGCCAATAATCTTGGAAGTAGCAATCTCTTCGGCATAATTGTCTATACGCAAGATTTCATCTTCCGTATAGGGCTTTTTCATATCGGCGTCCAACTCCAATTCGCGCTGTATGCCTAACTTAATCGCAAGCGCTTTTACGTCAAGTGAGGCGCGATCAATAGCCGCTTTGTTTCCATCAGCCACTCTCGCATTGAAGATTTTGATTTTTTCTTCCAAACTTTGATAGATGCTGCGGGTATTGCTCTCCAAGAAAGGCGGCGTTAAATAGGAGATGAGTCCGGCATAGGAGCGGCGCTTGGCAATGAGCGCTTCCCCGACATTGCCTATAGAGTAAATATAAAAATGCGGCAAAGGACCGACTAAGCGATCGGGCCAATCAAGCGAGCTCAAAGCAACTTGTTTGTGAGGCGTAAACTCGAGGCTGCCGTGTGTACCGAAATGGATGAGTACATCTGCTTTGAAACCAAAGCGCGTCCAAAGGTAGGAAGCGATATAGGTATGCGGCGGAGCGGCATCCGTTCCGTGAACGATTTTGAAAGCGTTGTCGCCTTTTCCTGCCGCATTTTGTGGCAATAAGACGACGTTGCCAAAACGCAAACGAGCCACGCCAAGGCGCCCATCGGCGGTAGACATATACGCTCCGGGGAAATCGCCGTTTGCTTTGACGACTTCAGCATACTTTTCGGGACGCAAGGCTTGCTTAACCCAACTTTCGTATTGTTTCTTATTGATCAGTTCGGGCTTACCTGTACGCATAAAGTTAGAAAATGCACCTTTCGCATACAAACCAAAGGCGGCGCCCTGCGCTTGCAACATCTGACCAAGTATTTGCGGAGAGGCGGGAAGGCCGGATACATTATAGCCCTCCTGCTGTAGGCGCTTCAGCAAATTATATAGAGATGGTACGACTTCCATACCAGCGGCGGTGAGAGCGTTTTGGCCCGGACCTTTATAATAATAAATGGCTACGCGCTTATCTTGATTTGCTTTGCGCTTTAAATCGATATAACGCGTGATGGTTTCAACGAAAGTTGCTAAGCGCTCAGGAATTGCAGCCACGTAAGGAACACCATCTTTCCCTTTATAATGAGCAAAGAGAGCAAAGGGGCGGAGGGCGCCATCAATCTCCGGCGTCACAACACTCTGCGACAAAAAGCCGCCACTCATTCCCATTTTGTCCTGCTCCCAGTCTTCGACCGGACGACTGACATTCAAGGGCGAGAAGAGAGGAATATTGGCTTGCGTAAGATAATCTACGACGGCATCACCCAAACGCCCGTGGGCCATATTCACAACTGCGGCCGGCAAGATACTATCCGCCGCTTCGCTCTGCAAGAATTTAGGCAGATTATGCAAAGGATAAACGACCTTGCCCGATTCTTCTAATTTCGCAATCAAATCTCTGGGATCTCCCATCACACCTGTGAGAACAACTGCTGGCGCATTGGGTTTCCAAAGTTTGTTTTTCTGCAAGAATTGTCTGTATTCGGCAACCGTCTTGAATTCTAAATCTTCTCCGTCCTTATCATCCAAATTTGGGTGATACAATACGCCCATTGCGTGAGCTACAAGAGGCTTCGGCTCAGGATTAGACAGGAATTTCTTGTCAATATATCGACGCACGTAATTCAACACACTGCGATAGTTTTCATAACCTCCCTCTCCCAAATACTTTTGAAGCGTATCCGTTTGCAAGGAATCGAGCGTATTAAAATTGTTGTCCGGGTTTGTGGACATCGTCGTCAGCATTGGCAAGCCTTTATCGGCGGCTTTTTGGATTTGTTCACGTTGTTCTTGCGTAAGTCGTAGGCCCATGCCATTCACAAAAACCATGTCGTAGTCGTCTAAGTCGCCGAGCTGCTCCAGACTTACTTCTTCCAGTTTCACAAATCCGTTATCATTGGCCTTAGCTATTTGTCCGAGATCAATAGCTTGGTAATGGAGGAAGCCTATCCTCGTCGCACTACACCATTTTATCCACACAAAAGCGAGCAGAATTGCGACAAGCGCAACGGCCAACCCGCCCAAGATTAACTTTTTCTTTTTCATAGAGGGTTACTATTAGAATTTCACAAGATCAGAGATGTTAAGCGCCAACGTAGCTACATAACTGACGCCATTCAGTGGCGCTTGCACGGTAGAATCAGCGGCTTTATCTTTATAATTAAACAAATTATCCACCATCAAGCCCAGTTTTACGCCCCGCAAAAATTGCACGCCTAAATTAAGCGAGCAGATAGCACGAGCATCAAAGACGTATTGGCGATAGCCTTTCAACTTGGCGTCATAAGAATATCTTGTAATGCGCGACGCCCATTGGCTATTAAAGGCCACCGTACCCTGCACTTTATGAAAACTGTGTTTGTATTGTAAATTGAGTTTGGCACTATGCGGACGAACCCACGACGTGTTATAACCATTCACTTTCTCATAGTTATTTACATAAGCATAAGCCGTGGTAACCTTCAATCCCCAAGGCAGCCGATAATCTGCCGTAGCTTCGATGCCCGTTGTCTTAACATTTTCCGCATTGACGTAATGCATATCATAAGAAACCCCGGGCTCAAGATACTCATACGAGATTTTATTCTTGAAGCGATTATGATAGGCTGACACCGTCAAGTTTAGACCGCCCTTATTATACTCTGCCGACAAAGAATATTGCTGACTCTTCTCGGGTTTGAGGTTTTTATTACCATAAAGCATAAGGATTCCGGCCATATTAAACTCTTGATACAACTCTTTAAGCGTAGGTACGCGATAGCCCCGCGCATACCCGCCGCGCAAGGTTAGGTTTGCTGACGGGCGGTAAAGAACTGAAATCTTCGGCGTCAAATGAAATTTATATTGAAAGGCTTTATCGCCTCGCACGCCGGCCACAATATTCAATTGGGGCGTAATTCGCCAATCTTCTTGCAAATAAGCGGCATAGTGTGAACCGGAAACCGTCCCTGTATCCTTCATCATATAATGTTTCAGGCGCTCATACTGCCATTCACCGCCAAAGCTTAGCGTATGCGTTCCATAGTTGCCCGTATAATTAAGGCGTCCCACACTATTAACATTGCCATAGCTGCGCACACTTCTACCCGCTTGGAAATATACGGCTCGTTTAGTATAGTTGTCAAAGCTATAGTTGAAATCGAGGGTATGGTTATCGTCGAAGATATACTTGATTTTACTGCCTATGACCCAATCTTCGTATTTATCATAAAACTTCCGGCCACTCTTGGGCGGACGACGATTACCGTAATATGAGCCCGACAGCTGCGCGCTCAAATGTTCGGTAAAGGCATAATTAAAACGTTGCGATGCGTCCCAAATGCGGTAGCCGTAGATCGCCGCTTGCGAAGGCGGCAGTTCGCGCGTATCGGTCGTGCCATCCGGATTGATAATATCCACACGCTTTCCTGTGCCATCTTTTATTTTATAGGTACTTCTATGTCTGAATCCAAGCGTTGTAAAAGAAGAAAATCGCTCACTACGACATCCAAATTCAGCGCCATATTTTTGCCCATTCACACCGGCATAGCGCGCTGTGAAGTTTGCGTTTATTGGGCGCTCGGCGCGCTTCGTTATAATGTTGATTACCCCCCCGATCGCTCGGCTATCATAAAGCGTTGAAGCCGCACCGCGCACGATTTCTACACGCTCTATGTTGTCTACATTCAGGCGGTTAAAATCTATGTTGTGATCGGCGCCTTCGCCGCTAAGGCGCTCGCCATCTACGAGAAAGAGTACCGACTTACTATCCATCCCCTGATAACTTATCTCCTGCGTCTGACTCATTGAATTGTAAAAAAACTGTATGCCGGGCAGCGTATATTCGAGTAGACTATTCACATCTATGGGGTTCACAGCCGCTATCTCATCTTTACCGATCACGCGGGTAATGATAGGAACGTCCTTCAGCGGCTTTTCTATGCGCGAACCTGTTACGACGACTTCATTAAGTCTGCCTGTTGTCAATTCGAGCACCACTTTTAGCAGCGTATCTTTCGTGCCTTCGAGATCAATGGTCTTTGATGTGTAGCCTAAGGCCTGAACGACGAGCGTATACTTCGGTCTTTGCTTCACTTGGAGCACAAATTCGCCCTTCGCGTTTGTACCGCTGGCAAGCGTTGTGTTGACCAAGCGCACGGAAGCTGCGGCTATTGGTTTCTGATCTTCGTCGACAACAATGCCACGAATGGTATGACGTACGACTTCAGCAATGTTATCGGCTGCGGCCTCTTTTGGCAAAGCCGTCACGACAAGCAAGAGCAGGAGTAAAGCTATATTTTTCATCATACTGGGGTAAACTATACATTATATATTGTAGTTACTACTCGCCCTCAAGCAATCTTGAAAAGGCTACATTTTCTTAGCCGAATAGCAGAATGCGTGAAAGGCGACTTCCGATTTATTCGGAAGTCGCACCTATCACAAGACAATAGTAGAATGTCTTATTTGGTAAACGTGAAAGCTGCATGGCCAAGTCTGATAACATAAGTTCCAGGCGTGAGCGTAGCAATATTTACCGTCGTTGTTACATTGGCTATGTTTCCACGTTGCAACAATTGTCCCGCCGTTGTAAACAGTTGCCATTCGCCGCCTACGAGCGACTTGTCCACATTGAGAATGAGCTGACCGGCTTTGATCTCTACCTTCACTGCGTTCGTGCCGGCTTGCGTTGCTGCGTTGTGTACACCGGTAGTTTCGATTTTCTCATACACCATTGTAGCAATTTCGCTTTCCCCCTCATCCTCTTCGCCTTCATCGTCCGGTGCCGGTAGTTTTATGCTTGCCACGGCGTGCGTAAAACTGTTTTCCTCCGGCAAACCGAAAAAGGCTGCACAATTCCGCTTTCCGAAATACGTCAGATCGCGCAATGTATGGCGCGGGAAAAAGGTCTTTTCGGCCAATTTATCCTGATCATACGTATATTCAAACATAAAATCAGTGCGTCCGGCTTTAACAATATCTCCATGCTCATCATACGTATAGTCCTCTATCAGATCATTTTTACCCGGGACTACAAGCTTAAGGCTGGTAACCTTCCCTTGCTCGTTGTACATCAGATATTCTGTTTCCAAAGTCGAGCCATCGGCGAACATGGTCACCGTTTCGAGTTGTCCCTTCTCGTTATAGGCGAGCTTGCACGTTTTTCCTTCATACCAATCATTCGCTTGCTCATCCCAGAATTCATATTCAGCACGTATCGGTTTATGTTGCTCATCATAGAAGTACTTTCCGTGCACGTCTTCGATAAGTTCCAAATCCTGGGGCGTCAAAGCGCGACGGCGAAGGCGTGTGTACTGCGTGATGTATCCCTGATCATCGCGTGTATAGAGGTGGCGATAACTCACGATAGGATCACCGCCGCCTCTCGGATACTCGCGCATCTCCATCTTAATCAAATAATGGCGGTCATCATACGTGTAAAGTGTTTCCTCTGCCAAGTCACCGCCCGATTCATAGACTGATTCTTTCACCAAGCAGTTGGCATTGTCATAATCGTAATGCATATCCTGCCCATAACAGTTTTTCATATCGGTCAGACGATATTGATACCGAGCGGGGTCGGCGCAAAAGCGGTGTTCTGCCATCACAGGTTGTGCAACGGCTTTTAAGAACAAACTGCCAAGAACTAAAAGTGGCAGCATAAAGGTAGTCTTTTTCATTGCGAAAAATTTAATTATAGATTGTTGTTGTATATGGTTGTAAAACCGAGTGCAAAGTTAAAGGGGCTTTCTCGGCTCAACAATACCTATTTTACGGTATTTTGAACGCGCAGCTCTCTTGTGGATACGAGGCGAGTTGGGTTGTGTTATCATTTTGATTGTGACGGCAGAGGCGGGGGCGGAGAAAAATCTCCGCGAGTCCCCAGCCGCCACATTGAGAAAAAGGTATCTATTAAAATGAGCTCAGCGCACGATTTTTGCTTCGTGCTGAGCGATTTTTACGATGTAGTTTCCAGAGGGCAAAGTCGTCAGATCAATGCGTTCAAGGGCTTTATCCACCTGCTGCATCTTAATGCAGCGGCCGGACAAGTCGAAGATGCGCAACACACTCCCCCGTTCGGAAGCACTCGGCTTTATGCGCAGCCAACGGCCTTCGACGACGAGGGCGTCTTGCTCGACTTTATCGCCAAGCATCACGCGCTCTACGTTCGTTTGGTCAATCGGTTCGTAGACCATCGTTGCACCGGTCGTTTCTTCGTGCTGAATGGCGTGTACGTAGCTATTTTCCGTAGGCGCAGCATACCACGTGATGGCATTGCGCAAGCCAAAAAGCGACTTGTCGACAATGTTTTTGCGCGGAATGAACGTCTTATCCAGCGTCTTGTCTTCGTAATACGTATAGTTGAAATAGTATCCGGGGCGGCCCGATTGAGTTATGTCGCCTGCAGCATTGTAGGTATACATCCAAACGACGTCGTTCGCACCCGGCTTAGTAAGTGTCAACCCGGCGATCTTACCTTGTTCGTTGTAAGTCAACTCTTCTTTTTCAAACAAGGCGTTGTCCACGGTCTTTGTCAGCGATTCGAGTTTGCCATCTTCTGTATATGTCAAATCGACTACAAGACCTTCATACCATTCCGCCTTCTCGCCATCATAATACATATAAACAGCGTGCGTAGGTCGCTGTTTTTCATCGTACGTATAGCTCCCGCGAATATCTTCAAACATTTCGTAGTCGGTCTCCTCCTGTGCCCTACGCTTCCAGCGGTTATAGCCGACGATGTAGCCTTTGGCATCGCGCGTATAGATCTGGCGTAAGTCGACGACGGGTGTGCCGTCGTCTTTCAGTCCTACGCATTCTTCATGCTGAACCAAGTAATGATTGGCGTCGTAGGTGTAGACATTCTGCTCAACTTCAACGCCGTCGTCTGAAAGGCCTACTTGGCGTAGAAGACAGCCGAAGTTGTCATACTGAAATTGGAAATCTTGCCCGTAATCGCCTCGCACTTCGGCTATGCGAAAGTCATATTGCGCCGGCGAGGCTCGAAACAAGTTGGGCGCCGGCGGAATATCCGCCATGGCGACCAATGGCAAACAGCACGCGGCCCATGCTGAGAGTATAAAGCTTGTCTTTTTCATTGCGAAAAATTTAATTATAGATTGTTGTTGTATATGGTCGTAAAACCGGGTGCAAAGTTAGAGGGGCCTTCTCGGCTCAACAATACCTATTTTACGGTATTTTGAACGCGCAGCTTGCTTCTTTCTATTTTCACAACTGATTTACGGTCCATCATCACCTACCCACCCTTACACTTGTCCTATTATATACCGACGACGAAATGTTTATTCTACATTCTCGCACACCGTTTAGGGGCGTAGCACGCATTTTTTCACGTGCGGATTGGGTTGGTCCTTCATCGCCATTTGTTTGCACTTCGTTTGCTCCCACCAAACGATAGTATGCTCCTGGCAAACCATAGTTTGCTCCCACCAAACGATGGTTTGCTGCCGCCAAACGATAAAACGCTGCGAATGCGCAACTCGCAAATGCCGACAATGAAAGAGAAGGGCGGTTGTTTGCACCTAAAAAACAAGGAATGCACTGTTTTTCATCGACTTGCCGAATCTATTTCCACACATAAACTCATCGAAATTCAAGGCAAGGCCTCACCAAAGCAAGGCGGCATAGGAGCGCAAGGAGCGCAACTTTCGTCCAACGGAGACCGCCTCTATCATACATTAAAACCGGCTGACGGAGGGCCTTAACTACGCGCCCTGCAAAGCGCCGGCCGAAAGCGCACAAACACACAAGCGGCATTTACGGTGGAGGTCCGGAACGGCGGCGCAAAGCTTATTGGGCATCGCTTGATGCTGCTGCATCTAAAAAGGGGTTTGGGCGTCATAAGCCCGGAGTTTGTCACTTCCAATTTACGATTAAGCACCTTATATCCTAAAATTAGTTTTTCATCTTTTTGCCATCCTGCAAAATCCCCTCTTTTAGGTATTGTCGAAAATGCGTTGTGCCTCTACATTTGCACGCACTAATCAAGCGGAAAATGAAACTGCGTCCACACTCAATCGATTTCTTGCCACTCGACTTCAATGCAAGCCGAGACAAAAGGCCGCTGCACCGAGTTTATACCAAAACTGGGGCAACAACAGCTGGGGCAATCCGATTCATTTCCTTGCAACAAGCCTTCAATAAGCCGATGGGCGCAACGCAAACGGCGAAGTTGCTCCGCTCAAACCCCAAAACCGACAAGAAAAATCGCGCGACCGGCCTATTATATAGGATGCACGGCACTTCGAAAGCGTTCTTTTCAAATACCCTAAAAGGATATTCTACTTTATGAGTCTACAGCCATTACTCATATCAGCGCTACCGGCGCAACAGGAAGCGACCTACCGGCAAGGGCGCTTATCCAACGGATTGACTTACTATATCCGCCACAACGCAGCTGAACCGGGCTTGGCCAGCTTCTATTTGGCGCAGCGCGTAGGCTCTATTTTGGAGATGCCACACCAGCGCGGCTTGGCTCATTTCCTCGAGCACATGGCTTTTAATGGGTCGACCCATTTTCGCGGCGAGGGGGCATCGCCCGGCTTGGTATCTTGGTGCGAAAGCGTCGGGATTAAGTTTGGCACAAACCTGAATGCCTGCACCGGCGTTGACCGCACGGTCTATCACATCTCGGCCGCTCCCGTGCAGCGTCAGGGCGTAACAGACACGTGCTTGTTGATCCTGCGAGATTGGTGCGATGGGCTTTTACTCAAAGAGAAGGCCATCGACAAAGAGCGCGGCGTCGTGCGTGAAGAATGGCGCACGAGGCGCACCGGAATGGCTGTGGCGCGAATGATGGAAGACGCTTTTCCGGTCATTTTCAAAGGCTCAAAATATGAAGATGCGATGCCGATCGGTCATTTGGACGTCATCAATAATTTTTCGCCCGATGCGTTGAGGGATTATTACAACAAATGGTACCGGCCGGACCTACAAGCGGTCGTCATTGTGGGAGATGTGGATGTAAATGCTATAGAAAACCAAATCAAACAGCTATTTGGTGACATCTCTCTGCCGCCCAATGCGCCCCAACGCCGATATTATCCCGTGGCTGACAACGAGCGTATGATTACGCACGTGATGCGTGACGCCGAACAGCCGATCGCTTTGGCGCATCTCTATATGAAGCGCGACGCGAAGCCAACTTCGGCGCGATCTGACGAGCACTACCGGAAAGAAATCTATGAGAAAGACCTGATTTGCTTGATGCTTAACGAGCGTTTGTCGAAGCGGCAAAGCGAAGCGAAAGTGCCTTTTACCGCGGCATCAGTGAAAGATGGAAAATTTTTGATTGTTCAGACAAAGAATGCCTTTTCGCTAAGCGTTTCTTGCAAAGGTGATCAGGTTGAAGAAGGACTATCGGCGGCCGTAGGCTTGATTGAGCAGGCGCGGCAAAAGGGCTTCACGACCGAAGAACTGACGCGGGCGAAAGCCATCTTGCGCAACAAGGCCGAGCGCTGCGATAAACAGCGCGGACAATTGGCCAATCATCATTACGTAAAGCAATGTTTGGATCATTATCTTTATGGTGAGCCGATACTTTCTGCGGCGGAAGAATTGCATTTACGGCGTAAGTTTGATGCGGAACTGACCTTGGCTGATGTAAATGCAGCCATTAAAGAATTGGTAACGGACCGCAATCAAGTATTGCTGCTTTATGCACCCCAAAAGGCGGACTTCCGCGTACCCTCGACCGAACAGTTGGAGCGCTGTGTGCGTGCTGCACAAGAGCAAATCTATCCGGCTTATCAGGAAAGTGCACGCCCGAAGATGCCACTCACGACTTTCCCGAAACCGGGCAAGATCTTGGCAGAATATGATCATACGAAAGCGGGCGGGCGCGTATTTAAGTTGAGCAATGGCATAAACGTCTACGTAAAACTTACGACTTTCGGCGCCGATCAAGTGAGTTTCAAACTTTTTGGCAAAGGCGGGAAGCAGCTCTTTCCCGATGAAGATGCACCCAACCTGGCTTTGCTCAAAGGGGCAATGGATGCCGGCGGATGGGGACAGCTCTCAGCGGCAGATTTACGCAGTTGGCTGGCCGGAAAGTCGATGCGGGTCGCGCCTTTTATCCATGAACGGACGCAGGGCGTTGAGGGTACGGCTTCGATAAAAGACTTGAGGGTACTTTTTGAGTTGACTTATTTATATGTAACGCAGCCGCGCAAAGATCAAGTTGCTTACGACGGTTTCAAAGAGCGGATGCAGTCGTTCTTGATCAATCGCGAGGCAAACCCAAACGTAACCTACAACGACTCAATTGCGGCAGCGCGCTACGGAAACAACCCACGCACCGCACCAACCACGATGGAGACGTTAGAAAAAGCGGACTACGAGCGTATGCAGGCAATCTATCGCCAACTTTTCTGCGGGATGAATGACTGCAACGTGATTCTTGTGGGGAATATTGACTTACAAACTTTGCGTCCCTTACTCTGTCGTTACGTGGCTTCTTTACCTGCGGCAACCGGCATAGGTACGCAACGGAGTGAGACTCTTCCGGCGGTGAGAGATGTGGACGAAACGTACATTTATCGGCGTCGGCAAGCTACGCCATACGCGTCTGTTTCAATCTTCTACGATTTTGAACTGCTCTATGAACCGCAGAGCAGCATAACGCTCAATGCTTTCAAGCACATTCTTCAGATGATGTACACAGATACCATTCGCGAAGAATCGGGAGGTGCCTATCACGTCAGCGTAATTACAGAATTAGATAACTTGAAAACGCCTAATGCGCTCTTAAAAATCGCATTCTGCACGGACCCACAGCGCTATGAGGAGTTAATTCCCTTGGTCTACAAGCAGCTAAAACGCTTGGCGGAGCAAGGACCTGCGCAAGAGTTGTTGCAAAAATCAAAGGAATTCTTGCTGAAAGCGCATCAACAGCAAGCGCGCTCTTGCCATTATTGGCTACACATCTTATATAATATAGTGTATAGCGGAGTAGATTTTGATGCTGACTATGAAAAGATGACGCAAGAGGTCTCTGCACAGGACGTACAGCAACTTTGCAAGGCACTACTGGCTCAAAAACGGCGCATAGAGGTAACGATGTTGCCGCTTGAAGCGAAATAATCGCGTCCGCCCTAAGACATCGTCAGCAACCCTTATTGATTAAACGGACGCATCTACAAAGAAAATCTTCCACCTCGCCGTTGAGTACGACAGCATGCTTTGATTCATCGAAAGTTGCTCCTGAGGGCTGCGTGATGTTATAATATTCTAGCGTGAGTGAAGCGAAGTCGCAAATAGAACCATCTTTTCCCTCTGCCGTTACCGTAGCATTTCTGATAAGTAACTTTTCTTTTGAACCATTATATCCCGCGATTCCGTTTTGTACCTTGGCATTCACGATATAGTTGTTGATAGTGAAATCAGTTTCACTTGTGTAGATTCCACATTGTTCCTGACTGTTTACATTGAACGTGCCACCGCCGCCAAACTTTCACCTATGATCGAAAAAACTCTCCTATAAGACAATTTTAATTCTCCTATAAGACCGTTTCAACTTTCCTATAAGACAATTTTTCCGATCATAGGTGAAAGTTGGAACAATCCCTATCCCCGCATCACCAAAAAACGGCCCATTTTCAACAAGGTACGAAAAAGCCGCGCCCCCGAAAACGGAAACGCGGCCTTTGCTACTTGTGATTTTTGCCGGCACTAAGTTGTGCCTCAATCCTCAACTACTTCGCATTCCGAATATCATCCTGCGCACCGAAGATTAAGTTGCGCTTATCGAGAGCCATACGCATCGTACTGCTTTTCGTGAACCGCACGCTCACGCGCTTAATGAGATTTGCCCCTTTTTCCTTGGCCTCTTTCGCCGTCGTTACGCCCTCGCCGTGCATCGTCAGGCGAAAAGAACCGAGATCACCTAAGCGAACCGAATTACCGTCCGCAAGTGTTTGGAGAATCTCATATTGCAGGGCATCCAACACCGCCTTGACGGAGGCAGAAGATACGCCCGAACGTTTCTCGATGCGCCCGACAATCGTGCGCAACATCACGGGCACGCCCGGCGCCATCTGCGGATAAAATTTCACTTGATCTCTCTTGAGCGGATTTTTCTTCGCTCTGATAACGAATTTAATCATTGTGGTATAGATTTAATTGGTGAATAATTAAGCCAAGAGCGCTCCCCGCCCTTGCGTATGCAAAGGTAAGCATTTCCGGCGAGCCGACAAAACGCACAATAATCGCTTGATTATAAGCCAATCCGCGGATATTTTGAGAGACCAACCCTAAGGGGTTGCCCTTTTGCGGCGAACTATGGCAGGGTTGTCGCTCCGCTCCAACGCCTGCCCTGCCAAAAGACCAAGCCTAAGGGCTTGTATCGCAGGGATGGGCTTTGGTGGTTTGATTTATCAGCATGTTCAAACGGCTATATGCGGATATTTTGAGAGACCAACCCTAAGGGGTTGCATTTTTGCGGCGAACTATGGCAGGGTTGTCGCTTCGCTCCAACGCCTGCCCTGCCAAAAGACCAAGCCTAAGGGCTTGTGTTGCCGGGGTGGGCTTTGGTGGTTTGATTTATCAGCATATACAAACGGCTATATGCGGACGATTTTGAAAGACCAACCCTAAGGGGTTGCACTTGGCGGCGCGTTGCGGCAGGGTTAAGCCGCTTCGCACCTTAACCCTGCCCTGCCAAAGGACCAACCCTAAGGGGTTGTTTTTGAGGGTGTGGTTTTGTCGGTTTAATTTTGTGTTACCTTTGACATAATATAAATATGAGGCTAACATTTGCACGCCTAAAATCGTCAACTATCGCTCACTTCCGTCCGCCAATAACCCCATCGGGGTTAGTCTTTTGGTAGGGCAGTGTTGACGTAAAGCGTCAACGCTGCCTCGGAGCATAGCTAAATTGACAACCCCTTAGGCTTGCTGTTGCGGATGTGAACTTTGGTAGTTTAATTTATCAACATATTCAAACGGAGATAAGCGGCCGTTTTGAGAGACCAACCCTAAGGGGGTGCACTTGGCGGCGCGTTGCGACAGGGTTAAGCCGCTTCACACCTTAACCCTGCCCTGCCAAAAGACCAACCCTAAAGGGGTTGTTTTGTGCGTATTACTCCATATGATCCTAATATGCCTGCTGAAGATTGGGGCGAGGTTATGGTTGTTTCAAAAAGTACAATATAAGTTATTTATCTCTCCGTTCAACTGATCTACAAATACCCTGATCTCTGTCGTCCACACCTATACAAATGGTAAAATCCTCCCAAAGTCGTCCAACTATCGCGTACGCTCGTCCACAAATAACCCCATCGGGGTTAGTCTTTTGGTAGGGTAGGTATTGGAGCGAAGCGACAACGCTGCATCAGCAAGTAGCAGTAATGACAACCCCTTAGGGTTGGTCTTTCAAAACAAACCAACGCCCGCCGGCGTACCTTGAAAGTCCAAACCTAAGGGCTTATTGTGCGCGTGTTTTTTAATTGAATAAGTCGTTATCTAATCTTGCTTTGCCCGTTGAGGTAAGGCGATTTCAGCCGTACAACGAGAGGAATATATTACGTTGTCCTTTATCGGAAACTTACAAAGAGTGTGCTTTCTATGCTGATGTAAAACACTTGCGAAACCCATCGAATATATAGCAACGTTCCACTATTCTCGCAGCTATGTTAGGCGCAAATATGCATCGGGCAATTGCTTTATGGTCCATCATAAATTTGCAAAAAGAGTTCACTCCTACAGTTCTTAGAGGATCTCCCTTATATTGAACGTACATTAAATAATAAATAGATGTCAGATGGGATATAAGGATAGATTCTTGCAACATCACACGTAAAAAGGAATGATTGAGTTTTTCCTGCCACGTCTTCAGCGAATTTTAAGTCCGTTTATTGGGGTCTAAAAATGGGTTCCTTCAAGAATTTATTGTTCTATTTCGGTGAAAATACTATCATAATACACGGTATTAAAGGGACTGAAGCTTACTTTTAGCTTTTTTTGTGTAGGAAATAATCTTTATCGTCTGTAACATCCGTATCTTTGTCCCGTCATTAACATAACGGCGCGAGAAAAGCTGCACTTGTGTTGCCTCCCTCCGCCTTTCGGCTCAACGCTTTAGACATTAAAAGAACAAAAGAGCGACCATAAGAGACGATAACAGCAAACGAGATAAAAACAAATCATTTATAAAAAGGAAATCGGCAGGCGTAAGCCTCCGTATGTTTAACTAAATTATCAGACAATGAAAAAGTTATTCCTAACATTCGCATTCGCAGTAGTAACTATCGCAGCCAGCGCACAAGTTTATCTTGGTGGTGAAGGCGGCTTTTGGCGTAACCCTGATGGCAACCACACACAGTTCTCTTTGAGACCGGAAATTGGTTACAAGCTCGATAGCGATTGGTCGCTTGGTTTGCAAGTAGGCTACCAATACGATTACGTAGGCGGCAATGATGTCAATACCGTTAACGTTGCGCCTTATGCACGCTACACTTTCGCAAAGCTTGGCCCCGTTAAGTTCTTTGCTGACGGCGGTTTTAGCTTCTTTTCTTCAACATTAGATAAACCGGGTAGCCACGATCCTAAATATTCTACTTGGCAAATCGGTATCACGCCGGGTCTTTCTGTAGATCTGAACAGACGTGTTTCTTTCATCACGCACTTCGGTTTCTTAGGCTATCGTGATTCTGATGCCAAGAACGGTGGCATTGGTGTTACCAACGTATTGGGTGAAGACGGCTTCGGCTTCAATCTCGACGCTTCTACGCTCCAATTTGGTTTCGTCTACAACTTCTAAAAATAGCCGGACATTGTCCGCTTTATAAACAGCGCCCCGTTATCGTTTAGCGATAATGGGGCGTTTCCTTGTTTGTACGCAACAGGAGAAATAGTACTCTTCGTATCGCGCCGCAGATTTGTAATAGCGCCACCCAAGTCTTTGATTGTTACAAAAAGAAAATGCTCCGGAAGCATAATAACTTCCGGAGCATTTATAGCATTAAACTAACGACCGCTTTACTTTGATTTCAGCGTTTCCGTCACCTTGATTGTATCCTTCTCAACGTAAGTCTTATCCTTATCGTTTTGAGATATAACGACATTCAAGTTGTCGTTGTTAGCATCATAATAGATTGTCGTCTGATAAGCCGGCACTTCGTGCGCTTTACCACCCGTTGTCTTATAAATACCATTTTCAGAAACGATCGGCGTAACCGTATTGAAATTCTTCACCACGTTATCATATTCGCCGCCAACAAGCTTCTGCATACGAGCCTTGAGGTCTGCATTGTCTAAGAGGTTGATTTCTGTCGGCGTTTTGCCGTCGTTGGTAGAAAAGAGCGCCTTCACGCCGTCCGTTGCAGTAGAATCATTTGCCACCTGCGTAGAATCGTTTGTTGCAGGTGTAGCTTCTTTCGTCTGTTGCTTGCAAGCCGTAAAGCCCAAACCGATTACGAGCGCTGCAGCCAAGATAAATGTCTTTTTCATTGCTGTTTTTATCAAGTTTAATTTATATGGAGCAATATTACTCCACGGCGCAAAAATACACAATCTATTTGGCTTACATCATGAAATTAAAGAAAATTAGGCGAGGCTATTCTATCTTGGCTTTTCTCTACTCCACTTTGCATCTTTCATTATTTTTGAGTTTGCAACGGTTGATTCTCTCCTTTTTAATTGTTTGTATACGGAGAAGGGCGTACTTTTGCACAGCAATCTATAGTTGATTTATTATTTAACACATTCAAGACTATCACTATTCTACAATGGGATGGATTAACGACATACTTTATAACCAAGATTCGGTGGCGCATACTATCGCTCTTTATGCAGTTGTCATATCTTTAGGCATCTTGCTGGGTAAGATAAAGATCCGAGGTTTTTCTTTTGGGATGACGATCGTGCTTTTCATTGCCATATTGATGGGCCACTTAGACTTTCGCATCAACCAGCAGGTCTTGCTCTTTATGCGCGACTTCGGACTTCTGATTTTTGTCTACACGGTAGGCTTACAGATGGGTTCGAGCTTCTTCTCCTCTTTTCGGCAATCCGGCATTCGCCTCAACGTCTTGGCCATCTTTGTCGTCCTGCTGAACCTCATCGTCTTGTTTACGATCTATTTTTTCAATAGCGATAAGACGAGCATCTACCAATTGGTCGGCATTATGTCGGGCGCCGTGACGTGTACGCCCGGATTGGGTGCTGCGCAGCAGGTTTTGCAGGAAGCACCGGGCGACTATGCGCAGACAATCTCGCAGATGACGATGGGCTATGCCGCAGCTTATCCTGTCACGATCATCGCTTCGGTTCTCGTGATGGCGTTTATCAAACTGATATTTCGCATCAATCCTTCAGCAGAGCAAGCAGCCGTGGAAAAAGAAGAGGCCGACGCTCACGTAGAACCATTTATCGGCACATTTAAGTTAACCAATACGCTGATTGATGGCATAACGGTGTCTAAGTTGCACAACGTTTACGACCACGATTATGTCGTTTCGCGCATACTAAAGCCGGACGGGCAAATCTTAATACCCGGTTACGACACGCAAATCGGCGTCAATGACCTGCTCTTAGTCGTAATGTCGCCCGAAGATGTCGAGGCTTTCCGGCAGATTGTGGGGCCTACGGTGGAGCGCAACTGGGATAAGGAGCCGGGAAAGGTCGTTTCGCGCAACATTCTCATATCCAATCCAAAGATTAACGGGAAACAGCTGGGCGCACTGCGCATACGCAACGGTTACGGACTGAATGCCACGCGCGTAACGCGGGCCGGCGTCTCACTTTTGGCTTCTCGCCATCTCACTTTGCAGGTCGGCGACAAACTGACGGTCGTAGGTCGCGAAGCCGACGTCGATCATTTGGCCGGCCGCTTGGGAAATTCGCAGAAACACCTGCGGCAACCCAACATGTTTACCTTCTTCTTCGGCATACTCCTCGGCATTTTGCTTGGCAGCGTGCCCATTGCTTTTCCTGGAATGACCATGCCGCTGCGCCTGGGACTCTCCGGCGGCCCACTGATCATTGCAATCCTAATCAGCCGCTATGGTTACAAACTCAAGTTGGTTTCCTATACTTCCACCTCGGCCGCATTGATGATTCGCGAATTTGGTATGTGCATTTTCTTAGCCTCAGTAGGCTTCGCCGCCGGCCCGAAGTTTGTCGAGTCTGTCTTTAGCGCCAACGGCGCACAATGGGTTTTCTGGGGCTTCCTCATTACAACCATTCCCTTAGTCGTAGTAGCCACATTCGCGCGCATAAAATATAAGATCAACTACTTTACTATTCTCGGCTTCATCTGCGGAGCTTACACCGATGCTCCCGCTTTGGCCTATGCCGATAGCGAAGGCAACAACGATGCGGCGCTCGTGGCCTACTCTACAGTCTATCCGCTCATCACCTTCCTCCGCGTCCTGTGCGCCCAGTTTATCGTTCTGGCTTTCCTGGCCGTCTGATAAGCCCGCGACGCCACAATCTTGTATCCTTTAGCGGCCTTTCCGCTTCCTTATATCCACCCTCGCCCCTATCGGGACGGGGGTGCGCTCATTTTACCCCTTTGAAAGTTTATTCTCATCCTGTTTCCACATTCCCGACTCCACTTCCTTGCGCATCAATTTCAGCAAAGGACACGACCGCCCGCAAGCAAATAAACGCCCCATCAGAATCACCATCATCAACTCATAATCTCACTACAAAAAACACGCACGAAAAGCCGCCAACAAGTCAAGAAATCCCGCCCTACGCTCAAACGCCCATTGTTTGCTCCCGCCAAACAATCGTTTGACCCCACCAAACCATAGTTTGCTCCCACCCAACAATCGTTTGGTGCCGGCAAACAATAAACACCTCGGACAAAAATAGTCACAAAACCGGCGGAAATAAATTCAAAAGAAACCAGAACACCTCACTGTTTCTCGTATTACCCGCAAAAGGCGAGACAAAGAAGAAGATTAAGTCCTTACGCCTTGAACCAGTTTGCATCAAAATCGAGAGAGGGCAAACCGGCACTGAACAATGCTAAACCTTGCGCGACACATAAGGGCATAAAAAAAGAGAAAGACAAAACTGCCTTTCTCTCAATGTGACCCCGGTGGGACTCAAACCCGCGACACTCAGAACCGGAATCTGATGCTCTATTCAACTGAGCTACGGGGCCTATATTTTTCCGGTGCAAAAATAGGCATTAAAGGCCAACAAGCAAAATTTGATGCTGACAAAGCGAAAAAACTTTTTAATCTCTTGGTAATTACTTGCGAAACTCGTATCTTTGCGGACATAAAAGGGTGAGGGACTTTTTGAAGTTCCTCATTTGTTTTTAACCGTTTACGTCTGTTTGCATCACGCTTCTTTACAGATCGCAAACGGCAGCCGCAAGGGGAAGCGCCATCTCGTCCAAAAAAACAAGAGCAGATGGGGCGCATTCTCATATCTTTATATAATGTATGATAGATAAAAACGTCGTAAAACAACTGGTAGAGGAATGGCTCGATGGAAAAGATTATTTTCTGACGGACCTGACCGTTTCCCCGGACGATCGCATCGTCGTAGAGATGGATCACGTAGAGGGGGTTTGGATTGAAGACTGTGTAGACCTAAGCCGTTATATCGAAGAACGTTTGAATCGCGACGAAGAAGACTACGAGCTGGAAGTGGGCAGTGCAGGCATCGGCCAACCTTTTAAAGTGCATCGCCAATATGAGATTCACGTAGACTCACCGGTCGTAGTGCTAACCGGTGAAGGTAAGAAGTTGCGCGGCATATTAACGGCCGTCGAGTCCGACCACTTTATCCTGACGATTAAGGAAAAAGTGCGACCCGAAGGGGCAAAGCGCCCGCAATGGGTAGACAAGGACCTCACCTTCCGCTTCGAGGACGTTAAATATACGAAGTACGATTTAGACGCAAAATAAACGTACGGACAGCTATGGCACACCGATCATAGGCAGACGCAACTTAGTTCACGTAAATAATAAAAACAATATACAATGCCCAGAAAGAAAGCCGAGGTGATCAGCCTCACCGATACCTTTGCTGAGTTTAAAGAGAACAAAAACATAGATCGCACGACGTTGGTCAGTGTGCTTGAAGAGAGTTTTCGCAGCGTTATTACAAAACTCTTCGGTTCAGATGAAAACTTCGACGTGATTGTCAACCCGGACAAAGGCGACTGCGAAATCTATCGCAATCGTGTAGTCGTGGCTGACAATGCTGTTGAAGACCACAAATCGCAAATCAGTCTGACTGAAGCACGCGAGATCGACTCTGACTACGAAGAGGGCGAGGAAGTGAGCGAGCCCATTAACTTCGCAAAATTTGGCCGCCGTGCTATCCTGACGCTTCGCCAAACGCTGGCGAGCAAACTGCTTGAGCTGGATCACGATGCGCTTTTCAATAAGTATAAAGATCGTGTGGGCGAAATCATTGCGGCTGAAGTATATCAGACGTGGAAGCAGGAAACGCTCCTGATGGACGATGAGGGCAATGAACTTTATTTGCCCAAGAATCAACAAATACCGCGCGATTTCTTCCACAAGGGAGATAATGTCCGTGCAGTAATCGACCGCGTCGACAACTTAAACGGCACGCCCAAGATCTTCTTGAGTCGCACAAGCCCCGAGTTTTTGCGTCGCTTGCTCGAACAAGAAATTCCGGAGATCGGCGATGGGTTAATTTCACTCAAGCGCATTGCACGCATACCCGGAGAACGTGCAAAGATTGCCGTAGAAAGCTACGATGACCGCATAGATCCCGTAGGTGCTTGCGTAGGCGTGAAAGGCAGCCGCATTCATGGCATTGTAAGAGAATTGCACAACGAAAACATTGACGTAATCAATTACACGTCTAACCCTGCGCTGTTTATTCAACGTGCGCTCAATCCGGCACAAGTTTCCAGCATTCAATTGGATGAAGAAAACCGCAAAGCGCAAGTATATCTGCGCCCTGAAGAAGTATCGCTGGCCATCGGTAAGGGAGGTCAGAACATCAAATTGGCTTCTATGCTGACGGAATATACGATCGACGTCTTCCGCGAAGTAGAGGGCGATGATCAGGAAGACGACATCTTCCTCGATGAGTTTGCTGATGAAATCGATCAATGGGTCATCGACGCGATTAAGTCAATCGGCCTGCAAACGGCAAAGGATGTATTGAACGCTCCGCGCCAAATGCTGATTGAGAAAGCCGACCTCGAAGAGAGTACCGTAGATGAAGTACTCCGTATATTGAACGCAGAGTTTGAGCAATAAATACTAATAATCCGTTTTTCCCCTTTCACCACCGAAGCATGAGCATAAGATTAAATAAAGCCCTCAAAGAGTTTAACATAGGCAAGGATACGGCTGTAGAATTCTTGGCCAAAAAAGGCCATGAAATAGAGTCGAACCCCAACACTAAATTGTCAGACGAGCAATACGATTTGTTGCGTCGCGAATTTAAGAAAGATGAAGAGGTGCGCCGCAAGGCTACGGAGCTGAGCCAAGGCCGTCAGCAAGAAAAGAAAGAGAAAAAGGCTCAGAAATCAGAACGACGGGCGACAGAAGAGGTAAAAACTGTCGTTCCGGAGGACTTGCGTCCGCAAATCAAGATAAAAGGGCAAGTAGATCTTGACGCACCTGCTAATGTAGAGGCGGCTCCTGAGGCGGAAAGAAAGGAAGAGAAACCGATTGAGACATCTGCAGCGGCAAAGCCCATAGCTACTGAATCGCCGAAAGAAGCTGTTAGTGCGCCTGTAAAAGAGACGACAGCGAAACCGGCAGAGCCGGCAAAAGCAGCAACAACGCCGGAAGAACCAACGGTCAATAAGCCCGTAAAGGAAACTCTTTCAGAGCCAAAAAGCGCAGCGAACGAAGCCGGTACTGCGACTGAAAAGCCGAAAAAGCCTGCTAAACCGACAAAAGAAGAACGTGAACAGCAGATTGGCGAGACGAAAAACGGTGTATTTGAATTGCGCTCAACACCGGAATTGAGTGCGCCAAAAGTTGTCGGACAGATTGACCTTTCAACGCTTAATCAATCGACGCGCCCGAAGAAGAAAGGCAAAGATGAGCGCCGCAAAGAGCGCGAGAAAAAGAAACGCAGCCGCATCGGCGCACAGCGTGTCGACATCAACGCTACAGCGAATCAACTGCAAAACAATGAGCGTCGCAAGCCTGGCAACAACAGCAACAATCAGCAGACATCACAAAGCAACAACCGCAGACGTAACCGTAAGGTGAAAGAAGCGGTTAAGACTGAGATTAGCGAGGAAGATGTAGCAAAGCAAGTAAAAGAAACACTCGCACGCCTGACGAATAAGTCAAACAAGAACACGAAGGGCGCTAAATATCGCAAGGAAAAGCGCGAACAAGTGCGCGAACGCGAAGAAGAGCTCCGCCGCGAAGAGCGTGCCGAGAGCAAGATTCTGAAACTAACGGAATTTGTTACGGCAAACGAATTGGCAACGATGATGGATGTGCCTGTGACGAAAGTCATTGGTACGTGTATGAGTATCGGCGTGATGGTCAGCATCAACCAACGCTTGGACGCAGAAACCATTGACATTGTTGCCGACGAGTTTGGTTTCAAGACCGAATTTGTGAGTGCCGAAGTGCAAGATGCCGTTCAAGAGGAAGAGGATGATGAAGAAAACCTCGAGCCACGCGCTCCGATCGTTACCGTAATGGGTCACGTTGACCACGGTAAGACTTCATTGCTCGACTATATCCGTAAAGCCAACGTCATCGCTGGTGAGGCCGGCGGTATCACGCAACATATCGGTGCTTATAATGTACAGTTGGAGAGCGGACGCCATATTACGTTCCTTGATACGCCGGGTCACGAAGCCTTTACGGCAATGCGTGCACGCGGTGCACAAGTAACCGACATCGCCATTATTATCATTGCGGCCGATGACGACATTATGCCGCAAACGAAAGAGGCAATCAACCACGCAGTAGCAGCTAACGTGCCCATCGTCTTTGCTATAAACAAAGTAGATAAACCTACGGCCAACCCGGATAAGATCAAGGAGAGTTTGGCGGCTATGAACTTCCTTGTGGAAGAATGGGGAGGCAAATACCAAAGTCAGGATATTTCTGCCAAAAAAGGTCTCGGCATAAAAGAGCTGCTTGAAAAGGTATTGCTCGAAGCAGATATGCTTGATTTGAAGGCTAATCCTAACCGCAAAGCTACGGGTACGATTATCGAATCAGCGCTTGATAAAGGGCGCGGATACGTAGCTACGATTTTAGTAAGCAACGGCACGCTGCATCAAGGCGATGTCGTATTGGCCGGCACCAACTTTGGCCGCGTCAAAGCTCTCTTCAATGAGCGCAGCCAGCGTATAGATAATGTAGGGCCTTCCATGGCGGCTACGCTATTAGGCTTCAACGGCGCCCCGCAAGCCGGCGATCAGTTCCACGTAATGGATACTGAGCAAGAAGCGCGTGAGATTACCGCTAAACGCGAACAATTGCAGCGCGAACAAGACTTGCGTACGCACAAGATGCTGACGCTCGACGAACTGGGTCGAAGAATCAAGCAGGGCAATTACCAAGAATTGAACATCATCGTCAAAGGTGACGTGGACGGTTCTGTCGAAGCGCTTTCCGATTCTTTCATCAAACTATCTACACCGGAAATCGCCGTCAATGTAATCCATAAAGGCGTAGGTCAGATTAGCGAGAACGACGTCACACTCGCCGCAGCGTCACAAGCCGTGATTGTTGGCTTCCAAGTGCGTCCCAGTCAAGCAGCACGCAAGATCGCAGATCGCGACGGCGTAGAGATTCGTCAATACTCTATCATCTACGATGCGATCGACGACGTGAAGAAGGCAATGGAGGGTATGTTGCAGCCGATCCTCAAAGAAGAAGTTACCGCAACGCTCGACGTTCGCCAAGTTTACCATATCTCCAAAGTGGGCTACGTGGCCGGCGCTTATGTCTCTGATGGTAAAGTGCACCGCACCGACAAGGCTCGCCTTATCCGCGATGGTATCGTCATCTTCTCCGGCGGCATTAACGCCTTGAAGCGCTTCAAAGACGATGTGAAAGAAATCGGTACAAACTTTGAGTGTGGTATAAGTCTTGTAAACTGCAACGACATCAAGGAAGGCGACATCATCGAGACTTACCAAGAAGTAGAAGTTAAACAGAAGCTATAAACTGCTTGCAGCTGCCATCGTCGGTTGAAGTGTGCGCCACTATATATATAATGTGTATGAGGCCTGATATTCGATTGACTTCGCAGCTCCACCAGCTATAAACAGAAAAAGAGGCAGACGCGCAGTTACATCCATTGAGATGTTATGCAGTCTGCCTTTGTTTCTTATCCGGTGCACTTCCGTGCCCACCAAATACTAACAGCTATGACATTAGACATATTTATAATTGCTATTCTGCTTTGGGCAGGCTTCAACGGCTGGAAGAAAGGTTTGCTTAAGGAACTCATTTCTATGGGCGGCTTTCTGCTTGGCCTCTTAATTGCAGCCACCTGCTACTCTACCTTAGGAGAATACTTAGCAGTCAATGGTTCACAGGTAAATATGCTGACCAGCCTCATCGCGTTCTTAATTCTGTGGATCATCGTCCCCATCGCTTTAGGCTTTGTGGCAACTATGCTTACCAAGACATTGAAAGGGATGAAACTCGGTACGCCCAACTCGATCTTAGGCTTGCTCGTTAGCGTACTCAAATATGGTTTGTTGCTCAGTTGCTTACTAAGCGCTATGAACGCACTCGGACTCCTCAGCCAAGAGAAGATAGCGGGGTCGCACCTTTACAAACCGACGACGAGCATCGTCTCTTTTATTTTTGAGCACGGCATTACGCAGAGCGATGATAAGCAAGGCCAAACTGCTGATACAACTTGGGTAGACATGCAGCCTGCAGCCGATGCTGCAAAGCAATCTTCCAAAAAGCATTAAAACTATGGCAGACGAGAAAGATATTATACGGGAGACCTTTGATAAAAAGTACGAATACGGCTTTACGACCGACGTCGAAACTGAAATCATCCCTACCGGACTGAATGAAGATGTCATTCGTCTTATCTCTCATAAAAAGGAAGAACCCGAGTGGCTTTTAGAATTCCGCCTGCGTGCCTTTCATTATTGGCAAACGCTGGCGCAACCTGAATGGGGCCACGTGAATCTGCCGGCTATCGACTATCAGGCAATATCTTATTATGCCGACCCCTTAAAGAAAAAGTCGGGCAAGAAAGAGATCGATCCGGAGTTGATGAAGACCTTCGACAAACTGGGCATTCCGCTTGAAGAGCGCTTGGCCTTAAGTGGCGTGGCTGTCGATGCTGTGATGGACTCCGTATCGGTGAAGACGACTTTCAAAGACAAGTTGCAGGAGAAAGGAATCATCTTTTGCAGTATGTCAGAGGCTGTCCGCGAAAACCCCGACTTGGTGCGCAAATACTTAGGCAGCGTTGTGCCCTATCGCGACAATTATTTTGCCGCACTCAATAGTGCCGTCTTTTCTGATGGTTCGTTTGTCTACATTCCCAAAGGCATCCGTTGCCCAATGGAACTATCTTCTTATTTCCGCATCAATGCACGCAACACCGGACAGTTTGAGCGCACGTTGATCGTCTGCGAAGACGGCGGCTATGTCTCTTATTTGGAGGGTTGCACTGCGCCACAGCGCGACGAGAACCAATTGCACGCCGCCATTGTAGAAATCATTGTGGAAAAAGAGGCAGAAGTAAAATACAGTACGGTACAGAATTGGTATCCCGGCGATAGCGAAGGCCGCGGCGGCGTATATAATCTCGTTACCAAACGAGGACAATTGCGTGGCGCCAACAGCAAACTCTCTTGGACGCAAGTGGAGACAGGCTCGGCCATCACGTGGAAATATCCCTCCTGCGTATTGATGGGCGACAATTCGCAAGCCGAATTTTACAGTGTCGCCGTGACCAATCATCACCAAGAGGCTGATACGGGCACTAAGATGATCCATTTAGGTAAGAATACGCGCAGTACGATTGTTTCCAAAGGCATATCCGCCGGCAAGAGTCAAAATTCTTATCGCGGTTTAGTAAAATGCTCTTCCCGCGCTGATGGAGCGCGCAACTACTCTTCCTGCGATTCACTCCTCTTAGGTAGCGAGTGCGGCGCACATACTTTCCCTTATATTGATGTCAACAACAACAACGCCATCGTAGAGCACGAAGCCACGACTTCAAAGATCAGCGAAGACCAGTTGTTCTATTGCAACCAGCGCGGCATCCCCCCCGAGGCAGCCGTAGATCTGATTGTCAACGGCTATGCCAAAGAAGTAATCAACAAACTCCCAATGGAATTTGCCGTAGAAGCGCAAAAGCTCCTCAGTCTTTCCCTCGAAGGCAGTGTAGGATAATAGCTTCTTTATAAACAACCAAGACAATGGCCGGCATTTCAATTGAAATACCGGCCATTGTTGTATGTATCTTTTCAAAGAAAGTGCTTTAATAAATTATCTTTCCTGTGCCTTCTCTATTTGTGATAGTGTCTTTAACTTGAAATCTATCTCATTCAATATTTTTTCCTTTAAGGCTATGGGCAGTTGAATGTTTTTTAGTTCTTTTTTATTCTTACTAAGTAGTCCTGAAAGCTTTGACAGCTCTTCAGATGTTAACGTTTGATCCTCTATATTGATTTCAGATATAACTATCTCTATCTGCTTCATCTTATCAAGCATCTTTACCTCTTCAACTAAATCATTCTTAATCATCTCATTCACAGGACCTATATTTCTGTAATCTATCGGCATATAATTATTAGCTTTGTAAAGCTGCCAACAATTCCAAGCTAGAAGAGAACCTGCTAACTCATCTTTCTTACACTTCTTTAAGAACGCCTCCAACTGAGTTTCACCTCCAAAGATCTCTCGACAGCAATGCTCACAAGTAAAGCAATGATAGTTCGAACCTTCAAACCAACGCGGAACAATAAAATTGCTTATATAGAAAGCAGGGGCTTTTTCGATTCTTTCGCGATATGCACAGAGGCATTCTTGATTATATACTACTTCTCCAAAAGCATCTTTTTTAGATTCAATGCATCTATACAACAGCTCTTGCAACCATTGTTCATCAGTTGCAGGATCATTAGCTGCCGCTTTAAATTTATCTATTATAAAAGGCCATATGTCTGCATCTTTTATCAGATACTCCTCTTCTTTGGGTTTACCGTTCGTATAGTCAACATGAAGCTCTTTAGCGATATAGAGTTTTGACCCTTCGCTTTTGATAATCTCGAGCAACCTACTCTTATAAGATTCTTTATCTAACTTGTACTTACTTATATATTTTTCGACATTTTGCAAAGCAATTAGCTTTAAAAATAACGCATAAGCTTGTAAATTAGGCACTTTATCCGCAGTATATGTAACCAGATCTACATATCTTATAAAGGATGCTTCATTAAAACTACCCATATCCTGATTAGCCAAGTATTGAACGAAGTCTTCTATCTCATCTTTACTTACAGCCCATTTATCAATCTTCATTTTCGCCTCAGTCAATTCCATTTCAAAGAGCACTTTCATCTCTGAAATTCTGAGTGCACTATATATTTGGTTTGCAAAGTAGTTATAAAAACTTTTTCTTTCACAAATACGACGATAGGTATTTTTATCATTGTCATCCATCTGAGTAAATGACAATTTAAGCACAGATAATATTTTGTCTACTTCATTACCATTTTCTAGATCATCATCCGTTTTAAGATATAATATATTATTTCCAAATAGGGAGAACTCATCCCCTGTTTCAAGATACTTCTGCTTAAATATACCCTTGTAAAGTTCTGGATAACGATACTTCACCAATTGAAGCAACAAAAAGTCACTAACAAAGACCTCTCCCCTTATTGGTTCGAAGTCAAGCACTACTTGATTGATATAACGCTTGGCATCTCTAAGTGTTGGTATGTATTCCTCAAATATAGAAGTTTGATCAGTGAGTACTCGTCGTATATTCTCTCCCTCACTATCATTTGCCGCCAATTGTTTGCATAGTGTCGCTTTTATATAGTCTGAAATGACTTCACATTTGCGAAAAGGTATAGCAAACTCTACATCAAAGAATTTGTCTACAAAGCAAGCATCCGGAGTCTGATAAGTATCCCCTAATACCCTATTGACCTGTTCTTTATCATAAGCCGTAAGGAATATAAGATTGGTAAATGCCGCATTGCCGTCTATCAATTTCAGCACCTCAAGAATTTCTTCTTTTGACAATCGATCAAAGTCATCTATTATAACCAATACCCTCTTTTTAAGAGCAGCAAAGGACTCTTTGATAGAATCCTTTAGACTGTCTTTATCCCAAATTCGGTATATACTAAGAACTCTCTCTACTATACTGCGGTTATCTATCAATTGCAGTGAAGCCATATAATCTTTCATAATATGGCTGCATCTGGAATCGTATTTAGCCAATACGCAGGCTATCATAGAAAAGAAATCTTCCTGAATCGTCTGAACCGATTTACTATCACGAGGTACGAAATATACTATTTCAAACTCGTCCTCATTGATCTGCTCTCGTATAAGATTTAAGAATGAACTTTTACCACCACCCCAAGGTGCAGTGATTGCTATGCTACTCGTCTTCGCTCTGTTGCGAGCCCTTATTTCCTTAGCAATCTTTTGGGCTTCCCCCTTCAAACTGAAAACGTCTTCCTTTTCCCTTTCTATGGGATTATCCTCCAACAAGGTTCCTATAGGTTCATCTTTTGCTGCTTTCTCTTTTTTATAACAATTAAAGAGTGCAAGCACAACATAAGCAAAGCATACAAAAGTTATCACATCTACATAAGCAAAAATCCAGGTCCAAATAACATATTCATAACTGCTACATAGACGACAAATCAGCAACAGAGTTGTGACAAAACACAATCCGCCTATCCAATATTTGCTAAACTGGTATCTTATCTTGCATCGCTTTACAATATCCCACGAACAAGCCAACAGAAAAACGACAGTTATGAGACCAACGCCTATGTTTGATTCAAAGGGCTTGAGAAGAGGAGTTATGATATAATCCTCGTACAACTCCATTAAAGGCTTATGGTAGGCCAAGGTAATAAGGAGAATAAGCAAAGCGGTTAAAATGAATCTAACCATTTTTGGCTCTTGTATTTTCTTCCAAATAACTTGTGCTTTCTTCCGAACAACCTGAAGTATGTTTTTTATCATGATTATAGGATTCAATAGCAAGTACAAAATTAGTTTATCTCTTTGAAAACTTGTACTTTTAAGCTGTCAAAGTTAAATTCTCTTTGAAAACATTTGCACTACATCGTATCTTATATCAATGATAACACCATTGCATCCCCATATAAGATAAGAGCAGTATACGCTATTGAGCATAAAGCTGATTTTTCTACTCGCCCCAATTCATATACAACAATATTTTTAAAGACCAACCCTAAGGGGTTGAAAATTAACCTACCATCTGATGCAGGGTTGACGCTGTGCGTCAACCCTGCCCTACCAAAAGACTAACCCCGATGGGGTTATTTGTGGATGAAACTATGCGGAAATCAGGTAGATTTAGGTAGAAATTCATCGCATACATAAGTGCGGCCGACGGCGATGGGGGTATTTGTGGACGCAGATGCGCGATAACAAGACAATTTTGAATGCCTAAAGGTATAAAAACTTTAGGAAATAGTAAAGCCCTGGCTTGAGAAAGTCGGGGCTTTGTGCAGAAAAAGAGAATATGACCATTTGGACACACTCTCGTTCTTATTGAGTGATCCCATTTTATTCGGAAGTTTGCCATACATACTTGATTTTTTTTATTATTCATACTCTGCAAAGGATTCTGCTCCCATATCGACTGCCTTTGGTACACATACAAAAGAACTCTCAATGAGTTTCTCGTACTGTCATTGCTATTTACTTATCAGATTCTTATACACAACAGACCGCAACAGCTCGTCTTTTCGCTGCTTTGAGACGGGAAGTTCTTTCCCACCCATGAAAATCCGCCCTCCCGAAATGGTATCTATATGGGATATGTTGACAAGAAAGGATCGGTGTATTCTGAAAAAGGCTTCTCGGGGCAACATTTCTTCTAAAGACGTCATGGTTTGGTGAATGGTCAAAACCCTGTCCTCGAAATGCAGTCTTACGTAGTTCTGCATACCCTCCGCGTAAAGAATGTCTTCCCATGCAATCCGCTTGAAGGAATCTCCCTGCCTGATATACATGCCCGGAGCCGTTGTTTCTTCGCGTCCGCTTTGCAGGAGAAACATCTCCCGTGCTTTCGATACCGCCTGAAAGAAGCGCTGAAAGGCAATGGGTTTCATCAGATAATCTGTAACGTGCAATCGGAAACCATCAAGCGCATATTCCGAATATGCCGTGGTGATGATGGTCAATGGCGGTTTATCCAACGACTCCAAAAAGTCCAATCCTGAAAGACGGGGCATGTTAATATCCAGAAACATCAGATCAATCTCTTTGTTTCGGAGGATTTCGGCAGCCTCCGACGCCGACGAACAGGAAGCGGCAACTTCCAGAAAATCCAACTTTCCGATATAGTTCGCAATTCCTTTTACGGCAATTGACTCGTCGTCCACCACCAAACATTTCATCCTGTACGGGTTCGTTTTCAATATCATTTCCACCATCGGTTTAGAAATCAATTACAAGTTTTGTATGATAGCAGTTTTCCGTTTCATCGATTGTCAAGTCATATTTTCCGAAACAGAGTATATCCAACCGCTCTTTTATGTTTTTAAGTCCCCTCCCTCCCGTATCTGTTCTTCTTGCAGGCAATGCCGGTTTAGAGTTTTTTACTTCAAGAAAGATGGTACTGCCCGCCTGCCGCAGACAAATATCGATATATCCCTTTTCCATATCAGCACCGGCAACATGCTTGAACGCATTTTCCACAAACGCAATGAAGAGCAATGCCGGGATTTCCACCTGTGCGTTTTCAATCTCCCACGAACACGACAACGTGAGCTTGTCGTCCCGGCGCAACTGCTCCACGGCAATGAAATCTTTCAGGAATTGCACGTCCTCGCCGAGCGTTACGCTTTGCCTGTCTCCGCTATACAGCTGATAACGCAATATCTCGGAATACCTTATCAGCAGTTCCGACGCCAGTTCCACATCGGTCTGCATCAGCACGTGTATGTCGTTCAGCACGTTGAACATGAAGTGAGGCGTCATTTGATGCCTGAGCGTGCACAACCGATATTCGGCAAGCCGCTGCTGCGACCTGACATATTCCAAAAAGAAACGCAGTCCACAAATGGCGATATTGATGATAACACCCGCCGAAACAGGTACGAAAAAGGCGTAAGGTTGCGTTGCTGACAAGTTGAAACAGCCTGACACGAGAAACACTCCCGCCTTTTCCAAACCGGAAAACAGTTCGATGCAGCTCACAAAGACAAGTCCCACAACCAGCGATAACGCGACAAACTGCCCGGCAAACCGCCCTGCTTCTTTCTGTTTCATGGCTCGCAGCAGCAAAGGTCCGCTCAGGTAGTTGGCAACAGGGCACATCGTAATGATCAGAAGTGCAGCAAACAGCACCGATTCGAGTGCCGACGCCGTTTGCGGCATCACCTGAAGCCAGAAAATAAAAAACATCAATATCCAAAATGGGATAATAATGTATCGGTCTTTTTTTATCAAGTCGATATTCATACTGCAAAGTTAACGGATTAAATGAAAGATATATTATTATTCGTCAAAGGTAAGGCTGTGATTCGTCAAAGAGATTTTGGCAAATGGCGGTCGGACATATAACTTTGTGGCAGATTATTATTATTCATTCATAAATACCAAGATGAAAAAAATATTGCTTTTAGAATTAATGATGGCTGCCTGCACGGGCTTAAATGCCCAAATCATGTTCAAAACCGAATATTTCGGAGAATCGGATTATCGAATGACAGAAGGCGATACGGACAGGAAAGTGGGAAACAGCAAAGGTTCGGCGGTTGTTTATCAGGGCGGTGTCAATATTCCGCTGTCGATGAAACTCGATGAAAACAAACGCCCTACCATGTGGGCACTCAGTGTGGGAGGAGCATATGTAAGGCTCGATAACAAAGGTTTCACGGAGCCTTTGGTCATCGACGAGATAATGAACCTCGGCCTGAGCCTGAATCATTTAAGGCCTTTGAATGACAGATGGTCGATGCTCGCCACCGTCGGAGGCGGCATTTATATGCCGAGCACTAAGCTTTCCAAAATCAGGTTCAAGAACGTTTTGGGCAGTGTGGGAGTGGTTTTCATCTATCATCTGAAACCGAATCTTGAATTGGGCGGGGGGATTGTTTTGAATAACTCCTTCGGCTATCCGATGCTGTTCCCCGCCTTTTACCTGAACTGGGCGACGGCTGGAAAATATACCGTAAAAATCTCGATGATGGACGGTGTGGAAATGTCGGCGGGATATAATGCGAACAGGCATTTAAGTCTGAACATCGTGGCGGAAATGAAGGGACAAATGGCGCTGATAGTGCAGGACGGAAAAGACAAAATCTTCTCCCACCAATACATTATCGCTGGCTTCCGCCCCGAAATAAAACTCGGCAAACGCATCTCTATTCCCCTCACGGCCGGCATTCATGTCATACGCCCTGCGGAAATCACTGACAGGAGCTTAAAGAGTATGTTTCGGGACAGGTCATGCTATTTCCAAGTATCTCCTTATGCTTCTGCCGGTTTGAATATCGAATTTTAGCCGATGATAAGAAGTTGCCTTTCTATGCAATTATATCTGTGTGCTAGCGATTGAAGCGTGTCCCATCATCTTGGCGATACTCTCAATAGGAATTTCCGCACTCAAAGCAAGCGTACCGAATGTATGGCGCGCCAGGTGGTAAATACAAGCCTAAGCAGGCGTAAGAGGAACATAGGTGAAAATATGGTAACCGGTTGTGAATTAGTCGTTTTTCCATATTCTGCGACAGATAGAGATAGGCAAAACAGTATGGGATATTGAGACCTTTCAGTTACCAAATCGTTATCCTGTTGTTTCCCGAACAAACTGAGGTGACGATTATTGGAAGAATTTTCTCATCTCGTTTCTTTCTGTCTGTTTATCAATGTTTTGCTTATCAAAGAACGCTTTGATAAGGAATAATTTTGCCCATAAAATTAAAGCGTATGAAGATAGAGAAATTCAAGGTGTTGCTCTACCTGAAAAAGAGCAGACCCGACAAGTCGGGCAAGGCTCCGATCATGGGGCGTATCACCGTCAATCGTTCAATGGTGCAGTTCAGTTGCAAAATCTCCTGCATCCCCGATTTATGGAATCCTCGTGAGAGTCGATTGAACGGCAAGAGCAATGAAGCCGTGGAGGTCAATGCCAAATTGGACAAACTGTTGCTTTCCATTCATGCGGCATTCGACACCTTGGTGGAACGCAAGATGGATTTTGATGCAGAAGCGGTCAAGAATTTGTTTCAGGGAAGCCTCGAAACACAGGTAACATTGCTTGGAATGACGGATGTGGTCTGTGAAGATTTGAGGAAGCGTATCGGGATAAACCGGGCAAAGGGAACCTACCCTGCCTATATTTATACCCGAAGAACCTTGGCAGAGTTCATCGAAAAGGAGTTTCGCACCAAAGACATTGTCTTCGGTCAGATGACGGAGCAGTTCATTCACGACTATCAGAGTTTCATCTTGGACGATAAAGGACTTGCCATAGAGACCTGCCGACACTATTTGGCTATCGTCAAGAAGGTATGCCGTAGAGCCTACAAGGAAGGTTATGCCGACAGATGCTTCTTCGCACACTTCAGTCTTCCCAAACAAAAGGAAAATACACCAAAAGCCCTAAGCCGGGAATCCTTTGAGAAAATCCGTGACTTGGTTATTCCCGAACATCGTACCTCCCATATCTTGGCAAGAGACCTCTTCCTCTTTGCCTGCTATACGGGAACTTCCTATGCTGATGCGGTATCGGTTACACGAAACAATCTCTTCACCAATGATGAAGGAAGTCTATGGCTCAAATACCGCCGCAAGAAAAACGAGCTTCGTGCCTGTGTCAAGCTGCTGCCCGAAGCTCTTACCCTGATAGAGAAGTACAGGGATGATGAGCGTCCGACACTCTTTCCAATGCTGTACCACCCCAATCTACGTCGCCTGATGAAAAGCCTTGCAGTTCTTGCCGACATCAAGGAAGACCTGACCTACCATGCCGGCAGGCATTCCTTCGCTTCGTTGATCACTCTGGAAGTCGGAGTACCCATAGAGACTATCTGCAAGATGCTGGGACACTCAAACCTGCAAACTACGCAGGTATATGCGAAGGTAACTCCCAAGAAACTCTTCGAGGATATGGACAAATATATCGAAGCGACAAAGGATTTGAAACTCATATTATAAACACCCATAAATAACGAATGAATTATGCGTAGCACATTCTCTTTATTACTCTATTATTGCTGTCCGATAAAAGTTTTTTGATTGATATGCCGTTCTTTTGGAGAGGGCAAAAAGTAAAGGGCTGATTTCGTTTTGTAAAGTCAGCCCTTAATGGTTAATTTGTATTCGACAAAAAAACATTTAACCATGGGTAAAAGTACACATTTTAGCGGACAGCCGCTCTATTCTCAGATCATAAAATTGTTGAACAAGTCCGAAATCCTCCGCATAAGCAGCGAACAGGGCGCAGAACGCTATGTCAAGAGCTTTGACGCTTGGACTCATCTGCTTGTGATGCTTTATGCCGTCATCATGCGTTTCGACTCTCTACGTGAAATCACCGCGTCCCTTCAGGCCGAGGCCTGTAAGCTGCGCCATCTCGGCATCTTCATGATGACTTCAAGGAGCACTTTGGCGGATGGAAACAAAAGGCGTTCGGAGGCGGTCTTTGAGGCCGTTTATAGGGATTTATACGCCAAGCATCGTCATCTTCTTTCTTCGGACAGCCGGCTGTGCACAAGAAAAAATGAACCGAAATGGATGAAACGGCTGAAGATAATTGACTCCACAACGATTACCCTCTTCTCCAACCTGCTCTTCAAAGGCGTGGGCAGACATCCCAAAACAGGTAAAAAGAAAGGGGGTATCAAAGTGCACAGTATAATCCAAGCCAACGAGGGAGTTCCATCGGACATCCGCTTCACTTCCGCAGCCACCAACGACTCTTTTATGCTCTTGCCGGCCACGTTGAACAGGGGGGATATCATTGCCTTGGATCGTGCCTACATCGACTATGCGAAGTTTCAGCAGATGACGGAGCGCGGCGTCGTCTATGTCACGAAGATGAAGAAGAACCTGCAATACACGATAGAGGAGGACGTCATGTGTCAAACGCCGGAAGGGGTGATGCAGGTTCGTGTACAACGGGTTACTTTCCGAAAGAAACTCAAGGGCGGTTCCAGCATTGTCCATCACGCACGCATCGTC
>NZ_GG700642.1:236828-299411 GCF_000159995.1 Alloprevotella tannerae ATCC 51259
CCACAATGGTCAGGATAACACTGATGTACTATGTGGATTTCTACAGCCTCTTTAATCATCCCGAAAAAGATTGGGAAGCATGCCTGAAAGAAGCGGCCGAAAGCCCTCAAATGCCTTCGCTTTTTGATTAGGGGGCTTGGAATGCCAAAAAGAGAACCTCAACCGCATTGTTTCAGCGATTGAGGCGGTCTTTCCTACTCTTTTTGACGTTTATCGGACAGCAATAATACTTTTATCTGAATATCTTCGTCTTATCTTTTGCTACTCCGCGTTTTGATCGTATTCGTTCAGCGCTAAGTATTTCCGATCAGAAAGACGCAAAGGGAAGCAAAAGACAGGATTTGTTTTATTTTTTTACACTAAACGAATAGCCGTTCCACTTAAATACAATATTTTCGCTCGGTGACTCTACGTTTGAGTTCAGATAGATATCCTTGCCTCTTCGTGGCAGTTGAATGGCGCCTATATGCTTCATCTCGATAAGCTTCTTTAAGTCGGGTAGGGGGCGCAACTTACGTGTTGTCGGATCATAGTCATAGCAATAGCATCTTGATGACATTCCGCCCATTAGTTGTTCCAATACCACAATCAACAGTTTGTGTCCGTTATTTCTATTCCAAACTCCAGCTTCGAGATTTCTCGACAGGTCACTGTTGTTGGATGACAGCCATCCTTTTTTTAGGTTGTAGGTGATCGAACAATCATCTTCATAAAAAGCTTTTGTGCCGGTAACATTCGAAGTTTCCTCTGTGTCTACCTTCATAGTACGTTTGCCCGTAGCATATTCAACCAATATTTTTCGTGGGTCTCCGTCATTGCCCATCCACTGTTTGCAGAAAGCAAGCGTCAGGTTGAAAATGTTGGGCGTACCTTCTGATTGAGGCAGACTTATCTGTGTTTCTCCCCAGTAGTCTTCCAAGGCACTGCCAAATGCTGCGCGATGGTTTTCTGCTACATTCTCAGAAATCCATTCCTCTTCTTCTTCTCCACATTCACAATCACTTCCCGCTCCTTTGTACCCATCTTCGCTTGCTTCTTTATTTGCTTTCATGTTTGAGCGTCCTGTAGGTCCGAAGCCGCGTCCCTCAAGATCATCATTGTCGTTGTAGAATTTTGTTGTTGGATACTTCTTGAGATTTATGTTACCAATCTTTCCAATATGATGAATCTCGCACTCATTCAGTGTTATCTCACTATTATCTAAGCCGAAAAGCGTTCCCTCATTCTGTGATATACGGCACCGAGTGAAATTGGAATTTGTACAGTCCATAATCGAGATCATCGTAAACTCGCGACAACGATAGAAGTCACAATCCTCAAAGGTCATATTTGCACAGTTGAGCAGTTCCATAATGCTGTAAGAGCAATCGCGGATGATACTTTTTTTGCAAACAAGATTCTTTGTATTCGTGGCCGTGATGCCCTCAATACCGCACCCGAAGAGGTCGCAGCGGTCTATTTCTATATCTTCACACTGCTTAAACTCCAATACACCGCCGGTGCAATACCCTTCGTCGGTATGCCCAGCTGTGAAGTTGATCAGCTTAATGCCCTTACACTTCAGGAAACTGAGCGGGTATGCATAGCGTGGAGATATAAGAATAGTAGCCCCATCTTTGCCTTTTATGGTGAGGTTTTTCACCTTGTTGAGGGTCAGCATGTGGCCATCTGTTTCGTAATTTCTTATCAGCATGCTCTTAGTGTCGATGTCGTATTCAGCTGCTTCCATACCCAGTTCCTTACATAAGTCACCATTCTCAAGAACATCCGACAGATTGATGACTCCCTCGACTATAATGGTGCGATTAGAACCCAATGCTTTGACAAATTCGAGGGCTGTGCTTACCTTATAGTCTTTAGCATTTAGGCCGATAGCCATTAGCAAAAAAAAGGATAAAAGAAATTTTCTCATAGTTATTTGTTTTTTAGATTATTGTAATAGAGATAGGTAAATAGCCCCCAAAGCTAGGCTGACTGCTGCGAGAACTGAAGCGACCTCAAGTTTACGCCTGGAGAAAGATGGGTGCAGTCTCTGTTCTTTATTTAATAGATGTGTAAATAACGTTTGCTGTCTAAATGTAGAGATGATATTTCTTGCGAATGTAGTGAAATGTATGGAAGTAGGCAATATCTTCCTTTTCTTTTATCGTAAATCTGTGTACAAAGCTTTTCAAGTTTCCTGCGTTCTACTCTCAATGACTGAGAGCAGAACGGACGCCAATGCCTGTAAGGCACACAAGCTTATTTCCCCTTTTTTACATTAAACGAATAGCCGTTCCATTTGAATATGACATCTTCTCCGGCAGCATAGACGGTGAGCGTGATATCCTTTCCCTTCTTAGGCAGCATAATGTAGCCATAATGCTTCATTTCGATAAACTCTTTCATGTCGGGCAGGGGGCGTAGTTTGCGGGTCTCGGGGTCATAGTCATAGCAATAACACATCGCCGACATTTCGCGCTCAGGTTGCTCTAATATTAAAATCAACAGCTTGTGTTTGTCATTTCTATTCCAAATGGCGGCCTCAAGGTTTTTCATCTGCTTTGTGTTGTATGATGCAAGCCATCCATCTTTTATATTATAACCGATCGCACAACCATCTCCAAAAAAACCTTTTGTGCCGCTAACATTAAAAATATCCTCCCCGTCTTCCTTCATAGAGCGTTTGCCCGTAGCGTATTCAAAAAAGATTCTCCGTGGGTCTTCATCATTACCCGTCCATTGTTTGCAGAAAGCAAGTGTCAGGTTGAAGATATTGGGTGCACCTTCCGATTGAGGCAAACTAATCTCTGTACTGCCCCAGTAGTCTTCCAAAGTATTACCAAAAGCTTTGCGATGATTTTTTTCAACCTCATTAGCATCCCAAAGGGCATAAAAATCATCATCTTCTATTCTTTCCTCTCCATCTTCACACTCTTCCGTCTCATCATCCTCTATGCTTGCTCTCAAGTTCGGGCGTCCGGTAGGTCCGAAGCCGCGACCTTCAAGCGCATCTTCGTCTTGGAAGAACTTCGTGGTAGGGTAGTCGTTGATGTTTATATTGCCGATAGGGCCAACGTGATGAATCTCGCACTCATTCAGTGTTATCTCGCTATAATATAAGCCGAAAAGCGTTCCTCGGTTCTGTGATATGCGACATCTGATAAAATTCGTATTTGTGCATTTTAAGACTGGGATCATCGTAAGCTCGCGGCAGCGGTAGAAGTCACAATCCTCAAAGGTTGTATTTGAACAGTTACGCAGTGCCATAATGCTGTAAGTACAATCGCGGATAATACTCTTTTTGCAGACAAGGTTTGTCGTTCCTACGGCCGTGATGCCCTCAATACCGCATCCGAAGAGGTCGCAGCGCTCAATCTCTATATTTTGACATAGCTCGAATTTCAATACGCCGCCGGTACAATACCCCTCATCGGTATGTCCTGCCGTGAAGTTGATCAATTTAATGTCCTTACACATTCGGAAACTGAGTGGGTAGGCATAGCGTGGGGATACCATAATCGCAGCTCCGTCTTCGCCTTTTATGGTGAGGTTTTTCACTTTGTTGATGATCAGCATATGGCCATCGTATTCTTCTCTTCGTAGCAATGTAGACTTGGGTTCGAGGTCATCGTCGTATGCTTCTATGCCCAGTTGCTCACAGATGTAATCGTTCTCAAGAACATCCGACAGATTGATGATACCTTGGACTATAACAGTTCGATTAGGCTTCAATGCTTTGATGAAATCAAGTGCTGTACTTACCTTATAGTCTTTCGCATTTATCCCAACAGATATCAGCAAAAATAGGGATAAAAGTAACTTTCTCATAATTATTTGTTTTTAGATTATTGCAATAGGAAGAGAGTTCTAACAAGTAGACCGGGCGTGAAGGCTGCAAGGGCAGAAGCAAGCCCGAACTTATCAAGCGGATAGTGAGTTGTCGCAGCCTCTGTTCTTCATCTGAAGAAGTGTGGATAGCGTTTGTTTGCTAAATAATTTTATGATAGAGCTTGCGAATGTAACGAAATATTCAGCAATCAGCCATCATTTCCTCTTTTTTTGTTGTAAATCTGTATATAAAACTTTTGGGGAGGTGTAAACTCATAGAAGTAGCAAAGCACCTTAAATTTACTAAGTGTAAATCATCTCGTATAGCTGTATGATAAAAAGATAAATCGTGATTGGCAAGCTTAAGCGGCAAGGCACGCTTAAGTTCCCACAAGCTCTTAGGCTTGGCCTTTTGGCTGGACGAGCGTTGGAGCGAAGCGACAATACTGTCATAATGTGTTGGGAGATAGCAAGCCCTTAGGGTAGGGCTTTTAAAGTTTCCCCTCATGAGTTTTCACGACTGCTTTTTTGCAGTTACACCTCTTAGCTGTCTTAGCACGCGCGGCGGTTCAGGCAACAGTTTACTACTTGTTGTAAAAATTCCCACCTATGGGGAGTAAATTTCCCACTTAAGGGAATTAAAATTTCCACCTATGGGAATTTATTTTCCCACGTAGGGAAATTTTTGAGGTCATAATGCGTCTGTAATGTCCTAGAATTAGTTGACAACTTTGGTTCTTAATTTAATTCTTCTTTGACAAGTTTATTTGCTAAGTTCAAATACGCTTGTCGTAGTCTTTTCTTAACTACATAGTTAGTTGACAGTTGTCTTCTAATTGCAAAATTACTCTTTTATTTTCTTGTTGCGGTTGTTTCTGCCTCCTTCTTTTATTGTTGGACTTAATAATGTGTGCCGAGGAAGTTATGCCGTCAACCTTCCGACTTCTTCCATTGGCGTTCTCATCTGCAGACTCTGATGCGGTCTGAACGTGTTGTACAGGTCGATGGCTTTCTTTGTGAGGCGCCTGACCTGCTGCAGACTTTTGTCTTCTGTACTGAAGAGCCATCCGTTCTTGAGCGTATTGTTCATCCTCTCGGCCAGGGCGTTGTGCAATGGGTCTCCGCTTTGCGTCATACTTATTTGTATTCCAAGAGATTTGAGTTTGTCGACGTACTCATTGCAGCAGTTGTAATGTCCTAGAATTAGTTGACAACTTTGGTTCTTAATTTCATCCTTCTTTGACAAGTTTATTTGTTAAATTCAGCTAGGCTTGTCGCAGTCTTTTCTTAACTACACAGTTAGTTGACAGTTGTTGCAATGTCCTCGAATCAGTTGATGTCCTGCGATTGTCATTGAGTAGATAAAGAAGCATAGACTTTGGCCTAAAAGCCGTGCGACTGACTCGGTGAGTAAAAAGATTTACGTAACTTTGCTGCTACGTTATTTACGCAGCAATAAATATGTACGCAAGATATTTAGCATTCTTATTACCCTTGCTTATGCTCTCGCAAACTGCAGAAGCGCAACGACGAACAGGGGAAAAGGATCGTCCGGCATCGAAGGTCGCAGAAAAAAACGTAGATGCGGAAACGCTCATTCGCACTTACCGCTTTGATGAGGCTATTAGCAGTTTGCAGCATCAAATAGCAACGGCTAAACGTCAGAAAAAAACTACTATACAGTTGGAGCAGGCGCTAAGTCGTGCCCGTTTAGGCGCTATAATGCTGTCGGCTACGGAGAAAGTTCGGATTATTGACAGTTTGGTCGTTGATCGCGGTAGCATTCCTATTCCACAATTACGAAAAGGTTTGGGAAAACTACAAGCGGCGCAGACCTTGGCTGTTGCGCTTGGACTGACGGCTAAGCGTGTCGGCGAAGCTGCTTATATTAACGACTGGGGCGACAGGGCTTATTTCGCCATGGCCGATACGACGGAAAACCTGCGCTTATATGTGGCCAATCGTTTTGGACAGAAATGGGGAGAACCATCACTTTTGCCGGGTTTTGCGCTGCAGGAGCGGAACGAAGATTTCCCTTTTATGGATCCAGATGGCGTGACCCTCTACTTCGCAGCAGATGGCGCAGAGAGTTTGGGCGGCTATGACCTCTTCCAAACACGCTATGATGCAGATGCCAAAGCCTTTTTGAAGCCCCAGAATCTGGGTATGCCTTTTAATTCGCCGGCCAACGATTTCTTGATGGTCATTGATCGGGCGAATAATATGGGTTGGTTTGTCTCCGATCGTTATCAGCCGGTTGATAAGTTGTGTATTTACTCTTTTATTCCGAATGATAATCGCGAAGTTTACGATGCCTCGACCCCTAAAAATACTTTGCGCCAATTGGCTATGCTGATGCCGCTGGAGCTTTCGCAGATTTCGCCGGAAGAACGCCGCCAATTGGCCGCTGATTATGCGAAAAACAAGCAGGAAAGTAAGCGTGAGGATAAGAGCAACGTGTTTATTATCAATGATAACACGGTCTACCACTCGCTGGATGAGTTTCGCCATACTGAAGCTCGCAAGGCAGCAAAAGAATGGTGGGATGCATCGCAGCGCTTACAAGCTGTCGGCGAACAACTTGACGAACTTCGGCGCGTTTATGCAAAGCAAAAAACGGGCGGCGAGGAGATTCTCCGCTTAGAGCAAGAGCAGGCTGCACTGCAAGCAAAGGCTTCGGCCGCTGCGGTGCGTATGCGAGCATTGGAATTAAAATAATCTTGTTTGGAAAGAAAAAGATATGAAAAGTTATTTTGAACCTTCAGAATTGATTATCAATAGTGATGGCAGCGTATTCCACTTACATCTGAAGCCGGAGCAGTTGGCTGATAAAGTGATCTTAGTAGGCGACCCCGGCCGCGTGCCAATGGTGGCGAGCTTCTTTGATGAAAAGGAGTGTGATGTGCAAAGCCGAGAATTCAGAACCATTACAGGGCGCTTTCAAAACAAGCGAATAACGGTTGTCTCTACGGGCATTGGATGTGATAATATAGATATTGTATTAAACGAACTGGACGCGCTGGCTAATATTGACTTTGAAACGCGCACGGTGAAACCGCAATTGCGTCAATTGGAGCTTGTGCGGATTGGGACGTGCGGCGGCTTGCAACCGAATACGCCTGAGGGCACTTTTGTCGCAAGCGTGAAGAGTATAGGTTTTGATGGCCTGCTCAACTTCTATGCCGGACGCGACGAGGCTTGCGACTTGGCGATGGAGAAAGCCTTCGTGCAGCATATGGGTTGGAAAGGAGCGCAGTGTATCGCTCACCCATATATCATCGATGCTGATAAGGAACTGATCGAGCGTGTTGCGTCAGAAGATATGGTGCGCGGCGTGACGATTGCTTGCGGCGGTTTCTTCGGTCCGCAAGGGCGCGAGTTGCGCATTCCGCTTGCCGACAGCAATCAGAATGAGAAGATTATGCATTTTGAATATGACGGCTTGCGCATTACAAACTTTGAAATGGAGAGCAGTGCCTTAGCCGGTCTCGCACGCTTAATGGGCCATAAGGCAATGACCTGCTGTATGGTGATTGCAAACCGCTTGGCCGGACGGGCGAATCCGAACTATAAAAACAGTATTGAGCTATTGATCGAACGCGTATTGGAGCGTATCTGATTTCTAATTTATTTTGATTAAAAAAGTTCGATCATTATTTGGCAATATAAAGGGAAGATTGTATTTTTACCACGTGACCTGATGCAATCTTTTTACCTTAATTGCTAATCAACTAATGAGAGCGAAAGGGCAGCTGAGTAAGAAGTGCTTGGTTGCCTTTCTTTTATGCTTTCTGCAAGAAAGCGGCGCACGCAATCGTGATGATGCGTGCGTCGCTTCTTTATAAAATGTGGCTACTGGTTTATAAGAAAAGCAAAGCCAAGCGATAGACGATAAATGAAACGGCATAGGCGAGGCCGGTTGTGTAACAAACAGTAAATATTGCCCACTTCCAATGCCCGGTTTCGTTTTTGATAGCAGTCACTGTTGCAATGCAGGGGAAATAAAGCAGGATAAATACTAAATAAGAGAGCGCTGAGGCCGGCGAAAGTGAGCGCGCGATGGCGCTTTGTAAGTGTGTGTCGTGACCGGCAGCGTCTGCGTCGTCGATTTTCTCGCCGGCGTACATTACGCCCATCGTAGAGACGACGAGTTCTTTTGCACTAACGCCGGACAAGATGCCGACATTCATTCTCCAATCGAAGCCTAAGGGGGACATAATCGGACCGATGAGGCGTCCCGCCTGCTCTAAGTAAGACATTTGCGGTGCTGCGACCTCAGCAGAAGGCTGTGCCGTTTGCTGAGTGCTTGCTGTCGGTTGCGGAGATTGCGTCGGCGTTTCAGCAGGGCGGGGGAAATAACCTAAAAACCAGATAATAATGGAAGCCACTAAGATGATATGCCCCATTTTTCGCAAATATTGGCGGCCTTTTTCCCACGTATGGCGGCCGATGCTCTTAGCGGCAGGGAGGCGATAAGGCGGAAGTTCCATCACAAAAGGCAAATCCACGCCTTTCAGCAAAACTTTGCTGAACAACTTCGCCATTACAACCGCCATGAATATGCCTAAAGCGTACAAGCCTAAGAGAACGAAAGCCGCATGATGTGGGAAAAACGTACCAATGAGCAGAATATAAATCGGAATACGCGCCGAGCAGGACATCATAGGAATAACCAGCATCGTAATGAGCCGGCTTTTAGGATTTTCAATCGTGCGTGTGGCGATGACGGCAGGCACATTGCAGCCAAAGCCCATAATCATCGGAATGAAACTCTTGCCGTGCAGTCCCATATGGTGCATTAGTCGATCCATAATAAAGGCCGCACGCGCCATATAGCCTGAATCTTCGAGCAGCGAAATAAAAGTATAGAGAATAAGAATGTTGGGTAAGAAGACGATCACAGCTCCCACACCGCCAATGATACCATCGACGAGCAAGTCGCGCAAAGTGCCGGGCGCCATGTTTCCTGACACAAACTCGCCGATACGATCTACGAGCCACTGCAACCAGTCCATCGGGTACTGGCCTAAAGTAAACGTTGCCTCAAACATTAAAAAGAGCAGGGCAAAGAAGATGGGGAAGCCCCAAATGCGGTGGGTCACGATACGATCGATGCGATCCGTGAGCGTGGGCTCTTCGCTGCGTTTTGCCGGGTGAAACGTTTCGCGCAGTGCGCCTTGAATAAAACCATATTTGGCGTCAATCAGTGCCGACTCGGCCGATTCTCCCAATTCTTTTTGCAAGCGTTGTTGCTCGGCATAGCGTATGGAGATAATTTCGTCGTGGTTGGGTAGCTTGTCAATCAAGCTATCGACCTCCTTATCTCCCTCTAAGCATTTAATAGCTAAGTAACGCGTAGAATATTTGTAGCGTATCCGGTCATTGCGTTGAAAAGCTGCTTTTATTTTGTCAATGCTACTCTCCAGTTCTGGTCCATGATTGATATGAATGTGTCGAGATATTTTCGGATTATTACCATCATAGACAGCGATAACTTTCTCAAACAATTCTTCTATCCCTCTTCCCGTGCGGCATACCGTGGGAATCATTGGCGTACCCAGCAATATGCCCAGCGTATGATGGTCCAATTGATCGCCGCGTGCCTCTAATTCGTCATACATATTCAGTGCGCAGACGAGCGGAAGGTTCATATCAATCAGTTGGGTCGTCAGGTAGAGATTTCGCTCCAGGTTCGATGCATCTATGACGTTAACAATCACGTCCGGCGTCTCTTCTATCAGCTGTTTGCGCACGTATAGTTCCTCCGGACTATAAGTTGATAGCGAGTAAGTGCCGGGCAGGTCGACTATTCTGAAATGATACGTGTTGCCGTTCTTCGCCGTGAAGTCGAAGAAGCCGTCTTTTGCTCCGACCGTCACGCCACTGTAGTTGCCAACGTGCTCGTGCGCTCCGCTGGCAATGTTAAACAGCGAAGTCTTGCCGCAATTCGGATTGCCAAGCAAGGCAACGTAGATCGTGCGTCGTTTCTCGTCGGCCATTTTCTCCATCTTGTGTAAGAGGCGCTGCTGCAACTCGGCTTCTTCTTCAGCCGTAGGGTGGAGCGGCATTCTGTTTTCTGGCGCCTCCTGCTGTGCTTTGGCTAAGGCTTCCTCCTCGCCGATAACCTCGATCAGGGCTGCCTCGCTGCGGCGCAAGGAAATCTTGTAGTCCATCACCTCATATTCGATAGGATCACGGAGTGGAGCGTTGAGAATGACGCGCACAGTTTTGCCTTTGATAAATCCCATCTCTACAATGCGCTTACGGAAACCGCCGTGGCCAAACACTTTGACAATGACGCCGCGCTCACCGGTATGTAGTTCGCTTAATCTCATGGTTTATTCGCTTTTTTTGCCTATAAACTGTTGATAATTCCAGTCAGAAGCTATGCAAAGTTGCATAAAAAACTCTGTATAAAGATGGCTGTAGGCTGATTTTATTTGCGAAAAAACGCTTGCAGGCCAATATTTTTTTCGATGGAGGCCGGTGCCTTCTTTTCGAGGTCCTCGTAGGTGTGGTTGGGAGTAGTGCCGGGCAGTTTGATTGAAAGAAAAGTGTCTGCCTTTAGCACCTTTGACCGCCTTTGCTTTTGCTGATCGTTGAGAAAGAAGCGAGGTTGTTGTGTACGAACAAAACCATCTCAAACCGACAGAAAATGTGGCCCTGTTTTGATGAGATAAGAGCAAGGAAAACAATCGCTTAAGTCGTAATCTGCTGCGTCAATGATCCGATTGGGAGTTTTTGTCTCGTGAGGTGAAGCAGTTTTTATCACGAGCGCAGACTCTTTTCATCACGATGGTACATATTTTTCGTCACGATGAAAAAGTGAGAATATGCAGCCTTTGGCGTGAAAAATCAAAAGGTGATTTTGTGAAAATGAGAGATGAGGCCGTATTTTTTAGTTATTGTTAGTCGGAAACAAAAGTCTCTTGCGCGGCTTGGTGAGAGAATGTTTGCCGTTCAAGTCTTGCGGGTGAAAATGCTTATATGCGTGGGGTGAAAACGAAGAGGATTGGATTTTTCATCCGGCAATAGATGAGCCGATTAAGCGTAAAGCTGCTATAATAAAACTCCGGCCGACAGTTTGTTTGCTGCCGGTCGGAGTAGGTGAAGGGCGAGCGAGAAATAAAGCGCTGCCCGTTGTTTTTTAGTCAGTCGTTACCAAACGTCTACACGCTTTGCTTTAGGAACAAAGAGCGGATCCTTGGACGTAATATTGAAGGCCTTGTACCACGCATCGATTTGCGGAAGCGCAGCATTGACGCGCCAGCGTGCCGGAGCGTGCGGGTCCATCTTGTTGAGCATTCTCAGCTGCTCGGGACGAATGTTTTGTGCCCAGATCAAGCCAAATGAGAGGAAGAAGCGCTGCTCCGGTGTGAAGCCTTCCAGCGTTTCGCCTTTCTTCGTCTTCATCGTGTTTTGCAATGCTTGATATGCCACGTTCAAACCACCGTTGTCGGCGATGTTTTCGCCTAAGGTCAGTTTGCCGTTAGCCATCATACCCGGGAGCACTTCAATTTTGTTGAAGAAATCTTCCATCACTTTCGTGCGCTTTTCAAAATTCTTCTTATCAGCTTCCGTCCACCAGTTGCGCAGATTTCCGGTCTTGTCGAATTGTGCGCCTTGATCGTCGAAGCCGTGCGTCATTTCGTGACCGATAACCACGCCGATGGCGCCGTAGTTGGTCGCATCGTCAGCCTCAATGTTGAAGAACGGCGGCTGCAGGATAGCTGCCGGGAAGCAGATCTCGTTGGTCGTCGGGTTGTAGTAAGCATTGATCGTTTGCGGCGTCATCAACCATTCGGTCTTATCCGTTGGTTTGTTGGCCTTGCGGCGGATAACGTCATCCGTATTAAACTCGGAAGCGCGGCTTAAGTTCTCGTAGAAAGACAAAGATTCGTCGATCTGCAGCGCAGAGTAGTCGCGCCAAGTATCAGGATAGCCGACCTTCACGTAGAAGTTATTCAGCTTGTCGATAGCCTGCTCCTTGGTGGCCGGACTCATCCATTTCAAAGCCTTGATCCGTTCGCCGAGTGCTACTTGCAGGTTTCGCACCAATTCCAGCATACGCTTCTTGGCTGCTTCAGGGAAGTATTTTTCTACATACATCTTGCCCACAGCCATACCTAATACGCCGTTGACTACGCCTACTGCACGCTTCCAGCGCGGACGATCCTGCTGTGCGCCACTCATTGTCTTTGAATAGAAATCAAAGGATGCAGCGCGGAAGTTGTCGTCTAAGGCGTTGGCTGCGGCGTCGATCACCTTGAATTCTGCGTAAGCTTTCAAGTCGTCCAGAGTATAGTCGTTCAAAATCTTCTCTACTTCATGTAAAGGCTCGATTTGGTTGACCGTAACATCTTGGAAGGCGGGGAAACCTAAGGCCGTTCTCGTAGCTTCCCAATCGATGCCGGGGAAGTCTTTGAGCAATTGGGCATAGGACATTTTGTGGTAGTTGCCTTCTACGTCGCGCAGTTGCGTAGCGCTATATGAGGCTTTGGCAATCTGCGTTTCTATGGCCATGACGGCTTGCATCTTCTTTTCAGCAGTCGATTGATCGTCGCCAACCATCGTAAAGAGTTTCTTGATATATGCTTTGTAAGCATTGCGCACCTTTACCGTAGTGGAGTCGTCATTCAGGTAGTAATCGCGTTCTCCTAAAGAGATGCCGCCCTGGCTGATGTTGACGAGGTTCATTGCCGCATTGCGAATATCTGCACTGATGCCGAAATCGAACATCATCGCAGCAGCGCCTTTGCGGTCTAACTGTGCTACGACTAATTGGTAGTCTTTCTTGTTCTTAATGTCGCGTACCTTTGCCAAAACCGGGCGCAGCGGTGCGATGCCTTCGCGATTGCGGCGAACGCTGTCCATCGCTAAGTTGTAAAGACTGCCGATCTTTTGGCCTAACGTGCCTTTTGCTTGCGGATGCTTGGCCAAATCCTCGATTAGCTCTCTTACTTGCGCTTGATTATTCTCGTGGAGCTGATCAAATTGCCCGAAGCGCGTGTATTCAGGTGTGAGGGGATGAGCTTTCATCCAACCGCCTGCGGAATACTCGTAGAAGTCCTTACCGGGCTTTGCGCTAAGGTCCATGTTTTGCTTGCTAATGCCCGAAATGGTCTGTTGCCCGAAAGCTGAGGCAGCCATTAACGAGAACATTGGTAGCATTGTTTTAATTCTCATAGTCATATATATATTAAATGTTATTTTGATTGCATTTCTTCTAAGCGAGAGGCTGCTGCTTCCCAATCGGCCATGGTCTGTTCCAACTCTTTTTGCAGTGAAGCATATTGTGAAATTAGTGCCGCGTCGGTCGCTCCTCCCGGAGTGGACATCTGCAGCTCTAAATCTTGCAAAGTTGCTTCGATTCGTGAGATGGCCTCTTCTTTTTCTTTTACCTCTTTTTCTACTTTGCGCAACTGACGCGCTTGCTCTTTTTGCTCTTCGTAGGAGAGCTTGCCTTGTGCTTGTCGGGGCGCATCGGCGTTTGCGGCGCTTTGCGTCGGTGCAGCTTCCAAACTCTTCAAGTCTTGCAGTTCCTTCTTTTGCAAGAAGTCGTAAATGCCGCCTAAGTGTTCGCGCACAAGTCCATCGCCGAATTCGTAAACCTTTGTGACGAGACCATCGAGGAAGTCGCGGTCGTGGCTCACCAAGATTACTGTGCCATCAAATGCTTGTATGGCTTCTTTCAATACGTCTTTGGTGCGCATATCCAAGTGGTTGGTCGGCTCATCTAAGATTAAGAAATTTACCGGCTCAAGCAAGAGGCGTATCATAGCTAACCTGCTACGTTCACCGCCCGACAGCACTTTTACCTTCTTATCTGAAGCTTCGCCGCCAAACATAAAGGCGCCGAGAATATCGCGAATCTTTAAGCGAATATCCCCTTTGGCTACGCTGTCGATCGTATCAAAAACCGTCAGGTTCTCATCTAAAAGTTGCGCTTGGTTTTGTGCGTAATAACCAATGGCTACGTTGTGCCCGAGTTTGAGATGTCCTGTATAAGGTATCTCTCCCATGATGCATTTTACCAAGGTTGATTTGCCCGCACCGTTCTTTCCTACGAATGCGACTTTCTCTCCGCGCTTCAGCGTTAGGTTGACATCGTGGAAAACGCAGTGGGAACCATAATCTTTTCGCAGATCTTCGCAGATTAGCGGGTAGTCGCCGGTGCGGCTGCAAGGCGGAAACTTTAAATGTAAGCTTGATCGATCAACTTCATCAACGACAATCGGCACAATCTTTTCCAATTGCTTGATGCGACTTTGTACTTGTACGGCTTTTGTAGGCTTATAGCGGAAGCGTTCTATGAAATCTTTGATGTCAGCAATTTCTTTTTGCTGGTTTTCATACGCTCGCAATTGCTGTTCGCGGCGCTCTTCGCGCAGCCGGACAAAGTCGTCATATTTTGCCTTGTAGTCAGCGATGCGTCCGCAAGAGATTTCGATCGTGCGGTTCGTGACATTATTTAAGAAAGCGCGGTCGTGACTTACCAAGACTACGGCACTTGCACTGTGTTGCAGGAATTGCTCCAGCCAGCGAATGCTTTCGATGTCCAAGTGGTTGGTCGGCTCATCTAATAATAAGATGTCCGGACTGCGAAGCAAAATTTTCGCCAACTCTATGCGCATACGCCAGCCGCCGCTAAACTCTTTTGTGGGTCGGTTGAAGTCTTCGTGCACAAAGCCCAAACCTAAAAGTGTGCGCTCCATTTGGGCACGATAATTTAAGCCCCCCATTAGCTGAAAGCGATCGTTATCGCGGGCAAAGCGTTCTACGAGTTCTAAGTAATCCTGGCTTTCATAATCGTCCCGATTAGCGAGCTCTTGGTTTTCTCGCTCTATGCGCTGCTGCAGGTCGCGGATATCGGCAAAGGCTTTCTCGGTCTCCTCAATGACGGTGTGGTCATCGCTAAGCACCATCACTTGCGGCAAGTAGCCTATCGTTGCTTCTTTTTCAATAGCAACGCTGCCGCTCGACGCTTTTTGGCTGCCGGATAGAATCTTTAGCAATGTAGACTTGCCCGCCCCGTTCTTTCCGACCAGCGCGATACGATCCTTCTTGTTTATATTAAAGCAGACGTTGGTGAATAGCGGAGTTGCACCGAACATTACTGCCAGTTGATCTACAGCTATCAAAACGATTAGTAAGCTCTGGCGATGATTACTTTGTGTTTAGCAGGTTTGCCGGAGACCATATCAATGCCCGGATTTGTTTGGTCTACATTGAAAGGAATACAGCGGATTGTGGCCTGCGTTTCTTCTTTAATTTTCGCCTCAGTTTCTTCAGTTCCATCCCAAGGACAAAGGAAGAAGCCTCCATCTTTTACGCGCTTCTTAAAGTCGTCGTAGTTGTCGCAGGGGAAAATGCGCTCATCGCGGAATTTTGAAGCCTTATGAAACATATGCTGCTGAATCTCTTCCAAGAGTTTCTCTACATATTCTTCGATACCTTCGACCTGCAAGGTCTCTTTTTCGAGCGTATCGCGGCGCATCAGTTCGATGGTACCGTTTTGCAGGTCGCGCCCGCCCATTACCAAGCGCACTGGTACGCCCTTTAATTCGTAGTCGGCAAACTTGAAGCCCGGGCGTTTATTGTCTGCGTTATCATATTTTACGCGGATACCTTTGCCGCGAAGCGTTGAAGCGATCGCCTCCAAGCGCTCGTCGAGCTTTTGAAGTTCCTCGTTATTCTTATATATCGGTACGATGACCACTTGAATTGGAGCAAGGTGAGGTGGAAGCACGAGACCGTTGTCGTCAGAGTGCGTCATAATCAAAGCGCCCATCATACGGGTTGATACGCCAAAACTCGTAGCCCACGGGTATTGCAACTGATTGTCTTTATCGACATATTGTACGCCAAAAGCCTTTGCGAAGTTTTGCCCTAAGAAGTGGCTCGTGCCGTTTTGTAATGCCTTGCCATCTTGCATCATTGCCTCAATCGTGTAAGTCTGTACAGCACCTGCAAAGCGTTCAGTAGCGCTCTTCATTCCGCGTACTACGGGGACGGCCATAACGTTTTCTACGCAGTCGGCATAAACGTCGAGCATCTGCCGTGCGCGCTGGTCAGCCTCTTCGCGCGTCGCGTGAGCTGTGTGTCCTTCTTGCCAAAGAAACTCAGAAGTGCGCAAGAACAGGCGCGTTCGCATTTCCCAACGCATAACGTTGCACCACTGGTTACAAATGACGGGCAGATCTCGCCAAGAATGAATCCATTTGCGGTACGTATTCCAAAACATCGTTTCAGATGTAGGACGTATAATCAACTCTTCGTCGAGTTTGGCTTCGGGATCAACAACTACGCCCGTTTTCTCAGCGTTCGTCTTCAAGCGATAGTGCGTCACAACGGCACATTCCTTAGCGAAGCCCTCAACGTGTTCAGCCTCTTTCGAGAGAAAAGATTTTGGAATCAATAATGGGAAATACACATTTTGCACGCCCACATCCTTAAAGCGCGCGTCCATACTCTGTTGAATGCGTTCCCATATTGCATAGCCGTAAGGTTTTATTACCATACAGCCGCGCACGTCGGATTGCTCTGCCAATTCGGCCTTTACAACCAATTCGTTATACCAGCGGGAGTAGTCCACACTTCTTTTCGTCAAATCTTTGAGTTCTTTCGCCATTGATTCTTTCTAATTTATTTTGACCGCGAAGTTAGCAATTTCCATTCATATAAGGCGTTCCTAAGGTTTATTCTGCACAAAAACCGCTGTAAAAGTGTTCTGAAAGACTATAAAAAATAAAGTAGCTTGATTATTTGTTTGACAAATTTGCATTTAATCGTCCTTTGCTCTATCTTTGCGGCCTGTTAAATACAAAAAGATTTGGAAATGAAGATGAAAGTTTCAGTTTTATGTTTATGTGCAGCGCTTCTGTTTAGCGGCTGTGATATGTCAAATAAGGCCAAGGGCGGACTAATCGGTGGCGGTGGTGGTGCTGCGCTTGGTGCAATCATCGGTGGCATTGCCGGTAAGGGCAAAGGAGCAGCTATTGGTGGCGCCATTGGTGCTGCTGTAGGTGCGGGTGCCGGTATTTTGATCGGCAATAAGATGGATAAGGCGCGTGAAGCAGCTCGCAGAGCCAATGCCGAGGCTGAAGTAATCAAGGATGATAAGACCGGACTTACTTACGTAAAGGTTACTTTCCCCTCAGGACTCTTATTCCAGACGGGACAGGATGTGTTGAGCTCTTCAGCTCGCAACGATTTGGCTACATTTGCTAAGAATCTGACATCAGATATGGATCTTTACGTCTATGGCTACACGGACAATCAAGGATGGCGCGGCGCTTCAGCATCAGAGAGCATGAATAAGAACCAAGTGCTTTCAGAGCAACGCGCTAATAGCGTAAGCAGCTACCTGCGTTCCAATGGTATCTCATCTTCACAAATGAAAGAAGTAAAAGGCTTCGGCGAGAGCAACCCTGTAGCTTCAAATGATTCAAGTACGGGTCGCGAGCAAAACCGCCGCGTAGAAGTTTACGTAATGCCGAGTAAAGAAATGATTAAGAACGCCAAGGCAGAAGCCGGCGAGTAATTTCTTTTTCATTCTCATATAGTAAAGCGGGGTAGCATATAATGCAGCCCCGCTTTCTTTTGTTCCAAAAAAGTTGTAAGCCTGCAAGCGTTGGCGCGGCCTAAGTCCGCCTTCAACACCATCGCAGTGCGCTCACAAGCGTTCGCTTTTCGGCTTTTCATCGTTTGCTCCCGTCAAACGATGGTTTGCTGTTGCCAAACGAAGGTTTGCTCCCGCCAAACGATGGTTTGCTGCCGGCAAATGAGCATCTCGTTGAACGGAGTAACGCGCAAGTCAGTGCGTCGCATTTTGAATCCCCGTTTGGGCACTCGCCAATAAAAAAGGTGCAGTAGCGTGGCTTGTGGTAATCTTTGCTTGGCTTATCTTCAAATTAATTGTACTTTTGCTTGCAAAAGCAATTACTATGATGGCATTGTCTACAGAGCAAGAATTTGTGCAAGTAATGGAAACTTGCCGCTCGCTGTTTGCCCACAAACTCCATGATTATGGTGCTGCGTGGCGCCTGCTTCGCATCCCCTCGCTGACAGACCAGCTACTGATAAAAGCGCGCCGCATCCGCTCCCTCGAAGAGAAAGGTAGCGCACTTGTAGATGAAGGCATCGTGCCCGAATTTATAGGTCTGGTCAATTATTCTATTATCGGTCTCATTCAAATCGAGTTGGGGCATACAATAGATGAAGATTTGACGGTCGAGAAAGCGCTCGCGCTGTATGATGACAAAGCGGCCGAGAGTTTGGCGCTGATGCTGCGTAAAAATCACGACTACGACGAGGCTTGGCGGGCGATGCGCGTCTCCTCTTATACAGATCTCATACTTATGAAACTCTTCCGCGTTAAGCAGATAGAAGATCTAAAGGGCGAAACGCTCGTTTCCGAAGGTATTGGAGCCAATTATATGGATATAATGAATTATGCGGTTTTTGGTTTAATCAAACTTACGATTGAGGAGGAAGGCTAAGCCGGATGAAGAAGCTGCTTTCAATCGTTGTCTTTTGGTTGGTCCGCATCAGCATCATTTTGCTGTCGGGTACATTCCTGTTCTCCGGCTTCGTAAAAGCCGTCGATCCGATGGGAATGTGCATCAAGCTCAATGCATATTTGGCCCATTTTGACCTGCACTTTGATGACAATTCGCTCTTATTGCAGTTTGTAGCCATAGCCCTCGCTACGACTGAGACGATGCTGGGCATGAATCTGCTCTTAGGTATAAGACGCCGACTGACAACTTTGGCCATCGCTGTGTTTATGGCGATGATGACGGCTCTTACTATATATATATATATAGCCAACCCCGTGGTAGATTGCGGCTGCTTTGGCGAAGCGATCGTCTTATCAAATGGAGAGACGCTACTGAAAAATATTGTACTACTCACCGCAGCCTTATTCCTTTGCATTTCTCCAAGTCGCCACATCAGACTAATCTCCGAGCGCAACGAATGGGTTACGTCCATTTGGACGTTTGTCTATATTGTCAGTCTTGGCCTTTATACGCTTCACTATTTGCCGGTTGTTGATTTTACCGCTTACCCTGTAGGTGCAGACATCCGTGCGGCTTATAACGGAAAAATACCCGATCGCCGCGCTATGGAAAGGGCCAACTTTTATCTGCAGGATCAAACCGGTAATGATTTAACGGCTACTGTGCTTGAGGATACCAGTTATACGTTTTTGCTGACCTTGCCCGATGAAGTTACGGCTGACGACGGCAGCAATGATCGCATCAATGATTTATACGACTTTTGCGTGGATAAAGGTTACGCCTTTTACGGCGTGACCACGGAACGTCCGCAGGCCGTTTCCGATTGGAAAGACCGCACGGGGGCAGCCTATCCTTTGTTGTATGGGTTGCCGGATCAACTCAAGGCTATGGTGCGCTCCAATCCCGGTTTGTTGCTGCTCAAAAATGGGCGCATCGAGGCTAAATGGAGCAACAATGAGTTGCCAATAGCTGACGGCAACATCTCGATTTTACAACTCATTCAGGAACACTCCAAACACAACGGGCCACTTCTCCTGCTTCTTTGGTTCATTGTTCCTCTGATTATTAGTATCTTTGCAGATCGTATATGGATAGGATCAAAGTATTACAGACATTATAACATCATAAAACGATTAAAAAACAAGGCTATGAGAAAGAAAATTGTGGCAGGCAACTGGAAAATGAACCTTAACCTGCAAGAAGGCGTGGCATTGGCCAAGGAATTAAACGACGCGTTGAAGGCAGAAAAGCCCAACTGCGACGTAATCATTTGCACGCCGTTCATTCATCTGGCCTCTATTGCAAACTTCTTGGATCAAAACGTCGTAGCGTTGGGGGCTGAGAACTGTGCAGACAAAGAAAAAGGAGCTTATACGGGTGAAGTTTCTGCAGAAATGGTGAAAAGTACCGGTGCAAGCTACGTGATTCTCGGTCATAGTGAGCGTCGCGCTTACTATCATGAGACGGCTGAAATCTTAAAAGAGAAAGTAAATCTGGCGCTTGCAAACGGCTTAAAGGTAATCTTCTGCGTGGGCGAAATTCTTGAAGAGCGTGAAGCTAATCGCCAAAACGACGTGGTTAAAGCACAGCTTGAAGGCTCTCTCTACGATTTGACGCCGGAGCAATTTGCAAATGTTGTGTTGGCTTACGAACCGGTTTGGGCTATTGGCACGGGCAAGACAGCTACGGCTGAACAGGCAGAGGAAATGCACGCATTTATCCGAGCTACGATTGCCGAGAAGTTTGGCAAGACGGCAGCAGAAGAGACGAGCATCCTTTACGGCGGTAGCTGCAAAGCGTCAAACGCAAAAGAACTCTTTGCTAAACCGAACGTTGATGGTGGCCTTATTGGTGGCGCAGCACTCAAAGCTGATAGCTTCACAGGCATTATCGACGCTTGGAAATAAGTATAGCGTAAGCTTTCAGACCTCTCTCTGCCTTGGTGGAGAGAGGCCTTCTTAAAAACATCAACGAATGACACGTATTGGAGGACTTCTTATCGTTTTTATCTTGACCTCATTTTGCGCAAAAGGGCAGACATTTACAGATCATGCGCGCAAGCAAAGCAATGGTGGTGGACGCTTGACGGTTGTACAAGACGCAGATCTTGATAACATCGTCAACAACAAAAAAGGAAAGGCTACTCAAACAACTCAAACTGCAAAGAAAGCTGAAGCTAAGCCGGCTACAAATACAGCTAAACCAGCCTCGAAGCCTGCATCAACCGCTCGCAGTAGTAGTCCGCGTCAAGGTAATCGCTATGTGGCACGCCAACGCGTGTCGGCGCAAGGCTATCGCATACAAATCTATACGGGAGGCAACTCACGTAATGATAAGAATGAAGCCCAACAGATGCGTGTGAAGTGCCAACAACACTTTCCGGAGTTGTCAGTATATGTGCATTTCCTATCTCCCCATTGGGTTTGCCGTGTTGGTGATTTCAGTACGCGAGAAGAAGCTGCACGCTACGTAACTCGCTTACGAAAAGCCCGCATTTCTTATGAAGTGCGTGTTGTAAGCTCTAGAGTTCTTTCAATTAGATGAACGAAATTATTTTATATAATGACGACAGAAGATAGAATAGAAGGTCTCAAAACTTTATATAAAGAAGCCCTAACCGTTTTGGGTGAAGATACCGAACGAGAAGGCCTGCTTAAAACGCCGGAGCGTGTAGCGAAGGCTATGCTTGATCTTACGCGCGGTTATACAATGGATGCAGCCAAAGTCTTAACCTCCGCGAAGTTTAAAGAAGATTATCGCCATATGGTGATAGTTAAAGATATCAATTTTTACTCGCTTTGTGAGCATCATCTTTTGCCTTTCTATGGTAAAGCACATATTGCTTATATCCCTAATGGCTACATTACGGGGCTATCTAAGTTGGCCCGCGTTGTAGATATATTCTCCCATAGACTACAAGTGCAGGAAAGAATGACGCTCCAGATTAAAGAGTGTATAGAGCAGGCCTTGAATCCATTAGGCGTAATGGTCGTGTTGGAAGCCAAGCATATGTGTATGCAAATGCGCGGTATCGAAAAGGAAAATTCCATTACGACGACATCTGATTTCAGTGGCGCCTTTACGCAAGCCAAAACGCGTGAGGAGTTTTTAGCGTTAATTGCTCGTAAAGAATAGTTGTATGCGAAAATTGCCTTGGATTCTCTTCTGTTTTCTTATCTTGTTGTCCGGTTGCAACAAGATAGAATTACCCGGCAAGAAGAGCAAAGGCGGTAATCCTAAGGACACAACAAAGATAAAGCCGCCCGTAGTTGATCCCGACACAAACTTTGATACCCTCACGGTGGCTCAAGTGCAAAATTGTCCGGACGATGCTCTGCTTTACGTAAGAGGCTATATCGTAGGCTTTGTTGCGGGAACTACTTTATCTAAGGCGGTCTTTGGACTTCCTACGGCAGAAGATAAAAATACCAATATCCTCTTGGCCGATACGCCGGAAGAGACTGACGTGACGCGTTGCCTTCCAATCAAATTGAAGCCCGATGTACGAGGCGATCTGGGTTTGAAAGACCATCCCAAGCATTACAAAAGGCGTTTTGTCATCAAGGGCTTGACGGGGCAGTACTTTAAATGTAAAGGCTTGCTTGACGTTTACGAATTTTATGCAACATCTTTCGTTGATAAGCCTTCCGGAGGTGATGATCCGGGGACGAACCCCGGCGGAGAAAAGCCCGGCGGCGGAGGCGCGGAAACGCCAAACGTCGATACAAATCCCGCGGTTGTTCACGAAGGGCGTAGCATAAAGCAGAAAGAACGTTGATGGCGCAGGAAGAAATCCTTGTATCTACAGCCTTTTCTTTGATATTTTTCTTCCGACAGCGGTTGGTTTTATATAAATATAGTATCTTTGCGTCGTCAATTCACGCGGTAGTAGCTCAGTTGGTAGAGCATTAGCTTCCCAAGCTAAGGGTCGCGGGTTCGAGTCCCGTTTACCGCTCTTGTTTTGGTAATCAAACCGGAAGCTTATGGAGCTCTTTATTACCGCGATATTTTTTATTGGAATTTCGCTCATCGCTACCGAAATTTTTAATAAGGTCAATAAAGCTGCCGTTGCTATGTTTATGGGCGTCACTTGTTGGCTATTATATATAGTAGCGGGGCGTCATTTCGTTATTACCCAGCATCTTTCAGCCTTTTTGGCTGCCGGCTATCAGGCGATAGCCACCATACAAGAAGTGCGCACCTTTATTGCCGAGCACGTCTTCCTTTCCTATGCGATGAATGCCGCAGGCGTGGTTTTGTATCTCTTAGGTACGATGACGATAATCGAAGTCTTGGAAAATAACGGCTGCTTTGACTTTATCCATGAAGCCCTGCGCACGCGTCGCCCTAAGAAGTTTCTTTGGCTCATCTCCATCATTACTTTCCTCTTGTCGGCCAATTTGGATAATCTGACAACAACCTGTCTGATGTTGGCCCTTTTGCATACGATGGTAGCCGATGCAGAGCTCCGCAAGCGCTTTGGTTCAGTCGTGGTTTTAGCCGCCAATTGTGGAGGAGCTTTTACTGTGATAGGCGATGTAACGAGCCTATCGCTTTGGGGCGTAGGTTTAGTGACGCCTACCCATTATTCTTCTATGCTTATCCTGCCGTGTATGGCAGCTTTATTCACAACGACTTACTTAGTGCACCGCAAATTGCCCCACAGCATGAAGCTCGTGCACACCATACTCCCATATCGCGGAGACGATACCGTGTTGAACCGTTGGCAACGCCTGCTTATGCTCATTATCGGCATTGGAGGCTTGTGGTTTATACCCACCTTCCATCGTCTTACGCAGCTTCCCTCTTTCGTTGGGGCGCTGTGTGTACTCGGCGTGTTGTGGATTGTCGACGAGTTCTGCAATAGAAGTTTGCTGACAAGCGATAAAATGGTGAGCCGGCGTCGCCCGATGGCCCTGCAATATCAGAATTTGCAGAACATGCTCTACTTTATCGGCATCTCTTTGGCGGTTGGCGCACTCAACGAAACCGGACTTTTGCAGCAAGTAGCTGTTTGGACAATGACGCACTTACACAATATATATATAATAGGCGGCCTTGCCGGACTTTTGTCCGCATGCTTTAACAACATGACCGTGATGCTGAGCGATATAGCCCTCTTCCGCCATGTAGAACATTTACCGGCGTTCAGCCCGAATGGTGATTTCTGGCCCCTATTAAGCTACGTCACAGCGCTTGGTGGCTCTTTGTGGCTCATTGGTAGCACAGCCGGCTTAGCCTTGTGGAGAATGGAAGGCATAAGTTTTGGCGGTTATTTGAAACACTTTATGCCAAAAGTGCTTGTGGGCGGTCTCGTGGGCGCTTTAGTCTTTTGGCTGACCACTTTACTATAAACTAAATTAGACAAGAACAATATGGGGAAAATACGATGTATAGGGGTTTTGACCTCAGGCGGCGATGCACCCGGAATGAATGCTGCTATCCGCGCCGTGACGCGCAGTGGCATTGTAAATGGTTTTAAGATCAAAGGCATTTATCGTGGTTATGACGGACTGATTAACGGCGATATTGCGCCGTTTACCACAGAAAATGTCAGCAACATCATACAACGTGGCGGCACGATCTTGCGCACCGCTCGCTGCCAGGCTTTTACGACACCCGAAGGTCGCGGAAAGGCCTACGAAACCTTGCAACGCGAAAATATCGATGCACTCGTCGTTATCGGCGGAAACGGTTCGCTGAGCGGCGCGTTGGAATTGGCTGAAGAATACGACTTTCCCTGTATCGGATTGCCCGGAACGATCGACAATGACCTTTATGGCACGGACAGCACCATTGGCTACGACACCACGTTGAACACGATCAAAGAGTGTGTAGACAAGATTCGCGACACAGCAACCAGTCATGAGCGCATCTTCTTTGTGGAAGTAATGGGTCGAGATGCCGGTTTTTTAGCACAAAACAGTGCGATTGCGGCCGGTGCTGAGGCTGCGATTATTCCGGAAGACTCTACCGATAGCGACCAGTTGATCGAATTTATGCAACGCGGTATTCGCAAGAGCAAAAAGAGCTGTATCGTAATTGTCAGCGAAAGCCCCAAGTGCGGCGCGATGTATTATGCCGACCGCGTGAAAAAGGAATATCCTGAATACGATGTGCGCGTATCCATTTTGGGCCACTTGCAGCGCGGCGGATCGCCGTCGGCCCACGACCGAATTCTGGCCAGTGTGACCGGTGTCGGAGCTATTCAAGCTATCGTTCAAGGCCAGCGTAACGTAATGGTGGGTGTACGCAACAATGAAGTCGTTTACGTTCCCTTCATTGATGCTGTCTCTAAGAAGAAACCGATCGATAAAAACCTTATTAAGGTCCTCAACGAGCTTTCTATATAATTTTTTTTCGTCGGAGCGGCTTGCTTTTGTCAAGAGGTCGCGCCGCTACCGCATTACCCAATGGCTACTTTTTCTGTCGGTTTTCCGGCGGTTTCAAGTTGACTTCTTTCAGCTACAGATCGCAGCGTTCAACGCTGAAGATCGGCGAACGCACGCTGCCGACGCTTACCATCAATTTTTAGCTATGCCACGCGCTTTTCAAGACGCTCCGCGCCTCCTCGTTCGTCCGGCCTTGCCTGATGATCTTCCTGCAATGTCGGCCATTTATGCCGCTGCGCGCCGCTTGATGCGTAGCCGGGGAAACCTGCATCAATGGGTCAACGGCTATCCCTCGGACGAACTCCTCTTAACTGACATTCGCGCGCAACGCAGCTTTGTTTGTACGACCGAAGATGGGCAAATAGCTGGCGCTTTTTGCCTGCTTTGCGGCATCGAGCCCACGTATCAGCGTTTGTATGATGGGGTGTGGCCCAACGATTTGCCTTATGTGACGATTCATCGGCTTGCTTCTGATGGGCGAGTAGGGGGCATTTTTCGCGCCTGTCTTAGTTTTGCCCGCAGCAAGTCGGCCGTAGTTCGTGCCGATACGCACAAGGATAACCTGAAGATGCAGCAATTATTGGTGCAGAATGGTTTTCAGCGCTGTGGCATCATTTATCTGGAGGACCAATCGCAGCGCATCGCTTACCAACTCGGATAATCAGCGCCGCAGTACGCTACAGGTTCGTTTTTTATCACGACAACAAAGGTTTGCGCTCGTGAGCGCAAAGGCTTACGCTCACGATGAAAAAGGTTTCCGCTCACGAGCGCACACGAACGAAGTGGGTTGTTGTCGATCGCCTTCTTTGTCGTGAGACTTATAAATGTTGATTTGCAGCGTTCTGTTCTAAAGCGTCCTTTCTGTGGCTTGCTTCGCAGCCTTACTTTTTAGACCCAATGATTCAAAATAACAAGAGAGACGACTCGTCATTGCGACAAGCCGTCTCTTTTGTATCTATACGCAGCAAAGGAAATCAACCCCTTTGCCTAACGATTCTTATTCCGTAGGGCGACCACACAATACTTGGTCCAGATAAGAACGGAGTATGCCGATGGCTTTCTCGTTCTCGCCGCCTTGCGGTATGATGATGTCGGCATATTCCTTGGTCGGTTCGATAAATTCGCGGTGCATCGGCTTTAATGTGTGCAAGTAGCGCTCCATCACGATCGAGGCTGTGCGGCCGCGTTCTACGACATCGCGATTGATTACTCGGATCAAGCGTTCATCAGGATCAGCGTCGACGTAGATTCGCAGGTCCATCATATCTCTCAATTCCTTACGATATAAGGCCATAATACCTTCTATGATGATCACCTTCGAAGGTTTTACCAAAATAGTTTCTTCGCAGCGGTCGCAGGTGAGCACCGAATAGACCGGTTGACGTATGGCACGCTCCGCACGCAGTTCGCGCACGTGCTCTTCTAAGAGTTCCCAATCAAAAGCATCGGGGTGGTCATAATTCATCTTGCGCAAGTCTTCGATAGAGTAGCCCTTGGGGGCCCGCTTATAATATGAATCTTGCGGCAATACGGATACTTGCTCCGCGGGGAGCTGTGCGATGATTTTTCTTACGACGGTCGATTTTCCGGATCCGGTTCCGCCGGCTATACCTATGATCATGAGGTGCTTGTTTTTTTGTTTGTTTGCTGATTATACTTGCTCCATCGTGGCCGATTGAGCCCATACTTCGCGCCCATCGGGTAAGCGGACGCGCCACCATTGTGTTGTCTTGTCCGTGATGGTCACGGTTGTGCCCTCGTTCAGTTGTCCGGCTTGCTTAGAAGCACCATCCGGACTGATAAATACGGTCGTGGGGCGCATCACTACGGCTTTCTGCTCATCGAAGTAGGCGCGTGTGGCCCGCCAAGCAAAGACATTGCAGCAGATGGTAAGCAGGAGTCCTACAAGAAGTGTAGTGAAACCAATCTTTCGCCCGATGACGCGGCCCGAGAAGCGGAAGAGCAAACCGCCCAGTAAGGCCATGATGAACATAAACAGACTGATACGTGCCCAAGCGTCGGCCGTGAAGAATCGCATCAGAGCCTTCGCCCAAGAGATGAGGAACATCTCTGACTGCATATTGTCGTGCGTTGGCAGATGGGCGCGAGCTACGGCTAAATTGTGGCGAATGTCGGCATTGGTAGGTGACAGGCGTAGCGCACGTTCGTAATAAAGAATGGCCTGCGGCAGATTCCTTGTGCGGTAATAGGCATTGCCTAAATTGTAATAGGATGCTGCTGACGGATTGGCCTTGGCGGTGCGCTCGAAAGCGGCAACCGCGCCAATGTAATCGTGCTTGGCGTAGAGGGTTTCGCCTTCTGCTTGGGTTGATGGGGCAGCCGACAATGATAAACTATGCAGTGCGCCCATCAAGGTCAATAGGAGTAGAAGTAGCGGTAGTGGTGGCAACTTGCCTTTACGACCTCCTGATTGGAAGGCTGTTTCTACGCGATCAATAATCTGCGCCACTTGCCGGTATAAATCGTTCTTTTGCATATCGTTTGCAGCCGGAGCGAAGCGTGCATACTCGCAAGCTGACCAAGCATCAGCTACGGCTTGAATCGTATCAGGTGCAATCTGGCGGGCGGCCAATGCTGCTTTTACGGCATCGAGCGATAAGTCGACCGTAGAGATGTTGAATTTTGCTGCTAAATAAGTTTGCAACGTATTATTCAAGGCTTCGTAGAACGGCTTCTCTTGTTGTTGCGCTAAAAGTTGGTAGGTCTGCTTCAATTGTCGCTTGGCCGCTTTGCCGGCTTTGGATTGGCGGCGGCCCACTTTGTCGGCATTGCGCACCACTTTGCGCTGAATGAGGACATAAGCACCACCGGCAGCGAACAACAGTAAGAGGTAGGCTGCAAAATATGTCCACGAACCCCACCAGAAAGGATGTGCTGCATCAAAAGTAGGCTCTGCCGGGAGCAAAGGATGAATGTCGCTATTGCGCAAAGCCAACTCGCGCTGCACATCTGCGGACGAATGGCGGCCTTTGCCGATACTTAGGAGCATCGCGGCTGTTCGTAAGGTTTCATATTTGCCGCTTGATGGGTTGAAATAGACAAACTGCACGGCCGGTAATGTGTACTTCCCCACATTGTGTGGGACAAAAGTATAATCAAACACGACTTGGCCGGAAGTTCCATCAACGCCGACTTTCACATCTTGCGTCGTTTTCGGAGTGAAAGTATCGAAGTCTTTTGGGAAAACGACACTTGGCGGCGTGATAAGTTTGAGGTTGCCGTTGCCTTTTATGATGACGCGATACGTAGCAATATCGTTGGTCCTCAAATCTTTTGTGAGCAACTGACCGGAGATGGAGAAACGCCCTACGCCGCCGGAGAACGCCGCTGGCTGCGGCTGTGGGAGCGGATCAACCGTAACGGTTGTGGGCGCCGAGGCGCGTTGTACTTGTACGCCGACTTCACCTCCGCCATTGAAGAAGGCTTCAATAGGATCGGAAAAATCGACTGAGCGGCGAACAACCGTGCAGGTGAAATTGATACCGGGGATGGTGAGCTTGCCTTCTTGTTGCGGGAAGACAAGGTATTGCAGGATGATGCCCGTGCGATACGACTTTCCGTTGATGCGCTCCAGACTTGTTTGTACGGTAGAGTGGGGTATTTCTTGCGAAACCCAGCCCTTGAAATCGGGCTTGCTGCTCATCATGACATTTTGCAGGCTTATGCCGACAGCGCTATGCACGCGATAGGTGAGCAAAATGGCTTCTTGTCGAAAAACGCGGCGACGGCTGGGCGTCACAGTAATAAAAAGGTCTCGACTATTTATAGGTCCGTCAGCCGTAACTTGCGCGGAGGAAGCGCTGCGATTGCTTGCGGCGTTGGCGGTTTGCGACTTTCCGGGCGTACCCGTTACGTTAATGGTCACGGAGCGGGAGTGAAGCGTTTTTCCGCCTACTTGTACAGAAGCAGATCCTATCGTTAAAGTGCCTTTGCGGCGGGGTTGTAGGATAAAAGTATAAGTTGTTGATTCGTTATTGGTCGTGCGGCCATTGATCATCTTGTAGTTGGAACTCTGCGCTACATTCGGGCCGGACAGAATGATAAAATCGGACAACGCCGGCGCTTGAAAACCGGATGCGGATGTAGTCGCTACTTTATATTTTAAGTGGAAATAGCCGTTGATATCGGCTGTTGAGGGGGCTTCTACGCTTAGTTGTTGGGCCTGCGCCGTAGGCTGTAGTCCAAAGAGTAGAAGCAGGAGGAAGAATGTAGTATATATATAATGTATACTTCCGTTGGTCTTATCTTGTTTCATAGGATCACCAATTCTTATCCAATTTGCGTGGTTGCGCTTGCGACTTGTTTACCTTCTGACGCGCTTGCTGCTCGGCTTGACGCGCGAGGTTTAGGAGTTGTTGTACCTCCTGTTCGGACTGCGAAGCGTTGTTTTTTTGCTGTTGGGGCGATTGTTGCTGTTGCTTATTTTGTTGTTGACGAGGCTGCTGGCGAGGTTGTTGCTGCGGACGCTGCTGTTGCTGGTTTTTGTCGCGTTTCAGTTGGTGCTGACAAAGCGCCAAATTATAGCGCGTCCGATCGCTTTGCGGATTGTTGCGCAAGGAGGCTTTGTAATGCTCAATCGCTTCCTGCAAATACTGCTGCTTTTGCTCACCGTTTGCATCCAAAGCCGCCGCTTGATTGATCACGCCCATATTATGATAGGCCATCGCTTTCAGTTGCTTGTTCTTCTCTGCTTGAGCAACGGCCTGAAATTGTTTGATCGCAGCTTTGCCGTCTTTTTTAGCCAAATAAGTGTCGCCTAAATTAAAATGAGCACGCGTATTATTGGGATTTTGCTTGATGGCTTGCAGATACAGTTGTTCCGCCTTATCATATTGTTTTGCCTCAAAGGCCCTGTTGCCGCGGTGCATTAGTTTCCAATCGGCCGTTTGTGCGGCAGCCGATAAACTAATGGAGAGAAAGAGTAATATCAAATGCTTCATTGCTTTCGATTAAAAAGATGCCAGCGTTGTACCCAAGGATTTTTCGTTTCGCAAACAAAACTTTCGATGAACAACAAGAGTAAAAGAATCAGCGCAACGGCTTGAAATTGCTCGTTGTAGCTTGTGTAGTCGGTATGCTCTGAAGCTTGTTGCAGTTGCCCCAAAGCAGCTTGCAACTGCTCTTGGGCCGCGTTCGAATTATCTACGTGCAAGTAAAGACCATCGCCGGCTTTAGCTACTTCGCGACACATTTGCTCGTTTAATTTCGTTACTACAACTTGCCCATTGTTGTCTTTTAAGTAGTCATTGCCCAAGGGTATTTGTGCGCCACCGGGGTTTCCGATGCCCAAGATGTACACTTTTCGGCCCTCTTTGGCTGCTGCGGCCGCCGCTTCCTCAGCTCCGCCTTGGTGGTCTTCCCCATCGGTGATGATAATGATGGCTTTGCCTACGCGTTTTTTGTCCGTAAAACTTTTATCGGCTAAGTTGATGGCCGCCGCAAGGTTTGTTCCCTGCAGCGTAACCATTCCCGGCGTAATCGAATTCAGAAATAGTTTGGCCGCGCCGTAATCTCCTGTGATGGGCAATTGAGGATAAGCCTCGCCGGCAAAGACGCCTAACGCTATCTTGTCGTTTTGCATACGGTCAATAAGCGTAGAGACGAGCAGCTTCGCACGCTCTAGGCGATTGGGGCTGACATCCTGCGCCAGCATTGAGTTGGAAACGTCCAGCATCACAGCTACTTCTATTCCTTTTTTGTTTTCGCTGGTTGTAGTTAGACCATTTTGCGGCCGGGCTAAGAGTACGATCAACGTAATCAAAGCCGACAAAAGCAAAACAAACTTTACCAAAGGTTTGCGGCGGGAATAAGCCGGCACCAATGCGATCAGCAGTTGCGGGTCTCCGAACTTGCGCAAGCGCCGCTTGTTTCGAAGGGCCGTAAGTAGGTAAATCCCGATCAAAAAAGGGATTAGCAGCAACAAATATAAGTATTCCGGATCAGCAAATCTGAACATAAATTTCGCGTCGTGGGTTAAAGCTAAGGAATACGTCTAAACCAAGTCAGACGCAACAATATTTCCAGTGCAAACGTAAAGAGCGCAACTAAAGCAAACAATTGATAGGCTTCGTAGTGTCGATTATAATTGCTCACCTTCAGCTTTGTCTTCTCTAAACGGTCTATGTTTTGATAGATATCTCTTAATTTCGCTTTGCTTCGGGCTTGATAGAATTTCCCGCCCGTTGAGTTTGCGATTGCCTCCAAGGTTTTCGGGTCTGTGTTCTGCTTAATCGCCGCTTCGTAGGTCTCACCGTTGGGCAGCGTTGCTACGGTTTGATTGACCGCAGCGTCCGTCCCTACAGAAATCGTATAGATGCGGATGCCCAAGCGCTTTGCCATTTCAGCCGCAGTAAGCGGAGATATTTCACCGGCGTTGTTTTCGCCGTCCGTCAGAAGAATGATTACCTTACTCTTCGACTTACTTTGCTCCAAATGAGATACGGCGCTCGATAAGCCCATACCGATAGCCGTTCCCGGGCTTATGACTCCTTCCTTCTGCAAGTCGCAATTTACTTGCTTAAACATATTGAGTAGCGCAGAATGGTCCGTTGTTAAGGGACATTGCGTGTATGCCTCGCCGCCAAAGACAGTCAAGCCGATGTTGTCGTCCGGACGATTATTGATGAACTCGTAAGCCACCTGTTTGGCAGTTTCAATACGACTGGGCGGGAGGTCCGGCGTGAGCATACTCGTTGAGACGTCGATAGCCATCATTATATTGATGCCTTCCGTCTCTTTATTGCTCAACGCATTGTGCGTCTGCGGGCGGGCCAGCGCAAAGATTATGCAAGTAAAAGTCAAGATCCTTAGTAAGAAAGGCAAATGAATGAGCGCCGTACGCGGCGTTCGAGGCAACTGCCTATAAGGATCCGTCGTCGATAAGGTTAAAGTAGATTCGCGCTTCCCTTTTAGCAAAAAATGCCACAAGATAAGCGGAATCAACAGCAAGAATAATAAGAAATAATAGGGCTGGGCAAATGTCATACGCGTCAAAAGAAAGTTTCTACAATTTCAACAATCAAATAGACGGCCAAGCTCAAGCTCAATAGCGACAAGACAAGGCCCGTCCCCCAATAAATCCGGCGTATGTTTCTTTGCTGCGTTTCGCCCGGTGTCACGATTTTTACAACCGGCTTCGGCAATTGCGTCGCTGCAGGCTTTGTCGTGTTCACAAAGTCTACAGCTTGCAGCAAACTGCGATCTGTTTCATTGAGTGAAGATTCATATTTTGCAAACTTTACCAAGTCTGCTGTTTCAAAGATCTCGCGTAGTTCACGCAAGGCCGTCTCATCTCCCGTGTGCAGCAAGGCGTTTATGATTTCCCCCGAGGTCATTTCGCGGGCGTTAATCCCGAAGCGGCCGGAAATATACGCTCGTAGCGCATCCGTCAGCTGCATATAATAATCCTTGTTGGCCACTTGAGCGCTTGCCCTTGCCGTTTTGAGTTGCTCAATGCGCGCCATCGCTTCTTGATGTGGCGGAACGGCCGGTGGAATCACCACTCGCTTCGTAACCGGACGCTTATCTGAAAGACGCACGACGCAGATGAAAATGCCGCCAACCAGCAGAAGCAGCAAGAAAGCCAACAAAAGTAAGCGCCACGTCCATACAAAACTTCCTTCGACTACGCCATCCGGCCCCTCAAAGCGCTCCACGTGGGCTGTATCAACCGAAACGGTACTCACTTTAAGGCCAACAATATCGCGTGCCGCAATCGTATCGCCGCCCACAAGCACATAGGGGCGCAACGAATAAAGCGCTGAGTCAAAACTCGTCACCATATAGCGATGTATCAGCGTAATGCGGTCGTCGCCGTCTTGCTTTAGCGTGTCCGTCTTCCCATTGTCGACTACTTCCACGCCGGGCGTGATCTGATCCTCCTGTGCATAAACAGGAAAGATTATGTGTGTGCGCTTGTCGGTCGTCGCTTTTACCTGCAATTGCACTTGCTGACCGATCAAGATGTCGGCTGTATCCAGCTTTGCCTCCACCACGACTTGCGAGAAGCCGCGCAGCGTCGACAAGCACAGACACAATAATATATATATACGTATAGGGTTCAGCATATTCTTTTTTCTATCCGACTATGCGCGTTGTCGGAGGATGTTCCGCAAGGCTACCACGTAGTCTTCTACCGTCGAGATCGCCGTGAAATCGACTTTCGATTTGCGAAACAGCTCTTTCAAGCGCTGATCTTCATCCGCCCACCAACGGCGTTGCAATTCGCGTATGCGCTTACTTGATGTATCTAGATACAATTCGTGTCCAGTTTCCGCGTCGCCCACGCGCATCAAGCCCACATCCGGCAGTTCCGCCATCCGGTGGTCATACACTCTGACGGCAACTACATCGTGTTTGCGCGAAGCGATGCGCAGCGATTGCGAGAAGTCCTTCCGGTCGATGAAGTCAGAGAGTACGAAAGCAATGCAGCGTTTCGAAATGGCTCTGACCAGATATTCCAAGCCTACGCCAAGATCCGTGCGCCGCGATTGCGGCGTAAACGTAAGCAGTTCGCGGATAATATATAATATATGGCGGCGCCCCTTCTGCGGAGGAATGAATTTTTCCACGCGATCCGAGAAAAAGAGCACACCGATTTTATCGTTGTTCTGTATGGCTGAAAAGGCGAGCGTCGCAGCTATTTCCGCAATCAAGTCGCGTTGTGTGCAGCGTTGCGAGCCAAAGGACAGACTGCCCGAGACGTCGACAAGCAGCATCACCGTCAGTTCGCGCTCTTCCTCATACACTTTTACGTAAGGGCGATTCGTACGAGCGGTCACGTTCCAGTCGATGTCGCGCACGTCATCTCCCGGCTGATATTCTCTCACCTCGGAAAAGGACATACCGCGCCCCTTAAACGCCGAGTGATACTCGCCGGCGAAGATATTATTCGTCAGTCGGCGGGTTTTTATCTCTATGCGCCTTACTTGCTTCAGCAGGTCTTGCGTCTCCATCTTTCAGGCTTTTTCTTCTAACGATAGCGTTTAGGGCACTTCGACCTTATTGATCACCTCGGTGATAATGGCATCCGTCGTCACGTTGTCGGCCTCAGCTTCGTAAGTCAGACCGATGCGATGGCGGAGTACGTCGTGCGCCGCTTCGCGCACGTCTTCCGGTATCACGTAGCCGCGGCGCTTCAAGAAAGCACGCGTGCGGCTTGCCAAAGCCAAATTTATGCCCGCACGCGGACTGCCGCCGAAACTGATATAACGCTTCATTTCCGGCATCTTGTAAGATTCCGGGCGACGCGTTGCGAAAACGATGTCGGCGATGTATTGCTCAATGCGCTCATCAACGTAAACCTTCTTGACGATCTCGCGTGCGTGGAGAATCTTATCCAGACTGACAACGGGTTTAACCTCTTCCGAGTAATGCTCGTCCAAATGGTTGCGGATGATCTTCTTTTCTTCTTCCAACGTAGGATAGTCAATGACTACTTTCAGCATAAAGCGGTCTACCTGGGCCTCGGGTAGCGTATACGTACCCTCCTGTTCGATCGGGTTCTGCGTAGCCAGCACCAAGAAGGGGTGGGGGAGCGCAAAGGTCTCCTCGCCAATCGTCACTTGATGCTCTTGCATCGCTTCGAGCAGTGCACTCTGCACTTTCGCCGGCGCACGATTGATCTCATCGGCCAAGACAAAGTTGGCAAAAATCGGTCCTTTCTTTGTCGAAAAGCGCTCGTCGCGCTGACTATAAATCAATGTGCCGATAATGTCGGAGGGTAAAAGGTCGGGCGTAAACTGCACGCGACTAAAGCGGGCTTCAATGAGCGAAGCCAGCGTTTTAATGGCGAGTGTCTTGGCCAGACCCGGAACGCCTTCGAGCAGAATGTGCCCGTCGCTCAAAAGGCCTGTGAGCAGGGAATCAATCAAATGGCGTTGCCCTACAATGTTACGCTCCATGCCGGTCGTCAGATCGGTCAGGAAGCCTGATTGCGCTTCGATGAGTGCGTTAAGTTCGCGTATGTCGATTGCTGTTGCCATACTTTTCTTGTTTTTTCTGTTTGAGCAGCACTGTTTTTGCACTGCCTGTCGGCTTGCTGTTCGTTCGCCCGTCTTTTTTTTGAAGTCATGGCGTTGGAACTTAGCAAGCACTCAGGGGCAAAGTTAGCAATAAATCCTATACTTTCAAACAAGAAAGTGCCCACATCGGGTCGATGCTAACAAGATTTGTGCCTCATCAGGCTTGAGATTAAAAATTGAAAAATACGCTTTTTGCGATCAACTCGCAGCCTTCAGCGGGCTTTTCCGTCGTTTTTTATGTGAAGCGCTTGTTCTCTTGCGCGGCGCGCGCTGTTTGCAGGGTCGAAGGGGGCATCGCGGCTCGAGCAAATCACTTGCCTACTAAGGCTTCCCGCTTTTTCGCTTGCGTAGCCTCCGAGCGCGTTTATCGAAAGTTCGACAGCAGCTGACGAAGTCTGATACCACGGGCCCGCCCCCGCATCATCGAAGGCTAAAGGATGCTGGTGCGGAGTTTGCGCTCACGATGAAAAAGTCTTCCGCTCACGATCGTAAAGGTTTACGCTCACGATGAAAAAGGTTTGTGCTCACGATGAAAAACCTGCGCGGTAGGATTATGTTGTTCTAAAAGTTTGGTTTTTAGATTGTTGTTCCTTTGTTCTCGCCGTGCAGGTTAAGTCCCTCATGAGCTGTGTCGAGACGCAAACGGCCGGTCGCGCATCGCTGCCGTTATGGCATTGGTCGGTAGCCGTCCTTTACGGAAGTGGCGTAAGGTGCATTTACAACAACCGATACTGTTTCCACGACTAAAAAAATGAGCGATGAACATTTTTTCGCTGCTCCTTGCGTGTTCGCAATGCGCAAAAGCGTTATCTTCGCTTCGTAAATAGTCGAAAGTATGACAATTCACACATCATCTGATTACGATTTCAGCGTTCGGCGGGCCGTCGTTGAGGCTTGGAAAAAGTTTGCCTTGCATTGGCGCACCTATCTTCGCTACCTCTGGCCGTTTCTCTTGATGGCCGGCATCGGGAGCGGGTTGTTTGTCGTGGCACTGAGTACGTATCTCGCTCAACACGCCATTCCCTTTTTCGCTGTAGTGAAATCAGGACTCGGCGCTCAAGTGGGCTTGGCGCTGCTTTTCCCCTCGTGGGGAACGCTGATTGCCTTAGTCGTAGGCCTCCTGCTCTGGCTGCTCGGACAGAGTGGTTTGGGCGGTGGTTTTGCCTTGCAATACAAGCGCAATATCAGTAGTCGTTGCGGGCTTTGCCTCTTTAAGCATAAAGTTTTGCGTCGCGTATGGCTGCAAAGAAGTGCTCGTTGCTTGCTGCTCCTCCTTATATATAATGTCCTCAACGCGATGGTGCTTGGGGGCACAGTTTGGTTGACGCGCGAACATACATCGCTTTGGTGGATTCCGGCCGTGATGATCTGCATCGGTCTGCTGATTGCTTATAGTATGACTTTCGTACATTACGTTATCTATAAACGAACCGCTCTGCAAAGTCTGTGCGCCACGTTTAGCCACCGCCGCTTAGGGGCAATGGTCATCCTTTTCTTGCTCACGGCGATCCCCTTTGGCACAATAATGCTCGTTGGGCAAATGCCGACACTCATCTTGCTTATGAGCAAGATGACCAACGCTTGGGGTGTTATGCTGGGCGATACGAACGGGTTGCCGGGCTATTTTGATGTGCTACTCTTCGGCTGTATGGCCTTAGGCAGCATCATTGGGTACTTCTTGTACAGCATACAAATCGGCGGCATCGTCTACATAGCCCAAGAAAAGAAGAAAACGATTTTAGCGCGTCGGACCTTCGCTCCGATACCTCCCCGAATAAAGAGGTAAAAGCGCTTAGCGCAAAAGAAAATGGGCTTAAATCGAAACTTTTACCCCAAACACCTACTTTTATTTCAAGAAAAAGCCTTACTTTTGCTTCAAAATAAGATGGAAATAATGCCTCTCAATTGCAGGGCGGCTGAAATTTCATGCTTTTAAGAACCAATTAAATGATAGATCAAGACAGAATCATTAAAGTCGATATCGAAAAGGAGATGAAAACCTCCTATATCGACTATTCAATGTCCGTTATAGTATCTCGTGCCTTGCCGGATGTGCGCGACGGCTTCAAACCCGTACAGCGACGCATCTTATATGCAATGATGAATATCGGAAATACGCACGACAAAGCTTATATGAAGTCGGCCCGCACCGTGGGTGAAGTGCTCGGTAAATATCACCCGCACGGTGATAGCTCAATCTATGGCGCGTTGACGCGTATGGCGCAGGATTGGAACTTGCGCTACCCCTTAGTGGACGGACAAGGAAACTTTGGTTCGATCGACGGCGACTCGCCGGCTGCTATGCGTTATACGGAATCGCGCATGAGCCTTATGGGCGAAACCATGATGCTCGATCTGGATAAGGAAACGGTAGATATGCAAAACAACTTCGACGATAAGTTGAAGGAACCTACCGTTTTGCCGACGCGCATCCCTAACTTCTTGGTCAATGGTGCGACGGGTATCGCCGTGGGTATGGCCACGAATGTGCCGACCCATAACTTGAGCGAGGTAATCGACGGTTGCGTGGCTTATATTGATAATCCGGAGATCGATGTCGAAGGCTTGATGGAGCATATCAAGGCGCCGGACTTCCCGACGGGAGCTTTCATTATGGGGCTGCAAGGCGTAAGAAGCGCTTACGAAACCGGACATGGGCGCATTATCTTACGTGCTAAGACGGAAATAGAAAACGGGCCGCAACATGATACGATTGTCGTAAACGAAATCCCTTACGGCGTAAACAAAGCTGAGTTGATCAAGGACATTGCTCGCTTGGTGAACGAAAAACGCATAGAGGGCATCAGCGACGTAAACGATGAAAGCGACCGCGAAGGAATGCGCATCGTCATAGAGGTGAAGCGCGATGCGAACGCTAACGTGCTGTTGAACAAACTTTTCAAGATGACTGCGCTGCAAAGCAGTTTCGCGGTCAACTGTGTGGGCTTGGTGCACGGCCGCCCCAAAGTGCTTTCGCTGAAGGATTGTATTCGTACGTTTGTAGACCATCGTCACGAGGTGGTAATCCGTCGTACGAAGTATGATTTGCGTAAGGCGCAAGAGCGTGCTCATATCTTGGAGGGCTTAATCATAGCCAGCGATAATATAGATGAGGTCGTGCGACTCATTCGCGCCAGCAAGACGCCCGCAGAAGCCATCGAAGCACTTAAAAAGCGCTTTGAACTGGACGATATTCAAGCTAAAGCGATTGTCGACATGCGTCTGGCGCAGCTGACAAACATACAGCAGGATAAGCTACATCAAGAGTATGAGGAGCTGGAACGCAAGATAGATTACTACAACCGCATTCTTACCGATGACGAACTTTGTCGTCAGGTGATGAAAGATGAGTTGAACGAAGTCAAAGAAAAGTATGGCGACGTGCGTCGTACGGAGATTAAGCTTTCTGCTGAAGAGTTTAATCCTGAAGACTTTTACGCCGACGACGAGGTTATTATTACCATCAGCCATTTGGGCTACATTAAGCGCACACCATTGGCCGAATTTCGCGCACAAGGCCGCGGCGGCGTAGGAAGTCGCGGCGGAACGACACGCGATGCAGACTTCATCGAATACATTTACCCGGCTACGATGCACAATACGATGCTTTTCTTCACCGCAAAAGGCCGCTGTTATTGGCTAAAGGTGTATGAGTTGCCGGAAGGTGCGAAGAACGCGAAAGGACGTGCGATTCAAAATATGCTAAACATAGAGGCGGACGACTCAGTCAACGCTTTCCTCTACATAAAGAAGCTCAATGATCCCGAGTTTAACAAGTCTCATTACGTTGTGTTCTGTACTGCGGAGGGCATCATCAAGAAAACTTGCCTCGAAGAGTACTCTCGGCCGCGCACAAACGGCGTTAAGGCGATCACGATTCGAGAAGAAGATCGCGTAGTCAGCGTTGTGCTCACCAATGGCCAAGACGAGCTGGTCATAGCTAACCGCAACGGCCGCGCAATTCGCTTTAATGAAGACGCCGTGCGCACTATGGGGCGCGTTTCTACAGGTGTACGCGGCATTCGTCTTGATGAAGACGGCGAGGATCAAGCTGTCGGAATGGTATGTATAAACGATCCCGAAAAGGAAACCATCATGGTGGTCAGCGATCAAGGTTTCGGAAAGCGTAGCGCTATCGAAGATTATCGCAAAACCAATCGTGGCGGCAAGGGTGTCAAGACTTTGCAACTCACGGACAAGACCGGAAAAGTCGCAGCCATAAAGAGCGTAACAGACGACAATGATTTGATGATCATCAATCGCAGCGGCATCACGCTACGTCTGAAAGTTGCCGACGTTCGTGTGATGGGACGCGCTACGCAAGGCGTTAAACTCATCAATCTGACAAAGCGCAACGACAGCATAAGCAGTGTTTGCGTCGTAACGACAGAAGATGAGGACGCAGAAGCCCTTGATGCGACAACTGAAGCTGTAGATGCGCCGATCACGTCCGATGCTCCGGAAACAACAATAGAAACAAGCGAACAAATAGACAATTAACGGAATAGATAACCTTTTATTCGGTCACACCGCATCGTATCTGCCGTTGTCGAAAGACCAACTTGGCGATCGAAGTAAGGAGGCCCTGTGATTATGAAAAAAGTTTTTTCGACCATTGCATTGACAATGCTTGCAGGAGTTGGCCTTGCGCAAAACTCTGCATTGCAGAAGGCGCAAAGCGCACTGCAGAATCGTGACTTCAACAGTACGATTTCGATTCTTAATGAAGCGCTTCAGAATCCTAAGACGACGAAGTTTGCTGAAATGTACAACCTTTTAGCCGACGCTCACACACGTTTGATGGAACCGGAGTTGCAAAAGGCGGCACAAAGCCAACCTTTCGATACGGCAGGCTACTGCGTAAATTTGGACAAGGCTATCATTAACTACACGAAAAGCTATGAGGCTGACAACAAGGCTGATGAAAAAGGCAAGGTTAAGCCAAAATTCAACGCAATTAACGGCCCGCGCATCGCTGCGATGTTGGATTATTACAACTACGCTGCGCTTTTCGTGAACCAAAACGGCAATCGCAACGAGGCCATCACTTATTTCAAGAAGTTTATTGAGCTTCCGAAGAATCCCGTCTTTACCCCCCAGCAGACCGACTCTATCTACAAGGCTAAGAAGACGGAGTACGCACAAGCAGCCTACAACTTGACGATCCTTTGCTACGGCCAAAACGACTGGGATGACGTGTTGAAATATGCCGATCTCGCCTTGCAAGACGAAACAGGCACACGCGATCTCTACATTATGAAGATGCAAGCCTACTTGGGCAAGCAAGATTCTGCTGCCTATTTGAAGACCTTGCAGGAAGCTGTGATTCGCACCGAGACGCCTAACTTTATTCAGAACCTGCTCTATCATTACATTCAGAAGGACGATAGAGCCGGTGCTTTAGCTATGGCTGACAAGCTCGTAAATGAGCATCAGGGGAGCAAAGCGGCTTATTATTTGCGTGGTAGCGTTTATTTAAATATGAAGCCCTTCAATTATGCAAAGGCAGAAGAAGACTTTGGCAAAGCCTTAATTATTGATCCCAACTTCGTAGAAGCGAATATCGGTATGGCTTACAGTTACATGAACGACGTCGTAACACAGGTACAAAACCGCGTCATCAAGATTCCGCCTACTTACTCCAAGCTTTACAAGCAAGTAATGGAGACAAAAGTGCAGCCTTACTACCGCAAGGCGCTTCCTTACTTCGAAAAAGTACGCACATTGCTGCCGGATGAGCCGAAGCGTTGGGCTTCTCCCCTTCAGCAGATCTATAACAATTTGGATATGACAGATAAGTCGAAAGAAATGGACCAATATCTGCGTTAAGCACATTGCCGATTCATTTCTCCACGGATTCCTTCGGGGCAAGAAGAGCAGATCAAACCTCTGATATTGTTTTAGCATTTCCCGGCGGAGTCCGTGGATTTCCTTTGCAAAAACCTTTCTGTGTTGCCGACAGACTGCTGCAGTTTTACGCAGATTAAATGGCGAAAACCGACAACGCCAATACCGCCCACAACGGACTTCTAAACGAATCACATCTCGCTCTTATCGCATATTTTATATATGAAATACATATTGTATTGCCTGCTATCTTTCTGTTCTGTTGCTTTTGCGGCCAATCCGCTCAAGCCGGTTCATGCTTTACTCAAAGCCGGCCGCCCGCTTGATGCGCTCAATGCCGCCAAGCGCTTGATGGCCGATTCTGCGCTTCGCGATAATCCAAAATTGTATGTGCTTGGAATGGACGCAGCCGTAGCAGCCAACAGCGTGGAGAATGAAAAAATCTATTTGCATAAAGCTTACGACACCCTCAGTTTCTTTCAGACCACCTACGATTTCTTCAATTGTGCGCGGCGTTATGATGCCCTTACCCAAAAGTCGAACAACAAGAAACTGAGTCGCCAGCTTCACGATTTTTACCCCAATTTGCTGGCCGGCGGACTTTTCATGTACGAGCACAAGCAGTATGCAGAAGCTATCAAGTTGCTGCAAATGGCCGACGATGTCTTAGATCTTCCCTTGTGGCTCCAATTATCGCCGAACTTACCCCGACAGCAGCGAGAACTTATTCGCAACATTTTGATCCGGAGTGCCTTTCAAGAAAAAAAATACGATTTGGTCTTGCATTTTACGGACGATAGTATTCAGAATGCTACCTATCGCCAGATGGCAATAGAGTATCGCGCTCGCACGAATGCCGCCTTGGGGGAGATCAAGGCCTACGTGAAAAATTTGCAAGTCGGAATCAGCGATGCCGGCCATCATCCCTACTTTTTCACGCACTTGTTTGATCACTACCTCCAGCAAAATCAAGCCGAAGCGGCGTTGCGTTTGTCCGACAGTCTCTTGTCGGTTTATCCCTTACAGTCGCAAAATCGCCCCGCGCCGCCCACAGTCGCCGATTCAGCCTTCTACTTGACGCTCCTCTCGGCTAAGGCTTTGGCGCAGATCAATCTACATGCCTACAAGGACGCCATAGAAACGTGTAAGGCCTATCAGGCTATCGACTCAAGCAATGTAGATATAGATTTCTATTTCGGAACAGCCTATAGCAATGCCGCAGCTGAAGTAGATTTACCTACGAGTATCAACAGCGCAGCTTATAAATCGGCGCAGGCAGAAAGGCGTAAACTCTATGTCAAGGCCGTACCTTATCTGGAGCGCTATCGGAAAGCCCGCCCCAATGAGGCAAAATCTTGGGGGCCATTGCTTTACAACGCCTACCTCTCATTAAACCAAGGCAAGAAGTTTGCCGAAATGGAGAAGTTGCTCAAAGCCAAACTTTTCAGTCGGTAGGCTTTGCACCCACTTTTCGCGCCTACTTACCTGCATCGCTGCCCGCCTCGCCGAACTCCCTACTTACTTTCGGCCCGTTGGCACTTGCGGAGACCAAACGAAGCATAGGGCCAACTTTTTCTTAGAACTATACACGTAGGACGACTTCTGTTAGTTGTCCTACGTGCTTTTTTCCCCTCCAACTTAGCCTTTATTCGCCCGACAATTGATTTTTGGCGATCCAATCTTCTATCCGCCGTTTGCGCTCGTGAGGTGAAACCTTTGTTATCGTGAGGTGAAGCTCTTTTCATCACGAGCGTAAACCTTTGTTATCGTGAGCGCACACTCCGCCGGCCGACTTTGGGCGTGCGGAAGTTTGTTGTCGATATGTATAAAAAGCCCTCTTAGTCAGTAGACAATGAGTGTAGGAGAGGACGCTACCAACTGTTCTTGCTCCACATCTTTGCCTCATCTTGCGCCGGCGCGAAATGCTCCATTTCTCGTAAACCCCGCCTTAGGTAGAGTTCATACAGCCTCCGTCCGCATCGCGTTGTCCGCAAGAAATAGCTGCATACAAAGATTGAAAGCCCTGATTCTCGTAGGTTTCCATCGAAAAGTAGTATCTTTGCCATAGAATTTAGCATAATCTTAATAAAGAATGTATAGAACGAAGACGTGCGGAGAGTTGCGCTTAGCCAATGTTGGCGAGCAAGTAGTGCTGGCCGGTTGGGTGCAGCGGCTTCGCAAGATGGGCGGAATGACATTTGTAGATTTGCGCGACCGCTATGGCATCACGCAATTAGTATTCAACACCGAGACAGATGCCGCCCTATGTGAGCGCGCGAACCAATTAGGACGCGAATATGTATTGCAGGTGACAGGAAGCGTGAACGAGCGCTTCAGCAAAAACGACAAGATCCCCACAGGCGATATAGAAGTAATCGTCAATGAATTGGTGGTGCTCAATGAGAGCCTTACGCCGCCATTTATCATAGAAGATGAGACCGATGGCGGCGATGATCTGCGCATGAAATATCGCTTCCTTGACCTGCGCCGCAACTGCGTGCGTCGGAATATGGAATTGCGCCATAAGATGACGCTCGAAGTGCGCCGCTTCTTAGACGAAAAAGGCTTCTTGGAGATAGAGACGCCGGCCCTGATCGGCTCTACGCCTGAAGGCGCACGCGATTTTGTGGTGCCGTCACGTATGAATCCCGGTTGCTTCTATGCGCTTCCGCAGAGTCCGCAAACGCTGAAGCAGTTGTTGATGGTTGCCGGAATGGATCGTTACTTTCAGATCGTAAAATGCTTTAGAGACGAAGATTTACGCGCTGATCGCCAGCCCGAATTTACGCAAATCGACTGCGAAATGAGTTTCGTAGAACAAGATGACGTGATCAACACATTTGAAGAGATGACCAAGTATCTCTTTAAGTCCGTGCGCGGCGTCGATTTGGGCGAAGAACCCTTCTTGCGTCTGAGTTGGGCGGAGGCAATGCGCCGCTTTGGTTCTGACAAACCCGATATGCGCTTCGGCATGGAGTTTGTCGAACTTATGGATCAGTTGAAAGGCACCGGCACGTTTGGCGTCTTTAACGAAGCAGTCTACATTGGTGGTATTTGCGTGCCGGGTTGTGCCGTTTATACACGGAAGCAGCTCGACGAATTGACCGACTTCGTGCGCAGTCCGCAAATCGGCGCGAAAGGCCTTGTGTATGCCCGCGTTCAAGAAGACGGCAGCGTGAAGAGTTCGGTAGACAAATTCTACGATGCAGCCGTTCTCAATGGTTTAAAAGATAAGATGCAGGCACGTCCTGGCGATTTGATTTTGATCATTTCCGGCCCGGATACGCAGAAGGCTCGCAAACAGTTGTGCGAACTGCGCCTTTTGATGGGCGGACGCTTGGGCTTGCGCGATAAAAATAAGTTTGCCTTACTTTGGGTCGTAGACTTCCCGATGTTTGAATGGAGCGAGGAAGAAAGCCGCTTGATGGCGATGCACCATCCCTTTACGGCGCCAAAGCCGGAAGACGTCGGCTTGCTCGATAGTGCGCCCGAGCGCGTCTGCGCCAATGCCTACGATATGGTGTGCAATGGTGTGGAAGTTGGCGGTGGCAGTATCCGTATCCACGATGCAGAGTTGCAGGCTAAAATCTTTAAAGCACTTGGCTTTACTCAGGAAAGCGCGCAAGAGCAGTTTGGCTTCTTGATGAATGCCTTTAAGTATGGTGCTCCTCCTCACGGCGGCCTTGCCTATGGTTTGGATCGCTGGGTGAGCATCTTCGCCGGACTCGATAGTATTCGCGACTGCATTGCTTTCCCGAAGAATAATAATGGGCGCGACGTGATGCTTGATGCGCCGTCGACGGTAGATCAAAAGCAATTGGACGAACTCCACATTGCGCTGCAGCCCATCGAAAAGAACGATTAAGCCTTTCGGCTTTACAAGGAAGCGCCTTCTGATAAGCGGAAGGCGCTTTTGCCTTATAAATTATTGTGTAGGGAAAGCATTAGTCTGAATGAAGCGCCTCATATTTTGTTGCAGTAGAGTAAAGTTGGACAACAGAAACGCGTACTTTCAAAATACTCTGAAAGAAATGAGAAAAAATGATTTTGAAACGGAATAAATCATACCGCAATGTTGGCACTTCGTGCCCCATTTACTAACTTTGCGGGCAAAACGTTTTCATTCAGAGAAATCTATGTCAGAAATCAAAACTATTCGCACGGCACTTATTTCCGTATATCATAAAGATGGCTTGGAAGAAATCCTTGCCGCCCTGCACCGCGAGGGGGTAAAATTGCTTTCAACCGGTGGTACGCAAAAATTTATCGAATCGTTGGGCTACCCTTGTCAGCGCGTAGAGGATGTGACGGCGTACCCGTCGATACTTGGTGGGCGCGTCAAGACGCTGCATCCGAAAATCTTTGGTGGAATCTTGAGCCGCCGGGGTTTGGCTGAGGACGAGGCAGAGATTTTGAAGTATGCAATCTCTCCAATCGATTTGGTGATCGTCGATCTCTATCCTTTTGAGGCTACAGTTGCAAGCGGGGCTACATCTGCCGAGATTATAGAGAAGATAGATATAGGTGGCATCAGTTTGATTAGAGCCGGAGCAAAGAATTTCAAAGACGTAGTGATTATCCCGTCAAAGTCTGAATATGCAGCTTTAACCGACATTCTTCAGGAGGGAGCACAGACGACAATAGAACAACGCCGCCGGTTTGCAGCACGTGCTTTTGAAGTTAGCAGCCAATATGATACTGCAATTCATGCTTGGTTTGAGACTTCGGAAAAATGATGTAAAGCACAGCCGCTCAAAGGTTGAGCACTGTGAATAGGGCGATAGAAAATAAAGAGATAATGAGTTTTTTCAGTAAGTTATTCTCCTTTACGCAGGAGTTGGCCATCGACTTAGGTACGGCCAATACAATCATCATCAATGGCGATCAAATTATCGTAGATCAGCCTTCTGTAGTAGCGTTGGATGAACATTCGGATCGTATGATTGCAGTGGGCGAACAAGCCAAACTGATGTACGAGAAGACAAATAATAAGATACGCGTTATTCGCCCATTGCGTGATGGCGTGATTGCGGACTTTAATGCCTGCGAGCAGATGATGCGCGGCCTTATCCGTATGGTACATAAAGGTAAACGCCTCTTTTCGCCGGCATTGCGCATGGTGATCGGCGTCCCGTCGGGTTCTACGGAAGTGGAGCTTCGTGCCGTACGTGATTCCGCGGAGCACGCCGGTGGACGTGACGTTTTCTTGATTTATGAACCAATGGCAGCCGCCATCGGTATAGGTCTGGACGTTAATGCGCCTGAAGGCAATATGATTGTAGACATAGGTGGCGGTACGACAGAAATCGCTGTGATTTCGCTTGGCGGTATTGTTTCTAATAATAGCATCAAGATGGCCGGCGATGACTTTACGGCCGATATTCAGGAATACATGAGTCGTCAGCATAACGTGCGTGTCAGCGAGAGAATGGCTGAGCGCATCAAAATCAATGTTGGTGCTGCTCAAACAGACCTTGGCGAAAGTGCGCCGGAAGATTTCATCGTACACGGTCCTAACCGTATCACGGCTATGCCGATGGAGGTGCCTGTCTGCTACCAAGAAATTGCGCATTGCTTGGAGAAGAGCATTGCCAAAATAGAGCAGGCCGTCATCAACGCACTAGAAAATACGCCGCCAGAGCTTTATGCGGATATTGTGCACAACGGAATTTATCTGACTGGTGGCGGCGCACTGCTGCGCGGCCTTGACAAACGCTTGACGGATAAGATTAATATCCCGTTCCACGTAGCGGAAGAACCCTTGTTGTGCGTGGCGCGCGGAACGGGCGTTGCATTAAAACACGTCGACGACTATACATTCTTGATGCGTTGAGCGTAACGTAATATAAAATATTGATGGGGAAGAGGGCGCGCGGCTGTGTGGCAGCTCTCTTTTCCTTTCTTTTCCCTTTTAGTGCCTTACGGGGCAGCAAAAACGATGCGCACGTTTCTCGACTTTCTTCGTAAATATAATTACTTCTTCGTGTTTCTGTTCTTAGAAGCTGTCAGCTTGACGATTTTGTTTCGCTTTAACAGCTTCCAAGGTAGTGTTTGGTTTACGGCCGCCAATGATGCCGTGGCCGGAATAAATCGTTGGTATGCCGATGGCTTATCGTATATGAATTTGGGCGAAGTAAATCGTGAGCTAACTGCGCAAAACGTGGCGTTGGCTCAACAGAATGCAACCCTCCGAGAGCTCTTGGCCGATACGCAAAAGGATTCGACGATTACCAACCAGCTGATGATGGAGCGCCTTAAGGGATATACACTTATTCCGGCAACAGTTGTTTCCAATGAGACTTCGCGCGCCAATAATTATATTGTCATTGACCGCGGCACAGAAGATGGCGTGCGGCCGGAAATGGGCGTCGTCAGTGGGCGCGGCGTTGTGGGTATTGTTTATCTTGCTGCCGCTCATCACGCATTAGTAATTCCCGTGACTAATCGCAAGTCGAGCATTAGTTGCCGTGTGCGTGGGCAGAACTATTTTGGTTTTTTACAGTGGTCAGGTGGGAATCTGTTTCACGCAGACGTTAACGACATTCCGCGTTATGCCCGTGTGCATCCCGGAGCGATAGTTGAGACGAGCGGCTACAGTGCAGTCTTTCCCCCGGGGCTTTTCGTAGGCCGCGTTCGTAAGCTTGAAAATTCAGCAGATGGTCAGAGTTATAAATTGCGCATAACGTTAGGGACGAACTTTCGCAACTTACGTAACGTAGAGGTGATCGCTACGCCCTATAAGTCTGAAATAGATACGCTGCGCAATCGTGTGACTCAACAAGAAGCCCAAGATGCGATGAGTGGTGGCTTAACTAATTAGTAGGAGTTATGGTACAGACTTTTCTTTCTCGTTTCGGGTGGTTCATATCCTTACTTCTTTTGCAGGTGTTGGTGTTTAATCACATTCACATCTTTGGCTTTGCCACCCCAATGCCTTACATTTACTTCTTATTGATCTTGCCCGGAGAGACAGCGCGCTGGCTGTACATCGTCTTAGGCTTTGTGATGGGGATGCTTGTCGACCTTTTTGCAACCACGCCCGGCGTTGCAGCGTCCTCAATGGCGGCTATGGGCTTGATTGTTCCGTTGCTATTGCGACTTTTCGGACCAACGGATCGCGATGAGAACGTGCCGTTTCTTCCGGGTGTAAAAATGATGGAGTGGGGCCCATTCTTGCGTTACGCCTTTGCGACCTCTTTGCTAAATTGTACGCTTTTCTTCAGCATAGAAGCCTTTAGTTTCTTCAATTGGCAATATCTCTTAATGAGCATAGGCGGAAGCACAATCCTCACTCTGCTGATTGTTGCGGCAATGGAGCGTATTAGAAACGAAAAATAAAGACTCACCATTTGTTTTGAAAGTCTACAAAAATTATAGTAACCGGAAGTTTGTGATTGGCGGCGTAGCCGTTGGCATCATTCTTATATATCTGATTCGCTTGCTCACACTGCAATTGTTTAGCGACGACTATAAGAAGAATGCCGACTCCAATGCTTTTCGCAAAGATGTCTTGTTTCCATCGCGTGGCTTGATATTTGCCCGCAATGGCGAGTTGCTTGTTTACAATGAGCCATCCTATAATATTATGGTGACGATGAATGAGCAGCACGGCATAGATACGCTAGACTTTTGTCGCACCATAGGAATCACGCCGGAGTTTTACAAACAACGTTGCGAGGAAATAAAAGATCCGCAAAAGAATCCCGGTTATTCCCGATATACGCCACAGGTCTTTATGACGCAAATTCCGGCTCGCGAGTTCTCCCTCTTTCGTGAAAAGCTTTTCCGTTTCAACGGCTTTTCCATAGAGAAGCGCAGCATACGTCGTTATGCAGATTCTTTTGCCGCTCATATTTTGGGTGATGTCGGTGAGGTGAATCAGAAAGAAATAGACGCCGACCCTTATTATGCAAGTGGCGATTACATCGGCAAGTTGGGTGTAGAGCGCTCTTATGAAAAAATCTTGCGTGGTGAGAAAGGCTTGCGCATTATGTTGCGTGATGTTCACGGGCGAACCAAAGGCCATTACCTAAATGGCAAATATGATAAACATCCCGTGGCCGGAAAGAATCTTACGCTGAGTATTGATATAAAAACGCAGCAATTAGCCGAACGTTTATTAGAAGGCAAATTAGGTGCGATCGTAGCTATCGAGCCCTCTACCGGCCAAATCATCTGTATGGCCTCTTCGCCGACTTACAACCCACAGATTATGGTTGGACGCGACCGTGGCCGTAACCATAGGATACTGGATAAAGATCCGATGAAGCCGATGCTTAACCGCGCCATTATGGGTATGTATCCTCCCGGTTCGACCTTCAAGATTACGCAAGCCCTCATAGGTTTACAAGAGGGTAGCATTACTCCGCAAGTAGCCTTCCCCTGCCACCATGGTTTCAATTATAAAGGCCTCCATGTTGGTTGCCACGGACACGCATCCCCAATAAATCTTGTGCCGGCCATTGGTACTTCCTGCAACTCCTATTTCTGTTGGAATCTCTACCGCCTTTTATCCATGAAGCGCAAGTATGGTTCCGTGCAACGCGCACTTACCTGCTGGAAAGATCATTTGGTGAAGATGGGATATGGTTATAAATTGGGTGTCGATTTACCCGGCGAGAAGCGAGGTATGATTCCCAACGCACAGTATTATGATAAGGCCTATCATGGCGCTTGGAATGGCCTCACAGTGATCTCCATTGCGATAGGGCAGGGTGAAGTTACCGCTACACCTTTGCAGATTTGCAATTTGGCTGCCACTGTTGCCAACCGCGGCTATTTCTATACGCCCCACGTCGTCAAGAGTGTGCAAGACGGCCGCTTGGATCCGAAGTACTACCGTCGTAATTTCACCGGTGTTGATCGCCACTGGTACGACTACAGCGTAGCCGGTATGCGGCGTGCCGTATTATCCGGTACTTGCCGAGGTGCAAACATTCCCGGCATTGAGGTTTGCGGAAAAACCGGTACTGCGCAGAATCGCGGTCAGGACCACTCGGCCTTTATGGGATTTGCTCCCATGAACAATCCCAAAATAGCTGTGGCCGTCTATGTCGAGAATGGCGGTTTTGGCGACGCTTATGGCGTTCCCTTGGGCGCACTGATTATGGAGCAGTTTATAAATGGTCGTTTGTCAGCCTCATCGGCAGCGAAGGCCAACGTTTTCCAACATCGTAGAATCAATTACGGAGGTTATGAACGATAGACGTATAGGCAACCCGGCCTTGCGGGCAGATAAGGTAGTAATACTCCTGTACCTCCTCCTCTTAGTTGGCGGTTGGTTTAGTATATGCGGTGCGAGCCACGAAATAGGTGACACCGACTTCTTCAGTTGGAGCACGCGCTCCGGCAAGCAATTGGTTTGGATAGCTTGCTCAATAGGTTTGGGAACATTCCTTTTGATGTTAGACGACAAGTATTTCGACTCCCTTTCCGGCCTTTTATACATTGCCTTTATGGTCCTATTGTTGATCACGCCTTTTATCGCAAAAGACATAAAAGGGTCGCGATCGTGGATTAGCTTAGGTTCCGTCAGTTTGCAGCCCGCAGAGTTTGCGAAGTGTGCCACGGCTTTGGCCCTGGCCAAACTCATGAATCAGTATGGTTTTACCATTGATAACATGCGTAATTTTGCGAAAGCCATACTCCTAATTTTGCTGCCCATGGTTTTGATTGTGATGCAGCAAGAGACGGGGTCAGCCTTAGTTTACTTCGCTTTTTTCTTGGTGCTATACCGTGAAGGAATGCCGGGTTGTATTCTGTTTACAGCCGTAGCTGCTGTCGTCTTCTTCGTAGTCGGTATACGTTTTTCGGAGATCACATTGCCCCAAACGACGGCGATGATTGGTCAATCCGTTGTGCTTTTCCTCATCTGGTTAAGCACCGTTGGCTTAGTGGCTACTTATTGTCGTCGCCCATCACTGACGTGGCGTCTTTTCGGGGGCGGATTGTTGATTCAGTTGATCGCTTACGGCGTATCAGCCTTCGTCTATCCCTTTGATATTTCTTGGGTGCAACTCATCTGCATCATCTTTATGGCAGGCTATATTGCTTGGATTGGTTTAGGAAGCAGAGTTCACAGCTATGCGTTCATAGCGATCTTCACTTTAGGCGCAACGGCCTTCCTCTATTCCTCAGATTATATGCTCAACAACGTCTTGGAGCCCCATCAGCAGACGCGTGTAAAAGTCTTGTTAGGGTTAGAAGAAGACCTTAATGGTGCCGGCTACAACGTACATCAAAGTAAGATAGCGATTGGCTCCGGCGGTCTCGAAGGCAAAGGTTTTATGAACGGCACCCAGACCAAACTAAAATATGTGCCGGAGCAAGATACCGACTTCATTTTCTGCACGGTTGGCGAAGAGCAAGGCTTTGTTGGCTCAGCCGGCGTCCTCTTCCTGTTTCTTATCTTAATTTTGCGATTAGTTTATTTAAGCGAACGCCAGCAGACGACCTTTGGGCGCGTCTATGGTTATAGCGTAGTGAGCATTCTACTCTTTCATGTATTTATCAATGTCGGGATGGTTATCGGCCTCACCCCCGTTATCGGGATCCCCCTGCCGTTTTTCAGTTATGGAGGCTCAAGCCTTTGGGGCTTTACGATCCTTCTTTTTATCTTTTTGCGTATAGATGCGGGCGATCGTGTCCGTCTTAGGTGAAAAAATAACCGTATTTAATAATGAGTAATTATAACAAGCCGAAGAATAAATATACATTCCTGCTGATCTGTTTCGGATTGCTTTGCATCGGAGCTATCATTTGGCTCAAACTGGTCGGCGATAAGCGCACATCTTCCGGCCGCGATATACCCGTAGCGCCGCAAGATTCTTCCAACGCTGTTGTTGTGCCGGATACATCAATCGATGCGGGCACCTTGTCCTCATCGCCCGATTCTTTCGATGTAGCTCCGCCCGACAGTATTGGAAAAGATCGCCGCCCGCCTTTTGAGGCCGGCGACGAAGACGGCTATTTGGCCGGTATGGACGACGGTGCTGCCCATACGCCTCAAGCTTCTTATGATGAATCCAACAGTTTTAAGACGATCGACGAGCGTGCAGCCTACGTGCGCGGTTATCGCGAAGGCTATGCCAAAGGTTTTGAAGACGGAAGTAAGGGCCGCCAGTTTAATATCTCTTCTAACAATTGACACCGCGCACACCTGCTGTTCGTAGAGTAGCAGTTCTGTGTGCTAACGTCCTTAAATTCTTTCCGAAAATATGGAAGATACGAAACACATACAAATAAAAGACTACAACTATACGCTACCTGAAGATCGCATCGCAAAATATCCGGTTGCTCCGCGCGATCATTCCAAACTCTTGCTCTATCGTGACGGCCGGGTAAGTGAGGATTCGTTCTACAATCTGCCCACTTACCTGAAGCCGGGGGCTTTGATGGTCTTCAATAACACAAAAGTAATCTTTGCGCGCCTTCATTTTCAAAAGGCAACGGGCGCACTCATTGAGATCTTCTGTTTAGAACCGCATACGCCGGCCGATTATCAGCAATCGTTTGCCGCAACGCGCCGCGTCACGTGGACGTGTTTGGTCGGCAATATGAAGAAATGGAAGGAGGGGCGCTTGGAGCGCACGGTTAAAGTAGGGGATAGGGAACTACTCCTTACGGCAGAGCACAAAGGCCCTGCGGGAACGGGTTTCGAAATAGCCTTCGACTGGGGCGATGATGCGGTTAGCTTCTCTGAAGTGTTGGATGCCATTGGCGAATTGCCTATTCCGCCATACTTAAATCGCCAAACGGAGCAGAGCGATCTCAACAATTACCAGACGGTCTATTCGAAAATTGAAGGTTCTGTGGCTGCACCGACGGCCGGACTCCATTTTACCGATGACGTTCTTCGGCGTTTGGATGAGGCCGGTATTGTACGCGAAGAGATTACATTGCATGTAGGAGCGGGAACTTTCAAACCTGTGAAGAGCGAGGAGATAGAAGGCCACACGATGCACGCAGAATGGATTGCCGTGAGTCGGCAAAACATTGAGCACCTCTTGGCCCACGACTGCTCGTGCATAGCTGTCGGTACGACCAGTGTGCGCACGCTGGAGAGTCTCTATTATATCGGTGTCTTGATTCATCGTAACCCTCACGTAGCGCCCGAAGACTTGCACGTACCGCAATGGTTACCTTACGAATATGAGACATCGACGGAAGAAAAGCTGACCCCGGAGGCTGCTTTGCGCGAAATCTTGGCTTATTTGGACCGCAATCGTATGAGCGTCTTGCATACTGCCACGCAAATCATCATAGCGCCGGGCTATACGTATAAGATCGTGAAGACGATGGTCACAAATTTTCACCAGCCGCAAAGCACGCTTTTGCTGCTGGTTTCAGCTTTTGTCGGCGGCAATTGGCGCACTATTTATGACTACGCACTTGCGCACGATTTTCGCTTTTTAAGTTATGGCGATAGTTCGCTACTCAATTATTAAACTCGCACTTTCGCAAGGCGTTTAGTTAATGCTACAACTTGCAGGGCCTGTCCCTGTCGTGTACGTTCACGAGCGTACACCTTTGCGCTCGTGATGATAAACGCGTACGCTCGTGAGAAAAAACTCTTCTCCTCACGAGCGTAAACGTTTTCAGCGGGTTTTTATCGCCTGTCTGGGCGTAGCAACGCGCTTCAAATGCAAAACTTACTAACATACTTTTCTATACAAAGCGGCGCGGAAGTGAGTTAAAACTCTTCCGCGCCGCTTCGTTATCGTTCCTCTTCGCTAAAGGATAAATAGAATATCAAGAAGCGTCAAAATATTACCGCACACGAGTATGGCAATGCCGCGTTTTTGGTAGCCTCTGCGATAGTCGTTGAGGCCTATAAAAAAGGCTACGATAGGCAAAATCCATAGTAGGTTGACCAAGAGATAGATAAGAAGTCCAATGAAAGCTCCCCAGCTGCTCGGCGCTTTGAATAGTCCGCCAAAGAGAAAGAATACGCTGAAAAATACCGGAATGGTATTCAGAAAAGCTAAGGCCAAAAGCCATTTAGGATAATTTTTCATCGGTTCAATGTCTTATATATTGCTGTCGAAATCTGTTCTTCGCATCGCCATTGTAGGGGTTAGACGCTTATGGCTCATCATGTTCGCCTGCGCGCAAGTCGGCCGCCGTTTTTTCATCTTCCTCGGCAGCTTCCGGAGCGTTGTTTTTGCGGAATAGCACTGCTCGGCGATCGTAGAGATTGGGGTTGGCGGGCTGCAAGTCGATGGCGTCGTCGCAATGCGTAATTGCCTTGGCCAAGTCTCCACGCTGTTCGGCCAGTCTACTTAACAAAGCGTGGGCTTCTACGTTGAACGGATTCAGTTCGCTTACTTTTTGGCACGCAGCTTCAGCTTCAGCGCTTCGTCCTGCCGCCGCAAGTGTCTCGGCTTGGAGCAGTGCATAATCCTCATGGTCCGGTGCGTCCTTTAATAAGCGCTCTGCATCAGCCAGAGCTTCGTCGTAGCGCGTCAAAGCTGAAAGCACTTGCACACGCAGTTGGATGGCTTGTGCATAATCAGCACGCTCGCTGATCGCATCGTCGAGAAAGTTGAGCGCTTCTTCGTGCTTGTCTAATGCGTATGCGGCCTTAGCCGACAAATAAAGGAGTCGCGGCTCTTTCGCCTCAATGTCCGCGAGCGTGGTGCAGATTTGCTGCATCGACTCGTAGTCTTCCGTCTCTCCATATGTATTGGCCAGCAATAGACCTATTTCTAAATTGCTGGTTTCTTCAGTGTGAAGTTCTTGCAAGAGGGGCAGCGCAGCGGCATAGTTTTGCTGCATCAACTGCACTTCAGCCAAAAAGCCTACGACGCGAAGTTCGCGCTTAATTTCCAGCGCCTCCGTGAAGCATTTTTCCGCAAAGTCGACCATCCCCATTTGTTTTGCGCGTAAACCATCGTCACAAAGAATGTTGAAACGGCGCTCTGCGTCCTTGGCGGCCTTTTCTTCTGTCGGTTCTTCGGACGCGCCGAATAGTTTTTTGAGGAAACTCATAGGTGTAATCTTATTTTCGTCCGCGTGTGAAGATGATCATAATCACGGCAGGAATAATTAGTGACAAACCAATAAGGATGCTCGTCGTCAATGGCTCGTTGAAGAAAATCAACCCTAAGGTAACGGCCGTCAGCGGCTCGAGTGCGCCTAAAACAGACGTCATTGTAGAACCAATATTCTTAACGGCAACAATCAAGCACAGGTTGGTTACAACTGTACTTACGAGGCCCATAATCGAAAGCGAAACCAGCTGTGTCTGGGTCGTAATCATCTCGAATTTGTTCTCTAAGAGAGCGTAGCCCATAAAGATCATGGCGCCGAACAGCATAATATAGAATGTCATCTTCAAAGCATCCATATCTCTAACTCGCGAGCGGTTGACGCGAATCAAATAGAGCGCATAGCAAAGGGCGGAAATCAACTCGATAATTACGCCGCGCCAATCGACGGTTCCGTCTGATTGCCACGAAAGTACGCCGACACCGACGACAGCCAGCGTCACGGCGATGATGGTCGAGAGTTTGCGCGCCTCGTTGTAAAACATCATCATCAAGATTGTGGTAAAAGCCGGATACATAAAGTGAAGCGTCGTAGCCACACCGGTCGACATATACTGATAACCACCAAAGAGGAAGAGTGCAGACCCATCGGAAAGGAACGCAAGGTAGAGTAGCGTAACGAGTTCGCCGCGCGTAATGCGAAAACTCTTCCGCTTAATGAGCATAACGAGCCCTATTATGAGGGCCGCACTCATAAATCGATAGAAGAGAATCGAGAGGTTAGGCATGAAATCTTCAGGCTTTGCTGCTGCATTTGACTCGCTCATCGGTAGAACGAGCGTCGGCAAAAGACCGTAACAAATTGCAGCAATTAAAGCGCAAATTGTACCTTGTAAAGCCGCGCTTGGTCCGCCGCCTAAAGTTTTGTGCTCATGTCCGGAAATCCGACGAAAGAAGTGGAAAATGGGGTTACTCATAAGTTTAACTCTACAAATATTTGCGCTGCTACCGATGTCATCTCTTGAAAGTACTTAGGCGGCACACAGCACTCAAGTTGTGTTTATTAAAAGCGCCAACGGCTTTCGCCGCCATTGCCGCTTGATGTGTGTTTCATTCGTCCTCCTGCCGTCATCGGTTGAAGGGACGTGCAAATGTAAGCATTTATTCTTTCTTACCTCTTTTCTAAGCGACAGAAAGCGGGATAAAATGAGATAGTGCCACAATTATTTACTCTGTCTGAATATCCTTGATCGCGTGAATGACCCACTTAAGGATTAGAACGTTCCTTTTAAGGAAAAGATCCGCACCTTTTGAGCAAAACGTCCGTACTTTTTACGAAAAAGGAGCGCACCTTTTGCTGAAAAGGTACGCTCCTTTCTTGTGAAGACTGTAGTTGCTGTATTTATATTTTGCTTATGAGGTGCGTGAAAGTGATAAGTCTTTATGAAGTGACATTCGCATCGATCCCACATTGACTGTTTATTATAAAAGTCCCCAATGGTAGAAATGCCATTGGGGACTATATCATCCTTAATTTACTTTTACTTCACTTCCTCAAATATATCTAACATTGATTATCAATGAATTACATTCTTATGGTACAAAAATGTTTCCTCAATTTGAGTAGTATTGATTAGAAACGATCTTGGATGTTATCACCATTACACCTTAGTCTTAATACAGTTTGTTAAATAACTCATGATAGGTTCTCGTTTGTTCTACACAATTATAAGCATTATTTAGCTCTCTATGAAAGCTTTCTCTAGATATTTCTAATCGTATATACTTAATAACTTTTGCTTTATTGCAAAGATACTCATAACAAGGACTGAAAGTATGTGTTCCTGCTTTCCAATATTCGTTTACAAATGAATCAATTCCATTTTTACCACAAAAGCGTAAAGCATCAAGTATATTATCAAGTTTATTCATATCACCTCGAAAAAGCGGCTTATCACGTTCTATTTCTACTTCATAAATATTGCCTCCATACTTAGAGAAGAAAATCAAAGCGTGATACAATGAATTAAAAAGGAATAAGTACTCTTTACGAGTTTTTTTTATGGTTCTCTTTTCATCAAGTTTCCTTTCTAATATCTCTTTGTCCTCATTATTTAGTGCCTGGGGATAATTTGTGTCTGGTAGAATTTCGTCCCCTACATTATATAATCTTTTATCGACTCTATATAGTTTCATATTGTTATTATTTTTCATTTTTTTGAATTGGAATTTCAATTTTCAAATTAGAGAAAAGGTGCTTTATCTCTTCATTCTCCTTATAAGACGGGTATACAGTTTTAAGCTTATCAATAAAATCCTGTGATTCATCGGAAGGTGCTTTCTTAACAATTTTACTTAATATTTTGTTGTATTTGAGTAATAAAGTTATAATGTTAGAATCGTCTAAAAGGGAAGAAATAAAAACCGTTCTTAACGATTCTTCCTTTTCTTCTAATTTACCATTCGACATTAATCCCTCACCTATTAATTTAAATAATTCAGGCGTCATTATAGCACTTCCTTTACAGTACAGATCACGTATGTTCTTAAAGAAACTGACGAAAGAACGTTTACTAAATATTGACATCAACTCTTTATAAGTTTCAATTGACAGGTTTAAAGATTGATTAATACAACTTTCTTCTACAACTTCCTTAAAGGCATCAAAACAATTTTGTGTATCACACTTTAATACACTCATTAACTGATAATCATAGGCATTTTCTTTAATTGTCTCTTTCCAACTATCCTTCTGAATAGTTCCTATGTATTTTTTTGCTGTTTGAATACAATGTGTGGTTAGATCGTTATTTACAGACAAGGCATCCTTAAAAAATGGTATAGGAATGTTCTTAACATTACTTTCAACTATTTCCTTTACAGCATATTTTCTCCATCCATCTAATTTTTTAAGCAAACTCTGTGGACTGAGTTTTTCCAAACTATTCAGTATGCTATCATATCTAAATAGGGTTTCTTTTATATTTAGTCGCTGCACGCCATAAGATTCTTCTGTTAACCTTATAACAACAGCTTTGTATAAAGCATAGTCCAACAACGGAGCATTCCTCAATAAATCTCCATAACAAATATAATTTTCTATTTGAGATGCAACTTTATCTACCCAAACTTCATCTGTTTTTGATAAAGCCTCTGTAAAAGGAGAATCGTATGAGGAATTATACGAAGAATCACTTGCTATCCGCATGCATAAAAGATCAATGTAAAATTCGTCATCATTAGTAGTAGCATTTGCAAGATTATATATGACATCCCAGCTAAGTATCTTTTCTACCGGCTTACCTAACTCCTTAAAGTGATTATATAAGATACTAAGAGATTGTGCAGAATTAGTATTTTGATCTATCAATGCTTTTAGATTATCTTTATATCTTGGTAGTTTATATTCATCTATAATATATTTTATACCTGAAATGTTACTAATTTCATTAACATCAATATTACCAAGGTATTCATCCAATTTATCATTGTCACATTTTATACGGTACTTATTGTAATCCTTGCATGAAATTCCAATATATTTAATAAAATCTTGATATTCTATAACCTTGTTTTTCAAGTACTTTATTGGGTTGATACCATCAATACCACTCAATTCTTTTATATCATTATAAAAGTTAATTGCATCAAAGCCTGAGCTATTATAAAAACATGTAATTATGTTTTTAAGATACGTTTCTTTATCTTTGCTATTAGGTATTTTAGTAAGCAAAACTTTTTGGTAATCTTGTAAGGAGTCTTCTTCTCTCTCTTTAAGGCTTTTCCAAACGCAAGTCCAAATACCTTTCTCAAAAGAGTTATTTTTGTTCAAACATTCATTTAATACCATAGTGGTATTTGCTGTATTTGTTATAGATGCAATCGCATTTTCTAATAGATTAGGAAATAGTGCTAAGTTCTGAATATCTTTTACACGCTCAACATTTCCTTCATTGAGCGCACGTTTCAGTTGATCTACATATATCAAATCCAAAGCTTTTTCTACTGGTAATTGATAGTATAGTGCAGAAATATACTTAGGTAAATCTGTATCATTACCATAGAGAAATGACAAAGCACCTAAATAGTGGGGAGATAAAATCTCTTTATTTGGATTTTTAGAAATCTCATTTTTCTTTAAGATGAAAATTGCAATATATTTATCAGGAATATTCTCTTCTATGAAGAGTTGTTTAATAGAAACAAACTCATTAATAAAAGCTATTATTTTACGTGGTGTATGTGCACTTGTCAATAGGTCATACACCTGGGGCACGGACTCATCTGGTTCTGAAGCTTCACCAAAAGCACTTTTCCAAATAGTTCTAAAATACTCTTTCCAATTACGCATAGTAGGAGGAGAGACTCTATAAACAACATTAAATGTTTTATTTATAAAATCGTCTCCATAAGAGATTTCATTAAGATTGTCTGAGATGACTGTGTTTTGATCGGAACATGATTTTGCTTGATATTCTATGTTTTCTGCCTTAAATGCTGTTTTGACATGTTCTCGGTCAAAAGGTATAATAATATGAATATTAGAATATGTTTCTTCTGCAAAAAATGTATGAATTGCCGCCCAAAGTTCCTGCACTTTTTTCTTTGGGAGTCTATCCATATTATCAAAGACAATTATTAAATTCTGCTTTAACTTAGACAAATCCTTATTTATATCGTTAATCCAAGTTTTGAAATCTCTTGAAGAAGGTTCTTCTTCATATATTGTTTCATACTTTAGAACTTCATCCAATGTTTCTTCTCCTTTATAATCAAGATATGAAAAGAACAACTCATGCAATACATTCTTAAACGATGTATCTTGCCCATACTTTATCATATTAGAGATTTGTAATCTATATGTAATAAAGAGAACAATAGCGAAAAGTAAAGAATAAACTACATATATCGTTGTAGAACTATTCAGAAGTCTTAGCAGTATAAAGAATAGTGGACTAAAAATTGATAAAACTGAAGCAACCTTTGAAACTGCACTCAGTTCTTTAACGGTTTTAGCACCAGCACTTCGCTTCCGTGATAATAATTTATATAGGCGCCCCTCCCATTTCTTCTTATCTAAGCCAGGAAACTCTTTAACTATAAATGATGTAAGATTTTCTAAGATACTTCGTCTTTGAAAATCAGTTTGAAATCCCCAAGCATCATATTCAAAAATATGGTATTTACCTTTAGTATTTGTATCTTCTTCCAGTTGCTTTTTTACCAATTTGATTAAATTTGATTTGCCTGATCCCCAACCACCATCTATACCAATCACTCTGCAAGTATCATTGGACAATATAAGCTTCTTTATGTTTTTTGCAATAGTTTTGTGTGATTTTCCTTCAAACAAGTCCTCTCCACATGGAGCATTTTGCAAGAAGTGAGGATAATTCCGATTAGTTGCCATATTTTATAAGTAATTATAATTTGAATGTTTTTAATAAGTAACTGCAGATGTATAATTTCTATTCCTGTTCATAATAATATGAATGGTCGATACCTTTCATGAACATTTCTCGGTCTCCTATCTTGGTTGTGAGTGCTGGCTGTACCAAAGCCTTGATGTGCGTGCTATCAGAAACACTCTCACGCATGGCAGACAGAAAATCGTTCTTATCTATCTGACTCCAATCCACACACCGTTTGAGAGAACGCTTCAGCATGAGGTCAAGCCAAATACGAGTACTGCGACCATTGCCATCCATAAAGGGATGGGCTACGTTCATCTCCACGTATTTGTCCATTATCTCATCAAAGGTTGTTTCGGGCATTCGTTCAATTGCTTGCAGCGTATCGGGAAAGTGCATACAATTAGCAAACGTAAAACCTCCTTTGGATATATTCTTGGTACGGATTTGTCCTGCAAAGTCATACAGTCCTCCAAAGAGATAAGCGTGTATCTGTTGCAGACACTTGATACTGCCAGGTTCTGCCGTTTGCAAGATGCCACTTTCAAAGAGTTGATAAGCTTTTTTCTTACTCTGCCCATCAATGGTGTTGTCGCTGTAGGTAAACCAATCAAGAAAGTCATTAGCACGATTGTTGGGGTAGTTCTTTGCCAACAATACAACATCCTCACTATTAAGAATATCTGCCACGCGTAACTTCCCATCAGGAGCTTCAAACTTGAACTCGTGAGTGGCACTCACGAGTTCGACATCTTTTTGCTTCAACTTCCTTTTAAGCCATCGCCAATAGTTACTGGCTTTAGTATAGTCCGGTTCATTGTTAATAGCACGAACAATATCTGTTGCTGAGAACCACCAACAGTTTTGTTCCTCATCCCATACCGCCCTCACTTCACAGTCGTTGAAAAAACGAATAGATTTTTTATGCTCTACCATAATAAAGTTACTCATCTGGGGTGTTAATCAATTCCTTTGGATTCACCTGCAAGATCTCTGCTATCTGAAATAGCAATTCTAGGCTTGGCTGTCGACGATTGCAAACGTATGAGTTCACTATCGTAAAACTCTTACCGAGTTTCTCTGCAAGCCATGTTTGCTTAATCCCTTTCTCGATAAGCACCTCTTTAATTCTATTAGTTGGACTTTCCATAAATATCATCTGATTGTTTGCAAATATAGTAAATTTTCTTGTATGAAATACTTAATAAGAGGGGAATTTTTCCCTCTTACCTTAATTCCGCAGCATAAACTCTTGTGAGAACTCCAAGTGCCTGAGAAACAAAGTTCTCAAAACACTTGGATATGTTAGAATTTTCACCTATCTTGGTGCTGCAAACATAACAAGTAAGCAAAAATCTGACATGACAAAGGTAGCAATTAAAAACGAGAATATCACTTCTTTTAGTGGAAATTATCCAAACCGTAGAGCAGCGCTGCAACACGTTCTATATACGTGCAACCAACTGCGACAGCCGATGTGAGGACTTCCGCCGGCTGAAAGAATGGAAGAGTGTTGAGGTTGGTTATGAGAGATGCGATGTCACCTCCGTCAGCATAGACAACTTAATAGAAGGAAAGTCATACAGGCTTGTCGTACAGCGTACTCCCTTGAAAGACAAGGATGGCAGAGAGCAGACGGATATGTTCGGAGTAATATACACATACCGCTGTATACTTACCAACAACTGGACATCTACCGAGAAAGACATCATTACATTTTATAATGAGCGTGGAGCAATCGAAAAGAACTTCGACATACAGAACAATGACTTCGGATGGTCACATCTGCCCTTTTCCTTTATGGCTGAGAACATGGTTTTCATGATGGTTACCGCCATGCTGAAGAACTTCTATCTCGTCCGTCATATCAGCGATAAGGTCAAGCCATTTAAAAAGACAAGCAGGCTGAAAGCCTTTATCCTACATTTTGTCAGCGTGCCAGCAAAATGGGTGCGCACTGGAAGACAGAACGTTCTGAACCTATATACAAATAAAACCTACTACGCTGAAGTCTTCATAGAATAAATAGTATTTCTTTGTGGTTATTATACTTCCCCATTGGTTTGGGTGGGGGTATTTATGCTTAGAAAAGACCCAAGAAACACCGAAGCACCTCATATCAACATATAGAGTTCCAAAAAGACATCTCAACATATAAAATTTTCTCACAAGAAAAAATACTACGGAATTAAGGTATTATATCAATTTAAAATTTCAAATCGTCTTCAATATCTATGACGAAAAAGAAGTAGGCTTCTTCACTTATGACTCTGATACCAGAAAAACTAAATATGCAGTAAGGGCAGATGGTAATCCGATTTTCTTCTATTCCTTTGGATAACAGTATACGCTATTATTGCTGTCCGATAAACGTCAAAAAGAGTAGGAAAGACCGCCTCAATCGCTGAAACAATGCGGTTGAGGTTCTCTTTTTGGCATTCCAAGCCCCCTAATCAAAAAGCGAAGGCATTTGAGGGCTTTCGGCCGCTTCTTTCAGGCATGCTTCCCAATCTTTTTCGGGATGATTAAAGAGGCTGTAGAAATCCACATAGTACATCAGTGTTATCCTG
>NZ_GG700642.1:299511-299939 GCF_000159995.1 Alloprevotella tannerae ATCC 51259
GTATTTGAGTGGAAAGTTCTGCTTTATCTGCTTGAACAACAACTCTATGGCCCATCTTTTGTGGTAGATATCCATGATTTCGAGCGGGTCCGAGGTCATGTCGTTAGTCAGGAGGGAGATGAGTTTGCGCTTCTGAACATCGACATAAGTGACGATGCGTGCGTGATGGACAATGCTGGAACCGCCCTTGAGTTCCTTTCGGAAAGTAACCCGTTGTACACGAACCTGCATCACCCCTTCCGGCGTTTGACACATGACGTCCTCCTCTATCGTGTATTGCAGGTTTTTCTTCATCTTCGTGACATAGACGACGCCGCGCTCAGTCATCTGCTGAAACTTCGCATAGTCGATGTAGGCACGATCCATGGCAATGATATCCCCCCTGTTCAACGTGGCCGGCAAGAGCATAAAAGAGTCATTGGTGGCTG
>NZ_GG700642.1:300039-366332 GCF_000159995.1 Alloprevotella tannerae ATCC 51259
CCAATGTGGGGGACCTTCCTCTCAGAACCCCTACCCATCGAAGGATTGGTGGGCCGTTACCCCGCCAACTTCCTAATGGGACGCACCGCCATCCATCACCGCCCGAAGGCTTTACTCAATCATACATGCATAAAATTGAGACCATCAGATATTAATCTTGCTTTCGCAAGCCTATCCCTGTGTGATGGGCAGGTTCGGTACGCGTTACTCACCCGTGCGCCGGTCGCCGGCATACTTAGCAAGCTAAGTATCCGCTGCCCCACGACTTGCATGTGTTAAGCCTGTAGCTAGCGTTCATCCTGAGCCAGGATCAAACTCTACATTGTATATCTCATTTTTTCTTTTTCTGATTCAACGAGTTGAATGTAAAAAAGGAATTTGACGATTCTTGTACTTCTCTTTTACAAGAAAACATACTGCTTACCGAATAACAATCCGCAAAACACCGAAGCATCCTCGGATTGAAACTCTTTCTGCTTCTTCTGCATAAAAGTCTATGGAATTCTTTCAAAGATCGCTTTTTTCAAGCTCAACCAAACGCCGCAGCGTTGGAAAGCGAGTGCAAAAGTAGAACAAAATCCCATTACCACCAAGCCCGCAACAAACTTTTTTACGCAAAAACGAAAATAATTTCAGAGAAAACAAAATTTGACATGCAGAAATGGCAGAATAAAAGGAAGAATATCCCAAAATGGGGTGAGAAAAGTTGAGAGAAAAGTGAGAAAAACAAGGTTTCGAGGCACGCCGGAGCGGATTGCGAGCTTTTTGATCACGACAAAAAAGGCTTTGTCTCGTGAGAAAAAGTAGTTGCGCTCGTGATAAAAAAGGCTTCACCTCGTGATAAAAAGCGAAGATGCGGGATATTCTTTGATGTAAAAGCCACGGTCGAGTATAAAAAGAGCGATACAGATGGAAAAAAATGAGTTGCTGCGTGAAAAGATGGTAGAGAAGCGTCAAAAGTTGCGCCGCTACCCGGCAACCCGCCGCGATTGCGCGTAAAGAAATGCGCCGGCAGCGTCGAAATATGAGTTGCTTCTATATATAATGTGTTGTTGTGAGCAAAATAGGCGGTGGCCGCTAAAAAATGGAGGACATGGGTTGAAAAAGCAAAACGCTACGGGCGCTTGTAGAAAGACTTTATATGCCGAAAGCCGAGCCAAGCGAGACAGAAGTGAGCGCAAGAGCATAAAAGACCGAGCGAAGAGTTGGCCGGTGTGCGTCGCGTCAAGTCAGAGACAGTCTCCCTATTTAGCAGCGGCGGAACATACAGAAAAAAAACAGCCCCGATTGGCAAGGGCGTCAATCGGGGCTGTTATGAGATGGGAATTACTTCCACGTAAATACACAGAATTTACCCTTTGAATCAGAGGCTTTAGTAACATAACCCATAGCATCTATCTCATAAGTATAGGTGAGTGTAGAGGAATCCTCTACCACAGTTTCCGTTTTTATAAGGTTTTTGGGATATTCTCCGTAATAGCCCTGCAAGAAGAGTACTTGATCGACTCCCAAGAGTTCCGGCGTACCGAAAACTGCGTTGACGCTAAGAAAATGCTTTGCGTTATAGTCGGTATACGTATAATTTGTCGTCTTAGTCTCTTCATCGCGAGATATAACGGAAGAGATGTTGCCATCAGTCCACGTTAATTCAAGATTCTCTCCATCATTCGCATAGCAACCAGCCAGTTGGTTATGATTATTATAGGAGAGGATGTACATTTCTTCCTCTGCTTCGTCTGTTTCAGGCAGAATCATCTTCACCACCCTGTGTTTCGCGTCGAGCACATACTCGACTTTACTCACCGCTTTGCTTTCAAGGTTAGTGATAGATAGGATTATGCTATCGTTGGTATAGCGATAAGCCAAATTCAGGTTGACATTTTTGTTCGTATTTGCATCGATTTGGGTCATCGCAAGTGAGGCAATGCGCCCTTGTGCGTCATAGTTGACCGTTTTAATAGAGGTGCCATCGCTATCAACGTAGCCAAGGAGTTTTCTGCCTTGTTCTAAAGGTGGTGTAGGTGGCTCCGGCGAATCACCTTTGCAGGAGGTAAGCCCCAAAGTCAGAAAGAGGCTAAAGATGGTAAGGGAAAGAATTTTCTTCATATTGAATTTGTTATTTAAATTGCATAAATCAGTACAGCAAAAGCGGGTAGCAGTCGTAAAACAGCAAACGCTAAACGCTCTACATCAGTATTTTCGCCACAAACGACAAAAATCTGCGAGCAAAGATAAGGGTTTTATTGGTATTATTCAAAATATCATGCATTCATTTAGCGTCCACGACACTTACAAGCAAAGCTGCAGGCACGACAAGGGGCGGCAAAGCAGATCGATCGCGGACTATATGCACAGCCTTTGCCACTTGAGGAAGGCAAGCACAAGAGGAAGCACGTGAAAACCAGAAATAAAGACAAGGGAAATGAGCTTGAAAGAACGAAATATGGTAGTAGTTTGAGAGCCCTCGCGGGGCAAGGAAAGCCGGCGGCGCGCTTCTATAAAAAACAAGCCGCAAAAGGATTTCCTTTTACGACTTGTCAGACATTAAATTCCGTTGTTCTTTTAGTTCAAAGCTCCGGAAAGTTCTGCACCGGCCTTAAATTTGATGACTTTCTTTGCCGGGATGTGAATTTTTTCTTTCGTTGCGGGGTTAACGCCGTCGTGTGCGGGGCGTTCAGTAACAGCGAAAGTGCCAAATCCCAAGAGGGCAACTTTGTCGTTAGCTTTCAATGCGCCAGCGATGGCTTCTAATGTAGCGTCTAGTGCTTTCTTGGAATCAACTTTGCTTAATCCTGCAGATGCAGCGATTGCGCTTACGAGTTCACTTTTGTTCATATTGGCATTTTTTTTGCGTTAATAAATCTCTTTGTCGATTTAATACGGGCAAATATAGGGCAAGTCGGAGATACCCACAAGTTTTTTTCTAATTTTCTTATGAAAATCAAGAAAAAAGGCCTGACAACGTGCGTAAAAGTGCGGCATAAGGCCTAAACAACCGGGTTTTCGCGAAACTTTAGTCCTATTTATTATACCTCAATAAAACGCCAAAAGCCACGAAGATTCAAGCTAAATGATCGTAACTTTGGCTACAATGCCTTTATTTGCTTCGTTTGTGACCACCATGATATCATAAACGCCACTCGGTACGCGGAAGCCGTCTGTGCCTCGTAGATCCCATGTGAAAGTTCCGCCCACAGATCGTCCACCGGCGACTACGTGTCCGGCCGTATTGACGATGCGTACATCCGCATTGGCCGTTAGTCCGCTAACAGCAAGCACTCCGGTAAATTCAGGGCGCACGGGGTTGGGATAGACCTTAATGTTGCTTTTGTCGAGCGCAGGCTGTGGGCGCGAAGCATTGCTAAAGTAGGAGCAGAGTCCGACATCGGTACCGATCATCACCTCGCCGTCGGCTTCACTTACGGCCAGCGAATAAATATTATCGGAGAGCAAGGGGGAGTTCTTGCTCGTGAAATGCTTAAGTATACTCGTGCCGTCGGGACTTACAAGGTAGAGCCCGCCACCCAAAGTGCCAATCCACTTGCGCCCGCCACCATCGGTAGTAATTGCATTGACCGGAACTTTAGCCAAGAGGTAGTCGGCATAATTGGTGCCATCATTGCGCGGCACTTTGATCTGCGTGATATAAAAATCTGACTTAAACCAATCGTCGGGATTGGTAATTACGTATAATCCTGTACCAGCGCCTACCCAAATACTACCATCGATATCTTGCATTAAAGTATATACGCCGCCAAAATCAAAGGCGGTGGCGTCTTCATTGACACCGGATGTGCGATACTTAGAGATGTCGTCGCTCGTGTTGTCGATTGTGCCATTGTAATCAAGACAATACAGGCCTGCAGTATGCCCGTCGATCGTGCGGCGAGAAGCTACCCAAAGGCGTCCTTTCGTATCGATGAGCGTTTTCTCAAGCGTCGGGGCTTTACTCAAGCCGTCGGCATAGAGCGCCGCCCAGCCGCCATCGGCTTTTAAAACGCGAATGACGGTATCTGCGTGATTGTTGACCATAAACAAGTTGCCGGCCTTATCAAAATTGAGTCCGTCGAGGCGAACATAGTAAGGTGCGTTGCCGTCTTTGACGGCCGAGCGCAATGGAGAATTGTGGAGCGAGTAATGCTTCTGAAATTTGAAATTTTTAAACTCGAAAAGTCCTTTTCCGGCAGAGGTTGCAAAATGATGCGTGGGATCGCGCGGGTCTTGCACGACACAATTGATATCCGTATAAGGATAACCTATTTTTGCGGTGATGTCTTCTTCTTCAAAGGAGCGCCAATCGCGGCCGTCATATTGCATCAGCGTCCCCGGAAAATGTATGCGATCGTAAGGATCTAAACGACCGCCGGCAATGAGAAGTTTGTCGCCGTAGTATTTCATATAATAGCAGAGGTCGCGCTTGGGGCCACTCCCTGCAAGTTGAACGCCGGCGGGCTGCAGCGCACTTCCGGCTACTTTATAATTGCGCAGGCCGCTCAGGCCTTCGCTTGCCCAGAAGATAGAGCCTGATAGTGTGAGGTGCCTCCACGTATTATTGGCGGCTATGGTTTGTGCGATTTGGTCGGGATGTGCGACATCGAGGACGATGACTTGGGCATCGTTAGCAAAAACTGCCTTCGAGGCATCGATATAGGCCTTGGGATAATCAGTGGCGCTAAGTTTTTGGGGCTGCGAACCGGTAGTCCACGACCATAAACCTTGTCCGTAATCGACAGAAGGCGTGCTTACTTGGAATAGTAGGCGACGACCAAAGGCGAAAAAGCGGCGCACGGAGGCATTCAATGAGACTTGCCAAGAATTTTTATCGGACATATTGGCGTTTAAATCGCAAGCCAAGACTTTATCGCTTAAAGCGGCGTAGAGTTTTCCTTCAAAAACGACGGCCGAAGCGACATTTGCGCCCAACTTATAATAGCCTTTTAGTTCGGCTTTCTTCATATCGATCCTCACAACTCCTTCATTGGTGGCCAAATCTACTTCATCGCCATTGATGGCCAAGTCGTTCAAAACTAAATCGCCACCATTGGCGGAACTCAATTGAGGAATGTTGAATACATCTCCATTGGGTGAAACTAAATCTATGTTACCATCGGAATAAACGACTAAGAGGCGCTGCCGCGTGGACACTGCCGCGATGAAGCGTATGGATTTGCCGTTAAGTCCGTCTAATTTCGAGAAATAGTGTACGGAATTGTCGGCCGTATCGTAGCTATACAGGTTGCCATCACACAAGGAATAAATTCGCGTTCCCATCGGAACGTTATACGTATTGTTATGATAGGCTAAATACATCCGCCATCGACCGTCGGCAACAGCACGAAGCGGCAATAAAGCGGTAAATAAAAAAAGCAGGACAAGAACCTTCTTCATACACATTATATAATAGGATGTCGACGTCACACGGAGACGCGACCATTTATGATACGCCTTCGGGCTGCGCCGTCAGATAATCGACGAGGGCACGCACAGCTCGGGCGCGATGACTAATTTCATTCTTGGCAGCAGGCCCTAATTGGGCAAACGTTTGCCCAGCTTCTTCGGGGATAAACACGGGGTCGTAGCCGAAGCCATCTGTTCCAATCTTCTCTGTGGCGATGCTTCCCTCCACAATGCCCTCGAAATAGCGAACCGCTCCGTCTTCTATTAACGCAATAACTGTGCGAAATTGTGCACGACGGTCAGTTTTATTTTTCAACTCGGCCAATAATTTGCGCGTATTGGCTTCGGTATCGTTATGATCTGCGCAAGCATAACGCGCGGTATGCACGCCTGGTGCACCGCCCAAGGCATCTACTTCCAAGCCCGTATCGTCAGCGAAGCAGTCTAATCCGTAATGATCGTAGACGAAGCGGGCTTTAAGCAAAGCATTGCCTTCGAGCGTGGCGGCTGTTTCGGGGATATCTGCGAAGCAATTGATATCGGCCAGACTTAAGATTTCGATTTGTTGGCCGACGATGGCGCGCACTTCTGTAAGTTTGTGGCTATTATTTGTTGCAAATACTATTTTTTTCATTGTATGATGGATAAAGGAATGTTGCCCAATTCGGCGGCTGTATCTGAGAATGATGACCAGTAGCTACCGTAAAGTCTATTCGTTGCCGCCAAGCAGTAAAGATCAACGACGGCTTCTTCAATACCTTCGCGAGTATCTCGGCGCACGGTGGACAGCGGCTGCGTGATGACGTTAAAGTATCGGCAGAGCGCTTGACGCAAATCTAAGTCGTCGGTAGCCAAATAAAATGTACCGCCCGTGGCTTCCATTGCTCTCCAAAAGGCTTCGTCCGAACTGTGGCTCCAAGATTTTTTATTGTCTGTGCGGCGGATATGCACCCCAACGATATCGGGGGGAAACTGCGCGGTGATGGCATCAATACGCCGCCGGATGCTATCAAGGGGCGTTAAGCGCTGCAGCCATTCGCGTCCGTATGGTCCTAAAGCATAGCCGGTCGAGACGTAGGTAGGCCTATCAATGACAGCCGGCAGTGCTTTGGCATTTACCAATTGTGCATCGTAAATCCAACGGCGCAAGAGTGCGGGAATATGCAGATTGCGCCGCGTCTGAGGAACGTTCCACCAACGACGCCTGACCACACCTTTTAGCGGCTGAAAGAGCTCGTCGAAGTAAGCGTAACACGCCTTATCCCTTCCCCACTCCACTTCGCAATCCGGAAATGCGGACAAGGCGGATAACGCAACCCGCAATCGGTTGCACAATCCGCCTTGGGGAACGACTGTCAGGCGTTTTGTCATCGTCATATCCGTCAGTCTAAACGTTATTCTCTTTTACTCCAAAGGCTTATCTATGACTTTGGAGGCGACATCTATCGCCTTTTGCTCCTTTAAAGCGTCATCGTTAACAGGCGTAGACTTCTTGGCTTTCGCACGAATGCGATCAAATCCTTCGCCAAACACGCCAATTACTTTTGTCTGCGAAACAAAGGCTTGCGGATCTATACTCTGAATCAAACGGAAGATATTCGTACTCTCGCGGCGTTTAACCAGCAGAATCAAAACTTTGCGTTCGGTATGCGTAAACCATCCTTCGCCATCTATGACCGTAACGCCGCGATGGGTCTTCGTAATAGCGTTGGCCAACTCTTCATATTTCTGGGAGAAGATAAAGAATTGGACGGATTGACGGCCGCGATCCATCACATAATCGACCATTAAGCTGGTCACGATCAGCGTACAGTAACTACACAGAAGTATAGAAACGGAAGTCCCGGACACAAATATACTTGAGGAGACGATGAAGATATCGATAAACATCAAGATCTGCCCCAACGTAATATCCTTATATTTGTTGACCACTGCGGCTACGACGTCCGTACCTCCGGTTGAGCCGTTATTGAGCAACACGATGCCCAGCGCGATACCATTAAGCGTCGCGCCGAGCAAGGATGACATAAAGGCATCATTCTTTACGATCTGCGGGAAGCCTTTTGGACTCAGCACAAACTCTGCACTATGAACAGCACCATAATGCAGCATAAACTTCTGTACCAAATCGAGCAAGACCGTTAAGACGATCACGGCATAAATCGTTTTAAGACAGAAGCGCCAACCCAAGGTTCGTATAGCCAAGATAAGCAACATGGCATTAAGAATAAAAAATGAAGCTTGGATCGGGAAGCCCGTGGCATAGAAAATCACAGAACCGAAGCCGACAACGCCGCCTGTCGTAATTTCATACGGCAAAATGAAACACGTGACGCTGATCGAATAAATGATCAAGCCCAGCGTAATGATCAAATAGTCTTTAATCTGGTGTTGGATAGATTGTCTCAGTTCCATAATTGTTTATTTCAGCACAATATTAACAATGCGGCCGGGCACGACGATCACTTTTATAATCTGTTTACCCTCAATATGCGCCTGTGTCGACTCGTGGGCCAGCGCCAAGCGCTCCACTTCTTCCTTGGAAGCATCAGCTGCCACGTCGATAGTAAAGCGAGTCTTGCCGTTAAACGAGACGGAGAGCGTACAACTGTCTTCTTTCAGATATTGTTCATCGAATGCGGGCCACGCAGCCTTATGCACACTCTCACCGTGTCCTAGTTTGTGCCACAATTCTTCCGCAATGTAGGGCGCGAAAGGCGCTAAGGCGATCACCATTGGCTCCAACACTTCACGACAGCGACATTTCTGCTGCATCAGTTCGTTGACGGCAATCATAAAGGCCGGAATGGAGGTATTATAAGCAAACTCCTCGATGTCGGTCGTTACCTTTTTGAGTAGTTTGTGCAGACTTTTGAGATTTTCTTTTGTTGCTTTTTCGTCCGTCACGCGCAAATCTTCACCTTCGAAGAAGAGATTCCAGAAGCGGCGCAAGAAGCGGGCGCAGCCGTCCACGCCGTTAGAGTCCCACGGTTTACTTTGATTGATCGGCCCAAGAAACATTTCGTAGAGGCGCAAGGTATCTGCACCATATTTATCAACAATATCGTCCGGATTTACCACATTGAACATCGACTTCGACATCTTTTCGACAGCCCAACCGCAGATATATTTGCCATCTTCCAAAATAAATTCAGCTGTACTGTATTCCGGACGCCACGCCTTAAAGGCTTCGACATCCAAGACATCGTTCGCCACGATATTCACGTCAACGTGAATCGGCGTCACTTCATATTGATCTTTCAGACCAAGACTCACAAACGTGTTGGTGTCTTTTATACGATAAACGAAGTTAGAACGGCCTTGGATCATCCCCTGATTGATCATCTTCTTAAAGGGTTCGTCTTCGCAGGAGGTGCCCAAATCGAAGAGGAACTTATTCCAGAATCGACTGTATATGAGGTGACCCGTAGCGTGCTCACTACCGCCCACGTAGAGGTCAACATTGCGCCAGTAGTGGTCAGCTTCCTCGCCTACGAGTGCCGTAGCGTTCGACGGATCCATATAGCGCAGATAGTAGGCCGAACTTCCTGCAAAGCCGGGCATCGTACTGAGTTCTAAGGGGAAGACGCGAACGTTGTCTATCTTGTTCGTATCTACGACGCAAGCATTCTCCTCGTCCCAAGCCCAGCGTTCAGCGTTGCCCAAGGGAGGTTCGCCCGATGAGGTCGGAAGAAATTTGGACACCTCGGGGAGTTCGAGCGGCAAAGCCGCTTCGGGCACTGCCTGAGGATGACCGTTTTTATAGTAGAATGGGAATGGTTCTCCCCAATATCTTTGCCGACTGAAGATAGCATCGCGCAGGCGGAAGTTGACCTTGATGCGGCCCAAGCCCTTGGCTTCCACATAAGCTTTCGTCGCGGCAATGGCTTCCTTCACGGTTTTTCCATTCAAAGAGAAATCGATATAGGGTGCAGCATCTTCGCGCGGCGAATTGCAAACCACGCCTTCTTTTGCATCAAAACTCTCTTCGCTCACATCGCATCCCTCTATCAGCGGGATAATCGGCAAATTAAAATGCCGCGCAAAGGCATAGTCGCGACTATCGTGGGCCGGAACAGCCATAATTGCCCCGGTTCCATAACCGGAGAGGACATAATCGCTCACCCAGATAGGAACGGCTTCACCGGTAAACGGGTTAATGGCCCGACTACCTGTAAAGACGCCCGTCACCTTTCGATCGGCGATGCGTTCGCGTTCTGTGCGCTTCTTGGTCTCTTCGACATAGGCGGCCACGGCTGCTTGTTGGTCCGGCGTAGTAAACTTTTCAACGAGTTCGCTTTCAGGGGCGAGCACGACGAAGGTCACGCCGAAAATCGTATCTGCACGTGTGGTAAAGATGGTTATCTTTTCGTCGCTACCCTCCACACTAAATTGCATCTCTGTGCCTTCTGAGCGGCCGATCCAATTGCGTTGGGTATCTTTCAAACTATCAGACCAATCTACGGTCTCCAATCCGTCCAACATGCGTTGGGCATAAGCCGAGACGCGCAAACACCATTGCTTCATCTTCCGCTGTACGACGGGATAGCCTCCGCGCACACTCACACCATCTACCACTTCATCGTTAGCCAGTACGGTTCCCAATTCGGCACACCAGTTAACCATCGTCTCTCCGACGTAAGCTATGCGGTAGTTCATCAAGAAATCCTCTCGTTCTGCCCAAGTCATCGCAGCCCAATCCTGAGCTGTCAAATGCAAATCTTTGGCCGAGGCAGCCGCCGTAAGCCCTTCCGTTCCGTTAGCTTCCAAGTGAGCGATGAGTTCATCTATCGGCCGTGCCTGCTGCGCTTTAGTATCATAATAAGAGAGAAACATTTTTCTCACGGCCCATTGTGTCCAGTGATAATAGTCCGGATCGCAAGTGCGCACCTCCCTACTCCAATCAAAGGAAAAGCCGATGCGATCGAGCTGTTCTCGATAACGTGCGATGTTGCGTTCGGTTGTCACGGCCGGATGTTGACCGGTCTGAATGGCATATTGCTCTGCAGGCAAGCCGTACGCATCATAACCCATCGGATTCAAGACATTGAAGCCTTTCAAGCGCTTATAGCGGGCATAAATGTCTGAAGCGATGTAGCCCAAGGGGTGGCCTACGTGCAGCCCGGCCCCGGATGGGTACGGGAACATATTTAATACATAATACTTCGGCTTATCTTTTTCTATCTCTGTGTGGTAAAGCGCCTCATCGGCCCACGCTTTACGCCAGCGTTGTTCTATCTCTTGAAAATTATATTCCATAAGAGGGACGTTTTCCTTTTAATTTGATTTGCAAAGATAGTGTTATCCCTACAAAAATGACCGATTTAGAGCGGCTTTTCTTTTATCGTTTGCATCGTTTGCAGGGTATTATTGTCCTTCTGAGTCGTTTTGTAAGACTGCTTACGCTTATTCTGTTGCGACTTTAGCTTATTGTGATGCAGATGCATAGGATTTCACGTCCGCCGTGTGCAATTGCAGCCGATGGCATTTGGAAAGCTCATTGTTTGCTCCCGCCAAACGATGGTTTGCTCCCACCAAACAATAGTTTGTTACCACCAAACGATAGTTTGCTCGGGCCAAACGAAAAGGAGGCAGTGCACTGTAAAAAGCAAAATAAGCGTTAAGCCCAAAAACTTTGTCAGACGCAACGAAAAAGAGCAACGAGAGTGACTGTCTCGCTGCTCTTCATCGTAAAAATGGTGCGCCAAAATGGCTAATCTCATTTGCGTTTGCGCCCGTTCTTTTTCTTCTTTTGACCACGCTTATCGGGCGCGAAAGCTGTTGGGCGCGGCGCGGCCGGAAGGTCATCATCGGCAAGCATAAAATCGAGCGTGCGACGCTCCAGATTGGCTTTATCCACACGTATTCTGAGTTTGTCGCCCAAAGCATAACGCTTGCGGTGGCGCCGCCCGATGAGGCAAAAATTACGTTCGTCGAAATCGTAGTAATCGCCGGACAAATTGCGAATGGGAATCATACCTTCGCAGCCGTTTTCTTCGAGTTCTACGTACAAACCAAACTCGGTGACACCGTCGATGATGCCTTCAAACTCTTGGCCTAAGCGATCGGCCATAAATTCTACTTGCTTATACTTCGTACTTGCGCGCTCGGCGGTCTCTGCCAATTGCTCCATCGCGCTACTATGTTCGCAGAGCTCTTCATACTTGCTCGCGCTGACGGAGCGCCCACCTTCGGCATAGCGCGTCAGGAGGCGGTGAACCATCATATCGGGATAGCGACGAATGGGCGAAGTGAAATGGGTATAATAATCAAACATCAAGCCGTAGTGACCGATGTTTTCGATGCTGTAACGGGCTTTGGCCATCGCACGCAGCGTCACCATCTCAACCATTCCTTGCTCTTTTTTGCCCTTTACGTCTTCGAGCAGGCGGTTGAGGCTCTTGCTGACGTCTTTCTTCGAACCTTCGGTGCGAATTTTATAACCAAACTTGGCGATAAACCCGCTCAGCGTGATCAGCTTCTCGGGATCAGGAACGTCATGTATACGGTAGGGAAAGACTTTCGCTTTCTTGCCGCGCGCCACTCTGCCAATGTGCTCGGCCACGGTGCGGTTGGCCAACAACATAAACTCCTCGACGAGTTTGTTTGCATCCTTGGCCAATCTTATAAAGGTAGAAACGGGGTGGCCTTTGTCATCGATTTCAAAACGTATCTCCGGGCGGTCGAAACCTATAGCCCCGTGTTTGAAACGTTTGCTCCGCAATTGTTTGGCCAGTCTGTTGAGCGTAATAAGTTGGGCGGCGTACTCACCTACGGGTGTCGTTCCTTTGACCACTTTGGGATGCTCGCCCGGCGTGGCCAGATCTTCCGCACTCGCCTCGCCGTTCTGCTCGAGAATGTATTGCACTTCTTCGTAAACAAAGCGACGGTCGGAACGGATAACGGTATGCGCTAAATGCCAATCCAACACTTCGCCCGCATCGTTCATCTTGAAGATGACGGAATAAGCCAGCTTATCTTCGTCCTGCCGCAGCGAGCAGAGCTGATTCGAAAGGCGCTCGGGCAGCATCGGGATCGTACGATCCACAAGGTAGATGCTCGTGGCGCGCTTCAAGGCTTCACGATCGATGATGTCACCTTCGTGCACGTAAGCCGTCACGTCGGCGATGTGTACGCCGACTTCCCAAGCACCATCTGCGAGCGTGCGGATGGAAAGTGCATCGTCAAAATCCTTAGCATCGCGCGGGTCGATCGTAAAGGTGAGCACGTCGCGCATATCTTCGCGCTGCGCGATCTCTTCCGCCGTCACGCCGTCGGGTATCTTGTCCGCCGCCTCCGTTACCCGATTTGGGTAAGTATAAGGCAAATTAAACTCGGCCAAAATAGCGTTCATTTCGGCGTTGTTCTCCCCTTCTTGACCCAAAATATCCACCACTTTGCCGATCGGACTCTTAGCCTCCATCGGCCACTCCACGATTTTTACGACGACCTTGTCGCCCGTCTTGCCACCTTTCAGGTTTTGGGTCGGAATGAATATATCGTTGGCCAACACGCGGCTGGGCGTGATGAGGAAGGCATAATTTTTCTCCACTTTCAATCGACCTACGAACGTATCATTTGAGCGTTCGAGTATCGCGATCACTTCTGCTTCTCGCTCGTGTCCTCTTCGGCGCGCCATCATCGCTACTTGCACGCGATCGCCATCGAGGGCGTGAAGCGCATTTCGTTCACTGACGAGAATCGGTTTGTCGCTGCCATCAGGAATAAAGGAGTTGTAGCCATTACGTTTGCGTTTGAAGACGCCTTCCATAATGTGCTGGCGCTGCGCTTTGTGATAATGGCCCTTGCCGTCCGAACTCACGTAATCATCAAAGACGAGGGCATCGAGCGTGTCCAAGACGAGCATCTTCGCGGGGTGATTGCCTGCGCACAATTCTGAAAATAATTCTTTGACCGTAAAGGACCGTTCGGGCGAAGCCTCAAACAGCGCCAAGAGTCTTTGCGTCACTTCTTTTTTCGTCAGACGCTTCTTGTCTTTATTCATACTAATCGATTTCCTTGTCTTTTCAACTGCGCAGGCGCAAAGGCTTTCATTGCTCTCCGGCGCATCGTTTCGAGGCGAAGTTACGGCAAAGCAGCAAGAAAACCAAAGAATAAGATGCGTTTTCCACAAAAGGAAGCAAGAAATCTTGAGAAGACTTAAATCTGTCCACTCTCGACGAGGCGCACGACGCGTTCTGTGTAGCGGTCGTCGCCGTTTGGATCATAATGACGCGAAAGACTGTTGCCAAACAACAGGCCTATGGACTGGTATAAGTTGGCTCGAAAAGAACCGATAAAAGCTTTGGCAATATTATAGCCCGTCTGGTTACACTCGCGATCGATCAGTTTGAGCAGCAGGCGGCCTTGGGAGCGCGTCAGCTTGCGAATCATCGGGCCGTACCTGCGCTTTAGGTCGGCTTCCATACGATCAATGTGAGCTTGCCGGCTCTTTTTATCGGGCAGGAGGCGAAGATAATCGTAGGTCTCTATTATCGTGTAGCGCACGAGTTTGGCCAGCGGCAAGAGGAGTTTGATGTTAGAGACGAGTCGGTTATATTCCTGCCGCTCGGCCTCGTTCTTAAACTCCATCGGTGGATATTTGTAAAGCGTAGGCAGGATTACGTGCGGAATGCTATCGCCTTTGTACTTCACCTTCCCGACTTGCACATAGATAGGCAAGGCCACCGAATCGTCGGGGGCAATCTCTGCGGCTACCGGTCGCGCGGCGAGCGACAGGAAGGCGGAAAAGAGGCTCACAAGAAGCAATAAACGTCTCATAACTCGCGGCGAAGTTAGCTAATTTTGCATTGCGACGCTACGATGAGAGGATAATTTTAACGGCCAACGGACTACACGTGGCGGCCGACTTACTTTACAACGGAGGGGAATGGGATTTTGACAAACTATGCCCGTAAGCGGGAGCAAGCCGCCCCACGCACGCTGCGCAACGGGGGAAAAGGGGCGCCGGCGATGGGGAAATGAATTATCAATGTTTAACTTTCGAGGGAGTGCACGTCATTTTTAATGGATTTAAGTATGATAGACACTCGTTTTTCGTGCGTTATTCGAGGCTTCGCCCGCACTTTTCGGGCAGCAAAGTTGGCGCGGCACTCATTGGCATCGGGCAGGGCTTGGCCCATTCCACTTTTATGTTTACCTTTGCCGACGACAAGCGAACGAGGGATGGAAATCAGAGCTGAAAGGCCTGAAAAACCTACTACTCTCGACGCATTTGTGACACACACGAGCAGAGTTAATGCGTGTACGCTCACGAGCGTAGACCTTTTTTCTCACGAGCGCAAGCCTTTTTCATCGTGAGCTGAAACCTTTTTTGTCGTGAAAACAACGTAAGCCCATCAAGCCTTGTCAAAATTGGCGGAGCGGGCAATCATTTATTTTCTAACTTTAAATCCGTAAACAGTATGACTGTATCTTACAAACTGATTCCGACGAGTGGAAAACTCGCCAGTAAAAAACCATTTAAGGCGCTTTGTGCGCCCTATGCCACGGCTTCCTTGCAGGAGATGGGGCGCAACATTGAGAGGGGTACGACTTTCTCGATGAGCGACTTGGCCGGTGCGCTCGAGGCGCTGAGTAAGGAACTGAAAGCGCAACTCTTGGCGGGCAACCGCGTACACTTGCCGGGCTTGGGATTCTTCTCGCTCGCCATCAAGGGAGAACTGCGCACGCACCCGCGAACGCATCGCCCGCGCTTGCTGCGGCCGCAGGTGCGGACCATTCGCTTTCAGCCTGAAAAGGAGGTAATGGGACAGATGAAAGAGGCAAAGTTTGTGCTGCTGAATCAACCTCGGCCCAACAAAGCTATGCCGTCAGCCTCCACCATTGCGAGCGTCTTGACCGAAGCCTTTGCGGCAGTGCCCATTTTACAGATCAGCGACTTGCGCGACCGGTTTCAACTCTCCACTGCCAAAACTTACGCCTTGGCCCGCCAACTCGAAGCGGAGGGTAAACTGATCAACGTGGGCTCGAAATGGCACAAAGTATTTCAAAAAGGCGCGCTTTAAGCAGGCTATCACGATACGACCTTATAGACTGCAGATTGCAAGCAAAAAGTGCGGGAGATATTCAACAAAATATCTCCCGCACTCGCTAAATAATGCGTTATAGCCTTTACATCGTTAACCTTATAAACCTAAAGGTCGACTGATATCAATGCGTAAGTCCATTGCTGCAATCAGGCGAAAGAACAAGCCAACGCCGGGTTCTATCACACCGTTTTCAATTTTAGAGATGTAAGACTTCGTCGTACCCACACGCTTAGCCAGTTCGCTCTGTGTGAGTTTAGCTTCCTTACGTGCTTGCAGCAAAATTTGAGCCGCATAAAAAGCACGGGCTTCTTCTTCGTGCTTCATACGCTCCAAGCTCCCCATCTTGCCAAACTTGGCATCTAAAACTGAATCATAATCGACTACTTGATGATTGTTTGTGCTCATAATAATCCTCCTTTATAGCTAAGGCTTTATCTATCTCCTTACGTGGTGTTCTTTGTGTCTTTTTTTGAAAGCCATTAAATAACACAACTACTTGTCCCTCATCAAAAATAAAAAACACGCGATAGATATTGCCTTTATATTCAGTACGCAATTCAAACAGTCCGTCTCTAATAGCCTTTACAAACTTTGTCGAAAGTCTATCCTGTATTTTTAGCAATAGCAACCCGTACTGTATTTTCTCTTGTACCTTCTCTTCGAGTTCGAACATAAACGCCTCAAAGTAGCCGCCGTATGTCCTTATCTTTCTATTCATGTTGCAAATATATGGAATGTTACTATATTTGACAACTTTCGAGTGAGATTTATCTAATCGTTGCAGATGCGATGCCAATAATCAAAAAGCGAGAGATGCCTTTAGAGCATCTCCCGCTAACGCATTTTGGCGCTTTATCTTACTGAAATGGGTAAGATAAGCACTTTATTTCACCAAAACCTTGTAGGTCTTACCATCAGCGCGGCGCACGATGTTGATACCCTTAACCGGTGCATTCAAACGACGGCCTTCAAGGTCGAAGTATTCTTCACGTCCGGCAGCCGGATTCAGTTCTACGCCGTGAACAGACGCGGTTTTGTCGACTTTTGCACGAAGCAATTCACTCTTATAGAGTTTGTCGCCACTCTTATAAACCATCTGTACGGCTACAGAGTCGATACCCTTGTCGTAGAAATGGATGAATCGCATATTGTCAACAACCTTGATGTCTTTATTCTGGCTGTCCTTGTACATATAAGGAATATCAGTCATATCTTCCTTGTTGAAAGAATAGGTTTTCTTTACAAAAGTGTAGGGCTGCTCAGCATCGTTGATGAAGATGTTGTAATACATGCTGTCCGGACTGAGATAGTTGCCATCGACATCAGCATTTTTCACGTAGAAGGCAAAAGTTGTCAGCAACTCAGTATAGTCGTAGCTCGGCGTAGCTGTGCAGTAGTAGAGCGTAGGTGCTTCCGGATTACCCACTTGATCGGAGTAAGGCGTGAACGAAAGGGCGCGCATCGTCTCTTTCGTGTTGTCTTCGTTGGGATTTTGGTAACCAATCGTAATGCAAACGGCATCCTTTGTGGTGAATTTTCCACGCGCAGCGTCGTAATCAAAAGTGATCTCGTCTTTGAGTTCGAGTTCGTCGTTGCCCAAACGCTTATAGGTCATCGCATAGACGTGGTAAGCAGACTTATCGCTGCTATATCCGCCAAAATCTTCGCGCTTTGCTTGTCCCAAATATTGAGCACCGGCCATCTTTACCTTATCGCCATCGATGGTAAACTTGACCCAAGCATCTTTGAACACGCCAGCCGTAGAAAGACCTTTGACATAAATATCATTGCCATCAACGCGGCCATCGAGTATGCGCGCCGTCGTGCTACCGGTATAGGCAATCTGATACTGCTTCTCCTTAGCACCGGCCGGCGGCGTAATGAGTCCGCTGGGCAAAGTGGAGAAGGTAAGCGTCCAAGAGCCATGTTCGTACCATTTTTTGTCTTTATCGGCTACGCCAAGTATGACGGAGCTGCCCGCCGTATTTTCCATTTCGAGTTTAGAGCCGTTCCAAGTAAAATTGATCTCACTCGTTTCGCTCGAAACAACATAAGTGTCGCCGGACTTCACCATACGCTGTGCGTAGAAATTGTGCTGCGTGCCTTCGCCAGCCTCTTCATCGTCATCATCCTCCATATAAGAATAGATGAGTTGTGGCAATTTAGCAACGTATTTTCCATCGCTCACCTTGTCGAGTTTCAACCAGGTGTCGCTCGCGAGCGAAGAAATGGGGTTGAAGATGTAGAGTGTACCATCAGGAGCTTCTACGAGTTTGCCGACAGCGCCATCATAGACGCCAGGCTTACTGCTCGTCCAGCCACGAACGTAAGCATCGCTGTGGCGATAAAGATTGTCGTGCATAACACCCTCGGGTGTTTCGGTAATTTGTGCTGATGCTGTCAAGCCAAACGCAAGGCAGCAAAGCAGAGTGGAAAGTTTCTTCATTTATTTTATGTTTTAAGAATGTTGTATGAATGTCTTAGAAATCGAAGCCAAGACCGAGACTGAAATGATTCGTACCATCTTCATTCGTCTTAAGCGCATAAGCGGCATTGAGTTTGAAGCCGCCCAACTTAACGCCGGCGCCAAAGGTGGCGTGACTCATATTGTGCTCCGCTAATTCGTAGCCGGCACGGAGTGAATATTTCTTGTCGTAGGTATATTCTACGCCTATGCCGGATGTAAACAAGTGGGAATCCTTGGGCAGAAAATAGTAGCGTGCGCCGAGCGTTGCGGCAAGGGCGTGTTGCTCTGATAAAGCCATTGCAAACTCGCCACCTAAAGTAGCAGAAGCGGGCAAATCGGCCTCGGTATTACCATAGTCTAACTTCGGGCCGAGATCAGAAACCTTTGCCGTCAAAGTATAAGCAGCCACACGACTACCGAGGCGGACATCGCGCTTATGATAGGTAGCGCCCAAGCCGAAGGCTCCGCCACGCGCATTGCTGCTCAAGTGGCTATAAAAGAATGAGCCGGAAGCAAAGACGGACAATTCGGGCGTAAAGCGGTAGGCATAACCTAAGTCTAAAGCCCAATCAAAAGGCTTATAGTCTTTGGTGGGCTGGCCGAAAAGGTCATAACCCGGGAAAGTCAAGCCGCCAGCGTATCGGAAGCCCAACATAACGGCGTGAGATTTAGCCGGACGCCAATGACCCGTAGCCGTATAAATACCAAGATGGCCGGTAGCTCCCTCCTCTTTGGGAAAGAAAGACAGCGATGCGTCAACGGAGGCTTTTTTATCCGTATAGAAAGCACTGGAAGGGTTGGTATAGAGATACATCCCTTGTGACAAGCCGACGGAGGTATTGCCTAAACTCTGAGCACGCGCATCGGGATTGAGCATCAGAAAGGGCAAGGCGCGGCCCTGTGCGCGACCGGTGGTGGCGCACAAGGCAAAAACGGCACAAGCTATCCATTTTATTTTATGTTGCATGGCAAATCGTTTTTAGCGTTTGATAAATAGTTGTTGATGTTTGCCTTGGGCCGTGAGAATCGTAAGGCGATAAGTGGCCGGAGCGAGTTTGCTGAGATCAACGGAGGCAACGTGGAGCGCATTGGCTGAAACCGTACGGCGCAGGACCTCTTCGCCCGTTGGCGTGGAGATGATAAAGGTAGCCGACGTCAACTTGGGATTAAGCAAGGCGTTGAGGTCGCGCTTCACCGGAATGGGATATACCATATAAACGGGAGCTGCAATATGATCTACGACGCGCACTTGGAAGCTGCTTTCGACCACAGATTTACGACTGTCGGTAGCTCGTACTTGAACTTTCGTTGTACCTTTGCCCTCTGCGCGGAGTTCGAGGCGGCCTTCGGTATCGACCATACCCTTCACTACCTTTTCATTACCTGAAACGACCGAGAAATGAAGACGTTCGCCGGAAGCATATTGATAATGTTCGGGCAAAGAGATTGTCTTTGTGCCTTCATCTAAGCCAATAATCAGGTTTTCGAAAGCGGTAGCCAACTGCGTCGGCGTCTGGTTGCCAACCTTAAACTTCAGGACTTGACTCGTAGCAGCACCTAAATCGTCGGTGGCCGTGAAGGTGAATTGATATTCCCCGGCAGATAAGATGGGCCAAATCGTGATGTTGATTTGATTATCAGCACGCTTGGCTACAACGCCTTTTGTATCGCCCGTCAGTTGATACTCCCATTTATGGCCGTCAGGATCATTGACTGAGAAACTGAAACTACTCTTGGCATCTCCGCTAACAACTTGCTGGCCTTGCGGGAAGCCATTGATAACGGGGGCGTGATTGAGTTTCGTCGTGCCTTCAACGAAAGCGGGCGGCGCTGTATGTCCCCAACGATCGACAGCTACAATAGCCATATAATAAGTTGTATTGTCGCGTAAGGATTCAAAACGGTGCTTAATGAAACTACCAAGGGGATAACCGGTGCCGTTAATGCGGATCGGCTGAAGCGAAGCCAAGGCGGCCGCATTGAGGGCCTTGTCGCTGATGTATACATTATAGAATGTAGCGGTCCGGTCATCGCCATCGGAAGCAACTGACCATTTCAGATCAAGCGTAACATAATCGGGCGTGACACTCATACCGGAGACTTGCGCTGGAGCAATGCCTTTGTCTTCAGCAAAAGCTGCTTCAGCATCGATAAAGCCCCGGCCCAACTTGCCTTTATAGGAAGGATTCAATTCGTCGATGTTGTAAGGACGGAAGGCCGACATCAAACGCGCCTTGAGTTGGTCGTTGGTGAAGCCTTGCTGCCCAAAATAGGAAACAACGAGGGCTGCGATACCGGAGACGTGAGGGCAGGCCATTGACGTGCCTTGCATAAAGCCGTAACCGGAACTATCATTGCGCTTGGGAACGGTACTGAGTACACCACCCTTTAAGCCGAACACGTCTTGATCACCACCGGGAGCCATAATACTAACCCAGTCGGCATAGTTGGAATAGCTTGCTTTGCTAAAATCCCAAGCCATGGAGGATACGGAAATTACCTTAGGATAGCTGGCGGGGAAGGCCTCAAACTCTTTGTCTTCATTGCCCGCTGCAAAGATCATCACACCGCCTTTCATCGGGGAGTCGGCTTTCTGATTGCCTTGGTTATCACAACCGGCATATTGGATGAAATAATCCATCGCTTCTTTGAGTGATGCCGGGAGTTGGGTAACACCTTCGGAAGAATTGTAACCCCAAGAGCACTGGGCTATAACGGCCCCATTATCGGCCGCATACTTGATAGCTTTGGCCGCATCGCCTTCTTCGCCTCTCTTTCGAAAGATCTGGCAACTCAACAAACGAACGCCGGAATTGGCTGTGCCATCGCCACCGGCAATTCCACCAACGCCAACGCCGTTATTGTTGCGCGCTGCAACCGTTCCGGCCACGTGCGTGCCGTGGCCACCTTCATCGGGTTCAATCTTTCCACCTACAGCATCTTGAGCTTCTACGAAGTTGTAACCATAAATATCATCTACAAAGCCATTACCGTCGTCGTCAACGCCGGGCGTGCCATCCATTTCTATTTGGTTGATGTGCATCGAAGCCTTGAGATCTTCGTGGTTTACTTCAATACCGCCATCAATGATGGCAACAATGACATTGGGCTTACCCGTCGTATATTTCTTCCATACGGGCCAAATATTACAGTCTGCACCAGCCTTGCTTTTATTGCTCAACGTGCCGTCGTTGTGGTAATGCCACTGCTCTTGTAAGCGGGGATCATTGAACGGCGCAGCAACAGCAGCTTCTTTCAGACGCGGTGCAGAAGGGGTTGAAAGTTGCTGCGTCTTGGGCAAAGCTACAGGAATCACTTTTTCAACCTTCTGAATCTGATCTACGCGTTCGAAGCGCTTGATGGCTTCTTGCAGATCTTGCTTCTCATCAAAATAAACGGTGTACCAACGATCCAAACCCGCAGCCTTGGTGCGTCCTTCGTATTGGCCGCAAGGTGCAAATAGACGCTCAACTTTATAAGTGCCGACGCTTCTTAAAGTCTTCAGCATCGGACTGGGAACACTCTGCAAGGATACGACTCCGGGTTGCTCAAACTTGATGGACTGTGTGGCTTCGGGGGCTACTTTAATATTCACTCGCCCAGCAATGGCCGTCACGCCATCAACTGAGGTCTGGCTGCGCGTGTTTTGCCCATCTGTCAAACTCCAATCGTCAGAGCAGGAGGAAAATCCTGCTGCTCCAAACAATAAGAGCGTATATAGAATTAAATGTTTCATTTTAATTAAGGTGTGAAGCGTTAATGTTGCTGCAAACTTTTAATACATTGCTGAACGGCTGCAGAAACTTTGAATTTAGAACTGGAGAACACGCTAGGTTTATAGAGTACACCAATTTGCAAGACTGGTTTATTGTCATTGATGTCGACGAACTTATCGCCTTTTATCGCTAACACTAAATTGTCAGAACGACGACCATACACGTGGTATTTGCCATAGTCTTCTATAAACTCGAAACCGTTCTCGCGCAACAGCGCATCAAAGCGCTTTGTTATATTCCAATTGCGGCCGTTTTGCCAAACGCCTAAATTGGGCTCACTAAAGTTCAAAGTATATTGTTCTACACTACCAACCCATTCATCGGAAATGGAGGCATCTGCACCTTTTGTGTAGAAGAAATATGTGCGATTGACAAGGGGCGCTTTCTTTGTATCAAAGGAATAGGCCTCCACTTCATTCAAGCGATTCTTCTTGCTGCTATTCAGCGTGCTATTCTCTCCTTGTTCAAAAGCCAAGACGTCAGCCGTCTTTTTGTCCGTCTTGTGCAATAAATGCAGAGGGCCGAGGTCAAGCTTTGCAAAAGTTGGATAATCCTTCTCTTGCACTTGTATTTGTTCAAAGAAGAGGACCACGCTGTTGTTTTCTTCGAGCACATCCACCTTGATCATCATTTTTTCTGCATCGCTAACAAAGACGTTAGGGTCTGCAGTTGATTGAACGTAACCAAATTGTGCAGCATAATCTTTGAAGGCCTGTGAGCGCACAGCGTCTATACCGGCTCTGGAAAAAGAACGCGTAAAGATTCTTGTCGCTGACCCTGTTTGCGTATCGTGGACATAGACAATATCTTTAAACAAAGGAGAGGGCGTTTTGAAAAAATAGCTTTCTTCCGTTAGATCAAAGCTGGGATCCGGCGCTGCATACTCAGTAAGAAAGCCGCCGCGACGTATTTCATTGTCCATTACCTTATGAACATTGAAGGGAGAACCGGGATTACAAGCTAAGACAAACACTTCAATGCCGGGTTGCTTTACCACAATCCGTGATTGATGCTCACCACTACGCAAGAGAAAAGCAGCAGTTCTTGCCTGTATTGTCCCATTACGCTCTGCAAAGACTTTCAGCCCGTGCTTCTTTTTAATGACCTTTAGCCATTGTGCAGACTCCTCCGGCGTTATTGTATAGTCAGGGATGTTCGCCTGTACCTCTGCCGTCACATTTCCTCCGGCTTGAGGCACGATAATCTCTCCGCCATCAACGCCCAAAACAACGTCGTCTGCACTTTGGCTAACCATAACCTTCTGTACAGCCAAGCCGGCGTCAATGATAATGGCACTGCTGCGTGTCAAGCCTGTCTCGTTGTTTTTTACGCGAACGGACAAGCTATCGCCTTTACGCTCTAATGAAAGCCATTCTTCTTCAGCCGAAGAAGAGGCAATCCAAGAGGATCGATTTGAAGCGACGTGGATAAACTGTTCGTCCATCAGTTTGCCAAAAGACAAGTTTTGTGCTGAAACCGTCAACGTTGGACGCTCATAGTCGGTCGTATCCGAACAAGCGGCGGTTACTGCTGCTAGCACGACGATTGACACTACCCATTTCAGCTTATTATATAATGTATACATAAAGGCCTTCTTTTAGTGTTTGAACAAATGCTTATTGCGCTTCAGCTGCTGCATCATCAATGCAGAAGTCTTACGCAACACTGCAGTGCGCTCAATCAAACTATTACTTTTAAAGACTTCAGGTCTGTAGCTAAAGAGCAAGGCCAATACGGGTCTATTATCATCCGAGATAGGCGTAACGGAAATAACCAATCGATCGCTCTCGCGGCCGAAGAAGTGATTTGTGCCACTCGTTTTGATATAAATAAAGCCCTCTTTGCCCAAGAGTTCAGTTAACTCTTCCGTAACGAGCCAGTCTTTTCCGTTTTTCCAAAGTCCCAGACTCATATCTTCAAAGAGCAAAATGCCAGTTTCCACACTACCCAACATTTTCGCATCAACAGAACCTTTCGGATTTGTATCATAGAAAATGTATCCACGGCTATAGAAAGGCTGCGTATTGCCGGCCATCTTATATTGTAAAATCTCGACCTCTGAAGGATTATTCTCATTCATAATACGAGAGGTCTCCTGACTACCAACGCTACGCTCATACGCTTCTACGTCAGCCACCTTTTTATTTTCCTTCTGGAGCAACTCCAAGGGGCAATATGGAAGTGATGCGAACGTAGGGTGAGGAGCGTCTTGCTTAATAAAGGGTCGGAAGGTCATATTCACGCCTTCTTGGCCTGATTTCTCAGAGATGGTCACATTCAGTTTGAGCATCTCTTTGTCAGATATATAGTCTTTCTTTGAGTTCGGATCTACGCGGCGATAGCCGTTGGCAAACAAGAATTTCTCAAAATCGCTCGATTTGCAAGCTTTGACCGCCTTCTTGCCATCTCCTACCGTAACGATGCTTGAGGGCACAATGCCATCAGGCGTACTATATTGAATAAGGGTAAAGATCGGAGAAGCCGTCACGAAAGTATACATTTCCTCCATACCATACTGCGGATAGGCATTTTGGTAGTCGCGCAAATAGCTACCGCGGCCCAACTCAAACGACATAATCTTATGTACGTCTACCGGATTTCCGGGATTTATCGCGAGTATATATGTGAGCTTACCAGCCTGCTTGATCACAATTTCTTTCGCCTGATTCCCACTCTTCGCAAACAACTTAAGCGTTCGCGGCTCATTGGTATCATTGGGCTGAGCTTTCAGTTTTACCTCTTCTTCTCCTTTGGTGATTTCCAACCAATCAGCCTCGTCTTCTGCTACGAGATCATAGGCGGTCGTATTCGTCGTGACATCTACCACTTTACTTCCTCCTTCACGTGGGAAATAAACGGTATCCGGCATCACATCCAACACCACATCCGCAGCACTTTGCTTCAAGTTGATTTTTCCCGATGCGCCATTGGCGTTTACCAGCACATACGTCTGCCGATCCTCACCGAATTTATTCTCCGTCACCTTCAATTTCAAGTCATTGCCATCTTGTACAATAGAGAGCCATTTCCCTTCTTGCGGTGATGAAGCGACCCAATTGGATTGATTCGTTGTGATGCTGATAGTCTTTTCGTCCAAACCTTTCGCAAACGTCAGGTTATTTTCCGACAAGACCAAGGTGGGCTCTTCGAAGATATCTTCTTTGGCGCACGAAGCAACCATTACCACCATACCCCCCAAGAAAAGGGAGCGTAAGATTCTTTTGATTTGCATAATTTATAGTATAATTTGATTGTCTTATATACCAAGCACAGAGCGTCAGTCTAAGCTTTCACTTTCCTGACACTAATAAGTTCATTATTTCGTTCGCAGTCTTTATTGCGAGTAGAAAATCGTCTTATCCGTTGCGTTATGTTCCGAATGAAGCAAAGCGGATCAAAGAAATACTTTATGGCATAATGGAGCAAAAGAGGTAAGGTTACGCGGTTACATGCTCTCATTACCACCTTTGTTGGCAAATCTAAACATAAAATTTCAAACAAAAAAGAGTTTTCAGAACTATTTAATACCATCTCACGCCAATTCTTACCAAAAGGAAGAAATCTTCCTCACGATATATTTCTTGAGCTAAATCTACGAAGGGGCGCCTTTATCGCCTCTTCTTATTCGCTCATCATTCCATCAAAACAACTTATCTATATCGATAGATACTCCTAACATTACATTGATACCATCGGTCAACGGACTATTCAGATAATAATACTTTGGACGATAATTAAAGAGGTTATCCAAAGCCAACGTTATCTTCACACCTTTCTTGAATTGTCCGGCTGCCGAAAATTTCCAAAGCGTATAACCGGGATATTCTATGTCACGCATACCTTTCGACACATCATAATAGTCGATATATTCCGGATTAGTTACACCCGAAAGATAGCGGCCATCGATGCCAAAGGTCATGCCAAAGTTTTTATGAAAGCGGTGCTCCCAATCAGCGTGCACCATCAGCGAGTGCTTGCGAGCGGGTATATATTGCGCCGACATACGTTCGCCGGCCTTATTGCGTGGGAGGTTTTCAGCCGTCAGCGTATAAGCCAAACGGGCAGTTAGGCCGTTACGCCAGTGACCCTGCGCAACCGCCTCCATTCCGATTACTGAATGGGCGGCCAGATTGATATAAGAAAGGTGCGGAATGGGGTCTGTCGGCTTCAACAGATAAGGCGATCCTGTGGCGATTTTATTGGTAATGTTATTATAGTAGCCATTCAGGGTAAAACTGTATGCCCCTTTAGCATATTCAGCTGAGAGATTGAAGTTGTGACTCACTTCTGCTTTTAAGTTAGGATTACCCACAACAATCCAAATTCCGGCCATATCAAACTCATAATACTTCTCCTTCAGCGTTGGCGCCCGAAAGCCCATACCATAACCCAAGCGGAGGTTAAGGTGAGCGAGTGGTTCGTAGCGCAGACTCACTTTCGGCGTAACATGCGAAAAGTGGTGGTCCGAAAAATAGTCATAGCGAAGCGCGCCGACTAATTCCAGCCCCTTCTCTATGTTCCAATCATATTGCGCAAAGGCGTCAAAGGCATCCTGTTTGCGCGTTTTTCCTTCTAAGTTCTTGTTGTAGAGGTAGTCGTGCAAGAAATCCGTACCGACGGTCAACACATTATTCTCTCCAAACCGATGATTGTAAACGAGACGGAAAGAATTTTGCACATTTGAGTAATGTCTAACGTCAGCCTTTGTCAAGCGGCGATATTCTGATTTATCATATTGATCGAAAGCATAAGAAGCCTCCCAATCAGCGCGCTCATTCTGCTTCCACAAAGCCTGTAAGCCGCCCGAGAAGCCGCGATATCTCTCCGGCGTATCCGGTGTGCGCACCAGTTGGCGGAAGAAATAGCCGGCACGCCCTTTGAGTTGCCAGCTTTCAGTAGGACGATAAGTCAGCTGTTCTTTGAAATCCCACGTTTTATTTCCATAAATCGTCGAAATTACGCGGGTTAAAGGAGTCGGTCCATTGTTTACCATAAAGTTATCTACCCGGAAACGATTTACGGTAAAGAGATTATCCCATCGCTTACCGCCGTTTTGCAAAGAGAGTCCATAGCGCTGTTCGTTATGCTTGGCCCATCGTCCGTTAAGGTTGAGGGCAAACGGATTACGCTTGTTCTTCGTAATGATATTGATTACACCGCCGCCGGCATTAGAACCATAAAGCGCCGACGCAGCTCCTTTCACGATTTCTATGTGGTCTACATTCTCCAGCGTTAAGCGCGAAAAGTCCACGTCGTCCATTGTTTCTCCGGCCAAGCGTTCACCATCCACGAGAATCAGCAGACTCTGTCCGCTGAAACCGCAGAAGTTAAGGTGCATCTGTTGATTCATCGCATAGGAAAACTCCACGCCGGGCATCCGCTGTTGGAGTAAGTCGCGCAAATCTGTCGCATCAGATTTCGCAATATCTTTTGCGGAAATCACGCTGGTCAACACGGGCGATTTCATCAACAGTTTTGGCGTTCGTGTTCCTGTTATTACGACCTGGTGCAACTCTCCGGCGTCATTTATAGAGTCGGGATCACTTTGCCCAAAGCCAAAGAATGGACAAGCGAGGAATAAGGATACCGCTAACTTAGAGCTTTTCATCGTGTAACTCTCACAATATTTAATAGGGATATTTATAACGAATAGTCAAGTTGCATTTCTTGCCATCCGCACCGATATAGTTTTCTAATTGGAGCGCAGCGTAAAGGCCGCTTTTCAGTCGCAGAATGAAAACGTGCTTATTATGAATAAAGGCCGGTGGCATCGGTGGAATCTCTAAGCGAAGCCAACTTGAAAGCACCGTATTCGTCTTTATACCCTGGCAACCTATCAATTCATTGAGCATTTTGCTTTGATCCACCCAGACTGTGTTTTCCGTCCACTCGTCCTCCTTAAACGCAGCCCCCAAGAAGTCTGCACTGTTAGCCGGCAATTCGCTTAAATCGTTGTAGTTGGTTTCCAACACAGCGCCGCCGTTCGTGCGTACATTATTGCGATGCACGGCAAAGGTCCACGAGAGCGGTTCTTTCTGCCGATCGGTCGGCGTAAAATCGCGCTTTTCGTTGTGCGCAATACCCTGACCGAAGACGTCAAACCAATACGTATAGATTCCCGTCCGCCCATCGCCGCTGTCGCCGGTCGTCGGAATTGGGAAATGCGTAAAATGGGTTTGTGCTCGGCGCAGTCCGACGCTATCGCCCGCCGCCTGCAACGCAGCCAGCGAATCCAAGTCCACATAATGCCAGTCCGTCCAGCCGGAAGCATCTATATAGAGTGTGCCCGGCGCAACCGCCGCCTTGTCCGGCTGCTCATCATAGATGCCGCCTAAGATGCCATTACAAGCTGTGAGCCCACAAAGGAGCGCACAGCCTGCAACGATGCTGATATGGCGTAAACTAAGCCTCATGCTTTATTTACTTTGTTTTTCGCCCGTATAATTTGCAGTGATGGGGAAAGGCATTGAACCCAACTGGAAGCCGTTTTCAACCGTCAATTTGCCGTCTTCAGTCAGTTTCAACGTGATCTTTGCATTCTTAAATTCATATTCCTTATCCATCACAACCTGGCCACCTTTCTTCGCTGTGAAGTGAGCTTTGATTCCGTCGCCGCTATAATCGCGCACGAAAGCCTTAGCCGTCTCATCGTAAACGATGTTGCTAACCGTAAAGCTGCCCAGCGTCAAGTCACCCATCGGCGTATCTTTGTATTGTTCCTCGGGAACAGTCACATTAATCGTGCCGTCTGCATTTGCCACGACCTTGTAAACGGCATCAGCCACGGTGTACGGGCCAAAGTTGCCGCCCACCTTAATTGCGTCCGTGCCCTTATACTCTCCGGCGATGCTCATCGCAGCAGGAGGCTCGCCAAAGGTCCAATTGATCGTCGTACCTCCCATCAATGCGGGAATCGTGAAGACTACGTTACGCATAGTACCTTTGTAAGAAGCCTCATATTCTTTTGCGCTGCCACCGGGGCTGGCAATTTTGATCTTACCCGTACCGGAAATGTTCTGACCTTGCATATCCAAGCTGAACAAGCCGTCGCCCCATTGCGGGTCTACGAAGCGACAGAGATATTTTTCGCCCGTCTTAAGCACGCGAATCTCAGCTTTGTCGCCGAAGTACTTGTTCTGAAACATGCTGTTCGTCACCGTGATGTAACCTTTATAGGTATGGAAGAGCGTCGTGTCAGCTTGCTGCGCACCGGCGTTAAACTCTATGTTTTTGATTTCCGCAGCGGTGAACGTCACCTTTGAACCATCGGTCTTATTGATGGTTACAGATTGTGCGAGGCCTTTTTGTCCGGCCAGAGCTATGCAGAGAAGTAAGAATAACTTTTTCATTTCTTGATGAATTTGAAGGATTTTGTTGCTGTTTTTACAATGAATATACCTGCCGTGTTGCCAAGGGCAATGGCTACGCGTCCTTGAGCGTCGGCGTTTTGCTGACCTACGATGCGGCCCTTGCTGTCATAGACAACGACCGGCGTGCCCGGCTGCAACTGTTCGCCACTCAGCGTTTCGCCAAATGAGAAAATCGGCGTGCCGAATGTGGTTTCTGCCGGATTGATGCCGTCTGTAGGATCGGCAAACTCAAACGAGCGATAGTCTGCAATGGGATATTCTACCGTCCCTTGCGTCGTCGTGAGCACGAGTGATGTAGCTGAGAAAGATACGACCGGCTTTTCGGCCAACTTAAAATAAGTGGCTGCGCCGTTAGCGTCGACTACCTTCACATGATCTATTGCCCAAGCGCCCAGAGAGCTGCAAAAGGCCAAAAGCGTGCAGGCGAACAAGCGCACCACCCTACTCTTTTTGTATGTAAATAACGTAATCATATAATTGTTTAATAAAAACCGGGTGCAAAAGTACGCACTCTTCCCCACCGGATCAATACCCACAAATAAGGATTTTGCAAGTATGTTTTGCGAAGTCGACAATGCACGACAAGAGGTTTTTGATTGCGTATTTCCGAACAGACTCACGAGGGGCGACGACGCATTTTCCTCTTCTCGACCAAGGCTGCCGGTCAGGCAAATGTTTGTCGTGACAAAGACCCGCCCACAATTCGCGCAGAGAAAGCGGCCGAGCCTCGCTTTTTGCTGCCTGCGCACCTCCTTTGTCTTATCATTTGTCAAAAACGATGGTTCAACAACGCCGCCATTCAAAGCTCCGCGGGCACTTATCCTTCTAATATTTTATTGACAAAACACTTATTTTTCATCGCAGCGCACATATCCTCATTTATGGGGATATTTGAGTATCGCATCTCTCAACGAACATTACCCAATAATGGGTATGCGGTGAGCAAATCAAATGCTGTTTTGAGTCCTTGTTTTTAGCGTTTGCCCGCGATTTCTTCCGAGCAGCGCCGAACAAACATAGGCGAACAGATCGACCCGGAAAGGCTTCGATAGATCCGAACAAAAAGAATAAACAGTTAGGATTGAGCCGTTTAACATTTCTCCGTTGTCTCCGCTCGTCTCTTATTTTCCTGCGGAAAACTGCCGGCAGACTGCGCACAACTCTTTTTCACGCCGATTCACGCTGATGCTTTCTTCAAAACAGACCGGTTCAGCTTCATTTCCTCTGAAGGCGATGAAGCAAAGCAAAGCCTTGCGGATAATCGATCACCGGAAACAGGCAAATAACTTTTACAAAACGCAAAGTCTAAACGGGTAGGAACTCGGAAGGCCGATAAACGGGCAGCCCTCAAAAGCTTTTACCGATGACGAAGCATTGAAGCATAAAAAATTTGTCCGCCAAACGCTGACAACAAAAGCACAACTGACCCGTTTTTTATCACGCTAAAAAAGGCTTGTGCTCGTGATAAAAATGGCTTACGCTCGTGATAAAAATGGCTTCACCTCACGAGCGCAAGCGGCGGAAGCGAGAACGCCGCTGTGGCAAGTCGATCTAAAAGCGTCTAAGAATCAAGCCTTAAGTCGATTAAAGCCTCGTTTAGTTCATCAAGCCTCAACCTTGCTTTTCGGCAAGGCTGCCGCCAACAAAAAAAAGCAGCCGCCCGGCTTAACCGGCGTCTGCCTGTCGCAATAGGAAATAAGCCATACACGCGGTGGCGCGCCACTCATTCCACGATAAGATAATGGATGTATTCCGTGGTTTGCGTGGCCTTGATTTGCCGTTCAGCCGAAGGGCGGTCGGCTTGGAAGCGGCCGTAAGGTTGCTCAAACCGGCCGTAGCGCCCGCGGCGCTCCATAACCTGCTGTATGTCGTCAAAGGAAAGCAAACCCTCATTATTGTAACTCAAAAATACGTAGCGTGCATTGGCGCGTTCGATCAAGTCGGCAAAAGCCTTACGCACGGCGCGGCGAGAGCAATAGGCCGAACGCCGATCCGCATAGTCGCGCATACCGGTCTTGCCGTGCAGCGCCGGACTGTCGTTGCGAGCGATGGTTTCCAAGACGTGATAATTGGCAGCATATTGCCGACTGTTGTAGGGCGGGTCGAGGTAGAGTATATCCGTTTGCAAGCGGCCAATCAATTGGTTGGCGTCCATCTGAAACACCTGCTGCGGGCGCTCACTCAAGATGCACTCGGCAGGCGTCATCGTGAGCGGACACAAGGCCGAGGGTTTCAGTTTTTTGAGAAAAGCCCCATAGATCGAAGCTGTGTTGGCCACACTGTCCATATTCTCCAAAAGGGTCGTCAAGAGGAAATAAAACTCTCCCTTGGTGATCATTCCCGCGTGCAACCACGCATCAATCTGCCGGCGGATGGCATCGCAGCGCCGGCCGTTGGCATCGCTGAAGTAGATTCTTTGCGCGGCATCGTGTGTAGTCCCACCCGGACAAAAATGACGCGAGACAAAGCCCTCCACAGGCGGAAGATTTTCGAGGAAACGACAAACGACCGCCCCTCGATCAGGGAGGGCGGTCGTCGTAAGTGTCGGTATGTGGGGCATCAAGCCGGAGAAAGCCGGCAGAGAACAGTTGCCGATATAATGCTGATTGAGTACGAAGCCGTAAAACTGCCAATCGTTGGCCATCACACTGCAACCTTGCGACTTATAAAAGCGGCCGACGATACCCGTTCCGGCAAAAAGGTCGCAAAATGTCCCACTTCGAGCCGCGTCACCTGCGATGGACGTAATGCATTGGTCGATAAAGGGCAGTAAAGTACGCTTGGAACCAATGTAATTCATCTTCGTGGGCGGGCGATGTTAATCGTTAAAGCGTTTGCGCCGATTGCAAATGGTGCAGGGCCCAAGCGCTTGAGCATATTAGAAGATAAACTTCAAGACATCATTGAACAAGGCGTAAGCCATCAAGCCTAAGAGGAGGAAGATACCGATTTTTTCAGCGTTTTCCATAAACTTGTCGCTCGGCTTACGACGCGTGATCACCTCATAAAAGAGGAAGAAGGCGTGACCGCCGTCGAGTGCGGGAATGGGCAGGATATTCATAAACGCCAACATTAGCGAGATGAAGGCCGTTAGCTCCCAAAAGCGCTCCCAAACCCACGTCGTGGGAAAGAGTGAACCGATCGTACCGAAACTACCAATGCTCTTGGCGCCGTCTTTCGTAAAGATGTACTTCAAGTCGGTGACATAACCTTTTAATACGTGCCATCCGTGAGAGAATCCGGCAGGGAAGGAGGACAGGAAGGTATAGTTCTTCGTGACTGTCTTGTAGTTCTTGAACGGACTATAGTGGGAGATGCCTAAAGCATACTCCGGCGTCAGTTGGAAGCGCAAGGTATCGCGCACGCCGGTGGCTGCACGCGCCACAACGAGCGTCACTTGACGCAGACGAAGAGAATCGGCCGGCTTTTGCGCCGCCAAAACGTCTTCTATACGGGCACGAATATCGGTGTATTCGTTCCAAGTCGTGCAAGGAGAGCCATTGTAAGAGACCAAGCTGTCGCCAACGCGCACACCGGCTTGGGCTGCCGGACTACCGGCGGGCAGGCTGTCGACAACGGCGGTGGACAAGGGCAGCAGGAAGGGCGGCTCTTCTTTCATCATTTGAATCATATTGATCTCACCGGGTAGAGAGAGGGTCACTTCTTTACCTTGCCGCAACACGGTGACGCTTCGCGCTTCACTGATGCCGCGGTAGACGTCGCCCATGCTTTCATTGGAATCGAAACGATCGAAGGTGACCTTGTCTGTATGGAGGGGGATATCGCCATTTTGGAACCCGAATTGACGAGCTCGCTCATTGAAGGCAAAACCTTGGTCTATGTTGCGCATCGGCACGTAGGTGTCGCCCCAAGTAAAGAGTATCATTGCATAGATGAAAAGGGCAAGAATGAAATTGACGAACACGCCGGCCAGCATCACAATCAGACGCTGCCAAGCAGGCTTTGCGCGAAACTCCCACGGCTGTACGGGTTGCTGCATCTGCTCTTTGTCCATCGATTCATCAATCATACCGGCTATTTTTACGTAGCCGCCAAGCGGCAACCAACCGAGTACGTAGGTAGTGTCGCTCTTCTTGGGCTTAAACTTAAGCAAGCTGAACCAGGGATCAAAGAAGAGGGCAAACTTTTCCACACGGATCTTAAACAAGCGAGCTGCCAAGAAATGGCCGCCTTCGTGGAGGAAGATCAGTATGGAGAAACACAATATCAATTGTAGTGCGCGAATCAAAAATGCTTCCATCGGGTTTTCTTTTGTTTTATGTATTGGGAATAAGTGAAGCGGCTATGCGGCGCGCTTCGCTGTCTGTTTCAAAATAATCGTCTAAAGTGGGGGTATTTATATAATGTGTGCGCGCCATTGTCTCATTGATGATCTCCGCCATTTGTGAAAAGGCGATGCGCCCTTCGCGAAAGGCGAGATTAACTACTTCGTTGGCGGCATTTAGCACGCAAGGCGCGTTGCCGCCACGATTCACAGCGGCATAAGCTAAGCGGAGACAGGGAAAACGCTCAACGTCGGGCCGCTCAAAATGAAGGCTACCCAAGCGAAAGAGGTCTATTCGCTCGCCGGAAATAGGCAGGCGGCGCGGATAACTAAAGGCATAGCTGATGGGTAAGTGCATATCGGGCAACCCCATCTGAGCAATGACGGCGCCATCTGCATAGCGCACGGCTGAATGGATGATGCTCTCCGGATGAACAACGATCTCGATGGCTTCAGGCTGCACGCCAAAGAGCCATTTTGCCTCGATCATCTCAAAACCTTTATTCATCATGGAGGCGGAGTCGATCGTAATCTTCGCGCCCATTACCCAATTGGGGTGTTTCAGGGCTTGGGCAGCCGTGACGCGGGCCAAGGCGGCGGCATCCATTTGGCGGAAAGGACCGCCGGAAGCCGTAAGAAGCAGGGCTTCAACAGGATTGTCGCCACTACCCGTTAGGCATTGAAAGATGGCCGAATGTTCGCTATCGACAGGGAGCAGCGGACATTTATTTTCCAAGGCCAAACGGGTGATAATCTCACCGGCCACAACAAGCGTCTCTTTGTTAGCTAAAGCTATCGCCTTGCCGGCTTTCAAGGCTGCAATCGTTGGGCGCAAGCCGGAGAAGCCGACCATCGCAGTCAAGACAATATCGATAGGACTTGCGGTAACGGCGTCGCAAATGGCATCGGCACCGGCATAAACCTTGATGGGCAAATCGACCAAGGCCTCGCTGACGTAATCGTATTTGTCTGCGTTGGCAATCACGACGCTATCGGGCACAAACTCTCGTGCCTGCCGAATCAGCAGGTCGGCATTGTCGTTGGCCGTAAGAAGGTAGGCTTCGAAGAGATCGCTGTGGGCGCGAATAATATCTAAGGCCTGCGTCCCAATTGAGCCGGTAGAACCGAGTAAGGCTATTTTTCTCATCGCTTTATACGTTCAAATCCAAAAGTCCTTCGGGCAATCGGAGTTGCAAGATGCGTTCTTTTAAATCAAAATGAAGCAGAAAATCGTCGTGATAAGGCAGAAGTAATACGCGATCTTCAGCATCCACGACGGTCAATAAGATATTAGCCGACGAATCATCAACGGCATTGACTACTCCCAAACTATGTCCCTCGGCATCTTTAACTTGGAAACCGGTCAAGGCGCGATAGGAAGGCAGACCTTCGCTTTCGTCGAGTTCGGGAATAAATTCTTTAGGATAATATACTTTCGCGCCGACAAGATGGCGGGCCGAAGCCTCATCAGGAGCTTCCACAAACTTGAAAAGGGCGTCTTCTGCTCCCTTGAAGCGGTATTCTTCCCATTCAAAAGGAACAGGCAGACCATCAAGTTCAAGAAAGAGAAAGGCGGAATCGCCACGATCAAAGACGTCGTCGGTAAAATGGCAGACTACTTCGCCATCTATACCATGCAACTTTGTGATCTTGCCGATCAGCACCAAATCATCAGCCTTTATCATACTAATCTATGCGTTTAATCACCGCACCCAATGCGCCAAGACGCTCTTCTATGCGCTCGTAGCCGCGATCGATTTGCTCAATATTGTCGATGATGCTCGTACCTTCAGCGCTCAAGGCGGCAATGAGCAGTGCGATGCCGGCACGAATATCGGGCGACGTCATTCGGCGGGCTTGCAACTTGAGTGCGTGGTTATGCCCAACGACGACGGCGCGGTGGGGATCGCACAAAATAATTTGCGCGCCCATATCAATCAACTTATCGACGAAGAACAATCGGCTTTCAAACATCTTCTGATGAAAGAGCACCGTGCCCTTTGCCTGCGTAGCCACGACAATTAGCACACTGAGCAAGTCAGGCGTCAAACCGGGCCAAGGCGCATCGGCCATCGTCAGAAAAGAGCCATCAATAAACGTCTCAGAAGCATAATGGGGCTGCGCCGGAATAAAGAGATCGTCGCCTTGACGCTCGATGCGGACGCCTAAACGCCGGAAGGTGTCGGGAATAAGTCCTAAATCGTCATACGAAACCTGCTTAATTGTAATGCCATCGCCGGCCAAAGCCGCCATACCTATGAAAGAGCCAATCTCAATCATATCGGGAAGAATGCGATGCTCGGCAGCGTGCAAACATTCGACACCTTCAATCGTCAGCAAGTTGGACGCAATACCCGAAATCTTGGCCCCCATTTTATTGAGGAGCTTGCAGAGTTGCTGAATATAAGGTTCGCAGGCCGCATTATATATTGTAGTCGTCCCTTGGGCCAATACGGCCGCCATAATAATATTGGCTGTGCCCGTAATGCTGGCCTCATCGAGGAGCATATATGTACCTCGCAAGGCTTTGGCCTCAATGGTAAACACGCCGGCCTTTTCGTCGAAAACGAAATCAGCTCCTAAATGACGGAAGCCCAAGAAATGGGTATCCAACCGACGGCGGCCAATTTTATCGCCACCGGGCTTTGCCATCGAAGCTCGACCAAAGCGCGCCAAAAGCGGCCCCATCAACAAAACAGAGCCACGCAACTGTGTACAACGTTGGAGGAATTCTTCGCTATGAAGGTAATTCAAATCAACATGGTCGGCGCAGAAAGTATAATCGCCTGCCCCGTTTTTCGTAACGCTTACCCCCATATCGGCAATAAGGCGAATGAGGTTGTTGACGTCTAATATATCGGGTATGTTAGTCAGGCGCACAGGCTCTGCAGAGAGCAAGGTGGCCGCAATAACTTCGAGCGCCTCATTTTTGGCGCCTTGCGGCTCAATAACACCTTTCAGGCGGTGACCGCCTTCAATAACAAAAGAAGCCATAATCAGAACAGGTTAGATGGTAAGTTGACCGTCAGTATAAGAAGACAAGTCGTGTGCCACCTTATCGTCAGTAGCGTTGTCGCTCTTCCAAGAAGCCAAGTTGCGCTTCATTCGGTTAGCCACTAAAAGCAAAGTCTGATCACGCACGGTGCCGGCCGGCATATCGCGCAACTTGGCTATGGCGCGCTCAACCAAGCGCCCATAATGGCGATAACGGATTCGCCCTTGCGGATAACTCAAACGCTGCGGCTGCATACTGGGCTCGAAGCGGCGAATCTCCACGGGAAAGTCTATATCTAATTGATAATTGGTCAAATAAGCCAAATGATCCCAAATCTTATGTGCGACGTCTTGCGCGCGTTGTCCCTTAGGGATCATTCTTTCCATAATAAAAGCGAGACGTTCTGCGTAAGCCTGACGCGCTGCGCGGTCTTGAATGGTCACTACATACTCGGCCATTCGCTGCACAAGGCGGCCATATTCCGGCAGTTTCAGTTTTCCTTCGTTCGTATTGTAATGCATAAATGCGGGATATTTCTTTTGTTCGACAAGAACAGACACGGCGACGCCGGCTGCTCAATATAATATAAGGCCTACAACAGATTCTTAGGCTTTTGTGCCACAAACTGCTTTAGATAGAAAGGCTCAAAATAGGCTACATCTTCATAGCTTTCTGTTGCCACCGCCTTCTCGGCCAGCGGAAACATATATTTGGCCAGCGGTACTATGCCTTCAATAAAGCGAGCGTTGGGATGGGTGATGACGCCTTTGCATTTCTCTGCGCCGTTGCCAAAGAAATAGACGGGGTGCTCATTCAGATGGGCAGCAAAGGAAGCGGGCGTGATGATTTGCGCACTCGTCGGCTCAATCGTTCGCAGGGCGCGATCATAAAGACAGCAATAAACTTCCATTCGCCGCGCATCAATCATCGGACACAAAAGGGCATCGTCTTCCAACTCGTGACGGAGCAAGATAGGGACGGAAAGCAAGGCTAATGTCGACACCGAGATCAGTCGCAAGTCGCGAGCATAGCAAACTCCTTTAGCCGTCGATACGCCAATACGCAAACCGGTATAAGACCCTGGCCCTTTGCTCACAGCAACAGCGTCAATCGGAATGGCATGGCTGTCAGCAAAACTAATCGCATCGCTAACAAAAGGGGCCAATATGCGGGCGTGTTCTGGGCCTTCCCTGTTTTCGTCCAAATAGATACAGACGCCATCTTGGGAAAGAGCAACAGAACAAACATCGGTCGAGGTTTCAATATGTAGAATGCAAGACATTGCGCTTAACTTCTTTATATAATGGTGCAAAGATAGGGAAATAAAATGAATTTCCTTGCGACAACATCCCTCCGTCCCTATCATAACAAGAGAAAGAGCGACAGCTTGCTCGCTCTACTTTCGAAAGGACACTCACCATCTAAAAATGAAAATCACATTCGCCTACTCCTTATTCACGACATATACTATATGAAGTATTATATTACTAAACGGCAAAAATGAGGACGCAGCAAACGAAATAGTAATCAATCTACGAACAGAAAAGACAACACTTCTCAGAAACTTACATTAGGATAGACAACTAAGAACAAAAATGCCCTCTACTAAAAAAAGTCCCTTATTCCTTTGGTTAAATCCAAAACTCGCCGTATATTTGCACCCGCTAACGTAAGCCCAGATGGCGGAATCGGTAGACGCGCTGGTCTCAAACACCAGTGGAGCAATCCATCCCGGTTCGACCCCGGGTCTGGGTACTACAAATCCCCTTGTAAGCATATTAGTTTGCAAGGGGTTTTCTTTTTATAAATCATCAAAGTGCACTATTTATGAAATACGAAGAAGGTAAAATGAGCATGTGCCCCGAAGAGTATAATGAGCAGTTCCGATTTTGGTTGAAGAAAGAAGGAAAGAAACCCCTCATCGTTATTGGGGCGAATCCAAGCACAGCAACGGATGAAGATCCTGATCCCACGGTAAGAAAGGTAATGGAGTATGCAGAACTTAATGGTTTTGATAGCTTTATTATGTTAAATGTTTATCCACAGCGTACCCCATACCCAGAGTGTTTGAATGAAGAATGTGATATGACATATCATCAAGAGAATGTCAAAGCTATTCGGCAGATTGTTTCTACTGTAACGAATCCCATCATACTTGTTGCCTTTGGAGATATCATAACGAGACGACCATATCTGCGAGCGTGTTTTCGTGATATCGTGGAAAGTTGTTTGCCTTTTAATCCACAATGGAAACGAATAGGAGATTTAACCCAAAAGAGGAATCCAAGACATCCCGGAGAGCATGATACATACAAGGAACTGAAAGATTTTAACGTCCTTGCTTATCTCTGTGATTAGCATTTAGCCTCCATATAGTTCCATTCGCAGATAAATGAACTCCAAAAGGAAGGGGAATAAAATCATCCACAAATTGATCAAACAACTGAAAAAAGGTTGAGCATAGGTTGATACCTCAAACATTGCTCAACGCCATCTACTTTTATCGTTTCTAATTTTGCCCTCGTTAACAAATAATTAGCGAAGGTGCACCTTCATATTGTTTAATTCAAAATGTTTTCAATATGAACAAGACATTAGAAACTCGAGTTGAAGAACTCGAACAAATGGTATTCATTAATAAAAATGTACTTAGCTTCGAGGAAACAAGTTCTTGACAGCGTATCATCATCACTTTACACTCCTCTTACCCACATCCCATTTAAACTTAAAATCAACACCGTTGATTGGGATAACAACCATCATTGCCTGTCCTTTTTGCTTCTTTATATTCATATACCCAACAATTCCCTCTCCGCTATGAATTGTGGTTTTCTTCAAGTATCCCTCTTCGCGCACCTTCCTGTCATTTTCCATCTGCTTCCCCATAATCATTAGTTGGGTGATTGATGCGATTTGTGCCACATTTACAGCACTATAATTATAAGTAGTAACAGGTTGTGTATAGGCATAATTTCCAACTTCACACGTCGTATACCTCGCTTGAGAACCTGCCAATCCTGTAGTTATTCCATTAGCAAGCCCTTGTAAGGCCATCGCCCACATTTGAACTTTCTTCATCTTTTTCAGAAACATCTCATTAGTATAAACTTTTAGTATCACAGTGTCGCCATTATTCTTATACAATTCAGCAGAAACATCCGCCGGATCAAATGTATAAGCCGCATTAGTCATATTTTTAATAATGATTCCCATTTGATAATAAGATCCATAGTCGTTTTTTGTCATTTGATTGTTTACACCAACTATAAAACCATCTTTTACTACATAGCTCCATTCACGTCCATTTCTGAACTCCGTAAAGAATATTGAATCGTTTTCTGGACAAACGATAATCTGTCCATTAGCAACAAAACTTTGTAATCCAATTAGCAACAGCAGCAATCTTTTGATCATTTGTAAAGAAATTAATAAGTTTACATAAAAAGGAGCAAGTAAAAATCATCGCACTTTCAAAGAAATACAACACAAAGGTAATTAATGTATCTTAAAATCGCACCTTCCTAAACGAGATTTTCAACACAAACATACGATAAAGCAGCATTGTATCAGGCAACATTACAATCAATCAGAAAAAAATATTTGCATCACATCACCCACGATATACCTGCTTAGAAATTTTATAGCAAAGAAATACGGCGTGATTTTCCAAAACTTAAAAAGACATTTTCGGGAGCAATAAGAAAGATCTGCCATAAAACCACAAAGAACAACTCACTACCACAGCTCTTATAGCATATTAATTTTAATTGATTATAGCAAGCTCAAACCATCATAGAAATTCGTTCAAACTTCGATAGATAGCTAATTGCCTTTCCATAGGTAGAATTTAATAAAGATTATAAACGTGTTCTTATATTGGACTCGCTTTTCCTACTTTGGCTATACTCTATTTCTACGCATTAGCTGAATCTGTAGAGCCCTCTGCTATAGTCTTCCCGTAATGATAGGCCGCCTTTTCTACAGATTCTTGTGAAAGGAAGTTTTAACCTTCCATTTATGACAAAGGAGGTTCGAGTTTATCGTATAACAAGGCTTGGACTTGAGGAAGGTCAAGCCTTTATAACATAGGGATGTGAAAAAGTTGTTATGTCTCAAAACGAAAGGGCGACCCAATATCATAATGAGCATCAGTCATAGTTTGTTGTCACCGATATTGGGGGCATCCTCTCGAACTCCCAAGCTACAGCAAAGAACTTAGACGTTTGCAAACATCTCTTTCACTGTCAGTCTTCATTCGCAGAAGGGCTAAGGACAAGGACCAAACAGCCTATTCGAAGAGGACATCAACAAGACCTTCACTTGGCACTTTCCTCCTTTTGTGCCCTTTGTATCATCCAGCCTTCTTGATGTAACAGAATACCATTGACTCCTTGAATCATAGTAAGGTTTTCTTCGTTTATAAAATTCGTCACGCTCATAGTTCTATTTTTATATGATTGATTGTTTACTATTCCCTATTCGGCTTTTGTAGATGTTCTGCTAAGTAATACGCAGCTTTACCACACGCTGGTTATAACGACGGAAGAAGTAAGGTATTTTATAAAGCATTCTGAAAATGAAAGGGAAACGCCCATGATCATATTTACTCATATAAAGTTCTTTTTCGAGCTGTATTCGGGGATTCCACGTTTCCATCTCTTTTGTATCTAACAGCGACCATTTGAACTCTACGCTTTTACTTACCTTTCGTAGCGAATCATGCTGCCGAGAACGTCCAACTAAGGAGAAGGCGAGCATATCGAATAATATGGTAGCATTATCAAAGCGGGCACACAGTTCTTGGAAGAATGCTTTTATCTGTTCCGATTCGAAATACATCAACACGCCTTCAATAATAAGAAGCACCGGCTTGCCGTGGGATTTCACTATGTCTATCCAACCATAGTCGAACATAGAGGAGGATATATAGGTATTCCGTTCACTTTCAGACAACAGTTGGCGGCGCAATTTGATGGCTTCCTCAAGATCCAAGTCGTACCAATGCGTCACGAGTGGACACTGTAGCCGTTCGTAACGTGCATCTATGCCGGCGCCCAACTGAACAACCACCGCATCAGGATGTTTGTTGAGAAAGTCCTTGGCTTCTGCATCAATCAGACCAGCCCTGACACAACAGCCTGCTTGTGAGAATTTCGCTTTGCTGAACTTGGAAAAGTCATATTCTATTTTATCTATGATCTCTACCGCCTTTTCATCGTGCAGCAGAGCATCCGCACGCTTAGTCTCTTCTGCCTTCGCCCATAGCGTTATCAGCATAGTTTCAGGCACGTCTGTAAGTTTGTTTTCTATCATATCTCTATTTTTATTGTCAATGTGAAAGGGAAGCCTTTTAAAAGAAAAGGAAATACCGTGGCGTTTGCGTTTTGTATTCCAAATACTCCTTACCATAAGTTTCCGTACAGTAGCGTTCCTCTCCTAAAATAATGAAATGCGTGGCTGCGATGAACGGAATGAGAACAATAAGCATCCATAGTGAAGCGGAAGCAATACAAGCGCCGAGCATACCTGCGAAAAAGAAAAAGTACATAGGGTTTCGAGACCATCGGTATATGCCGTTCTTGATGGGCTTGTTGGCCGGCGCTGCTGCATAACTGTGAAAAGCCGCGATAAAGGCTGCCAATGAAAGGATGAATATAACCAAGCCGATGATAAACCACATCGTGCCAAACTTCAGAGGCACAAAGATGGAAAGTATCAACAGTAGGATTTGTAAAACCGTACTCACCAGACCATTTAGCTTATCTTTTGCAGTGTACCATGACGTATCTACCGCACGCCTCCCGCCCTCTCTGAATATCGCCATATAGATAAATTGTATCAGTACCATTCCAAAGGAAGGAATCCAGGCGTTGAGCCAGCCGGCTTGCAATGTTGTGAAAAAAGAAAGATCCATAGTTGACAAGTTTATATTCGCATTATTACCGAGGAGTTACGGCTGGGTCTTAAAAATGTAGTTTCAGAGAGAATGCAAAGGGAAAGCACACTTATCCTCTCTGATAAGCAAAGGTACGGAAGGCGAAATGAGTACACAATCCCTAAAAATAGTGATTTTACACAAGTAAGCTTTAGCACTTTGTACAATCTTCCCTGTTTTCAACACCACTTTTGCAAAGTATCTTCTGAAGTATATTTCAGAACACCTCCGAAAGAAAGAGAAGATTATTCTCTTTAACGCCCATAAAATACCAAACACACTCCCCCATTGTATAATAAACCCAATTTGGTTTAAGCTTTATGGAGCTAACAGCGAATATGATGATGCCGAGACATTAGTTCTTGGAAAAATAGAAAAGCTATTTTCATCCTTTAAGGACTTTACCGCGTAAGGCTCTTAAACTTATCCCGCCCTAATCAAGGCGGGTTTTTCTATTTCCTTTTCTCCGTCTTTGATGAGTGTGTTCTTATCTTTTCGTTTTACCCTGCTACTATGAATCATCTTTATTGGGCTATGTCAATTAAAGTGGGGCAACTATATTTTAATGGTTGCACATCAACAAAATTCCAGGCTTGTAAATAAAATGATACGAGATGGATAAGGAGGACGAAATAAAATATATTCAACTAGTAAATTGTTTGTATGTTTATGTATATTTGCCATAACATATTTGATCATGCCGAAGAAAACGTTTTACCTAAATTAATATCGTTACTAATATGAGAAGAAAATCATTATTACTGTGCTTAATGTTTATGAGCATCTTGGGAATGACGGCTCATTCCAATGTTGACAACACGGTTCCACACCGTAAGGTTTACGGATTCTTTTTACGCGGGAATTCATTGGGAGGTTATGGATTCGGCGACTTATATCTAGATAATCTCCAAGCCTGTTCAGTGACCTATCCTTATAAGCAACCCCTTGGCGTATATGCCGGGGCTTGTGCCAATGGAGTCTATTATGCTTGTGAGTACACTTATAATTCTTATGGACCACCCACTGCAGGCGATTTTATCTCCTACGATCTTTCCACGGGAGAAAAGAAAGTCATTGGAAAATATGCAGCCGACAACAATCAACTCAGAATCCAGGATATGACCTACGATTATTCGTCAGGCACAATGTATGCTGTGGGCTTCGAAAGTGGAAATTCTATGCTTTATACATTTAATCTTGAAACCGGCGCACGTACTCCGGTTGCCACGTTGGCACAAAAAGGCGTAGGCACACTGGCGGCCGATTTGTCGGGCAATCTGTATACCATAGGGCAAGGCGGTACGCTTATGAAGATTAACAAGGAGACGGGTGAAGTGGAGGCGTTATGTGAAACCGAATATCAGGGAATGCTCTCTCACCAGACAATGGAGTTCGATAATACTACCGGAATGCTTTATTGGGCATCTTGCACAAACTCCAAAGACGGTGGTAAGAATTCGTATATGATAAGGTTTAATTTGAAGACTTCGCCCGTAGAGGTAACGGAATTAGGAATGATTGGAGACCAATGCAATCTCTTAGCCATGTATATACCTTTTGTCAAGGCTGGGGAAGATGCGCCGGCATCACTTGCCGATATAACGATAAAGCCTGCCGATAATGGAATGAATAAGGCTGTTATAACCTGGGTAAACCCAACGAAGACTTTTGGAGGCAAAGATCTTTCAGACATTAAATCTATATCTGTAATGCGAGACGGCAAACTTATTGCCACGCTTCCTACAAGCGAAATAGGCGGTAGTATGTCTTATGAGGATGCTTCTGTGCCCAATAGCGGAGAGTTTAGATATACGCTATATGCAACGAATAGTGTAGGAGATGGGGAGCAATCCAATAAAAGGGTTTATATAGGTTTTGATGCTCCCGCTAAGCCTAACGATATTGCTGTGCAGATTAGTGAAGGATGCAAGTCGGCTGTAGTTCAATGGGCAAAGCCTCAAGGGGGATTTCACGGTGGTTATTTCACTGATGAAGGACTCACCTACAAAGTTATCCGCTTCCCGGACAGCGTTGTTGTTGGCCAAGAACTGACCGAGACCTCTTTCACCGATCAGTCTATCACTTCTTTAGGACGATACTATTACAAGGTATATGCTTGCAATCCTTATGGAGAAACGGGTGCATATACACAAGCGAGTTATGTGCTTGGTTCAGCCGTTGATGCGCCGATACTTGAAGAATTTAATAATGAAGAGGAATATTTTGGTAGGTGGACTACTGTTGACGGCAACGACGACAACTATAGTTGGGTTTACAACTCTCCTTATGGCGCCTATCAGTTTGGCGATGATATCTCGGCAGCAGAGTATATCGTTAATCCGGGTGTTGCTAATTCGGGAAAAGACGCAGATGAATGGATTATTACGCCGCCCATCAATTTTGAAAAGAGCAAGACTTATGTGGTAAAACTCAAGATGCGTGCTATATCTGATGAAAAGATTGTGGTTACCCTTGGTTCCAATAACGCGACAGACAAGCAGCAGGCTGTAGATACAATAGTGGTGAAGAATAAAGGTGAGGAAGAGCTCCCTATTCCTATGTCCGAGTACGAAGTGAAGTTACCCGTTAATACGGATGGCGTCAATTGTGTTGGCGTTCATCTCATTTCTCAATATCCACAGTCAAATGTGTCACACCTGCAAATTGGAATGATTTCTATTGAGGAGGGCAACGCCACAAGTATAACGGAAATCTGCAACGATCAAACCATAGCGTTCTGCGGAAGATCCATTGATTTAGGCACTGATAAGGCTGAAGCTTCACTATATGCTCTTGCCGGATACAAAGTGGCAGAGAGCAGAGGTCGCAAGATAAGCCTTGCTGCTGTTCCTTCGGGCATTTATATCCTGAAAGTGAAGCGAGAAGGAAAGCTCTCTACCATAAAGATACACGTCAAGGGAGCATAAGCAATCTGTTGATATTAAAATAAGGCTCGTAGAGGAGTGAGAATATTACGTCCATTCTTCTGTGAGCCTTATTTGCTTTAATTTTTTGTAATGTAAAATGCTCTCACACTAAACTCACGGGAGTAAAGTTCGTGAGAGAGAGAAGCGCGATCTTGCTGAAAGAAAGTGTCTCATAAAATGAGGAAACGTAATTTATTCCAGACCCTGATGACAGCATTCCCAAAATAAATGCCGACTTGTGACTGTGTAAGCTTCATAGTTACTTTCTTTTTTCTTCAATTACAAAGATAAGAACAAGCGAGGCTTACACACTTTGGGGGGACATTACCGTAAAACTTATCTGAGCTTAGCTTTTCGGACATCGATAGGGGCATATTTAGTGTCTCTACGTGTGGAGACGATCGTATCAACGAGTAGAGACGCTGGTCTCAGCGTGTAGAGACAGTTGTATCAACGTGTTGAAACTCCATTTTGTAACTTTGAAAATGAATCAGCAATACTGTGTTGGCTGATACTAAAAGATGGAAAGTAAAGAGGGAATGCTTTAGACTTACACACGTTTGTAGGTCAGTATCATCAAAGTCATTTAGACATCGGCTTCTAAATAACGTGTTATCCGCAAGGTGTTGTTTTGCAAAAAAGCGCAATGGATAATTTGGGCTGCTTAGCCTTACAAATTATCCATTACGCCTCAAAATAAAAGAACTTCTTACGCAGTTAATATCTTGCGTGCGTGAAGCAGACTTTCTTCCGTAGGTGGTTTAACGTCTGTAAGTGCGTAGGGCATTTCTAATTGCTCCCATTTATAGACGCCTAAGGCGTGATAAGGTAGCACTTCTACACGTTCAACATTGCTTAATGTATCAATAAAAGCACGAAGTCCGTATAGTGCCTCGTCATTATCATTGATGCCCGGCACTAATACGTGTCTTATCCATACCGGCTTGCCGATCTCAGAGAGATAACGGGCGCAGTCGAGGATATTCTCGTTGCCCCAACCCGTCAGTTGCTTATGGGCTTTGCTATCAATATGCTTGATATCCAACAGAAGCAAGTCGGTATACTTCATTAACTCTTCAAAAGCTGAGAAAGCGGCCGCCTCCCTACTGAAAGGTTGAGCGGAAGTATCCAGACAAGTATTGATGCCTAAGTCCTTGGCTTTGCGAAACAGTTCGGTAAGTGCAGGCATCTGTAGCAATGCTTCACCACCGCTCACCGTGATGCCACCTTGCTCTCCCCAGTAACTTTGAAAACGTTGCGCCTGAGCTAAGACCTCATCAACAGAGCGTAGTTGCCCGCCCGCTCTGCTCCACGTATCCGGATTATGACAATACTGACACCGCATCGCGCATCCTTTAAGAAAGATCACGAAACGTATTCCAGGCCCATCCACCGAACCGAAAGATTCGATGGAATGGACCTGAAGCATACTGTCAGTAGTTTGTAATTTGGAATTGTCTGTTTGATGAATATCCACGTTACATAGAACCATGTGAGCGACGTGCAATAACATCCAACTGCTGTTCGCGTGTAAGGTCGATGAACTTCACCGCATAGCCGCTCACACGGATCGTGAAGTTAGCATACTCTTCCTTCTCGGGGTGTTCCATACAGTCGATCAGCTTATCTACGCCAAAGACATTCACGTTCAAATGGTGTGCGCCACGATTGAAGTAACCATCCATCACGCCTACGAGCGTATTGATGCGTTCCTCATCATTGTGACCGAGTGCATCCGGGCTGATTGTTTGCGTGTTGGAAATGCCGTCAAGCGCATATTCATAAGGAATCTTCGCCGTTGAGTTCAACGATGCCAGCAAACCATTCTGCTCTGCTCCGTAAGATGGGTTTGCACCCGGAGCGAGCGGCGCGCCGGAAGCACGACCGTCGGGCGTATTACCCGTATTCTTGCCATATACCACGTTAGAAGTGATGGTAAGAATACTTGTCGTCGGCTCAGATTTACGATAAGTATGGTGCTTGCGAATCATACTCATGAAAGTCTTTAACAGCCATACAGCGATTTCATCGGCGCGGTCATCATCATTACCATAGCGCGGGAAGTCGCCTTCTGTCTTATACTCTACCGGGAAGCCGCTCTCGTCACGGATAATATTGACTTTAGCATACTTAATAGCCGAGATAGAGTCAACTACGTGACTGAAGCCTGCAATACCCGTTGCGAAAGTGCGACGCACATCGGTGTCGATCAGTGCAAGTTCGGCAGCCTCATAGAAGTACTTATCGTGCATATAATGGATAAGATTCAGCGTGTTTACATAAACCCCCGTTAACCATTCCATCATATTTTTGAAGCGCGGCATAAACTCGTCATAAGTTACCACGTCGCCTTCGATCGGACGATAAGCCGGACCGCATTGCTCACGCGTCTTAGCATCTACACCGCCACTGATCGCATAGTTCACACACTTTGCGAGGTTGGCACGAGCACCGAAGAACTGCATCTCCTTACCGGTCTGTGTAGCCGATACGCAGCAGCAGATCGAATAATCATCGCCCCAAATAGGACGCATCACGTCGTCATTCTCATATTGTATTGAGCTTGTCGCGATAGAAATCTTTGCCGCATAGTCCTTGAAGGTCTTGGGCAAGCGTGAGCTATACAAGACGGTGAGGTTGGGCTCAGGCGACGGCCCCATATTCTCCAGCGTGTGGAGGAAGCGGAAGTCGGTCTTCGTTACCATTGAACGGCCGTCCATACCTAATCCGGCCACTTCGAGCGTAGCCCATACAGGGTCGCCCGAGAAGAGCTGGTTGTAAGATGGGATGCGGGCAAACTTCACCATACGGAACTTCATCACCAAGTGGTCAATGAGTTCTTGCGCTTCTTTCTCCGTAAGCGTTCCTTCTTTGAAGTCACGCTGAATATAGATGTCGAGGAAAGTAGAAATACGACCTACCGACATCGCCGCGCCGTTTTGCGTTTTGATCGCTGCCAAGTAGCCGAAGTAAAGCCACTGCACAGCTTCGTGCGCATTGTTGGCCGGTTCAGAAATGTCGTAACCATAGATGGCCGCCATCTCTTTCATCTCTTTCAAGGCCTTGATCTGCATAGAGATCTCTTCGCGCAAGCGGATTACTTCTTCCGTCATCGTTCCGTCGCCGCAATTGCGCAGATCCTTCGCTTTCTCGTTAATCAAGAAATCAACACCATACAGCGCCACGCGACGATAGTCGCCGACGATACGCCCACGTCCATACGTATCAGGAAGACCTGTAAGGATATGGTTGTGTCTGACGAGCTTCATCTCGTCCGTATAAGCATCGAATACGCCATCATTGTGCGTCTTGCAATACTTCGTAAATATTTCGTGAAGCTTTGCAGAAGGCTCATAGCCATAAGTTGTGCAAGCCTGTTCCGCCATCTTTATACCGCCGTAGGGCATAAAGGCGCGCTTCAAAGGCTTATCCGTTTGCAAACCGACAATCTTCTCCTGCTCCTTAGTTCCCTCTCCGATATAGGCAGGACCATAGGCCGTCATACTGGAAACGATTTCCGTTTCCATATCCAATACGCCACCTTTCGCACGCTCCTGCTTTTGCAGTTCTTTGAGCATACCCCAAAGTTTGTCCGTTGCTTCAGTTGGAGCTTCGAGGAATGAAGCGTCACCCTCATAAGTGGTGTAGTTGTCTTGAATAAACTGGCGCAAGTTGACCTCATCGACCCACTTTGTGCCGGTAAATCCTCTCCATGCTTTTTTCATACTATTTGATTGTTATTATGTAAAATGCTGCGTTAAAATGCTTGTACGTACGCTTACTGCCAAAGCACTCCTAATCACAGCGAGCAAAGTTAGGTATAAAAAGGGTAAAACCAAGAGCTTGGTTAAATTTATGTTTATATGTAGCGCAAAAAATCAAGATTTGAAAAGTTCAGAAGCGGAGAACTTCTGTGAGTGGATGGTGAGCGATCAAGAGTAGCTTATCGAATGCAGGAGCAATGAACAAGTTTTCATCTTCCTCCAATCGCGCCCTCGAAGCCCTGCGCTCCGATAGTTTGTCAGACAAGCTGTTTCTTCTCTTTACTCACGCCTCTTCGCCTTGAAGCTTCATGGCAATCCAGCCTTCATCGATGTTTTCACACTCCTTTACCTGCATACGAGGATCCGCTTCGCAAGCCTCGCATTATTCAACATAGCTTTCCAAAGGGTATCGAATGGAGAGCGCCTCGTCATTCGCATCAAAGTATAAGAATGAAATCGAACCTTGTTCAGATATTTCCTTGTCCGAAGGATGTATTTCGCCGAAGTATATTTCAAAATTCTTCTCTGCCATTTCCGGATGAAGCTCGTGCTTTGAGATCTCTACAAAACTCTTCATTTAATTAGCCCATATCAAATACTTTTTTGTACCTTTATGGCATGAAACAAAGGATATCCTCTCCAAGTTTTGCTGATTCCTCAATTCCGCAGCATTATTCCTTGTAAGATAATTTTATACATTGAGATGAGTTTTTGGAGCTTTATACATTGATACGAGTTTTTTGGGGAGAGAGAGTTCTTGCATAGTCATGAAATCCCCCACCCAAACCAATGGGGAAGTATGAAAAACCACAAAGAAATGATGTTTATTCAAGGAAGACCTCAGCGTAGTAGGTTTTATTTGTATATAGGTTCAGAACGTTCTGCCTTCCCGTTCTTACCCATTTTGCTGGTACGCTGACAAAATGTAGGATAAAGGCTTTCAGCCTGCTTGTCTTTTTCAATGGCTTGACCTTCTCGCTGATATGACGGACGAGGTAGAGATAGAAGTTCTTCAGCATGGCGGTAACCATCATGAAAACCATGTTCTCAGCCATAAAGGAAAAGGGCAGATGCGACCATCCGAAGTCATTGTTCTGTATGTCGAAGTTCTTTTCGCTTGCTCCACGCTCATTGTAGAATGTAATGATGTCCTTCTCGGTAGATGTCCGGTTATTGGTAAGGATACAGCGGTATGTGTATATCACTCCGAACATATCCATCTGTTCCCTACCGTGCTTGTCTTTCAAGGGACTACGCTGTACGACAAGCCTGTATGACTTTCCTTCTATTAACCCCAATTCGGTTTAAGGCCCCCTCCTTTTTACTCAGATTATAGTCCACAACGATTCTTTCGACCTTGTTTTAGGCCGAAGATTTATTGTTTCACGCAAGTAAATTTAGAAAAGTGTGAGCTGTTTCACTTCTGTTTCTCCCTCCATCTCAAACTCCATATTGATAGAGGGTTTTGTATCGTAGAAAGCATAAGCCGCCATTCCTGCCAAAAGGTTGACAATAAAGTTTGAGATACTTCTGTGGCGGGTATGAACAATCTGTGCCACGTTCTTGAGCATATCGTTAATGGTTTCGATAATGCTTCTTTTGCGGAGCATGATTTTGTCGTGCACATCCATTAAGCGGTTCTTCATATTAGTGCGTATTCCCGTGACGATGTGAACTCCCCTATCGAAGAGTGAAGCAAAAAGAGATTGTGAAATGTATCCCTTGTCCGCATAGAGCTTTCCGAATAAATCCTTAGTTAAGTTATTAAATACCTCCGGGTTACGATCGTCCACATTGGCTTTGGTAAGTGCAAAGTTGAGTAATTCCCCTCGTTCATTACACAGCAGATGCAGCTTAAAACCATAGTACCATCCCATCGTGCTTTTCCCTTTATGAGCATAGCCCTTGAAGACACGATTAGAATACTCACGCTTGTTTTCACACACGGGAATACGCGTTGAATCGATAAAAGTAATCCCTGTACATTCTCCCATCAGAGCTAATTTAAGGAAGAGCAAAAGGGGGATCGTCACTCGTGGCATACGTTCCACAAAGCGGGTATACGAAAGAAGGTTAGGGAACTCTTCTTTAAGTTCTCGACAGACGTAGAAGAGATAGAAATGTTTGAAATTGCGAAATGTATTGCTGTGGAACAAGACAAGAATGGTAATCATTTCTGCATCGCTCATTCTTCCCTTTCTATTGCGAGTTTTAGGGGTGTTTGGAGAGGGGGTTGAAAGCGAAAGTGCTTTTTTGTTCAATTCTAACTCATATTCTTTGCAGAAATCATCTGCAATACAATAAATTTCCGTAACTTTGCTGACAAGTTTCATAGAGGATTGTTTTTTGTTATCTGTTTGGTTATCAACAACAAATATACGAAAAATAATCCTCTTTTTGGGCTTTTATTGAAACTATTTTAAGACAAAAATAAGCCTTGCTTATCCCGAATTGGGGTTATTACCATTCCGTAATGAAAAAAATCAGGCCTCCCTCAAATAAAAGGGAAGCCTGATTAACCTTTTGATGGCGATTATCGCTTCTTGAACTTGCCCCCTTTCAGGTCGCTCTCCACCATACGCTTATTGAGTTTCTCTCGGAGTTCGTCAAGGAAATAGGTGCGGCTGTCATCTTTGCGATGCTTCATATTCATATATACGTTGTAGCAGTTCTTTATCTCCACCCCGAAGATTTCAGAGAGAGCATCTGCCAACTCCTCAACACCGATTTCTCCGTTGTTGATACAATCACAGGTGTCGAGAGCGTAAAGGAGTTCTACCAAGTCTGTTGCTTTGCCCGTCCAACAGAGATTGCAAGCCACTTTTTGTGGAGCAGGGAGCAACCCTTGCAACCTCATATCCAGCAATTTTAGTTCCGTGTCAATGACAAAGAGTAGTTCTGACACATTTTTCCCCCATTTCGACTGTTAAGGCAGGACTCGCATGGATAATCTGCAATTGAAATCGAGTGTAATGCAAGGTTCGAAATAATGCCTCCAATTTTTTCTCTGTCTCTACAAGCTTTAAGATTTCTCTAATTAAGCAAGCAGTAGCTTTCGTTGTATTTTCAGAGAGTAGCATTTTAAAAGAGTTCTTTTTTACGAGTCTTTTCATATTCCTAATCTATGAATGGTTTTACTATTCTTCTGAAAGAGTAAATACATCTGAATAACATTGAATAGTCAAAACAGATGATAGAGCAAGAGATATGAAAAGAAGATTCTCATCAGGTGTTATCTTCGTTGCCCTTTTAATTTACGGGCAAAGTTCATATGTTTTATTGAGACAAAATATCCGTAAAAAGTATAGTTGTACCCCTGTTAAGTTGAATTACAACGAATCAAGATATTGCTTGGGTTTTATCCTGTGATATTTGCAGAAAGCCTCCGTAAAATGACTGAGATTGGCATATCCAACTTTATAGCCTACTTCTGACACCGAGTAGAGGCGAGTGGAAAGCAGTCGTTTTGCCCATTCCATCTTTTCGGATAGGGCATATTCGGCAATGGCTTTTCCAATAACCTGCTTGAAGCACTTTTGTAGTTTGGAACTGCTCATATTGGCTTCACGTGCCAATTTGGGAACACTCGGTACATTACTGAGACTTTGAAGAATCTGACGACGAACACGGAATACTGATTCAACATCATTCAAGTTTAGGTTGGCAAGAGATTTTACTTCCGAACGCTTTTCGAGCTTTTCAAAGTACATCGTCAGTAATTCCATAGTTTTTCCATGCAAATGAAGCGTTGAAAAAGGATTGTCGATTTCAGTTATTGATTTAATATTATCCAAGACCTGTTGCATTGCAGGTGTAATGGTCTCAAACAAATAAAAAGCCTTGTCCGATTGGAGAAGACGACCGATATAGGTTTCATGTGCTGCATCAATCTTTTCAATCCAATCTTTATTGAAAGTCAGTGTAATATTTTCGTATCGTTTCTTTGGTGGAAAACTCCATTCGGTCGGGATACTGCTTGATGGCATAAAGATACCATCGAGCGTGTCCACTCCGACCGTTTTAGTACTTGTTCCAATTATCTGCTCGTGCTTATGCTCATTGATATAGAACATCACAGGAATCCATTTCGAGTTTTCCACCGAGCGACGTATCATAGTTATCGGCTCGTATGCTATGAAACTGATGCAAGTCAATGTGAGCCATGGCAGAGGATAATATTGTTTGAAGAATCCACTACCCATAGAAGAAGGAATGGTAAATCCATCGTTTATTACTGATGTATCAAATTGCTCGGCAACCATCTCCATCCAATCTTCGGGTTTGTTGATGGCACAAAATTCTATAGTCATTTAGAAAATCTGAGGAATTTAAACTTTCTAGGAACCTTTTCTAATCTTAATTCTTTTCGCAAATCCTCCCTTAGCAAGATCAATAATTCTAACGTTGAACTCTCTTTGTTTCTTGCAATTTCTTCAGCGAATTGCTGTGCTAGTTCAATTTGCCGTTTTGTCCCAAAAAGTTGAATATCTGCAATCGCAGTTTCTATGTCTGTATTATAGCTATTGTCTTGCCTATTGGATGCTTTTTCTAACCTTTCCCATGCTTGAACTAAAAATTTAATTGTAACTTCTTTTTTTTTGATTTGGGTATTTTGACGAAGAGCAAGGATATAGACTACTATCCAGCCAATAACTGTGAGTATACATTGGATTACTAAATTGTTATTCATACCTCGTTATATTATCAGATGTATTCTTGGTGAGGGGCGACTGTCGATGAAGACAATCGCTCCACAACGTTTGCTTAAAGTCCTAAAGCCTCGCCGGTGTTTCCGCCCTCATTAGGCTTGGGCGTCGGTTCTGTCTTGCTTTTCTTGGGTTTGGCAGTCGTCTGCTCGTAGCTCACATCGGTAAGCGTAAAATATTTCTTTGAAGGACTGAGCCGAACGACTGGTTTTTCGATATGCTTCTGCACATTGAATACTTCGCCTTGTGGTACGGCTTTGCTCTTGAACGAGGGTTTGAGCGTACCTAAGTCGCCAAACTCTACGATGTCGCCGTTTGCCACGATGTCTCGGGCAATCTCGGTGGCGTAGTTCAACACGGCTTCCACTTCCTGACGATTGAATCTGGTGGACTTTGCCACACGCTCGCAGAAATTGCGAAAATCTACACGGTGTCTGCCTGTGGGCTTGGCTATTTGCACGGTTTTACCGGAATTTTTGCCGACAGACATCTTGATTGTTGTCAAAACGAATTGCAATGGTTTGTTTGCCATAGTGATGATTTTTTTGTGCTCCTTTTTTCCGGGCTTGACCAGCCGGAGCAGTTGGCTCGACAAGTCTTCTGTTGCAAAGATAATGAATAATCGGCAGAAAGTCGTATGATTTTCGCACAAAAGTCGTATGATTTTCGCACAAAAGTCGTACGACTTTCGGCGGAAAATCGTGCGACTTTTGGGACTATTTCATAGAGTTACTCAAATGCGACTAAACTTGAAGGTACTCCTATGGCAGTAACAACCGGTCTTTGCGAGCATTCGCCTGTCTTGGTATTGTAGGTGTAATAGCCCGTACCATTGTTACATGTCATTCCAAAGACGATGAAATCCTTGTAGCGAGTTATGGCAAAAGAGCCGTTGCTGTCAGTCATTGGCAAATCAAGTTTTTCGATGGTTTTGTTCCAAATGTCGATTTTCACGGGTTGGAAGTCTTTCTTGAGTATTCCAAATTCTGTATCCGTTACTTTCACACAACTATACACAATACCGTTACCTGCATAGAAAGACTTAATCATATACTGCCCTGTTTTGCCTATTCCTTTTATGGTTGTCTTCGATAGGTTGAACAGATAATCGGTATCCCATTTGTCGCTTCCTTTGCGGATACGTAGGAAACCTTCCTTATCGGCAACGTTGAAGTTGTTGCCCGCACTGTAAAAGTAGATGTCACCCCGCTCGTCTATGAATGCGTCAGAATGGCGGAACAATCCTACAACACTTGTGCGGTTATCTTTGATAACTTCAGTCTTTTTCGTCTTGAGGTCAATGATAGCTACCTCTGCTCCAGTACCCGGTACGGAGGTATGGGGCGAATTAAGCTGATTGAGGGCAACATACATCTTTCCATCACGGATGACATTACAGCCGGGATCAGGATTGTTGTCTTGAACCGCATAAGACGAGAGGTCAATTTCATCTTCCTTTTGCAATGTTGAAGTGTTGATTAACGCAATTTTTCCACGTCCATGCAAAGCGATGTATGCCCGCTGTTCATCAACGAAGTTGATTTCTCCAGGTTGAGCCATCTGTTCAAATGTCATAGTACCTGCTTTTATCAGTTCTCCATGGGCACCTCTTGTAAACTTATGTATCTTATCCCCGAATTTTCCTTCGGGGATAAGCACTGTATTACCCTTAGCAAAGAGATAGCAACCGAAACCGAATTCAAATGCTTTTTTGTTGTCGGTCGCTTGAGGAGTCAAATCACTGAATGTCCCTACATAAGCACTTTTGTCCACATAATGCACAAAGGCGAAATGCTGCTGCACCTCTTGAGGGGTAGGCGTAGGTTCATCATTTTTGTTACAAGATGTCAACCCTATGAAGCCGACCAGCATAGCGGAAAAGACTATGCGATTGAAAATTGTTGTATTCATCTTTTATATTTGTTAAATTAGAAAATCCCTTTCGAGAAGACATATCTGAATTTGAGGTGAAGTGTCCGTCCTGCCAACGGTTGTCGGAACTGGTCCCAGACCTCTTTGTTCATTATATTATGGCATTCCAAGGCTACGGAATATTTGTTTTTGTAGGTCAGTAGCAGACCTATGTCATTGACGAAACTGCGGGGAATACGTCGTTTCTGCAATTCGGTAAGTTCCCAGAAATAGAAGAACTCCTCAGTAAATTTGCCGTCCCAGAAAGCCTTGACATACCAATTCTTGAATAACCGGTCGCTGTGATACTCCGCCCCGAAGTTGGCGAATAAATAGGGAATGTTCGGCAGTCGCAATCCTTTTGTCGGATTGGGGGCTTGGGTACCGGGTAAATAGTTCAAGACATCGCGCACATCTTGATAAGTCAGATTTCCGTAGGCATAGACCGTTGGTGAGATGTCCAGTTTTAATTCGGTTTCTATACCTTTAATATGTACCTTTTCAGCGTTCACATATCCGGCTGCCATGTGCTGTTTCATCAGTTTTATCATATCACTTACCTGCATATAAAAGCCGTTCACTTCAAACTGCAATCGCGATAAGCCGAGTATGTCGTTTTTATCTATCAAGAAGCCCAGATTGAAGTTGTGGCTTTTCTCCGGTTTCAATCCGGCAGCAGGAAAGGTGATGATACCATCGCCGAACAACTCTTGCGAATTGGGGAGGCGTATTGCCCGCTGGTAAGATGCTTTCAGATGAAAACCTCTGAAAGGCTCGTATTTTATTGCCTCTATCCAGCCGATTTGTGAGGTCGTATTGTTCTTTTTCTTCGGAGCCTCAATCATCTCGTATGAAGTCAAATCTTCTATCTCGGAATGGAGGTGGAAATACTTTGCGGAGAGCATATTCGTCAGTTTCTTGTCAAAGAGTTTTGCCTCCCAAGTCAACCCCGATACGACACTGGTCTTTTTACTGGGAAATCCCCCGATGACAAAACCTGCATGCTGACTTGCAATGTTATCGCTCGGTTGTCTTCGTGCATAGTTAATGAGTGTGTTCAGATTCAAACTGTGATTGGCAGACAATCTGTAATCAAGATTGATACGTTCGTTGATTTCCAATCCTTTGTCGTTTGAGTTATGAGGGACGTCCCCCGTTTCTCCCATTCCGTTCGGACTCGGATATATGTTTCCCTCGAAATCGTGATTAACTCGTGCCGTATCCACAAAATTGTTTGTTGTATGCGAGAGGGAGAAATGGGACTCAAAGTGAAGGCGGTCGTCCAGCATTCCGCTTTTTATCAGTTTGTTTTCCAACATAAACATTCCTGATTGGTCTTCGGCGTGTTGTATGTTTTTTAAGATGCCTTGGATTTCATTGAGACGATTATAGTACCCGAACTCGGTACTAATCTCATTGAACCAAAGTTTCGTGAAAGCAATTTTTCCTTTCAACATATACGAACGAAAACGGTCATGGTCACGCCTTACCAACAGATTCTCTCTCTCGGGAACTCTGAAAGAGTAGTCATTCTTTGCAGATGTATAATAACCTCCCGCACCGAGCAGAATGCCACTCTTTGGAAAATTCTTGCGAGAGAAGACGCTTCCTTTGTGTGTTTGATAAGAACCTAATTCATACGAGGCATCTAAATAATCCGTACTAAACTCCTTCGTAACGATATTGACAGCGCCTCCCAATCCATCGCAACCGAAACGGGCAGGAATGATACTCTTATAGACTTCTATTCTTTCTATAATGTCTATCGGAATTTCATCAAGAGAAAAAGCCCCATCAGAAGTACTCATTGGTATTCCGTCCCATAAGATTTGAATGCGGTTTCCTTCCAATCCATGAACAATAATTCTCGAACTGCTCCCCAAACCACCGGTATGCCCGACTTTCAAACCTATGGTTTTATTCAAAACGGTTTCTAACGAAATAGATCTGCCTTGAAGTTCTTTCGCATTTATTACAGAAACTGCTTCAGGCGACTCTCTGAGAACTTGTGTTCTTGTTTTCCCAACTACGACTACATCTGCCAGCTCTGTTGATTCCGGGAGTAGTTTTATGGTATAACGCTTCCCATTTGCAGTAATCGTATCGGTAATCATCGGATAACCCACATAACTTACCCTAAGTACAATTTTTTGAGAGGCAGGTGTATTTAATTTCGCCACTCCTTTTCTGTTGGTGGTCGTACCGTTCTTGTATGTTGTATCTCCCAGACTTTTCCATTGCACCGTGGCAAATTCTATGTTGCTTCCATTTTCTGCATCGACAACTTTAATTTCAGTAGAATATAGTTGTGCAAACATAGGATAAGACCACAACAATAGAAAGCTGATAACGAGCAGTCTCTTATATAAATGGATCATTAAGCTGATTGGCATATCTTATCTGTTTGTTAGAACTCGTGCAAAATTACGCGCCTATCGAATAAAGAAATATCCCTACCATCCATACTTATACCCCTGTTGAGTTTTATGTATACCGAACTGTCATTTTCGGGTAGTATTATGCTCATTCGGGTTATTTTACCCCTGTGCGTCTCCGTACTTTTGCATCTTAGAAAATCAAAACGACACATATATGGATAAACAAAAAAACAGACCTCTTGATGAGGAACGGGAGAGCCGCAGTCTGCTCTCCAATGCAGTGGTCATATTGCACCTTATTTTTGGTACACTCCCTATACTGCTGGTAGTATGGACAGTGGATAAGTTGATGAATGGCACGCTCTCTCCCATAATAGTTTGGGGTATTGGAGGAATAATGGTACTATTCGCACTGCTTCGGGGCGTATTCTATGGAACATCGATTTGGCGGGCACACCGGTCGGCTTACAATGCCCTTACACGATTGAGGTTGCGTATCATAAGTCATCTGCAACGCTTGCCACTCGGTTTCTTTCAAGAACGGAAAGTTGGTGAATTGGTGAATATTATCAACCATGATGTGGAACAAATTGAAATTTATTTAGCGCACGGATTACCCGAAATCCTTTCGGCTACGCTTTTTCCTGCCTTACTCTGGATAATCATTATGGTGTTGGACTGGCGTTTGGGGCTGTCGCTCATTTCTCTTTTGCCTGTAGCATTTCTTCTGCAAATGGCTGTCAAAACACTTTGGGGAAAGAACTTTCAACACTTTATGGAAAGTACGCAAAAAATGTCGGAAGATCTTTTGGAATATGTGGCTACCATATCGGTAATCAAAGCCTTCAGTAACGAGGAAAACAGAACGGAACGGGTACTTGGTGGTATGCGCGACTACATCCGTTGGGTAAAGCGGAGCATGTTTAGCGTTACCGTTCCCATGACATTGATAACGATGTTCTTAGAAGGTGGTATCGTGGTAATGACTCTTGTCGGGCTATGGCTGATGACTTCGGGCGAACTGACGGTGGCACGTTTTATCCTTGCCCTGATATTGGGCGGACTGTTCTCGTCCTCCTTTGCTAAGTTGGCAACATTCCAACATTTCGGAATCGTCTATGGTCAGTCGTTGGCAAAAGTACAGTCCATTACAGAGGTACAGGCAAAGGAAACTGCGGACAAGAAAACAGATACGACACAGACGGATGTTTGTTTCGAACATGTTACATTCTCCTATCCAAACAAGGAAGACAATGCGCTGAAAGATGTATGTCTTCAATTTCCGAGAGGAAGCCATACTGCTATCGTGGGCGAGTCAGGGTCGGGAAAAACCACGCTGGCAAGTTTGATGATGGGGTTCTGGCAGCCCCAAACAGGTACTATCCGACTGGGAGGAGAGAATATTACTGAACTCTCCGAACGTAATATCGCAGATTATTTTTCGATGGTACAGCAGGAAGTTTTTCTCTTTAACACAACTATTCGGGATAATATCCGTATAGGAAGACCTACCGCCACACAAAAGGAAGTGGAAATGGCAGCAGAGCGTGCTCGTATTCATGATTTTATCATGGGATTGCCGAATGGTTATGATACGCTGGCAGGCGAAGCCGGCGTAAAATTCTCTGGCGGAGAAAAAAAGCGTATTTCCATCGCCCGAATGTTGCTCAAAGACTCTCCAATAGTAATTCTTGATGAAGCCACTGCCGCATTGGACGGAGAGAATGAGAAACTAATCCAAGAAGCTCTTGATGAATTACAACACAACAAGACCGTCATTACCATTGCTCACCGTCTCAATACTATTCAGGATATGGAGCGTATCGTTGTGATGGACAAAGGGCAGGTTGTGTCAAAAGGAACACACCAAGAACTGATGAAAGACTGTTCTCTGTACCGCAATATGACGGAAACGCAAGAACAAGTAAGTAAATGGCAATTAAAAGAAGAGGAGGAATAAGAATGGTACGCAATATACTGAATGAATTGACCGCTCGCGGAGTGCGGCATCTAATTATCTCCGCACTATTTTTCGTGGTTTATGCCCTTTGCGGCACGGCGATAATGCTCACAGTCTTGTTTCTCATCGACCGTCATATACAGGGAGAAAGCATCTCTTTCATTTCGGCAGCATGGGTACTCGGCAGTCTGCTGGTCTTGAAAACCATATCCAATGCCATTGCCGATATGAGTAAGCATTTTGCCGGATTTGATCTTGTGGAACGTATCCGCGAGAAAATCATACTGAAACTGAAAATGTTCTCACTCGGTTTCTATACCAATGAGCGTCTGGGAGAGATAAGTACAGTCATTCACAAAGACGTTGATAATATGGAGATGGTGGTGGGGCATCTTTGGACGCGAATGTCCGCCGACTTCATTGTAGCTCTAATACTCGGTATTGGACTATTTTGTGTGGATTGGCGCATGGGATTGACGATGGTAGCCATTCTTCCCATTGCCCTATTTTCTCTGTATCGGGGTATTCGCTCGGGAATGAAAGCACAGGAGGAATCACAGGATAATCTGGCGGATATGGTTAGCCTCTTTGTAGAATATGTCAAGGGCATCCCAGTTTTGAAAGTGTTTGGAGGAAAAGGAATGTTCCGTGACAGACTCGACCACTCTGTTGGTGAATTTGGAGAAAGCAGTAAGAATATTTCTCGTTTGGCAGCTGTAAGTGTGGGTAGATACACTTTTCTTATAGAATTAGCTTTCGCTCTGATGGCTACAATCGGTCTTTGGTGGACGCAACAGGGGGAACTTTCTCTTTTTGCTTATTTAATGTTTATCATCGTCTCGAAAGAATTCTACAAACCTTTTGTCAATATGGAGAATCATTGGTTGAATTACATCAAGGTAAAGGATAGTTACGGACGCATTTCCCATTTATTAAATGCCCCTGTTATCACCAATCCTGAACAGCCGAAAACAGCAACCCATTTCAATCTTTCCTTTGATAAAGTGGATTTCCATTATGAGAAGGAAGGTTTTGAGATGAAAAATCTCACGTTCCATGTTCCCGAAGGAACGGTAACGGCACTTGTTGGCTCTTCAGGTTCAGGTAAAACAACCATTACCAACCTGTTACTCCGTTTCTGGGAACCGCAGACCGGCAGTATTCGTATCGGTGGTATAGACATTCGAGAAATGGACTATGATTATCTACTCGGCAAAATCAGTGTGGTGATGCAGAATGTTATTCTCTTTTCAGATACCATTGCCAATAATATCAAAGTGGGCAATCAACATGCTACGCAGGAAGAAATCGAGGAAGCGGCACGACGGGCGATGATACACGACTTTATCATCAGTCTGCCGGAAGGTTATGAAACAAAAATCGGAGAAAACGGTCTGGGGCTGTCTGGAGGTCAGAAACAAAGGCTTTCAATCGCCCGTGCGTTCCTCAAAGATGCTCCCATCATTCTTTTGGACGAGATAACGAGCAATGTCGATCCTGTTAATGAATATAAGATACAGCAGGCTATGTCCGCCCTTATCCGAAATCGCACAGTCTTGGTCATCGCCCATCACCTGCAAACCATCCGTAATGCTAATCAGATTATCGTGATGGACAAGGGACGCCTTGTAGAGAATGGGACGCATTCAGAACTTGCAGCAAAAAACGGAATGTATTGTAAACTATTGTCGATGCAGTAAGCTCGCTAAAAAAGGACAGGCTGTGAGAAATCTTTTTCCGCAGCCTATCCTTTTAGATTACATGATTCTTCAACAATGTCCTAAGCCCAAGGTATAGCAAAGAATCATAGGATAAGTTGAAGAGTTCTTTTCCGAAAGCCTGCCGATTATCCACCTTCGCAAAGTCTTTGCCTGTGGCGTGGTGATATGAAACGACAGCATCGTTATCATTTCGATACTGTACAAATCAATAAATCCTTGTTCAGAGCGGATTGTTCTCATCGCTTCCCTCTCCATCAAAAGATCTTCTCTGAATATTTCTTTGATTTGTGCGTTCACTTTGCCTGAGAAAGCCCCGAGCAGGTCGGCAATCTCACAAGCCGACATCTAAACAGGAGTTGACGGGATGTGTACATTTCCTTTCCCATCTATGGTTATAGTTCCTCTTTTCATAGTTGTTTAGTATTCATTGTTCTTTCGTCTTTCAATCAGCCTGTCCATATCCTCTGAGATTTTCTTCTCCGAGATCTTCGCATAGTTCTGCGTACTGGTAATGGAAGCATGTCCCATCATCTTGGCAATGCTTTCCGTACAGATACCTGCCGAAATCAAGAACGATCCGAAGCTATGCCTTGCTTGATGGTAGGACAAATTCTCCCTGCGTCCGATGATGACACCCAGTTCATGTATCTCAAACCATATCATGTCTCTGCTTGGCGAAGGGAAGACGGGTTGCGTGTCATCGGTCGTGTTATACAGGTTGATAATCTGCTCGGCTATCGGATGCAGGGGAATGAATGCCTCTACTTTCGTCTTCCTGCGGTTAATCCGTATATAACGCCTTCCCTCAGCCGTCCTTCCTATGTGGTGCGGATAAAGCAATTGCGTATCAACATACGCAAGCCCCGTAAAACAGGAGAAGATAAAAGTCCGTCGAGCCAATTCTTTCAACGGGTCATTCTGTGGCAATTTGAGTTCCAACAACAGTTTCAGCTCCGCTTTGCTGATGTGCATACGCTTGGCAGGTGGCTTCTTCTCATATTCGACTTCTTCCAATGGATTGGCTCTGATAATCTCATGGTCAACGGCAAGGTAAACCAATCGGTTCAGCCAACAAAGGCAATGGTTGGTCTGCGATGCTCCGAAGTTCTTGTATCGCTTCAGGTAAACCTTGTATTCCCGTCCGAACTCCTCGGTGATCTCCGAAAAGGCGATGTCCGTCTTTCCTTTCGAGTCCAAGAACTCACGGATATAGCTCTGGTAATACCGAGAACTCCTGTAGGTCGAAGTGGAGTCGATTTCCTTGGAACGGACGGCAAGGCGTTCTCGCTCCCTTTCTCCCATTTTGAGCAGATGGGTAGGAATGACCGCATGACCTGCAATTTTGTTTTTCAATAGTTCGGCACTGACCACACCCTGTTCTTTGAGCATTTCATCATAGAGCTGCTCCGCATGCTTGCGGAACTCTTTCAGGCGATTGTTCGTCCGCACCTCTACGGTCTCCGCCTTTTTGGCATTCCACTGTTTGGGATTGCAGGAGATGCCGGTGGTTATCGTCGTACTTTTCCCGTCGATGGAGATTCGGCAGAGTACGGTGGTCGTGCCGTCCGCGCGGACTTTGCTTCGGTTGATGTATAACAATAAAGAAAATGTGCTACGCATAATTCGTTTGTTATCTATGGGGTGTTTATAATATGAGTTTCAAATCCTTTGTCGCTTCGATGTATTTGTCCATATCCTCGAAAAGCTTCTTGGGTGTAACCTTCGCATAGACCTGAGTAGTTTGCAGGTTGGAATGCCCCAGCATCTTGCAGATGGTCTCGATAGGAACGCCGGCTTCCAAGGTAATCAGCGATGCAAACGAGTGCCTGCCGGCATGGTAGGTCAGGTCTTCCTTGATGTCGGCAAGGACAGCCAGACATTTCATGAGGCGGCGCATATTGGGATAGTGCAACATCGGGAAGAGAGTCTGACGGTCGTCATCCCTGTATTTCTCTATCAAGGCAAGGGCTTCGGGCAGCAGCTTGACACAGGCATGAAGCTCGTTTTTCTTGCGGCGGTATTTAAGCCACAGCCCGCCATTGTCATCCGTGAACAGATTGTCACGTGTAACGGAAACGGCATCGGCGTAGGCTGTTCCCGTATAGCAGGCAAAGAGAAAGAAATCTCTTGCCAAGATATGAGAGCTACGATGTTCGGGAATGACCAAGTCACGGATTTTCTCGAAGGATTCTCGGCTTAGGGCTTTCGGCGTTTTTTCCTTTGGTTGGGGAAGACTGAAGTGGGCGAAGAAGCATCTGTCGGCATAACCTTCCTTGTAGGCTCTACGGCATACTTTTTTGATGATGGCCAGGTAGTGTCGGCTGGTCTCTATGGCAAGCCCTTTGTCGTCCACGACAAAAGACTGATAGTCGTGAATGAACTGTTCGGTCAGCTGACCGAAGGCAATGTCCTTGGAGTGGAATTTCTTTTGAATGAACTCCGCCAAGGTTCTTCGGGTGTAGAAATAGGCGGGGTATGTTCCTTTTGCTCGGTCTATCCCGATACGTTTACGGAGTTCCTCGCAGACAATGTCCGTCATTGCCAGCAAGGTCATCTGTGTTTCGAGACTTCCCTGAAACAGATTCTTGACCGCTTCGGCATCAAAGTCTGCCTTGCGTTCCATCAAGGTGTCGAATGCAGCATGAATGGAAAGCAACAACTTGTCTAATTTGGCATTGACCTCTACTGCTTCATTGCTTTTGCCGTTCAATCGACTCTCTCGGGGATTCCATAAGTCAGGAGTACAGGAGAGCTTGCTACTGAACTGCACCATCGAACGATTGACGATAATGCGTCCCATAATCGGGGCTTTGCCCGACTTGTCGGGTCTGCTCTTTTTCAGGTAGAGCAACACCTTGAATTTCTCTATCTTCATACGCTTTAACTTTATGGGCAAAATTACCCGTTATCAAAGCGTTCTCTGATACGCAAAATATTGATAAACAGACAGGAAGAAACCAAATGAGGAAAATTCTTCCGATAATCGTTACCTCTGTTTGTTCGGGAAACAACAGGATAACGGTTTGGTAACTGAAAGGTCTCAATATCCCATACTGTTTTGCCTATCTCTATCTGTCGCAGAATATAGAAAAACGACTAATTCACAACCGGTTACCATATTTTCACCTATGTTCCTCTTACGCCTGCTTAGGCTTGTATTTACCACATGGCTCGCCATACATTTGCTACAATGTCACTGAGCAAGAGCGTTCCGATGGAAAGTGTGTCGAAGATGCTGGGGCACACCAACATAAAGACTACACAAATCTATGCCCGCATCACCAACAAGAAGATAGAGCATGATATGGAAGAACTGGCTGGAAAACTCAGTAAGTTCAATACAGCCATGGGCATATAATATATTAATGTATAACCCTAAAATAATAGACGATTATGGAAACAAAGAAAGAACTATCTTACTTCCGATTGAAATTAGAGAATTATCTCAGTGAGCATTTCCCCGAAATGCTGGGTGATAAACCATTCATAACGGCAAGAGCCGATGAAGCCCTTACTACCTACTGTGATGCAATGGCACAAGGATTCTCTCATCCAGAGGCGGAGACGATGGCAAGCGAAGTGTTATACCAAGGTTTGCACTTTTCCAAGTACGACACGCTTGTGTCTGTCTTAGAGAATGAGTTCGAGAAAGAACTCCCTTCTCCTCTTCCCGAAAGACTAACACCAATGCTTCTGAAGAATAAGACCGTACAAAGCGTTTTCGATAAGTATGAACTGACGGACGACTTTGGGGCGAGTCCAGAGTATGAGAATCTCTACACCGAACTGACAGGAACAATCGTTCTGCTCATCGAAGACAATCACCTGCCGACAATAGACGGCGAGAGCGATATTGTATAATAACCGTGTTCTTTATCCTTTTAAAGAAACACTGTTTCCTAAAAGGTTCATTTTTTGCAGCAAGGTGGTTATCTGTTTTGAGATAACCACCTTTTGTTTTCTCACGATTATGGTTCTTATGGTCTTATAGCCGATAGGAACTCATTCCTCAATATTTTACCGGATAGCAATTGCAAATGATAAAGCGACAACCTTTAAGTCATTTTTTCCACATTATGTATCCGCGCCCTGATTGTCTATTGGTTATATAAAACTGCGATACAAAGCAAGATTGAAAACACTGCCACCAAGATGGTGGTAGGTGCTGTCACCTTAATGGCCAAAAATACCGTGAAGAGCACAAGCAATACGTTTATGGCAAGCGTGTAACGGAAAGTGACAGGCATTTGGAGTTGATAATGCAGACCATTGGCTAAACCGGCAAATACAAGTGCCAACCCCGCACTGAAAAACCAAAAGGCTTCGGCTGAAAGTTGGTTGTATTTCTTGAAACTGAGTGCCGAATGGGCAAAGCCTAGCAACATTATCCCAGCAATGGCAACAAGATGCAATGTCTTCATAAGTTAAAAGTTTATATCTTTTTCACAAAGGTACGAATAATTTCTATAAAGAGACCTTTGCACAGCGATTGGTGTGTATTTTGTTTGTTAATTCATTGTATAATAGGAAGTTATTTCGTATATTTGAGCATTAAAAACAGCATAATACTCCTCCCATGGCATACCAATCCAAGAATACCGATGAGCATGTAACATTTGCAGACGCACTCCTTTCAAAGCGTTATCGCA
>NZ_GG700642.1:366432-373839 GCF_000159995.1 Alloprevotella tannerae ATCC 51259
ACCTTGCCAAGACCCATACTCAAAACATTCTTGAAAGCATCGCCTTTAATTTATACAGAACCTCGGGGATAATTATGTCCTCATTTGTAGGATAAGGCATAACCACCCTTGAGGAGCTCGTGCAAGCAGCTCCTCAAAGGGGGATTTACAACTACTTTCACTCCTTACTGCCACCCCTTTCACTCGCTCCTTTTATGCCAAGAACTCCTCTTTACTACACCTCCTTATTTTGCAAAGGTCTCTTGTAGGTGGTTTATCAAAAGCGGTTATTAATCATCTGAAATTAGTTTCGTGCTGATAGAAAAATGATTTGTGACAAGGATCATCAAATAGATGCTTACTGCGTTTATCATACTATAAACCCATAATAAGAGAGAAGATAGATAAAGGGTAGATAGAGATGTATACAGATAGGATAATAGAGCAGAGTAGCTGTTTCTTGCCTGGGAATATTACCCCCCAAAATCTGAAATATGGAAAGTAGTAAAGAGCTAGTCCTATCTTACAGTACAAGATATCACTATAATGTATACTCGAGTTCGGGATAAGGTCAGTATGTAAACAGTTCTAACTGCCTTGATTTTTCAACATAAACAGGCAGAGCCTCAGGTTTATTGTCAAAAAAGCAATAGGCTGTTAGGGCAGAACATAGGTTCATAATGAAGTTGTGTATCGAGCGATGTCGCGAGTGTACGAGGTTAGCTTTATTCTTCAAGAGTTCATTGATGCACTCGATGATATGGCGTTTTCTTAACATTATCTTATCCCACATGGGCATCAGCTTGTTCTTCATTTTAGCCTTTAGGCCATGAACGAGTTGGATACCTTGACTGAATAGACTTTCGAAGAGTTCTTGCTTAATATATCCTCTGTCAGCAAAGACCTTTCCATAGAGCACCTTTGTAAATACATTCCACACCCTGCTATCCCTGTCATCCACGTTGGCTCCAGTAAGACAGAATGTAATTACTTCGCCTGAATCATTGCAAAGCAGATGAAGTTTAAAGCCATGACACCAGCCCATCGTCCATTTTCCGTTCTTGGCGAGCCCCGAAAAGACCTTATTGAAATACCTTCTTACGTTGTGGCATACGGGGATCATTCTGCTATCAACGAACGTTATCCCCGTACACTTGCCGAAAGCATAGAGCTTCATAAAGAGCATCATTTTGCAGAATACACGAGGCATGAGCTCTACAAAGCGATTATAGGATACCGCTTGGGGGAACTCTTTGTGGAAGCAGCCGCGGATACAATTCTGATAATACTCCTTAAAATTGCGATAGGTACCGAAATGATAGCATATGAGAATCGTCATAATTTCGCTTTCGGAAAGCTTTCCTTTACGATTTCTGTAACGTTTTCCATTACCATCTTGGTTAGGTAAACGCAGGTTTCTCTTCAGCTCACCATCCAAATTCTTGTCAAACTCATCGATAGTACAGAATATTTCTGTAACTTTGTCCTTGGTAATCATCGCTATATTTGTTTTATAAGTTGCTGATTTTCAACTATAAATTTACAAAATAATAGCAAGATTACCAACTTTTTAAGCAATTTTCTTATCCCGAACTCGCGTAATGTATAGTAAATTATTGCTGTCCGATAAAAGTTTTTTGATTGATATGCCGTTCTTTTGGAGAGGGCAAAAAGTAAAGGGCTGATTTCGTTTTGTAAAGTCAGCCCTTAATGGTTAATTTGTATTCGACAAAAAAACATTTAACCATGGGTAAAAGTACACATTTTAGCGGACAGCAATATTTGAATTTACCAAGTATTGACGAAGAAGATTTCAAGTTTGAAAAAAGAAATGACACTTTATATATCACGTCATTGACCTACTTCACTCTTGACGGAACAACTCTTATCGTTCCGAAAGGCATTCGTGTTATAAACTTGCGGGAAAGCATTATCATCGGCATAAAACAGGAAACAACAGATGACACACCTGCTGCATGGCTGGATTTTTCTTCTGAAAGAAGTAGGTTGATAAGGAATATAAAGCAAAAGTACAATCTTTGGACTTCTCAAAAACAAGAGGATTATTTATATCGACATCACTGGCCAACCATTAAAGACTTGTCTATACAATTCCAAAAGACATTTTACGATAAAATCATAGAAAACCAAATTGACTATAAAGAATGTTGTCCTGAATATATAGAACAGGCAAAACAATATCTTGCTATGAAAAAAAGAGTGTCATTTCTTTTGAGCAGTTGCATGCATATCCTCAAATAAAGGGTAGGACAATTACAATTTCTTATAGGAAAAAACAGAAGAGTAGGCATATAGTGATAGTAGAAACTTTTAAATAAGTGGGTTGATAAAAACGAAATCTTTAATGATAATGGGTTCTCGACTTATTTCACTTCTTGCTAAAGCCTTTCCTCTTTTTGCAGTTGGTTATGTTACTAAAGATATGTAGATACCCATAATGGAGGATTTCTTTTCACTTCAAGAGATGCTGCAAAGTGTTTTTGATACGATATAAACTTATTCTCTCATAATCCACCTTACAATTTTAATGATGTTCCATATAATGGTAATAGGAGCAGTAGCAATACCTACAATCGCAGAAGCAAATAGTTTGAGCAGGAGATATATGCCCCAAACGGCAAAAGAAGCCGATGTCAGTCGGAAACCGATAACAGCATTGAGAAACTGCCAGCCTGATACCATCGCCATGAGAAAATAACCGCTCAGCCAATGTTCATCGGGAGAGCTCTTGGTGCTCATAAAGTTGGATTTGTAGCCGATGAAAAAGAGTACAGTATAACCTATGACATACAAGACGGAACGCCCGAAATCTTCTGACTGATGTTTCTTGCGACAATCTTCGCATAGGGGTGGATTTTGTGTCCCCGCACATTGTAGGCACATTCCTCTGCCACAATCTACACACTGTGCCACGGCAGGTTCGTTAGGATGTTTTGAACAATTCATAGCCTTTAAGTTTTGAGTAAATAATTACGTTCATCTTTACAGCTTCCTTCCTTTCCAAAGAAAGATAAAAAAGATTATCTTTACAATGATTGCAAGCCTTACAAAAGTACAAAAAAAAGTCTTGAATAACAAAGAAATATAATATTCTTTTTACTTCAGGAGCTTGGAAAGTAAAGTGAGAGTCTTGAAAGTTTTTATTTCATTTTGAGGATTCAATTTCAATTGGATTAATAAGAAATTCTATCATTCTTTCTTTAATAAACCTAAAACGTTACCTTTGTGATGATATGAATAACAAACTGAGACCTCTGCAAAACCTCATATAGATAGCGAAATCATAAATATAACTCATTGATTATCAATAGTAGCTTTTGGGTGTAAAAAGACTTTTGCAGAGGTCTCAAACTATCTAAACAACAAGGACAAACAACCATTGCTATCCTCATAGATGGCGATAATGTTGCCGCCGACAAACTTAGTGACATCATGTCCTTTGTTTCCTCATACGGCAATCCCATTATTCGGCGTATCTATGCCGATTGGACAAAGTCCGCGATGAAACGATGGAAAGAGGAAGCTAAGACATTCTCTTTCCGTTTGGTGGAAGTACTTTCTTATGTCGGGGTGAAGAATACGACGGATATGGCACTTGTCATCGATGCGATGGATTTGCTGCATGGAAAAACCGTGCAAGGTTTTTGTATCGTTTCCAGCGACAGCGATTATACGTTGCTTGCCCAGAGAATAAGAGAGAAAGGGCTATTGGTATTGGGCTATGGCGAACAGAAAACACCGGCATCACTGCAAAACAGCTGTCATGAGTTCCGCTTTTCGGATAAGGCAGCTCCCGTCCAACCGAATAATAACACGCCGGATTACTTCATAGACAGAGACCGTGCCTTGTTCAACAAGGCATTCGAAACGTCACGTAAAGGGGATGATACCGTTATGCTTTCACTGATTGTGGTGGTGAACTTAAAAAGCTGATGCCCAAGTATAAAATCAAGCGTTACGGCTGCAAGACGCTCGGGCAACTTTATGTCAGATGGGGAAAATACGAGCTGGTCAAGGTCGGTGACAAGGCTGTTAGCAGTGCCATAAGGATAAAACAATGAAAAGAACGATACCGAAACAGCATTCTCAATTGCAGTTTCGGTATCGTTGGTATTGAAGATAGGATATAGGCTTTCTTTGCTCCTTATCTTTCCCCGCCTGATTGCTCATGGAAAGAAAGGAGCAGGCGGCGGATGTGCCGTCCGCTTGTACGCTGTTGTTTACTCCTTTTGAATGATTATTCGCGTTGTTTTTACTTCGGGGTGGGTAGAAAATGCCCAGTTAATCTCTTCATCGGACAAAGTGCTGTGAATACTTCCACCCATAACCAACCCACAATTTTGCAGAATTTTCTGCCGTGCTTCTTCCTTGTTATCCGCAACCACATCAAACACTCCTTCGAAGATATATTGCATCCGAACTCTGTAAACTTTCTTCTTCATAATCTTAAAATTCAACCTTTAATAATCTGTATTCCTTTGGCTCTCCATTAGATAATTTGCGATGTGTGAGCCAAAAGTGATGCGCACCATACCCGTATGCAAAGAACTTGTCAAGTTCTGTTTCTTCGGCTATTTTGTTGATAGCTGACCTTAACTCCTCTTTGTTGTCGGATAGGGTTATTGCATTAATAACCCTAATGAGAATATGCGGTATCTCGTCAGCCCAATTGTAGATAATGTTTTCAATCTCTGTTTTCATATCTCTGATAATTTAATAGTTCATACTTTATGCTGTCGCTTTCATTCTTCGGCTTATAAGACCTCGATTGGCATTGACAAGGTTTACTATCTGCTCATGGTATTCTGTGTTCTTGTTGCACACCCCAGGACTTTGCACCACCTCCAAAGTTCGTAATGATACTTCAATGGTCTCTATTCGCTTGCCTTCAATGGTAGCCGAAAGGATAAGGGAGTCTTCCTTGAGGTAATATGCATTAGAAAACAGACAATGGTGCATTGATACACCTTCTTCCAAATGTTCCTGCACGCTCTCCAACACGTGGACTTGGATTATGCCGTCCGTGAAAGCGATACCAAAGAACTTGGATTTAAGTTCCTTGAAACGCTTTTCATCTTCCATTGCCTTCTTTTGCTTCTGTCTTATCTCCACCTGTTCACGCTGTCTGAGAAGTTCCTCGTGTCTGCGGTCGTGTTCGGCTCTGAGGTTGGCAGGACAAAGGTATTTCGGGCTGTGAGTGTCTTTGTCCAATCTGCGGAGTGTGTCCACATAGTCGCACCATAGAGAAATGTCGGTTATTTCATATCCGCTTCGGTTGGCTATCTTGTAGGACTTCCAGTAACTGTCAAAGTCTCGAGGGCTATTGAGAAAATAGCGCAAATGTTCAATCCGTCCTGCTTTCATCAATGTTTCTACACGGCTGTCAGAAAGCAATGCCGAAATGAGTGTTGTCGGGGCTATATCGTGAAAATCATTCTTGAAACCATTCCTGCGGAGTGTGTCTGTAACCTTGAACTTAGGATATATCTGCGAATAGGCTGCATATTGATAGGCTTCATTATCGTTGCGTATTGCCATAGGGCTATAATAGGAAAAGGTATCAACATAGTGTCCCAATACCCTCTGTATGGCAACCACAGCTTTTCGTCCCTGCGTATTCCACCAATATTGCCCAATCTCAATTATAGAAGTCTGTGCTTTGTAACCTTTCTCCATACCCACAATAAGTAGGAACATACGCAATACTTGAAACTCTCCACAAGTGGTAAGTAGGGTGAAATACTGCTTCTGCTGCAACTTGCGCTCGTATGTTTCCTTGACCTGCAACTTTGCCCTGCAATGAGGGCAAGTGCAAGTTTCTCTATGTTTGTCCATTACCCAACTATGCCCACAATCCATACAAGTGGCGCGACCTTTTGGCAAGCGGTAGGCGAAGTGGTCTATGCACTCACGAAATGCCCACTTACTTTGTGTCGTGGTTATCGGGCGAAGATGCTTGCTTTGTTCCAAAACCTCCTTTTCAAATTTGTTTCTCGGTTTCATAGGCTTAAAAATCGAATAGTGATGTTTGTACTTGGGTTGTCGCGTTCTCAGTCTTTTTCACTCGTGCGTTATGGCTCTGTAACTTGGCAAGTTCCTCACGCTGATATTGCTTAATGGCTTCCTGTCTTGCTTCGGCTTTTTCTTCCTCTGTGAGTTCTACAATGTGATTAACTGCTACTTGGCAGGAAACAGCCTTGCCGACTTCTATATCGTCCTCATCGTAGTAGTGAACAGCCATAGAGAAGATTTCATCATCATCAAAGCCGTTGCAACCGCTTTTCTGCACTTCATTAAGAATGTAGGTGATGCACTCCTCGATATTCTTGTTCGGTTTCATCAAGTTAGGGGCAAACAAGGGGTCTGTCATAGCACGCTGGTTGAGATACTCTGTAATCGTCCGTGTAAAATGTTCTGTTCCTTTCATAGTTCTTTAATATTTAGGAATTTCTACTATTTGATTGATACGCCCATATAGGTAGGCTCTTAGGCTTGTTCTGTCGGGTGCGTAATACTCTGTCCATTGTCCGTACTGATTGACAAGGTATTTCTTCAGTACATCAAAGAAGTCAAAGCGATAGCCTTGTAGGGGAACGGCTGTTCGGAAATAGGTGTTAGAGTTCACCGCTTCACATAGCCAATTCTTTCCTTCACGGCTCATCATTTCGCCACGATTGAGTTTCACTCGTAGGAGATATGCTTTGCTATTACAAAGGCTCTCCAAAGGGGGAACGTCCCATTGTACAAACTTAATTGACAACACTTGCTCACTCTTTTCAGCCACAGGGTTAATGCGGTAATGAGAGGAGGAGCTATATCCTTTTCTGTTCATCGAAGATGTTGTATTTACTTTTTGCTTATCCATAGCGACATTTTTTTATGCGTCCAAAGATCGGAGTATGCTGATTCCTTTTTGTAGCAAAATAGAGGTAGCGGGGCGGGCTTGCACAAGGTTTTGTCGGAAAATACGACCCAACGGTGTGGAGATTTTCCAGACAAACCAGGCGGCGCAGACCTTTTGAAAGCCACAAGCCCCGTACTACCTTTGCGGATAAAAAGGGAACAGCATCCGTCTCCTTGTCATCGCATATCGTGGAGCATTGGAAGGAAGCGAAAGTGCAAAGCCGTAATAATGAGGAAAAGAGAATGTGGCTACTGCCGGTGATAACCGGCTATGACTTATACTGGCCACACGCCCCTTTTATGAGACCTTTGCAAAATAAGGAGGTGTAGTAAAGAGGAGTTCTTGGCATAAAAGGAGCGAGTGAAAGGGGTGGCAGTAAGGAGTGAAAGTAGTTGTAAATCCCCCTTTGAGGAGCTGCTTGCACGAGCTCCTCAAGGGTGGTTATGCCTTATCCTACAAATGAGGACATAATTATCCCCGGGGTTCTGTATAAATTAAAGGCG
>NZ_GG700642.1:373939-382132 GCF_000159995.1 Alloprevotella tannerae ATCC 51259
ATAAGCGTGTCAACCTGATTGAGGAAGTCGTTTTGTGCTTTGCGATAACGCTTTGAAAGGAGTGCGTCTGCAAATGTTACATGCTCATCGGTATTCTTGGATTGGTATGCCATGGGAGGAGTATTATGCTGTTTTTAATGCTCAAATATACGAAATAACTTCCTATTATACAATGAATTAACAAACAAAATACACACCAATCGCTGTGCAAAGGTCTCTACAATGCAATAATTCTGTAAACTCAAATTAAAACCTGTACCATCGTTAGTGTACGATTCTCCCTCCACAATGGTACAAAGTTGTTCTCACGAAGGTAAACTTGTACTTTCACGATGGTACAAAATAAAAAAGAGTCCCTGAAGTCGTCTTATCAGACATCAAAGACTCTTATCTGTGTTATCTACTTCTAAAAGACAAAGCTGAGTAGACAGTGGGTAAATTATTCTTCTCGCCTTTTAAGCACAACAGCACTACGAGCTGGAGTGTATAGTTTCAACCACCCTTTCCCTTCGCGGTGCAACAGAGGATCAAAATTTGTAAGATGAGCAACGCTATCATCAGCAAAGCCAAAGCCGCCAAATTTTTTAGCATCAGTATTCAAGACTACGTCATAAGCACCTTCTTTTACGCGAAAGCCGTAGTCCGTAAAGCTTTTAGTAGGACTCCAGTTGAAGATGAAAAGCAAATCTCCACGTTGATAAGCCAAAATTTGGTCTCCATCGTCGTGCCAGATTTCGTTGACGGGCATAGCTGAGAAGTCTGGCACAGATTTAAGCGTTGCTAACATTGCACCATCAAAGTCGCCTAAACAATGATAAAGTAAGTCCTTATTATCGACTAAATTCCATTGTCGGCGAGCGTACTTATAACTCCAGCCGTTACCTTCACGTGGAAAGTCGATCCATTCTGGATGACCAAACTCGTTACCCATAAAGTTAAGATAGCCACCATCGATAGTAGAAGCTGTCACTAAGCGGATCATTTTATGTAGGGCAATACCACGCTCCACTGTTCCGTTTTCATCTCCCTTCTTGAAATGCCAATACATATCAGCATCAATCAAACGGAAAATAATTGTCTTATCGCCAACTAAGGCTTGGTCGTGACTTTCGCAATAAGAAATGCTACGCTCATCAGTTCTTCTGTTTGTCAATTCCCACAATATGCTACTTGGCTTCCAATTTTCATCGCGTTCTTCTTTGATCAGCTTGATCCAGAAATCAGGGATATTCATAGCCAAGCGGTAATCAAAATCATAACCGCCGGATGTAAACGGAGCGGCAAGCCCCGGCATACCAGAGACTTCTTCAGCTATAGTAATGGCAGCGGGATTTACTTCGTGAATTAAAAGGTTGGCTAAAGTCAAATAAGCAATAGCATTGTCGTCTTGATGGCCATTATAATAGTCACTATAGTTGGTAAATGCTGCACCTAAGCCATGATCATAATAGAGCATTGAGGTGACACCATCAAATCTGAAACCATCAAACTTATATTCTGTCAGCCAGTATTTACAATTGGATAAGAGAAAATGAATAACTTCATTCTTACCATAGTCAAGACAAAGACTATCCCACGCTGGATGTGTATGCCTAGAGCCAGGATAAAAGAACTGATTTGGATCTCCGCACAAATTACCCAATCCTTCAACTTCATTTTTTACGGCATGGCTCTGCACAAGGTCCATAATAACTCTTAGCCCTCTACTATGCGCATCATCGATCAGGCGTTTTAAATCTTCGGGGGTACCAAAACGACTTGAAGGTGCAAAGAATGAAGATACGTGATACCCAAAACTACCATAATATGGATGTTCTTGTATCGCCATGATCTGAATACAATTGTATCCATCAGTCGCAATGCGAGGTAAAACTTTAGTTCTAAACTCTTCATATGACCCAACACCCTCTTCATCTTCAGCCATTCCGATATGACATTCATAAATAAAGAGTGGTTGCTTAGATGGTTTGAAATGTTCAATGGAAAACGTATAGACATCTTTAGGATCCCAGACTTGCGCGCTGAAAATCATAGTTGTAGGATCTTGGACTACACGCCGACACCACGCCGGGATGCGTTCTCCGACACCTCCATTCCAATATACTTTCATCTTATATAGATCACCATGTTTCAAGGCTTCAAGTGGCAAGGTTATTTCCCAACTGCCAGAACCTCCAAGTGGTGTCAACTTATACTCATCAGCCTCTTTCCAGTCATTAAAATCACCGATCAGATAAATAGATGTTGCATTAGGTGCCCATTCTCTAAAGACCCAATTTGTTTTGGTCTTGTGTAGTCCGAAATAAAGATGTCCATCAGCAAAATCACTCAAAGTTATTTTCTGATTATCCGTCAATTCATTGCATTTAGAAATGACGTGCGCGTAACGCCCTTGTATGGCATCGGAAAAAGGCGCTAACCAGGGGTCATGCTTTACTATATCCAGCATCAAAGGCTGCTCTTCTCTATTTTTCATGCTTACCATGATTTATTCCGTTCTAATTATATTGTCAGTTTAGTTTAAATGAGTGTTTTATAGAAGAGAAAAACGATAGAGCTTTTTCTATTGAAGCTGCCCATTTACATACTTCCCTTTTCTGACAACATTTCCATTGCGATCATATTCTATAAAAGCCCCATCTTTTACATCGTCCTTAAATGTTCCATCAAAGCGCGATCCATCGGCATGAATAACAGTCGCTTTGCCGTTTTTCTTGTTCGCTCTAAACATTCCGCGATATTTCTCGCCATTTGCCATCCTTAGAACGCCCTCACCATCCATTTGGTTGTCTTTCCAACCACCTTGATACTCATAATCATCTTTTCGTTTGTAAGTACCTTGACCGTTTCTTTTATTATTTTTCCATTGTCCCGTGTATGTAGCTGTTCCTTTCCAAGTATAAGTACCTTGTCCGCTTTGTTCACCATTCAAGAAGTGACCAACATACCGGTCTCCGTTGGCATAGGTAAATATGCCTTCGCCAGTCCGTTCACCCTGCAAATATTGCCCTTCATAAAGATCACCATTCTTAAACTTGTAGATACCCTTTCCGTCTTGAACATCATCCTTCCAATCGCCGATATAGCAATCTCCATTAAGATAAAAGAATGTGCCTTTGCCATTTCTATAATTATTACTCCAAGCGCCATCATACTTGGACCCATCTTTCCAATCAAAAACCCCCTGGCCCGATTTCTTATCATCAAGCCATTCACCTTTGTAAAATGCGCCACTCTTGTAAGTATAAGTACCCTTTCCATTACGCATATCATTCTTCCAAGCACCTTTATAAATGTCACCATTATAATAATACATGGTGCCTTCTCCCTCTTTGGAATTTCTATACCATAAGCCTTCGTAGCGATTATTGTTTAGAGCGTAATAAGTTCCACGGCCATGCTGCTGATCTTGAAACCATTGTCCCTCATATCTTTCTCCACTGGCATAAGTCATTATTCCTTCTCCTTCGCGTTTTGTTTTAAAGTAGTCGCCTTCATAAATGTCACCATTCTTAAACACGGTGCGTCCTCTCCCATTAGGCTTACCATTGAAAAGATCTCCAGTATAAACAGCGCCATCCTTGAAGGTGTATGTACCTACAACAATCTTTTGAGCATAAGAAAAGACAGAACAAGTAGCAATGAGTGCAAAAAGGAAAAAATTATATCGTTTCATCTATTTACATGTTGGGTAAGAAATATTTCAGCTTGCTTTAAATCCTCAGGAGTATCAATTCCAATTGTAGAAATCTGGGTTTCCGCCACCTTTATGCGATAGCCAGCTTGTAGCCAGCGTAATTGCTCTAAAGATTCGCAACTCTCTAAAGAGCTAACGGATAATTGGGTCAAAGCTCTAAGAACTGCCGGGCGAAAAGCGTAAATACCGACATGTCTATAATATGCGTGATGTGTTAACCATTCTGCTTGAGGTAAATTCCTTTGATATGGGATGATAGATCGACTAAAGTATAAAGCAAAATTATGATTGTCTAATACGACTTTTGGTGAATTTGGGTCAGCTAATGCTACAAATGAATCATTTTTTTGAAAAGGTTGCACCAACGTAGCAATATCTGCAGATGGGTCATCAAAACATTGCAGAATGGCCTGCAGTTGGGGTGCAGCAATAAATGGCTCGTCGCCTTGGATATTTATAACGACATCTGCTGTTTTTGCAATCTTATTGAATGCTTCACAACATCTGTCAGTACCACTTTTGTGCGCAGTAGAGGTCATCACAACATTTCCTCCAAAAGCTTCGACTGCATCGAATATGCGTTGATCATCCGTGGCGACATAAACGTCTTCGATTACTTGAGCTACGCGCTCGTATACACGCTCGATAATAGGTTTCCCTCCTAGTAATGCCAAAGGCTTTCCTGGAAATCGTGTTGACGAATATCGAGCAGGTATAATTGCTATTGCTTTCATTTTTGTCATCTTCGTTCTTGCATATCATTAGCACTAAATCCCTCACTGCACAAAGTTGATGCGTTAGACGAAATCTATTCAAATAGGCTTTCGCCCCTTGGTTGATTAGCAGTCCGCTTCGGAGGAGGGGCTTCCGTATTCCTCTGTGGTTGCGGTTCTGGATCAGGAGTTTCTTCGTCGTCTGTCATATTATTACCCTGCACGCTCGGGGTAGGAGAAGTTTTCGGGCGCACTGACTTTTTAAACTCTTCATTTTCCTTATAACCTAAAGAATGATCTCGATAGACCTTCTTCATATAATAAGCCCAAATTGGAAGGGCCACAGTTGCACCTTGTCCACTATTTGTTCGATCAAAATGGATGTCTCTATCTTCTCCACCAACCCAACAAGCTGTGACCAAGCGTGGTACTAATCCAACGAACCAGCCATCTGAATTATTGTTCGTAGTACCGGTCTTTCCTGCAATTGGGCCATTTAAATTATACTTATATCTTAATCGACCTGCAGTACCAGATTGTACAACGCCTCTTAGCATAGTTATCATTTCATCAGCACTTTCTTCACTGATAACTTCGTTAACTCTTGGGGAGAACTCTGCAATGACGTTGCCTTGAGCATCTTCAATTTTTGTAACTAATAATGGCGCAACTCGGATACCTCCATTAGCAAAAGCTGTGTATGCACTGGCCAATTCACCGACCGTCACATCACATGGGCCTAGACAGAGGGCTATAGATGGATAAATGTTTGGATTCTTTACCCCATAATCTTTCATAATCTTAGCTAGGCGATGTCCCGTAGGGTCTATTTGGCTCATCAGACCAGCCGTCACCCAGTTATTAGATTGGGCTAAACCCCAGCTCAAAGGTACACTTGAACCATACCGTGCTTTACTACCATTTCTAGGCGTCCAAGCGCGTCCTGCAACCATATAGGTACGCATGACATTGGGTATTGTATAACTGGGGGTTAACCCATCCTCCATAGCAAGTGAGTAAACAAAAGGCTTCATTGTTGAACCGATTTGTCGACGTCCTACAAAGGCCATGTCATATTGGAAATAATTATAATTTAATCCACCTACATAGGCTTTTACCTGTCCGCTCGAAGGATCTATTGACACAAGTCCTGTTCTCAAGAAACTTTTGTAATATCTGATAGAATCAAGTGGAGTCATCATCGTATCAATAGTTCCTCGATAGGAAAAGATGCTCATACGTATCTTAGTATGAAAAGATTTACGGATTTCCTCTTCTGAAGCACCTGCATCTTTCAACATCCGATAGCGCTCACTTTGCAACTCTGAGCGTGCTAGTATTGACATTATTTGTTTGCGCGTTAACTTACTACTGAATGGAAACGAAGATGATCCTTTCTTTTCTCTATAGAACAATGGTTGTAAGTATTTAGCCACATGACTATAGGCAGCTTCTTCAGCATAGCGCTGCATACGCGAATCTATCGTTGTATAAATTTTCAACCCATCAGTATAAATATCATAGTTGGTTCCATCCCTCTTTACGTTCTTTTTACACCAACCATAAAGAGGATCATTGGCCCATGATAAAGAGTCGCCAAAATATTGAACTTGTTGCCAGTCAGCATAATTCTCCTTCTTGGGTTTATCCGCCATAAGGATACGGCGTAAATATTCACGAAGATATGTTGCTGGACCATTTTTATGATCAATACGTTTAAAATGTAGTCCAAGCGGTTCCTCTTTTAAAGTCACCGCTTCAGAGGCATTTAAATACCCTCCTTTGACCATCTGATCTAGTACGACATTTCGGCGCTGTTTGCAACGATCTGGAGCTGTAATAGGATTGTAATAAGAGGGATTTTTACACATTCCAACCAACATTGCAGCTTCAGTTATTGTAAGTTGTTGCGGTGTCTTCTGAAAATACACTTTTGCTGCAGTTTTAATTCCAACCGCATTATGCAGGAAATCAAAGTAATTTAGGTATAGTGTAAGGATTTCCTTTTTTGTGAAATGACGCTCTAACTCTACAGCTATAACCCACTCTATCGGTTTTTGAAACAGACGCCCAAGCGTACTGTGGGCACGCTTAGAATATAATTGTTTTGCCAATTGTTGTGTAATAGTAGATCCACCACCAGCTGCACGTTGCCCAAGAAAACCACGTTTAACAACAGCGCGTCCAAACGCTTTTGCATCAATTCCACTATGCTGATAGAAACGAACATCCTCAGTTGCGATTAAGGCATCGAACATATGAGAAGAGATGCTATCATAGTCAGTAAAAATTCTATTTTCATTCTGTGACCAAGTGCCTAATACCTTTCCATCAGCGGAAAAAACCTGTGAGGCGTATTTATCGATCGGGTTCTGCAGCTCATCAAGAGGAGGCATATACCCTATCCACCCTCTCTCTATACTAAAAGTTGCACCAATTATAAGCAACACGATACAACCGTATATCGTCCAAAGAATTCCAAGTACTTTTTTTTGCATGTCTTTATGGCCTGCGTTTTGAATACTAATTATGCGCGAAGATAAGAAAAAATAATCGCAATGATAGGTATTCTTATCTGATTTATCTAAACGGTACACGTAAGGAAACTATGACTCATAATTAGGCATCATACTTAGGGTGTAATAGTATACAGGGTCCGTAGAACTAGCAAACTAATAGTACTATATATAAGGAAAATGATAAATAGATAAAGAGACTTCAACTGCTAATTCTATAAGCTATCTAAATCTAATGTACATCAAGTATAGGCTTGCTATCAAGAAAAACAAAACTTATCTTTGATTACTTAAATTGATTTTGTACTTTTGCACCACGTTTGTAGGTTCAGTAGCTCAGTTGGATAGAGCAACAGCCTTCTAAGCTGTGGGTCTTGGGTTCGAATCCCAACTGAATCACTAAGTCATTTAAGTGAGAAGGTATGGAAATTTTACCTTCTCTTTTTATATGGCTGAACTTACTAAGAGACTCAAACGAAGATCATATTCTAGTAAGATTATATTTAGGTTTGCCAATTTTATTTCCTTAAACTTCTTACAGAAAACTGATATTAAAGGAGAAAATAGTATGCTATTTACATCTTATTATAACAGACACTTACTCTAGGGAAACCATAGGTTGGGTATTATTAGAAAATCTAATGGCTATAAATACCTTGGGTGCTTAATTGCAAAGGTTACTGATGCTTAATTAAAGTAAAGCAAACTAATGCAGCACACTGTATAAAATATCCGGCTTGTTACCGATGAAAGAAGAAAATGTATGTTTGCGAAGCGGGTAGCACGAAAAGCTGTATGTGTAAAAGTTTTCAAGGCTGTGAACCTATTAAAGATCAAACATTAGTGCCTGTTAATTTTAATAGATAAATAATATAATGCGTGTAAACCTTGTCTGGAAGATAGACTTTTAATGTGTGGACCTTTTTAAGTCAAAGACATCTCTTCCTACCCATCCATAAAAAAGGTACGTACCTTTCTGAAGAAAATAAGGAGAGTAGACTTTTCCTATTTACCCCAATTCGGTTTAAGGCCCCCTCCTTTTTACTCAGATTATAGTCCACAACGATTCTTTCGACCTTGTTTTAGGCCGAAGATTTATTGTTTCAGGCAAGTAAATTTAGAAAAGTGTGAGCTGTTTCACTTCTGTTTTTCCCTCCATCTCAAACTCCATATTGATAGAGGGTTTTGTATCGTAGAAAGCATAAGCCGCCATTCCTGCCAAAAGGTTGACAATAAAGTTTGAGATACTTCTGTGGCGGGTATGAAC
>NZ_GG700642.1:382232-382940 GCF_000159995.1 Alloprevotella tannerae ATCC 51259
TTCTGCATCGCTCATTCTTCCCTTTCTATTGCGAGTTTTAGGGGTGTTTGGAGAGGGGTTTGAAAGCGAAAGTGCTTTTTTGTTCAATTCTAACTCATATTCTTTGCAGAAATCATCTGCAATACAATAAATTTCCGTAACTTTGCTGACAAGTTTCATGGAGGATTGTTTTTTTGTTATCTGTTTGGTTATCAACAACAAATATACGAAAAATAATCCTCCTTTTGGGCTTTTATTGAAACTATTTTAAGACAAAAACAAGCCTTGCTTATCCCGAATTGGGGTTATTTATAACATAACATTAAATGGCACAGCTGTCATCCTTGTGACGTTTCATATTCATATAGACGTTGTAGATTAACGTGAGTTCGACGAATTCAGAACAAAGTAAGCTGTGTATCAATGGTCCTTTGTACATTGATGCATGGCTTCTTTGGGAACAAGCAATAGGCAGCAATGGCACCTAATAAGTTGACGATGAAATTGTCAAAGCATCTATGCCTGGAGTGCTCCACTTGTGCAATGTTCTTAAGTTCATCATTCACCGTTTCTATAATGGCTCTTTTTCTGAGTAAAAGTCTGTCTGAAACACTCATTAAGGCTCCTTTCATGTTACTTTTCAATTTGGTAATAAGTTGTATTCCGTCAACGAGAAGCCTTTGGAAGAGGTTCTTGCTGATGTAGCCCCTGTCACCGAACAGCTTACCT
>NZ_GG700642.1:383040-438031 GCF_000159995.1 Alloprevotella tannerae ATCC 51259
CATACGCTCTTGGAGCTTTTCGGGGTTGGCCACAATGGTCAGGATAACACTGATGTACTATGTGGATTTCTACAGCCTCTTTAATCATCCCGAAAAAGATTGGGAAGCATGCCTGAAAGAAGCGGCCGAAAGCCCTCAAATGCCTTCGCTTTTTGATTAGGGGGGGGCTTGGAATGCCAAAAAGAGAACCTCAACCGCATTGTTTCAGCGATTGAGGCGGTCTTTCCTACTCTTTTTGACGTTTATCGGACAGCAATAGTTTTTAATGGGTAAATGATTGCGCTCCTGCAAAATTAAAGGCATAACACGGGCTTCTTGAAAATAAGTATAAGGCAGGAAATATCGGAAATATGAGGATTTTGTAGAATGATTTACGCTACTCTCTTATTCTAAAACTCTGTGCCTTTACACATATTTTTCGAGAAAGCCTTGGTGAAATGATAGGAAAATATTACCTTTGCGATCGGAAACTACGAGATGTTTACACACAAACTCCGATTACAGAAATGGTAAAGCGTGATAAGTACTTGACCGAGTTGGTTTCATTACAAGGCAATGGTATGATTAAGATAATAACAGGAATGCGTAGATGTGGAAAATCGTATCTCCTGTTTGAGATATTTGTATCATATCTTGAACAGAATGGAATTAAATCAGATCATATCATAAAAGTGGATCTTGAAGATTTCAGGAATAGAGATTTAAGAAATCCGGACAATCTGTATTCATATATTGAAAATAGTATCATAGATAAAGAGAAGTATTATGTGCTACTAGATGAAGTTCAGATGCTTGATCATTTCGAGGATGTTCTCAATGGGTTTCTCAAGATACAGAATGTTGACGTATATGTTACAGGCAGTAATGCAAAATTTCTTTCGAAGGATATTATAACAGAGTTTCGAGGACGCGGATATGAAGTAAAAATCTTTCCATTATGTTTCCATGAATATATGTCTGCCTATAAGGGCTCTATTCAAGCCGGGTTAAATGAATATCTGCTATATGGAGGATTGCCACAAATTCTGTCATGTACTACAGAGGAACAAAAAGTTAAGTTTTTGAAATCTCTGTTTGAGGAAACTTATATCAAGGACATTAAGGATAGGTATGATATAAGAAAAAATGATGATTTAGAAGAACTTATCAACATTATGGCGTCTGATATCGGTGCATTGACAAATCCCAATAAACTTGCAAATTCATTTCGCAGTGAGAAAAAATCATCTATATCCTATGACACAATAAAGGATTACATCGACTATTTATGTGATTCTTTTCTTGTTGAAAAGGCAACTCGATATGATATAAAGGGCAAACGCTATATAAACTCTCCTTTCAAATATTATTTCATGGATTTAGGGCTACGCAATGCTCGTATCAATTTCAGACAATATGAAAAGAGCCATTTGATGGAAAACCTTATCTATAATGAAATGCGTGTTCGTGGATTTAATGTAGACGTTGGAGCAGTTCCTATTGTAAATGTCAAAGAAGATGGAAAAAGACAACGTTCCACTTTGGAGGTTGATTTTGTCTGCAATCTTGGAAGCCGAAGGTACTACATTCAATCCGCATACAGAATGGGAACAGATGAAAAAGTGAAACAAGAGCGAGCATCTTTATTAAAAGTGGATGATTCATTCAAAAAGATAATCGTAATAGGTGAAGAATGTCCTGTTACAAGAGATGAACAGGGAATAACCACAATTAGTGTTTATGATTTCCTGCTTAACGAAAACTCCCTAGAATTATAAATATAGAATTCATTATGCTTATAAATAAATATACATTTTCCGGACATGAATCGTTTCCTTGCAAAGCTTTGTGGCTTAAGAAGGGGTATGATTTTGCACTAGAGAATAATGACTGGAACGAACTTTATTCTATTGTCAAACTCGGAGTTGGTAAGAATATGGTCGCCTCTATACGTTATTGGATGAGAGCATTTGGAATGCTTGATGATGACGGACTAACAGACATTGCTCATCTTATATTTGACTCTAATAATGGCACAGACCCATTCATTGAAGATCTTGGGACACTTTGGCTTTTACATTATACACTTATAAGCACAGGAGAAGCTACACTTTATAGATTGTTTTTTACAAACTTCCAACGCGAACGTCTCACCTTTGATCGTGAACACGTTGTTGCATTTGTGAAGCGTACGATGACGGAAAAAGGGAAATTGAAGAGTTTCAATGAGAATACGGTAAAAAAAGACGTTGGAGTGCTTCTACAGAATTATGTTCTCTCACACAAAACTTTATCTATGGAAGATTATTCTGTCCTTATGACAGATCTAGACTTGATTCGTTTATCAGGAGACGAAAAGCAATATTCTTTTAATGTAGAGGGGAAGCGTCAAATTCCGCTTGAGATTCTGCTCTACGCAATCGTGAGAGAGAAAGGAAATAATGATAGCGTAGACTATGATATGCTGCAAACCATAGGTAGCATATTCTGCCTAACTGATATGGAACTCATAAATATGCTCATCGATATACAAGAACTATTTCCAGATGTATTTCGTTATTCCGACACAGCAGGATTACGTCAAGTTCAATTTCTTCATAAATTGAAACCAAGTGAAGTTCTTAAACACTACTATAGAAATGAAGAATTTTAGTCTGTCAGCCAACATAGAATCAGGAGTCACAGGTAGCGATAGGTATATTGTTACACCTAATGTAGAAAAAGTGGTGGGAGAAATTGTCCGCCAATATCAGACTGGCATACACTCTTTTACCATTATTGGTACATACGGTACTGGAAAATCGTGTTTCCTACTCCGGTTGGAGCATGATTTGATAGGAACGGATACATACAATGTATTGATAAAAAATTCAAGAGTACTAGCACCAGTTAGTGGCTTTGATGTTCTAAATATAGTGGGAGAGTATCATCCACTAGATTATTTGCTCATTAAGAAATTGAGCAAGAAGACTAATGGGGATACAGCTATAGAGATGTTGCGTAACTATTATCACCGACTGAAGAAGCATAATAAGATGCTCGTAATAGTTATAGATGAGTTTGGCAAGATTCTTGAACATGCTGCCAAAAATGAGGTTGAGAAAGAACTATACTTTATACAACAGTTGGCAGAGTTCGTTAATGTTCCAGGACGAAATATACTTCTGCTTACAACTCTTCATCAGAATTTTAGTGCATACGCTTCAAAGCTGAATATTGTTCAAAAAAACGAATGGGCAAAAGTAAAAGGGCGTTTCCAAGAGGTGGTTTTTGCGGAGCCAGTGGAGCAACTGTTGTATATGGCGGCAGAGGTATTGCGTAATAATACCGATATACTTAGTATACAAACCCATTCTATCTATGAAATTGCTTTGCAATGTAAATTTATTGCACCTACTCTCAAGGAAGGAACAATGCAAAAGCTTTTTCCTTTAGATACATTCTCTGCGATTATACTCACTAAGGCTATTCAGAAATATGGTCAAAATGAACGCTCCTTATTTTCATTCCTTAATTCCAAAAGTTCTGATTCTTTAAGTAATTTCACTCCTACACCTACCTGTACATACAATTTAAGTGTTGTTTATGATTATCTTGTGGCAAACTTTCATTCGTATTTAACCGATGTAAATGCAGATTCAATGGGATGGAGGGCTATTATTATTGCCATTGAGCGTGTCGAAACTGCTAATTGGGAAAACGATCTGTCAATGACAGCTGCCTTAAAAACAGTAAAGGCTATCGGACTACTTAATATTTTTGGCAGTTCAGGTTTTTCTATGCCAAGGAAGCAACTTATTGAATATATGAAATATGCGATGGCTATAGATATGGCAGAGGTTGTGTTAGAACAACTCATTAATCTCCGCATCATACGATACGCAAAATATAAAGCACGATACATTCTATTTGAAGGGACAGATATAAACATTGAAGATGAGATTATAAAGGCTTCTGCTGTTATTCCTGTTCCAATACATCCTATTGATTTACTTCGAAAGGAATTCAAGAATCGTGTAGCTCCAGTCAAAGCATATTATTATCACAGCGGGACACCTCGCTATTTTGAGTATAGGCTTTATGATGAGCCATTCGGTCAGCCTCCTGCGAACGAGGTTGATGGTTTTATTGAATTAATTTTCTCAACCCGTGAAAATACGTATGATGAAGTAAGTAGTTTCAGTAAAGATTGTAAGCATGCGATCGTCTTTGCAGTCTTCAACCATACGGAAGCAATCATTGAACATCTGCACAAAATACAAATCTATGACTATATCGTAGAAAAAATCGTGATAGACAAAACTGATAATGTTGCCTTGAGTGAAATTCGCAACCTTAGAATGTATGAACAGAATTTGCTGAACAAAAAGATAAAAAACAGTCTATTTTCATATCATGACGAGGTAACGTGGTTTTATAAAGGTATGGAGAAAAAGATTAGTAGCCAACGAGATTTTAATGCTTTGCTTTCTGATGTTTGTAATGATGTATATTTCCTCACTCCTGTAATAAACAATGAACTTATTAATCGTCAAAAACTGAGTGCTAGTATATCTGCTGCACGTGTAAAATATCTGCAAGCTCTCATTTTATATGCGGATAAAGAGGACCTCAGTTGGGAAAAAGATAAATATCCGCCGGAGAAGACAATCTATTACACACTACTCCAAACGACGGGGTTACATCAATACGGAGAGTTTGCGGACGCTCCACAAGTGGATGGTATGATGTCACTTTGGAATGCATGTGAGAATTTTCTTCGTAGCACTCAGGAAAAACCACGTAAAATATCAGAGCTGATAAAAATACTCTCGGAGCAGCCCTATAAGATAAAAATGGGAGTGTTGGATTTTTGGATCCCGACCTATTTATTTATAAAAAGGCTTGACTATTCTCTTTTTGGGAGCAATGGCGTGTATATCCCTGAAATCAATATGGAGTTTTTTGATTTATTAAAAAAACATCCCTCTGATTTTACTATCAAGGCGTATGCTGAGGATGGGGTAAAGATTGAATTCTACAATCAGTATCGCAAGTTTATCCATGCGCCGGAGAGTAAAAAGATAAATAGCAATAAGTTTATTGAAACTATCAAGCCATTCTTTGTATTTTATCATCAGTTGAATGATTATGCTAAGCACACTTGCAAGTTTGATCATATAACAACTCTGCGTTTTCGAGACGTACTTGCCAAGGCGAAAGATCCTGAGAAGACATTCTTTGAGGATTTACCTGAAGCATTAGGATACGACAAGAATTCATTAAACAACACGGATTTTGTTGCAAACTATTGCCACCTTATACAAAAAGCAGTGAGAGAACTTCGCTCGTGTTATACTTCGTTGATAGACAGAATAGAGGAACAGATAATTGAACGGCTTGAACTTCAAGAGTATGAATATATAGATTACATTACAGAGATTCGGCAACGTCTTTCACACATAAAAGAACATCTCCTTTCAGACAAGCAACGTGATTTCTATAATCACGTTATGGCAGAATTCGACAATCGACAAGAATGGTATCAAAGTATTGCTTATGCTGCGCTGGATCAACCACTTGAACGTTTGAGAGATGATCAAGAGGAACAACTCGTTGACAATATCATATATCTCTTCCGAGAGTGTGAAAAACACTCTGTTGTTTCAGAAGCGATGTCTTTTCAAGTAGGTGTCGAAGAAAAAAAACGTTCTAAAGAATTAGAAGCTAGAATTGAGAAGTTATTGTCGGAGGATGTCAATCTCAACATTTATGCATTGATGAACCTATTGAAGAAGAAAATGAAATGATAAAGGTGAGACATATACTCGGCATATCGGGAGGGAAAGATAGTGCAGCTCTTTCCATCTATCTAAAGCATAAATACCCTCATATGAAGATAGAGTATTACAATTCTGACACAGGTTGTGAGTTGAAAGAGACGGAGTTACTAATAGATAAACTCGAAGCCTATTTAGGGAGTATTAAGCGATTACGTGCAACAGAAGGCAGTCCAGAGGCAACTCCTTTTGACCACTTTCTAAAAGCCTGTGGTGGATTTCTTCCATCTCCACAGGCTCGATGGTGTACGCAAAAAATGAAATTGGCTGAATTTGAAAGATTTGTTGGAGATGACTATGCTGTATCCTATGTCGGTATACGTGGTGATGAAAATCGTGATGGCTATATTTCCTCAAAACCCAATATCCAAGCTGTATTTCCATTCAGGAGAAATATTTGGAGTATTGATATTATCAATAAGGCTCTGCATAATGATCAGCGGGAACAAATAATTGATATCTATAATCGATTTTGTTCTGAATTCCAATTGGAAGAAATTATGGAGATCTTGAAAAGACCTCTGAATAAACAGTTCTACTATTCTAAAACGCTTAATGCTTTGCTTGATATTGATGTAAAATTATTCAACCGCGTAGTTTTTGAGTATCTAAAGACTACAGAGTATCCTGTGGGAAAATTGGATTCATTTCCATTAATAGATAATGATGAGGTTCTTGTAAAGGAAGATATATTCCGTTTGTTGCGCGAAAGTGGAGTTGGAGTTCCCGCGTATTATGAAGAGATACCTTTTGAAGTTGATGGAAAAATTGGAACATACTGCCGAAGCCGATCAGGCTGCTATTTCTGTTTCTACCAGCAGAAAATCGAATGGATTTGGCTCTATGAGCAACACCCCGACCTATTCAAAAAGGCAATGGAATACGAGAAGGATGGTTACACATGGATTCAAGGCGAGAGTTTGGAAGACTTAATTAAGCCTGAACGCATACGTCAAATTAAGTTAGATGCTATCAAACGACAAGAACAAAGAGCAAAGATGAACAGCAATTCTTTATTGGTAGATATATTCGCAGATGATGATAATGATGTTTTATGTGCAAATTGTTTTATATGAGAAAAGGGGCATTTTTAAATTTGTATGACGAGGATAAGTTATATGATATAATCTACTATCATAATCCCTCTCATTGGATAGATAATAAAATTGATGATTTAAATCCAATCTCAGATGAAGCTAGGTGGTCAGAAGAAATAAAATATTATGAAGGAGGGGTCATTTCTGAAAGTATTAAGAATCTACCAACGAATACAGGTGGTATATATATGTTTTATCTTAAAGGGATCAATCTTCCATTTATTGAAAAATATGTTGTTTACATCGGTAGGTGTCATTATTCAGAAGGAAGACAACATATTCGTAAACGGGCAAAAGAATATGATTCTGATGAATCAAGGACAGATATTGTCAGAATGAAAAAGTACTGGAAAGATTATCTGTTTTATCGTTATTATCCAGAAACAAATAATGAACAAATAGATAAAGATGAGGTTGCCCTTATTCGTGCAATAAGACCTCCATTTAATTCGGAAATACCAGATAAATTAGATGTTCAACCAACTGAAAAGGCATTTTAATCATGGAACCAACAAAAATACCTGCAATAAAAGGAAGAATTGGAAATACTGTTTACTATTGTGCCACTATGTCCTTCGGGCAAATTAGCAGGATGGTAAAAAAGGTTGATGATGAATTACATACAGCTAATTCATTAAAAGAGCAGATACAACGCTCTCTCTCCAATAATTACATAAGGATAAAAGAGTATATATTAAACCGTGAAGACCGCTTTTTTGACAGCCTTGTTCTTGCCGTTTATGATGGAGATCCTTTGTGGACAGAAATTCGATTTGAGGTAGAAAATAATCAGTACCCAAATATCGGATTATTGGAGTTCTCTGGTCGTGAAAAGATTTTTCCAGTTGATGGTCAGCATAGAGTAGAAGGAATCAGAGCTGCATTGTTGGAAAATAGAGAGTTGGAAAATGAGACCATTAGTGTGATGCTTATAGGTCATCAAAATACAACAGAAGGAATGAAAAAATCTAGGAGAATCTTTTCAACGCTTAACAGGTATGTTAAACCTGTTCGTTTAGGAGACATTATTGCTCTTGATGAGGATGATACGGTTGCTATTGTTACACGAGATTTATTGGAAACATACCCCTTGTTTATGGGAGAAAGGATAAAGGCGAGTAATAATAAATCAATTCCTCAGTCAGATAAAAAAGCATTTACTTCATTGATGACATTATATGAATGTCATCTTGTGCTTTACTGGGTATTCAAATGTCAAAAAGAACAGCATCGTTATGTAAAATCTCAAATAAAAGATCAGTTAAAATATAGACCATCTGATGATATTATTGCTGAATTTAATCGGTATTTAGTCAGTTTCTGGGATTGTATGAATTCTACTTTTGAAGAGATAGAGGCATACATAAATAATAATTCAGATAATCCAGCTGCAGAACTACGTTCTACAGAAAATGGAGGAAATCTGTTTTTCCGTCCAATCGGTTTATTGCCATTTGTTGAGGCTGTTGCTAGAATATTGTTAGCAACAAATAAGTCATTCGATGAGATAATCTCTGGTTATGTAAATTTGAATCGTAATGTTCATTCTGACATGTGGGATATGATATTATGGAATCCAATAACTAGAAAGATGATTATGAGAAACCAATCATTGGTTAATTCCCTATTGATAAAAATGATGGATGATAGCATTTTAACCGAAAGAGAAAAGACTAATATGATAAGTAAGTACGCAACAATATTCAATATAGAACTGCCTGAGGCAGAACGAAGAATAGCTACAATAAGATTGTAACTATGCTAAAAGATGTGACATTTCCAGCACACCGCCATTTCAAATCGCGGACAGAGTGGGAACCGATAGGCTTCTTCTCTGATTGTTTGTGTAATGCCACGCAGTTCGATTTGATGTTGGGCTTTTTTTCCTCTTCCGCAATCAATGTTTTGGCTGACGGTTTCGCTTCTTTCCTCTACAATGGCGGTCGTATGAATCTGATAGTAAACGACATTCTTGCCGAACAGGATAAAAATGCCATTGCCAACGGAGAACTTGATACACCTATTCCATTTTTTGATATTACAGACATTGAGAAACTGAAAAACACGCTGTCGGAGCGTGATGCTCACTTCTTCGATTGCCTTGCGTGGCTTATTCGTAACAATCGGCTTGACATTAGAATCGTTGCACCCAAAGACGGCATTGGCATTTCACACACTAAAACAGGCGTTTTCAGCGATGGTGTGAATAAGGTTGGCTTTGATGGTTCTTGCAACTTTTCACGGTCGGCATTGATTGACAACATCGAAAGCCTTACGGCTTTCTGCGATTGGGACGGCAACCCTGCATCCGCTACAATAAATAAAATCAACGGAGAGTTTGAACTTGTGTTCACAGGTAAAGATGAGAATGTTGTTTTTGTTTCGACCGACAGAGTGAAAATCCATATTGCCGAATCGTTCAAAAACAAGGAACTGAAAGATTTGCTGGAAGAGGAATACAAGTTTATTCAACAAGATATTGTTGATAAATCATTGCCAAAATCTGTAATCAAGGCATTGGATAAAGCCAAGAAAAAGGTTGAAATCGAGATAGAGAAAATCAAGAAGCAAGGCGAAGCTGTTGAGCCAATTGATTTTGGCAGGCCTCGTTTCCCTTACGAATCTGGTCCGCGTGAATATCAGAAACAAGCATTTGAGAATTGGAAGAACAACAAGCAGAAAGGCTTGTTCGCTATGGCAACAGGTACGGGAAAAACCATTACCTCTCTAAATTGTCTGCTTGAGATATACAACAAGTCAGGCTACTACAAAGCCATTATCCTTGTTTCAACCATTACACTTGTCGAACAATGGGAAATTGAATGTAAGAAGTTCAATTTTAGCACTATTATAAAGGTTTGCTCGAAGTATAACAATTGGAAATCGGCAGTGGCCAATCTTCGCTTGCTCGAAATAACAAAGGCCAACAACGACTTGTCCTACATTATCATATCAACTTACGCTTCGTTTGTCCGCTCCAATGTTTTTATGGAATTGAATCAATTTCCAAAAAACAAACTTTTGCTTATCGCAGATGAAGCACACAATATGGGGGGCGGATTGATGGCGCAACGTTTGGCAGACATAAAATATTTGCGTCGCATCGGGCTATCTGCCACACCCGAAAGGCAGTTTGACGAGACGGGCAACCGCAAACTGAAGGACTTTTTTGGCTGTGCTGACAGTTATACATTCGAGTATTCAATGGCTGAAGCCATTCAGAATGGTGCTTTGTGCCGTTACTATTACTATCCGCACATTGTTCGTTTGACTGAAAACGAAATGGCAGAATATGTTGAACTATCAAAGAAGATCGTCAAGATAATGGGCTTTCATGATGAGGAAAGCCAGGAACGTTTGAAAATGCTTTTGCTGAAACGCAAACGCATCATTCACAAAGCAGCAAACAAGTTGTCCGCTTTCAAACAGATTGTTCAGCAGCGAATGGAAGAAAGAGGCAGTTTGAAATACACTTTGGTCTATGTTCCCGAAGGTAACAAGCCCGATAATTTCGAGGCGGATATTTTCGACCAGTTTGACACCATCGCATCTGACCCCGACACCGAACATCTGATTGACGATTTCACTCGCATTGTCCGTGATATGGATTCCCATATCATTGTCCGTCAGTTCGCCTCCGAATCAACCGACCGCGATGCTATGCTTAAAGGCTTTGCCAATGGTAGCATAGATGTACTTACCTCAATGAAGTGTTTAGACGAAGGGGTTGATGTGCCACGAAGCGAATTGGCTATTTTCTGTGCAAGCACAGGAAACCCACGCCAATTCATTCAACGCCGTGGACGTGTCTTGCGAATGCACAAAGACAAACGCTTTGCAATCATTCACGACCTCATTGTCATTCCCGACAATGTGTTTGATGAAGAATGCTATACATTGGAAAAAAGTCTTGTCGAAAGCGAGTTGAAGCGTGTAAGAGATTTTGCCTTGTTGTCTGAAAATCTGAACGATACGATTCGCGAGTTGGACGATGTGCTGAACAAATATGTAATATCAATCTTCAAATAATAAATTATGGCTAAATATCTGACAAATAGCGACAGAGTGCTACAATCCGTACTGCAAGATGAAAAACTTGCAGAGGCATGTCCGTTTAATCCCTCTGATTATGAAACGGTTGGTGATGCACTTCAATCTGATAATTATTTGGTTTGCACTATTGCCAAAATCATCGAGGGCAAAAGTGAAGACAAAACCGATAAGCAACTTTATAATGAAATCAATAACTACTTAAACGGAAAGATATGATACTCAAAAGTATGAACATCAAAAATTTCCGTAGTTATTACGGAGATAACACATTTGAGTTTTCCCAAGGCCTCACGCTGATTATCGGAGACAACGGAGATGGGAAGACAACCTTTTTCGAGGCATTGGAATGGTTGTTCGACACTGCTACTGAAAACAAGAGTGCCACAAACATCTCTGAAAAGAGAAAATCAGAAATGGAATTTGGCGATATTGATGAGGTTGTTGTTTCCTTGGTATTCGACCACGATGGTATTATTGAGATTGAAAAGAGCTTTAGTTTTGAGAAACAAGACAAAAATTCTGCCCGCACATTCGATTACAAATTTATCGGATATGAAGATAGAGGCTCTGAACGTTTGTCAAGAAATGGCAAGCAATTATTGGAGGCGTGTTTCGATACTGCCATTCGCAAATACTGTTTGTTCAAAGGTGAAAGTCAATTGGATGTTTTCGACAACAATACAGCGTTGAAGACATTGGTTGACACTTTTTCCAATATTCGCCAATTTGAAGATTATTTTGACCTTACAGAAAAATTTGAAAGAGATTCCGATGCGGTTGTAACAAAGGCTTTGAAACAAGACAAAGCCCAAACAAAAAAAGTTCAGCAGTTGGAATCTGACAGAATAAGAAACTTGAATGATATTCAAAACGTGAGAGATGATATTCACACACAAGAACAAATCATATCTGATTTCACATCAAGTTTGGAAAAATTAGAAGAAAACCAAGAGGCTTGCGAGGCATATCAGGATATAAAAAAGAGAATTGAAGCCAAGCAAAAAGACGTAGCGACATACAAGGCTCGTACTTTGATTGACTACAATGCACAATTGTTAGATGATTATTGGATTTTGAGAGTTTTTCCAAGTGTCTTGAAAGAATTTCAGAAAAAGGCATCGGCTATCAGTAGGGAGAAAAGAAAACTTGACAGAGCAGAAACAGAACGCCGTGCCATAGAGAAAGGAAAGCAAGAAATGGCCAACACTCTTGCTAATGGTGCAACAAAACTTCCGTGGTATGTTCCCAATAAAGAAACTATGCAAGAAATGATTGACGATGAAATTTGCAAGGTTTGTGGTCGTCCCGCACATAAAGGAACGCCTGAATATGAATTTATGGTCAATAAGTTGAATGAATTTCTTGCCAATTCGCAAGCGAAAAGCAAAAGCGAGGAGGAAGAAAAGCCATATTTTCCGAATCACTATGTTGAGGAAATAGACAAAATATCTAATCGTTTGGGCGGTTGGAACGAAAAGGAAATTGCTGAAATTGCCACAACGGTTTATGATAGATTGGAACTGATACAAGCGCATAAGCAACGTTTAGAACAAGCGATTAAGGATTTGCAAGAGGCAGAAGACGAAAAAGCAAGATTGCTAATTCAAACGCAAGGCATTTCAGAGTCTCTCCTTGAAAAAGGCTTCAAAGATTTCAAAGGAATGTCCGAAAGAAAGAACAGGGCAGAAATCCGTTTGGCAGACTTAAACCGACAACTTGCCGACCTCGAAAAAGAGCGAGTGAGGATTTCTGATGCTTTCAACGAAATCGAACCATCAAACAATGCGATAAAAAGAAGCCAGTTGATTCATCAAACGCTCAAACTTATTATGGAAGCCTTTGCCAAAGCAAAAGACAGAAATGTAAACGAATTTTTGACAATGCTTGAAAACGAAACCAATAAATATTTTGAGCAATTGAATGAAAATGATTTCCGTGGTCAGATACGAATTATAAAAAGAGCCGATGGCTCTGCTCGCATTCAATTGTATAGTTCCAATGGCACAATTATTTCAAATCCTGGCGGTGCACAGCGAACAACAATGTATATGTCCGTTTTGTTTGCAATATCAAACATTACGACAAGGAAACGCGAACAAGATTACCCACTCATCTTTGATGCCCCGACATCATCATTCGGAGAGTTCAAAGAAGACGTATTTTATAACATCATCGACAAACTTGACAAGCAGTGTATAATCGTTACTAAGGACTTGTTGGAAATCGATTATGCTACAAAAACAAAGAAACTGAACCAAGAGAAACTCAACCAACTCACTTGTGCGGTTTATCAAATCAGCAAAGCAGAGGGTTTTGACAAGGAAGATTTGTCAACAATTCAAACAATAATTGAACACATCAAATAAATAGATTATGGCAACAGAAAAATTATATGATAAGTGGGCGGCTCGCAATCCGCAATGGGAAACTAAATACGAGGATTTGATAAAGACCTACTGCGATTATGGCAAGGGTGAAACATCATTGCGCGAGGCTCGTGGAAAATTATTCGGTGCTGGTTATGAACTGTACATTGTGGCGTTTTTCATAGGCTTGTATGCTAATCAACGCCGTCCATTGACAGAAGACACAACTAAAAGAAAAGAATTTGGTTGGGCTATCGAAAATTGGGGCAACATAGAAAAAAGATTGGGGCGTACGCCTTACCCAAAGATTAGAGATTATATGTTTGCCGCTCTTATTGCTCGTTCCGATATTGATTTCATCGCATTGGATAAAGGAGATTTATCACTGCGTAAGGCGGTTGATATACTTATCCAAACAATGGAGGAATATGCCAATTGGGGGTTCCATTTTATGGAGGACAAACTTACCGACGACCCAAACTATTTCTTCCATGAAACTGCATTTTTGGAAGTTTTTTTGGCTTTTGATGCTACTTCAGAAGAGAGTATAGATAAAGAAGAACCAGAATCTTTGGATTAAATCAATGGAGGTGTGTCAATGTTTTTGCACCACAACGCATATTTGACACCATCTTGGTTGGTTTATTATAGTTTCTTCTTTTTTACATCTTGCATATCTTGCATTTTTATATGTTTTTTGTCGGGTCGGTCGTTTTCGTTTCAGTGGCGTAAAAAGGTAGGGCTTAGGACAAACAAGGTTTTACGGCGAGAATACTACCTGCAATGAAATGGAAGTGTGGAGATTGTCGTCTAAACGGCTTGCCGCCCCGACCTTTTTTGTCCGTAGAAGCCTTGAATTACCTTTGCCACTGACAACGAACAACCGATCCCGACATGATACACAGACATAAGTGGAGGATGTGCAGGGAGAGAAGCAGGGCGAAAACAAAAAATGCAGTCTTCGAGGACTGCATTTTATCATAAGAATAGAATACACGGAAAACAAAAAACAGCCCCAATGGACGGCTTTATGAAAATAATTTGGAGAAGATTCTTTTTTCTCACGATATACCCTTATCTTTGCAATAAACAAAGTGGTTCTTTGAATTGGCAAAACAAGGTAAAGTATAGAAGATTACTGGTTTCCTTATCGTTACCATCCCTTATTGATAATCAAACTAATCTATTGGTTATTTGATATTTACGAATTTCTCTATGCTTTGCCATGTGCCAAGTAATGTGTTTGTGGATGCAGCATTTCTTCATGACGGTACGTAGTATCATTTTGCAGGAATTATAGGACGGAACGGGAAAGACATGTCCGTCGTCGCACAGGCCTTTGTACTTCTTCATGATTTGAAGGGGAATGTCAAGCAGGCGGACATTCGTTTCCACACTTGTTTTCTGCCGATGGGTGTGTATCCATACACTGCCGTCGAGCGGGTTGGACACGATATTTTCCTCCCGAAGGTTCTTCAGGTCTATGTAAGCCAATCCCGTGAAAGTACAGAAAAGGAACAGATCGCGGATGAATGTCCGCTTGAAGTTCATCTTCGGGGCGTTGATAAGCTGCCCGAGTTCTTCTTTGGTAAGGAATCCTTTTTCTGTTTCCCCTTTCGGCACACTGCAGTCAGGGAATGGATAATACATCAGCCAGCCGTTTTCTACCGCCCTGTGCAGCAGCATACGGACAGGACAGGAATATACCCAGACAGAGTTGCAATGCAGGTGTTTTTCTGCAAGCAGGTAAGTCTCAAAATCGGTGATGAATGTTGGTTGAATTTCTTTCAATGCGATGTCACTCACATGATAGCGTGATTGCAGGAAGTCCTTTAGGTGACTGTATACGGCATAGTATTTCGTCAATGTGCTCTTTGCTTTCATGCCGCAGTCGACTTTCTTTGCATAATCTTCCATGAAGTGGTCATAAATCTTTATGAGCGTCTGGCAGCGGTATTCCAAGCCAAGGAAAGCATTCCTGACTTTCTCGGCCTTGACAAAGCTGTCGCGCTCCATGATTTCCTGATAATGCCTCGTGATACCTGCACGGAGTTTGTCGAGCATCCGGTTGACTTCCCGTGCCGTTACACTCTTACCAATCGCACGACCACCCTTGATGCCCCAGAGGTTCGGTTCGATGGATACCTTGCAGCTGAACTGTGCCTGCGTGCCGTCCATGGTGATGTGTCCCATGATAGGTGCCGTACCGTCTTTCTTTGCCTTGTCTTTCTTCAAATAGAAGATGACTGAAAATGTACTTCTCATTGCTTTTGTTCCTTTCGTTTGCAAAATTATTTACTGTGGAGCAGTTGTCCACTAAGCAAATCGAGGGGAACGCGGAATAAGAAACCGAAGGATGGGAATTTTCAGCCTAACAGCCTATTTCAGAGCGAATTTCCTTGATTTTCCACCTTCTATCATCCCCCTTGCAGGGGTTACGAATAGGAGACGGAACGCTGTCACTGTTTGGCATAAAGACCGTACACGGTTGGCATTACGCTGCTACCAAAAGCCCTTTTAAGTCTTTGATTGATAACGTTATCGCTACATTTTTACGTTTTTCGGATTTTATATGTACTTTTATATAAGAAAACATTAGTTACATATAAACCCTTGACTTAAACGCGATTCTATCCCAAGCGGCAAAACCCTTTCGCTCAACACAAGCCCTTAGGCTTGGCCTTTTGGCAGGGCAGGCGTTGGAGCAAAGCGACAACCCTGCCAAAACATACCCGCAAACGGCAACTCCTTAGGGTTGGTCTTTCAACTACTCCGCATATAGCCGGCAGATTATACTGAAAGATCAAAACCAGCACAGCTCATACCCACAACGCAAGCCCTTAGGCTTGGTCTTTTGGCAGGGCAGGCGTTGGAGCAAAGCGACATCCCTGCCAAAATATGCCGCAAGAGGCAACCCCTAAGGGTTGGTCTTTCAACTACTCCGCGTATATGAATGGGTCTGTTTTGAGAGAGCGAACCTTAGGGCCTGGCATTATTCCTGCAATCCGGGGCAGCGTTGACGCGAGGCTTACAACATTTATCCTTACTCCCCATTATATCTGTTGCACAGCTTATAGGATAGATATGAAAAATGTTTACAGTGAAAAAAGTGAGATAGGCGGGACATGCCGGCTAAGCACGAAAATTAAAGCCCAATAACACATTGAAAATCAACTCTACTAAGAGCGCAAAAACTTTCTTAGGTGAAAATGAAAATTGTCTTAGGAGAGAATTAAAACACACTTATAGGACAATTTTTCTTTTCTTATAAGACAATTTTCATTTGCTCCTAAGCTAATTTTGAGGGGGTACTGATAAGAGAAAAAAGTTGACGGGATGGGCACAATTACTGAATAAGTTTGCAGGTAAAGCCTATGGAGAAAACGAACGAAAAGCCACAGAATGTGCTTAGATGTTGGGGCTGACTTATGTTTTATCTATGGGCATTAACCAAGACATACTTTCAAGTGGTGCGATATTTGGTTTCCTTGCATCTTCATTTATGCTGAAGGCAAGTTTGCCAGGCATTCTGCACGATAAATGAGCAACAATAGCACACTTACACTGCAGATTATACAATAAACAAGCTATCCAGCAGTTGTATAGTTTATGAAACAATACCTTTTTCTACTTCTTTCCCTTGCCGGTTTAGCTACTTCTGCACAGACGGCGATAGGTTTGGATCAGCAAGCCTTAAAGCAATGGAGCATTGGCACGGCTAATTTCAGTGGCATTACAAAGATTGACGATACGCGCTATGCCGTAGTGAGCGATAAAGAGCCGCGCGATGGCTTTTTCCTTTTTCATATTTACCAAGATCCGCAGAGCGGCGAGATAAGCAGCGTTTCGCTGGAGGGATTTAAGGGAAATCCGCATCCCGCCACAGATGGTGATGGCAATAGTCTTAGAGATTGCGAAGGCATCGCTTACAGGCCTTCAAGTAAGACGCTCTTTATCAGTGGCGAAGGGGATCAGAAAGTATTGGAATATGATATGAACGGCGTGCCAACCGGTAAGCAACTGGACATTCCGGCGATTTTTTCTGCATCGAAGATTGTAACGAACGGGGGCTTTGAAGCCTTGACGTATAACCCCAAGACGCATAAGTTTTGGACGACTACCGAAAATACGCTGCGTGCGGATGGGGCGACGGCGAGTCCGAATCATCCCGGCACGGTTAATCGCTTGCGCTTGCAATCCTTTAACGATGATCTGCAAGCCGGAGCGCAATATGCTTACAAGATGGATGCAGGACGCCAACAAGGCTTTGGGCGTTATTATGCTATGGGCGTTCCGGCTTTGTGTGCGCTCGATGATGGTCGACTGATTGTGATGGAGCGCGAACTGAATATTCCGAAGGCCTACGTGGGCGGGGAGGCGATCATCAAACTTTATTTGGTTAACCCTGTGCAGGTATTGCCTATCAGTGAGCAACAAAATATGGAGAAGCTGCCCGAAACTTATTTTCTACCCAAGCGGTTGTTGCTGACCTTTAAGACGCGCATTATGCCTTGGAAACTTGATTATGCCAATTATGAAGGTATGTGTTTGGGCGCAAAACTGCAAGATGGGCGGCAAACGCTCCTCTTGATTAACGATAGTCAGGCTTCGGCCGGCGAAGGGCCTTATCGCTTGAAAGATTATCTGAAAGTGGTGGCCATCTCTTTTGATTAAAAGGCTTTATACAGAAAAACGAAGAAGTCATTGCTCGGAAAAGCGGCCGGCAATGACTTCTTTGTATAAGTTGGCGCGCGAAACGATATTGCGTTGCTGCGGCTTAGTCTTTATTCCTCAATCCGAACATCACCACGCGCGATGAGTTCTTTGAGATGGATCTTTTTGACGAACTGCATATCGTGCTCGACCATAATGCGTATCAATTCTTTGAAGCTCGTCTTCTGCGGATTCCATCCCAGTTCGGTGCGCGCCTTCGTCGGATCGCCAAGCAACTCCTCAACCTCTGCGGGGCGGAAATATTTAGGATCTACTTCGATGAGAACACGCCCCGTGCCGCGCTCGATGCCTTTCTCTTCGATACCTTCGCCTTGCCAATCAATGGTAATGCCAACTTCTACGAAGGCTAAGGTGACAAACTCGCGTACGGTATGGTATTCGCCTGTGGCGATGACAAAGTCTTCGGGCTGTTTGTGTTGCAGCATCAGCCACATACATTCGACATAATCTTTCGCATAGCCCCAGTCGCGCCGCGCATTCATATTACCGAGATACAACTTATCTTGCAGGCCTTGCTTAATGCGTGCTACAGCCAGCGTAATCTTGCGCGTAACGAAGGTTTCGCCGCGACGCTCGCTTTCGTGATTGAAGAGGATACCATTAACGGCATACATGCCATAACTCTCGCGATAGTTTTTGACAATCCAAAAACCATATTGTTTGGCCACGCCGTAGGGAGAGCGAGGATAGAAGGGCGTTGTCTCTCGCTGCGGCACTTCTTGCACCTTTCCATACAGTTCGGATGTACTGGCTTGATAAAGGCGGGTCTTCTTCTCCATACCCAAAATGCGTATCGCTTCAAGTAAACGGAGAACACCCACGGCGTCAGTCTCGGCCGTATACTCGGACACGTCAAAGCTGACCTTAACGTGGCTTTGTGCGGCTAAGTTGTAGATTTCATCGGGCTGTATAGTCTGGAGGATACGCAGGATTGAACTCGAGTCGGTCATATCTCCCCAATGCAGATTGATCAATCTGCTCTTCTTCATATCCCTAACCCATTCGTCTAAATAAAGATGTTCTATACGTCCTGTGTTGAAAGAAGAGGAACGACGCAGCACGCCGTGCACTTCATATCCTTTGCTGATCAAAAATTCGGCAAGAAAGGAGCCATCTTGCCCCGTAATACCTGTGATCAAAGCTGTTTTTTTCATATCGTAATCGTTGTTTATACCTTGATTAAACATGCAAAAATAAGCATTCTTTAGAGGGTAAAGTTATTTTGAGCTATGTATTTTATGCAGAAAGGGTTCCTGTCGGCACTTATCTGTCGAAACTTTTCGCTCTTTTCCAAGTATAATGCTTCTTTTGAAATCTATTCTCTTTAAGAGCAGCTTAGGCATTAAACGGCTTTCCCCCACCCTTATATATAAGGATGAGGGAAAGTTATGATAATCTCTGCATCACAAGGGATGCGAACGTTTATAGACTATGCTATACTAAGGGGATGACAAGCAACAAGACGAGTTGGGCCATCAAGATACGCAGGAACATCGTCAAAGGATAAACAGACGAATAACCGATAGCCGGCGCATCATTGTTAGCCGTTTGGTTTGCAAAAGCCAAAGCAGGAGGGTCCGTATGCGAACCTGCGATCATACCCATCAACGTAAAGTAGTTGAGCTTTAACTTGAGGCGACCTATGAGTCCTACAATGATAATAGGAATAACGGTAATCAAGAAACCTGCCCAAACATAAGTGAGACCGCCGTTCTTTACAGTTTCCCAGAAAGTAGCGCCCGCCTGAACGCCGACACCGGCTAAGAAGAGCACAAGCCCCACTTCGCGCAACATTAAGTTGGCACTGGTCGTCAGATAAGACGAGATCTTAAACTTATAACCAAAGGCGCCAATCAGAATAGCTACGACGAGCGGACCACCGGCCAAGCCTAATTTTACAGGAACACTGACGCCCGGAATAGGAATAGGAATCATTCCGACAAGGCAACCAATGAGAATACCCAAGAACAAAGCACCTACGTTCGGGTGATCCAAGCGTTTTACGGCGTCGCCAATCACTTCTTTCAAACGATTAACGTTTTCTTCGGCGCCGGTTACGAGAATGCGGTCACCCATTTGCAGGCGGAAGTTCTTTTCTGCGAAAAATTCCATACCGGCACGCGTTACGCGGGTCACATTCACGCCATAAAGCGTGCGGAAGTGTAAATCTTGGAAAGTCTTTCCTTCGACTTCGTGCTTCGTAACGACTAAGCGGCGAGAAACAAACTGGGTTTGCTCAATTTCTTTCGTCCAATCAATATCGATCCGATCGCCGATAAAGGCCGTAATAGCAGCTGTATCTGCTTCCGGACACACGAGATAGAGGCGCATACCTACGTGCAAAACTTGATCCTCTTTCGGAATAAACATCTGATCTCCTTCAATGCAGCGCGTACATACGAAATCGCGCTTCAGGAAGCCGGCCAATTCTTGAATGGTACGCCCTTCGATCGACTTATTGGTAATCTGCAGCGTAACGTGTTCGGGTTTTGCCTGCGGATCGCTCTCGTGCGCCTGCTCTATTTCGCGATACTCCTCATCCAAGTTGATGTGGCAGAGGAAACGTAAAAGAATCGTCGCACCGATAATACCCACAACGCCCAAAGGATAAGCACACGCATAGCCGTTTCCGATTTGCGGAATAGCATCAGCCGGGAAGAAAGAGGGCAAAACGTTAGTTGCAGCACCCAAACCCGGCGTATTGGTAACGGCACCGTACATTACGCCGGTCATCATCGCCAAATTGTTCTTATTTTGCGGGTCTCCGCCTTCATAAAACACGATAAAGAAGAGGCCGAGCATCACCAAAACGTCAAGCAATACCGTAGCTATTGCCAATATGTTCATACCGAGTCCACCTTTGCGGAACGTTGCAAAGAAACCAGGCCCTACTTGCAAACCAATGCAGTAGACAAAGAGGATAAGGCCCAACTCTTTGACGAAGTTAATGATGAGTTTTTGCTGGTGCATCATTTCGGAAAAGCCTTCAGTCGTTGCATTGGGTTCAACGACAAAGACATTGTAGAGATGGCCAACCAAAATGCCGACAAACAAGACGAACGTAACGCCAAGCGAAACGCCGCCGATTTTCATTTTACCCAACTTAATGCCGAGCCAAATCACCAACGCAAAGATGATGGCCAAATGGGCGGGGCCGAAGGGCTTCATTAGGATATCAACAATCCACTCCATTGTTATTTATTGAGGTTAAAAGGTTTCTTAAACACGAGCTGCCGTATAGCGGCTCTGACCTAAAATTGCTGCAAAAGTATGTAAAGCGTTTCATTTTGCAAAGCAATAAGCCCAAAAAAGCACTTAAAACAGACCAGGTAAATAAGACAAAAGGCAACAACCGATACAAAAAACGCAAAAGGGGCGACGGCAGCGGATCACGGCGCAAGACTGTTGGCTTACCTACAAAACGCGACAGCCGCAAACGGGAACTCCGCCTGCGGCTGCCTATATATAATAATGTGTGACTGCTTATTTTTTGATCATATCCACCGAGCGTTGCAGGAAGTTACTCAAAGCCTCTCCCTTGAGCAAGCCGTTTTGCAATAAAGCCAAGTCTATCAATTGCGCAATGACGGAATCGGACTTCGCATATTCGCCCAAGATCTCGCGTCTGACGGAGCGTTGCCTTTCGATGTCGGCATTACACTTCGTCAACTCATCGCGCTGCTCCTGCGTAATCTCATCCGGCTTCTTGTCTTTTTGCTGCTGTTCGAGGGCAGCGCGGCGGGCGTTGAGGCCGTTCATTTCGTTGTCCACGGGCTGCAAGCGTTCGCTCACGGCGGCCGTCATATCAGCCAGCACAGTCTTGATTAAGCGGTGGTCAGCGTTGAGAATGACGCTATACATATCCGGCATTTGACCATAGAATCCCATTCCGGGCTGCAAGCGTGCAACGTCTTTCATACGCCGCATATATTCGCTCTGCGTAATGAGCACAGGCGCAGCCTTTTCGCCCATCGAAGCGACCTCAACCATAAACTCTGCGCCGCTCAACTTCGGGAAACCGGCCTTGAAAGTCTCAGAAAGGTTATCGCTTTCTACTTGCGTCAAACTGCTTTGAGCTGCTTCCGCCTTGGGAATCAGGCGATCTGCAGCGTCACTGTCTACACGGACGAAGCGCGACTTCTCAAATTTCTGCTCCAGCATCTGCACGAGCGGCGTATCGAGTTGGCCATCGAGCAGCAAGACGCTGTAGCCCTTTGCCTCGGCCGCTTGTATGTAAGCATATTGCTCCTCTTTGCTGTTGGCATAGAGGTAAACGAGGTTACCATCTTTGTCTGTCTGCTCAGCAGCGATGAGTTGCTTATACTCTTCAAAGGTATAATATTTCCCGCCGACGTCTTTCAGCAAGGCATAAGTCTTGGCACGATCAAAGAAATCCTGCTCGCTGAGCATACCATAGTTAATAAAGAGTTTCAAGTCGTCCCATTTCTCCTCGAAAGTCTTGCGATCTTCCTTGAAGATGCTTTGCAGACGATCCGAAACCTTCTTCATAATATAGCCGGATATCTTCTTCACGTTCGCATCGCTTTGCAGATAACTTCTACTTACGTTCAGCGGAATATCAGGTGAGTCGATTACGCCATGAAGCAGCGTTAAAAACTCAGGAACGATGTTTTCCACCTCATCCGTGACGTAAACTTGGTTGCAATACAGCTGGATTTTGTTCTGACGGATGTCGACATTGCTCTTCAAGCGCGGAAAATAGAGTACACCGGTCAGATGGAAGGGGTAGTCAACGTTAAGATGAATCCAGAAGAGCGGTTCGTCCATCATCGGATACAAGTCGCGGTAAAACTTCGTATAGTCTTCATTCTTCAACGTACTGGGTTGGCGCATCCAAAGCGGGTTCGTATCGTTGATGATGTTAGGCGCTTCGGTTTCTACTTCCTTTCCGTCTTTCCATTCCGTCTTTTTCCCCATCGCTACGGGTATCGGCAGGAAGCGGCAGTATTTACGCAGGAGCCCAAGCACCGTATTCTTTTGTAGAAACTCCTTACAGTCGTCGTCGATGTGAAGAATAATGTCCGTTCCGCGCTCTGCTTTGTCAACCTCTTCCATCGTAAAGGCGGGCGTACCGTCGCAAGTCCAGCGCACAGCTTTGCTATCGGCCTTATAACTTTTGGTCACAATTTCCACTTCTTTGGAAACCATAAACGTAGAATAGAAGCCGAGGCCGAAATGGCCTATAATAGCGTTGGCGTCGTCTTTATATTTCTCTAAAAACTCATTGGCTCCCGAGAAAGCTATTTGGTTAATATAGCGGTCAACTTCTTCAGCCGTCATTCCGATACCGCGATCGCTGATCGTCAGCGTACCTGCGGCCTCGTCGATCTTGATTTGCACCGTAAGATCTCCTAAATCCTCCTTATATTCGCCGCGCATAGCGAGGGTCTTCAACTTTTGCGTGGCATCTACTGCATTAGATACGACCTCACGAAGGAAGATTTCGTGATCAGAATACAAGAATTTTTTGATGACGGGAAAGATGTTCTCCGTCGTTATCCCAATATTTCCCTTTTGCATGATTTATCTGTTTATTGTTATTGTCCATATTAGTATGCAAAGAGAGTGCCAAGCAGGCCCACGATGTCGGTTTATTTTGAAGAAAGTGAAGATTTCGCAAGCTATAATCCTTTTCTGAACTCGCGCTCGGCTTAGCGGTGGTCTCCTATGTCTATTCATTATTATAGTCCGCTTGCCAATGAAGTGACAAATGCAGGCCTTTTACTCCTCCCCCACCCTTTTGCCGTTCGCGATGCCTTAGACTGCTCAAAGGCGTAAGGAAGCGTGAGCGGCGAGATAAGGAAATCGTATGCCGCACATCTGATCTTTTACGCCGGAAGACAAATAATTGTCTCGCGCCCGACAAAGTTTTTTTCGTTTGGTGGGAGCAAACGATAGTTTGGCGGCAGCAAACGATGGTTTGGTGGGAGCAAACAATGGTTTGGCGGCAGCAAACAATGAAACAGCCGGAGCAAAGCAAAGCGTATGCCCGTGGAAGTTTCACAAACATCAATCAAAGAGAGATGGGAACTTGATCCGACAGGAGCGATAAAAAACCGTCGGGAAGGGGCAAAAAGCCTTCATCGACAAAAAGACAATAAGCACGCGTCCGGCAACGACACAACGCCGGCAGATTACAGTCCTTTTCGCCCTTTTTCCGACATAAAGCATCACAAAGACAGCCAAGACTGCCTCCGCCTGCCAACAAGGGGAGGTCGAAACGGGTTGCAAGATCTTGGCAGCGCAGAAAAGTGGGATGAAACAAGTAAAATATCGCTCTATTTGTTTGTCGTTTACAAAACAAATTTGTACTTTGCGCCTCGAACGCTTGTAAGAGCGTCACGAAAACATATTAATCACATTAACAAATAACAAACCCGATTAATACATGAAAGTTTACGGCACACACAACATTAAGAACATTGCGCTCTTGGGCAATGATGGCTCCGGCAAAACGACGCTGACTGAAGCGCTGCTCTTTGAAAGCGGCCAGATTGCGCGACGCGGTCGCATCACAATGAAAAATACCGTCAGCGATTATTTTCCCGTTGAGCAGGATTATGGCTATTCAGTCTTTTCTACCGTGTTTCACGTAGAATGGAACGAAAAGAAGCTAAACATTATCGACTGCCCGGGTTCAGACGATTTTGTCGGAGCGGCACTAACAGCACTTAACGTGACGGATACGGCCTTGTTGCTGATCAATGGTCAATACGGGCCGGAAGTGGGCACGCAAAACCACTTCCGTTATACGGAGAAACTCAACAAACCGGTGATCTTCCTCGTGAACCAACTGGATGATGAGAAATGTGATTACAACAATATCATCGAACAACTGCAAACGATTTACGGCGCAAAGGCCATTCCTGTGCAATATCCCGTCAAGACGGGTCCGGATTTCAACTCGGTGATCGACGTGATCTTGATGAAAAAACTGACGTGGGGACCGGAAGGCGGACGACCTACGATCGAGGATATTCCTGCTGAGGAGCAGGAGCGCGCTATGGAACTCCACAAAGCGCTCGTCGAAGCTGCGGCGGAAAACGATGAGGCACTGATGGAAAAATTCTTTGAGGAGGAACATTTGACGGAGGACGAGATGCGCGAAGGTATACGCAAGGGTATGGTCACGCGCTCTATCTTCCCCATCTTCTGCGTATGTGCTTCAAAGAATATGGGCGTTGGCCGCTTGATGGAGTTTCTTGGCAACGTCGTTCCCTTTGTTGATGAAATGCCTCCCGTGCATTGTACGCGCGGCGAAGAAGTGCCGGTAGACGCTGATGGGCCTACGAGTCTCTATTTCTTCAAAACGGGCATCGAACCGCATATCGGAGAGGTGCAATACTTTAAGGTGATGAGCGGAAAGGTGCGCGAAGGCGATGATCTTTCAAATGCTGACCGCGGCTCTAAGGAGCGTATGGCGCAACTCTTTGTGGCGTCGGGCGCAAACCGCGAAAAGGTGGAAGAACTCGTGGCCGGAGACATTGGCTGTACGGTCAAACTGAAAGATGTGCGCACGGGAAATACGCTCAATGATAAAGATTGCGATTATCGTTTCAACTGGATTAAGTATCCGGAGCCGAAGTACACGCGGGCAATTAAGGCCGTTAACGAGGCGGACACGGAGAAAATGATGGCAGCGCTGACGCGTATGCGACAGGAAGACCCAACTTGGGTGATAGAACAGAGCAAGGAGTTGCGCCAAACCTTGGTGCACGGACAAGGTGAGTTCCACTTGCGCACGCTAAAATGGCGCTTGGAAAACAATGATAAGATTGCGGTAGAATTTATCGAGCCGAAGATTCCTTATCGCGAGACGATCACGAAAGCAGCTCGAGCTGACTATCGCCACAAGAAGCAGAGTGGCGGTGCAGGTCAATTTGGCGAAGTGCATTTAATTGTCGAGCCGTACAGCGATGGGATGCCGGATCCTACGGTTTACAAGTTTGACGGACAGGAAATTCGCGTTAATGTGCGCAATAAGGAGGAAATTCCTCTCGAATGGGGCGGAAAACTCGTTTTTATCAATTCTGTTGTCGGCGGCGCGATAGATGCGCGCTTTATGCCTGCTATTTTGAAAGGTATTATGAGCCGTATGGAGCAAGGACCGCTGACGGGTTCTTATGCTCGCGACGTGCGCGTCATCGTTTACGATGGTAAGATGCACCCGGTCGACTCTAACGAGTTGTCGTTTATGCTCGCAGGACGCAATGCTTTCAGCATGGCTTTCAAAAATGCGAACCCCAAACTGCTCGAACCTATCTACGACGTTGAAGTATTCACGCCGGCGGATAAGATGGGCGACGTAATGAGCGATTTACAAGGCCGTCGCGGTATGATTGTCGGAATGAGTAGCGAAAACGGCTACGAGAAGTTGCAGGCAAAAGTACCTTTGAATGAGCTAAGCACATACTCCACGACGCTAAGTTCGCTGACGGGAGGTAGAGCCGGCTTCATCATGAAATTTGCCAGCTACGAATTGATGCCGGGTGAACTCCAAAAGAAGCTCACCGAAGAGTTCGCCGCTGCACAAGAGGAGAATTAAGACGCTTAGTCTGCACAAAGCTACACATAGCTCGGACATTGCGATATATAATAAGGAAGCCAACCCCTCAAGGTTGGCTTCCTTTCGTTTTTATATTTATGATATGAGCACAACATTCATGCTAAACTACACTCAATCCATTACCACTGGCGCTCACCCCATAGACGGTTCAAGCGTTCGCGCTGCTTGGCTTCGACAGGATTGTCACAGGGATGCCAAAAGCCTTCATTCTGCAACACATCAGGAAGATACTGCTGCGCGGCAAAGTTGCCGGGATAATCATGAGGGTAGCAGTAGCCATCAGCGTAGCCCAAATCTTTGAGCAACTTTGTCGGTGCATTTCGCAAGTGCAAGGGTACGGGCAGATCGCCCGTCTCACGAACACGCTCCAAAGCGGCATCGATAGCTAAATATGCACTATTGCTCTTCGGACTATTGGCTAAATAGACGGTAGCTTCAGCAAGGGGGATGCGAGCTTCAGGCCAGCCAATTTTTGCAACAGCGTCAAAAGCGGCATTGGCAAGTAGGAGAGCATTAGGATTGGCCAAGCCTATATCTTCGGCAGCGCTAATCACTAAACGACGGGCTATAAATTTCGGATCTTCACCTCCTTCGATCATCCGCGCCAACCAGTAAAGTGCAGCATCGGGATCGCTTCCGCGCAAACTCTTGATAAAGGCTGAAATAATGTCGTAATGCATCTCTCCACCTTTGTCGTAATGGGCCGGATGCTGCTGCAAGCGAGCCGTAACAAGGGAATTGTCGATAACAATCGGACCTTCCGAGGCCGCCTGCGTGACCAAATCGAGGATATTTAGCAACTTCCGCGCATCGCCGCCGCTATAACGCAGCAAAGCATCTGTTTCTTTCAGCTCTATCTGCTGCTCTTTTAATAGTTCGTCAGTGGTCAGCGCATGTTGGAGCAATTGCAGCAGTTCATCTTTTGTCAGGCTGTTCAGCACATACACTTGACAGCGCGAAAGCAAAGGCCTGATCACCTCAAAAGAAGGATTCTCCGTTGTGGCACCAATCAAAGTAATCGTGCCGTTTTCCACAGCGGCTAGCAAACTGTCTTGTTGCGACTTGGAAAAGCGATGAATTTCATCAATAAAAAGAATAGGACTCTGATCGGAAAAGAATCTATTTTTTGCAGCCTTTTCAATGACGTCGCGTACATCCTTCACGCCCGAATTAACTGCAGACAATGTGTAGAAAGGCGCTTTAAATTGTGTAGCAACGATGCGCGCTAATGTTGTTTTTCCTACACCCGGCGGCCCCCAAAGAATGAAGGACGTGATCCGCCCCGCGTCAATCATATTACGCAAGACGGCCCCGGGACCAACCAAATGCTGCTGGCCTACATAATCATCTAAGCTCGTCGGGCGCAAACGCTCTGCTAAAGGTTTCATTGCTCGTTAGGGTTTATCAAGAATCTATTTCTGAAAGTTCAAGCCAACGCATCGACTTTTCATCGAGCTCCTCTTCCAACTGTGGCAAGCGCTTGGATTTTTCCGTCAAAGCCTCCACCGAAAGTTGACCGCTACAAAGCGCTGCTTGCAATTGAGCTTTTTCGGCTTCTAATAAGCCAATCTCTGCCTCAAGAGCCTCCATTTCTTTACGCTCCTTAAAAGAAAGTTTGCGCTTTTGCTCGCCTTCAAAGTGCTTTTCGCCCTTTGGCTTCTCCGAAATATGCGCCGGTATCTCCTTTTCTTGCAGCAAGCTCCACGACCTGTATTGCGAATAATTGCCGGGAAAGTCATCGATGCGTCCATCTCCCTTAAAGACGAGCAAATGATCAACAACCTTATCCATAAAGTAGCGATCGTGGCTCACAACAATCACGCAGCCGCGGAAATCCTGCAAATAGGCTTCCAAAATCTGCAAGGTTTGAATGTCTAAATCGTTGGTTGGCTCATCGAGGATCAAGAAATTAGGATTGCGCATCAAGACCGTACATAAGTATAATCGGCGCTGCTCACCGCCGGACAACTTATATATATAGTCTTGCTGCCGTTCGGGCGGAAAGAGAAAATGCGTAAGGAATTGCATCGCCGTCAGTCGGCGGCCGCCGCCAAGATCAATGGTCTCGGCATATTGACGTACGGCGTCGATGACCTTCATTTGCTGATCAAAAGCCATCCCTTCTTGCGAGAAATAGCCAAATCGCACCGTCTCACCGACAACAAAACGTCCACTGTCGGGCTTAACGATCCCTAAAAGGAGCTTGATAAAAGTAGATTTTCCCGTCCCGTTATTGCCGACTATACCCATCTTCTCAAAACGCGAGAAGTTATAATAGAAGTTGTCTAAGATCGTCAATGGTTCGGGCTTCTCAGTCGTTCCGGGAAAGACTTTTGAGACGTACTGTGCCTCAAATATTTTTGAACCAATGTATCCGCTTTTCACTTCCAAGCGAGCAGCTTGTTCTTCCTGCCGTCGTCGCGCCTGCTGCTCTAATTCATAGAAAGCCTCTTTGCGATAACGCGCCTTCGTTGCTCGTGCTGAAGGCATCCTACGCATCCATTCTAATTCTTTTCGGTAAAGATTCTGCGCTCGCGCCACGTTGGCATTGGCTGCAGCTATACGCTCGTCGCGTTTCTCCAAGAAATAGGCATAATTACCTTTGTAACTATAGAGCGTAGTATCATCCAACTCGACAATTTCATCGCAAACGCGATCCAGGAAGTAGCGGTCGTGCGTCACCATCAGAAGCGCCTTGCTCTCGCGCCGCAAATAAGCTTCTAGCCATTCAATCATCTCCAAGTCAAGATGGTTTGTAGGCTCATCGAGAATAAGAAGGTCGGCCTCAGTCAAAAGAACGTTAGCCAAAGCGACGCGCTTGAGTTGGCCGCCCGAGAGTTGCGCTACCGGCTGATTATAATCTATGATGTTCAGCTTCGTAAGGATTTGCTTGGCACGCAGTTCAAAATCCCAAGCCCCACGCCGCTCCATCTCATCCATCAGTTCGTGTAGATTGGGATTGCCCGGTGTTGCCAAACTCCTTTCGTATCGGCTAATCAAAGCCGAAAGTTCGCCGGCCTCCGCAAAGCAAGCGTCCAAAACCGTCAGCTCCGGTGCATAGCGAGGCGCTTGCGAAAGATATCCAACGCGCAAATCTTTATGAAAAACCACACTTCCACTGTCGTAATCATCCTTGCCGGCAATGATATTAAGGAGCGTAGTCTTGCCCGTCCCATTCTTGGCAATGAGTCCCAAGCGCCGTCCTTCAGCAACAGAGAAAGAAATGTCGGCAAAAAGGATTCGATCGCCGACAGACTTTGTCAAGTGTTGAATATCGAGATATGTAGTCATTAAAATATCTAATTAAAACATAGAATTAGGCGCCACAAAAAGAAAAACGCCCATCGCGTAAAGCTAAAGATCCAAAAGAGTGTCCCACACGAGCAACTTCCAAAGTGCAAAGCCGCCATCCGAATTGCCCCGTGTACTACTCTCGAATAAGCGAAAGGACCGACAAGCGCATTTTTGCCCACATCAGCCCTCACACATATTAATATTGTAGCGCCCTTGCGCAATAGCCGCCGCGCTCAAACAGATTCCGGAGACTGATTTCGCCCATCCTCCTATCAACCATTCATTGAAATCAAAAATTCGTCGTTATCCTGCGTCCGTTCCATTCGCTTCGAAACTTCCTGCATCGCCTCAACGGGATTCATATCCGCTATGTATTTGCGAAGAATCCACATACGGCGCTGCGCCTGTTCATTAAGCAACAGATCATCGCGGCGCGTACTTGAAGCCACAAGATTAACGCTCGGAAAGATGCGCTTATTCGAGAGGTTGCGGTCGAGTTGAAGCTCCATATTGCCCGTTCCCTTAAACTCTTCAAAGATCACCTCATCCATCTTGCTACCCGTATCGATAAGTGCCGTAGCAATGATGGTCAGAGAGCCGCCACCTTCGATATTACGCGCAGCACCGAAAAAGCGCTTCGGATGTTGGAGCGAGTTTGCATCAACGCCACCCGTCAAAACCTTGCCACTTGCCGGACTAACCGTATTATAAGCGCGTGCAAGACGCGTAATAGAATCTAAGAAGATGACCACATCGTGACCGCATTCAACCATACGCTTAGCCTTTTCAAGTACGATGTTTGCAATCTTCACGTGTCGCTGTGCAGGTTCATCAAAAGTTGAAGCGATAACTTCCGCATTCACCGTGCGCGCCATATCCGTAACCTCCTCAGGCCGTTCATCGATCAACAAGATCATCATATAAGCCTCCGGATTATTCTTTGCGATCGCATTGGCCACATCCTTCAGCAGCCATGTCTTACCCGTTTTCGGTTGTGCTACGATCAAAGCGCGCTGGCCTTTTCCGATAGGCGTAAAGAGATCCACGATACGACACGAGAGCGAGTCGTGGCGACCTGTGCAAAGCTTAAACTTCTCTTCAGGGAAAAGCGGCGTAAGGTGCTCAAAGGCCACGCGATCACGCACTGCCGCAGGGTCAAGGCCGTTAATACGTTCGAGACGATGGAGCGCAAAAAATTTATCGCCGCTCCCCGGAATCCGAACCTTACCTTCTATGACGTCGCCTTGCTTCAATCCATATTGACGGATCTGATTTGCAGCAACATAAATATCGTCCGGAGAAGTCAGATAATTATAATCTGAAGAACGCAAGAAGCCAAATCCGTCAGGCATCACTTCCAAGACGCCGCGTCCATCCAGCAATTCTTCTTCCAAGACCGGTGCCGGTGCAGCTGCTGTGCGCTTAGGGCGTTCCGGTTCTTGTATTGGTGCCTGCTGTGCAGCCTCTGCGTCAGCATTAACCAATGGATCGTCTTTGAAACGGCGAAATTTCGGCCGTTGTACGGGAGCTACTTCCGGTTGCTCGTCATATATCGGATCATTGTAAATAACGGGAATATCTTTCGTAATATAAAAGTGATCGTTCACTTTTATCATATTCCCCTTACCCTCAGGTTGTTGCGCGCCTTCCGCAGTCGGAGTTTGCGTTGGCCCTGCAGTCGGTGCTTCGGACGTCATCGGAAGCAACTCTGCTTCCTCCTTCTTATCGTTCTTGCCTTCTAATTGCTGCTTTACTTCATCCAGATCTATAACCGCATCGGCCAAAGCCGCCATATCTGCCTGCTTGAAGAGCTGCTCACTGATAAAATCGGGCACTTCTTCCGCTTTCGTTTCCTTTTGCTCTACAGTCGGTTCTTCCGGAGTTGTGGTCGGAATCGGTGGCACGGTCTGTTCCTCCGCTTTCGCTTGTTCATTCTTGAGTGCAACCTGCCTCATAGCCTCCGATTCAGCTTTTGTCGGCCGTCCGCGCCGGCGTTTTGTAGCCGTCGTCGAAGTTTGTTCAAGTCGTTGCGTCTCGCCTTCACTATTGGCTGTATATACAGCCTCTTTCTTTTGGATGCGTTGGCGGTGTTTTGGGGCAGCTTGTTTTTGCTCTGCCGTTTGCTCGGCTTGAGCGTCAAGTATGTCGTAAATCAGCGTCTGTTTATCATCGCTCTTTTTGTTCGGGGTGTTCAATTCGTCTGCGATTTTTCGCAAGTCTTCTTCGTTCTTTTGTTGCAGTTGATCTATGGAATAGAGTGCCATATATTAAGATGTATTTCTTCGTGGGGAATTTTCTACCGCGCCAATTATGGCGTCAGTAAGTTCTTTTGAGATAAAAGCAAATGTGATTTTACAGCTTTGTCTGAGCGAAACGCCTCTTTGAAACGTTTTGCGTGGCAAAAATAAGCAATAATTCCGATGAATCCAAGCAAATCCACGTTCATTTAAGATTTTTTTATAGGCGCACAAAGCAAACAAACAGCCGCAATCCGGCGCAAAAAGCATCGTCAAGTTTCGCATTTTTACCCTGCGATGTTAAAATTCTTTTTTCTTTTATTCAACTCTCGAGGCCCTTTCGTTTTTTCTCACTGCCTTAGGGCCTGCGTTGTAGATCTTCCCAAGCTATTTATACTGATTAAAACTGTCTATCCACTCATCTATTATATATAACGGTTCCGGCTCATCTCTTTATTGGTAAAAAATGACGGAAAAAACATTGCGCCCGATGTCTTAAAGCAAGCCAACGAATCCAAATTTCGGGGCGTTAGGACGAAAAAAAACGAAGAATATTTGTTGTGAATAAAACAATTGCCTAATTTTGCACACTGCAAACAGTAGAAATACAAAACAACAATAAAAATAGCATCAAACATGATCATCGTACCCGTGAAGGAAGGCGAAAATATCGAACGCGCCCTCAAGAAATTCAAAAGAAAGTTTGAAAGAACCGGTGTTGTAAAGCAGCTCCGCGCTCGCCAGCAGTTTGACAAACCGTCAGTGCTGAAGAGATTGGCAAAAGAACATGCCATCTACGTGCAGAAATTGCGCAGCCAAGAGGACTAAAGCCTTCACAGAAAAATCTCTATATCTGCAGTCTACAATATAAGATTGCAGATTTTTTGCTTTATGATAGAAGTCTGCATTAAGCGCGTCTACGACGGCGTATCGGAAAACGACGGTATGCGCATCCTGGTCGACAAACTATGGCCTCGAGGTTTGAAAAAGGAAAATGTGCCCTGTGATCTTTGGGCTAAAGCAGTAACACCGACGCCCGATCTGCGCAAGATGTTTCACGAAGATCCGGAAAACAACTGGACAAGTTTCGCCGCGGCTTATCGCGAAGAACTAAAAGCATCGGCCGACTTAAAGGCGCTGGCTCAGCAGATTAAGGCAGAAAATCCACAGCGCGTAACGCTACTCTACGCTTTCAAGAATAAGATCCGAAACCACGCCGTAGTTTTGCAAGAAGAGTTACAAAAACTTTTGCAAGACGCATGAACCTGCCGCACTCGGCAAGCGATTAATTGATGAAGAAACATGTTAGATAAACACACTAAGATTTACGTTGCCGGCCATCAAGGCTTAGTTGGCTCAGCCATTTGGAATAACCTGCAACAGCGCGGTTTTCACAACCTCATCGGCCGTACACACCGGGAGCTGGACTTGCTTGACGCCGTAGCGGTGCGCAATTTTTTCGACCAAGAACAGCCCGAGGCCGTCGTCTTAGCAGCAGCCTACGTCGGCGGCATAATGGCCAACTTGACGTATCGGGCTGATTTCATCTATCGCAACCTGCAGATTCAGCAGAACGTCATTGGGGAGAGTTTCCGCCACGGTGTGAAAAAGCTGCTCTTTCTCGGCTCCACCTGCATCTATCCGCGCGACGCACAGCAACCTATACGTGAAGAAGAACTCCTGACGGCGCCACTCGAATATACGAATGAACCTTACGCCATTGCCAAAATTGCCGGATTAAAACTTTGCGAGAGTTTTAATCTGCAATACGGAACGAATTATATTGCCGTTATGCCGACCAATTTATATGGACCTAACGACAACTTCCACTTGGAGCGGAGCCACGTCTTACCGGCTATGATGCGCAAAATCTACCTTTCACGCCTCCTGAGTGAGAAAAACTGGTCAGCCGTGCGCAATGATCTCAACCTGCGCCCCGTGGAGGGCGTAGACGGGCAAGCTGACGAGGCAGCAATCACCAATATTTTGAGCAAATATGGCATTGCGCCCGGCCGAGTCACGCTTTGGGGCACGGGCAAGCCGCTGCGCGAATTTCTTTGGAGCGAAGAAATGGCCGATGCAAGCGTTCACGTATTGTTGAACGTCGACTTTCAAGATACGTATGACGCAACTGCGCAAGAGGTTCGCAACTGTCACATCAACGTCGGTTCGGGCCGCGAAATTGCGATCAAGGATTTGGCTGAAAAGATCAAAGCTGCCGTAGGCTTTGAAGGTGAAATCGTTTGGGATAACTCTAAACCCGATGGCACACCACGCAAGTTGACCGACGTCAAGAAGCTACACGCGCTGGGCTGGCACCATCGTATTGAAATCGACGAAGGCATTCAGCGCCTTTTCGATTGGTATCGAGCAGGCATCGAAGCTGCTGCCGCTACCCGCTGATTTAATTTTTAATAAGACAATAGCGCCAAACTTCCCCGCAAGGGTGGTTTGGCGCTATTTTTCGTTTGCGCCCCAAGACATCCCTTCGCTGCAAATTCTACTTCAGCAGACGCACTGCTGACCTCTCTTGGATCACCGGCGGGCGCCGCTCATATCTGCGGATGCCGGACCGCTTTGCACTTCGTTTGGTGGGAGCAAACGATGGTTTGGTAGGAGCAAACGATAGTTTGGCGGCAGCAAACGATGGTTTGGTGGGAGCAAACGAACAAACGCCCAACAGCAGCAAGCATTAGACTAATCGCAACGCGCAAGAAATCAATACTTTTTCGAGTTTTTTACCACGCTCGGTAGAAATCATAGGGCCGGCCTACAAATAAGAAGCGCCGGCGAAAAGTGCGAATCGACTTTCGACGGCGCCGGTATTGCTGCATTTAGCCTAAAAAAAGAGCGCAAAGGGCAAATTGCTTTACCCCTTGCGCAATGCGTTGTCTAAGTCGTCTGCTCTCTTAGAACATATAAGTGAAAGAGAGGTCGAAGACGTTGTTTTTATTGGCACCGTCAAATTTCTTCAAGCCCCAGTCGCTGCCGAGAGAGATGCGGTAATGGCGTGCAAACTCGGCGCCGAAATTAAAGCCTAAGCCCCAATCGAAACTATCGGCGCCCTCGTCGGAAAATGTGTCGCGATTATACTTGGCTACGACTATGCCTCGCTTGTTTACTTGCGTCACCTTCGTTTTGCCCGCAAAACCGAAAGCAAAATAAGGGCCGAAGTCAAAGAAAAGGGCTGAACGCCGCGTGAGCGCGTATCTGTACATTACGCGGAGGGGCATTTTGAGATAAAAAGCCTCAGCATCCAAGCTGTAACCATTACGTCCGTCCCATTCGAGCGACTTTTTCCAACCCTGATCAGATATTAGCAAGGCACCGGTCAGGCTGAAGCCTTTCTTTAAGCGTGCTTCTCCGCGAGCGCCGAGGTTGAAGCCTACCTTTGAATCGAGGTGAGTCGGACCACTTACGTTTAAGCCACCTGTCAAGCCGAAACGAAAATCTTGCGCCGAGGCGCTAAGGCCGCAAATCAAAGCCGCCAACAACAAAAACTTTTTCATTCGTGATATAGTTTGTGATTATACATTTATTTTAAGCGTCCTAAATATGAAGACTTGCGCCTCCAACGGGGGCAAAAGTAGCCAACAAGTTTGAGACAAGCACTGCGCAGAAAGCAAGATTGAGATAAATTAACCGACATAAATATATGATTAGACGTAGGTGGGAGACCCGAATTTGCTTACTTTTGCACGTTCTAATATTAAACGTTTTATTCAAATCAAATGAAATCCTTACCCGTAAGGAGCAAAGAAGTTGTGACGTTCCACAGCTTTGCACGCAAGGGATATGCCTTGTTTGCTGCGTTGCAAAAAGAAGTGCGCATCGGCGTACTTTCAGTTGCTACGCTGACAACGGCCACTCCCTGCCTGGCTCACGCGCTTTCCCACCCTGCAACCTTTGATGCAGCCGTGTGCGATAGCTTGATAGCCGGCGATGCATCGCTCAAAGAAGCGCTCGTATCAGCTTCACGCGCTCCGATGGCTGCTCAAGTGGCAGCCCGCCAAGTGATCTCGCTGACGAAGGAAGACCTTCAGTCGGCCGGTGTGACAACTGTCAACGATGTTTTAAAATTGGCCGTCGGCATCGATGTGCGCCAACGCGGAGGCTTTGGCTTACAGACCGACATAAGCATCGACGGAGGCACCTTTGATCAAATTACCTTACTCGTTAATGGGATCTCCATTAACAATCCTCAGACCGGCCACAACGCGGCCGACTTCCCACTTAATCTTGCCGATATTGAGCGCATCGAAATACTCGAGGGCGCCGCTTCGCGCTTGTTTGGATCGCAGGCCTTTTCAGGCGCTATCAATATCATCACGCGCACAGGCGGCGACAAACTGCGACTCGCGCTGAGCAGCGGCTCGTATGCTTATTTGGCCGCCGAAGGGAGGAGTGCGCTGCAAGGCGAAAAGTGGGCGACAAGCTTAAGCGGCAGCTTCCAACGTTCAGACGGAGCCGTGAGAAACGGAGACTTCAAAGGCGGAAAATTCTTTTGGCAAGGCCGATACGAGGATGCTGCCGTCCGCGCAGACGTACAAGCCGGCACGACGTTCAACGATTTTGGCGCCAACACTTTCTATTCCGGCGCTTTTCCCAATCAGTGGGAGGCCACGCGCCGCCATTTCGTCTCGGCAACGATGAGTACGAAAGGGCAGCTGCACCTTGCGCCAAGCGTATCTTGGCTACGCAATTACGATCACTTTCAATTGATCCGCCATACACACAAATACGAAAACTTCAACCGCAGCGACGTTTATACGGTCGGCATCAACGCCTGGACACAATGGCGTTTGGGGCGCACGGCCTTTGGCGCTGAACTTCGCCACGAAGAACTCTTCAGCACGAATCTGGGGCGGCCGATGGACAGTCTGCGCTTCTTTTCCGTACCCGGCTATGACAATATATATTATACGAAACACGACAACCGAACGAACATATCTTTCTTCGCCGAACACAGTCTGGTCTTCAAACATTGGACTCTCTCTGCCGGCTTACTCGCACAGCGGAACAGCGGAATAGGCCGACGATTCAAACTTTATCCGGGCTTGGATCTCAGTTACCGACCCGCTGAAGGCTGGCAACTGTTTGCCTCTTGGAACAAATCGCTCCGCCTGCCGACGTTCACCGATTTGTACTACAAAAGTCCGACGCAGGAAGGCAATTTAGGACTACAAGCTGAAGAAATCAATGCTTATCGGCTGGGAGGAAGTTACACGGCGGCCGCCTTTCAAGTCGATTTGCGCGCCTTTTATAACCGCGGCTCGAATATGATCGATTGGGTTATGTTTTCAGCCACGGATAAGTTTCACGCCACCAACTTCCGCTTGGACAACTTCGGTTTCAATTGTCGCTTGCTCTTCAATGCCGCAGAACTATTCGGTCCTCGACAGCCCTTGCAGCAATTCTCCATCGCTTATGCCCATATTCACCAAAACAGGAAAGATGATCAAGCCTATTTTAAGTCGAATTATGCGATGGAATATTTGCGACATCAATTCATCGTACAGCTCCGGCATCGCATCTTCGGCCCGCTTTCCGCCGATTGGAACTTCCGCTTGACGAACAGACTCGGACAATACTTAGTCTACCGACAAGCCAAGAGTACAGGCATCTTGCAGCCCTACGGCACGCAAGGCGTCTTAGACTGCAAAATCAGCTGGAAAGGCAAACGTTACGACGTCTTTGCCGATCTCTCCAACCTGACTGCCACACATTATTACGATGTAGGCAACGTCGAGCAGCCGGGTTTCTTGTTCCGTATCGGCGCAGTGTGGCGTTTATAATCCATCACTAATCTACGACGATACAAGGACGCGCGCTTTCGGCGCAATCTTTTCCTCGGCAAAGCGAGCTTTGTCGAGGAAAATTGCTTTCATACAGCCGCATCACTTAGGCCTCTTTAATGATAAAGGCAATAAGCATCATCCACTCACAGGATATCCTGAAAGTGGAGCAAGCCGAAACTTCCAGAAGTTCAACAGACCGATGTCATTCTACACAACCATTAAGAAGCTTCCTAATTGAGATAAACGCCTTGCCATAACGAGCTGATGCGCCAAAGCGCAAAGGCTCTTCGCCCTCAGTCGGGCAGGTTTCCTTTTAGTAAAAGTAGCATAGCCAAAAGCCTTGCCGCCAAAAAAACGACCGATTTGGGCTTAAAGCATACCACCTCAGCTCGTAAATACCCCTATTGCGCTAAAACACGCAGCGCACCCACCCGCAAATAACCCCATTGGGCTTAGTCTTTTGATAGGGCAATGTTGACGCACAGCGTCAATGCTGCCACAACAACGCAACAAAATAACAACCCCTTAGGGTTGGTCTTTCAAAACAAACCAATGAACATACACAAGAAACATAACAGACCAATCTAAACACGCCTCATACCCACCGACAAACAACCCCTTATACCAAAACACCCCACCTCCATTCACATACAACCTCATCGCGCCAAAACACACCGCACATCAGCCCACAAATAACCCCATCGAGGTTAGTCTTTTGGCAGGGCAGTGTTGACGCTGTGCGTCAACGCTGCCACAACAATGCAACTAAATGACAACCCCTTAGGGTTGGTCTTTCAAAACAAGCCAATGAACACGCGTAAGAAACTTGAAAACTAAACTTAAGCCATTCATCGCGCACCATACGCTAAACAAAACTTGTTTGTACACATTAAAAGCGCTTCTTTTGTCTTTACATTTCAGTTCGCACCTTAACAACCAATCATTTCTTAGGCTATCAAAATACTGTAGTGTACTGAATAAGTTGACACTTTCTCAATCACAAAGGAGTAAAAATTTATGTCTCATTACAATGAATCAGAGAAAATACTGTTATTACATCAGTATGTAACAAGTGGTTTAACCTTGCATGAGTTCTCTTCTCGTCACGGTATCCCTTTAAGTACATTCCATCGTATTTATACCGAATATGGCTCACCCGACGTCTCGTCAGTAGCATATCTTATGAAAAAAGAAGATATCCCCGATACACTCGAAGCACTCCAAGCGCAGCTATTACGCGAGCGCAAGGCTCATGAAAAAGAGATCAAACGTCTTGAAAAAGAATTGGCCGTTGAAAAACTTTATGGTTTGGCCAACAAGACGATGATCGACCTTGCCGAGAAGAAATACAACATCCGTATACGAAAAAACTCCGCTGCCAAGTAATCAAGACCTTGTCGCAGGGAAAAGAAAGACAGAAACTAGTAAGTCATCCTGTCAGTTTACTCTGCGGTTATCTTGGCATAAGCAGACAAGGATATTACCGCCATGTGGATCGTTCTTTGGAGTTGGGAGTCCTGCGCAGCAGCATCGTATTCTATGCGCAGGAGCTCCGCACCTCTTTACCCAAGGCGGGCATACGCATCCTTTACGAGCTATGCCGTCGCAAATATGCAGATAAGTTTACCATCGGGCGCGACCAATGCTATGAGCTCTTCCGCTCCAATGGTCTGTGCCTTCGCCGTCGCAAACGCCCAAGGACGACCAATTCCAATCACCACTACCACATCTATGAAGACCTTCTCAACACAAGGCCCAAGCTACATCCGGCCCGCTTCGGCGAGCTGTGCGTTACGGATATCACCTACGTGGCAACCTCTTCAGGTTGGGCCTATCTCTCCTTAGTAACCGATGCCGCTTCACGTCTGATCGTGGGTTGGTGCCTGCATCCGACCCTTGAGAGACAAGGTCCGATGAAAGCCCTCTCTATGGCCATCGATTTCTACAGAAAGTATAATGTCGAATTCTCGCAACTCATACACCACTCCGACCGCGGCGTGCAATACTGCTGCAATGAGTACGTCGACAAACTCAAATCTCTTGGAATACAAATAAGTATGACGCAAAGCGGAGACCCATTGCACAACGCCCTGGCCGAGAGGATGAACAATACGCTCAAGAACGGATGGCTCTTCAGTACAGAAGACAAAAGTCTGCAGCAGGTCAGGCGCCTTACAAAGAAAGCCATCGACCTGTACAACACGTTCAGACCGCATCAGAGTCTGCAGATGAGAACGCCAATGGAAGAAGTCGGAAGGTTGACGGCATAACTTCCTCGGCACACATTATTAAGTCAAACAATAAAAGAAGGAGGCAGAAACAACCGCAACAAGAAAATAAAAGAGTAATTTTGCAATTAGAAGACAACTGTCAACTAACTATGTAGTTAAGAAAAGAACACGACAAGCCTTGCTGAACTTAGCAAATAAACTTGTCAAAGAAGAATGAAATTAAGAAACAAAGTTGTCAACTAATTCTAGGACATTACAGTAGCCGGCACATAAAGGCTATAAACTAGATTTATCTAAAAGACTTAGAAATAGTTTGTTAAGGGTAACATACATTTCGTCAAAGCTACTTTCTCACTCTTGAGCGCTCCTTTCTTACTTTGATTTGATAGCGTACTTTACCAATTGTAGGTAAGTTCAAAAGCCAAATCTATCTTGTTATGCCCTCGGATTTGTTGGCTAGCTGTGCCTATGGTATTTTGGTTAAAATAGTGCATCCATCCCAACCGGCTCGAAAGTATCAAGCGAGTGCCCCATTTATACGATGAGGTACCTACAAGACAAAAGCCATGATGGCGAAAAGCGGGAAATTCTGAGGCGTAGTACAAGTGAGGCACATAATCATAAAGTGCCGTTGCTGCATCTTCAGAAAAGAATAAGCTGACAAACGAAGAAAAAGACCACTTATTCTCAGTTTTATAGGAAAGCCGAGAAGATAGCATCCAGCCAAATGAATTGCCTTTTGTTTGTTGACTATACCCTACGCCGCTCAAAGCACTCGAAAGTGTTATTTTTTCCGACGAATAGGCGGCTTGCAAGCGTAGTCGTTGCGTTGTTTTGTATTCTAATAGATCCTCAAAGCCCTTAATTGAAGCCTCTTTGGCTTTTAATCTATAGATTAGATGCAGTGAACTATTATTGGTCAAAATATAGCGCAATTTCAAATAACCTTCCCAAGTATTTGAAGATTTTGAAACGCCCAATCTGGGTAAGGAAAAGTGAGAATAATCGACGTACAAATGTAAAGAACAATTGTAAAAGCTACTTAGTGTGGCACCGAATAGAACGCCCTGCTCATTTGCTACGCGCCCACCAGTCTGAATTGTTTTTGCAAAAGGAGCCGCAAAACATTTTGATAAGTAGCGATGTTGAAAATAAAGCGAGAGATCATCATTAAGCGAATATTGCAGCCGATTACTTGTTGCTATCCGCCATTTTCCGTCCAAAGCACATTCGCCCTGAAGTGTTAAGCGCTTCGTTGCCCGGTAATAATCTAAAGATAGTCCAGACGCAGTTCTTCCGCGAAAAAAATATTGATTGCTTGTCCTTATCGGCGGGTAAACAACGTGATCAAATATACTATAATAGGTATTAATGCCCAAGTTAAAATCAGACTTATAATAGCTGATATGTCCTCCGAAAAGATAGTTAGTAGCGGCGGATTTATTATTTAGTTCAGAAATCGTCCGGTGATAACCTCCCATAGGCATAGATACGATAGTATCTTTCATGATATGTGCATCTAGCTTTCTATAAGAAAGAAAAACAGCACTAACCCACGATCCATAGCGATAAGAAGTAATTGCCCCACGAAAATGGTTAAATGTAGCGCCGGAAGCATGTGCGGCAAAGCGAAAGGCTGAACGATCTCGATAATTTAAGAGTTGTGACTTATCTTTAAAGAACAAATTTCCCAAGAGAAGACCCTGCCCCATCTTCAATTTATAATCTCCAACAACAAACCTAAAACGATCCTCTTTCATTCGATAATCAAAATAAAGAGATATGTCATCGAAGGGGTTGTTACCATAATAACCAAAAGGTTCGCCTGAATCTTTGCGTAGAGTTATACCATATTTTATATTATCTCTCCATTTATAGCGATAACTAATCACAGATTTGAGTTTATTGCCTAAATAGATCTTATTCGGATGTTTTTCCAGTTCTTCATCTGAATAAGTTCGAAAGCCTGCCCTACGATAAAGCGGAACGCCAAAATGGGTTATCAATTTATGCTTTCCTGAAAATAGGCGTTTAATAAGTATCACAGGCGCGTAGTCTACCTCCCCAACAAAGGTAAATAGCTGCATATATAGTCGATCATCATAGGTTAGATTCTTGATGAACATCAATTCACCAAAGAATCTAAAATGCTTTTTCTGCGTGCGATACGCAATGATAGAGTCTGCCTTTGATTCAGAAAGAAAGGGCAATTGTTGCAACTCTTCCGATGAAACCATGTTTAAATTCATCGGATGATTGTGCAAGTCTTCTAATTCTTGTAAAAGGTCCGGCTCTAAATTCTCTGTCGTAAAATAATTCTGCAGAAAATCTTCCCAAGCAATAGATGTCTGGGCGAAAACCGGTAATATACAAACCCAAGTAAACAATAATACAACAAAGGTTTTCATGGTGAAAAATAAAAGTGAGAAGCAGCTCCTCTTGCTGCTCTCACCTAATATTCAACATACATCTTCTATATTATACATCTTCTAAATCTTCCAAATCATAGACATCGCCTTCAGCGCCGTCTTCATCTTCAAAATCAGGCTCCCAATCAATAAAATCTGCATTGATTACACTGACTTCACGATCTCTATGAACTAAAGTACCGCCTTCTGCCACAGCTTCCAGCTTGTTGGATTCGCTATTGAGTTCTTTCCATAAAGTGTCTTTCAACTCCTGCAAACCAATCTGAGCCACTGATGAAATAAAGATAACCGGTAAGTCGGTTGGCAATTCCTCTTTCAGCATTTCAATTAGCTCATCATCCAAAAGATCACTTTTTGTGACTGCTAAGACGCGATGTTTATCAAGCATTGCGGGATTAAACTTCTGCAATTCTCCCAAAAGGATCTCATATTCTCGCTTTATATTGTCTGTGTCACCGGGAACCATAAAGAGCAAGAGAGAATTTCGCTCAATATGGCGCAAAAATCTTAAACCTAATCCTTTACCACCACTGGCTCCCTCGATAATGCCAGGAATATCTGCCATCACAAACGATTTAGCGTCGCGATATGCTACGATCCCTAGACTTGGCTCAAGTGTGGTAAAAGGATAGTTGGCAATTTTAGGTCGCGCAGACGACAAGGTAGAAAGTAGCGTTGATTTTCCGGCATTTGGGAAGCCCACTAAGCCTACGTCTGCAAGCAATTTCAGCTCTAAAATAACCATCATCTCCTGCATTGGCTCTCCAGGTTGTGCATAGCGTGGCGTTTGATTTGTGGCAGAACGAAAATGCCAGTTTCCTTTTCCACCGCGCCCACCTTTTAGTAGCATTACAACCTGCCCATCCTCGGTGACGTCACAGATATATTTGCCCGTCTCAGCATCATAAGCCACAGTGCCGCAAGGCACATCTATATATTTATCAGCGCCATCCGAACCATGCGAGAGAGATTTCCCACCATTACCTCCATGTTCTGCAAAAACGTGACGATCATAGCGCAAATGCAGAAGCGTCCAATAGTTATGGTTTCCACGCAAATAGATATTGCCGCCTCTGCCGCCATCTCCACCGTCAGGACCTCCATTAGGCATATACTTAGCACGATGCAGGTGAATAGATCCTCGCCCTCCCTTACCGGAACGACAATAAATCTTCACATAGTCGACAAAGTTTGTTTCCGCCATAAGCTATAAAGTTGTCGTGTTATCGCTGTTTACCTTTAATTATAATATAATTTGGTTTAAGATCAGTATTATAAATTGTCAATCACTTCACTCAACGCGTCAGTGATTTCTTCTAAAGCGCCATGACCTTTAACGGCACGATGCTTACCATCAGTTTTATACCACTCAATAAGCGGAGCTGTCTGGTTCTTATATACATCTAAACGCTTCCGAATCGTTTCTTCGTTATCGTCTGCACGTCCGGACGTCTTGCCACGATTGATTAAACGCTCCATGAGCATTTCATCCGGCACACTCAACTCTATCATAACATCAACCTCGCCCTTACGCTCCTTTAACATGCGTTTTAGAGCTTCGGCTTGAGGTATCGTGCGCGGGAAACCATCGAAGATAACACCATCACAAGGACAGAGCGAATCATAGACATTGGCAAGAATATCTATCATCAATTCATCAGGAATAAGTTGGCCTTTATCAATATAGCTCTTCGCAGTCTGTCCCAGCGATGTCCCGTTTTTAATTTCTGCACGTAAGACGTCGCCTGTAGAGATATGTTTGAAGCCATACTTCTTTACTAGTAAGTCGCTTTGTGTTCCTTTTCCTGAACCCGGCGCACCAAAGATTACAATATTTTTCATAAGGATAGGTTTTATTCTGTTACAGTATAAATGTTCGGTAAGTTACGTCCTTCACCATCATAATCCAATCCATAGCCAAGAATAAAATCATTGGGGATTTTAAAACAACAATGGTGAATATTCAGCGCCACTTTCAATTTTTCAGGCTTAACTAACAATGCCGCGATGATTACCTTTGCAGGCTTGTAAGTTTCAAGCGACGCCAGCAACTTTTGCATTGTCAGACCGCTGTCAATAATATCTTCCACGATGACAACAGTACGCCCTTCAAGAGATGTATCCAACCCTAAGATTTGCGTGACTTTACCCGTAGATGCGACGCCACTATAAGAAGCCAAACGCACAAAAGTAATTTCACAAGGAATAGTGATACCACGCAGCAAGTCTGCGGCAAAGATAAACGCGCCATTTAAGACGGAAAGGAACAAGGGCTTTTCGCCTTTCAACTCCTCGCTAATCTTAGCGGCCACTTCTGCTACGCGCGCTTTGATCTCTTCTTTGGGTATAGATACCACAAATTTCTTGTCTCTTACTTGAATTGTCTCCATCGTAAGTTTAAACTTTTGATTTTTGAGCTACAAAAGTACGAAAGTTTTATCATTTTTTCCGCCCATATCCGCAATTTCTCACTTACGACTCTATTTCTTGTTTGCTTTCCTCTGATATAAGGAGACACTTCTATCTGTATACTAGACTGTAAGAGCCAAATCATCAGCAACAAAAACTTAGTATTACAACCATCTGATATTGTTTTTTTACTTCAAGTCTCACGTCGCGACTATCCTTTCTTGAAAAAAACTTTTACCATCGTGGTAGAACAAACCTACCCCCGTGATAGGACAGTTGTACGTTCACAATGGTATTTCCTACTTTTTAGTCTTAATCGTTCCTATGATAGTCCTTGCCGCAGCTAATTACGTCTTGTTATAACCGGAAATAAGAAGAGATAGACAGTCGGTAATACTTTAACGTACAGTACAGGCAATAAGATTTCAAAGAAAAAAGATTGCTTCTATTTTGCTTATCATAGAGTTTAGTTTACTTTTGCATATAAATTACAAATGCATTACAAATGGAAACGAATAACCAACCTTCACAAATGCCAAATGAGACTCCGCAGTCTCAACCTCAACAGCAATACAATAATGGTCAGCGACAGTATAACAACGGGCAACCACAGTACAGCAACGGACAGACTCAATATAACAACGGGCAACCACAATACAACAATGGACAGCCCCAGTATAACAACGGTCAACCACAATACAACAATGGACAGCCCCAGTATAACAACGGGCAACCGCAATATAACAATAGTCAACCTCAATACAACAACGGGCAGCCACAATATAGTAATGGTCAGCCTCAGTATAACAGTGTTCAGTCCTCATATAATAACGGGCAACCACCGATAGAGCCTAAAAAGAAGAACACTGCGCTTTGGATAGGTATTGCAGCAGCATTCCTGATTTTAGCTATTGCTGTGGGAGGTTATATTATCGCAAACTCAGAAAATAAGCAGGTGGATGAAGTCACTGCATACACAGCACTCAGCGAGAGTCATAGCAGTAAGGATTATCAGGCCTTTTTAGATCAGTTTCCCAATAGTAAATTTGCAGCAGATGTACGCGAACGCATGACTAAGTTGTTGGAGTTAGAAGGCGCGTGGAATACTATTGTCAATTCAAGTAACCCGGATGATTTTGCAAATTTCAAGTCAAAATATAATGACGATTTCTATGCGAAATTGGCAGATAATAAGATTGACTCCTTAGATTTTTCTAAGGCACAAACTACGGGTACACCAGCAGCTTTTGCCAATTATTTGCTGAAGCACCCAGAGGGTCGTTACACTGCTGAAGCACAAGCTGCACAAAACACTGCAGAAGCATTGGCCGTTACGCCTGATGAACGGAGTCAAGTTTCAGAAGTACTCAACCAGTTCTTTAGTGCTTTTAGTGATAACAACCAAAGTGAGATTGCTGCGAACATAACCCCTGTTATGACAGTATTCTTAGGTAAGAAAAATGCTACTAAAGCTGTCGTTATGTCCACTATTGCAGACATGTTTAATGAACATATAGAAGATTGTCGGTTCAATGTCGGTAGCGGAATAAACATAACCAAGAAAGCCTCAAATAATGGTACGATATACTCCGTTGACTTCTCTGTAGATCAATATATTGAAAGAGATAATCCAGGTAAAACTTTTGGCTCCTACAAAGCACATGCAGAGATCAATTCAAATTTTGTCTTGAGTGCGCTCACAATGAAGCAAATCTCAGAGAAAAAACAGTAATGATCATGAATAAGACTATTATTGATTCTTTTCAATCCTTTGCAGCGCTCAAAGGACAAGAAATTGGCGTAAGCGATTGGTTGGAAGTTACACAAGAACGCATTGACCTATTTGCTGATGCGACGTTAGATCATCAGTGGATACACGTTGATAAAGAGAGAGCAGCCAAAGAAAGTACTTTCGGACAAACGATTGCACACGGCTATCTGACGCTTTCGCTTTTACCTCATCTATGGCAACAAATCATAGAAGTGAACAACTTGAAGATGATGGTGAACTACGGGCTGGAAAAAATGAGATTCGGGCAAGCAGTCCTTTCAGGCCGACGCATTCGCTTGCGTGCAAAGCTTCAAGATATTGAGGATATCAGAGGAATATGCAAAGCGCAAGTAGATTTTAAAATAGAAATAGAGAATGAACGCAAACCTGCATTGAGCGGTGTTGCGACTTTCCTTTATTATTTCAACTAAAAGTAAGCAACCACATCAACATTGGAAGATTCCTTTTTGACTATAGAAAAAGTTGCTGAAGGACTTTATACGGAAAAGCGGAGCAAATTTATTAGCTTCGCTATTCCTGTAAATACGATAGAAGATGTACAGTGCGAACTTAAGACTTATCAGAAAAAGTATTTTGATGCACGTCACGTCTGTTATGCTTATATTTTGGGTAATGATGGTGAAACAAGTCGCTCAAGTGATGATCGCGAACCATCCGGCACAGCAGGTCGTCCAATATTAGGACAATTGCGTAGCCAAAATTTGACTAACATCCTTTTAATTGTCGTTAGGTATTTTGGTGGCACTGAATTAGGGGCAGCCAATTTAGGACGTGCATATAAAACAGCAGCTGCAGATGCTCTAACAAAGGCACAAATCAAAGAAATAGTCATTATGGACTCGCTTGTATTCGAATCGCCTTATCCAGAAATAGATCGGGCGATGCGTATAGCACGTGATTTGGGGGGCAAGATCGTATCACAGACATACGCAGATCAAAGCGTAAAATTAAAAGTAAATATACGATCAGGGAAAATAGCAGAGTTAAGGAAAAAGCTAAGTGCGATTTACACGATCAAATTCTTAAAATGATAAGAAAATTTGCGCCTCAAGAAGATTTAGACCAGGCTACGATGCTTTACGTAACATCTTTCCCAGAAGAAGAAAGGCGCGAGACAACGTTATGGCAAAAGATGGTTTGTAAGCTTCCTCATATGACAACCTACACAATATTATATAAGGAGTCGTTTGCTGGATTCTTTACTTTCTGGGATTTTCATAATTTCGTTTATGGCGAACACTTTGCTATAGATCCTCTATTGAGAAGAAAAAACATTGGTGGCCAGGCCCTAGAAGGCATTATTAAGGTTTTAAACAAACCGCTTATTATTGAAGTGGAGCCAAAAGGAAGTAATCCTATGGCTAATAGAAGGATTGACTTTTATATACGCCATGGACTCAAACTCTCTAATCGCCCTTACCTACAGCCGCCTTATCAAGAACATGGTAAAAGCATACCTCTGCAATTAATGGCTACAAACTCTGTTTTTTTAGAAGAGAATTATCATACTATTGTTAGAACCATTCACAAAGAAGTATATCAGAAATGTTTTACGTTTCCAAAAGGATAGAAATCGCTTACGCACATCAACTGAAATTAGACTACGAAAGTAAATGCACGCATCTGCACGGACATAATGCGGTTGTCACCGTTTATTGCAAAGCGAAAGAATTAGACCATAACGGAATGGTCGTCGATTTTAAAAAGGTAAAAGATATAGTGCAAGGCAAATTAGATCACCGCTTTGCTAATGATGTCGTGAATTTCAATACAACTGCTGAGAACTTAGCAAAATGGATCTGTGATCAAGTGCCTCATTGCTATAAAGTATCCTTTCAAGAGTCAGAAGGTAACATTGCAGTATATATTAAAGAAGACGATGACGCGCTTTAAGATAAATGAGATCTTCTATTCGTTACAAGGAGAGGGTTTTTATAGTGGTATAGCTTCTATTTTTATACGCTTCTCCGGTTGTAACTTATCTTGTAGTTTTTGTGATACCCAACATGAAACGGGAGAACTTATGACGCAAGAACAAATTTTGGATCAGGTGACTCGTTTTCCTGCTAAACATGTAGTATTAACTGGTGGGGAACCATCATTATTTGTCACAAAAGAACTGATAGATGGCCTTCACGCTGCGGGGAAATATGTTTGTATAGAAACAAATGGCTTACACGCACTACCTGAAGGAATTGATTGGGTGACTTTGTCGCCCAAAACGGCACAAACAATACTTAAGACTTGCAATGAGCTAAAAGTTGTTTTTACAGACGACACTTTTAATCCTCACGATGAAATCAAAGCGGCCCATTACTTCATTCAACCATGTGATATGGGTAATTCTATCAAAAATAATCGTATTTTAGCGTCTTGCATCTCCTATGTAAAGGAAAATCCGCGCTGGCGACTTTCGCTTCAAACACACAAAATGATCGGTATACACTGATTTCATCAGAAAATAAGGCTGAAAAATTGGTGTATTACTTGGACAATCAAGGAGTTTATCGTAATTTTGCACCGCTTTATGAGCAAAATTATTTAATCATTAACAGACAAACGTATGATGAATCAGTACGAGACCGTCTTCATCCTAACTCCCGTTTTATCTGACCAGCAGATGAAGGAGACGGTCGAAAAGTTCAAAGATGTTCTTACCGCTGAAGGCGCAGAGATCATCAATGAAGAAGAATGGGGCTTGAAGCATTTAGCTTATCCCATTCAGAAGAAATCAACCGGCTTCTATGTTTTAATTGAATTTAAAGCAGAGCCAACGGTTATCAAAAAATTGGAAGTTGCTTATCGCCGTGATGAGCGTGTTATTCGTGATCTTACGACAAAATTGGATAAATACGCTATCCAATATGCAGAAAAGCGTCGTAACCGGAAAAATCAAAAGGAGGCTTAATTATGGCACAGCAATCAGAAATTCGCTACTTGACCGCTCCAACTATTGATGTTAAGCGTAAAAAGTACTGCCGGTTTAAGAAAAGCGGCATCAAATACATCGATTATAAAGATCCTGAGTTCTTGAAGAAGTTCTTGAACGAACAAGGCAAGATTTTACCGCGCCGCTTAACTGGTACTTCTTTGAAATACCAACGCCGTGTTGCACAAGCTGTGAAGCGTGCACGTCAATTGGCTCTTCTGCCTTTTGTAACCGATTTGATGAAATAATAGGAGGAATTAGATTATGAAGATTATTCTTAAAGAAAACGTCTATGGCCTTGGTTTTAAGGATGACGTTGTAAACGTTCGTGACGGATACGGTCGCAATTTTCTTATTCCTACTGGCAAAGCTGTCATCGCAAGCAAGTCTGCCCTTCGCTCTCTTGAAGAGGATTTAAAGCAACGTGCACACAAGCTTGAAAAGATTAAAGCTGAAGCGCAAGAGTTAGCAGACAAATTGAGTAAGATTAAGCCCATCACTATTGAAGTAAAAGTAAGTGGTAATGGTGTAATCTATGGTTCAGTTAACAACATTCATATTGCAGATGCACTTAAAGAACAAGGCTTTGAAATTGAACGTAAAGCTATTGTCCTTAAAGATGTAAAGCAAGTTGGTGAGTATACGGCAATCGTAAGACTTCATAAAGACGTTTCTGCTGAAATTCCATTTTCTGTTATTGCAGAAGGCGGTGTAGCTGCAGAAAAAGAAGAGAAGGCTTTGACTGCAGTAGAACCAGTAGCTGAAAAGGAAGCTGATAATACCGTAGAATCAGCTGACGCAGAAGCATAACAACACGAATATTTCCCAATACGATACGGTCAGCCCTGCCTTTTTGGCAGGGCATTTTTATATATCTAACAAAAAGAAGTTTTTAGTTATATGCGTTACTTTCTTTATTTCTCTTACGATGGAGGAAATTATCACGGATGGCAACAACAACCTAATGCTATAAGTGTGCAAGAAGTTCTAAACAAGGCCATTTCTACTCTACTTCAATCAGCAATCAGCCTAGTTGGAGCCGGCAGAACAGATACAAGTGTAAATGCAAAACGAATGGTGGCACATTTTGATTTTTGTTGCACATTACCTGACAAGTTTACCTTTCGACTAAATCGACTTTTGCCTCCTGATATTGCAGTATTAGATATAAAACAAGTCAACAAAGATGCACATGCTCGTTTTGACGCGTTATCTAGAACATACCATTATTATATATATAAGAAAAAAGATCCCTTTAAACGCCATTATGCCACTCGATATCTAGCGGAATTAGATTATACCGCTATGAACCAAGCAGCTAAACTGCTCTTACAAGTAGAAGACTTTACCAGTTTTAGCAAACTACATACAGATACTCGAACAAAGATTTGCCACGTCACAAAAGCAGAATGGATACAAGAGAAAGAAGATCTATGGCGTTTTGAAATTACTGCAGATAGATTCTTACGAAATATGGTTCGTGCAATTGTTGGAACTTTAATTGAAGTTGGAAGAGGGCGTATGAGTATAGAAGAATTCAGCAAAGTTATTCAGCAGAAGAATAGATGTGCAGCAGCTGAATCAGTACCAGGCGAAGCACTCTTTTTAGTAAATATAAAGTACCCAGATAGCCTCTTTCTACATACAGAAGTACTACACCATCCTAACTAACATACAAGTTATTGTCGCTGATAACATCCAATATCAGCTCCTCGTCCATGCAGACGTGAACGCCCTAATCTATCAACAGGTGAAAGCAAGCGTGCCTGTTCTATATCTGCATTGCCCACAGCTTGTGATAGACTATCTAATTGAAAAGAAAAGGTCAACTTCTTCAAATCAAATTTGGGAGAGAAGTTGTCTTCTCTAGAAACCTTACCATCCTCACTGTTATCCCAAAAGCAATTGATGAAGTGAGCTAAATCTTCTTGCTCAACAGGTTTCGGCATATCTATAAGGCAGTTACGGAAAGAGAAGTTAAATGGATCATTATCATATCGTTTACCCTTACTCCCAAGAATCTCATCCGCACCATAGCCTGTCAAAATACAATTGATAAAGTCCAAACGCTCTAATGGAAGACGCACATCTCCTTCAGCATTTGTGAAAGAAAGGGCTACACCTCGTCCACCGGCAAACATATAAAAGTTTCCGATTGTACAATGAACGAAATCATACGAACCACCTAATAGCGTTAAGCAATTTCCGCCGGCATTTGTCAACTGACAATTATTGATTTTCAAATTACATACCTTAGCAAATATTCCATCTCCTTTCGTATTATGCACAATGCTATTTGTGAGCTTTAACTTGAGTTGACTAACTGCTGAACTATCACAACGAATACCGAAGTTCCCGCTATGGATATCCACATAATCCATCTCATTATTAAAACTCTCTTGCGTAAATACTACTCCACCCCATTGTCCTGGTATATTATCATAAGCTTGTTGTGAAAACATATTCCCCAAACGGTCGCCACGCATAATGATAGGACTACTCAACGTACCTCGTGCCAAGAGTTTGCCATGTACTATCAATTGAGCGCCAGGATGAAAGTAAAAGCGTACACCAGGACTCACGCTTAACGTTGCATCCTTTGCTATTACCAAGCTATCATATATTTGATAAGGGCGTCTCGAAGAAAGAATTGTATCTCTTTCAATAACTTTCCCTTTAAATGTTGTCACACTCTGTCCAAAAGCATTCAATATAACAACACCAATAAAGCCACCTTCTGTCTGAAAATAAAGTTTATCGGAGGTTCGCTGTGGCGTATCTGCATTTAAATCTTTTGTTTTTACGAAAAGGAAAACACGCATACTATCTTTTGCGGCTATTTCCAAATCATTTGTCTCCCCCGAAGTTAAAGCTGAACCATCAACATTCACTTTGAAATCAGAGGCAGCTCCATTTTCTAACCAGACGCGCGTTATGCGAATCGCTTTATTCTGCTTATTATAAACCTCAAAAGTATAGGTATTTGAACCTTGCCCGGCTATTACTGTATCCAAAGCAACCGTATCTGTGGAAAAAGTTAGCTCTGCTGTAGAGGAAACGATATAAGCATCATCTTTCATACAAGCAGCTACAGCCAATAAAGCTATTAAGCAGAAGATAATCTTGTTCATACACATAAAAACGTGCAATACATTCTTTTATTGTAGAACATTACACACAAATCTATGAGTTTCAATCCAACTCCGTGAATCTAACCTTATCCAGTAATGCTTCATAATAATCCAAATTCAAAGCAAAAAGCAGATACAAAAAGAAGTTCCTCAAAAGGTCCCTTTAGAAAAAACGCACTTTTTGCCCTTTCATCATTATGTTTTTGCGTACATTTGTATGCAAGAGCTCAATTGACGACAATAAAGCACTGTCTGCATTTGGGATTTTATAAATAATAACGGATAGACAACTATGTTTATACTCAATTTTTTGAATTCATTTGGACGCTACATCGAATTGCTTGGGCGCACCTTTCAGCGCCCCGAACGTTGGAGAATGTTTGGCAAGCAATACTTGAAGGAAATGGCGCAATTAGGTGTCGACTCCATAGGTATTGTCCTGCTGATCTCATTCTTTATTGGTGCAGTCATCTGTATTCAGATTAAGCTTAACATACAGAGTGCTTGGATGCCTACATGGGTTTCTGGTTACGTCACTCGTGAAATTATGCTATTGGAATTTTCCTCTTCTATTATGTGTTTAATTCTCTCTGGTAAGGTTGGCTCTAACATAGCTTCAGAATTAGGAACAATGCGTACAACACAGCAAATAGATGCTTTGGAAATAATGGGTGTAAACTCTGCAAGTTTTCTCATTTTACCTAAGATTCTTGGTTTAGTCACTATGATTCCTCTTCTTGTCATTTTTAGCACAGCCAGCGGAATTGTTGGCGCATATGCAACAGCTTATATCGGGCATATTATTACAGCAACAGACCTAACGGCAGGTATGCAACACGATTTTGCGCCTTGGTTCTTTTGGATGGGCACAATCAAATCGCTCTTTTTCGCCTTTATTATAGCAAGTGTTTCATCTTTTTATGGATATACCGTTGAAGGTGGATCGATTGAAGTCGGCAAGGCATCGACCAATGCTGTTGTTTCTTGCTCAATGCTTATTCTTTTTTCAGACCTATTCTTGACAAATATCCTATCATGATAGAAGTAAAGCAACTCTTTAAGGCTTTTGGAGACAAAGAAGTACTTAAAAATATCACAACTACTTTTGAGGAGGGAAAAACGAATCTTATCATCGGTCAGAGCGGCTCGGGAAAGACTGTTTTTATGAAGTGTCTTGTCGGTTTATTGGATCCGACAAGTGGAGAAATTCTCTACGACGGGAGAGATTTAGTTGGGATGAAAACAAAAGAGCGCAAATTATTACGACGAGAAATGGGCATGATTTTCCAGAATGCTGCCCTTTTCGACTCTATGAGTGTTTTAGAAAATGTCATGTTTCCATTAGATATGTTTTCTGAAGATACGTATTTAAGAAGGAAGAAACGAGCTGAAGAATGCTTGGACCGAGTAAAACTTCTTGAAGCTACCGCCAAATTTCCAGGAGAGATATCCGGCGGTATGCAAAAGCGCGTAGCCATTGCGAGAGCAATTGCTTTGAATCCGAAATATCTGTTTTGTGATGAGCCAAATTCCGGACTTGATCCAAAGACCTCTCTCGTAATTGACGCCTTGATCCACGGGATTACAGAGGAATTTAAAATCACAACGATCATTAATACACATGATATGAACTCGGTTATGGGTATTGGAGAACACATTCTATACATCTACCACGGACATCCCGAATGGGAAGGAACTAAAGATGAAGTTATCAACGCTAAGAATGAGAAACTAAATAGTTTTATTTTTGCCTCTGATCTCTTCCGTAAAGTAAAAGACGTAGAGCTCCAAGAGCAGGAAGATGAAAAGAGTAAGGCTCAATCTTAAGCTTTACTCTTTTTCTTTCAAGAATTTCATTTCAACTTTAACAACACAAACTTCTTGTTTACAACCTCTTATTTACTATTATTGCTGTCCGATAAACGTCAAAAAGAGTAGGAAAGACCGCCTCAATCGCTGAAACAATGCGGTTGAGGTTCTCTTTTTGGCATTCCAAGCCCCCCCTAATCAAAAAGCGAAGGCATTTGAGGGCTTTCGGCCGCTTCTTTCAGGCATGCTTCCCAATCTTTTTCGGGATGATTAAAGAGGCTGTAGAAATCCACATAG
>NZ_GG700642.1:438131-438706 GCF_000159995.1 Alloprevotella tannerae ATCC 51259
ACGATGATCGACCTTGCCGAGAAGAAATACAACATCCGTATACGAAAAAACTCCGCTGCCAAGTAATCAAGGCCTTGTCGCAGGGAAAAGAAAGACAGGAACTAGTAAGTCATCCTGTCAGTTTACTCTGCGGTTATCTTGGCATAAGCAGACAAGGATATTATCGCCATGTGGATCGTTCTTTGGAGTTAGACGTCCTTCGCAGCAGCATCGTATTCTATGCGCAGGAGCTCCGCACCTCTTTACCCAAGGCCGGCATACGCATCCTTTACGAGCTATGCCGTCGCAAATATGCAGATAAGTTCACCATCGGGCGCGACCAATGCTATGAGCTCTTCCGCTCTAATGGTCTGTGCCTTCGCCGTCGCAAACGCCCAAGGACGACCAACTCCAATCACCACTACCACATCTATGAAGACCTTCTCAACACAAGGCCCAAGCTACATCCCGCCCGCTTCGGTGAGCTGTGCGTTACGGATATCACCTACGTGGCAACCTCTTCAGGTTGGGCCTATCTCTCCTTGGTAACCGATGCCGCTTCACGTCTGATCGTGGGCTGGTGCCTGCATCCGACC
>NZ_GG700642.1:438806-476159 GCF_000159995.1 Alloprevotella tannerae ATCC 51259
GGGCCTATCTCTCCTTAGTAACCGATGCCGCTTCACGTCTGATCGTGGGCTGGTGTCTTCATCCGACCCTTGAGAGACAAGGTCCGATGAAAGCCCTCTCTATGGCCATCGATTTCTACAGAAAGTATAATGTCGAACTCTCGCAGCTCATACACCACTCCGACCGCGGCGTGCAATACTGCTGCAATGAGTACGTCGACAAACTCAAATCTCTTGGAATACAAATAAGTATGACACAAAGCGGAGACCCATTGCACAACGCCCTGGCCGAGAGGATGAACAATACGCTCAAGAACGGATGGCTCTTCAGTACAGAAGACAAAAGTCTGCAGCAGGTCAGGCGCCTTACAAAGAAAGCCATCGACCTGTACAACACGCTCAGACCGCATCAGAGTCTGCAGATGAGAACGCCAATGGAAGAAGTCGGAAGGTTGACGGCATAACTTCCTCGGCACACATTATTAAGTCAAACAATAAAAGAAGGAGGCAGAAACAACCGCAACAAGAAAATAAAGATTAATTTTGCAATTGGAAGACAACTGTCAACTAATTATGTACTTAAGAAAAGACGGCGACAAGCGTATTTGAACTTAACAAATAAACTTGTCAAAGAAGAATGAAATTAAGAAACCAAAGTTGTCAACTAATTCTAGGACATTACATACATCCCCCTTATTAGGACATAAATTCCTACTATGGGGACTTTATTTCCTACCTTTGGTATTTTAATTCCAACCTATAGGAATTATTTTCCCTACCTGTTCGGACAAAAAATGTACGCCGGCTTATACAAATAAAGCTATATTTAGGCGAAGTTTTCCGCCTTTGCAGGAGCAATTCATGCGGTTGCAAACGTTACATTTATACTCCGCCGTTAATGCACCTACACTCAGCCACGCGACAACACACGGGCTGTTTTGAAAAGGAAAAAGGGCCACGCACCGACAAACACAACCCCAAACATACGCCCCGCTCCACACAGAAACAACGCATAAACACAAAAAGAGCGTGCCACAAAAAGCGGTCGCTTCATACGCTTTTTCCATATTCTCCCCTACTTTTTCAAAGCAAAGTCTGAAGAAAGCGGGAAAAATTGATAAAATTGCACTGAAAAACGCTTAACTTTGCCGTAATATTTAGATTCTTAACAGGCAAACAAGCACATAAAATGATGAAACCTACTCTTTTCTTATTGGCTGCCGGTATGGGCAGTCGCTACGGAGGCCTCAAGCAGCTCGACGGTTTAGGCCCTCACGGCGAAACTATTATGGACTACTCCATCTACGATGCCATCAATGCAGGCTTCGGCAAACTCGTTTTCGTGATCCGCAAAGACTTTGAGGAGGCTTTCCGCGAGAAAGTGCTCAGCAAATACGAAGGCCATATCCCCTGCGAACTCGTGTTTCAATCTATTGATGACTTACCCGAGGGCTTTACCTGCCCGCCGGAGCGCACGAAACCTTGGGGCACTAATCACGCCGTATTGATGGGTGAGCCTGTAATACACGAGCCTTTTGCCGTGATCAATTGCGACGACTTCTACGACCGCGATGCCTTTCGCGTTATCGCCGATTTCTTAACGCAATTGCCCGAAGGCAGCAAAGGAACTTACGCGATGGTTGGTTTCCGCTGCGGCAACACGCTGAGCGAAAGCGGCACCGTCTCTCGCGGCGTTTGCGAGAAAGATGAAAACGGACTATTGACCTCCGTTGTGGAACGCACGCAAATCAAGCGCATCGATGGAACAATCAAATATCTTGCCGATGATGGAAAAGAATGGGTTCCTTTAGCTGATAACACGCCGGTATCTATGAATTTTTGGGGCTTCACGCCCGACTATTTCGCTTACAGCAAGGCCTTCTTTAAGGAGTTTCTAAGTAAGCCGGAGAATATGGAAAATCTGAAGAGCGAGTTCTATATCCCGTCGATGGTCGATCATCTGATTCGCCAAGGCGAGGCCACTTGCCGCGTCTTGGATACAACGAGCAAATGGTTCGGTGTAACTTATCCCGAAGACCGCGACGGCGTTGTCGAGAAGTTCCGCAAACTTCACGAAGCAGGCGTTTATCCCGAAAAACTCTTCTAAGTTGAGTACAACAAAAGCACTGCGCCCCTCCTGACCGATGAGGTCGAGGGGCCTGTGGCTTGTTGTTTTACGACACACACATTATATAATATAGGCTCACACGCTTATGCAAAAACCTCAAAGGCCACCTCGTCTCGTTCGTCCCAACTCTTTGCGCGCTTGGTGGCTGGCCGCCCGCCCCAAGACGCTCTCGGCCGCACTGATGCCCATTGTGGCGGCATCGGCCTTTGCCTTTACGAAAGATTCGTTTAATTGGCAGCCGGCCCTACTCTGCATTCTCTTTGCAACCTTAATGCAGATCGCAGCCAACTTCATCAATGACCTCATCGACTTCCGTCGTGGGACGGACGGCGCAGAGCGACTCGGTCCTGAGCGTGCTTGCGCACAAGGCTGGATTAAGCCTATAGATATGCGCATCGGCATTGCGCTAGTGCTGTTTCCGGCTTGTATGGTTGGCCTCTGCCTTTTGCCTTTCGGCGGCTTGCCTTTAATTCTGATCGGATTAGCCTGCGTCTTGTTTGCTTTTCTCTATACGGCGCTGCTGAGCTATTGCGGGTTTGGCGATATGTTGGTTTATGTTTTCTTTGGCTTCGTACCGGTCTGCTGCACTTACTATGTAGAGGCCGGAGATGTCTTACCGGAAATCTTCTTATTAGGCGCCGGCTGCGGACTGGTCATAGATACGCTGCTCGTCTTAAACAATTATCGAGATCGAACAACGGATCGCGTAGCCGGCAAACATACGCTGATCGTCATTTTCGGGGAGCGTTTTGGCAGTTTATTCTATTTCGGTCAAGGCCTCATCGGTTGCGCCTGCATCAGTGGTGCTTTTGCTTTCAACGGCCGCTGGTCAGCCTTACTACCGCTGCTTTATATTCCCTTCCACATCGCTACGTGGCGAGAAATGGTTCGGATCAATCAAGGCCGAGCGCTGAATAAGATTCTGGGAAAGACGTCGCGCAATATGATCTTACTGACGCTGCTGACGGCCTTAACAGCCTTTCTTTGACGCCGACCTTTCTCCCAACTCAATCACCTCTATATTCTCAAAGCGCTTACCCTCGACCGTGAAGCGAACAAGCGTGCGCACCTGCTGCCAACCCTGAATGCCGGCCGCACCCGGATTGATATGCAGGCAGGAAAGCGTAGGATCGTATTGTATCTTCAAGATATGCGAATGGCCCGATATGAAAAGGTCAGGCGGCGAAGCGTAAAGCCGGGCAGCGATGCTGCGATCATAATGACCGGGATAGCCTCCGATGTGCTTAATTAAGACATCGGCGTCTTCACACTTGAAGCGCAAAATCTGCGGATACATTCTTCTCAAATCACCTCCGTCGCAATTGCCGCAAACGGCTTGCAGCGGAGCTATTTCATTGAGCTTTTCGGCCAACGCAACCGAACAAATATCTCCCGCGTGCCATATTTCATCACACTCAGAAAAGTATTCCGCATAGCGATCATCCCAATAGCTATGCGTATCGCTTAGAAGTCCGATGCGCGTCATTCGTCCGTCGCCTTTTTGGGCGCATCGGAGAGCGCCAAGCGCTGCTCTACGAAATGGCGAATCACCTCAGCCGTCCCCTCATAACCCAAGACGCCTGAATTGAGACAAAGATCGTAAGAAGCAGCTTCGCCCCAGGTCTTCGGACTATAAAAGTTATAGAAATCAGCCCGCTTGTTGTCTACACTTTCAAGCAAACGGCGCGCCTGCTTCTCCGTCATGTTGCGCCGTTGGCAAATACAGCGAACGCGCTCCTCCAAATCAGCTGAAATGAAAACACTGACCAGTTGCGCGTGGTCTCGCAATACGTAGTCGGCGGCGCGGCCTATGAAGAGGCAACTCTCTTTGGCAGCGGCCTTGCGTATAGCGTCGCTCTGCAACTTAAAGAGTTTTTCATCGCTCAACTGATTAACGTAATAGTCGCCCGCACCAATAATCGGCGAAAGGCTGTGCCAGGCGTGACTAATAAAGCCTTTCTTCTCATCCTTCCTTTCAAAGATGGCCTCATCATAGCCGCTTTCGTGCGCAGCTATGGTTAATATTTCACGATCAAAGTATTTGATGTCGAGCTGTTCGGCTAACAAGCGTCCGATACGGCGGCCGCCGCTGCCGAGTTGGCGACCAATGGTGATAACGTAAGGTTTCATAAGGGTTAAGAATAGATCAATGTTATTGCGTGATTGTTTTTTCTGCGAGAATGCGCCTAAACTTTTTGACTTGCCACGCTTGCAGCGCAATGGCTATCAGGAAAGCCATCGTGTCTGCCACAGGCATCGAATACCAAACGCCATCGACGGGATTGTCGAACGAGCGCGGAAACAGGAAGAGCAAAGGCACGAGGAAGAGCAATTGGCGCGTGAGCGAGAGGAAGATGCTTTTGCCCGTCTGCCCTATACTTTGGAGAAAAGCAGTTGTGATTATCTGAATGCCTACCAACGGAAATGTGAAAGTCATAATGCGCAAGCCGTGGGCGGCCTCCTCAATCAGTTGCGGCGAACCTTTTGCAAAGAGCGTCACGAGCGGCGTAGCGAAGAAGAAGTAAATACAAAAAGAGATGAAAGTTATGACCGTGGCAAACAAGCCGGCTTTCTTCAGCACCTCGATCAAGCGATCGTAACGCTTTGCTCCATAATTGAAGCCGGCAATGGGTTGCATACCTTGGTTAAGGCCTATGGTCAGCATCACGGCAAAAAGAATCAGTCGATTGGCAATGCCATAACTGCCCACGGCAACGTCGCCGCCCACGCCGGTCTCTGCGCCATAAAGCGTCATGCTGCGCGTAATGATGATGGCCACAAGGCAGGCGCAGAGATTGATCAAGAATTGAGGCAGACCGATCGTAAGCGCTTTAAAGATGATGCGCCCACTGATGTTTGGACGCTCAAATCGCAGATGGACCAAGTTGGTTTTGTCTGTAAACAAATAGAATTGGCGGCAGAGCATCAAGAATTGAGCGCAGACGGTGGCTGTCGCCGCGCCGCGTATCCCCCAATGGAAGACAAAAATAAAGAGTGGTGCAAGCAAACAGTTGGCCACGACCGTCCCAATCGTTGAAAGCATAGCCTCTCGAGGCCGATTGGTCGAGCGAAGCAGGGCATTCATACCCAAATAGAGGTGAGTAATGACATTGCCGCAAAGGATTACGGTCATAAAATCGCGCGCCGGCCCGAGCGTGACGTCACTCGCGCCAAAGAAGCGCAGGATGGGCGTGAGAAACACTTGCAGCAGGATGCCTAAACCTAAACCCATCACGACGTTCATAAAGAGAACGTTGCCTAAAATATCTTGTGCCGTGCGATAGTCTTTTTGCCCGAGGCGCACGGACATCAGCGTAGCGCCACCAACGCCTACCATAGCACCAAAAGCTGCCCCCAAAGCCATCAAAGGTCCTGTCAGTGCGAGGCCCATAATAGCTTCCGGACCAACGCCCTGCCCGATAAAAATACCGTCGATAATATTATAGAGCGACGAAGCAGCCATAGCGGTAATGGCCGGCAAGGCATACTGCAAGAGCAAGCGGCCTATGGGTTTCTCGCCCAATTCGTTGAGCCGCTTTTTACCGGGTTCTACCACCTCGGACTCTTCTTCCGACGCGGCAGGTTGCGCTGCTATCGTTTGCGACTTGTCTTTCATTTTTCAATTAAAATCTTTGGATGCCGACAAGTCGGTATCGGTCTGTCTTCAAGCATCGTTTTGCTCGTCGAAAGCGCACCGTCTACAGCCTTGCACGTGCTATACTCATGCAAAGTTAGGCCTTGGCGAGAAAAACGACAAGGAAAACGAAGGAAGAAATTAAAAAAAACAAGTCGGCGCTGCTTTTACGAAAGGATTTTTTCTTATCGCCGGTCAAACGAACCTGTCGATCTATGCCGCGAGTCTTATTTTACGATCATTATACACTCATTTTCTGCTCGTTATGTCTCTCTTCTGAATATACGTCGACTGAGATTCGTTTCGTTTGGCGCCGGCAAACGATAGTTTGGTGCCGGCAAACGATAGTTTGGTGCCGGCAAACGATAGTTTGGCCTTGGCAAACCATTGTTTGCTACCAGCAAACAATAAGCAGGTCGAATAAAAGGCATAGCATGACAAGTACTGAAAGGAACGGAATGCGACGAAGATGATTGGCTGCACAGACGTCCGTTCACCTTCGTCGGTCGGCATTTAGCAAAAAGGAGAGGGAAAAGAAAACAAGCCTTACCGGCTGACTGTCATTTGAAACTTAAAAGAAAAATTTCAGTTCGAACAAAACGGGGAATAGGCGCAGGAGGCGAGCTTTTCGGGACAAAAGGTGAGGCCATCATAAACGAAGACTCTCTGAGTAAGCTTTATGCAAAGCCTACTCGGAGAGTCAGTTCAAAAAGCGTGGTCAGGCGCATCGCAGTGCCACATCTTCGACTACGCGCTTGCGATGAGGCTAACGATCGGCCGATGTGAGGCAGGTGCTTCCTGCAAGCTTAACCTTCGCTTGTATTGTAGTGCGCTTGCACTGTTGCGTCGAGCACGGCGATGGCCGTGACGTTGACGATGTCGCGCACGTCGGCCTCAAAGTCGGTAAAGTGGATCGCCTTGTTCAAACCAATCTGAATCGGCCCGATTACTTCACCTTCGTCGGCCATACTCTTAGCTATTTTGTAAGCTGCGTTAGCTGCGCTCAATGATTGGAAGATGAGCGTATTGACATCTTGATCCTTGAGACGCGTAAACGGATACTTCTCATCGCGTAATTCGCGATCGAGCGCGAAGTTTACTTGCATTTCGCCGTCGATAGCCAATTCGGGATATTCCTTTTGCATACGTTCTACGACGCGATGGACAACTGCCGGTTTTCCATCCTCATCGCTGCCAAAATTTGAATAGGATATCATCGCCATAGCCGGAGTTCGATTGAAGAAGCGTACGCCGGAAGCGGCCAAACGGGCGAGGTCGTAAAGGGCATGCTCGTCGGGGTCGCGATTGATCAAGGTGTCGCCGAAGAAGCAGATGCCATTCTTAGAGGAAACCAAGTGGAGGGCGCCGAAATGCTCATAGCCGGGACGGATTCCTATAACTTCTTTGGCCGCTTGAATAGTCCCCGCATAGCGCGTATAAAGTCCGGTGATAAAAGCATCAGCATCGCCCGTCTCCACCATCATCATACCGAAATAATTTCGCTCAAACATTTTGTCGCGCGCAACCTCTAAGTTAAATCCTTCGCGTTCGCGCTTCTGCGCAAGAATCTTTGCGTAACGCAAACGGCGCTCTGACTCGGAATTATCTCGCAAGTTGACGAGCTCACATCCGTCCAAGTTTAATTCAAGTTCGTCGGCAATGCGCTTAATCTCCTCTTCGTTGCCCAACAAAACGGGATGGCAGAAGCCTTCTTCTTTAGCTTGTACGGCAGCTTGCAGCATTTTTGGATGAGAACCTTCAGCAAAGACAACGCGCTTCGGATGGAGGCGTACCGTCTCAAACAGGTTTTGCGTAAACTTCGTCTCTTGGCCCATCAATTCGCGAAGGCGTTGACGATAGGCCTTCCAGTCGGTAATGGGCGTGCGAGCTACGCCGCTATCCATCGCAGCTTTGGCCACAGCCATCGAAACTTCTGTGATGAGGCGGGGATCGACGGGTTTCGGAATGAAATATCCGGGGCCAAAGGTAAGGTGGCGCACTTGGTAAGCGCGATTGACGATATCGGGAACGGGACGGCGGGCCAACTCGGCAATAGCTCGCACGGCGGCCATCTTCATTTCTTCGTTGATGGCGCGAGCTGCTGTGTCTAAAGCGCCGCGGAAGATGTAAGGAAAGCCGAGTACGTTGTTGATTTGATTGGGATAATCGGTGCGGCCCGTACTCATCAAGACGTCAGGACGGGCTTCAATGGCGTCTTCGTAAGTGATTTCGGGCTGCGGATTAGCCAAAGCAAAAACAATTGGGCGCTCGGCCATCGTGCGAACCATATCTTTGGAAAGAACATTGCCTTTGGAAAGGCCGACAAAGACATCTGCGCCTTGAATAGCCTCTGCTAAGGTGTGCACATCGCGGCGAGAGGTGGCAAATTCCTTCTTTTGCTCAGTCAAATTTGCACGATCGTCAGTGATAACGCCTTTAGAGTCGAGCATAATAATGTTCTCTTTGCGCGCACCAAAAGCACAATACAAGCGCGTACAAGAGATTGCCGACGCGCCGGCGCCATTTACGACGATTTTAACCTCTTCTATTTTTTTATTAGCCACGATGAGGGCATTCAAAAGTCCGGCGCAGGAAATGATAGCTGTGCCGTGCTGGTCATCATGCATTACCGGAATGTCCAATTCTTCCTTCAAGCGGCGCTCGATTTCAAAACATTCGGGCGCTTTAATGTCTTCAAGGTTAATGCCACCAAACGTTGGGGCAATGGCTTTCACGGCCTGAATGAATTTCTCCGGATCCTTCTCGTCTACTTCTATGTCGAAAGCGTCGACACCTGCGTAGATTTTGAACAAAAGGCTCTTCCCCTCCATCACGGGCTTACCGGCCATCGCGCCGATGTCGCCCAAACCGAGCACGGCTGTACCATTGGAAATCACAGCTACGAGATTGCCTTTGTTAGTGTATTTATAGACGTCGTGGGCTTCATTCTGAATTTCCAAACACGGCTCTGCAACGCCCGGAGAATAGGCCAGAGAAAGATCGGTCTGCGTCCGGTAAGGCTTAGTCGGGACAATTTCTATCTTTCCCGGCTTCCCCATCGTGTGGTAGCGAAGTGCTGCCTCTTTAGTTATCTTTACCATTTTCCTATTGCTTTTATTTGTAAGGATATTTCCTAAATTCGTGTTATCTACTTAGAGCAAAGATACGGCTTAAACTTGAATATTGTTCATTGTGAAAGATCTTTTATCGCGGACAACCGTCATTTTATAGAGGATATTCGTTTATTCATTCCACTTTATTTGCATTTGGCAAGTATGACGTGCAATTTAGAGTGACGATTTTCGATCTGGGCTCAAGAAGCACTCACGCTTGAAAAAGGAAAACTTAAGGTGAAAAAAGGAGGATTTACGACAGAACAAGGAGAATTTATGATTAAATGCGCAAAACACGGGAGTTTTTCAAGTGAATAGGGATCTTATTTGGTCATCTTTTTTTTACATTTGCACGTTATTTGGAATTAAGTTAGAAAAGATGCGGGAAGAAAGCCTACAGAATCATGTTATAGCAACGGCACAAAAACTATTTTACAAGGAAGGCGTGCGCGCCGTGACGATGGACAAGGTAGCGCAAAGTTTGCGTATGTCTAAGCGCACGCTCTACGAATTATTTACCGACAAGGAAGATCTTCTCGTGGCCTGTGTCGCAGCTTCTCACAAGGATTTTAAGGATAAGATGCGCAAAGCTTCGAAGCCGGAAGATACCGTAATCGACATCATTTTGCGCACGTTCTCTTATCGGCTGAAATGGGCTAAGAATATTTCGCCCACATTCTTTTCGGAGACGAGCAACTACCCGAAAGTCGTGACTTTATTCGAAAATCATCGAGAGGATATGCGGGTCGATTTTTGCGAGTTCTATCATCGAGGCGTGCAAGAAGGCCTTTTTATCGACCGATTGAACCCGCAATTACTCTATTTGTCTTTTATCACAATGATGCCGGCTGTGCGGGCTTACTCGACAAAAGACCCTTTGCGCCCCTTCGACTTCTTTCTCAACACCTATTTCGTACACGTGAGGGGCTTTGCAACGGAAAAGGGCCGCCAACTGTTGGATGAATTTGTCGTCAACTATCGACGCGAGCACCACCTCTAAGTTGCAGAGCGCTTGGCTATAACAAAACGGCGGGCAAGCCTTGGTTTTGCTCTCTTATATATAAAATATGTGGTTTCGCCCCTTCGACAGCAAGGTGAGCACTCCGCACTTTCCCACCTCTTTATACAAAACATCCGGCGTGTTGCGCTATCAAAGCGTACACGCCGGCTTCATACATTATGAACTCTATGCAATCTTTGGGTACCTAATCGCCGAAAATTACTTCGGCGCTACCAACTAACATTCGCCATATCCGTACTCTTGCTCCTGCTTTCAGCATACTTCGCACAGCATGTCGAAAGCAGAAAACAGGGAATCAAAGCTCCGCCTTTAGAAGTGGATACTTTTCAGCGCCGGCAAGAGTTCTGCGAGGTCGTCGATCAATTCTTGCTCCGTCTTGCCATCAAGGCGGGCCACGAAAATCGTATCATATCCGGCGATTGTGCCTGCTACGGAAGGCATATGGCTGATATCTATATCAGCAGCCAAGCCGCGAGCATAGCCGGGGCGCGTATGAAGCACGAGCAAGTTGCCCGACTTTCTCACTTCAGCCAAACCTGAGTTGCGAAGATATTCGGGCAGCACCTCGGGCGCTACAGTGCGTTGATACGTGTCGCGTTGCGGCAAGATATACTGAAACCCTTCGCGCGTTCTGATCTTGGCTGCGCCCAAGCTGCGCAAGTCGTGCGACAAGGTGGGCTGAGAAACACTAAAGCCGGCATCGGCCAACTCACGTAAAAGGTCGGCCTGTGTAGCCGAAGTACGGTTAGATAAAATTACGCGTAGCGCGTCTAATCTTGGAGCTTTCATCTTTATACAGGAATTAACAAAAGACAAAGTTATTTATTTGGATACAAAGGTACTCATTTTTGAATAGCAGTACCACTTATTTCAATAAAAATTTGCGGAGATAGCTATATTTTTTGAGTTTGGCCAGTATTCTTTACATCTTTGGTTAAACTCCACTAAATAATGCGTAGATATTTCGCATTTATCTCAATACTTTGAGGCGTTAAACATTGCCCATACTCGACTACATCTGACTACATGCGCAAATAAAGTGCGTTATAAACATCACATAACGAAAAATTTCACTCATACGAAGCCTCGCTGCTCACAAGTGACAAAGCCGGGGTCGCAGAGCGTGTATGATGAGTCAACGATCTACTAATTTTGACATTTTGAAGAACAATTTCATAGGCTAAAAGTCTTGATCGCAAGCCCGCAAAGCCCGATAGCGAGTTGTTTCATCGTGAGCACAAACCTTTTTTGTCGTGAGGTGAAGCCTTTGTTATCGTGAGCGCAAACCTTTTTTATCGTGATAAAAAACGTGCAGGATTGGGCGAAAGCAGTAGGCAAGGCAGGTCTGCTGCATTTGTATCCAACTATGAGAAGCATCATACAGGACAGACGAAAGTATAAACCAAAGAAGACTGATGGGCGATAAGGCTTGCACGGGCGACGGCCGCATCTGCTGATACACGGGCAGCGCGGAAGCATCGGCAAGCCGACTTATGGGCATAAAAAAACTCTCGATTTCAGATTGAAATCAAGAGTTGAAAAACTTGCTTGAGAAATTTGTGTGGTGCCACCAGGAATCGAACCGGGGACACAAGGATTTTCAGTCCTTTGCTCTACCAACTGAGCTATGGCACCTTGCATTTTCGTTTTGCGAGTGCAAAGGTAGAAACACTTTTTGAATACACCAAGCGTTTGCCTAAGAATTTTCGAAGCATCCGTAAAATTCCTTTTTTTGCGATGTTGGAAGTCGGGCGTAATAAAAGATTCGCTATCTTTGCGTATCAAGCAATCATTAGAGAAATAAACCATATACCAATGAATATTGTAGATAGATTTTTGGCCTATACGCAATTTGACACACAATCGGCCGAAGATGCAGGCAAAACGCCAAGTACTGACAAGCAAATGACCTTCGCTCGCTACCTGCGCGATGAGTTGGTCCAAATCGGATTAAAGGACGTGGAGCTCGACGATGAGGGTTATCTTTATGCAACATTGCCCTCAAATACGAAAAAGAAAGCTCCGACGATCGGTTTTATCGCGCATATGGACACCAGTCCGGACGCTTCGGGTGCTAACATCAAACCGCGCATCGTCAAAGCTTATGACGGGACGGACATTGTATTGGATGCCGCAGCCGGAATCGTGACGAGCGTGGAAAAATTTCCGGAACTCAAGCGCCACATTGGCGAGGATATCATCGTGACCGACGGACATACGCTGCTGGGGGCGGACGATAAGGCCGGCATAGCGGAAATTGTGCAAGCGATGGTCTACCTTATGGAGCATCCGGAGATAGAGCACGGAAAAATTCGCGTAGGTTTTAACCCCGACGAGGAGATCGGCTTGGGTGCGCATAAGTTTGACGTCGAAAAGTTTGGCTGCGAATGGGCTTATACGATGGACGGCAGCGAACTGGGCGAATTGGAGTTTGAGAACTTCAACGCGGCGGTTGCTAAAATCGACATCACGGGCGTCAGCGTACACCCCGGTTATGCTAAGGATAAGATGATCAATGCTTGCCGCGTAGCTACGGATTTCATAAACTTACTTCCGGCTAATGAAGTGCCGGAGAAAACGGACGGCTATCAAGGCTTCTTCCACCTTATCGGGATGGAAGGCGGCGTAGAGAAAGCTTCGCTCACTTATATCATTCGCGATCACGATCGCCAGAAGTTTGAAGATCGCAAAAAGCTCATCATCGAGGCCGGCGAAAAAATCAATGCGCAATATGGCGAGGGAACAATAAATCTCGTAGTCAAAGATCAGTATTATAATATGCGTGAGAAGATCGACCCGGTAATGCACGTGACGGATTTAGCCATAAAGGCGATGGAAGAAGCGGGCGTTTCACCACGCGTAAAAGCGATTCGCGGCGGCACAGACGGTGCTCAGTTATCGTTTAAGGGACTCCCCTGCCCTAATATCTTTGCCGGCGGACTGAATTTTCACGGCCCGCACGAGTTCTTGCCGATTCCGAATATGGAAAAGGCGATGGAAGTGGTCGTGAATATCTGTCGACTCACGGCAGATTTCAACGAGTAAGCCGACTTTTACCTTATTGTACCGGCGCTATCAGAAGCGTCGGTACTTCCTTTTCTATGCTCGGAGATGAATTTTATATCAGACTTAGCACTCATTCTTGTCATAGCCGGCATCACCGGCCTTATATTTAAACGCCTGCGGCAACCGCTGATCTTGGGTTACATCCTGGCCGGCTTTTTGGCCAGCCCGCATATGACGTTTTTTCCGTCGGTGAGGGACACATCCAGCATCCACACGTGGGCAGATATAGGTATTATCTTCTTAATGTTTGCCTTAGGCCTCGAGTTTTCTTTCAAGAAGCTCGTCAAGATGGGCACCGGACCAATCATAACGGCCGTCTCGATCATCCTTTTTATGATGACGATGGGTACACTCATAGGCCAAACCTTTGGTTGGTCGGAGATGAACAGTCTGTTTTTGGGCGGAATGCTCGCCATGTCGTCAACGACGATTATTTATAAGTCGTTTAGCGAACTCGGTTTGCTACAACAGAAGTTTGCAGGCAGGGTTATTAGTGTGCTAATCTTAGAAGATATCTTCGGCATCTTGCTGATGGTCGTGCTACCGGCGCTCGCGGCATCGAATAAGTTTGAGGGGCAGGAACTCATTATGAGCTTCGTAAAGTTGTTTTTCTTCCTTATTCTTTGGTTTGTGGTGGGTATTTACATCGTTCCGCAAATTTTTCGGAGTTTCAAGAAATGGCTGAACGCGGAAACGCTATTAGTTTTCAGCGTAGGCCTGTGCTTCTTGATGGTATTTTTGGCCGAAAAAGCCGGTTACAGTAGCGCCTTGGGCGCATTCTTGATCGGTAGCATCCTAGCTGAGACGATCGAAGCTGAAGCGATTGAGAAGGTAATTTCTTCCGTGAAGGACTTGTTTGGCGCTATATTCTTTGTCAGTGTAGGTATGCTTGTTGATCCCGCAATATTACTAGAATATTGGGCGCCAATCGTGGTTATTGTCGCGGCAATCCTTATCGGGCAAATGATTTTCGGCACAATCGGCTACTTACTCTCGGGCTTGCCGCTCAAGACGGCGATGCAATGCGGTTTTAGTATGGCTCAAATCGGCGAGTTTTCGTTTATCCTCGCCTCACTCGGCATTACGCTCGGCGTGACGAGTGACTTCCTTTATCCGGTTGTGGTGGCGGCTTCAATCATTACAACTTTCCTCACGCCGTATATGATCAAACTGAGTCTGCCGGCTTACAAACGCCTGGAAAAGTTACTGCCTCGGAAGGTGACGCGCCGACTTTCGGATCGTTCAACCGCAGGCAAAGAGATGCCGGCTTCGGGCTGGCGCGTGATGTTTACGGGGCAACTCGTTATTGTCGTGACTTATCTCGTCCTATCCTTTTCGGCGATCGGTATTTCCTTTACGGTTATTCTGCCTTTCCTGCGCGGTCTGCTGACGCATTGGGGAGGTAATGTGGTCGGAGGTTTGCTCACGTTCTTCGGGGTTTCAGTCTTTCTGCGGCCGATTGTGATGAAAAAAATCCACGCTCAACAAGTCAAGCAATGGCGTTTGAATGGCGCAAAGCGCAGTTTGCTGTTTTTCTATTTGAGCATTGCGCTTCGCTTTTTCATTTCCACACTGGCCACCTACTATATCCTAAACTATTTGTCCCCATTTAAATGGTACTGGCACTTATTGGCGGCAGCCTTGCTCGTAGCGCTGATTACGATGGATCGAATCTTTGGCTTTAAAAACCAGTTTTCAAAGCGCGTGAAGTATGTCAGCATCCGCTTGGAGCGAACTTTTACCCATAATCTTCGCCAACGGGAGTGGAAAGCCGCGGCGCGGCGACCGGGCTACGCAAGAACGCTCGATAGGCACGATTTACACCTTTCTCAACTCGTATTACCCAACAATTCGGCTTGGGGAGGTCTGACTTTAGCTCAACTTAACTTTGGGCAAACAGACGGCGTTATGATCGCCGCAATTGTGCGTGGCGGCAATAGGGTTAACATTCCGGATGGCAACACGATGCTTTTCCCGCAAGATACCATAGAAGTAATTGGCGACGACGACAGTTTGGAAGCCTTGGCCAAGCGTATGCAAGCGGAAATCGTAACCGGCAATAAGCGGGTCCTCAACCACCGCCTCGACATCAAGCATATTACGATCGGCAGCAAATCTCCCTTCTGCGAAAAGACAATTTTTGAAAGCGGCATCAGAGAAGATTACAATTGTATGGTTGTTGGCTTCGAGGACGAGGAGGAAGAGAGCAACGCGATCAACATTGCCGTGGCCAATAGGCGCATCGTAAAAGGCGACACCATCTGGTTGGTAGGAGAAGAAAAGGACTTGAAGCAAATCAAGTTGGCCAACGCCGGCTCGAACCCTACCGCTAAGCAAGTCTAAACCGCCAAGCGCCAGAATCAACTTGACAGTAAACTAGAATCATTCATTATATATAAGAGATAAGGCTATGAAATTTGAATCAAATACGGATTGGATCAACTTTGCAAAAGAACAAACACACAACGACAAAACCGTTATGGACGAAGTCAACGCTTGCGCCCAATCGCCCAAGACTTTTATTAGCGAGAAAGCACTTCAGATGAAGTCGACCGCTTTCCGCAACGACTATATTTCGCTGGCTGAAGATATGACGAATGCATCCGATCAGGAAGCATTTATCCAATGTCTGCAATATTTGCTGGAAGACGCCGACTATTTAGCATTCGTCGACAAGCACGCAGGCGTGGAGGCCTTCTGTTGGCGCATCAACGAGCAAAAGGCTGTGAAGCAGCGCGGACTCCGCATTTCCTCTAAGAATCTCACGCTCGGCGCAGACGCTATGCAATGGGTAGCGGAAATCAACGCACTTTGGAAACCGGAAGGCTTGCAGTTGGTCTTCCTCGAAGAAGGTCCTGCACAATTCTATACGATCGCCGCGCGCGACTAACAGTATCCCCACAACATAAGAGGTGATTATTGCCGGTCTTTCCTGCACCGCGCGATAATCACCTCTTATTATATAATGTCTCCCACTCAAGATGTGGACACCTTATTCCACAAAAGCCTCCATAAAGGCAAAAGATGCTTGAGGTTCGATCTCCAAATACTGCGTCGTTGCCGGCAACAACACACTCCCACCTGCTTGTAGCGTAAACCGATTTCCCAAATCGTCAGTGCAAACGGCCGCTCCCTCGTAAGCTACAAGCACCACAAAACTATCCAGATCCGAATAGCCGGCGTGAAAGGGCTGATTCAAACGCCCCAAACGCGTAGAGAAAGCACTACAATGCACCAATGGCACCCTTTTGTTCCACGCTTGATCATAAGCCACGGGATCCGGGCGGCAATCATTAAAGTTCAGCGCCATCTTGGCCTGTTCCGTGTGCAACTCCCGCTTTTTTCCATCCTTCCCGATGCGGTCAAAATCATAGACGCGAAAGGTATCATCGCTCGCCTGCTGAATTTCTATCAGCAAGTTGCCGGCACCGATACTATGAATCCTACCCGCCGGAATGAAGAAACAATCGCCGGCTGCCGACGGCTGCGTATGGAGCAAGTCCAAGAAGTTTCCCTCGTGTAGCGCCTTTTCATAAAGTTCGGGCGTCAAAGGACGATCGAACCCCATATATAATTGTGTATCCTCCGACGCCCCTACGATAAACCACATTTCAGATTTACCATACGGATGCCCCATTTTATGGGCGATTTCGTCATTGGGATGCACCTGAATACTCAAATCTTGAGCGGCTGAAATAAACTTTACGAGTAGCGGAAACTTATTTCCGAAGCGTGAAAAGTTCTTTTTCCCCACGAGTTCCGCGCCGTAACGATCAATCAAGTCGCAGATCGTCAAGCCCTTGTCCTTGCCTTCACTCACAAGCGTCGCCGCACCGGCCACGCCGGAAAGCTCCCAACTTTCTCCCACGTTCTCTGCGTCCGTCTTGATTTGTTTCAAGCGGATAATCTCTTGTCCGCCCCAAAGGGTTGACTTGAGCAGGGGTTGGAAGAAATATGGTTGCATAGACAATGCACTTTATATAAGTGGCGAATTTACGGATAAATCGTTACTTTGCCAATACTTTCTATCGAAAAGGCACAACCATAGGCCGACAATAAGCCATCTTCACCCGCCAACTGCTCTTTTTGCTATACTTCCCCCACTATTTATAGGCCCATTGCCCTACAGCAGCGGTGGCGAGGGCTAATCGCAACATCATCTGCCCTCCGTTTTTCTGCGTCATCTCCTCCACTTTTTCGGCTTTTCTTGGCTCAAAGATTAAAATAACGTTAAAACAAAGCATTTTCTTAGTACTTTGTTTTGCATAGTACTAAGTTCTACATACTTTTGTGCCGTGCAAGGTATTTAATATTTTAGATTCAAGCGCTGAAAGTTCACGAATCCGGCGTTTCTGTCCAAAAATCAATTGAGGAAGCCGCAATTGCGCCAAGCACACCAAAAGAAAGAGTAAGACAAACCACTATATTGAATTATGAACACGGATAATGCTAAATCTCAAATGCGCAAAGGCATGCTCGAATATTGCGTGCTGCTTTTGCTGCATCGGGAAGCAGCCTACGCGAGTGACATTATCACGCAACTAAAGCGCGCTGATCTCATCGTCGTAGAAGGTACGCTCTACCCATTGCTCTCCCGCTTGAAAAAAGAAGGGCTGCTCTCTTATCAGTGGCAAGAGTCCACGCAAGGACCTCCGCGTAAGTATTACGCACTAACGGCTGACGGCCGACAAGCATTGACCGACTTGGACGAAGCTTGGAATCAACTCATACGAACCGTCACGTTGCTGCAAAAAGAAACCGACTTGCCACAAGCTAAATCAACAGAATCTACCAACATTCCAGAAATCCCAACAAAATGAAAAAGAATATCACCATCAACCTCTTTGGAGCACTCTACAACATCGACGAAGATGCTTACCAACTCCTTGACCAGTATCAGAAGAATATGCGCGCCTATTTCGCCGATCGTGAGGGCGGCGAAGAAGTGGCCGAAGACATCGAACGGCGCGTGGCCGAACTCTTTGCCGAGCTGAAGGCTGAAGGCATAGAGGCCGTCACGATCGAACACGTGCAAGACATCATCCATCGCATCGGTAATCCGGAGGAAATGGAGCAAGAAGAGATGCAAGAAAGCACGGGCACTCACAAGCAAGAGCCTCCCACGCCACCTCAAGCACCCCACGTGGAGCCACGCGGAAAGCGCAGACTCTTCCGCGATTCTGAAGACAAAGTAGCCGGCGGCGTTATTTCAGGCTGCTGTAAGTATCTCGACGTCTCCGATCCCCTCCCTTGGCGCATTATCTTCGTGCTGCTGTGTCTTTTCACGGGCACCACATTAGCTCTCATTTATATCTTGGCTTGGATCTTCATACCGCTGGCGCGCACAACGGCCGACAAACTGATGATGCGTGGCATACCCGTAACGCCGCACACGCTCAACGCCGAGATCATGCAAGAAGCCGCCACTCGCAGCGCAAACGAAATCTACCCTAACGGCCAAGCATCCAACCATAGCACATTTAACAGTCTGATGAAAGGACTCGTCACGGCCGGGATCTGCTTTATAGCTTTCATCTGTTTTGCTATGCTACTTTCATTCCTTGTTCCCTTCCTCGTGCTGTTGGTTAGTCTTATCGTAGGCTTTGGTACTTTGACAGAAATGAATCTGTGCGAGCCGGATACGGCGGTTCTGCTCTCGCAAAATCCTGAAACGATATGGCTTTGGATCGGATTCTTACTGATGATGATGGTATCTATCTGCATCCCGCTTGGCGCAATCATCGCCATACTTCGCAATTGGAGTCGAAATAAGTCTATGTCCTTTTCAGCAAAGCTGTATACGACCATCTCCTTCTTTTTATGCGTTGCCTTGACCGTCGTTCTCGGTTTCTTTGCCGCGGCCAAAACGCGTCAAATCGACAATCTACTTTCTAAGAGATGTAATATTCAAACCGAGGTCTCCATAGACGATAACGATGATGAAGAGGATGATGATAGCGTCCAAATAAGCGTCACGAAGCCTTCAACAACAGAGAAGGACAACGCAAAACTTGCAGATAGCGTTTCATTCTACAAAGATAGCATTCGACATTTGCAGCAAGAAAAGGCGGCAGCCGGCAAAACGGCCAAGCCTGCCGGAAAAGGCCATCGGAAAAGCCATAGGCGCAGTTAGTACTCTGGAGCAATAATAGTTAAATTGAACATACGAAAGGTCTGTTATCGATCCATTGCCATTGGGATCGGTGACAGGCCTTTCCTTTTTACGCACCTCAGACTACCGGACGCGCTTAAGCAGGACAAACCCGGTAGGATAAAACGCGCGCAAAAGGAGGACAAGCCATAGAAGCGGAAAGCGGCGCACCCCGAGTCCGTAGCGGATGATGCGGAGTGCGGGTTGCAAGAGGCAAACGAGGAGGAGGAAAACGCATAACCTATAAATTTCATTCGTTTTCAGAAAGCAACGGCGTACGATTTGAAATGCCTCGTTCCCACACTATTTTTGTTTGCCGGCAGCAAACCATCGTTTGGTGGGAGCAAACTATCGTTTGGTCGGGCCATACCATCGTTTGCTCCCACCAAACGATAAGCTACCCAAATTTGTAAGCGAAAAAGGAGGGCACGTGAATGCAAAAACAGAACCTATAAAAGCAGAAACGGAAGGAGCACAAAAAATCTGCCTTCTTGCCGGCAAGAAGACAGATTCCTATAATTTTTAATTCGCGATGGTCGCGATTTAGAATTGATTCAGCGTATACAAATACAAGATCGCAGCGGGGATAGCCAAAAGACTACTATCGAAACGATCGAGCATACCGCCGTGGCCCGGGAGAATGTGGCCGCTATCCTTGATGCCCAATTGACGCTTAAAGAGACTCTCAACCAAATCTCCCCACGTGCCGAAGACGCATACGACTAAGGAGAGGCCTATCCATTGCAACCAAGTCAATTCCGCAGGAAAGAAATGATGCATTAGGCTGGCAACGAGGACACACAAGACTCCGCCACCGATACTGCCTACCCAAGACTTATTGGGCGAAATGCGCTCAAAAAGTTTGGCGGGAAAGCGCTTGTGGAGTAAACTTCCCGTGCAGTAAGCCCCCGTATCGCTCGTCCATAAAAAGATAAAGACGCTCAGCGGCAAAAGCCAGTGGAAGTAAGCCTGCTGCTTAAGCGGATCATTTAAGAACGCCAAACAATTAAGCAAGCTGAAAGGCAAAGCGATGTAGAGCTGTGAGGCAAAAGCATAAGCCCAATTTTTGAGCGGATCGGGCTGACGGGCATACAACTCAGAGATCGGCAGATACATCAGCGACAAAAGGTAGGGAATAAAGACTTCCGACCCTTGATAACCGGAACAATAGCCGGCGAAAGCCAAGAAGAGATAAACGCCGGATACAGCATTGATCAACTTGTTTACGCGGGCACCGGCGTGAAGGTTGACATTATCGGCAAACTCCCAAAGCGTCAAGCCCGTGACCAAGGCAAAGAGCAAGGTAAAGCTCCATGGCGAAAGCAATATTGAGCCTACGAGTACGGCGACAAAGGCCGTGCCGGTCAGTGCACGCAAGACAAGATTACTCATGCGGTTGTTCGTTGGGGGTTTCACTATTCTGATCGTCCTCGGCAGCTACCGTCGGAATTTCCGGCGGCAAGACGGATGCAGGCTTCTCATCCTGCGGCGCTTCTTCAGCCGCGTTTTGCTCAAGCGGTGCAGAGATGCTCTGCGCCGAAGGGCATCCGGGGATGGCAGGGGGCGTCATAGAGACATTGTCAACGGGCACTCGTGCCGTCTTTTGCTTAGCCTGCAGCTCCTCTTCCAAGAGAACGTCGGCGCGACTCTTCCACGGACGCGGCCCAAATATGCGCTCCACATCCTCGGTAAAGATCACCTCACGCTCAATCAAGAGCTGGGCGAGTGCGGCGTGCTTTTCCTTGTTGTCCATTAAGAGTTGCTTTGCGCGGGCGTATTGCTCGTTGACCAACTTATGGACCTCGGCGTCGATCTTCTCGGCCGTCTTCTCAGAATATGGTTTGGTGAAATTATACTCCTGCGTATCGTAATAACAGAGATTGGACAGCTCATCGCTCATTCCGAGATAAGCCACCATACCATAGCTGCGCTTCGTGACAGTCTCAAGATCGTTGAGTGCGCCGGAGGAGATGTGGCCTGTAACCAACTCTTCGGCAGCGCGTCCACCGAGCGTGGCGCAGATTTCATCGAGCATCTGTTCGCGTGTTGTGATGGTACGCTCTTCCGGCAAATACCAGGCAGCACCAAGCGCCTGCCCACGAGGCACAATCGTAACCTTAACCAAAGGATTCGCATAGCGCAACAGCCAAGATACGGACGCATGGCCCGCCTCGTGGATGGCGATCGTTTTCTTCTCGGCCTCGGTCATCACTTTGTTTTTCTTCTCCAATCCGCCTATGATTCTGTCGACGGCATCTAAGAAGTCTTGCCGCGTAACTGTGATGTGATTATGGCGCGCTGCAATCAACGCGGACTCATTACAAACATTGGCAATGTCGGCACCGGAGAAACCCGGCGTCTGGCGCGCCAAAAGTTCAATATCTAAAGCCGGATCATATTTTAATGGACGCAAATGGACCTTGAAAATGGCGATGCGTTCGGGCAAATCGGGCAAATCTACGTGGATCTGGCGATCAAAACGGCCGGCACGCAGCAGGGCTTTGTCGAGAATGTCCACGCGGTTGGTCGCAGCCAAAATAATCACGCCGGAATTGGTACCAAAGCCGTCCATCTCGGTCAAGAGTTGGTTCAACGTATTCTCGCGTTCGTCATTGCCGCCAAAGGAGGCGTTCTTGCCGCGCGCACGGCCTACGGCATCAATCTCATCAATGAAAATAATGCAAGGAGCTTTTTCCTTTGCCTGACGGAAGAGGTCGCGGACGCGACTTGCGCCGACACCGACAAACATTTCGACAAAATCAGAGCCTGAAAGGGAGAAGAAAGGTACGTGGGCCTCGCCGGCTACGGCCTTTGCCAAAAGCGTTTTTCCCGTTCCGGGAGGGCCTACGAGCAATGCGCCCTTAGGAATTTTACCACCTAACTCTGTGTATTTCGAAGGGTTCTTGAGAAACTCTACGATTTCTTGTACTTCTTCCTTAGCACTCTCTTGTCCGGCTACATCGGCAAAAGTAACATGCAGGCCGGCGCCTTTTTCAAACAAGCGGGCCTTACTCTTACCGACATTAAAGATGCCGCCACTTCCACCGCTGCCTCCGCCGCCTCCATTGACGCCGCGGAACATCCAGAAGTAGAACAAGATAAGTATAATAAAGGGGAAGGTACTACCGAGCAGGTTGAGCCAGAAATGACTCGACTCTTCATAGCTTACGCTGCCCTTATAGGTGACATTGAGGAAGTCTTCTACCTTATCGACCGAGGGAACTTTACTGGACACTGTAGGGGCTGTGCCCACATCGTCGCTACCTTGATGAAAGACGTCGCGGATATGAGCGGGGGTTACGATGAAGCGAGCTATGCCGTCGCTTTTGTTGACCGTAACACTCTTGGCATAACCCTTAGCTACGTATTCCTTGAACGTGGTATAGGGAACTTCTTTATCGAATCCGCCGTCACCAAGATTTCCCCGGAAGAACATAAACATGAGGGAAATAATCAAGACTGCGTACAACCAATAAAGATTGAACTTCGGCAGATTATTTTTTTGCTTGGGGTTTCCGTTCATTTCAATCTTGATTAGGAATTTCTTTTATTTCTGCGTCTTCCCACAGGCTTTCGAGGGCATAAAACTCACGCATCTCGGGCAGGAATATGTGCACCATCACGGTACCATAATCCATTGCGACCCATTGTGCGTTGTCTAAGCCGGCTGCAGCGGCGGGGCGCTCATTCAGGGCCTTGCGCGTCTCGTCGCTCACCGACCCGGCAACAGCTTCTACTTGCTGCGGGCTGCCGGCATTGCACAGAACAAAATATTCTGCGGGAGCTGTGTCAATCTTGCGGAGATCTACGATGGTAACATCGAAAGCTTTTTTCTCCTGCATACCTTGAACAATCGTATTTACTATTTCGGGAGTGGAATTCATCTATTATAATGTATAAGTTGTTTGGATTGAACGCAAAATTACGCATTAATTCATATTAGAAACGCGATGACGGCAAAAATTGCGATGAAATTAGAAAAAAGCAGAGGGAGCTTTGGCTTTTCAAAACAAAGACGCTATCTTTGCATCCGCATTTGAGGATTTTCTCATTGCACGCATCAAGTTTTTGGGGTATGGTGTAATGGTAACACTACAGATTCTGGTCCTGTCATTCTTGGTTCGAGTCCGAGTACCCCAACACTTAGCAAAGCGATGTTCTGCGATCAGAGCATCGCTTTTTTATGTTAGCCTCTACGGGTAGCACCTGCGTACTCCATTATATAGTAGATCAGCGTAGCCAAAGAACTTAAAGCGGCGATAACGTAGGTATAGGCTGCTGAGCGCAAAGCGTCAACGGCGCCGGGATATTCTTGTGGAGTGACAACGCCGGCTGACTGGATCCAATTGACGGCCCGGCGACTCGCATCAATCTCTACGGGGAGCGTGACGAAACTAAACAAGGTCGTCAGGGAAAAGAGGACGATACCGACAAGGAGGATTGTCGGAACGATCTGCACCAAGAGGATGCCGGCAAGCAAAACCCAATGCATCCATTGCGAAGTAAAACTAACCACCGGCACGAGCGCCGAGCGCAACGTCAAAGGGGCATAAGCACGAGCGTGCTGTATGGCATGTCCACATTCGTGGGCGGCGACAGCAGCTGAAGCTACGGAACGCCCGTTATAAACCTCGTCACTCAAGTTAACGGTCTTATTGGTCGGATTATAATGGTCGGTCAACGAACCGGGCGTCGCCGTGACAGTAACGTCATAAATACCATTCTCTTGCAGCATCTTTTGCGCCACTTCTGCGCCACTCAGGCCGGAAGCCAACAGTTCGTGAGAATAGCGCTCAAACTTATTGCGCAAATTATACTGAACAGCATAGCTCAATAAAGCTACGAGGATGAATATGATCCAAGCGAAACTCATAGGTATTTTTATTGATTTCAGAAGCAACATAGCAAGCAATATGCCAAATCCTCTCCTTTCAACGCTTTTTTGAAGAAAGCAGCACCAAATATTGCGCTTTTGACAAGAATATGCCTACCCTATTGATTTTTCCCAAAAGCTACAAACACATAGGGCACAATAAGTCTTCATTCCTTTCGTTAGTATTAAGGTTATTATGAGTCGATTGAGACAGAACGGTATTACAACCAATTCAGATACCAAGGCCAAGAATTGGAAATAAAAAGCGATATTCAAAAGTACGATAGAATAAAGATGATGCAAATAAAAGAATTTCTTGATAAAGACTGGATCGACGCCTAGATCGTATTGTGATTAGAAATGGAGAGAATAGCAAGAATGGCACGATTGACTTTTCTCATTGAATTATGCCAATACTTGGGATGCACAATAATGGTAAGTGCGGTAAGTTCTAATATAAAATTAGAAGTAAATCATGGAATATAGATTAAGATTCACAGAAATAACAACGCTACGTCCATATATGTTTATTGTTATAGGATTCCTTGTGGGTTGTGTGATGGCATGGCTAATTATTAATTACGTTTCTGACAATCTTCTTTATTTAGTGAGGATATTTTTGTACTTAGGTACCATTTACGTGTTAATTACATCTATAAAGATGTTTTTTAATAAAACTCTGACAATTGAATATACCGACAATGAAATCATATTGCAGATAGGCAGAAAAGAGAAACGGTATAGAAAGACAGACTTATTGGGGTTTTATAGCTTTGATTATATAAACGATGTTCGCTCGACCATTTCTTTCCAATTTATGTTCAAAGATGGATACCGGTTAGATATTTCCGATTACACCATGGAACATTCGAGCAACTTAATTATTAATAGAGAAAAGAATTCAGAATTAGAGAAATTCCTAATCATATCAATGAACTATTTCGGATTTAGGCCCATCAAAAAAGTTAAATGGCGCACTTGGACTAATATCTGTAATATATGGTATTCTAAATAATTTGCAAATATGGGCGTAAAGGATATTTAGTAGGCTGAAACCTACAACTTTTTAATGTGCGTTCTTATCCCGAACTCATGTTACTTCAAAGGCCTGAAATGTTCCATTCCGGGGCAATCAATAATAAAGCATATGGAAAAGAAAGACGTCGTAAGGAAAATTGTAGATGTGATTCGAACTTCCTTTGAGCAAGATGGGTTTCAACTGAAAGCGCCCAATAAGTTTGAGAAAAGGAAAGGAGATAGTTTATATATTTATGAGATTAGTGTAACCAAATCAAAGACACATTTTTCATTGCATCTTAGGCTTAAGTTGCAAAACAAGCGTATTTCTACAGGGGTAAATACGATTCTAAAAAGAGTATTGAAAGATCCACTTATAAAATACCCTACTAATTTCACCGACAAAGTGATAGAGGATATTTTCAAAGGGAGAACATCTAATAAAGATGTCTATGGATTAACCGACTGGAGATTCTTCAAAGCTGATAAGCAGACTTTGAGTGATTTTAATGCGAAATTTTCAATTTGGTTTTCTAACTTTGAGACATTAGAGGAGAAAAACAATTGGCAGACAGAACTATTACAAAGTGTGGCCTATGCAAAGAACTGGTTTGCTCTGATTGATCATGATGCATACTTAATAAAACATACCGATTATGTCGCCCTGTATTTATTGAAGAAGTTGGATGACATAGAGGGCGTCGAAGCAAAATATAAAGAAATCTACGACAGAAAGAGATCTTTAGACCAAGATACAGAAGAATTAGAACTGTTTTATAAGTATTTGCTCCAAGAGCACTAAATATCCAAATTCAGACGAAAACGGCGCCGAGAAGGCCAAAATAGCTACTGAGAATCAGACACATATAGCCCCTCAAAACTTTTCTATAAGCGTCGAAAAATTGTCTTATAAGAGAATTTTTTCGATCATAGGAGAAAGTTTTTCCGATCACCTATGAAAGTTTTTCGACTCACCTAAGAAAGTTTCGCCACTTCCCTAAGCCCTTTTTTCTCTCTTGCGCACAGCGTGAAAAAAGGCTACGCAGCTGCTTGCTAGAATAGGTGCAAGCGGGGCCACCGGCTGCCTTCTGCGGTCGCCATTGCCAGCTTGTCGATGGGGCGTATTTAATAATGAGCCGGCCCAATAATATCCTCGCCATTTCGCCCACAAGTGCCGCGGATGCTCAATGCGCTATCTTGCCTTTGACTATGCAAGAAATTAACGTGCGTTCGGCGAATTCAAAACAGAGTAAGCTGCGTGTCGATAGTCCTTTGCGCATTGATGCACGGCTGCTTTGGGAGCAGACTAATAGGCTGCAATGGTTCCTAACGCGTTGACGATGAAACTGTCGAAGCATCTATGCATGGGGAACTTCGATGATAAGCACTATAAATCTATCAATTGAAATCATCGCTCCCCTTTTCGTGTTAATCATCGCGATAAGAGGAGATTTTTATGACTAAGACATCGCAAATTGAAATATCGAGATGCTCAATTGCAACTTTTCCACATAAAGTCTTTGGTATATAGAAAATACTCCATATATTGGCCTTCCGAATCAATGAAGGCATATATGCTGACAAAAATATCAAACCTTAAATAAAACGTTTATGAATGTAACTCCTCTTTTCTGGCTGGTGCCCATCGCATCAGTAGTAGCGTTGACCATGGCCTGGTTCTTCTTTAAGAATATGATGAAGGCCGACGAAGGAACACCCCGTATGCGCGAAATTGCAGAGCACGTCCGCAAGGGCGCAATGGCTTACCTCAAACAGCAGTACCTCGTCGTTCTCAAAGTCTTTTTAGTGCTCGTCGTTCTTTTTGCTTTCATGGCCTATGTCCTTAAGATTCAAAATCCATGGGTACCTTTCGCCTTCCTCACGGGTGGTCTTTTCAGTGGTTTAGCCGGCTTCTTCGGCATGAAGACCGCCACCTATGCTTCCGCGCGAACCGCCAATGCTGCGCGCAAGAGCTTGGACAGCGGTTTGCGTATTGCTTTCCGCTCCGGTGCGGTAATGGGATTGGTCGTTGTAGGCCTCGGACTGTTGGACATTGCCCTGTGGTTCATCGCCCTCTCCTATGTCTACGGCTCTGACCACGTTTCGCTCATCACCATCACTACCACGATGCTCACCTTTGGTATGGGAGCTTCCACCCAGGCCCTCTTTGCCCGCGTTGGCGGCGGTATCTATACAAAAGCGGCCGATGTTGGCGCCGACATTGTCGGGAAAGTTGAAGCTGACATCCCGGAGGACGACCCGCGCAATCCAGCTACCATTGCCGACAACGTAGGCGACAACGTGGGCGACGTAGCCGGTATGGGCGCCGACCTTTATGAGAGCTATTGCGGCTCCATTCTTTCTACAACCGCTTTAGGTGCCACGGCCTTTGCTTCGGCTGGTGACATGCAGATGCGGGCTGTCATCGCCCCCATGATTATTGCCGCTGTCGGTATCTTCCTCTCACTCATCAGTATCTTCCTCGTGCGCACCAAAGAAGGAGCAAGCATGAGTCAGTTGCTACGTTCACTGGCCGTCGGCACCAATACCAGCGCTGTGCTGATTGCCTTCGCCACGTTCCTCATCCTTTATGGTCTCGGCCTCGACAACTGGGTAGGCCTCAGTTTCTCCGTCATCAGTGGTCTCACGGCGGGCGTCGTCATCGGACAAGCTACAGAGTATTACACCTCGCATAGTTATAAGCCCACCCAAGCTATTTCCGAATCGGCCCAGACTGGACCTGCCACGGTCATCATCAAAGGTATCGGTACGGGTATGATTTCCACGAGCATCCCCGTGCTTACTATCGGTGTGGCCATTATGTTGAGTTATCTCTGCGCTAATCATTTCGATCTCTCTATGAGTGCTGAGAGCATCTCGAAAGGACTCTACGGTATCGGCATTGCGGCTGTCGGAATGTTGTCCACGCTGGGCATCACGCTCGCTACGGACGCTTACGGCCCTATCGCCGACAACGCCGGCGGCAACGCTGAAATGAGTGAGCTGGGCGAGGAGGTACGTCACCGCACGGATGCACTCGATGCACTCGGCAATACCACGGCTGCCACGGGCAAAGGCTTTGCCATCGGTTCGGCAGCACTCACCGCACTGGCCTTGCTGGCTTCCTATGTAGAAGAAATAAAAATCGCCATGACGCGAGCTATGGAGGGCGGACAGCAATTCATCGACGCAGCCGGCAATGCCTTCGATCCGTCAAAGGCTTCGATGCCCGAAATGATGGAATACTTCCAAGTAACACTGATGAACCCGCGCGTACTCGTAGGTGTATTCATTGGCGCAATGGCTGCCTTCCTGTTCTGCGGACTCACTATGGGTGCTGTCGGACGTGCCGCGGCTAAGATGGTCGATGAAGTGCGCCGTCAGTTTCGCGAAATCAAAGGAATCCTCGAAGGCAAGGCCACGCCCGACTATGGTAGCTGTGTTGAAATTAGTACGCGGGCTGCCCAGCACGAAATGATTCTGCCCTCGCTCTTAGCCATCATAATCCCCATCGTCACAGGCATAGTTCTCGGCGTTGCCGGTGTGCTCGGTCTTCTCGTTGGCGGCCTCTGCGCCGGCTTTACACTGGCCGTCTTCATGGCCAATGCTGGTGGTGCGTGGGACAATGCTAAGAAATTCGTGGAAGAAGAAAACTTCGGCGGCAAAGGTAGTGAAGTTCACAAAGCTACGATCGTTGGCGACACCGTTGGCGACCCGTTCAAGGACACATCAGGCCCAAGTTTGAACATTCTTATCAAACTGATGAGTATGGTCAGCATCGTTATGGCCGGCCTTACTGTAGCCTGCAATATGATGTAGCGCTACAAAAATAGCATGATATAGCAACCCTGATTCTACCTAAAAGGAACTGGTAGGATCGGGGTTGCTAAGATTATCTTCCTCCGCCCCAACAGTCGCCTTCCAGTTCTTGTATCTATTTATCAGGCCTTCTCTCCACTCTTCACTTGGACATTGACTAATTAAGCGCAGATAATCAGCTTCGCTTACTTCCTTAATCATTGATTCCACTAATTGTAAAAGACGCCACTGAAGATCGTAGAAAGCTGATTCGGGGAAAATGCGAACTAAGACCAAAGCTTCTTCGTACGAAAGAGGCAAGGTAATCCTTTCAAGATGCGCATCGTAGCAATTTATTAAGCGATCAACAGACGCATCGTCGGAAAGAGATTCATTGGGCATTCTTCCAAGTTCTACTAAGCAAACAAACTCCTGCCTCATATTTGCTGTTCTTTCTAACTATATTGATTTTACAATACCCCTTTATCCGCTTTGATTGAAAAGGCAATCGCATCTTTTCGCGAATAAAGAGCTGTATTCCCCAAACGTGCGCAACATTTTGGGGAACACACGCTCTACATATAGCTTAGCAACAATCCCAACTATACAAACATTTCGCAAAGTCGAGATACTTCAGTTGCTCTTTTGTGGCGAAGAAGTTGCCCACGCCCGAGTCGCCCCAAAGAATTTGGTAATCCTCATCACCATAGTATGAGTCGAGCTGAAATAATAATTCAGTATAGTGTTGCAGCGACTCGCAAGTGCGTGGGTCTGACTGCGTAAAGTATCCATAGCCTCCTATTTGCGTATGCTTGTCAATCTCAAGCGCATCATAGAGTTCACCGAAAAGATCTTCTTCTATATCATTGATCTGCCAAAGACTTTCCACTTGCTGTTCGGGAAAATGCGAATTCCACTTTTCCACAAAGACAGCTCCGGCACGATAGTCGAACAACAGCGGCCATTGCTTCTCCGACTTAAAGGTCATAGACAAAGGAATATCGGTCATAATGGGCGTACACAAATCTCCGTCTTCGTCACCCTTTGGTTTGTAAAGAGTAGTCAACTCTTACTCAGAGAAGTGGTCTTCGATCGTAGGATAATACAGGACACGTTTATTTATATCGGAGCAAGGATTTTCATAGTCATTACCCATATCATAATCGCCACCAAAAATCCAAAACTGTACGATGCCCTTCTTCGGATATATAGCGTTCTCGGGCAATTCTTCGCAGTTTATCTGTGCCAGGAACATCAGTTGTTCGCCCTTATCATTGGTTGGAATACAAGCTGATTTTGGCAAATAGAAGTGTCCGCCTACCTTACTCTGTGTAATTCCCACCATCGGGTTAGCCGTTAGCTCTATCTTGATTACGTCGAGAAGTGCCTCTTTCTTAAAATCTTCTATAAATGCATTTAGCTTTTCTTTCATTGTTTTGCCGCCTTCATTATTATTAACTAATTGTCTGCTCAATATCATAGAACATTTTCCCCGCGAAGAAGATATTCATCACACAGTGTACGGGGACTTGATCCGTCCAAAGCCAGCCTTGGAATACAGCCATACCCCAATTGTACGTTTCGTGGATAATCTCAAACTCACTACGCTTATATTTGCTTTGATATGTTTCAAAATCTATGCGCTTGCCTTGAAAATCATCTAATAGCCTATCACTGAACACAAGTACATCTACATCATCTATGTCTACTTGCTCAAAAATGATTCGTGCTTTATGAGTGTGTTCTGCACCTTCATCATAGGAAAAGATATAATCAAAATGCAATATCAGACTTCCATCCTTATACTCCATCTCCTTGATGCGTGCATCGTGAAGCGAGTATTTGAAATATGCGCCAAAGTCTCTTGCTATTTTCATCTTTACAGCCAATTGTCTGCTCTATATCCTTAGCCGTATATTACTGCACGTCAACTTCCGCAAACTACGTAAAACATAGGAACTTCATGCTCAGTGTAATCAGAACTACTGCCCTCATAATCTATTCCTTCAAAAAATACGTGGTCGCCCAGCTCTTTATTAGCCATCAGCTTTTGCAGTTTCCAGACTATCTCCTGTACAGAAAAAGACTTTCCATTATCGGCTTTCAAATGCGCCCTGATATCTACCTGCCACATACCATCTTCTTTTTCCTCTTCAAGAAGTTCTTCATAGTCATCAGTCAGACATTCATTATCATAGAGTTGCTCCAAGCTTTCTATCCACGCCTCGTATGTAACAAGTATTTCCGCTTCTTCTATTGGTGCGTTACATTCCGTTTCCCGCCAGTTCTCGCCAAGCCTTTGCGTCATTTTTTCATTGAATTTAGCCTCAAATTCTTCTGCTGAATAATCGTGCTTATCAAAAATCCAATTTACGTCAAACAGATTATTATATTTGTGCTGCTGATCATTAGCAGGCGCTTCCGGCGCAACATCTTCGTTCTTGTATTTCTTATAATGCTCATATACCAGCGGCGTTTGCGATTTATTTTTCTCTAAAGCCCCAGACAGCAAACGAAATTCCACAAGTTCCATACACCATTCTATAACCTTTTCATCCTCGGCCTTTTCGATAGCCTTTTCAAACATTTCCAAGGCCTTTAAGTTGTCGGCTTCCGAATTATGGGGAAAGCATCGACTCGCATAAGAATAGCCATAACGGTAATACCATACTGCTTTTCTCTCTTCCTCAGGAATCATATCCATGATTCTCATCGCCTCGTTTTCCTGATTATTGTTGTTGTAAGACCTAGCCAGCATACCCATAAGTTCAGCGCTCAAATTCTCGATGCCTACGTAGTTGAGCAATTCTATCACGCGCTCTTCTTCCTGCATCTCTTGAAGGAACTTTATGGCAAGGCATTTTTGGTTTTCATCTAAAAGCGCAAAGTCTTCATTTTCCATTTCTGTGGCATCTATGGTAAGCCCTTTGATAAAGTCTTCAAAGGTATCCGCCAAAACGCCGATATGATAATCGCTCTCTTGATCTACTACGACCACTTTGGGCTCGCCATCTTTTCCGCACTCCCTATAATCAAGGAAAATCATATCGTGACCACCCGAAATGGTATCGGCCACGGCAATGCCAATATTAGGATAGCCCCACTCCGATATCATAAATGCACTACCCAGTTCGCCGCAAAGCGAATGGCGTTTTGTTCTGTCTATGCCGAATATACCGGTAATGTTTATTTCATAATCGTCTGTAAGGAATACACGTAGTACAGGAATACCCCCGTTGTGCTTTTTGATGAGTTCGATATAGGATTGCGGCAGTTTGTAGCCCAATTCTTTTTCTATTTCCGATATTTCTTCGTCCGTAGGCGCTTTACCTATATATGCTTTCTTCGCGTAATCACTATCGTTCCAAAAGTTTGTCCAATCAAAGTTTTCAAATGGTTTCATATCTATTCCTCTTTATTTGCTTATACTTTAGATTTATCCCGTGTTGCTCCAGCGTACAAGTACACCGACAAAGACAAATTTCTAATTGATGAATAACAACGGCTTAACTCTCCCAAGACACGCCGTTTATGTCTCCCTTGTCATCAAAGGCAACACATAATATCTCATCACTCTCTTCTGGTAAAATCATAAAATCCATGGTAATGCTATGCTCATCGCTATCTATCCACAGATTTATATCTGTTACCGTCATTTTCGAGACAAACTCAGCAATCTCATCGGGTAAGTTTGCATCTTTACATTCTTCGAGATGGAAGTCCATATAACTCCGATCCTCTTTCAAGTTTTCTATCAACGCTTGGGTAGCTTCCTTGATATGGTCTTTGCAGTTTTCTAAAAAGAGCGCGAATCTGTCCAAGTCCTCTTCTTTCACGTCCGCACCTTGGTCATACCATAAGGTTACGTTTATGCCATCAACTTGACCTTCCCAGACTTCTTCGGCATCGTCGTTCGCGTCGAAACTCACTTTACCAAAATATTTGTGCTCAAATGTTTGCATTTTTCTATTTCCTTTTACTTAACCATCCATTGAACGATCAAAACAATCATATATTCCTTCAACTTCAAAGCCAATAATATAATCTTTTTCTATGTCGTGCGCCCCGTAAGTGATCATTGCGCCAAAAGCTGAACGCCTAAAACAGGTTTGCCTTATAGCTCTACCCTATTTTTACTTCAAGCTCGTGACGGCATCGTCGCAACGCATTTTTCTAATAAATCGTGACCAGCACATTTCCGTTTTTAGCCAGCACTTCCCGATAAAAGTCTTTGAGGTTTTGGAAGTAATCGCTGATTTCTTCTTTCAATTCCTCTTCTTCATCATCGTAATCCCAAATATTGGGATAAAGCTCTGCCTTTTTGCACGCTTCCATACTGAACTTTTCCATAGCCCCATCTATGTCGAATGCTTCCAAAGCTGAAAGAATCTCGGCAACCCGTGTCTTTTCCGTATAAGCAATAAAATCCTCTATATCTTCGAGCGAACGAACCCCGACCACGGCTTCACTTAAAGGATCGTTGTCTATCGGCTCGCCAGCGGATATACCGGTAAGTACAAAATGGAGTGCGTCCCACATTTTATCAATGTCTAAGAGCAACTCGGGTTCTTCTCCCCAATCCTCCAGTTCTTCAAGCAACTCTTCACTATCGCCATTGAAATTCTTCAGACTGTTTAATTGCTGATCACTTATACACTGATAGCATGCAATCATTCCCATGTGTTTTCTTCTTTTAAGTTTATAAACTTGTATCAAATTGCCTACAAATTGCCCCACACCATTGAAGCGCAGGACTTTCTTTTCTCTGTAAGCCTATCACTTCCTACAAAATTCGTCCTTTTCATGCAGAAAGACGAAGAAAATCTTTGAAAACTGACCTCTATGCAGAGAAATTAACTCTCAAGCCCCTCTAAAGCATAACCTTTCCGCTTGTGCCGCTAATCTTTGAGCAAAGCCACAACTTATTTACTCCCGTAACAGCAAGCCCTTAGGCTTGGTCTTTTGGCAGGGCAGGCGTTGGAGCGAAGCGACAACCCTGCCATAGTCCGCCGCAAACGGCAACCCCTTAGGGTTGGTCTTTCAAAATATCCGCGGATTGGTTTATTATCAATGGATTATATCGCGTTTTGTCGACTCGACGGAAATGCTTACCTTTGCATACGCAAGGGCGAGGAGCGCTCTTGGCTTAATTATTCACCAATTAAATCTATACCACAATGATTAAATTCGTTATCAGAGCGAAGAAAAATCCGCTCAAGAGAGACCAAGTGAAATTTTATCCGCAGATGGCGCCAGGTGTGCCCGTGATGTTGCGCACGATTGTCGGGCGCATCGAGAAGCGTTCGGGCGTATCTTCTGCCTCCGTCAAGGCGGTGTTGGATGCCCTGCAATATGAGATTCTTCAAACACTCTCCGATGGTAATTCGGTTCGCTTAGGTGATCTTGGTTCTTTTCGCCTGACGATGCACGCTGAGGGCGTAACGACGGCGAAAGAGGCTAAGGAAAAAGGTGCAAATCTCATTAAGCGCGTGAGCGTGCGGTTTACGAAAAGCAGTACGATGCGTATGGCTCTCGACAAGCGTAACTTAATCTTCGGTGCACAGGACGATATTCGGAATGCGAAGTAGGTAAAGATGGCGGCACAACTTAGTGCCGGCAAAAATCACAAGTAGCAAAGGCCGCGTTTCCCACTTTGGGGGGCGCGGCTTTTGCGTACCTTGTCGAAAACAGGCCGTTGATCGGTCGCGCAGGGATAGGGATTGGTCAAACTTTCACCTATGATCGGAAAAAGTTTCTTAGGTGAAAGTTGAAACGATCTTATAGGAGAATTAAAATTGTCTTATAGGAGAGTTTCAACGATCATAGGTGATAGTTTGGCAAGGATGCGGAGGCGGGTGAATCGGGGTGCGTAAGGCGGTGTTGTTTTGTAGCTGAATCTTCGATGAAACCGTGCTTTTTTGAACTTTTCCTCCGTTTTTAGATTACTTTTTGCACGTTCTCGTAAAAGCGTGAAGCGCCCTTTACTCGTAAATCGGCGTGTTTTTGAAAGACCAACCCTATGGGGTTGTCATTGAACCCTTGATTCGTGGCAGCGTTGACGCTGTGCGTCAACACTGCCCTGCCAAAAGACTAACCCCGATGGGGTTAATGGCGGGAGAGGTTACGCGGAAATGATGCGATTTTAGGCGGACAATCAGCTGTACTCCGCAATGAGTTTATAAGATCGGACGGTAAGGTAAAATACATAAAGGCAAGCCCTTAGGCTTGGTCATTTGGCAGGGCAGGTGTTGGAGCGGAGCGACAACCCTGCCATAATCCGCCGCAAAAATGCAACCCCTTAGGGTTGGTCTTTCAAGGTTTCCGCGTATATGGATTAGGGTGTTTTTGAGAGACCAACCCTATGGGGTTGTCATTGAATCCTTGATTCGTGGCAGCGTTGACGCTATGCGTCAACACTGCCCTGCCAAAAGACTAACCCCGATGGGGTTAGTGGCAAGTGAAGGTGCGCGAAAATGATCTGATTTTAAGCGGAAAGTTGGAACATTCACAGGTGCGACTGGTTGCAATGCGGTTATTCGTGAGTGAAAAAATGCGGTATTTTTGCCGATTTCATCGATGATATCGGGTATTTTGGTATGTATCTTGGACGGGGATGCAGTTGTTTTTGGACGAGGATGCAGTTGTTTTTGGACGGAGATGCAGTTGTTTTTGGGTGAAGTTGCGTAGGAATGATGCGATTTTAGACGGACAATCAGCCGTACTCCGCAATGAGTTTATAAGATCGGACGATAAGGTAAAACACATAAAGGCAAGCCCTTAGGCTTGGTCTTTTGGCAGGGCAGGTGTTGGAGCGGAGCGACAACCCTGCCATAGTGTGTCGCGAGAGGGCAACCCCTTAGGGTTGGTCTTTCAAGGTTTGCTGCGTATATGTATTGGGGTGTTTTTGAGAGACCAACCCTATGGGGTTGTCATTGAACCCTTGATCTGATGCAGGGTTGACGCGCCGCGTCAACCCTGCCCTATCAAAAGACTAACCCCAATGGGGTTATTTGTGGACGTGTGGTCGTGGAAAAGAGATGATGAGGTTCGCACTTGGAGATTGAAAGTTAAGCATTGAAAGTATTAGCTCTGAAAGGGTTATTGACGGGTGCGAAGATACATTCTAAAAAAAGTGTGTAAGCTCCTTTGATCTTATCTTTGTAGTTGCAAAAAAGAACGCAAGAAAACAATGGAACTTACACGCTCACAAAAGTCGGTGTTTTTTCTGAACTTATATCTACTGTATAAATACTTTTAGGGATACTACTTGTAAAAGCACACAAAAAGACTGAAAAACTAAGTTGAACTTTGCTTTTCGGAGAAAGATCGGCAGACAATCAGTGTATCTATGAATAGAGGTATCACTTTGTAAGTTTGGAAATGTGTGAGCGCTACAGACATAGGCCTATAATCAGCTGACGACCAATGCTTAGTGACTACTCCTCAAACTTTTCTTCTACGTTAAAAATAACTTCGCAGTCGCAATACCCGCCATTCTCTCTTAAGAACTCCAATACTTCTTCTACATTATTCACTTGCTTGTCGCGTAAGAACTGTTCAGTTAGCGAAAAGTCGTGGTTGCATCCGGTTGTTTCCGATTGCTCATTCAGATAGTCGAATAAGTCTAAGAACAATTCTCTTGCCATTGGCAAACTGCTTTCAAATGCTTGCCGTTGCAAATCTTTATAATGCTGTCGCATCTTCTTATTATCGGTTTGATTCATATCAAAGTATAGTGTACGAGAATTTGTTGATAATTGTATTCTATTTACTAAAGTAATCCTTGTGTTCTATTTAGGATTGGCATAATTCCTATCTACACACCACTCTTCCTACTATAAATATGTAGTAAAAATTATTGCGAATCTCTATGTTTTATTAGTTAAAGATCACTCAGAATGGGATGGCCGGAGCGTCTCGAGATAACAAGCTCGGCAGAGGGGTTCATATTCGTCTTTCTCTCCTAAGAGCACTTGTTTTTCACTTTTGACAATGCGGTGGGAGACATAGGCAAGGTTTCCGCAACGCAAGCAGATGGCGCGCACTTTGGTCACTTCATCCGCGATAGCTAAGAGTGCGGGCATCGGGCCGAAAGGAAGGCCACGAAAGTCCATATCCAAACCTGCAACGATCACGCGTTTGCCTTTATTCGCCAAAGTATTGCAAACATCGACTAAGCTATCGTCGAAAAATTGCGCTTCATCTATACCTATCACATCGGCCTCTGCCGCTAACAACAAAATACTCGAAGGGGAATCAACAGGCGTTGAAGGGATAGAATTAGCATCGTGCGAAACAATCTCTTCTTCAGAATATCGTTTATCTATGGAGACCTTTGCACAGCGATTGGTGTGTATTTTGTTTGTTAATTCATTGTATAATAGGAAGTTATTTCGTATATTTGAGCATTAAAAACAGCATAATACTCCTCCCATGGCATACCAATCCAAGAATACCGATGAGCATGTAACATTTGCAGACGCACTCCTTTCAAAGCGTTATCGCAAAGCACAAAACGACTTCCTCAATCAGGTTGACACGCTTATCGATGGCGTCCGATCAGGACGCTGATC
>NZ_GG700642.1:476259-484021 GCF_000159995.1 Alloprevotella tannerae ATCC 51259
TTTGTAATTCTATGTATATCAGCACCTTAAAATTACAACAAATTTCGCTAATCACCAAATTTATAGACACTTATAATTCGTCGAACTCACGTTATTTTAAGACAAAAACAAGCCTTGCTTATCCCGAATTGGGGTTTATAAGTTGTCTATGCTGACGGAGGTGACATCGCATCTCTCATAACCAACCTCAACACTCTTCCATTCTTTCAGCCGGCGGAAGTCCTCATAGCGGCTGTCGCAGTTGGCTGCACGTATATAGAACGTGTTGCAGCGCGACTCTACGGTTTGGATGATTTCCTTTGAGAACGACCCGCAGTCAGCACGGAAACGCTCTATTACCACACCAAGTTCTGAGGTTACACGGTCCATAATGCGACGGAGCGTGTCTTCTTGATGGAATCTCACATTGGTGTTTCCGTCACGATTCTCACCTCCGACTATGATTCCCCCAATGGAAGCCCAACCAGGGAAATAGCCAAAATCCTGCTTGTAAGAATACTTTGTATCGAACTTGTGGGCTGGAATAAACTGGTGGTCAAAGTCTAAGTCAACATGACTGCCCACTTTTATAAGCCCCATTCTTCGTATCATCCGTAAAAGTAAGGTATTCAACTTCTGTGCCGTGTTGAAACTATACGACTTGTCGGAGGTCTCGCTCTTATAGACAATATTTTTCTCGGCAAGCTCCTTTAGTCCGCGCCCCACAGTGTCGGCACCGGGTAATAGCGTATCAGGTCTCTGTCTGAACTGCCCTATAAGCACATTGATGTCCTCAAGGCATTCTCCACCACAAACGTAACTGAAGAAGAGAGAACCGAAAATACTTCCATAACAGAATGCTTTGCCGCTGCATCCGCGTCTGCCCAACACGGATTCGGTAAGTTTTTCAAAGCCCAACTTTGAAAAAACGTCCATGATGTGATAAATTCCTCCGAAGGAAGTGATATTCTCGTTTTTAATTGCTACCTTTGTCATGTCAGATTTTTGCTTACTTGTTATGTTTGCAGCACCAAGATAGGTGAAATTTCTGACATATCCAAGTGTTTTGAGAACTTTGTTTCTCAGACACTTGGAGTTCTCACAAGAATTTATGCTGCGGAATTAAGGTAATGAAAAAAACATCTATTATTTTCTTAATATTTTTTACTTTACTATCATTATATGCTTCATCAAGATCCCAAAAGGAAATAAAGAGTTCTCCTGAACATAAATTCAAACTCTGGCTTAATGATACTGTTAAGCATATAAAAGGCAAATACACTATTAGTTATGATTCTACATTGTTAACTATAACTGACAGCTTTTCATACATAGTTAGAAAGGGGAAAACAATTTATAGTACCAATAAAAAGAATTCAGAAGCTATACAACAAATGCTTAAAGATGTTCATGAGCCTCCGTCTGTAAATTACAGAGTTATAGCAGTTAGACATGATGAGTTTACTCCATCAGAAATAGACTTCCTAAAATATGAGACTTATACAGAATTCCCTCTTATAAAAGTCTTAGAAAAAGATATAGTTAGAGATTATAATGAAAATAGAGCTAGTATCAAGAGTGCTTTTATAATAAATAAACAAATAAAAGATACAATATTAGTAGAATTTAGCTCTAACGGGAACAAGGTTGTAAAAAGAGTTTATAAAAGTAATCGAGCTAAGAATAGAAAAAATAGCCTAAAGTTGAGGATATAAAACATCTTATAGGCAGGTAATATTCCAAAATAGGAAACAATTTAATCACCTAATTTTCTGTAGTTTTACTATTACAGATGAACAAGTCGGTGGAGCTTCAATGGGTAAACTACTGAATACAATACTTGAGATGCAGCTGTTTTTACGAATACAAATAATTGGAAGAATGGTTATTTTACCTGTAGCTGATCGAAAGCCGCAGGTGCGCATAGTAATCTGAAGGCTACGGGAACAGCTGGACATTCAATATTTTGGAAAATAGAGAAAAGATGAAACAAATTATAATATTAATTATATTTATCATTCTTTTTCTTTCAAATAGGAAAGGCTAATAGTTTTATTTCTGGTTCTTCCGGAATTTGGAGTGATATCATTTAATATCTGATTGTCAATAATTTTTGTGAGTTCTATTCTTTCAAATCCCTTTGTTTACTGAATATTAAAGAATATAAAGTGCTAAAATAAAGGCTACAAAATCTATACTTATCTTACATGGGCTATCTACACCACAAAAAGCATATATTTAAGGGTTTACAATATTTTTTTATCAACAGGAAGCCTGAAAAGTATAATACCATCACTCCAAATTCCGGAAGACCCCTTTATAAGCCCCATTCTTCGTATCATCCGTAAAAGTAAGGTATTCAACTTCTGTGCCGTGTTGAAACTATACGACTTGTCGGAGGTCTCGCTCTTATAGACAATATTCTTTTCGGCAAGCTCCTTTAGTCCGCGTCCCACAGTGTCGGCACCGGGTAACAGCGTATCAGCGTATCAGGTCTCTGCTTGAACTGCCCAATAAGCGCATTGATGTCCTCAAGGCATTCTCCACCACAAAGGTAGCTGAAGAAGAGAGAACCGAAAATACTTCTATGGCTGAATGCTTTGCCACTACTTCCACGTTTGCCCAATACAGATTCGGTAAGTTTTTCAAAGCCCAACTTTGAGAAAACGTCCATAATGTGATAAATTCCACCGAAAGAAGTGATATTCTCGTTTTTAATTGCTACCTTTGTCATGTCAGATTTTTGCTTACTTGTTATGTTTGCAGCACTAAGATAGGTGAAATTTCTGACATATCCAAGTGTTTTGAGAACTTTGTTTCTCAGACACTTGGAGTTCTCACAAGAATTTATGCTGCGGAGTTAAGGTATCAGCAAAACTTGGAGAGGATATCTTTTGTTTCATGCCATAAAGGTACAAAAAATATTTGATATGGGCAAATTAAAAGAAGAGTTTTGCAGAGGTCTCATAACGTGTTCTGAAAAGGGTTAAAATGGATAAAACCATATTGAATTGTAATGATTTATTGCTAACTTTACTCCCCCTATCAAGGATTTACCTTTATTAGTATTGCAGCTCTAAATGGCAACATCTTTGTTTGGGTATGCCCTCCGCACTATTTTAAATTGTTCGGAGAGTATTTTTGTATGTCAAAAAGGCTGCATCATCTAATGGTTTTTTAAATCTAAATTAAAAAAATATAATGAAACAATTAAATTCAATGCCAACAAGGGCGTTGGCACTATGCCTGTGGGTATGCCTTTTTGGTCTGGTCAAAGCACAGGCACAAGAGGCGTTGGACTTTTCGTCGCTAAGCGAAGATAATCCGCAGTCCGGCATCTCGATAAACGAAAACTACAAGGAGGCTCTTGATGGGAATCTTTGGAAATCAATATTCACGTATGCCGGAAAGAAATGGATGGCACCGTATAAGAATATTTATTTCCAACAATCGAACTCTGCAATAGACAAGAATGCCTATACGAGTTACCTTGTTTCGCCGGCATTGACACTTAGTGATATTTCCGGTAAGAAACTCACGTTCGAGTATGAGGCCACTCTGGTTAAGGGTGACATCAAGTTGCAGATGCTTGTTATCGACAAGACCGGCGCAACCAAGGCCACTATCGGCGAGATAACAGGAGTGGTTGGCTCGAAGCCGGGCGACTGGAAAGTGTTCGATGCCACCATACCGGCAGACTTGAGCGGCGTGGGCTTCGTTGCTTTCGCCACATCGGGAAACAATGCCAACCGTGCGCAGTTCCGAGTTAGAAACATACAGACTGTGGCAGGTGCTCTTCCTGTTACAGTATCGGTTGCTCCGCAGGAACTCAAATTTAGCGAGACAAACGTAGGAGAGACAAGTTACAAGAAGAGCGTGAACGTGTTGATAGCAAACTTCACAGAGACTCCCACCGCAACACTTGCTGGAAACAATGCTACCGACTTCACCATCGTGGCCGATGCGCTGACCTCTACCGGCGGAACAATAGACGTTTATCTGACACCGAAATCCAATGGAACAAAGAACGCTACGATTAACATAACCGCAGGCGACGCCGTTGCTACCGTTACGCTGACAGGCTCGGCAGTTGGCGGAGCTGCACCTGACGGCCCGACCGTGCAACTTCTCGAAGACCAGTTCTTCTACAATTTCAATGGCAATACACCCGAAAAATGGCAGACAGCAGGCACTGTGACGAAACTCGAAGGCGTAGAAAGATATAATTCCGACACCGGTTTCGGAGTGGGTATCGAAACCGATGCCACTATGGGATTCCTGAAACAGGAAATTGATCTCAAGGCAGAAGGAAAGGCCGTAGTACAGGGTGACGAACTGGAATGTCTCATACACTACCTCACCGTTGAGTCTGCACGCGAAGAAGGGCCGTTCCGTCTTGCGCTGAACTGGCTGGATGCTTCCGGCAATATCATAGAAAGTGCAGAGAAAGACTTTATCTGCAACCCTGACATTTACTTCGGAAGAAGGAAGGCTTGGGGCGAACTGAAGTTCCGCACAATCTGTCCGGCAGGTGCGGAGAAACTCGTATTCAACATTGTTGTGGCACCTAATAGCAAGGTGTGCATGGACGATTTCAGCGTGACACGTCTGGCTAACAAAGACAAGACTCCGCTCGTTGCTATCCTTCCGCAGTATCGCACAATCATGGGAGAGGTCGGCGTGCCGGCAGAATATCCTGTGGCAATACAAGGAATGCACCTCGGTGCAGAACAAGAGCCTAACTTCGGCGGTACCGATGCAGACAATGTAATGAAACTGAGCGTTGCCAAACTGCCGGATAACGGCACTAAAAAGGCAACACTGACAATGACTCCGACAAAGAAAGGAGCGTTCGTGGGAAGTGATTCGTACTCGATGAAATTCAGTGGAGCAGAGGCAGAGAACAGTGGTTCGCTCACACTTATGGCTTACTTCAAGGGACAAGGTACTACTCCTAAAATCGCATTGAAAGAAGGAGTTACTGTACGTGAAATGAAGGCAGCACAGGGAAAGACCGACGAGCAGACTCTTGAGTTCGAGATTAATGATGTTATAACAAGCGTAAATCTTGCCGTTGTTCAGGATGTTGCAGGTACGTTCATTATAGATAAGTCACAGTTCTATTATTCACAACCTAAAGAACAACTCTATAATGGTCCGGTAAAGGTTACATTCAAACCTAAGAAGGCCGGTGAATTCAATGCCACACTGATGCTTACAAGCGCATTGGCAGATACTCTGAGAATCAGTTTGAAGGGTGTTTGCAGTGCTAATCCGGATGCAGATGTGATAGAGAAATTCGGTGAAGACCAAAAAATGGATCCTCGTTACACAGGTGAGGCATGGAAAAACTATCACAAATTCGACCTCGGATACTGGAAACTCGACGGAAAATGGAATGCCGCAAACAACGTAACACTCAACAAGGACGGCGTTCTGTACCTTGACGAAATTTTCGCAAACGGTGTGAACAACTTAATTTTGGAACCTGCCGCAAACGCTGCTGACTGCAAAGCGCAGTACTCAATAGATGGTGGCGGACACTGGATGGATGCCGGTAGTGCCGATGCCGAAGGAAAGTTCACCGTGAACACTCACCGTCCTACTTTCATTCGCTTCGTTGCCAACAACGAAATCAATGTTACTTCTGTTTCATTCAACCTCAATAAGGCTGAGGACAGAGAGGAATTCAGCAAGATTGAAGATGCTATGATTAAGTCGGCTGATGCCGAGGCTAAGGCTCTCATCACAGAGACATTTAACGGACTGCGTCACACCCGCGTACTTGGTCTTGAAGGATGGCAGAACATTGCAGTGAGAGGCGAACGCCCGTTCTATGCATGGCAGCAGAAGAATCAGGCACAGACAGAAATAGAGAATGAGGTTGCACAGATTTCGTTCTTCCGCTGGGCTACTACCGACAGACGCGAACACGAGACATGGCTCATCTCTCCGACACTCTCATATAACAACGCCGAGAGCAAGGTGCTGACCTTCAGCCTGCGCTTCAACAATCCGACACAGGATGCTCAGGAGGCTTTCGGACTCTATGTGATCACCGAGAAGGATGGTCAGGCTAAGCAGCACTATATCAATCTCGTTGACCATGGTCCGATCGGAGTGACCATAGAACCTGAAACATGGTATGACTATCGCATAGACCTGTCAAAAATAAATGGTTTGCAGATTGACGATAAATTCCACGTTGCATACTCGTTCTACAGTCCGGTGGGCGGAAATGAGACATCACTCAACTTCATGATTGACGACTTTACGTTCGGACGTACAGACCTTCCGAAGATAAACGTTGACAAGAATATTCTCAGTTTCTCTTTCCAGACCGGTATCACAACAGATCCGCAGGGAGTGAACATCACAACAGAACGTGCCACTGCTCCTGTTACCGTTACGCTGTTGCCGTCGAAGATGAAGAGTTACTTCAAGTTCAACAATGAACAACTTCCAAAAGAGGGAGGTTTTGTTGATGTGAGATTCAAGAGCGAAGATAATAATACTCGTGCTGCGGCACTGCTGGTTCAGACACGTGGTGCAGAACCTGTGATTATAAAGTTGCTTGCACAACTTGTTGGTACAAACGGTGTTGATACTGCAGCAGGCGACAGCAATGACGCTCTCGCACCTGTATTTACCACCGATGGTATCCGTATCAACGGCAAGTACAAGACTTTCCGCATCTACTCGGCAGCAGGACAACTGCTGAAGCAGGGGGGTTATCAGGAGAACATCAGTACTCTGGGACTCACCGGAGGCGTCGCAATACTGCAACTCGTTACCGAAGAAGGCACCAAATCGTTCGCGTTCCAACTGAAATAAGTAGGGGACAAACGTTTGAAAACACATGAAATAATGCCCGGCCGTGAAAATGGTCGGGCATTATTGTGTTGAGACCTCTGCAAAACTCTTCTTTTAATTAGCCCATATCAAATATTTTTTGTACCTTTATGGCATGAAACAAAAGATATCCTCTCCAAGTTTTGCTAATATATTTCTTGGCCAAAGAAAGGTTTAGCAGACATTCTTTTCCCCAATAAATACAGTTTTAATTGGGTACCTATTCGTGCTATAATCGAAGTAGCTTACACCAAAGGCTATAATTCTACCGGTCGTCCCGGCTATGACAGTCTTGTTTTATTCAAGATTGAATTGCTTTGCACCTGGTACGGTCTGAGTGACGGAGAGGTTGAAGATCAGGTTAACGACCGGCTTTCCTTTAGTCGTTTTGCAGGTCTTGGCATGGAAGATACTGTTCCTGACAGTACTACCGTATGTCGTTTTCGTAGTGTCTTAGTTGAGGCAGATTTATATGACACGCTCCTTGACGAGTTTAACAGGCAATTGGAAGTTAAAGGTGTCATTGTCAAGCATGGCGCAATTGTTGATGCAAGCATTACGAACACCCCCCGTCGTCCCCGCGGATGTAAGAGTTATGAGGTCGTTGAGGATAGAAAAGATGATGAAAACACGGAGGCTTCGGAAAAAGCAATGGTCAAAGAAGTCATCAAACCCCAATTCGGTTTAAGGCCCCCTCCTTTTTACTCAGATTATAGTCCACAACGATTCTTTCGACCTTGTTTTAGGCCGAAGATTTATTGTTTCACGCAAGTAAATTTAGAAAAGTGTGAGCTGTTTCACTTCTGTTTCTCCCTCCATCTCAAACTCCATATTGATAGAGGGTTTTGTATCGTAGAAAGCATAAGCCGCCATTCCTGCCAAAAGGTTGACAATAAAGTTTGAGATACTTCTGTGGCGGGTATGAACAATC
>NZ_GG700642.1:484121-522294 GCF_000159995.1 Alloprevotella tannerae ATCC 51259
ACTTGCCAAGACCCATACTCAAAACATTCTTGAAAGCATCGCCTTTAATTTATACAGAACCCCGGGGATAATTATGTCCTCATTTGTAGGATAAGGCATAACCACCCTTGAGGAGCTCGTGCAAGCAGCTCCTCAAAGGGGGATTTACAACTACTTTCACTCCTTACTGCCACCCCTTTCACTCGCTCCTTTTATGCCAAGAACTCCTCTTTACTACACCTCCTTATTTTGCAAAGGTCTCCTATGGTCGGTTTATAGATCTCCACCTTTTGATTGGCAAAGGTTGCACGGCGCAGACGACGAATCAACTCTTCAGTTTTTCCGGAAAACATCGAACCGCAAACAACCTCAATGCGACCACGACACACATTCTCCTCTTGAAACAAACTCATAACAAAGATTTAAATTACAGCAGCAAAGATACGAAAACTCTCAAAGCCGACTGCCTAAAGTTAAAAAGAAGACCTCAAGCCTTCAGTAAAAGGTCTTGAGGTCTCATAATATATTATATGTATAAGTGCGTTAAGCTTGCGGAGTTGCCTCTGCTTCCGTTTCGGCAGCAGGAGCAGGCGTCACCTCTTCTGCGGCTTGTTGCTTCTTATTCTGCACACGCGTAGCTTTCAACTTCTCATTGATTTCTTCCAAATCGCCACGCAGGCGCTCGATTTTGCGCGTTATCTCTGCCACGAGACTATCACCGGCCTTCGACTTACTATTGAAGAACGACAAGTTAGTCTCATAATTCTTAATCTCAGCCTGCTTGGTTTCGAGTGCATTACGGAGACGGCGACGCTCTTTGCTGATTTCGTCCTCGCCCTTCTCTGCTACCTGCTTGCGGAAGTTCTCTATACTCCGGCGGCGTACAGATACGTGCAACTCATTATATATACGATCGCAAATCTCGCGATACTTCTTATAGATCTTATCTTTTTTGCGGAAAGGTACGTGGCCTATAGCATTCCATTGCTCTTGCAGGTCGTGCACTTGCTCTGAAATACCTTCCACTCCGGCTTCATAGAGTTTTTGCAAAGCTTCGATCACCTCGTTCTTCTTTGCTAAGTTTTCCTCTTCCACCTTGCGTTGGTCGCCCGTAGCCGCATTCTTGCGTTCAAAGAAGTAATTGCAAGCATCATTAAAACGCGTCCAAATCGCATCAGAAACCTTATGAGCTACAGGACCTATCTCTTTCCATTGCTTTTGCAAGTCTACGAAACGCTTTGAAGTTTCATTCCAATCCGTACTCTCCTTCAAAGCTTCGGCTGCCTCTGCCAACTTCGTTTTTGCCTCAAGATTCGCAGCCAGCGATTCGCGCAATCCCTTGAAGAACTCTGCTTTGCGGCGGAAGAAGTGGTCGCAAGTAGCGCGGAAGCGTTCGAAGATTTTCGTGTTCATCTTCTTCGGCGTAAAGCCGATCGTCTTCCATTCTGCCTGCAATTCGATAATAGTCTTCGTCAGCTTATCCCAATCAGCGAAAGTCTTAGGCACATTCAAGTCTAAGCTTTCCACCTTCTCGCACAAAGCCGTTTTCTTCTGCAGATTCTCTTCTTCTTTCTCTTTAAGGGCCACAAAATGCTCTTGGTGGCGCTTATTGATAGCCGTCGAAGCCGCCTTAAAGCGCGTCCAGATCTCCTCGCGTTGCTCTTTAGCTACAGGTCCGGATTCGCGATATTCTTGATGGAGTAATTGCAAGTGATGAAAAGCAGCCACGGGATCTGCTGCTTCCATCAGTTTCTCCGCTTCCTCACACAGCTGCGTTTTAATCTCCAAGTTTTTCTTAAAGTCATACATCCGCGCCTCGTGGTTGAGGTGCAACTGGTCGTAAAAATGGTCTACGCAGAGCTGATAATTCTTCCAGAGTTCCGTGGCATTTTCAGCCGGCACAAGCGTTATGGTCTTCCATTCCGCCATCAGCTGCTTCACCGCCTCAAAATTCTTATCTGCCTCCTCGGCAGAAGTCGATTTAGCCTTGATTTCCTCTATAATTTCCAGCTTACGCTTCAAATTATCTTGCTTTTCCTTCTCCTCTTCAGCTGCCAATTGAGCTCTTTTATCGCGTATTTCTTCATAGATCTGCTTAAAGGTGCTCTCGTCGGCATCCGGTGCAGGCATAAAGTCGTCAGCATGTCCGCCATCAGCCACAAATTGCTCGCGTGCAGCCACAACTTCAGCGTTGCGCAAGCGATAATACGTCTGCTTAAGCCATTCCAGCTCGGAGCGCTTCACGTCCTCCGGATTTTCGCTCAACGTTTTCAGTCGCTCAATCACCTCCAGCTTACTGGCGGGCGCATTTTGCTCCTGCTGTTGTTCCGTTTCTTCTTCAGGCGTAACGGTTGCTGGGTCGCTTGTTGTTTCTACTGCTTCAGGAGTTGTTTTCACGATTGCAGCATTGTCGGCATCCGGAGTGCAGGCTGCTGTTTCGGTTGCATCAACCGCTTGCGTCTGCTCGGATGCGGGGAGTTTATTTTCGTCCATTTTCGTTGTTTTTCCTAATCATGCTCATTAAGCTGTGCAAAGCAAAGGAATATTTATGATGTGACAAAGTTTTTCGTTGTCTTTCTTTCCGTTATGTTGCTCTTTAGAGCCAAGTTTTGCGTTTAAAGAGCCAGAAAAAGATTCCCGTCACGATGATTGAGCCGGCCACAACTGCCGGAAAGCTCCACCATTTAGTTTCCCAACCGGTCACTAAGTTCATACCGAAAATACTGGCAATCAAGGTCGGGAACATCAGGATAATCGAAACCGACGTCATCTGCTTCATCAGGTCGGCCATATTATTATTGATCACGCTCGCATACGTATCCATCGTCGACTTCAATATGTCTGCGTAGATGTTAGCCGTTTCGCGCGCCTGGTTCATCTCGATATTGACGTCTTCGATCAAGTCGGCGTCCAACTCGTCTATAGGAAGCTTAAACTTTAGTTTGGCCAGCAAGGTCTCATTACCACGAATGGAGGTAATAAAGTAAGTCAAACTATCTTGCAAGCGACTCAAACCGATCAAGTCCTCGTTGTTTATCGAATGGTCGAGCTTATGTTTAGCCTCCTCGATCAAGACATTGATCTGCTTCAAGCGCTTCAGATACCATACAGATGAAGAAAGGAAAAGACGAAAGACGAGATCGACGGAATCGGTGAAGCCCGCATTTCTTTTCTGTTGGTAAGAAATGAAGTCGATCATCATATTTGTCTCATAGTTGCACACAGTTACGCAGATGTTCTTATTAAGAATAATGCCCAAAGGTATGGTTGTGTGCGGCGTTTGTGAGCGCACTTCTTTCACATAGGGAATACGTAGAATGATGAGCGACCATCCTTCTTCATATTCATAGCGTGCACGCTCGTCTTTATCGCGTATGTCGTCGAGAAAGTAAGTAGGAATTTCTAATTCGTTGAAGAGAAAATCTTCATCGTCCGGAGTTGGACAAGTGACCTGCACCCAGCAGTTGGGTTCCCACTTATCCAGATTGCGCAGACTCTGATCGGTGTTCCAGTACGTTCGCATAAGCTTTCCTCCATGATTATTTGGGCGGGGAAGCCTTCGCATCGGTTCCCGGCCTTATCAATCGTAATTTTCCGCGTGGTAATCGTCCATTTTTTCGTTTTAGGCTTTTGAGCAGCAACCGACTTAAATTTTATTGTCGATACGCACTACTGTTCGCCTTCTTTTGTTCTTGGTGTGCAAAAATAAACAAATTATTTCTTTCAGGACGGCCTTGTCGCTCTTTTTCCACCAAAAATAGGAGACGTGGCTTGAAATGCACGAGCCGTCTTTGGTTTTTGTCGTCCACTCGTGCGCCGTCTCTCTGCCTTTTGGCGCAACTTCAGCTGAGGATGGCAAGGGGGGCGGCAACGCAGAACAACTTGCACGAGACCAACGACCATCCACCGCGCGCCGCCGGCGCTAAAGGGCAGACCGAGCAGTCGGAAAATGCGCCTCAAAGTGTAGAGGATTTATTGTTTGGCGGCAGCAAACGATAGTATGCTCCCAGCAAACCATAGTTTGATCCCGGCAAACGATGGTTTGGCGCGAGCAAACAATAAGCGGCCTCGATTTATGGCTGCAGAGACAGACGTCTACGAATGGTTATAAAGTCCTCGTCTGAAAAGAAATGCGCCGGCAGCAACAGAGGACGGCTACGTCTGCGCGGCAAGTCGAGCAGACGGGAAAGAGAAATGAGAAGGGCGTGTATCCAAGTGGGATTCACTAACTTTGCAACCACATCATCAAGGCTATGAATTCAGTTATACTCTTAGCTTCAGGCGGCGCTCTCGGGACGATTGCCCGCTATTATGGCCAGCAAATGGCCAACAAATATTGCACAGGCGCGTTTCCCTACGGCACGTTTGCGGTCAACGTGCTCGGCTGCCTACTCATTGGTCTGTTGAGTGGGCGTGCCTTATCGATCCCTTGGTTGGACCAAGAAGGGCGCCGACTGCTGATCACGGGATTCTGCGGCGGATTTACGACCTTCTCGACCTTCGCCTTTGAAAATATGGCCTTGCTGCAAAAAGGGGAAATCCTCGTATTCCTTTATTACACCCTCGGCAGCATCGGTGCAGGCCTGCTGATGGTGGCCCTTGGCTTTTGGCTGACGCGACCGGCACTTTGAGGCGCTCCGGTTGATTAGAGAATTATCATTTTCCATTTTTTGACAGAAAAAACGAACTTCGGATTTCATAAATTTAGGTCTTCGGATGCCACGAATCTGCCTTACGGAATCTAACTTTGCAACGATGAAACGAATTATCCTATTCTTCCTCGTCCTATTCGGGCTCACGGCTGTGCAGGCGCAAGTGGTCGTTGACCTGAAAAAGGGCGGCCCGACGGTAAAGTCGAAAACGCTGAAAGATTATGACCACCAAGGGCGCGACGAACGCGCACTGCGTGAAGATTCGGTGCAATATGTCGACTGCCTGCGGCGAGCTTTTAACGCACTGGCTACCGATTCTTTGCCGCAGGCCGAAGCGTTGTTTAAGGAAGCCCTACACTTGCGGCCGGATGCCAAGGGCAATTATGTCGTTTGGCGCAACTTGGGCCTCATTTCCTTGGCACGCGTGGAAATGAGGCAAGCCATCGAGCGCTTCACCAAAGCCCTGCTCGCTCAACCCGGCGATCAAGAGTCGCGCTATAATCGAGCAAAGGCTTACTTTCTCTTGAACAATTTTTCAGAAACTATAGCCGACTGCGACATTTTTCTGAAGCAAGACGCCACCAATTTGTTGGCAGACTCCGTACATCTTTTACGTGCTGCGGCCAAAGTCGAACTGCGTCAATACGCAGCAGCACGGGCGGAACTGACAGACTTACTGACGCGAAAGCCCAACAAGAGCGAGGCGCACCTGTTGTTGCTCTGCATCCTGCAAGCTGAAGGGCGACTGCAGGAAATGCGGGCAGAAACCATAAAATTCTGCAAAAACTGTCCGAATAACAAGCAAGATCTTGTCATGTTTCTGGATGGGGCGAAACAAACGGGCAACATAGAAGAAGCAAAAATTATCTATGATGCGCTGCTTGAAGACGCACCGGACAATGGGCTTTATCGCATCGAACGCGCAAAGATATTGCTCGCGCTCGGACAAAAGCAGGCGGCGCGGGAAGACCTCAAAATAGCACGCCGCAGCGGCATACCCTCTGCAGCTTGGAAGGAATTGGAACAAAAATTGAAATAAAAGAACGATGAAAAGACTACTGCTGATGCTCAGTTTTGCACTGCTGGCGGCCAACTTAACGCAAGCGCAGGACTTTGACCGACGGGAGTATCGCGCCGTTTGGCTTACGACATTTTTGGGCTTGGATTGGCCGAAAGGACACGACCCTCTCACGCAGCAAAAACAGTTGTGCCGCATCTTGGACCAATTGCAGGCGGCGAAAGTCAACACCGTCTTGTTTCAAGTGCGCTTGCGCGGAACGACGGCTTACGATTCCGACATCGAACCCTGGGACGGCATCTTCACGGGAACGCCCGGACGACGCCCCACTTACGACCCGCTGGCTTTTGCGATTGAGGAATGTCACCGCAGAGGAATGGAACTGCACGCGTGGATGGTAGCTTTTCCGGTCTGTAAACTGAATGTGTTGAAGGCTTTGGGGACTAAATCGGTAGTACGTAAGCATCCGGAACTCTGTCGGCGGTCGGACGATCAATATATAATGGACCCGGGTATGCCGGGCACGGCCGATTATCTTGCGAATCTGTGCCGAGAACTTGTCAGTCAGTATGACGTCGACGGCATTCACCTCGATTATATTCGCTATCCGGAAGCCGGCCTTCATTTTGACGATGCAGCGACTTATCGTAAGTATGGTAAAGGGCGCGAACTCAAAGCCTGGCGGCGCGATAACGTGACGCGCGTCGTAGAAAAGATTCACGAGGCGGTGAAATCTCAAAAGCCTTGGGTGCGTTTATCTTGCGCACCGGTAGGGAAATATGCGGACTTGCCGCGCCAATCTTCACGCGGGTGGAATGCACGCGATGCGGTCGGACAAGATGCTGTAATGTGGCTGAACAAAGGTTGGATGGACGTGCTCTTTCCTATGATGTATTTTGATGGAGACAATTATTATCCGTTTGTTTTAGATTGGTTGGAACGTGCCGAGCGGGGAACGGTGGCGCCGGGATTGGGCGTTTATTGCTTGAGTGCGGGAGAAAAGAATTGGCCGTTGCTTACTTTGCAGCGGCAAATGAACTTCCTGCGCACGGCGGAGGCAGGCGGATTCGCGCTTTTCCGAAGTGATTTTCTAACCAATAACACAAAGGGAGTGTATGATTGGCTGGCAGGAGAATATACTACGCGCCCGGTGCTCACACCGCCGATAGAGAATCCGCAAAGTACGCTTCCTGCGACGCCTCGCGCAACGCTGACGAGGCAGGGTTACGACTTGCATTTCAATTTCCCAATCGATGGGATACACAATATATATATAAAGGAGGGGAAAACATTTAGTTTCTTAGGCCAAACTGCGACGGGACATTTCACTTATCGGCCGGCCTTGCCCGCGCGCTTATACGCGGAATATGCGGTAAAGGCTATGGACCGCTATGGTTGCGAGAGTCAGCCTGCGTTTCTAAAGATAGGCGGCGAGATTCAGGCTTTGAAGGACACGCTACACGTTGCGGATCTGCCCATCGACGTCAAAGCGTTTTGGATTTGTGATGCTTTTGGCCGCAAGCTGCGCACGGTGGACGCGACCTCAACGATTGACGTCTCTGATTTGGGTCCCGGCTACTACGAACTCCGAACGGTCGGCCGCAAAGGCCGCTCGCATCGGGTCAGACTCTTCAGGCGATAAAGCCGGTATCTTAGTTGGGAGGCACACGCCTTAGACGGATAAAGCGACGGCTTTGGTTTCTGTGGCGAAACCTAAGAAAGAGATACCAAAACAGCGTCCGACGTTCAGTGGTATTGAACGTCGGACGCGCTATTTTATGCTTTAATCGATGCGGCCCACACTCTTGTCAAAGTAGTTTGCATACGCATTATATCGTATGCTGACGAACGAAGACAAGATTACACTACCGCAAAGCACTACCTTGTTTTAGTCGATCGTCAATAAGACGGTTCCTTCCAAAACACTGTCGCCGGGATTCACGCAAACGGCCGTCACCGTACCATCGTTTTCTGCCGTGATGTTATTTTCCATCTTCATAGCCTCCAGCACAAGGATGTTCTCGCCTTTCTTCACAGCTTGGCCGGCCTTCACTAAGATTTTCGTAACCACACCCGGAAGCGGAGCTTTTACCGGATTGCCTTTACCCGCCTCTGATGCACTCGATGCACTTGCTGCTGCGGCCGGCTGTTCGGCAGGAGCAGGTGCCGGCGCATCGGGCACAGCCGTCGTATCGACAGTGGGCAAATTGTCTTCTGTCAATTGCGTCCCTTGCATTTCGACGTCAAAAGGGATACCGTTAACTACAACCTTCGCACGGCGACCTTGCACCTCGTTGATCGTAACATCGTAGGCTGCGCCGTCAATTTTATATTTGTATGTCTTCATTTTTCTGCGTTACATTAAGTTTCCCTCGCCGGAAGGTATTTCGGGAGCGTGTAAGTTTTTAGAAATATTGCTCTTCTCGTTCATTAATTCGGCCGGAGAGACCCACCCCGCCCGACTGGGTTTGAGCGTAATCACATCCGGTTCGTCATCGTGGACAACTTCGATGTCGTGCTCAAACAGCGCAAGCACAATCGCCGCCACAAAAGCCGGCAGTTGCTCGTCCGAGACCTGCGGCGCCTTACCGTCGATCAAAAAATCTTGGAGCGAAGCGCTATTGTCGTCAAACGACAAAGAAATCGCCTGCCCGTTCAGTTGAAATTTATAATGCTTCATTGACTTTTCAATGGTTTTGAATAGCGCCTTGCCGGCCGAAGCGGATCGGCCAACAAGACTTGTTCTTCCTTATTAAAGCGGAATATTGCCATGTTTCTTAATCGGTCTCGTCTCGCGCTTGCCGGAGAGTTGCGCCAGTGCGCGGCAGATGCGGAAACGCGTATTGCGAGGCTCGATTACGTCATCGACATAACCATACTCTGCAGCCTTATACGGATTCGTGAAGAGATCGTTATACTCTTGTTCCTTTGCTGCCAAGAATGCTTTCGGATCTTCTTGCTCCTTAGCCTCTTTGCCGTTGAGAATTGCCACAGCACCACTGGCACCCATCACGGCAATCTCGGCACTGGGCCAAGCGTAGTTGAGGTCGTTCTTCAACTGCTTACAACCCATCACGATATGACTACCGCCATAGCTCTTGCGCAGCGTCACGGTCACCTTAGGCACCGTTGCTTCACCATAAGCAAAGAGGAGTTTTGCGCCGTGGTCAATCACCGCGTTATACTCCTGACCTGTACCGGGCAGGAAGCCGGGAACATCGACGAGTGAAACGATAGGAATATTAAAGCTATCGCAGAAACGCACGAAGCGAGCTGCTTTACGGCTGGCGTTGCTATCTAAAACGCCGGCATAGACACTGGGCTGATTAGCTACAATTCCCACGCTTTGGCCATTGAAGCGCGCAAAGCCGATAATAATATTGCGGGCAAACTGACTCTGTACTTCCATAAACTCGCCATCATCGACAATGGCTGAAATTACGTTGTACATATCGTAAGCCTGATTAGGATTATCCGGAACTATTTCGTTCAGCGCGTCCTCCTTACGATCAATCGGATCATTGGTGGGCTTCAGCGGCGCGTGGTCTAAGTTATTTTGTGGCAGATATTCGAGCAAATGGCGAATAAGCAGCGCAAACTCCTCTTCCGTCTTTGCCGTAAAGTGCGCTACGCCGGAAATAGAAGCGTGCACGTTCGCACCGCCGAGTTGTTCTTGCGTCACGTCTTCGCCCGTTACGGTTTTCACCACCTTCGGACCCGTCAAGAACATATAACTAACGCCCTCCAGCATCACAACGAAGTCAGTCAAAGCCGGAGAATACACAGCACCACCGGCGCAAGGGCCGCAAATACCGGAGATTTGTGGGATTACACCGCTGGCTTCAATGTTGCGCTGAAAGATTTCACCAAAACCGGCCAACGCATTGATGCCTTCTTGAATGCGTGCACCGCCAGAATCGTTGAGGCCGATGCAGGGAGCGCCCGTCTTCATAGCAAGGTCCATCACCTTGCATATCTTTTCGGCCATCGTGATCGAAAGACTACCGCCGTTGACCGTAAAATCCTGCGCGAAAATGAAGACCAAGCGGCCATTGATCGTACCGGAGCCGGCCACGACGCCATCGCCCAAATATTGCTTCTTATCCATGCCAAAGTCGTGGCAGCGATGAAGCTTAAACATATCCATTTCCTCGAAGGAACCTTTATCCAACAGTAGCGCAATACGCTCTCGCGCCGTATATTTTCCTTTTTCGTGCTGCTTGTCGATGGCCTTCTCCCCGCCACCAAGGCGAGCCTTACGGCGCAATTCGACCAATTGCTTTACTTTCTTCAGTTGTTCATTCATAATATGCAATCGTATTATTTTGGGGGACAAAGTTACACGAAACCTAAGAGAATCAGAAGTATTTATGCCTTTTTTCGTATGCTTTCAACTTCTTGCATTAGGTTTTGACAGGTGAAAGTTATAGTTGCGCACTTTGCACACTAAGGCCACCATTTGCGCAAAGAATACGAGTTTAGATTGCACACTTTCTTCTCAAATGTTTTATTTCAAAGAATTAGCGCCGACTATACAGTGCGCGAAATATGCATTTTTTATCTTTTTTCGCACTGCAATCCTACAAAATTGAGCACTTTTGAGTCTTTATTTTGATTTGAGTTACTACGTTTCAAACGTCGGTAGTTATTTTTGCTAAAAAATGACCGAACCGGCCGAAAAGGATTCTACATCATTCTCCTTGATAAGCGCAAGGCGAATAAAGCAACAAGCCCCTAAGCGCTCACAAAGGCAAAAAGGTTTAATCAGCGCTTGGCTTTCTCCGTACAGACGCGAGAGGTAAAAATTCCAACTAGGAGGGAAAAAATTCCAATAGGAGGAATTTAATTCCCAACAAGTAGGGAAAAAAGTCCCAATAAGGAGCAAAAAAATCAGCTCATAGATACGCCATTTGAGAATAAGCCTGCGCCCAACATTGAACTAAGCAATCGGTGGTGGAGCATAAGTTGCCGCAAATTCAATATAAGGTCCTATTAAGGATCTATACCTTCTTCTAAGTCTTCACGCGATGATTGCGTATGCCCCATAGTCTTTTTCTTTTGATAAGCGTAAACGCTTTTCAAATAAAGGTTGTAACTTTGCAGAAACATTCGTAGCATATCAAAAATGAAAGCAGAAGAAGCCAAAAAGAATGGCAGGGGTGGGCGCAGAGCAGGCGCCGGGCGCCCCAAAGGCGATCGCCGCTTGTTCTCCTTCCGTATAGAAGGGCGACTGGCCGACTTTATTGATAGTCATAAAAACCGAACAGCGTTTATACACAACTGTATAGAAAAGGCTTTCAACAAGAAGGAGGAAGACGCCTCATTTTTCGCGCTTCAAACATTGGGCGACATTTATCCGGCCACGAGCGTTCGATCAATGACGCTCCCAAAGTTTGACAATGCACGCGTTGTAGCCGGCTTCCCTCTGGCTTTAGACACCGATGAGCAGGCCCAAAGTGTTGATATCCTCCGGATGCTTTGTCCCAATCCGGAAGCTTCTTATTTGATAAAGGTAAGAGGCGATTCGATGATTGATGCCGGCATCAGCGACGGAGACATTATTATTGTAGATAAAAGTAATCGGACGCCCAGCGAGCACGAAGTGGCAGTGTGCGAATATAATGGAGAATACACCATTAAGCATATCGTGCAGCAAGCGGGAAAGACGTGGTTGGTTCCGGCCAACCCTAAATATCCCCGTATAGAGATTTTTGAAGAAGATGATTTCTCGGTATGGGGCGTAGTCACTTATACGATTCATAAACCTCGGGCATAACAAGATATGTGGGCTTTGGCTGATTGCAATAGCTTCTTTTGCTCCGTAGAAAAAGCCTTCCATCCGGGATTAAGGGGAAAGCCTGTCTGCGTATTATCCAGCAATGATGGCAACATCGTAGCGCTTACTCCCGAAGCAAAGAAGATTGGGATTAAGCGCGGCGACCCCGTGTTTAAAGTAAGAGATCTTATTTCTTGTCATAACGTGAAACTCTTCTCAGCAAATATGAAGCTCTATGCTGCGATGTCGCGTCGTGTAACCAATATGCTACGAAAGCGTATTCATCACGTAGAAAATTACAGCATTGACGAAAGTTTTTGCTGCCTTGATGGCTATGAACAACTCTATGATATGGAAAATTTTATGAGAGAAATCGTAGAGAATGTGCGCCTTTGGACAGCAATCCCCATGAGTGTGGGGATTGCTCCAAGTAAGACCTTGGCAAAGATCGGTAGTAAGTTTGCCAAACAGTACAAAGGTTATCGCTCAGTGTGTTTGATTGATACAGAAGAGAAACGGCGCAAAGCGTTGGCCCTTGTTGACCTATCTGACGTATGGGGAATCGGTCGACGCACGCTGAAGAAATTAGCATATTACAACATTCATACGCCTTTGGCCTTTGCAGATAAAAGTGAAAACTGGGTGAGAAGTCGCTTTACGCTACCGATGATCCACACTTGGAAGGAACTTAATGGCGTTGATTGTATTGACACCACGGAAGTCATTGCTAAACAAACAATTTGTACAAGTCGCAGCTTTGGCAATATGGTTACCGAACTTGAAGACCTTAAAGCGTCGGTAGCTCATTTTGCCAGCTCTTGCGCCAACAAGCTTCGTAGTCAGTCGTCTCTGTGTAGAAGTGTTACGGTGTTTATTGCGACGAACCGCTTTCGCGAGGATTTGCCACAATATAATAATATGCTTACCTATACCCTACCCATAGCCACAGCCGACACACTTGAAATTACCAATACGGCCATCGCGATTCTGCAAGAACTCTATCGCCCGGGCATACAATATAAGAAGTCGGGGGTTGTTCTTGGGGATATTTCTTCCGGAAAAGCTATCTCGCAAGACCTTTTTGACCACATTTCCAATCGCTCTGAACGTCATCAATTAATGCACTTCATAGACAATATAAACCAGCGCTATGGGAAAAAAACTATTCTGCTGGGCATTGAAGGCATAGGAAAACAAAAATGGACCGCCAAATGTGAGCAGCGCACACCAAACTATCTTACGGATATTAACGAAATTATGACGATTCGTATATAAAGTGACGCGCGGTAGGCATCGCACGCGCCTTCTAAAGGTAGAGGTGTAAACTTATAGTCCGATAATGGATGCAAGACCTAAGCCCATTGAACCCTTTCCAATGAAACTTTTTACAAAACGGTTTGCATACATTTTTTTGCCTTAAGAACTTTCGAAGACTCTTGATTTCATCAACAAAAAAACATTGGTAGGCTGACTATTGCCAACCTACCAAATGTACTTGATGCCTTAAGCTTTATTTCTTTATAATGGTCTTGCCATTGACAACGTAAATTCCCTTTCGTATTCCTTTTAAAGAATAGATGTCCTTTGCAACGAGTCGGCCATCTATTGTATAAAGATCAAAAGGCTTACCGGAGTTGATTTCTATACTCTTGACATCTGTAACGGGAGTAGCCTTTGTCGCCTCAGATTCACCACCCGCATAGACGGCAGAGACTGCATAATTTGCATTATTGTTTGATGCTTCTGTATCAGTAAACTTACTTGGCGTATCAGCATCAATACGCTTTATCAACTTATTTCCACGATAAATATTGTAAGCCACAACCTTTCCGCAACCTGCAGTATAGGTTATGTCGTCCAACATTAACATGTAAGTATCAGCTGTATTATTATGGATGGCAAAATAAGTGGCACCTTCCGGCAAAGTAGCAGAATATTGCTTCCATACGCCACCGTCAACTATGACTTTCGTACTCGTTGGGATAAAGTCGGCTATCGTTGTTCCTGCTTTTGAATAAAACAATTCTATATTCTCCGGATAGTTAAGTGTTGACGACTTAAAGTTGTTCGCCCAGAAAGTAACCACTTGTTCCTTACCAGGGAGCGAAGGAGAAATAAGCCAGTTGTCTGCTACGATAAATTGTGAATTTTCTACACTATAAAAAGAGGCAAGATAGCGACCGCCGCTATGTGGACGCAGGCAAGTATACTCTTCCATAACTTTATCTGTTAGCCATGAAGCGGGCTCTACTAAAGTAAAAGCAAATCGTTTTCCTTCGTTAGGATGCGGATAAGAACGACTAAACGGACCACGTGCGACGCCTTTCTCTCCATATACCGATGTCCACTCTCCGAAATCATCTGTTGCCCAAGGTGTATAACTCTCGAAATCGTCAGTTACCACTTCAGAAGTTTCTTCTATTTTCTGCCACTCTATAACAACCTTACCATCAGTTTGCATCGTTGCCGTAACGTTAGTAGGCGCAGTTTTAGTAGAAGAAAGCAGCTCAACATTGGCTGTTGCGACATTATCATCAGGCGTAGCATCTTCGTCCGCTGTTACTACTTCTGCTTTCAACGAAAGCGGCGAAACATCGACGACCGTAGTAGGACACTTTAATGATACCGTATTCTGCGCGTGGGGAGCTAACGGATCAGCTATGACTTTACTATCTATCAAATCATTTCCTGCATAGAGTCGAACCGTATAGTTAGTTCTTTCAATGCTTCCCATATTTCTGACATCTACCTTTGCGGTGATCGTCTCGCCCTTACGTACTTTTGAAGGCGCATTAAGCGATAGACGCAAATCTTTCTCCACCACATCACGCACATAGATATTATCGAAGTATACGGTTTCTCCGGTTGGTGCTTGCGCAGTAAAGGTAAACGTTATATAAGGCAATACGGTGTATTCTGTGTCTAATTTTACAGAGGTCGTATGCCATTCTTGTTGTGAATTATCTATGTTCGCATAGTCTACGATACATAGTTGCTTGGTTTCTTTGCCCGGAGCATCTATTCTCACGATAACCTTCCCTTTTCCATTAGGAACTGAAGAACGATTGGAAAAGACCAATGTCGGACTGACTGCCCCTTTAATAGATATCTTTCCGGACCCCATCGTAGCACTATCCTCATCAGCAACTGAAACATAACCCGTACATCCGCCATCGCCATCAGAAGACATTCCTTGCATTAACTGGAAAGTAGATTTATCTGTTTCCGAGACCCACCACATAGAATTATCTAAGCGACCATTCTTAAAATGTTCTTCGAATGGCAAGACATAAGGTTCTCCGACAAGGATATTAGGCGACATAACACGAGGACCTTCCCCCACTTCATTCTCAGAAGAAAGCGCGTAGTTAATCATATCCTGCTGTCCTACATTAGTCTTATACGGAATACTAATAGATGTTTCCGACACTTTCTTCACAAGCGTCAGGTTAACTCCTGTACCGGTTTCTTCTATCTCATAAACATTGTAGAGCACATCAGCCGGTTTAACATAGCCACCGTGTGATCCTGTTGTCACAGCATCCCAAGTAAGCGTAATAGAATCATCGGTCTGACTTGTTTGAATATTTGTTGGCGCAATGGGAGTATCTACACCTACATAAACTTCGATTCTCTTACTTTCTTTTCCTTCTCCCAATGAGTTCTTCGCAATAACAGAATAGGCATTGATTCCTTGTTCAGCCTCATTGTCTACATATTTATAGGAACCATTAGGTTCAATATCCCCCATCTCACCTATTTTTTCCCCATTACGCATAATGTCTATCGTGAGCGGTGCTTCAAGGTTTGAACCATCAATGGCTGTTGCCGGCGCAACAAAGTCTATAGTAGCTTTCAAACTACCATCGTTAGCCGCTGTAACTGATACAAGGTTTGCTTCATTGGGGGCTTTCATCGAATTGCCCTCAACAGAGATGTCATCAAGAATGAGTTGCCAAAACCAGTCGACATCACTTGTGCAATGAAATCCGAAATAATAGACGCCATCAGCTGTCGGAGTAAATGTCTGTTTAATAGTCTCGTACTCGGTATTGGTAATTTTATGTTGCTCTACAAGCACATTGGTCATTGCATCTACGGTAGCAGCATTTCCATATTTCACTTCCAACAATTCAGGGTAGGATATGCCCTTACTTGCTACACGATAAGAAATGTTATACACCATATTTGCCTTTAAAGCCAGCGGTGGTGTTATGAGCCAATCATCGTGGCTGTTATCGCCATACTGCATTTGAACGGCCGACTGTCCCGTTTCATTGTCAAGAAAATAACTCCACGTATTGCCGTCCTTGTTTGCATCAATAATGGTAAATGAAGTTAGTGCATTTTCATTATCAAACCCTTCTCTGAAAGGTAATTCCGCCACATTGCCGGGCGCATCCTTCATAAAAGACTTCGCACCCAAGCGCTGCTGCTCACGCTTTTCAGCCCGAAAGGTCTGCTTTGTGCCGGATGGCAAAAGGAGACTTTGCCGCTTAAACTCTAAAGTCCCTTGCAAATTATCAGGGGAAGATTTACTTTCAGCATTAACTAATCGCTGCTTATGCTGTTTTGCAGCAGTTTTCTCATACGGCTGCGCACTAACACTCGCTGCAGAAAGCCCGATGAGGGCCATAGTACTCAATAAAAACAGCTTAGATAAAAAACTATTCATACGTTTTTTTTGCAACACTTTGGGTTAATAACAGGTTTAAATAAGGTGATAAATTTGTCTTAGATCTAAACAGGCTACCAAAGCATACAGTTACCAAGTGTTGCGATAAGGTAAACTATACGCTATAGTACGCGGTATCTTTCGACAGGGGTTAACATCAGCACTTTACCACCAAGAAGCAGCCCACAAGCTTTCTCGGACTAATGCCCATCTTGGTCTTGCAAATATACCTCATTTTTATCTTCATTCAAAATATTTACAGCTATTTCAAACAAGCTGTTCATATTTCCTGGCAGGAAGTAGCGCCTCAAGACGCGCATAAGGTCTCATTATAAATAATCTGCAAATTGTCTCCTTATGCCGTTTGCCTTAGACACTCCACGTTTGAGATCGTCTTAAAAGCCACTGCTAATCTTTTCTATCCACATACTTTTTAAAAACGCTTCTCCCATATCGTTTGACGAGCAGAGCTATCAAGAAAAGAATAATGTACACATATAAGAGTTGAGCACCATCTGAAAAGTAAGGGCGAATGCTATAAGCCGCACCGGCAACAGCCTGATCATCTACAACTAAAGGTTGAGCATAATAGAATTTAAGGTTATCCGGAAGAGCATCTATCACTTCTCTTATCACATAAAAAAATATCCAGAACAAACTACCCTCAACAATAAGCGCCCAATAACTTTTCACCCATGCTTTATTGATCTTAGTAAAATAGAGCAACCATAAAAACAGAAGATTAAGCCAACCATAATACACCATCGTAAGCATCGAAAGAACAAGAAGTTCGTAACCTAATGCTGTCATTTTAGCTAAAGACAAAGAACCCTCGCAAACGCCCACGAGTATAGTTGCCATTACATATAAAAGCATTTGAACGCCCCAAAATATAACGAGCGCGCGAAATGACGCATATAATAAACGTTTTACCTTTTCCATTTTCTAAAGCGATTCACTTAGGTCGGTGGCTATCTGTTCTAAGAATGATTGTAGGCTTGACAGCAAAATTGTCTTGCCATACACATAGAAGTCATCGGAGTACTATTCCGCTTATGATACACTTCCGTCAATCACGACCAATAAGCCGGAATAGGAATCTGCCTTTGCTTCTTTCAGCTTCAAATGTACAACTTTATTCTTTTCCGCACCTCATTAAAATCACTTCCGCGTACTGCGTAGCACGATTTCTTCAGGCACAAAAGAGCAGCAACACCCGCTCATCTACCTAATTGAGGGGATCTCCGGCAAGGCTCCTTATTAATAAGGAGAAAATCACCCTCATTACTTATGATTTTTTCTTCGAAATTTTTGCAAGATAAAACCTATTCCTGTCTTTTTGTAGCGATTAAACGACAAGATTTATGCGTGTACGTGAGATGTTTTCTCGGATTAAAAACAAATGGGCCGGCTTCAAGCAAGCACTCAGCTATCGTCAGAAGATAGCACTTGTTTCTTTATTGGGCATCATTGTAGGCTCAGGCGGATTATTTATGTATCTCTTGAGAATGCACACTTACATCATCGGCGACGATCCGAAGGCGTGTATCAATTGCCACATCATGTCGCCTTATTATGCTACGTGGAGCCATTCGTCTCACGCGCGTAATGCTACGTGCAACGACTGCCATGTCCCTAATGGCAATATCTTGTCGCATTATCTCTTTAAGGGCAAAGATGGTATGAAGCACGTGGCTTACTTTGTGACAAAGAGTGAACGCCAGACGATTATGGCTGAAGAGGCATCGGCCGAGGTTATTATGGACAACTGCATTCGTTGCCACAAACAACTGAACACGGAATTTGTAAAAACAGGACGCATTGATTATATGATGGCGCAACGTGGCGAAGGAAAAGCCTGCTGGGATTGCCATCGCGACGTGCCTCACGGCGGTATGAACTCGCTTTCGTCGACTCCCGGCGCAGAATTTGTAGAACCGCTGCCCCCCAGTCCGGTTCCTCAATGGTTGCAGAAGATGTTAGGCCACGAAGCTGTCCCCAATCTGCGTTAGCGAATCTATTGATAGTATTCACAAACACACAACGCAAGGCGCCGCCGACAGAGCAATAAGCAAGCCGCCGACCGCCGAAGTATAAGAATCAACATAACAAACATCGTCGCAGCCGCGACGCATTCATAAAGCAAAATTCCTAATTCTACAATATGGCAAAACAATTGAAAAAATGGCAAGGATGGTTGCTCTTTGGTGGAGCAATGGTCATTGTCTTCGTATTAGGCCTGATTTGTTCTTCACTATTAGAACGCAGGGCAGAAGTGGCGAGTATATTCAATAATCGCCGCATACAAATGACCGACTCGATTGTATCGCAGAACGAGAAATTTGCCGAAGACTTTCCGAGAGAATATCAATCGTGGGCAATGACTGCTGATACGACTTTCGAGAGTAAATACAACGGCTCGCAAGAAAAGGACGTGCTCGAGGAGCACCCTGAGATGGTCATTCTTTGGAATGGTTATGCCTTTTCTAAAGAATACAACACGCCGCGCGGACACCGCCATAGCGTAGAAGATCTGCTTAAGATCCTCCGCACGGGCAGCCCGGGTGTTGACGGGCAAACGGATATACAGCCGGGTACGTGCTGGACTTGCAAAGGCCCGGATGTGCCTCGCTTGATGCGCGAGCAGGGCACTGACAAATTCTATGCAGCGAAATGGAGCGATTGGGGTGATCAGGTAATGAACACCGTGGGCTGCTCCGACTGCCACGATGCTCGCACGATGGAGCTCCGTCCGGCGCGCCCCGCACTTTATGAGGCTTGGGCTCGCGTAGGCAAAGATGTTCGCAAGGCGAGTCATAATGAAATGCGTAGTTTGGTGTGCGCACAGTGTCATACGGAGTACTACTTCGAAAAAGAGAATGGCAACTATTTGCACTTCCCGCAGGAGAGAGGATTACTCTGTGAAGATGCAGAAGCTCACTACGATAGCATTGGTTTCTACGATTACATCAACCCGTTGTCAAAAGCTAAGATCCTGAAAGCACAGCACCCGGGCTACGAACTCTTTATGCAAGGTATCCACGGCCAGCGCGGCGTCTCTTGTGCCGACTGCCATATGCCTTATATCTCTGAAGGCGGCGTCAAATACACGGATCACCATATTATGAGTCCGCTGGCTCACATTGACCGCACTTGTCAGACTTGCCACCGTCAAGATGCAGAGACCTTGCGTCAGAATGTTTATGAGCGCCAACAGAAGGTTTACGACTTCCGCAAGCGCGTTGAGAAGGAGTTGGCTTATGCCCACATCGAAGCGAAGTTTGCTTGGGATAAGGGCGCTACTGAAGCTGAAATGAAAGAGGTGCTCTCTGACCTGCGCAAGGGTCAATGGCGCTGGGACTACGCCGTAGCCAGCCACGGTGCAGCCTTCCACGCGCCTCAAGAAGTGATGCGCCTCTTGGCCGGCGCAATGGAATACGCAAAAGATGCCCGCTTGCAAATCGCACGCGTTGTGGCTAAACACGGATATACGGGCACAATTCCTATTCCTGATATCTCTACGCGCGACAAAGCTGCCAAGTATTGCGGCCTCGATATGGCTAAACTGCGTCAACAGAAGAAGCAATTCCTCGACACTGTTGTTCCGAAATGGGTTGAGACGGCGCGAAAGAACAAAAGGTTTATCACTAAGCCCATCTAACGCCAATGCAGGAAATGGGCAAACTATAATCTAACAAACGATGGGAGACGAGAGCTAAGGACAACTCCGTCCCCATCGTTTTGTTTCATTAAAGCCGGCTAAAGAGCGCAAGCGCAGAAGGAATCGTCCTCATATCTTGCAACGCAAGAAGCTGTGCCTTAGCTACGCCAAAGAGATTACCCGGACGGTTAAGAACTTATTAAAACTATGTGGAATAAACCCTATTCACTGAAAGAAGGCAGCGCCATCACGGTAGGTTTAATGCTGATCGGCCTCATCCTTCAGTTTACCATCGGCCCCTTGGAGTGGGGGCTTTTTATGTGGCCCGCCAATATCATTGCACTGACGATTTTCGTGGCGCTCCTACTCGTGGTATGGCTACTGCGGAAGCACTTTTATTTCTGCCGCTTTATGACCTCAATGCAGGCAGCTGTGCCGGCTATCGCCGGAGCTGCGTTGCTCACAATTATTATGGGCCTCACCCGCCAACTGCCTGAAGGCAGATTGCCTGCTGACCCAATAGGTCTTACCAAGATGCTCAACTTCTGGCCCTTTATTCTCGTTTATGTTTGGATGACGGCCATTACGGGCGAGGCTACGATTTTGCAACTTTCGCGCTTTTCTTGGCGCCGGTTGCCTTCCGTCGTTAGCCACTTGGGCCTCTTTATCGTCTTAACTTGCGGCACACTCGGCAATGCGGATATGCAGCGCTTGAAAATGTTTTGTGAGCAAGGAAAAGTAGAATGGCGCGGCCTTGACGCCTGGAAGAATGTTCATAAGTTGCCCGTAGCTATTCAATTGGAAAAGTTTACGATCGACGAATATCCACCCAAACTGGTAGTTATCAATCGTCGAGGCCTTCCGCAACCGGCCAAAAAGCCGGAAAACTTAGTCCTTGATAAAGGCCTTCGCACGGGGCACCTTACGGACTGGAACATTGAAGTCGTAAAGCGCATTGAAGATGCTATGCCGGCAGCATTAGTACGTATGGTCGGTAAGATGCCTACGGGCATGATGGCCAACATCCGTATGGACTCTCTGGGCGTGGCGCGCAACAATGAGGGCTATGTACAGAGCGAAGCGCCCGGATCAGCTTGCGCCATCTTCGTCAAAGCTACGCGCGGCACAGAAGAAAAGCAGGGATGGATCTCCTGCGGCAGTTACATGTTCCCTTACCAAGGTCTGAAACTCGACAATGAGCATACAATCGTAATGCCCAACCGCGAGCCGCGCCGCTACGCCTCCTTGGTCGACATCTACACGATGGATGGGCAGAATATTCAAACCGAGATAGAGGTCAACAAGCCTTTTTCTGTTTCCGGATGGAAAATATATCAGCTCAGCTATAACGAGCAAATGGGCAAATGGAGCAATGTGAGTGTCTTCGAACTCGTTACGGATCCTTGGCTTCCCATTGTCTATGCAGGTATCTTTATGTTGTTAATCGGCGCTGTCGGTATGTTCCTCACGGCAGGCCGCAAGAAAAGAGAGGAGGTCACAAGATGATAAGTTGGAATCATTTTATCCTGTTTGCCATCACTTCCGTCCTGTGTTGGGCTACTGGCGCTTGGGGCGCTTGGAAAGAGAAACGCAAACTGGCTTTTGCAGCTACGGGAGTCGGCTTAGCCATATTCTTCACCTATATTGTATTGATGTGGATCAGCCTGGAGCGCCCTCCCCTCCGCACAATGGGCGAAACGCGCCTTTGGTATAGTTTCTTCCTTCCCTTGGCGGGCATTATTGTTTACAGTCGCTGGCGTTATAAGTGGATTCTTAGTTTCTCCACGATCCTATCCACCGTCTTTGTTTGTATCAACATTTTCAAACCGGAGATACACTCTAAGACGCTGATGCCGGCACTCCAAAGTCCTTGGTTTGCCCCGCACGTGATCGTCTATATGATGGCTTATGCACTCTTGGGAGCAGCTGTTTTGATGTCGCTTTATCTCTTGTTTTTCAAGAAAAGCGAAGTCACGGAAAAAGAAATACACATCACAGACGACCTTGCCAATGTCGGACTTTCATTTATGACGCTCGGCATGCTGATGGGCGCACTCTGGGCAAAAGAAGCTTGGGGACACTATTGGAGTTGGGATCCGAAGGAGACGTGGGCGGCTATCACTTGGCTGGCTTACCTCATTTATATCCATTATCGCTGGTATAAGCCGCACAATCTGCGACCCGCACTTTGGACGCTAATCATCTCTTTTTGTCTTTTGCAGATGTGTTGGTGGGGTATCAACTATCTCCCTTCTGCCCAAGGCTCGAGCGTACATACGTACAACTTACAATAGGCGCCACGAGCAGCCTCTTCCCGAAGATTCCTTATCTGTGCCCTTTCGCCGGATAAGGAATCTTTTTGATTCTACTATACGCATACCGCGCTTATCGATAGGATGGATAAAAAGCGAAGCAGCGAATACAGATACACGCCCACGAACGATTAAGAAAAACATTGACATCAAATATTGCAAGGAGGGCGACAGTCAGAGGTCAAGCAGCAAAAAACACCTTTCATAACACACTGAATTTCAAGACCCATAAGGGTGCTAAAACTTTCTCCTAAGAAAAGAAAAATTGTCTTAGGAGACAATTTTTCCTATCCTAAGGCGTGTTTAAATTTTCTCCTATGATCGTTTTTACTTTCACCTAAGCTAATTTTTAGCGGATACTGAGGATGGAAAAAACTTGACCGCAGAGGCAAATGTGAAGCATAAGTAAGACACAAAAACAGAGGTGGAAAGTAGGTGTTTCTATCGGTATCCTTACTCGGGAAAAATTAAAATCAGAGATGTATAAACCATACCGGTTGTCGGAAATGGAACTTACGAGCAAAGACTAATTATTGGCAATTATTGCTCTGATTCTTTATAAGAATTGCCCGCAGATCAACTATTATCATTCTTTTCAAACTTTGAAAAGACCATTTGTGAGCTTTTATCGAAACTAGCTGAGGATAAAAACCGCAAGTGGCTTATGTAGAATAGGAGTTAAGCAGAACCTCAGAATATGTTTTTAGTACACTTCTGAGGTTCTATCAAGCAACACATTCCATTACCTAATTTATCTGTTGTTGAATCTTCACCCATTGTAAAACCAACAACAAGATTTATATGGCAGTAGAACTATGGCGGTCAATATGATTTAAAGAAAGGGAATGGCGTCAACAAAGAAGCGTCCGAAACCAAACTGTTGTAAACCTTGTAAGAAGCAACAGTTCGTATTCCCTTCTTTTCACACACAGTTTCACTAAGTCAGACCTTGGCTGAACACCATTGCTTAGTCGATCCAATAATTTTTATGTTTCAAACCTGGATACTCATCAACTTCTTCATCTTCGTCAAAGATATCGTCCATTGGCGGCGCATCGGCATGATCGTTGTCACTACCAATGAGAAGAGCCCCTTGGCTATCTGTACAAATTATTTCAATGACGGGTCTCGTATATTCCTTTTTCATATGGCAGTCCTCCTTATTTTATGATAATCTTTTTCCCATTAACAATATATACACCTGCAGGCAGCTCGATTGTGTGGACCTCACCGGCTTTCATTGAAAAACGGCTGACGCTTGCTCCATTGGTATTGAACACTTGGATCAATTGATCTTTTGTAGTCATAAAGGTAAGCGTCCCTTTGTCGGCTACTACTGCTAAGTCAGGTTTCTCTGTAACTTCGTCGATACTTGTCGTAGAGTTGTTCTCGCCGTAAAGCACGTTGAAAGCATTCATAATCTTAGCTCCGGCACGACCCGAATATCCATAATAGCATCGGAACGGATAGACATAGATGTACTGCAGGGGATCACGCAGATTCTTTGAATTCAGATACATATTGCCAGAGAAGTAGAAGATATTGTTCACCTTATCAATCTTCTTACCGGAGTAGGAACCGTAATTTGTAAAGCTGTAATTATTACCTGCTATACTACCCGTAGCGGTCTCCCCTACGAAGGTATAGTCGCTCCCCATATTGCTATCCTTGGTAGGCATCACGTCAGAGCCATACTGGGTAGCGATGAATGAGATGGTGTTATCAGTCGGAGCTGTTTCTACTTTTACCATATAGGGTACATTGGCCTCTGTCTTCGATGCGGTCAGCAGAGAGAAGTAAGCATTCCCAATATAGTTGGATGCTGAGGTCGAAGATTCCTGATCAATAGACAAACAATTATTAGCATTCATCTTGTACACAGAGAACGAACAGAGATTATCACGGTTGGTATGCGTTCCTCCTTGCAAATCTAACGTGAAGGGCAAGATTACCGTAGCATTTGCCACCTTTCCGTTTTTGGGAATAGTGATTTCGCGGGTATAAGTGGCATAGTTTTCTGACGGCACCGTAATCTTATATGGCGTATAGAACGGCTGACGGTCGGCAATCACGATATTCTTGCAAGCGCGATAATCGCCACTCAATGTTTTCTGAATATAATTGTCTTCGTTGTAGCTGGTACGAGCCGGGAAGAATATTAAGCAGTTGGGATTCAACAAGCTCTTCATCGCTGCCATATCTGCAGCGCCAACTGTTTGAACAGAGTAAAGATTGGTGTAATCAAGATAAAGGATCTGATTGGTATTAGCTCCGACTTCTTCCAACTTATTACGTAAAGCCTGCTGCATCATGTTTACAGTCAGATAAGCCTTAGTACTCTCAATTTCCTGATAAGGAGGCTCCTTACTGTAGGCTTTGAAAGTGCCGCCATACATCGGTTTCTCCGAATCGCTGCCGTTTAAGTTATAACAGGTAGAGTCGTAGAGCTTCGTCAGTTCGCACCTTGCCTCATAGTCCTTCATTGTCAGCGTGAGATCCATCAGATAATAAGCATAGTTACGGTGCTCCATTGCCTTCGTGGGCGCAATATTCCAGCGTGTTTCGTCACCGGTAAAGAGATAGCATTTCTTTTGATGATCCAATTCTATCTCAATATCGTCGGTAAACGTTCCTGCCGGCGTTTGATTGTGCATATAAGCGTCCTCAGAATAAGGGTACTCCTCCAGGGTCGTAGAGGTGGTAGAGCCACTGGTGTTGCCAAGTTGATCTATATTGCTATATCTGAAAGGCTGATCACCACACATTTGAGTCATAACCTTTGTGTCGGAAGACTCATTACCTGTTGCATTGTATTGTGCACCGTCACCATAAGTATTGTAATAAGGTGATTTTACAAAATAGTTACGGGCGTGTCTATCCGTTCCGAGTCCGTAGGTATTATCCATGTACTTACTGGTCAGATTTTCGAAAGTAAACTTACAGTTGCTGTACCCTTCTCCAATGAAGTCAGTAGGCACATAGAATACGAACGCACCACCGGAAACTTGGAAGTCGTTACTGGTAAACTGCTGAATAAGTCGCTGCCCATCCTTATGTGAAGTACATACAATGTCCATAGAGTTGATGAACGGGTTAAGGGCCTCAAGCTCTAACTCGAAAGTGATGAGAGCCTTGGCATTGGGAGCCAATCCTTCAATTTGGAACTTGATGGCATCATTATTCAGATTGGTCAATTGAATCGTATTATCATCTCCATCACCAACCGTCACGGTAGTCTTCACTGTATTTCCATCAGTTCCATACACCTTTAATGTATACGGGGATGGCGTGAAAGCCGGGTTTTCCACCAAACTTGTAGAATTCTGATTCCACGTAACCGCATTGTCTTCAGTAGTACTCATTTGGGGGTTATTGTAACTGGTACGGGTCATAAACAGACTGCCATATTTGATACGATTACCCACGATAGAGAATGTAGCAGCCTCACTGGGATTGGAAGTGTAGTTGACATAATACTGACCATTAGACTGATTTACTGTTAGATAATGGCTGCCGCTTTTTAATTTTCTTTCCGAAGTATATTCCCAAGTTGTTTTGCGCCGCTTCCAAGTTGCCTCCGTCCCCAAATACCTACGATTTCCTTCAATGGTTCCCTGTAGGCTTTGAGGGTCTCCCGTCTGCGGATTTACCCATCCTAAAGGAGTTGCTACACCATAATGATATTTTATTCTGGCCCCCACGATACGATATCCCAAAGGAATATCAGTTCCGTTCTGTGATTTTGTTTTTATCGGGGTTTCAATATAATAGGTATTATTACCTAAGGCATAGTAATATTTGTTTCCGTTCTTCAATGCTTGGATAGAACCACTCCCCGAACTATCAGGCAACTTGCCTGCCGACACGGCATCTTCTTGATAGAGCCAGTTATTGGCTGCAAGTTCTTGCACATTATTGAAGTCGTAACTATAGTAAGCCTGTCCGAATTTCGTGTTGAGTTTAAGTTCACCTAAATCGAGTTTGCTGGTATAAAATGGCGAGCCCACCATATTGACACCATTACTAATAATCTGAGTAGGGTCTCCCGGTGCCACCTGAGCCTCAAACATACCTTCTGCGGTAAAGTAAAGTTCACAAGATTTTAATGTAGCAGCATAGAATCCGTTTTTCTCATGAGCAAAGAAGAAATAAAGATTATTGCCCATATCCGTTCCAGTCTTGCTGGTGCGTTCTATCACGTATTCCTTAGTTTCATTGGCGCTCCCCATAGTCTGCGTACTGGCCAAAGGTTTGTTGGTATCAAAAGTAGAATTGGTTTCATAGACGCGCTTATTCATTGGCGTGTTCTGCGCCATGCTGCCATTCTGAAGTCTGATCCACTTTTTGTTGTTACAGTTGTTAACCCACACCATTCGATAGCCGGTAAAGCGGAAACCTTTGGGAAGAGATATATTGATATGTGCAGACACCTGACTTCCACTTCCTATAGCATATAAGTTTTGGCTAGTATCTAAAATGATATTACCGGCGGGAGCTTTTAACTGTCCACCTTCTGTCAAATCTGATGCATCGGATACCGTGAGCGTAAGAGGCAGCTGATTATGCCTCCATAAGGAATTCCAGCCACTTGAGAAACCAATCTCATTTCCACTTGTCAAACCTGCCACCAGCTTCCCCGACGCAGGACTGATGGTTACATTCTGCGCCTGCATTGTCAGACACAGTACAATAAAAAGCAAAAAGACCGCATACTTGCTTTTTACTTTTGATTGAGTCAATTGATAGTTATTCATATTTTTAAAATTTAAGTTATACATGACGTCATTGATTCATTGGCATCCTTACCTCATTTGCAAGCGCTTTGATTGCGCTGTTTGAGAACTTCTCTTTGTTAGTTAAGAGATTCTTCCAATTTAAATTTGAAGAATCTAACTCTACTCAACGCAAGAGATACATTTTTTTGATAAAAACCATTGCAAATTTACGACTTCCCATTGCGATCTGTAAACAAACGTAATTCGCAATTAGTCGCAAAGCAAACAATAAAACAGTCGCAAAACGACGCAAAACTCACCAATCAGAACAAATAACACCTATTTTCAACACGAAAAGCATTATAATTCTTTTATTATTACCAAAGCTTTTCTTTAACTTTGCGAGTGATTAATTAAGCATAATAATTTACATAAAACTCTTAGCCTTTTCAAATTATATCTTGATAACGAACATAAGCAAAACATAAAAAATGATGAAAGAGTGCTATCACTTATCCCCAATAAAGACATTTATTAGTAAGCGATGCCATGATAAGGAAGAGCAAATTCGTCTCTTGGCTTTCTTTGCAGGTTCTTTTTTAGCTCTCATCCTTATGAGCTTGCACGTCTTTGGATTTTTCGGTATAGGGCTACCATTATTGCAGTTTATATCGTGGATACGATTATTGATTACCCTCTTGACTATCGTTCTATATCTGACAAAACGCATTTCTTTATTGAGGGCATTCGTCTCTTATGCCATTATATCTCAAGTAGTAGAATCCATTCGCATCATCTGTCTCATCCTTTTGTCTCCAACAGGGTATGAGGAGATGCTTGTAATCCATCAAATTGGCTCCTACACAACGCTTCTGTATTTAGCATTAGGCTTCGTACCCAGAGCTTCGGTATACGTTACAGTGATGAGCATCGGTTGCCTCGTCTTTGGAGAATTTTACGGCAATGAAGCCATCAGCAAGCAATTTAACATCCTATTTTCTCTCCTTAGTATTACAACTTGTGTGATCACCATCATCAGCCAGCAAAGATTGCATGATATAAAGCAAGAGAATCACGATTATCAGACTGCACATAGAAACATACTACAAATACTTCACATTACACAAGAAGAATTAGATGCCTACCTTGAACTCTGCCGTGACCGCAAGGCACAGGAGAAAGGCGAGCCGAAGATCTTTGGGCTACTTGATGAACAAAAGAAACACAACCTTCTTGAGGCGGTAAGCAAATTACAAAAAAAATATGAAGCTGAACAGCAGGACTTTGCTATGAAATTTCCGACACTTTCCGAAGCGGAAATTGAGGTTTGCCGATACGTCGCAGAAGGCAAAACCGTCAGCGAGATAGCTATTATTACGGGGAAATCAATTAGCAACGTGAGTACAGTACGCGGAAATATCCGCAAAAAATAGGTTTAGCGCGTGAAACTGATCTTCGCACATTTCTTGTGAGATATAGGGGAACAAAATGATAGAAACCAACGAAAGGCGGACAGCTTTAAGCTAGCAAATAAAGTTCGAACATAGGAGTTTTGAGGCAAGAACTATTATTGGCAGGCGACTGCCGACACGAGCTAAGCTTAGACAATTTACTAAAATCTTGCAAAAGATTTGATGACCGACAAGTCTTATAATAACGATAGCGGCCCGCTTCCTTAAAGGAGGCGGGCCGCTGTAATTGGTTATCGTTTTTTGTACGAATTGCTTATCCGCAGTGGAAGAAACGTTGTACGAGTTCGAGTTGTGCTTCAGGATTATTTTCGATATCAGCACGGAGCGTCTTGTCGTTGTAATCGCGTAATTCTTTGATGATACCATCGATCATCGCTGCACTGAAGATGCCTTGCTCTTCATATACCTTGCGCTGACGCTCGAGGCAGTCGGCAGATGCGACACAGCTATCAGGCAAAGAATTGATCTTCTCTAAGACAGCAGCATTCTTCGGATCGTGGATGTTCACAGCTACGAAGGTCTTTTCTGCTACTTCGAGCGCATCGGGCATTTCAAAGCCGTGGCGGCAAGCTACGCAAAGGCCGGCCAAGAGTTGGTAAAGATCTGCACTACCATCGCCGTTGCGGATCTCAACCGTTTGCTTCATAGAAGTATCGTAGTGCTCCATCGGCTGTTGCGGGTTTGCCTTGTGGCTCATATCCACATCCTTTGCCCAACCAAGGGGTACGCGTACTAAAGCAGAGCGGTTGCGCAAGCCCCAGCAAATGTTGGTCGGCGCTTCTTGGTGAGGAACGAGACGGAAGTAAGACGTCGGGTTCTTGTTGCCGAAAGCTGTCAAACTCGGAGCCAAGTCCATCATACCTGCAATAGCTTTCTTCGCATTGTCGCTCAATTCGCCATTCTCCAGCATCAAGTTTTTGCCGTTCTGCACTAAGCGCATATGAATATGGAGACCGCTACCGGCTTTACCCGTAGTAATCTTCGGTGCGAAGGTTACGTTGTAGCCCTCTTGAAAGGCCATATTACGGATGATCCATTTAGCTACGACGAGCTGATCGGCTGCGTCGATAACGTTAACGGGGAGGAATTCGATCTCGTTCTGCTCGTAGATAAATCCGTTCAAGCGGAAGTTACCCACCTCAGAGTGACCGTATTTAATCTGACCGCCGGCACGCGCAATAGCGTCCATACATTTTACGCGGAAAGTATTGGTCTTAGCGAAAGGATCGCTTTCGTGATAGTTGCGTTGGTCCGTTGCAGGGAAAGCATCGGTCTCAGGCATAATCACATAGTATTCCAACTCACCCATTGCTTCGAACTCAAAGCCTGTAGTCTTTGTAAAAGCAGCTGCTGCTTTCTTGAGCGTCTGCTCAGGACCACTTGCCAAGGGATTGCCTTCAGCATCGAAGAAGCCGCAAAGCAAAGCAAGCGTAGGAATCTCAGCAAAAGGATCAACGAAAGCCGTAGAGAAACGCGGCAATACATAAAGGTCCGAGCTGGAAGCTTGAACAGACTTGAACAGACTTGAGCCGTCAACACGCTCACCGCAAGTGAGGATCGTGTCAAGATAGTCCATATCCGTAATTACGAAGTTCAATGTCTTCAAACGTCCATCGCCGGCAGGATAAAGGAAGTTGATCATACGAATGCCATTTTCGCAGATAAAGCGAACAATGTCGGCTTTCGTGAATTCCGCTGTGGGCTTGTTCAGATAACGTACAACGTCATTCGCGTTGTATTGAAATGAATTTTCCATAACCGATAGAGAGTTACCAATTAGTAAGTAATATTCTGTAGTATTGCGGGCAAATTTACTCATTAATTTCAATCAGACAAATAAACTGCGTACTTGTTTAAAAGAATCTTGAGTTTTCCGGTTGTCCTGGGAGCATATTTCGAAGCAAAGTGGCGGCTTATAAGTAAGCGGTAGCAGCACAATTGCGCCACTACCGCTTACTCGCTTACATCTAAAAAGATCAATTATCCTTAACGATATGTACTGTCTCTGTGGGAAAGGGGATGTTGAGCGCAGGATCAGCAGTCAGCGCTGCGTAAAGCGCTTCATTCATTTTGAAGCGTACGTCCCAATAATCCGCACTCTTAACATAAGCGCGCACCGTCAAGTCTACACTGCTGGTGTTTAGGTTAGTCACTTCTATAAAGAAAGGTTCCAACCGCTCGCCCGTATCTGTAGTTGGTACGCGAATCAGGCGAGATTCAGCATCCAAGCATTTCTGTATGACTTCTTTTGCGTGTGTTACGTTATTACCATATTCGATACTGACAACCCACTGCGCCCGACGGATTTCAGACCTGGATTGATTGATCACGACTGTGGTGGACATTTGGCCATTAGGTATATATATAGTACGCAGATCTACCGTCTGTATAATTGTATGGAACAGCAGAATTTCTTTCACTGTTCCTTCATTGCCTTGCGCCTCGATATAATCGCCCACCTTATAAGGTTTGAAAAGCAAGATAACAATACCTCCGGCTACGTTCTGCAAATTTCCGGATAGCGCCATACCAATGGCGACGCCGGCGGAAGCTAAGAGCGCGGCTAATGACGTCGTGTTAATTCCCAAGGCACCAACGACGGAAAGGACGAGCAAGACGAGCAGTATTATATTAACTAAGCTCCTCAAAAAGCTTTGCACGCCGGGATCAATCGTACCGCGCTCAAGCATATGCCGAAACAGGCGATTTAGCAACTTAACTACATAGCGACCAATTATAAATACAACGAGGGCAACCAGTATGCGCTGACCAATCAAGATACTGCCATCAAGCAGTTTATCTAACAAGCGATCCAAGCGTGAGACACTGACTGCCGGAAGCTCAACTAAAGATATTAAGTGCATAATTCTTAAAACATGAATCGCGGCAAGCCCTTATTCTTAGAGAAGAAGAACTTGTCGCGATCTTATGGATGATTGATTTACTAGTTGTCTAAGATACGTCGTGCACCGATGTAGCGTGCACTATAATAAGCAGAGTTGGAATTGTCGATTTTGACACCTGTGCGACTGGCGTGGATAAACTTAAAACTATTACCGTCTGCAGCTACGTCGGTTACGATGCCTACGTGTCCTACGTTATGACGATTGCGCCCACGCCCGAAGAAGACTAAATCGCCCTTCTGTAAGTCTGCAATCTGCGTAATGGGGGTTCCTTCTCTATATTGTGTGCGTGAAGAGCGCGTGATGCTAAGATTCTCTTTCTTATATACGTAACTTGTAAAACCTGAGCAATCGAAGCCTTTCGGGCTACTTTGACCGGCGCGGTAGCGTGTTCCTATATATTGTAAAGCTGTCTGCACAATGCTTTCCGCCTTCTCGGGATCATCGTCTGCATCCTGGTCGATTGTTACGTCAATTGTAGTATTTCTTTCTATGTTTGTGGCCTGGGCGCAATAGCAGGAGAAAAATCCAAACGCCAAGGCCGTAATGGTGTTTTTTAGTCTCACTTTGTCGTTTTTTTATTGTAGTTCGGCTTGCTTAATGCTGCGCTAAATTACAAAAATCATCGTAGCTGACAAGCGCCCTTTAGTTTTTTGTACGCCTACCTTATATCGCTCAAAAAGAAAATTTAGCTTTTAACATTCTAACTCTCATTTGCTTACAACGATAGCCTCCCCTTATTGCCGCAGAACTATTTTATTGTTTTTTAAGAACTAAATGCTGAAACATTTTAGCTTTTCATCCGTCTTTTGCGACCATTTCTTGCAGCTTTGCTTCTTTATTTGCGTGGAATTGTGTAATTCTGCACATCATAAACAACAGATTTTCAGATTATGCCTCTACACTTGCTCATCGCTCCCGATTCGTTTAAAGCTTGCCTCTCCGCCACGGCAGTAGCGCAGGCTATGGCCGAAGGTGTTCGGAGCGTAATGCCCGATGCCAAGATTTCGCTTTGCCCTTTAAGCGATGGAGGTGAAGGCTTAACGGACGTATTGGCCGCCCGCCGCCCACACATTATTATATACAAGGAGGTCGTAGGGCCGGAAGGAAACATCGTGCGCGCCGCTTATGCTTGGGACGAAGACAAGCGAACGGCCATCATCGAACTGGCGGCGGCTTCCGGCTATGCACTGATAAACAAGGCGACGTCTTCGATCTTACAGCGCACGACGCGCGGTACGGGGCAATTGATGCTTGACGCCTTGGAACGAGGCTGCACTACTTTGTTACTCGGACTTGGCGGCAGTGCCACGAGCGACGGAGGAGTAGGCTTGCTGCGCAGTATCGGCGTGCGCTTTTTAGATAGCGCGGGATGTGAAGTAGCCGACGCAATCTGCGACTTCCGGCGTATAGCGAACATCGACACGTCAGCAGTCTCGCCACTTTGGCGCAAGTGTCGCATCATTCTACTCTGCGATGTTGACAATCCTTTCTGCGGTCCGCGCGGTGCGGCGCGCACTTTTGCGCCGCAAAAAGGGGCAAGCCCTAAAGAAGTTGACTGCATTGAAACAGCCCTCACGCATTTGGCTAATCTATATCAAGGCCAGTGGGGCATAAGTCTGCACCAACAACCCGGAGCAGGCGCTGCCGGCGGCACGGCGGGCAGTTTGGTAGCCACAATGGGGGCAACAATCGTACGCGGCATCGACTTTGTGCTTGCCGATGCAGATTTTGCAGCGCGTGCGTCACAAGTCGACCTTATTTTAACGGGTGAGGGACACGCTGATGCGCAAACGCTGGGTGGAAAAGTGCCGCACGGCGTATTGCAGGCTGCGGCTCCATATCAAAAGCCTGTTTATCTATTGGCCGGCGCCGTGGACGACGAAGCTTTACTCACAGCAGCCGGCTTTGCCGGAGTAGTGTCCGTGACGCCGCCTACCACTCCCCTCTCCGAAGCACTGCAACCTGAGTACGCCAAAACCAACCTGCGCCGCGCGGCAGCAAAGGCCGTGAAAGCGTATATAGAAAAGAATAACGTTAAACCCAATCATACGCTTAACAATGATGAGATATAATAATGACGATGTGCGGCGCCGCGACCGACTTATGGATGAAGCGCGCGCCTTAGAACTAATCAAGACTGCTGAATATGGTTTCCTTTCTATGATCTCTGCCGAAGGCAAGCCCTACGGTATCCCGCTTAATTATGTCTGGAACGGTGATCACGCGCTCTATATCCATTGCGCGCCGGAAGGGCGAAAGTTGCAAGCATTGGCCATCCATCCGGAAGTGACATTCTGCATAGTTGGGCGGACAAATCTCTTACCCAACAAATTTACGACTGAATATGAGAGCGTACTCCTGTCGGGACGTGCTCGCATTGATCTATCTGAAGAAGAAAAGATGAACGCACTGCATCTATTGATAGCCAAACTCTCGCCCAACGATCAAGAGATTGGAGCTAAATATGCACAGAAATCATTCCATCGCGTAGATATCATTCGCATAGACATTGACGAATATAGCGCGAAACGCAAATATGTAAAGACTGCCGATTAAGTCTCAGGACCACTCTTTCTGCGCACCATCTTTACTCCGTTACACGAGGAGCAGCAACTATCCACTTTGTCGTCATTCCTATTCGGTTTAAGCAAGGCTTTGCATCGGCTTATCCATCTACGCTCTCTTCCTTCACATTAATAGTGTAAAAGGACATTCAGAAGATGCTGGTGATCCGTCAAATATTGAATTTGTGAAGAAAGGTGGAGAACATCTTAGTAGGCATAATGGTAATTACAGGAATCCATCAAGTGGGAAGAAAATCAATAGAGATTAAATCAACTATTGTCAAATTCTTCATTTTTAATGATGAGCCTTTACCATAAATAGCGTATATAGAAAAAATAGAATATGAATAAAACATATAGGGATTTAATTTATAGATTTCAGAACCAGGGTATTGAAGAATCCCAATCCACCGGTGCAATCCTTATAGGAAAAGCGCCCCATATAGCCCCCGAGGCTTGGCTAAACACCCTGTATCCTCCGCTAAGTAAGAACGATGTCCAAGCATTGGAGAAAGAATTGGGCATGGAAATTCCCATCGATTATAAAAAATTCTTGTTAGATGTAAGCAATGGGTTAGACATATTGGTTGGAACCTTTTGTTTAGACGGGTTAAGAAGAAACTATAAAAGAAGCACTGATGAAAGCCGCCAACCGTTTTCGATTATTACGGCAAACATTCGGGAAAGACCTCGAAATGCCGCAGACGACCATTTCTTTATAGGCGGTTATGACTGGGACGGTTCTTATCTTTATATAGATAAAAGAACAAGCACCGTGCACTATTGTGATAGAGACGATGCAACCTCCCTATTCCAATGGGAAACGTTCGAGCAAATGCTTATATTAGAGTTAAAGAGGATATACTCACTGTTTGATGAGAGGGGAAGAAAAATAGATGAAGACCTTTATACCACCCCAATTAAAAGGTAATATAAAGCCTCGTGATATTAGTCATATAAGGGTATCAGTGAACACCCATATAAGAGTATTGACGAACACTCTTATAAGGGTATTAACAACGGGTATACAATAAATCCGAATCGGAAACGTTATCCTCAAATCCGCAACTAAGCCCTTGAACGTCCTTATTGCGTTTACACGTCCTCTCATTACTGAATTTGCAGATAATTTGAACTTGAAGCACCCACTTCTGCCTACAATATCCCCTTACCCCACAATGTGACTTGAGGCAATACACAATATCATTCCCATAAGTTGTAGGCATTATCCAGAATCAGTCTGGAAAACATCTGCGTAAGCATTGTTACAGGTATAGATATTCAGCACATACCGCCTTGATGTCCTGATCCACTTGGCTGGTACAGAGATAAACCTGAAGACAAACGCTTTTATGCGACTTGTTGCATTGAGTCCGAACTTCTTTACGTCAAGTCTTTGAATAATGGCCTTGTAAAAGTTACGGATAAGTGCTGTAAGAAGAAGGAACACTGTGTTCTCTGCCATGAAGGATTTGGGCAATCTGTCCCACCCGAAACCATTGTTCATATCATCGAAGATACGTTCCTTTCCTCCACGAAGGTTATAGAACTCGACAATTTCTCTTACGGAAGAATCATAGTCGTTAGTCAGGATACAACGGTATGTGTATTCTCCTTCCCAAAAATCCTGCACACCATCCGTCCGTTTCTGTCTTTGAATCACAAGTCGATATGCCTTACCTTTCCACTTCTCAACAAGGATAGAGTTCAATTCAAACTCAATGCCATTGATTTCCTCAGTTTTCCAGCCTTTGAGAGCAAAGGTGTCATTGTAGATCGAACTGCAGCGGTTAGCACGGATATAGAAGGACTTGCAGTGTTTTTCTATTTCCTCCACGATTTCCTCGGAACATGATCCACAATCAGCTCTGAAGCGATTGATAGTGGCCCCATTCTGTTCAAATCTCTCAAAGAACCTCTTCAGCGTGTCCTTCTGATGGAAACGAACATTTGTGTTACCATCGCTATTCTCTATACCGACTATCAAATCGCCAATAACCGCCACGCCAGGGCGATAACCAAGGAACTTCTTGTATGTAGGCTTCGCATCATACTTCTCTGTCTCTATGAACTGATGGTCGAAATCAACATCATACATCTCACCCTCTTTCAGTTGGCCAGATGCAAATATACAATTGAGCAATAAAGTATTGAGAGTGTCAGCCGTATTGAAATCGTAGGTCTTGCCCATATCTGATGTGTATGAAATGTTTTCTTGCGTCAACTCCTTTATCGCTCTGAGGATAGTATCAGAGCTACAAGTGCGAAGTGTCGGATGAAGCGAGAGGTGGTTCATCAAATGAGTAGTGACATCCTGGGGTACATGAACCGACACAGAAGTAGATACTCATGAGAGAACGGATGATTTCGCTGTACTGATAACCGAACGATCTACACCTTAGACCGAGGGTTGAGTCGATTACAGATGATAATGTGGAGTCAAATTGCTCCATGATTGAAAATAATCCCCCAAAAGGAGTGAGTCTCTCAGATTTAATTTGTATCTTCGCCATGTCTATCGTCAGATTCTCTTGTTTTTTTTCAACACTAAGGTAAGTGAAAATTCTGACATGGCAAAATCCTGGGCAACTTTTTGTTGCTCAGGTACTTAAAAAGTTTAATTTATAATAGTGTTGCGGAATTAAGGTTGAAATCTATGTTCGTTTCGTTAGGTATCATTCCATTCGATAGTATAAGTGATGCTATTGATGGTTTCGAGGTTGCATTTGAATATGACTCATTAAAATTCAAGTGTCAAAGTTTCAGTAGTTATGAGCGAGAAAGGCTTGTTAAACTCTTAACTGCTTGCAAAGCTATGCTTACCATTGAAAATCGTTTCAACGAGTTTGTAAGATTCTATAAAATTGATTGTTCAACAAAAATTTTATGGGATAATACTACATGGAAAGTACAGGTTAAAGACTTTCGTAATCGAATAAAAGTATTATCTGGTTCTTATTTTGGCATTCAGAACTCTATATCATTGCATAATGAAAAACCATATTGTGCTCAAACAATGATTGCTCAACTACAGCAAATGTTATCTGAGGCACAAACTATATGGGGGATAGATAATTTCAATTGGATGTATTATAGAGAGGTTAAAATCATAAGCAAAGAACGCAGATTTAATAAATATGCTCCTTGTGGAGATTATTATGATATTTATAGCGGAAACAGATCTTTCGACTAACCGAGTCTTCTCGGATACCGCATATAAAGTCTATCGGAGATATTCCTGGCATCACCGCTTGCGCTGCTTCCTTGTCAACAACTCTACTGTTTTCAATGAAGACGGTGCAATGTAAAATTGCTCAACTCCAACAAACTGTGAAAAATTTGCGACTGCTGTATTTTTCACATCAATGATCTTGAAGTTTTCTGTAATTCATTGTGTATGCGCTATAAAATCGCTAACTTTGTCGTTAACCTCAAATCCGCAACTAAGCCCTTGAACGTCCTTATTGCGTTTACACGTCCTCTCATTACTGAATTTGCAGATAATTTGAACTTGAAGCACCCACTTCTGCCTACAATATCCCCTTACCCCACAATGTGACTTGAGGCAATACACAATATCATTCCCATAAGTTGTAGGCATTATCCAAAATCAGTCTGGAAAACATCTGCGTAAGCATTATTACAGGTATAGATATTCAGCACATACCGCCTTGATGTCCTGATCCACTTGGCTGGTACAGAGATAAACCTGAAGACAAACGCTTTTATGCGACTTGTTGCATTGAGTCCGAACTTCTTTACGTCAAGTCTTTGAATAATAGCCTTGTAAAAGTTACGGATAAGTGCTGTAAGAAGAAGGAACACTGTGTTCTCTGCCATGAAGGAAAAGGGCAGATGCGACCATCCGAAGTCATTGTTCTGTGTGTCGAAGTTCTTTTCGCTTGCTCCACGCTCATTATAAAATGTAATGATGTCTTTCTCGGTAGATGTCCGGTTATTGGTGAGGATACAGCGGTATGTGTATATTACTCCGAACATATCCGTCTGTAGCTTGCCATCCTTGTCTTTCAAAGGACTACGCTGTACGACAAGCCTGTATGACTTTCCTTCTATTAAGTTGTCCATGCTGACGGAGGTGACATCGCATTTCTCATAGCCAACTTCAACGCTCTTCCATTCTTTCAGCCGGCGGAAGTCCTCACATCGGCTGTCGCAGTTGGCTGCACGTATATAGAGACCTTTGCAAAATAAGGAGGTGTAGTAAAGAGGAGTTCTTGGCATAAAAGGAGCGAGTGAAAGGGGTGGCAGTAAGGAGTGAAAGTAGTTGTAAATCCCCCTTTGAGGAGCTGCTTGCACGAGCTCCTCAAGGGTGGTTATGCCTTATCCTACAAATGAGGACATAATTATCCCCGGGGTTCTGTATAAATTAAAGGCGATGCTTTCAAGAATGTTTTGAGTATGGGTCTTGGCAAGTCCCCGGTA
>NZ_GG700642.1:522394-865158 GCF_000159995.1 Alloprevotella tannerae ATCC 51259
TAAGCGTGTCAACCTGATTGAGGAAGTCGTTTTGTGCTTTGCGATAACGCTTTGAAAGGAGTGCGTCTGCAAATGTTACATGCTCATCGGTATTCTTGGATTGGTATGCCATGGGAGGAGTATTATGCTGTTTTTAATGCTCAAATATACGAAATAACTTCCTATTATACAATGAATTAACAAACAAAATACACACCAATCGCTGTGCAAAGGTCTCATATAGAACGTGTTGCAGCGCTGCTCTACGGTTTGGATGATTTCCTTTGAGAACGACCCGCAGTCAGCACGGAAACGCTCTATTACCACACCAAGTTCTGAGGTTACACGGTCCATAATGCGACGGAGCGTGTCTTCTTGATGGAATCTCACATTGGTGTTTCCGTCACGATTCTCACCTCCGACTATGATTCCCCCAATGGAAGCCCAACCGGGGAAATAGCCAAAATCCTGCTTGTAAGAATACTTTGCATCGAACTTGTGGGCTGGAATAAACTGATGATCAAAGTCTAAGTCAACATGACTGCCCACTTTTATAAGCCCCATTCTTCGTATCATCCGTAAAAGTAAGGTGTTCAGCTTCTGTGCCGTGTTGAAACTATAAGACTTGCCTGATGTCTCGCTCTTGTAGATAATGTTCTCTTCGGCAAGCTCCTTCAGTCCTCGCCCCACGGTGTCGGCACCGGGTAATAGCGTACCAGGTCTCTGCCTGAACTGTCCTGTAAGCGCATTGATGTCCTCAAGGCAATCTCCACCACAAAGGTAACTGAAGAAGAGAGAGCCGAAAATACTTCCATGGCTGAATGCTTTGCCACTACTTCCACGTTTGCCCAATACAGATTCGGTAAGTTTTTCAAAGCCCAACTTTGAAAAAACGTCCATGATGTGATAAATTCCTCCGAAGGAAGTGATATTCTCGTTTTTAATTGCTACCTTTGTCATGTCAGATTTTTGCTTACTTATTATGTTTACAACACCAAGATAGGTGAAATTTCTGACATATCCAAGTGTTTCGAGAACTTTGTTTCTCAGGCACTTGGATTTCCTAAAAGATTTTATGCTGCGGAATTAAGGAATTAGATCAATTCGTTAATCAATAAAAAGTCAGATATAATATGAACGTCGATTTGTTTGATTTAGAAAGATTCGTAAAAGTGCAGGACACTTACGATTCGTATGACACCGCACTTCAGGAGATAAAGAATGGAAGGAAGGAATCTCATTGGATGTGGTACGTCTTTCCTCAAATTCATGGTTTGGGACATAGCAGTATGTCACAACGATATAGTATCAAATCACTGCTTGAAGCCAAAGCATTCTTGGAAGATGAGACATTGGGCAAACGCCTTTATGACGCGATGGAGGCTCTTCCTGTCTTTGGAGATGCGGAAGATATTTTCGGAGCGTTAGATGCAATGAAGCTGCGTTCTTGCCTGACGCTCTTTGACCTTGTATCTCCAGGCGACATCTTCTCAGACTTTTTGGGGAACTATTTCAATAAAGAGCGTTGCCAGAAGAGTCTAAAGATAGTCGCATCGGAATTGTCATATTATAAGGAAGATGATGCTTTTCGAAGAAATGGTATCCACGAACCAGCCAGGGCTTTCTTTGAGAGTGGAACCTATGAGTCTAATCAGATTGAATATAAACAAAGTATCGGAACGCTTTGGGATTTGTTGGGACGTGGTGAGACCATGCGGAAACTGTTGTCTCGCTATTTTTGGACAAAAGATTTCTCTGTCTATCGAGTATCTGGCGTTAAGCACACCATCCTTTTTTACATGAGGTCTTTCTTCCAAAAAATTGTAGATAATGTACATGATGATTCATTATACAAGGAAATGAACGGTATCTACTGTCAGTATGAATTTGCCAAAGATGATAGTGTGTTCCTGATAGCGGATGCTATCGATGAGTTTATGCAGGCTCATTGTGATGACAAGAACATAAAACCAGTTTTAGATATGTTGATAAAGGATTCTCTTTGTTCACAATAGTGAAAACCGATGAGCGAACATATAATGGCATAGTACGTCCAGAATATACTCCTGATGCCATTTCTTCTCTGAAATTAGATGAGATATTCGTCTTTGGAAGTAACCTTCATGGTCTTCATGGAGGTGGTGCAGCCAGGGCTGCCTGTAAAAAGTTCGGTGCAATATGGGGACAAGGTGTTGGGTTGCAAGGTCAAAGTTATGCAATTCCCACCATGCAAGGAGGCGTAGAGACTATAAAATCTTATGTTGACCAGTTTATTGAGTTTGCCAAGGAGCATACCGAATTATTCTTCTATGTCACACGCATCGGTTGTGGCATTGCAGGTTTCAAGGACAGTGACATAGCACCTTTGTTTAAGGAATCTATAGGAATCAAGAATATTTGCTTACCCAAATCTTTCTATCCTTAATTCCGCAGTATTTTTTCTTGTGAGAAAATTTTATATGTTGAGATGTCTTTTTGGGGCTCTATATGTTGATATGAGGTGCTTCGGTGTTTCTTGGGTCTTTTCTATGCATGAAATCCCCCACCCAAACCAATGGGGAAGTATGAAAAACCACAAAAAATACTTCCATAACAGAATGCTTTGCCGCTACTTCCACGTTTGCCCAATACAGATTCGGTAAGTTTTTCAAAGCCCAACTTTGAGAAAACGTCCGTAATATGATAAATTCCATCGAAAGAAGTGATATTCTCGTTTTTAATTGCGACCTTTGTCATGTCAGATTTTTGCTTACTTGTTATGTTTGCAGCACCAAGATAGGTGAGAATTCTGACATATTCAAGTGTTTTGAGAACTTTGTTTCTCAGACACTTGGAGTTCTCACAAGAATTTATGCTGCGGAATTAAGGTAATGGTCATTTTGAAATACATGTGAATACTATGGGTTGGAATATTTCTCCAAAACATTATGTTCAGTGGAAAAATAATATTGGTAAATCATTCAAAGCATCTATAATTCGTGCTGCACGGGATTCTTTTTATAACTCAGTAACAAAGAAGTCAATTCCTAACCCTAATGCGGGAAAAATGCGGTTACAATCCACTGCTGTATATGGTAGAACAATATTTTGGAAAACAAATTAATAAAAATCTGTCATTATACAAGATATTAATTATGAAAGTGTTTTTACTTCTTTTATTATTATATTTTCCTCTTAATAGTAAAGTAGCGGAAGATCATCAGGTGGATGTTACCTTATCGTATGAATCTGGGTATATTTCCAAGAGTCTATATATAAATGGAAAGAAAGAAGCTGTCTATAAAAGCAAGAAAAAGAAACCTATAAGGCTCACAAAAGTCGAGAAAGATATGCAAAATATCTTTTTCGAACAATTAAAATACTTGGAATCGTGGGGGGTGATTATAAAATATCCGGAGGTTATTTTCGAAGACCTTTGTATTATCTCTGATATATTATCCAATTATGATAAGTCGGAAATTCAATCTTTTATTCAAACAAAAGGCGATTGTAAAACAATTAATATATTAAAAATCAACAAATATTACACATATATTAATGCAAGAGTCGATTATGTTTTAACGCTCACAATAGTTATAGAAAAAGGCTTACTTAAAGAGTTCCGATATGAATACATGCCAGATTTTTCTGACGAGACCGTTATTTACAGATGTCAGTACAAATATGATAATTATGGTAGGATTATATATATAACAACTTTGGGGAAAGAAAAAAATGAGATTAGAATAACATATGCGAGTTTAAGATAATCCTTAATTCCGCAGTATTTTTTCTTGTGATAAAATTTTATATGTTGAGATGTCTTTTTGGGGGTTCTATATGCTGATATGAGGTGCTTCGGTGTTTCTTGGGTCTTTTTTAAGCATGAAATCCCCCACCCAAACCAATGGGGAAGTATGAAAAACCACAAAGAAATACTGTTTATTCAATGAAGACCTCAGAGTAGTAGGTTTTATTTGTATATAGGTTCAGAACGTTCTGCCTTCCAGTGCGCACCCATCTTGCTGGCACGCTGACAAAATGGAGGATAAAGGCTTTCAGCCTGCTTGTCTTTTTCAATGGCTTGACCTTCTCGCTGATATGACGGACGAGATAGAGATAGAAGTTCTTCAGCATGGCGGTAACCATCATGAAAACCATGTTCTCAGCCATAAAGGAAAAGGGCAGATGTGACCATCCGAAGTCATTGTTCTGTATATTGAAGTTCTTTTCGCTTGCTCCACGCTCATTATAAAATGTAATGATGTCTTTCTCGGTAGACATCCAGTTATTGGTGAGGATACAGCGGTATGTGTATATTACTCCGAAGATATCTGTCTGTTGCTTGCCATCCTTGCCTTTCAAAGGACTACGCTGTACGACAAGCCTGTATGACTTTCCTTCTATTAAGTTGTCTATGCTGACGGAGGTGACATCGCATCTCTCATAACCAACCTCAACACTCTTCCATTCTTTCAGCTGGCGGAAGTCCTCGTGTCGGCTGTCGCAGTTGGCTGCACGTATATAGAACGTGTTGCAGCGCTGCTCTACGGTTTGGATAATTTCCTTTGAGAACTATCCACAATCGGCATGGAAACGCTCTATTACCACACCAAGTTCTGAGGTTACACGGTCCATAATGCGACGGAGCGTGTCTTCTTGATGGAATCTCACATTGGTGTTTTCGTCACGATTCTCACCTCCGACTATGATTCCCCCAATGGAAACCCAACCAGGGAAATAGCCAGAATCCTGCTTGTAAGAATACTTTGCATCGAACTTGTGGGCTGGAATAAACTGATGTTCAAAGTCTAAGTCAACATGACTGCCCACTTTTATAAGCCACATCCTCCGTATCATCCGTAAAAGTAAGGTATTCAACTTCTGTGCCGTGTTGAAACTATACGACTTGTCGGAGGTCTCGCCCTTATAGACAATATTCTTCTCGGCAAGCTCCTTCAGTCCTCGCCCCACGGTGTCGGCACCGGGTAACAGCGTATCAGGTCTCTGCCTGAACTGTCCTGTAAGCGCATTGATGTCCTCAAGGCATTCTCCACCACAAAGGTAGCTGAAGAAGAGAGAGCCGAAAATACTTCCATGGCTGAATGCTTTGCCGCTACTTCCACGTTTGCCCAATACAGATTCGGTAAGTTTTTCAAAGCCCAACTTTGAGAAAACGTCCATGATGTGATAAATTCCACCGAAGGAAGTGATATTCTCGTTTTTAATTGCTACCTTTGTTATGTCAGATTTTTGCTTACTTGTTATGTTTGCAGCACCAAGATAGGTGAAATTTCTGACATATCCAAGTGTTTTGAGAACTTTGTTTCTCAGACACTTGGAGTTTTTACAAGAATTTATGCTGCGGAATTAAGGAATACTATGGGTTGGAATATTTCTCCAAAACATTATGCTCAGTGGAAAAATAATATTGGTAAATCATTCAAAGCACCTATGATTCGTGCTGCACGGGATTCTTTTTATAACTCAGTAACAAAGAAGTCAATTCCTAACCCTAATGCGGGAAAAATGCGGTTACAATCCACTGCTGTATATGGTAGAACAATATTTTGGAAAACAAATTAATAAAAATATGTCATTATACAAGATATTAATTATGAAAGTGTTTTTACTTCTTTTATTATTATATTTTCCTCTTAACAGTAAAGTAGCGGAAGATCATCAGGTGGATGTTACCTTATCGTATGAATCTGGGTATATTTCCAAGAGTCTATATATAAATGGAAAGAAAGAAGCTGTCTATAAAAGCAAGAAAAAGAAACCTATAAGGCTCACAAAAGTCGAGAAAGATATGCAAAATGTCTTTTTCGAACAATTAAAATACTTGGAATCGTGGGGGGTGATTATAAAATATCCGGAGGTTATTTTCGAAGACCTTTGTATTATCTCTGATATATTATCCAATTATGATAAGTCGGAAATTCAATCTTTTATTCAAACAAAAGGCGATTGTAAAACAATTAATATATTAAAAATCAACAAATATTACACATATATTAATGCAAGAGTCGATTATGTTTTAACACTCACAATAGTTATAGAAAAAGGCTTACTTAAAGAGTTCCGATATGAATACATGCCAGATTTTTCTGACGAGACCGTTATTTACAGATGTCAGTACAAATATGATAATTATGGTAGAATTATATATATAACAACTTTAGGGAAAGAAAAAAATGAGATTAGAATAACATATGCGAGTTTAAGATAATAAGAAAGACTGTCTCATGAGCAATAAATTCGGGTAAGAATGGACTATTATCGAGAAGTTAGGTTATGAACATACCGTTTCTACTAAGTTCGGCAATGGGATGGAAAGCAATTACACTTACAACACGCAGCACGAATGTTTGCAAGAGGTGATGCTCATCTCGTCGGGTAATACCGTCATGCAGAACAAGTACAAGTACAACTTGGACTTGGTGGATAATATCCTCGGTATCATCAACACTGCCGATCCGCAGAATATCGCCGAGAAGAACAAGGCGAAGCTTGGCGGGGCATATAGCCACAGCTATGTCTACGACGACATCAACCGGCTGATTTCGGCAAACGGTAAAGCCAAGACGGCGTCGTACCAATTGGATATGACCTACGGCATCATGGGCGAACCGCTTACCAAGAAACAAAAGGTGGATTCGAGCAAAGTGGCGCAGTCGTATGCGTTTGCTTATCTGTACGAGGACTGCAAGCACCCCACGGCGCCCTCGCAAATCGGGCATAACCATTATACCTACGATGCGGGCGGGAATCCATTGACGATAACGAATGACTCGACGAGCGAGACGCGCGAGATGTATTGGGACGAAGACAATCGGCTGATGGTGCTTTCGGATAACGGCAAGACGAGCCGCTATACCTACAATGCCGGTGGCGAACGCATCATCAAGAGCCATGGAACCATGGAGGGCGTCTATATCAACGGCGCACCGCAGGGGATTACTTTCCATGAGAACGGTAACTATACGCTTTACCCGGCATCGATTATCAGCATCAATAAGAATCGCTTTACCAAGCATTATTTCATCGGCGATAAACGCATAGCCTCTAAAATCGGTGTCGGGCAGTTCAATAACGTTTATGGCATCAATGGAAATATAGTTACGGCAGGACAGTGCGATTATGCCGCTCGAATGCAGAACATAGAAGCACAGCGTGAGGAGTATTACAAGAAGCTCGGCACGCCGCCAGGTGTGCCCACGATGAAGGGCAACTATGTCGACCCGGAAAATACGGGCGTAGGCTATAACACCGTTATTTCCTTCGACCTTCATTTTAGGTTACGAAGAGGAATATTTTACGTGATCTATCTGAGCACAAAGGTTTGTCCTATTGTTAGGTAATGGACCATCAACCATACAAACTATACAACACGTTCAGACCGCATCAGAGTCTGCAGATGAAAACGCCAATGGAAGAAGTCGGAAGGTTGACGGCATAACTTCCTCGGCACACATTATTAAGTCGAACAATAAAAGAAGGAGGCAGAAACAACCGCAACAAGAAAATATAAAGAGTAATTTTGCAATTAGAAGACAACTGTCAACTAACTGTGTAGTTAAGAAAAGACTGCGACAAGCATATTTGAACTTAGCAAATAAACTTGTCAAAGAAGAATGAAATTAAGAAACCAAAGTTGTCAACCAATTCTAGGACATTACACATATCCGGTCGCGCCAAACATTCGCCTATACAAATTCATTACATATTTACGACTGTTTCTTTCTAAATTCAAGGATAGTCAACGTGCAGTATGGCTGCCCCTTCTGCTTCGAAAATGTTTGCTTTATGGTGCTTGCGGCGTGCTTTTGTATTAGGCTTAGAGTTATGTCCGGCGTACTGATAGTCCGCACGTTGTGGTGTCTGATAATATGAATAACTCTTTTTTTGTAAAATAGAATCTGCCAAAAACAATGTTTTTTCAAAAGATATACTTATCTTTGCGAAGTGTCAAAAAAACTCATTTATTAGCGTTTTAAGCAGTACGAAAGTAAATGAAGTATTGATACATGTAAGCTTTAACTAACTATTTTACCCTTTTATCGCTTACTTTTTTAAGAGTTATAAAACTGCTAAATTAAAGAACTAAAAACATCTTTATTATGAAAATGCATTATTTGTGGGTTCTATCTCTATTTTTTTCCTTCTTCTGCGGTATGCAGGCGGACGAAGTGAAAGTTTTAGAGGAAAACACCTTTTCCTTAGCCATTTCTCCAAATGGTAAGTATCTTGTGGGATACAATCCAACTAAAGTCAAATCCGGAATCGGAACGGAGAGTTTCCGGTACGATGTCGGCAGCGGAAGCCTCAAATGGGTAACGACCGACGATTCTGAGAATTGGGAAACCTGCGGTTTGTTCAAAAACGTGAACGATGCCGGTACGCTGTGCGGCTCGGTTAAAGACTTAGACCACTTCATAGACTTCTACGGAACAAACGCTCCCACCAACATTGCAGCCATATTTGAGAATGGGAAAGTTGTGAAACTTCCTTATGGAGATTTGGATATACAAAAAATAAAACAACACGAAGACGGAACCTTTGCGGCAGCACTGTCGAATGATGGAAAAGTAGTCGTAGGCTATTGCAAATGTTCTAATTTCGCTTACAGCTATCCTTGCAAGTGGACGCGTGGCGCAAACAACGAGTGGAAATTGGAGCAACTGCCCTTGCCCGATACCTATAAATATGGTCTTGCAATCAATGTGTCGTCTGACGGACGCACGATTGTGGGGTTAGCAATGGAAGGAGGTAGAGCAATTGCGTGTTATTGGATAGACGGGAAATGCTATACCGTGAACTGCAAGAGCGAAGATGACGAGCTGGCGAAGATGAAACAGATGCGTATGATTGATATGAGCCCTAATGGCAAGTACTTCATCTTCTCGCTTTCAAGCCGTTCCGACTACCGACTTTTCGATGTAGAGAAAGGCACATATCGCATATTGCCCACCTTTGAGCGAAACGAGACAATGCGCGTACCGACGGTTGCCGACAATGGCGACGTGTTCGGTGCAATAACTTACAGCACAGCTACTATGGGCGAAGTTGCATACAGAAGTTTCTGGTATCAATATTCTTCAGACAGAATCTTCGATTTCTCTTATTATCTGTATTTGTTCAATCCGCAACTGAAGATGCCGTTCCCAATGAATTATGAAGACCAAGCACAGGTCTTCCCGTCGGCAGTGTCGGCAAACGGAAATGTTGTTGCCGGCAATAGAGACACGAATATTGCGTTTGGGCAAATTCCTAAGGCTTGGGTATTGAATGTAACCAAGCGCGAAGTGGAAATTCCTGCTACCCCCAATAAGCCAAAAGGAGGTTCAACAGGGTTACACCAAATTCAGCTTTCGTGGAAGATAGACAAGGCAACTTACAATTCATTGACGCTGAAAGGCTACAATGTCTACTGTGATGGTAAAAAGATTGCGACTTTGAAGGAATTGCAAGACGAGATGACATTTGCACAGAAAGATGTCTATGCAGGCTACCGTAAGTTTGCAATCGAAGCGATATACACCGACAAACAGGGAAAAGAGATGCTTTCGCCACGCTCAAACCCTGAAGTAATTGCCGTTCCCGACGATTATGCGTTCCCACTTTTCGAAGATTTCGAGAGAGGTTCGCTGAATACTAACTACTGGACGAAGAGCAAGGATTACGGCGACGAAGCCGATACAGAGTGGTTGGTGGCAGCCCAAGTAGGGCACGACGCCTCAATGGGAGTGACTACCGGAGCGTGCACATTCAATCCTTACTCTTCAAGTATGATAAGTCGTCCGCTCGATGCAACCAAGATAAACAAGGTGAAATGTTCGTTCTTGACTCTTTGCAACCAAGAACCTGCACAGGGAGGCGGTGAGGTTGATTTGACCAAAGACACACTCAGCGTTGAATATACAGTAGATGGCGGCAAGTCGTGGAGCGTAGCCAAGGAATGGACCGTGAAGGAATTGCCAAACTTGGAAGGCATCTTGACGGTCGATTTAACGAAGCAAGTTGCTGGCAAAGTATTCCAAATAAGGTTCCGCAAGCACGGAAAGGGTGCAGTGTCATACTATTTCTACCTTGACAACATTATGATTGGCAGTGGCGACAACGTTGATGCACCAAAGGGATTCACGGGTAAAGTGATGAACAACGAACTCTTCCTGATGTGGAAGAACAGCCGAAACGGCTACTCGCTCAACTATCTTTCCGACCCGGAATCGCCGGGCTACACACTCGGCAATGAAGGAAAGGAACTCATCGGAGCAAACAAATTCACGCAAAGCGAGCTCGCCCCATACCACGGCAAGTACCTTACTTCGGTAACAAGCTACATCAACTACTACGACGATGCAAGCGGCGACAAGGGCCTTCACGCAGCTGTTGTGGTGTTTGAAGACGGAAAACTCATCTGCGAACAGGAGATAGAGAACATCAAGTACAACGAGAACACAACCCTAAAGCTCAATCAGCCTATCAAGATTGACAGCGGAAAGGAACTCATTGTGGGCATTAAGATTCACGATTACGATGCCGACCAGATTCCTCTGACTTACGAAAGTACGAAATCGAGCGTAACCGGAAAGAGCGACCTCTACTCTGAAGACAACGGAAAGACTTGGAAAACCGTGCGCGACTTCTACGAAAACGACCCACAGATGGGCTCTTGCTGCTGGCGAATTACAGGTAACATTACCGACCAGCCTAACGATGCTGTCACAGAAGAGGATAATACTCTTATCGGTTACAACGTTTTCCGCAACGGTGTGCAGCTGAACAACGTCTGCATTCCTTTCGAAGTAACACGCTATATCGACAAGCAGCCGCTCGACAAGGCTGAATATACCGTCGTGGCATACTACAATGACGGAAAAGAGTCTTTGGCTTCTACACCGTACATACTCGACTTAGTCAATGGAATAGCACCGTTGGTAAACAAGTCTGTCTTATCGGTAGACAAGTCTGCAATAAGGTTGAATGCTAAAGGAACGCTGCGCCTCTATTCGGCCGATGGGCATTGTGTAGCCAAGAGCACCAAGAGAATCATTCCGTTAGGCAACATTTCTTCGGGTATCTACATCGTATTGGTTGAATATAATAATCAAAGATTTACCCAAAAGATTACCATCAACAATTAAGATGAAGTAAAGAACTTTGTTCTTAAGAACATATTACACTGCGATTGACCTTTAATTATGGCAGCTTCACCATAATTAAAGGTCAATTGTTTTAGACAGCTACCCATAGCTGAAAGGGTTTCTCCCTAAAATTTAGTACCCATAGCCATAGAACTCTTAAAGGCTGCATTCTCAAATCTTCGAGGCCAAAAGTTACGTACCTTTCAGTCGAAAGCAGCCTACCTTTTTGGGAAAAGCAGCGCAGTTTTTAGTGAAAAGGAGCGTATCTTTTGGGGAAAGGCAGCGTATCTTTTTATGGGTATTTCGACATGTAGTGTTGGGGTGTAATGTATAGATATACGAAAGACAATCTTATTTTGGGACTTATGTTGAGACTGTTTTAAGGCAAAAAAAACAGGTATTGCTTATCACAAATCACGGTACCTAAGATCCATAACCAAGCAAAGGCTGTGGATTTTAGTACTTTTAGGAAAAGAGTCCGGCAAAAACGGGCGTTATTGTGCAGGAATATATAAATTTGCCGTATCCGATGCTTTCGGCCTGTGCCAACTTTATATCACACAGTGTAAGAAAGAAATGAAGTTTGCGCCGGATAAATAAAACCAGACTTGAACTAACTGCATTTTACTTTTATGACCAAACGCGCCCTTTTTATTTTGTCGCTTTTTCTGTTGGTAACCAGCGGCGCTTATGCTCAATCGAAGACCGACTCGCTACGAAGCCCAAGCAACGATGAGCCACTACGTGTCTTGACGGGAAACATCGACAACATCACAACAAAACGCATGAATAAAGGTCTCCTAACGGGAGCACTCGATGCGCTTCACGGACAAGCGGTAGGCGTAACGATAGCTGACCCCAATAATACGGAGGCTATGCTCCACGCAGTGCGCGTGCGTGGTACGACTTCATTGACGGGTGGAAATGATCCCTTGGTGATTATCGACGGTGTCTATGCTGACTTGACGACGTTGAGCAACGTTTTCCCTGCCGACATCGAGCGCTTTCAGATTCTGAAAGATGCGAGTGAGACTTCTCAATATGGTAGTAGAGGGGCCTCTGGTGTAATCGTGGTCGATACGAAGAAAGGCCGACTCGGCGACTTTCATATCAGTTATGATGTCACGACGGGGCCGGAACTTATCTACAAGCAACTCAAGATGCTCACGGCAGATGGCTACCGCGCTGCCGTACGTTCAAGGGGAAATTATTTGGTAGACAAAGGATTTAATACTGATTTTCAAGACGCCATTACGCGGACAGGGTTCGTGCAGAACCATCACATTGCTTTCGGCGGCGGGACGAATCAATCCAATTATCGCGCGTCCTTGGGCTTTATGCAGCACAATCAGGTGATCCAAACGATAGGCAGTCGCAACTTTACGGCTAAATTCGACATCTCGCAAAAGGGCTTTGATGACCGCTTGCAGATCGATTTAGGGGTATTCGGCAATATTCAGAAGAATAAATACATCCTCGACGTGCAAAAGCTCTTTTATTCGGCGGCTTCCTTCAATCCGACGTTTCGTCGCGGCAAGAATCCGGACGGAACGTGGGCGCAATATTCCGACGCCAGTCAGATCACCAATCCACAATCATTGCTCGATATGCTGGATCACGAGGAGCAAGCGGGCTTCAATGCACATGTGCGTGCAGCCTACGACTTGGGCAGCGGACTCAAACTATCGGCCTTCGGAAGTTACTCGTATAGTTCGCTGGATGTAGCGGGCTTCAACCCCATTTACGTATGGAGTCACGGGCAAATCTTACGCGGAGAGACGCGCACAGAAGCATTGCTGGGCAATATTTCTTTAACATTTAACCGCTTTTTCGGACGCCACCGACTGGAAGCCTTAGCCCTGGGGGAGGCCTCAAAGAATATCTTAAAAGCTTTTCATACGCAAGTGTCCAACCTGAGCACCAATGCCACCGGCTATTATGATCTCTCGGCCGGCGCTGTCCGCTTATGGGAAGCTACAGGTTCTTCTTATGAGAATCCGGCTTTAGCCTCTTTCCTAGGACGCGTAACCTATACGTATGACGACCGCTACGCCTTGACGATCAATACGCGCGCAGACGGCAGTTCTAAAGTAGGTCGCAATAATCGCTGGGGCTTCTTCCCTTCCGTTGCCGGCGCTTGGACTGTTAGTAAGGAGCCGTGGATGCGAAACTTACATTACCCTATAGACCTGAAGTTGCGGGCAGGCTATGGTCTCTCCGGAAATTTGTCGGCAATCGATTGCTATAACTCTCTTGAACTCTTAAAGCCCAATGGCATTGTTTATGTTGACGGCACGCCCACTGTTACTATCGGCTTGATACGCAATGCTAATCCGGATCTTAAATGGGAAATCAAAAAGACTTTTAATGTGGGCGTGGATCTCTCGCTTTTCTCGGGCCGCTTCTTGCTAACGCTCGACTATTACAATGCCAAGACGAAAGATATGTTGTATCTCTATGACGTCTCTGTGCCGCCATTTGCCTACGATAAGTTACTGGCTAATCTGGGCGCTATGCGTAACAGTGGTTTGGAGATCGGCTTAGCCGGCATCTTACTGCGTAATAAAGATGTGGAGCTTAATTTGGGCGTCAATTTGGCCTTTCAGCAAAACAAACTCCTCTCGCTCAGCGGTATGTATCGCGGAGAATATCTCTCTGCGCCGGCTTACCAGCCTATCACGAGTCTTACCGGCGCCGGATTTCACGGAGGAAACAACAATATCGTCTATCAGATCGTAGGCCAACCGCTCGGCGTATTTTATTTGCCCCACTGCAAAGGCTTAATTAAAAATGCCGACGGTACGTATCGCTATGACATAGCCGACTTGGATGGCGACGGAGTTGTCAATATCGAAGACGGAGGCGACAGATATATTGCCGGACAAGCTACACCAAAGGTTTTGCTGGGTGCTAATCTCGGTCTGCGCTATAAGGACTTCGATATTTCAATGCAAATCAACGGCGCTTTCGGCCATAAGATTTACAATGCGACGGCACTCACTTATATGAACGTTGGCAGTTTGCCTTTTTATAATGTTATGCAAGACGCGCCGGCACGCAACATTTATGATCAAACAGCTACTGACTATTGGCTGGAAAAGGGCGATTACATACACGTAGCCTATCTCAACTTCGGCTGGATGGTGCCGCTTAAGCAGACCCGCTATATACGGAGCTTGCGACTTTCTTTCTCTATCAACAACCTACTGACGCTTACCGGCTATTCAGGACTAACCCCGATGATCAACAGCAGCATAGTCGGGCCGACGCTCGGCACGGACGACAAGCGCAGCTATCCACTCTATCGCTCTTATGCACTGGGTGTAAGTATTCAATTCTAAGCACATAACCGACGTTTGGTAGCAGCTCTTTATTTGAAAAGCCAGCGGACCACTCGGATAGAAACATATTGTTTATGCAAAAGACAAATTCCTTTTTGAAGATCTTTGATCGCTCGTTCACCGCAATTGCTTGGTGCCTAATGTTGGCAGCTTTCTGGACCTTGACAGCTTGCTCCGACTTCTTGGAAGAAAAGCCCAAAGATTATCAGACAGAAGATCAGGCTTATCACGATGCAGCAAGCATTTACCGCAACGCGGTCGGCTCTCTTTACTCTTACTTCGGCGGCTATCAAGATAGTCAGGGCTTGCAGGGCACATATCGCGGTCTATACGATCTCAATACGTTTACGACGGATGAAGCCATCTTGCCAACGCGTGGCGGCGATTGGTATGACGGCGGTTTGTGGCAGGACTTATACCTACATCGCTGGGGCGTATCCAACAGCGTCTTGGCATCCACTTGGAAATATCTATATAAAGTTGTCACGCTTAGCAATCGGTCTTTAGCCGGAATTGAGAAATACGCTGCACGTCTAAGCCCTGAACAACGCCAAGATTACGAAGCAGAGGTGCGCGCCATTCGCGCCTTGTATTATTATGAATTGATGGATCTTTATGGCCGCCTGCCGCTTGTTACCTCTGCGGATGTAAGTATGCGAGAGGTGAAGCAGTATGAGCGCTCGGAAGTATTTCGCTTTATCGTCGATGAGTTGCAAACCGTAGCGCCCCGCCTTCCCAACGTGCGCAGCAATGCTTTAGGGGAGGGTTATGGGCGAATCACGCGCCCAGTGGCTTATTTCTTATTGGCGCGTTTGGCACTCAATGCAGAAGTGTATACGGACGACAATTGGACGGATGGGAATCGTCCTTCGGGGCGCGACATCTTTTTCCAAGTCGGTGGGCACAAACTCAATGCTTGGCAGACGTGTATCGCTTATTGTGATAGCCTGAGCGCCTTTGGCTATACGCTGAGTGCTGATTTTAGAGATAATTTTGCCGTTCATAATGAAAACAGTTTGGAGAATATTCTGACCATTCCCTTGGATAAGCAGACCTTGCCTTATCAGAATCAAAACCTCTTCCGCTCCTATCATTATCGACACGCGGGGGCTTACGGCTTCTCCGGAGAGAACGGATCGAGCGCTACCATTGACGCTTTGAATACTTTTGGTTATGAAACGGCCGAACAAGACAAACGCTTTGAATACACCTATTACGCCGGCGTCGTGCGAGACCTTAATGGTGAAGTCGTTCGTTTAGAAAATGGAGATACGCTCATTTATTATCCGTGGGAGGTAAAACTTGATATGTACTCCTCGCCGCATCGTGTGACAGCCGGAGCGCGTATGAAGAAATATGCGATTGATAAGACGGCGACCAAAGATGGTAAGCTTATGGACAACGACATTGTACTCTTTCGCTATGCTGATGCACTCTTGATGAAGAGTGAGGCGAAAGTGCGCAATGGAGAAGATGGTACAGCTGAACTGAATGCTGTGCGAGCGCGAGTCGGAATGAGTCCGCGGCCGGCTACGTTGGACAACATCTTGGCAGAGCGCCTATTGGAATTGGCTTGGGAAGGCTACCGCCGTCCCGACTTAATCCGCTTTGGGAAGTTTACGCGTGCTTATGCAGACCGCCCTCAATTACCCGGCGAGGCATCAGGCTTTACGACCGTCTTCCCTATACCGCTCAACGTCCTTTCACTCAACCCACTTTTAAGTCAGAACCCCGGCTATAAGTCGTCCTCCTTCTAAGTGCCCCCTCATCTTCCGGCCGAAACTCCGACGGGTAATGGAGAGGATGGATAAATAGGCGATATTCCTATATTCCTTATAAGGGGCTTGGCAACACCTTGTGCCAAACTCAGGTTAATTCTTACTGTCCGATAAAAGTTCTTAGGAGATAATAATAGGACTGACTCTTTCGTGTAGAGTCAGTCCTATTATCGTTATTGGGAGAGTCGACAAACAAATCAAGAAATCACAGTTTCTATAAAATTAGTGAGTAAATGAACACACGCCTTGTGAGCAACGCTTCTTTGACGAATACGATATAGCCCCTTGTCCCACCCTTATATCCTCACTTCCGCCGAACCTATACTTAAGGGTATTGAGGATTTATACTTAAGTCCTTATGTCAATGTAATATAAGGTATCCCAGACGGACGATATAAGATGCAGTTTCTGCTCCCTACTTATCCGCCGAGCTGTCAGCTACATTTTGTGTTCTACTCTCTTAGCGGTTTGCCGGCCAAAGTTGTATTCCTATTCCGGTACTTCCTCCTGAAGCGCCGGTATTGGTCATTATGGTGCCACCAAAGAAGTACAGACAATGGGCACTATAGAAGTAATGAGGTAAAGTATTATCACCCCACCAACACCAAGGTGTGCTTGACCAATAGTAACCAACTGACGCCGGGCCACCAACGCCATCCCTGTAATAGCCAAGTGCAGGAAGGAAGAAATAATCCTCTCTCTTTTCGGGCATGACATCTTGAGTGGTATTCCTTGTAAGAGAGTATAAATATTGCTTCCTATAATCATGTCCATCAGGTGCAGCATTCTTTAAGTCGGATATGGATTTACTATTCTCTTTGGCTATGACGCTCAGTTTTTTCAACCAAATACCCCCGAAGAAAAGACGATCCATACAGACCCAAAGAGAGTCAACCCAATGTGCGTCTCCCTTTTCTACATACCAGCAAAGTTCGTTGGCGTTTGGGCAGTCCTTGCAGCTGCGGGTGGCTTCCAAGCTGCTGCCGGGGGCAAGGTCTAACGGGAACTCTCTATGCCAACGGGGGTCCTTGTTATCCTTGGGATAATGGGTAGAGCCGGTTTGTTCCCAAGCGAAAGTAGGCTGTTCGGGATTAGGGCTATTCCATTCATAACCTTTCCAATAGTGTTGCCCCACGGCGGCATCCCACATATAATAGCTGTCGGCCGGGTATTCGGGCACTTTCAAGTTCTGGCTGATAACCTTATTCTTGCCGGCTGTGAAAGTTACGTTTTTGTACTCTTTGATGATGGTGCCTTGGAAATTGAATTTGGGCTCGTAGAGGGTGTACTCCACGGTGAACTTGCTATACGTGCCCGGCGCGATGAGCATAATGGCAGCATTGGCATCAGCATCGGGAGCTGTCAACGGGATGGGGAAATTATCCAAGGTCAGTTCTATATAGTTATTGTACCTTGTGGTGGCAGGACGAGAGTTGAGGTTGATGCCATCGTCATCGAAATCAAACTTTCCGCAGACAGCTTTGTCGGCCGTCACTTTGATTTGCGCAATCTTGGCTTTGGCAACACCTTTCTGCAAGGTATAGGGTAGGAAGGTGATGTAGGAGGCCTTATGGTCGATCATGAAAGTGTAATGCCCATCGGCTTGTCGGTACGCTGTACCTGTACCGCAGTCGCCGTATTTGCCAAGCTCTGCGGCATCGTTGGGCTTGGTCTGCTTTTGCTTGTTCTCTATTAAGACATTGTAAAACATAGGATAGTCCCAGTTTCCAACATAGCGCATAGGATATTGGGGAGCAGTGTAGTCGCCATCAAACCAGAACGTGGCCCTGGGCGTACGGTCCTTACCCGAGGCATGAAGCTGAGCTTGAATGTCGCTCTCGCGGTTCTCATAGAACACTTTCTCTTGGGTAACGGGATCGAGCCTTCCCACCACCCCGAGCCGATCGGCTGCTGTCCAATAAAACTTGATACCCGTACCGGTATATTCGCCGGCTGTGCGCGTCGCGGGTGTCACAGGGTTTGTGAGGTCTATGGGCGGCGCCTCGTTGTTTACGGAAAAGGATGTCATCCCTGCAGTATCGATCTCTTGCCCCTGTTTCTGCTTGCCCGGCTCGACATTGTCGGTGGCGCAGGCTGCGAACAGCAGAGAGGCGAGGACAAAGAGGGATAAAATGTTTGTCTTCATCTTTCTTTTCATTGTTTTCTTGTTTTCGTTCATTACCAATTATGCCAGCCTTTCTACAGGCTTTCTTCTTCCTCCGTATCGAAGAACTCGTTGCGGGGGGCGTCCAAGGGTTGGCCGTCATTGCCCGCATCATTGTGCCCGCCGGAGAACTGCAGCAGCGGGGAGCAGTGGTCGAGGGAGACGACCTCCACCTGCGGCGTCACGTAAGTGCGTTTCTTGTTTTCTGTCTGTTTCATATGCTTTTATTTAATTGGATTAAATCGTGCTTATTTCCCATTTATCCGATGAGGTAAAAGGTTATGATAAAGCGAACAAAGGGAACTCGCGAGAGCCCTTTGTTTACAAGGTTTACGGCACGCTTCGCGCGCGCGTATAAAAAGGTTTAATAAGTGTGAAGTTACGCCAGGTGCCTTGTGTGTGTGTGTGTGTGTGTGTGTTAGCAAAATATCCAAACGGGCCAAATATAAACTGTTAAAAGATACAGAGCCATCAGCATCGCTCCGCATCACCTTATGAGATATGTTTATATTTGTTTTTGCTATCATCTTCACGCTCACCCACTAAGCACCTAATTGACGGCAAAGGTAAGACGTTTTATTGAGACCTGCAAATATCGTGGGCGAAAAGATGCTCTCATCTATTCGCTATGGCATGTCTTGAGAGACCAAGCCTAAGAACTTGAGATTATTCCGGCAATCCGCGGCAGCATTGAGGCGAAGCTTACAATGTTTATCCTTACTCCCCATTATACCTGTTACAAGGTCTATCGGATATATGCGAAAAATGTTTACAGTGGAAAAAGTAAGATTGGCGGCACATGACGGTTAAGCACGAAAAATAAAGCCTAATAACACATTGAAAATCAACACTACCAAGAGTGCAAAAACTTTCTTAGGTGAAAGTAAAAATTGTCTTAGGAGAGAATTTTAATTGTCTTAGGAGTGTGTTTTTATTTTCTCCTAAGACAGTTTTCATTTGCCCCTAAGCTAATTTTGAGGAGTACTGATGAGAGAAAAAAAATTGACGGGATGGGCGCAATTGCTGAATTAGTTTGCAGGTAAAGTCTGCGATAAGAACAAACTAAAAACCGGCGCAAATGCCGTAGCGTATGAGGCTACATTCCGCTTTTCCAATAGGTCTCAAACGGTGTATAATACGAATGAAACGATTTTAATTTTCTTTAGGAATATCCCAAGTGTGCAAGCTTTACGCGTTAAGCTGTTTGTGCGGCGCAGATAAAGAGATATATAAAAAGAATGCGCCAAGAGTTTTGACGCATCCTTTCATTCCTTAATCAAAACGAAACGTTTTTAAAGATGTTTGCGTTTCCCATCATATATGAGATCGTATTACAAGATCACCTTCACGTTCATTTTTTGACCTTTGACGTTCTGCGCAACAACGACGAATACGCCACGACCAAGTGCCTCAACCGGAATATCGATTCTGTCGGCCTGAGCGTCTACATTTGCCACGACTTTTCCGTTCATGTCGTAAACGCTTGTCTTAGAAATCCGGTAGCCCTCGATAGTAAGAACGCCGCCATTCTTGTAAGCCTTAAATTCTTTTGCAGCCCCTACTCTTTCAACAGATGCCGGGTCGTTATTCTTGTAAAGATATGCAAAAGTCGTTTTCTGCTTGCTTTCTTCCACATCCGGATCAATGCTAATCATCGTAGTTCTCAGGTTACCATTGCTCAGTGCATCTTCTACGATTGAATTGTGGAACATCGGTCCGTCATAAGAGAATGGGTAAACAGGATAATATGCGTCTTTACCCATTGCTTGGTTGTTATATTCAAACTTGAAGATCAAATAGACTTTCTCTGCCGTTGTTTCCGGATTGATGTCCATGAGCAGCATATCCGTCAGATTCTTATCCTTATAGGTGTACTGCACGTAACCGTTGAGCATAGGATTCGGCTCGTCTGTATATGAATTCTCCTTAATCAGATTGCCATTTTCATCATATTCGTATGTCTTGATGTTGGTTGTGATCTTGTTCGGATCTTCATCTGAAGGATAACCTGACTTGATAAGTTGGTTCTTCTCGTTATAGATGTATCTCATATCAACCGTTTTACCGATTGAGAGCAGGTAAGTACGGATAATTATATTGTTGCCGTGCTCGTCATAGATCAATTCTTTCTTGCCGGCCGGATTATCAAGTGCATATCCGTAGTACATAATTCTTTCATGCACTCTGTCCTTCTCGTCATAAGTATATTGGAAACGAGTATCCAAGGGGAGCGGATCTGGAATTTCGCCGGAAAGGACCTGATATTGGTCAACGCGGTTGATTCTGCCCTGTCCGTCATAATAGATAGAGTCCACATGAGGCACCTTTCCTTGGGAATCATAATAGACGGAAGCCTTGATCTTGTTCTGTGCGTCATAGACGTAGCGGAAGCCGGCTTTGGAATTTAATCTTTCGACACCTTGAAAGAAATACTTGGGTGACTGGTCTTGTGCTTTTACGCTCTGAACTAAGGCAAAGAGCATAATTGGGACGATGAAAAGAGGTAATGACTTTTTCATTTGATTGATGATTAAACTGGTTAAACTATTGTACACTCAATTATCAAGCTAATTTAATTCAGCCAGAATTAGTATTGTTGTGTTGTCCTTAAAGTCTAGAAAAGTTGCAACTACCTTTCTGCTTACAAAGCTACGATTTTATTTTACCACAATCAGATATTTCAGTAATAAAAAATCCCATAAAAGATATAAAAGTAGTGTATTCCTCACAACTTCGTATTTAAACATAAAACAAATACAAATGAAAGCTCACTCCTATGACCTTTACAATTTGAACTATTCTTGCCGGCCAACAAACAACGAAACAAGAATAATATCCACACAAAGGTCTCACGACTTTTAGCGGAATTCTCTCCTATCCGGCTCACGTGCTATTATGGCATACTCGCCCCTCGCACGCCACCAATGCTAATCCGCACAAAAAAGGCGGCCGTCTTATTTTCGCTACCCCTTACAAAGGGTTTGCAAGAATAAGACGGCCGCCTTTAGTTTATTAAATCAGCGATCAGGCCTGATCTGCTGCCATAGCAGCTGCTCTCTCTGCCTGAACGCGGGCATATTCTTCAGCATCAGCAACGACGAGATTGGAGAACTCTCGGAGACCCGTGCCGGCCGGGATTAAGTGGCCGCAAATCACGTTTTCCTTCATACCTTCCAAATAGTCTATCTTTCCGCTGATAGCAGCCTCGTTTAAGACTTTTGTAGTCTCCTGGAAGGAAGCTGCGGACATAAAGCTCTTGGTCTGCAACGCTGCGCGCGTAATGCCTTGCAAGATCTGTGTAGACGTAGCCGGCACGGCATCGCGCACTTTCACCAACTTAAGGTCAAGGCGCTTGAGACGGGAATTTTCATCGCGGAGCTTGCGCGCCGTAATGATCATACCCTTCTTCATCATCTCGCTATCGCCGGCATCTACTACGACTTTCTTACTCCAAATACGGTCATTCTCCTCAGCAAAATCTAGTTTGTCGACTACTTGCAACTCCAAGAAACGTGTATCTCCCGGGTCGTTGATCTGCACTTTGCGCATCATCTGACGAACGATAACTTCGAAATGCTTATCATTGATCTTAACGCCCTGCAGACGATAGACGTCTTGTATCTCATTAACAATATATTCTTGCACTGCGGTAGGACCCTTGATGGCCAAAATATCGGCCGGTGTGATCGAGCCATCGCTGAGTGCTTCACCTGCACGAACGTAGTCGTTTTCCTGTACCAAGATCTGCTTAGACAGCGGCACGAGGTAGGCCTTAACCTCTCCGAGTTTGGACGTAATGATGATCTCACGGTTACCACGCTTAATCGTGCCCATCTTCACCTCGCCATCAATTTCAGAAACAACGGCAGGGTTAGACGGATTGCGCGCCTCAAAGAGTTCCGTAACACGCGGCAGACCACCGGTAATATCACCAGCCTTACCTACGGCACGCGGAATCTTCACCAGGACAGCACCGGCTCTCAACTCTTCGCCATCTTCTACGGCCAAGTGACCATTGATGGGGAAGTTGTAAGAACGAATGATGTTGCCTTTCTCATCCAAAATATCCGCTGAAGGAATGCGGTTACGCTCCTTAGCTTCTATAATGATACGCTCACGAAGACCTGTAGCTTCATCTTCTTCGACGCGATACGTAACACCTTCAATCACATCGTTGAAATGGATTTTACCAGCCAACTCAGTGACAATAACGGCATTAAACGGATCCCACTTGGCTACCATCGTACCCTTCTCTACTTTCTCTTTATCGCCTACAAACAACTGTGCACCATAGGGGATATTCTGCGAAGACAAAACGATACCGGTATTGATGTCGATGAAGTGTACTTCAGCCAAACGACCGACAACAATCTTGCCGGCAGCACCGTCTTCGTTGATAATGTCGACCGTACGCATTTCTTCAAACTCGACGCGGCAGTCTTGCTTAGAAATGATCGAGGCATTGGCAGCTGCATTGGAGGCAATACCACCGGCGTGGAAGGTACGAAGCGTCAACTGTGTACCCGGCTCACCAATAGACTGAGCTGCAATAACACCAACGGCTTCACCCTTCTGAACCATACGAGAAGTAGCTAAGTTGCGACCATAACACTTCTGACAAACGCCGTGCTTGCTCTCGCAAGTAAGGACGGAGCGAATTTCTACGCTTTCGATCGGCGAAGCCTCAATCTCAGCAGCAATCGGCTCGGTAATTTCTTCACCGGCAGCAACAATGAGGCGACCCGTCATCGGATGAACAATGTCGTGAACAGATACGCGGCCCAAGATACGCTCGCTCAGTGATGATATCACCTCATCGCCATCTTTAAGGGCAGTGCAAACGAGTCCACGCAAAGTGCCGCAATCTTCTTCGGTAATGATCACATCGTGAGACACATCGACCAAACGACGCGTCAGATAACCGGCATCGGCCGTTTTCAAAGCTGTATCGGCCAAACCCTTACGCGCACCGTGAGTAGAGATGAAGTACTCCAATACGCTCATACCTTCCTTGAAGTTGGAGAGAATCGGGTTTTCAATAATCTGCGCACCTTCTGCACCAGCCTTCTGCGGCTTAGCCATCAAACCACGCATACCGGCCAACTGGGCAATCTGGTCAGCAGAACCACGGGCACCGGAGTCTAACATCATGAATACGGCATTGAAACCTTGATCAGCTTCCGTCATCTGCTTCATCAGGGTACGCTTCAAATTGGTATTGGCGTGCGTCCAGGTGTCAATAACTTGGTTGTAACGCTCATTATCGGTGATGAAACCCATATTATAATTGGCCATAATCTGGTCAATCTCTTCGTTACCCTTCGCTACGATGTCTTGCTTCTCTTGCGGGATAATGATGTCGTCTAAGTTGAAAGAAAGACCACCTTCATAGGACTTGCGATAGCCTAAGTTCTTGATACCATCCAAGAACTCGCACGCACGAGCCATACCTACGGTCTTGATCACACGAGCAATAATGTCGCGTAAAGACTTCTTGGAGATAATACCATTGAAATAGCCCACTTCCTTCGGAATAATCTCATTGACAATTACACGACCTACAGAAGTCTCAAGCATTCGCTTAACCAACGTGCCATTCTCATCAAGATCGTCTACAATAACCTTGATCGGAGCATGAACTTCTACGCGGCGCTCATTGTAAGCAATAATAGCTTCTTCAGGGCCATAGAAAGTCAGGCCTTCGCCTTTAGCACCCTTGCGCAGCTTGGTGATATAATAGAGCCCCAACACCATATCCTGAGAAGGAACGGTAATCGGCGCACCATTAGCCGGATTGAGGATATTGTGGCTCTGAAGCATCAAAATCTGTGCTTCAATAATAGCTTCATTGCTCAGCGGGAGGTGAACAGCCATCTGGTCACCATCGAAGTCGGCATTAAATGCGGTACAAGCCAAGGGGTGCAACTGAATTGCCTTACCTTCAATCAATTTCGGTTGGAAAGCTTGAATACCAAGACGGTGCAAGGTCGGAGCACGGTTAAGCAGAACGGGATGACCTTTCATGACAAATTCGAGAATGTCCCAAATAATGGCATCACGACGATCCACGATCTTCTTCGCGCTCTTTACTGTCTTGACAATACCGCGCTCAATCAAGCGACGAATAATAAATGGTTTATAGAGTTCAGCAGCCATTAACTTCGGAAGACCGCACTCTCCCATCTTCAACTCCGGACCAACGACGATAACTGAACGGGCTGAATAGTCAACACGCTTACCGAGTAGGTTCTGGCGAAAACGTCCTTGCTTACCCTTCAAGGCATCAGACAAAGACTTTAACGGACGATTGCTATCACTCTTAACTGCTGATGACTTGCGAGAATTATCAAAGAGGCTGTCAACAGCTTCCTGCAACATACGCTTCTCATTGCGAAGAATCACCTCAGGAGCCTTAATTTCCAATAAGCGCTTCAAGCGGTTGTTGCGAATCAATACGCGACGATAAAGGTCGTTTAGGTCGGAAGTGGCAAAGCGCCCACCATCCAGAGGCACAAGCGGGCGAAGATCTGGCGGAATAACGGGTAAGATCTTCATAATCATCCACTCGGGCTTATTGCGCTCCTTGCTTGCTCGGAAGGACTCTACAACTTGAAGGCGCTTCAAGGCCTCATTCTTGCGCTGCGCAGAACGATCAGAATTAGCACGATCTCGAAGATCATAGCTCAACTGGTCCAGGTCAATGCGCTGAAGCATATCTAGAACAGCTTCTGCACCCATCTTCGCAATGAACTTGTTGGGGTCAGAATCGTCTAAATATTGATTCTCTTTCGGCAATTTGCGCAACAAGTCGAGATATTCATCTTCGGTGAGGAGTTGGTTTACCTCAACTTCTTCACCCAATACGCCCGGCTGGATAACGACATAGCGCTCATAATATATAATGGTATCGAGCTTCTTCGTTGGGAGTCCTAAAAGATAACCGATCTTATTGGGTAAAGAGCGGAAGTACCAAATATGCACAACGGGAACGACCAAAGCAATATGGCCGGCACGCTCGCGTCTTACCTTTTTCTCTGTAACTTCAACACCGCAACGATCGCAAACAATACCTTTATAGCGAATACGCTTGTATTTACCGCAATGACACTCGTAGTCTTTTGTCGGTCCAAAAATACGCTCGCAGAAGAGTCCGTCACGTTCGGGTTTGTAGGTGCGGTAGTTTATCGTCTCAGGCTTGAGCACTTCACCATATGAATTAGCTAAAATCTCCTCTGGAGAAGCTAAGCCAATCGTGATTTTCGTAAAGTTGCTCTTTATCTTATTATCTCTTTTAAAAGCCATTTTCTTTTGAATTTAGTCGTTAATCCAGCGTAATACTCAAACCTAATCCACGCAACTCGTGCAGCAAGACATTAAGCGATTCAGGAATGCCCGGAGTTGGCATCGTCTCTCCCTTAACTACGGCTTCATAAGCTTTTGCACGGCCGGTAACATCATCAGACTTAATAGTCAAAATCTCTTGCAAGACGTGAGAAGCGCCAAAGGCCTCAATAGCCCAAACCTCCATCTCACCAAAACGCTGACCACCAAACTGCGCCTTACCTCCAAGAGGTTGCTGTGTAATCAGAGAATATGGACCAATGCTACGGGCATGCATCTTATCTTCAACCATATGGCCGAGCTTCAGCATATAGGTAACACCTACAGTAGCCTTTTGGTCAAATGGTTCACCGGTTCCACCGTCAAAAAGCTGCTCTGCGCAATAGCGAGGCAAGCCGGCTTTATCAGTCCATTCGCAAAGTTCATCCAACTTTGCACCATCGAAGATCGGAGTAGCAAACTTCACACCTAAGCGCTTACCTGCTGCACCAAGAATCGCCTCAAAGATCTGTCCTAAATTCATACGAGAAGGCACACCCAGCGGATTCAAGACAATGTCTACAGGACGACCGTCAGCCAAGAACGGCATATCTTCCTGACGAACAATCTTTGACACAATACCCTTATTACCGTGGCGACCGGCCATCTTATCTCCGACACCGATCTTGCGCTTCTTAGCAATATAGACTTTGGCTTGCTGAATAATGCCTGAAGGAAGTTCATCGCCAATCGTAATGGCAAACTTACGACGCTTCAAGACGGCATCCATCTTATTATACTTCTTCAAATAGTTGAGGACCAAAGTACGAATTAAGAGATTAGTATGCTCATCATTCGTCCAATCATTCAATTGCAAAGACGTATAGCTCAACGAGTCAAGCAAAGACTTCGAGAACTTAGTGCCTTTAGCAATAATCTCCGTGCCGATGGTATCTTTAACGCCTAAAGACGTTTTTCCTTTTGTCAACACTAGCAACTTATCAATCATCGCAGACTTCAATGCTGATGTTTCCTTATCGAATTGCTCGTCGAGTTCTAACAAGGTTGACTTATCCGCTGCCTTAGAAGAGCGACTCTTTTGCGCCTTTGAATACAAACGGCGATCAATAACCACACCGGACAAAGAGGGATTGGCTTTAAGAGATGCATCTTTCACATCGCCAGCCTTATCGCCAAAGATGGCACGCAACAATTTCTCTTCAGGCGTAGGATCACTTTCACCTTTAGGGGTAATCTTACCAATCAAGATATCACCGGGAACGACACGAGCACCGATCCGAATAATACCATTTTCATCCAAGTCTTTCGTAGCTTCTTCGCTAACGTTAGGGATATCATTGGTCAGCTCTTCAACGCCTCGCTTCGTTTCACGAACATCCAAAGAGAATTCATCTACGTGTACTGACGTCAAGATGTCATCGCGAACCAAGCGTTCATTTAGCACGATAGCATCCTCATAGTTGTAACCCTTCCAAGGCATATAGGCTACGAGAAGATTGCGTCCAAGCGCTAATTCACCACTCTCCGTAGCATAGCCTTCTGTAAGGATATCTCCTTTCTTAACACGTTGCCCCTTTTCACAAATCGGTCTTAAGTCGAAGACCATATTCTGGTTCGTGCGGCGGAATTTAGGGATGCGGTATTCTTTAAGAGCAGGTTCGAAGCTTACAAACTCTTCATCTTCTGTACGATCATATAGTACTCGAATCGTCGTTGCATCCACAAAATCAACAACGCCGTCGCCCTCAGCACTAATCATTGTGCGAGAGTCGACACATACTTGTCTTTCAATACCCGTACCTACAATCGGAGCTTCAGAACGAATCAATGGTACAGCTTGGCGCATCATGTTAGATCCCATCAACGCACGGTGAGCATCGTCGTGCTCCAAGAAAGGAATCAGACCGGCTGCGATAGATGCAATCTGCTGAGGAGCAACGTCCATTAACTCGACTTGTTCCGGCGAAACGACAGGATAATCGGCATCTTGACGACACTTAACCTTAGAAAGGATAAACGTACCATCAGAATTCAAGGGAGCATTACCTTGTCCGATAATCTTATCTTCCTCCTCTTCTGCACTCAAGTAAACAACATCCTTATTCTCTAGATCTACCTTAGAGTTTTCAACTTTACGATAGGGAGTCTCAATAAAACCAAGGCTGTCAATCTTTGCATATACACACAAAGAAGAGATCAAACCAATATTCGGGCCTTCAGGGGATTCAATAGGACAAAGGCGACCATAGTGGGTATAGTGCACGTCACGAACCTCGAAGCCTGCGCGTTCACGCGACAAACCGCCGGGACCTAAGGCCGAGAGACGACGTTTGTGCGTAACCTCTGACAGCGGGTTGGTTTGGTCCATAAATTGAGACAAAGCATTTGTCCCAAAAAAAGAATTGATAACAGAAGAAATCGTCTTCGCGTTAATCAAGTCAGTAGGGGTAAACACCTCATTGTCTCGCACATTCATTCGCTCACGAATTGTACGAGTCATACGAGCAAGACCTACCGAGAACTGATTCGCTAATTGTTCGCCAACGGTTCTTACTCTCCGGTTGCTCAAGTGGTCAATATCATCGACGGAAGCCTTAGAGTTGATGAGTTCTATAAGATACTTGATAATTTCAATGATATCTTCTCTCGTCAACACGCGGGTATCGCCATCTGTTGATAAGCCCAACTTACGATTCATGCGATAACGTCCGACTTCGCCTAAATCGTAACGCTTTTCAGAGAAGAACAGATTATTAATAACCTCACGCGCACTCGCATCATCTGCAGGATCTGCATTACGCAACAAACGATAAATGTAGTTGACGGCCTCTTTCTCTGAGTTACACGGATCCTTCTGGAACGTATTGAAGATAATCGAGTAGTCGATACCTATAGATGAGTCTAAATGCACTTCTATCGTCTTCGACCCGCTATTTAGAATTTCCTCAACATTATCGGCTGTAATCTCAGTTTCTCGCTCAAGGATAACTTCTGTACGCTCAATAGAAACAACTTCACCTGTCTCTTCATCTACGAAATCTTCTACCCATGTTTTCAAAACACGCGCAGCCAATTTACGACCGATGTATTTTTTTAAATTAGCCTTAGTCACTTTAACCTCTTCAGAAAGGCCAAAGATTTGAAGAATGTCTTTATCCTTTTCGAAGCCAATTGCACGCAACAAAGTCGTAACAGGAAGTTTCTTCTTACGATCAATATAGGCATACATCACGTTGTTGATATCCGTTGCGAACTCAATCCAAGAACCCTTGAAAGGAATGATACGCGCGCTATATAATTGCGTACCATTTGCATGAATACTAGAGCCAAAGAAAACACCCGGAGAGCGGTGCAACTGAGATACCACAACGCGCTCAGCTCCATTAATTACGAATGTACCATTCTCTGTCATATAAGGGATAGGTCCCAAAAAGACATCTTGTACGACAGTATCAAAATCTTCATGATCTGGATCTGTGCAATAGAGCTTCAACTTTGCCTTAAGAGGAACACTATAAGTCAAGCCTCTTTCCAAACACTCTTCTACAGAATAGCGAGGAGCATCAATGTAGTAGTCAAGAAACTCCAGAACAAAGTTATTTCGTGTGTCTGCGATTGGAAAATTTTCAGCAAACACCTTGTACAATCCGTCATTCTTTCTCTGTTCAGCCGGCGTATCCAACTGAAGGAAATCTTTAAATGATTTCAATTGAACATCGAGGAAATCCGGATAGGGCATCGGATTATGAACAGATGCAAAATTAACTCGGTTATTAATTACTTGGGACATTCGTTATGTATTAATGAAGGCTGCAACAATGCATCAAGAGCAACCCTGAGTAATCGGAATATTTATAGATGCAAAAAGGTTAAGAACCCCCTACCAGAGGATTCTTAACCGTAACTCATTATAGAGCCGTAGAGAAATTATGCAATCTCTACTTCAGCACCAGCTTCTTCAAGAACCTTCTTGAGAGATTCTGCTTCTTCTTTAGCAACGCCTTCCTTCAACTTGCTAGGAACGCCGTCTACGAGATCTTTAGCTTCCTTCAAGCCAAGGCCGCAGTTTTCTTTCACAGCCTTAACAACTTGAAGCTTTGCAGAACCTGCAGCCTTGAGAATAACATCGAACGCTGTCTTCTCTTCAGCTGCTGCTGCACCAGCAGCAGGACCAGCAGCAACTGCAACAGCTGCAGCAGCGGGTTCTATACCATACTCGTCCTTGAGGACAGTTGCCAACTCATTAACTTCTTTTACTGTCAAATTTACCAATTCTTCAGCAATAGCTTTAATATCTGCCATTTCAAATATAATTTTATTGTTTCTACTTTGTAAGGGGTGGAGAGATTATCTATACTTATTCAGGACGCTCTCCTAAGGTCTTGAGTACACCGTGAATTGTTTGGCCAGCAGATTGAAGTGAACCAATAACATTCTTCGCAGGAGATTGCAATAGAGAAACCACCTCGGCGATGAGTTCTGCTTTGCTCTTAATTGCGCACAGCGTTTCAAGATTTTCAGCACCTACATAGAATTCTTCTTCTACGTAAGCAGCCTTGAGTGAGGGAATGCCTTCTTTACCAACCTCTTTGATCAATTTGGCTGGAACATTTGCAGTATTGCATAAGAATAGTGCAGTAGTTCCTTTCAACGTATCATATAGAGGTGCGTAATCTTTCTCTGATGCTTCAAAAGCCTTGTGGAGCAAAGTGTTTTTCACTACAACCATTTTGATCTGTGAACCGAAACACTTTCTTCGCAAGCTGCTTGTAGCTTCAGCATTGAGGCCAGTTACATCTACTAAATAGAGATGTGAATATTCCTTGATGTACTCACCGAGTTGCTCGATGATTCTGCTTTTATCTTCCTTTCTCATATCTTTTACTATTAAGCCTCCTCTATTGATTTAGGATCAATCTTGATCCCCTGACTCATAGTAGAGGAAAGATAAATGCTCTTAACATAAGTACCTTTAGAAGAAGAAGGTTTGAGCTTAATGATCGTTGAAATAAACTCTTTAGCATTGCCAAAGATTTGATCAGGTGCGAATGATACTTTACCGATTGAAGCGTGTACAATACCCGTCTTGTCAACCTTAAAGTCAATCTTACCTTGCTTCACTTCTTTGATAGCCTTCTCAACGTCCATCGTCACAGTTCCGCTCTTAGGGTTCGGCATCAAGCCACGCGGACCAAGCACACGACCGAGAGCGCCAATTTTACCCATGATAGCCGGCATCGTAATAATAACGTCGATATCAGTCCAACCACCTTTAATTTTCTCAATGTATTCATCGAGACCTACATAGTCAGCGCCTGCAGCCTTAGCAGCCTCTTCTTTGTCAGGAGTGCAGAGGCAAAGAACGCGAACTGTCTTACCGGTTCCGTTAGGAAGAGAAACGACACCACGAACCATTTGATTCGCCTTACGAGGGTCAACTCCAAGACGCACATCAATATCGACAGAAGCATCAAACTTCGTCGTCGTGATTTCTTTCACCAAAGAACTTGCTTCCTTTAGTGTATAAGCTTTCCCCGCTTCAACTTTACCAGCTACAATTTTCTGATTTTTTGTCAGTTTACTCATTGTTGTTTAAAATTGAAGTTAATTCTTTCCGGGGAATTCACCTTTAACGGTGATACCCATACTACGTGCAGTACCTGCAATCAGGCGCATTGCACTTTCGATTGTAAAACAATTCAAGTCCGGCATTTTATCCTCAGCGATAGCGCGCACTTGTTCCCAAGTTACGGCAGCCACTTTCTGACGATTCGGCTGGGCAGAACCGCTTTTCTTTTTGGCGGCTTCCAACAATTGAACGGCAGCAGGAGGAGTCTTTACCTCAAAGGTAAAAGATTTGTCATTAAAGTAAGTAATGACAACCGGAAGCACCTTACCGGCCTTATCCTGTGTTCTGGCGTTGAACTGCTTGCAGAAATCCATAATATTGATACCCTTAGAACCCAGAGCAGGTCCTACGGGAGGAGACGGATTCGCTGCACCACCTTTAATCTGTAATTTGATTAATCCAGCAACTTCTTTTGCCATTGTTTGTATTATTAATTGATTATCGTGAGGAGGAAAAAGACTAGCGTAACAACAAATCTCATTCCTTCTCTACTTGCATAAAACCTAAATCAAGACCCGTACTACGGCCGAAGACTTTTACTGTAACAGTAACTTTTTTCTTCTCATCGTCGATCTTTTCAACCGTACCAGAGAAACCGCTGAACGGACCTTCCGTAACCTTTACCGAGTCGCCAATAACAAACGGCACAGTAAGTGCCTCATTAACGTCCGGTTCTTCATCAGCCTTACCGAGAATACGATTCACTTCTGATTCGCGCAACGGTGTCGGGTCGTTCGTATCCGGCAAAAAACCCAAAACATTGGGCGTATTGCGAAGCATGTGCGTAATCTCGCCCACCAATTTTGCTTCCACTAATACATAGCCGGGTAAATAATTGCGTTCTTTTACAGTACGCTTACCGTTGTGAACTTGCACGATCTTCTCAGTCGGCACGAGAACTTGGGAGACATTGCCCTGAAAAGCATTTAGCTTAATTTCAGCATCAATATACTCCTTAACCTTATTCTCTTTACCGCTGATAGCTCGTAACACGTACCACGCCATTTCAAATCCAGCCATTTTCGTAAGAAATTAAACAGTGGGGTAGATGAACTTCATCAAGTAGTCAAACGCCGTGTCCATTACGAACACCATTAACGCAATCACAATGGAAGCAACAAGAACGACAATTGCGGTATGAGTCAACTCCCGACGCGTTGGCCACGTGGTTTTATATGCGAGTTCTTCGTAAGATTCTTTACAATATGTAATTATACCCTTGAACATAGAGTAGCTATTCTTTAAGCACGGGAAGAGAGGCTCGAACTCCCGACACCTGGTTTTGGAGACCAGTGCTCTACCAACTGAGCTATTCCCGTAAGAATGAGCCTCGCCATAAAAGGCGAGCGCTCATTACTGATTCTTTATAGAGATAGGTTTCGCCTACTTAAAGACGAGAAGCCTATTAATCGTCAAGGATCTCAGTGATCTGACCAGAACCTACCGTACGACCACCTTCACGGATTGCGAAGCGAAGACCTACGTTCAATGCTACCGGATAGATCAATTCTACAGAAATCTCAACATTATCGCCAGGCATAACCATTTCTACGCCTTCAGGGAGGTGAATTTCACCCGTGCAGTCCATCGTACGGAGATAGAACTGAGGACGATATTTATTGCCGAACGGAGTGTGACGGCCACCCTCTTCCTTCTTCAATACGTAGATAGAAGCCTTAAACTTAGAGTGAGGTTTGATAGTTCCCGGGTGCGTGATAACCATACCGCGTTTGATTTCGTCTTTTTCGATACCACGAAGAAGAAGACCTACGTTATCGCCAGCTTCACCTGTATCCAAAATCTTACGGAACATCTCAACGCCAGTAACAACTGACTTCTTGTCTTCACCAAGACCGAGGATCTGAACTTCGTCGCCCACCTTAACCACACCGGTTTCGATACGGCCGGTAGCAACAGTACCACGACCCGTGATAGAGAACACGTCCTCCACAGGCATCAAGAAAGGCTTCTCAACGTCGCGAACAGGCTCTTCAATCCAAGTATCAACAGCGTTCATCAATTCGATAACGCTATCCTCCCACTTAGCAACACCGTTCAACGCACCGAGTGCAGAACCGCGGATGATAGGAGTATCGCCTTCATAGTCGTATTCTTCGAGCAATTCACGAACTTCCATTTCAACGAGTTCGATCAACTCTTCGTCCTCAACCATGTCACACTTGTTCAAGAAGACAACGAGACGAGGAACGTTCACCTGACGAGCGAGAAGAATGTGCTCACGCGTTTGAGGCATCGGACCATCCGTAGCAGCAACTACAAGGATAGCGCCGTCCATCTGCGCAGCACCCGTTACCATGTTCTTCACATAGTCGGCGTGACCCGGGCAGTCTACGTGTGCATAGTGACGCTTTTCTGTTTCATATTCAACGTGCGACGTATTAATCGTAATACCACGCTCTTTTTCCTCAGGAGCATTATCAATCTGATCGAAAGATTTGATCTCGTCAGATTTAGAAAAACCTTTCTCAGCAAGTACTTTCGTAATGGCTGCCGTCAAGGTCGTCTTACCGTGATCGACGTGACCAATCGTACCGATGTTTACGTGCGGTTTGGTCCGCTCAAATTTTTCTTTAGCCATAGCTGTATTTATTTAAAATATGAATGTTCGTTATTTTGAGTAAGCAAGGAACCCAAGGAAAGATTTTCCCTGCGCGCCATACATTTTCAAGCCGAGCAGAGCTGTAACCGAGATTTGAACTCGGGACCTCTTCCTTACCAAGGAAGTGCTCTACCGCTGAGCTATTACAGCAAGAGTGAGCGGAAAACGGGACTCAAACCCGCGACCCCCAGCTTGGAAGGCTAGTGCTCTATCAACTGAGCTATTTCCGCAATAAAGTTTCGTAGTCTTACGCACCCCGAGGTGGGCAAAGATGGATTCGAACCACCGAAGGCATAAGCCAGCAGATTTACAGTCTGCCCCATTTGGCCACTCTGGTATTTGCCCGAGCCGCGAGCAGATTCCCAAAAGACTATAGTCTAAACCACATAAGCTCTTGGGCCTACCTCGAAACGGCTGCAAAGTTAGGTAATAATTCTAATCCGCAAAACAAAAGTGCAATTTATTTCGTTCCTTTTCCTGAAAAAGATTTACCACATTCATCTCCGCCGTAAAAAATAGTGGCGGGGCGAGGCCCGGTCTTTTAACGAGTAATGCGTGGTCAGCCTTATACCGAAAGAGGCCCACACAATATTATATATAGCGTCAAAAAATACAGCCCCATTATCCGAAATAATGAGGCTGCGTTTAGCATTGACGGGCTATTCAACCCTTACGGGTTCGTGGTAAGGTATATCTGCCCACAGCCGGAGTTGGATTTGCAATTTCTTATCCTTATTGCGATCTCCGATGCGCTTGAAAACATAGATATTTTCATCGCCTACCGGTTCGAGTTTCCTAATCTCGACCCAATTATTTATGATTACTTTAGAGAAAATGCCGGGAGATTCATACGTAATCTCTGCATAAGGGGTCGTTGTAGGATTTCCCGCGAAAAAGATCTCTCCCAATTTGGTTTTTGTATCTTTTTCCACGATCTTCAAATCAGAAATTCTACTACTCAAACCGAGCACGCGCAGCGTATCTTTTGAATGCGCTTCCGTCAGATCAAATAAAGTCTTATTGGGAGTAGGATCTTCGCCTCCCATTGGCGGTAAATCCTCATTATGACAAGCAGAAAACAGCGACGCACCACATAGCAGCAAAAGAGCTAAGGCAGGAAAAATAACTTTGTGTTTCATGTCAGTTACATTAATTCAAGGCAAAGATACAAAATCTCCTGCTTTGAAAAGACGTCTCGTCGTTTTTTTTGTCATAAATCCATAATTCGTCTTACAAGATGCATATTTCACCTCGATTCTTTGCATTTGGCCGCCGAAAATCTGTGAAAAGGAAAAGGCCGCAGCTGCAAAACATCCGCTGCACGCGGTCGAGGCTTCTGATCAGCAGAAAATGCGAGGATTTCAGGCAAGATGGTAAAGACTAAAAGCCTTCGCGCACTTCGTTTGCTCCCACCAAACGATAGTATGTCCCGAGCAAACAATGGTTTGGTGGGAGCAAACGATAGTTTGGCGGCAGCAAACGACCAAACAGCGCGCAAAAGGCAAAGAATCTTCAGCGCCGGGCGGGCAAAAATGCGCCTCGCCTTGAGCAATATTCCCAAGGAAGCTTACCGAATAGCATATTCGCGATAAAGATGGAAACTTTAGCGATAAGAATGACCGTCACACGGAGTGGCAACATTGCCCTGCTCCTCCTCCACTCCGACAAAAAAATAGCCCGCCGAGCATTTGACTCGACGGACTACAACAATCTACAATATCAATAGCGTGAATCTATTGCTTAATCAGTAGTAAAGGTACAAAAATGTGGTGCTTATTCGGCCTCGAAGCCACCTTCCATCTTGCGAATGGGGTCGGCCTTTTTGCCGCGCTGCTTTTCTTTGTATTTACTCAATTGGCGCAGCATAGATTCCATACAAAGGTCTACGCCTTCTTCGAATGTGTCGCAAACTTTCTCGACGTGGAAGTTTTCTCCCGGCACATTGATGTTCAGCACTGTCGACTTGTTGTTGGCCGTTTCAGGCTTTGTCACCTTAAGAATAACTTCTGCTGCAGAAATATTTTCGTTGAACTTCGCAATTTTCGCAAACTTCTTTTGGATAAAAGCCTGCAACTTTTCCGTAACGTTGAATTGGATCGATTGAATCTTTAGTTCCATAAAAACCTCCTTTGATTATCGGGTTAAGCCCTGGGATGGGCGTGTTTATATTCTTTGAGTAGTTCCTCGGGCGTCACGTGCGTGTAGATCGCCGTTGTGTTTAAGTTGCTGTGACCTAAGAGTTCCTTGACGGCCATCAAGTCGGCACCATTGTTAAGCATTGCCGTTGCAAAGGAATGACGCAACACGTGTGGACTCCTTTTCTTGATATTCGTCACGAGCGACAAGTAATCGTGAACGATACGCCCTACTTGCGTCGGCTGCAATGGGCGCCCGTTGCTTTGGATAAAGAGTGGGCCGCTCATGTGCTTGACTAAATCCATCCGCGCGGCGTAATAGGCTTGAAAAGCCTCGGCCAACTCGGCGCCAAAGGGGATGATGCGCTGCTTATTGCGCTTTCCGGTGACGCGCACTTCGCAGCGACTCAGATCAATATCGACCCATTGCATGGCCAAAAGTTCGGCTCGTCGCACGCCGGTACTATAAAAAGTAAGCAGAATGAGATAGTCGCGCTGCCCTTCAAACGTTTCGGGGAAATGGGTCTTATCAAATAAGCGATCCATCTCACTTTGCCGCACGAAAGCGGGCAAGGGCTGAGCCGACTTGGGATTTTTGACAAAGCACATCGGATCTTTTTCGATCAAACCCAAAACCAGCAGATAGCGATAAAAGCTGCGCAGCGCGCTAAGGTCTCTTCGGACCGTCCTTCCTACGATGCCGTCGTCCATACGCCAAACAATCCAGCGGCGCACCAAGTCGGCGTCGATCGTCTGCCAAGTCAGCGTAGCCTCTTGGCTGATATAAAACGCCTCAAAGCCCTCCAAGACGTCGCGATATTTCATGATCGTGAGCGGAGAATAGCCTTTGTCGCTCGCCAAGTAGGACAAAAAGCGCTGGGTTAAGGCTTTGTTTTCTTGCTGCATAGATTTCGTGTGCGTTACTTCTACTGATTTTTTCGGCAATTGTGTTGTCAAATCGCCCAATCAAGATGGCGAAATGTTTTCATTGGCGAATATAGGCATTTTTCTTAGTAAAAGCAATTGTTTCGCGCATTTTTCCAACTTAAAACAAAGAAAAAGAGAGAACAGCAGCTGATTCTGCCGTTCTCTCGTCTTATTGTTGTACTGCAAATCGCTATGCTCGCACCGCCATAGTACGCCATTTTCGGAAACCAACCAAGGCTATCAGCACGTAAGCGCCGTAGAGTACGCCGTGGAAGGGAACGCCTTTGTATACATACAGCCCGCAGAGAATTATATCAACGACTATCCAAACGAGCCATTGCTCTACGTATTTACGAGCCAACATCCAGAGCGCGATAATGCTTAGCGCGTTGGCCAAACTATCGAGGAAGGGAACGGTAGAATTGGTCCAGACGGACAATATATAATATAGCGCGCCCCAAATCGGAAGGAAAACGCCTAAAGAATAGGCAGCCACACGCTTCGGAAGGTGCGTGATAGGCAGCACTTGCGCTTTCGTCGCCCCGCGGCGAACACTCCAAGCAAACCAGCCGTAAGCCGCAGCGCAGAAATAGTAAATGGCCATCCCAAAGTCGGCATAAAGACCGACCTTATAATAGAGATAAATGTCGATAGCCGGCATAATCATACTCACAGGCCAAAGTCGGGCGTCCGCATGATACTCATACCAAAGATAAATGAAGCCCAAGAGCGCACCAAGCCCGTCTAAGAGCGCGTGATGGTGGGTTTGCAAAAACGTAAGTAGCTCTTCCATAAAAAAGCATCAAGCCGCCCGCGCCCTCAAACGGGGCGGCGGGGCGGGAAGATGAGATTAAAATTAAAAACGAATGGAGATATGGGCTAGGAAGTGAAGCGGTGCTTGCGCCGAAAACACGGAATAAGCGTTGTAGTCGCTATCTTGATATGCGATAACCTTGCCCGCAGCGTCCTTCTTCAAGACTACGTTGGCCGCACCGTTGCTTTCATACTTCGCATTCATCAAATTGTAGATCGTAAAGCCAACCGTCAGGGCCTTAAAAGCTTTTAGGCGACTGAAAGTATAGGAACAATCGAGATTACTAACCAAATATGGATCGATCGAAGTATGGACTATGTGGCCGTCTTCCTCAAATTGCGTGAAGCCGGTTCGCGTCATCAGCTGCCGACTTACGTATTGCGTCTGCAAAGAAGCGCGAAATCCGCGATATTCGGCTGTAAATACGTTATTAAAAATCAGATTTGGAGAAAAGCTCAACGGCGTATTGCCCAAGTTTACCGTCTCTCCCGTGTCGTTCATTTGGACCAACGTATTTTTTTCGCGATTATGGCTCCACGTAAGGTTGGCATCCCAGCGCAGGAAGTCGAAGGGGCGCCAAGCAGCTTGCAACTCCACGCCGCGACGATAGGAATCGCCGACGTTTTTGGAAATCATTTCGCCGATGGCGTTTTGTTCTCCGGTCAGCACAAACTGATCTTTGTAGCGCATATAATAGAAATTGACGCCGAACGACAAGCGCTCGCCGGAGAAGTTATAGCCCAGCTCGAAGTCGTTCAAGGTTTCGTGGCGCGGCTTTGAGGAATTTTGCAACACATTCTCGTAATCGTTGCGCGTAGGCTCTTTATGCGCCATCGCATAAGACAAGTAAGCCGTATGCCGGGGCGCTATTGTCCACGACAAGCCCGCTTTCGGATTGAAGAAGTTGAAGGTTTCGTGCACATTATAGGCCACTTGCTGTTTCGCAGCATCAAACTGATCGCTCGGGCCATCGATATTGTATTTCACATATCTGTATTGCAGGTCACCATATAGGTTCAGGCCTTTCAGCAATTCGAAATTGGCTTTCGCATATACGTTAAAATCCTTCTTATCGGCTTGATTGTCGTAATACGGATGGTTCGGCTGTTGCTTGCCGTCAAACTCTGCCACCCACAGGACACGTCCGTAGTGGTCGCCCTTGTAGTTATTCCATCCGCCGCCTAAGTTTGCGGTCAACCGATCCGCATGATAATTGGCCGAGAACACCGTTCCGTAAAAATCGGCCGCGGAATATTTTCGACGAATCAAGTCGCTCTTCGATCCCGAACGCGGTTGGAGCAGATATTTATACAGTTTTTGATTCGTCTTATACTGTTCGTAGTAGCCTTTACCGTGCGTATAATGCAATGCGAGATTAAAATCCCAAGCGTCGTTCAAGAGTTGATTCCAGAACAACTGATAATGCTGCTGATGATAGTTGTCGATCTGATCCTTATAATAGACCGTATTGCCGGCCGCGTCCTTATATTTTCCACAAGGGTTGTAGCGGCGCCCATACTTCTTCATTTGCTCTTCCGTAGCATAGTCCCACGCGTGATACGTACGCTCCGTACCGTTAAACGTGACCAATTTCACGACCGTTTGGTCTGAAAAATAACCGCCCTGCAAGAAGTAAGAATTCAAGCGCGAACTGGCGCGGTCGATGTAGCCTTGACTTCCGATGTTCGACAAGCGCCCATCCAAGCCCCAATGTCCATTCAGACGCCCCGTACCAAAGCGCAAACTCTCGCGATGAGTGGCATAACTACCGCCCGAAGCATCAAGTTGCACATAGGGCAGCTCAGCTATGCTCTCCGTCTGCATATTCAGCGTCGCGCCGAACGCACCACTGCCGTTGGTCGACGTACCTACGCCGCGCTGCAACTGGACGCTACCCAAGGTCGACGCAAAATCGCCCATATTCACCCAATAAACCTTATTGCTTTCTGCATCATTGAGCGGAATACCATTGGCCGTAATGTTGATACGCGTTGGGTCTGTGCCGCGCACGCGCAAGTCCGAATAGCCGATGCCTATACCGGCATCGCTCGAAGTCGTCACGCTCGGCGTTAAGGACAAGAGAGCGGGCATATCTTTCCCAAAATCGAGATTGGAAAGATACTTTTTCGACAAGTTGGTAAAAGCTACGGGGGTCTTCCGACCGGCTCGCGTAGACGTAACTTGCACTTCTTGCAAACGATAGGTTTTCAACGTGTCGCTTTCATCCGCGAAAGCGCATCCGGCAGTCAAGGATAAGACTGCCAAGAATAAAGTTCTTCGCATATAACAGTAATTTTCTCTTCGCCGGCATTACCCGGATCAGGTTATAAGGGTTTGTTCTCAGCCGCTCCCCGCGGAGCTCGTGTTCGTCAGCTCACTGCTTCAACCGAATAGCTCACGGCGCAAAGCGTCCGCAAGGCACGAGTAGGCACCCCTAAATTATTATTCGCGGCAAAGATACAGTGAAAAAGTATAACGGCCAATGTTTTATCGCCGTTTCTCCGATATCGTCTCTGTTCAAGGCAAAAGACGTAACGCTTTACACCTGAAGCGGCCTTTTTAGCCCCCTCGAAGCGGCGGACTTCCTCAAGCCTTGCGCGCCGCAGATACTGCACGAACATCAGGACAAGCCGCCTCCACACGCCCTTATCAAACCAAGGCGTGGCGATGAAGTAAAAAATAAAGATACTTACGCATAAACGCTTTTCTTGTACCTGCGAAACGAGGCGAACGATTGGAGTCAGGTCAAGAAAGACCGGAAATAAAGTGCTGCTTACGCATAAACGCTCGTCGACAAACGCCGTTTCGCACAAAAAAATCTCCGCTACTCGCTTTTTCATCGTGAGCGTAAGCGTTTTTCATCACGAGCGCAAACCTTTTTTATCGTGAGCGTAAACCTTTTTTATCGTGATAAAAAACTACGTCTGTCAGCCTTAAGGGCGATGAACAACGTGCTAAACGCTTGTTGTCAAAGTCTTGACCGCAGAAAAATAAGACGGAATTCTGCTCATCCAAAGATTTGTGGATGCTGATAAAAGGATGGCACGACAGCAGTGCCTGCCAGGCGATAAGGCGGCAGGCGGTCTGTATAAAAGGGTAAAGAAAAGGATGTGAAAAGATAGAGATGAAGGGCGACAAGCGCTACTTTGTTTGCTGAAAAGCATACCCCCTTTTGACAAAGTGAGAAGTCGGTTCGTCGCTCGTGGGCTTCGCCGAGCGGCGGGGGCTTAGGCATTGATCACTTTCAAGAAAGCCGGACCGTACTTATCGCGCTTATACTCGCCGATACCGGAGATATTGCTCAATTCGTCCAAGGTCTTCGGGCGAATTGTAGCCAAGAGGCGCAGCGTGCGGTCACTCATGATAATGTAAGGGGGATAGCCTTGTTTGTTGGCCAACTCTAAGCGAAGGGCATGCAAGCGCTCAAAGAGATTTTTATCGACCTCCATTTGTTGCAAATCGGTCTCCACATCGGCGGATTGGGACGCGCGCGACTTTCGCCCTTTCTTCTTCGCCGGCTTTTCCACACGCTCGGGCGGACGATAAACAGCAAGCATAATCGCACTGCGCCCATAGAGGACGTCGCGCCCAAGCTCGGTCACTTGCAGATGGAGTTGGTCAACGTAATTGATGGTGAAGAGTCCCATTTGCAAACATTGCAAGAGATAATCGCGCCAGGTTGCTGCACTCAAAGCGCGGCCTACGCCAAAAGTTTTCAACCGGTCGTAGCCTCCTTCTTTCACGGCGGGAGAGTAAACTGCGCGCAAAATATCCACGACTACGGGCATAGAGATTCGCTCTCCGCTGCGCACAATCGCACTCAAAGCCATCTGCGCCTCGCGCGTACCATCGAAGCGCTCGGGCGGACTCTTGCAGACGTCGCAATTGCCACAGTCGGCGGCAGATACTTCGCCAAAATAATTTAAGAGAATGCGTCGGCGGCAAACATTGGATTCGGCATATTCGCGCATGCGATCAAGGCGCTCCAAATTGATCTCGCGCAAATGGCTTTCGCGCGCAAACTTCTCCAATTGCACGATGTCGGCGTAGTTGTAAAAGAGCAAAGTATCGGCAGGGTCGCCATCGCGACCGGCACGCCCGATTTCTTGGTAATAACTCTCGATGCTCTTGGGCAAATTATAATGAATGACCCAGCGCACATTGCTTTTATCTATGCCCATGCCAAAGGCGATGGTGGCCACAACCACCCGTAATTGGTCGGCAATAAAAGCCTGTTGCGTCTCGCGGCGCTTATCGGCCGACAAACCTGCGTGGTAGGGGCGCGCCGATACGCCCAAGGCCTCGAGTTTTTCGGCCAGTTGCTCCGTCGTTTTCCGCGATAGGCAGTAGACAATCCCGCTTTCGCCGGCGCGCATGCCGAGGAAGCGATTGATAGCCTTGAGTTTCTCCGCACCGTTTAAGCCGCGGAAGACGTTGAGCGAAAGATTCGGGCGGTCGAACGAAGAAATGAAAACGCGGGGTGAATGCAGGTTGAGGCGCTCACGAATATCTTGCCGCGTCACCTCGTCGGCCGTAGCCGTAAGGGCCATAAAGGGCGCGCTGCCAAAGGCTTTGCGGAGTGTACCCAGTTGGACATATTCGGGACGGAAGTCGTGGCCCCACTGACTTACGCAATGCGCCTCGTCAATAGCCACTAAACTGATCGGCAAAGCAGCAAGTAGTTGGTCCAATTCCTTAAATACGGTCTCGGGCGCCATATATAGCAACTTCACACGACCATCAAGGCAGGCGCGGCGCAGCCGGAGTTGCTCATCAGCCGTCTGGTTGCTATTCAAAGCACAAGCGGGGATGCCCGCTTCGCGCAGGTTCTCCACTTGGTCTTGCATCAAAGAAATCAGGGGAGAGACCACCAGCGTCACGCCCGGCAACAAGAGGGCCGGCAACTGGAAGCAAATGGATTTTCCGCCGCCCGTAGGCATCAGCACCAGCGAGTCGATGCCCGCAAGCGTGGTGGCTACGATGTCTTCTTGCAGTGGGCGGAAGTCGGAATAGCCGAAGTATTTCTTCAAAGCTTCGCGCGGGGTCATCATCGGTGGTCTGTTATATATATGTATATGGAGCGGCGCAACGATTTTCGGCTTGGCGCGAAAGGAAACGAAGCGCCAAGCGGCCGGGCCTTGGATCTACTTTAACACAGACTCCAATTCCTCCACCTCGCGTCGGAAGTTTTTGTCGGTTGTTATACGGTTGGAAATCGTATTGCAGGCGTGCAATACCGTAGAATGATCCTTACGTCCGATCAAATGACCTATTTGCGAGTAAGGAAGCGTCGTATATTTGTGGGAGAGGAACATCGCCAACTGGCGTGCCAAGACGATGCCCTGCTTGCGACTCTTTGAATTGACGTCTTTCAACTTGACGTTGTAGCGTTTGCAGACGGCTTTGACAATATCATCGAGCGTCAGCTCGTGTTTCTCAAGATTGACCGCCCGCGCCACGACTTTCTCGACCAGATCTTGGCAAATGTCACAGTTGTCCACGACGGAATAAGCCATAATCGAATTGACAATGCCTTGAAGTTCGCGCACGCTACTCTCTACATTGTTGGCGATATAATCAATCACATCGGGCGGAAATTTTAAGCCGTCGCGCTTGATTTTTGCCGTGAGTATGGCGCGCCGAAGGGCAACGTCGGGCTTTTCCATTTCCGTCACCGTGCCCCATTTGAAGCGCGTAAGCATACGTTCTTCAATACCTTCGAAATCAACAGGGGCGCGGTCGCAGGTGATAATAATCTGTCGGCCGTTCTGTTGCAAGTGATTGAAGATATGGAAAAAGGCCTGCTGCGTTTTGGCTGTGGTGATCTCTTGTATATCATCGATGATCAGGACGTCTATCGTTTGGTAAAAATGGATAAAGTCGTTGATCGTATTGTGAAGGACGGAGTCGGTATACTGCGTCTTAAACAAGTGGGCCGGCACGTATAACACGCGCCGCTCGGGCTGCGATTCGAGAATCCGCAAGCCGATGGCGTTGACCAAATGCGTCTTACCTACGCCGCTGGGACCGTAAAGAAAAAAAGGATTGAAAGCAGGTTTTCCGGGCTCTTTGGCAATGGCTAAACCGATAACACGCGCTAATTTGTTGGCACGGCCCTCGACGAAAGCCTTAAAGGTATAATCGCGATTGAGTTGTGGATCTAATCGCTCGCGGCGGGGAGCGTCTTCGACCTTTTCAACCTTTTCGCGACGGGGTGCCTCACCTTCTTTCGGGAAAGAATAAGCTACTTTAACATTACCAAAATGGGCTTTGATGCTGGTTTGTAACAAAGCGAGATAGTTGCCTTCTATGTAATCGATCACAAACTTATTGGGTGCACCAATCACAAGTTTGTCGGCGTCAAGGCTGACAAACTTCAAATAAGCAAACCACGTACGGAAAGCTTGTTCCGACAAATGTGCTTGCAAAGTCTTAATACAAAGATCCCATTTATTCTGTGACATTACAAACTTCAATCTTTTCTGAAGAGCGTCTGCAAAATTGGTAAAAACTTTTGAGGACAACAAGATGGAACTTCCTTTTTTGCCGACAAATATTGCGACGAAAATGCCTCCATCCGCCTTTTTCTCGAATGACGATGCGACTTATTATGCTGATCTCCATTTGCTTAAAATAAAAACCCATATCTAAGCGAAGCAGAATATAAAATCATGGATTCTTCTTCCAGCCTACGACACGCGAACCAGAAAGAAGAGAGAAGCAAAGTGTTAAATTTCGCCCCACAAACTTGTTTTGTAATCGTTCCACTTTGAAGGTCTTTTTTTTATCTTTACTTTCGCAAAAATTTTGGACAACTTTTTATGAAGAACTTTTTACTTTTTTGCCTCTTCTTGCTCGTACAGATAAGCGCATTCGCGATTCCGCCACGGCCGGATGCATTTACGGTGCGCCAAGCTGACGGCTCAGAAATTACAGTTTATCGTTGCGGCAACGAACGCTTTAGTTATTATACGACAATCGATGGATTGATTCTCCAAAGAGGAGCAGACCGAAGCTTGTACTATGCCGAGATGAAAGACGGCAAACTCATCGCCACAAAACAATTGGCGCATAATTCGGAAGAACGAAAAGCGCCCGAACTAAAATTGATTAAGCAGCTGTCGACAACGTCTCAGCAGGTCGACATTCTTTTATCCAAGCCCGAGCATCGCACAAAAATGATCGGCAACGATAAGGATGGGCTTGGCGAATGGGGTGTTTCCGGCTATGGCTCTGTAAGTAGCGTTGGCAAACATACGATTCCGGTGATCTTAGTAAGCTATGCCGATGTTGAAATGGGAGATACGGTAACAATAGAGAAGGTCACGCGCCAATTAAACGAGAAAGGCTATCACGACGAGCCTCATACGAACGGTTCGGCTCGTGATTATTTCTTGGCAATGAGCCAAGGTTTGTTTGATCCGACTTTTGAAGTGGTGGCTAAAGTTAAGGTTTCTCGCGGATATGCTTATTATGGTAAGAATAGCAACGGGCGCAATGACGTCCACGTTTTAGATCTTGTAAAAGAGGCTTGCGATTTGGCAGCAGAACAAGGCGTAGATTTCCGCAAATATGTGGAAGCCGACAAGGGTTGTGTGCCTTTGGTGAGCATTATGTATGCCGGACCGGGCGAAGCAAACTCTACGGACGACAACGCCGACGATTATATTTGGCCGCACCAATGGACCGGCATCGACTATATGTACTCCGGCTACACCATCGGCAATCAAGGCGTGAAAGTGGGCGCATATTTTGTAGGCAATGAATTGAACGAATACAAAAAAGGCGGCGTTAAGAAAAAACGATTAGCCGGCATCAACATCTTTGTACACGAGTTTGGCCACGCATTAGGTTTGCCTGATGGCTACTATACGGGAAGCAATCCGGCAGTACGCAAACGATTGAAGACAATGGGCCTTTGGGATCACATGGACATCGGTTGCTATCTTAACAATGCTGCAACGCCGGTGGCTTTCACGTCCTACGAGCGCTCTTATTTAGGCTGGCTGAAACTTGAGGAGCTAAAGGAGGAGAGAACGTATGCGCTTCAACCCTTCGACATCGAAGGTCGAGACAACACGGCCTACATCATTCGCAACCCGAAGAACGAAAACGAATACTATCTCTTTGAGAATCGCCAAGCGAACCCATATCACTTGAAGGAAATGGGTACCGGTATGCTCGTGCTCCACATTGATTATGATGCACAAGCGTGGGCAACCAACGTAGTCAACAATATCGAGAACCACCCTCGCATGGCTTATGTTCCGGCTGACGGCGTGAGGCAACAATATTACGGCTACGACCCACAAGGAAAAAAAGATTGGACGCCTTTGATCAACGATTTATACCCCAACGCTGACAACAATACGCTATCCATCAGTTCTCATCCGGCAATGCGCGTATTTACGGGTGGCACATTAAACAGACCCTTGTACAACATCCGCCGTCAAGGCAACTTGATCGTATTTGATTTCTTGAAAGAGCAAGGCACGGGCATTGCTGACGTCACGAGCGAGCCGGCAGAGAAGGTTCTCGGCATCTATGATCTGCAAGGGCGTCGCGTAGATGACAATAATCAACCCGGTGTTTATATTTTGAAGACAGATAAAGGCAGTCGACGCATCATTCGTAAGTGATCGGCGATTAGCCTACCTCATTCCGGCACACTATCTGCCGATTTACAGACAACAAAAGACGGACGCTTTGGCGTCCGTCTTTTGTATATATATAACTATGTGAGCAACTCCGGCGGCGAAGGTCACAGCTTACTTGAGGCGAAACTACAACGACGATGTCGGGGGCGTAAACGTGAGGCGCAAGAGGCGCTTGGTCTTTACCGTAATCGGAGCACCGGCAGCGCGGCGCAGACCTACAACCCACAAAGGACCGGAATCGTCGCCCACAACCAACGTGCGCTTCCGCCGGGCAGGGGATATTTTTAACGAGGTATGCAAATCGCTGACCAACTTCCTACCTTGCAAGCCAAAAGGCCGGAAACTATCGCCCACTTGGGCGCGCCGAATATAGCACAAGCCTTGCAACTCGTCGAGATCTAAGCAGATTTCAAGCGTGTTTCTCAAATCTATCGTGACCGTAGTTTCATCTTTTGCATCCCCTTCCCTACCCGTGAAGCGCAGGGTCGTTTTATCCAAAGCCGGCGATGTTGAAAGCTGATAAGTTCGAACGGAAAGATGCGCCTGCTCCGGTAATTCAATCTCCCCAACCTCCAGCGAGCGCCGGATGAAGTCGGGCACCGGAGGCGTGATCTCCAAGTAGCCACGATTATAATCTGCCGTATAGCCCTCGCCTACCCAGCAAGCGCCCGTCCTCACTTCCGATCGGCAGAGTGCATCTGCTATTTCGTCCGCATTGAAGCCCAGTGGGGTGAGTTGCTTGTGTAGTAGCGTACGGAAGAGTGGGTGCGCCTTGGCGCGCCGGCAATCGAGCGCGAGGCCGATGGGCAGCGCACTTGTGAAATCTGCCCACAAATCGTCGAGCACTTGATTCAAATAGTCGTCCGCCTCACGCAAACGGCGCATCGTTTGCAGCAGCGTATCATCAAAGGCCGGATTGAGTTGGCGCAATTCGGGCAAGATGCGATTACGCAGCCGATTGCGCTTAAAGCGAACGTCCGCATTCGTTTCGTCCGTCACAAATGGCTGACCTATGGCCGACAACCACGCTTCAATCTCCCGCCTCGATACATCGAGCAGCGGGCGAATGATTTTCCCGCGTTGATAGCGCATACCGACCAAGCCGTGCAGCCCACTGCCGCGCGCAAGATGCAGGAAAAAAGTTTCGACATTATCCTCCTTATGATGCGCCACGGCCACGGCCGACAAATTACGTTCAGCCAAGAGTTGGTCAAACCATTGGTAGCGCAAGTCGCGCGCCGCCATCTCCACACTCACCGCCTGTGAGCGTGCGAAAGCTTCAGTGGCAAAGTCGCGCAAATGAAAAGGAACGCCCAAGTCGCGACACAAATCGCTCACAAAGGCGGCATCACGATCTGAAGCCTCGCCACGCAAATGGAAATTGCAATGGGCCACCTCGCAAGCATAGCCCAACTGATGCAGCACGCGCAAGAGGGCAACGGAATCTGCTCCACCACTGACAGCCACCAGGAGGCGCTTATCCTTTACCGGAAGTAAGCCCTCCGGCAGTCTGCGCAGCGTCTTCAGTACGCGCTGCGGAAAGTCGGCGGTTGTAGGGAGTTTCTTCATTTTGTGTTAATACGAAGCTGAGGCTTCGATGCCCAAAGCCTTGATTCGCGCTACGATCGCATCGAGTTCGGCCGGCGTAGCTTTCAGCAATTCGTGCGCAGGCGTTTCGCGGTCGATCGTATATACCATTACGGCCTCAGGCTTTATCTTTTCCAAGGCTTTAAGCCAGGGCGTCACGTAATAATCGCCCGTATTATCGACATCCCGGCCCTGATATTTACCTTTTAGAAACATCGTTTGCACGATGACTTTCCCATGAAAGGCGGCCAAATCATCGATAATCTTATTGACATCAAACTTTCCGACGGGTCTGTCGACAAGTTGTATGAAATCGGGGTCTACCGTATCAAGCTTCAAAATGTTGTTGTCCACTTTCAAGAGTGCATCGCGCACATCCGGTTTAAAGGCCATCGTCGCGTTGCTCAAGACGCTGACTTTCGCCTGCGGACAATAGCGGTCGCGCAGTGCGATTGTATCGTCTATAATGCCCGCAAAGTCGGGGTGAAGCGTTGGTTCGCCATTGCCGGCAAAGGTAATCACATCGGGCAGGCGCCCTTCTTCGACCATCTTTTGCAATTGTTTTTCCAAGTCGGTCTTCACTTGCACGCGCGAGGGTCGCTTACTGCCCGAGTGGGACGGTTTATTGAAGCCACATTCGCAATAAACGCAGTCGAAAGAGCAGAGTTTTCCATCAGCAGGCATCAGATTGACGCCCAGAGAAACGCCCAAGCGCCGACTATGTACGGGGCCAAAAATAGGAGCCGGGAAAAGTATAGTTGACATAACTGAAATTCGATTGATAATTGATTGTACAAATATAGTCAGAATTTGAAAAACGACTCGTTTCATTCCTTATTTTATCGCTCCGCAGGTCTTTTCAGCCTGCGATGAGGGCCGTTTGAGCAGCTAAAAGCGGCATTTCGATAGCGGCGGGCACATTTAACTTTAGCAGCGGTAGGTCTGCCGCCAAGCGTCTCAAACCAACGCCGGCGCAAGGGGCAATTGCGCTAACGGCGGAAGCCTTCTTTTGCCGTTAATCCACAAAGGCTACTCGCTTCGTGCTTGGTTTTTAATCCGGCTCGCCCTATTATGATTGAGCGACCAACACGTAGGCGCAAGAAGTTTTCTACATATCGACAGAGAAGCGGATTTGCGAAGACGGACAATGCTACCGCCACCGACCGACCTCACACTTGGGTCGCCAACCATCAAAACCTGTGCTTTCCGGCGTGCCAAATACGTGCTACCGGAAGCCCCATTCGATTGTTTGGTGGGAGCAAACCATCGTTTGCCGGCAGCATACCATCGTTTGGCCCGAGCAAACTATCGTTTGGTGGCAGCAAACGAACAAGAGGCGGCAAATCGGAACGCAACTGTCAGTTGTTTTCTGTTCATTTACAATGAATTCGTACGCTTATAGCCAGCGTTGATCTGTCTTGTGTTTGTTTGTCGCTTAGCATCACGAAAACGGCGCGACGACGAGCGCCACTTACAACGCCGCCACCGGCAGCTTCCCTTTTGGCATATAGAATAGGTCGACGCGCTGCCTGATGCGGACGTTTTTTAACAAGATGCACAAAATAATCTGCCCATTCCTTGTTATTTTGCGCCAAAAATCATACTTTTGTGGAGTTAATCACGATTATAAAATCTAGGCTACGATGGCAAAAATAAAGCAACTTATCGAGTGCGTGCCCAATTTTAGTGAAGGGCGCGATATGAACGTTATCAACCAAATCACGGACGAGATCCGCAATTCTGCAGGCGTACGTCTGCTTGATGTGGACCCGGGAGAAGCTACAAACCGCACAGTGGTTACCTTTGTGGGCGAACCTGATGCGGTAATGGAAGCTGCTTTCCGCGCAGTGCGCAAGGCGTCTCAGCTGATCGATATGCGCCAGCACCATGGTGCACACCCGCGCAGCGGCGCTACGGACGTGTTGCCGCTCGTTCCCGTTGCCGGCATTACGCTGGAAGAGTGCGCCGAACTGGCTCGCAAATTGGCAAAGCGTTTGGCTGACGAATTGGAGATCCCGTGCTACTGTTATGAGGCCGCAGCTTTGAAGCCGGAGCGCAAAAACTTGGCGGTAGTGCGCAGAGGTGAATATGAGGCGATCCCTGAAAGAATCAACGATCCGGCTGAAGCGCCCGACTTCGGCGCACGCCCATTCGATGAAGGCGTAGCTCGCACGGGCTGCACGAATGTTGGTGCACGCGACTTCTTGATTGCTGTAAACTATAACCTGAACACGACTTCTACGCGCCGCGCTAACGCTATCGCGTTTGATGTGCGCGAAAAAGGCCGCCCCGCTCGCGAGGGCAATCCGATTACCGGAAAGGTGAAGCTCGACGAGAACGGAAAGAAAATCATGATCCCGGGCACGCTGAAAGGCACAAAGGGCATCGGTTGGTATATTGAGGAATATGGCATCGCACAGGTGTCTATGAATATCACGAATATCAATGTGACGCCGCTCCACGTGGCCTTTGATGAGGTGTGTCGTTGCGCTCAAAACCGTGGTGTGCGCGTTACGGGTACGGAAATCGTAGGTCTTGTACCGGAACGCACACTGCTCGAAGCCGGACGCTACTTCCTCGAAAAGCAACAACGCTCCACGGGTATTCCGAAAGAGGACATTATCAACATCGCAATTAAATCGCTCGGCTTGTCTGACCTCAAACCGTTCAACCCGCGCGAGAAAGTGATCGAATATCTGCTCGAAGATGAAAACGGCGACGACAAAGCGCTCGTTAAAATGACGGTGAAGGGCTTCGCTGAAGAAACTTCGCGCGAATCTCCCGCTCCCGGTGGCGGCTCCGTAGCGGCTTATATGGGTGCACTCGGTGCTGCATTGGGCACAATGGTAGCAAATCTCTCCAGTCACAAACCGGGTTGGGACGATCGCTGGGAAGAATTTAGCCGCTGGGCAGACAAAGGCCAAGCGCTTTCTGACGAACTCCTCGTGCTCGTTGACGAAGATACGCGCGCTTTCAATAAGATTATGGAGGCCTTCGGACTTCCGAAGAAGACGGACGAAGATAAGCGCTTGCGCTCTGAAGCTATTCAGGCGGCAACGCTCTTTGCGACGCAAGTGCCTTTACAAACGATGCAGGCAGCCTTTGGGGCGTTCGAGCTCTGCCAAGCTATGGCTGAACATGGTAACCCCAACAGCGTTTCTGATGCGGGCGTAGGCGCTCTGGCTGCACGAGCAGCAGTTTTAGGCGCAGGCCTCAACGTGAAGATCAACGCGGCATCGCTCAAAGATCGGGAAACGGCCGATAAAATGATTGCTGAAGCTGAACAACTCATTGCGGAAGCACAAAAGAAAGAAGCTGAAATCATTGGTATCGTAGAACGTAAAATCAACGAAGCATAACATTACACGCTATGGTTAAATGATACGACAACGCGGATAAGACGGCTGCATATACATTATATATATGGTGGCGTCTTATCCGCCTGTCCTTTCTCCCTCGCCCATAGTTTGGCCACCAAGGCTTACTCTCTTTCCTTTTGATCCTAAATAAATAATCATAACTATGACATTAGCAGAATTTCAGGCCGACATTCGCGCCGGTATCCCCGAGATACTTCCGGAACTACGGCCTTATGACCATTCAGTTAGTCACGCTCCGAAACGCAAAGATATACTTACGCCGGAAGAAAAGAAACTGGCGCTGCGCAATGCTTTGCGCTACTTCCCCAAGAAGTTTCACGCGACGCTCGCTCCCGAGTTTGCCGAAGAATTGCGCACGTACGGACGTATATATATGTATAGATTCCGCCCTCAATATGATATGTACGCTCGCCCAATAGAGGACTATCCGCACAAATCCTTGCAGGCAGCCGGCATTATGTTGATGATCCAAAACAATCTTGACCCCGCCGTAGCGCAACATCCGCACGAGTTGATTACTTACGGCGGAAACGGCGCCGTATTCCAAAACTGGGCGCAATATCGCTTGGTGATGAAATATCTAAGTGAGATGACTGACGAGCAAACTTTGGTAATGTACTCCGGACACCCGCTCGGACTTTTCCCCTCTCACAAGAATGCGCCTCGCGTAGTGGTAACGAATGGTATGGTAATTCCCAACTACTCGAAGCCGGATGATTGGGAGCGCGACAATGCTTTGGGCGTAAGCCAATATGGTCAAATGACGGCGGGTTCTTATATGTATATCGGCCCGCAAGGTATTGTTCACGGCACGACAATCACAGTGCTCAACGCTGCTCGCAAGCAAATGGGCAGCAACAAGAGCCAAGACGGAATCAAAGGAATGCTCTTCATCTCCTCCGGTCTTGGTGGTATGTCCGGCGCACAGCCCAAAGCGGGCAACATTGCCGGCGTCGTGAGTGTGGTAGCCGAAATCAATCCGCACGCAGCGGAAAAACGTCACGCACAAGGTTGGGTCGACGAACTTCATAGCGATCTCGACGAACTCATTCCTGCTATCCGCAAAGCCGTAGCTGAGAAGCGGACGGTTTCTATGGCCTACGTCGGCAACGTTGTCGATTTGTGGGAGCGCCTCGCTGCGGAAAAGATTCACGTAGACTTGGGTAGCGATCAAACGTCTTTGCACAACCCGTGGGCAGGCGGCTACTACCCCGTCGGCATGACGCTCGAAGAATCCAACGATATGATGGCAGCAGATCCGGATCAGTTCCGCGAACGCGTACAAGAATCTCTGCGCCGCCAAGTAATGGCTATCAACAAATTAACGTCAAAGGGCATGTACTTCTTCGACTATGGTAATGCCTTCTTGTTGCAAAGTCAACGCGCCGGTGCCGACATTGTAGGCAGCGATGGCAAGTTCCGCTATCCTTCCTACGTACAAGATATTATGGGCCCGATGTTCTTCGACTACGGCTTTGGACCTTTCCGTTGGGTATGTACGTCCGGCGACCCCAAAGATTTGGAGACGACCGACCGCATTGCAGCCGAAGTAATGGAGAAAATCCGCCAAGAAGCGCCCGAAGAAATCGTAGGCCAAATGGACGATAACATCCATTGGATCAAAGAAGCCGGCCGCAATCGCCTTGTCGTAGGTTCTCAAGCGCGCATCCTTTATGCTGACGCTGAAGGCCGCGCAAAAATCGCTGCCGCATTTAATGAAGCGATCAAGAAAGGAGAAATCAGCAAGCCCGTCGTACTCGGCCGCGACCACCACGACGTTTCCGGCACCGATTCTCCCTTCCGCGAGACCAGCAATATTTACGACGGCTCTCAATTCTGCGCTGATATGGCTATCCAAAACGTCATTGGCGACTCATTCCGCGGCGCTACGTGGGTATCTATCCACAACGGCGGCGGCGTTGGTTGGGGCGAAGTAATCAATGGCGGCTTCGGCATGCTCATTGACGGCAGCGAAGATAGCGCCCGCCACATCCGAGAAATGCTTTTCTGGGACGTAAACAACGGCATTGCTCGCCGCAGTTGGGCGCGCAACGAAGGTTCGATGCACGCTATCGAGCGCGAAATGCAGCGCACGCCCGGCTTCAAAGTAACTATGCCCAACCTTGTCGAAGATGATCTCATCAACAACTTATTCAACTAAAATACCAACAAAGCAATGAAGCATATCATTTCAGCTGAGCACCTCTCCATCGAACGTGTCGGCGAAATCATCGAAAAAGGATACAAACTCGAATTGGGCGACGACGCCCGCCAACGCATCCAACGTTGTCGAGCATACTTAGATAAGAAGATTGCAGAAAACAAAGCACCGATCTACGGCGTAACGACCGGTTTCGGCTCCCTTTGCAACGTTTCTGTAAGCGCAGAAGAGTTAGAACAACTTCAAGTTAACTTGATGATGTCTCACGCTTGCGGCGTAGGAGATCGCGTTCCCAACGAGATCGTAAAAATCATGTTGCTCCTAAAGATTCAATCTTTGAGCTACGGATTCTCAGGCTGCAAACTCGACACTGTAGAGCGACTCATCGACTTCTTCAACAACGACATCTACCCCATTGTTTATATGCAGGGTTCTCTGGGCGCATCCGGCGACCTCGTGCCGCTTGCCCACCTCAGCTTGCCTTTGGTTGGTTTAGGCGAAGTAGAGTTTGAAGGCGAAGTTATGACCGGTGCTGCTGTTTTGGAGAAGAAAGGCTGGAAGCCCATTCACTTAGCTTCCAAAGAAGGTTTGGCACTCTTGAATGGTACGCAGAACATGAGCTCTTTCGCTGTTTGGGGACTTCTCCAAGCTATGAAGCTCAGCGATTGGGCCGACAAGATCGCCGTGATGTCTCTCGACGCCTACGAAGGCCGCCCCGAGCCGTTTACGCCTGCTGTTCACGCGGTTAGACCGCACAAAGGCCAGATCGATACGGCAGCTCACATCAAGCAACTCTTAGAAGGCAGCGAATTGATCAAGCAGCCGAAGACTTACGTCCAAGATCCCTACTCTTTCCGCTGCGTTCCGCAAGTACACGGCGCTGCGAAAGATACGATCAACTACGTAAAATCAGTGATCGACACGGAAATCAACTCTGCGACCGACAATCCTACGGTTTGCCCCGACGAAGATCTCGTGATCTCAGCCGGCAATTTCCACGGCGAACCCATTGCATTGCCCATCGACTTCTTGGCTATTGCCCTCAACGAGTTGGCTAACATTTCCGAGCGCCGCATCTACAAGTTAGTAAGCGGCACCCGCGGCCTGCCCAGCTTCCTCGTTGCCAATCCGGGCTTAAACAGCGGTTTCATGATCACGCAATATACAGCGGCTTCCATCGTAAGTCTTAACAAGTCGTTGTGCTCACCCGCTTCCGTAGATAGCATTCCGTCCTGCCAAGGTCAGGAAGACCACGTAAGTATGGGCGCCAATGCAGCCATCAAGTTGTACAAAGTGGCCCTCAATACCGAGCGCGTATTGGCTATCGAACTGTTCAACGCAGCCCAGGCCTTAGACTTCCGTCGCCCGCTCAAGTCATCTCCCGCGATCGAAGCGATCCACGCCGCTTACCGCAAGGCTGTGCCCTTCATCAGCGAAGATGAGGTGATGTATCCTCACATTGAGACGTCCGTACAATTCTTGCGCGGTTAACTATACGGCGACAAGCATCGTCGTCATCAAACATTACTAACGACAACGATTGAGGGGCGTGCCGCATCCGGCTGCCCCTCGATCATAATTTGCCACCTTATGAAAGCAACAAGCAAGACCCGCACCCTTCTAGTCAAAAATATAGCCCACCTCGTCGTCGACAACCACCGCCCCCTCCGCCTGCAAGGCAGCGAGATGGCCAATTTAGAGGTAATCGACAATGCCTACCTCACCGTCGACGGCGATCGCTTCAGCGGCTTCGGAAAAATGACCGACAATATGCCGACTGAGAGCAGCTTTGATCAAGTAATCGATGCCTGCGGCGGCAGCATTTTTCCCTCTTGGTGCGACCCTCACACCCACATTGTTTACGCCGGTAGTCGCGAGGCCGAATTTGTCGACAAAATCCGCGGATTGAGTTACGCCGAGATCGCCCGCCGCGGCGGCGGCATCCTCAATTCTGCCGACCATCTCCACGAATTGAGCGAAGACGAACTCTATCGCCAAGCCCTGCGTCGCGCTGACGAGATCATCCGCAAGGGTACGGGTTGCGTAGAAGTGAAAAGCGGCTACGGGCTCAATACGGCCGACGAGTTGAAGATGCTGCGCGTCATCCGCCGTTTGCAAGAGACAACGCCACTCAAGATCAAAGCCACCTTCCTCGGTGCACACGCCGTAGGCCGTCAATATACGCAGCCCGAATACGTTGATTTGTTGATCAATGAGATGATTCCGGCCGTAGCCAAAGAGCAGTTGGCCGACTACATCGACGTATTCTGCGACGAGGGCTTCTTCACCGTCGAAGAGACGGCCCGCATTCTTGAAGCCGGCGCACGCTACGGCCTCCGCCCGAAAATCCACGCTGAAGAGTTAGCCCCCTCCGGCGGCGTAGCCGTTGGCGTAAAATACAACGCACTCTCCGTCGACCACCTCGAAAGTATGGACGAAGCGGGCTTCGAACTGCTGCTTAACAGCGAAACGATGCCAACGGCATTGCCCGGCACGTCCTTCTTCCTCAACATCCCCTTCACGCCTGCCCGCAAGATGATCAGCGCCGGCCTCGGTGTGGCGCTTGCCAGCGACTACAACCCAGGCTCTACGCCCTCGGGCGATATGAAATTCATCGTCTCCTTGGCCTGCATCAAGATGCGTCTATTGCCGGCTGAGGCAATCAATGCAGCAACCATCAATGCGGCTTATGCACTGGGCGAAAGTCAAGATTATGGATCAATTGCCGTTGGAAAAGTGGCCAACTTCTTCCTCACGGAGCCGATCTCTTCTGTAGAATATTTGCCTTATGCCTATACGTCTCCCATCATCAAGCAAGCCTTCTTGAGTGGCCGGCCGTATGAGGGACTGAAAGGTTTAGATTAAATCGCCGCGCAACCGATAAATAACGGCGCAGACGTAAATATCCGACTAAAAATCCTGCGAGGTACAGCTTACTTCGCAGGATTTTTTTGCGACCATTCCTTTCCGCAAAGCTGACGAGCGGGACGCCGCACCGCAAACTTTATTTTTTATTCTAACACACTAAAAAACAAGCGCGCAAAGCTCGATTTCATACGCCGCCATCGGGCTTTTTCCGTTTACGCTCGTGAGCGTAAACCTTTGTTATCACGAGCGCAAACCTTTATCATCACGAGCGTAAACCTTTATTCTCACGACAAAAAAGGTACGCGTCAAGTCTTCGCAGCTTTTTGTCTGAAGGGGCGGCGCAAAAAGCAAGGGTGGAAAGAAAAAAACGAAGAGGAAAGGTGCCGCCAAGCAAATGTCAGCATCGACCGGGCAGCCGGCGCGCCCCGCCGCAGAAACCTTGATCTACTATAATGAGCATCGGTAAAAAACTTCCGGAAGAAACGCGGCGAAGTATTGCATTTGTCGAAGTTGTTCATTAAATTTGCATGCACAAAATAGAGACGAACGAACACAAAAACGACGAACGTGCTTTCCCTCATTTATCATCTGCCGGCAAAAGGCCGTGGCAGAAAAGACGTAATCGGCATTTCGTGATGGCGTAAGGACACTCGACGCGACAAACTCAGCAGGGCGTTGCGCACAGCTTATATATCAAAGTTATGAAAAAGATTCCAATAATGCTTGGTGCTGCTTTATTTGGCACAGCATTGACCACGCAAGCACAGCAATTAGACGTGCGCGAGTATGGAGATACGCTCGTCATCCACATTCATAACTCGCCGAAATATCTGCTTCTTCCGATCGAAGAAGATAAGCCTGAAGCCAAAGTATTATTGGACAATCAACGCCCGAGCGACACGTGGATGGACGTGCGCTTGGCAGTTGGAAAGGTCGATTATGAAGTGCCGTTCGCGCTAAATGAAGGTAAAGAAAGTACGATTAAGATTTTGAATCTCGACAAAGCGGCTTTAACCTTTCTTCAACAAGGGCACCTTCGACTTTCCAACGAATGGGATGTAAAAAACACAGACTACTATCGCCCGATTTACCACCATACGCCAAGCTATGGCTGGATGAATGACCCCAACGGAATGTTTTATAAAGATGGCGTCTATCATCTTTGCTACCAATACAATCCTTATGGTTCGAAATGGGGAAATATGCATTGGGGACATGCGACCACGACGGATTTAATCCATTGGAAAGCATCTGCACCTGCGCTCGATCGCGATCCGATGGGGCACATTTACTCCGGAAGTGCAGTCATTGACCGGCAGGGCACAGCCGGCCTTGGTAAAGATGCGATCATAGCGCTCTATACGTCGGCAAGCGACGAAAACGGACAGATCCAATGCTTGGCTTATAGCACGGATGGCGGCTATAAGTTTACGAAATACGAACACAACCCCGTACTGAGGCCTTTCGATGGACTCAAAGATTTTCGAGACCCGAAGGTCTTCTGGTTCGCACCCAAGAATTTGTGGTACATGATTGTATCGGCGGATAAGGAAATGCGTTTCTATTCTTCGCCCGACTTAAAAAAGTGGACGTATGTCAGCAGTTTTGGGCAAGGATATGGGGCACAACCCAACCAATTTGAATGCCCGGACTTTTTCCGCCTGCCTGTCGACGGCGATAGTCAACATCAAAAGTATGTTATGATTGTCAATATCAACCCGGGATGCTTGTTTGGCGGCAGCGCTACAGAATATTTTGTGGGTGAGTTTGACGGCAAGAATTTCGTATGCGATGATGGGCCGAAGGAAGCCAAATTTTTAGACTATGGCAAGGACCATTACGCCACGGTAACCTTCTCGGGTACGGGCGATCGCGTATTGGGGCTTGCTTGGATGAGCAACTGGCAATATGCAAACGTGACGCCGATCAAGCAATATCGCGGCGCAAATACACTTCCGCGCGAGTTGTTTCTCTTCGCAAAGGATGGGGAAACTTTTATGGGCGCGAATGTGGCCACTGAAGTCAGGGCTTTGCGTAAATCGACGCGATATGTCGGCACGCTAAAAGCAACAGAGAAAGCGCCAAAAGAGGAGAAAAACTGCTTAGCCGGTACCGGCGACGCCTTTGAATTGGAGATGGACATTACGCCAAGCGAGGCCGCGACGGCGGGCTTTGAACTATACAACAGTAAAGGCGAGCGGGTTAAAATCTACTTCGACACGAAGGCGGGAAAACTGGTGATGGACCGGACGGAAAGCGGTCTGACGGCTTTCGGCGAGAAAGCTGAATCGCACCAGATTGAGAAGGATTTCGACTTGGTCGAAGAAAAGGCCGGAAAAGCGCCCTCGCGCAAAACGAATCCCGTCAATTATAAAAACGATTTCGCGTTGGGGACGTGGGCTCCGCTGAACCTGTGCAAAGGAAAGTCGTATCACGTGGACGTTTTTGTCGATAAATGTTCTGTGGAAATCTTTGTCGACGGCGGCCGCATTGCGATGACGAACCTCGTATTCCCGACGTTGCCCTACGAATCTGTGAAATTTTACACGCAAAAGGGCACTGCAACTTTCAAAAATGTGACGCTACACCGCTTAGGGCTGTAAACGAATTTTGTAGACCTGATTATAATGAACACGACTACGCAAATAGTCGTTTACAAACAGCCGCCGGTGCTCTCGCCACCCAACACTTCGCCTGATAAGTTGGATTTTAGCAAGCTTCTTCACGAAGATGCAAGGCGAAAAGGGACGAGTTGTGACCGGCGGCGGGTTTGTAAAATAGCCGAATCAGCAGTATCTGGTTCAAACCGTGGGACTGCGCCTCAAGGCAGTAGGACAGCAGAGAAAAAACATAAGCCTTGCACGATCAGAAACGGACATCGGTGCAAGGCTTATGCTTTGGAATGAAAAAAAGATGGCGACAAAGAAACGTTAATCGGTCGATGCTTCGCTCAAATCTGCGTGCTCATCGCTCCAATCCGTCTCATCATCAAAAAAATCATCGTCAAAAAATTGCGGCATCGTAAACTCGTCGAGCGCACGCCGATCTTTCTTCGTGGGGCGCCCCGTTCCGCGAGCCCGATTCACAAAGCCGCTGATCTTACTTAGCTCCAAAAGCTCGTATTGTTCGGGCGTCGTGATGTTTTCATAGACATCCGGAAGCAGTTTTGCGCCCACGCGCTTTTCTATGGCCGACTTTATGCGAAACGTATAGGTCACGGGCGACTTACGAACGCTAATTCGGTCGCCCACTTTCACACTTCGTGCCGGTTTTGCCTGAGCGCCGTTGATCTGAACGCGACCATTCTTGCAAGCATCTGCAGCCAAGGTGCGCGTCTTAAAGATTCGCGCGGCCCAAAGCCATTTATCCAAGCGTGCCTCTGCGTTCATTTTTTATTGTAGTGGTTCATTGTGAAATCAATACCGGATAGCGCGAAACTCTTTACAATCTCGCCGGCCATTTCTACGCGTTTCGGCATCGCCAGCAGGTCTTCCGGGCCGAATTTGCCCAAAACGAAATCGACCTGACCGCCGCGCGGAAAATCATTGCCAATACCAAAGCGAAGGCGGGCGTATTGTTGTGTGCCCAAACATTGGGTTATGCTGCGCAAACCGTTATGTCCGGCTTCGCTACCGCCGGCTCGTAAGCGCAAAGCGCCAAACGGGAGCGCCAAATCATCGACTACGACGAGCACACGCTCTACCGGAATTTTTTCTTTCTGCATCCAGTAGCGCACAGCATTGCCCGAGGCGTTCATATACGTTGACGGCTTCAAGAGCAGCAGGCGCTTATTTTTCACGCGCAAGTTCGTGACGAAGCCATAGCGGCGATCTTCAAAAACGAGATTGGACGCCGTTGCGAGGGCGTCCAATACTCTGAATCCTATGTTATGTCGCGTCTCGGCATATTCGTCTCCGATATTGCCTAAACCGACAATTAAATATTGCATATCGTGTTCAACGATTGCAGCAGCAGAGTTATCTGCTCGACGCGTCCAAAGCGAAGCCAGCCGAGACAGGATACTCATCTGCCAAATCTATCTTTAAGGGTCGAAATTAAGCTTCTGCTTCTTCCGGTTCAGCATCTGCTGCCTCAGAAGCCTGACTCATTGCGGCACGCGTCATCTTAACGCTCACGACAATCACATCCTTCGGCGTAACGAGTTCGAGTTTGTCGTAAGAAAGATCGCCCACCTTGATGCTCTTACCGAGTTTAAGCTCGGTAACGTCGATCTGCAACTTCTCAGGGATGTCTTGGTAAAGCGCACGTACGTTAATTTTGCGAATCAACGTCATCAAGCGACCACCGGCACGTACACCTTCCGCCAAACCTTGCGTTTGGATGGGCACACCGATAACAATCGGACGCTCTGCGTGCACCTCTAAGAAGTCGATGTGCAGAATATTATCTTTTACGGGGTGGAATTGAGATTCGCGGAGCACAGCTTTATGATCTTCGCCATCGATATTGATGTCTACGAGGTAGATATGCGGCGTGTAGATCAACTTTTGCGCATCTTTTTCGCTGATTGCGAAAGCCATCGCTACAGCTTCGCCGTTCTCATTCTTTTGTTGGCCGTAAAGGTTGCAAGGAATAAGACCTTCGCGACGCAGAGCTTTGGTCGCTCTCTTACCAACTTCGGTGCGCTTAACACCGGAAATAGAAATTTGCTTCATTGTTTTGTTTGTGTTACTCTAAATTAGTAATTACCTAATTCGCCATCGCACGAAGAGCAGACGCCCACAAGGCGGACAAATCGGCTGCAAAATTACAACTATATCAAAAGTTTGCCAAGCTAAAGCGGCGTTTTTTTCGCGTCGGCGGCGTTTTCGCGGGCTATTTCTTTGGAGCGGGCAAACTTTTAATCCAATCTATAATGTCCTGCACCACCTCAAAAGAGATCGTTTCATCGATCTGTCGATATTCGGTAGGCTTTCCGGTTGTGCAATGCTGAAAGAGATGGTTCAGCCCCGCATATTCTCTAATCAGATTCAACTTATTGGCCGGCAGCAAGCGCCTGAAAGCATCGAGGTTGGGCTTTGCGGCCACCTGCACATCCTTTTCGCCATTGACAGCCATTACCGGGCATCGCGTTTGTTTGACATAGTCGGCCATATCCGTTGCAATAAAACTTTGCAGCCAGGGGTTATCGCTCTTCAAGAAGTCGATTATAGAGGACTTTTGCCCCACATTCAATTTCGTTTGTGTCTGTTGCAAGATATTATTGACCACTTCGTCGGGATTATCCACTTGCGGGTGACTCGCTTTGTAGGCATACACGGCTTTCATCACCTTGCAAAACGCGTCAGTCTCTGCCTGCGAGCCCTGCCCACCAAGCATAACGCGCAGTTGCTCAAGCAAAATACTATCGCCCTTCACGCCGCTGCCCGCCAAACTCACGATAAAATCGGTCTTGCCTTGGGCTGCGAGGATGAAAGCGATGCATCCGCCCTCGCTATGTCCGAGAATGCCGACCGGTCCGAAGTCCGACTGCGAGCGCAGATACTGCAAACCGGCCAGCGCATCCGCTGCGTTGTCAAACATCGTGGAGCGCGAGGCGTCGCCGGTGCTTTTTCCCGTGCCGCGGTCGTCATAACGCAAACTGGCAATGCCCATTTGCGCCAAGCAGTCGGCTATTACGAGGAAGGGTTTATGGTCAAAAATTTCTTCGTCTCGATTTTGCTGCCCGCTACCGCTGACCATCAAGACTACGGGCACTTTCCGCTTGCCTCCCGTGGCTTGTGGGTAACACAAGGTGCCGGATAACGTTGCCCCGGCCGCAGGGTTTGTAAACGTTACTTCCTTTGTCTCATACGGATATGGGGGCGATGGCTCCTGAGGGCGATAGATGGGCGCCTCGCCGCGCTCTAAATTAAGCGGAAACGCGTAGCCCACTTGACGAAATACGCCTTTCAGCACGCCACCATCAAGCTTGCCGGCATACGCAGCGCCAATCATAGGCACGGAGATGCTCAGCGAGTCGTCAGTAATCAGATTTACCTCGGCCGGCATCCCCCTCACGCTTTGGTCGGGACTATCTATGGTGCAGACGTCTTTACCCGCCGCATCCTTGCTCACGTGGAGCACGAGGGTTAGTTGCATTCCTTGCACCGAAAGCTTACCGCTCCAAGCGCCCGTCAAGCCTTGAGCCGCCGCCGTAGTTACGAAAAACGGCAGGCATAAGAGCCAAAAAATCTTCTTCAACATATCCTGGTATTTTAATGAAACGCTGCGCTGCGAAGTCCGCTATTTTTATCAACTAAAACCGAGCGATGAACCACCGTCTTCAATGGTCAGCGTACCGGTTCGCCCCTTGGAGAGGACTTGCACTTATCGTCAACAAAAATAGTCAAACTTCCGGAGAATGCAGGCTGCAACGGGCAACTTTTTGTGCCACTTCTGAAAATTTACAACCCATTTTCTGTTTAAGACGGCTTAGCCTCGGCCGACAATATCTACCTTCTCCTTGGGCAAAGTGCACGGTCGATGGCTTAGCGCCTTTTATTATTAGAGCAAACAAGCTTTCGCACCTGAAAAACACGTATACTGCATAAGCTGAAAGCAAATCGGCGCGTGCGGCCAACAAATATTGCGTTCATTACGCGCCAGCAATTTTTTCGTTTGGCGGGAGCAAACAATGGTTTGCCGGCAGCAAACAATGGTTTGGCGGCAGCAAACGATAGTTTGGTGGGAGCAAACAATGAGCGAAGGGGATAAAAGCGAAAAACAACGCGTATTTGTCTGTTAGAAAACGAAACAAATAGGGCTAATTATCAAACTATTGCATTTAAGAGAGAAATGTTTCGTATGCCTACGATGTTCATTTGCAGACTACGCTCAACCCGACAGGCGCACAACTCGATGGCAATGCTGCGCAAGAGCGAGGGGCGAATCAACAAGCCAATGCGTATCGACTAAAGCGAGCGATCGGCGGATCTGTATTGCAGTCATCACCAACAAATTATGCAACAAATGGGCAGGGAATAGGCAAGGGCGCTTGCCGGCCTCAGAACTTGGCGCTTCCGCCTAAAGCGCCATAGAAAGAGCCCTTAAGTTTGGTGCGCGCCGCGCCTTAGCCCCGCGCCAACTGCTGCGCCGGCAGCATCCCGGCCTTCGACACACATTGTTTATATACAACTTCGCTTAAAACTCGGCGACCACAAAGAAGGCGCAAGGAAGCCGCCGCACCCCCCGCTCCCACTCCGCAGACGCCCCATTACGCCTCGGCGGCAAATAACTTTGGAAAAAGTAGCGGTAAAAGTTGAATAAGGCGAGTTTTCTTCGTAATTTTGCCCCATTATCAACAAGCAACACTTTTCTTAGACGAAAGAATGATTAACCGAGAACTTATTCGGCTGAAAGTGGTTCAGCTGATCTATGCATATTATCAAAACCCGGGAAAGACAATGGACGTTGCGCTGAAGGAATTAAACTTCAGCTTGTCGAAAGCTCACGAGCTTTATCAATATTTGCTTGGTTTCCTGATCAATATCCGCCAATATGCGGAGAAGAAAGAAGGCATGAGAGCCGCTCGAGCAGAGCGCTTGGGAACGAAAATAGGTAGCAATTCACCCGATAGTCGACTGGCTGAGAACCAATTCTTGCGCCAACTGGACGAAAACGAGGCCTTGAACGCTTATCGTGAGCACCACGCTGAGTGGGACGATGAGGAACTCTACGTAAAAAAGATCTACACGCTCTTTATCGAAAGCGAGATTTTCCAAATGTATATGGACAAAGAAAATTTCGACTACGAGGCAGATCGCGAATTGATTCGCAAACTCTATAAGACGTATGTCTGCAACAATGATGAGTTGGTCGATTTTCTGGAAGAGCACAGTCTCTATTGGAATGACGACAAGGACGTTGTAGACAGCTTCGTCTTGAAAACCATCAAGCGCTTCACGCCGTCAAGTGGGGAGAAACAGGAGATCTTACCGGAGTATGACACGGAAGACGACCACCAATTCGCGCTGGAACTTTTCCAAACGACCATCGAGCGTGGAGATGAAATGCGCGACCTGATCCGCAACAACAGCAAAAACTGGGAATTTGGCCGCTTAGCCTTTATGGACGTAATCATTATGCAGATCGCGTTGACGGAAATGCTCACCTTCCCGACGATTCCCTTGAACGTGACGTTTAATGAATACTTAGACATCGCTAAAATCTACAGCACGCCGCGCAGTTCTTCGTACATCAACGGCCTGCTTGACCACGTTGTGAAGTATCTCCAAGCTGAAAAATTACTTTTAAAATAAACACCCAAACAATATTAAGACTATGAACTTTATTCCTTTGGCTGCAGCGCAACCGCAAGGGGGCGGCATTCAGATGATCGTGATGCTCGTTGGCTTATTTGCCATCGTATATTTCTTCATGATTCGCCCGCAAAATAAAAAACAAAAGGAGATTCAGAAATTTCGCAATGCGCTCGAAGTGGGGCAAGACGTCATCACCATTGGCGGCATCCACGGCACAATCAAACGCATTGAGGACAACGACATCATTACGCTGAGCGTAAGCACCGGCGTTGAAATCAAATTTGATCGCTCCGCAATTATGCCGAAAGGGCAACCTAAATAACGCCAAAGCAAGCCTGCGGCGTTGAAAGCGGGCTGCGCAAACGCACAGATGGAAGAACGATTGAGCAAAAAGCTAAACAGGTGGGCGAAGAAGGGCTTTTCCTTGATTTGGAACAAGCAATTCTTCACCTTTTTAGTATTTTTGTTCATCAGTTTTGCGTTTTGGGTTTTTACAAACTTGAATGAAACGTACAAACAAGAGTTTGAGTTTCCCATCAAGTTGGTCAACGTCCCCGAGAATGTTGTTATCACGACCGATATTCCAAAGAGCATTCACGTAAGTCTGCGCGATAAAGGCTTTAATCTTTTAACTGTTGCGCAAAATAAGGACGAGAGTCCGATTCAAATCAACTTTAGCGACTACACTGACAATTCCGGGCACGGCATAGTCTCGTCTGCTGAGCTGGCAAAGCTCTTATCGCAACGCCTGCCACAAGGCATGCAAATCATAACTCAACGCCCGCAGCAGGTAGAATTTTATTTTAATTATGGAGAGCGGAAGCGCGTGCCCGTAGTGGTTAATGGCACGTTTGAAGCTGCGGATCCGTTTTACGTCATGCAAGTGCGCCACGTTCCGGATAGCGTTACGGTTTACGCCGCCCGCAATCAGTTGAACGCCATTCGCGCCGCACAGACGGTCCCCTTACGATTAACGGGGCTGACAGACAACACGAAGAAGGCGGTATCCTTTCAGACGGCGCCCGGCGTGAAGTTTGTCCCCGAGAAGATCAATCTCAACATTATCGTAGACCGCTTGGTGGAGAAGACCGTCCAAGTGCCCGTGCAGCAAGTCAACTTCCCCGCCTCCAAGACTCTGCGCACCTTTCCTTCAAGCGTGAGCGTCACATTCCAAGTCGGGATGCACCTCTACCGCTCTGTGAATGCCGACCAATTTGTGCTGGTTGTCAACTACGAAAGTCTGTTAGAAAACCGATCGTCGCGCTACCACCTCTCGTTAAAGTCTGTCCCGCCGGGCGTAAGGCACGTTCGCATTTCCCCGCAAGACGTAGATTACGTCATTGAAGACAATCCCGACAGCGACAATAATGGTAACTCCCATTAAGCGAGCAATAACCGGAGGCATCGGCAGCGGGAAAAGCTACATCTGCCGATTGTTGGAAGAAAAAGGTTTCCCCGTTTTTTATTGCGACGATGAAGCCAAACGCATCATTCGCACAAACTCAGACGTAAGAAAAGCCCTGCAAGCCTTGGTTGGTGCTGATGTTTATTCGCCAACAGGCGAACTAAACAAGCCCAAGTTGGCAGCCTACATTTGCCAAGGGCCAGCCTATTCAAAACAAGTCGATGCCATTGTCCACCCTCTCGTACGCAAGTGCTACCTCGATTGGAATGCACGGCAAAAAGCGCCTATCACGTATATGGAAAGTGCCATTTTGTACGAGTCTGGCTTTGATGTTTTGGTGGACCAAGTGGTGCTCGTTCACGCTTCCGAAGACACCCGCATCGCCCGCATTATGGATCGCGACAATATAGACCGCACGACGGCCTTGCGTTGGATCAGTTTGCAAATGCCTGAAGTCGAAAAGTTAAAGCGCGCCGACATTGTTATCGACAACGAACTCAATAGCGCGCCCAATTTAACGCCGCTCCTCCCCCACTAAAGCGCACGCAAGCCCTGTTCATACTCCCCTTGCGCATCTTCCCCTCCCACACATTATATATATGGTCGCGCATTCAAAGCGGCAAGCGAAAACGACGAAAGACTATGTCCTTCGTTTGGTTTGATCAAGCCATCGCTACACATAGCCTTGACCTTATTAAAGGCTGTGCAGCCTTGCTCAACCGTACACAAGTTAGCGCCCTGCCATCTCCAGGTTTTCGACTCCTATCGCTTAATCTTCAGCGAGCGAATTGGAACAAAAATTCTTTGATATTTGACGGCAGCGCCTGATAATCGATGCCAACAAAAGGCGGGATTTACTTGGCTATCCCTTTATCAAACATTATCTTTGCCGTTACTTTTCAAAAGAAACACAAACAGCAAAATGAAAGAACAAATATTGGCTATCGCAGGCCGCCCGGGCCTTTTCCGCCTCGTTTCCAGGGGCAGTAACACGTTAATACTTGAAACCCTTGACGAGCAAAAGCGCCGTTTTCCCGCCGGTTTGCGCGATCGAATCACGGCACTCAGCGATGTTTCAATGTATACAGACGAGGAAGATACGCCTTTAATGAATGTCTTCGACAATATTTGCAAAGCGCTTGACGGCAAACCCTCCCTGCTCTCTCCAAAACAAGCATCGGCTGCAGAATTGGCTGAATTTATGGAGCAGGCATTGCCTAATTATGACCGCGAACGCGTACATAAATCTGACATTATTAAACTCATACAATGGTATAACATACTGGTTCAGGCCGGCTACAAAGATTTCGTTGATCCGGAGGAGGCCGCTGAAGCAGTAGAGACGGAGGAAAAAGCTTGAAAGCCCCTTTAACGCCGGCAGAATGGTCGCCCAACGTCATCCTGACCGATGCTGATTACCTCGACCGCGTAACTTTTGACCTGATTGTCAACTTTGAGCGGATGCTGGAACGCCGCATTGAACAGGGCGACTTATGTCGTTGGCTCGATTGCGTGGCTTTAGACGGCGGACTGCGCCCGGGAAACAACCAAGTGCAGGCCTTCTTTTTGCACGATCCGAGCAAAAAGAAGCTGGACCACTTCCAACCGGCCGTTTTTGCCGACGAATTAGACGCTAAGGCCTTCCGCGATAATCTGGGCGAGTTTACGTTGCATAGTTTTCCCGTAGAATCGATTATCACAAAAGGTGAATTGTTCGCGCAATCGATTCTTGCGCTCGGCGAAGCTGAAGCTGTGGAGCGCATAATGATTATCGGCGACGTGGAAACCTACGGTCCGCAAATCAAAAACGCCATCGGCCGACTGACAAATAAGAACGTAACGCTCTTTGCAATGGAGCCGCAGACCGGCCAAGGCTTTAGTCAGGAAATTTTAGGCTATTCGCTGATGAGCGCTTTGGGAATCAGCGGCGACGAACTCTGAAACAAACAGCAATAAGCGGCAATTTGGCCGCCTAAGACCCCGACTTAGCGGCAGCCAAAGCCTACCGCCGCTTACCAATCATCATCCGACAGACATCAACAACAATCAATTATAAAATGGGAAGAGTACTCATAATCGGCGCAGGCGGTGTAGCCACCGTTGCAGCTCACAAGGTAGTAAAAAACGCAGACGTTTTCAGCGACATTATGATAGCCAGCCGGACGCAATCTAAATGTGATGACATCGTCCGTGCAATTGGCAATCCGAAAATCAAGACGGCGCGCGTCGACGCTGATAATATCGACGAACTCGTGCGCCTTTTTGACGAGTTTAGACCTGATTTGGTGATGAACCTCGCCTTACCTTATCAAGACCTAACCATCATGGAGGCTTGCCTACGTCACGGTTGCAGCTATCTTGATACGGCCAATTACGAGCCAAAAGACGAAGCCCATTTCGAATATAGCTGGCAGTGGGCCTACAAAGAGCGCTTCGAGGCTGCCGGACTCACGGCTATTTTGGGCTGCGGCTTTGACCCGGGCGTGACGAGCATATTTACAGCCTACGCCGCAAAGCATTATTTCGACGAGATACAATACTTAGACATCGTCGATTGTAATGCCGGCGACCATCACAAGGCTTTCGCGACCAACTTCAATCCGGAGATCAACATCCGCGAGATTACGCAAAAGGGACTCTTTTGGGAAGACGGTCAATGGCGCGAAACCGAGCCATTAGAGATCCACAAAACGCTCAATTATCCTAACATCGGGCCCAAAGAGAGCTATTTGCTGCACCACGAGGAGTTGGAAAGCCTCGTTAAGAACTATCCGACGATTCGCCGCGCACGGTTCTGGATGACTTTCGGCCAAGAATACTTGACGCACCTCCGAGTTATTCAAAACATCGGTATGGCCAGCATCAAGCCGATCAATTATAACGGTATGGAAATTGTACCGCTGCAATTTCTCAAGGCAGTATTGCCCAACCCGCAAGAGCTTGGCGAAAACTACGAAGGAGAAACCAGCATCGGTTGTCGCATTCGCGGCTTGAAAGACGGCAAGGAGCAGACCTATTATATCTACAATAATTGCTCACATCAAGCGGCCTATGAAGAAACGGGCATGCAGGGCGTAAGTTATACCACGGGCGTGCCGGCTTGCATTGGAGCGCGATTGTTTATGTTAGGCGAATGGAAGCGTCCGGGCGTATGGAACGTCGAGGAGTTTGATCCCGACAACTTTATGGCCGAACTTAACAAACAGGGCTTGCCTTGGCACGAAATCTTCAACCAGGATCTCGAACTCTAAAAACGCGCTTCGACTCTTCTCGTTCCCAATCAGGAGGAAGCGTATAAATAAAACAACGGGCGATAAGTACTTTTGCTCCACTTATCGCCCGCTTTGCGTAACTGCAAACGCAATTGGGGATCACCCGCTACCTGTTACATCGTCTTACAAGTCGTCTATAACCGGCGCATAGACCGTCCCATAATTGATCTCGTCAATATAGCTAAGCAAAACATAGCAGTTCTCCGTACCGTAATGTACTATTTGAAGCAGAATCCTCCCTTTAGAAGGTCGGAAGATAGAAAAATACTTGCATTGATCAAACCTTACTTTGTATATCCTATCTTCATCTGTTTTCGGCGCCGTGCTTCCCTCAAACATCTCCGTAGTTTCGTGCGGCTCCCCATACTTTGTAGTAAGCATAGATTTTAGATTGCTGTAATCTCCTTCCAATTCCCTCCAAGAATTTCTGCTTGGAAAGGCAACGCTCACTGAAGATACAGTGTTTCTATTTTTCGAAGAACTCACCGTAATCGAGCAATCTCTATAACCGGCAAAGCTACCGGTAAGAAGAACCCCGTCCCTATCGGTTTGCGTCACAGTCAACCCTTTCTGCTTCAAACGTCGCGCAAACGACTCCGGCGTTCCGGCAATCGGCACGCCCTTAAATCTAAGATGTTCTGACGCAGATTGGCCCCAAACGGTAACAGCCATTACCGCGGCCACGAATGCTAACAAGTACTTCTTCATCATGGTCTGTATTGTTTTAAATTAATAGTAATCCATAAAGCATCTTTCAGCATACTCCTCTTTTTTTCTACTGCCGATCTCGTATGTCGATTGCGTAGGAAGCGATAAAAGATGAGACAAAAATAGGCCTTTTTATATCAAGGCGCTTCATTGCGTACAAAATTCCCTGATAAAGTGCTCCGTATTATGCATTTTTATATTTACAATGCCTTATTTTCACGCTCTTTGATTCTCTTTTTTAACAACTCGCGTTCCCATTATCTCTGTTTACTCTCGTGAGACGAAACCTTTTTCATCACGAGCGTAAACCTTTTTCATCACGAGCGTAAACCTTTTTTATCACGAGCGTAAGCCTTTTTTATCACGATAACAAATGGTGCGGATGGGAAACCATCGTATGTCAATCGGTTGTTCGGCAAACAAAGAGGCGATTTACAAGGACGGAATTAGGGCCACTTTCATTGAGATCCAATCATCGAATCTCGACGAAAGAGCTGTCCTCGAACTTGCTCCATTCCGGGGCGCGCGGTTCAGAGGTGGAATAAACAATGGCTCAATCCGTCCCTTCCAAAAACTAAGTTTTGGGGGCTTATTTACAGACAAGGAACAGAAAATTCCCGGCATGGACTACTCAAAAATAAAAGACGATGGGGCTGTTTGCAACAAAAGAGGTTGGAATTTTAACCTCGCGCTTCCCGACTACAATCTCCTTAAGCGTCATTTGCGACCGAGAGAGATAGAAAAAGAAAGTAAAGCAATCGCCAACTTGCCGAAAAGCACGAAGAGAGGGCGCAGAGCAGTTGTCGTTTTGCCGTTTATTAGTTAGTTTTGCAGTATCAATATATTATGTCACCAATTGGTCGATCGTGAAACAGTCTACCCCCACCTACGATGAGGCCTTACGCGCCGCAAGCAAATATTACGAAGGCAACGAAGCCGCTGCCTGCCATTGGATTGAGACCTGTGCGCTGAAAGATGCGTCCGGCAATCTGCTGGAAACGACTCCGGAGGCCACGCTCCGACGCTGTGCCGGCGCTTTGGGCCGCATCGAAGCTAAATATCCCGACCCCGTAAGCGAGGAGGAGATCTTCGATTTTCTCTACCCCGCGCATCACGTCAGCCTGTCCACACCTATGCTGGCCGGTTTGGGCAATCCGCATCGGCAAGCGCCGGTTTCCGACGCCTTTACCATCGGTTTTGGGCCAAAGGCTTATTCGTATAATGACCTGCTGCAAGCTGATGAGGAGGAAGTCTACCTTTTGCGTCGCGGAGCCGCATTGGGGCACGATTTATCTCGAATTTATCCCGCGCAACTTCAAACGGAGCAATCGGAAAAGGCGACACCGGACGTTGTCAGTGCGCTGGAGCGCTACGCTCGCTCGCGGCAGGAAGCCGCACGCCTAACGGCCTGCGGCGCGATCACACTCTCCTTGAGTATAAAGCATCCCGACGCAGAGGCTTTTATAGATGCCGGGGCACGAATGCGAACGACAGCGGGCGTCAATTGCTGCCTGCTCATCGACGACGACTTCATGTATGCCGTGGCTAAAGGCGAAAGCTATCGGCAGCAGTTTCCCGTCGATGCCGAAAGCCCGCTGCTCGCCACCAACATCGACGCTCGCCGGCTTTGGGAGAAACTCCTGCGCAAGGCGATGCGTAATGAGGCGCCGGAAATCCATTTCAGTGATAACATGCTCAAAGAACAATTGGCCGGATGCTACGCCGGAGCACGTCCGCAAGCGCTCGCGGCAACGCTAAACGCGACTATTCCACTCGCCACTTACGACAGTAGCCGGCTGCTTACGGTGAATCTCTACAGCTACGTGGAGCAACCTTTTACAGAACAAGCCATCTTCGATCATAAGCTGTTTCGCCGCCATTTATTTCTGGTTCAGCGGCTCGCCGATGACCTCGTAGATATTGAGGAAGAGAAGATCGACAGTATGCTGCAAAACATAGCCGACGCAGAAGTGCCGGCTGAGGCGAAAATGATCGAACAAAAGCTTTGGGAAAAAGTGCGCCGTCACCTGTTAACCTATCGCCCTACGGGCCTATTGCTCACGGGCGAGGCGGAAACGCTCGCTGCGCTCGGTCTATCACAAGATACGCCGGCCGCGGGGGCACATACGCGAGCACTTAAGCAGTCGTTGGCCATAGCTACTTGCGAGTCGACGGTAAAAATGGCGGAAGAGCGCGGGGCATTCTCAGACTACGACGCCGGACGTGAAGCTGAAAATTCGCTCATTCTTCGCCTGCGCAACGTGGCGCCTGACTTGTATGATCGGATGCAAAAGATTGGCCGCCGAAACTTGGCTTGCACCATCGTAACGCCCAACAGGCCGGACCAACAAGCGAACGGCACGACTGATGTGTGGCTGAAAGCGGCACGCGAACAGGCACAAGAATATTTTAAAGAGAAACAACCGCTCACGACAACGCCACTCGAGGCGCAAGGCATCAATCGGCCGACTTTCGCTTTACCGGAAACGGCTGACGAATCGATAATTGCACACTGCTATTTTGCGACGTGGAAATCGGGGTATCAGAGTTGCCACATCAATATCGGGACGGCAACAGAGAACCTCGTGACAAACACAGAAGCAGGCCGGACGGCAGCATCGGCAACGGCTTACGCCTTGCCTGAAGTTGTGGAGCATCGGCCCTATAGCTTGGATTGCGACGTCGTAAGGTTTCAGAACAACAAAGAAAAATGGGTGGCCTTTGTCGGCCTTTTAGATGGGCGGCCCTACGAGATTTTCACCGGCCTGCAAGATGACGACGAAGGAATCGTATTGCCGAAATCGGTCACCAAAGGGCGCATCATTAAATCGACAAATCCGGACGGCTCGCACCGCTACGACTTCCAATTTGAGAACAGACGCGGCTATAAAACGACAGTAGAAGGACTCAATGAAAAATTCAACAAAGAGTATTGGAATTATGCCAAACTCATTTCCGGCATTTTACGTTATCGGATGCCCATCGATAGAGTTATCAAGCTGATTAGTTCGATGCAGATGGAGAGCGAAAACATTAACACGTGGAAAGTTGGGGTTGAGCGGGCCTTGAAGAAGTATATTGCCGACGGAACGCTTGTGCACGGGGAAAAATGTCCACACTGCGGGCTCGAAACACTGATCTACAGCGACGGGGGATTGGTCTGCAAAGACTGTGGGTACGCTCGGCACAATTAGAAATAGGAATAACTAAAACGAAAATTGAGATATGGCCAACATAACTACGCGCCGGACGATCCGCAAATATACTGCTGAAGACGTGCCTTCAGATTTGCTGAATGAACTCTTGAAGAAAGCCGAGCGAACCCAAACGATGGGCAACCTGCAGCTGTATAGCGTGGTCACCACACGGGATCCTGCGAACAAAGCGCGGCTCGCGCCGCTCCATTTCAACCAACCGATGGTTCAGGATGCGCCTGTGGTGCTCACGTTCTGCGCAGATTTTCACCGCACAACGGAATGGGCGAAGCGGCGCAAAGGACAGCCCGGCTACAACAACATTCTTTCTTTCCTTAATGCGGCTTCTGACGCGCTCCTCTTTTGCCAAACGTTCTGCCATTTGGCGGAAGAGGCGGGTTTGGGCTTGTGCTATTTGGGCACGACCGTATACAACCCGAGCGGGATTATAGATGCGCTGGCTTTGCCTCGCCTTGTGATGCCTGTAGCTACAATCACGCTCGGCTGGCCTGCAGAAGAACCGCCGCTGACGGACAGACTTCCGCTTTCGGCAATACTACACGAGGAAAAGTATCAGCCTATTACGGACGAAAGTATCGATCGCGATTACCGCTATAAGGAATCGCTACCCGAGAATCAAAGATTCGTTGAAGAAAATCAGAAAGAGACGCTCGCGCAAGTCTTTACGGATTGCCGCTATACCAAACGTGACAACGAAGCATTGAGTGCCACGCTACTGGAAGCTTTACGCCGACAAGGCTTTTTGGATTAAAACGACACAGAGTTTGCCTTGTACAAACTAAAATGCGATACGCGCAACTCGCAACCGCTTCCCCGTCAAGCGGCAGCAAGAGTTGCGCTTTTTTTATTAAAGAAACGGTCCATCACGATCGCAATTGCGCCGTCGCCGGTCACGTTACAAGCCGTTCCGAAGTTGTCCATCGTGATGTAGAGTGCGATCATGAGCGCCTGTTCACTTTGCCCGAAGCCCAACATCGAGGATAGGACGCCGAGGGCCGCCATTATCGCGCCACCGGGTACGCCCGGAGCGGCCACCATCATAACGCCAAGCATCAAGATAAAGCCTAAGAATGCGCCGAAATCAAACGGCATTCCCGTCATCAACATTAGCGCGACCGCACACGCGACAATTTTCAACATACTTCCGGATAAATGGATCGTCGCACAAAGCGGGACGACGAAACCGGCAATAGCGCTGCTCACGCCATTCTTTTCCGTCTGTTTTAGGGTCACAGGAATGGTCGCCGCAGAGGAAGATGTGCCCAACGCGGTAAAATATGCGGGCAACATATTCGCCAAAAGACGGAAGGGATTCTTATGCGACACCGTGCCGGCCACAACATATTGCAACAAGAGCAAGACTACGTGCATCACGAAGATGATTCCGATCACGGAAATAAAGACAGAAATCACGCGCATCGCCTGTCCGGTATGCGTCATACTCAAAAAGATGCCAAAAATGTAGACGGGCAGCAGCGGAAGTATGACTACCTCGATCGTTTTGACCACAATATCCTTAAATTCGTTGCACAATTCTTTCAAATGAGGCGAAGAAAAGAAGGCAATGCCCAAGCCCAGTGTAAACGAGGCCACAAGCGAAGTCATCACATCCAGTATTGGCGGAATGTTAATCGTAAAATACGCCCCCGGCGCCTTAACCTGCGCAAAGGCAGCCACAGAATTGTGAGCCGGAATCAAGTTTGGAAACAGCGTAGCACTCGTAAAATACGAAATCAATCCGGCCCCGACCGTATCAAGATAAGCAATCAAGGCCGTAATAGCCAAGAGTTTTCCGGCTCCCTTTCCAATATCAGCGATGGCGGGCGTTACGAGGCCCAGAATAATCAAGGGTATGAGAAATTGGAGAAAGTTGCTGAAGATACTATTAAAAGTGGCAAAGACGCGAACTGCCGGAACGGGCAAGAAATTGCCAAAGAAAATACCTAAGATAATAGCAATAATAATGCGGGGCAATAAGCCGAGGCGGAACTTTTTCATTTCGTGCTGTAATTAACGGCGCAAAAATAGCAATCTGCGGGGAGAAAATCGAATCTGCCCGAAAGAAATTGGCGGAAAGCTGTTTATCGGGCAGGCTTTCTTGTTTGCGAAGCCGCCGCCCGCATTATTTTTTACACGAAAGCGGGGCAATGAAGCCTCGCGGATAGACATTTGAAGCGCCACGCACCATCAGCTGAGTGTACGCTCGTGAGCGTAAACCTTTATTCTCACGAGCGCAAAGTCTTTTTATCACGATGATAAACTCTTTTTATCACGAGCGCACACGAAATAGTTGCCAACGGGGGTGAAAAGGAGTGGGACGAAAGGAGTTGAAATACAGGACTAAGTCCACAGAAAAAAGCGATGATATGAAAGCAAATATTGCCCTACTCTACCACCTATCGATCGGCCGCTTGCGAGCGAAAAAGGGGCGGAAACGGCTTTAAGCACCGGACGGATAGGCCTCAACTCAGGCTGAAACAGAGCAGGCCATCGCCTCGCGAAAACAGATATAAAAAAGAGGAAATTCATCTGTCGACAAATCTCCTCAAATAGTTTTACGCGATTGACGGAAAAGCCGCCTCGCTTAAAGCGTTATCCTGCTGTGCCCGTACCTTGGAGCAATTGTGCAAGGTTGACCATAAACATACGCACTGAGATGGCCAAAAGAATAATGCCGAAAAACTTGCGCATGATATAGATCGTACCTTTCCCCAAATAGGTATTGACTTTCTCAGTCATCTTCAAGACGAAGAATACCCAGAGCATATTGATCAGAATACCGATGATGATGTTTACCTGCGCATATTCTGCACGCAAAGACAAGAGCGTCGTAAACGCACCGGGACCTGCGATGAGCGGGAACACAATCGGAATAAGTGTAGCGTCCTTTACAGGGCCGTTGTTTTTAAACAATTCGATGTCCAAGATCATCTCTATAGCCATGAAAAACAAGATCATAGCACCGGCAACGGCGAAACTGCGAATGTCAACACTGAAGAGCTTGAGCACAAGGTCGCCGGCGTAGAAAAATCCTATCAACAAGGCCGTTGAAATCAAAGTAGCGTAGACGGCATTGATGGGTCGGTCGAGCTTTTTCAAGTTGATGATGAGCGGCGTCGAACCCAAGATGTCGATAATGGCAAACAGGATGATGAACGTACTGGCAATCTGCTGCCAACTTAAGCGTGAAAGGATGTAATCTAATGACATAAATTTTTCAACTGTTAATTTTGCGGTGCAAAGTTACGCGTTAGAAACGAGAAACACCTTTCTTCGCAAATATTTTTTTGCTTTTCGCTCCGCTTCTTCTTATAAAAGAGACCTCAAATTTCGGCTTTTAGACCGCGACTTCCTTGTTTTATTTTAGGCAAAAAGCGATGAAAGCCCTCTATTGTTCAATCCGGAAGCACTCCGCTGCCAGCTTTCAGTATCCCAAAATGCGCCCCCTTGTGAGCCAAGGAAGCGCATTGTTATGGTTTGCTTGATGATAGACGGCGGCGTCAATCAGTTTGCGTATCCGCATTGCGCGCTCGATCCTTTTCGATCAACTCCAGCAGGCGCTTTACGGCATCAGCTTGCGGGATATTCTTCTCGACGCAGACCTTGCCGCGATAGAGGCTTACCTTCTCGGGCCCTGCACCAACGTAGCCGTAATCTGCATCGGCCATTTCGCCGGGTCCGTTGACAATACAGCCCATTATTCCGATTTTTAAGCCCTTTAGGTGGCCCGTTTCCGCTTTTATGCGAGCGATGGTTTGTTGCAGGTCATACAGTGTGCGCCCGCAGCCCGGGCAACTGATGTATTCCGTCTTCGTCGTACGTTGGCGGGTGGCTTGTAATATGCCGAAAGCCGTATCGTCCTGAAGATCGTGTGCCAAAGGACGGTGCCCCTCGGGCGTCGTATTGAAGAGCATCAAGCCATCTGCCAAACCGTCGAAGAAAAGTGCGCCGGCATCAGCCGCATGGCAGATTTGGAAGTCCTCGCGCTGATCATCACCAAAAGCAGATTGAAGAAAGACAACCACAGGCGTGGACAAGTTTTCAGACCATAGTTCGTGGATGAGCGCACGCTGTTCGCCGAGGCGGTTGGCGTGGTTGCTCTGCGCAATAATGACCATCTCCGGATGGTGGCGCAAGCAGGCCTTGACTTCTTCTCCGAGGGCAGGATAGGTGAGGAAGAGAAACTTCATCTTAGCCTTGCACATCCCGACGAAAGGCAAGGTTTCGGTCGTGAAGACCGGATAGGTATCAGGCTCACCGGCCCACAAATCGGCATCTATAATGTACTTGACGCCCGCTTTTCGCTGCTCAACGGCGGGAAGTTGACGCCCGGCATACACATAATCGGGCAGCGTTGCACTGAAATGCGCATCGCCGTCGAGACGCGTGGAGATGACAACGGGCGGATGCGTGCCGCCGATATTGCCCACAGCGATCGTGGGGCGCCGATCAGGAGAAACGTAGTCGAAGCCGGGAAAGGCGCGACCGGGAATAAACGGATGGCCGGCGCGCTCAACAACGTGGGCGGCCAATTTATAGGCCACAGGAATTTCTGCCTCGGGGGCCTCACTCAAAGATACGCGAATCGTATCGCCAATGCCGTCGGCCAGGAGTACACCTATGCCGGCAGCACTCTTGATGCGGCCGTCCTCGCCCTCGCCGGCTTCCGTCACGCCCAAGTGTAAGGGGAAGTCCATTCCCTCGCGATCCATCACGGCACAAAGCAGGCGGACGCTGCGCACCATTACGACCGTGTTGCTCGCTTTGATGGAGATGACGACATCGCGGAAGTTCTCGCGGACGCAAATGCGCAAAAATTCCATACAACTTTCAACGATTCCGGCCGGCGTATCGCCATAGCGGCTCATAATGCGGTCGGATAGCGAGCCGTGATTAACACCTATGCGGAGGGCCGTATGATGTTGTCGGCAAATGGCTAAGAGTTGCTTGAAGCGCGCTTCGAGGCGGTCTAATTCGGCGGCGTATTCTTCGTCGGTATATTCGAGATGGCGGAACGTGCGGGCGGGGTCGACGTAGTTGCCCGGGTTGATGCGGACGCCTTCTACGATGGCAGCGGCGGCATCTGCCACGGCAGGATTAAAATGCACGTCGGCCACGAGGGGAACATCGACGCCATCAGCCTGCAATCCGGCCTTGATATTGCGTAGGTTTTCGGCTTCGCGCAGACCTTGCGTAGTCAGGCGCACATAGTCGGCGCCGGCCGCCACAATCCTTTCTGTCTGCGCCACGGATTCGGCCGTATCGGTCGTCTTGGTAGTCGTCATACTCTGCAGGCGGATAGGATTGGACGGCCCGCCCATCGGACGATTGCCAACTTTTACTTCGTGCGAGGTGCGGGGCGTATAATTGAAAAGTTCAGCCCCGCAATGATACTTTTGCATAGCTTGTTGTGTTGTGGAATGGCGACCTTAGTTGGTCTTATACTTATATTGCTCTGCGGCCAAGGCTTCGTTGGCTTTCACAATCTTATTTTTGAGTCCGCTTTTGTGGCGGCAGAGGCGCTCGGCTAAATCGGCGTCGCTCAAAGCCAACATCTCCAAAGCGAGGATCGCAGCATTCTGCGCACCATTCACGCCCACCGTGGCAACGGGGATGCCCGGCGGCATTTGTACGATAGACAAGAGCGCGTCTAAACCGTCTAACATGCCTTTGATGGGGACGCCAATTACGGGCAAGGTGGTAGAAGCGGCGATAACGCCGGGCAAAGCGGCTGCCATTCCGGCACCTGCGATGATCACTTTCAATCCGCGTGCGGCAGCGCCTTGTGCAAAGGCTTCGACTTCACTTGGCGTGCGGTGGGCAGATAAGGCGTTTATTTCAAATGGCACTTCCATTTCGTCGAGAAACTTGGCGGCCTTCTCCATAACGGGCAGATCGGAGGTGCTACCCATAATGATGCTGATGAGTGGTTGCATTGTTCGTTGTATTATATTGATTGTTGGTAACGTTGATACTATATATAATAATGTGTGGTCGCGCGATAGGGCAATCAATTTGCGAGGCGCTTACATAAAGCGCACGCAGAGATAGCCGCAAAGTATGCCAATCAAGACGCCCAGTCCGATGTCGCTAAGCGAATGTTGGCGCAAGATCAGCCGGCTTGTGCAGACAAGGCCGCAAAGCAGAATGGAGAAGCACAGCCACCAAGTGGGGTCAAACGAAAATATCTCGGAGAAAGCCAGCAATGCGCCGATAACGCCGCCGGAAGCAGCCGCGTGGGTGCTCACTTTTATCCAATTGTTGAGCACGGCGCATACTATCTGTAGCGCAAGCGCCCCGGCGATGATGCCAAGCGTGAAACGAGGCATATGCATGCGCTCCATTAAATAGAGCAGCAACGCATAATTCATCATACTCAAAAGATAGGGTACGTAGCGATTGGTGCGGCGGCCTAAACCGTGGCGCGTCCAGCCGTTGAGCTTGCGATAAGTAAAGATGGACAAGCGCGGCAGAATGACAGTAAAGAGCCAAACCATAAGCAAAAGCATCGCCTTATAAGAAGGCGGAAGCAAACTCATATAACTAAAAACGAACAAGGCTAAAAACGCTACGACCGGCATATAAAACGGCGAGAAAAGCAGCGAAATAGCTTGTGCTGATAAGATGAGATACTTATTGGACATCGCTTGTAAATGGATCTTTTTGAGTTTTCTACGAATATGATGTATTTGAGTTTGTATTATTGCTTGCGCAGTCCTGACTTCGGAATGCCCAATTGCTCTCGATATTTAGCCACCGTGCGCCGCGAGATGGGGAAACCTTTTTCTTTCATAACGATCGTCAGTGCTTCGTCGGCTAAGGGGTGGCGCTTGTCTTCGGCAGCTATGGCCTCACGCAGTGCAGCTTTGGCTTGGCGCGACGAGAGTTCTTCGCCCTCACCGGAAGTAAATTGAGAGGAGAAGAAGAACTTAAGCGGGTAGAGTCCGCGTTGCGTCTGCACATATTTGCTTCCCGTGACGCGTGAAACGGTAGAAATATCTACGCCGGCCTTCTCTGCGACATCGCGTAGCGTCATGGGGACGAGTAGCATTTCATCGTCGTCATTCAGGAAGAAGTCGCGCTGTCGTTCGACGATGCCGCGCATCACGCCCATCAAAGTCTTGCGCCGCCGGTTGATGAGTTCGAGGAAGAGCTGTGCATCCCCCACTTTCTTGCGAGCATAAACGTATGCGTCGCGCTGACTTTTATTCAAATCTTTATGACCGCCAAACTCGCGCACCGTATCTTTGAACGCCTTACTTACGCGTAACTCGGGGACGTCTCCATTATTGAGTCGCACGCTGATACTTCCATCATCTTCAACGTGAACATAGAAGTCGGGTATTGCCGTTGGCGCCGTGCCGATCGTCGTTTCATTCAAAGCACTACCGGGTTTCGGATTTAAGCGACGTATCAGCTGTGCTGCTTGTTGCAGACTTTCGTCGTCTGTTTTTAATCGTACCTTTATTGTGTTCCAATGGTGATACGTAAAATCCTTAAAGCAGCGATCAACGATGGCTATGGCGAGCGCCTTAAAAGAACTCTTGAACTCCGGACTTTCCAATTGCACGCGAAGGCATTCCTGCAAGTCACGTGCTCCGATGCCGCGCGGTTCAAATCGCTGTAAGAGGTGCAACAATCGCTCCAATTCTTCCTCAGACACGTCCAAATTCTGATAAATCGCCAATTCATCGCCGATGGTGCGCAAATCTTTACGCAGATAGCCATCATTATCCAGACTGCCGATAAGATATTCCATAATCCGGCGTTGCTGTTCATCGAGATCGTGCTCACCGATCTGTCGATAAAGCTCATCATACGCATTATTTGTCGCCGCCAGTTGCACCTCGCGCTCCTCGGCCTCGTTACGTTGTCGCAACAGATAATCCGGAATATCGTCTTCCGTCAAGTAATCGGCCGTCTCATCATCGGCGTGTGGCTCATCTTCAGCGGTCTCCGACTCATTATCGTCCGCTTCCGTCGTTTCTGCCGCCATATCCTCCTCATTTTTATCAGGTCCGACTTCCTCCAACGCGGCGTTATCTTCCAATTCGTTGCGCACACGTTGCTCCAGATCCATCACAGGCAGTTCGAGCAAGCGCGCCATAGCCACTTGCACAGCCGAGAGCTGTTGCGTTTGCTCTTCCTTTTGTGTTTGTATGAGTTTCTGAGGCATATAAGTCGTTTACAAGTGCAAATTTAGAAGAAACAAAGAGAAGCCCCAAGCTCCCTTGCGTTTATTTCCCCCACGCTTTTCTGTGAGCGATCTGCTTAGTGCTTTCCACGCCATAGTGCAGAAGCGTTTTTTCCATTTCAGAGGAGAATAAGTGCGGTCTATTTTTATGGAATCACACAAATTGGTCATAATGCCGCTGAATAAAACGTCGGAGTCACCTTGAAACTTTATGGCCCTGCAACTAAAGTGCAAATCAGAATAAGAGAAAGGATATGATGTTCTTATTATGCTTGTAGTTTACGATTCAAATGTCGCAAACCGGTTGCATTCCTTTTCGGGTAGTAGCCGTTGACTTCGGCTCTAAGTTGAGGTCTACCATTAAAAGAAGCTGCCGAGTCGCAGAGAGAAGAGCGAGAGAAAGATAGAAAAAAAGTATTGATTATCAACAGTATAAGGCGTCTAAAAACTTTCCTATAAGAGAAGAAAAATTGTCTTATAGGACAATTTTTTCGATCACCTAAGACAATTTTTCTGATCACCTAAGAGAATTTCTTCGATCTCCTATGCGAATTTTTGCAACATCGGTTGGTGTCTTGAAAGCGCTCTTTAGCAGATTGATCTGCCTATGGAGGGACGCCTTTGTCGGGCGAGGAGCGACAAAACATATACGAAACGGGGAAACGCCATCGATGCTCGTACTTATGTTGCCTGGCTACTGCTCAAACGGCAGCCGCTAAAGAACTTGCAAGAGCTGAAGCGGGCACACAGAAAAGGCCCTCGTATAGGCAATGCGCTATACGAAGGGCCTTTTTGGTAGTGCCAAGGCTCAAGATGCTCAGTGGTCTTCGCCGCTCCTTAAAGCGACCGTTGACTTATCTAACGACGGATATGCTTCAAAATTTGAATGTGGCCGTGAGGGTAACCTTTCGGCCGTCGGCATGTGCATATTCCGCGTTGCGAGCCATCAGCATGGAGGGAGGAGTATAATAAGTATGATTCAAGAGATTGGAGATCGCCAGACTGAAATCCCAGGCTTTTACCTTTGCCCCCAATATCAGGTTGAGAAGGTTGATGCGTTTGACGGGCCCTTCGCCTTCTTGATAAACGCCGGAGGCATTGGGCGAAAAGCGGTCGCGTTTACCCGTATGGAGATACTGTAGTTGGACGTAAGTATCCTTGATGGGCGCATAGTTGACATACATCAATAGTTTTGAAGCCGGGATAGAAATGTTCGACATATAAGTATCCCAGTTGCCTGATGCAGACTTTATCTTTCCTTCCAGCCAAGAGAAGTTAGCTCCGGCCTTCAGCTTGTCGGTCAGCTTGGCATCTGCGCTCAACTCAACGCCGTAAACCTTCTGTGGCGTGCGGTTAACGACCCAAAAACCATTTTCTATTTTGAGATCACTACCCAGTTTTGAGTAAGTATAGAAGAAGGAGCCGTTGAGTTGCAACCAGTTGTCAATGTTAGCGTAAGCACCGATTTCGTAGTTGTTTGTTTTTACCGGCTCGGTAGATATCTTTGAGAGCACATCGGCCTTTGCTGCACGGAGCGTACGCCCTAAGTCGAAGATAGAGAAGCCTTGCGAAAAGGCAACAAACGGCTGGAACACAGGATACTTATTGTAGGACAATCCCATGTTAAAAGAGAAGTTGTTGTAGTGGAGCGATCCGCCTTTTACGCGCACCTGCGGGTCGCTGAGCTTATTGCGTAGGACGTCATAGTCAGGTACGCTGACGTTGATAAAGTCGTAACGGCCGCCAATTTTAATGTTAACGTATTGCCACAACGTAGTCTTGGTTTGAATAAAAGGCGCGTGGTTGTTGCTGGTCAGCCAAGGCATCCACAGACGCCCATCAACGAGGGGTTGGGCCGTCTTGTCAAGAAGATAGTCGTAACCATAAACAAGACGAGTAAAGACGTTGTCGGAGAATATGAGATGTGAACTAAACTGTGCGCGTAAGCCGAACTTGCGATCTTTTATGGCCGACTGTCCGCTGGTTTCTTCCCAGCGAGGCTGGGCGGGGTTTGCTTTTCGGAAGTCGAAGATCGTATATAAACTTGAGCCAAATACGGCTGCTTCAAAATCTGTATGGCGAAACAGCTCTTTAGACGTAAACTTGAGGTAGGCGTTGTGGTTGTAGCGCGTGCCCTCATCTACAGCTTGCGGATCTTTATTGCCGATGACACCAATAGCCGGCTTTATAAGATATTTTCCGGCAGCGGGAATCAGCTTGGTATCTTGCACGCTACGATAATAGTTGTACATCAATTCGAGTCGGTTCTTCGTCGACAAAGCATAGCCTAAATTAACGAGGACGTTGGTCGTGTAAGTATCGCCGAGTCCGTAGCGCGGAGAGATGTATTGCCCATCACCATCCACGCAGCTCCCTGTGCGTCCGAATGCGCCGTTGACGAGATAGTTGAGTTTGCCGACCTTTCCGTAAAGCTGTTGGTTGAGGCGATAGCCCTGCCCCTTGCTTCGTTGAAAGAAATTGTAAGTAGAACCGGCTACGGAAGTTTGGCCGGCAATCGTTCTGTTCGTAGCGTTCTTCTTCGTAACAATGTTGATCAAACCGCCAATAGCGCCGTTGCCGTAGAGCGCCGTCGACCCCTTCACAACTTCAATGTGGTCGATGGCTGCGATGTCGATGGTGCGAATATCGCGGTCGGTCGAACGTAAAGGCGTCGATTGGGGTATCCCGTCAATCAAGACGAGCGCACTTCTTCCACGAAGCGACTGCGAACGACTACTCGTCGTATTGCTCGACAACGCTAAGCCGGGCGTGAGCAAACCCAGCAGTTGGGTTAAATCGGGCGCGGTCTTGCTCATTTCGGCAATCTGACGTTGGTCGATGATTGTCACTGTGGCCGCCGCATTCGATTTTACTTCGGGGATGCGCGTCGCACTCACGACGACTTCCTTAAGTTGCCGCGTGGAGTCCTGCGGGTTCTCCGTCTGCGCAACACAATGTGCGGCAGACGTTATCGAGATACATAACGATAGATAAAGTACTTTTTTTATCATTTTAATACGCTTTTGTGTAAGTCTGATTATTTTGCAAAAATAAGTCCGCCTTTAGTCGCCTGCAATACCTAAAACAAGGTATAAATCATTGCCCGCTTCTCAAGCTCGGCAACAGAGAAAAAGATCTCCGCAAAAAGAATACGCATCGCTACAAGTGGCGGCAGAAGTATGAAGGTAAACGTATTGTTTTCTTGCGCTCCGAGCTGACTTTGAGATAGCGGCGGACTGAGGTGTGCAAGATGGAAATGGCTCGAAGTAGATTGCGTCAACGCGCTTCTCCCCTTTCGGAGCACGGGAAAGGACTTCCGACGTCTCCGGCTGCACTAAGATCACACGGAAGCTGCTTTTCTAAGCTCTTAATCGGCGTTTGCGCCAAACTCACGTTGCTTTTACTTTTGCCGTCTGCAAGGAAAAGTTTACTTTTGCTCGTTAAAACGAAGTGTATGGAAGAACTTATTCGCCTCAAAGGAGCGCGCGTAAATAATCTCAAAAATATAGACTTAAACCTCCCTCAGGGGCAGCTAATCGTCATTACGGGCTTAAGCGGCAGCGGCAAGTCCTCATTGGCTTTTGACACGCTCTATGCGGAAGGGCAACGACGTTACGTTGAGAGCCTTTCAGCGTATGCCCGCCAATTTTTAGGCCGTATGAACAAGCCCGATTGTGATTATATCAAAGGGCTTCCTCCTGCCATTGCCATCGAGCAGAAGACGACGGCGCGCAACCCGCGCTCAACGGTAGGGACGTCTACCGAGATTTACGACTATCTCCGTATGCTTTTTGCCCGCATTGGTCGCACTATTTCTCCCGTAAGTGGCGCGGAAGTGAAACGCCACACGCGGGCCGACGTTATCAATTGTGCTTTATCTTATTCGCCCGGCACGCGTTTTACGCTCTTAGCCCCGATCGTGCGCAGCGCAGATAGAAGTATGAGCGAGCAGTTGGCCGTTTATCTCAAGCAGGGCATAAGTCGGCTTGATCTTGATGGGACGATGCTTCACATCGACGATGTCTTGCAAGACGCTGACCGACTTCGAGAAGTCGAGGCTTCGGATGCGGCTTTTTTGCTTATTGATCGTCTGAGCGTAGATCCCGCTAACGAGGCTGTCAATCGGCTTACCGACTCCGTAGAGCGCGCCTTTTATGAAGGCAAAGGCGAATGCATGTTACGCTTTTACCCCTCTAAGGCGCTGCATCGCTTCTCTGAGCGCTTTGAAGCCGACGGCATACAATTTGAAGAACCTTCTGACCAACTGTTTTCGTTCAACTCTCCGGCCGGTGCTTGTCCTGAGTGCGAAGGCTTTGGAAAAGTGATCGGCATCGATGAGCAACTCGTCGTGCCCAATACGGCTTTGAGCATCTACGATGGTGCCGTCGTCTGTTGGCGTGGCGAAAAAATGGGCCAATGGCGCGAAGAGTTTTGCCGCCGTCAAGCACCGCGTGGTTTTCCTGTGTTTAAGCCCTTCTTTGAACTGACGCAGGAAGAAAAAAATATTTTGTGGCACGGCGACAAAACGGAGCAGGCGCTCCCAAAAGTGGAGCAGGTAACGCTTGATGCCTTTTTTGAAATGCTCCGCGAGAATCAATATAAGATTCAGTATCGCGTAATGTTGGCGCGTTACCGTGGCAAAACGACTTGTCCCGTCTGCCAAGGCAGCAGGTTAAAACCCGAGGCGGGCTACGTCCGCGTCGGAGGCGAAAGCATCAGCCGCTTGGTGCGTATGTCCGTAGCCGACTTATCGGAATGGTTTGAACACGTGCTCAAACTCGAGCCGCACGAGGAGCAACTCGCCGCACGCTTACTCACCGAACTCCGTCAGCGGCTCCGCTTCTTGGTCGACGTAGGCTTAGGCTATCTGACGCTCGACCGCGCAGCCAATACGCTTTCCGGCGGTGAGAGTCAGCGCATCAATCTCGCCACGAGTCTCGGCAGCAGCCTCGTTGGATCGCTCTATATATTAGATGAGCCAAGCATCGGTTTGCACAGTCGCGATACGGGGCGCCTTATCCACGTCTTAAAGGCCTTGCGCGATCTCGGGAATACGGTAATTGTAGTAGAACACGACGAAGAAATCATGCGGGCTGCCGATTACATTGTCGACATAGGCCCCGATGCGGGCCGTTTGGGCGGACGCGTAGTCTTCGCAGGGCCAAATCCGTTTGCGGAGGGGCAGGCGCCAAGCACCGACTTGCCGCAGCAGTCGGCCGAACTTCCATCCTACACGCTCAAATACTTGTCGGGCGAAGAGACGATCGATGTACCCTCTACGCGGCGTTCGTGGACGCGCAGCATCACGGTCGAAGGTGCGCGCGCCAACAACTTAAAAGGCATCACGGTCGAGTTTCCGCTCAACGTGATGACCGTCGTGACGGGCGTATCCGGTTCGGGCAAGAGTACACTTGTGCGCAGCATCCTCTACCCTGCTTTGAAGCGCCACTTCGACGAACCGGCCGATCGCCCCGGTGAGTTCTTGCAACTCTCGGGCGCTGTCGACGCCGTGAAGCGCGTGGAGTTTGTCGACCAGCACCCGATTGGGCGCTCCTCGCGCAGCAATCCGGTTACGTATCTCAAAGCTTACGACGAGATACGAAAACTCATGGCCGAGCAAACCTTGGCCAAGCAGTTGGGCTTCTCGCCGGCGTTTTTCAGTTTCAACACAGACGGCGGCCGATGTGAGGAATGCAAAGGCGAGGGCGTAGTTCACGTTGAGATGCAGTTTATGGCCGATCTCGAGCTTCCCTGCGAGGCCTGCGAGGGCAAGCGTTTTAAGAAGGATATCTTAGAGGTGAAATATCGTGGTCGGAATATCTACGACATACTTGAGATGACAGTCAATCAGGCCATCGACTTTTTCTCAGAAGGTGGGCAAAAGCGCATTGTTGCGAAGCTTTTGCCGCTCCGCGACGTTGGTTTGGGCTACATTAAGTTGGGTCAGAGCAGCAGCACCCTCAGCGGCGGCGAGAATCAGCGCGTCAAGCTGGCCTACTTCCTCAGCTTGGAGCGCAGCGAGCCTACGCTCTTCATCTTCGACGAGCCGACTACGGGACTCCACTTCCACGATATTCACACCTTGCTCAAGGCTTTCAATGCCTTAGTCGGGCGAGGGCACAGCATCCTCATCGTGGAGCACAACTTAGACGTAATCAAATGTGCCGACTATGTGATTGATCTCGGACCGGAAGGCGGACGCGACGGCGGATATCTGGTCGGTGCAGGCACACCTGAAGAATTGGTGAAACTCGGCAAGGGTTATACGGCGCAATATTTGAAAGACAAACTGCGTATGTAGGCTCTAATTCCGACAGACTGGCGTAAATACGTGCTTAAGTGGCGAATAAGAAGTCCCAAACTTTGAGCTGTTCAGTAAAAAACGTAACTTTGCTTCATCTTGATAAATGCAGATTTATTCCAATAAAACATATTATACGCTTAGTGCCCTATGACATTCACCGAAAAGGCTTGGAAAATCTTCCGCACCGCGGTTGACGACTACCATAAGACAGATAATATAGACGCAGACTTTGTAAATCCTCACCCGGCCAATACGATCGAAGCCGCGCTCTATCGTAAGTGCTGGATCGACACAGTGCAGTGGCACATGGAGGACATTATACGCGACCCGAACATAGATCCGGTTGAGGCCCTCGCGCTCAAGCGCCGCATTGATAAGAGTAATCAGGACCGCACCGACCTTGTGGAGCAGATCGATCATTATTTTTTGGAGACGTACAAGGATGTACGCCCGCTCGATGGGGCTACACTCAACACCGAAACGCCGGCGTGGGCCGTGGATCGACTCAGCATCCTCTACCTCAAGATCTACCATATGGAGGAGCAGGTTTCGCGTCAGGAAGCCGATGCTGCACACCGCGAGCGTTGCCAGGCGAAACTGGTCGTCTTGCGTGAGCAAAAGCAGGATTTGAGCAGTGCACTCGATACCTTGCTCACGGACATTGCCGAAGGGCGTAAGTACATGAAGCTCTACAAACAGATGAAGATGTACAACGATCCGGCAACCAATCCCATACTCTACGGCGCAAAAGGCAAATAAAAGTTTGCCCCACCCACCCACTTTGCACTATGCCTGCCTCGTCGGTAGTTAAGCATCCTCGTCGCCTGCTGATCTTGCGCTTTTCCGCCCTGGGCGATGTCGCTATGACCGTTCCGGTTGTCGCGTCCTTGGCTGCGCAGTATCCGCAAATGCAGATTACCGTTGCCTCGCAGCCTTTCCTTGCCCCGCTTTTCAAGCACATAGCGCCCAATGTGCAATTCTTCGGAGCCGACATTCGCAAAACATATCGCGGTCTGCGCGGCCTATGGCAACTCTCGCGCACAGCGCCTTTTCAAGATTGCGATGCCGTGGCCGATTTGCACGACGTCTTACGCACAAAAATCCTGCGTTGTTTTCTGCGTTTGCGCGGCAAGCGCTTAGCCGTGATCGACAAGCACCGACGCGAGAAGCGCCTGCTCGTGGAGCACAAAATCTTTCGCCCACTACCCACCTCGTTTGCGCTTTATGCGGAAACCTTAGCACGCCTTGGCCTACCCGTAAAGCTCAACTTTGAACGCTTAAAGTTGGGTGGCGATGCGCTGCATCTCCCTTTCCCATTCTCCACCGACACCCTGCACGAACCTTGGCTGGGCCTTGCGCCCTTTGCAGCCCACGAGGGAAAAATTTACCCTTTAGAGCAAATGACGGAGGTCGTGCAGCTCTACTTCGAGTTGCATTCCCACGGACGCTTGTTCGTCTTTGGCAGCAGGAAGGAGATGGAAATGCTACGCCCAACTTGGGGCAAAGGCTTTGAAAGATTGGTTTTCGTATGCGACATACTGAAAGGATTGGATGCAGAACTCCAATTGATGGCGCGACTAAACGCTATGGTTTCGATGGACTCCGGCAATATGCATCTGGCCTCGCTCGTAGGCTGTCCGGTAGTCAGCATTTGGGGGCAGACGCACCCGTTTGCCGGCTTTATGGGCTATCATCAAGCGGAGGAAAACGTAGTACAACAAGACTTGCATTGCCGCCCCTGCTCCATCTTCGGCAATGCGCCGTGTCGATATGGTGATTTCCGCTGTCTACGCGACATTTTGCCCCAACTGATCATTGACAAAGTAGAAGAAATCATCTCACCCGAACAAGATTAGGGCGCAAAGACAAAGACGGATATATAGACTTTGATGAGCAGCAAAAAGGAATTTCGGCGCAATAGTCGAAATTCCTTTTTCTTTTGTCCTTCGATTACAAAACTCTTTTGGGGATAAGGACAACGCAGGTCTAAATATCAATCCGCACGGCGCGTCGGCGCATACTTCCCGCTTGGCTATGGTGCGGAAGTTTGGGCTTAGCACGCCGAAAATGGCACAGCGCAAAAACGAAGGTGCGATAATAGACTTTAATGGCCGGAAAAATACGGCGCAGACAAAGTCCTGCAAGTGGCGAAAAGGGAGTTGCGGCGCTTGTTATCGTGAGAAAAAAGGCTTCACATCACGATAAAAAAGGTGTGCTATCGTGAGAAAAAAGGTTTCACCTCACGATAAAAAACCTCGGCAGTAGAATATTCGCGCCTGTAACTACCTTGTCTGCTGAGTGATCATGGGGACGAAGGAGCACGAAATACGAGGAGAAGCATAAGACGCCGGTCAGCCGACGACCCATTGCGCCGCGCCATCGGCAACCTTTCGATCTTCCGACATACCAAGAGGGTGGAAGCGGACGTTTGGGCAACCTTGATGGGTCGCAGACGAGCCTTAAAAAGAGGACCGGGCGAGTAAAGAAAAAGAAACGAGGGGGTACAAAAAAGGAGGCAACGCGCGGCTGACTCCTTTAGAAGGGTGCAAGATGGGACTCGAACCCACGACATTCAGAACCACAATCTGACGCTCTAACCAACTGAACTACATGCACCATAATAACTCTTCCCGCTTGGAAAAGTAGTGCAAAGATACTGGTTTTTCCGTTTTGCGCAAACTATTTCCTAAAAAATCTGTGCAGGAAGCAGATTTTTTACTTCAGGAAGCACTTCTACTCGTGCAAAAGTGAGATGGTAGCCGGCAGCCTTCGGAGAGTGGCAACAAAAATAAAGCCACGGCAAAAACCCTTACGGATGCCGTGGCTTATATCGTCGTTGTTGAGCACTTTTATTTCTTAGCGTCTGAGAGGTTGGTACGTTTTTCGCGGATACGTGCCTTCTTACCTGTGAGCTTGCGCAGATAGTAGAGTTTCGCACGGCGTACTTTACCAATCTTATTGACTTCAATGCGGTCAATACTGGGAGAGTCCATCGGGAAAATACGCTCTACACCTACCGTACCTGACATTTTGCGAACGGTGAAGCGCTTCTTGTCGCCGTGACCCTTGATTTTGATAACAACACCACGATACAACTGAATACGTTCTTTGTTACCCTCGACAATTTTGTATGCTACGGTTACTGTGTCGCCGGCTTTGAAAGACGGCCTTTCTTGCTGCGCAGCAAAAGCTTCTTCTGCAACTTTGATTAAATCGACCATTGTTTTGTAGGATTTATTTGTTGATATGTCGGTTCCTCACGTCGTGTCCGGCCACTTTGATTCCGGATAGTGGGCGCGGGAAAAGCGGTGCAAAAATACGAATTTCGGCGAAAACAGGGAAATTTTTAAGGATTTATTCTTCCTTTATCGTAAAAAACTATGCTGCGCTTAGCTTTGCACCTTCGGTTCTAAACAGATAAGGAGAGCCTCAAAAGCCCTCCTTATATTATATAATGTGTCAGTACTTACGCTGCAAGCAGACTTAACGGCGATGTCCGCCGCCAAATCCGCCGAGAGGAGGGCCGGGAAACTGACCGCGTCGACGGCCGCCTTCGCCTTTCTCGCGGCTACCGGCCTTGCCGTTGAAGATATTCAAGCGATAGCTGAGGTTAATCATAAAGTAAGAGTTGACAGCATTGATCCAAGAGTCGCGCCGCATTTGAGCTGTGACGCTCCGACTCACGTTGCTTTGCCGGTGAAGCAGATCATAAAAACGCACGCTTAGGGTCAAGGACTTATCATGTAAGAAGCCTTGCGCGATTTGTGCGTTCCACAACAACTCGTTTGTGTTCATCGCGCGATCAACATAGCCGCGGCGACTGCTCATTTGGATGTCGGAAGAAACAGTCATACCCCAAGGCAAGGAAATATTGCCCGAAAGGCCGTAAGCGTACAACCAAGCGCTCAGATTACCGGCCGTCTGAAGCGAATTGCGCGTATGTTCGTAGTCTAAAGTGCCGATTAAGCCAATATCAAAGAAGGAGGCGCGATACGTAAAATTGAGGTCCTCACGAATATCTAAGCTCCGCGCGGAATTTTTAACAGCCGGCGTAGAGTCGAACACACTATTATAATAGGATGCACGCGGGTTGGCTTTGATGGATGCAGCGGGACGCAGCAGCGATTGGAACAAAGCGGGCGCCAAAGCGGGAGAACTGATGCGACTAATGAAGCCCACGTCGTTGCGGAATTCAACATCGGTGAAGGTGCTTAAGGAGAATTGTTTGTTCTTACCAAAACTAAAGTTGTAGATAAACGTACCATCTAAGTCCCAACTACCGTTTATGTTCTCCGGACGTGAGTAGCGCACACCCGTAGCATCGTTGTAGATGACGCGCGTACTGATGGAATTGGTCGTATGTGCAAAGGATAGGTGGGCCATAATGCCGGCTTGGCGCGCCGGATTATAACCATAATAGGACGCACGCAAGGTATTGGTCCAAGAGGGCTTGAGACCGGGATTACCCATCGAGATATTAAGCGGATCGGAATTGTCGACGACGTCGAGCAAATTGGTCATTGACGGCTGACCGGCTTTACCTCGGTAACGGATGTCGATAGAATTGGTCTTGGACATGCGATAACGGAAGCGCAAGGTCGGAGATACGTTAAAGACAGAGCGCGTTATGAGGGTATCGAGCTGACTTGGGCGAGTGTATTGCATCTTCGTGCGCTGCGGATCGAAAGAAACACCGGCATAGAAGCGAATATTCTTCGTATCATATCGAAGATCCAAATCTACGCTATTGTTGAAGTAGCGGTAGGTGGCATACTGGCTGTTGTCTAAATCGCGCACGGTTTCTAAAATCTGCGCATCGGTCGGCAAAGTGCCAAGGCGCGGGTAAGCGTTTGCGTTCCCGTAAGTCAGCGGGTCAAGTTTATCCAAGTCATAGAGGGATCTGCGACCGTCTTGGTACTTATAAGAATATTCATAACGCACTTGGGCGTACCAATTCTTGCCTAAAGGCTCTACGTAACCGAAGCGGGCGCTGTAGCCATAGCTCTCAGTCGGCGAGGTTTCGTATTGGTTGAGGAAACTTGCGGGCTTTCCGGTATAATAAGTAATATCTGAAACGTTGAAACGCTTGCTGTTGGCGTGCGTATATTCTCCATTCAAGCGCAAATTCACGTTGCGGCCCTTGCGAGCAAAGCGCCGAACGAGATGAAGCTCAAGATTGGCGGTATTTGTATTGCCGTGGCTGAACGTTTCCGAGAAGTTGCGGTTGACAGCAATGGGGGTCAGGATTGTATTGTGATTGCTAAAGATAGAATCAAGAGGATTCTCGACGCCGGCGAAAGTGTACGGATTCTTATTAAACGTTGCCGAGCGCGATTTTCCGTTGTTGCGGGTTGCATTATGGCTGAAACCGGGTTCTATTCCAATAAACGTCAATGAATCCGGGTTCCAACGCAACTCAGCATTAGCCCAAAAGCTGTTGGTGTGGCTGTAGCTGTGTTGATTTCCATTTACGAAAGAGCTTGTTCCGCCCGAGGTTAGGAAATTTTCCGTCGAAGTAATAGAATTTAAGTCTACGTCGCGATGCGAATAGCGTACATTTCCTTCTACTTCAAAGTGCCCTGCTTTTTGTTGCTCTATCTTGTTGTCCCAATAAAAGTCGAGGCCGACCATTTTTGAAGCCGTCAAGCCTTTATTCCCGCCAAACGAATGCGGGCCGCCGAAGCCTTGGTCATTTGTGTTGTTCAGGCTGCTAAAGAGCGAGATTCGGCTGTTATCCGTAAAGCGCGTAGCAAACAAACGATCCGAATAGCGTCCGTGATTCCCGGCTCCAAGATCAACATTTGTAATCCAAGAATCGTTGAGCGCCTTCTTAGTCGAAATATCCAGCACCGTCACCTCTTCTCCGTCGTCTATTCCCGTTTGTTGGGCGTAGTCGCTCTTTTTGTCATACGCTTTAATCTTGCCCACGATGTCCGTCGGCAGATTTTTCATCACCGTTTTCGTATCTCCTTTAAAGAAGTCCTTACCGTTGAGTAAGAATTGCTTGACTGTTTTTCCGTTCCATCGAATGGTGCCATCGTCGCTCACGCTTACACCCGGCAACTGCTTGACCAGCGCTTCGACGGTCGAGCCTGTCGGCGTGCGATATGCGGAAGCGTTAAACTGCGTCGTATCTCCGATCTGCTGCATACGGGCTGAGCGTCCATAAACTATGGCTGCCGCGAGCGTATTCTCCTCCGTCTTCATACTTATGATGCCCAAATCAGCCGTTTCGTTGTGATCATTGATCGTAATGTAGCGAAGTGCCTCTTCGTAGCCCGTATAACTAAACCGCACGAGATAACTTCCGGGCTGATCCATATGGATTACAAACTGCCCAAGGCTATCCGTCAGTGCACCTCTGACAAAGGCGCTGTCGCTTTGCTGCAAAATTGAGATCGAAACATAAGGGAGTTTGGCCATCGTTTGCGCATTTTCGACCGACCCTTGTACTTGATAGCGTTGCGCCTGCACCATTAAGAAAGCAGAAAGCAGCAGAAGTAAGGACACTATTCTTTTCATATAACTAATCAGGCTTTACTGAGCGTGTAGAAATTTATGTTTAAGTGGCAAAAATACAAAAACATTTTACAGCTCGCAGTTTCTTTTTGAAGAATATGACTGATGAATGAGAAATGGGCACGCATTAAAAATCTTTCTTTGTTTTTCCATCTAAAAACTTTACAACGACAAAAAAAACTCGTATCTTCGCTTTGAGGGCTTAAAATCAAACAGAGAAGAGCCATTGACCCACAATTCTGCAACAAAATCTATTATGAAATACGCCGAATACATAAAAAAAGTAGACATCACCAGCCTTTGGAGCGGCAGGAAGCACATTGTTTGGACCTTGCGTCCGGATGTAAACGTCTTAAGCGGAAGAAACGGCGAAGGAAAGAGCACGATCCTCAACAAACTCGTGCATTATCTGCACGAAGCGCCGCAAACGGGCGAACTACAACACGTCACGCGACAAGGCGTGCGCATTGATTTTCATCCACAAAGCGCCGACAGCGTCCGCTATGACCTGATTCGCAGTTTTGATCGCCAGATCGTGCAGAGCGAGGCACTTTCCAAGATCACGGACCAAAAGCTTTGGACCGAGCTTGATTGGCAATTATACCTCTTGCAGCGGCGTTATCTCGACTACCAGGTAAATGTGGGCAACCGAATGATAGCTTTGCTCACCAAGGGCAGCCCCGAAGCGCGCCAAGAGGCAGAAGAAGCCGCAAAGATCAAGACGCGCTTCCAAGACATGATTGATGATTTGTTTGCAGAAACGGGAAAAACGATAGACCGACAAAGCAACGAACTGCAATTTCAGCAATACGACGAGACGCTTTCGCCTTACGTCTTATCCAGTGGCGAAAAACAGATTCTTCTCATCCTCTTAACGGCCCTGACGGAGGACCGCCAGCCCTACGTGTTCTTTATGGACGAACCCGAAGCCAGTTTACACTTCGAGTGGCAAAAGCAATTGATCTCCCTCGTGCGCGAACTAAATCCGCGAGCGCAGATTATCCTGACCACACACTCGCCCGCTGTAATCATGGATGGTTGGCAAGACGCCGTCACGGAAGTATCCGACATTACGCTCAACGGGCATAAGCATTAACAACTCCATCGCCACGTCCTGTTACTCCTCTTACTGAATGCTTTATGGCCAAACGTCTTTCGCGCAATCTCAATTCCGACTACATAGCAGCAATGAATCGCCTCGACGGCAAGCACCGCCGGCGCCGAATCATCGCCTATGTCGAGAGTTTCGACGATGTCAGCTTCTGGCGAAACCTGCTACAGCCGCTCGAGAGCGAGCATTATTATTTTGAGATTATGCTCCCCTCGCGCTCCTCTTTGCGCAAGGGCAAGAAGACCGTACTGCAAAACGAGCTGGGGCCGCAATTGGGTAAGTATATGATAGCCTGCGTCGATGCCGACTATGATTATGCCCTGCAAGGCGCAACGCTCACCTCAAGAATCCTGTGTACCAATCCTTATGTCTTTCATACCTACGTCTATGCTATTGAAAACTATCAATGCTATGCCCCTTCGCTCCACGCAGCTTGCGTTATGGCCACACTCAACGACCACCATCTCTTCGACTTCGAGGCTTTTCTGACCGACTATTCACGGGCTATTTATCCCTTGTTCATATGGAACATCTGGTGTTATCGCACCGGCTATTACCCGCAGTTTTCCATGCTCGATTTTTATCACATCGTGATGCTCACGCGTCTCGACTATTTTCACCCCGAGCGCACAATCGCAGCCTTACGTCGCAGAGTCAACGCAAAAATAGCCCGTTTGCAGCAGCAGTTTCCCGAAGCAAAATCCACCTACAAACCATTATCTGAGGAGTTGGAGCGCTTAGGCTTAGACGAAGACCATACATATTTATATATGCGTGGTCACGATTTGTTTGAAGGTGTCGTTGCGCCACTCTTGCAAGGCATTTGCGACACGCTACGCAAGGAGCGGGAGCGCGAAATTCACCGTTTGGCCGTACATTATACGCAAGAGCAAAACGAACTTGCCGGTTATCGCCACAGCATACTCCCGATTGAAGATGTGCTGAGGCGACAGGCGGGCTACACGACTTGCCCGGCTTACCTCCGTGTGCAAGCCGACGTGCGCCGTTTCTTGCAATCCATCACGCCAGCACCTCTACCGCCTGCTGAGGCTCAATCGGCGCCGACCGCTGCAGATCTCCCGCCTTCTGGCAATCAATCGGCAAAGTCTTAGGCCTGCCTACCGACAAAATCGCCCCTCACACTCCCCTTCTCAACCCAATCAAATAAGAGGCTGTCCTGAAATGTGAAGCCTCTGCTTGGCGGCACTACTGCGAAGTGTCATCACGCCCCGAAAAAACACGAACGGTCTATGCTTCCGTCTTTTTTAGGGAAGTGGCAAACTGATTTTCAACGTACAACATTTCCATTTTGCACCGCTGCGCATCATCATTGACCGCGCGAAAAATTGGCGCACGCAGTTTTTTCTCACGACAAAAAAGGCTTCACCTCGTGAGAAAAAAGGTTTACGCTCACGACAAAAAAGGTTTGCGCTCGTGATAGAAAACCTGCAGAGCCGATCTTTGCACCACCAAAAGCCAAAGGTGCGCACGTACAGATTAAGGCGGCGCAACACAAGAACAAAGCAGCGGCCTACATTTTCACTGAAATGTAGGCCGCTTTAACGATACTGCGATTATCAAACGCGAAGAGGTGATTATGCGTAAGGCGTGCGAGAGGCGCGCCATAGATGCGGCTTGATGAAATGCAGTCGGCAGCATAAAAACCTGCCACTAAGGGCAGTTGTATCTCATTTTAAGCAGGTGCGAATCTTCGCCGGCAAAATGGGCATTGCACCATGCTGCGTGCAAACAAAGGCGGAGACGTCGACAGCCAAGCGATGGGCGAAGTGAATATCGCGCCCACAAAGGAAAGAAGCGACAAAGGCGGCGGTAAAGGAGTCGCCCGCGCCTACCGTATCAGCCACTTCTACGCAGGGGGTGGGAAGAAAACTTTCGTCGCCGGCCGTGAAGACGTAACTACCTTGGATGCCGCAAGTCAAAACGACGATCTTGATGGAGAAATGCTCGGCCAACTGGCGACAACGTTCAGCTATGCTGCCTTTCAATTGGAACAAATGGGATACGATTTCAAGTTCCTCATCGTTGATCTTTAAGATATTGCAGGCTCTCAGCGAACTTTCGATAACGCCGGCACTGTAGAAGTGTTGGCGAAGGTTGATATCGAAAATTTTGCAACTCTCCACGGGCATTTCTTCCAAGAAGCGGTTGATCGTGCGCCGAGATACGTCGCTACGCTGTGCGAGACTGCCAAAACAGAATGCGACGGTATCGCGCGCCAACTCCTTCAAACTGGGCGTAAAGGCGATGTTGTCCCACGCCACGCCCTCAAAGATCTGGTAAGAAGGAACTCCCTCGGCATCCAGCGAGACCTCGACCGTGCCGGTTGGGAAGGGTACGATCTGCAAACTGACCTCTAAGCCTTTATCAGCCAACAGTTGTTGGGCCAAACGGCCTAAGTCGTCATCACCCAAAGCACTTACGACGCAGCTACGCAACCCCAGTTGGCGGGCGTGGTAAGCAAAGTTGGCGGGAGCGCCACCTAAGGCGGCGCCGGCGGGGAGAAGATCGAAAAGAACTTCACCCATACCTACAACATACTGATTATTCATATCTCGTCTCTTTAGTTTGTGGTTGCTATGCGGGATACCATTCGCCATCGTCCTCTTGCTTTTGCGGATTTTCCTTTTGCGGAGTATCCTTTTTCGGCGTTTCAGACTGTTTATCTTGGTTCTTGGTCTCTTTCTTTTGCGTCGGATCAGTCGTCTTTTGCTTTGCAGGCTGCTGCGGCTTCGTCTTGGCCGGCGTCTTCTTTGTCGGCGTGCCCTTCTTTTGCTGCTTCGCCGGCTGTTGCTTAGCCGGTTCTTTAGCCGGTTGTTGTTCTTCTTCCTGCTTTACCGGTTTCTCCGTCTTCGCGGGCGGATCGTCCGGATAGCTATCATCATCTTCGGGGACGACAGGCGGAGGCGGAGGCGTCGGTTCTTGCTTCTGCTTCGCGGGTTCAGCCTTCGGATCGGCCTCTTGCTTATCCTTCGTCGGCTCTTGCTTATCTTGCTTTTGCTCAGTCTTACCCTTAGCAGGTTCGGCCTTGTCCTGCTGCGGATCGGTCTTGCCCTTAGCAGGGTCTTGCTTATCCTGCTTTTGTTCGGTCTTATCTTTCGTGGGTTCGGCCTTGTCCTTAGCCGGCTCTTGCTTATCTTGCTTTTGTTCGGTCTTATCCTTCGTGGTCTCAGCCTTATCCTTCGACGGTTCAGTTTGATTCTGCTCAGGTTCTACCTGACGCGCCTCCTTCTTCGACGCCTTCTCAACAGAATTAACGTTGTCTTTCTCGGGATAACTCTTATCTGTATCGGAGATAATTACAGGCTTGGTCGCAACGGAATCGACGTTTTCGGTCGGCAAACCGGGTTTTGCAGTCTGCAAACTATCTTTTTGGTCCGTCTGTTTCACGACTTTAGGATAGATCGGATTGATCTTGTCTTCATAACGCTGACTGCCGGGCGCATAATTCTCATCCAGCGGCAAATCAGTATTGAGCTTAAGCGGCGCAAACGCCTTGTCGTAGAACCGCTGATAGTCTACGAAGCTGAAGACTCGAGGTATCAGCGCCAGATTCTCGTCTGAAATCAGATAAACGTGGGTACGACGCAACTGGTTAGCCAATGCCGGCGACTTGAATACGCTTTGTGCGTAGCGGTGCGCCTCATCAAAACTTCTGAATCCGCTTACGGAGAAGGTAACAACGTTGAGTACGCGACTGCGCTCTTTCTCCGCGTTCTTGCCTTTCAAGTTGTAGAGCTCGCCGGCGTAGAGCGCCATATTTTGCTTCAATATATCGAAATTGCGAACGTAGAAATTAGAGAAATTGAACTGGGCTAAATCGTACAACAAACGGTTGTCGTCGAGCGAATCTCTGATATAAGCCACCAAGAACAAGAAGTTGGCGCGTCGGTTCCCATTAAACGTAGGCGCCTTTCCGTTTTTCGTCGCGCTCAAAGAGTCGTTCGGCGCATTACGAAGCGCCCATAGGCCGCCGAAGTCCATACCGCCGGATCCAACTTTCCGTCCTGCTTGCAGGCCTTTCACGATTTGTTCCGCCATAGGTTGAAGTTCGCTCTTCGGATACTGCTTGACGAGCGTCGACAACGCGTCTTCAGCCGATTTGTATTCGCCTCGGTTCAAGCGCGTCAAAGCCTGAACAAACAAGAACTTGTCGCGGTTTGCCCCATCCGGATATTTCTGCGTCGAGCGTTCGAAGTTGGCGCCGACGGTCGCGAAATCGCCCTTCCGATACGCATTATAAGTAGCGGCATACAAGGAATCCTCGAACTGCACCGCAAATTGCGCGTCGTGCAAATAGTTTGGATCTTGCAAGCGCTTGCTAATCGCGCTGTCGGGGAAGTGTTCGACGAGCAGACGCTTGTATTGCTCGGCCTCAAGCGGCTTCTGCCAGCGCATATACAAGAGATAGAGCTGATAATAAGCGTCCTGCAAGCGATCAAACTTAGGATAGTGGCGCACAAGTCGCTCCAGCGTGCGCGCAGCTAAAGGAAAATCGGTCAAATCATCCTTCTCAATGACGCCGGCATTGTAGAGCGCGTTCTGCAAGATTAAGTTTGAGGCCTCCTTTGCCTCTTCCGTGAAAGGAAGTTGCTTTAGATAATACGCCCGATTGTGCGGATCGTCCTCCGGTTTTAGTTTTTGTTCGTCCGTATCCGCAGCCAAGGAATCAGCAGCCTGACTCAAGCTGTCGGCATTTGGATTCACTTCGCCGTTGGGCCCAAGGAAAGCGCCGGCGGCCTTTTGCGAGCGGCGCCAATAGTCTTCATTCTTACGCCGGCCCCATTGCCGCGCGAAATCTTGCTTACCCTGCGCTACGAGCATCGGATTATAAAAATAGAAGGCCTGACTCTGCGTCGAGCGCCTTAAGCTCGGCCGCAACGGCGTTTCACTTGCAAAATCCGATCCCCCATCCTGCTGCCGTTCAGCCTCAGCTTGCTCGCGGCGCTCCGCGGCTTCTTTCTTTTTCAAGGCAGTTATGACGCGGTCTATCGCAGCATTGCGCTCTGATTCCGGAGCTACGGCCAAGGCCTGCAAACTATCCTGCAACTGTATCGCACTCGTATGCGGCACAAGTTTGTCCAAAACCTTCGTGCGCTTTTCTGTCAGTTCGTAGTCCGCACCTTTTTTATCTATCAACGCAAGTGCCTCCGTGTAGCACCCTTGCGCCAAGTCGAAGCGCTCACGATCCCAATACAACTCACCGAGTCGCAGCAAGAGCAATCCCTTTTCAGGTCCCGCTTTCGTCGCTTTCGTTCGCCCATGTTCATACGCCGTGATCGCAGCTGTCGTATCGCGCCGAGCCAAGTAGATATTGCCCATTGCATAATAAACTTGGTCGAGATAATCTTTGTTCTTGTCGGCCCGCGCCATTGAGCGGAGGCGTCTGATCATCCCTTCCGAAGCGGCGCGTGTACTAATCGCCGGCAGGCGGTCTGACGGACTGCGGAGCGAATCCGATTGGCCGACAGGGACGGCTTGAAAAGCCACGACTTCAGTCTGTAGAATGCGAGCGTTGAAGGCTAATTCGTAAGGCGGACTCAAACTAATGCAGCGCCCCAAGGCTTTATAGGCTTCGTCGTTGCGGCCCTGCTGCCGGCAGAGTTGGCCCAGCAAATAGTAGAGGCGAGCTTTAAGTAAGCGGCGCGGTTCACGCTTTGCAGCAAGTCGGAGTCGCGGCAAGGCCTCCGCATAGCGCGCTTGGCGCAAGAGGAGATCTGCCTGCGTCGTCTCAACCTCGCGCTGCAAGCGTCCGGGTATGGAGTCGCGGTGCAGGCGATTGAGCGCATCCTCCGCATCATAGAACCAATCGAGTTGGGCATAGCAGCGCGCCATCCACAAGCGGGCTTCGTTGGCCACGATGGGTTCGGCTGCGTATAAGCGTGTGATGTAAGAGAAGGTAGATGCAGCCTCGAGGAAGTCGCCTTTCTGAAACTGCGCCTTACCCATCAGCAACCAAGCATTTTTGAGGAAGGGGTTAAACTCCTTGCGCTTCAAGTAAGCCTTCATTTCCGGCGTGCGGGTCTTGTTGGCATTCAAGACGGGCTTACGCTTGATCGAGTGGGTTCGAATCGCTTTTTCGCACTTCTCAATGGTGACGTCAAACTGCCCGCTCCCGGCACTTCGCGAGGCTTCATTGCCCACGAGAAATACGGGCAGGAGTTTGGTATAATTGTCTTTGTTCGTATTTTCCTTTGATTGCAAGCCCTCTTTGTAGGCTTCGTGCCCATTATAATAGGTATTGTATTTCGTCGTAAAGGATTGCCAAAAACGCGTGCTTGCCGTGTTCTCCTTCGTTGAGCATCCAACGAGAAGAACGACCAATATCAGGAGCGCTATAATCTTTTTCACCTTACGAACAACGAGGGTTGATGACTATACTAACTTATTTTCCTTGTTTTTATTGCTTTGATGAAGCGACAAAGTCCGTATTGCAGGATCATACAGATCGTAATACACGCCCCGCCGGGCAGATTTTGCAGAGCGGCGACCCATAAGCCGCAAACGATACCGGAAAAGGCAAAGAGACCGGCGCAAAGCATCATACTGCGAAACGTGCGGCAGAAGATGGCGGCCGTCTGTTGCGGCACTGACAGCAAAGATATGACCAACACGATCCCAACCATACGCAGCGAAACGACGAGCGTGAGCGCCATAAACAGGATCATCAAGGCCTCGATCCATCTGACGGGCAAGCCCTGCGTGACGGCGAAATCGCGATCATAAGCTATGGTGACGATGGGCGTAAGCAGGAGGCCGAAGAACAGGCCTACGGCAACCACGAGCAGGAGCAGGAGCCAAAGATCTTCGTGCGTGATGAAGAGGATATTGCCGAAAAGATAGGAGGGCAAATCGGTCATAAAGCCGGGCGTGAGATAGGCGAACAAGATGCCCAAACTCATACCGAGCGTCCAAAGCATGGCGATGGCCGCGTCCTCGCGCACATTGCGCCGACTGAGAAAATCGATGCTATAACCGGAAAATACGGCAAAAAGCGCGGCACCTAGCAGCGGAGAGAAGCCCAGATAAGCACCCAATCCCACGCCGCCGAGCGAAGCGTGGGCCATGCCGCCACCAACGATCACCATGCGGCGCGTGACGACGTAAGTGCCGACCATCGCGCAAAGGATGCTGACGAGCAAGCCGCCAAGGAGGGCGTTTCTGAAAAACTCGTATGCTAACATGTCTGCCATTCAGCCTTCAAAGTTAGGTAAAGCACACAACACGACCAATTCTTTCTCTCTTTTCTTCGCGCCAAGGCGTCGGCCGAAGCGGGACGACAGCGCATCAGCATCGGCTTATGAACGCGGACAAAGTATTGGCGAAGAAAGCCGTCTGCGGCGGCGCGGAAAAGATTGCAACCGGCCCTGCAAACGCTGCGATTTGTGGACTTGTATAGTTTGATAATGAATCGAAAATGCAGCCACCAGCGATCGTTTGGTGGGAGCAAACCATCGTTTGGTGGGAGCAAATCATCGTTTGGCGGCAGCAAACCATTGTTTGGCGGCAGCAAACGATGCAGCGTCGCGACATTGATGAGTCGTTGGCTGCCTGTCAGCAAGGAAAAACAAACTGCGTCCACGGGCAAATGCCACGCCGGCAACTGTAGCCGCACTTTATCGGCGGGGAGTTTGAGCAGAACGTAAAAAATAATGTATCTTTGCAAGACTTATCCAAGCTTGGTAATTTACAAGCGTATATTTAGAGAAATGGAACACGACAAAATAAAACGCGGGAGCTATCTGCGCAAACCGCGCTGGCTCTATAGCAAGATAGAAGGCGGAGAAAAGTTTAGCTTCGTCGAAAAAACGGTAGAGGAAAACGGACTGCATACGATTTGCTCCAGCGGAAAATGTCCGAATAAAGGGCACTGCTGGAAATGTGGTACGGCTACGTTTATGATTCTCGGCGACCGCTGTACGCGGGCCTGCCGCTTCTGCGCCACGCTTACGGGCCGACCGCTTCCGCCCGAACCGAATGAGCCGGAAAAAGTGGCGCGCAGCATTCGGCTGATGGAGCTAAAACATTGTGTGATAACTTCCGTTGACCGCGATGACCTTCCCGACAAGGGAGCGGGCCACTGGGCTGCGACGATTCGCGCCATACGAGCTGCCAATCCGGATGTGGTGATTGAAGTCTTGATTCCGGACTATCGCGGCGAGGAACTGCGCACTGTATTAGAGGCGCGGCCGGACATTGTAGGCCACAATCTGGAAACCGTTCGCCGCCTGACGCCGTCTATCCGCAGCAGGGCGACGTATGAGAACAGTTTGGGTGTCTTGCAGGAAGTGGCGGCCGCCGGATTTTTGGCCAAAACGGGCATTATGCTGGGCTTAGGCGAAACGCCGGAAGAGGTGGAGGAACTCCTGCGCGATGCGCACGCTGCGGGTTGCCGTATGATTACGATCGGACAGTACTTGCAGCCCGGTCCGGCGCAAGTTGACGTCAAAGAATACGTACACCCTGATCAATTTGCGGCATATAAAGATTACGCGCTCAACTTAGGGTTCGATAGTGCCGAGAGTTCGCCGCTCGTGCGCTCGTCTTTCATGGCCGAGCGCTCGTTCGTGGAAATGCTGGTTAAGAAAAAGCGCCAAAAGGAAGCGGAACAAGTATAGCGAAATTAGTTTGCCGCTCTTCCCGTTTCATCATTGGGCATATAAAAAGCCGGGTTTGCTTGAAGCAAACCCGGCTTTTCGCTTGTTTATCTGCGTCGGCAGCAAGGGCTTTTACCCCCTGCTGCGCGTTTAATCTTTCGCTTCGGCCTGACGATTGCGACGTAAGCGTAAGGCGATGAGCAGCAGGAGGACAAAAATCACAGCGATGGCGCTGAAAGCAATCGCTTCTGTCACGGAAATGCTCGTCGGGCGATATTCCATCACCACAAGATGCTTGCCGGCCGAGACTTTCAAGGCGCGCAGCAAATAGTTGACGCGGCCAATCTCGACGGGCTGACCGTCGACCGTGGCCTTCCAGCCGGGATAGTAGATTTCGCTAAATACGATCAAACCGCCCTTGTCGCTGGTCACTTCGTAGCGCACTTCATTTGGCTTGCGCTGCGTCAGATGAACGCTGCCGGTGCCTAAAGGCGAGCCGTCAAGTGCGGTGCGGAAGCGCTTGTCGGCCACGGCTGCATGCTTCGTATCCAAACGCTTGAGGGCAGCCATCTCTGCATCGGGCGTGTCGACATATTTTACGTCAGTCACGAACCAAGCATTGCCGTTGGCATAAGGATTCTGAAGGGCCTGAGCGGCTTGTGCACCGAAGATGATCCATTTTGCGTTGAGCATATTCAAAACCGGCGCCAAACTATCGCCAGGAACGCGCTGCATATCGCCACCCGCCATATTGACTGCGCCTAAGAAGCCTTGCAACTCATCGTTCAAGCAGCGGTCGATCAGGTCTTGATAGCGGTGCAACTTGGCAGCATTGTAACCACCTATGCTCTGGAAGAAGTAGGCCGTGCGGTTGCTCGTCTCGTTAAACGGATTGCCCTCGCTGAGGTTCAATACGCGGAAGTCGGTTTTATCCTTGCGCACGACGTCTTCGGCCGCGGACGGGGTCAACGTTTGCATTTGTACGGGATCGGTAAAGGAGGCGTCGTTGAGGTAATGTTTGTCGACTTGCCACAAATCAAAGAGGCAAACGACAAACAGGCCAACGCAAAGCATCCAAGACTTGATCATACCGCGCAAATAAAGCCACAAGAGGCCGACGCCTACCAATATAATAAGGAGCGAACGCAAAGCTGAAGCGGCCAAAATGGCGTGGTGCATATCGGAAATTGCGCCGCGGTAACTATTGACAAAGTCGAAGCCTAAGGCAGAACCCATCGCGGTGAGTGCGGCATCGTCTTTCGCGCTGATACAATCGCCCGCAAGACTCGGGAATAGCCACAAAAGCAGGCAGAGGCCGGCCGTAAGGGCTGAAGCGACGGAGAAAGCAATTTTGCCGCGCTTTGTTCCGAAGACGTCGGCGGGACTTTTAATCAGGCGGGCCAAAGCTAACATGGCCAACAAAGGAATGGCAAACTCAGCCACGACGAGTGCCGAACTGGGCGTGCGGAATTTATTGTAAAGCGGCAGATGATCGATACAGAAATTGGTAAAGGCGGGATTGTTATGGCCCCACGCGAAGAGGAAAGAAAGCACGGTGGAAGCCAAAAGTGCCCACTTCAGAGGCCCACGCACGAAGAAGAGACCAAAGATAAAGAGGAAGCAAACGAAAGCGCCAACATAAACGGGGCCGACGGTGAAGGGTTGGTCGCCCCAATATTGATCTAATCCGGGCGGAGTGACTTGTTGTCCGCTCTTGGCCGCGATTTCCTGGAAGCGGCCTGCGGCCTGATAAAAGCGATCATAGCCGTTGAGTTCGTCAACATTGGGACGATCTAAAATGCTACCGGAACCTCCGCCGTTAAAATCGGGAACAAGCAGCGTAAAACTCTCGCCTACGCCGTAGCTCCATTGCGTAATATAGTCGCGATCTAAGCCGCCGTCCGTCGCTTGTGCTTTCTCGGGCGTCAGCGGAGAGAGTTCGGCGGGTCCACGCATAGACAGTTTTGAGTATTCGTAGGTATGATACAGGTTAGAAACGTTAGCTAATAAGCCCACAACGCCGGCTAAGAGAACCACGCCCGTAGCTTTGGCCCACTGAGGTAGGACCTTGCGGCGCGCAGCATCGATGCCGTATGCCAAGATAAGGAAGAACATGACAAAGGCAAAGTAGTAGGACATCTGAATGTGGTTGGACATAATTTGAAAGGCGGTAAAGAGCGCCGTAACAAAAGATCCCCAGAGTAGCTTTCCACGATAGCAGAGTATAACGCCGGCAATCGTGGGCGGAATAAAGGTCAAGGTCATCACTTTCCAAATGTGCCCCGCCGCAATAATGATGCAGAAGTACGAGGAGAAGGCCCAGACGATCGCGCCCAAGGCCGCCAGCCACGGGCGGAAATTGAAGGCGCGCAATAATATGTAGAAGCCCAACAAAAATAGGAAGAGATAGAGTACCGGTCCTGAAGTAAAGAGTCCGTAAGCTTTAGCAAAGAATCCCAAATACGAACTCGATTCATAGGCCGGCGCGATCTGATAAGTCGGCATTCCGCTAAAGAGCGTGTTCGTCCAGCGCGTTTGCTCGCCGGTTGCGGCCACGTATTCTGCATTCTCACGCCCTTGGCCCACAGCGGCCATCGCGTCGTGGCCGCCCAAGACCAGCCCTTGGCTAATCGGCGTCATAAAATAAGTAAAAGCGATCACGAGAAACAGCAATACAGCTATCGCGTCGCCGGAAATTTTCTTCAAGAAAGTATTCATTGTCGTTTTATTTTTTGACTGGGTTAAGGGCGATCGGCCCTGCGCTTGCAAAAGTAGCAATTATAATCGGCGCAGGCGCTACTGTACCCGAAAAAGGCCCATCTTTATGGCCGAAGGCGGCCGCCGGCGCTAAGCAAGACGCCGCAGCGTTATCGGAGGTCAGGCCTTCGACTTACAAACGTCCGGTAATAACCTCTTCGTACAAATCGTGCATCCGGCGGGCCAAGGTATCGGGCGAGAAAGTCGTTTGTGCGTGCTCCAAACCGCGCGTTATCATCGCTTGGCGGCGCGATTCGTCATTGACAACGACTTGCAGCGCGGCCGTCAACTCCTCAACGCTGTCGGGCGCGACGTATAAGGCGGCGGGGCCGCCTGCTTCGGGCAAACTCGAGACGGAAGTGGTCACGACGGGGCAGCTACTCAGCATCGCTTCGACCACGGGCAGGCCGAAACCTTCGTAGAAAGAAGGATAGACGAAGGCGCGCGCACAGCAGTAGAGCGCTTGCAGATCCTCGTTGTTCCGAATGTGCGACAAGAAGCGTATGATAGCGTCCAAATGGTGTTCGGCCACATACTTCCGCACCTCGGCTTCGTATTCGCGGCCTCGTCCTACGATCAAGAGCGGCAGGCGGTCGGCGGCGGGGAGTTGCTCTACGGCTTTCACCAATCCGAGCAGATTTTTGCGCGAATTGATGGCACCCACATATAATAAATAATCCTGCGGCAAATCTTCAACCGCCACGCGGGCAATCCTGTGCGCCATTTCGGGTGTCGGAGGATGATAGAACAAAGGTTGCGCAGGCTGATAAACCACGCTGATTTTTTCTTCGCCGACGCCATAATACTGCATCACGTCGCGCTTTGTAGACTCGCTAATAGCCACGATGCGCGTAGCGTAGCGGCAAGCGTAGCGCGCTTTGAGGTCATAAATGCGCCGATCGATCGCATGATACATTTGCGGAAACGTATGCCAAGCTACGTCGTGCATCGTGACGACCGAGGGGATGCGCCGCCGCACCAAGCCGACGGGCAATTCGTGGCTCAAGCCGTGGAATAAGTCGACTCGATCTTTAGCAGCGCGGCCGGCAAGGCCGAAAGTGCGCCAAAAGCCTCCGGGAAGCAAAGCCCCCGGGCGCACAACGCGGCAACGATTGCGCCGGATATAAGGCTGCGTCTGCTCCGTAGCGCGCACCTTGGGCGTATAAAGCAGGTGCAAATCTTCCGGATAGTTTTTCAATTGTCCGTCCAGCAGCGTCCTACTGTAGTTTCCCAGTCCGGTAAAGTTGTTAAACAGCCTCTTGGCGTCGTAAGCAATTCTCATAAAGTGGTTTTCAATCGCGGACGAAAATACGCTAATTTAAGTTTTTAACCAAATAATTTGGCTGTTTTTACGGCCTACGCTACTTTTGCCCTCACTTAAATGCGCCGCGTGCCCTTTTCCGCTATGTTCCTTCTGACGAGGCGCGCGCGAAGGCCTTACGATCACCCTCTTTTGAATCAATTACGCCACACATTGAAAATTCTGACGAATCCCAAGATTGACGCGGCGCGTCCTTTTATGGACCGCATCGTGAGCGAGTTTGAAAACGGACGCAGTTTGCGCGAAAGTCGCAACAGCATACGCGTATGTGTTTTCGAGGGAGAAGAATTTAACGTCAAGCGCTATGGGCGTCCGCGCGGCTGGCGCAAGCTGGTCTACTCGCTCTTTCGCACGCCGAAAGGCTTGCGCGCCTATACGTATCCGGCGCGTTTGCTGGCAGCGGGCATAGAGACGCCGGAAGCCGTCGGGTATCGGGAAGAGCGCGAGGGACTTTGGCTTACGAGCAGCTATTTCGTAAGTAGGCAATGCCCCTATTCGCGGCGCTTCTACGAGTTTGCGGAAGTGCAACTCACGCCTGAGAATATGGAAATCATCGCGCAGTTTGCCGCCCTGGCAGCTCGCATGCACGAACAAGGCATCTTGCATCGCGACTTCTCGCCGGGCAATATTTTGTTTGATCAAGTGGAAGGAAAATGGCGCTTCTCTTTAGTAGACACGAACCGGATGTATTTCGGGCCGGTAAGCGTGCGCCGCGGCTGCAAAAACTTCGCCCGTCTGTGGGGGCAGACCTGCTTTTTTGAATTGCTCGCCTTGAAATATGCCGAGGCGCGCGGGGCGAATGCGGCCGACTGCTTGAAATGGATGTTGGCAGCCCGCAAAAAATTTTGGTTGCGCTATATTCGCCGCCACAGCCGCCCCTTTGCCATCGACCTCTGAGGCAAAGGCGTAGGCGAAAGGTGCAACGCCGACAACCCACGTTCTTTTTAGTTCGCCTAACGATGTATATAAATAATCGTTGGCAGCTTTTCTTTTGTCGACAAGTCCTGCTACGCCTCTACACATAGCTACGGCATCTACGTCCAATGGAATTGCGGATGCGGCACACCCACTTTCTTTTTCTTCTGACTTTACGACGTTACACGTCGTTTTTTTCACCTGAGGCGGCAAGGCTCTTTTGGGGGACACGGTCGCGGCAATGGTGTGCAAAGGTTGGACTTTGCCTCGTGCGGCAACGCGTATGTTCAGTCTCTCCATCCCACGATTTTAGTTTACGCTCACGAGCGTACACCTTTTTTATCGTGAGCGTACACCTTTACGCTCGTGAGCGCAAACCTTTATTCTCGTGAGCGCAAACGCGGCAGGTCCGTTTCGGCGAAAAATAGTTGGGAGAATATAGGAGCGTTATCCCACGCAAAACATAGCGTTTCGGCGCACTAAGCAATACTTATTCGGAGAGTGGGCGATGAAGTGTGGCAATGCCTCGAACGAAAAAGGGAGAGCCGGCTTGCGCAATAGGACGCAGGCTGGGAAATGTGGAGAATAGAGGGGCGAAAAGAAGTGTTCGTTTCACCTAAAAAGAAAGAAGATGGCGCCGTGCCGAATGGAGGCGGTGCAGACTTTCGGCGGCGTATAAAAGGCGGCGAAAGCAGCGTTGACAAACGAAGATGCAACGACTGAAAGTAAGCGAGGGAGACGGCGACGGCGGGACAGGCTTAAGGAGCAGTCATCGCTTCGCACACTTTATCTTGGAAGCGGTGGGCTACCGACTGGCGCAAGATGCCTTGATTCATAATGGCAAAACAGAGGGTATGGCCGTTGGGGGCTGTGCAATAGCCCGAGAGGGTGCTGACGCCTTCCAAGGTGCCGGTCTTTGCGGAGACGTTAGCGTAAGCCGGACCGGAGGTCATACGTTTGCGCAAGGTGCCGTCGACGCCGGCAAGCGGAAGCGAGGGCTGCAGGTGCAGGAAGATGCCTTCGTGGGTATAGGCGTAGCGGAGAAAAGCGGTCAGCAAGCGGGGGGAGGCGTAATTGTATAAACTGAGGCCGCTTCCGTCGGCAAAACTGAAATCGGCGGGCGCGAGGCCTTGATGGCGTGCTAATTCTTTAATATATGCCACGGCTTGTTTGCGGCCGGCATAGGCTTTTCCGCTGTGGGCGGCCAACTGATAAAAGAGTGCCTCAGCATAAAGGTTGTCGCTCTGCTTCATCATGCGGAGCAATATTTGATCAATCGTGTGGCTGCGCACGGTCCAGAGCGATGCGCCGGAAGAGATGCGCCCCTCGATCAAGCTGCCGGCAAGCCTGATGCCGGCGTCTTTCAAAGCGGCAGAGAGGGCTGCGGTAAAGTTGTCGCGCTGATTGTAGAGCAAGGGGGTGAGCGGCGGGTTGTCGTCGTCCCAACACCAGCCCCAACCTAAACGGGCAGAGTCTTTGAGGGAGAGATCTAAAATGACGTCGCCGGCAATGGCGCGCACACCTCGTGCATTCAAGGCGTGGATCAAGGCCCAGAGGTCGTCGTGGCCGAAACGGGGATCGAAACCACCCTTGATGTAGATGTTGCCTTCGAGCGTCGAGTCGTTGATGCTCCCTTCGCCGTAGAGCGAGGTGCGAAAGTTGAAGTCGGTACCTAATTGTGAAAGGGCCGTCACGGCGGTGATGACTTTCTGGTTGGACGCGGGGCGCATCAGTTGGTCAGCACCAAAAGCTAAGATGGTGCTGTCGGCCGTAAGGTCGTAAATATGCAGGCCCACTTGCGAACGGGTGAGGAGCTCGGGCGTCAACAAACTGTCGACGCGCTGACAGATTTTGATGGCTGTACTGTCGTCGGCCATTTGCATGCCGACCGTCTTTGCCTCGGCCGGACTAAAGCTGAGACTAAAACCACCAATAACGGAGAGGAGCAGCAGGAGCAGCGTTCTGAAGGAGGCGTGCATCGTAAAGAAAACTTGAGGATTCGTTATTTTGCAGAAAACCTCTCCCCCCGAGGGGGAAGAGGAAGTATATAGAATATTTGAGTTCGGTAGTGCGTAAAAAAATTACTTCTTAGCGCTGCTTGCAGACAAGCCCAACTTCGTGCGGATCTTTGCCGTTACGTTCTCGCTCAAAGCGGGATTGATGAAAATACCGGCCGATTGGGCTGCATTGCTGTCCATAATGTAGACGTAATTGCCTTCTTTAGCAACAGCATTGATAGCATCCATCACTTTTGTGATGATGGGCTGCATTTTTTGCGAAGATGCTTCTTGCAAAGCTTTTTCGTCATCGGCTCTGGCTTGGTCGAGCTTCTGGCTAAGTTCGGCTAATTCTTGCTGACGACGAGAGCGGATATTTTCGGGGGTCTTGTCGTTGACCTCTTGTTGGAACTTTTCGTATTTCGTCTGCAATTCTTTTTGCATATCTTCAAGATCCTTCTTAAACTTATCTTGCATGCTTTGCAGTTCGGTCTGTGCTGTTTTGTAGGCCGGCATATCTTGGATAATGCTAGCGTAATCAAACTGAGCATACTTTTGAGCAAATAGGCTCAAGGGGGCTACGAAAAGAGCCAGCAACAAAATCTTTTTCAACATGTTTCTATCTGTTTTTAATTATTATGCACTTTAATGTCGCGAAAGTAGGCAATTTAATTGGAGTAACCTAATTTGGCGAGTACTTCGTTACTAATATCAATGGAGGGAGATGCGAAGATGATACCTGCCGTCTCACTGGCGCGATCCAAAATCAATTGGAAGCCGCGCTGATCGGCGATGGACTTGATCGCACTGTAAATATCGTCCTGAATAGGGCGGATAAGGCTTTCGCGCTTTTTGTATAATTCACCCTCGGGACCAAAATATTTCTTCTTCAATTCGGACGCTTCTTTCTCTTTAGCGACAATGGCTTGCTCGCGCTCTTTCTTCTGGTCGGCAGAAAGGAAGACTGACTCGCTCTGATACTTCTTGTAGAGGGTCTTGGCTTCGGTATCTTTGGCCTCGACTTCGGCTTGCCATTTCTTGGAAACTTGATTTAATTGCTCGTTGGCACGCTCATAGGCGGGGATGTTGCCCATAATGTATTCCATATCAACTAAGGCGAACTTCTGTGCCGCCGCCTGCAAAGTAAATGCTCCTAAAAGGAGGAACAGCATCAAAAACTTTTTCATTCTAATTATGCTTTTATCGTTCGTTCTCTTTCTTAATACATTATTCATGACGGCTCATCGCGGGGCTTGTTACGCTATCGGGCAACAATTTATGCACTCGTCAAGAAAAAGCGGGGCGATCAGAACTCTTGATTCATTATAAAGTGGATCTGGCTGCCACCTGCTTTTACGCCGTTGATTCTCTTTTGAAAACCGTAGGCCCAATCTATACCTAAAATTCCGATCATCGGCAACATAACGCGAACACCGAGACCGGCAGAACGCTTCATGTTGAAGGGATTGAAGTCTTTGACGTTGGTCCAAGCGTTACCGCCTTCTAAGAATCCGAGTACGAAAATATTGGTTGAACCCTCGAGTAGCAGAGGGTAGCGCAACTCTACGCTCATACGACTATAGGCATAAGCATTCGTACCGGTATTTCCTGCCAATGAACCATTGTCGTAACCACGCAAACCGATGGTCTCGGTGGCATAGCCATAGGACATTCCGCCCATACCATCGCCACCGACATAATAGGTTTCGAAAGGCGACTTGTTGTATTTATTGTAAGAACCTAAGATACCAAACTCGGCGCGCGTCATCAATACCGGCGTTTTGTTGGAACTGGTGAGTGCGGTATACGTGCGGAACTTCAGCTTCCACTTGTTATATTCGATCCAACGGTACTTTTCTTGCGCTTCTTTCTGATAGGTGGCGCTTCGCGGATTGGTGGCAAGATTTTTATAGTCTTTGCCGTTCCACGCAGAGAAAGGCGGAGTGGCTGAAACGGAGAATAGGAAATCAGAACCGCGGCGCGGGAAGAACATATTATCCGTAGAGTTGCGGCTCAAACTCAACGTGAGGTTGATGTTATTACTATTACCATTGGTGAAGAGGAAGTACTCCCAAGATTTCATCATATAGCGTGTGTAGGAGAGTTCGGCCGTGAACATAAAATAATCATCCGGCCAACGCAAACGTTTACCGAAGCCGAGCGAAATGCCCAACATCTTGACGTACTTATCGGGATCGTAATAGTTTGTATAATTGTAGTAATTGGAATTAGATCCGTAACCGCCATACATATACCCATTATAGATATTATTATAGTAGTTACGGTCGTAATAACTCGAAGCCACTGACGTCTGCTTTGAATAGGAAATGGAGAAAGACAGCTGGTTGGGGCGCTTTCCGCCGAACCAGGGTTCTAAGAATGAAAGCGAATAGCTCTGATAATAGGAGGCATTGGTCTGCGCATTGATCGAGAGCGTCTGATTATCGCCTTGCGGGAGGAAGACTCTGTGTTTCGCGCCTTTCTTAAAGAGATTCTGTATAGAGAAGTTGGTAAACTTCACGCCGACCGTACCGATAATACCCGTCGGCCCCCAACCTGCTGAAATCTGAAATTGATCACCGCCCTTTGGCGTCAGCGGATAGGAAATATCTACCGTTCCGTTTTGAGGATCGGGCTTGATGGCCGAGCTCATAGCTTTTCCCAAGGCTTCCGGATCAAACTGATTCATTTGTGAAAGATCCATCACAGAGCGCTTGATAGCCTCCATACTAAAGAGGTCACCAGGCTTGGTGCGCAATTCGCGGCGAATAACGTTTTCGTAAACACGGGTATTGCCGGAAATATTCACACGATTAAACGTCGCTTGTCGGCCTTCACTAACGCGCATCTCCAAGTCGATCGAGTCGCCATCAATGGTCATTTCGACGGGTTCTACGTTGTTGAAAACGTAACCGTTGTTGTAATATAGATTACGCACAGCGTCGTCATCTTCATTTAAGCGCTTACTCAAAAGCGTCTGATTATAGATATCGCCTCTTTTCAACTGTAGAATGTTCTGCAAAATCACAGTGGGATAAACAGTATTTCCAACCCAGTTGATATTGCGAATATAATATTTCTTTCCTTTATCTAAATTGATGTAGACGTTGACGTAGTCCGGCTTCGTTGCAGCAACCGAATCCGCAGTTATGATTGCGTCGCGATAGCCCCAAGCATTAAGGCGATTGAGCACGTATGTCTTATCTTCTTCGTACTTCTCGGGCAAGAATTTTTTCGAGCGAAAGAAGTTGATCAAACTCTTTTCGCGCGTTTTCTTCATCGCACGTTTAAGTTTGGAAGCTTCTTTGTGCGACACGCCGGTAATATAGATATGCTCGACTTTAACTTTATTGCTCTTATCTATATCTATATCGATGAGCACGTTGTTTTCTTTCGTAACATCATCCTTCATTCGAATGTCGATCGCGGCATTCTTAAAACCTTTATCATCAAAATAACGCTTAATGATAATCTTAGCGCGATTAACCATATCCTGCGTAATCTGTCCGCCGACTCTCAAGCCTATACTCTTTTCCAAGGCTTCACGTTCCGACTTCTTCACGCCGGAATAAACGATGCTGGAAATGCGCGGCTGCGCCTTTAGATGCACGTGCAGATATATTGTGTTGCCCACAATACTATCCGCCGTAAGTGAAACGTCAGAGAAGAGTTTCTGCTCCCAATAGCGGCGCACTACTTCCGACATATCTGCGCCGGGCACTTCATACGTGGCGCCAATCTCCAAGCCTGCGATGCTCTGCAACAAATCGGGGTCAAACCCGCTGACACCATCGACGACCAATCCACCCAGCACATATTTCGCGGGCGAAACAGTATAAGTAATATCCGGATTAACTTGTTTGAAAGTATTCTGAGCGTATGCTGCCCCAACCATCAAGGAGAAGAGCAAGACTAACAGCGGTCGTATTTTCATATACTATTATTTTTCTGTTGTTTGTTCTACCTGCCGACTTGTTTTGCCAAAACGTCTTTCGCGACTTTGGTAATCTGCGACGGCGGCATAAAAGGCCTCTTCATTAAAATCAGGCCAAAACGTATCGCAAAAATAGAGTTCGGAATAGGCACACTGCCAAAGAAGGTAATTGCTCAAACGCAACTCGCCTCCCGTTCTGATCAGCAAGTCCGGATCAGGCATAAACGAAGTTGTAAGAGCCTCCGTTATGGTCTTTTCGGTAATATCTTGTAGTGCCAATTCGCCTTTCGCTGTGCGGGCAGCAATCTTCCGCGCGGCTTCTGTTATCTCCCAGCGTGCTGAGTAGCTTAAAGCCAAGACGAGAGTCATCCCACTATTCTCCGCAGTGCGCGCAGTAAGATCTTCGAGCGAAGTGCGCACATCTTCAGGCAGCCGCTCAAGATCTCCGACAATTCGCAGGCGGACATTGTTGCGCATAAACAACTCTTCCTCAAGCGAGGTAAAGATCAGCGACATCAGCGCCGCCACTTCCTCCGGCGGACGATTCCAATTCTCTGTCGAAAAAGTATAGAGCGTCAGATATTTAACCCCCAAGTCCGAAGCCGCCGTCGTAATCCGGCGCACCGTTTCGACGCCCTGTTGATGGCCGACGCTGCGGTCCCATCCGCGTGCGGTAGCCCAGCGCCCATTGCCGTCCATAATAATTGCCACGTGCATTGGGATGCGTTTCGGATCTATTTGCGCTTTATAGCTCATTGATTCAATCTTTATTGCAGTTAGGACATTTCGGGTTCAGATCATACGTAAGCGTAAACATCGTCAAGCTGTAATGATCTTTGTTCCTAAATTCTGTAGACTTGATGCCATGAGGGGCCGCCAAACCATCCAAGCGATCTGAAGGCGTGAAGCGGAAAGTCCAGTCCACGCCGGCATTGAGGCGATTGCTCAACTTCCACTTCAGTCCTACGCCGATAGGGAAGTTAGCGGTGAACGCCTTGTCCGGAGTGCTGTATGTAAAGCCCAAGCCCAGCTGGATGTAAGGCGTCACTCTACTAAAGCCTTGATAGCCTTGCTGCCAGCCGTACGGAAGAAAGTGCAACTCATACAAAGCTGCGAAGTCGTACAAGTCGCCACTCATCTTATATATAAGGCGCCCCGGCCCCGACACCGCAGGATTTTGCGGATAGAAATCATTGATTTTATCCGTCGATCCGGAAAGCTTGAAATAATTAGCGCCCAATTTTATCGCCATACGCGGATTGAGCGGAAAGCGCGCCAACAATCCGGCCGCCACTTGGCTCTGTCCGTAGAATTTACTATTGACATCGTTCAAGCCGAAGCCGATACCTACGCCACCGCCCAATTCCAGGCGATAGAAGTTATCGTCATCCTGCGCCGACAATCCGAAAGGGAGGAGCGCACAGCACAGCAGGAGGAACGTGTGTCTTAGCATGTATTATCGTATTCCTTTCGTAAAGCTATATTGTGGCTTTGTCCAAGCAGCGCGATTGAGTTTGCCCTTCCAGACATTGCCACTACCGCTACAGAATAAGTACACTTCGCCACCAACCACTAAAGCCGCGCTATGCGTAGCCGCAATATCATTGGGGCGCTTCAAAGCATTCGGATTCCAAGTGCGCCCGCCGTCTTCCGTCAAGTAAAACGGCGCCGGCTTACCATCGTTTCCGTCGCCAACGAGTAAGGCCCCGTCAGCATAAGGTTGCAATGTAATGTTGCGTAATGCGGGACAAGGCTGCTTGTTACCGGCATCTGTGATGAGATACAACCAAGGAAAAACTTCCGCATTCGTTTTATCGATATAGCGCGTCCAGACACGAGCGGCACCACCATGCTGTCCTACCAGCAGAAAGCGGTCAAAGTTGCTCCCCTCTTGTGGTTGCAGGGCCAGTCCGTCAAGTTCCGCATCGGGCAGTTCGCTTGGCGTATCCATATTGTCAGTTGTCCAATTTATACCATCCGTACTGCTATACAATTGGCCGCTCGTGAGCCCCACAAAGCCCGGTGAACCGACGGCTAAGAGCTGCGCAATCGGTTGCACATTGCCCATTGGCGACCACGTCAGGCCGTCCGTACTGCTCACCACGTACGTTCCGCGCGTAGCATAAAAGGTTCCATTATAATAATGTATGGAAGCGGGAGAAACGCTACCATCGGAAATGGCCGTCTGCGTCCAATTGGAAAGATCGGTAAGCGGAGATTTAAGCAGGAAGTTTTGCCAGCCGACCAGCGCATACAAGTATACTTCGCCATTCACCAAGAATGCGCGTTTCACCTCGGCCGAAGCGAGCAGCGAGTTGCCGCTGACGAGCTGCTTCCACGTAGAAGAATCACCGGCCTCCTTATGCACGTTGATCTTCAACGTATATTTACGCCGCGAAACGCCGTCGCGGCCATAGACAGTGACCACGCGCGGTTGGCGGAAGTCCAAGCTATCGGTCAACACGAATGCAGTATCTTTACCCGAAATCAGCGACTGGACACTCAGCGAGCCTGTAGCCGAAATCTTGGCAAAGCGCGTGCGCGAGACGTCTACATCTCCCGGCAGCGAGTCTATATTAAAGATTTGCCCGTTCGCTTGATCAATGCTGAAAGGAAAGCGTTCGCCGGCCAGCATCGCAATGACGACCGTATCCTTTCCCTTTGCAGTGCGCTTATGTTGCGGACGCTTCACACCGCCAAGCTGTACGTTCGTAATAATACAATCGCCGGCATTGTTATCTTCGTCTTTACCCAGATCTCCGGCGCAACTTCCAAAGAGGAAGATCAGCGAAAACAGCAGGGCTGCTATAGAATAGTTCTTCATAATGTGAAATATGCCTATGATAATACAAGGTGCAAAGATAGAAGATAAGGAGTGACGAGCAAAGGGAAACACATGCTTTTTATCTTTTTTGTGGTGTGGTTTCGCTAATTTGTCAATCAAATCAAGAAGCTTTTAACAAAAGGGCGCAAAGGGTCTGCTTGCAAGTAAGTTTACGAAAAAAGAGAGCGGCGAAGCGGCTTTTTTCGACCTCGAAAACTCACTCACCGTCAGCCCATTCATTTTATGTGGAAAGTAGGCCACAAGCGGCCGCCGGCAGACATTATTTTCTACGCATTTTAGTCGGAAAACTAACTCACTCCGGACAAGGAAATGCCACAGAAAGGTAACAAACGCCGATGCGAAATCCCTGCACTCGTTTCGTTTGGTCCCGGCAAACCATTGTTTGCTCCCGCCAAACCATTGTTTGGTGCCGGCAAACGATAGTTTGGTGCCACCAAACAATGAGCAACCCCGTTTTGCAACTCACTTCATCAGATCATTGCCCTCATTTTCCTTGGCTTTAGCACTTCGATTTGGACTTGTCGCCATATCTTAAGCGTCTTGCGCGGACAAGGGGCGGTCGGCATAGAACGCAATGCTTTACGATGTAAGCGGAAATACGCCCTTCAAACTTTCATTTGCGACATACGCCCCTACAGTTTAAGCTCTCAAAATGCCGAACAGAGTGGGCAGCGTTTCAAAGTCTTCGCTTCGCCCCGCCATATATTGATTAGCGTGTGGAGGCATCAGTCAGCAGGTTACAAATGTACACAAGAGGCTATTATTTTGTAGTACAGAGCCACACAAAACTTGCCTTGCCACACGTCACGAGGCAACTACCCTACCCCTGCCCCACGCTCCTATCTCCGAGTGCGAATCGAGCTGAAGCGCAGCCAAGCAAAACGAAATGTAGCCTTGCAAAAGATTTTTACCTTGTAAAGATTGCAAAATCGGATATTATCAGTATCTTCGCCCAATAAATCATCATATACTTATAAATATGTTCGACGTAAAAAAATGTCTCGCCGACTGCGAGAAAAAGATGGATGCGAGCGTGATGCACCTCGAAGAAACGCTGGCACAGATACGCGCCGGGCGGGCCAATGTGCATATTTTGGACGCTATACGTATAAACTCCTACGGCTCAATGGTACCCCTCAACAACGTGGCTGCCATCACGACGCCCGATGCTCGCACGATTGCGATCAAACCTTGGGACAAGAGTATGTTTGCGCCGATCGAAAAGGCTATTATTGACTCTGAAGTGGGCATCATGCCCGAAAATAACGGCGAGGTAATACGACTGGCTATTCCCGCACTGACAGAAGAGCGCCGCAAACAGCTGGCTAAGCAGTGTAACAAAGAGGGAGAAGAGGCGAAGATGGCGATTCGCAATGCGCGCCGCGAGGGCAACGATAAGCTGAAAAAAGCGCTTAAAGACGGCTTGAGCGAAGATTCTGAAAAGGATGCGGAAGCTGACTTGCAGAAAATCCACGACCGCAAAGTAAAACAAGTAGATACCTTGCTCGCAGAAAAGAACAAGGAAATCATGACTGTATAGGCATAGTGCACGGGATAGTTGTGCGCAGCACGGGCAGCTGGTATGATGTCCGCACTGACGATGGACGCATCGTAGCTTGTAAGGTGAAAGGAAAATTTCGTTTGCAGGGTATTCGCTCTACCAATCCTGTCGCCGTGGGCGATGGGGTGACGATCGTAGAAACGGGCGACGGGACGGCGCTCATCAACGCTATCGACGACCGGCGCAATTACGTGATTCGCCGGGCCTCAAACTTATCGAAGCAGAGTCAGATTTTGGCGGCCAATCTTGATCAGGCCTTGCTCCTTGTTACGATAGCGCGCCCCGAAACGTCGACCACCTTCATCGATCGCTTCTTGGCCTCGGCCGAAGCTTATCGCGTGCCGGTCTTAATCGTGTTTAACAAGACGGACGACTTGGGGCCGGAGGAGCGCGAAACGCTCTCTTATTGGTCGACTTTATACCGTGCGATAGGCTATGATTGCTTTTGTGTCTCGGCAACCGAGGGCGACGGACTGCCGGCCTTGAGAGAACAATTAAGAGGCCGACTATCCTTGCTCGCCGGCCATTCGGGCGTAGGCAAGAGTACGCTGCTCAATGCTTTTATCCCAACGGCAAACGTCAAAACGGCGGCCATCTCGGAAGCCCACGAGACGGGAATGCACACAACGACGTTCAGCGAAACATATGAATTGCCGGAAGGGGGCGCTTTGATTGACGTCCCGGGCATTAAAGGCTTTGGCACGTTTGATATGGAGCGTGCGGAAGTGGCGCACTACTTTCGAGAGATCTTCGAACTCTCACACGATTGCCGCTTTAATGATTGTACGCATACGCACGAGCCGGGTTGTGCGGTCTTAAAAGCGTTGGAAGAGCATCGTCTGGCGCCTTCGCGCTACACTTCTTATCTCTCCGTATTGGAGGATAAGGATGAAAATAAATATCGCGAAGCTTATTAAATGCGCGGTGCGCCGGCAGTTGACGTCAACGCGCGACAGGCGACCGATGGTTTGAACGCTTCAGTTGGAACAAATAAAAAGTTTACGATATGTCTCCCCTTTTGCTCATTATCATTTTTGCGCTGCTCGCTTTAGTCTTATTTGCGATTGAGGCTTTCATCGTTCCGGGCTTCGGCATCACAGGTATTGCGGCCACGGTGTGTGTCGTGATCGCCGATTCGTTGGTCTACTATTATTATGGGGCGTTCTGGGCTACGCTGGCTTTGTTTGGATCTATCGTTGTCGTACTGTTCTTCTTTCGTTGGTTGGCCAAGTCGCGCACGATTGAGCGCCTGTCACTCCACACGAACATAGACGGAACGAATGCTACGCCGGCGCAACTCTCCGTAAAACCCGGCGACAAGGGAAAAGCCCTCACGCGACTCGCATTGATAGGCAATGCGTGCATCAACGGAGCAGATGTGGAAGTCAAATCGGCTTCCGGATTTATTGAAGAAGGGACATTGATCAAAGTAACGGCCGTCAAGGATGCGCTAATCCTTGTGGAGAAGCGCGCAGACGGCGATAACAATAATATAAAAGGAAACTAAGATGACGCAGGGACGCTTATTGTGGATCGATGATGAGATAGACTTGCTCCACGCACATATTATATTTTTGCAGAAAAGGGACTACGATGTCACAACCTGCTCCAACGGAACGGATGCCATAGATTTGTGTGGCAAAAATGCTTATGACCTCATTCTTTTAGACGAGAATATGCCCGGACTTTCAGGTTTGGAAACGCTGGCGGGCATTAAAGAGGTGCAACCTAACGTCCCCGTCGTTATGGTTACGAAGAACGAGGCTGAAGACATAATGGATCAGGCCATCGGCGCAAAGATAGCCGACTATCTGCTGAAGCCTGTCAACCCTATGCAGATCTTGCTCGTGTTGAAAAAGAACATTCATCAGCGGGAGATCGTCACAGAGGTGACGCAATCTTCTTACCGGCAGGAATTCGCCAACATTGCGGCGCAAATGAACGACTCTTCGACGCCGGAAGAATGGATAGAATTATACAAGAAGTTGGTCTATTGGGAGCTGGAACTGTCGGAGACGGACAGTGCAATGAACGAGTTGCTGCAACAACAAAAGGAAGAAGCTAACTTGACATTCTCGCGCTTCGTGCGCAAGCACTACGAGGATTGGGTCAACAACGCGGAGACGCGCCCCGTGATTAGCCCGGACATTTTTAAGCGCTACGTTTTCCCGCGCTTAAGCAAAGGGCGTAAAGTCTTTTTACTCGTACTCGACAACTTCCGCTTTGATCAGTGGCGTATGCTTAGTCAGGAACTCGTAGAGGATTATGACATCGAAGAAAACCTATACTTCAGCATCCTGCCTACGGCTACGCAATACGCACGCAACGCTTTGTTCGCCGGACTAATGCCGGAACAAATCAGAAAAATGTATCCCGAACTCTGGGTTGAGGAATCAGAGGAAGAGGGCAAGAACTTAAATGAAGAAATGCTGATTCGGCGACAAATGGAACGCTTCAGACGGCGTGAAGTATTCCACTATCACAAATTAAATGACTCTGTTGCTGCCGATCGTTTCTTAGGTCAGTTCCGCAAAGTGACTCACGCACCGCTGAATGTCTTAGTGATCAACTTCATCGACATACTTAGTCACGCCCGCACGGAGTCTCGAATGGTTCGCGAGCTGGCTTCTAACGAGGCGGCCTATCGCAGCATCACGCTAAGTTGGTTCAAGCACACGGCTATTAAGGATCTCTTCACATATCTTGCATCCTTAGACTACGATATACTCATCACCACCGATCACGGTAGCATTCGCGTGGACGCTCCGATAAGGGTTGTCGGCGATAAGAACGTCAACACAAATCTTCGCTACAAGGTAGGCAAAAATTTGGGCTACAATAAAAAGGAAGTATTTGAGATGCGCGACCCGGAACAGTACGGACTGCCGCGCCCCAACCTTTCTTCGAACTATATTTTTGCTGAAGGCAACAAATTCTTTGCCTATCCGAACAATTACAACTACTACGTTCAGTATTATAAAGGCACATTCCAGCACGGCGGTATATCTATGGAAGAAATGATTATCCCAATCATCACGCTTCACTCCAAGAAATACTAAACGCAAAGCCTCATCGGACGTCCTCACATTATATATAGTAGATGTAGACTTAGATTCGATAGGAATGAATTTCGATTTAAAAGAAAATCTATGTGAGTGCGGTATAAGGAACTATCAGGAGTTCGTCTAAGCAACTCCGGTAAGCTTCTTATACCGACACGCAAACTTTACAAGCACTTTGCAGACTCCGGCAAAACGACCTATGCTGGCATTTATAAAAAACCTTCCGCCCCTCAAGAGTGTGGCGCGGAAGGTTTTATTTAGGTGTAATGGTTGTTGATCATCAACCACCACTCATTACAAGGTTACTTCTTCACCACTTTCTTTCCATTCACAATATATATACCCTTCGGCAAGTCTTCTACTTCGCCGTTGAGCTTCACGCCGCTAATCGTGTAGATGCCTTGCTTGGCTGCGAGCGCATCTGTCGTAACGTATTCGATGGCAGACGGGGTTTTCTCAATCACCACCTTGCTCGTTACCACCTCTCCGTTGAGTGCGACGCCTTGCAGCGAGGCATCAAATGCTGCTCCTTTAGGTTGAGTAACGGCGCAGCCGTCGAGGGTAAGCTTTACGATGGAGCAAATGGAGCCGCCCTTGCCTTCTGCCGTTACACGCGTACAATCGCCTTTGATGGTGAGCGTGGATTTGTCTTCGGAATAGTTTCCCGCAATGCCCACGCCTCCGGAGCCGGTACCCTTGGTATTAACGGTACAGTTCTCGATGATGAGGTTGGTATGGTTCATAAAGATAGCACAGTCGCCACTCACCACATCGAGACATTGGTCGTCAAGTTCGTTTCGCTCGCTATAGATACGGAACGGTTCAGTTGAGGCGATTGCTGTACGGTCACCCGCATCGACTTTACACTTTCCTACCACCTTGATGTTCATTGTCTGGCTAATAGAAATGGCCACTTTGTCGCTGTTCTTAATCGTGGCGTTGTCTAAGGTAAGGGTCTTGGTGCTGTGGTCGTAGCTTACCTTACCCTCTACGCCGTCAATTACAGAGAGATCGTCGCAATTGGCAGAAGTTACCTGTGTGCCGGCAATATTGAGAGCGTAGTTTATTACTTTACCATCTATCGTTATCTCGTCCAGCAAAATGTAATTGCCTTCCCCGCTCTTGTTGCTGTCGTAGTGTCTGAACGCAATATATTTCGTGCCGACAGGCAGCTGCAGCGTGCGCTTAATCCACTCTGACTGATCCGCACCTTCCTCGATAGGTTTCAGATCGGTAGGTTTCTCGTCTTTCAACACTATCGTGAAATCGGAAATATCCTTACCGGTAGTCGATGCGAGTACCTGATAGCGATCATCAGGATATTTAGGATTCAGAGAAAACCAATAGATCAGTTGGGTTGCCCCGGAAATCTTCGGAGAGATAAGATAGTTATCCGGATTAAGAATCTCATACTCGTCTGAGAAGCTGCAGATAACACATTTGCCCGACTTAGGTCTCACCAAATCGTTGTTCAATACTTGCCAGTTCCTTCCATCATTGTTGGCGTCTATCAAAGTCCAGCCATCAGGTATTTCACCACTTTCGAAACCTTCTAACAAAGGAAAACTTACGGAAGCTTTGGCAGATGCCGTCTTGATTTTGTTGCCGGTTATCGGCATTTCTCCACTGCTGCTCTTGAGAGCTTGTTTTGCGATACTTTGCGCCTGCGCTGTGGTGGGCAGGACCATCATTCCGATAAACAGCGCGACGATCGCCGCGTAGGTGTTCTTAAGTAAATGTTGTTTCATAGTTTCTGTGCCTCCCTGTTACATCTCCTCTCGGAGCAAGACCGTGTCGAAGGCTCGGGCCTTAAAATTGAATAATACTTGTTGTCCGGCAAACTCGTTGCCCGACTGATAATTTCTTCGTCTTCCTTGGAAAGAGCACCTGCCCCTCCGTAGGAAGTCCTTTCCCCGACTCAGAGTGAAAGAGATCTTGCTTGTTTCATCATCGTTTTATGATTACAATGTGTTATGCGTCTATGCTGTACCTGCTTTGCGTTTTATGCCGATCAGCCATTGTTTACCCTTTGTTTTTTGCAAAGTTCGGACGATTTACCCCAAACCGACTTGCTCTAATCGGACAAAAATATGCTCTAATCGGACATTTTTATTTTCCCCGACTTGCTCTAATCGGACATGGGCTTTTCATAAGTCATTGAAAAAGAACAAAAATACATAAAAATATCGACACCTTGCGGAAGATACGCGAAAAAATGTTTTTTGCTCTTATTTGGAACTTATCTAAACCTTTTTTGGGACCTTCCGATCCGTTTTCAAAGCAAAGCAACCAATGAAACAGCCACAGGAAAACTTACTTTTTCCGTCTTCCTGCGCTTTCGTCCGCCACTCCTCCCATCACCCTTGCATGTATCCTTATATACAATACTTTATTCTTATAATCAGGTATTTATGGCTAATCATTCGCCTGTCGGAAAGCACATATCAACTCATTTTTCAGGTTGAAAGACGCAACTGCCATACGTCAATGCCGCCCCTAAAAGCTCAAAATAATGACCAAGTTTCAGATATTTTCTCGTAATAAACACGTCAAAAAACACAGTTAAAAAGGAAGAAAAAGTTCAAAAAACCGCGGTTCCATCGAAGATTCAGCCACAAAAGAACCTCCTCACCCATCCCCGCTTCCCATCCCCCAAAAAAGATCGCCAATAACCCGATCGGGGTTAGTCTTTTGGCAGGGCAGTGTTGACGCTGTGCATCAACATTGCATCAAATCAAAGATTAAATGACAACCCCGTAGGGTTGGTCTTTCAAAAACACGCCGTTTTACGAGTAAAGGACGCTTCACACTTTTACGAGAACACGCAAAAAGTAATCTAAAAACGGCGAAAAAGTTCAAAAAAGCACGGTTTCATCGAAGATTCAGCTACAAAACAACACCGCCTTATGCACTCCGATTCACTCATCTCCGCACCCTTGCCAAACTTTCACTTATGATCGTTGAAATTCTCCTATAAGACAATTTTAATTTGCCTATAAGACCGTTTTAACTTTCACCTAAGACAATTTTTCCGATCATAGGTGAAAGTTTGACCAATCCCTATCCCTGCGCGACCGATCAACGGCCTGTTTTCGACAAGGTACGCAAAAGCCGCGCCCCCCAAAGTGGGAAACGCGGCCTTTGCTACTTGTGATTTTTGCCGGCACTAAGTTGTGTCGCCATCTTTACCTACTTCGCATTCCGGATATCGTCCTGCGCACCGAAGATTAAGTTGCGCTTGTCGAGGGCTATACGCATCGTACTGCTTTTCGTGAACCGCACGCTCACGCGCTTAATGAGATTTGCGCCTTTTTCCTTTGCCTCTTTCGCCGTCGTTACGCCCTCGCCGTGCATCGTCAGGCGAAAAGAACCGAGATCACCTAAGCGAACCGAATTACCGTCCGCAAGTGTTTGGAGAATCTCATATTGCAGGGCATCCAACACCGCCTTGACGGAGGCAGAAGATACGCCCGAACGTTTCTCGATGCGCCCGACAATCGTGCGCAACATCACGGGCACGCCCGGCGCCATCTGCGGATAAAATTTCACTTGATCTCTCTTGAGCGGATTTTTCTTCGCTCTGATAACGAATTTAATCATTGTGGTATAGATTTAATTGGTGAATAATTAAGCCAAGAGCACTCCTCGCCCTTGCGTATGCAAAGGTAAGCATTTTCGCCGAGCCGACCAAAACGCACAATAATCGCTTGATTATAAGCTGATATACGGATATTTAGAAAGACCAACCCTAAGGGGTTGCACATTGCGGCGAACTATGGCAGGGTTGGCGCTTCGCCCCAACGCCTGCCCTGCCAAAAGACCAAGCCTAAGGGCTTGTGGTGCAGGGGTGGGCTTTGGTGGTTTGATTTATCAGCATATACAAACGGCTATATGCGGATATTTTGAGAGACCAACCCTAAGGGGTTGCATTTTTGCGGCGAACTATGGCAGGGTTGGCGCTTCGCTTCAACACCTGCCCTGCCAAAAGACCAAGCCTAAGGGCTTGTGGTGCGGGAGTGAGCTTTGGTGGTTTGGGTTTATCTGTGTATTTACACGCCTATATGTGGACGGTTTTGAGAGACCAACCCTAAGGGGTTGCATTTTGCGGCGAACTATGGCAGGGTTGGCGCTTCGCCCCAACGCCTGCCCTGCCAAAAGACCAAGCCTAAGGGCTTGTTGGGAAAGTTTTGCAGGTTGTCGTTTGAGTTTATAATTGTCTTGGGATCAATAACACGTATGCGTGTCAGATGTTCCACTTGAGTTTGCATCATTTCCGCGCAACCTCTCCTACCAAATAACCCCATCGCCGTCGTCCGCACTTATGAATGTGGTGAATTTCTACCTAAATCTACCTAAACTCCGCATGGTTTCGTCCACCAATAACCCCATCGGGGTTAGTCCTTTGGTAGGGCAGTGTTGACGCAAAGCGTCAACTCTGCATCAGCAAGTAGCAGTATTGTCAACCCCTTAGGGTTGGTCTTTCAAAACAAGCCAACGCCCGCCGGCGGAAACCCTGAAGGGCCAAGCCTAAGGGCTTGTTGGGGATGTTTTGCGCGTTATGATCAAATCTTATAAACTCGTCCGAGAAAACATCAAGCCTAAGAGCTTGTTGTTGTACGTTTTTAATTGATAAGTTGTTATCTTACTTGCCTGTTGGAAAAGGCAAATTTAATTGCACACGGGAAGAACGATGGCGATGCCCTTTAGTTGTACTTGCAAAGTATGCTTTTTCAACTCTCATAAAACACTTACAAGACCCACCAAATATGCAGCTATCATAGAAGTAAATGTCATTTTATGACTACTTTATAGTCAATCATAAAGAAAAACTATGCTCGCAGACAACTGTTAAGGGGCTTCCGTATATTGAGCTTAGATGCCGAAAATGTTGCGCAGAATCCACCACGCAAAAAACAGCACGATATAAAGCCTAAGCCAATTAGGATTATGCGTCAGACGTTGCAATTTTCGCTTTGATTCCCCACGCAAAATCCAATCACTCAGGATGACAAGCATCAAATAAGGAAGAGAAAAAAGAAAGAAGAAGTTATAATGCAGGGCCTCTGAAAAATGCCCATGAAAGGCTGCGTGCGCCGCGCGCTGAAGGCCGCACCCGGGGCAACTATAGCCTGTTGCCCATTTTACAAAGCATTTGGGGGCCAGTTCATAGCGTGCAGGATCAAAATAATAAAGCGCCAAAGCGATAGCAACCACGAGTATTCCGCTGCCCAGCCTTAGCCATTTTTTGCGCGAGTTCTGTTTATCAGCAACAAGATTCGAAGTTTTCGCGCTTAACTTCTGCTTTTCATCGGCAAGGTTTTGCGTATCAAAAGGCGGAAGCATTTGTTCAGTATCCAACTCCATAGCGTCGTCGACGGCAGTTGATTTTCGTTCCTCTTTCACTATATCAAAAACAATGAGTATCGGTTCTACAAATTCTTATACCCCCAAAAGGCAAAAACGCCTCCTCTTCGCCGAAAGCCGAAGAGGAGGCACAATGCATCAACAGGGTTATTTCTTAGGCGTCTGTGCAAGGATTTCCTTCAAGAACACCCAATACTTATCTACACTCGGTATGTGGCAACGCTCGTTAGCGGTGTGCGGCGAGCGAAGCGTAGGCCCAAAGCTGACCATATCCATCTTAGGATATTTGCTACCGATAATGCCACACTCCAAGCCGGCGTGAATTACCTCTACATTGTTGTCATTGCCAAAAAGCTCCTTGTAGATCTTTCTCATCAACTCTACAATCTCGCTCTTCATATTAGGCTGCCAAGCAGGGTAATCGCCATCAAGTTCGACCTTCAAGTCGGCCATTGAGAAGATACTGCCTAAGGTTTCTGCCAAGCATTCTTTCATAGAGTCGCGGCTTGAGCGAATCAAGATCTTGAAGAATACTTTACCGCCGCCAATCTCAATGATAGCCAAGTTAGAAGAAGTTTCCACAATATGCGGCGTCTCCGGAATGAAACGGAACACGCCGTTGTGGCAACCATAAATGGCGTCTACAAGATTATCTTGTATTTCTTCCGGAACAAGTTTACTCGGCAACTCATGATCAAAGACTTCTACGTCGAGTTTCTCTTCAACGAAACCGTATTCAGCTTTAAACGTATCGCGCCATTCGGCAACGCATTCCTCCTTAAAGGCCTCCACGTTCTCCTTCGGCAAAGTCAATACGACCTCAGCCTCATTCGGGATCGCGTTGCGCATATTGCCGCCATACCAAGTAGCCAAGCGTGCTGCATAATTAGCAATCGCGTCTTGCACGAGGCGCGCCATCAATTTATTAGCATTCGCGCGGCCCAGGTTAATCTCCAAGCCTGAGTGGCCACCAAGCAAGCCGTGAATATTAACGCTCACTGCTGCGTCTTCAGGATCTACGTCTACCTCCTGATACTCCATTCTTGCCGTTTGGTTTACGCCACCGGCCGAACCGATAATCATTTCGCCTTCCGTCTCATCGTCAAGATTGAGAAGGATCTCGCCCGTCAGCGTATCCGTATCCATATGGTCTACGCCATACATTGTCGTTTCTTCATCGGCAGTAATGAAGCCTTCGATAGGGCCGTGCGGAATCGTATCGTCCTCCATAACGGCCATAATTGCCGCTACAGCCATACCATCATCTGCGCCGAGTGTCGTTCCTTTTGTCTTGACCCATTCGCCGTCAATCCAAGTTTCGATCGGATCGTTCAAGAAATCGTGCTTAGAGTCTTTAGCCTTCTGCGGCACCATATCCATATGGCCCTGCATCGTAACGATCTTGCGATCCTCCATACCCGGAGTAGCGGGCTTGCGCATAATGATATTGCCGGCTTTATCTTGGAAAGCCTCAATATTGCGTTCTTTTGCCCAATCGAGAAGGAACTTTTGAATTTTTTCCAAGTGGCCCGAGGGGCGCGGCACTTGCGTCAGAAGATAGAAGTTATGCCAAATTGCTTTTGGCGCCAGGTTCTTAATTTCACTCATAATCTATTGTGTTTAAGCGTTAGAGGGTTTATTTGATTGTATTCGTTTCTTTTGTAAGTAAGTCGTAGAGAGCCAGCCCCAAAGTCCTAAGACGACGACCAGCCCGGTTTGAATCGTATGCACTGCGAGCGCAAAGAGAATCGCATTGCCTGCAGCCACGCCATAAAGGACCAAACTTGTTTTAACGGCAAAGTGCCAAGGGCCGGCGCCGTTAGGCGTCGGGACGAGCACGGCAAACGTACTGATGCAAAAGATCAGGAAGGCGGCTGCCGGCGGTATGTTTGCGGTAAAGTCGAAGCAGAAAAAGGCCAGATAAAAGTGGAGAAAATAGCAGGCCCAGATCATTAAACTCCAAAAGAGGAACAGCGGCAGGTTGCTTAGCTTGCGCAGCGAACTCACGCCGGCCCACAGATTCTTGAGCACTTTCTTGCCTTTTTTCATATAGCGGGCCACGAGCGTCAGTACCAACGCAACGGCGGCTACGATGCACGCGATCGTGACGAGATAGCCCGTCTCCGTGAAGCGCCCGAGAAAGCTTCGCAGGTCCATACCTGTCTCATCGAGAAATCTCTTAAAGGCCGGCACTTGCCAAAAGAAGGCCGCGACGGTCAAAAGGACAATCAATAGAGAGTCGACCACGCGCTCAGTAAAGACGGTGCCCAAGGCTTTGGAGAAGGAGACGCCGTCTGCGCGCTTCAGCAGGCCGCAGCGCAACACTTCGCCCGAACGGGGAACGACGAGACTCGCAGCATAACTGACAAAGACGGCATCTTCACAACTGCGGCGCCGTGCCCGTTCACCGATGGGGGCTAAAAGCATACGCCAGCGCCAAGCGCGGACGAGCTGCGCCAAGATGCCGAACACGAAGGAGAAGAGCATCCAGCCCCACTTCATATCATGCAAAACGGAAGACAGAAAGGCCTGCCAATCTGTCCCGCGATACATCCACCAAAGGATGCCCAGCGCAAACAAGAAGGGCAAAACGATCTTCAATATGTTTTGCAATAATTTCAACGGAAGCGATCTGCTGTTTTTATATTCTTTATTAAAGGCACGAAGGCGTAGCAAAAAGCGCCGGCAGAAAGGTTTCGGCAAAGTTTGGCCCACTGCCCGCGTTACGCTATCTTTGCAATTGCGAAGATAAACAAAAAACTACAAGATGCGCGCAGTAAAACCGAAAAAAAATCTTGGACAACATTTTCTGACCGACTTACCTACGGCGCAAGCCATTGCCGATACGATCGACGCCTGCCCGGATCTGCCCGTCTTGGAGGTAGGACCGGGTATGGGGATGCTGACTCAGTTTCTTCTACCCAAGGGGCGGGAGACGAAGGTCGTGGAAATAGATCGCGAGAGCGTAGCCTACTTGCTAAATCGTTGGCCGGCGCTCGCCGACAACATATTAGGCGAGGACTTTCTACGGATGGATTTAAGCAAGGTCTTTGGTGGCCGGCCTTTTGTATTGACGGGCAACTACCCTTACGACATTTCTTCGCAGATTTTCTTTAAGATGCTCGACTTCAAAGACTACATTCCTTGCTGCACGGGTATGATTCAGAAGGAGGCGGCCGAGCGCATCGCTGCCCCGCCGGGGACGAAGGCTTACGGCATCTTGAGCGTACTCCTGCAGCGTTGGTACAGTGTCGAATATCTCTTTACGGTCGAGCCGCATGTCTTTAATCCGCCGCCCAAAGTGCGCAGTGCGGTGGTGCGCATGACGCGAAACGACGTGACCGACTGCGGATGCAACGAGCAACTCTTGCGCCGAGTGGTCAAGACGAGTTTTAATCAGCGCCGCAAGATGCTGCGCGGGAGTTTGAAACCCTTGTTTGCGCAATTGAACAACGAGCAAAACAAGGTTTTGGATCACACGGATTTTCTCCTCCCGCTGACGATGCGCCCCGAACAACTCTCCGTCGAGCAATTTGTAGACCTCACGAATCGCGTAGAAGCCGAAATGCAGCGCGAAGGGTAAGTTCGCGTGTTTTATCGACCGACAAATCGTCGGCCACTCATTTATTTTTTTAGGCTACGGCCGCTCCGTTTGATGCTGCGTGCGCGAAAAGCGCGCCAAACGGTGCGGCCATAGTCGTATTTGGTTGGACGGAAAATGCGTAGGTCGCGAAAGAGATGGGTAGCGGCACAGGCTGGTGCGCGCAGTGCTTAGCGCAGTTTCACGAAGTCTTTACCCGCCTTCCGACAAAGGCTACAGCTCACCGCTAAATACCACTTTATCAACGTCTTCTCCTCTAAAACAAGCAAACAATATCGTCTCTTTTTATCTCATCTTACAGAAACGCCGATCGTTTGCTCCCACCAAACGATAGTTTGCTGCCGCCAAACCATAGTATGCTCCCACCAAACGATGGTTTGCTCCGACCAAACAATAGAACATACTATGCGGACGAAAGAAAAAACCGTCCGCCGCTTGCCGAAGTCAGGCCAAGACGGCGCCGCGCGAAAGGGGCAGAAAGCCAAGCCGGACATCGTATTATGGCATACGAAACACGGAAAAAACGAAAAGAATATTGTACTTTCGCAACGTTAATGTACGCATCGCATATACAACATTGATATGGGACTTATCGAATTTAGTAAACTGCCGGTCAACAATCTTGTTGGAGCAGATTGGAAAACCTTTCAAGCAATCACCAACGGGCAAGACATAGGTAAGCACTATCGCACGAAATATCGGTTGACGAAAGCCGTCTGCCGACTCCTCTCTTTGCTGGCTCCGCTGCAGGAGAAGCGCTTCCAAAAGAAGTTGGCCGAAAAGCCGTTGGAACACGCGCCGGTTTTCATCCTTGGTCATTGGAGAAGCGGAACTACGTTTGTGCATAACGTACTCTCGTGCGACAAACATTTTGGCTACAATACGACGTATCAAACGGTCTTTCCGCATTTGATGATGTTCGGGCAGTCGTTTTTCAAACAAACGATGTCGTGGTTAATGCCTTCGCATCGGCCAACAGACAATATGGAACTGGCAGTCGACTTGCCGCAAGAGGAGGAGTTTACGATGACGAACATGATGCCATATACGTATTACAACTTCTGGTTTTTGCCGCAGCGAATGCGCGAATATGCCGACCGCTTCTTGTGCTTCGAAAATATTAGCGAGGAGGAGCTGCGCACATTTGAGGAGACGTTCGTGAAAATCATTAAGATCAGTCTTTGGAATACGGGCGGCACGCAGTTTCTTTCAAAGAATCCGCCGCACACGGGCCGCGTTCGCGAACTGGTACGTATGTTTCCCGACGCGAAGTTTATCTATCTGATGCGCAACCCTTACACCGTTTTTGAATCTACACGCTCTTTCTTCACCAATACGATACGCCCGCTGCAGTTGCAGGACATCGCGGAAACAGAATTGGTCGATAATATTCTCTATGTCTACGAGAAGTTGCACAGAAAGTATCAGTCGGAAAAAGCGTTCATACCTGCGGGAAATTTAGTGGAACTCCGCTTTGAAGATTTTGAAAGCAACGCCTATGCACAGACGGAGATGCTTTATCAAAAGCTGAGCATACCGGGCTGGGAAGAAGCGCAGGCGGCTATCAAACAATACACGGACGCTAAGAAAGGCTATCAAAAGAATAAATATGCGTATAAGCCGGAGACGGTAGCGCTCGTTAATCGCCACTGGGGCGACATTGTTGAACATTGGAACTACGAAAAGTTATAGAAATGGACTCTTCAGTAATCATTGCTTGGGTGTTGGCGCACCTTAATTATTGGGTCGTGGCGTTGTTTATGGCCATCGAAAGCTCGTTTATTCCTTTCCCGTCGGAAGTTGTGGTTCCGCCGGCTGCGTGGAAGGCGATGACGGATCCGGATATGAACATCGTGGGCGTCGTTATCAGTGCTACGCTCGGCGCAGACATAGGTGCTTTAATCAATTATTATCTGGCGCGATGGCTGGGGCGCCCTTTGGTCTATCGATTTGCACGCTCGCGCTTCGGCCACATACTCTTGATTGACGAAGCCGGCGTGAAGAAGGCGGAAGATTTCTTCCGCCGCCACGGAAAGGCGTCGACCTTCTTCGGGCGCTTGGTGCCGGCCGTGCGCCAATTGATCAGCATTCCGGCCGGATTAGCCGGAATGAAGCTGCGCCCCTTCCTGCTCTACACGACTTTAGGTGCGGGGGCTTGGAATACGATCTTGGCCATCATAGGATGGGCCATCTATCGCTTCACGGACCTCAAAACGCCGGAGGATGTCGTTACTTTGGCCACGAAATACAGTCACGAAATTGGCTACGTACTACTAACGGCTGCCGTTCTCATCGTTTGTTTCCTCGTTTACAAAGGCTGGAAGAAGACGCCTGAGGCGCAAGAAGACGAGAACGAAGCCGAGGAAGAGGAGAACGAGGATTAAGCCCGGCATTTTAAGTTACAGACATATATACATGCGTCTAAGGACGGCCGCCGCCGGACCTCGTCGGCGCAAAAACAAATCAAATGAGGATAAAATCGCAGCGCATTAAGGCTGCTTCAATCATCATCGGCTGGCTTTCAAGTTTGGCGTTCGGCGCTTCAGCCCAAAATCCTGTGCAAGCAGATTCGGCGCAAACGCCGTACGACTCCGCTATTGCGGAAGCACTCTCCGGCAGCTTTATTTGCCTCTCTGCGCCGCGCACGACGGAACATCAGTGGCTGTTTAGCATAGGCGGTGAAAACTTGCTCGACACTTATCTTTCGCCCTTGGCATATAAAGGTACGACGATGGGCACAAGTTTTCGCACCGAGCGCTTTACGCATTTCGGCGCCCAACGCTGGACGGTGCGCGCCCGATATTCGCTTCACGCAGCCTATCTCGCTTCGCCCACCGACAACGGCAAGGAATGGGACGCCTTACTTAGCGGAAGCGGCGCCCTTCTCTACAATTTTTCGCTCTATACGGGTTGGCGCTTTGCCGCGGGCGGCGCATTGGAAGGTCAAACGGGCTTTACTTACAACACGCGCAACGGAAATAATCCTGCGCAGGGACGAGCTGCAGTGGCCTTCGCCGCAACGGGACTCGCGGAGTACACGCTCCGCGTCGGCAACAAACCGATACGCATCCGCACGGAAGCAGATTTTCCGCTGGTGGGTTTGATGTTTTCTCCCAACTATGGGCAATCGTATTATGAGATCTTTTCGCTCGGCCACTACGACAAGAATGTGCGCGTCACGTTCCCGGGCAACGCGCCGGAGGTCCGATGGACCACCACCCTATCCTTACCTTTCCGCAAGGCCCGCTTATCCATCGGTTACGAGGCCGACATTCACCAACGCCGCGTCAACGGTTTGAAATATCACGCCTGGAATCACCGTTTTTTAATCGGATATACGCGCCATATATACGTAGTCAAATGAAAACACCTCTTTGTTTGCGCCATTTCTTTCCCCCTTGCGCCCTACTCCGCCGCCGTTTGCGCCCACTCGCCTCCGCCGGATTGTGGCTTTTACTTGCTTTCACGCCGGCGGGCTGCGTTACGGAGGAAGTACCTTCCGATACGCGCCGCGGCAACTTTGAATCCTGCTGGAAGACGTTGGATGAACATTATTGCTTTTTTGAAGAGAAGCAAAAAAGCTTTGGTTTGGATTGGAATGAGGTCCACGCCCGCTACACGCCGATGATCAATGAGCGAATGACGTCGCGCCAATTATTTGAAGTGTTGGGAAAAATGGTCAACGAACTCCGCGATGGGCACGTCAACCTCTCGGCGGCGCACAACGTGAATCGCTACGGCGCTTGGTACGACAATTTTCCGATGAACTTCAGCGATTCTCTGCTGCATAAATACTTGGGGCGCGCCGACGAGTACTACGTAGGCAGTTCGTTGGCCTATCGTGTGCTCGACGACAACATAGGTTACGTCCGCTGCAGTACGTTCGACTACGCCTTTGGCAATGGAAATCTGTCAGAAATGTTGAAAACGCTCGGCCCTTGCCGCGGATTGATCATAGACGTGCGCAGCAACGGCGGCGGAATGCTGACCTCGGCGGAGCAATTGGCTTCACTTTTTTTCAACGAGCCTATGGTGCGCGCTTTTATACAGCACAAAACGGGCAAAGGACACAAAGATTTCTCCGCGATGCGCCCCATCACCATCCGCCCCTTCGCAGGTCTGCGCTGGCAGAAGAAAGTTTGCATCCTCACCAACCGACGCACGTTCAGCGCCGCCAATAGTTTTGTAGCCTTTCTTAAAGGTTTGCCGAACGTAACGGTTGTAGGCGATCAGACGGGGGGCGGCGCCGGACTGCCTTTCAATGCAGAATTGCCCAACGGGTGGCATTTGCGCTTCTCCGCCTGCCCAATGTATGATGCCGAAGGCCTATCGACCGAAGGCGGCATCCGTCCGGACGTCAAAGTCGACATAAGTTCGGCCGACTACGCCCGCAGTTACGATACGATCATCGAGCGTGCGCGGGCCCTACTTCGCGAACAATAGCCAGCGCCTTTGGTTTTAAGGTTGCCGGCAATTGGATGCCGCGTTTGTGCAGTGAGCGTAGCCAGCCGTGCACGTCCGTTTTCAGCATCGTATCCAGCACTTCTGCAAAAGCAGCTGTCTGTTCAGCCGTATATTGATCCGAACGAATGCCTTTGAAAACGTCTAATTCCTCATCGTCATAATACTCTGCCGGTTCCTGAGGCGCAGCGAGCGCACAGTTCATCGTGCATACATCCGTCAAGCCGCAAGCCGCCCGCTGCGGCTGCTGCGTTTTCGGCTCCGAAGGTGCATTTTCGCTCCGCCCGCGCCTTTGTTTGTAATAATCATATAAGCCAAACAAAGCCGCAAAACCGAAGAGCGCCAGCAAAGCATATAGAAGTACGGTCATTTCAACAAAGATTGGAGGGCTTCCCAAAAGCCCGGGTAAGACTTGTTCACAACTGCCGGCTCGGCAATCTGAAGACCGGGAAAGCGCAAGGCGCAAGGGGCAAAGGCCAATGCCATGCGATGGTCCTCATACGTAGCCACGGGCTGCAAGTGTGCAGGCGCGGAAGCGTAAGTCACGGAGCGGATGGATTCATCGTTTTCTACCGCCACGGTTATTCCCAGTTTGTCCAACTCCCTCGCCAAAGCGGCTAAGCGGTCGGTCTCTTTGATGCGCAGGGTCTGCAAACCCGTGAAGCGGAACGGGCGTTGCAAAGCGGCACACGCCACCACGAGCGACTGCGCCAAGTCGGGCTGTCCGCTCAGGTCAAATACGATTGCGCCCGACTGCATCTCCGTTTTTTCCAACACAGCCCCCTCGGCGCAAAAGGTCGTTTTGACGCCCAAGGGCAAGAAATAATCTTGCACGCGCGCATCCCCCTGCCACGTCTCCTCGCGCAGACCGCGCAAGAGCAGGCGGGCGGCGGGGTCGGTCGCTAAAGCGACAGTTTCGTACCAGCAAGCCGCACTGCTCCAATCGATTTCCACCCGATACCGGGCCGTCGATTGATAAGGCGCAGGCGCTACGATGAGCGTATCTTCCGCCTCCCATCCGGCTTGGGCGCCAAAGTGGCGCATCAGGGCCAAAGTCATATTGATGTAGGGGCGCGATACGATGGTTCCCTCCAAGCGGAGGCGCAGCGAACTTGATAAATAAGGGGCAATGAGTAAGAGTGCCGAAACATACTGCGAACTTACACTACCCGATAAGTGCAAACAGCCGCCGCGAAGCTGCCGCCCACGAATTCGCAAGGGCGGAAAGCCTTCCTTTTCCGTGTAATCTATGTCAGCACCGAGGCTGCGGAGCGCCTCTACAAGCGGACCTATGGGCCGTTGCTTCATTCTTTCGCTCCCCGTAAGGCAGTGCGCTCCGCCGCTGGCGGCATAATAAGCCGTCAGGAAGCGCATCGCCGTACCTGCCCCTCGTATGTCGACCTGCGCGGCCGACGTTTGCAGTGCTTGCGCCAACAGGCGCGTATCTTCAGCTTGCGAAAGGCCCTGCAGCGTATAATCTCCATCCGCCAAGGCCGCGATGATGAGTGCCCGATTGCTCAAACTCTTTGAGCCGGACAAGTCTACGCTCCCGCGCAACGTGGATGGGAAGTATAAAGGATCAGTAACCATACGCTAACAATGGGCAAAAATACAGATAAATTGCGAAACTGTGGGTGCAAAAGCCGAAGAGCCGCGATCTCGGTCAGCGTTGCACGGCATGGCGTTTGATTTTGGAGAAACGAAAAGTGGGCGAAAAGCGCGCCCATCCCGCCTATTGCGCTTACGCTCGTGAGGTGAAACCTTTTTTATCACGAAATGAAGCCTTTTTTATCACGAGCGCAAACCTTTGTTGTCGTGATAAAAAACTCAGCTGTTGCGCCGGGAGCCGTTTGTTGCGCACGGCGCGCCGTAAAAAAGTCAACATCGGAGTGTGCCTTTCAAGACGTCACCTTCGCCTTTCGCCGCGCAATTAAAAAAACGGCGGAGCACCTTGCAAGACTCCGCCGTTCGCCTCTGCCCCTTTCCGAAGAAAAGGACTGAAAGCCCGTATATTCAGGCCACAGATGCCGCCTCGACGGCTATGGCATCCGGGAAAATGATGTTGTTTTCCAAATGGATGTGCTCGTGCAGATTGGCCTCGAAAGTCTTAATCTTGTCGAGCAAAAGCCGATAAGAGGCACACGCGTCAGCCGGCGCGGTATAGTTGTTCGTCAGCGCCGCAATGTGGCGATAACGCTCACCCTCGCCGTCGTGTTCCGCCTCCATCACGTTGATAGGCATAGCTATCGAGCCGCAATGGAAAGGCATCGGGCGCTCGCCCCGCGCGATGGCTGCATACATTTCATACATGTAGGGGAACAATACCTGCTCTTCTTTCTGCAAATGCTCCTCAAGTGCTTCCAAAGAGCCTTCGAGCAGCCGCGCAACTTCGTGCAACTCGGGATGATTTTCAGCATGAACCTGCTCAACCTTGTGCATCAGCGAAAGCATCTCAGGGCCGTCGCGACGAATGCCGCGATGATGGATCTTCAAGACGTAATCTATCAATAAATCCGTCGGCCATTGCTTAAAATCGGGGGACGTTCCCGGCTGCGCATGCAAGCCATCAAGTGCGGCAGCTACACGCTCAGGATCGGCATTGGCCTTGCCGACCGCCTCCAGATAGTTGTCAGCGCCGTGACAACAGAAATCGACTCCAAAATGATGAAACACGTCAGCCGCAGCATAGTTGTCAGCCACGATTTCGCCTACCGTTCGCGAAGCATACTTGGAAATGTTTTGTTTCATTGTTAACCTCCTTATCTTTATTTGCCGGCAAAGGTATTGGCTGCGCGACCGGCTGAGCGTAACATAAGTAACGCACCCTTATATTTTAATGTTTATTTACTGTTTTCGCATTGTGCGCGAAAATCTTCCGTTAAAAGCCGAAGAATCAGCAGAGAAAGGGCGATAATACCACGTCATTGGCTTGGTTTTTTGTTAAGTTTGAGTTAATTTTGCGGAACCAAAAAACCATTCATTATGTACAATCCGACCGGTTTCCTGCGCGCGGCTCTTCCGGCTGCGCTTGAAGCAGGTAAAGCTATATTGGAGATTTATGCTCAACCCACTGAAGGTTGGGAAATAGAAGAGAAAGCAGACCATACGCCACTCACGCTTGCCGACCGACGCGCCAACGATATTATCATGCGACACTTGCACGCCACGGGACACCCCATTCTGAGCGAAGAAGGGCCACTTCCCGACTATGAAGAGCGTAAGAATTGGCCGGGCCTTTGGGTCGTGGATCCGCTGGATGGGACTTCGGAATTTCTAAAACGTAATGACGAATTTACAGTCAACATCGCCTGGGTGCAAGACGGACGCCCGATGGCCGGCGTCATCTACTTGCCGGTAACACATACGCTTTATTTCGGTATGGAGGGGATGGGGGCATTCAAAGTGGGCGACGTGACCGTCGCTAAATCAGAAGAGGAACTTATTCGTGCAGCGCAACGCTTGCCCATTGAAAAGCAACACGAGGGTTTCGTGGTTGTAGCGTCGCGCTCTCACCTCTCCGGCGAAACGGAGGCTTACATAGACTTGCTGCGCAAAGACCATCCGGACTTGTCTTTAATATCTGCGGGCAGTTCGATGAAACTCTGCCGCGTGGCAGAGGGATCGGCCGACGTCTATCCGCGCTTCGCGCCTACGATGGAATGGGACACGGCAGCCGGCGATGCGATCGTAAGGGCCGCCGGCGGAGAGGTGGTCGACACGGAACGCCACCAGCCGCTCGTCTATAACAAGGCCGATCTGCGCAATCCTGATTTTATCGTAACTTGCAAGAGCTGATATGGCTCACCCGATAGCCTTTGCCATCTTAGTATTGGTCGGCATCATTGCCACGCTGGTACGGGACCGCCTGCGCCCCGGATTGGTGATGGCTTCAGGGGCTGTCGTCTTCTACTGTGGCGGACTACTCTCCACGAAAGAACTCTTGGAGGGCTTCGCCAACAAGGGCTTGATGACGGTAGCCTTGCTCTTCCTTATCAGTGAAGGGGTGAGGCGCTCCGGACTCTTGGAGAAGTTTGTGGGGCATATATTGCCCAAACGCCATACTTCGGTTAAGCGCACCCAACTCTTATCCTTGCCTTTCGTAGCCTTTATTTCAGCCTTTCTGAATAATACGCCGGTAGTGGTTATCTTCGCCCCGATGCTGAAACGCTGGGCGGAACAAAAGCATTTGTCGGCTACGAAATTTTTAATTCCGCTCTCTTACGCCACGATTCTGGGAGGTATGTGCACGCTGATCGGAACATCGACCAACTTGGTGGTAGATGGTTTGGTGACGGAGGCAGGTTTTCCGGGCTTTTCGATGTTTGAGATTGGAAAGGTGGGCATCTTTATCGCCTTTTTCGGATTGCTTTACTTGATTCTCTTTAGTGATCGACTGCTTCCCGAAGCGCGCGAGCCGATTAACTTGGCCGACGCGGGTAATTTCAAGGGCAAGGATCTTCAGCGTATAGAGGTGGTTCTGTCGGCGCGCTTTCCGGCAATCGGACGATCGGTCTTCGACTTCGATTTCAAAAAGAAATACGGGGCTTTTCCCATAGAAATATCGCGCGGAGGTAAGACGATCTTAATGCGGGATATGCGCAAGTTGAATTATCGTGAGGGGGACACGGTCGTATTGATGGCTGACCGAAACTTTATGGAGAACTGGGGCGATTCTTCTTTCTTCTTAATGGTCTCCGGCGAACAGGAGACGGAACCAAAGATGGCGCGTTGGAAGAGATGGACGGCGCTGGGCTTGCTGATCACAATGATCATCGGCGCAACGCTGGGCGAGATGAATAAGGGGGAAGCCGGCGGCAGTTTCCGGCCGGATATGTTCTTCTTCGCCGCAGTCGTAGCCTGCTTAATGGCTTGGCTTCATATCTATCCGCCAAGGAAGTATACGAAATTTATCTCTTGGGATATTCTCATTACCATAGCCGGGGCCTTTGCCATCAGCAAGGCAATGCTTAACTCCGGACTCGCCGGCGCCATCGCGCAGTTTGCCATCGGGCTGACCGATCGGTTTGGGCCTTTAATCTTGCTGGCCGTGATTTTTATCATCACCGACTTGTTTACAGAATTGATGACCAACAACGCGGCAGCAGCCTTGATCTTTCCAATTTCTTTATCCATTGCCGAAAAGATGGGCGTTAGTCCGACGCCTTTCTTTATCACGATTTGCATCGCCGCATCTACGAGTTTCGCTACGCCTATCGGCTATCAAACAAACTTGATCGTGCAAGGCTTGGGCGGCTATCGGTTTGCTGATTTTACACGCGTAGGCCTCCCGCTCAATATCTTGGCTTTGGTCATTACGATTCTGCTCGTGCCGATATTTTGGCCGTTTTAGGCAATTTACGGTATAAGCAAAACAAAACGCCCACCGAAAGCTAACTGCTCCGGTGGGCGTTTTGTTGTATCCTTATGATAGGGATTATTTTAATTGTCCTACTTTAATCAAATACTCGGCTATCTGCACAGCATTGAGGGCTGCGCCTTTGCGAATCTGATCGCCCGTGAGCCACAAGGTGAGTCCGCAGGGATCAGCAAGGTCTTGACGGATGCGGCCCACATACACGTCGTCGCGACCGGCACTTTCAAGCGGCATAGGATAGCGCCCGTGAGCGGGATCATCGACTAAGGTGATGCCCGGCGCAGCGGACAAAGCGCTACGCACAGCCTCGACGGAGACAGGCGCTTCGGTCTCTATCCAAATATTCTCGCTGTGAGAACGCAGACTGGGGACGCGAACGCAGGAAGCGCTGGTCTTCACGTCGGAATGGAGAATCTTGCGCGTCTCGTAATACATTTTCATTTCTTCCTTAGTGTAGTCGTTGTCGGTGAAGACGTCGACTTGCGGAATCATATTGAAAGCCAACTGATGGGGAAACTTATCGACCTTTACTTCCTCCCCGTCGAGCACTTGACGACACTGCTCTTGCAATTCTTGCATCGCAGCTGCTCCGGCGCCCGATGCGGCCTGATAGGTAGAGACGCGGATGCGCTTAATCGGCGATAGGGCTTGAATCGGTTTCAAAGCCACGACCATAATAATGGTAGTGCAGTTGGGATTGGCGATAATGCCGCGTGGACGAGTCAAAGCGTCTTCGGCGTTACATTCAGGCACGACCAAGGGAACATCGTCCTCCATACGGAAGGCACTGGAGTTGTCGATCATCACGGCACCGTGCTTGGTAATCGTCTCGGCATAGCGCTTCGAAGCACTGCCGCCGGCAGAGACAAAGGCAACATCCACGCCGCGGAAATCGTCATTCTCTTGCAGAAGTTTCACTTCATAATCGCGGCCTTTGAAAGTATAGGTTCGGCCCGCACTGTTTGGTGAGCCAAAAAGAAGGAGTTCGTCTACGGGGAAGTTTCGCTCGGCCAAGACTCGCAAAAACTCTTGCCCGACAGCGCCGCTGGCGCCTACTATTGCTACTCGCATATTGTTCGTTTGCTAATTTGTTATGTCCTTTTCTGAAAGGAAATGCTACTATTCAGAAGACGGAAGGATAAATGCTCCGTCGTATTGTCGGCAAAATTAGAGATTTTAGGGCGAAAGACCTTATTATGCGGAAGAAAATTCGTTACTTTGCAAAAAATAACAGGCCGCGAGCGTTCTTTCCGACAAACAAAAGGAAAGCTTCGGCAACTTTTGGCGGTTCGGCTGTGCGCTGCGCATTTTAGTAGACACAAAAAAAGAACTATGCACTTCGCTTCAAGTGGGCGAATAGGACTTAGCTCAAGCAGGCAAGTCTCTCGCCAAGTGAGCGAGCAAACTTAGGGCTTCCCCTCTCGCGACACAGACCATACATTATATATATGATCCCTTTACCCATCACTGACCCCACGTGGATTTTCTTCATTGTCCTCGGCATCATTCTGATTGCGCCGATGATTTTGGAGCGCCTGCGCGTACCGGCCATTGTGGGAATGATTGCGGCCGGCGTATTGATCGGCCCGCACGGCTTCAACATCTTGGCTCGCGATAGCAGTTTTGAGCTCTTCGGCAAAGTGGGACTATATTATATTATGTTTCTCGCAGCGCTCGAAATGAACTTGCAAGATCTGTGGAAGATACGCTACAAAGCCTTGGTCTTCGGCCTGCTGTCCTTCATTATCCCGATAGCTTTAGGCTTCGGCGCCAATACGCTCATCTTAGGTGCTTCGGTCGTCGCAGGCGTTTTGATGTCGGCGATGTATGCTTCTCACACGCTGGTTTCTTATCCGATCATCTTGCGCTATGGCCTTTCGCGGCGCGAGAGCGTCAATCTCGCGGTAGGCAGTACGATCGTAGCTGATACGCTGACGCTTTTAATGCTGGCCGTCGTAGGCGGATCTTTCAAAGAGGCGCATTCCGACTTCTTTCTCCTTTGGTTAGTCTTAAAGACGATAGCTATTGGTGCCACGATCGTCTTCTTATTCCCGATGCTCGCCCGCCTTTTCTTTAGAAGTTTCAACGAGGGCGTCATACAATATATATTTGTCTTAAGCCTCGTCTTCTTAGGTGCAGGCTTGATGGAGTTTGTCGGAATGGAAGGCATTTTGGGTGCTTTCTTAGCCGGCTTGGCTCTCAACAAACACATTCCGGCCACGAGTCCGCTGATGACGCACATCGAATTTGTCGGCAATGCCTTGTTCATTCCTTATTTTCTCATCGGTGTGGGAATGATTGTAGACGTCGGCGCGCTGAAAAGTATTGAGGCCGTGAAGATCGCCCTCGTTATGATCATCGTCAGCACACTGGGCAAATGGCTGGCCGCACGCGTAGTTCGGCGGGTTTATCACTTGCATAAAACGGAAGGAGCTTTACTCTTCGGTCTGACGAATGCGCGCGCCGCAGCCACCTTGGCTATTGTTATTGTGGGCTACGAGATACATCTGCCCGACGGCAGCCGACTGCTCAACGAGCAGGTCTTAAACGGGACGATGCTCTTGATCTTGGTTTCTTGCCTCATTAGTTCGCTCGTCACGGAGCGCTCGGCGCGCAAGTTGGCCTTAGACACGGAGGAAGCGCCCGCCCGCCCCGATACGGTGCAGCCGCATATGCTCATCGCCTTGAGTAATCCGACGACGGTCGAGCCTTTGATAAATATGGCTTTACTACTCCGCTCTACGCAGAAACGGACGCTCATCACGGCTGTCAATATCATCAGAGACGACAAGCCCAATGCGCAGGAAAGAGGCCTGCAACTCCTTGAAAGGGCGGCGCAGATAGCGGCCTCGGCCAATGTGCACGTACAGACGCGCAGTCGGTGGTCGGTCAACATCGTCAGCGGGCTTTCTCACTCGATGAAAGAGGCGGATGCCAATGCGCTGATGATCGGACTTCACCACAAGGCGCACTTATTTGAGAAGTTCTTTGGTCGCTTGGCCACGGACCTTTTCCGCGCCGTCGACAAGCAGATCATCGTGTATCGTCCGCTGTCTTCGCCCAACACGATTCGCCATTTGCAACTCTTTGTTCCGGACAATGCGGAATACGAACCGGGCTTCGCGGAATGGGCCGCCCACATTGCCCAATTGGCAGGGCAGTTGAGCTGTCGGATCAACGTGCACGCCGGCAAGCATACGCAGCGAGCGTTGAAAATCTTCTGGGCAAAACAGCGCTATAGCTTGCAGGCTACGTATAATGAGTATACCGATTGGGACAACTTCCTGCCCTTAGCCATACAAACGCGCGAAAGCCATTTGGCCGTCTTTATCATTGCGCGGCCGGGGACGCTTTCTTATCAAAACTACTTTGCGCGAATGCCTGAACAGTTGGAGCGTCACTTTACGGCGCGCAACTTGATGATCATTCTGCCGGCTCAGTATCGCGGCACTTACGGCCGAGAAGATGCTTTGCCACCCGCCTGAGCGTACAAGCGCTAAGCTATTGCTATGGACTATGCTTTGCCTAAGCCTTTAACCTCTTGTTATCTATCAGAGTATGTATAAGGAGAGATAACATTCCACTTAAATAAATAAACCCTACCACAAAAAAAGGAAGAAATAGCGCTTTAATGTAAACATTAAGCCTATCTTTGCAGCACCTTACGCTCATAACGCCCCGCATTGCTCGAGACAGAAAAGAGCAATAGTCAAATAAAGACAACCGACAAAACGGCAAACTATCAATCTTAATAATATGAAAAAGACATTGTATACATTGCTCCTCACCCTGCCGCTACTTTTCACCGGTTGCGGCGAAACGGGCAACTATGGCTATCCAAGCAAAGTTGTTCTGACCAAGAGCGGAGGCAGCAAAGAAGTAAAAGGAAATGATGCCCCTTATCTTATCGAAATACGCGATTACAATGGGAGTGGAGAAGTAAGTAAAGTATTTGGTGCCGCTGGCGATTCAATGATTGTAAGTTACCAATGGCTTACCATCAAAGCCAAGAAGGGCGACACCAAACTCCAACTTATTGCCACTCCCAAACAGTCGGGTAAAAGTAGGAAGCTTTACGTTCACGCCCCCATTACGGATAGTGAAGCTGAAATCAAAGTTGTACAGTAAACGAGACCTCGTTTCTAAAAAAACAAACATTATGCATCAACCCAATAAGCAAACAAGAGGAGCCTTCCTCGCCTTACTCCTCACCCTGCCGCTACTTTTTGCCGGCTGCGGAAAGACAAGCAATTATGGCTATCCGAGCAACGTAAACTTCAGTAATGCCGGAGGCAGCAAAGAGATTAAAGGCAATGATTCCCCTTATCTGTTAGGTATAGCAGACGATGACGGAGACGGCGAAGCTGCTCAGATTCAACAAGACGGCGACTCAATGAACGTCACCTATCAATGGCTTACCATCAAAGCCAAAAAAGGAGAGCATAAGTTCACGCTGATTGCCCAACCCAAGCAAGGCGGCACCGGCAGAACCTTACGTGTCTATGCGGGCACAGACCCCACAGATATGGATAATATGGCTACGATTAAAGTCGTGCAATAACCCCACGACCCCATACGCAAAATGCCTGCTTCTTTAAGGAAGCAGGCATTTTTTATCCTTGAATCTCCTCGAAAATCAAGCGGCTTTGTTCAAGAAAGCGCACACAGTAGCAATAAAACAAGTAGCGCCGACTCAACGCATTGCATTCACTTGGCTTTCAATCTCTTCAGGAGATATAAAAAACGTAACCCGCTTGACCGACTGATCACTCCAAAACACCAGTTTTATACCCAAGTGGGCCCGGATCAGCGTGTTCGCAAACGCATTCACGCCATCATCTCCCGATATTGTTATTTCATTCAGCACCATAGTTTTGATCACATCCTCGCCGTCTTTATCATCCACCATATTCAAAAGATTGATCGTTAAAACGGATTCGTCAGTTTTAATCTTATACACCAGATTGTCCTTTTCCAGATACAGATCTGTCAGCGAAAGCCCATCGCCCCATTCTTGAGGCAATGTTTTCCTCATCTCTTCAACGATCGAAGGAAGCTGATCAGGATTCACAGACAAGCCTTTCGCCAGTTCCAATTCGGCGGCAGTCATCGCAAACACAGTCTCCTTTTTGGAGGGCATTGCTCTTATGTTCACCTTCAGATTCAAGCCCGTTTTGGCAAAGAGCGCCACCTCTGCATCCTTCGCTTCATACAGCATCTTCACAAAATTACCCTTATAAAGCGAAAGCATGGTCTTAAACTGCTCAAAATCGCCTACCTGCTCGTCCGGCACATCTATATACATCACGAAGTCGTTGTCTGTAACCTCAACTTGCGTTATCTTCACACCGTTATCATATTTCTTAGGCAACTTTTTCTGATAGGTTTGGATCAATTGAGCAAACTGCACACGAAGTTCTGCCGGCGTCTGTGCCTCCAAACCCAACACACAGAGCATTGCTAAAACCAGACTTAAATAAAACTTTTTCATATACTGCAAATTCATTATTTCACATATACACTTTGTCTTTCTGCTCATAGGCCTGATGCACCCGCACCGCAAAAACCGCACAAGCGGCGCGTCTGCTGCGCCCGCCCAAACAGCAGTAAGCGCGTAGGCAGCACACACTTTTGACGAATAAAGCGGCCCAGCCTCCCCACGGCTATGCGTCCCGCCATCGGCCTATTAGCAAAGGCAAAGATATGTATTATCATCCCACCACGCAAGCCTTCCAAGAGAATCGACAAACCTATCTGTTTCAGCGAAAAGCGTGTCCCAACTTTGCCCGAACCGTTGGGACAAAATTTCCAAGCCTTGAAAAAAACCTCCCAAGCCTTAGAATTAAAATCCGCAACCTTGGATTTTTTACACCAACCGCTTGCAACAAAAACGATCACCGCACCTAATTTTTACGCCCACGCACCTCGCCCGCGCTCGCTCCGTTCCCGCAAGCACTCTCCCGCTATCCGCCATCAAGCAATGCTCATACAAGTGGACATCCCCCCTAAGGTTCGCTCCTGCTCTCCTTATTTCCCCATCAATTCTCATCCCCACTCGCCAAGCAGCCATAGTTGACAATCCGTCTCCACTATTCCTAATTTGCACGAACTTGAGGAGAACAGCACTTTTCAATACGTGCAATTTAACGTACCCTCTCCTTTTTGGGTAAAAAATACAACTGGGTGCACAAATATGAGTTTTTTTCTCATATTTAATAGGCAGCGAAGAGAATCCATCATATCTTTGCAAAAAATATTTGAGGCATGTTAGTTAACTTCACCGTCAAAAATTATCGTTCTTTTAAGCAAGAACGCACTTTTAGCATGGAGGCAAGCTCCATAAAGGAGCATAAAGCATCTGTGATCAGAAATAATAAATACAACTTACTTCCCCTAACTATTTTTTATGGCGCAAACTCCAGCGGCAAGAGCAACCTCATTCAAGCAATTGCCTTTATGCGATACATCATCGAACATTCCGTGCGTCTGAATGTAGGTGATACACTTCCCTATGATCCTTTTGCCTTGGACGAGAACTCTAATTCGCAGCCTACATCATTTGAAATACAATTCATTAAAGGTGAAGCCCTTTATCGCTACGGCTTTGAATATAACGACACTACTATTATCTCTGAATGGTTGTATGAAAAACGGTTTGGCGAAAAAGAGTATGAGCTTTTTGTACGTTCACGAGATGCAATAGCAGTCTCACCAACAAGATTTCCAGAGGGTATGGGAAAAGAGGATTTGACTAACTCAAATCGATTATTCCTCTCACTTGTAGCCCAGCTAAAGGGTGAGAAATCCAACTCAATAATGGGCTGGTTCGGACAATGTTATCCCCTCTCAGGAATAAACAATGATCGCTATGTAGACTTTACAAAAAAAATGTTTTTAGAACATTTAGAAGGAGCTGATGAGGCTTTGAACTTCTTCAGTACATTGCAACTAGGTTTTTCTCGTTTCTCGGTAGAGAAAGCCAATATACCTAAAGAGGTATTGGATAATACACCGGATCCGATAAAAGCAGAGCTGGAAAAGGGCTTAGCAGAAGGCACTATCATTGAATCGACAACCACTCACAACATTTATGATGAGAACGGACAAGTGATTGGTGAACGCAAATTCTACAAAGATGAAATGGAATCGGAGGGGACTAAGAAAGCAATAGAGCTTTCCGGCCCGATTTTCAACACCTTGAAAGAAGGGAAAATACTCATCATAGATGAATTGGATGCGAAACTTCACCCGCTTTTGACTCGAAATATCGTACTCCTTTTTATGGATCCGGAGAAGAACAAGCACGGCGCACAGCTTATCTTTGCTACACACGACACCAATCTACTTGACTTAGATATTATTCGTCGCGACCAAATTTGGTTCGCAGAGAAGGATAAGGTAGAGTCTACAGACATCTACTCACTTGTTGAGTTCAAAGATGAAGAGGGAAAGAAGATTCGCAACGATCGCGACATTAAGCGCGATTACATTCGCGGACGTTATGGTGCTATTCCTTTTATCGGGAAATAGGAGTTGCTATGGGATATTCGAGAAAGGAAGAAATCGCAAAGCTAAAGCGAGAACGACGAAAAGCTAAGGCCTCCCAAAAGCGCAGGGAGAAAACGCGAAAGAAACTTGTACGATTCTTAATCGTCTGTGAAGGTACGAAGACAGAACCACATTATTTTGAAGCGCTTATTAAGGACCACACCTCTACTGTTCGCGAAGTAACCATCGAAGGCGAAGGTCGGGCAACGGTAGCCTTGGTTGACAGAGCACAAGCAATAAAGCAAGAGTTAGAACGTAAGAACGCAATGGCTTTTGATCGCGTGTGGCTTGTATTTGATAAGGATAACTTTAATGATTTCAACGAAGCCATAAGGAAAGCAAAGAAGTTGGGCTTCCAATGTGCCTGGACCAATGAAGCTTTTGAACTATGGTACAATCTACATTTCGAGTATCTTGACACAGGCATTGAACGCAACGCTTATATTGAAAAGCTTCAAAAGTTCTTTAGAAAGAAAATGGGAGATACAAACTTCGAGTATGAGAAAGGCAACCCCAACATTTACCGTTTACTTCAACAACATGGCAGTGAGGGCTTAGCCATACGTTATGCTAAGAAACTACGCACATTATATAAAGGCACAGACTACGCAAACCACAAACCTTGCACGATGGTCGACAAACTTATAGAAGAGTTAAAGCACCCGGAGAAGTTATTGAAAGAATAGTGACAAAGGGATAACATTAATGTACCTCTAAATCTTTTTTAGAGGCTACAAATCGACGAGGATCTTTCAGAGTCGCACAGCTTCGATCGTATAGCCTTCCTGATGGAGCGCTTCGAGGATGCCCTGATCGGAGGGAACGCCCGTAAGGTGAAAGAGACCGACGACAAAGAGCGTAGACTTCTGCTTCATCATCGGCCGCATCGCTTTCAGCCATCTTTTGTTGCGAGGAGAGATTTGGAGCTTTTCTGCCGCCTGATCTATAGCCTCGCCATTACTCTTCACCATTACTTCGACTGCACGTCGGCTATCTTGCGCCATATAAGCCGTCAAGAGACGCTCCCAATCTGCGCAAGAATTCTCCAATGCGCTCAGAACAACAAGTAATAGTTTGGCCCGCTCCGCGACATTACCCATCGATGCTATATTGGTGCGGAAATTACTAAGAAAGGTAGAATCGATCTTTACCTCGCTAAAGTCCATAATGAGCGAGGGCAGCATTTCTTTCTGATATTCGAGCGATTCCAACTGTGCATATTCTTTATGAAGGCTATCGGCCAAAGTGCCCATATAAAGATCTATCACTTGCGACTTACTCTCAGGCGACATTCCCATCCGCCCGTAGCCCATTGCCTTAAACATATATAAGGCCATTTGCTGCATAGGCAAGGCTATGACGCCCGGATCGTAACGCCACCAACAAGAGTCAGCGCCACTGATATAATGCTCCAAATGATAATGATGAATGAGCGAATCGACCAGATGAAAAGCTTCGGGCGAGACAACTTGTAACTGACTGTCGGCAGGCAGCGTAATGTGCGGAAGCAACTGCTCCATAAGTGCTTTAGACGCAGCTTCATTTTTCCGATTAAACGCTTCCAACTGACGAACGTCGACTTCCGTAACAATACGATCAACGCCGGAAGCAATGTTCATAAAAGCACGACTGCGAGTAACAAACTCGTGGGGCAAGACGTGAAGCGCCCCGAAAAGATAGGAAGGTTGCGTCAAACCCTTGCCCGAGATGCGATACATAATCGCACTTGGAATCGTATCCGCAGGCGTAGGCGGCGCAACTTGTGCAACTAAGCCGGACAGACTCGCCAAGCAGAACATCAGCACAATAAGCGGGCGGCATAAAGTGCACCGTCGCATCGTCATTGTACGTATTATTATAGCGTTATGGTGTAATGAGCAGGCGCAGGCTGTCGGCTTTTGTGCGCACTTTCAACCAGTTTTGCAACTGCTTTCGCTCTGTCTTATCCAAGCCTTTAGGACTTCCCACTACGGCCAAGACGTATTGGCGAGCTGAAGAGGTATCAGTGCGTGCTTCCGTAACACGCGACAAACTGATGCTGGCTACTGCGGGATAAACGGCTTTTACTTCGTGGCGAATGTCTATGCCCAATTGACTATACTTCGCATAGCCTTGCAGTAGTCCCTCTAAGCGACTGATTTGCTCGGCCTGCATAAGCAACTTCTGATTGTCGACATCGCTTCGACCCGCGCCCTGCTGAAATGCTTGGCTCAACAGCAAACTCTCTGAATGAGCGCCTTGAATGATGTGCAAGCGATAAGCTCCCAATTCGTAGTCAGCCAAGCGCGCTTGTGCTCGCTTTATAGCTTCAGAAGTAATGGGGCTGCCCAAGGCTACGATATTGAGCTGTTTAGTCTTCTCATCTATTTTCCGTGAAAGTATTTGCGTCCCCTTAAAAGTTAACTCGTTCTTTGTAAACTTTCGCATATTGCTATCCAACACACTCTCGCGAATGATCTGAACCGTCATATAGGCCGCGGGCAACATCGTAAGCACGACAATGCCTATGATGTATCTCTTCACCTTTGAAAACCGAGCAGCGTCAATAAACTGCTTACGTCGAAACCGCAGCATCCTCACACCGACAAATGTGGACAAAGCGATGAAGACCGTATTGATAAAGTAAAGATAAAAAGCGCCGAAGAAGAAAGAGAAGTTGCCCATAGCCAAGCCATAACCGGCCGTGCAGAGTGGCGGCATAAGCGCTGTAGCAATGGCTACACCCGGAATTACATTGCCCTTTTCTCCAACAGAGAGTGCCAAGATGCCGGCAGCCCCGCCACAGAGCGCAATCAGTACATCGTAGAGCGTGGGCGAAGTGCGCGCCAACAGTTCAGATTGTGCCTCGGTCAGCGGCGTAAGCAAGAAATAAATGGTCGCTGTAATCACACTAATGGTTGTAGCTACCAGATAATTCTTCAGCGAACGACTCAAGAGCCTTGAATCATTAATACCTACGGAGAGTCCCATTCCGACAATCGGGCCCATCAATGGAGAGATAAGCATGGCGCCGATAATAACGGCCGTCGAGTTAACATTCAAGCCCAGCGAAGCAATAAAGACCGCAAAGACGAGAATCCAAAGGTTTGCGCCGTAAAACGTGACACCTCTACTAATGTCCTGTATGATTTCTTCCTCATTCTCTTTATAAGGCAAGGCGTTGAAACATCCTTTTACGACTTGCCAAAGCGTCTTGTCTGTGTGTTGCATAAGATAAATTGTATGATGATAATAATAAATCATCGGCAAAAATACGAATTATTTGCCTACGACAAGCGCCACAAAACGAAAAAAAGAATCCGCTTGACGCCATTTTCCGCCACGAGCGCAGCATTTGTATAATTGCGCCCAAGAAAAGCGCGGCAATCCGTCAGCACAAGTCGAGGTTTATGTGCATTATTTCTTCAGAATTATTACGCAAAGCTGGTATCTTGTGTACTTAAAATTTGTAACTTTGCCGAAAACTACAGCTCGTCAATCCGCTTACAATATGGACGCAACGAAGAATATTTATCCCGTCTTCGACAAGATGGCCGACCGCTCTGCCTATGAGGCCTTACTCGGACAGCGCGGCGTGATGCTTTGGTTTACGGGCCTAAGCGGATCGGGTAAGACTACGCTGGCTTTGGCTTTAGAGTGCGAACTCTTACAACGGGGGCGCCTCTGCCGACTACTCGATGGCGACAATATCCGCACGGGACTGAATAGCAACTTAGGCTTTAGCGCCGAAGACCGCCGCGAGAATATTCGCCGTATCGCTGAAGTTGGCAAACTCTTCGTCGATACCGGCATTATTACGATAGCAGCATTTATCAGTCCGACGCAGGCTATGCGTGCTATGGCCGAAGAGATCATTGGCGGGGAGCATTTCAAAGAGGTTTATATTTCAACCCCATTGGAAGTCTGCGAAGCGCGCGATGTGAAAGGCTTATATGCTCGCGCTCGCCGCGGCGAGATTCCTAACTTCACGGGCATCTCTGCGCCTTTTGAAGCGCCGCTACATCCGGCACTCTCCTTAGACACTTCGCGCCTCGACTTTTCTACTTGCCTTCAACGTCTGCTCGACTTGGCCTGTCCGCCAACAGCAGGGCCGGAAAGCAACAACAAGGACGCATAACAACACAACTAAAGAGAAAGACTACCGGAAAGTGCTCACGACAAACGAACGAACAAGATGAACGACCAAACTATAGCATCCTACAGCCTCAGCCACCTACAAGAGTTAGAGGCCGAAGCCATTCACATTATCCGCGAAGTAGCTGCCGAATTCGAAAACCCGGTAATGCTTTACAGCATCGGGAAAGACTCGGGCGTTATGGCGCGCTTGGCAGAAAAGGCTTTTTATCCGGGCCGTCCGCCCTTCCCGCTGATGCACATTGACTCAAAGTGGAAGTTTAAGGAGATGATTAGTTTTCGCGACAACTACGCTCGCGAGCACGGTTGGCAACTAATTGTCAAAAGCAACGACGAAGCCTTTCAAGCCGGCGTAGGTCCTTTTACACACGGATCTAAAGTTCATACGGATTTAATGAAGACCCAAGCGCTGCTGGAGGGTTTGAAAGAATACGAGTTTGACGCAGCCTTCGGCGGCGCCCGCCGCGACGAGGAGAAATCGCGCGCCAAAGAGCGTATCTTCTCTTTTCGCGACGAGTTTCAACAGTGGGATCCGAAGAATCAACGGCCCGAGCTCTGGGACATCTATAATACGCGTATCCACAAAGGCGAAAGCATCCGCGTCTTTCCTTTGAGCAATTGGACGGAACTGGATGTATGGCAATACATACGCTTAGAGAAGATCCCTATCGTGCCTTTGTATTACGCAAAAGAGCGCCCCGTTGTCAACATAGATGGGCAATGGATTATGCCGGACGACGAGCGTCTTCCGGAGAAGTATCGCGATAAAATAGAGATGCGCAAGGTGCGCTTCCGCACTTTAGGCTGCTGGCCGCTGACGGGAGCCATAGAGAGCGAAGCTGATACGATAGAAAAGATCGTAGAAGAAATGATGACGACCAACAAGAGTGAGCGCACGACGCGTGTGATCGACTTCGACCAAGAGGCGTCGATGGAGCAGAAGAAGCGCGAAGGCTACTTCTAAATCAAAGACGCAAGCGCAACAATCTAACAAACAGAAGCACCATGCACAGCAATCCTTCCAATAATATAAGCAAGACACAAAGTTCTATCGAAGCTTTTCTCGATCAAGACGAGCGCAAAGACCAACTGCGCCTATTGACCGCCGGCTCTGTCGATGATGGAAAATCTACGCTCATAGGCCGCCTGCTCTTTGATAGCAAGAAATTATACGAGGACCAACTCGTCGCGCTCCGGCGCGACAGCAAGCGCGTCGGCAACGCGGGCGAGCACATCGACTATGCACTCCTGCTCGACGGACTCAAGGCTGAGCGCGAAGAAGGCATCACGATCGACGTCGCTTATCGCTATTTCTCGACCAACAAGCGCAAGTTTATCATAGCAGATACACCGGGGCACGAACAATATACGCGCAATATGATCACAGGTGGCTCTACGGCTAACCTCGCAATCATTTTAGTAGATGCGCGCAACGGCGTTATCACGCAGACGCGGCGCCATACGTTTCTCGCCTCCCTTTTAGGCATTCGCCACCTTGTCTTGGCGGTCAACAAGATGGACTTGGTCGCTTTCGACGAAAAGGTTTTTAAGGATATTGTTGCTGATTTCCGCACTTTTACCACGCCTTTGGGCTTAGACGATGTGACCTGCATTCCGCTCTCCGCCTTAGAGGGCGACAATGTCGTAGAAAAGAGCGACCGCACGCCGTGGTACGACGGCCCGAGTTTGCTCGAATTCTTAGAAAACGTCCATATTGGCAACGACCATAACCTAAAAGATTTTCGCTTTCCCGTGCAATACGTCTCGCGCCCCAACTTAGACTTCCGCGGCTTCTGCGGAAAAGTCGTTTCGGGCGTAGTGCGCGTCGGCGATGAAGTATGTGCGCTGCCTTCGGGCAAGCGTTCGCGCATCAAGCGCATTGTTAAGCCTTACGCGCCCTCTGTTCCGACGATCGACAAAGGCTGTGCGAAAGAAGCGTATGTAGATTATGCCTTCCCGCCTCAAAGTGTGACGCTCGTTCTAACAGACGAGATCGACGTAAGTCGCGGCGAGATGCTCGTACATCCCGATAATCTTCCTTTTGTAGGCCGCACGTTCTCGACAATGCTGGTATGGATGGACGAAGAAGCAATGAACGACCCCAAGAAGTCGTATTATCTGAAGCAGACGACTAACACGACGCGCTGCCGCATTGATCATATCGACTACAAAATCGACGTCAACACGATGGAGCATAGCGCTGTGACGGCCCTGCACCTCAACGAGATCGCCCGCGTCGCGATTCAGACGTCCAAACCCCTCTTCTTTGATGCTTACGACAGCAACAAGCCGACTGGCTCTTTCATCTTGATCGACCCGATCACCAACAGCACCGCCGCCGTTGGTATGATCATCGCACCGGTTACGGAAAAGGACTTACACGCAGCTGATGCACTGCCAACAATCGACTTGCGCAAGCTCGACATTGCGCCGGTTCATCACGAAGCAGTCCGAAAGGTTGTCGAGTCGCTCGCGCGCCAGGGTCTTGACATCAAACTTATTGAATAATCGCGCGCCGCAGCGGAGCAACCCCGCTGATAGGCGCCCTACAATAATGTATTCATTTAACCCACAATCAACCACCGCCACAAGCTGTACAAACAAACACACTATGAGAAGAACTTTACCCATCATTGCGTTCCTGCTATTGTCTATTATGCAGGTATGTGCGCAGCAAAAGAACTATGACTTCAAAGAAGGCAAGCTCTTTTACAAAATTACAGATGCCGGAAAGCATACGGTAGAAGTTACACCCGAGCTCGACGAACTCTTAAAGACCAACGGCTCGTTCTACAACAATCCGCTCGAAGGCGACATCGTGATCCCCAATAAGGTGGAGCACCAAGGACAGCAATATTACGTGAGTGCCATTCGCGACAACGCCTTCGGCGGATGCGGAAAGATCACGTCAGTATCCATTCCGGCTAACGTAGGGCGCTTAGGCGACCAAGTCTTTCTCTCTTGCACAGGACTGCAGCGCATTACGGTCGACCCCGAAAACCCGATGCTGAAAGACATCGACGGCGTTCTCTTCGACAAGAGCGGAAAAAAGCTGCTATCATTTCCCAATATGCGCACAGCAAACTATGAAGTGCCCGAGGGAACGGTTGAAGTGACACCGGCTGCGTTCTTCCTTTGCAATGCCGTAGAGACCGTTAAGTTTCCCTCCACGTTGAAAAGCATCGGCTTTGTAGCCTTTGGCCACTGCCTGAAGTTGCGCGAAGTAACGGTACCGGAAAATGTTACGGAACTTGGCGACTATGCTTTCTACAACTGCACTGCGCTGGAAAAGGCCATCATCAAGGCCGACATTTCTGAGATCAAACAATATATGTTCAGCCGCTGCACCTCGCTGAAGGAAGTATCAATCCCCTCCTCTGTCGAGTTTATCCGCACGTGGGCCTTTAGCGATTGTGCCCCGATGAAATCCATCACGCTGCCCGAAGGTCTGAAAGGCATCGATGCTGAAGCCTTCAATGGTTGCACATCGCTCAGTGAGATCACGCTTCCTGAAGGTTTGGAGCAACTCGGTGCCCACGCTTTCGACCGCTGCAAGGCGCTCAAGAGCATCACGTGCTTGCGCAACGAACCTTTAGTGCAAGGAGAGACGATGGGCGTTAGCGTCTTTGACGGTGTAGATAAAAACCTTTGCGAACTAAAGGTGCCCCGCGGCTACAAAGATCAATATGCAGCTGCCGAACAGTGGAAAGAATTTACCAACATCTCTGAGCACGACCTCACGGGCATCAGTCTTCCTATCAATCAAGGCCGGACAATGAAGACGACAATCTTTACGCTCAACGGTCAACGCTTGCCGGCCAACGCGCAGCCCGCACAAGGCCTCTACATCATCAACGGCAAGAAAGTCTACGTCAAGTAAGACGATAAGCATAAAGCAATTATACCGTTTCCGGAGCGACCCCTTGCAGACCAAGCATCTGCAGCGGGTCGCTTTGCTTTATCTACCCTTTCGTCGCTACCCTCACTGCGCCTTCAGCGGCGCACACAAATACGCATACAAGTTGATATTCAAGGTATAAAACTTATTGTTTGCGCATTGCCAACGCGTCATATTATCGTTTGCTGCCACCAAACAATAGTATGCTCCCACCAAACTATCGTTTGCTGCCACCAAACCATCGTTTGCTCCCGGCAAACGAAATAAGGACGGGCACAAGGCAAGGAAAAAGGCCGCTCCAAGCGAACGAATCCGGCCTTAAAGATGAATGAAATTTGTTGAAAAATAATGTAACCAAAAGATTATGATTTACCACGGCGAGTAAATCATAAAAAGCGAAGCATATCCGTCTATTTCAGAAGAATATGCTACAAAACACATGCGCCGTGCGTTATTAAAATCCAGACGGGGAGCAAACAGATCGAGCGCTAAAAAGCAACGCTATAGGCGGCAGCATTCCCGCCAAGGACAAAAGGAGCGGCAAGGTGGAGGAGGTCGGCAGTAGCGTAGCGCGTCAAACTTTCTTTACCCGCAGGCGCATCCAGCCGAGGAAGATGAGTCCGCGGAAACACAACTCTACGCACATCGCAATCCACACGCCGCGCAGCCCATAGGAGTCTACGAGCAGGGCAGCCAGCGTTAGGCGGACGGCCCAGATACTAAAAAGGTTCATAGCCGCCGGCACGATCGTGCGACCAAGACCTACGAAGACGCCATACACGACGATGGACGCCGCAAACATAGGCTCGGCAAAGGCTTCTATGCGCAAAATGCTGACGCCCAAAGTTTGCACTTCCATATCCGGCGTAAAGAGGGCCATCATCAGCGGCGCAGCTGCGTAAAGAACAACGCCCATCAGCGTCATGACGGCTATGCCGGTCCAAGTAGTCAAGTGGGCGAAACTGTAAGTCAACTCTTTGCGACCGGCGCCCACGCTTTGTCCGACGAGCGTAATAGCGGCATCGCCTACACCATAGCCCGGCAGATAGCAAAGACTTTCGGCCGTGATGGCAAACGAATTGGCAGCTATCGCCACATTGCCCAAGGGGGCTACAATCACAGTCGAAAGGATTTGTGCACCGCACATCACCGCGCGCTCCAGCGCCATCGGCAAACTCACGCGAAAGGCGCGCTTCAAGATGCGCGAGGCCGTCAGGACGGGGCGCTCCTTACGCTTAAAAATATGCAAATCGGGGCAGCGACAGCACAAATAATACGTCATGGAAAGGGCCGTAATCACTTCGGCAATGGCCGTACCCAAAGCAGCGCCGGTCACGCCGAGATCAGCACCGGGCACGTGGATTTGCAGACCAAAGAAAGTCAGTTCGCGCGAAGGGAAAATCAGCAGCCAGTTGAGCAATACGTCCCATACGCACATCAGAATGTTGAGCAAAGTGGGCACCGCGACGTTGCCGGCGGCTCGCAAGGCGTTGCAGGCCAAGAAATTGAGCTGAATAAAGGGAACGCCGAGGCTAAAAATAAAAAAATAGGCCGTGGCATCGGCATGAATCGACGCGTCGCCGCGTAGCCAGCGCGGCAGAGCGCCACTAATGGCGCAGCCCACCAACAAGAGGACGGCGCTGAGTAGCAGGACGCATTTGAAACCCGTACGCAGCACGTCGCGGGCAGCGCGAAAATCGCCGCCACCAATCTGATGGGCAACCTGAACGGAAAAGCCCGTCGCAGCAGAAAAGCATAGGCCGCCGAAAAGCCAAGTCGTAGTGGTCACAATCCCGACGGCGGCGGCCGGATCTGCGCCCAAGCGGCCGACCATGGCAGCGTCGATGTATTGCATCACAATCGTAGAAAACTGCGCTAAAATGGCCGGCAAACCGAGGAGGGCGATCAGGCGAAATTGGGCTGAACGCTGCAATTCCTCTCCGTTGCGTATCTTCAAAAGAAGTCGATCTTTTAGTTTCATTGTGCCGATAAGTGGAGCCAAAGTTACGCATTTCGCCGGCGTTTCTCGATGCGCCGCTTGAATAATAAATCCCGAGGCGCGTCAATTCCGCTTCCGAAAGGCGTTCAAGTGCTTGATAAGCACAAAAAAAGCCGCGCCAAAACGTCGAAACGTAATGGCGCGGCCGCTTTATTGTTGGCTTAGTCGTTGCTAAAAGAGAGGGCATCGCCCGCAGCCCGAACGCGGATGGGGCGGCTCTTGTCGATCGCGCCGCTCAGCAAAGACTTACTCAAATCATTGAGCAACAAACGCTGCAGCGAACGCTTCACAGGGCGCGCGCCAAACTCCGGATCAAAGCCGGCTTCGGCAATTTGCGCGATAGCATCGTCATCTACTTGCAGCGAAATGCCTTGTTCGGCTAAGCGATTTACGATCGCGGCAACCTGCAAACGGACGATAAGACGGATTTCTTCTTTCTTCAGCGGCTGGAACATAATGATGTCGTCGATACGATTGAGGAATTCCGGCCGAATCGTCTTCTTTAGCATCTCAAAAACGCCTTCTTTTGTCTCGTCCAGCAGATGTTCTTGCTCGCTTTCCGACTTCCCGCGCATTTCATCAAACTTGCTTTGGATAAACCCCGACCCAAGGTTTGAAGTCATGATGATGATGGTATTTTTAAAGTTGACCACGCGTCCTTTATTGTCGGTCAAGCGGCCGTCGTCAAGCACTTGGAGCAAAATATTGAAGACGTCGGGATGGGCTTTCTCGATCTCATCGAAAAGAACTACGCTATAAGGTTTGCGGCGCACAGCTTCGGTCAACTGGCCGCCCTCTTCGTAGCCTACATATCCCGGAGGCGCTCCGACCAAACGCGAGACGCTGAATTTTTCCTGATACTCGCTCATATCAATCCGCGTCATCAGCGATTCGTCATTAAAGAGGTATTCTGCCAAAGCCTTAGCCAACTCAGTTTTTCCCACGCCCGTAGTACCCAAAAAGATGAACGAACCAATCGGACGCTTAGGGTCTTGCAAGCCCGCCCGACTACGACGAACGGCGTCAGCAACGGCCGTTATCGCTTCATCTTGTCCGATTACGCGCTGATGCAGTTCGGCTTCGAGGTGCACAAGCTTTTCGCGCTCGCTTTGCAGCATTCGACTGACGGGAATGCCGGTCCATCGGCTGACAACGTCGGCTATGTCGTCGGCCGTCACCTCTTCTTTCACCAGAGCCTCATTGCCTTGTCGCTGCTTCAAGTCTTCCTGGATTTTATCGATCTCTGCTTGTAGCGCCTGCAACTTGCCATAGCGAATTTCGGCCACGCGTTCATAATTACCTTCGCGCTCAGCGCGGTCGGCTTCAAACTTAAGGCGCTCCATCTCCTTCTTATTTTCTTGGATCTTATTCAGGAGTTCGCGCTCACCTTCCCATTTTGCCCGGAAATTTTTCTCGCGTTCTTCAAGCGTCGCAATCTCTTTATTGAGTTGCGCCAACTTATTTTCATCATTCTCGCGTTTGATGGCCTCGCGCTCAATCTCCAATTGGCGCAAGCGGCGTGTGATTTCATCCAACTCTTCCGGTTGTGAATCGCGCTCCATACGCAGTTTGGCAGCCGCCTCATCCATTAAATCAATCGCCTTATCCGGCAAGAAACGATCCGAGATGTAACGGTGCGAAAGTTGCACGGCAGCAATGATGGCGTCGTCCTGAATGCGCACCTTGTGGTGGTTTTCGTAGCGCTCCTTGAGTCCACGCAGAATCGAGATCGCATCTTCTGTGCTTGGTTCGTCCACAGTTACCGTTTGGAAACGCCTTTCAAGCGCCTTGTCCTTCTCAAAATATTTTTGATACTCCTCAAGTGTCGTCGCGCCGATCGTACGAATCTCGCCCCTTGATAGCGCCGGCTTCAAAATATTTGCGGCATCCATCGCTCCTTCTCCTTTACCGGCGCCCACAAGCGTGTGGATTTCGTCGATAAAGAGAATGATACGGCCATCCGAGCCAACGACTTCATTGACCACACTCTTCAAGCGCTCTTCAAACTCGCCCTTATATTTAGCGCCGGCCAGCAATGCGCCCATATCGAGCGAGAAGAGTTGCTTCTCGCGCAAGTTTTCAGGCACATCACCTCTGACAATGCGTTCTGCAATGCCTTCAACGATGGCCGTCTTTCCCGTTCCCGGCTCACCAATCAAGATGGGATTATTCTTTGTACGCCGACTCAGAATCTGCAATACGCGCCGAATTTCTTCATCTCGCCCTATCACGGGGTCCAACTTTCCGCTGCGCGCTTCTTCGACCAAGTTGCGTGCAAATTTGGCCAATGCTTGATACGTCTCCTCGCTCGAAGCTGACGTAGCCTTCCGCCCACCGCGCAGTTCGCCAATCGCTTTTTTCAGTCCGTCCTCCGTCAAGCCGGCATCGCGCAACAATTGCGCCGTACTGCTCGGCGTTATGAGCAGCGCCAACAGCATAGGCTCAAGGCCCACAAAGCTATCGCCCATCTGCTTCGCAATGTCTACGGCCTTGGTCAAAGCCGCGTTGGCTTCTCTATCTAAATAAGGCTCTCCGCCACTGACGCGTGGCAGACGCGCTGCCTCTTGCGTAGCATTCTGAGCGACCTGCTGAAGATTAACGCCCATTTTTCCGAAGAGAAATTGCGTCACGTTTTCGCCGACCTCCAACACGCCGAGCAGCAAGTGTATCGTGCCGACAGCCTGTTGCCCACCACGCTCGGCCTTGTTCAGCGCCTGCTGAACGGCCTCTTGCGCTTTTATTGTAAAGTTATCAAATTTCATATCGTCTTTCTTTTTTAGTTTTACTACCCTCTGTCCAAACTTTATGCCGCACGTAATAAGCCTGACAAATTGGCAGTTAGCATCCAATAAATATCAAATTCGTTTGCCCACGCAGCAAGAGAGAAAAAGAGAAATGTCCATTGTTGACCGGTTGTTTCTACATTTCCCGCCCTACCTCCGTACCCCCTCAGCCTAAGTCCCGCCGCACACAGCCTCCCCCTATCTCTAAACGACAAGAGAACCACTTTCCGAGTTTCCGCTATCGAATTTGGTCGCACCCGCTCCCACTGCGCCACCCCCAAGTCGCATCAAACGTTTGTACCATCGTGAGCGTAGACCTTTTTCATCACGAGCGCAAAGGTGTACGCTCACGATGAAAAGTACTTTTTATCGTGATGAAAAACCAAAAACAGCAAAGCAAAGCCCTTTGCAAGCGAAGCGCGCGCACGCAAAATCCGGACAAAGACGGGCGCAAAAGGCCACTCGCTATGACGCCAATAGGCGCGGGGAAACGGGCGGACAAAGCAGGCGGCAGCTGGAAAAAAGAGAAGAAAAGGAAAACAAAAGGGCGGCATTTTTAACAGCGCAAAGGGCAAATACATTTGGCCGACTAAGGGAAAAAGCTTAAATTTGCGAAATATTTTTGCCGCATTATCTAAAGATAAAATCAGGCATTTACCATCAGCAAATCAACCGACAATGGCTAAAAAAGAAGATACAGCAAACCAAGGTGCGAGCGAGAAACTCAAAGCCTTGCAGGCCGCAATGGCCAAGATTGAGAAAGATTTTGGCAAAGGCTCTATTATGAAATTAGACGACGAGGAAGTCGAAGATATTGAAGTCATCCCGACGGGTAGCATAGCCCTCAACGACGCTCTCGGCGTGGGCGGTTATCCCAAGGGCCGCATCATCGAAATCTATGGTCCTGAAGGCTCCGGAAAGACGACGCTGGCCATCCACGCCATAGCCGAAGCGCAGCGGCGGGGCGGCATCGCGGCCTTTATCGACGCTGAACACGCCTTTGATCGCTTCTACGCGGAAAAATTGGGCGTCAATCTGAGTGAATTGCTGATCTCGCAGCCGGACAACGGCGAACAGGCGCTTGAGATCGCCGACCAACTGATTCGCTCTTCAGCCATTGACATCATCGTGATCGACTCCGTGGCGGCGCTGACGCCGAAAGCGGAAATAGAAGGCGACATGGGCGACAACAAGGTAGGCTTGCAGGCCCGCTTGATGAGTCAGGCGCTACGCAAACTCACCTCTACGATCAGCAAGACCAACACGACGTGCATCTTTATCAACCAGTTGCGCGAGAAGATCGGCATCACCTTTGGCAATCCGGAGACGACGACGGGCGGCAATGCCTTAAAGTTCTACTCCAGCGTGCGCTTAGACATTCGCAAAGCGACCAGCTTAAAAGATGGCGACCACGTCTACGGCAATCTTGTACGCGTGAAGGTCGTAAAGAACAAGGTAGCACCGCCGTTCCGCAAGGTAGAATTTGAAATTACGTTTGGTGAGGGCATTTCTCACATCGGTGAGATCGTCGATCTGGGCGTCGAATTGGAAATCATCAAAAAGAGTGGTTCGTGGTTCAGCTATGGGGAAACCCGACTCTGCCAAGGACGCGATGCACTCAAGCGCTTGCTGGCCGACAACATTGAGTTGACGGAAGAAATAGAAGAGCAGATCAAGGCGGCGCTGCACGAAAGAAGAGCAAAATAAAAATGCCGCGTCAGATAAAGGAAAACTGACGCACGCAGGCAACATATTTTTATACGATAATAATTTTAGGGTATGGCCGAGTGGGGACGTGATGTCGCCACTCGGTTTTTTGCAGGCCACCAGTCGGATGGCAACTTCATGCTGCGAAGGTTTGCAGACGGCATGGAAGCGCTGATCGCCACCGAAATGCCGCTGCATCAACGCCGTTGAAGCCGGAAGCCAGCGAAAGAGCGTCAGCCGTAGCGCTCGTCCCACGCCTGGAAGATGGCCGGACTTTTTGGGCCAAACTTAGCCAAGCTCTTCACGACTTGGGCTGCGGTCTTCTCCGCGTCGGGGTGACTTTTCGAGAAAAATTTATCGGCATAGCAGATCACTTTTTCCGCTTCCGTCTCCGGCCGGAAGTCTTCAAGTGGTAGTGGCAGCCCCTGACGACGTATGTCTTCAGCCGTTAACCCCGTGCCGGTGTGACGTTCGCAGATGCGCGCCAAATCTTCGCGTCCCTCCTTACGCATCAGTTCGGCGCCAAGACGTCCGTGCAAGAGATAAGGCTCGCTGCCGTGGCAAAAAATGCCGGGTGCGTCGGTCAGAAATATACCCACATCGTGGAGCATAGCCCCTTCATAGACCAATTGTCGGTCGAGCTGCAACTCTGGGTGGCGCTCGCAAACGGCTAAAGCCTTATCAGCCACCTGCCGACTGTGCTTCAAAAGCAAACGTCGCAAGGGGTCGTCGGCCGGATAGTACTTATATATAATGTCTAAGGGATTCATCGCGTGGCAGTGAGACAAACGGCTGCTTTAGCGCCGTCGGCAGAGAACGGAGGATTGATTTTGATCACTTCGACGGCGGCTTTCTCCACCAGATCAAAACGATTGAAAAGGCGCGTCAGGATGCGCTGCGCCACGTGCTCGAGCAAGGCTGACGGAGCGGCCATCTCGGCCTGTACGATTTGGTAGGCTTCGGCGTAATTGACCGTCCCCTCGAGTTGATCCGTGTAGGTAGCATCGGCTACGGCACTCAACGTCAGAGAAAGATTGACGCAGTAGTCGTTGCCCACAACGCGCTCTTGCGGCAACACGCCATGATAAGCGCGAAAACGCAAGTCGGAGAGTCGTATTTCAGTTGGATGAATGTGCATTTTCAGTATGGTTTCGTTGATAATTGGTTAAAGGAAATGCATTGTCAGCGTTTGCGACGCCTTGATCGCTTTTTGTCGGTTCGCAAGGCACCTGCGCCGGTTCAGCACAGAAAATGATTAACCGCATATCTGCTATGGTTAAGCAAACATGCGGTTGAATCAATTTTTTATCTCTATATTTAGTTCTTGTGTAATGCAAAGATACGGCGAAACGACGCATTTGTGCGCCATAAGATACGTTTTCCTTCCGTTTGTTTGCGTTATTTAAAAAGAGCATTTCGATTTTGTCAAGTCAAACATGCAATCATTCTTGATAATAGATGCGCTTTACGCGATTGCTAACGCTCGTCAGTATCTCGTAAGGTATCGTTTCGAGGGCATCACTCAAGACCGTGATGGGCAAATGTGGGCCGAAAACTTCCACACTATCGCCCTCCTTGCAGGGAATGTCGGTGACGTCGATCATACAAACGTCCATACAAATATTTCCTACGTAATAGGCCTTCCGGCCATTGACCAAGCAGTAGGCACGCCGATTGCCTAAATGGCGATTCAGTCCGTCGGCATACCCGATAGGGATGGCGGCGATGCGGGAATTGCGCTCGAGGACGCCCTTTCGACTATAGCCGACGGTCTCGCCGGCCTGCACATCACGGATTTGGAGAATGGTCGTTTTAAGCGTCGTCACATTATTGATAATATGATTGTCGATAGGATCTACCCCGTACAAGCCAAGGCCAAGGCGGACCATGTCGAGGTGGCGCTGCGGAAAGCGCTCGATGCCGGCGCTGTTGCAGATATGGCGCAAGATCTTATGCGAAAAAGCAGCCTGCAACTGCTGCGAGGCTTTGTCGAAGAGTTCAAATTGATGATCGGAGAAAGCGTCGAACGCGGGACTGTCGCTGCCCACAAAATGAGAGAAGACGGAGCGCGGGATCAAGGCGGCTTGATGGTGGAGGCGATCGATCAAGGCCGGCATATCGTGGAGTGGATCAAAGCCGAGGCGCTTCATACCCGTATCGAGCTTGATGTGGATCGGAAAATTGGTGATGCCTTGCTGTTTGGCGGCGCGGATGAGGGCTTCCAACAAACTGAAATCATAGACTTCGGGCTCTAAATCGTAGGCAAAGAGGGTATTGAACGAGGACATCTCGGGATTCATGATGATGATATTACTCGTAATACCGGCCTTGCGCAGGTCGGCGCCCTCATCGGCTACGGCGACAGCCAGATAATCGACGCCGCGATCTTGTAGGGTTTTCGCGATTTCCACACTTCCGGCGCCGTAAGCGGAAGCTTTGACCATGCAAACTATCTTCGTCTCGGGCTTCATAAAGCTTCGGAAGTAATTAAGGTTGGCCGCGATGGCCGCTAAGTCGACTTCGAGGATCGTTTCGTGCACCTTGAGCGAAAGGAGTTCGGTAAGCGCCTCAAAATTATAAGCTCTCGCGCCCTTGAGCAGTACCATTTCATTGCGTAAACGGCCGACTTTTCCGCTCTCTAACAGGGCTTTCGTCGTCGGATAAAAGACGGCGTCGATCTTAAACAAGTCCTGCATCGCCGAAAGGTCGGGGCCGACGCCGATAAGTCGGTCCACGCGGCGGCGATTTACCATCTCGGCCACTTGCGCATAAAGTTGCTCGCGCGGCATGCCGCTCTGGCTGATATCGCTTAAGATTAAAGTCTTTCGCATACCAACTCTGTCGGGACGGCGCTGCATAAAATCGAGCGCAATATCCAAGGAGTTGACGTCGGAATTATAACTGTCGTTGATGAGAATGCAGCCGCGAACGCCTTGTTTCACCTCCAAGCGCATCGCAACCGGCTCCAAACGGGCCATACGCTGAGCAATAACGGCGGCATCTACGTGCAAGTAGAGGCAAACGGCCAAGCAATGGATGGCATTTTGCACGGAAGCCTCGTCGGTAAAGGGGATAAAGAAGTCGCTTTCTTGTTGTAGGTAGGCGTAAGTGATGTGTGTGCGCTCGCTTTCGTGCGCTACTTTGCGAATAACGAGCGGGCCTTCATCTTTCGTGCGAGACCAAGCGAGCTGATCGCCGGCAAAAGAGGCTTGGCGCACGCCTTCGGCAACGACAGGATCGTCGGCATCGTAAATAAGTACGTCGGCGTCTTTGAACAAGCTTAACTTCTCCGCGCATTTTTCTTCGAGGGAGGTAAAATTCTCTTGATGCGCTTGGCCAGTATTGGTCATTACGCCGATGCGGGGCTGAATAATGGGGCGCAAAGCGGACATTTCGCCGGGCTGAGAGATGCCGGCTTCAAAAATGCCCAATTGAGTTTGCGCGTTGAGCAGACAAACGGATAGCGGAACGCCCACTTGCGAGTTGTAAGAGCGCGGTGAGCGCGTGACAACCAATTGAGGTGATAGCAGTTGGTACAGCCATTCTTTGACAATGGTCTTTCCGTTGGAGCCTGTAATGCCTACGACGGGAATATCAAAGCGGCGGCGGTGGCATTCGGCCAAATGCTGGAGCGCTTTCAAGGGATCTGCAACCACATAAAAGGTGGCAGCGGGGAAGCGACTCGCATAATCGTCGGGCAAAGCGCTCACCACAAAATCACGCACACCGCGGCGGTAAAGATCTGCCACGTATTTGTGGCCATCATTGCGCTGAGAGCGCAAAGCGAAGAAAAGCGTAGCTTCAGGAAAGGCCAAAGAGCGGCTATCCGTCAAAAGCCAATCAATATTTTTGTCGGAGTTGGCTCCAAACCGATGCGCGTCAATGAGCGCTGTGATCTGTTCCGAGGTATAGTGCATAATGCTTGGGTATTATCTTGTTCAGTAAAGTCTTCTTCAAATCGTTATTTCGTTTGCGGCCGATGCAAAGCTGCTTTATACGCTTTGAGGTTTTGGCGCATCCGGTCAAAGTCGGCGGGTGCAAAGCTCCAATCCTTCAATCTTTCCCAGATATAATCGGCCGTTTGCTCCGAAGGGTGCTGCATATCCGGCGCGTAGAAGCGATAATCTCGCAATTCATCGTTCACAATCTCGTAAGCGGGAAAATAAAAGCACGGCGCGGCGGTCGGCGCGGCGTCATTCGCGGGCGAGCAGAGGCGATCTATGGCTAAGAGAAGCGTGGCTTTGCTCAATTTATCGGTGTGCAGGCCGTATTTGATATAGCGATACGGACTCAGGGTAAAGACAAAGCGGCGGGGCGTCGCACTCGGCAAAGCGCGGAAGAAAGTTTGCCACGCCTTGACCACATCTTCGACGGAGAGCAAACGCTCTTCAAAAGCCGAACTCAATTCTTTATGGCAGTTGGCCACGCTGCGCCCATCGGCCTTCAAATGATAGACGTGGTTCGTGCCGAAGGTAATAAATACGGTATCGGCTTGTTGCCAAAAAGCTACGGCTTGCTGCAGCGCTTTTCTTGTTTTCGCTTCGCATTCGGCTTGTGTATCGGCCGCCCATTTACCGCCGAAAGCCCAACTGCGCCAACGTCCGTCACGCCCCTTAAAGAGATGGCCTTCCGGAAGTCGGTTGGTTTGCAGCGCGCGCAAGGCTTGCAGTATGGAAGTCGGATTATAGAGCGTCCCGAAGGGGTTAATCAGCACACAACCCTCATCCATTTCAGCCGCCAAGCGCCTACCGATTTCATCGGAGAAGCAAGAACCCAGCAGCAGGACGCGATTGCGAGGCGTCAGCGCTAATTTTTGGAGTGGTAAGTCTACCGGCGTGCGAAATTCCATAACTATCTGCAAAAATACAACAACGGGCGTGAAGCTCGCCTCCGATAGCTTCATTTTTATAGCAAACTTACGGTTTATGCGCTTCTTTTTTCTTTTGCGCGGCATTGATCGAAAAAGTATTCCACGCTTTTTCCGCTTGGCTGAAGCCGCTTAATCCGCCTTCTATCTCTATCTTTGCAATTATGAAATACTTGATTGTTTCCGATATTCACGGTTCGCTGCCGGCTTTGGAAGCCGTATTGCAGCAGTTTGACGCGGGCCGCTACGATATGCTCTGCTTGATGGGCGACATACTCAATTACGGGCCGCGCAACGGCTTGCCGGAGGGGCTTAACCCGCAAGCCATCGTCGAGCGACTCAATCCTTTGGCCGACCGCATCGTGGCTTTGCGCGGCAATTGCGATAGTGAGGTTGATCAGATGCTTTTAGATTTTCCGCTGATGTCCGATTACGTGCTACTTGTCGACGAAGGGAAGCGACTATTTCTTACGCACGGACATATATATAATGAGGGGAAACTACCGCGATGTGGTTTTGAGGCCTTTTTCTATGGGCATACGCACCTGCAGGTTTTGAAGAAAGATGCGGAGGGCCGACTGATTTGCAACGCCGGCAGTCCGACGTTTCCGAAGGGCGGAAATCCGAAGACCTACGCCTCGTATGAGCACGGACAAGTGACGATCCATTTGCTCGACGGTACGCCTTTACAAACGCTCAGCATCGACTAAGCGCGCCGATCGTTCAGATCCGCCTTGCGAAGGCGGGCACACATTATATAATAACAAAGCCGAAGAAAGCCGGGTGCAGCGTTTGCACTACTTTCTTCGGCCTATTTTTTAGCCATTCCTATTCCGCAGCCGGCGGCACTTTATCAGTGAAGCGCGCGGCGCAGCATAGCGGACGGCAAATTTACTTCGCCATCGCCAAAACTACTTCTACGATCTTCTTGCCCAACGCTTCGGCTGCTTCGGGCGTAGCTGCTTCCGAGAAAACACGGATAATCGGCTCCGTATTGCTCTTGCGCAGGTGCACCCATTCCGTTGGGAAATCGATTTTGACGCCGTCAGTGTCGGTGATCTCTTGATCTTTATACATCTCTTTCACCTTTTCAAGAATAGCGTCTACGTCTGTGGTGGGTTGGAGGTCTATGCGACTCTTCGAAATAAAATATTCGGGAAATTGCTTCCTGATTTCAGAAACCTTCTTGCCGGTTTTAGCCATATAAGTCAACATCAAACCGATGCCCACTAAAGCATCGCGTCCATAATGTGCTTCCGGATAAATCACACCTCCATTGCCTTCGCCGCCAACGACGGCATTGATCTCCTTCATCTTCATAACGACGTTGACTTCGCCCACGGGAGCGGTGCCGTATGTGCCACCATATTGGCGCGTAACGTCACGCAGGGCACGCGTAGATGAAAGATTGGAGACCGTATTGCCCGGCGTGTGCTGCAAAACCCAGTCGGCGCAGGTCACAAGTGTGTATTCTTCACCATACATCTCGCCATCTTCTTGGATGAAGACCAAGCGGTCGACGTCAGGATCGCAGACGAGGCCAATGTCATAGCCGCCTTTGGCCATCAAGCCGCAGATTTCGCCGAGGTGTTGCTTCAAAGGCTCGGGGTTGTGCGCAAAATCGCCCGTCGGCTCCCCGTTTAAGATCGTCACATCCTTCACGCCGAGTTGCTCCAGCAGTTGCGGCAGGATAATACCTCCCACAGAGTTGACCGTATCCAAGCAAACGCGGAAATTGGCCTTGCGAATAGCGTCGACATCCACCAACTTCAAGCGCTTGATCAGGTCGATATGATATTGGTTGTAGTCGTTTTTCTCATAATAATGGCCTACGTGGTCCACGTCAGCATAGACAAATTTGTCCGTTTGATCCACTAAAGCAATCAGTTCGTGGGCAATTTCGGGCGCAATGTATTCGCCGTTTTCATCCATAAACTTCAGCGCGTTCCAGTGGCGCGGATTATGACTCGCCGTAATAATAATGCCGCCCGCAGCGTGCTCTGCCGTGATGGCCAGTTCGGTCGTAGGTGTTGTGGCGAGGCCGATATTAACGACGTCGAAGCCCATACCGAGCAGCGCGCCGCAAACGCAGTGGCTGACCATTTCTCCGGAGATGCGCGCATCGCGCCCTACGACGATTTTATTTTCATATTGTCCCACCAAGGGGCGACGAAGCATTGCGAAAGCCGTCACGGATTTTACGATGTCAAGCGGATTGAGCGTATCGCCCGTTTCTCCGCCGATCGTTCCGCGAAAACCGGCGATGGATTTAATAAGTGTCATACTTATAATGTTATTTTGGATTCGTTCCGGCAAGGGATGCGCGTACGAGGGTACGCTTTTCTTGCGTCGGGAGGCAAGCTGTGCCGCGCCATACGCAAGCTTTGGCCGCAAAACTCTTGCTGTGAGCGGCCAAGTACACGACAAATATACACGTTCTTTGGCAATTATGGAAAGAAGCACGCAGTTTTTTCCGTATAAAAGTAGCGAGCGAGATGCTTTTCCCGCAAAAGCGGAGACCTGCTCCGCTCTACTTTTCGTCTGCGGCACATTGCATCTTATACTTTGACAAGGATTTAGCGCACGAGGGCTGTTTTCGGTCTACTTTGCCTGCATCAGCGGTTGGTTTGGTGGCAGCAAACGATAGTTTGTTCCCAGCAAACCATAGTTTGGCGGCAGCAAACGATAGTTTGGTGGCAGCAAACGATTGTTTGGTGGCAGCAAACAATGAGGAGTTGCGCCGGCAGCCTTTGTTTCTCTATTGTTTGCCACGCATCCCTAAGGGTTTGCCGTCAATAGTCAGTATGTGCTACCGCCCGCTCCTCTACTCGTTTGTTGAGAAAGCACTTGCAGGCGGTTGAGCCTTGAGGGTATCTATTAAAAATGCGAGCGCCGCCTTAATTGAACAGGCGGCGGCGTATTTCATACAGATAAGGAGATTACGATTGGAGTTTTACGTTTGCTCAGCGGCGTAAAACTCAATGGGAAGATGGTCGGGGTCTTCAAAAAAGACGAAAGCGCGGCCCGTAAACTCATCGATGCGCACCGGCTCATGGGACACATTGAAAGCGTCGAGCCTACGAATGGCCGCATCAAGGTCTGTCACTTCAAAAGCCAAATGGCGAAGGCCGGCGGCTTCGGGATAAGAGGGGCGAGGAGGTGGAGAGGGAAAGGAGAAAAGTTCGATGACGTATTCTCCGTTTAAGGCCAAGTCGGTCTTATACGAATGGCGCGCAGCGCGATAATGCTCGGCCAGCACTTCTAAACCTAAGACCTGCGTATAGAAACGGAGCGAGCGGGCATAATCGCTGCAAATAATGGCAACGTGGTGCACCTTAGAGATCAGTGGCATAGGGATGTGTATTGGTAGTTGGCGTTGCGAGGCGCACGGTATAGGCCTTTACGACGCTGCATAAGATCGGAAAATACGTCAACTGAAGAAAGCGGGCGAGGGGCTTAATACCATTCGACGTTGGTCGAATAAGAACTGCGCTTATCCCACTTCAAGGCGTCGGCCAGCTCGTTGGCCTTGGCGCGGATGGTGAAGTTGAACGAAGAATAAGGGCGCAAGACGACGCTACAACTCATCTCGAAGCAGTGCAGATCGCGCGAGATGGAAGCCGTTGTCATAGATAGTTGGTGGAAATTGAAGTCGTAGCCGGTCGAGAATGAGATATTCCAGCCGTCGGCTATGCGCAAGAAGCCCGAAGCATTGAGCGTCTGCGTAAAACCATAGGGATAGCGCATCCGGCGCGTGTTGATCGGGCGCTTGCGGTTTTCGTACATCGTTACGCCGTAAGAGATCGTTAGCGACCAAGGCATCGAAAAGGCCATATAACCGTCGCGATCGACCTTTGCATTCTGCTTTACTTTTTGCCCCTTCTTATCTAAGTCGCGCAGTGTCGGATCGATGTTGGCGTCACTCGGTTTCTCGCTTTTCTCTTCCTCGCGCTTATCGTTGCCTGATGCGAAATCGTTGCTCCCACCTTTGCGGAAAAGGGATTTAAGCTTTTTCCAAGTGTTGTTGTCGAAAGTGTAAGAGAGGTTCTGACTCATACCTTGGAAGCGCCCGAAGCGACCGTAGCTCCATTCTGTTCGATTGCCCGTAACGACTTGCCCTTGGGAGTTGAACACATATGCATACGTGGCAAAAACGGCTGCGAGCGAAAGCGTATAACTCTTGGTCAACTTTAAGCGGATACGAGTTGAGAGGTCGCTCCACGGGCGCTCTTTCGCCGCCAGATTGTAAGAGAGCGAGGCGCCCAGTTCGTCAATAAGACTAATCTTCTTCACGCCGGTCGAATCCTTGTCGCTTCTGACTTTCATCTCTAAGTTGTTCGACATATTAAACGTCACTGTCCCCTGCTTTGTCGATGAGGGATAGCCGAAGATGCCGGCCGCGTAGGGCGAATACGAGACGCGTTCGACGTTGCCTGAAGCATCGATGCGGTCATACGCCTTCACGTAGCCGTAATGCGGGGCGGTGAAATCGGGCGCATAACTGAAAGAGACTGAGGGCTTGAACACGTGGCGGAACATCATCACTTTCTTACCGAAAAGGAAAGGCAGCGGCTTGTAGAAGCCGTAGAGCGTCGTGTTGGCCGAAACGCCGACGTTCCAATCGTAGAGGTTGTAGAAGCCACGCGTGGTATCGCTCAACTCTACTTGCCGCACGGCGTCCCAAGATTTGGTAATGCGGTTCGTGTACATCAAATCTCGAAACGTAAAGTTGGGCGAAATGTTGATGTATTTAAAGAGTTGGAAGGTCGCCTCAATGGGTATATTGTGCTGCATACCGTTGCGCCAATCTTTAATCAAGCTCGATTTGAGCAGGCGGTTCTCTTTGGTCGTAATACTATTGGAGAACTGGCCCGTATACGACATAGAGATTTTCTCGTACCAACGCTCCTGCCCCACTTGCCGCTTGCGGCGGAAAGGATAAAAGCGATTGAGCGAAAAAGTCAAGTCGGGCAGCGTCATCGCAATGGTCGAATCGCGCATATTCTGCGATAAGTTGGTCGACCCGGAGAGCGTAAGTCCGATATTCGAGAAGGTTTTGGAGAAAGAAATAGAACTGGCGCGCGTGCTTTGCGTATAAGCATTCGGATTATACATACTCTCTAAGTTGGAGCGCTCGTAATTTTCTGATGCAAAATTGACGCGGGCCGAGAAGTTAAAGCCGTTAGTTCCTTCAACGGCGGTTTTTTGGTGCGACCATTGGAACTTCAAACTCTTTGTCACGGAATAGTCGGGCAGGTTCTTGTCACCCTCGACGGTGCGTAAGAAACTGGCGTAGATGTTGCCATTATATTTATAGCGCTTCTTGTAGTTGGTCTCTGCGCTTAAGCCCCAAGAGCCTTTCGTGTAAATCTCCCCCAAGACTTTCAGGTCCATATAGTCGGACAAAGCAAAGTAATAGCCGCCATCGCGCAGATAAAAGCCGCGCCGCGTCTCATCTCCATACTTCGGCATCACAAGTCCGCTGGAATATTTCTTGTTGAAAGGGAAGAATCCATAGGGCACGCCCAGCGGCAAGGGGACATCTGCGACCACTAAATAAGCCGGTCCGAAGACGGTTTCCTTGTTGGGTATGACCTTGGCGCGGGAGAGTTTGAGGTAGAAGTGAGGGTGCGGCGCGTTGCAGGTGGTATATTTGGCGTGTTCCAAATAAAGCGTTCCGTCGGATGTACGCTTCGAACTCTCGCTCTGGATATAGCCGTTGCCTTGCGTGGTATTTACGTTGGTTATAAAGCCTTTCTGCGTCTTGAAGTTGTAGGCCATCCGCTCACTCGTATAGGTATCGCTGCCTTGCCGGTAGACAGGCTTCTCAACGAGCACACTGTCGGAATCGCGGACGCCTTCTGCGAAGACCAAACTCGAATCCATATTCATCGCAATGCGGCCGGCGTCGAGCGTCATGTTCTGATATTTCACTTGACCTTTTCCATAAAGGAGCACTTGCTTGTTGGCCGCGTAATAGACTAAGGAGTCGGCGGCCTTAAAATCGACCGGTGCTTCGAAAGGCGCACCTCGCTTGGTACTATCCTTATGCAGACTATCGACGTTGAGCGTATCGATGGAGACGATGCCCGCACTTTTCGCTGGCGCCCCAACAGCAGACTTCGCTGAATCCTTAGCTACGATGGCAGAATCTTTGGGCGTCGTAGTCGAATCTTTCACGGTTTTCACCGCAGGCTTAGCCGCTTTCGCCGCCTTTTTCCCGGTGCGAATCGTATCCTGCAAAGGCTTAGCCGCTTGCGGCACATCGCGAAAAGGCCCTCCGTTGGAAGCCAAGCAGAGCGCCACAAAAGTAATCAGGAAAGCGAGTATTTTCGATCTCAAATTCGTACGAATGTAGGCCGCAAAAATACAAAGAAATTGCGTAAAACGGAACAAAGAGGCAGATTCGTATCAACGGGCCACAAGAAAGAAAACAACTTTTTCTGCTTTTACCATTTATAAATATTCCCTCCCGCCTTTGTTGGCAAGAGGGAATAAAAGGCTAAGCATCACGCGCTGCGTCCGATATTTCCAAGTACGGCTTGATTACAGTTGCCCAGTGAGCGGGCGCAGCAGTCTATTTCAGTAGTACTACTTAAAAGGCACTCAAACTATATAATTATACGGCTCTTAGGCCGGATATTACGGCTTCACTACCTTCTTACCGTCAACAATATAGATACCGGCAGGCAGATCATTTAGTTCGCCGGAAAGGCGAAAGCCTTGCAGCGTATAGATGCCGCGCTTAGCCGTAGCAGCGTCTGTATTCGGAGCATTGACGCCCGTATTGTCACGAGTTATTTCCACCCAGTCGGTCACGGCGTTGCCATCTTCGCCTACGAGGACATAGTTGTCGTAGCCATTATTTTGAAACTTTTTCCAAGAAACTCCCGCAGGTGACGTGATTTTGCAGCCGACAAACTCAGGTTCTTTATCCCACATCCAAGTAAGACTACCTGCATACTCATCACTTTGGCTTCCGCCACCGCCCTTGGTGCGCACGTTGCAGTTGACAAACTTCCAAAAGCCGGAACCTATCCCATAGACACCTCCGTTAGCCTCCAAAGTACAGCCGTCCACGACAATGGTACCCCAATTAAAAATAGCTCGGCGGTAACCTGTTTGAGGAGCCGTCGTCGAACCGTTCACAGTAAGTTTGCCGCTACCTGTAAACGTAATGCTACGCTCGGTATTATTAAACAGTCCCCAATAGTTCTCAGAAGTAATGGTGTTATTACCTATAAGACGAATGGTAAGGCCTTTGATCGAATTTTCAAGACCCGGGAATTTTATGACGGAAGTGCTAATGGTGGCATTGTCAAGCGTGAGTGTTTTGCTCTCAGGATCAAATTTCGCTGTCCCGCTCACGCCATCAATGGAGGAAAGGTCGTCGCAATTGAGAGAGCTTACCCGCATACCGGCAAGCTTAAGTTCATAATTGACCGGTTCTTGTGCCTGCACCTGCTGAGGCAGTACAAGCATTGCAAAGAACAGTGCAACCGTCGACAAAAAAAACTTCTTTAGTAAAGGTTTGTACATAGTAGTAGTCGTGCCCCTCTATTAAAACTCTTTCGGAGCCATGCCGTATCAGAGGCTCGGGCATTAGGATTTATGTTTTTAATAGTATCTTGGCTACAAGATAGAAAGTTTGACGCACACGTCAGACATCGGAAAAGCAAGATCGACACAAGGAACATGCAGGACGAAAAGGGAATTTATTTTAGAAAACAATGCGCCAAAACAAATCGTCCGTACAGCTGCTGCCCTCTACAAACAGCAGCGCGCGCCGATAGATATTTCAGGACTTGCATCATCAACTTGCTCACCTTTTTTCCCTGCACACTCATTCCGTCTCTAAATCTTCTATGGTCTCATCGGCTTCGGTGCGCCACTCATTTTCGACAGTCCGTTCCGGCGCTTAGGCAGGTTCTGAGAGAATTGAGAGACGTTCGCGCGCTCAAGTTCTCTCTGAGTAGCACTTGCCTACTGTGTTTTATTTGCTTAAATTATGTGCAAAGGTAATGTTATTACAGTGCAATCCCAAATATCCCCGCGATTTTCATCACTCCTCAAGCATCAAGGCGTTGAAATGCGAGGACTTGAAAATGCAACTTGCCTGCCTTCGCTTTCAGCCGTAGCGGCATCTTGTCCGTCAGCGCTTGAAAACGCCTCATCGCATCGTATTTCAGCTTCACACCCTACCGACTATCATAAAATCTACTATGGTTATTTTTACCCCTTTGCGCACTTTTACAACGCACTCTGCTAATTTCATTTTTCGGTGATGCGCACATTGCTTATTCTTCCTTCGCACTTTCCATCAACGAGATATGCACACAATAGAAGTCTCAACGTGTAGAGAATACCGTCTCAACGTGTAGAGACATCAGTATCAACGTGTAGAGACGATTGCCTCAACGTGTAGAGACACACCGACACTGCCTATGTAGCACAATAGTTCCTATATGATTCCACTCCTTCTGCTCCTATTTTTCGCGACAACAGTGCCTAAGGCTGCACCGGACAGGCATCATCAAACTTTTCTGCCCTTTATTTCTTCGCCGCCCATAGTCTGCACCTCAAGTAGATAATCCATCGCTCATCTAAAGCATTTTGACTTGAAAAGGCTAACTTTGCACCACTCGCTGCAAACTCAAAGAACGATGTCGCACCTTCTATCCTTTCTTTTCAGCATTCTCTTTAGCCTGTGGCTCTTTGACGCTTATGCGCAAGTGCCGCAAGTTCACGACAGTGCCGCCGCCTTGCGCGAAGTTGTCGTGCGCGCCCCGCTTCCCCGGCGCGAAGTCGTGGCGCCGCAGCGCTTAGAGGGGGTTCGCTTGCACGCACTCAAGGGTGCGTCCGTGGCGGATGCACTGCGCTATTTCTCAGGTTTGCAAATCAAAGATTATGGCGGCATTGGCGGACTCAAAACTATCGACGTCCGCAGTATGGGCAGCAGTCATCTCGGCGTGTTTTACGATGGCCTGCCCTTGGGCAATGCGCAAAACGGACAAACGGATCTTGGCCAATTCTCTTTGGACAACGTCGAGGTCGTCTCATTATATAATGGACAGCGCACGGGCGTCCTCCAATCTGCGGCTGAGTTTGGACACGCAGCAGCCGTCTACCTGCAAACTCGCCGCCCGCAGTTTGCCGAAGGCCGCCGCAGCAACCAGCGATGGGGCGTGCAATACGGAGCGAGCCGTGCGCTACAACTTAGTGGCCTCTACGCGCTCCGTTTAGCGCCCTCCCTGAGTGCTACGATCAATGTCGGCCTACTCAATGCCGACGGAAAATATCGCTTTTGTTATCGACGCCTCACGCCGCGCGGCGTTGTCGCTTACGACACGACGGCCACGCGCCACAATGGCGACGTATTGGCTTTGCGCGGCGAACTAAATATGTACGGGCGGTTGCTGGGCGGCGATTGGCGCGCAAAGGCCTATATTTATCATTCGAAGCGCGGCATCCCCGGCGCAATTGTTAGCAACGTGTGGCGGCGCGGAGAGCGGCAGGGCGATGATATCCATTTCGTGCAAGCCGCGTGGCAGCGCACGTTCGCAAAGCGTTACAGCACGCGCTTGCAAGCAAAATATGCCGACTACGCAACGCGCTATCACAACAGAGATACGCTTGCCGCCCCCGCAGACCATCATTACCGACAGCGGGAAACGTACCTTTCGTGGGCGAATGCTTATGAAGTGCTTCCGGGTTGGACGCTCTCCGGCAGTTATGATTTCCGCTACAACACCTTGCGCGACGACCATCCCCTCTTCGCCTTCCCTCGCCGCACGACGCACCTCGCGGCCCTCTCTTCTTCCCTCCACTTGGGTCGGTGGCAGGTTCAGGGCAGTTTGATGCAAACCATCTTGCACGACCGCACACGCACCGCCGCCCAATCGGCTACCGTACGCAACGCCTCGCCGGCTCTCTTCTTCAATTACCTACTCAAGCCCGACGGCACGCTCTCGCTCCACGGCTTTGTGAAGCGCCACTTTCGCGCGCCAACCTTCAACGAGCGTTATTATACGGACTTGGGCAATGCACTCCTACGCCCCGAAAAGGCATTTCAAATAGCACTCGGGGCGCAGTGGCAGCACGCGTTTTGTCACCGCCTCTGGCAGCGTCTGCAATTGTCGACTGAGGTCTATTATAATAAGGTACACGATAAGATTATCGCCTACCCCAAAGGGCAACAATTTCGCTGGACGATGCTAAACCTCGGGCGCGTCGCCGTTCGCGGCCTCGATGTCAATGCGGCGCTTGAGGCGCGTCCGAAGCGCGCTCTGCAAGTGGCTTTACAGGTGCGTTATAGTTATCAATGGGCGCACGACCTTACGGATCCTGCCGACGCTTATTATAATCAGCAAATCCCCTACGCGCCGCACCATAGCGGGGCGGCCGTGGTGAGCGCCTCGTTCAAGCGTTGGGCCTGCTATTACAGCTTTATTTACGTCGGCCGTCGTTACGCACAGCCGGAAAACGTGCGCCGCAACCGCTTGCAACCGTGGTACACGCACGATCTCTACCTCCTGCGCCACTTCCGTCTTTCGCGCCGCCTCGAAGGCAAACTGACGCTCGCCATCAACAATATTTTTAACCAGCAATACGAGGTGATTGCCAACTATCCTATGCCGGGTCGCACACTGAACGCGGCACTGGACATCAATTTCTAAGTTGCCGTTATGCCCCACCCCTCCACCCTCGTCCGCCTCTGCCTGACACTGCTCCCGCTCTTGCTTTTGCAAGCCTGCCGCGGAGATGAGATCTTGCCCGACGAGCCGGGCGCCACGCCGGGCGCAAGCAGTGGCGAGACGTACGCGGCGGGAATGTATGTGCTCAATGAAGGCAATTATGGGATGAATAGGAGTTCGCTCGACTACTTGGATTTATCCGCGCCCGACGGCAAAGCCTATTATTATCGCGGCGTCTATGCGGCGCGCAATCCGCACGAGGTCAAAGAACTCGGCGATGTGGGCAACGATGTGCAGGTCGTAGAAAACCAACTCTGGTTAGTGATCAACGCTTCGCACAAAATCGTCGTCTGTCAGGCGGATAAGGGGAATAAGCTGGCGCAAATAGAAGTACCCAACTGCCGCAATGTGGTCTTCTCCGGCGGCTTTGCTTATGTCTCCTCCTTTGTCGGCCCACTCGACCCCGCAACGCGCACGCCCTTAGGGCGCGTGTATAAGATCGACCGGCGCACTTTCCGCAAAGTAGATTCCGTTGTCGTAGGCTCGCAACCGGAAGAAATGGCCATCGCAAGCGGACAATTATTGGTGGCCAACAGCGGTGGCTATCGCGCGCCTTTGTATGACAACACCTTAAGCGTCATTGATTTGGCGACATTCCGCGTTACGAGCCGCCTCACCGTAGGTTTGAACCCGCACCGCTGCCGCACGGACCGCTATGGTCAAGTCTGGGTCACGACGCGCGGCAATTACGCTGACGTGCCGCCGCGCCTGTATTGCCTGCGTCCGGATGCCGCCGACGCGTATCGGGTGGCGGAGGTCTTCGACGAAGCCGTGTCCGATTTGGACCTTGTTGGCGACTCGCTCTACTTTATCGGCGTTCGCTGGGACGCTGCCGGGCAGGTCAACCACGTGGATTACGGGCTATTTGATGTGCGCACGCATCGGCGACTTCCGACGACGCTTTTCGATGCGCCGGACTTGCGTAGCGTGAAGATGCCTTATGGCATCAAGGTCAATCCGCGCGCCAAGGACTTCTATATTATGGATGCGAAAAACTTTGTTGCGAGTGGCGAACTCCTGCATTTCCACGCTGATGGGCGCTTCGATTGGCGCGTACAAGCGGGCGACATTCCCGCGCACGCCGCTTTTGTGCCGCGCAGGGCGGAGATCGGGCCGCCGCCGTCTCAACAGACGGATAGTCGCTACCTGCAAGCGGTCGACGAATACGTGCCTGCCCCCGGCCAGTTTGTGAATCTGCTCCCGGCCTACGCCTCGGGCGACGATGCGCGCAGTATGGCGGCGAAGTGTACTGCGGCTTTGGCCAACAATGCGCGGGGACTCGTCAGTTTGGGCGGATATGGCGGCTACCTCACCTTTCATTTCGATCACCGCGTCGCGAATATTCACGGGGAGAACGACCTTTACATCGCCGGCAACTCCTTTGCCTCCGCTGACCCCCAATGGGCCGCGCTCGGCGGCGCAAGTGAGCCGGGCATTGTGATGGTTTCGCGCGACGATAATCGCAACGGCCTACCCGACGATCAATGGTACGAACTGCGAGGCAGCGCCGATGAAGACAGCGTGGGCCGCGTGGATTACGCTTATGCCCTGCATTACACGCGGACGACCGAAGGCGCCATCACGTGGTCTGACAATCGCGACAACCAAGGCGTAGTGACGAACAATGCCTACCATACGCAGCATTATTTCCCCCGCTGGCTCACCGCGCCGCTCCATTTTTCGGGCACACTGCTTCCGCCCAATCGTTTCTTAGTGGGCACCGGCGGCGGGCAATGGTTGGGTTTCTTCCTGCGATGGGGCTATGTTGACAACAAACCTAACAATGACCGCGCGGCCAACTCCTTTAATATCGACGACGCGGTCGATGCGCAGCGCCGGCCCGTCCGTTTAGACGGCATCGACTTCGTGCGCGTCTATACGGCCACTCGACAAATCAACGCTCCCCTCGGCGAGAGTTCGACGGAGGTCTCCGGCGCGGAAGATTTACATCCGGAAGCCTCGTTCCGGCGCTTTCCCCGCGCGTCCAAAGTTCGGCCAATGCGCGCGTACCACTGACCTTGGAAAGCGGCCGATGCTGCAGCTATGGCACCACCCCCGCCGTTTGCCGACAAGCACTAAGATTTGTACGCAACCACTCACCCCACAGCGCCCGCTCGCGCTGCTATTTTACCGCCCATTTTATATTTCTGCTACCCACATTTGAGTAGCGCACCGCGCGCCGCACTTTTTGAGCAATTGGACTTGGAAGAAAAACGACGAAACAGGGCCGGCGGCGTTTTTCATCACGAGCGTAAACCTTTTTTGTCGTGAGCGCACAGTCTTTTCATCGTGAGCGCAAACCTTTTTTCTCGTGATAAAAAAGGTCGCAAGCGGGAGAGCGGCCTTTACGAGTGGGGCGGCGTGGGATAGAAAACCAATCGTTGCAGACTGAAAAAGCGCGCCTCCTACGTCGCGAAGACATAGGAGGCACAATGCGCAAACCTTAGAGCGGTGAAAAATGAAGACTAAGTCCTGTGAGTTGTTGAGATGCACACGCGTTTTCCACTTCGCGTTAACGGCCGGTGGGCCGTCGCGGCATCTGACAGCGCTCTTTTGCTCGCGCCACACATCATATTGAAACAAATACAACTGCGATTTGCCGGCAAAGTCTACGCTTCAGCGCATTGTGCCGGCCGGAAGCATCGTCAACTCATTCGTCGTCAGCCGGAGGCGAGGACGGGATGAATGCTTCCACAGCATTCGCATCAGCACACGGCGCCGACTGCTCACAAACTTCAGTGGTCGACGACTCTTCAGTAGGTGGTGTCGACACAAAACGCAAGGTCGCCGACAGAAAGGCTGTAAAAAGCATAGCCAATCCTATCAGGGCCAGCGATGATTTGAAATGCAAAATATATTTTCTTGGTAACATATAATTTCTAATCTTGAGTTTTACTTTCGCAAAGTTAGGCTTATTTCTCGCCATTCGGAAATTTGTCGCATCGCCAAAAGTGGGTATTTTTCAATTTTATGCCTTGCGCGACCGGTGTCAAAGTATGGGCGCGCTGCTTTGCATTTTCGCTACAAATTGCGTAACTTTGCACTGATTCTAAACAAAAGATGAAGATGGAAATGATAAAACTTGATATTCGAAAAGCGGCTTGCTTTTTAGCAGAAGGAGCTGTGGAAGGGATGGAAAAACAGACGAAGGCGGCGCACAAAGCGCTGGAAGATGGAACAAGTAAGGGCAGCGACTTCTTAGGCTGGCTTCACTTGCCATCAAGTTTGACACCGGAATTTTTACAAGACATCAAAACGACGGCCGATACGTTGCGCCGCGAATGTGACACAATCGTCGTAGCCGGCATCGGCGGCTCTTATCTCGGTGCGCGCGCCGTGATCGAGGCTTTGGGCAACTCCTTTGCGTGGCTGACGAATAAAGGCGAAAATCCGAACATCCTCTTTGCGGGAAACAACATTGGTGAGGATTATCTCGCCGAACTTTTAGCTTACTTGAAAGGTCGCCGCTTTGGCGTAATCAATATTTCGAAGTCGGGAACGACGACGGAAACGGCACTGGCCTTTCGCCTCTTGCGCAGTTTGTGCGAGGAAGAACGCGGCAAGGAGACGGCGCGCCGCGTGATCGTAGCCATCACAGATGCGAAAAAAGGCGCTGCACGCACGACGGCCGACAAAGAAGGGTATAAGAGTTACGTTATCCCCGACAATGTGGGCGGCCGCTTCAGCGTATTGACGCCGGTGGGTCTCCTGCCCATTGCTTGCGCGGGCTTTGACATAGATTTGCTCGTGAAAGGTGCGGCCGATATGGAAAAACATGCGGCCGAAGCGCCTTATGCTGAGAACATCGCGGAGCAATATGCAGCCGTGCGCAATTTGCTCTACGCCGGTGGGAAAAAGATTGAGGTGCTGGCCAATTTCCAACCGAAACTGCACTTCATGAATGAGTGGTGGAAGCAACTCTACGGGGAGAGTGAGGGTAAGGAACTGAAAGGTATCTTCCCGGCTGCCGTAGATTTTACGACCGATTTGCACTCTATGGGTCAATGGTTGCAAGAGGGTGAGCGCACAATCTTTGAAACGGTGATCTCTGTGGAACAGAGTGAGCACGAACTCCGCTTCCCGCACGACGAAGAGAACCTCGATGGTCTCAATTTCCTGGCGGGTAAGCGCATAGATGAGGTGAACAGGATGGCTGAATTGGGCACGCAGATTGCTCACGTAGATGGCGGCGTACCGAATATTCGCATCGTTCTCCCGCGTTTGGACGCTTATTATTTGGGACAACTCATTTACTTCTTTGAATTGGGTTGCGGTATCAGTGGAAACGTACTCGGCGTGAACCCATTCAATCAACCGGGCGTGGAAGCTTATAAGAAGAATATGTTTGCTTTGCTATCTAAACCCGGTTATGAGGCGGAAAGCGAAGCAATCCGCGAACGACTGAAAAAAGAAGCTTAACAGCATCGCTGATGATCGACTTCCGGCATCGCCGGAGGCCGATGTCGCGGCGAAACGCAAGGCGATGCTGCTCAAGTAAACATGATGAACGATTATATACAAGCTATACAAAACTATCTGAAAGATCACGGCTTCGAGCAATTGGCTCCGGAGGCCGTGCTTTTTGATATGGATGGCGTACTCTTTGATTCGATGCGCCTCCACAATGAATCTTGGCAGGCAACGGCGGCAGCTTACAACTTGGAAATGCTGCCTGATGAGCCGTATACGCTGGAGGGTTGCACCTCGACGCTGATGATTAACACGCTGATGGAGCGCACGCATCAACGACAAGCGACGCCGGAGGAATTGGAAACGATTTATACGGAAAAACGCCGACGCTTCAATGCGCTACCACGGCCGCAAAGGATGCCCGGCGCGGCGGAAATGCTGGAAAAAGTGGGCCGCGATGGACTGCAGCGGGTGGTCGTAACGGGGAGTGGGCAACGCTCGCTGCTCGAACGCTTACAAACGGCTTTCCCAAACGTGTTTCGCGCCGATTTAATCGTATCCAGCAAGGATTATACGCAAGGGAAACCGGCGCCGGACCCTTACTTGTGCGGCCTCAAGCGTACTTCGCTTCGCCCGAATCAGGCCTTGGTGGTGGAAAACGCGCCCTTGGGCGTCGAAGCGGCTGTCAAAGCGGGCATTTTTACCATTGCTGTCAACACGGGACCGCTACCGGATGAGGCTTTGCGGGAGAGAGGGGCTGACTTACTCTTTCCTTCTATGCAGGCTTTGGCAACGCATTGGGAGGAAATCCGCGCGGCCATTGCGGCTTGTGCGCCCACAAAATAGAAAATACGCGCTGGGGCGATGCTTAAAGGCAAACGCTTCACCAAAAGCGCGACACACATTATATATATAACGCTGTCCGACGCGCCACGCCAAAATAGGCTGCGCGCCGGTGGGTGTTCGTTTAATTTTATCCTGACGTGAAGCTTTCAGATCTGCTTTCGCTCTACGCTGTACGCCCGCAATTGGCGGCAATGGAAGACATTGCCCGACGCAAAAACGCCCCTGCTACTTTCTGCGAGGGACTTCATGCGTCGGCAGCGGCAATGGTTTTTGCGGCACTTCAAGTGCGCTTGCGAGCAAACTTGAAAAATAATTGCCCAACCCTGCTCTTCGTGGCCGACGATGAGGAGACGGCGGGCTATTTCTACCACGACTTAATTCAACTCTTGGGCGAAGCCGACGTTTTCTTTTACCCGTCAATGTTTAAGCGGGCGGTAAAATATGGCCAACGCGATGCGGCCAATGATATTCTGCGCACGGAGGTGCTGGACCGCTTAGCTTCGCAAAATCCGGCGGGCACTTGTATCGTCACTTTTCCGGCTGCGTTGGCTACACGTGTGGCAGCGAAAGCGGATATGGCGGCGAAGACAATCGTCATCGAGGAGGAGGGCCACTACGACCTAACTGCATTAGAAGAGCGCTTGCTGGAATTTGGCTTCAAACGCAAGGATTATGTCTACGAACCGGGAGATTTTGCCGTCCGCGGTAGTATTCTCGACGTCTATTCTTTTGCTTCCGAATTTCCTTTCCGCATCGACTTCTTCGGAGACGACGTTGATTCGATTCGTTCCTTTGAGGTGCAGACGCAATTATCAAAGGAACGGCTGCAGGCAGTGACGATCGTGCCTGATGTTGACGCTACCGGCGGCGACAACGTAGCTTTCACGGATTATTTACCGGAAAGCAGTCTCGTGATTACGCGTGAACCGGAATATATTCGCGATGTCATCAACAATATCTACGATGAAGGTTTCACACGTGAGGCGGCGATGAGCGGAGAATGGGCGGCTTACGAAGGAGAACGCGATACAGACTTGCCCCAAGCGGATCTACCGACGCCGCAAGCGGAACCGGACAAGGCCAAACTGCTGGTTAAGGGCGACGAAATCTATGATCGGTTGCGCGCATTCCCAAACTTCTTGCTGGCGCAAGGAACTACGCCCGCTGCAGCCAAGATTCAATTTCACACAACTCCACAACCGATCTTCCACAAAAACTTCGACTTGGTCCAACGCGCGTTCTCGGATTATTTGGATCAAAACTACACCATTTATATCACGGCCGACAGTCGCAAACAACAGCAACGCTTGGCCGACATCCTTGCCGAAAAAGGCGGCAACTCCACTTTCACGCCCGTTGATCAAACTTTGCACGCCGGTTTTTCCGACGAAAACTTGCGCATCTGTTGCTTTACGGATCACCAAATCTTTGATCGTTATCACAAATACAGCTTGCGTAGCGACCACGCCAGAGATGCGAAAATGGCGCTCACACTTAACGAACTCTTGCAGTTTCATCCGGGCGATTATATCGTACACTTGGATCACGGTGTTGGGCGTTTTGCGGGTTTAGTTCGCGTTCCGGCCGCCGACGGATCGCAGCAAGAGATGATAAAACTCACGTATCAGCACGACGACATTGTACTTGTTTCGATCCACGCCTTGCATAAGTTGAGCAAATACAAGGGGCGCGAAGGCACGCCGCCACATTTGAGTCGCTTGGGTACGGGAGCGTGGGAGAAGATGAAGGATCGGACGAAGAAAAAGATTAAAGACATCGCGCGCAACCTTATCAAACTTTACTCACAACGCAAGGAAGAGAAAGGATATGCCTTCAGCGCCGACTCATTTCTGCAACAGGAACTCGAAGCGAGCTTTACTTACGAAGATACGCCCGATCAGTTGAAGGTAACGCAAGAAGTAAAGGCCGACATGGAAAGCTTGCGGCCGATGGATCGCTTAGTTTGTGGCGACGTAGGCTTTGGTAAGACGGAGATTGCCGTGCGCGCCGCCTTGAAAGCCGCAGTCGACAATAAGCAAGTCGCCGTTCTCGTCCCGACAACCGTACTTGCTTTGCAGCATTATCGCACCTTCGCCGAGCGCCTTAAAGGTTTCCCCGTGCGAGTGGCCTATCTCTCGCGCGCCAAGTCGGCTAAAGAAACCAAAAGTATCTTACACGATTTAGCAGAAGGGCATATCAACATCATAGTAGGCACCCACAAGTTAATAGGTAAGACCGTGCGCTTCCAAGATCTCGGTTTGCTGATCATAGATGAAGAGCAGAAGTTCGGCGTAGCCGTGAAGGAGCGCCTAAGGGAGCTAAAAGTAAATGTCGACACACTGACGATGTCGGCCACGCCCATTCCCCGCACGCTGCAATTCTCACTGATGGGCGCCCGCGACCTGTCGGTGATTCAGACGCCCCCACCTAATCGTCGCCCCATCCAAACGGAAATCCACACATTCAATCATGAGATCATTGCCGAAGCGGTTAATTTTGAAATGAGTCGCAACGGGCAAGTCTTTATTGTGACCAATCGCGTCGCATCCTTGGGCAGCTTGAAGGCTTTGGTGGAAAAATATGTGCCGGATGCCCGCGTTGTGGTCGGCCACGGGCAAATGGCGCCCGCCGAATTAGAGAAAATCATTCTCGACTTCGTCAATTACGATTACGACGTACTGATTTCGACAACCATTGTCGAAAACGGTATCGACATCCCCAACGCCAACACGATTTTAATCGACGCTGCGCACACCTTCGGCCTATCCGATCTCCACCAGATGCGCGGCCGCGTCGGGCGGTCTTCGCAAAAAGCGTTCTGCTACCTGCTTGCGCCGCCCTTGAGCATACTTAAAGACGACGCGCGTCGACGTTTGCAAGCCATCGAAGAGTTTAGCGATCTCGGATCCGGCATTCACATCGCCATGCAAGACTTAGATATTCGAGGAGCCGGTAATCTGCTCGGCGCAGAGCAAAGCGGCTTCATCGCAGATCTTGGTTATGAAACCTATCAGAAGATATTAGCGGAGGCCGTGAGCGAACTTAAAAGCGAGGAGTTTGCAGATTTGTATGCCGATAGTTTGAAAAAAACGAACCTGACTGGCGATTTCTTTGTCGACGAGTGTAATGTGGAATGCGACCTCCACGCCTTTTTCCCGGAAACCTACGTGCCGGGCGCAACGGAGCGCATGATGCTATACCGCGAGTTGGACGGACTGACCGCTGATGACCAATTGGCGGCCTTTCGGAAGCGTATGGAAGACCGTTTCGGCAAACTTCCGCCTGAGGGAGATGAACTTTTAGCCATCGTACCTTTGCGTCGCAGCGGCCGGAAGTTGGGTGCGGAAAAGATCACGCTGAAACAGCGACGCATGACGCTGTATTTCATCTCCAAAACCGACAGTCCTTTTTATAAGAGTGCAACGTTCGACCGACTCATCGCTTTCGCCACGACCAATTTCCGCCGCTGCGAACTCAAAGAATCGGGCGGCAAGCGGCGTATGATTATAAAAGACATCGGCAGCGTAGGACAAGCGCTAAATCTGCTCCAATCCTTAACGGGCAATTAGCGACTATTCGAATCTTCCGACCAATATACAGAAGCGAGCAATGGTACTATCACGCACCTTTACTCGCTTTCTAATTCTTTCCAATGTTGTAAAGATTGGAAAGAATCATCCTTGCAAGGTCCGCAACGCATCTTCAAAATGTTCGCTCCGTCTATAGCCTTTCTTCACCTTATTAAAAGCGAACTCGCACAGCAGTTGGCGCTCGACCAAACCTATAATATCGTTCTTCGCCGTTGTGGGACTGACGAGAAACTTACTTTGGACATACTTGACCGTAATGATCTCTTTCGGGTTATCGATAAATAATTGGATAAGCTGTGCTTGGCGCTCGTTTATCCCGGCCGACTGCAAGAAAGCATTGGCTGCTCGCTTCTCTTTCTGTTTCTTGAGTAAGTAGCTTTGCAATTGCTTAAACGATAAGTCCAATACGCGCAGATTATAAGCTACAAAATAGCCTATATCATTGTCGTCTGCTTCTGTGTAGAGAAAAGATTTCTCATAAGTCTTCTTAGATTTGGCGATCACCCGCGAGATAGAAAGAAACTCTGTCAGCCAATAGCCCTGCTTCAACAAGAACCAATAGAACAAAGCACGCGCCGTCCGTCCATTACCATCGACAAAGGGGTGCATATAGGCCAACATAAAATGGATAATAATCCCACGAATGATCGGATGAATAAAGACTTTCGGCTTTTCATCGTTGAAAAATTGGCACAGATCTTCGACAAACGAAGGGATTTCGGTGTGAGATGGCGGGCGATGCACTATGTCGTGCGTAATGCCGTCTACAACTACGACCTCATCGTTCGTACGAAAGCGCCCCGCTGCTTGCGGATCGTCCAGCGTATGTTCGGTCATCAATTGATGAATGTGCAGTAAGCGCTCAGGCGTAAGCGGCATTTTTTGATTTTCTACGACATACTGAATCGTCCGGTAGTTGTTGACGATCATTTGTTGCGATTTATCTTTCGGACTTATCGCTTTTCGAAGCATATCTTTGGCTACACGGCGCGTAGTGACCGCTCCCTCCATCTGACTGGAAAAGATTGCTTCCTCCATCAACGAACTTACGAGATAGCGCTCTTTATCTTCAGCCGGCAAAAGCTCATCTGCGCCCCAAGAACCGCCAAAATTCATATCAAACGAGTGGCACATGCGCTGCATAGCATTCGTGATATGGAGGCGAATGTCATATTTTGGCCAAACGTTAATCCCATTGCCGATGCGCGAGGCTTTAAGAGCAGTCCACAACTGTTTGGGGGTATAGCCCTCAGGGAGCTGTTTGTATTTCACAACATCCCAATAGGCATACGTTTCGTTAAGTTCTTCTATCAGCACAGCCAAAGTCTGGTCCGATTGGTTCAAAACGGCCTTCAGCAGATCCTCTTGTTTAATCTTCGGGGGAGATTCTATGGCACTCATAACAGAACTTTTATTTACTGCTGCAAAGTTACTAATTCTTTCCAATGTTTGCAAGATTGGAAAGAATTGGAAAGTTTTAGCCCTTCATTTAGACTTACGATCACGCCTTCCTTATTTCAAAAACGGCCGACAAGCGAAAAGAACTTCAAGTGTGCTTCCCCGTGCAGGCAGGCCACAAATGGCCCTATCATAACCATCAAACGAAGCACAAAGGGCGGACTTGCTATATCAAAGCGTCGCACCGGCGGAAAATTTCAATCGACCGGGCGATCGTTTGGTGGCAGCAAACGATGGTTTGGTCGGAGCAAACAATAGTTTGGCGGCAGCAAACGATAGTTTGGTGGGAGCAAACAATAAGAAAGGGGAGACAAAACAACAAGAAACAGACGCGCATCTGTTTGAGAATCAAAGATCAGAACCCACAAAGAGGGCGGCCGCTTGGGGCGTCTATACTTCGGCTGCGACAATAGCGGCGGTTGGCACTAAAAAGCAGCAATGCGAGGCAGATTTCCTCACATTGCTGCAATCTGTAGGGTGCTTGATGAATCTACGCGGGCCGCCGGAAAGCGACGGGTGGTCATCAGCTATAAAAAGGGCTTACTTGACGGTCAGCGTAAAGCTCGGCGCGAAGGCATTATACTCCGGAGCATATTGGCTCTGGGCACGAATGAGGCCGGAGCGGAAGGTGCCGATGCGCATAGCGCGACCTTCGACCGTGAAGGTTAACTTGCCTTTCGGGAATTTGCGATAGAAGTACTCGTCGCTCGCGTCGCGCACGGCGTGATATGCGCCGCTCTCCCAGTCGTACCCACTCAAGGCGGTCAGAGGTTCGAGACCGGCGGGGCGAGATGCTTTCACGGAGACGAAATCTAAGTCGCGGTCAGCACTGATGGTGATGACCTGACGCAGCGTTGCGCCCGCGTCGACCGTACTACCGTCGGCAAGTGGCTGCCACGCTTCGCCCTTTTTAATTTCCCAACGGCGCGTGATGGAAAGTCCGTTGCTCGCCGAGCGAACCTCATCGAGCGGTAAAGTATACTGCACATAGACGCTACCCCAGGCGAGGCCCTCGCCATTCTTGCGGAGCACGATATGATCGGCAGCCAGTTGCTTTTCGTCCGTAAAACTCTGGCGATCGTAGCCTACGGTCTCCTGCCCCATTTGCTGACTCTTCGCATTTACTTCCAGCACTTCCTCGCCGCGCTTCAGCGTGAAATAGAGCGGATTGGGCTTGAAGCCCTGAACCGTCTGACTCTCGCTGTTCGGACGCAAGAGGGCGTAGAGCGCATCCACCGTGGCGCGGGAGTTGGGCCAGAGTTGGGCACGCTTAGATTGGAGCAACCAAAGGCGCATAGCCTGCAGCGTGTCGCTCGTTGCGGGGCGGGTCATATCCAGCGCCTCGATAGCTGCCGTTTGTGTAGGTATCTTATACATAAACCAACTATCACTCGCGCGATCTGTATCGAAATAGCGCCCCAATGAGGGCTGCTCAACCGTATGCTGAATCAAGCTCTCCAAATCGCGAGCTACGACTTTCTTATTCTCGTACAAAGCCATCACCAATATTTTGAGTGCTTTCTGATACATCGAACCTTTGTAAGTAGCTTTCAAAGCCTTGAGCAATTTTTTCTCGTTGGCCTCCGGCTTGATGCCGAGTTTGTGAGCCAGATACAAGTAGCGCAGCGTGGTCGTCTCGTTGGCATAATTTTGCAGCCAGGCCTTGGTGAGCGGCGCCGACTTCGGGTGGAGCGCCGTGTCGACTTTCTCCGCCAAGAAGTTGAAGCCCTCTTCTAACATTTGGTCGGCCTCATCGCTACCCGTCATCACCTTGGCGCGCATCAAGAGGTAGAGGATGTTAGTCGTTTCGTAGACGTCGCTAACCTTAGCGCCATACCAGCCCCATCCACCATCGGGCAAGCGCAGCGCTTCGAGTTTGTCGATAGCACTCATCTTGCGTGCATCGATCGCGTCGGGATTGAAGAGGAGTGCCATTGCAGCGGCGTGGGTAGCCTCTTGTTCGGCCGCATTCACCCACGGAGTCTCGGCGATCAAAACTTGCTTGAGTTCGGGATTGCGCTGCAGGACGGCGGCCCAATCGTTGGTCTGCGCTTCGGGCTTCGTCAGTTGCTGCATTTCGGGGTGGCTGTCGGCAATGTACGTGGCGAGCGACACGGCATAGTAGCGCATCGCCTGCTGATAAGCCGTCTCGCCCGTATTATCGAAGAGCGCCGGCAGAGCGGAAGCTGCGTACCACGTGGGATTGGAACTGATTTCAACCGTCAGGCGCTTGTCGGCCGCTTGGGGAGATTTGCTCCACAGCGAATCGATGGCCAGCGTCATCGTACCGGCTTTCGTCATTGAGAAAGGCAAGGTGCGCGTCACTTCTTCGCGATCGCTGAGCACGGGGAGGTATTGCTGCTCGCCGTCGCTAAACTTCGCGCCGATAGCTTCCATCCGAACGGTCAGTACGGGAGCTTTGGTCGTCACGTCGTAAGGGAAAGTGATCGTCATTTCCTTTTCAAAGTCGAACATAACTTCATATTGTCGAACGATTTCACCACTGCGGGCGTCGGTTAATGTGCATCGCACGACACCTTCTGCATGCTGCGGAAGCAGATTGCGAAGCGTAGCACTCAGCACGGCGTGGTCGCCTTGACGAACAAAGCGCGGGAGGTTGGATTGCAGCATAAAGTCTTTCACGGCTACGATGGTCGTATCCATACGCCCGTTGTCCATCTCCGCATCGTGAGCTAAGGAGAGGAAACGCCAGCGCGTGAGACTCTCGGGCAAGGTGAAGCTCAACGAAACTTCACCCTTGGCGTCGGTGCGCAAAGCCGGGTGGAAGAAAGCTGTTTCATTGAAATTCTTTCTCACACTATTGGTGGGCTTTGCTGCGGAGTTTTCTTTCTTGGAGCTTGCCTTTGCAACCGAAAAACCGCAAACAGCAACTTCTTTTGACATCATTGATGATTCTTCAGACGACTCTAAATCCACAGAATCCTCGAGAGACATTGGCGAAGCCTTAAGAGAAAGCTCTGAATTTTCCGACTTTCGCGAACTTTTGACCATCATTCGACGCCTCGGATTGTAGTAAGGCTCATAAGAATCGTCTCTGTACAAATCAACTTCTTCTAATGCGTTGATTAAATCGTTTTCCCAGTCGGAGAAACTCAAACTCTCCTCGTTTTTTAAGTTGATATCGGCGCTCCAAGATAAGGAACTGATGTTGTTACGAGGCCTAAAAATACTCGCATATGAGCTTCTGCGGTCAAAATAGACAGACTTGGAAAGATTAAAATAGGAAATATCGTCGAGCGAAGCGTCGTAAAGCGTCGCCAAAACAGAACTCGGCACCGGCCGGCCGTCAGGACGCGTCACGCGAAGACGCCATTCTTCTTTTTGTCCCGGCTTTAGGCGGTCGCGGAAGCTACTCCAGCGCATCAAAAGGCGCTTGTCGGGCTGCGGGCGTTCGACTTTAAAATGTTCCGACTCGACTTCGCCGTCGCTATACAAGATTACCGTGAACGTAGCTCCATCTCCGTAAGCATCTTTATAGGCAAAGGGGAGGTGAACAATGGAACTATCGAGCGCGAGGTAGCGCTTTTCGATGATGGTATCAGGCGTGGAGGTCAGGCAATAAAGCGTAGTGTTGCGCACACCCGTTCCTACGTAAAGATCAACGCGAGATTTGTCGCCGGGAGTGGCGTTGTAGGCCCACAGCATCTCATTTGAAGGCGACTTTTTATCGTTGGTGGAGAACAAAAGCAAGTGTTTGTAAATCGTATCCGCACCCTCGACAAACGTCTCCACAATATATTTTCCGGATTTCAAGCCGGCGAGCGCGGCAGGTTTGAATGTCTTCTCCGTGTATAAAGTATCCTGCGCCACAATCTTGCCGCCGATCTTCGATCCATCGTCTAAGCGCACGACATATCGGCCTGAGGCGAGCGAAATCTTGTTTCCGTAGCCCAAACGATGCACTCTTATCTCCGGCAGTCGCTCTTTGCAGATGATAGAAGGCCAACTTACTTCCGTCCGGTAGCGCCTTGTACCGGCCATAATATAAGTTTGATCCGAGCGCGTCTCACCATCGGGCGCCACAATCGAAGCTGAGACCGACACAGTCAAGGTCGACATCGCCAGCGAATTGATTGGGGCTTCCTGAACCTCGTCCGCATCATCATCAAGCCCATATTCGTCAGACATAAACACGTCCTCGTCGACCGAAGCTGCGGAATCGACCACGCAATCCTCATCCTCCAGATAGGCAATATCATCATCGTCCTCTTCGTCCGCATTCTTGTGCGGCGGCGGCAGGAGTTTGACGGCGATGGAGAAGTTTCCCTCGTCGTCCGTCTCGGTTGTGCCTTCCGTAGTCTTTTGCTGATCCGAATAGTACCCATTCAGCGCGACCGTATAATTGACTTTCGATTTCCGAAGCGGCACACCGGAATACGTAGTTGCCTTTCCGGTGAACTTAACCTCGTCTCCAATCTGATAAGCATCCTTTGGCGTGTCCAGTTGCACTTGGAAAGTAGGGCGTTTATACTCTTCTACGTTGAAAGAAGTGCTGCCTCGCCATTTGTTGTACACAGCTTGGATCGAGAAAGTTCCGGGCAGGCACACTTCCGGCAAGGTAAAAGTTCCTCCCGCCGCACCCAGCTCGTCCGACTTCAAACGTAGCGAATCGACCATCCGACCATTGGCATCATACAACTTGAAAAGGAAAGGCAAACCTGCCTCTACGCCGATCGAATCTCCATTTTGCGTATAAACCGTAAGGCCAAACTGCACCTTTTGGCCCGGTCTATAAATGCCGCGGTCCGTATAGACGCGCACTTCATACTGTTTTCTTAGTTTCGATGTCCTGGAAAAATACCCACTAGAGTAGTCTAAATCGGGTGAAAAGGCGTCATTACCTACCGTCAAATAAGAATAATTGCCATATTCGCGTCGAGGTAGCTCAAAGAAGTAGCCCGTTTGATCCGGCTTAGCCGTAGTCGCGAGTTTGTAAGTATCATTATCTCTATTCCAACTATACGTTTTGAGCGTCCCGCCTCGTAACGGTGCGCCCGTCTTTCTATCTATCGCGATGACGCCGGCCTTCCCATTGGCTGCACTAAGGCAAATCGAAGCCACACGCGACACATACAGCGGCGTAATGTCATCATCTAATTGCAACAAGTAAATCCCCGGTTCGTCGAGCTTAAAGAAGAGCGAATCTTTATACCAAGTATAAGCCACATCGTGCTTCAACGGCTTGTTAAGCGTCTGCAAGAGTTGCCCGGTCTTCGCTATTTTAAGAAGGTCATCCCGTCCTCTGTTTGAAAACAACTGATCTGTCGTCAAGTTCGTGCGATACACTTTTACTTCCGCTTGCTTCAAATTGCGTGAAAGTACATTTAGGCGAATTTCCTCTCCCGGATAATAGACGCCTTTATTCGTGCTAAACCTCACTTCAGCGCGATTTTTACGAATCAAGAAGTTGCTTAATTCTCCTGAAAGCTCACTTTTTCCATATCGCGTCAAGCCCTCCTTCGCCAAATTGATGAGCGGTGTCAAGTCTCTCTCATATTCATCTGTGGTGGGCGCATTGATGATGGCGATGTACGTAAGTACGTTCAAGGGCAAATCGCGAAATTCCTCCTTCACCCGCATCAGCGTTGCATAGCGGGCGCTTCTAAGCACATTATCGTTGGGATAAGGCGCCGCCTTTATACTATCGAGCGTAGCGAGCAGGGCTGCGTTTCGATTACCTTGCTGCCGATAATAACGAATCACCTGATGGCGCAGATTAGCTCTGGCCGCCGTAGAGCGATAAGCCTGCTTCCAGGCTCCGTCGGCCATAAAGACGCTGAGCAAGTCGTGATTATAATACTTACTGCCCTCTTCTATATCAAACAACGCTTGATAATCCTTCGTCGTGGCCCGTGCGAGTAGCGCCGGATCTTGCATCGCCTTTCTAAGGAGCGCTACGCCGCGCTTGTAGTGAAGCGTATCGTAGTCGTGCATCGAATATAAGCGCCCCAAAAGCGCCTGCAAGATGACGAGCGACGTAGGATTTTTCGTTTTCTTCATCACCGCCTCCAAGCGCGCCACTTCCGGCAGCAGGGAGTCGGGCGAGATTTCTTCTTGCACTTGTAGCGTGAAGATCATGGAGCGGATGAGCTGCCCGTCGTTCTTTTCATTTGCAGCTTTGCGCCCGATAGTTTGTAAAATGGATAAGGCTGTTTTAGGCTTATCATCGTCAAAAGCATCCTCGTATTTGCTCCACAATTTTTCGTACGATTGTGCAGCTGCGCAAAGCACGATAAATAGCCCAACGCATAGTAATAGGTACCTCTTCATTTTGATAATGGTTTTATTCTTGCCAACAAAGGTGCATACAATTTTTTACACTCACTCGACGACAGTCTATAAATTTAGCTAAACCATAGTAAAATTCGACAAGATAAGCACGTATGGACTTCCGGAAGCAGACTTTTCAAGCAGAAGAGCCCTTTTCGCCGATTTTCAGGAGTCGTTTGGCGCACGCAATGGCGCATAGTCGAATTGTTTGCTGCCGGCAAACTATCGTTTGCTCCCACCAAACCATAATTTGCTGCCACCAAACGATAGTTTGCCGGCAGCAAACAATAAACAAATGGACACAGACAAGGTACAAAACAAAAGGAGCGGGCGAAGATATCACATCTCCGTCCGCTCAAAAGTAGCTCATCATTTATTCAAAGACAGATCTTCTGCACCGTATCACCCGCTTGGATGACGTAAGTGCCGCTCGGAAGCGTCGTCGTATAAGCATTAGTCGTCGTATTTACGAGTTTTTGGCCCGAAAGGTGCGAGATGCTCACCGCCACGGGGCTTGCTGCTGCAATAGAAACCGAACGGCCGCTAACCTTAATCAGCGGTGCGCCGGAAATGGTAGGAACGGAGGCTACATTATCACTGAGATAATAAGCCCATCCCTTGCCGGAAGCAACCAATTGATAGCCCTCGGGGACGCTCGTCGGGGCTTGCTCGCCGATGCGGCAGATCAGCGTACCCTTATCGCCTTGCGCGTGAGCCTCATAGTAACGATCGTGAACCGTCACTTCGACATCGCTCTCATTCGTCAAGCCGGCCGCGTGGCGGGCTGCAATCTGGGAGCGGATAGCTTTGCCATACTGCGTCCAATGCTTCCAGAAGACGCACGGAATGCCGGGCGAGGAAAAGAGAAACGCGTAGGCCTGCGCCACATTTCCCGTAAAGCGGTTGTCATCGCGATCCGTATCATGATTATCTACGAACGTAACCGCGTAAGCTCGGGTAGACTTGTGATGAATCAAGCCGGCGGGGCGCCAGGTCTTACCGTCCTCCTGCCAAGTCATCTTGCTGAAATCGGCTTTTGCGAGTCCGTTGTTGAGGGCATCATACTTCATAGGGAAATCAAAGGCCGTCGAGTTGTAACCCGTAGCCTCGATCCAGGCTTTACATTTGTCGTAAGAGCCATCCCAATACTCGCCTACGGAGAGATAGGGCTGCGAAGCCGTATTATAGTTGCCGACAAAGCTGCCTGCAAAGCCCTTGACGAAATCGTAGCGCCACGAATCGTAGCCAAAGTCGGCCTTGAGCCATCTGAGGTAGGCCTCTACGTCTTGCCGAACATAGGGGTTCGCGTGGTCGAGATCGCGCGCGCCACCCCAGTTTTCGCCCGTATCAGCTGCACCCGTAGCCTTGCCACGCCAATCGCCCGCATTGGGATCGGTGTTCATCTCGTCCGTATTGCAGATATGCTCAGCCGTGAGTTGGAAGCGGCCGAAAGCACCAAAGTTGTCCTCGGAAAAATCGCCCCACCCCGTGAAACCGGCTCGATGATTGATGACGATGTCTGCGATAACGTGGACGCCGGCTTGGCGGAAAGCAGCCGTCAGCCGTTTCAGGTCGTCCGGACTTCCCCAGCAAGATTGCTGATTGCTCCACTGCTGCGGATGGTAGCCGACATTGAGGCCGCCGGTCTTGTTGTCGCCTTCGCCGGTAGCAGAGGGCGGCAACCAAATCATTGTGAAACTTTTGCTAATATCGCTCACCTCGGGCAGCAATTGCGTCCAGCCCGTGAGACTTTGCGAATTCCAATAAAAGCCCTGCAACATAATGTCCTGCGAATGGCGGGGCACTTGGGCATATAAGGCGCCTGCGCCAAGAAAAAGGGCGAGGACGGAAGAAAATATACGTTTCATATCTATACAAAATAAACAATCACGAATGCGCAGTCGGCCCTAAAGGGCTTCCGATAAGACGGAGCGACTGCCACATTCGTGATGCCTGCGTAAATTATATTATTGTATGCGACCTGTATTGTCAGAGAAATTCAGGTACACACGCTCGCCGGCATTTGCAGAAACTCGCGTTTGGTCGCCGCCCGTTCCGCGATATTCAATCTTACCGCCAAGGATGATGAACTCCATCTTCCACCAGTCGATCGTAGACTTAGGCTGCACGTGGATGCGCACTTCGCCTGCGGCAGTGAGCGCGGGAGAAACAAATTCACCCGTGCGAGTCGCCGGAATGGTGAAACGGTTGGCCGGGAGAGCGCCTGTCCAGCCGCCTACCGTGTTGCCGATGAGGTAAACCTCGGGGCGGAAGACTTCCACAGCCTTGGTGTCGGCATTGACGTAGATCAAATACCAGCCGGCTGCACCAAACTTGAGGTTGCCTCCATCAACGTGAACTCCGGAAGCCGCATTGTCGCCTGCTACAACGCCGGCGAAATCATTACCCCAACCTGCTTGCGGCGCAAACTTGATCTGCTCGCCTGCATCGGCGTAGATGATCTTCCAATATTCGTCGCTCTGACCGTTGACGGGGACGAGCTTGGACCAATCGGAAGGAGCTGCGCCCCAATTATAATGACTGCCGGTCATATACAATTCGGAGATCAAACCTTTCACGGTATAGCGGAAGTTGACTGCGTCGAAAGTAATCACATACTTGCCGGTTTTCTCCAAAAGCATCGTCTGCGGGTTGTTCCATACGACAAAGTCTTCTGTAGCCGTGCTACCATTGGTCGCACAGCCGAGCGACTGATCGCTATCCTGTTCGTCGACAGCTTTCTGCCCGAAGATGCGCCAGTAACAATTGTCGGCGGTGACGGTAATCGTAGCTTCGTAGATGCCATTGCCCTTGTCGTCCATCTTTACAGCTTGGTTATACTTCCAATTGTTGAAGTCGCCAAGCAGGTAATAGTTGGCCTCGCGCGCCGGTGTGGCTGCTGGCGTGTAATTGACTTGGATGTCGTTGGTTTGTACGACAAGCGCCTGCCCCACTTTATCCTTAGCGGCAGCATTCATACGCATAGTGAGTGTACGCTGAACGGAAGCCTTGCTATTAAAGGCTACCTGAGCAACAGAGTCGAGGGCGGCCTTGGTCACGTAGATATTCTTCTCCTTGGAGAAGAAGGGAACTTCGTAAGTGCCGTTGACGATGAGCTTTTCAAAAACTACGTCGGTCAAAGCTTGATCGCTGGCGCCGAGATATACCGCCACGTTGAGCGTATCGCCGGCTTGGTCCTTGACGATATCCTTATCTGTGCCGTTGCCCAATTGAGCTGTGACGGCAGCAATGGCACCTTGCTGCGCGTTGGATTGCGGTTGAGCCCAGTCTTTGAAGTCTTCGTTGCAAGCAGAGAAGATTCCGGCCGACAAGAGCAAACCTACCATCAAAAATATATGCTTCATCTTGTGTTGTTTTATGTAAGCGACGAAGGCGGAAGCGCACAAAAAGTTGGCAACCGCCGCCTTCGCGGCTGAGTTTATTAATTGGCCACGCTGCCTTCACCCGTTGTGAAGTTGAGATGAATCTGCTGGCCTACCTTACCTTGAATTGAGTAAGCGGCTCCCTTATCTTTATTCCAGCCATCGGGGAGATCGACGTCGCGATAGAAGATCGTCTTACCATCGAGCAAGGTAAGTTCGGTGCGCCACCAGTCGATCGTCGTCTTGATCGCGATGCGGACTTCGCCCGCTGCGCTGAGGGCCGGCGAAACGAAGTCGCCATTTTCCGTAGCCGGAACAGTGAAGCGGAAGTTGTTGTTCCACTCCCACGTACCTCCGTTGGTAGCTCCGAAGAGGTAGACTTCTGCGGGAAGGAAATGGAGTGTGTAGTCTACTTTATTGCCATTGACAGCGGTTTCTACGACAACCGTGTACCAACCTGCGTTGGAGACCTTGATATTGGCACCTTCGTTAGCGGCATCGGCGGATACAAGGTTTGAACCCGTTTGATCGTCGATCGTCAATTGGCCAAAGCCTTTATCTCTACCTGCCCAAGCGTTGTCGGGGTTAACCTTAAACTCTGCATTGGCAGAGAAATAAACCACGCCGTAGAAATAGCCGGCCTTACCGTAAGCCGGATTGAGCATAACCCACTTGCTCCAATTGTCGGCAGATGGGAAACTTCCGGTGATGTACATCTTTTCGGGCAAAGTAGCCGTGACTTGCGGTGCGTAAGGCAACACTTGCGGAAGGCGAATCGTATTTGAGAGAGATTTACCCAAATTTTCGTTACCGTAAATATTGGCGCGCAAACGAATGAAGACGGGCAAAGCTGTCGTTGGCGTGACACTGCCGGCCAATTTCAGGATGGCATCATTCAATTCGGAAGCCGGCACATTCATACGGGCACTGGTATGCGTCGTAGGCAAGGCTATGAAGCTGGCAGAATCGCCCGTGAGCGATACTTCTACGGTATAAACAGTAGACGCGGGGAAACCATAGGCAGGCTGCGAGGTCGTCAGTTCGACATATTGTGCGTGCTTGAGGTCATACACGTTGTTGGCTGCAAAGGGCGGCTCATTGAGCACGAAAGATGCAGCATCTTGTAAATGCGGATTGCTGCCCGTATCTTCGCTGCAAGCAGCAAAGAAGGGTAAAGTCAAAGCGACGAGCAGCAGGGAAAATATATGTTTCATTGTTGTTGCTATTTATATAATGTCTGCCGCGGTTTAGTAGCCGGGATTCTGACTGATGTGGTCTTGCTCTTCAAACGGAATGGGATAAAGATTATACTGCGCGTTGACAGCATTGCCTTTGTAGGTGCCGCCTTTCCAATCCCACATATATTTACCTGAGGTGAAGAAGCCAAAACGAACGAGATCGCTGCGGCGACGTCCTTCAAAGTAGAACTCGCGCGACCATTCGTCGCAAAGAATCTTATCGTCAACTTGTGTGAGCGGCTGTGCGTTGGCACGACTGCGGATCACGTTGATGTCGTTCAAGACCAAAGCGGGCGCTACGCCGAGACGGTAGTTGGCCTCTGCACGCGTAAGGTAAGCCTCTGCGACGCGGAAGAGTGGAACGTCCGTATCGGGGAATTTTGAATCGTTGGGGCGGCCGCCTGTTGCGTAAACGTTGGACCATTTCAAGATGGAGAGACCGGCCGTAAAGGAGGTGATAGGCGAAGTCTGGGTGGTGCGGACGTCTTTCAAAACGCCGTCTTTCATTTCTCCACCTCCGTAGAACATAGCACGGTCATCGCGGGCTGCGAGACGAATAGCACGCACATTAGCTTCGCCATTGTCGTTTTCGTTTGTTGCCAAAGGAACATCGGAAAGCTGCTTGAAGAACTTAAGAACCATAGCTTCGCGAGCGCGGTTACACGTCCAAGCTTCGGTTGTGCCACAAGCGGGCGTACCATTGCCGCGCGTGGTAGCAATCGTGTATTCGGAGCCACTATAGCTTTGTGTCTTTTTACCGTCGCAGCGGATCGGGAAGATGATTTCCTGACGCGCCAGTTGGTTTTCTCCATTGTCGCCCATAAAGAGTTGCTCGTAAGCCGTATAACCATTGAGCGATTGCGTATTGAGCTTGTAGCCGCTCTCATTGATCACCTTATCAGAATAGTCTTTTGCGGCTTGCCATTGAGGTGTTCCGGTATAGACGCCTGCATTCAAATAGAGGCGGGCCAATAACATCCACGCAGCAGCTTTATCCGCACGACCGTAAGCTGCAGCACCGGGCTCGGAGAGTTGATCCGTAGCAGAACCATCGCTGATAGCCTTTAATTCGGCCGTGATGTAATCGAAGACGTCTCTGCGGCTCTTCTCAACGGGAATATCTGTGTTATAGTGTTCTTTAAACGGAGCCTTGCCATAGAGATCAATGAAGTAATAGTAATGGAGTGCACGGAGGAAACGCACCTCTGCGCGTTGCTTCAAGGTCTCTGCGTCAGTCTTGCCCTCTGTATTGTCGAGGAAGAAGTTGCAAAGCGTGATGTTAAACTCCAAACGGAAATAAGTCAAATTATTGAGCCCGTGAGAGGAGTTCCAGTTAAGATTCGTGAGGTCTGAAATACCCGGGTCGCTCTGCCACGTCCAAACCGTCTCGTCGGAAGGCAACTCATTGGCCTCGAATACACGACGATAAAGCGATGAATTTCCTTCATCAAACTGCGCCATATCGGGTTCCCCCTTTGTAGCATCACCTGCTGGACCTTTAATACCTGTAAGTATTAAATTACCATATATCTTTGCCAACGTTCCCATTTGGTTGAACGTTGTATTGGTTTGCGGATCTTTAATCGATTGATTCAAGTCGTTGACGCAAGACGTCGTCGAAACGGAAAGCGCCAGCAGAAGAGCCGCAGAAGTTATTTTGTTTATGAATTTTAGTTTCATAATGCGTATGTTTTTGTTTGTTAGAACTGCAAGCTTACGCCGAGCATATAAGTTGTAGGACGAGGATAGAAATTATTATCTACGCCGTTGCCGGAATCGATTTCCGGATCAAGTCCTTTGTACTTCGTAATCACAAATGGATTTTGAACGGTAGCGTAAACACGGCCGCTGATGCCACCATACTTGCCGGCCTTAAAGAGCTCACGGAAGGTATAGCCAAGCGTAATGTTGTCGAAGCGCAAGAAGCTAGCGTTGCGTACGAAATAGTCGCTCATATAATAATCTGTCTTGCCCGTGAAGCCAAGATCGACTGCCTCTTTCGTAACATTGGAATAGGCACCATTGGAATAGATACCGGCCCAAGTAACGTTAGCCTTATTGCTCAAGAAGTCATAGTAGAGGTAGTTATTCAAACTAGCGCGCATCGTAAAGCTGAAGTCCCAATTCTTATACAAGAACTTGTTGGTCATACCCATCGTTACGTCAGCTGTAGGCTTTTTGTAGACGTACTTATCATCTTCATTGATGATGCCGTCGCCATTGCGGTCTACGAAGACACCTTCCAAGGGGCGTCCGTTCTTGTCGTACACTTGCTGATAAACGTAGAAGCTATTTGCAGGTCGGCCGACGATATTGGCTTGTACTTTATTACCCAAACCGCGCGAGATGCTGTTGCCCGCTTTAATAATAGTATTGTCGCCCGTGAGCTTAGTAATCTTATTACTATTCCACGTTGCGTTGTAAGTTACTTGCCACGTGAAGTCGTTGGTAACAACCGGACGCGCATCAATAGAAAATTCGAGACCTGTATTACGGAGCGAACCGATGTTCTTCGTTACATAATTACTAAAATTAGTACCAGCCGGCACCTGAACTGTAGAAATCAAGTCGTTCGTCTCGCGATAATAGTAATCTACAGCGGCAGAGAGGCGTCCATTGAGGAGAGAAAAGTCCACACCGGCGTTCCACGTCGTCGTACGTTCCCACTTCAAATCAGGATTATAAGCTTCCGGACGATAGATCGTAAAGTATTCATCTCCGAAAGGATATTGCGCATAACTGTTACCTTGAACATAACGTGGTAAATAGTAGAAATCATAACCGATATTCTGCTGACCGGTAATACCCCAACCGAGGCGGAGCTTCAATTCATCAAGCCAGCTGACGTCTTTCAAGAAATCCTCCTGCTTAAGTTTCCAGCCCAACGCCAAAGAAGGGAACGTTCCCCAACGATGTTTTTTCGCAAAACGTGAAGAGCCATCCCAACGCATTGTGAAAGTCAAGAGGTAACGATCCAAAAGCGAATAGTTCAAGCGGCCAAAATAAGAAACGAGCGAGTTGCGATAAATGTGCATTGTCTCTTTGCGATAAGCCGGGTTATAGGGATTGGGTTTATCTAATTTCGTTCCCGTTGCATCATACCAATCAGAGCCGCTACCCTCACTGAATATACGGCGATGGAAGTGTTGTTCCTCAGCACCGGCCATCACGTCGATCATATGCTGATCAAACGTATGTATATATTGTGCATAGATATTGCCTTGCAAGTTGTATTTATAAGACTTCGCGTACCCATCCCAGCCATAATAGTTGTTGCTGAAAGAGTAAGGAGAGATCGTTGTATTCTGCAAGCCTTCCGAATAGTCACCACCGAGGTTGGCGTGGATGTGAATATCCGGGAAGAAGTGAAGCTTATAGTCTGCCTCTGCGTTACCAATAAACGTATTAGCATTTGAACGGTCGTTCTTTAAGTTGAGCAGCGCCACGGGGTTCTGCGGCGTATTCATATTTGTCGTTGCCGTCCAACCGGGATTGTTGTAGGCAGATGTAGGATCCATCTTTTGGTAATAGCCTCCCGTAAAGTTAACGTTATCCGGATTCGACGAGTACACAGGACGCGTCGGGTCGATGCCGGTTGCTGCGCCAAACACGCCACCATCAGCATAACGATTCTTAGCATTCATATACTTAGCCGTCAAATTGATCTGCAAGTGCTCCTCAAAGAAACTCGGCGACAAGTTTAAGGCTGCCGTGAAGCGCTCAAAATTAGAAGTCTTTACGATACCGTTATCATTCGTATAACCCAAACTGACACGATAAGGGAAGTTACCGAAACCGCCACTGATACTCAAGTTATGATCTGTACCTAAAGCCGTGCGATAGATTTGTTTTTGCCAATCTGTGTTGTCTGTACCGAGTGCAGGCATCAAAGCTGCCGTGGGGTCAGCAGGGTTTGCAGCGAGATATGCTTTGCGGGCAAAAGCGCGATACTCATCACCATTAAGCAAGTCGTAGGTCTTACGCGTCGTACCAAAGGAAACGTGTCCATTATATGTAACGCGCGGCGCCGATTGCTTGCTACCTTTTTTCGTTGTAATGATAATGACGCCATTACTTGCGCGGCTACCGTAGATAGCAGTTGCACTGGCATCTTTCAACACCGTATAGCTGGCAATATCTTCCGGGTTAACCATCGCAAAGGCGTTGGAGAGGCCCTGTACGCCCTCATTATCCATAGCCAAACCGTCGATAACGATCAGCGGGTCGTTAGAAGCGTTGAGCGAAGAGCCACCACGGATGCGGATCTTCGCACCTGCACCCGGCTGGCCGCCTTCCGACGCCACATTAACGCCGGCTACTTTACCGACCAACATATCCTGCGCGCTCGTTGTCAAACCTTTGGTGAGCGCGTCGGGTTTCAGAGCGGTCACGGAGCCGGTTGCGTCCGACTTCTTCACCTTTGCGTAGCCGACTACCACAGCTTCGGTCAAGTCGTTGTTTTCTTCCAATACGATTTTCAGGTTTTCCTCCGCCTTAACCGTCACGGTTTTATAACCGATATAGGAAACACGAAGCGTAGCACCCTTTTGCGTCTGCAAGGTAAAGTTACCGTTGTCATCTGTATTGGTTGACGCCTTCGTTGTCGTCGACGCCACCGTAGCAAAGACCACCGGCACGCCCTGAGTGTCTTGAACGTGTCCCTTCACCGTTATGGTCTGTGCCAAGGCGGAGAAGGAAACTAAGATTCCTGCCAGCAAGAGCAAGAATCTTTGGCTTAATTGCTTTCTCATTTGTCTGTGTTTATGATTTGTTTATTTATATATGTGTGCAATAGGATGAGTTCTTGCTACGATAGAGCGCCGTTGCGGGCTGCGTCGGCGCAAGAACATACGATAGTGCCGCAACGGCTGATGCGAAGCATCCGCTGTTTTGGCACTACTATATATGTTTACTTACGGATAATACTGATTGCAAAGCCACCGCCGCTTGCAGCGCGAAGCGAGAGTTTAGTTTTGTTCGTTACGACCATCTTTTTAATCGTGTAAGCCTTCGGGTTTTTATCCCAGCTCGCATCTTTGGCATCGGCGTAGATGGTTGCCTCATATTTTGCCCCGGGTGTGAGGAAGTCGAAGTTGAGTTTAGATGTATGGCCGTTCTCATCTGCCGTACAACCTACGAACCAGTTGTCCGTGCCTTTGGCTTTACGGGCAATGGTAACGTAATCGCCGGGCTCAGCTTCGAGATACAAACTCTTATCCCAGTCTAACGCCACATCTTTAATAAACTGGAAGGCATCCAAGTGGGCTTGATAATGTTCGGGAATGTCGGCTGCCATCTGCAACGGACTATACATCGTCACGTAGAGAGCCAATTGGCGTACCAAGGTCGAGCGTACTCTTGAGCCGTTGTTCGGATTCATCTTGGAAAGGTCCATCTCGAAGATACCGGGTGTGTAGTCCATCGGACCGCCTATGAGTCGGGTGAAAGGAAGAATAGTCGTGTGATCAACAGCGTTGCCACCAAAAGCCTCATATTCCGTTCCGCGCGCACTTTCGTTGCCGATCAAGTTAGGATATGTGCGGCAGATACCCGTAGGACGCGTTGCCTCGTGCGCATTAACCATCAATTTATAATCAGCAGCCTTCGTCAGGCAATAGAGGTAGTGATTATTCATCCACTGATCGTAGTGGTGATCGCCACGCGGCAACATGTTGCCCACATAGCCGCTTTTTACGGCAGGATAACCATTGTCTACCATAAATTGATAAGCTTTATCGAGATGGCGCTCGTAGTTGCGCGTCGATGCAGACGTTTCGTGGTGCATAATCATCTTAATGCCTTTAGCGGCAGCGTAAGCATGAATGCCTTTAACGTCAAAATCAGGATACGGCGTCACGAAATCGAAAACGGAGTCTTTTTCGTGGCCAAACCAGTCTTCCCAACCTTCGTTCCAGCCCTCTACGAGGACGGCGTCGAAGCCGTGTTCGGCTGCGAAATCAATGTAGCGCTTCACGTTGGCTGTGTTTGCACTGTGTCTTCCGTTGGGTTTTGTTTTCGTATAATCAGTTTCGCCGAGTCTTACGGTCAGTAAGTCGTCGGTATAAGCCCACGTACCTTTATTGGTAATCATATCCCACCAAACGCCGATATATTTTGTCGGCTTAATCCAGCTCGTATCTTTTATTTTGCACGGCTCGTTGAGATTGAGCGTCATACGGGAAGCCAGAATGTCTGCACCTTTGTCTCCAACGATAATCGTGCGCCACGGCGATACGCAGGGCGTCTGCATATAGCCTTTATCTCCGCGTGCGTCGGGCGTGAGCCAGCTTTCGAAGGTCATCGTCTTGTCGTCCAAGTTGAGGTGCATTGTCGAGTAGTCAAGGCAAGCAGCTTCGTGCAAGTTGATATAGAGGCCGTCGGCCGTTTTTAGCATCAACGCCGTCTGTACGCCGGTCGGCGAGAACGGGGTTTGCGAAGAATTAGGGGTGATGGCGGCCTTCATTTTGCCGCGTATTTCAGAGAGTTTTGACGTAACGGTTTCATACTCCTGCGTATCGTAGTCGCCCGGAAGCCACCAAGCAGTGTGGTCGCCCGCCATAGCAAACTGCGAGCGCTCTTCTTTGATGGTGAAGTAGGTCAAATTCTTCTGCGAGGGGAACTCGTAACGGAAGCCGAGTCCGTCATCAAACAATCTGAAGCGGATAATAATATAGCGATCATTTTTCGGCTGTTCGAGCGTTACAGCCATTTCGTTATAATGATTGCGAATGCTGCTTTCTTCGCCCCAAACGGGTTGCCAAGTTTCGTCGAAAGCGGAGGTTTCGGTCTTAGTCAAGCGGAAGCCCGTCATTAAATCGGCTTTCTGATCCAAAGTACCGGCGTCTTTGCGCTGCTTAAACTCGAAGTCGACCGCAGCATTGGGATCCTCGCGTTTAAGTTCAATACCTAACATCGAGGGGCGAACAACGGTTCTCCCTTTGTAGGTTAACGAATATACGGGGCGTCCCGCGGCGTTCAAACTGAACGTCATCTTAAAATTGCCATTGGGTGAGACCAACTCTTGTGCGTGCAATCCGAGTACGGTTGCAACGAAGAGGAACAAGACAGAAAGGATCTTTTTCATTATAATCTGATTGTTTGGTTTTTGTTTTGCAAAAATACAACGCTTAACAATCACTTGCAGACAATATAAGAAAACATGTAGGTTTTTAGAAAAAGAAAATTCCGCTAAGCTTTTATATGACAGCTATTTATATTTTTTCAAGCATCCTAATTATGTAGATTCCATGTAAATTCATTTGCAAAGTAAATCTTACAAAAGAGCGTTGTAATTTCACCAAAATCCTCCTTTTGCTTATTCTAAAATAGCAATTTTGCCCTTGTGAAAAACTTCATTTTCTCGTTATTTGAAGCCGTTTGGAGGTGACAAACGAACAGCCCTAACGCTTTTGGGTAGGTCTACCTTCCCCAAGCGGAGCGATGAATCGCTGCAGCGCGCGACAGGTAATGCAACGCGAATATTGGGATTTAGGCCATCTTTACGCAAACTACAAACGGGATAAGGCTATCATTTTCAACAAGCAACGCGCATAGGCGATTCGTTTGCTGCCACCAAACGATGGTTTGCTGCCGGCAAACGATGGTTTGGCGCGAGCATACGATAGTTTGCTGCCAGCAAACAATAATTGCTTGCGTAGGTGGCGCGGTGAAATGGGAAATCTATGGCTGTTTAATCAGCCGCCGTGAAAGGGATTTTTGCATTTTACGCGGGCTTTTGAAGATAGGACTACTTCTTTAAGGCTTTTTAGGGGAATAAAAGGGGAGAATAATCCGGTTATTACAGTCGGAAGGGATGGTAGATTTAGACTTTTGAACAGGCATTAAGATTTAAATTGTTCACTTCCGAAATTACGCATATTGAAGTAGGTGAAAAATGGGCTAATCTGCGATGAAATGGGCAAAAATATGCATTTTCAGTCTCAAAAGAGGGAGGAAATATTGGCCCACCTTGAAGCTGTCAGAGCGGTCTAAGCCCTGCTCGGTTCGTGGTGTGAGAAGAAGAACGCGGAGCGCGAGAAAATTTAATTTGGGAAAGCGTTTGTTCTACGGATAACGGGCTTTTTATGTAAATTTGCAAGCACAACCAACTTAGTTTAGCGCTTGGCCGGTTTCTTTACTTGCCTTGTGCGCTTCTAAATCAATATGTCTAACATACTTAATTTTACATTATGCATTCAAAACTTTTACAGCTATCTGCCGGATTGGTGCTGAGCGCAGCTTTTTGTACGCCGGCCCTCGCGGATCAAAGCAAGCCTAAAGGCTACTCAACGGATCAGCCCAAAATAATACTTACTACGGGCGAAGATCTCGATGAATGGACATTTATCATCAATGCTGACGAAGAGGAAATGGGCAATGTTTGGGTCGACTTGAACAATAACGGAACCTGCGACGAAGACGAGCCGGTAACGAACTTCGGTGGGCAAATCGATTTTACGTGCGTGGATAAAAAGATTACGATCTACGGAAATATTACGGGGCTCAACTGCGCGCAAAATGATTTGACGTCGATTGATATTTCGGGCGCACCACAGCTTCTTAAACTCTTGGCGGGCCGCAACCAATTGAAGAAAATCGATCTCAGTCACAACGCAAACTTGCAAGAGCTTTATCTCTACAAGAATAAGATCACGACACTGGATCCTACGCCGTGCCAGTTTCTGCTCGAACTCGATGTGGATGAAAACAAACTGAATGAAATAAATCTGAGTAACTGCCCGAATTTGACTAAATTCTCTTGCACGCGCAATGCGATAAATACGCTCGACCTTTCATCGCAAAGGAATCTGCGCATACTCTATTGCGGCGGAAACAACTTGACCTCGCTCGACCTCTCTAAATGCGAGGAGCTGCGTGAGGCTACGTGCGCCAACAACTTGCTGGAGAACATTTCGATTGCTGCAAACAAAAAGTTGAAGGAGTTCTACTGCGCAGCAAATAAATTCACGACGTTGGATGTTTCACAAAACACAAAAATTGAACTGCTCGACTGCCGTGATAATCAACTGACGTCGCTGGATGTCTCAAATCTCTATGAGCTACATACGTTAGCTTGCGGCTATAACCGCTTGAACACGCTGACTTTCCCGATCGAAAAGGATGGCAAACACGCGGGACTGATCAATCTTTACGCCCAAAGCAACGCGCTTTCTCACTTGGCGCTGGAGCGCACACCGGATATGAAGGTGCTTTATGTGATGGAGAATAATTTTAGTGAGTTGGAGTTGGAACTGATCCCGCAATTGACGCTGTTTAGCTGTTCATCGAACCCGATTAAAGAACTCTCAACGGGCGCAAACAGTATGCTGAGAACGCTGGGCGCAGCTAATGCACAACTAAAGTCGTTGGATTTAAGTTCGAACAGGGCGCTGATGGTTTTGCAATGCTACGGCAACGAAATAAATGGGGAAGCAATGACGGCTATGATTGCTTCGCTGCCTGCACGTAGCGCGATGGAACCGGGCGAAGCTTTCGTTGTGAACACGCCGAAAGGGGATAAGAACGTCATTCGCCAAGCTGATGTGGAAGCAGCCAAGAAGATTCATTGGCAAATCTTTAACTTCCTCGACGGCGTTAACGAAGGACGCAACCCATATGAGGGGGTAGAGGTTGGCATTCAGACGCCGGAAGTCGTTAACCCGTCATTGTCGCTGATGTCTTCCGGCCGCGCACTCTATATTAAGATGGAAGGCAAGGCTACTCAAGACCAACTTTACGTCATTGACGCTGCGGGGCGCACGGTCTTGACGCAGAAATTGGATAAAGGCTCTAACGTCGTGGCATTACCGAATTTGGCGAGCGGCGTTTACGTAGCACGCATCGGACAATGGAACCGGAAGTTTAGCATTCAATAAGTTTTTCGATACTTTTCAAATACGCAGCGGCTCTTACGCAAAAAGAGTCGCTGCGTTTTCTATTGGCCGCGTCCGCAAACGGAATTGGCAAAACAAAATCCCGCCACGCGGCACGCTTACGGCCGATGGCGGGATGAATATAGAGGGATTGAAGATCTTATTATTTGTGCAAAGGCACTAAGGATGCCGGCTCCGTACTCGGATCTCGATCCTTGAGCAGTTCGAGCCAATGCTTATAGGCCATTTTATCCGATTTGGCAGGATAGCGGATGATGATATGGTCGTTCTCTTTCTGATGTTCTATGTTGAGCAACAGCTTTCTGAACACAACATTACTAACCCAAGTATACGGCATCTGCTTATCGGTAGAGAAGGATGAGGTATAGTTTTCAATACCTTTATGCTCAAACAAATTATGTAAAGCAAAAGCGGCCTTACCATAAGCGATCCACGAGTTCATATTGGGCATCGGAGAAACAACTATGTATTGGAGACGATTTTCTTCGGTACGCATATGATACAAAATGTGCTCTGAAGATGACACAGTGGCACACTGCGCTTCAGCCATCGCAACTTCGAGACCGTCAGCCGAATCAGCCGCGCCGGCGGCTTGCCGCCGGCGGCGGGCACGTATGAGCAAAGTAACGCCGTATTGGAGCAAGCAAAACACAATTATGTCGCCCAAGAAAATAAGGTTAATATTGAGCTTGTAAGCTGCACCTACGTTGATCAAGATAAAGAACACGTCGAACGTAAGCAGAAGAACGAGCGTTGAGCGCTGACTTAAGCCGAGCGCCAACAGCTTGTGGTGAATGTGGGTCTTATCCGGCTTGAACGGGTGTCGACCGTGGAGCATCCGCAACACCATTACGCGGATGGCATCTAAACCCGGAATGAGCAGAACCGCCCAGCCCATAATAAAAGGCGTAGCATCGGTGACGCCAGCGGAACTTGGCATCACAAAAATCACGCCCAGCAAGCCCAGAATAAAGCCCACAACCTGACTGCCGCAATCGCCCATAAAGATCTTGTTGTGCCGCTCCACTTTGCCAAAGACATTGTAATAGAAGAACGGAACCAGAGCGCCCAGCAACGCAAACGCGATGCCCGCACCTGCCACTACGCCCTGCCCGGCAAACTGCACGCCGAAGAAGAACAAGGCCACCATACTCAAACCTGAAGCCAAGCCGTCAATACCGTCAATTAAATTGATGGCATTTATAATATAGACGATCAAGAGCACAGTTAGCGGCTGCCCGATAAAGGGCGAAATCTCATAAACCCCGAAGAGCCCATAAAGATTATTGATCCACAGATCTGAAAGTACGATCAAAAGGGCGCAAATCGTTTGAACTAAAAACTTCAGCTTGTAATTTATGCCGTTCAAATCATCAGCTATGCCCTCTACATATAGTAAGATGAGGGCACAAAGTCCGAGCGTCGGCGGCTTAGCGGCCAAGATGTCGACCTCACGATTGTCAGTGACGCCCTGCAAGATGGTTCCCAAACCATAAAGGAGCGTATAAGCAAAGATCAATGCCGGCGTAAAGGCGATGCCGCCCAAACGCGGAACGATGCCGGTGTGAACTTTTCGCTCATTGACAGTATCGAAAAGTTTCCGGCGAAAGGATATGAGTATGATGCGCGGAATCATCAGCGCCGAAACTAAGGCACTGGCGACGAAGCTCATTAATATGGCGAATAGCGTCATTGTATGCTTTTACTTTGCTTTAAGAACAATCGCGTCGCGGCGGACTATCAAAGATGTAAATGCAGCCTTTGGTCGGTAGAACATCGTTTAAACTTTGATTCCAACTATTTGAGGCGTCGTTGTCAAGAGGTTGCAAGCAGCCCCTCTTACTTTCAAAGGCCTGAAGCGGAGGTTTCGATGTCGGATCTCGCCCTGCGGACGACCTTTCTTCAGGTATGTTGCTTGGGTTTCTTCTTTATGTAACGCGCCAATTGCACAAAAATTGCGGTATGCTCTTATTTTTATTTCCTTTTTTTGTTCTTTTTTTTGCACTGCACCGCGTCGCATTCGCTCAAAAGCGTTTAGCAGCGGCCAGCGTCGGAGTAGAATCACGGCCGACGCAAGCAAAGCCGTTGCGCAGCAAAATTTCATCGCGCCAGACCTCAATTTTCTCCGCGATGTCTGTCGGTCGATTCGGCGCATCAAGCAGCGCATCGAGCTGCATCGAGACCTGTCGACTCAGGCGAGCAATCAGCTCCCGTCCGGCGGCATCCGTGAGCATCAAATCTTGGCGAAAAGCCGCTAATCGCTCCCATAGATAGCACAAAATCTCGAGCGCCGCGCCCCAGTCGGCTTGCGCCTGCCGCTCCTGCGCCGTTTCGATCCAGCGCGCCCCGCTACCGGCGAGCAGCAAGCGATCCGTCGACGTCTGCGGCTTGAAAAGCGTTCGCTCCACAGCCGTTTGCAACTCCGTCAGGCCCTCTTCAGAAGCCGCCGCACTTTCGTATTCTTCAGCGCGTCGCATACGGATATAATCCGCTACGTTTTCAAACGATTCGCGATGGATTCCGCCGACGGCAATCGTCATATCTCCTACGCGCAGAACCAGTTTTCGATCGCGGTCTATCCGAATAATGTAACCCTCCAAGCCCGTCATTGGGCCGGAAGTTATACGAACGAGCTGACTACCGGCGTAATGTTCAAACGGATGAAGCAGAAAACGGATGCGCGTAGCGTCAAGTTCGGCGATCTTCATAAAGGGTTGCATCACGGCGTGCGGAATTCGGGCCACGCAGCGCGTAGCATAATCGCACGCCAAGTGCAGTTCCGGCAAGCGTTCTTTGAAGTAGGCCTCGACAGCCTTTACTTCGCCTTGAATAAAGATGAGTCCGCTGATCGTCGGGCGCAATTGCTTGCACACTTTGTCGTGATTACGAATATATTTGCACGATTGATGCACGAACGTAGGAAAGCAATTGTCCGCTTTCAGCTTTTGTGCGATGTGCTTGAGTCGGGCATTGTGCGTAAAGAAGTAACTCCAATCAGCATCAAGGGCCGGTCTTGATTCAGCACGAGCCATCTGCTTTTGCGCCCGCCGCAAGTTCGTCGCCGCAGGGCCTTCTATTGTATTGTCTTCTTTATGTTCCGTCATTATTTCAACGCAATGCAGCGACATACGCGCCAGACCGCTTCAGAATATTGCGTGCAAATATAAAGAAAACCATCTGACATTTTTATATAAAGTAGCAAAAAAACGCAGCCTTAGCCACCGCATTTTTTAATATTAGCAGACAAAAAACTTATAAAGACATAGAAACGAAAAGCGAGAAGTTTACCAGCCGCGCGTCCGAAGCATTTTCGGAAACGGCCGCTGCAAAACAAACTAAGAATGCAAAGTGCGGCGGTGCTTAGGCCTTTTCAAAACGACCTTACGAGGGCGATGGGAGCAGACTTACGACCATTGCGCAAACATCATCATCGAGACGATCAGATGGCGCTTTTTTCACAATCCGGACACACTTTGGGCGTAGCTGAAAAAAGCAGCCTCACAGAATCTTTGGAAGCGCTGCACACAGATCAGCGTAGGTCTTTTCAAAATCACGCGTATACCACGGGTCAGCCACATCACGATTTTCACCGATGAGCGCCATCAGTAGGCTTATTTTGTCTTCCTTGTCTTCTATTCCAATCGTATGGAGCCGTCGGAGGTTGTTTCTGTCCATCACGAAAATCCGGTCATAATAATCATAGTCGGCTTGCGTCATCTGCCGTGCCTCTCGAGGCTCGAATGGCACGCCATGACTGCGCAGACAATGCTGAGCCGGAGGGTACATATCGTTACCTATTTCCTCCGTAGACGTAGCCACACTGTCGATCTCAAATTCTTGCGCTCTTCCGGCGTCTTTTACGAGCTTCTTCATCAGAAATTCCGCCATAGGACTTCGGCATATATTGCCGTGACACACAAAGAGGATCTTTTGCTTCTCCATTACCGTGTTTTTCGGGCAAAGATAAACATTTGCAATGAAAAAAAATACAAACACTCGGCCCTTATACCAAGGCATTATAGTTGATTTACGCCCCCCTTTGTCGGTGAATAAAGGAGGTCGGTCTACACTGTTTTCCCGACAGATTTACACGAAACCATGCAGCTACACTCAAAGCAACCTCACGAGGGCAATAGACGCAAACTTTCTACCAAAATCGAACGATAAGGCCTTGCACTTTTTTTGTTTGCTGCCACCAAACGATAGTTTGCTCCGAGCAAACGATAATTTGCTGCCGCCAAACAATGGTTTGCTGCCGGCAAACAATAAAAACGCCCTTCTCAACGTCCAAAACCCGCAGACGGTGACGGCCGAACAACGATTATGGCCGGCAATTGCTCCACGGACAGAAAAAGCCAAAGCGGCCGAAGGGTCGCAAAAGGCTTCGCCGCCACCCCGGTTCGCACCTCCGTGCCTTTTCCCGCAGTCGGCCGAGAAAAAATTAGAGACGAGCGAGAATAATTGCCCGATGAAGTGGACCATTTTAAATACTTCTTTATACATTTGCAAGCTATACAGGGGCTTGCGGTCAAGACATCTCGGCCACGGTATGGACTAAGCACAATAAAAACACAATGTACACTTTCAGAAACAACACGTCCGGCGCCACCAAGCGCGTAGGGGAAGCGGCTAAAAGGCTCCGACTGCTGGCCTACTGCGGCTTAGTGCTCTTAGGAAGCCTGCTGGCAGACGCACATGCGCAGCAGGGTGCAACCACACCGAGCAAAACTTGCACTGTGGGCGACAAGATCCCCGCTTTTTCCATTCTGTTGAACAACGGACAAATGCTTACCGAAGCTGATCTCAAAGGGACGGTTTCAATCTTGGCCTTTTTCAACACCGGATGCTCGGATTGTCGGCGCGAATTGCCCCACTTGCAAAAAATAAGTGAGCGCTTTCCCGACGTAAATATTATATGTATCTCTCGTGCAGAAACGGAAGAGTCGATCAAATCTTTTTGGACGGATAAGCAACTGACACTTCCTTATTCTGCACAACCGGATCGGCAAGTATATGATGCGTTTGGAGCGAAAGGTTTGCCAAAGCTTTATTTGGTCAATAAGGACCACGTCATTTGCTGCACGTATGCCGAGCGCTTAAGCAAGCGCGTTTTAGTTCGTCAAATCAAGAAATTGCTCTATGAACAATAATCATTTCAATCTGAAAATCCGCCTCATCTTGATGAATTTTCTGGAGTTCGCCGTTTGGGGAGCTTACCTGACAGCTATGGGGCGCTACTTAGGCAACATCGGACTCAGCACTGAGATTGCGTGGTTCTACTCTATCCAAGGCGTAGTCTCGATTTTTATGCCGGCTTTAATAGGTATGATCGCCGACCGCTTTGTTCCGGCACAGCGACTATTGGGCATTTGTCATTTATTGGCGGGCACGCTGCTGATTGCGGCAGCACTCTATCAGCAGAGCACACCGACGTGGAGCTTCGGTATCTTCTTTACGCTCTACACTTTGAGCGTGGCTTTCTACATGCCGACATTGGCGCTCACCAATTCAGTGGCCTATACGATATTAACGCGCGCCGGTATGGATACAGTGAAGGATTTTCCGCCCATACGCGTCTTTGGCACGATCGGTTTCATCTGCGCGATGTGGTTTGTCGACTTAGCCGGAATCCAAGCCGACTATCGTCAGTTTATTGCTTCAGGTGTGCTCAGCTTAGTGCTCTTTGCTTACGCCTTCACGCTACCCGCTTGCCCCATCATCAAAGACGGGCGCAAAAAGAGCTTTGCTGAAGCCTTCGGACTCAACGCTTTTGCGCTCTTTAAGCGCAAGGATATGGCGCTGTTCTTAATCTTCTCGATGCTATTGGGTGTCAGCTTACAGATTACGAATAGTTTCGCGAACCCATTCATAAGTAGCTTCGCGGCAATGCCGGAATACGCCGAGACGTTTGGCGTGCAGCACACTAATATCATTATTTCGATCTCGCAAATCAGCGAAACGTGCTGCATTTTGCTGATCCCGTTCTTCCTAAAGCGCTTCGGCATCAAAAAAGTAATGATGATCGCGATGGCCGCCTGGGTCTTCCGCTTCGGCTTGTTTGGTTTGGGCAATCCGGGTTCGGGACTTTGGATGTTTATTCTCTCAATGTTAGTTTACGGCGTCGCGTTCGACTTCTTCAACATCAGCGGTTCGCTCTACATTGATCGGGCCACGGACGATAGCATCCGCTCTGCCGCGCAAGGATTGTTTATGCTAATGACCAATGGAATTGGCGCTACGGTCGGCACATTGGGCGCGCAATGGCTGATTAACAAGATGACGCACCCCATATCGCACAATGGGAACATTTATACCGTAGGCGATTGGCCGACGTGCTGGTTTATTTTCGCCGGCTACGCACTTTGTGTCCTCGTTTTCTTTACGCTTATGTTCAAGGAGCGCACAAAACCAGCCGCATAATCAGGGCTAAACAAACAAAATCAAAGTCCTTGTGCAAAAAAAATCATTTTTTTGGCGCAAGGGCTTTGTTAGTTCTACGAAAACTCCTACCTTTGCATCCGCAAAACAAAAGCATGCACTGCTAGCTCAGTTGGTAGAGCAACTGACTCTTAATCAGTGGGTCCAGGGTTCGAATCCCTGGCGGTGTACGAAAGAGGTCTATCTGACGAGGATAGACCTCTTTTATTTTTCCTTTGATTTGCGCCTTCTTTTATCGCTTTTGTATCGCGCCAAATGCCATTCCAACTCCGCCTAAGTTGATCCGCCGCTTACGGGATACCGACCCAAACAACTTTATCTCCAACCACAGCTCACCCCAACCCCACATAGCGATGCTTTAGTCGCTCTAGAAGCCACATAAATTCGATGAGGCGCCACCGTCATCGTGACCAACGCATCCCGAGGCTCACCCGCACAAACTACTCCCCCACTCTGCCGCCCCCCAACCACATCTACACGCCGCAACGACACATTGATTATATAATAGCGTCTTAATTCGATGAAAAAAACGAGGACAAAAAGCGATGTAACACCAACTAAAAAGCAATTTTAGCGCCGTAAAAACACCCCGCCAAACGACTTGCACCGCCCAAATTCAACCCCGTAACGCCCCATATTGGAGAAAAAAGCCTTTTATCGCAAAAAAAAGAGTCAAAAGATTTGGCAAGTAAGAACTTTGCCCTATCTTTGCACCCGCAATTGAGCCCCAATGAGGCAAAAGTTGCTCGGTTGGCCTATTCGTCTATCGGTTAGGACGAGAGATTTTCATTCTCTAAAGAGCAGTTCGACTCTGCTATAGGCTACAAATAAGAAAATAAAGAAACAATGGCAAATCACAAATCCTCCCTCAAAAGAATTCGTCAGACGGAGACACGCAGATTGCACAACAGATATTACGCTAAGACAATGCGCAACGCCGTTCGCAAACTTCGCGCAATGACTGACAAAACTGAAGCTACGGCTTTCTTGCCGAAGGTTCAGACGATGCTTGATAAGTTGGCTAAGAACAACATTATCCACAAGAATAAGGCTGCCAACATTAAGTCTAGCGTAACTTTACACGTGAACAGCTTAGGCTGATCTTTATCAGCACGCAAACACATAACCGAACTTCGCAAAGAGGTTCGGTTTTTTTGTTTTTATAGGTCTATCCTACTATCGATAGGCAAAACTTTCTACGCGCGCCAGCTTACTCATTAGTGTACGCTTTGTTTTTCTCGTGCACAGCAAAATCATTTATCTCTATCACGAATACATTGAAGAAAAGCTTCTTTTTTTGTGCGGCGTTTGTCAGTCGCACTTTTTAGCTCGCCTCCACGTTTTGCACTTTGGTTTGCTTTCTGATTGCAAAGTTCAGTGAATCTCTGTTTTCTATCAGACTCTACTAACGGGCGTGTCCTTAGGCTACCGTTCGACATAATCATCTATCTTCATCTTATTCATGCTATGTGTTGTCTCGTTTTTATGTGTGCTTTATGGCGGTGTATAAGTTGATATTATTTCCCATTTCATCGAAGATTTTCTGTTTCTGCCAGATCGTTTTACGTCCCATTTCAGATGGTGTATAGCACAACAAATCTTGGCCTACTGTGTTCCGCGGTAAGGTTATAAACTCCTATTAAGTGCATTGTCATTCGGTTGCAGATGCCTCTTTCTTTCCAATATTTCTACGGAAATAAGTCATCAAAGTTCTGCCTGAGTTGCGCTAACGCTATAGATCAATAGAAAAAACACAAAGATAACGGGCGCCCCTACCTTAAGTTTCAAATTTATATTTATTTTTGCATCGGTTTCTCAGCTCATATATTACGAACGTTAGTCAAGAGTTTATGCGAAACAAGCATTGATCTAAAGACAATTCTCTATGCACTATTGCCGTCCTGATCTTCCTGATATCTTTTTCTCACGCCCCCTTTTGCTAGCGGCGCATAAAGTGAAACTCGCTACATCATGCTTGCACCTCTGTATAGGGGTTGGCGTTTTTATGCTACTAATGCTGCTCTCCTCCTGCGGTCGCCAATCGGCCAGCATCAGCTATGAAGAGCGCGCAGCATTGGAAAAACAGGTCGAAGGAGCGTCTTCAATCGATTCGATAGAGGCTCTGCAGCGTCGTTTTGAGGAGAAAGGCAACAAAATCGGCAGTATCATAGCTCTGCGCATAAAGGGAAAACGTCTTCGCGATGAGAGCCGCTTCGAAGAAGCTGTGCGTGCCCACTCTGAGGCACTCAAACAAGCTGAAGCGCTTAATGATACGCTCGAATGGGTGCGTATACTCAATAATATTGGAACGGACTATCGCCGAATGAGTATACTCGATGTGGCGCAAGAATACCATCATCGCGCTTTAAAGTTGAGCGAAGAATTTTCCGACACTTCTAAACTAGCGCTTAAAAACCACGTGAAGTCGCTCAATGGTCTAGGTAATATTTATATGAGCTTGGGCAACTTCGAGCGTGCAGATAGCGTTTTGCGGCTTGCGCTAAAGGGAGAGCAAAAGCTCAATAGTGCCGTAGGGCAGGCCATAGACAATGCGAACCTTGGCTCTATCTTTGAACACCGCGGCAAGTTGGATTCCGCGCGCGTTTACTATTTGCGCTCTATGGAATTCAATAAAGCAGCCAATGAGGTTATAGGCATATCGCTTTGTCATACTTATTTAGGCTCGCTCCACGAGAAAGCCGGCGAATATGAGCAGGCGGCGCGTGAGTATGAGACGGCTTATGGACTCATGCAGGCTTCCAAAGATGAATGGCACGCTTTAAGTCCGCTTTTGGCATTGACTAATATTTACTTCAAAATAGGGAGGACGCCCGAGGCTTTGAGCCGGTTGGATCGTGCAAAAGAGATGGCTACCCGAATCAAATCGCCTGAGCATCTTGCAGAAGTTTACAATCTATATTATAAGTACTACAAGCAATTAGGTCGCTATGCAGATGCGCTCTCTTGTTACGAGCAGGCCGACTTTTGGCAAGATAGCGTGCTGAATATTGGGCGCGTCAATCGCATACAAAATATTAGTTTGAATATTGAGCGCAATCATCGTAAGCGCGTGCTTAACGAAGCGGAGATAACGCTGCAATCGGAACGTACGATGCGCTATGTCAGCTATGTTGTCTTTATCTTTGTTTTGGTTTCCTTGTTTGCTACAGTTGTCTTAATGTCTTATGTACAGCGTATCCGCAAACGGAATCATATTGCCTTAAAGCAAATGTCGCAAATGCGAGAGAATTTCTTTACGAACATTACCCATGAATTTCGCACTCCGCTCACTGTGATTCTTGGTTTAAGTGGCGAATTAAAGCAAGATGAGGCCTTGCCTGCTGCGACAAAGGAGAAAGTCTGCACAATTGAACGTCAAGGCGAAAACTTACTCGCTTTGATTAACCAATTGCTTGATATCTCAAAGATAAAATCATCGGTGGGCAATCTTGATTGGCGCAGTGGCAATATTGCGGCCTACATTACGATGATTGTCGAGTCTTATCGTGATTATGCCCGATGCCGCAATGTGGATCTCCACTTCGTAACAAACGTGGATTTAGAGACCGACTTCGTGCCCGGTTATCTCAATAAGATCATCAACAACCTACTTTCCAATGCCTTTAAGTACACGCCTGAATATGGACATATTACGGTCAGGCTGGAACGTGATAACGAAAACTTATTGATTAGTGTGGCTGATACGGGCAAGGGTATAGACCCCGCGGCGCTTGCTCATATTTTCCAACCCTTCTATCAAGCTGAGCAAGATACCGGACAGGTAGGAACGGGTGTAGGACTTGCATTAGTTCATCGCATCGTAGAGGTTATCGGTGGAAAGATCCGCGTAGAAAGTACGCTCGGTAAGGGGACAACGTTCCATCTGAGTCTGCCCATCCGCCATCAAAGTAAGCAAGCTGTAGATGGTAATCCCATTGCTGGCGCACCCATAATACCTGATACGACGGAGCCGCTTGTCGATAAAGTGGAAGACGATAATAACGATTGCCGCATACTCATCATTGAAGACAACAAGGACGTGGCCGCGTATATCGGCTCACAGTTGACGTCGCGTTACAGCGTATGCTATGCAGAAAATGGAAAGGTGGGTCTGCAGAAAGCCGAGGAACTCGTACCCGATTTAATCATCACCGACTTAATGATGCCTGAGATGGGTGGTCTTGACGTGTGCCGAGCGATCCGAACGAACGAGATTGTCAATCATATCCCGATCATTGTCATCACAGCGAAAAATACTGAAGAAGATCGCATTAAGGGATTGGAAGCAGGCGCTGATGCATATCTCGTGAAGCCCTTCAATAGTGAAGAGTTGCGTACACGAGTGGAAAAATTATTAGAGCAGCGCAGCTTACTGAGGAGCAAATATGCGAGCGCCTTAAAGACCAACGAGATAGTCACCCCAACTTTGTCTACAGCCGATGAGTTTTTCCTTGGCAAGACGATCGACATCATTTATGCCTTGCTCGATACGCAGCAGCTCGAAGTAAGCTTGCTGGCCGACAGATTGTGTATGAGTAAGCGTCAGTTCCACCGCAAACTCATGGCGCTTACAGGAATGTCGCCTGTCACTTATATAAAGACGGTTAAGATGCAACGGGCAAAGATGCTGCTTGATACACGTCCCGAACTTTCACTCGACGAGGTTGCCGAACTTTCAGGCTTTGAGCATTATTCAGGCTTCTACCATGCCTTCAAAAAGACCTATGGCTTCACGCCGACGAAATATAAACGTAAGGTTAATGACTCATCAGCCGAAGAGTGCGAACCTGATTTTGATGAGGACGATGATGATTTGCAAGATAACGTAGATACGCCCGATGAAATGTCATCGTCAGAAACGTAAGTTATACCTCGCAATTTTTCAAAAACATACTTTGCAGCTTTCCATATGAAGACTGATAGCTGTAGTAACAGGTCTGTGATCGTAGGCTTTTTTATGACCTCTAAAGGTTGATTTTTTAAGTCGCGCCAATGTTCATACGTGAAAGCGTTGTAAGACTAAGTCGACGTGCCTATTATATATATATTGTGTGCTTTGGCATTTTTAGTATTGTTCGTTCAAATCTATATCTGCGCGCAAGAGCCTTTAAGGATTGTTCCTAAATGGCGCTAAGTGGATAGCAACTTGTTGTTAGGTTATCGTTTCTCCTCCTTGCGTCTATCCACGATAATGTAAACTCGCTATATTCGTGTTTTATTTCTTTTACACAGTCTTTTTGTTCATCCTTGCTCCCTTTGTTGCTACCGGGCGAGGTTGGGGCGGTTTTATTTTCTTTATCCTCTTCTCGGCAGCGGTGCCATTTGTCGGTCCTCTCATATGGGTCTGGATTTGGTCAACCGGCGATACTACTAAAAATATACGCATAACGATCGCTATGCATATCCTTGCCGCCTACATCATACTGATGTGGCTCTCGTCAAGGCATTAAATAGTCGGCGTATTTAGCAGTGTATCCACTAATTCACCTTATTTGCCTTGGATACGCTATCGCTTGTGTGCGCACTACCCTTTTCAAGTTTAATTTAGTGTGCCTACTAAGTTAGCATCGTTAGAGATTAGTTGGGCGTCAATCCTTGGGAATCGTGCGCAAGATAGGCATTGAAGAATACTTGAACGATATATAACTTAAGGCGGACCACAGTGCGGCGTTAAGGCGTTGAAGCCCTAAAAGCCGCAACGCACTTCATCTAAAAATCCCCTCACTGGCAGGAGCACTGCGGGCGAGGGGATTCTATGATGTATTAACTATATTAGTTAGTCAGCTAACTTTGCTTTGATAAACTCGCGGTTCAGGCGTGCAATGTTCGCAATAGATTCGTTCTTGGGGCATACAGCCTCGCAAGCACGCGTATTGGTACAGTTGCCAAAGCCTAATTCGTCCATCTTCTTCACCATTAGTTTTGCGCGGCGAGCAGCTTCGGGGCGGCCTTGAGGCAGCAACGCGAACTGGCTTACGCGTGAACTAACAAAGAGCATTGCAGAGCCATTCTTGCAAGCTGCTACGCAAGCGCCACAGCCGATGCAAGAAGCGCAGTCCATTGCTTCGTCAGCATCTTGCTTCGGAATCAGAATGCTGTTGGCATCCTGAGGAGCACCCGTGCGCACAGAGACGTAACCACCGGCAGATTGTATCTTATCAAATGCTGTACGATCAACCATACAGTCTTTGATAACAGGGAAAGCAGCAGAGCGCCACGGCTCTACGGTGATCGTTTCGCCATCGCGGAAACGACGCATATAGAGTTGGCAGGTCGTAGCGCCTGTCTCCGTCTTGCCGTGCGGCGTACCGTTGATGTAGAGAGAGCACATACCGCAGATACCTTCGCGGCAATCGTGATCAAATACAAACGGCTCCTTGCCTTCTTCGACAAGCTGCTCATTTAATATGTCAAGCATTTCGAGGAATGACGTATCGTCAGGGATGTCCTTCATTTCGCGCTCGTCAAAATGGCCTGCATCTTTCGGCCCGTTTTGCTTCCAATAGCGCAGCTTAAAACTTATATTCTTAGCCATAAATCGTTGTTCTTTAATATTGGTTGATAAACGAGCTTAACTCTTATAGTTGCGGGTCTTCACTTCGATAGCCTCATATTTCAGCGGCTCTTCGAACTTGACAGGATTCTTGCCCTCGCCTTGATATTCCCAGCAGCTTACATAGAAGCAGTTTTGGTCGTCGCGTTTTGCCTCGCCGTCTTCAGTCTGATGCTCTATGCGGAAGTGACCGCCGCAGCTTTCTTCGCGGTGGATAGCGTCGATGGCTACCAATTTACCCATCGTGATGAAGTCGTTCAAGCGCAAAGCTTTCTCCAATTCGATGTTGACACCTTCAACGTGAGGTACGAAGAGGTTCGTCTCAAACTCTTTACGGATCTCGTCCATCAGTACGAGTGCCTTTTCGAGGCCTTCCTTAGAGCGCGCCATACCTACGTACTCCCACATCACGTGGCCCAATTCTTTGTGAATGCTATCCACAGAGCGCTTACCGTTGATGTTGAGGATGTGGTCAATGCGATCCTGTACTTCCTTCTCAGCAGCGATGAATTCAGGAGCATCAGCAGAGAAGCGAGCAACGGTGATTTGGTCGCTCAAATAGTTTTGAATCGTATAAGGCAATACGAAGTAGCCGTCAGCCAAACCTTGCATCAATGCAGACGCACCTAAGCGGTTAGCACCGTGGTCAGAGAAGTTACACTCGCCGATTGCGAAGAGGCCCGGAATGTTCGTAGAGAGTTCATAGTCAACCCAAAGTCCGCCCATCGTATAGTGAATAGCCGGATAAATCATCATCGGGTTATCGTAAGGGCTCACGTCAGTAATTTCTTCGTACATATCGAAGAGGTTACCGTAGCGTGCTTCTACGACGTCACGGCCCAAACGGTTGATAGCTTCAGAGAAGTCGAGGAATACGGCAAGACCCGTGTTGTTTACGCCGAAGCCGGCATCGCAGCGCTCTTTAGCAGCGCGGCTGGCTACGTCGCGGGGAACGAGGTTACCGAAAGCCGGATAGCGGCGCTCGAGGTAGTAGTCGCGATCCTCTTCCGGAATGTCGCGTCCTTCAAGTTCGCCGGCTTGCAGCTTCTTCGCATCTTCAATTTTCTTGGGAACCCAAATGCGGCCGTCGTTACGCAGCGACTCCGACATCAAAGTCAGCTTACTTTGCTTATCGCCGTGAACCGGAATACACGTGGGGTGAATCTGTACGAAAGCAGGGTTAGCGAAGTAAGCGCCCTTGCGATAAGCCGCAATAGCTGCAGAGCAGTTGCAACCCATAGCATTGGTTGAGAGGAAGTAAGCATTGCCATAACCACCTGTGCCCAATACGACGCAGTGTGCAGCAAAGCGCTCCAATTTTCCCGTTACGAGGTTGCGAGCTATGATACCGCGTGCACGTCCATCAACGATGACAACGTCGAGCATTTCATAGCGCGTATAAAGTTTTACGGTTCCTGCGTTTACCTGGCACATAAGTGCGGAGTAAGCACCGAGCAGCAATTGCTGGCCCGTTTGTCCTTTTGCGTAGAACGTACGACTTACCTGCACACCACCGAAAGAGCGGTTAGCCAACAAGCCGCCGTACTCACGAGCAAAGGGAACGCCTTGCGCAACGCACTGATCGATGATGCTTGCGCTGACTTCTGCGAGGCGATATACGTTTGCTTCGCGAGCACGATAGTCGCCACCCTTCACCGTATCATAGAAAAGACGATATACAGAGTCGCCGTCGTTTTGGTAGTTCTTAGCTGCGTTGATACCGCCCTGAGCTGCGATAGAGTGCGCGCGGCGCGGTGAGTCCTGGATGCAGAAGTTGAGCACCTTAAAGCCCATTTCGCCCAGCGAAGCTGCCGCACTTGCGCCGGCAAGTCCTGTTCCGACGACGATAATGTCCAGCTTTCGCTTATTGGCCGGGTTTACTAATTTTTGGTGCGCTTTATAGTTGGTCCATTTCTGAGAGACAATTCCCTCAGGGATTTTAGAATCTATAGTTGCCATAATTATTTCCTTGTGTGTTTGATAAAGCTAAAAAACTCTCACTTAGCACGCGCCGCCACAGAAAGCGAAGTGGATAGCCACGGCTACGAAGCAGAGCATTACGATCGTTACATAAACATTGCCGATCACTCTCCAACGGTTGAACCAAATCTTTCCGTCGAGGCCGAGCGTCTGCATTGCGCTCCAGAAGCCGTGCGTGAGGTGAAACCAGATAGCGGCAAACCAAAGGATGTAAAGAACCGTGAAGACCGGATTCTTAAACGTGTAGCTCATCAAGCCGGCTCCGTCAGTTGCAGAGTAGTTTCCTACGAAAGCCATTCCGCCGTTTGCAAACTCAGCAAACATCATGTTGTACCAGAAGTTGAACAAGTGGAGGAGAAGGCCCAATACGATGATAACGCCCAACACAAACATATTGCGCGAGTTCCAGTCAACCTTGTCCGGAGTTGCCGTGACAGCGTAGCGGTTGTTGCCACGTGCCTTGCGGTTCTGAAGCGTCAAGATGACCGCGTAGATAAAGTGTATGGCAATTAAGCCAACGAGCGCAACCGTTCCGGCTACGGCATACCAGTTCGAGCCGAGAAACTCGCAGATCTCATTGTAGGCATCTGCTGAAAAGAGTGCCACAACGTTCATGCAAGCGTGGAACGTCAGGAACAAGATAAGCGCAATGCCGGATACTGACATCACAACCTTCCGTCCGATGGATGAATTGTATAACCACATAAATTTTTGATTAAATTGTTATTTTGTTTGTTTTTATTTGGGCGAAGTGGTTCGCAAACGTCATATCCCCATAAATGGGGAACTTCGAATGCTCTGCAAAGATAAGCTAAACCCCAAATATGTGCCAAACAAAAAGGCTTTTATTCTATCCCTTTTTGTGGGTTTCAATACTCAATTATGGGGATAGTTCGCTTTCAGTCTGCTTTTTGGTCGTTTAGAAGGCGAATTTTCAGGCTGAAAGGGGCTTTAATGGTGTCAATTTGCCGCCATGCCGGGAAAGGCGAAATGCAGGTTTTTGTTCTATAGATGGGGCGGCTTGTTGGCGTTTCCCGGATTTGACCGATCATCGGCAATACTCAAAAAAGGGGAAGCGGCGGTGGCTGATGAAGTTTTTTAGGAAAGGGATGAGGGGCGCGCTCGGTTGGAGTATGGTGGTCGGTGCTGTATCGGCACACGCGGCGCGTCCGTTTGGCGATGCGGAGGTTTGGGTTTTTGCTCCTTTTGTGTTTGATAATAAGGCATTTGGCTTGGCCAAAAAGTGCGCCTGACGTGTTCGCGGAGTTTGCGCTCACGAGAATAAAGGTTTGCGCTCGTGAGATGAAGTACTTTTTATCGTGAGGTGAAGCCTTTTTTATCACGAGCGCAAGCGCGATGCTTGGGGCTTGGCCTTTGCTTCTTCGGGTTTGGGCTTAGCAGATTGGGGCGTCCTCGGCGCTATTTTTGAAGGGTGGAGGCGAAAATGGGGGCGCCTACTGCGGAAGCGAAACGACGCTGCGCGGGGAGCAATGAGCCGTTGGCGTAGGGATAAAAGAAGGCCTCCCTCGTTTGGAGGGAGGCCGATAGCGCATAGAATTCAATACAACAATCTATAATTAGAGCTTTATGCTCACTTTTTTAAAACTACTATACGCTAATGGTGTTGGCTCATCGTGCAGACCTAATCGGCTGATTGAGGTGGCTGCTACGGATGAAAGGCCACCAATATGTTTGTAGTCGATACCCCGTGGGGTGTCAGCTTATTCTTCGGTCTTGAAGAGCGGATCCCAAGCCGGAAGTTGCGTGGGTTTCTGATCCAAGAGTTTGAGCGTAGCTGCGGGGACATACTTCTTGTCGACCACGAGGCGGAAGAGGTAATTGTCAAACCATTCGTCGGTCATAATTAAGTGGCCGCGAAAGCCGCTATCTTCGCCCCAGCTGTTTTCAACCATCCACTTCTTCGGTTTTCCGTTGGCGTCTAAGTCGACTGCCATTAACGTCATGGCGTGGCTGGAGGCACTTGCGTGTGTGCGGATGCGATCTGCTTTGTCCATTGTAAACTTCGTGCCGAGCAATGATTCGTAGTCGTAGTTGTTCATAGAGAGCACGGGACTCTTACGATTGTAGAGCTTGCCTACGTCGCAACTCATATACATCATGGCTGAGTCTTTGATGCTTGCGATAGCCATAGCCTTGATTTCATTCATAGGCAGGTTGATATAGGTCCAGTTTTTGCCATCGTAAGAGTGGCGGTCCATATCAATTGTATAGGTCTTGTAGTAAGGATGCGTGGGGTCGTTCATCACCATCACGTAGCTGTTTTTCAGATCCTTGCCTACGAAAGCCTGATAAAACTCCTGCGGCGTGTACGTCTTGGTCTCAACGGCTTTACCGTCGGCCGTGCGGCGCGTCCAAGTAAACTTCTCAGGCGGTGTGCCAAGGCAGATGGTCAGTATGCGGTATACGGTGCTGAGCATTGCCGTCTTGCGCTTTTCGATATCAGCCGCTTTGGCGCCTTTGGCAACCATTTTGCGCAGTTCGAGGCCGTCTTCGCGGAGGCGCAATTGGATGAGTTCGGACATTTTCGAGGTGTTGTTGGCGTTGAAGCTTTCGGGGAAAACGTCGGCCGGGACTACACCGTATTTTGTAACGACATCCTGCACGCCGGAGAAGGTACCACCGTCGGAAAGCGGATGATCGAAGAGCCACGTATTGAGTTGGTTGTCGATAGGCTGCTTAGCGTTGTCTATGACGGCTTGGAGGAAGAGGTTAGACTTCTCCAATTGATCGAAGAAAAAGTTGTAAGCCTGTGAAAATTGGAAGCTGCCCATTTGGAAGCGGTTGATGGCGTCGGCACGCATAACGTTAAGCCCCGTAAAGAGCCAGCAACGGCCGCTCGAGCGTTGATTTGTAATGCCTTTTGACTTGACTTCGTGAGAGAAGTATGTGTCGTTGGCGTCCGGATTATCGGCTACTAAGGCCAAATCGTTGATGTTGTTTTGTGCTAATGCGTTGCGCAAAACTTTTGTATTGGCTGTCGGTGCGTTGTCGGCCTTAAACTGGCGCAGCATGGCAGAGGTAATGCCTCCTTGAGCAAAGAGTAGCGTAGGAATGGCAGATAAAGCCATTAGAAGTACACGTTTCATAAGCTTTGGATTTTGTGGGTGTTTATTAGTGTGTATATTTTATTCGTAATTACGTAGAAGAGGACGCCGGAGATCAAACCGCCGAAGACGTCTACCAAGTAGTGGGCTTCTATATAAACAGTAGAGCAACACAATAATAGATATACGGGGAGGAAAGCCCAAGCCGTCTTGCGATGTGTTTTGAAGAGAATGATCATCAATAGCGTGCTGATGCCCACGTGGGAGGAGGGAAAGGCCGCCGTGGGGCGTTCTCCGCTGCTTTGTGTGAGTTCTACCAGATCTTGGAAAAGACCTTCCGGACAGCCAACGGCGTGTAGTTCCGTATGGTATCGGAAATAGTCGTGGAGTTGCGGGAAAATACCGGCGTGGATCTTGTCGAGACCGACGGCATGAAAGTAATACTGCGGTCCGGCTACGGGTAAGAAAAGAAAAACCACGTAGTAGAGGAAAAAGGAGGCGATGATGATGAACGCGTAGCGCTCGAACGTGTCACGCTTTACGAAATAGGGAAGTAAAGTCGTGGTTACGATCATCGGGAAATAGGAGAAATAGCCGAAATGAAACAGTTCGCTCCAGCCCTTTCCGGGTAAAAGTTGGCGGAAAACCAAACTCGGTTGGCTGCCAAACCAGTCGTAATCGGCCGCGGCAAAGATGTAGTCGAGATTATCAAAGAGGCGGTTGAATTCGTAGGTGTCCGAATACCAATAACCCAAGATCGTAAGCGGGAAAATATTGCGCAAGATGCGCGTGGCTTCGCACGGCGCGGCGTAATTCAAACCCCAGATGCCGCCCAAAGCGATGACGATCATTGCGCGGCCCATCAAGAGGCGCCAAGGTGCTTCCATTTGCGGCCAGAAATAGAAGATCAGCAGCGCCGTGAAAAGCGTATAGCCCAGCGTGACAACTTCGATGGGAAGCAGTCTTGCGCGTTTTTCTTGTATTTCAAAAAAAGCATTCATCCTATTTTGAGCATAGGGCATTTTGTGGCCGTTGGGTGCTCGCAATCTCCTATTTTGAGCTTGCGGTATTAACCTTTCGTGAGTATTGTTGAGAGAAATTGGTGGCAAAGATAGTGTTTGGGGGATTAAAAGCAAAGGAAAGACGCGCTTTTGTTTGTCCCCTCGACCCATAAAACTGACATTTTGCAGGCTTCTTTTGCTTTATCGGCGCAGGAAATGCAACGCTGTTGCGGCTTTGTCGGTCTGCGCCGGGGCGATAGTTGACAATTGGCGGCGCAGGACTTGTCGGGCGCAACTTTGTTAAAGTCTATGTTGTCTGTGGTCTGACTTATTTTTTCGTAGGTTCAAAATAGGCGACAATAGGATAATGGTCTGAGCATTTAATTCGGCTGTCGACGTAAGCAGCATAGGGTGTAAATTCTTCAGAGCAGAACATTTGGTCGATGCGCACAAAGATGGCGTCGCGATTAAACGAGCGGCCGAAGCCTCTGCCCGTACTTACGTAAGCGTCGGTCAGATCTTTGCCCACGCGGCGATAGGCGTAGGAAATCGAAGTATCGTTGAAATCGCCGCAAACTATCATTGGCGTGCCGCGATGTCGGTCAATGAAGGCCGCTACCTTGTCGGCCATAGCGGCGCGTGCGGCGGCGGCGTGCGTAATCTTGGAGAGAATCGTCTTAGAGCCCTGCCGAGAAATTTTAGATTCGGGAGCGTGCACCATCTCTTTGAACTCTTCGCGATCTTGTCTTGAGAGTCCGATGGATTTGAGGTGATTATTGATGACCAAAATCGTATCGCCGGGCGCTCTGACCGTCCAGAAAGCCACCGAGCCGTTGCCTTCGTCTTGGCAGATCAATTCGTGGCGCACGATGGGGTAATGTGAGAACATCGCAATAAAGACGCCGTTAAACAGAATCCCGTCGTGGTATTTCGCGTGTTTCATTACGGGGAACACATGCTGTTCATAGTAGCCGTCAAACGAGGGAACCTCCTGCAAGCACGCAATATCCGCTTTTTGGAGCTCAAGATACAATGCCACGTTGTTATCTCCCGTCGTCGGATCTTCGCACGGGCCGCCCAAGAACAAGGTATTGTAAGATATTACCTTGATAGCCGTTTTCGGCGGTGTGGACTTAAAATTAAAAGGACAATAGCGACGCACCGCACCAAAGCAAACGGCGAGACCAACTAAGGGAATCCAAATCTTTTGTCGCGCAAAGAAGAGCAAGACAACGGTGATCAAGCCGACGAGGCCAAGAAAGACGGGAAAGGCAAGCCCCATAACGGCCGCAAAACCAAAGATGCGCGGATCAATGTAGGCAGACGCCGCACTCGCCCACAAGAGTAAGACGCAGATCCACGCGGCTACTTCAGCCCAGCCGGCCTTTGCTCGCTGTTTGTTTCCCATTGCCGCGTTTATTGTTGGCTGTTGCGGAAGAGTTCATCGCGCTCCTCGTCCGTCAAACTCGCGTAGCCCGATTTTTTCACCTTATCTAAGATTCTATCGATGCGTTCCTCGTCTGCTTTCTTTTGCATATTATAATTGTGGTCCGCATTTGTCGACGTTTTTGTCTTGTGTGCATTCGGCTGCTGACTGTTTTTTTTACGCTGTTCGCGCCATTTTTGCCAGCGTGAGGGCTTTTTCGGCGTATAAGTTTCCCATCCCGAGAAGTTGCTGCGTCGCCCTCCGGCCTTGTTGCGCCAAATAATGAGTAGCAACCATCCAAAAAGCATACCTCCGAGGTGCGCAAAATGCGCGATATTCCCATTCGTGGCAAAGGCTGCTATAAGTTCGATCGCTGCATAGCCCACCACCATATATTTAGCCTTGAGCGGAATGGGCGGAATCAAGAGCATAATTCGCTCGTTCGGATAGAGCACGCCAAACGCGAGAAGCACGCCGTAGCAAGCGCCGGAAGCACCGATCGTAGTCCACGTATTGAGGTAGGCACTCATAGGTATGACCGCCATGCCCGTATCTACGATTGTGTAGTTTTGGAGTCCTTCGATGTAATATTGGCCCAGTTGCCACGCTTCCTGACAAAGGCCGGCGCCGATGCCGCAGACAAAGTAGTAGATCAAGAAGCGCTTGAAGCCCAGCGTGCGTTCGATCACCATGCCAAACATCCAGAGCGCGAACATATTGAAGAACAAGTGCGACAGTCCGTCGTGGAGAAACATATACGTGACGAGCTGCCACGGCCTAAAGTCGTCCGCCAAGATGAAATGGAGGCCGAACATCTGCGACAAGTCTGCGATGCCTCGCTGTTGCAATACGTATTGCGCGAGCAAGACAATGCTGTTGATGATCAACAGATTTTTCGTGATGGGCGGAGTTTGTTGAAGTGGATTCATTAGAAATGATGCCCTAAGGCTTGATGAGGTCTATATATATATTGTGTAGGGCGGTGCAGGACGGATTATTGAGCTTTGCCCTTTCGCTGCGCCTCGATTGACTCTTGCCGGCAGAAGTTTTGGCGGCTTACGCGCTCGCTTCCGGCAAACTTATCTTAGAGACGTCGACGATTTTTTCGTTCATAAACAAATGCGCCGCTTCGTCAAACTTATCTACGCTCTCCGTCGTTAAATATTTGCTGCGGCCTTGGCGGCTCAGGCGTACTTCCATCTCCGGATGGCGTTGAAGATAGTCTTGCAATTTCTCTGCCACATACGCTCCTTGCTCCACAATTTTTACGTTTGGCGGCGTAAATTGGCTGATTTTTTCTAACAGGAGCGGGTAATGCGTGCAGCCGAGTATGAGTGTGTCGATCTGCGGGTCGCTTTCGAAGAGTGCGTCCAAGCGTTTCCGCACGAAGTAGTCGGCTCCGGGCGAGTCGAACTCATAATTTTCGACCAAGGGTACCCACATCGGGCAGGCCATTCCCGTCAGCTTCGCCGAAGGGTCAATCTTGGCAAACTCCATCGTATAACTGCCCGAGCTGATCGTCCCGACCGTGCCCAAGAGTCCAATGTGGTGCGATTGCGTCAAGCCCGCCACGGTTTCGACCGTGGGGCGGATCACGCCCAGTACGCGGCGGTCCGGGTAGCGTGCAGGCAAATCATTCTGCTGCAAGGTGCGGAGCGCTTTGGCCGAAGCCGTGTTGCAGGCCAATATGACCAATGGGCAGCCGCGCTTAAAGAGCGCTTCGACCGCCTCAAGCGTGTATTGGTAGATCACCTCAAACGAGTGAGAACCATAAGGAGCGCGCGCGTTATCGCCCAAATACAGATAATCATATTGGGGCAGCAGACGCTTAAACTGTCGCAAGATGGTCATCCCCCCGTAGCCGGAGTCGAAGACGCCTATCGGAGCCGTGGCCGGAATGGGTTGGGCGCTCATACGCTCAATGTTTTAGTCGTTCACGCACGTAAGGCGTAGCATCTTCAGCGTAGCGCGGATTAAAGAAGGGGAAGTTGCGCTCATCCAGGTTAATGATGAGTTCGTAGCCGCGCTCATTGCCGACGGCTTGCAATACACTGTTGAGTCGCCGATAAGCCGGTGCGCGCAAGTCGGTCTGCGCTTTCGCCAAGAGGCTGTCGGCCGCTTGTCGGAAAGCCAAACTCTTTTCCATCTCCTCTTGAAGATCGCGTTGGCGCTTCAAGAGAATGTTTTGCGTAAACTCCTTTTGCCCTTGCAAGTATTCGGCAAAAAGTCGCTTAAACGACATTTCGTTGTACTCGGTCTCGGCAGCATATTTTTTGCGTAGGGCTTTGTATTGCGCCTCCGCTTCTGCATATTCCGGCAGTTCGCGTAGCAATGCGTTGTAATGGATATAGCCGTAGCGGATGCCGCTTTGTGCCCGCGACGTCCCCACATACAGCAGCGTGAGTAGCACGATGAGAATAGTTCGCTTCATCTTTCTTAAAATACGTATTTGCCGCGAAGATACAAAATCTTCATACAATGCGCGGCCGGTCTGTACGTATTTTTCCCTTTCGCACTTTTGGCCCCACAGTGCTTTATGTCGGGTCTACTTAGTCAGAAGTGGACTGTCGGCCTTTGCGGCGCCAGCAAATTGACGTCGAACCGGCGGCGGTGTCGGTCTGAAAGCGTGAGCGTAATCATCGGAAATGTTTGATTTTTGTTTTGCGCAATGGCCTTGCCGTGCTTACTTTTTTAGGCCGAACAAGGCTTCTGCGTTTCGTTTGCCGGGAGCAAACCATTGTTTGGCGGCAGCAAACCATCGTTTGGTCGGAGCAAACTATCGTTTGGTGGGAGCAAACCAAAAAAGTTTCCAAACGAGGCCTACAAAAACAGCCGATTGGGCGCACTTAAAATGGAGAAAATGAAGGGCGGAACGCAGCGGAAGGATGCGATGTGGCTACCCTCTTCGTGCCGTGCCGACCCTTGGCGGCGGGTGGACGATCTGCCGCGTTTGGGGTTGGGATAGTCGCAAAAAAATCCCCTATGTGGACGGCCTCGAATTGCGATTAGGTGGCCAAATGTCGGGGTGATGTTGTCACTAAATGGGTGGGGCGGAAAGTTAGTCGGCGCTACGTGGTAAAAAATCTTTGTTGTTCTGATGGAATTATCTAATTTTGCATAAGATAGGCGGTACCTCGGCCATTGAAATTGCTTTCATGGCACTCAGTTTGCACTATCTTTGCATAAGATAGGCGGCACCTCGGTTGTGGCAACAGCCAACTTGCCCGCTGAAAAATATGACTCAAACAGTCGGAATCAATAAGAGACAACGAAAAAGCACACACAACGAGGCAGATAGCGCCTCGTATTTAGAATAAAAACAACATCAACTATGCTCGAAATAAAAGATCTCCACGCAGCAGTGGAGGGCAAAGAAATATTAAAAGGCGTGAATCTCACCATTAACGATGGCGAGGTACACGTATTGATGGGCCCGAACGGCTCCGGTAAGAGTACGCTCAGCAATGTCTTGGTGGGCCACCCGAAATATGAGGTGACGGCCGGCAGTGTGACCTTCAATGGCAAAAATCTCTTGGAACTTTCGCCCGAAGATCGCGCCCACGAAGGCGTGTTTATGAGTTTTCAGGCGCCCACGGAGATTCCCGGCGTATCTATGACCAACTTTCTGCGTGCCGCGGTCAACGCTAAGCGCGCTTATCAAGGCCTCGAGCCGATGCCGGCCGCAGATTTTCTGAAATTGCTGCGCGAAAAGCGGCAGTTTGTCGGATTGGATGCCCATTTTATGAGTCGCGGCGTCAACGAAGGCTTTAGCGGCGGAGAGCGCAAGCGCAACGAGATTTTCCAAATGGCCGTCTTGGCGCCTACTTTCTCCATTCTCGACGAGACCGACTCAGGCTTGGACGTCGACGCGCTACGCATCGTGGCTGAAGGCTTTAACAAACTACGCTCGCCGAAAACCAGCGCGCTTGTGATCACGCACTACCAACGTATGCTTGACTACTTGCGCCCCGATTTTGTGCACGTGCTTGTCGGCGGACGCATCGTGCGCGACGGTACGGCCGAGTTGGGTTATGAGATTGAAGACCGCGGCTTCGAATGGATACTTGAAAGTCTGAAGGAGGCTTGATTATGGCGAGCGAAAAACAATACTTGTCGCTCTATGAGCAGCAGAAGACGCTGATCTGCGCCGGCTCGTGCGCCCCGATGAATAACCGGCGCGAAGAAGCGGCGGCCTTGCTGACGGAAAAAGGTCTGCCGACGGCGAAGACGGAGCGCTATAAATATACAGATGTGGAGGCGGCTTTCGCGCCCGACTTCGGCTTGAATCTTAAACGGATTCCTTTGGAAATAGATCCGTATGAGACTTACCGCTGTACGATTGAGCATCTTGGTGCGTGGAATTATTATGTGGTAAATGATACCGTGGCGCCCGCTTCTCACGACTCGGCGGCTTTGCCGCAAGGCATCATCGTCGATTCTTTGGTGAACGTGGCGGCCAAACGCCCCGAATTGCTCGAAAAATTCTATCATCAGGCGGCCGGAAAGAGCTATGATGGCGTGACGGCACTGAATACGCTCCTCGCACAAGACGGCTTGTTGATTTATATTCCGTCGGGCGTAGAGGCAGAGCGGGCGGTGCAGATCGTTAACGTGTCGGCTTCGACGATAGACTTTATGTCGAATCGCCGCGTCTTGATCGTACTCGAAGAAAATGCAAAGGCTACGGTGCTCTTCTGCGATCATGCACTCGAAGGACGCCATTACCTGACGACGGAAGTGGTCGAAGTCTTTGCCGAGCAAGGCGCAGAACTTGATATGTACGCCGTGGAGGAAACAGACTTTGTCAACACGCGCTTCTGCAACGTCTATATCGAACAGGCTTCGAAGAGTAAGGTGACTTATTGCAATATGACGCTCCACAATGGCGTCTCGCGCAATACGGTTAACGTCCGCCTCAATGGCGAACAGGCCGAAGTGAACACCTACGGGGCTGTCGTGGCTGACGGTAAGGAGCGCGTCGATAATAATCTGCTGATTGACCACGTCGGCGAGGGTTGTACGAGCGATATGCTTTACAAATATGTGCTCGATGACAATGCCGTCGGCGCCTTTGCGGGAAAAGTGCTCGTAGAACCGGGAGCGCAGCATACGCAATCGCAACAGACGAACGATAATCTTTGCGTCAGTCAGCACGCACGGGCCTTTGCGCAACCGATGCTCGAAATCTACGCTGACGATGTTAAATGTAATCACGGATCAACCGTGGGAAAACTTGACGCAAACGCCTTGTTTTATATGCAACAACGGGGCGTGCCCGAAAAAGAAGCGAGCCTCTTGCTCCAACACGCCTTTATTAACGACGTTTTGCAGCGCATTAAGATGGAAACATTGCGAGATCGCCTCTCGTATTTGATAGAGCAGCGTTTCCGCGGCAACTCTATTCATTGCAAAGGTTGCCGAATGGTTGATTATTGTAGAAAATAGGAGAACAAAAGCGATGTACGATATTCAAGCAATCAGACAAGATTTCCCGATTCTGGCGCGCGAGGTCTACGGACGCCCGTTGGTCTATCTCGATAATGCGGCTACGACGCAGAAACCTAAGGTCGTGATCGATGCTATCGCGGAGGAGTATTGCTCCGTCAATGCCAACGTGCACCGCGGCGTACACTTCTTGTCGCAGGAAGCGACTACGCTCCACGAAAATGCGCGCGAGACGGTGCGCCGCTTTATCAATGCGGGCAGTACGTCGGAAATCATTTTCACACGCGGCACTACGGAGAGCATCAATCTTGTGGCGACGGCTTACGGGCAAACCTTCCTGAAAGCCGGCGACGAGGTAATCATCTCCGAAATGGAGCATCACTCCAATATTGTGCCTTGGCAGTTGCTGCGAGATAGGATCGGAATAAAATTAAAAGTGATCCCGATCACCGACGATGCGGGCGCCTTGGATATAGATGCGTATGAAGCGCTCTTTACGCCGAAGACGCGACTCGTTAGTGCGATGCACGTGAGCAATGTCTTGGGTACGGTGAACCCCATCAAGCGCATGGCGGAAATAGCTCACGCCCATGGCGCCTTGATGTTGGTGGATGGTGCGCAGAGTGCGCCGCATTTTGCCGTGGATGTGCAGGACTTGGATTGCGATTTCTATGTTTTCTCCGGCCATAAAGTGTACGGGCCGACCGGAATCGGCGTCTTGTACGGCCGCGAAGCCTTGCTGGAAAAAATGCCTCCGTACCAAGGCGGCGGAGAAATGATTGCGCGCGTCACGTTTGAGCACACGACTTACGAGCGCTTACCCTACAAGTTTGAAGCCGGTACGCCCGATTACGTAGGTTCGCACGCTTTGGGCGTGGCTTTGGATTATGTGACGCATTTAGGTTTAGCTAATATCGCGCAGCACGAACGTGAGCTCACGGTTTACGCGATGGAGAAAATGCGCACCATACCCGGAATGACTTTATATGGCACTACGGCGGAAAAAGATGCAGTCGTGGCTTTCAATGTCGGAGAAATACATCATTTAGACTTGGGCACGTTGCTCGATCGTTTGGGTATCGCCATCCGAACCGGGCACCATTGTGCGCAACCTTTGATGCAGCGTTATGGCGTCGAGGGAATGTGCCGCGCATCTTTTGGCCTGTATTCAACAAAGGAAGAAATTGACGCCTTAGTCGCCGGACTTGAGCGCGTCGTAACAATGTTTTAAACCATTATGATACTTACAACAACTCCTACAATCGAAGGTTATCCCGTCAAGCAGTATCTTGGCGTTGTCGCATCTGAAACGATTATCGGCGCGAACGTGTTCCGCGATATTATGGCCGGACTTCGCGACTTCTTCGGCGGGCGCTCGTCCTCTTACGAAGAGGTTTTGAAAAAAGCAAAGGACACTGCGCTGCAAGAATTGCAAGAGCGCGCAACCGCAATGGGCGCTAACGCCGTCATAGGTATTGATTTGGACTACGAAACAGTAGGCGCCAACGGCTCTATGTTGATGGTTACGGCCAGCGGTACGGCTGTCGTGATCTAAAATATGCTCTTAGCGCATTACAGCACGCAGCGGCCGGAAGCCGGATGCGACGAAGCCGGGCGCGGATGCTTGGCCGGCAGCGTCTATGCCGCAGCCGTGGTGTTGCCGGAAGGGTATGCGAATGCGCGGCTCAATGATTCGAAGCAACTCTCGCCCACTCGGCGCTATCACTTGCGCGAAGAGATTTTGCGAGATGCCGTTGCGTGGTCAGTAGGTACGGTTTCGGCGTCCGAAATCGATGAAATCAATATCCTAAACGCCTCCATTTTGGCCATGCATCGCGCTTTAGACGGATTAAAAGTGCGGCCCGCCTTTATTTTGGTCGATGGCAATCGCTTTAAGCCTTATGGTTCGACGCCTTTTGCCACGATTGTGAAAGGCGATGCCAAATATCTGTCCATCGCGGCCGCAAGTATTTTGGCCAAAACTTTTCGCGACGACGAGATGCGCCGTTTGCACGAACAGTATCCTTGGTATGGCTGGGATCATAATGCAGGTTATCCTACGCGAGAACACCGCCGCGGGATTGAGCAACACGGTCTGACGCCTTATCATCGCCGTTCGTTCCGCCTTTTAGCCGATCGCGGCCCCCAATTGCCCTTTCCGGAAGACTAATATCCGCTTAGGCTGCAAACGAATTACGCCATCCGCTCCAAAAGAATCAAGGAGCGGATGGCGCTATATTATATATGGAGTATGCCCGCTGCTTTGGCGGCGCACAAATTATGCGTTGCGGCGCGCAGCAGTCTGTTTTAAGCACTTAAAGCAAGACTCCTTACGCATCAAGTGCAGATTCTAATCCTGAAAGACGGCCTCCAAAACATTCAGCGACTTTAATTCGCCAAAAGCAGGCAGATGTAGTTGATAATAACTCACGATGAAGCGCAGCAAGCGCGTGCGCCGAGCGCCGGAAAACTTAAACAAATGCATCGTGGCCGGTTGCATACGCATCAAAGTAGGGAGAAAAGCCGCATCCGTCGGATCAAGATAATGCGAATGCAAGGGTTGATGCGCCACGAACGAACTATTCTCCAAATCGAAATACATTCCGTCGGCGTAGTTCGCAAGATTGGGGTAGAAACCTAAGAAATGCGTCATACGCAAGAGGAAAACGAGGTGGAAATTACTGAAATGCTGCTCACTTAAGTTGAGCCACTCAATCGAATCCCAAGTATAGTCGAAAAGCGGCGCGGCAATAGGCTCGCTACGCAAAGCCGTGCGTAAAAATTCGGCAAGAAACAGCGCCAGCGTAATTTTTTCGGGGCGCTCTAAGCCCAACATCGGGTGCGGACTAACGCTCCGCAGCGTTTGCAGGTTCGATGTAGGCTTATGATTCCATTCAATATCGACGGCCGTCAGCGGCTGAAAAAATGCCGATTTCAAGCCCCCGCGTTTCCCGCGCGAGATGCGGACGAAGAAAGATTGAAATCCCTCTTCGCGTGTCAGAACATCGACGATGCAGCCCGCATCGTTATATTTTAAAGTGTGCAGTACAATGCCGCGCGATTTGATCAGCATATTTCTAATATCGACTAAGTTAAAACAAAAGTTCCGCTCTCGCCTCCGGTACCTTGTTCGCTGCGTCTGAAATCTTGTTACACACAGCCGGAGTTGAACAGACAGGTCTTTGAAAGTCTATTTGCACCTACCAAGGCCTTATCTTGTGCAGCTAAGATCCTTTTCTCGCACTATTTCGACCAGCGAATTTACGATTATTTCCCTACAAATTCGCGCCTTTATCCCACTTCTTATTACATACAACAAAGCAGACCGTCGAGTCTTCGCTTTGTTATTATTATCACCTCATAGTTATGAGGGCTTATTCTTATCTACGGCGCTTTTTGCCTTGCGGGCGACGCTTAGCCTGCGGTTTCTTTTTACCTGCAGGGCGTGCTTTTTGTTGTTGTTGCGGCTTTTCAGTTTGCGTAACGGTGGTTTGGTCTCTTCTCGCCGGCTCCTCTTTCTTTACGATCACAGGCTTCGGCGGAATTACTTGAGTCGGTCTCTCAAAACCATCGTTCTTGGCCATACGACTCATCTTTTTAATACGCTTGTCAAGGTCAGGGTGAGATGAGAACATCTTCTGCCACTTGCTGTCTTGCTTGTAGCCGGCCTCTTCCTCCAACTGCTTGAGGCGTTCAAAGGAAAGAGCAATAGCCCAAGGGTTTTTGCCGTTCTCTTTCAAGAAATCATAGCCATACTCATCAGCTTTGCTCTCTTGCTTCTTTGAATAAGAGGCATTAAGCAAGGCTTGACCGAGTTCGCCGAGTTGCGATTCGCTCAGCGCGCTCGCTCTTCCGCCCGTTGACGCTATACCGTCTTTCAAAGCCGACGTGAGTAGAGCCGTGCGGAAACGCTTTTTAGAGTCTTTGTGTGCAATGTGTCCGATCTCGTGACCGATCACGCCGCGCAATTGGTCGTCTGACATCACGTCCATCAAAGATGAAAATACGCGGATACTGCCATCGGGGCAGGCAAAGGCGTTAACGTCTGTCACGTAGTACACTTTGAAGTTGAGGGGTATGCCTTCTACGCTCGTCAAGCCCTCTGTCAACTTCCGCAAGCGGATTGTGTAAGGATTATCTTCCGGACAAACATGATTATGTTCGTCCATCCACTGGACATATTCCCTTACATAGTTGGCCATCTCGGCATCCGTGAGAGTCAAGGCGCGACCTGCTTTCACTGCGCCTGTAGCCGCTTTTCCAACGTTAAACTGTGCAGCAGCCGGAGTAGCGCTAAACAAGCACAAGGCCGCAAATGCTGCTTTTAAAAATCTAAATCTCATTTCAATATCATTTTATCAATATATCCTAAAGAGGAGCAAGGACTGTTTTTTCACAAGATACTGATCGCGTAAGTCAGGCACCGGATGTCCCCTCTCCCAAAAACTCCGGCAAAAGTACAAAATGACAACCGTATACTGCGTTTATATTAAAAAAAGAGCCTCATATAATGTTAATTTCCCCTTTCTATTCGCGTACAATGCCAGACTTTAGGCGTGGATTGGTCTCAACTGTATGCCGTTGTTTGCAAAATGTGCATTTTCGTGTGCGGATACTACAAGAGGCTTACGCAATTATTGAGCCGCAAATCCCACTGCAGCGTGCTTCTGCTCCAATTATAGCGCTCTGCTTCTTGCTGTGACGCTGCTATTTTTTGTGTGATATTTTCGACATACTTCATTCTTTATTCTTCTGCCCCGCGGCGTAAATATTTCGATTGTAACCAATTCTACCGTTTCTTTTTATCGTCTTACGCGCATTCGTTTCGCTTCCTTTCTCGCTTATTTTTAACGCTTTATGCTTAAGAAATCTATACACTACGCGCCCCAATTTAACCACCAAAATCTGCCTCCGATGTTTTTTATCGTGAGAACAAACCTTTTTTCTCGTGAGATGAAACCTTTGCGCTCACGATAAAAAGTACTTTCGCTCGTGAGCACACACGCCCGCCGCAAAGCTTTCGGCTGATAATGTCCGGATCTGCAGGCTTCAATATTAAATTCTTCTCGTATGCTTTCAATCTATTTTTGGGGAAGTGGCTGATGGTTGGTTATGTTTAGTGAAAGATAAACAACCGCCACAGCCCGGCGAAGCTTCCATACGCTCATTTGCGTAAAGTTTAACGGCAAGGTGAAAGATCAATCTAAAAGAAGATACATGATCAACAGAAAGAAGTTAGTGAAACTCTTCACACTTCTGCCGCGCAAAGAAGCGAAGCCGGAATCGACAAAACACTTCGGAGGCTTACGCCCCCGCGCTTAAGGATGAAAACGCCAACTGATTTGCCATAAAAAAACAGATATTTATGGTTTAACAAATTGTTTATTACTAATTTTGCATTTGCCATCCGGCCTTACAAAGGCACAGATACGCTCTAAAAAGAAAGCGTCGAAAGTCAGCCGTAAGCACGACCAACAACAAGAGAGAATGGAATTTGAAACACACATGTGCTTTTAAGCCTTACCCGCACTATCGTAGAGGCATTAACGCAATAATAAATAGAAAAGCACACCACTGACAAAAACGCAACCCAACTACTTACTCGCAACGCTTTCCTACGTTGCACAATACGCTACAATTATGAGAAACCATTTATTCAGCAGTAGATACATAGCCATCATCGGGCTGTTTATCGCTATGTTTGCCCTACCTGTTCAGGCGCAAAACGTTCTGCTCTCAGAGGACTTTGAGAACGTCATACTCGATGAAAACGAAGGAGAGAGTACACAAACGCTACCGGCCGGATGGACGAAGATCGACGCCGATAAGGATGGACAAAATTGGTTCATCTACTATACCGAACCCGGCGGTGTAGGGCAAGGACACAACGGCGGAAAGTGTGCCACATCGGCTTCGTTTGACAAGGCTACGCAGCAGGCGATCCATCCGGACAATTATCTTGTTTCGCCGGAGGTGAAAGGCGCCGTCCGCGTAACTTTCTATGCCTGCGCGCAGGACGCGGATTATTCGAAAGAGCACTTCGCCATCTGCGCCTCTACGACAGGTATGGAAGCCGGCGACTTTAAAATTATACAAGAATGGACTATCAGCGAACTTCCAACATCAGCGCCGGGCAAGCACTTGAAAGATCAGACGGCATGGAAGCTTTTCGACATAAATCTGCCCGAAGGCACAAAATACATCGCCTTCCGACACTATAACAGTACAGACCAATATTGTGTCAACATAGACGATGTAACGGTCTATGGTAATCAGGCTATAACTACCTACGGCTTCAAAGTGGGCGGTATGGAGGTAACTTCAGGCAATGCCCTAAACATTTCTCAAGTGGGTGGATTCTCCGTGGTAACAAAAGGCAAACTTACTTACGATGATGCATCTAAAACGCTGACACTAAAGGATGCTACGATTGCGCTCCCCACTGAAAGCGAAGAGGCCGGACTGGAATTCTTGGGAAATCAAGCTTACACGATCAAGCTGGAAGGTAACAACCAAATCCTGACTACGCGCGGCTGGGCCATTCGCGGGCAGAAAGGCGCACTGAACATCAAAGGGCCGGGCAAATTGATCGTTATCATGTCTGACTCGCTCAAGGGTATTATGACGCAAGGCGATTTGTATTTTAGCGATAAATCTAAAGTCATTGGTGCAATGCCTATCCTGACTGAACAAGGCGGAAAAATCTACGTCGACGACGCTTATATTCATGCGAAAAACGAAGACAGTGGTTTAGCAATAGCCTCGGAATTAAACGGCGGAGGCAATATAAGCCTGAGAAACGTCAAAGCTTACTATCAAGGTAAGGAAGCGAAAATAGGAACTTACGAAGGCAAAAAAGGGGAAGCCACGGCTCAATACCAAACATTCCTTTTCGACAATAAGCCCTGCGAAGAAATTATCATACAAAATCTTGGCCCGGACGGTGTCATCTTCGAAGAAGACTTTGAAAGCGTAACCTTAGACCAGGAAGACGGACTCTTCTCTTTCAATATGCCTTATGGCTGGACTACAATCGACGCCGACGGCGATTTGGCTACTTGGGTAACTATTGGCGATGGCCTCAATGGGGGTAACTGCGCTACGTCTGCATCGTGGAAGAACAAAGGGCTTACGCCGGACAACTTCTTGATCACGCCGGAACTCTACGGGGCGATGCGTGTCACGTTCTATGCTTGCGCACAAGATAAGAAAGTCGTAGGCGATCACTTTGCCGTTTGTGCTTCTTCAACAGGACGCGAAAAGGACGACTTCACGATTGTGCAAGAATGGACTACCGGCGAAGAAGCTGCACCGGCACCGGGTGCCCACAGATTAGACCAAGGCGAATGGAAGCTCTACGATGTTAGCTTGCCGGCCGGCACGAAATATATTGCCTTCCGTCACTTTAATACCACGGATAAGTTCCGCATCAACATTGACGATGTAAAAGTCTATGGCGACATAACGGGCGTAAGCCACTTGACTACTGAAGCGCCGGCAAGACCAGGTATCTATACCCTTAGTGGCGTGAAACTCAACGACGAGTTGAAAGATCTGCCAAAGGGTATATATATCGTCGACGGAAAGAAAGTCGTAAAGCTGTAGCATTCCTCTTTGAAAAGATTTTGCCGCTTCACGAGGCGCATACAGACAAACTTATGCGCCCCCATCGGGCGGGAACACATAAAACAAATTCAACGTATTGGCGGATAATTTTGATATTTTCTCTACCTTTGCGTATTGAAAGTTAACAACAAAGCGAGAAGACGACCGCTTAGGCCGCTCTTCTCGCCTTAATTCTTTTTTCTACATGACGCAAAAGACCTTCAATCGTACGCTGATCACAGCTGCATTGCCCTACGCCAATGGCGGGGTCCACATCGGCCATTTGGCCGGCGTCTATATCCCTTCGGATATTTACGCCCGCTATCTGCGCTTGCGCAACAAGCCGGTCCTTTTCATCTGTGGCTCAGATGAGCATGGCGTACCCATAACGATTCGCGCCCGCCGTGAGCATTGCACACCGCAAGACGTCGTAGATCGCTATCACAAACTGATTAAAGATTCCTTTGAAGCCTTCGGCATCAGCTTCGACATTTATAGTCGCACGACGAGTGCCGTACACGAAAAAACGGCCACCGAGTTCTTTAGAACGCTCTACGATAAAGGCGAGTTTATAGAAAAAGAAAGCGAGCAGTACTACGATGAAGAAGCCAAGACATTCTTGGCCGACCGCTACATCACGGGAGAATGCCCCCACTGCCATAAGCCCGGCGCTTACGGCGATCAATGCGAAAATTGCGGCACGGCGCTTTCGCCCCTCGAACTCATCAATCCGCAATCGGCCATCAGCGGTTCAAAACCCGTTCTGCGCACCACGAAACACTGGTATCTGCCTTTAGACAAACATCAGCCGTGGTTAGAGAAATGGATCTTGGGCGAGCACGCCGATTGGCGCTCCAATGTCATCGGTCAATGCAAGAGTTGGTTTGATATGGGCCTACAACCGCGCGCCGTCAGTCGAGATCTTGATTGGGGCATCCCCGTTCCCGTCGAGGGCGCTGAGGGTAAGGTGCTCTACGTTTGGTTTGACGCACCGATTGGTTATATTTCCAATACGCGCGAACTGCTTCCCAACGATTGGGAGACGTGGTGGAAGTCAGACGACACGCGTTTAGTCCACTTTATCGGCAAGGATAACATCGTCTTCCACTGCATCGTCTTCCCCGCGATGCTGAAAGCCCACGGCGAATATGTCTTGCCCGACAACGTGCCCTCCAACGAATTTCTGAATCTCGAGGATCGCAAGATTTCGACCTCGCGCAATTGGGCCGTTTGGTTACACGAATATCTCACCGACTTCCCGGACAAGCAGGACGTCTTGCGTTATGTGCTCACGGCCAACGCTCCGGAGACGAAGGACAACAACTTTACGTGGAAGGATTTCCAAGCCAGGAACAACAACGAGTTGGTAGCCGTCTACGGAAACTTTGTAAATCGCGCACTCGTATTGACCCACAAATACTACGGTGGGGAAGTGCCGGCCTGCGGGACGCTCCTGCCCGAAGACGAAGCTACGATTGCTGAGTTTAAGGATGTAAAAGATAAGGTTGAATACTTGCTCGACCACTTCCGCTTCCGCGATGCGCAGAAGGAGGCTATGAATCTCGCCCGCATCGGCAACAAATATTTGACTGATGCTGAGCCTTGGAAGGTCATCAAGACGGATCCCGAACGCGTAAAGACGATTTTATATATTGCACTCCAACTCGTGGCCAATCTGGCTACGGCTTTCGCGCCCTTCCTGCCTTTCAGCAGCGAGCGTTTGCGCCGCATGCTCAAGCTCCAAACGCTCGATTGGAGCAGACTGGGCCATACGGATCTCCTTCCGGCCGGTCATCAAATCGACCAAGCCGAACTCCTCTTCGAAAAGATTGAAGATGAGGTGGTGACGGCTCAGGTAGAGAAGCTCAAAGCAATGGAAGCAGCCAACGAAGCTGCTGAAAAGAAGGCCGAACCCATCAGTGCGGAGACAACGATCGACGAATTTGCGAAGATGGACTTGCGCGTAGGCACGGTCTTAAGCTGTGAGCGCGTGCCGAAGAGCGACAAATTGTTGCAATTCAAGATTGACGACGGGCTCGGCGGTCGCACAATCGTTAGCGGCATTGCCAAGTTCTACGAACCAGAACAGTTGGTCGGCAAGCAAGTTGTCTTCATTGCCAACCTCCCGCCCCGAAAATTGCGCGGCATCGTCAGCGAAGGAATGATTCTGAGCGCTCAAAATTTAGACGGCTCGCTCTCCGTGCTCACGATCGACCGCCCCGTAGCGCCGGGTTCGCAAGTGGGATAACGCCGGCGCCTGTTGCCGCCTACCAGCTTGCAGAATAGTAATCAAAAGAGGCGGCAATGAGAAAAGCGCAAAGGGATCTGCCTTGACGCAAATCGGCCTTTCAGGACCTACACACTTATTACGCATCGCCGGATGCACTTATTCGTAGGAGAATATGCTCATTAAAAGCACATTCTCCTACGTTTCTATCGCGAAGGCCAAGATTGACGATTCACAGATCACTATTTTTTATGATTCCATCTGCACCGGCGCGCAACAAATAAGGGAAAAGGCGCATCAAGGCCTCTTTATAGTAAACATCAAAGCGGTAAAAACCGGAACAAACAGTAAATGTATCGAGCGAAATGAAATACGCTTCATCTTTAGTGTCTCGTTTCTTAATGTATATCAGCAACCACGCCTTCTAACAAGGCAATAAGCATCTCGCAAGTAGCGATGAAAACAAACTAATAAAGTATGAGAGAGCTTGAAACTGCAGTATTCTTGGAAAATCACACGGCTTATTTTGCTACCATAAAGACTTTTGCAGCCTTTATCTTCCGCAAAAATACCATCTACCAAGATAAACGAAAAGAAAGCAAACAGTTTGTATGGAGGAGGTCACCTTATGCGCATCTATGAAAGAAGTACCTTTGGTATCTTCCAACCATACTCACTGTCTGTTTTCATATTGCAAAGATACTTGCGTAAATGCCGTTTATCAATACTCAAAAGTAGGTAAATTAAAGCTTTACAGCTAAATACAAATGCAAACCAATTGCTTATTTCGTTTTTTTTTTCGATTTTTGCTTCTCAAATTTAGGGACATAAATGAAAAGCCAGAAAATCTACGAGCCGGACGACAAAATGTTTTCTCTGATTAGAGACAACTATAATATCCTGCAAAGCCTCGGCAGTTTTGGGATAAAAATTGGTTTTGGCGACCGCACGGTTAGCGAAGTCTGCCAAAGACAAGGCGTAGATACTTATACCTTCCTTGCAGTTGTTAATTTGGTGATCAATGATTACCTTGGCGTCAAAATTGATGAGCATATTTCTATGCCCACCTTGCTACATTATCTCAAGGCGAGCCATCAATATTATCTCGGCTTCCAATTGCCCACCATTCGGCGCGAACTGGAAGCGGCTTTGGAGGCGGAAGATAATTTGGCCAAGTTGATTCTCAAACTCTACGACAATTACTCGGCCGAGATTCATCGGCATATGAAGTATGAGGAGAAGGAATTGTTTCCGTATGTAACGGCTTTGCTCGAAGGCGACTTATCAAAGAACTTCGACATCGACACTTTCTCGCAACATCATAGTCAAGTGGACCGCAAACTTCGCGAATTGAAGGACATTATCATCAAATATCTGCCCACCGATGATATGCACAACAATCGCTTGATGGCTACGCTCTACGACATCTACAACAACGAGGAGTGGTTGCGTCAACATTCCAAGGTCGAGGATATGATTTTTATTCCCGCGATCAAATTCTTGGAGAAATCAAAGCGCAAAAACGTACTCACAGAGAAGATCTCTTCGCTCGTAAGCAATAAGGAAGAGGAACTAAGTGCGCGCGAACGCGACGTCATCATCAGCATCGTGCAGGGGATGTCCAACAAGGAAATTGCTGAGCATTTGTGTATCTCGACAAATACCGTCATTACGCACCGACGCAACATCGCTCGAAAATTGCAGATCCATACGCCGGCCGGTCTGACCATTTATGCCATCGTCAACGGCTTGGTCGACATCTCCTCGATTCAGGCTTAAGATCTTTCACACAATATATATACATTGCCCTGACGCGCCACGCGCCCTTCAGCCACCAACTCGCTCAAGACGCGTGAGAGCGACGGACGCTGCACGCCCATCCGCAGGGCAACGGCTTGCACATTCTCAAGCCGACCACTCGTTTGCAGATATTTTAGCACGCGTGAGCGCAAACTTTGCAAGGCAAATTCATCTACCTTTTTGGCTAAAAACAAACTACGATCGGAAATGATGCGCAGAAAGTTGCGCAACACTTCCGGCGAGCGCTGCATAAAGGTCAAAAAGGCATCGCGATTGATCACCAAGATCTCGCAGGGCGTTTTCGCCATCACGGTTACGGGAAACGTATTCACCGAAGCGTAAATAAAAGCAGGCGCCAAAATATCCGTAGCGTGCAATTCGTCCATCTTCAATTCTTTTCCTTCAGGGTTCACCATAAAGGCTTCAGCCACGCCCGACGCAATCACACTAACCGAGCGGCACGCTTCACCGCGGCGAGCGATGATATCGCCGGCGACGTAATGACGCATGTTATTGGGCGCAACGGATAAAAAATCGCGGAGCTCTTCAGCGGAAGTGCCAAGGAAAAGGGAACTTTCCAAAATATCTGAAACGTCTATCATACCTGCTTTTGTCTTATTTCTTTGCTTTCATCTCGCTGCGTAGCCGCCGCTCGGGCGGCCGCGTAGGATCATCGACAAAGTTACGGATTACGGCCGATTCGTCACAATCTTCGATGGAAATAATCACGCCTTCCGCCCTTGTTGAGCATCCCCCCTTTTTAGGTAATTTTCACTTGTGCCGCAAAGAAAAATATTGCCCGCTTGCGCCCATTGAGGTAAAATCGGCGCAAGCGGGCTCGCATAAATAAATGCTTTATTGCTGTTTATTTTATCATAACATGTGTCCCCATAACGAACGCTTCCGGGGCGGTAACGCGGCAAGCCATCGTATACCCCTTCGAAGGGCCTAAGGCGGAGACTTTATAGCCAATCTTCCCCTTCTTCATCGTAATCCTTTCTACCATACACCAATTGTAAATGACCAACTTGCGGATATTGCCATCTTTCTCAAATTCTGCTTCCCCTAAGTCTTTTGAATAGACGCCTGCCGTCTGCGTCACTCGGGTTAGGAGCTTTTCGCCTTTGTAAATAGCCACGCTTTTCATATCAAACGTTTTATATCCGAGGGCGTAAAATGTATCCGGCTGCATCCCTTCTTGGATAAATATCGTATCGTTGCCTCTTTTATTGGTCACAATATATTTATCACCAACTAATTCAAAGCGATTACATGCACCCAAACACGCGATAGTAAGTAAAAGAAATAGAGCAACAAGCCCGAAATTAGATTTTTGAAGTTTCATATTATTACCTTTTAAACATTACCAATTCTTCTCTGTCTCATAGGTAAAGGAATAAAAACGGATACGATAGGGATATTTTTCCTGCCAATCTTCCCCTTTTCGCACAAAAGCATCGTCCCAAGTCTTATTCGTGCAAAGGATATAGGCATTTTTCCTATATGTGTATTCACCATCCTTTTTACTATCTCCCCATCCATAATTAAGATGCAAATAATAAGGGTGACTTCGATCTTTATACTTTATATATCCATCAGCAAGAAATGCATGTCCCTTTTTGTATTTAGATCCTCCGAGAAATTTTTTTATTTTTTTGAGATAAGCACACACAACAATAGCTCCATGACGAGTTTTAAGCACATCTATTGCATGAGGTGCATCATAGTCTCTAATTCCATATTTTGCAAAAAGAGGTACAAGCTTTTCCACCCTACCACCAGAACTCTTCTCACCATAATCTGTATCAACGCTTTTACCGACAAAACTGATAAGTTTAGCAATCTCAATTGTCGCATCATAGCTCGGGTCCTTTGCAACAATCTCATCCCATGAAGTAATCATATCCATTTTAGGGCGTAATACAGTCAGGGCTTGCGCACCCGCTATTGCAACACAGCCTGCAAGAGCTTGCTTCCCATCTTTAGTATCACAATAGATATTATAAGGTTCTCCTTGATGCCAAACCACTTGGCACTTAGGTTCAAGTTTCTCTTCTATTTCATATCTCCGTCTCATATTATAGTCAACATCATTACTCGGAGGTGGCACCTTTCCATTCTCATCTATAGCTGTGTGCACCACTCCTGCAATTTCTGATACCGAATCTAATGATACGATATTGTCAAACTCACGTTCATCAGGCAGGTATGCAATAGGCCGAACACCCGAACCTTGAGCCGAAACCAACACAACGCCCTGGCTGTCAGTCAAATTAACCGCGAATATACCACTGAGTAATGAATCATTTTGATCCATACTTCGAGTCATAATTCCCGACTTGATGTCTAACTTCAAGATACTTTTCACAGCCAATTGCCCACTATGAGCGGACCGAGTCGGGTGCCCCTCATTCAAAGATTTTGCAAAACTCAACGCAGCTTGCGATAAAACACTAACGTTCTCTTGTGGTTTTTGCAGGTTCGGTTTTAGTTCGTTTTCCGTTGAACAAGAAAAAATAAAGAACAACGTACTTAAGACTAACAAAATTTGCTTTTTCATTGTTTTGGATTAAATGTTTTAAGTTGTTTTCGACCGCAAAGATATAAAGAAAAAAAAAGAAATAGGATAGAAATTCACAAAATAATTTTGCAACGCTCCTATTTTTCGGGCTACCACTTGCTTTTCTCCACCCTCAGCGCCCTATTTCGAACATCGTAAGGATAGATCTTTTAGTTTTTCATCGTGATAAAAAAGGTGTACGCTCACGATGAAAAGATCTTCATCTCACGATAAAAAAGGTCTACGCTCACGAGCGTAAACTTGTCAAGCCAAGTATTGCAATCTAAAAAGCTGTGATGGGGCGTAATTGTTCCAACTTTTCGCGCTAAAATTTCCCATCATCGGGCAGCGCAAAAGCCACGCGGGCGTTTTGCTTACAACGATGGCTGCGGAGAAACGAAGCGCTCGAGATAGTCGAACAAGATAAAGAGAAGAAAACCCGTGAGGGCCAGCATCACAATTGCGCCATACATCGCCGTATAGTCCATTCGCATCCACAGATCTACGATTAAGTAACCCACCCCTGCGTCGGTGCCGTAAGTTTCCGTGACAAACAAGACAGAAATGGCAGTGCCCAGCGCTACGCGCACAGAGGAAAAGAGCGTGGGCGCAATGGCCGGCAGAAGTACGTGGCGCAAAAGTTGGCGCCGATTACCGCGGAGGGAAACGATAACGGCCACATAGCGCTGCGGAACGGCAGCAAGGGCGTCGCGGATATTGACCATCAATTGGAAAACAAGGACCAAGACGAGCATCGTCACCTTGGAGGCGTTACCCAGTCCGCACAGGACCATGATAATAGGCAACAAAATAAGTTTGGGTATGGGGTAGACAAAATATAAAAGGCCGTCGAGCACGTAGCGGAAGGACTTAAAAAAATACATGCCGACTGCGCCGGCCAGCGCTAACAATACGGAGAGGGCCAAACCTATGGCTAAGCGCAGCAAACTCTCGGCTAAATGATGGAAAAGGGACGCTTCGCCGGTGAGCGTGGGCAGGTGTTGGTAAACGACCCAAGGAGCGGGCAGCAAATCGCTTCGCAGAGCTTCGGCGCCGAAGATCCATAGGAGGTGCAGCGTAAGAAAGCCGACGAGAAAGCGCCGCAATTGATGGCCGGTGCGACGCGTGCGGCCGCGCAACAGACGGGGGCTAAACATCTTCTAAGGTGTATTGAAAATCGGGCAACAACGTGAGCAGCTTATGGGCCGCCAATCGGCGCGGCAGCGCGTGGTGCGTCACCATCACGGTCGTCACGGGATATTGTTCGCGCAAAGCAAGCAGGAGTTCGAAGGCCTCGGCCGCTTTATCAGCATCGAGCGCAGAAAACGGCTCATCGAGCAAAAGGAGTTGGGCATCCTGACAAAAAGCACGGGCCAAGGCGGCGCGCTGGCACTGTCCGCCGCTCAGCGTTTGCGGATAGCGGGTGCAAAGATCAGTCAGTTGGAGCGTCTCTATAATATGTCGTTGCGCCGCTTCCGAGCGCATGCGTCCACCAAGCAGCCCGGGCAGCACTATGTTGGCGCCAACGGTCTTCCAAGGCAGGAGTCCGTAGCCCTGCTGCACGTAGGCGATAGCGAGATGCTTATCATTGGCGGCGTATCCACCGATGATGATGCTTCCCGCTGCAGCTGGCAGCAGGCCGGCCAAGGCATTGAGCAGCGTAGACTTGCCAATGCCGGACGCACCATTGATTTGCAGAAACTCGCCCTGTGCCAGCGTGAAAGAAAGATGGGCTATGATCGGCGCATCTTCAGCCGGCCGACCGCCGGACGGCGGCCGATTGATTCGCAAATCGGAGACGGTGAGAAAGGAAGCGGGCGAAGACATGGATTCGTGCGGCGAAGACGTGGATTAGGGCAAGGCCGGCATCGGCACAATGAGCTGTTGGGGCGTCAAATCCTTCTTCAAGGCCTTCTTTTGCTTGAGCCAAGCGATGGCAGCTTGAAGCTCCTCAGTCTTAGGCTGCGTTGCCGGCGTATAATCGGGGACGGGGATGTGCGTAGCCAACTTCTCGGGCGCGCCGGCATAGTCTTTGATCCAACGCGCCAAGGTCTCTGTATCTGCATCGCGCAACTTTTGCACGGCCAAATTATAGCCTTGTAAAAGCAGCGCCAAGGCTTTGTTGTTGCCCTCTTGCGCCAGTTCGCGCTTCACCAAAAGTCCTGTCGCCTCCCATTGATGGGCGGAAGAAACATCGCGTCGGCCACAGCGCCCGGAGGCTTCTGCCATCGTCGCGAAAGGCTCCGGAAGAACGGCGGCGCCAAGTTTGCCTTGCAGCAAAAGTTCTAAGCGCAGCGGAATCTTTTGCACCTCGACGCGGTGTACGATGGCGCCTTTCGCAACTGCGGGCTGCGTAAAACGATCCGTGAGAAAGTCGATCACGGTATTGTTGGAGACGCCGAAAGATGAAGGAAAATCATCTGATTCTGCACCATAGGCCATCCAACTAAAGTCGCCGTCGAGTTTCATGACGAGTCCGGCGTCCACCCCTCCGGCTACCTGCAGCGCAGCGCCGGTATAGTCGGTCACCGTCCCATCCAATTTGCCGGCTTGAAGCGCCGCATCGCGATCGTTGGCAGAGAAAAAGTGGACAATTTCCAACTTTAGGCCGAGCGAATCATAGATGCCGGTCTCTTGGGCCACAGCAAAGGGCAGAAAATCCATAGAACTCATCGCGCCAATCGTGAGCGAGGGCGACGAAGTGGCGTCCTGCGATTTCTTTTTCGGAGCACAGGCCGCAAAAATCAAGACTAAAAGGAGCAAAGGAAGGAATCTGCCAAGCCGCAAAAGGCACTGCGGGAAACCAAAGCCGGAGCGCATCGGCGCGGCATCTGTATTTCTTGTCATCATAGCTTATTGGGGTTTATTCACGATGGGCAAAAGTACGAAGAAATTTGAAGAAACGGCGGCAATAATGGGCCTAAGTACACTCAAGCCCGCCGCAAGCGCAAGCTATTTGCGACTACGCTCACCGAACTCAAGGCCATCGCGGCGGCGGCCAAGCTCGGCGAAAGCGAAAGTCCGAAAGCCGGAATCAGAACGCCCGCTGCGAGCGGAATCAGACAGAGATTGTAAACAAAAGCCCAAAACAAATTTTCCCGAATCACGCGAACGATGCGCCGAGATAGGCGAATGGCGGCCGGAATTTGCGACAAATCACTGCGAATAATCGTCATTTGCGCGACGTCCATCGCGACGTCGCTGCCGCGGCCCATAGCTATGCTCAAATCGGCCGCAGCCAAGGCCGCCGAATCGTTGATGCCGTCGCCGACCATCGCGACGCGGTGGCCCGCCGCCTGAAGTTGCTTCACGTAAGTTGCCTTGTCGGCCGGCAAAACCCCGCCGCAGAAAGTTTCAATCCCCAAGCGCTGCGCCAAAGCCGCAGCCGTGCGCTCGCTATCGCCCGTTAAGAGGTGAACAGCCAAGCCTTCGCGGCGAAAAGCCTTGACCGCTGCGGCCGAAGTGGGCTTGATGCGATCCGCAATGGCGATCACGGCGATCACGCGCGCTGCATCGGCAAAATATATTACGGTATACTCGGCTGAAAAGTCCGTTGCCGGCAGCGCCAAGTTCAATTCCGCCATCCATTTTCGATTGCCGACGCGATAAGTTTGCCCCTGATAGGTGCCCTCAACGCCCATTCCCGTCTTGCTTTGAAAGGCTTCGATCACGGCAGCTTCGACTTCGGCAAAATGACGCACGACGGCGTCGGCCAAAGGATGCTCCGATTTTTGCTCTAAGCCGACGAGGATGCGCATTTGTTCCGCAGTCAGCGCCCCTTGTACCGCTTCGACGTCCGGACGTCCCTCAGTAATCGTACCGGTCTTGTCCAAAACGATCGTATCTATGCTCTTCGCGCGCTCCAAAGCCTCAGCATCTTTCACGAGAATACCTTTCTCGGCCGCGCGCCCAATGCCGACCATCAGCGCAGTAGGCGTAGCTAAGCCCAAAGCGCAAGGGCAGGCCACGACAAGCACGGTTACGGCGCTCAAAAGGGCGCGCGTCAGCGCACTGTCGCCGGGTATATTATCGAAAAGCAGCCAGGCAAAAAAGGAAATCAAAGCAATGAGCATCACGGTTGGGACAAAGACGCCCGCCACCTTGTCTACGAGTCGGCGAATGGGCGCTTTGCTGTTCTGCGCTTCCTGCACTAAGGCGATAATGCGGGCAAGTATCGTCGCATTGCCCACACTTTCGGCGCGGAAGTTAAAGCTTCCCTTTTGGTTGATCGTACCTTCGAAAACCTTACTGCCCACTTGCTTTTCCACCGGTACGGGTTCGCCGCTCAAAAGACTTTCATCGACATACGAACTACCGGCCGTAATCGTCCCATCCACGGGCACTTTTTCGCCGGGGCGCACTACGAGGACATCACCGCTCTGCACTTCGGCGATTTTAATGGTCTCTTGCGTCCCATCGGCCTTTAAACGGATGGTTTCCTGCGGCCGCAAGCCCATTAGTTTGCGAAGTGAAGCGGCCGTCCCATATTTGGCGCGCGCCTCGAGTAAGCGTCCGATCAAGATAAAGGTTATCACGCCGCAGGAAGAATCGAAATAGAGGTGGGCATCGCGGCCTAAAACTTCGGGAAACAAGAGATTGAAGACGCTAAAACTATAACTGATGCCCGTACTCAAGGCTACAAGCGTATCCATATCGGCAGCCCCCTGACGAGCTTGCCGCAAAGCGTTACGAAAGAATTGCCGGCCGGCCACGAAGACTACGGGCGTGGCGAGCAGCCACAACGCCCAGCCGCGCCAAGCACCGCCGGCGGTCATCGAAAGGTAAGTGACGATCACACTAAGCAAGGCTGCAGCCACAGCATTGCGCCGGGCTGTGCGATACTCGCTCCGCTGACGCGTCTCCGTCTCTGTTTTGTTTTGTTGAGTTATGATAAGACGATAGCCGGCCTGATCTATGGCCGCCGCCAACTGCTCTGCGTTCGTCGCTTTCGGATCATATTTTATCTGCACCTCCGCACTGGCAAAATTGCATACAGCTGCCGCCACGCCGGGCTGCTTATTGAGCACCTTTTCCGCCCGCAGCGCGCAGTTGGCACAATGCAGGCCTTCTATGGAGAAACGTTTGGTTATCATAGTCTTTATATTTGTATGTCGCAAAATTACGGCCTCAATTACTGCTATGCCTTACGTTTTCTGCTGAATATTTTTAAGTATTTGCAGAATCAGAGCTGCGCACAGTCTGCTTTTTCCTTTCTCTTTCCGGTTCTTTGCTCCCTTAAACATTATCTAACACCCCTTTTCCTTCTACTCCTCCTTTGAATTTCCGATTCGTTCCTCTTCTATTTCCTCGTACGCTGCTTTTAAGTCCCGCTTCTCTTAGAGACATTCTGCTCTCTCACCTAAGATTTTAGCCACTATATGCGTAGTTAGCCATTCTTTTCTCCGCAGCCACTCGCTTCTTCATGCGCAGACAGTCGAATTTTCACCATGGTGAAAAATAATTAGCACCGTGGTGAAAAATTTGTTTCACCAAGGAGACACTTTCGTTTCACCGTGGTGAAAATTTAATTTATTGCGCACAAAATATAAATTACTTAGGTTTTACTTCTCTATCGCTTAGGTTGGATTTTATATTGCTTAGCTTTTAGCCATTCTTCTCTATGCTCCGCGTTAAATAAAGAATTAGTCTTTACGCGGCAAGAAAGCGATAAAAAAATCACACACAGTGAAGAAAAAACGCAATATTTATCTCCATTGTAAAAATAAATCGATTTTTATTCATAAAAAGTGGCGGTTTTTGGAAAGAATAAATATCTTTGCTGAAAACAGATACTAAGGAACTAACCCTTCAATAAGAATAGGGAATAATTAAAAAGAAAGCGCCATGCCAATAAACAAACTTGCACTAATAGAGCTACTTCAAAATGTACTGTCGAAGGATGCAATCAAACAATCTATGATATTCATAGACACAAAGATCCATTCCGAGGGTACAGAAGTCACCTACCCAAAGACAAACTTCACGTACCCCTACGATGGTTTTATGGTCTTTGTCGATCTAAAGCCCAAACTCAATTGGGGACATGATTGTCTGTATCTATTCATTAAGTCGGACTTGTCACAACTAACCAAGGTGAAGTCAACCCTGCCACCTTATCAAGGGGACTACCCTGAGACATACTCTCTGATTCTCCGTTATGGCTCCAAGCCTAATGACGAACACGACTTTAATCCGTTTAACCTATAAAAAGAACTTAGTATGAAAGTAAAAAAAGACATTCTCAGCAAGATTTCTTCCTCTTTGACTTCTCCCACAAACAGCCGGAGACTTAAGACTGCGAATAGGAGTAACATCTATCTCTATCAAAACACTGTTACAAAAAATTCGGAGTTAAACATTGGGGAAAGGGAAGAATCAGTTGTCGTACCTCGCGACACTGCAGTAGCAACAATCGACTTAGAGCCACTGCTTAATTGGGGCCACCCGTGTAAGCACGTATTATTCGATGCAGAGACTGGCGAAGAATATGCCAGCGTTGACGCCAATCTTCCTCTTAGCGAATTTTACACAGACAAGAAAGCTTTCGAAACAATTCAACAAAATACTCATTTTGAAGAAAAGGAGAGCTTCCAAATGCCTTCTGAAGCAAATAGCTCCGGATTATTGAATATCGAGACAAATTCCCCCACAGGAGAAAGATATGCAATACTCTTTTCCGGTATGTCTAATAGAAGACACACCAACGATCTTGAATTTCTCTACCGCACATTAGTTGATATTTACAAGTTCAAAGAAGAGAACATTTGTGTTCTGAATGAGAACGGCAGCATACATCATGCAGACTGGATATCAGGAGAAAAATGGCCGGGAGATAATACTAACTATCGAATGAAAGTAAAAGGCGCCGGCACAAAGGAGGCTCTCCGCGATGCTATTCGCAATCTCAGAGGGAAGCTAAAGAAAGACGACCTTTTATTGATCCACACAAACAACCACGGTGATAGGGTTAATGGAAATTCTGTTTTATGCTGCTGGCCAAATTGGAAGTCATTTACGACAGACATGTGGGGTGCAGAATTAGCTGCTCTTCCTCAATACAGAACTCTAATAGTTATGATGGAGCAATGCTTCTCGGGAGGCTTTATGGATGTTACCCTCAGAAACTCAACAGCAAAGAGAACGCACTTCGCTGCAGCCTGCAGGGCAAATCGATCATCTATGGGAGGAGCCAACTTTGATCCTTACGCGCTTCAGTGGATTACAGCCATGACCGGCAAAGGGCCGGACGGCTCACGTCTTTTAAGTCGTGTAGATAACAACTGCGACAACAGAGTTTCCGCAATAGAAGCACATGAATACGCTGTTCGCCACAAAGTTGAGTACGATACGCCTGTATCAGGAGGAAGCCCATTCCGTCCAATTGGCAATATCCTGTATTTAGACGAACCAATAGTAGTTGTTGGCAATAGAAATTCAGGAGAATTCCATCAATTTGGTTGTTCATGGGTACAAAAAATGTCTGAAGACAACATGGTTCTCATCGACTCTCCTCAGGAAGCAGTAAAAAGAGGCTATAATGGTTGCTGGTACTGTATGAGACGATATGATACTGATTAAAGACAAAAAGGCCATTAAAATCTCTAAGCCTCAAGAAAAGAAGCCGGCTTTAGGCTGAGCATTCAAACAAAACGCGCCACTACGAAGACAAGCAATCGCTCTCGTAGTGGCGCTAAATCTTTATACTACCCTAATAAATAATGTGCGCCGACCATCAATTGATAGTCGGCGCATAAAGGATATGTGATAAGAACACTAAACTCAGCCTTCCTCTGTCGAATCAGCTTCTTCGACCGTGAAAGTCATTTGATGCGGCGTGCCCAAATGGGTTCTTACAATCGGCTCGAGCGTCTTCTCGTAGTGAGACTTTTCCGTACGAGCCTCGCCGCGAGCCGCCGAAGTCATCAGTAGACTTGTACGGAGTTCAAGTTGGCACAAACGCGGCGTCTGATAAGGTTTAAGCATAAGTCTGTTGTTTATTTTCTGTAGATTTTCTTACCGTCTACGATCTGCAAGCCCTTCGCCGAGCCGTTGGTACGACGCCCGTTCAGGTCATAGCGCGATGCGGATTTTCCATCTCGATCGCTACGCGCCGGACCGCAGACGCCCGTGAGTACACCGTTGATATCCAACTTCAATTCGCCGATAGGTTTCGTCGAAGTAAAGAATGTGCGGAAAGGAGAAACAACATTCGTCGTCATCTTCGTGAACTTCAGATCATCGTAGACGTAAACCTCTGCGGCAGCATCGAGCGTGGAATCTGCATAAACACCCGTGTGTGTGAACGGATCCAACTTAAGGCTGTAAGTCTTCTGCGGTGTGGCCTTCACATCAACATTTGTCAGACGATCAAAAGGATGAATGTCGAATGTTTGCAAAAGGTAGGGCGTATGCGCCGTAGCGTGGGCCGTCTCATTAAAGTTGAGCAAGTAATCATTACCAGCCGTGTTGGTAACTGTAGCAAAGCCGGCTACCTTCATATTGCTTGTCGGCACGTCAAAATCGAAGGGCAGGATAAAGGACGTAGACAGCGTGTTGGCGCCCGTATCAAATACGCGATCGTAAGTGACGCTTTCGGCCGTGAAATCTTGAGGAATAAAGAGCGGAGCGGCATCTTGCAACGCGAAACGCGCCGTGCGTCCACCGACGATAAAGTTGTCGCCGCGCAGAGTCGTCGTTGCCGGCAAATAATACAAGGTATTGTTAACCGCCGGCTGGCCTTGGCGTAAATCTTCCGCCGTCACGTCAGCGCTTATCGCTACTCCGGTCAAGTCGAGATAACTCATTGGGAGGTTGTAAACACCGGCTGCATCGCTCCAAGTATTGTTGAGCGCCAAGAAGCGTGCGGCATACTTCGTCAAAAGGCCTTTCGTCACCTTGAGATTCGCATAACATTTGCGCTGATTATTCGTAGTATCTGCCTGCGTAGGTGCAAGAACGAGCGAGACAAAGTCGACGTGGATGCGCTTAAACATAGCCGCCAGCGTAGGATTAGCCTCCGTCAGGATGTCAATACCGCCTTCGATCAAGTGCTGATCAGCATTGAGCAGATGCAAAGCAACCTTTACGGGTAAATGACCTAAACTCCAACCCATACTACTATTGTCTATCGTGCCGTCGGCCTGATAAGCGGTAAGGCGGATGGTGCGCTGAGCAGCCAAAGTGTCGTTCTGCAAAGGAATATCAGCCACGTGAATGTCACCAACGGGGATACCGGCAAAGCTAAACTGCTTCAAATCTAAATTATACGTGCCGTTACTGTTCTTCGTAACGAGAACGGCGGCATTGTTCAAGGGAATGGGTACGGCGATGTCGTTGGCTGCCGTCAGAGAGACAGAGAGACTGCCCGGATAGTCGCCGCTCTTCGTATCGGCTACGGCGTCGGTAAACTTAAACGTGTAGTCGGTAGTTTTGCTGCCATCAGTTACTTTCAGCGTAATACACTTCTGCGCGTTATCATAGAAAGCGGGCTCAGCAAATTTCCCAAAGGTCGTCTCTAAAGAGTCGTTGACCATCTTAAAGCCTTCGGTCGGTGTCCCTTCAATCACGATGCCCGGCGCATAAGCGTAAGGCAGCGTGTATTCCTTTACGTCCGGCGTAAAGGCAGCAAAAGGCTCGCCGCTGATTTTTACACTTGCAAGCGCAGGCTCTGAGGCTTTGGCGAATTGGATCTCATAGCTATGCACATTATCGGGAGAGACACTGAAGTCGTTGCCCTTTACGGTGACAGTTAAAACGCACGTCTCCGCATTGTAAGTTGTATCGATGATGGCGCCGGCTCCATCGGCCGCAAGCACAAGAGAGGCCGGCTCATAAGTTTCAGTCGACAAATCTACCTGCGCACTGACCGGAACGGCAGCCCCCTTATAAGCGATGGATTTAAGCTGGGAATTGTAGATGAATTGCACGTCATCTATCGAAAATTCATCGTTGTAGGAAGCGCCCGGCGTTTCGTTGGTTGTAAACGAAGCGAGCATATACATTTTCTCCGCGGTCGTGCCCGTATATGTAAAGGCGCCGGCGTAGCGCGTCCACTCGTCTGTAACGGTAGAATAGATCGTCGTCTCGCCAATCAAGTATTTGGCTTTGTTTTCTTCCGTCTCGTGGGGATCTTTGTAATCAATGTCGCCGTGCAAAACCGCGTGGCAGCGACCTGTATAAGTATCATTGCCGCCCTGTCCGCGCTTAAACTTCGCATAGAAAACCAAGGAGTCGGGACGTCCTGCGAACAAGCAACTATTAACACCGGAGCGATTCGTATAATTATAGTTGGCCTTATTGGCCGGCGTACTGCTGCCCATATTTATACAGCCCGTAGTCAGATTGCCATTGGCTTTCGCACCCCAAATACTGCTTGATTTGAGTAAAACAGCATTACCTGTGCGTCCTTCAATCTTGACAGTATTCTTTTTAGAACTATTCTTAGCCACGCTTCCTAAAAAGCCCAAACCGGAAGTATTGGCTGATACGAAACTATACCACCCGTCGCCCGGCTCATTTACGTCTTTCCACGTTTCAAAGCCGGAGTTATTCACTTGAAAAGCCCCCGTTTGTGCACTCAAAGATAAGGCCAAGGCGGCAAAAAAACTTGTCAGTAAAAATTGTCTCATTGATTTCGTCTTACTTTTCTCAGGCGCAAAGATAATATATCTCAGGGTAAACTATTTGGGCATAGTTGTTTTTTACCCACAAAAAAATAAAAGAATCTTTAGTTTTTCTTCTTTGCTGCCGCCCATCAATGTGCCAAGGTCCTAACAAAGAGTAGGTTTCTCAAAAGTTTCGCGGCGACAATACACACATTTATAATTTTGGATTTCTCGGAGCATTACGCTACAAAAGGAGAGCGACGAGGACAACTGAGAGCTTAAATTCCGGACGCTTTATTTTGCACCTAATCGTCCATTGCCTACTTTTGCACCCTATGAAGCACTTCTTAGAAAATATAGCGACAGGCCTCATCCTCCTCCTCTCGAAGTTGCCGCTGCGCCTGCTTTATATATTGTCCGATTTTGCTTATTTCATAGTGCGCTACATCGTAGGTTATCGGCGCGGTGTCATACAACGCAATATTGCAGCCTCATTTCCGGAAAAGACCGCAAAGGAAAGGGAGCGCATTATAAGCGATTTTTATCATTTCTTTTGCGATTACGCCGTCGAAACCATACGCCAGCTCTCGATGCCGGCATCAGAAATGCGCCGGCGTATGATTTTTGAAGGCTTAGATGAGATGCAGCAAGTGATGGAGCAACGCCAATTTGCTTTTGTCTACCTTGGACATTTCTGCAATTGGGAATGGGTCTCCAGCCTTGGTCTTTGGGCGCCTGAAGAATGGCATTGCGCCCAACTCTATCGACCTTTGGAAAATAAAATGTTTGATCGTATCTTCCTGCGTTTACGCTCGCGCTTTGGGGCAGAAAACATCCCGAAAAATGCCATTTTACGCCGTATCGCCGGTTTCAAGCGGGAAGATAAAAAAATTGTGATTGGCTTCATCTCCGACCAGTCGCCACGCCGCATTAACATACACGACTGGGTCGATTTCCTACATCAGGACACGCCCGTCTTTACCGGAACGGAACGCATCGCGAAGAGCGTCGATGCTGCCGTATTCTTTGCTGATATGCAGCGCGAAGGCCGTGGGCGTTATCGCTGTCGGCTTCAAAAAATGTCGGACAATGTGCACACTATCCCCGACTACGAGTTGACGGAAGCTTATATGCGGTTACTCGAAGCGAACATTCGCCGCCAACCGGCCTTTTGGCTGTGGAGCCATAAGCGCTGGAAGCATCAGAGAAATGAAGATTAGGCAGGAAAAATCAAGGAGTTATTTGGTCAGCTCCAATCCTTTACCTAAATTTGCACCGCCTTTTCAGAAAGAAGGCACATATATCTTTATTTATTCAATATCACTATGTACTTAGATTCAGCTAAGAAACAAGAGATCTTTGGCAAGTACGGAAAGTCTAATTCGGACACGGGCTCAGTAGAGAGCCAAGTGGCTTTATTTTCCTACCGTATTGCCCATTTGACGGAACATGTGAAGGCCAACCGTAAGGATCATACGACAGAAAGAGCCCTCGTTAAGATGGTAGGTAAGCGCCGTGCGCTGCTTAACTACGTAAAGCACCGCGACATTGAGCGCTACCGTGCTTTGATTAAGGCTCTCGGCCTCCGCAAGTAAGTTGCAGCCGGCTATGCTGCGCTTCTTTATGCGCACAAAGCCTGCTTGCAAATACTTATTGATTGACAAAATCCCCGCAACGCTTCAAGTGTTGCGGGGATTTTTGCTATTTTACCACTATACAACATAAATGGAAAGCGAGTTGGAAATAATCACTCTCTTATGTGCAAAGAACAGTCCATAGGCGGCGCAAAACTTTCCTATAGGAAAGAAAAAATTGTCTTAGGAGAGAATTTTTCCGATCATAGGAGACAATTTTTTCGATCACCTAAGAAAGTTTCAACACTTTCCTAAGCAAATTTCATCACTCCCCTAAGCGCGACTTTTCCCTGACCTATTTCGAGACATTTCAGTGCTCACACTCTGATTACAAGAGACGCGATAGCGATGTTTTTATCGCATTTAGAGGTCTTTTCTTATATCAAACTCACGTTAGATTAACGAAGACTTCTGCCCATTGGGTGCAGCGCCTGAACGCAAACATCGGCGTCGATACAGAATGTTCGACGCCGATGAAAGTTTTTTTCTTAATGTTCCTACAAGCAGCGAGCCGCCTATATATAATAATGTATAGCCCTTATGGTTTCCACGTAGCCGGCGATTGTCGCCAAGCATTTAAGAGTGGCAAATGGCGCTCTTCAATGTAACCCGTCTGTAGGGCTACTTGAATAACTGCCTCGTAATCGGTCAAGGTTGTCAAATCTACTTGGGCTTGCGCAAAGGCCTCTTTGGCCACATCAAAGCCATACGTGTAAGAAGCAACCATTCCGACCACCTCACAACCAAAGTTGCGCAAGGCAGCAACGGCCTTTAAGCTGCTCCCGCCCGTAGAAATCAGATCTTCTACGACGATGACCTTAGCGCCTTTCTTCACTTCTCCTTCAATCAGGTTCTGCATGCCGTGATCCTTTGCCTTGGAACGCACATAGCAGAAAGGCAGACCGAGCAAGTCGGCTACCAAAGCGCCTTGCGCAATAGCTCCCGTTGCCACACCGGCCACTGCCTCCGCTTGCGGATAGCGCTCGGCGATGACGCGCGCCAGTTCAAGCTTCACAAAACTGCGCAAATCAGGAAAGGACAGCGTCTTGCGGTTGTCACAATAAAAAGGAGAAAGCCAACCGCTAGCCCAAGTAAATGGCTGCTCCGGCTGCAACTTGATTGCCTTTACCGCCAAGAGTTTTTCGGCGAGGAGATGTTTTACAGTTTCCATAAAAAGATATGTGTTTGACTATTGGTGGCGAAGTTACGAAGAAAGCACGTAAAGTGGAGCGCCTCAGCAAGCATAAATAAAGCGATCTTTACCAAATTCGTCTTTGCGGCAAACAATCTGCTGATAACCGGCAGCACGAAAGGCGTCGGCCGTAGCTTGCCGCAGAGCGGCATTGATTTCTACGAAGACCTCTTCAGCCCCCAATTGGGCCAAGGCTTTATAATAGCGCAAGGGATCATCATCGGGCACGAACAAGGCTTGCACCGGCTCAAAATTGACGACGTGGGCGGCCATTTCTGCTCGTTCTTTTTCGCAAATATAGGGCGGATTACTCACCACAACCGTAGCGGACTTCGGCGGCGCAGTAAACAAATCTTGCACCTCAAACTGCACATCAGCGCCCAAGCATTCGGCATTTTTGCAGGCCACGTCGATAGCTTCAGGTGAAATATCCCAAGCGTGCACCGAAGCTTCAGGGCGGCGCAGTTTCAAGCTAATAGCTATGCAACCCGAACCTGTGCCTACGTCTAAGAAATGCTGCCCGCGCGCCGCTTCAGCAGCCCAGCGCACGAGTTCTTCCGTCTCCGGCCGGGGAATGAGTACGGCGGGCGAGACGTAAAATGGTCGGCCATCAAAATAGGTCGCCCCTAAAACATACTGCACCGGCTCTCCTGCGCCCAAGCGACGAAGCATAAAGGCGGCTCTTTCTTGTTCTGCCGTGGATAATTGGCTAACTTTGTCCGCATAAATGTCCGTTTTGCGCCAACCAAAGGCTTCTTCGCAAACTAGAAAAGCAATGGCCTGCGCCTCGCGCGCTTCATAATGAGCAGCAAGGACGGCGAGCAACTGGCGATAAAAATCTTTCACGCTACAAAAGTAATGGAAATAAAAGATATATACATGCATCGGTGCCTCCGCTTGGCGGAAAATGGGCGCCTGTCGGCACCTCCCAACCCGATGGTCGGGGCGGTCATCGTCTATAAGGATCGCATCATCGGCGAAGGTTATCACGCGAAGTGCGGCCAAGCGCATGCGGAAGTTAACGCTATAGCGTCGGTGCGCCCGGATGATCGTCCGCATTTGCAGGACAGCACGCTCTACGTCAGTCTTGAGCCTTGCGCACATTATGGCCGCACACCGCCTTGCGCCCGCTTGATTCTCAATACGGGCATACCGCGCGTCGTTGTAGGCTGCGAAGACCCTTTCGACAAAGTGGAGGGCCGCGGCATTACGATGCTCCGCGATGGGGGTGTGCAAGTGACGGTCGGCGTATTAGAGCAGGAATGTCGCGAACTCAATCGGCATTTCTTTACTTTCCATACGAAGCACCGCCCCTATATTACGCTGAAATGGGCTTCTTCGGCCGATGGCTTTGTAGACAGTTGGCGCGAAGATGAAGCAGCTGCACCCGTCAAGTTGTCGAACGCACATAGTTTGATGGACGTACACCGCCTGCGCGCTTATCATCAAGCCATTTTGGTGGGACACGGGACACTGAAAGCTGATCGCCCGCAACTCAATGTGCGCGATTGGGTAGGCTCAAATCCGCAACGCTTAGTCTTGGGGCACGTGGGCGAAGATGAGTTGCCGGCTGGGTTTACGGCTTATGCTGATGTGGCAACGTTGCTACAATCGCTCACAGAGCAGGGCATCCAGAGTTTGTTGGTAGAGGGCGGCCCTCAAACGCAGCGCGCCTTTATCGAGCGCGGACTTTGGGATGAAGCCATCGAGGAACTCTCGCCACTTACTTTAGGTAGCGGTGTGCCCGCTCCGCGCCTACCGGTCGGCATCCCTCGAAAAGTTACGATGCATTGGGGACACACGCTGACGACTTGGCGCAATAGTTGATTGGAGCGTAAATGTTCTGTTTGCTATGCAAGTCTGACCACGACGACCGACTTTGCAAGCGATTAAACAGCGAGAGCAATACAACAGATGGAGCTGAACGAAGCGATAACGCAAGCTATGTATAGAATAGAACAGATTGGAACAGGACTTCAACAAACAGTTAGTTTCAAGTCGGAAGCCGATGCAAATAGGTATTGGAAATTCTTTGTGGAAAACGAAGACGTTGTTCGCGCTGAATATGTGAATCTCTTGCTGATAGCCGATGTGGGCTATTCGCTTCGTCAGCTTAAGCGTCTTGACTTCTTAAACTGCATTTTACCCATTCCTATTTTCTCTGAAAGATTTGTTGAAAAGAATGCCGAAACACTGAAAGACGACTTACTTTTCTTTCCGTGCAGCGTGCAGAGCAAACACGATATTCTGCCTTTCTATATGGGGCGCATACTGAATATTTCCTCCATTTTGGATGTTGAAAGCTCAGGGAAAAGGCAACTTACTGATGATTCGTGGATTCCCGATGTGCCTTTTGTCTACCACAAGGCCAACAATGACCACTATATTGTGCACGATGCAACACACCGAAGTCACTACGTAGCATCGGAAAGGCTCAGAGAAATAGGCCACAACTATCGGGTGGAATGGTACAAGGTAGCGCTAAACAAGACGTAAAGCCGCAATAAAACAAGCTATGCGTATCGACGAATTCGATTTGTTTACCTTCTCTTATTTCTGCATCCCTTTCGAGCAGATCGCAGCCTTCTTGCAGCAACAATGGGGAAACAACGAGAAATATCGACTCAAGCAGACGCCGTTCAAGCTCGACCTCTTCGATAAAAGCCCACAAAAGGGCGGCGCCCATTTCGAGAAAGCCTACTTCTTCGTGCCTAAGCGTCATCGTGACAAGTGCATAATGGTTTCTAATTATGCCGACGGCCTGACCTCGTGGGTCTACCGAATAACGGAGGCTTTAAGAGGAAAAGCGTACAGCTTCTGTTTGGCGAAGGACAAACAAGCTGATACGATGAATGCCTTTTGCTGCATAGAGCGTGGGCAGAACCTGCGAACGGTCTATACTATGAAGGATCCCAAGTGGACATTTTACAGTCAGGGCGCCGAGCAATTCTTTGAAGAAGCGCACTTGTATCAACAGAAATTGATTCGGAAAAGAATGGATAAGCGCATCCTCATAGCTTATTGCGCACGCTTAGGTCTTGATATTACGGACGATTTGTTTTGGCAAAGCGAGCAGTCGATATTGGTAGAACGAGTAGCGTGGTGAGCCACATTCCGAAAGCGCAATAGCATTGTGCGCTTAAAACAATAAAAGACGATGGAAGAAATAGCGTTTAAAGCCAAGGTTATAACGGCCACAAAAAGCAGCAAAGACAACTATTATATGGTAGGGTTGGCCGATGACGAATACAACTACGAAAAGTATATTCTGTTTCAGCGGCCCATCAAATTGGACAAAGACGATGATCCGGAAGCCGACAGCAACGGATTATATGCTGAATGTAATGGCGATGTCTGCTACAATGGTTGTCGAGCGGCAACTCTTACCAGTCAATCCTTCCGTTTTGAGTTCGACGACAGCATTATCGTAGTCGATGTTACGGACGTAAAAATCGGCAAGCGGTTTATAGCCTATAGTCGGGAAATATTCAAAGAATTGCTGAAGCTGCCGGATAACAGCATCCTTTAATCTCTTGGCAGAATCATTTTTATGGGAAAAAGGAAGCGAATGCTTGCATACATTTCCATTTTACAAAAACATTCCAGCGTGTAAAGTAACCGTCAAGAAGCTATGAAGTATTTATCATCTTTTATTGTAATCACATTCATCTGTATGTCTGCCTACTGTCAGACCATTAACCCGTCGGTAAAAGCAGATGAAACGGATACTTGTCTGTTCGACTTTACGAGACACACCTTCCCACAAAAATGGGAGCAGAACGCAATTGATTTTATTTATTGGTTTACATCCATTTCTAATTTTCGGTACTATGAATCTCTTTCAAGTACGCCTCAACAAAAGTTAGACATATTACCTCAGGAAGAATTTACAGACCCTTACTATCTCGTGGATTCTGCCTACTATTGCAAGACCTTGTATTCCACAAAGACATACACGCTCAGTATATACAAGAATGGTTCAAAATACCAAAGCTGGAAAGTTGATGAAAAGTTTGACCCTGTTGACTATATCGTTCTTGTTACATTAGATACGAAACAGCGAATTATAGACTATCTGGTATGTTACTATTATGTGTATCGACTTTACGAGTCAGCAGAACGTTATTTTTATATCGATAACAACAAAAATATTATATTGGCCAACTTTTATTCTGATGAGTTAGAAACTACATTTGAGGGAAAATGTACCTACCATATTAATGATCAAGGCAGGTTTACTTTAACTGAAAAGGTCGAAGGAATAAAAGATAGAACGAAATAGCCCCAATTCTGTTGAAGCGAGGCTGATGACGCATAAAAAAACTAACCGAATACATAGTTGATAATCAGCATTATATAGAGCCGCAAAACTTTCCTATAAGAGAAGAAAAATTGTCTTATAAGAGAATTTTTCCGATCCTATAAGACAATTTTTGCGATCACCTAAGACAATTTTTGCGATCACCTAAGAAAGTTTTGGCACTCTCCTAAGCTTATTTTGGGACGCTACAGACGGACGGAAAACAATGACCGATGCGCCACGCCCTACAAGGCGAAGTGCGGATCGTCCTCTTGCGTGCTAATGCGTTAGATGCCAGTCAATCAAAGACGCGAGAGGGCTAAAGATTTAAACGAAGATGCCTCCTTGCCACGCAGTCACCAAGGGCGGGAAGCGATGGGAGGACACACGCTATTTTTACGCTATGAAAAGAAAATTGCACAAGTGAAGCACTTGAGATATAGATGCCTTCGACGATTTCATTATCAACTTATTAGGGGCCATTGCAACCTATTGCCTATTTCCAAAGAAATCGTGTAGCTATGTACAAAGGACTGTCGATACACAGCTTGCTTTGCGCAGAATTTGTCAAACTCACGTTATTTTCAATCGAGTACACCCCCATCAAAGTTTGAAATTATTGCTGTCAGGTAAACTTCAAAATCGCACAAAAACACCTAAGGGTGTGCCAAAATTGAAGTGCCCCGCAAAGTTGCAGCGAGCCCAACACCTTACACATGAATCACATTTGAGGCATTCTTCTTATAAATCGTATCATGAAATAGATAGTCTCCATACCTTTTATTCTGATATTTAACCATAACCAGTGGTAACAACCACTTTAGGGCATATAGAAAAGCCCAAACAAACAGAGTAGTAAGCGTTACATTCCTCAAATGATTAAACCAAAGTTCATAGAGAATCCATCCGCTTAAAGTGAGACTGAAAACAGTGGCTAAAGTAGCAGATACCAGATTGGTTTTAATGGTCGGATGATAGCATTTGGCTACATATAAAGCCCATAAGGAAATATTGTAAATACAAACCGGTTTATATTTTTCCCTGTATATCACCAATGTTCTGCGATTATATAAAAAATAGCTCCCGAGGCGAACGTGAGACCACTCATTGATCCAAATGTGGCTGACAGCAACAACATCATCCCAAGGTATAGACAGATCTATCTTTCTCAAATAAAAACCTTCTTTGCTGATGTAAAACTTCCAATTTAGAAAAGAAAAAACAGCAACAAGCGCAAAGGCTGCAATTATAATATACGTCAACTCTTCCCATCCTATGATTAGCTTATCGTCCCATAGTCTTATTTCCAATGCTCCACTGCCTGAGATCACATAGAAAGTCATGCCGAAAAGCAAGATGATAGAGAATATATACCTATAAAAGATGCTATGAAATCTTATTCTGCTATTCATATCTAACACGTTTATTTTTCTCTCATAACGCCACAACAGCTCGCTCTACTTTATTTTACACAAAACCTTGCCAGCCCCCTTAACGTTACAAATAAAAAAAGAAAAAGTCAAAATAACAAGGCAAAGGTAGCAATAAGGGCTGAGAGACACGCGTCTTCTAACAGTACATTTTTATTATGGAGATACTTTAGATTTTTCTGATGTAATTAGCCGAGGTTCTTTATTTCCACGCCGCAATAAAAACAAATACGAAAACGAGCCAACGCCTATGGAAAGGGTCGGCTCGTAGCTATATTTTGGCGGTTTGTACGCCCACCTTTTATATAGATGAACTTCTTTAATCGTTATTTAGCAGCAACTACAACTTTTACGGTATTGTTTGCCCACTTCACGATATATATCCCTGCGCCTTGTGCCGCGAGTTGAGCTGCGCCTTTGTAGCTCATCGCTTTATCAACGAGCATTCCTTTAGCAGTATAGAGCATAAGCGTTTCACCCTCTGCAAGGCCTTCTACGTTGATCGTATTGTGAACAGCATAAACTTTAACTTCACCGATTGTGGCCGTGGTAGCAATGCCGGTCGGCTCAGCCCCTTCGTAAGGCTCCGGCGCAGTTGAACCATAATTGTCAAGATCCAAAGCGAACACAGGCCACTTCTTGTCTGTTGCAATCTTGACATCGCTTGTAAATGCCACGTTCTTTTCATACGTAGCCGATGTTTCGGTAACATAGAGCCCTTGCAAGTTTAGTCCGCCGTAATCATCCCACTCGTCTGTACCATAAGCAACATATACGGGGAGCGCCTTCATAAACTCGGTCATACTTTCACCCTGTATGTTATTGCGTTGCATTTCTATGTGTCGCAAACTTGATTCTGCCGCTAATTTAATTTCTGAAATCTTATTGTTGTAACAGTTTACCTGCTCTACCTTCGGGTTCTTACTAAGGTCGAGCGTTCCTTCAATAAGGTTATCGCGACAGATGAGCGAGGTCAACTTAGGATTTTGGCTAAGATCAAGTTGCTTTATACTATTGCTGTAACAGCTCAAATCGGCGAGTGCAGGCATCGACTTGAGATCTATGTCTGCCAAATCCTTATTGTTGCCACAGTAAAGCGTAGCTAATACGGGGACATAGTTTACCTCCAACTTTGTAAGTTCGTTGTCGTCGCAGTAGATTTCTCGCAGTTGCGGTTGATTAGTAATGACAATTGAGGCAAGCTTATTACTGCTACAATCTATCTTCGTTATCTTTCCGTAAAGCGTAACCTCGGTATCTGTAAATATCAACTGGTCTTGTTCGTTATACGATGCACCTTTTATTCCAATCTTTTCTCCTTCCTTTGCACCAACCTTCAAAGAAAAGATATCTCCTATAGCTCTATTGGTCTTGAGTACAATCGTATTGGGTTCGGTGCTTTCCTCCTTGATACCTAAGAAGTTTTCGTTCCATTCCTCATTTGCTTCGTAGCTTGCCTTTGCTCCAAAAGGGACATAAAGATAAGCAGTATAGTTCTTAAACATAACACCAAAGGCTCCCGTATCTGCGGCAGGAGCCTTAGTAGCCGTAACGTGTAGCTCGCGTAACTTCTTGCAAGCATCTATCGCTCCAACCTTCACATCAGTAATGGTAGCCGGCCAATACATACGTTCCAACGCCTCAGCATTACAACACAAACTGACAGGAATAGTCGTAACTCCTTCGTTAATGTAAATATCCTTGAGATTTACAGCACCTTCGAATATGCCTTGACAGATGGTTGTAACGGTTGACAGCGTCTTATACAATGGTCTTTTGTCTGCCAACGGATAAGCCACGAGTGTGGTTTCGTCAGCGCTATAAAGCACACCATCTACAAGTTTGAAGTTGGGGTTGTTCTCAATTTCTATCTTTTCAAGTTGCTTACAAGCGGCAAACGAGGCTTGTCCAATCTTCTCCAACTTATCGTTCAGTACGGCTTTCGTAATTTGTGTACCATATAGAGCGTTATCACCTAATGTTCTTAACGACTTCGGAGCGATAAAATCTGTAATCGCAGTCATATAGAGAGCGCTCCTTCCTATACTTTCCAGACCATTAGGAAAGTTAATTTCGGACAAGGCAGAGCAACTCATAAAAACACTCTCGCTCAATTTCTTTATAGCTTCCGGCAATACAACCTTCTTCAATTTAAGACATTTGAAGAATGCACCGGCCCCAATTGACGTTACCGTCTTAGGGAAAGTAAGTGTCGTTAGCGATGGATGCTTACGCAAGGTGTAGCCTGGAAATACTGTCGTTTCCTTTCCTTCAGCGTCTACGATGGCAGCATCTAAAAGGTTTAATGCCTCGAGCGCATCTGCCTGCATAAGTGCGTCAATGTCGGCGGAGTTGATTTTCCCGGTAACGGTTAGGTCTTTAACGGTCTTTAAGTCCTCGCCAAGCATCGCCGACAAAGTTCCCGGTTGAGTAACATCTACGGTTTTCGTTGTTTGTGCGTTTAAAGTGCAACAGAACAACACAGATACAAGTAGTGTAAATAGATAGCTTTTTCTCATAGTTGTGATGTTTTAGAGGAAATTTTCGATGCAGACAAAGATATAACAATCACGGTTAAGCAACAAAGTTAATCAACAAAATGTTCTTCATTTCTTGAAAAATATAACATACGAACACTATTCTATGAAAACAGATAGTCAGGCTGATGATCTACAATAAATACACGAAAGACAATCCGCTCTCCGGGCTTCTTGAAGCAGTCTTAAGGTAAAAACAAACAAGACTTATCCTGATACATACGCAAAGGCGGAAAAGCTTGGTCTGAGCTAAGCTTTTCGGGCACAGATAGGCGGATATTCAGAGTCTCTACGTGTAGAGACGAGCGTATCAACAAGTAGAGATGCAAGTCTCAACAAGTAGGGACGATAGTATCTCCCCGTAGAGACACCATTTTGTAGCTTTGAAAATGAATGAGCATTACTGAGATGGCATACGCTAAAAGGCGAAAAATGCCAAATGCAACGCTTTAGGCTTGCCATTCTTAATTATCGTCCATACAATGAATTTCGGAAAATCCACTTGCAAGTTTTATAAGGATTCTTTTTTCGTTATTTAATTGATCATCAGAAAACCTTTTGGGCTATTATTGATACCATTTTAAGTTAGAAACAGACATGGCTTACCCCAAATTGAGATTATAGAGCGACCGGCCCCACGAAGGCTCATCTATATATCATCCTATTTGCAAAAATAAGGAGTAGGACGCTAATGGTCATCCTGCTCCTTATTAAATAATATGGTGTGAATTAGGAGATAACCCTGCGTTGGTTATCTCTTCATTAACTTCAGACTCTTTGTGCGGGTCATATTATGCAGCCGCACCACATAGTAAGCGACAGAAAGCATTGAAACATCAGTATTGTGGGCCATGCCCTTCAAAACAAAACGACCACCGGTATCGTATATTTCCCAACGATCCACCGCAGAACCGGTAAGCAAACGGCCATCGGCAGAGAAATGTGCCAAGAAGTCGGGAGCGGCAGTTGCTTTGTCAATACCCGTGCCGCCTTGCACGTCAAACGTGATACGTTTCACTTCTGACCGCCCGGATTGATAAACCGCCGCGACTTCTGCCGTGTGTTCCCCGGCAGAAAGCCCCGTTAGCAGAACCCGCTTTGCCGATTGGTCAATGTTAGCAGCCAACCGGCCATCTATCATCACCTCATACGCCGCACGATCAACCAAGGGCTTTTTGATCTTCCCATCAACATAGGGGCATTCTTCTCCCACAAACAGATTGTCTACCATCAGGAAGAAGCCGCGCGGCGTTTCATTTACCAACACCATACGCCGAGCATCGACGGGTACTTCTACAGACAACTCTTGCCAAATCTTGTCGGAAACCGTCAAGGGCTCACTGAGCCAAACGATATCAGCCGTTGTCTTTGGATAATCCGTTTTTGTATAACCGACGCGGATGGAAGCTGCTCCAAGTACGTTGGTAAAACTTTTCACGACGCATCGGAAGGTGGCCTTTCCCGTGAAATGAAGAACGGGCGAGAATACGAAATCGTTGTTACTCTTGCCACGATTGCCGAAAGAGGCCAGACACTGCCGTCCGGAATAAGGTAAGGATCCGGCATCGAAGTAAACCAACGCCGGCGTAGTGGCGTAAGGATTAAACACCATATAACTCATCGGAGAACCCATATATTTGAAAGAGATATTGTCAAACTCCACGGTCGGAGCCTTGTCCATATCCCAATATATCCAGTTCTTATCAGGCGTAGCCGGTTCAAGGGTAAATGGCTCATAGGACTCGAAGTCGTCGAAAATAAAGTTGTCTTCGTTCCACGATAATGCGACATCGGCACCTTGCTGCGCCACTTTGAGATTATAGGGAGCCAACAGTCGTTCTTTAAAATCCAGTTCATGACGAAATTCTGTTTCCTCACCATCAATTGTCAGTGCGGCACTGAGATCATCAAAGCCGTCAAGCTCGGCATATAAGTGGTATTTTTTCTTTGTCAGATGCGGAATATTCCAAGTCGTCTCGTCTATTTGCGTAGCGGTATAGACTTCTGTTTTATCGTCATCGGCTTGCAAGCGGATTGTCGGAACTGTGGCAGGCAACGAGGCGTTGGCCTTAACCTTAAACGTGAGGTTGGCTATCAGATTCCTACCTACACAGGCAGACGCAGCCTTAGCAGACTCACTATCAGTAGGGAGTACGCTGGCAACGGCATAACGGTAATAACCCATCGGGAGCGTAGCGAATTCAGAATCACGGTAAGTGCGCACATCGGTAGTTGTTGATGCAAGGAATTTCCAATCTTCACCGCCTTGTTCAAGCTTGCGATAGACATTATATTTCGTCTGCCGCTGCACAGTGGTAGCAATCTTAGAGCCATCGGGAGCAAGCATTGCATAATCGATACCGATGAGTAGATTCTTCTTCATATCGTGCTGATCGAGATACTCAAAAGCAGCGGTGCGATAGTCGGTATTTATCACATGAACGTTAGGCTCAAAGTCGATACCTTCGGACTCACCTGCATCAGCCAGCATACTGAGATAACCGTCATAACGGAAAGCCACGAGTGCACCACCTTTAACAACGAGCGGCTCGGGCAGTTCGTAGCGACACCACTGATTATCGGTATTGAGTAGATTAGCCTGCTCGTAAAGAATATTGTTGGTAGGTTTCCCTTCGCTATCGAGCGCAAATATCACCAAGTCCACTTTCTTGTGAGGCCCGCGAAACTCGTCGGTCTGCCATTTGACGGCCGTGATAGCCATATCCTTACGGAACACTGTGCCGACGATGCTGTAAGGCGTGTAAGCAAAGACACCAATATGGGCAACACCTTTTCCTTTATAATAGGAGATAGAATCGGTATCGATGGGCGCTTCCCAAGCCACGACGGCCGCATCGCTCTGCTCCGATGCACTGACGAGACGCGGGGCAACGACTTTGTCTTTGAGCGCGATGGTGGGCAGCGTGGTTGCACCGGCCTCAATCTTCACACGTTGCCGGTTGGGCAGCAAACCAAGATGAGAGGTTTCAAACTGATAATCGCCCTCATAGACGTCCTCTATCGCATATTTACCTTCACCGTTCGTGTAAGCCACGTAGTGGGCATCGGAGTTCTCGGCAGTCATGACAATGCGAGCGTCACTCAATGCCGTTCCGCCGGCGTAAGTGACTTGACCACCCACAGTAAGTTTCTCCAACTTCTTCAAGGCAATTTCTATCGCGACGGTTTCATCAGCCGACACGCGCACAGTCTGCCTATGCAGCGCATAGCCTTCCTTACGAGCTTCAAGTGTATAATTAGCTTCAGGAACAAGGGATATATTCCATTCACCCAGCATATTAGTCGTAGCGGTAAAGTCTGTCCCTTTGAGGGAAAGTTTGACGTCAGCAAGTGGTGCACCTTCGTGCTTCACCACGCCATAAAGCGAACCTTCCGAGGCTTCTTTGATAAGGATACTGAAAACCTCAAGCTGGAATTTATTAGCATCGGAGTTCATTCGGATGGCAAAGTTCTCGTTACCTTCAGTCGTAGGCGTATAGTAAGCCACGTAGTCGACGCGCGCACCTTCTTCATTAGACACCTCAAACGCAGCGACCTCTCTATATTGTGCAAGATCTTCTTCCCTATCGCCCTGCCCGAAGAGGAGACTCATTTTCTCAACAAGCTCAAGGTTGGCGGCTGCGGCAGTAACCACAATCTTATACTTTGTGTCCGCCTTTAAGGCAATGGGGCGAGACACAGCCCAATCGTCGCCGGCTTGTTTTTCACTATAACTGCAATAAATGCCTTCTTTCGCCATACGTTGCTTCCACGTAATACCATCGTGATTGCGATCGATGAATGTCCAGAGAGGCAGGTCGTCAGTTGTGAAACGACAAGAATAGGGCGTAGTATGCGCAGTACCGAGCACGATAGTTGACGACAGCGCAGACCTGCCTTCTTGACGCCCGATGGAAGTAATGCGATATTGATAATTGGCGAGACGAGGAATAGTATTGTCCATTATCGTAGTTGCGTCGACATCTTCGCCCGCAACTACATTGTCAGGTAAGCGCACAACTTTGTAGCGAAGCCGAGCGGGGACATAGCCGCCGTTGATACCCTTGGTGGGTGCTGTCCAAGAAATTTTGCAACTCTTACCATCAAGCTGCTTCTCAAGCTGAATATCGCTGACGGCATCGGGAATATCTTCGCCCACGTAAAGCATTTTTACCGTCTCCTCGCCATTACCCTCACTGTTGGAAGCATAGACTTTATAGGTGTAAAGATCATCAGCCGTCAGTGTCTCACTAAAGGTAATAAGTTCACCTGCCGCAACATTGTCTTTGGAAAAGACTTCCCGGCCTCCGCGTAGCAGATGAATCGAACAAGCGCCGAGCGCGCCGCCTGCTACAGTCTGTCGCGGAGCATTCAGTCGGATGTCCACCGTCATTGCTCCGGCACTCGTAGGTTCTACTGAGAAATTCTCCACCATACTCGGCGCACCATCCTTAAGCGTGGAGTATGGAAAATCAAGACCGACAATTTGTTTTTCACCGACAAGTTCAACGTTACTGTCGTTGTAGCCATTGTTCACGTCAATATCAAGGAGCTGTGTGCCCTCACGAGTCGTTGGGATCGCCCACCATAGCTTACCACTTTTGTGGTCAATTCCCATAGATTGCAAATCGCTTTTGGCCGAATATTCGCAACTGTTCAGCGTCTCCTCGTTGCCGTCAAGTGCAAGCTTCACAAGCTCGCTGTAGGGATTTTCCGCATAGATTTGCCCTTGCAGGTCAACGGCGAGCGCAACAAACTCCTGAGCAAGTTCTGTCACTTCCATCACAGTGCCACTGCCGAGATCTACTTTGAGCAGCGTGCTCACGCGGCCGGCCTTACCCAAGGCATACATAATACCATTCTTGTAGTCATACGCCATATCATAGAAGGGCTTTTCGCCGGTAGCATCGGCAACTTTCGTAAACGTACCCGTAGCGAAGTCGTACAGTCCAAAGGCCAAGGGAGCGGGATCATCGCCCGTCTTCACACACGTTTGCACATAATACTTCTTACCCGCAAATGCGCCGGCACGAATACTATAGTCGTGGGTTCGCAGAACTTGGAGCTCTGATGGGTTAGTCACGTCAAACTTGCATGGGCCGATTTGCTCCGGCTGCTGCGAGTTGTAGCGATTCCATCCATAAGCCTCTTGTGCATCTACCTGCAAGCAGACTGTCTGCAGAAGCAGTAGAAGCATGAGAAAAACGATTTTCTTCATATTGAAATTTAGGGATAAATGATTTGAGATTTAATAAATAAAATAATTATGTAGTGCATGTTAACCATAGCATTATCACTGTGCGTTTCAATAGAGTGCAACAAGGGTAGTCGGGAGCCTGCTTCCTCCACTTGTTTTTATTGTATCTGCGATGCAAATTTAGCAAATTAACGCAAACTCCATATAAATATCAACTTTGACTACTAAGAAGAGTTCTCTCCTACTCTAAAGCGAATAGGAAAGAGAGGATAAGCACGCGACAAACTGCTTATGCGGGTGATTTTCTTTCAAACATAAGGTCTACCTCCGCTCTTATATAAACGAAAGATTATCCATAGGTTGAGAATTTGAATAGAACTATAAATGCACTCTTCAGCTTTGAATAGATGCTATTTCTGCTCATCAACTAACGTAAAATCGATATTACATTAACAGATTTATAAGTCCAATCGCCCTACACATACACACCAACGATCGTGATTCGGTTATAAACTCACACGTCAACCTACAAAACATGCCCAACAAGCCCTTAGGCTTGGTCTCTTGGTAAGGCTGGTGTTGGAGCAAAGCAACAACCCTGCCACGATGTGTCGCGAAGGTGCACCCCCTTAGGGTTGGTCTCTCAAAACATCCGCTAATCGTCGTTAGAATATGCAGATAAGGCAAAACCGTCAAAGCCCACACCCGCAACGACAAGCCCTTAGGCTTGGTCTTTTGGCAGGGCAGAAGTTGGAGCGAAGCGACAACCCTGCCATAGTTCGCCGCAAAAGGGCAACCCCTTAGGGTTGGTCTTTCAAAATCATCCGTGGATTCGCTTATTATCAATGGATTATATCGCGTTTTGTCGGCTCGCCGGAAATGCTTACCTTTGCATTCGCAAGGGCGAGGAGCGCTCTTGCGTATATTATTCATCTATTAAATCTATACCACAATGATTAAATTTGTCATTAGAGCGAAGAAAAATCCGCTCAAGAGAGATCAAGTGAAATTTTATCCGCAGATGGCGCCGGGCGTGCCCGTGATGTTGCGCACGATTGTCGGGCGCATCGAGAAGCGTTCGGGCGTATCTTCTGCTTCCGTCAAGGCGGTGTTGGATGCCCTGCAATATGAGATTCTCCAAACGCTTGCGGACGGTAATTCGGTTCGCTTAGGAGACCTCGGTTCTTTTCGCCTGACGATGCACGGCGAGGGCGTAACGACGGCGAAAGAGGCTAAGGAAAAAGGGGCGAATCTCATTAAGCGCGTGAACGTGCGGTTTACGAAAAGCAGTACGATGCGTATGGCACTCGACAAGCGCAACTTAATCTTCAGTGCGCAGGACGATATCCGGAATGCGAAGTAGTTGAGGATTAAGGCACAGCTTAGTGCCGGCAAAAAATTACATTTAACAAAGGCCGCGTTTTCAACCGATGAAAGCGCGGTTTTTTCGTACCTTATCGAAAAAGGGCCGTTTTTCGGTGATGCGGGGATAGGGATTAGTCAAACTTTCACCTATGATCGGAAAAAGTTTCTTAGGTGAAAGTTGAAACGGTCTTATAGGAGAATTAAAATTGTCTTATAAGAGAATTTTTCCGATCATAGGTGAAAGTTTGGCAGAGGTGCGCAGGGAGTTGTGGCGGGGCGGTTTATTCGGCATTTTTATAGCCGAAAATGCGATGAAACCGCCGTTTTTTTTGAATAATTTTATTTTTGTATTGATGCATTTTCGCGTGTTTTTGAGAGACCAACCCTATGGGGTTGTCATTTTTATTGCTTGCTGATGCAGGGTTGACGCAAAGCGTCAACCCTGCCCTGCCAAAAGACTAACCCCGATGGGGTTAGTGGCGGAGTAAATTGGGCGAAAGTTGCGTAAAGTTGGACGAGCTATTGACATTTTTATAGTAGAGAGCGTAGAATGAGGGTTATTGGTGAGTGAAAGTGTGCGGAGGTTATGTGATTTCAAGCGGGAGGTTAGTCCGTTCATTGGTACGGCCGGTGACGATGAGGGGATGGGTGGGTGAAGTTGTATGGTGTTTTGTGGATTTATTCGATGAAATCGGGGATTTTTGAGATGTTTCTTGGGTGGAGATGCGGTTATTGGCGGGCGAGATTATGCGATATTATTGTGATTTTAGGCGGAGAATCTGCCATATTTCGGAGCGAGTTTATATGGGCGTGCGGGAAAAAACATGCAAATAAGCCCTTAGGCTTGGCCTTTTGACACCCCCTCTATCAACATCCGCCTATCTATACTTCGCAGGCAAAGCTCAGATCAGCTTTTCAGCCTTTTCCTGCGTATTGAGATAAGCTATGTCTGTCTTTATCCTAAGACAGCTTCAACAAAACCTAAAAAGAGGCTTGTTGGCAAAGAACTTTGTGCTAAGACACAATTCTTGAAATGCTGTCCCTCTCGGTCTAAAACGAAGGTCGAAAGGGGAGGTATGCACTACTGACAACTGAATGCAAAGCCTTGCTTAAACCGTATGGGGCTATCAATAAGTTCGGCCACAGATTCATCAAAGTAACGGAAATCAAGTAGCAAGGCGAAAATATCAAGTCGTCGGCCATCATAGTTTGGAAATATGTTTTAATTTTGCGGCTCATGTCGACGCCACTCAGCCTATAGGCGAAACGTAGACAAATAGATAGTCACAGCGATAGAAGCCTTATCACACTCAATGCAAGAATTTGAAATCATAGCCAAAACCTTCCAAGGATTAGAAGAAGTCTTGGCGCAAGAAATCACCGAATTAGGTGCTAAAAACATCAAAACCGGCCGACGTATGGTCTCCTTTACGGGCGATCAAGAAATGCTTTATCGCGCCAATTTCTGCTTACGAACGGCCGTAAGGGTGCTCAAGCCTCTTAAACACTTTAAGGCTGAAGACGCTGATCAGGTCTATGAAGCTGTGAAGACCATCGCTTGGGACGAATACCTTGATCTGCAGACTACTTTTGCGGTAGATGCTGTCGTTTATTCGCAAGAATTTAGGCATTCTAAATTTGTCGCCTACAAGACAAAAGACGCCATCGTCGACTATTTCCGCGAAAAAGAGGGCAAGCGCCCCAATATCAGCATTGCCAACCCCGATCTTAAGCTCAATATTCATATTGCCGACAACGATTGCACCTTATCGCTTGACGCCTCAGGCGAAAGTCTGCACCTGCGCGGCTATCGCACAGCATCGTGTGAGGCGCCGATCAATGAAGTTTTGGCAGCAGGCTTGATAAAGTTGTCAGGATGGAACTTCGACACTGACTTTATCGACCCCTTCTGCGGATCAGGCACAATATTGATTGAAGCCGCATTGATGGCGCGCAATATCTATCCGGGCATTTTCCGCAAATCGTTTGGCTTTGAAAAGTGGAAAGACTTTGATCGCGAATTGCTCGATAAAATCTACAACGACGACAGCCAAGAGCGTGAGTTTGCTCATCGCTTTTACGGCTACGACATCAACCGCCCTACGCTCGACGGTGCATTGGAAAATGCAAAAGCAGCCGGTGTGGCAGACCTCATTACGTTTGAGCAAAAAGATTTTCGCCAATTTGAGAAGCCGGCAGAGCGCGCCATCATCATCACCAACCCGCCTTACGGCCAACGAATCACGCCGCCCGACTTGCTGGGCTTATATCGCGCCATCGGTGAGCGGTTGAAGCACGAATTTGGCGGCGGAGATGCTTGGATTATCAGTTCGAAAGAGGAACTTTTCGACACAATCGGTTTGCGACCGAGCGTAAAGATACAGGTCAATAACGGACCTATCGATTGCGAATTTAGAAAGTATCAACTCTTCGAAGGGCGTCTTGATGACTTCCGCGCCGGCGGCGGAAAGGTAAAGACAGAAGAGGAGCGTAGCTATATGACGGAGAAGCGCCGCCCGAAACAGCATCGCGAGGATTTCAAAGCGCGCATTTCAGAAGAAGAGGATGAGGATTGGAGTCCGGAATATGCGCTGCTCCGCAATAAGCACCGAGAGTTTGACCGAATCTATAATAAGCGGGAAAGAAAGTCGCGCGAAGAGTACGAGGCAAAAGGCGAACGCCACACAACGCGGCGACCGGAGCGACGTCCGCACAAGCCAAACTTTGATTTTGCCAATAAAGGCGACGATGAGGCTCGAGATACGCGCGAAGTACGCCACTTTGGCCCGCGGCCGGAAAGCTTGGAGCGCCCTTACCAACGCAGAGAAAGAGAAGGCAATGAGGGCTTCGGCGGCGAACGCCGTACTTTTGGCCCGCGAAGAGAAACAAGGCGCAGCGACAAATGGGCAGGCAGCAAGCGTTTCGATAGTGATCGTCCGCGCAACAATGCCCGCCGCACAGACAACAATCGGCCCGGCCGGCGCGAAAACCGCCGCGGCAACAAATCATAACGACGACGTTTATCTACGCAGCTCGAACGAAAGGTTGAGCTGCGAAACTTTACGAAAAACACATTTATGAAACAGATGAATTTGCGCAGTTCCTTACTAATAGGTCTGCTGCTCTTGACAGGAACCCTTATGGGACAGACAAAGAAAAGCTTTACGCTGGACGACTTAATGTGGGGCGGATCCAATTATTGGAATCTTCAGCCCAAGAATCTCTACACTGCGTTTTGGGGCTCTAAGCTTATGCAATTAGAAGTAGAGGCAGTCAAAACCTGTACAGATGAAAAAGGAAAACGCGTAAAGGCGCAAACCTTATTCACGGCGGCTGATGTGAAAGCGCTCATTACAGACGAGACAAAGGGCCGCGGCCTCAACTTGATGCAAGCTTCATTTCCTTATCCGAACAAGACTTTAGCTTTGCTCCATACCAATCGAAGCAATCTGCTCTACGATTGGAAGAAGAAAGCCATCGTTTGGCAGGCAGAACGCGACAGCGTTAGAGTGAACGAAGAGTTTAACATCCCCTCTCGCAGCGAAGTTTATGCAAAAGACTTTGATCTGTATCTGCGCACGGCCGACAGCAAAGCGCATCGCATCACAACTGATGGTTCAAAAGATATCGTCTACGGGCAAGCCGTTCACCGCGATGAGTTTGGCATTAAAAAGGGCGCTTATTTCAGTCCGTCAGGCCAACTCTTGGCTTATTATCGTATGGATCAAAGTATGGTCGAAGACTATCCGCTCGTCGATATTTTCACGCGCGAAGCCAAACTTGATGCCATCAAGTATCCAATGGCCGGTATGACCAGTCATAAAGTGACCGTAGGTGTTTACAATCCCAAGACGGAGCAGACGGTTTGGCTGCAAGCCGGCGACCCGACTGACCGTTACTTCACAAACATATCTTGGGCGCCCGATGAGAAGACTATCTATATGATTGAGATGCCCCGCTCGCAGAAGAAAACAGAACTCGTAGCTTACGACGTAGCAACGGGCCAACGCAAGGGCGTACTCTACACAGAAACGCACGAAAAGTATGTGCATCCTATGCATCCGCTCACTTTCTTGCCTTGGGACAGCAGCAAGTTTATTTACCAAAGCGAAAAGGACGGCTACAATCACCTTTATCTCTTCGACACAAAGGGCAACCAACTCAAGCAAATCACGAAGGGCGAGTTTGTCGTACTCGATTTAGTAGGATTCAACACAAAGACAAAGAGCGTCATCATTCAATCTAACGAAGCGCATCCGCTACACCATAATTACTATGCCGTAAATATCGACAACGGCAAGCGCACATTGCTCGACAACGGTAAAGGCACACACCGCGCAATGCTGTCTCCGGACGGAACGATGCTCTTTGATCGCTGGAGCGAGCCCGACGTATTCCGCAAAATAGCTGTGCGCAATACGGCGACGGCAAACGCTACGCTGCTGCAAACCGATGCTTCACCTTGGCAGGCTTATAATGTGCCGGAAATCTCTTCCGGTTCTCTCACGGCTGCTGATGGGCACACAAAATTGTTCTATCGCTTGGTTAAGCCGATCAACTTCGATCCTAACAAAAAGTATCCGACCGTCGTTTACGTCTATGGCGGACCTGGCGTGCGCAATGTCGACGCTTCTTGGAATTATGCTGCACGTTCGTGGGAGATTTATATGGCACAGAAAGGCTATGTCATCTTCGTGCTCGACAACCGCGGCTCAAGCGAACGCGGATTCGCCTTTGAAACGGCCACTTATCATCGACTCGGACAAGAGGAAATGAAAGACCAGATGCGCGGTGTCGATTATCTCAAATCGCTCCCCTATGTAGATGCGAACCGCATCGGTGTGCACGGCTGGAGCTACGGCGGATTTATGACGACGAGTCTGATCACCAATTATCCCGACGTCTTCAAAGTTGGCGTAGCCGGCGGTCCGGTTATCGACTGGAAGTATTACGAGGTAATGTATGGCGAGCGCTATATGGGCACGCCGCAGGAAAACCCTGAGGGTTACGCGCAAAGTTCGCTGCTCAATAAGGCCAAAGACCTGAAAGGACGTCTACAAATCATCATTGGCTATAACGATCCTGTCTGCGTGCCGCAGCACAGTTTGGCTTTCTTGCGCGCTTGCGAAGACGCCGGTACGCAGCCCGACTTCTTTACCTATCCGGGCCAAGGCCACAATATGATGGGAAAAGATATGGTACACCTGCACGAACGCATCACGCGCTACTTTGAAGATTATCTGAAATAACGAGTGAATGGCGAACAATGGGCAAGCGAAGATGCTCCCTTGTTCGCCACTCATTATATATAAGGTATCATCTATACAAACTCCGGGCGCCACGCACTTTCACCCAAGCCGTGCACCCATAAAATCATATCACTATGAAGAAAGCTATTGCAACAGCAGCTGCACCCGCAGCTATCGGTCCTTACAGTCAGGCTATTGAGGCCAACGGACTTATTTTTGTATCCGGACAACTTCCTATCGTCCCCGAAAAAGGCGAATTTGCCGAAGGCGGCGTACAAGCACAAACGCGTCAGTCGTTAGAGAATATGAAAGCCATCTTAGCCGAGGCCGGACTCACGATGAACGACGTCGTAAAGACTACGGTCTTTTTGGCGGATATGGGCGACTTTGGCGCGATGAACGAAGTGTATTCCACGTTCTTTGAAGCTCCCTACCCCGCTCGCTGCGCTTATGCCGTTAAGACCCTGCCTAAGAACGCTTTGGTAGAAATTGAGTGTATCGCCGCTCGCTAAGATTCGTCAAACTATGTTGGAAAAAATCGGCGTATTTCTTTCCTCCAAACCTCATTTGTCGGCAGCCTGCTTAAAGGCTGCCGATGCTTTAGGCACTTGGATTGGATCGACGGGTCGCACCCTCGTCTATGGCGGCAACACGTCAGGTTTGATGGGTCATTTGGCCGAAGCCGTCAACCGCTCCGGCGGTCGCATTTTTGGCGTAGTGCCGCAGCGTTTGTTTGATATGGGCTGCGTCAGTCCTTTGTTGCACGTCACCTTTCCCACAGCCGACCTTGCCGATCGCAAGGCCACGATGATTCAAGAGAGCGATGTCTTCATCGCGCTGCCTGGCGGACTTGGTACGCTCGACGAGGTATTCACCGTGCTGGCAGCCGCAACCTTGCAGTTTGAGCATCGCCCCGTCATTCTCTACAACGTAGAGGGCTGTTGGGATCTACTGCTCGCACTCTTAGAAGATCTTCACCAGCGCAGATTGATCGACAAGCAGCCGAAAGCCTACTTAAAAGTAGTCGGTTCGATCGAAGAGTTAGAAGCCGTCATAGCCGACTTGTAGTCCACTTATCCCGCCACGAGTCGCATTTTACGATCCTCCTTCGTCGGGTTATTTTGCTACGAAAGCTCATTCCCAAACACTTATATCGTCATCCTTAACGAAGGCAGAAATAAAAGAAAAAGCATCTAAGTCTGCATGAGCAGTAAACAAAGCGGGCAAAAGATGCTTTCTTTTTTTCATCCATACCTGTCCCAATTTGCTCCCAAGGCTTGGGACTTTATTCCCAAGCGCAGCGGACTTTTGTTCCAAGGCTAGGAATTTTTATCCGCAAGCTTGGAATTTTTCGAAGGCTATTGAAAGTTGCAAACAAAACAGATCTTCTAAAATATTCGAGCCTGATTCTTGAGTGATAATGAAAGAAAAATTCAAAAACACTTGCTTGTACATATTATAGTCTGTATATTCGGGCAATATTATTCCTCGAAGGATTATTCCAAGAAAAGAGCTAAGAATCCTTGAAAAAGAAATCAATTAGCAACTTATTAAATATCTTATGGAAAGAGGATTTAAACTATTTGTGGTTATTGGGGCAGCCGCATTGACAACTGCGTATTCTGTGAATGAGAGTAAAACCGATAATACTGTTATTATTGGTTCTACGACTCATCCAGATACAACGCGTGGTGGCTGTTATGGAAATTATGGCCATTGTGGCGTAACTATGAATGGAACATATCTAATTGAAAAATGGAAAGAATGACATTTTATAAACCTGATCGTAAACCTTCTCTATACTGTAGGAATACAGCCTTGCGAATGGCTTTTTTATTCGTTTCTTTTCTCTTCTCTTTATTTGCTTTCTCGCAACCAGCTGGAGAATTTAAGGTGAGAATGATTGCTCCCGAAGGATATTCCGTGGGGAAAATCACTGTCAGTATTCAGATAGATAAAACAAGGCTGAAAGGAAAAACAGATAACACCGGCGTATGTCAGTTTAAGATGCCCATTTATAATGATTCTCTGCGTATCAGATTGCTAACCGAGAGCCCTTTTTACGCTCCGATCGACACTTTATTGACCATAAGGGCGGAGAAAGATATTGAACTATCCTTATCTCCTGCTGATCTGCGGGAAGTAAGCGTCGTGGGTTACAAAAAGATAGTTAAGACTAATGCAGAAAAGCAAGTATTCAATATAGATCTTGGTGGTTTGTTGCAATCAGCCAAAGCAAATTTGGCCCTAAAGCGAGTGCCGGGAATAATATATACAGACAAAGGCTATCAATTGGCTGGCAACGGTAAAGCTGCCAAGCTCTTGATAGATGGCATCGAGACGACCGAAACGGAATTAGAGAAAATAATGGCAGGAGATATTGCAAAAGTTGAAGTGAGACGTATCGGCCTGAATGATGAAGCAAGTTCCGGAGAAATCAATGTAATCCTTAAAAGAAACAGAGCCAATCTTTTGAAAGGAGAAATAGCAGCAGGCACACAGCTATCCAGAGCAGGGTTCAACTTATCACCTTCTGCTACTTATCGTTCCGGAAAGATTGACCTAATCTTCTGGTCCTCATACACACAGGATCGACAAAAAGGAAAAAATATACTATATAGAGATGAAGAAGAATTCCTCTTCTCGGAATATAAAAATCGCTTACAGCAATATAGTGGAGCTTTAAAAACAAATATCCGCCTCTCTCCAAAATGGGAAACAGCTTTGAATTATTCTATTTTTGGGTATAAGGCTCCGGCAGATGTCGTTTGGCGTTCAAAAGGCGTGAACCAAACAGCGCAATACAATAAAGAGTCATATTTCAGCCATTTCGTCAACGCTGTAATCGCACACGATATCAACGCCAACAAACGTTTATTCTTCAAGGCACGCTATTTTAATTATGCGACAAATAATGAAACGGCACATCCTTACACCTTATATAAAGGTAAAATGAATGAATGGACAGGGGAAATCTTACTGGAAGCCGATAGCATTCGTTTTTTGAGGGATTATCATAATATTGCCATTGGGATAAAAAGCATTTATCGAAATACGTTGTTGACCGCCAGCCGCTTACCTTACCGCAGTGATGTACAACAATTATATATGAAAGATCAATTTTCTCTGAATAAGTGGTTTGATGTTTTTTTACTCTTGCGCGGAGAATGGTATGGCTTTAATTTCCAACGAACCGGCAGTACGAGACGTTTGGCTGTACTACCTACAATTTCAGTAAATTATAACGGGAAAATAGGTTCGTTTTCCTTTGTGTATAACCGACATATCGAAAGACCAAGTGTAGATTTTTTGAATCCGGAAGTCTTTTATATCAATGAATACGAGAAGAGTCAGGGAAACGTGCATTTGCGCCCGCAATACGCTGATCGTTATACGCTGAACTACTCCCGGCAAATCGGTAGTGGTTTTTTGACTTCTAATGTCGTGTATGAACGTATCGGAGATATGATAGGCGGTGTGTATATGACAGATTATAGTACATCTACTTATGAAAATGCGGGTAAAGGAAGGATACTAAACTTGAACATTGGTTATAGTAAACCTCTGTTTAAGCATGCGTTGAACCTTAACTTAAATATTACTGCCGACCATACTGCGTATAAAATTGCGCCAGCCTTTGCCGCAATAGCTTTAAGTGAGGGCAATGAGGGCTGGGGCTTAACAAGTACGATGAACTTATCTTATATGGCACCAAAACAATGGTTCCTTGAATTGATGTTAATGCACCGTAATAATGAGAGAACTTTGAACTCGACAGTGCATAACAAGATTCGTTTGGATCTTACTGTAACTAAATCGCTGTGCAATGATCGTTTAGATCTTTCGCTTTCTTATAATGATATGTTCGGATTGTTTAGAAAACAACGCGTAAGGTATAAGTTGAAAGGCCTTACTCAGATTTCGAAAGTTTACTCCCCTTCCTCTTTTTTGGGGATCTCGCTGACGTGGCGCTTCGGCAAGGATTTTAAGATTCAAAGTGTGGGGGAGGTAATTAACAATGAAGATATTAGAACTAAATAAAATGAGACGTGATTCTAGTTTAAAAAGGAAGTAAGATTCCATATTTTCTTATATGAAATCTTACTGAAGCATTGCATTGATCGTATTTCTGAAAATGAGTCAGCGTTGCCCACAATGCGCAGATTGTTCAAACTTAGTGTGCAACAGTTGAATACTATCCTACGCTTTATCGCCCCACATACTTGCCTTTCGCCACGATTTACGAGTAGTCGTTGCGCGCTAAAGGACATCGAAGTAGCGCACTTCAATAAGAACGACGCCTTTTCACATCTTTCGACTTTTATTATATCGAATGCTTTTATTACCCCTACTTCGACAACAAAAGCAAAAGCTAAATGTCTCTTTTCACATTTTACAACCTATTGTTAGTCTCTAAGAAAATTATTTATTACTTTTGCCTTGATTGTATGCACATATAAAAAGATGAGCGAAAGACTTAGGGTGATTATCAGCGGCGGCGGTACGGGTGGACATATTTTCCCGGCTATATCGATTGCCAATGCACTGCGCGAGAAGCGGCCCGATGCCGAGATTCTCTTCGTAGGAGCAGAGGGGCGTATGGAAATGCAACGCGTCCCGGCTGCAGGCTATGAGATTAAGGGCCTGCCTATTGCAGGGTTTGACCGTAAACGCCTTTGGCGCAACGCCGGCGTACTGCTAAAGATTTGGAAAAGCAGCAAACTGGCCAAGCAAATCATCCGCGAGTTTCGCCCGATGGTAGGTGTCGGCGTCGGAGGCTATGCCAGTGGGCCTACGCTCCGCGAATGCGAGAAAATGCACATACCGACCTTGCTGCAAGAGCAGAACTCTTACGCCGGGGTTACGAATAAGTTGCTGGCTAAAAAAGCCTCAAGCATCTGCGTAGCCTACGACGGTATGGAGCGCTTCTTTCCGGCTGACAAAATCATCTTCACAGGTAATCCTGTGCGCAAACAATTGCTCTACGTTGATTGCACGAAAGAGGAAGCCATCAAGCAGTTTGGTTTGGCTCCCGAAAAGCGAACGGTGCTGATTGTAGGCGGTTCGCTTGGCGCACGCAGTTTGAACGATACGATTCTGGGTAACCTGCCGCTCATCCGCCAACAGCAAGAGGTGCAATTCATCTGGCAGACGGGCAATTATTATAGTGCGGCCATCCAAGCCGAACTTTCGCGCCGTAAATGTCCCGACAACCTGAAGGTAACGGACTTTATCTCGGATATGGCCCACGCTTATGCGGCCGCCGATCTGATCATCTCGCGCGCCGGTGCCGGCAGTATCTCCGAATTTTGCCTGCTGGGCAAGCCGGTTATCCTCGTGCCCTCGCCCAATGTGGCCGAAGATCATCAAACGAAAAACGCCTTGGCTCTCGTGCAGAAAGATGCTGCACTCTACGTTAAAGACGAAGAAGTGAGCCGAACGCTCCTGCCGCTGGCCATCAATACGGTCAAAGAGAGGCAACGCTTAGCGCAACTCAGCGACAACATCCGCCAACTGGCACGCCCCAATGCGGCGTCAGACATTGCCGATGAGGTTATACGCTTAGCAGAACAACACACACGACAATAATGCATACGCGCCGGCCTCACGCAGGCAGGCCGTACAGGACCGATATAGGACATTAAGATGCAGACGATTAAATCAGTCTATTTCATAGGTGCAGGCGGCATAGGAATGAGCGCCTTGGAGCGCTATTTCCTCTCGCAATCGCTCTTTGTCGGCGGCTACGACCGCACGGAAACGCCCCTGACAAAAGAACTTATACGCGAAGGTGCTGACATTCATTATACCGACGATGTAGACGCTATTCCGCAAGCGTGCCGCGATCCGCAGACGACGCTTGTGGTCTATACGCCGGCCGTCCCGAAAGATCATCGCGAACTGACTTGGTTCCGTCAAGCGGGCTTTGAAGTAAAGAAGCGCGCAGAGGTCTTAGGTTATTTAACGCGCCAAATGAAAGGTCTCTGCGTAGCCGGTACGCATGGCAAGACGACGACAACAGCTATGGCGGCGCATCTGCTCCACGAGAGCCACGTAGGCTGCAACGCCTTTTTAGGCGGCATCGCAAAGAATTATGCAACAAATTACTTGCTCGACAATGACAGCGACTTCGTCGTCATAGAGGCCGACGAGTTTGATCGTTCTTTCCACCATTTGCAGCCCTATGCTTCGGTCATTACGTCTACGGACCCTGACCATTTGGACATTTATGGCACGAAAGAGGCTTACCTTGAGAGTTTCACACACTACACCAGCCTTATCCGCCCCGACGGTGCTCTAATCGTGCACAAAAATTTGAAGTTTAAAGAGGCCCCTCCGACCGGCACGCGCCGCTTTGATTATGGTAGAGATGCGGGCGACTTCCACGCCGAAAACATTCGCATCGGTGGAGGCAGGGTTTGCTTCGACTTAATCTCACCGCTTGGCAACATCAGTGAGATAGAGCTTGGTGTGCCTGTCAGCATCAATATAGAAAATGGCATTGCAGCCATTGCCTTGGCGCAAATTGCCGGCGCCACGCCTGACGAGATACGCGAAGGGATGAAGACCTTTCAAGGCGTAGATCGACGCTTCGACTTTAAGATGAAATCGGACAAGGTTGTGCTGCTCAGCGATTATGCGCACCACCCCGCAGAGGTGCGCCAAAGCATCCTCTCTGTGCGCGAAGTCTTTGACGGCCGCCGCATCACAGGCATATTCCAACCCCACTTATATACGCGAACACGCGACTTCTATCGTGAGTTTGCCGAAAGTCTGTCGTTGCTGGACGAAGTAATCTTGCTCGACATCTATCCGGCGCGCGAACTCCCTATTGAAGGCGTCAGTTCGAAACTCATTTATGATCATCTCCGGGCGGATATGAAGAAGCACTTATGTGATAAGTCGGCGCTTCTACCTTTGCTCAAGCAGGAGGAAACAGACGTCGTAATGGTCTTAGGTGCAGGCGATGTGGATGCAATGGTGCCTCAGATAGCACAAATGCTGAAAGAGAAATACAATATTATATAAGAAGACTGACACAATCCACTGTGCGGTGCGCCGCGCAAAGGAGAACAAAACCACTGCTCTGGTGAAAACGCTGTTTAAGTTGCTCCTACTAATAGGGCTGATCGTTTACCTCGTCTTTGCTTTCACCCACTTTACGGGCGAGAGCTACGGGACGAAGTGCGTCGGAATGAACATCGCTGTCACAGACAGTGCGCGTGCAGCCTTTATGACCTCAACCGATGTCGAACATATCTTGCGCAAAGCTCGATATTATCCCATCGGACAAGAGATGAACGCTATCAACAGCAGAAAAATTGAGACGCTCTTGATAAAGAATCCTTTCATCAAAGAGGCTACCTGCTACAAAACACCTGACGGGCGCCTCAATATTCTCATCGCACAACGCCTGCCGCTAATGCGGGTCATAAGCAACAATGGAATGAACTGCTACGTCGATGAACACGGTTTTATGATGAAACCTATGGGCTACGCGGCCGACTTAGTTGTCGTCACGGGTTTTGCAGATCCGGCCTTCATAAGAAAGCATTTGATTCCGCTCGGCATATTCTTGCGCGACAACGAGCTTTGGGATAAACAAATAGAACAAATCAACGTGAGTGAAGACCATAAACTGACGCTCATCCCACGCCTCGGCGATCAAATTATCCTCTTTGGCTCGCCTGACAACATAGCACAAAAATTCAATAACCTTCGGGCTTTCTATGAGAAGGTAATGCCTAAGGTCGGTTGGAATAAATATAGTCGGATCAATCTTGAGAATACGAATCAGATTGTCTGCACGAAGCGAACAGCAAATAAGAAATAAGCGCTTCGAGGCACAAGAACGACTGACATTCACACGCACAATAAAAGATAAACGATATGGCAACAGAAGACAATTTCATCGTAGCGATAGAGTTGGGCTCTTCCAAAGTGACCGGGCTCGTCGGGCGCAAGCAACCCGACGGCGCCATTCAGATTTTAGCCAGCATACAAGAGCCTTCGGCCAGCTTTATTCGCAAAGGACGCATTAACAATCTAAATAAGATGACGTCTTGTGCAACGCTCATCAAAGAAAAATTAGAAAAGACGCTGAAGAAAACCATCAGCGGCTGCTACGTTGGGGTTGGCGGTATGGGAATGCACACGGTAGAAAATACTGTTGTGCGCCATTTCCCCGACAAAATGCTAATCACCAACGAGGTCGTAGATGGGATTCGCGACAACAACTTACAGTCGCAACCCGGCGAGCGCGAGATCCTCGAAGCTGTACAGCAAGAATACAAACTCGGCGCACAAACGCAACTCGATCCGGTAGGCATTCAGGCTGAAGGGATAGAGGGACATTTCCTCAACATCGTGACCAATCGCCGCGTACGCGAAGATATCTACACCTGCTTTAGAGAAGCCGGCCTGCAGGTTATTGACCTCCCGATCACCTTCTTGGCATTGGCAGATCAGATGCTGACAGGCCCGGAAAAGCGCTCAGGTTGCGTATTTGTCGATATGGGTGCTGAAACGACTTCTGTGGCCGTATTTAAGAATAATCTATTGCGCCATCTCGCCGTTATTCCGCTCGGTGGCGACAACATCACGCGCGACATTGCCTCTCTCCAAATTGAGCACCGCGAAGCAGAGCAGTTAAAACGCGAATATGGCAAAGCTTACTACGAAGCTGACGATGAGAGCCACGCACCGATTAGTTTGGAAGACGGCCGTAGCGTTAAATACGACGACTTTAGTGGACTCGTGCAAGCTCGCTTGGAGGAAATCATTGAAAACGTCAACGAGCAAATCAAATGTTCAAAACTCGACAAGTCGCAACTCATCGGTGGCCTCATCATTACGGGAGGCGCTTCTCGCCTAAAAGGTATGGAAGAAGCCTTCCGGAAGGTGACGAACATCGAAAAGATTAGTTTCATTAAGCGTGTCAGTACGCAACTCCGCTTAGCTCAGCATTTGCAAAACTTCAACAAGGAAGGTGACTACAATGCGACTATTGCGCTCATAGACAAGGGTGAAATAAACTGCTGCGGCGGGGAACTTGGAGCGGAAGCACCAACAATCTTTAATAGAGAAGAGGAAGAGAAACGCCGACGCGAACAGGAGACGCGCACTGCAGCTGATGCTGCTGAAAAACAAAGACTGGAAGAGGAAAAACTTCGTCTTGAAGAAGAGCGTAAGCAGCAAGAGGCAGAAGAAGCTGAACGGCAGCGTAAACAAGAAGAGCGTGAGCGCAAGAAGCGTGAAGCGCGCGAAAAACGCAGCCGATTCTTTGGTAAAATAAAGAATATGATCGGCAGTTTGGTCAACGACGATCGCGAAGAAGAATAAGCTATAGAAAAACAAGGTTCAACTACAAGGCAAAAGCCCTGCTAACAAAACAAAGACAATGAACGAAGACAACAATACGAACAACGGCCTACTAATCGACGTCGGTATGGGCACTCCGCAGACGACACCCTCCATCATTAAAGTCATCGGCGTGGGCGGTGGCGGCGGCAATGCGGTCAATCATATGTATCGTGAAGGTATTCACGACGTCAATTTCGTACTTTGCAATACGGATAGCAAAGCGCTTTGCGACTCGCCCGTTCCTCATCGTCTTCAATTAGGAAAAGAAGGCCTCGGCGCAGGCAATCGCCCCGAAAGAGCGCGCGAAGCAGCCGAAGAAAGCGTAGATGATATTCGCGGTATGCTGCAAGACGGCACCAAGATGGCTTTCATTACCGCCGGTATGGGTGGCGGAACGGGTACAGGTGCAGCGCCCGTCATCGCTCGTGAAGCGAAGAATATGGGAATCCTCACCGTCGGTATCGTAACGATCCCGTTCAAGTTTGAGGGCAATAGAAAGATAGATCAAGCCCTCGACGGCGTAGATGAGATGTCGCGCCACGTCGATGCGCTCCTCGTGATCAACAACGAGCGCCTCCGTGAGATCTATCCTGACCTCAACGTCCTGAGTGCCTTTGAAAAGGCTGACAACACGCTGAGTGTGGCGGCACGCAGCATTGCTGAAATTATCACGATGCACGGCATTATCAACCTCGACTTTCGCGATGTCTGCACCGTCTTGCGCAATGGCGGTGTAGCCATTATGTCTACCGGCTTCGGAGAAGGCGAAGGCCGCGTCACAAAAGCCATCAACGATGCACTCAACAGTCCGCTGCTGAACAACACCGACATTTTCCGCAGCAAAAAGGTATTGTTAGCCATCTCTTTCTGTGCGGAAAAAGAAGGCGACACGCTGATGATGGAAGAGATGAATGAGGTACACGAATTTATGTCTAAATTCGGCAGTGACGTAGAGACAAAGTGGGGACTCTCCACCGATCCTTCGCTCGATAAGCGCGTAAAAATCACGATTCTTGCCACAGGCTTTGGCGTAAAAGACGTGACAGAGGTCAAGCAAAAATTGGATGCAGAAGAAGAAATTCGCCGCCAACGCGAGGCCGACAAGCAAGAAGAAAACGAAGAGCGCCGCAACGCCTTCTATGGCTCTGACGAGAAGAAAGGCGGCCTGCGCCGGCGTCCCAAAATTTTCTGTTTTAGTGCTGACGATTTAGACAATGAAGAAATTATCTCTATGGTAGAGATCACGCCGACGTTTAAGCGCAGCAAAGAGGTCTTAAACGAGATCAAGACAAAGGCGCTGGGCAATGTTGCCATCGTGCCGGAGTCGGCCACCACTGAACCGGGCGGCGTTATCAACTTCTAACCGCCCCTCCCCCTTTGCGGGGCGAACGGATGCTTAAGTATTATCGGTCAGCAAACGCCGCAGCATTCGTTCGCCCCGCTTATCTTTTCTGTGCCTTTCGGGATTTGTTATACTCTCATCAAATAGTTGCTGCAAACGGTCTTCCCTTAGAATTGACCGGTTCGTCGCATAGACATATATATAAGCGTCCAAGATGCCCGAAGTAACTCTTGTACGCAAGCATAATAGATTCTATGGTTTCTGTCGGCCTTTGCGTTTAACATACACGCCGCGTATCTTCCGGCAAATCGATTGCGAGAATTCACACTATCCGAAACAAAGCAACACACCCGTTGAAACGTGAAGATTTCAACGGGTGTGTTCTATAAATAAAGAAGAGATTACTCTTATTTCTTGCTTACCTTAGCCGTTAAGCGGTCGTTAAGAATACGCCAGCGGGGCTTATTCTGCTTCGCTTTAGCCAACTGCGCTTCGCGGCGGCGATCTGCCTCTTTCTTTCGCAACTGCTCACGATTCTGACGGCTGATTTCAGCCCACTCAGAGACGGAATAGTATTCGCCGGATGCAGGGTCAATCAACTGAAGTTCAGGCAGCGTAAGCTTGCCATTGCCATCGCCGTTAGGACCGGCGGAAAAGCCTACATTCGTAACCTCTACCTGCGCCAAACCTGAGGCCACCATACCAATCTCTTTGGCTGCTGCCATCGAAAGGTCGACGATACCGCCACGGCGGAAAGGTCCACGGTCCGTCACACGGACAACCACCTCGCGATCGTTGTTAAGGTTGCGCACTTTAAGCAGCGTTCCGAAAGGGAGCGTGCGGTGTGCACACGTCAAACTGTCTTTGTGATAGCGCGATCCATCGCTTGTACGATGACCGTGCGCGTTGTTACTGTAATAACTTGCAATGCCTCTCTTCTGTGCGTTGATTTGCGTAAAAGCAGTCAAGGCTAAGAGCAGGCCGATTGTGAATTTTGTTACTTTTTTTATATACATGCTCTATTATTTCTCACGAGACGCTGCCTACAGAGAGAAGAACGAGGATATCAAAAAAGGATGTCGACTGCTGTTCTTTCAAATGAGCACTCCTAAAGCAATTGGAGCGCTTACAGACTATAGGTTTTCCTACAGCGAGAAGGCTGTAGCAGGCTACGAGAGCCGGGTCTGCGTGATGTTTATGGGCGCAAAGGTAAGGCTTTTATTGTGTTTAGCCAAACCTTTCTTTGTCCTTTTTCCCCTTTTAACTTTTCCGGAAGGGCCTTGTTTTGGTCTCATTTCCACGATAAAAGCAGGGCTTCTCGCCTATACTGAAGGTCGGAAAACTTTAACAAATACTCGGCGCCGGCAGACGCATTTTTGTTGAGCGATAAGAGGAAAAACGGAAAGCAGGTCTTGCTCCAAACGAAAGAAAAATCGTTTAAATTCATCACGCTTTTAACAAAGAAAAAGAGGATCAAAATCTAAAAGCACGCGGAATGGTGTAACTTTGCCTACGTCTTTATTATCCCCCAAAGAGATCGAGTAAACAATGACAGAAACCCTTTCAGATGCCGAGAAGTTTAAGAAACAGTTGCGCTTAATTGTACTCTTAACCACCAATGCTCCACTCTCGGTCGACGAAATCAGTCGGCAGCTGCATATGAGCCGCCGTTCGACTTACAGATACATAGAAGAATTGCGCAAAGCCGGATTTATATTGAAAAAATCAGGCACGCGCTATTTCATCGACCATCATTCGCCCTTTTTTGCTCAAGTGACGCAGTTCGTACACTTCACCGACGACGAAGCAGTCACGATGAACCAAATCCTCAATACGATCTACGACGATTCGCCGCGCATTCGACATCTGCGAGAGAAGTTGGCGCGCTACTACGATGTGAACTTCATCGCACGCGTTGAGACCGACGAATTATTAGCTAAGAATTTGAGCGTCCTTTATGAGGGCGTACAGACCGAGCGCGTCTGCATTTTACATGATTATTATTCGCCTAATAGTAAGCAGACGAGCGACCGCATCGTCGAACCCTTTCTTTTCTTGAATGGCAACAACGAAGTGAGATGCTACGAACTGGCTACGGGCACGAACAAGACGTTTAAAATCAGCCGCGCACGCAGTGTGGAGCTGCTCGACTTGCAATGGTCTCACAAAGATCGGCATGCGGCCTTCTATACCGACCTCTTCCACTTTTCAGGTGAGCGTCTGTGGCGCGTCAAGTTGATTCTCGGTCCCTTGGCGGCCGACTTATTAGTGCAGTCGACACCTAAAGCGAAAGACTTGATGGTGGTATTGGACGATGGGCGCTACTTTTTGGAGACTGACGTGTGCAGCTTGAAAGGCGTTGGACGATTTGTGTTAGGACTATATGATGATATCGACGTCTTCGATTCGCCCGAATTAGAAGAATATCTGGCATTTCGTATCAAAGATATGCAGCAGAAGATCAGCAAAGGGCGCAGCGTTACGCCAACGATGCAGATGGAGATTCAGCGCACCATCGAGCAGACGCAAGAGGCTGAAGACGTAGCCGACAACACTTAACACGCACTTTCTAACAACGCATTTCGGGAATAGGCCGGTCTAATAGTCGGCAAGGGGAAGCGCGGCGTTTTCACTCGGCGCACCTAACGAACGCGCGAAAGCTTTCATTTCCAATTCCAACTGATGGCCGCGGCCATCAGTGAGTCGGTCTACTTCCCGCCAAAAGCGCGGCCCGTGGTTCATTTCTCGCAAATGGGCCAATTCGTGTTTGATGACATAATCAATCAAATGTGATGGCGCAAGCATAAGCCAAAGCGAGAGGTTAATATTGCCCAACGATGAGCAACTCCCCCAGCGTCCCCCAAGATTCTTAATGGTTAGGCGATGATACGTAAAGCCATAAGTCTGCGCAAGGTAGGCCAAGCGCGGCGCAAGGTAGGCATGCGCCTGCCTACGTAAGGTTTCGACGACTACTTTGCGCAGCCACATTTGCCCTTCGAGCGAAGTGTAGCCTTCGTCGTTAGGCAAAAAGACGGTGACCTGCTTATCTGCACGCCGCAAGCGCGCTTGCGGCAGTTCGCGGCGCTCAAATTGAAACTGCCAAACGTCGGTCGCGATCCTGAAGTCGGGCGTTATTTTTAGAGGTAGTCCTGCGATGCGCATAAGCAATCGGAATTAAAAATAAATACAATACGTTTTTTCAAATCTTGAGCAGCCTGCAAGTTGCGCGCTGCTTATTCTTGGGCGAAAAGTTCTGTTCTACGACTGTGCCGATAGCGGCTGCTAAGTTTTTGCCGGGTCTTAACTTTATATAATGTGTCCTGTGATGCGTCTTTTGAAGCGACCCGGAAGTATCTGTAATCGGTTCTCGACCGGCAAATATAAGTCTGTTGCGCCCGACATTCGGCGTTTAGCCGCATACATCTATGCTTTAAATCAGGACGGCGGTCATCGGAGCAAAAGCAGCTAACGGCGCAGCCGAGATATTTATGTACAAAAAAGTCCTATGTTTTTCAATAACACAGGACTTACATCGTTGTTCCACTCCGATTCGAACGGGGACTGAGAGAACCAAAAACTCTAGTGCTAACCATTACACCATGGAACAAACTCATTGCTCTTCGTGAAAAGAACGCTGCAAATGTAGCGTTTTTTTTCTTTTCTTCCAAATATTCCTTGCAAAATCTACGCGCCGACCCTAAGGATTGCCTGATCAAGCCCTTTCGTTGGCAAGCGTAAAGCGCATTCTGCGATGCATCTCATAAGCCGGCGGAAAACGATCGCCTGACGGATCGACGCACACAGTTGGTTCGCCGCAACCGGCATACGGCATTATTGTCGTTTGCCGGCGGCAAACCATCGTTTGCTCCCACCAAACTATCGTTTGTTCCCGGCAAACCATTGTTTGGCGGCAGCAAACCATAAGCGAGCACTGTGAAGATGCGAAATAGTGCTCTCGCGGCAACGCGCAAGTGCGGCATATTCTGTAAAAAAGAGAGCAAAGAAAGGAGGTTATACGATGCGCCGCGGGCACAGCATAGCCATCGCAGGACGCAATCGGGGCGCGGCTCTTCGCAAGCGCAGATACGAGAAAACATCCAAGCAGCAAGAGGCTCAAGGGAGCGTTGCCGCTTGGATGTTATCATTGATCTGAGAACATAAACAAGTTATTGGGCGAAGCACATCGCACTTCCTGCCCCATTTTTTCAGCGCGAGCCGGCAGCTTTTAGGTGAGCAGCGTGCGCACGGCAATCGGCGATCAGCTTGTTCCTAAGATCTCGAGCGCTTTCTTGACGATGTCGCTGCGCGAATTGATGAATTGGAAGTATTCGTTGCGATCCCAAATATCATAAATAATAAGCGATTTGAGCGTAAAGCGCAGGTCTTTGAGCGTCTTCTGAAGTTCGGCGTCATCTTTGGGTTTTACGCCTTTGCGTCCGGCGACGGCCACGATCGTATCCGTAAGTTCGGCCGGCACTTCATAGTTTTTGATAAACGCTTTAATATCCTTATACTTCGCTTTCAAGTCGGCGCGGTGGCGGTCTATATAGCGCAGCGATTGATCGTTGATATAGTTGCCGCGGCGCAAAGCCATATAATATTTTGTATAAGTGGTCGTGTCCAAAGGCACGAATACGTCAGGCATAATCCCACCACCGCCATAGACGGGACGGCGCTTGTTGAGCGTATGATAGACCTTCGTCGAATCGAGACGGATGCTGTCGATCGAAATCAACTCTCCGTGCTTAAAGCGATTCTCAAAGTCTTCTTCATATTCCGACTTGCGGCCCTTCGTATAAGGTTTCTGAATGCAGCGTCCGGAGGGCGTATAATAATGAGCCACGGTTAGGCGGATCATAGAGCCATCAAGAAGCGGAATGGGGCGTTGTACGAGTCCCTTACCAAAGGTGCGTCGGCCGACGATCGTACCGCGGTCGTAATCTTGCACAGCGCCGGAAACAATTTCTGCGGCCGAGGCCGTAAATTCGTCAACCAAAACGATGAGTTTTCCTTTGCGGAAGAGTCCGCCGCCCTGAGCTTTAAGTTGCTCTTTAGGCGTTGCGCGCCCCTCAGTATAGACAATCAGGTCGCCGGCATTGAGAAACTGATTGGCCACTTCGACTGCGGCGCCCAAATAGCCACCGCCGTTGGACTCTAAGTCGAAGATAAGGTCTTTCATACCCTGCCCTTTCAGCTTTTCAATGGCCTCTTTCACCTCCGCACCGCTCGTTGCACCGAAGCGATCCAAGTGGATGTAGCCCACACCCGGACGAATGATGTAAGCCGCATCGAGCGTGTTCATCGGAATCTTGTCGCGCGTGACGTTGAACCAGATCATGTCGGGCACGCCGCGGCGAATAATACCCAGTTTTACAACTGTTCCCTTCGGACCGCGGAGGACTCGCATAATGCTATCGCGCTCCATTTTGACGCCGGCAATAACTTGATCGTTGACTTTTACGATGCGGTCGCCGGCCAGTATGCCGACCTTTTCGCTGGGCCCTTTGCGGATCGTCTGAATCACAACCAGCGTATCTTCAAGCATATTAAACTGCACGCCGATTCCCTCGAAGTTGCCCTGCAGAGGTTCGTTGATCGCTTTCGTCTCTTTGGCGTCCGAATAACTTGAGTGCGGATCGAGGCTGTTCAGTATTCCGCGTATGCCCGCTTCAGTCAGTTTGCCTTGATTAACCGTATCTACGTACAATTCTGTGACGGCCACGTGCACCATTTGCAGTTTGCGCAATTGGTTTACGTCTATATCTTGAAACTCCTGCCGAAGTTGTGCCGTGGCAGTCAGCGCTAAAGCGTACGATAGCGCGAGTAAAGTCAGTAATCGTTTCATTATAATTGTTTCTTTTCAGGTAAAAACTCGGTAACATCCTTGCCGAAGGCGATCAGTTCGCGGACAACGCTCGACGAAAGCGAGGCAAAGCGGGCCTCACAGAAGAGCATAACGGTCTCGATGTTACCCAAAAGCTGATTCATTGCCGCCGTATCGCGCTCGTACTCAAAATCTTTTACGCTGCGCAGGCCGCGTACGATAAAGCGGGCGCCTACGCGGCGGGCTAAATCAATCGTCAGGTCGGTATAACTCTCGACACTGATTTTCGGTTCTTCGGCATAGAGCGTACGAATGTAGGCAACGCGCTCCGCAGGTGGGTAGAGCGGCTTCTTGCGTTCGTTGACGCCTACGCCTATCACAATATGGTCGAACATAGGCAGGGCGCGCTCCACGATGCTTGCGTGGCCCTTGGTAAAAGGGTCGAAAGAACCGGGGAAGATGGCGATCTTCTTTGTGTCGTTCGCCTTATGGGCTGTTGCTATTGCGTTATTATCGGTCGGCATAGCCTTGGTGTGTTAAATATAAGCGTTGATGGTTTGCAAGAGAGAGAGCTTTGGAGGCTCACGTTGAATGCTAAGCGGGGAAATGGAGATTTATTCTTCGCTGCTCACCGTTTCGTCGGCCTCATCGGGCAAGTCTTCTTCGACAACGAGATTGTCGATAATAAACTCTTGGCGCTCCATCGTATTTTTACCCATATAATATTCGAGCAAAGCGCCTACTTGGTCGCTTTTGTGCAACGTCACTTGCTCCAAACGGATCTCAGGGCCGATAAAATGCTTAAACTCATCGGGCGAAATCTCACCCAAGCCTTTGAAACGAGTAATCTCCGGATCAGGGCCTAAACGCTCGATAGCGCTCAGGCGCTCCTCTTCGGTATAACAATAGATGGTCTCGTAATCGGAGCGACTATCGCTTTTCTGCTTCTTGAGGATAGCGGCTCCGGCCGCGTCGTCGCTGACTTGCTTCTGTTGTTTCCGGCGCCCTGCTGATTTCACCTTGTTTCTAACGCGAAACAAAGGCGTTTGCAGTATGTAGACGTGACCTTTTTTAATGAGTTCGGGAAAGAATTGTAAGAAGAAGGTGATCATTAACAGGCGGATGTGCATCCCGTCGACGTCGGCGTCGGTCGCTACGATCACTTTATTGTAGCGCAGGCCGTCTAAGCCGTCTTCTATGTTGAGCGCCGACTGCAAGAGCGAAAATTCCTCGTTCTTGTAAACGACTTCCTTGGTCTTACCAAAGCAATTGAGCGGCTTTCCGCGAAGCGAAAAGACGGCTTGCGTGTTGGCGTCGCGACTCTTCGTGATAGATCCGCTGGCAGAGTTGCCCTCGGTGATGAAGAGTGAGGAGTCGAAGCGCGGGTCGTTGTCTTTATTGTAGCCCTTCTTGGGTGCCTCGTTAAGATGAATGCGGCAGTCGCGCAACTTAGCGTTGTGCAGGTTGGCTTTTTTTGCTCTTTCGCGGGCTAACTTCGTGACGCCGGCCATCGCTTTGCGGTCGCGCTCGCTGTCTTGAATCTTTTGCAGCATCACTTCTGCCGTATCGAGATTCTTATGCAGGTAGTTGTCGACCTGTTCTTTGATGAAATCGCCTACAAACTTATTTACGCTTACGCCGCTCAGCGGGAAAGGATGGCCGTCTTTATCCTTGGTCGGCGCCATCATCAGCGAGCCGAGTTTGATCTTCGTCTGACTTTCAAACATAGGCTCAATGACGCGCACGGAGATGGCGGCAACGAGTCCGTTTCTAACGTCTTGCACGTCGAAGTTCTTGCCAAAATGCTCTTTGATCGTCCGCGCAATGTGCTCCTTAAAGGCGCTCTGATGCGTGCCGCCTAAGGTCGTATGCTGCCCGTTGACGAAAGAATAATACTCTTCACCATATTGCGAAGTATGCGTAAAGGCTATATCTATATTGTCTCCTTTCAGATGGATAATCGGATAGAGTCCGGGAGCCGTCATATTATCATTGAGCAGATCTTCCAAACCGTTCCTACTGATAATGCGCCGGCCGTTGAGGAAGATTGCCAAGCCAGTGTTGAGGTAGGTATAGTTGCGCAGCATCGTGTCGACCGTCTCATCTTCAAAGTGGAAGTGGAGGAAGAGTTCGGGGTCGGGTTCAAAGTAAACATAGGTGCCGTCCTCTTCGTGCGTGTCTTCGTAATGATCTTCTTGCAAACGCCCGCGTTCAAACGTTGCCTCGTGCATCCGCCCTTCGCGATAACTGCGCACGACAAACTTCAAGCTCAATGCATTGACGGCTTTCAGGCCGACGCCGTTAAGACCCACGCTGGCCGTGAAGACCGAAGTATCGTATTTCGCTCCGGTGTTCAACTTCGAGACCGCATCAACCAATGAGCCCAAAGGGATGCCGCGGCCATAGTCGCGGATCGTGGCAGCGCGATCGTTGTCGATGCTTACTTCAATCCGCTTGCCAAAGCCTTCGTTAAACTCGTCGATACTATTGTCTATCGATTCTTTGAGCAAGACATAAATACCATCTTCTGCATGCGAGCCATCGCCTAAGCGTCCGATATACATACCGGGCCGCGTGCGGATATGTTCCGTATCATCGAGGTGGCGTATCTTGCTTTCGTCATACGTCCCCCGCTTATACATCGTTTGCTTGAGTTCTTCTGCCATATTTATTAAGGCCTACTTGTCGGCAATGTTCATTTTGAAGCAGCGGCGACGCTTATGAATTTCGTGATCAAAGTATTGCCACTGGTTTTGTACCTTCTCGTTCAGTTCGAGTTCAGGATTGCTCTCTGCATATTTGAAGCCCATCTTTTGATAAATGGGGATAAGATCCGTAAAGAGCAAAGCGTTGACGCCTTTCCCCTGATAGTCCGGCCGCACAGCGATGAGCAGCAAGTCGAGAATCTCGTTGTGCTTCCATTTCAAGGCGCGCAAAAGGTGATACCAGCCGAAGGGGAACAATTTGCCGTGCGCCTTTTGCAATGCGCGGGCAATAGAGGGCATAGAGATGCCGACAGCCACGAGTTCTTTGGCCTCATTCTCTACAAGCGTCACCATGCGGAAATCGAGCAGCGGGATAAACATCTTAACATATTGATCAATCTGTCGCTCCGTCATCTGCGAATAATTGAAGAGGGGCGCATAAGCCTCGTTGATCAATTGAAAAATCCGTCGTGCCGTGTCGTCCGCATAAGCATCCTTGCCGGAATGCAATTTGCGTACCTGCAGATGATATTTCTCTTTGACAATATTCGCAATGCGCAGGTGCTTCTCAGGCACTTCATCGGGAACAAACAGTTTGCGCTCCACCCAGTCGGCGCTTTTCTCCATCCCTAAAGCCTCGATATGCTCCGGATAATAAGGATAATTGTAAATGGTCGCCATCGTAGAGAGTTGGTCGAAGCCTTCGATCAGCATACCTTCGGCATCCATATCGGTAAATCCCAAAGGTCCCTCCAGCGTAGTCATTCCTCGCTCGCGCCCCCAGGCAATTACGGCATCGATCAAAGCGCGGCTAACGGCTTTATCGTCGATAAAATCTATCCAGCCAAAGCGCACGGTCTTCGACTGCCAAGTTTCGTTGGCGCGATGATTGATGATGGCCGCCACGCGTCCTACGAGTTTTCCATCTTGATAAGCCAAAAAATAATCGGCTTCGCAGAAATCGAAAGCCGCATTCTTCTTCGACGAGAAGGTCTTCAGCATATCCTCGTAGAGGTCGGGGACGGAATAAGGATTGTCTTTATAAAGTTCGTAATTAAAGCGGATAAATTGCTTTAATTCTTTTTTAGTAGTAACTTTCTTAAGCTGGATAGACATCAATTCGTTATTTAACATGCAAATGTACGCCGAAAACCGCAAAAGGCAAAATATAAAGAATAAATTCCCCCTATCCTCAACCAAGGACAATCCCCTACAACTGCAATCGCACGCCTATACTGAACTCACCGAAAATGATCCTATTGCAAGGCGTTCATTGCCAAAGCTTATCATACATCTGCATCTGCAAATCGACCGCCGCAATTCTCCGGCCGCAACTTGCGGAAGGATGCACGACAAGATATTGTTACCGCCAAAAAATACAACAAAGAAAATACCTTTGCAGGGCGAAAAACTATTTTCAAGCTACACACCGCATAAAGTGCACTCGCTTGCTTGGCTGAAAACTCTATGCAAGGCGCTATCGGCGCTTAACGCTTAAAGATGAAAAATATTTACTCACAAAACACACAATGCAGACAGCATGAGCACCCATAAGGGATAAAATTGATTTTGTAAACACCTGATTATCAGTCGGCCTAAGCAAATTTTAAGGGGGATAGGATGCGATAAAAGTCTTTACAGAAGCGATCTAAATGAAGGCTTGAAACGTGGAGAACCCAAAAGCGATGAATGCAATAATTGGAGGGCGAATTGTGAAACGCAGCATTTTACGTCTCATCGTAAAACGTGCGAAAAGCTATGCGATCGTTGAATTGTCTCCCGATTTACTTACAACTCAATCAGAATGCCCTACTTTTAGGCTTAAAGACTATCAAAGGTTGAAAAACATCAATTTTACACGAAATAATCATCCAATTAGTTGCGATTTATATTTAATCGCCATATATTTGCCAAAAGACCTAATAGAACGACAGCAGCCTTACAGTCGTTCACTTCGCATTTCATAGAATCGCACATCGCATCAGCCTACAACTCGATAACGACAAAGTGAAAACAGGGACTGAGAACTTAGCAAGAGCAACGACTCACCGGAGGCAAGAGATTTATTAAAAAATAAAGACGCCCGATCAGTAAGGAATGAAAACGCGCCCTCACTCACAGAACTATAAGCAGACAACCTGTCGGGCGTGGGCAGGTTGTCTTTGAATAAGTTGACATTGTCCTAACGATCGGAGCGTCTTTACTAAAAAGAGTGATACAGGCGAGGAAATTCTTGCCTGTATCACTCCTATTACACAAAAACTTTGAAACAGCTCTTTATTTCGCCTTTGAGCCTTTGATCAATCGCTGCTCAGTGCGGGTTACGCGTACGACGATGGGACGATTATCGCGCACAGCCTTCACTTTGTAAGCAATAGGCGCGCAATAGTTATAGAAATCGGTCGCCGAAGGAATTCGTAAGAAGTCCAAAAGCGCTGTATAGTCTGGAATACTGCTAAAAGGATTTTTTGAGGTTTGATTGATGACGACAGAGATCTTTTTCTCTGTCAACATCTTGTCGAGCTTCTTTCTTTCTTGATCGTATTTGCGGCCCGATTTAGGATCCATACTCGCCTGCAGAGCCTTTTGGAACAAGTCTTTGAATTGTTCGGCGCTCATATCCGTACGAGCAACGAGGTTCAGCTCACGTCCGTAGTCTACATCGCTCACGTAAAGGGGTTCGTAAGCGCCAAGATCCTTCTTCACCGTGCCCCAATCAGCAGGACGCACAGGCTGGAGCGAAACGCTAAAGAATTTCTGACGTACTTTGAGCGCTACATAATGTGGCCCTTCGGCATGGTATAAACTCTCATTAAGTCCGAAAGCGCTCATTAACCAGTCGTCTAAGACTGTTTTAGAACAGAAGTAATAGAAGACCTTATTGCAACTCTCAGCCGTGGTCACATCTGTCGCGAAGAGATCGATATAGTTCATGGCCTCATTTTCTTTATATATGTCTTCGGCTTTCGCTTGCAGTATCACGCGCAAACTGTCATCCAGATCCCTATCATTCGGGGTAAGCAGCTGTATTTTATCATACTTATTGGCAGGAAGCTGTAAGGTGAACGTAAATGATGAATAAGGCGTAGCTCTGGAAACTTCCGTCAGATTAGCTTTCATAAAGTCTTCTCCGTTCAATAGCTTTCCGGGATAGACACCGTACGACGTGCGCTCTATGGTAGAAATGGGATCAAGCGTCTCTTGCACCGTATAGACTTGGAGCAACTGATGATAGCCATCAACAATGTGACCTGTAGGCTTCGTTAACAAAACCGTACTCTTCTCTTGCGGGAAATTTACCTGTTTGAGATCCTTGTACAGTCCGGAAGGAGTGTCACTGCTACAAGCCGCTAAAAGCGGAAAGAACAGGGCAAGGCTGCAATAGCCTGCCACTTTGTTTATTAACTTCTTCATCATTTAAAAATTTTACGAGATTCTGTATAAGTTGTCTTTATTTCTATTTCACGTCCGTCTATTGCAGAACGAAGCGTATAGCCGATAGGCGCTGCTGATTGAACTAAGTCAGACGCGTCCGGCTTCTTGAGGAAATTAATAAATTCCTCATAAGTCGTAATGTCTTTACCCATACTCAGCGGTCCGCCGGCTATCATTATTTGTACTTTCTTCTCTTTGAAGAGGCGTTTCATTTCCTTTTCATAAGAGGCACCTGCTTCTCCGCCAAACTTTTTCAAGGCAAAGCTGATACTTGCATTAATCATTCTTTTCACTTCTTCGGCACTCTCCTCTGTCTGGATGAGCAAATTGGCTACGCGGCCGTAATCTACACTGCTGACATACACAGGCTCATACTCGCCGGGCTTTACAAAAGTACCCCAATCTTCAGCAGTTACCGGATCGACATTGATACTATAGAACAACTGACGAACTTTAACCAATACATACTTCTTATTGTTGCTTGTGTTCTTGCTCCACTTATAATTAAAGTTCGCCTTAATCAATCCGGCCAGCACATTAACCTTCAAGTGCGTGCGGAAAGTCTTATTAAAACTCTCTTCTGTATCTACCTCATGCGAAGTATAGGTCAGATAAGTAGGCACGTTCTCATAATCAATATTCTCTCTGTTCTCATTCACGAGGTCATTGACTTTCTGACGAACCTGACTCATAATTGGCAAAGTTGCAGTCTGCACCTTCAAGCCTTTTCCTTGTAGTGTCATCGAAAGCGTAATCTCTTTCGGTTCTTTGAGTACGAGCGGTGTATATTCATCGTTCAGCAGTGCCCCTCCACGCAACACACTACCAGGGAAGATCTCTACTCTCGATTGGATGAGCTCAGCTGGGTCAAGCGTTTGCTGCTTTCTAACAACTTGCAAATACTCGCGCTTGTCGCCTTGTATGTTCCCGGTCGGCGTTTCGCTTTCTACGACGTCTTTCAGCGTTTTAAACTCTACCCGCTTCATATCGCCTTTGTTAGGTCCGTCGGGCGTGTCGTTGTTGTTACAACTTGCGGCTAAGATGCCCACAAACAGAGCGCAGGCCGCATTAGCAATTAATTTCATACTTTTCATTGTTTTGTTGATTTCTTTTTGGGTGCATCCGGCCTCCGATTCTCTAACTTCAAATCCTTATATTGAAATGAAGTAGACATAGAATTATCTGTCGTATTAATGTTAATCACGAGACTAGACACGACTAAGTTCTCCACATCAGGTGCCGTTATCTTTTTTTGCGGGCCTTCAAAGAAGCAGCACGGTTCTCCACCCTGAAATGTACCCGGACACACTCTACCATCATAGCCTATCTTATAAGAATAAGTCCGCTTGTTAGGAGAATCGGGTCTATTCTTCTCAAACAACTTATCTGTAGGGAAATCGCCACATTTTATTCTGAAATAGAAGTCATTTCGGTGGATCGAATGGTTGCCTCCGCTCGGTTTTCGAACCGTACAATCCTCAAACCACATTTCTATAAACAAAACATTAAACCCTAAGAATTGGTGCGTAATCTTACTGTTTGGCTTTCCATTTACCCGGCGCTGGAAATCGAAGTCATGAATAAACGTTCCGTCCATCTTTGTTACATACTTCAGCAGAAACTTTCCCTGACTCGGTATGGTATAAGGGAATTCATTGATTTGCTGCCAATCTTTGACCGTATCGCCCTCCTCTACCTTACCTATCAAGAGCGTGAAATCTCGATTGAGCCTCCTATGATAACTCGCTTCGCCTGCTCCTTTGAGGGCAATCGTATAATCAGCCTCGGCAGGAGCTTTGGGATCCTCTATTACAAGATTATAATAGATGGTATCACCCACCAACAAGCCATTCAGATCCTGCCCCACTTTTGCTCGAGATGCCTGCGTCAGACTCACCAAGATTGAATCACCTTTCAGCTGAGGGCCATCAGGATCGTCGCCCCCGTCATTGCTACAAGCAATAAAGCTTACCAATCCACACAAGAGTAATAGAATTGAAAACGTTGAATTGTAAAACTTCTTCATTATGTTATATATAAAAACTTCAACAATCTCTGATCGCTACAAGCTATGCGGCAATACTGCGTTCGGGCGCAAAAATACAAGAAAGTCTTTGCGCCGCCAAAAATATATTTACAGATATAGACAATTAAGAGGAATCTGTTAAAAATCTACACCTCTAATTATACAAAAGTTTATAAACAAGTCCCGCGCATTTTAATGTAATATCTTCGCAAATATGCCTTAAATTAAAATAAACCGGAAAACAGATGACAAAATGTGATATACTTATTTACTACGATATAAGCATTCCGCTTAAGCTACTTTAAGCGTATTTAATCTTTCAAGCAATCACTCGAAAAATCATTTAGAAAACTTTTAATTCGACGAACAACTCCGTGGACAACTACAAATAGTACAGAAAAGCTATTCTATGCAGTTTTCTATTATTTATAAAGTTCTTGTCGTCACTTTTAAAGCGTATAGAAAATATTTCTTTATGAAAAAGTCTGTTTTACAATTTTCCAGTCACATAACAATTAGTCTTAAATGGTAAAGAATCTGTACGTGAAGAGGTACAGACGATGGTTGTTTTGAAAGAAAGAACTTTTTAATGATCTTGACGGCAGTATTACGCTGGGATATCAATGGTTTCAGAGTCGTTTTGTCAGCTCGGCGGATATGCTTATCTTTGCATACGCAAGGGCGGGGAGCGCTCTTGATTCAATTATTCACCAAATAAATCTATACCAACAATGATTAAATTCGTTATTAGAGCGAAGAAAAATCCGCTCAAGAGAGATCAAGTGAAATTTTATCCGCAGATGGCGCCGGGCGTGCCCGTGATGTTGCGCACGATTGTCGGGCGCATCGAGAAGCGTTCGGGCGTATCTTCTGCCTCCGTCAAGGCGGTATTGGATGCCCTGCAATATGAGGTTCTCCAAACACTCTCCGATGGTAATTCGGTTCGCTTAGGAGATCTCGGTTCGTTTCGCCTCACGATGCACGGCGAGGGCGCGTCGACGGCAAAACAAGCCAAGGAAAAAGGTGCGAATCTCATTAAGCGTGTGAGCGTGCGGTTCACAAAAAGCAGTGCGATGCGCTTGGCCCTCGACAAACGCAACATAACATTCGGTGCGCAGGAAGATATCCGGAATGCGAAGTAAGCGAAGAATCGGCGCAATGTAGTGCCGGCAGAAAATCACATTTAATAAATGCCGCGTTTTCAACCGATGAAAGCGCGGTTTTTCGTGCTTTGTCGAAAATGGGCGGTTGATCTTTCACACAAGGCTAAGGATCATTCCAACTTTCTCCTATGATCGTAAAAATTGTCTTAGGTGAAAGTTTGAAGAGTCTTATAAGAGAATTTAAATTGTCTTATAGGAGAATTTTTCGGGTCATAGGAGAAAGTTTGGCGGAGGCGCGGAGTGTGTTGCGGCGGGGAGGTCCGGGCGGTGTTTTATCCCTAAATCTGCGATAAAATCGCCGTTTTTTTGAGTTTTTTTCATTTTCGCATCAATACATTTTCGCGTAATATTTAAAGACCAACCCTATGGGGTTGTCATTGTGCTACTTTCTGATGCAGGGTTGACGCACAGCGTCAACCCTGCCCTGCCAAAAGACTAACCCCGATGGGGGTATTTGTGAATGGAAGAAAAACAGCAATCATTATGGCCTAAGACAACTAAATCGAAAAAGACCCGACGCGTACAAAAAAAACGAGGATGCGTCATTTTGACACATCCTCGTTTCGAGGTCTATGGTTGGGATGGGAGCAAGCGTTTCTTACACGGAATAGATTTCGAGCAACTGATTGTATTCGTCCGCTACGAAGTCTGTTGAAATCGTTTACAAAGCCGTGCTCTTCTCTTGCGGTAATTTTACCTGCTCAAGTTCCTTATAGTACTCCCGTGCACCCCCACTGCTTCAAGCCGATAAGAACGGCAGGAGCAAAACGTGGCTGCAATACCCAAACGCTTTTTGGATTGAATCCTTTATTACTTAAAGATCTTATTAGCCTCAGTGTAAGTTACCTTAATTTCCACATCGTGGCCATCTACAGCAGAACGGATCTTATAACCTATAGGCGCTGCAGAATGAATTAAGTCAGCCGGGCTCGGCGCTTTGAGGAAGTTAATAAATTCATCGTAATTCGTGATATTTTTACCTAAGCTCAACGGCCCACCGGCTATCATCACTTGTATTTTATTTTCTGAGAAGAGGCGTTTTGTTTCCTTTTGATAAGAGGCACCTGCTTCTCCACCAAGCTTTTTAAAAGCAAAGTTAATACTTCCTTCTATCATTTTTTTAACTTCTTCAGCACTCTCCTCAGTTTGGATAAGCAAATTGGCTACGCGACCATAATCTACACTGCTGACATAAACGGGTTCATACTCGCCGGGTTTAACAAAAGTACCCCAATCTTCGACAGCTACCGGATCGACATTAATGCTATAAAACAACTGACGCACTTTGATCAATATATATTTCTTTTTTTGGCTCGTATTCTTACTCCAACTATAATTAAAGTTAGCCTTAATCAATCCAGCCAATATGTTAGCCTTCAAGTGAGAGCGGAAAGTCTTATTAAAACTCTCTTCTGTATTTACCTCGTGCGAAACATAGGTTAGATAAGTAGGCACGTTTTCATAGTCAATACGATCACTATTATCATTAACAAGATCGTTGACTTTCTGACGCACTTGACTCATCACCGGCAAACTCTTAGTGTGCACAGTCAAACCTTTTCCGGGCAACGACATAGACAGTGTTATCTCTTTCGGTTCTTTGAGTACGAGCGGTGTATATTCATCATTCAAAAGTGCTCCTCCACGCAGTACACTACCAGGGAAGATTTCTGATCTCGACTGGATGAGTTCAGCAGGGTCAAGCGATTGCTGTTTTCTAACAACTTGAATATACTCGCGCTTGTCGCCTTGCACATTATCGGTCGGCGTTTCGCTTTCTACGACGTCTTTTAGCGTTTTGAACTCGACCTTCTTCATATCCGGCAAGCTAGGCGAATCGGGCGTGTCATTGTTGTTACAACTTGCAGCTAAAAGGCCCAAGAACAGAGCGCAAGCTGCATTACCAAATAATTTCATACTTTTCATTGTTTTGTTTGGTTGAGTTATACTTAATGTTGTTTATCGTTTTTCTAATTTCAACTTCTTGTATTGGAATGATGTCGGTGTCGGGTTATCTTTTGAAGTTATGTTCAAGACAAAGTTGGACACAAAAAGATTCTTAACCTCCGGAGCACGCCTTTTTTGTCCAGGGCCTTCAAGAAAGCACTGCGCCTCCCCACCTTGGAATGTTCCACTATGCTCTTTCTCGTCATAAATAATCCGATAACCATAAGATCGCCCATTAGAAGATGAGCCAGAATTCTTAAATAATTGGTCTGTATTAAATTCGCCACATCTTACTTTGAAATAGAAATCATTTCGGTAGCGCTTTCTCTTGTATTTATTCTCTTGGAACCACAGCTCGATACGCAAGACATTAAACAAGACAGGTTGATGCGTAATCTTACCCTTGGGTTTCCCATCTACGCGACGTTGGATTTTCAGATCGTGGATAAACGTTCCATCTGACATCGTTATGTATTTAATTTGATAGAGGCCGCTAGAGGGCAATATATAAGGAAACTCGTTGATGGTCTGCCAGTCCTTAACTGAATCTCCATCTTCAACCTTACCTATCATAAGCTTAAAGTCTTGATTGATTCGCCGATGATAGTCCATAGAACCTTCTCCCTCAAAGGTCAAGGCATAGGTTGTATTCTTTGGTGCTTTGGTATCAACAATTCTAAAGTCGTAATAGATCGTATCGCCCAATAAGATCCCGTTAAGATCTTGATTGACGTGAACACCGGAAGCAGGAGTGAGCCGCACAATTACAGAGTCACTACTTGTACTCACACTTGGCTCAGAATCGTCTGGCATGTTTTCGCCTTTATTATTGTTGCAGGCAGTTAAGCTAATAATCAATCCGCACATCAGCAGAAAGAGCGAAAGGCCTGATTTGTAGATTTTTTTCATAATCGGATATTTTGAGAATCAATTTTGTTTATATCACATTACGCTTAGCAGCGTGACTTTCTACGCCCATTAACTTCTCTCACCATTCTCAGATTCTTGTACTGAAAGAGCGTCGGTGGCGTATCGTTTGAAGGCTTAACGGTAATTACAAGTTCTGAGATATACTTGTCTTGAAATTCCGGTCCACTATTTTTACCATAATAATGAGACTTAGACTGATTATAAAAAGTCTGCCATACACCGGGCTCAAAGGTATCGTTATATTCGACCCCATCACACACAATTTTGTAAGAGTAAGAGCGTCCGGGAGTTTTTTCAAACAATTTATCTGTCGCGAAGTCGCCACACTTTATACTTATACTTAAAGAATACCTCACCAAATAGTTATTAGCACCATACATAGCTTCCGTCGATTCTACAGCATAGAGGAGATTTATTGCTAGGACATTAAATACAACAGAGAGGTTTGTAACCTTGCTATGGGGTTCTTTATTTAACCTACGCTGAAGTTTGAATTCGTGAATAAACGTACCATCTGAATTAGCCACGTACATCAGTCGATAACGACCCTTCTCCGGCAAAACATAAGGGAAACTATTCACTTGATGCCAATCTTTCGTCGAGCCATCGCTTTCTATTTTAGCAATCTTAAGTATAAAGTCTTTATTGAAGCGTCTATGATTATACGTACTATTTACACCTTCAAGATCAAGTGTATAGTCGGTCAACTTAGAAGCTTTTGGGTCCTCTATCGTAAGATTATAATAGATAGAATCGCCTACTAACAAGCCATTAAGATCTTGACCTATACGCACACCAGTAGCCTGCGAAATCTTTGCAAAGATAGAGTCACCTTTCTGTTGCGCTTCGCCCGAATTAGAATCATCCGGAGTAGGCTCATCAGTCGCAGGCTTTTCAGGAATGTTATCGCCCCCATCCCGACTACACGCCGACAACGTCACCATTAAGCCACACAACAATAGACTGACTGAAAATATTGAACTGAAAAACTTCTTCATATATTATTTTGAAATCTAAACTACGCCAAGACGTCCACGCGCCGTAGCGAGATTAAGCGCTTTAATACTATTTCTTTATTTTCTTCTCCAATTATCATCTCTTCGTACTCTCAGCTTCTTATATCGAAATTTGAGAGGAGCGGCATCGGCTGCTGTCTTAATCGTAATAATAAGATCTTTAATATCCCTAGACAAATAATCAAGGTCTGGTTCTCCTTTTCTCTTATCATAGACCACATATCCGCTATGATAGAACCGCTGATAAACATTTGGCTGGAAAGAGTCGGTATAATCTTCATCCTTATAAACAAGCTTAAACGTATAGGAGCGACCTTTAGGGAAGTTAGGATCGAACGTTTCTAACAATTTATCTGTCGGTAAACTGCCACACTTTACTTTGATGCCCATCAAATATCTCACTACATCATCTTTGAACATAGTTGATGTTTCAACAGCATAAGCAATATCCACGTCCAACACATAAAAAACGATCGGGAGGTTTGTGATCTTGCTATCAGATTTGCTCTTCGATTGACGCTTAAGCTGGTATTTATGATCAAACGTTCCATCAGTCTTAGACTTGTACATCAAGCGATAATCACCCTTTGACGGCAGCGTATAAGGGAAGCTCTTCACCTCATTCCAATCTTTTGCCGAGCCATCTGCTTTTACTTTAGCAACAAAAAGGGCAAAATCTTTTCCGATTTGCCTATGATTTTCGACGCGACCTGCCCCTTCGAGGTCAAGCGTATAAGTACTCGACTCAGCACCTTTAGCGTCCGTAATCTTAAGATCATAATAAATTTTATCGCCTACCAAAAACCCCTCCAAGTCTTGACCGGACTTAGCTGCCGGTGTCGGCACGAGTTGCGCCAAGATGGAATCGCCTTTCTGTTGAGGCGTATCGGGATTAGGCTCATTGGGGTTAGTCCCACCTGAAGAAGGATCTTCAGTATTGGGCTTTTCAGGTGTTTCGCTCCCATCGTGGCTGCAAGCCGTCAAACTCACGGTCAAGCCGCACAATAGTAGGGCTACTGAAAATATAGATTTGTAAAGCTTCTTCATTTGTTGCTCTTTTGAGTTACTAAATTTTTGTTATAGTGTTTTTGCGCGTATTTATACTATGCACCTCTCCAATTAACCACTTTTCGCATCTTTAGATTCTTGTATTGGAAGTAGGTAGGAGGCGCACCATTAGATGGCTTAATTGTAATAACAAGTTCTGAAACATACTTATCATTTAAATACGGCCCTATATCGTATACATAATCTTTGCCATACGTAAAATCCTGTTTAACTCCGGGTTCAAAAGAACTACTATACTCCTTCCCATCATAAATGAGCCTATAAGCATAGGAACTGCCATTCGACTTTTCAAGTAGCTTATCTGTCGCAAAATCGCCACACTTTATACTTATACCGAAGGAATACCGGAAAAAATAAGCTATAGTACCAAATCGCGAGATGTCAAGGTTATAAACAAGATCCACATCCAAGACATTAAATACAACAGAAAAGTTTGTAACCTTGCTATTAGGCTTATTATTTACTTGCCGTTGAAGTTTGAATTCGTGAATAAATGTACCATCCGACTTAGCAACATACATTAGACGATAGCGCCCCTTTTCCGGCAAAGTATATGGAAATTCCGTTATCTGATGCCAATCATTCGTCGAACCGTCTTCTTCTATTTTAGCAACCTGAAGCGTAAAATCTTGATTGAAGCGTCTGTGATTCTTCGTACTACCTACGCCTTCGAGGTCAAGCGCATACGTGGCCGACTTAGGTCCTTTGGGGTCTTCAATCGTAAGATTATAATAAATGGAATCACCAACCTTTAAGCCATTCATATCTTGCCCGATGCGCACGCCTGTCGCTGGTGAAATTTTCACTATGACTGAGGCATCTTTCTGCTGAGGCACATCAAGGCCATCCTCGCCTCCGTCATGGTTGCAAGCTGCCAAAGTAGTCATCAATCCGCATAATAGCAAGAAGACAACAAACGTTGAATTGTAAAACTTCTTCATATATCTCAAAAATTTCACCCCAATCTGCTCACCACAAGGCCATGCAGAGATTGAGTATTTGGGCGCGAAAATACAAGAAACCCCCTGCGCCGCCAAAAATATATTTACAGATATAGACAATTAGAAAAGACGCCACCGGAACCCCAACCTTTCTAAATATATTAAAAACACAAATATATTCTGCGTGTTTTGGTGCAATATTTTCATAAATATGCTTTTAATTGAAATTAAGCAGGAAACATATAGTACGAAATAGTGTTCATATTCAGTACACAACAAGCATTATGATTAAGCTACTTTAAGCGTATTTAATTTTTCAAACGATTGCTTGAAAAACTGTTTAGGAAACTCCAACCTCGACAAGCTATTCCCTGAGCAATCACAAATATTACAAAGTAGTCATTGTACGCGAAGGCCAACTATCCTAAAGCACTTATCGTCTTTTAAGATATGAGGAGAAAATATTTACTTACAACAAAATTCATCTTTTCAACTTTCCGATTAGTCAACAATCAGCATCAAGTAGTTAAAGAACTTACACGCGAAAAATCCCAAACAATATTTGTTGAAAAGGAAGCGCTTCTCAATAAGCTTGATAGCAACACTACGCTGTAACAGCAACGTATTCAAGGTCCTTTGGCAGGCTCGGCGGAAATGCTTACCTTTGCAAGCGCAAGGGCGAGGAGCGCTCTTGGTTCAATTATCCACCAAATAAATCTATACCACAATGATTAAGTTCGTTATCAGAGCGAAGAAAAATCCGCTCAACCGTACACAAATTAAATTTTATCCCCAGATGGCGCCGGGCGTGCCCGTGATGTTGCGCACGATTGTCGGGCGCATCGAGAAGCGTTCGGGCGTATCTTCTGCCTCCGTCAAGGCGGTGTTGGATGCCCTGCAATATGAGATTCTCCAAACACTCTCCGATGGTAATTCGGTTCGCTTAGGTGATCTCGGTTCTTTTCGCCTGACAATGCACGGCGAGGGCGTAACGACGGCGAAAGAGGCAAAGGAAAAAGGGGCAAATCTCATTAAGCGCGTGAGCGTGCGATTCACGAAAAGCAGTACGATGCGTATGGCACTTGACAAGCGCAACTTAATCTTCGGTGCGCAGGACGATATCCGGAATGCGAAGTAAGTGAAGAGGAGGCACAGCGTAGTGCCGGCAAAAAATTACATTTAGCAAAGGCCGCGTTTTCACCCGATGAAAGCGCGGCTTTTTCGTACTTTGTCGAAAATGGGCCGTTGATCAGGTGTGCGGGGATAAGGATTGTTCAAACTTTCACCTATGATCGGAAAAAGTTTCTTAGGTGAAAGTTTGAAGAGTCTTATAGGAGAATTAAAATTGTCTTATAAGAAAGTTTCAACGATCATAGGTGAAAGTTTGGCGAGGGTGCGGAGATGGGTGAATCGGGGTGCGGAGATGGGTGGATCAGGGTGCATAAGGCGGTGTTGTTTTGTAGCTGAATCTTCGATGAAACCGTGCTTTTTTGAACATTTCCTCCGTTTTTACATTACTTTTTGCGCATTCCCGTAAAAGCATGAGGCGCCCTTTACTCGTAAATCGGCGTGTGTTTGAAAGACCAACCCTATGGGGTTGTCATTGAACCCTTGATTCGTGACAGCGTTGACGCTTTGCGTCAACACTGCCCTGCCAAAAGACTAACCCCGATGGGGTTATTAGCAAGTGAAAGTGCGCAAGGATGATGTGATTTTAGGCGGACAATCGGCCTTTCTCTACAGTAAGTTTATAAGATCGGAGATAAGGTAAAACACATAAAGGCAAGCCCTTAGGCTTGGTCATTTGGCAGGGCAGGTGTTGGAGCGAAGCGACAACCCTGCCATAGTGTGTCGCAAGAGGGCAACCCCTTAGGGTTGGTCTTTTAGCTCTCGCCGTAGTAAATATATGAGACTACATTGTTTTTATAAGTTAGAGAATAAAACCACCTAATATCCAATTGTTATTTAATTAAAGATACGTATTTTTGCAGCATACCATAAAAATAACTATGCCACAAACTCTTTGTCATCTACTTATCCATTGTGTATTTCACAAAAAAGTATCTGCTCCAACCATTAGAGATATAGATCAACGACGACTCAACATATTTATAAAGGATACCTGTGAGAACTATGGATGTTCTTGTATTATTGCAAACGGTCCGGGCGATCATCTTCATTTACTTACAACTTTATCACCGGAAATATCCTTATCGACATTTATAAAAGAGATTAAACGTCTTTCATCTCGTTTTCTCAAAGAATGTGATAGCATATATTATCACAACTTTTACTGGCAATCAGGTTATGCCGGCTTCTCCGTCTCCCGTAAATTCAAAAAATCCGTGTATCAATATATTATTACTCAAAAAGAACATCATCAGAAGCGATCAACATATAGTGAACTTGAAGCTTTATTAAGAAATGCCGGTATTGATTCGGATCATCACTATTGGAAATAAAGTATTATCTATATAACCATTGGGCCGTTTTGAGAGACCAACCCTATGGGGTTGTCATTAAACCCTTGATCCGAGGCAGCGTTGACGCAAAGCGTCAACACTGCCCTGCCAAAAGACTAACCCCGATGGGGTTATCGGCAGGTGAGAATGCGCGAGGATTATGTGATTTTAGGCGGAATATCGGTCATATTCCGCAGCGAGTTTATATCGGAGTGCGGAAAAAACATGCAAACAAGCCCTTAGGCTTGGTCTTTTGGTAGAGCAGGGTTAAAGTGCGGAGTGCTTTAACCCTGTTTAATGGGGAACGCCGTTTTGCAAGCCCATAGGGTTGGTCTTTCAAGTTTGTCGCGTATATGAATTGGGGCGTTTTGAGAGACCAACCCTATGGGGTTGTCATTACCGCTATATGCTGATGCAGGGTTGACGCGATGCGTCAACCCTGCCCTACCAAAAGACTAACCCCGATGGGGTTATTGGCGGAGTAAATTGGGCGAAAGTTACGTAAAGTTGGATGAGTTATTGACATTTTTATAGTAGAGAGCGTAGAATGAGGGTTATTGGTGGGTGAAAGTGCGCGGAGATTATGTTGTTTCAGGTGGGAGGTTAGTACGTTCATAGGTGTGGACGGTTGCGAGGGGTTATTTACGGGCGCCATTGTACGACGTTTTTGCGGATTTATTCGATGAAATCGGGTGTTTTTGAGATATACATTGGGCGGTGATGCGGTTATTTGCGGGCAAGATTGTGCAGAGTTTTTGTGATTTTAGGCGGTATATCGGTCATATTCCGCAGCGAGTTTATATGGGTGTACGGGAAAAATACATGCAAACAAGCCCTTAGGCTTGGTCTTTTGGTAGAGCAGGGTTAAAGTGCGTAGTGCTTTAACCCTGTTTAATGAGGCACGCCGTTTTGCAACCCCTTAGGGTTGGTCTTTCAAGTTTGTCGCGTATATGAATTGGGGAGTTTTGAGAGACCAACCCTATGGGGTTGTCATTACCGCTATATGCTGATGCAGTGTTGACGCCAGGCGTCAACACTGCCCTGCCAAAAGACTAACCCCGATGGGGTTATTGGCGGGGTAAATTGGGCGAAAGTTACGTAAAGTTGGACGAGTTATTGACACTTTTATAGTAAAGAGCATAGAATGAGGGTTATTGGTGGGTGAAAGTGTGCGATGATTATGTGGTTTTGGGCGGAGAATCGGCCATATTCCATAGCAAGTATAGAGAGTTGAGCGGTAAGGAAAAATGTACAAAAACAAGCCCTTAGGCTTGGTCATTTGGCAGGGCAGGTGTTGGAGTGAAGCGACAACCCTGCCATAGTGTGTCGCAAGAGGGCAACCCCTTAGGGTTGGTCTTTTAAGGTTTGTTGCATATATGAGTTGGGGAGTTTTGAGAGACCAACCCTATGGGGTTGTCAATGAACCGATGTCCCGAGGCAGGGTTGTCGCTTTGCTCCAACACCTGCCCTGCCAAGAGACTAACCCCGATGGGGTTATTGGCGGAGTAAATTGGGCGAAAGTTACGTAAAGTTGGACGAGTTATTGACATTTTTATAGTAGAGAGCGTAGAATGAGGGTTATTGGTGGGTGAAAGTGCGCGGAGATTATGTGATTTTAGGCGGAGAGTGGGTGCATGAACAGGTGCAGGTAATGGTGATAAGCTTATTTGTGAATGATATTGTACGTTATTTTTGCCGATTTCATCGATGAAATCGGGTGTTTTTAATATGTTTCTTGGGTGGAGATGGAGGGATTGACGAGCGAATCTGCGCGGCGTTTGTGCGAGCTAAACGATAGAATTTTGAATTGTAATATGTAATTTTGGTGGAAATGTGGATGTTTTTATATAATTTGTGAGCTATTTATGTGAATATATGCGGTAAATTGCGTATATTTAGACGCAATTCGGGCGACAATGCGGTTGGTCGTGGGCGAATGTGGGTAAGAACTAAAAAATGTAGGTTTTCCGGCGGCGGTTTCGTTGATTGCTTTGCACTGAAAACGGCAGGGAGGAAAATTGAAAATAAGTATCCAAAAAACCGATGTAGGGGAAATTGTCAACTGTTTACATATTTTGGGGAATGAGCCATATTTTCAACTACTTTTGTTCATTATCAGCGATTTACGAAAATGCCCATGTCCGATTAGAGCAAGTCGGGAAAATGAAAAATGTCCGATTAGAGCAACTTTTTGTCCGATTAGAGCAAGTCGGTTTGGGGTAAATCGTCCGAACTTTGCAAAAAGAAACAATACTTCAAGAGGCGAAGTGCGAAAAAAATGGGAGGCAGGCTGAAAAATCACGCGGCAGTTACAAGATTATTTATATAAGATGTGAGAACAGTGATACACCGCAGTCGGAATCTTCTTCGAGGCAAGGCAAGCGACAAGATGAGTCTCCCCAAGAACGACAAAAGACATTTAACTCAATTGGTGAAAGTCAATACATAAAAACAATTCAATCCTAACGCCCGGGCCTTCGATACGGCATTGCTCCGAAAGGAGTTTCAACAGGGAGGCATTATAATTATGAAACAACATTTACTTAAGAACACTTACGCGGCGATCGTCGCGCTGTTCATTGCAATGATGGCCCTGCCCACCACGGCGCAGGCGCAGACCAAGTACGACCTCGAGATTTGCGGCACGTGGGTAACTTCCGACAACTGCAGCGACCTTTCCGGGATTTACGGCGTAGAGGGAACGGTAAAGTACGACCCGGACAGCAAGACGCTTACACTTGAGGGTGCTAAACTGACTGCTAGTATTTGTATCTGGTCAAAGATCGACGGCCTAACAATAAAGGTGAGCGGCGCCAACGAGCTGGATGCAAGAAGCGCGGTGGCTATCTCCGTCAGAGCTCCGATGACGATTACCGGCGGTGGAACGCTCAATGGGAAGAGCCTGGCAGACTGTGTGATCTTGATATGGAATACAAACCTTACCATTAAGGACTGCATTGTGAATGCCAAAGGAGAATACGGCATTAAGGGAAAGTATGGTTCTGAGAAGTTACTTATTAGCAAAGCTACGGTAACAGCAGAGGGGAAATTGAAATGGGGGGGATCTATCTGCGACTTCAAGGAAATCACGCTGGAAGACTGCGCTATCACGCAGCCCGCCGGAGCGAGATTTGATGAATCAAAGCATGCTATAGTACTCAACGGAGAGATCGTAGAGAGCGAGGTGAAGATTGTGCCAACCAAGTACGATCTCTTTATTTGCGGCACGCAGGTAACTTCCGACCACTGCGGCGACCTTTCCGTGATTCCCGGCGTAAAGGGTTCGGTAAGCTACGACCCCTACAACAAGACCCTCACGCTTGAGAATGCTAAACTGAATGTTGAAGGGGATCATAGTGGTATCGAGTCAGAGATCGACGGCCTAACGATAAAGGTGGGCGGCACTAACGAGCTGAAAGCAGAAAACTCGGCGGCCGTCACCATCGGCGCTCCAGCTACGATTACCGGCGGTGGCACGCTCAATGCGGAGAGCGAGGAATCCTGTGGGATCTACGCACTGGAAACAAACCTTACCATTAAGGACTGTATCGTGAATGCCAAGGGAAAATACGGCATTACAGGACAGGTTGGTTCAAAAGAGAAGTTACTTATCAGCAATGCTACGGTAACAGCAGAGGGGCGAGCCGGTTCTATCTGCGACTTCAAGGAAATCACGCTGGAAGACTGCGCTATCACGCAACCCGCCGGAGCGGTGGTCGATAACTCACAAGGTGCTGTCGTTCTCAACGGAGAGACAGTAACGAGCGAGGTGAAGATTGAACCTATAACCAAGTACGACCTCAAGATTTGCGGCACACAGGTAACTTCCGGCAATTGCGGAGACCTTTCCGTAATTGACGGCGTAGAGGGAACGGTAAAGTACGATCCGGACAGCAAGACGCTTACGCTTGAGGATGCTAAACTGAATATTGAAGGAGAGGTTGATTGCATCGAGTCAGAGATCGACGGCCTAACGATAAAGGTGAGCGGCACCAACGAGCTGAATGCAGTAGACGCGGCCGCCATCGTCGACGCTCCAACGACGATTACCGGCGGTGGCACGCTCAATATGAAGAGCGAGAAATACGCTGCGATCTACGCAGCGAGAACAAACCTTACCATTAAGGACTGTATCGTAAATGCCAAAGGAAAATGGGGCATTGCAGGATATAATGATTCAAAAGAGAAGTTATTTATCAGCAAAGCTACGGTAACAGCAGAGGGAAGAGAAGGTTCTATCCGCAACTTCAAGGAAATCACACTGGAAGACTGCGCTATCACGCAACCTGCCGGAGCGGTGGTCGATAACTCGCAAGGTGCTGTCGTACTCAACGGAGAGATTGTAAAGAGCGAGGTTGTAATCACAAGAGGTTCGGACGGCATCAACACGCCGACCATCGACACCACAGCCCGCAGTGGCATCTATACGCTCAGCGGCGTGAAGCTCGGCGGTGAGGTGAAAGACTTGCCGAAGGGTGTGTATATTGTGAATGGAAAGAAAGTAGTGAAGTAAGTGATATTCTCCTCGAAGAGGCCGGGCATTGTAATAGAAATGTCCGGCCTTTTCTAAGTGCGGCTAACTGCATCCCAATTGTACGCTTTATTATGATAAGCAACTGCAACTACCCTCAACTTTGAACTAAAAAAGACTGCGGCGTCGGATATGACACGGCAGTCTGTAAGAATAAGCATACTCAAACGATGCTTGCGTGCGACTTTATCGCTTCATCGCTTGAAGTGCGTCGACGGTAGCCTCCAACTCTTTATACCACGCTTCGCCAAAACGGCGAGTCAAGGGGACTTTCAAAAAGCGATAGAGGGGCAAACGCAGTTCTTGGCCTTTGCGGCGAGCAGGATCGCAGACGCTCCAGCGGTGATAATTGAGTCCTATATAGCCATTGCTCAATCGCTTTTCGCGAATGGGATACAAGGCGCAGGAGATAGGCTTGCACCAATCCGTTAGCTGTTCACGATAAGCACGCTCAGCAGCGCAGAGGCAACAACCGGCTTCGTAGCAGGTGAAAACGCAGTCTTGCCCATTCACGATGCTCGTCACCAAATCTCCCTCAACGTCAACATAAGCTACGCCTTGATCAGCAATGACTTTGCGCGCCTCGGCCGACAAACTATCCTCAATCGTCGGCAACAGACGCTCCAGCTCTGCGGCTTCGTCGAGCGTAAGCGGCGCCCCACTCTCACCATCTACGCAGCATTGGCCGTGGCAGGCAGAAAGGTCGCAACAGAAATATTCCGTAACGATTTCAGTAGACAATAAGACTTTGCCTACTTGCAAAATGGGTATTTCTCGACGAGAAGTGTGCATCTTATACTAATATGTCGTGTGGAAAAGCAGCATCCCTTTACCAATTGATAGGCTCCAAGCCGTGAGCGCGCAGATAATCGTTGCAAAGGGTAAAATGATGGTTGCCAAAGAAGCCGCGGTAGGCGGAAAGTGGCGATGGATGGGCCGATCGCAGAATAAGATGGCGCGAAGCGTCAATGAGTTCGGCTTTTCGCCCCGCATAACTGCCCCATAAGAGAAAAACGAGGTGCTCTCGAGCGGCACTAAGCCGACGTATGACGGCGTCGGTAAATGTTTCCCAGCCATGCCCTTGATGGCTGCCGGCGGCGTGGGCACGCACGGTCAACGTAGCATTGAGTAAAAGAACGCCTTGGGCAGCCCAGCGGCGCAAACTCCCGCTCGCGGGAATGGCATGACCGACGTCGGCTTGTATTTCCTTGAAAATATTTTGCAAAGAAGGAGGAAAGGGGACGCCGTCGCGCACACTAAAGCAAAGGCCTTCGGCTTGGCCGGGCTCGTGATAAGGATCCTGGCCTAAAAGTACGACGCGGACGCGATCGAAAGGGCACAAGTCGAAAGCATTAAAGATCTGCGACCCCGGCGGATAGCAAGGACCGGATTGATACTCGGCACGCACGAAGTCGGTCAACTGCGCAAAATAATCGCTGGCAAACTCTTCGGCTAAGCAGGCTTGCCATCCGGATTCTATCTTTACTTCCATCGGTCGCCTTATTCTAAATAGGTGTAGCCGTAAAGGCCTGCGCGGTAATTGCTGATAAACTCTTTGCCCTCTTCGATGGTGATGCGGCCTTCGCCCACGGCCTTATGGACCCAGGATTCGAGACGGCGCACCAAACTCTTGGGGTCGTATTGGACGTACTCCAAAACGTCGGCCACGGTTTCGCCATCGATGGTCTTATCAATCGTATATCCTTCGGCATTTACCGAGATATGGATGGCATTAGTATCGCCAAAGAGGTTGTGCATATTGCCCAAGATTTCCTGATATGCACCAACGAGGAAGACACCTATATAATAATGCTCGCCTTGCCGCACATCGTGGAGCGGGATGTAGCTCGTCTGATGTCCGTTGTTAACATAGCCGATGATTTTTCCGTCGCTATCGCAGGTGATATCTTGAATCGTAGCCGATTGCGTAGGCCGCTCGTCGAGATGGGCAATAGGCATAATGGGGAAAATCTGATCAATGGCCCAGGAATCGGGGAGCGATTGAAAGAGAGAGAAGTTGCAGAAATATTTATCTGCCATTCGCTTGTCGATGTCGCGTAGCTCGTCGGGCACGTGCTTTTGGTGGTGAACCATTGCACTGACTTCGTGGGTAACGCTCCAATAGAGGGCTTCGATCTGTGCACGCGTCTTGAGGTCAAGCATACCCATACGGAATAAATCGAGGGCTTCTTCGCGGATATCTTCGGCGTCGTGCCAGTCTTCAAGCATTGAGCGCGGCGAAGTCTTGTCCCAAATCTCACTCAAATCTTTTACAAGTTGGTGATCATCGGGCGATGGCTCAAAATCTTCGGGCATCCGAGCGGGGCGCACGCTTTCCAAAACGTCGAGAATCAAAACGGAATGGTGCGCGGTAAGTGATCGGCCGCCTTCGGTTATGAGGTTCGGATGGGGGATATTGTTCTTGTTGGCCGCATCTACGAAAGTATAAACGCAGTCGTTGACATATTCTTGTATAGAATAGTTGACGCTGCTCGCAGAATTGGATGAGCGCGTCCCGTCATAGTCCACGCCTAAACCGCCGCCGCAGTCGACAAATTGTATGTCGAAACCCAATGAGCGCAGCTGCACATAAAACTGTGCCGCCTCGCGCAAGGCTGTGGAGATTCTGCGAATTTTGGTAATCTGACTGCCGATGTGGAAATGGATAAGTTTGAGGCAGTCGCGCATATTCATCTCGTTGAGCAACTGCAGTGCCTTTAGGAGTTCACTGGAGTTGAGACCAAACTTTGAAGCATCGCCGCCGCTTTCCTCCCATTTGCCTGCGCCGCTGGAAGCAAGCTTTATTCGGATGCCTAAGTTGGGACGGACGCCAAGTTTCTCGGCTGTGCGAGCGATAATAGCCAACTCCGGCAACTTTTCGATCACAAGAAAGACGCGCTTACCCATCTTTTGCGCCAACAAAGCCAGCTCAATGAAGTTTTGATCCTTATGGCCGTTGCAAATAATCGGGCTGTCGCTATCCATATTCGTGGCAATCACGGCGTGAAGTTCAGGTTTTGAACCCGCTTCAAGCCCCAAATTATAACGCTTGCCATGACTAATAATCTCTTCAACAACCGGACGCATCTGATTTACCTTGATGGGGTAAATAATAAAATGCTCTGCTTGGAAATTATATTCTTTTGCGGCGTTGTTAAAGCATTGTGCCGTCTTCTCAATGCGGTTATCCAAGATATCAGGGAAGCGCAAGAGCATCGGAGCCGTGATATCCTGCTTCGCAAGTTCTTCAACGACGTCCTGCAAGTCAACCTTTACGCCATCCTTGCGCGGAGACACGTAGACGTGGCCTTGTTCATTTATACCAAAGTAACTAACGCCCCAACCTTTTATTCCGTAGAGTTCCTCGGAATCATCAATTTTCCATTTCTTCATTGCCTACAATCGGTGTAGATATTTGCTTTTAGCTTTTTGTTTATACGTTGCGATGCCTGTGCCGGCGCAACTTCGTGCGGCGCGGAGCCGTTTTCCTCTCAGCAGTTCAAATCAACAGCCTCTTCAGTCGTACCCAGACATCGTTGAATCTCGTTTACGACGAAATTGACCTTACTGAAACTGTCTAAAACGTCTATATTGATAATGTGTTGTGCCTGTTCGTAAAAGGGCGAACGCTGTTCTAATTGCGCGGCGATGTGCGCTTCGAGTTCTTCAGTCGGTTTCCCCTCCAGCAAGGGACGCCTTCCGCGACTCATCTTCACGTGATCGCACAACGTGCGCGGAGATGCCTTCAAGTAAACCGTTTCTGAGACCTCATTCAGAAAGCGCATATTCTCATTAAAACAAGGCGTCCCGCCACCGCAACTGAGTACGATATCTTCAAAGGCCGCAGCTTCGCGCAGCATACGCGATTCCACGTCGCGAAAGTAGGCTTCTCCCTCATCCTCGAACATCGCTGTGATCTTCTTGTGGTAACGTTCTTCGATATACCAATCGAGATCGTAGAAGCGACGTCCTATTGCCTTCGCCAAATCGCGACCTATGATGGTCTTTCCGGCGCACATATAGCCGATGAGAGCAATACTCTTACTCATACAGACGTCTTTCTGATCAAGTCTTTTTGGTAGTTCGCCGACGCGTTGCCCGCGCCGGTTTCTTATTTTCTTCTGCGATAATCTTACGACACTCTTCCAGCGTCAATTCAGCGGCGCGCTCAGCCACGGCTTTCGGCAAGCGATAGTTTTTCTTTTGAAAGGCGATATACGGGCCAAAGCGTCCTTTAAGTACCTCCAAGTCCGGTTCCTCTTCAAACGACTTTATGTGTCGTTCGGCCTCTTCTTTGCGTTTTTCGACAATCAATGCTTCCGCTTCCTCCAGCGTGATCGTCATTGGGTCTTGATCTTTAGGAATGGAAACATACTTTTTCTCGTGCATCACATAAGGTCCGAAGCGCCCCACATTGATTACGACCGCCGACCCCTCAAAATCGCCCAGCGTGCGCGGCAGTTTGAATAAGTCCAAAGCCTCTTCGAGCGTAATTGTCTCTATACTTTGCCCCGGTTTAAGGCGTGCGAAGCGCGGTTTTTCCTCTTCTCCCGCTGCGCCGAGTTGGGCCATCGGCCCGAAGCGCCCTATTTTGACGCAGATGGGCTGTCCTGTGGCCGGATCAGTGCCAAGTTCTCGTTCGCCGGCCTTATGCGACGTTTTTTCCTGCAAGATTTTTTCCACCTGCGGATCGAAATGGCTATAGAAGCGACGCAGCAATTCCTGCCAATCTTCGTTTCCTTCAGCCACTTGGTCAAAGTCCTTCTCAACTTTCGCGGTGAAATTATAATCCATAATCTCCGGAAACGCGTGCAAGAGAAAGTCGTTGACGACGAGGCCCACATCCGTCGGGAACAATTTATTCTTCTCCGCGCCGTAAGTCTCCGTTTTAGTCGTGTCCGACAGTTTTTCGCCGCGCAAAGCGAGCACATTATATTTACGCTTGCTTCCCGGCCGATCCTCCTTTACCACATATTCGCGCTGCTGTATGGTGGAGATGGTAGGCGCATAGGTCGACGGGCGACCGATGCCCAATTCTTCAAGTTTATGCACCAGCGACGCCTCATTATAGCGGGCCGGATGCTGCGTAAAGCGTTCTGTGGCCGTTATTTCCGTGCGCTGCAGCGTAGCTCCTTTCTCTATTGGGGGCAGCAGACCACTCTCTGCGCGCTCTTCATCCTCATGGCTGCTTTCGCGATATACTTTTAGGAAACCGTCAAACTTAACGACTTCGCCCGTGGCAATAAATGGTTCTGCCAAGCCCGTGCCGGCGATTTCGATCGTCGTCCGTTCGAGTTCCGCGTCAGCCATTTGGCAGGCGATAGTCCGCTTCCAGATCAATTCATACAAGCGTTGTGCTTGTTTTGTGCCGCCTATTTCCCGCGCCGTCATATCCGTCGGGCGAATAGCTTCGTGTGCCTCCTGCGCACCCAGCGCATTCGTATGATACTGTCGGCTTTTATGGTAGCCTTGCCCCATCGACGCATTGATAACTTCCTTGCAAGCCGACAAGCAAAGGCCCGACAAGTTCATCGAGTCGGTACGCATGTAAGTAATGAGTCCGGCTTCGTACAAGGTCTGCGCGAGTCGCATCGTCAGCGCCACGGGATAGCCCAACTTGCGTGCGGCTTCCTGCTGCAAGGTCGAGGTTGTGAATGGCGGCGCCGGCTTCCGCTTTGCCGGCGTCTTGGTTACGGTCTCCACCGTAAAAACGGCCTGCTTGCAAGCTTCGAGATAAGCTTGAGCTTCGGCTTTTGTTTTGAAGTTTTTGCGCAATTCCGCTTTCAGCAGGACAGATTCGCCTTGCGCCTCGGGCAAGGTAAAAAGTGCGACAACGTGGAAAGATGCCTCCGACTGAAAGGCTGCGATTTCGCGCTCTCGCTCCACGACGAGGCGAACGGCCACGCTCTGCACGCGACCGGCTGAAAGGCTGGGTCTCACCTTGCGCCACAGAATCGGCGAAAGTTTGAAACCGACCAAACGGTCTAATACGCGGCGCGCTTGCTGCGCATCTACGAGTCGCAGGTCAATATGGCGCGGCGCTTGGATAGCCGACAGGATAGCCGGCTTCGTAATTTCGTGGAAGACGATGCGGTTTGTAGCCTCGGGGTCTAACTTTAAGACTTTCGCAAGGTGCCAACTGATGGCTTCTCCCTCGCGGTCTTCATCGGAAGCCAGCCATACGGTCTCGGCCTTCTTGGCTGCGGCCCGCAAGTCGGCTACAACTTTCTTCTTGTCGTCGGGTATTTCATACTGAGGCTCAAACGTTTTTAAGTCGATCCCGAAATCTTTCTTCTTCAGGTCGCGTATATGACCATAAGAGGACATTACTTTGTAGTCCTGTCCTAAAAATTTCTCAATGGTTTTGGCTTTTGCGGGCGACTCCACAATGACCAAGTTTTTTTGTCTTTCCGTCATGTTACGTATTCCTCTTCTTATTTCCACTACACCGACAAAATAGGCCGAAAGAATCTATCCGGCAGCGACAACGGCGCAAGCGGATTCTGCCGATGCTCACTTTTCGGCCGCGAAGATAGAAAAAAAAAATGAGGGCTACACATTATATAATACGAGTTCGCCCATTGGAGCGTAAAAAAATGAGATTTTCCGGCAGACTTCGACTTGATTTTTCTTCCTGACGGCGCATAGTTTTGATACCAAAGCAGCAAACCGGCTGCACCAAGCGGCAACTTAAAAGGCGGAGCGGCCGATAGCGAACGAGGCCGATTGAAGAGCCTTTTATTTTCTTTTGATTATGAGCGAATTGAAGCTGAATAATCAGCCCGATCATTCGCTTTACCCACCTTCAGATGCGGGCCATCGTTTCGTTTGCTGCCGCCAAACCATAGTTTGCTCCCACCAAACGATAGTATGCTCCCACCAAACAATAGTTTGCTGCCACCAAACGAAAACCAAGGGCGCGAAAGCTGCAGCTTATGGCATCGAAAGCAAGCGCTATGCCCGACTTCATCACCGCCGCACGTACTTTTCGCTTGTGCTATCAAGCCAAAAATAGCTGTTAGTATATTAAAATCACTCTTTTTATCCAAAATACAATAAAATAATAGCGATAAACTTGCCATTAAATAAGAAATTTCATAACTTTGCTTCCAAACAATACTTACCATTTAAAGAGCACGAGTTATGAGACAGGACTTTTCAGACGATTTTCGCCTAAGAGAGACGGCGGAGCGCGAGGAATTCGAGCAGGAGATCTATACGCTCGCTCGACCTACAGCATACACGCGCAGACGACGCTTGCAGGAAAAGGACGAATGGTATAGTATCCTGGACGAAAGTTAAAGTAACCATTGGACAAAAAAGTACTTCAAGCGCAAACTATTAAAGCCGAGGCTGCCCGCCTCGGCTTTTCGGCGTGTGGACTGGCGCGTGCGGAGCGAGTGGATCAGACGCAGGAAGCGCGCTTTAGGAAGTGGATAGCCGAGGGTAAGCACGGAGAGATGGATTACTTGGCGCGCAACATCGAAAAACGCATGGATCCGCGCTTATTGGTAGAAGGTGCGCAGACGATTGTCGCAGTGGCGATGAATTATCTGCCGGCTCATCTACCCGAAAAGCCGCCTTTGGCGCGCTATGCTTATGGAAAGGACTATCATGACGTGGTGCGCGAACGCCTGCTTGCCTTGATGCAAAGCTTAAACCTGAAGCCGTATGAAGACGGCCGCGCCTTTGTCGATACGGCGCCCGTCGATGAGCGTTATTGGGCCGTCAAAGCCGGCTTGGGATGGACCGGTCGCAACGGCCAACTGATCATACCGCGTGCGGGGTCGTACTTTTTTCTCGGCGAACTGATCTTGGTGCATCCGGCTGACGCTTATGACAGTCCGAAGCGCAACCTTTGCGGTAATTGTCGGGCCTGCGTCGACGCCTGTCCCGCCGGCGCACTCTGCGGAGACGGCAGTATGGACGCGCGCAAGTGTCTTTCTTATCTGACCATCGAACATCGCGGACCGCTGCCCGAAGAGGCGGGTGAGCAGATGGGCGATTGCTTCTACGGCTGCGATCGTTGTGCGGAAGTTTGCCCGTGGAACCGTTTTGCCCGTCCGACGCAGGAAGCCGCCTTTGCGCCTTCAGCGGAATTGCTCCGAATGAAGACCGAGGATTGGCGGGCGCTGGACGTAGAAACTTACCGCCGCCTTTTCAAAGGATCGGCCGTTAAAAGAGCCAAATATGAAGGACTGAAAAGGAATATCGACGCCTGGAAGCCTTAAACATTCCAAAAAACACAGAAAAATCGGCCCTTTTGCGTAACTTTCGCCCTGCTTTAGACGTTATACCTCATAAGAACCAATAAAAAACCAATGATAACGATATGAACAAAGGATCTCTTTTTGCACTGCTCCTTTGTGGAGCGCTCCTGACAACGGGTTGTGCAAGCAAAAAACAATTGGAAACACTACGCAACGAGAATGCGGCGCTGCGTCAAGCCAACGAGGAGGGCCGCATCCAATTGGCCGAATGCAATGCAAATACGGACAACCTCCGCAACCGACTTTCTGACGAGCAACGCCGAGTGGACGATCTCAGAAAAGATTACCAGCTTCTGCAAGGCTCACTCGACAAATCGCTGCAACAGAACTCGCAAGGCAGTATCAACATCTCCAAACTGGTAGATGAGATCAACGCGTCGAATAGATTTATTAAGCAACTGGTAGAAGCCAAGTCGAAGTCGGACTCTTTGAATATGGTGCTCACAAACAACTTAACGCGCTCACTAAGTAACGACGAGTTAAGGGAAGTCGATGTTAAGGTTCTCAAAGGCGTAGTCTACATTTCGCTGGCCGATAATATGCTCTACAAATCGGGTAGCTACGAGATCAATAGTCGCGCCAAAGAGACGCTAAGCAAGATTGCGAAGATCATAAAAGACTATCGCGACTACGATGTTTTGGTCGAAGGTAACACAGACCCTGTGCCCATTACGCGTACAAACATTCGCAACAACTGGGACTTGTCGTGTCTGCGTGCTTCGAGCGTTGTATTGGCACTGCAAAACGATTATGGCGTAAACCCTGCACGCTTGACGGCCGCCGGACGCGGAGAATATAACCCCGTTACTACGAACGAAACGGAAGTGGGCAAGCAGCGCAACCGCCGCACGCAGATCATCATCACGCCGAAGTTGGATCAGTTTATGGACTTGATTGACAAAGCGCCCGAAACGGACAACAACAAATAAAATTCGCACGACACTCTTTTCAATATTCAGAGAATGGCGGCAATTTCGTAAGCGCTCTCGCAACGCTTATCGAAGTTGCCGCCTCGTTTTTTATACACCGCCGCCGCGCTTTTGCAGCGCGGCGGCGGCAGCGACGATTATCGGCTGCAACAGACCGCGGCGATGAAGGCCTAAAACGTTAAAAGCTCGGCGCAATGCTTTTTAAAGCCAAAAAAGTATTGTGGAATCAAAATTACGCCCTATTTTTGCGAGGCAAATATGTTATTCCAACTGATTCTAATCTAAATTGTCTAAAAATGAAAAGGATTTTACTCGTATTGGCGCTTGTCCTGACTTGCTGCTGCAACATTCAGGCACAATCTTTACAGCCAACAATGGAAGCGCCTTTTGTGAAGGTTCTCACACCGACAACAAAAGGCACAATCAAACCCGGTGCAAATCAAGTTTGGTGGGGCTATTACACCGATGGAATGATGCGTGATGCCATCGGAACGCAGACCGCCGAAACGGTAGAGCAAGCTATCTTTATCAAAGGCAACGACCCCTTTATGGCCGGCAAGAAGATTCAGGCTATCCGCTTCTTCCTCCGTTCGCTCAAGGACGTTTCCGAAGTTCGCGTATGGCTCGCAAAGCCCAACGCAGCAGGACAACCGCCCGCCAATACAAAGCAGGCTGACGTGTCTGTCACTTGCGACCTGACCCAACTACAAGCCGGCGATCAAGATCAAAACCACCTGGGTATTGCAAACGACATCGTTCTGACGCAACCATTTGAGGTTCCGGCTGAAGGCGTATTCGTTGGCGTTACTTTCGAGATCGAAGCGCTCTCTGATCCGATCAACGCTTCGCCCATCGTAACGACCGGCAGAGGCACTGACATTGACAATTCGCTTTGGGTACGCACGGCTGTCCGCATACCTAACTGGGCAGACGCAGCCAACAAAGGCTTCGGCCGCGCAACTATTCAAGTGTTGAGTGAAGGCGCTATTCCTGAAAACGCGCTCGACACAAAAGACTTCGATCCGGTATATATGAAGCCGGGCAAGCGTGCGATCGTGCCCGTAACGGCAACGATGGCCGGCACGAAGCAAGTAAATAGCTTGGCCTTTACGATGAAAGTGGGCAACCACGAACCATCGAAAGAGCAAACGGTGGACCTGCCGCAGCCGCTCACATTGTTTGGCCAAGAGTTACTCTTAAATATTCCCGTCAACGCGCCTATGCAGTCCGGCGAATTCCCCGTAGAAGTGACGATCACAAAGGTTAACGGAGAAGCCAATGGTTCTATCCACCCCACGGGTAAAGGTGCCTTTGTCGTGCTGGAGAAAGAGATTGTGCGCAACGTTGTCGTAGAAGAATACACAGGCACAGGCTGTGGCTACTGCCCGCGCGGCATTGCCGGAATGATGAAGCTCCGCGATACTTTCGGCGACCGCTTTATCGGCATCGGCATCCACCGCTATAACGACAGCGACCCGATGTTTATCACGAAATATGAGCGCTTAGCTTGGGAGGGCGCACCCAAATGTATGCTTGATCGCGGTAAGCAGATCGACCCCTTCAAGGGCTCTGGCGAAGGCATTGTGAAAGACTTCCAGGAGGAAATGGAGCGCACTTCGGCTATCGAAGTGAGCGTATCCGGCGCCATAGATGATGCAAAAACGCACGTCTATGCTACGGCTAACATCAATCCGCTCGTTAGCGGCAACTTCAAGTTGGCTTATGTTTTGATAGCTGATGAGGTTTTCTGCCCGAAAGACAACTGGCGCCAAATGAACTACTACTCTGCACGCCGCAGAGAGACGCAGCCTGAAGAGATGGCGCAATTCTGCATGGGCGGTGCGCAGGGCACGAAATTCTTTGAGTGGCACTACGATGACGTAGCGATCAGCAGTTCTTACGACAACAACGGCAAGAACCAAGTGCAGATTGGCACACTCGAAGCCGGCAAAACCTTGAAGCACTCCTTCACGATCGATATGCCGACGGATGCGGAACTGCTCTCTGCTGTTCAGACGAACAAACTCTACGTGGTGGCAATGGTTATCGCCCCCGACGGCCGCATTGAGAATGCAGCGAAGTCGCAGGTAACGCCGATCGCAGGCATCCACGATATTGAAAGTTCGCAGAAGCTCACAGAAGTAGCTCGCTACACGATCGATGGCCGCCGCATCAGTCAGCCGCAAAAGGGCGTAAACATCGTGAAACTCTCTGATGGCACAATCTTTAAGGTGTTGGTAAAATAAACCGACGAGGTTGAAGCCCCGCTTAACATAACGCGCCGGCAATGAGATTATGATTTCTCATTGCCGGCGCTTTCATTTGCGGCCGTCTGCAGTTATCACGGGCGATGCTTGTTGTAGAGATAGTGTCGGAAAGACTATCGCAAATCTTCGAAAACGAAAGCTACGCCGACTCAACAAAGAAAAATAGCGAAAGTTTTCTATCGTATTCTTTGCAATTGTCGATTCGACCTCGTATCTTTGCCTTGAAGAGGAAAAGTGCAAAAATTAAACAAATCTATAATCCATACGCGCGCACCCTTCTATTTTGTAACCACAGGCAGCGAAAAGCTGTATTTGTATAACTAAAAACCGCTATTTACTTATGAAGAAATTTTTCGCAACTTTCCTGTTCTCCGCCCTCTTTGCAGGTATGGCGGTAGCACAGGACGCTCCGACGGTCATTACGCAGCCGGCTGCGGGCGAAACGATCAACCTTTACCGTACGACGACGGGCTTTGAGTCGATCTACTACTATGGCGTACCCCATCAAAGCACGGGCGACTGGCATCGAATCGTCTTTGGCGACGACGGCGCTGTGTACCTCGAAAACCCGCTCAACTCGCTCTATACGAAGACTTGGATTAAAGGTAAACGCACGGAGGGAGACACGATCAGTTTCCAACTTCCGCAAGCAATCTTTGCCGAGAAAGACTTCTCTACGGGCGATTACAAGTATGGCTATCTCTATCGCATTCATCCGGCAACTAAAGATGGTAAGCAAACGTATATGCCTAACGAAGGCGAAGCCAATCAGGTGTTGAAATACGTATGGCGCAACGACTCGCTCATAATGGTGCTTGGTCGAGAAGAAATGATCGGTATGTGCCGCGAAACGGGTGCTTGGACCAGCTATGCAGAAGCCACTTACGAGGGCGTGCGCAAGGACAACAACACGGAAGCGCCGTCAGCTTCGGCGAAGACTTGGGACGGACTGATACTCTATATGGATATGGAGGGCAAATCGCAGTTGTATCCCGTGAAATACGCTATGGATGGTGAAGATGTCTATATTGGCGACCTGTCGGCTAACGTGAAAGGCTTGTGGATCAAGGGAAAGAAGGAAGGCACGACCGTCACTTTCCCCTCTACCTCCTATGTTGGTATCGACACTACGACGGCTTGCTACGTCTATGCTTCTTCCGGCTATATGGGCAAGGGCAAGAGCGAATCGGGCGAAGAGTTTGCGAAAGCTTGCATCAGTCCGGATCCGCTCGTCTTCACTTACGATGAAGAGAAAAACGCGCTCAGCACGAAGGGCATCTTAATGATTCACAAGAGTATGGAGGATGATCGCAGCACGCACATCTTCGACGTGTATCGTTATGCGCTCATCAATCAATGGGATAAGAAGCCGGCTGCGCCTATGCCGCCGAAACTCACGGCTTATCAGCCTTACGATCCGAATCCTTGGGGTGGTCCCGGCGGTTTGCAGTTCACCTTGAGCTACTACTCAGCCGACTTCAACTATCTTGACCCCTCACATCTCTACTACAATCTCTACATCGACGGCGAACTATTTACGTTCAAACCCGACACATACAAGAGTTTAACGGAAGAGATGACCGACGTTCCCTACGCCTTCTCTGATCAATATCACTTCTACAAGTATGACGACAATGCGCGCGCAATTTATTTCTATAAAGACGCGAAGGAGAAAGTCGGAATGGAAGCGGTCTACATTGACGGCGACCAGCGCCTCCGCTCAGGCATCACGGAATATGTCGTATCTGATACAGGCCTCAAGCCCGCTACGACAAAGCGCATCGAGCGTGTTGAGTTCTACGATCTATCCGGCCGCAGCGTAAGTTGTCCGGAAAGAGGCATCTACGTGCAAACAACGTTCTATACGGATGGCTCTAAGGTTTCGCAGAAGATTGTGAAGTAACGCTACCATAAGGGGCTGTCGCCAAATGCTCGGCCACTGCCCTCTTGCTAAGGCTTTTATGGCAACCCAATAAAAGTCTTAAGGATATAATAAAGGGCTGACACTTATGAACGGTGTCAGCCCTATTTTTTCGTTTTAGCGCCATCTGCCATAAAGGCAGCCGGCGAGGCTAAGCGGCAAAGGTAGCCGCAGACGAAGGCGACGCGCGGACCTTGCCTATTACTTACATACGCTTTGGAATGATCTCATAGACGTCAGCCTTGCCGACCAGTTCGATATGATCCACGCCCTTTGCTACGTCTACGGTGAAAAACGACTTATCAGTAGTCATCTCAGCCTTCAGCCGTTTGCGCTTATCATACTGACACACGCGCACAGAACCACCTTTGGGCAAATCAAGCAGGAAGGTGTAAGCACTCGTAGCACGCGGCACTTCAAACAAAACGACGTGCGTACTCTTATAAGCTGTGTTCAATTGGCGATCAAAGGCATTTACGACCCGCTCAGCCGTAGCCTTGCTATCACTCAATACCACGGAAGCACCATCGGCCGGCGTCACAACGAAAGAGCGTATAGCCGCCCAATTCTTGCGCGCAGAATCCAATCGGCGCAAACGTATATAACGCGCCATAACCGGCTCACCCTGCCACAGAATATCATAGCAATTCTTCAAATCAGCCAACAGCGGCTGCCAAGCATAGCCATCAACAGAATATTCCAAAGTCGCGTGGTCGTAGAAGTCGCAATCGTCTTTCGAATTTCTACCTTGCAAAATGTGTATATCGCTCACGGCTGTCAGTTCAGGAAGCGCTACGCCCATCCAGTCGCCGTCTTTCTGAGACACGCCTGAAGTGTAGTGGGTCACGCTATCCGCATCAAACATCAATCGGCTTTGCATCGTCTTGATACTTTTATATGTTCCTATGCCGCGCAGCCTGAATGCTTTTTGCCCCGAAAGCTGTTCGTAGAAGACATCAGCCAGATCCTCCATCGCAAAGTCATAGAAGGGTTGCAACTTCATCGTGCCCAACTTGTGCGCCTCGTAGGCTTTCTTATCCTCCGAACGCATACAATTCTTCAGATAATCTTGCCAGAAATTCTGCGTATGTCCTGCGCGATAGAGATCCATAAGTTCGATAGCCTTCTTACCTCGCTCGCCGAGTTTGCCACATTCTATGAGCCACGGCCTCAACTCTTTCAGCAATTGTGGGTCCGTGCAGCCGGCCTCGATCTCAGCCGGCGCTTTCGCCACGCGCTCAAATTCTTGATACAGATCGTCACGTTTCCCGCGCGTGTAGTTGGATAATCTGAAAATGACCGTCTCCCACGACTCATCGCGCCGATAGCCCGTCTCCGTATCGGCCGAGTGAATCGCAAAGGTGCGATAAGCCTCCTTAGCCCGCGGCATCATCACCTCCAAGCCACGCTCCCAGCTGTCAATCGGATTGTAGTCCTTCGGATTCCAAGTATAATCGGCAACGCTATAAAGCGACAGCTTTGAAGCCGCGCCGTGCTCCATCGGATTGCTCACAAGTCCGCACATATCATTGTTCCTAAGCGAATTGTCCAAGCCATAGACCGGCCCTTGCAAGATAATATGTCGGGCATAGTCGGTTACCGCATAGTTCCACCAGAAGAAAGCCGGACGCTTGATGCGACTATCGACCCAATCGAGCGTCTCCTTTGTCACGTCACTGCAAACCACATCGCCCGTCCAAAACACGCGAATAGAGGGGTCGAGCGTTCGGCCATAGATACTCAAAGGTCCATCTTCGCCGGCCTTTGCCCACAACTTGGAATAGTCCGTAGGGCAAACAATAAGTGGCGACACGTCACCTTTCGCTTTCACAAACTCCTTGGTCAGACGATTCAGCAGTTCTACTTGTCGGTTCGGATTAGTGCCCTCGCCTTCAATATCATCAAAGAAGATGGCAAACGAGCGCACACCGTCAGCATACATAAGCTCAAACTTATGCACGAGGTTCTGATAATCTTCTTCGTTCCATTTAATATCCTTTCCCGGATGCACAGCCCAAACGAAGTCTACCCGATTCTTTTGGCAGGCCTCAACCAGTTCCTTAATCTGCTGTTGCTCCTTCACGGGATAAGGCAGTCGCCAATTCGGAGCACTATGATAAGGATCATCTTTAGGGCCATAGATATAGGTGTTAAGTTTATACTTACCATACCAATCAATCAGCGACAAACGCACAGCGTGCGACCAAGGTGGCCCATAAAAGCCCTCCACGACGCCACGATAAGGAAAAACCGGCGCGTCACTAATCTCGAGGCAAGGAAGCTTCTTTCCACCCTCCACAGCCGGACTCTCCATCAATTGTCGCAAAGTCTGGATGCCATAGAAGAGTCCTAAATCGTTCTCAGCCATAATGCTGATACCCTTCTTCGTAATGCGCAACGAATAGGCACCATCTGCAACCGAACTACCCTCATAGCCTTTCTCTATAATCACCGGTATCTTTGCAAATTGCAGCCGCAGCGGGAAGCCCTTGGGCGTATGAACGAGGAAGTCAATATCGCCCCGATAGTCCCAAGCCTCTTTAAGCGTCGGTAGAGGCGACTCCAACTTTACGCCGCCACTAATATCGATCGTTCCCTCATTCGTCAGCTTCATATAACGCGGCGTGGGATTGACCACAAGTCCGTGATGGTCCATCTTCTCTCCCGGAGCCGGATTGACCCACTGCACCTCCAAGCGCTGACTACTTAGGTCAAACTCATTGCTCTGTGCATAAGCGGCCGCCAGGGCGCATAAGCCCCAAGCGAAAGCCACGAATCGTTTCTTTTGTTTCATGTAAGTTCTTCAATATTTAGCAGCCGACTTACCACATACTTCTACATAAGTTCAAGCCGACAAAGAGAGGCAACCCGACAGCTCCCTCCGTAAAACAAGAAATTTTACCTGCAAAAAAAAGAAATTAAAATGACTTTAACCCCTCACCGCACATTAAAAATTCCTTTAACAGAAGATTCGCATCACGAATACCTAAACTTTTTATCGAAGAATTGTAGTAAATCGTGATATGATCAGTAATGTGCAACCAAACTTGCGATAGGTTTATAAGTTATTAGGCCAAAAAGTTTACTATCATTCAGGTCAATGATCGCAAGGCAATTGCTAACTTCATCTGACAAGGCTCCCCCTGGCAACGCAAGCTCTTAGGCTTGGCCGTTAACCCTTTCTACTGGCGGGCATTGGCATGTTTTTGAAAGACCAACCCTATGGGGTTGTCAATTAACCTATGCTCCGAGGCAGCGTTGACGTTACACGTCAACACTGCCCTACCAAAAGACTAACCCCGATGGGGTTATTTGTGAACGAAAGTGCGCGATAGTTGACGATTTTAGGCGTGCAAATGTTAGCCTCATATTTATTTATGTCAAAGGTAACACAAAATTAAACCGACAAAACTACACCCTCAAAAACAACCCCTTAGGGTTGGTCCTTTGGCAGGGCAGGGTTAAGATGCGAAGCGGCTTAACCCTGCCTAAGTCCAGCGCGAAGTGCAACCCCTTAGGGTTGGTCTTTGTTTACGACTGCATTTCGCCGATTATATATGCTAATAAATCAATTTGCCAAAGCTCACCCCCGCAAAACAACCCCTTAGGGTTGGTCGTTTACACTTTCTTCCGGCGGGCGTTGGGTCGTTTTGAAAGACCAATCCTAAGAGATTGACAATTTTACTATGCTCCGAGACAGCGTTGACGCTGTGCATCAACACTGCCCTACCAAAAAACTAACCCCTAAGGGGTTATTTGTGACGGACAACGCGCGATAGTTGGCGATTTTAGGCGGGCAATTTTTAGCCGCATATTTATATTATATCAAATGTAATACCAAACAAAACCGCCAATGCCCACGCCCGCACCACAACCCCCTAGGGTTGGCCTTTTGGCAGGGCAGGCGTTGGAGCGAAGCGACAACCCTGCCACAATCCGCCGCAATGGGCAACCCCTTAGGGTTGGTCTTTCAAAATCGTCCGCATATAGCCGTTTGTATATGCTGATAAATCAAACTACCAATGCCTACGCCCGCAACACAAGCCCTTAGGCTTGGTCTTTTGGCAGGGCAGGCGTTGGGGCGAAGCGACAACCCTGCCATAGTTCGCCGCAATGTGCAACCTCTTAGGGTTGGTCTTTCAAAATCATCCGTGGATTTGCTTATTATCAATGGATTATATCGCGTTTTGTCGGCTCAACGGAAATGCTTACCTTTGCATGCGCAAGGGCGAGGAGCGCTCTTGGTTCAATTATTCACCAATTAAATCTATACCACAATGATTAAATTTGTTATCAGAGCGAAGAAAAATCCGCTCAAGAGAGATCAAGTGAAATTTTATCCCCAGATGGCGCCGGGCGTGCCCGTGATGTTGCGCACGATTGTCGGGCGCATCGAGAAGCGTTCGGGCGTATCTTCTGCCTCCGTCAAGGCGGTATTGGATGCCCTGCAATATGAAATTCTCCAAACACTTGCGGATGGTAATTCGGTTCGCTTAGGAGACCTCGGTTCTTTTCGCCTGACGATGCACGGCGAGGGCGTAACGACGGCGAAAGAGGCAAAGGAAAAAGGGGCAAATCTCATTAAGCGCGTGAGCGTGAGGTTCACGAAAAGCAGTACGATGCGTATGGCACTCGACAAGCGCAACTTAATCTTCGGTGCGCAGGACGATATCCGGAATGCGAAGTAGGTGAGGATTGAGGCACAGCTTAGTGCCGGCAACAATTTACATTTAGCAAAGGCCGCGTTTTCAACCGATGAAAGCGCGGTTTTTTCGTATCTTGTCGAAAATGGGTCGTTTTTCGGTGGTTCGGGGATAGGGTTTGTTGAAACTTTCACCTATGATCGGAAAAAGTTTCTTAGGTGAAAGTTTGAACTTTCTTATAAGCAAATTAAAATTGTCTTATAGGAGAGTTTTTTCGATCATAGGTGATAGTTTGGCGGAGGTGCGTAGTGGGTTGCGGCGGGGTGGTTTATTCGGCATTTTTATAGCCGAATATGCGATGAAACCGCGGTTTTTTTGAATAATTTTATTTTCGTATTGATACATTTTCGCGTGTTTATGAAAGACCAACCCTATGGGGTTGGCATTTTTACGGGGCTTCGAGGCAGTGTTGACGCTGTGCGTCAACACTGCCCTACCAAGAGACTAACCCCGATGGGGTTATCGGCGGGTGAGAATGCGCGAGGATTATGTGATTTTAGGCGGAATATCGGCCATATTCCGTTGCGAGTTTATATGGGAGTGCGGAAAAAACATGCAAACAAGCCCTTAGGCTTGGTCTTTTGGTAGAGCAGGGTTAAAGTGCGTAGTGCTTTAACCCTGTTTAATGAGGCACGCCGTTTTGCAACCCCATAGGGTTGGTCTTTCAAGTTTGACGCGTATATGAGTTGGGGTATCTTGAGAGACCAACCCTATGGGGTTGTCATTGAACCCTTGATTCGTGGCAGCATTGACGCTGTGCGTCAACACTGCCCTGCCAAAAGACTAACCCCGATGGGGTTATTGGCGGGTGAGAATGCGCGAGGATTATGTTGTTTCAATCGGGAGATTGGCGCGTTCATAGGTGTGTCCGGTTGCGATAAAGTTATTTGTGGGCGATATTGTATAAGGATTATCTGGATTTCATCGATGGAATCGGGGATTTTGACACTGTAACTTGGACGGTGATGCGGTATTGGTGGGCAAGATTATACGATATTATTGTGATTTTGGGCGGAGAATTGGCCATATTCCATAGCAAGTATAGAGAGTTGAGCGGTAAGGAAAAATGTACAAAAACAAGCCCTTAGGCTTGGTCATTTGGCAGGGCAGGTGTTGGAGCGGAGCGACAACCCTGCCATAGTGTGTCGCGAGAGGGCAACCCCTTAGGGTTGGTCTTTCAAGGTTTGCTGCGTGTATGAATTGGGATGTTTTGAAAGACCAACCCTACGGGGTTGTCATTGAGCCCTTGATTCGTGGCAGCGTTGACGCTGTGCGTCAACACTGCCCTGCCAAAAGACTAACCCCAATGGGGTTATTGGCGGAATAAATTGGGCGGAAGTTGCGTGAAATTAGGTGAGTTATTGACATTATCACAGGCGAGAGGTGTAGAATAGGGATATTTGTGAATGAATTTAGTCGAAAGTTATGGAAATTTGGGCGGGATGTTGTCATTTTTATAGACGCGAGGCGTAAAAAGTGGGTTGTTTATGGGTAAAATTGCGTTGAAATGAGGCGTAATAATGTGGTAAAATGCTCTTTAATCAATTGTGGTCGGTAGAGGTGGGCTATTTCCGGGTAGATTTTGGTGTAATTGATGAATTTTGAGGTTGCAAATGTCGCGTACTTATCGCTGCGAGATAGCGGACAACATAGTAATTTAATAAAACCAATATCATATTGTCCCTACTTCGTTTCTCATTTATAATGATATACGTGGCAATGTACACAGTAACAACTCTTTAAGGTTGGTCCTTTGGCAGAGCATGGTTAAAGCGAGTAACGCTTTAACCATGTTTAGTGGACCACGCCGTTTTGCAACCCCTTAGGGTTGGTCTTTTAAAATTTCCTCGGAGAGTTTAGGCTTGACTTGATCCTCAAAGTGGAGCAGAAGACCGTCTAGAACCGGAAAGTAAAAGTCAGAAAGAATAGAATATATCAAAATAAAATGATGAAATATCAATCAAAACAACTATATTTGCAGTTGTGTACTTTAGTCTGACAATGTACAATAAATAATTTATTACGATATGAGATCTTATCTATCATTTATTCTAAGTACCATATTTATCTCAACCTCTTACGCGCAGACAAACGTCATAGATGGTCATGAATATGTGGATATGGGATTGCCTAGCGGAACTTTATGGGCAACCTGCAATATTGGTGCAACATCTTCTACAGACTTCGGCGATTACTTCGCGTGGG
>NZ_GG700642.1:865258-886141 GCF_000159995.1 Alloprevotella tannerae ATCC 51259
TATGCACAAATATCGGAGAAAACATCTGCGGGACGGAATACGATGCAGCAAGGGTAAAATGGGGCGGACGATGGCGCCTGCCTACTTTTGAGGAGGTAGGGGAACTCGTGAGACTCTGCTGGAATAAATGGGAGGAAGTGGACGGCATTTGGGGCAGACGCATCCATTATGGCGCAAATGAAAACACCCTCTTCCTCCCTGCTGCCGGATATGCCGATACGTATCAAGGGACAACATATCGTAACCAGAATTGGAAAGGATATTGTTGGACCGGAACGCTTCATAGAGCAGAAGGAGATCCTGATGATCATATTTCAGAAGCCAAGGAAATTGATTACGACTCTGGCAGTGTTGGCAGAAGTTCTAGCATGAGAACAATCGGTCTCCCCATTCGTCCCGTCATCAATCTCAGAGAAACCGGTATTGACGATATTGAATACAAGCAGACTATCCGCATGGCGTACCGTAACGGTTCAATAGAGTTAAGTTCCATAGAAAACTGCGACCATATTGATATCTTGAATGTATGCGGGCAGAAGATTCTCTCTTCCCCGGTTACAACAAAGTGCATCGAAACACCTCACTTTTCAAAGGGTATATACGTCTGCACTTTGACAAAGCAAGGCAAATTGATTTACACAAAAAAGATAATCATAAAATAGTATGGTAAGGAAATAAGTACTCTACTTTTTTACTTGCATTTTTGACATGAACAGTAAAGTTCATGCCAAAAATGCTTTTTACTATTATAAAGGTAAACTGATTCCTTTGACGTAAGCAAAAGTCTAACCCTGATGGAGTTATTTGCGGACGAAAGAGCGCGGGGATTGGACGATATTAGGCTAAAAATATACTTGGACATCATCGAATGTATCCAAGATCCTCAAAGTAGAGCAGGCAACCATCTAGAACCTGAAAGCAAAAATCGGTAAGAATAAAATAATGACACATCAATCAAATAACTATATTTGCAGTTGTGAACTTTAGTCTGACAATGTACAATAAATAATTTATTACGATATGAGATCTTATCTATCATTTATTCTAAGTACCATATTTATCTCAACCTCTTACGCGCAGACAAACGTCATAGATGGTCATGAATATGTGGATATGGGATTGCCTAGCGGAACTTTATGGGCAACCTGCAATATTGGTGCAACATCTTCTACAGACTTCGGCGATTACTTCGCGTGGGGAGAGACAGAGCCGAAAGAGGAATACACCGATGAGAATTACAAATTCTTTGAAGGATACAAAGAGATTCCCGGAGTTGCCTATTATATGTTATGCACGAATATCGGAGAAAACATCTGCGGGACGGAATACGATGCAGCAAGGGTAAAATGGGGCGGACGATGGCGCCTGCCTACTTTTGAGGAGGTAGGGGAACTCGTGAGACTCTGCTGGAATAAATGGGAGGAAGTGGACGGCATTTGGGGCAGACGCTTCCATTATGGTGCAAATGAAAACACCCTGTTTCTTCCTGCTGCCGGATACGCTGCTACATATCAAGGGACAACATATCGTAACCAGAATTGGAAAGGATATTGTTGGACCGGAACGCTTCATAGAGCAGAAGGAGATCCTGATGATCATATTTCAAAAGCCAAGGACATTGATTACGACTCTGGCAGTGTTGGCAGAAGATCTAGCATGAGAACAATCGGTCTTCCCATTCGTCCCGTCATCAATCCCCAAGAAACCGGGATTGACGATATTGAATACAAGCAGACTATCCGCATGGCGTACCGTAACGGTTCAATAGAGTTGAGTTCCATAGCGAACTGCGACCACATTGATATCTTGAATGTATGCGGGCTGAAGATTCTCTCTTCCCCGGTTACAACAAAGTGCATCGAAACGCCTCACTTTTCAAAGGGTATATACGTCTGCACTTTGACAAAGCAAGGCAAATTGATTTACACAAAAAAGATAATCATAAAATAGTATTGTAAGGAAATAAGTACATCTGCAGCTGTTGACTATAAAACGAAACCTATGTTAAATACAAAATTCTTTGATATGAAACATTTACGACTTTTATCTTGGCTACTTTGTTGCACTGTTTTATTGTTTTCATTAGCTTCGTGCGAAGAAAAAGAGCCGGACCTAACAAAGAAAGAAATAGATTCTCGTTTGCTGAGTACTTGGAAGCAAATAAATAGTTCAGAAAACAAACAACTCATTTTTATGTCTAATGGGAACATTATTGGTTATGATTTCGTACCGGGAGGGAAAAAGAGAGTTTTTTATACAGAAAATAATTGCCATTTATTTGTATTTGTAAAGGGTTTGGGTATAAAATTATCTAATTGGACATACGAACATTACTATAAAATAGATGGAAATAAGCTAACCTTATGGCATAGTTTGGATGGAATGAACTCAAATAGTTCTAACTGTCTTATTTATCAGAAAGAGAATTAGCGGTTTACTTTCTTTTCGTTTTTATGTTGATACAGTTTCGCGCTTTTTTAAAAGACCGACCCCAATGGGATTAACTATGAGGCGAAGTTATACAAAAATAAGACCTTATAGCTAACCTGCGCTAAGGGATTAAAGTACAGCATAAAAGAGGGATTTGGAGTTACCATATTAGAAGGATGTAGACGCAAATATGCAGAATAGTTTACCATCGGACTCAACCTGAACAATAAACTCTTCTGCTCTAACAGCCTATGTACGTGCCTTTACAGACGAGAATGCCCCCTCCAAAAAAGAAGTCTGCAGGCTGAAGACATAGCTACCTTCAATATAAAACCTAAATAAATGAAGGCGGCAGAAACAAGCATAAACAGAAAATAAGGGCTAATTTTGCACCAAGAAGGCAACTGTCAACTGATTATGAATTTAAGAAAAACTACGACAAGCGTATTTGAACTTAGAAAATGATCTTGTCAAAGTAGAATTTAATTAAGAATCAAAGTTGTCAACTAATTCTAGGACACTGCAGCAGGAGGAGACCTTGTTGATATTCCCATCTTGGGATGGATATTACAAGATTCCTGAACAAGTGAGAGCCAACCCGAAGTACAAGGAGTTTCGTGAGCTATTCCACAATGTTGTGGATATTTACACCTTTGGCCATGCGGACAAATCAACAATAAAGAAGGTTATAGAAACTATCAAACCCAAGAAGGTTATCTGCATTCATAAAGAGGCAGGTGCTAAACTATAAGTATATATGGACAGAAATATTCTAAAGGAAGCGTTAGTAGATGTAAACGGAAGCCGAGATGTGGACTTATTGGTCAGTTTGTCTAAACAACATTGTGATGAACTTGAAAATGGAAGTGGGAATGCATTAAAAGAATGTCACTTTATTGACTCTTCAACCGCTTTGGGTGTTAATTTCTTTCTTCTTTATGAGAAATTACATCCAGAAGCAACTGTCATGTTTGAATGGGACAAGAGTTCACCGTTGAAGGTCGGTGGCAAATCGAATCTTGACGTTAAAGTTGATAAAGGTAAGAAAGTCATTTACTATGAGTCAAAATTCCTTGAACCATATTATATGAGCAATTCTCGTTTTACGGAATCGTACTTTATGATAGAGAACTATTATGACCACTGGAAATTCACAGAAGACAAGCTGACTGATATATTAAGAAGCTTTCAGTCGCTTACTTATTATAACGCTTCTCAGTTGTTCCGGCATTTGCTTGCTATTGTCAATCATATAATTCATAATAAAGATGAGTATGAGAACGTTTCTATCGTTGAACTCAATAGCATCTCATGGGAAATGGAAAATGAATTCATAGATCTTCTGAAATTGACAAGTAGATCAAAGAGTTATGCTATTAAGCGATTAAAGATATTAAGAGAAGAGGAACTCATAGTTAAGGATATGTTCCAAAAAATTATTGAGGATTATGTTTCTGATGTTATCCCAGATAATCTTACCCTTTTATTTGAGACCTCAAGGTACAACAATGTTATAGATTTGATTGATAATCACGAAGGTTTCAAAAAAAGATACTTTATTAAATGAAAATCCTCCAAATCTCTGATACTCATAACCGACATCAGCAACTGATAAACCTACCTGGTGCTGATGTTATCGTGCATTGTGGTGATTTTACTGATATGGGAACCGAAGACGAGGTACTTGAATTCCTTAACTGGTTCATAGAGCTGCCATACCCTCATAAGATATTTGTTACCGGCAACCATGATCTTTGTTTATGGGAAGCAGACGATATAGAAGGTCTACCAGACAGCGTTCACTTCCTCCAAGACAGAGGGTGCGAAATTGAGGGTATAAAATTCTTCGGATTAGGCTACAATCATCCCGAAAGCTTGATACCTTATAATGTGGATGTACTTGTTACCCACGAACCGCCAGCAATGATACTTGACGAAAGCAACAATACTCATTGGGGCAACGTGTCTCTTCGCAACAAAGTGTTGGAAGTCAAACCACGCTATCATCTGTTTGGTCATGCTCATGAAAACTACGGCACAGAAAATAGGAAAGGGATCATTTTCTCAAACGGCTCATCTCTTGACAACTCATATACAATAGTCCGTAAGCCCAAGTTATTTACAAATAATACGAGTGTTATTTCGTTATAATAGCAGAAAAGCTTCGTCATGAAATCTCTGTCATTCATATATCATTTCCCGAAATTTCAAAAGGGCACGGATGAAGAGTTTTCTTTTAAAGGTCACCTAAAGATCACCTTTAAAAGAAAAAGCACTTGCAATAAATTCACAAGTGCTTGATTTTCAGTTGTGGACCAGATAGGGCTTGAACCTATGACCTCCAGATTATGAGTCTGTTGCTCTAACCAACTGAGCTACAAGTCCGGTATGCGGCGTTTGCCCTTTAAGCTAAAACATATCGCTTTAGAGCAAGGATCGCAATTATGGTTATGCAAAGGTAGTGTCTTCAAGCTGAATGACCAAAGATTTGGGCTTAAAATTCTATGACGTGCCATTTTTTGTGCCCTGGCTGAAGGGGCAACAACTGAAACAAGATGCTGAATCTTAAAAGCTTTACCGCTACGTTATAACAAGCAAAAAGCGTATATGCAAAAATGTGTCCTACGTCCAATAATGTGAGAGGGTGGCTTAATCTAAGAGGTTTTAGGTATTTTTAGTTTAACATTTGTCTTTGTTGCCCGTCAACAATTAAGAAAGAATTCATACTTTTGCTTCAAAAGAAATACAAATTGAACACGATGAAGAGATATAAACGAACAATTATTGTGAGCTTTTGCAGCTTACTATTCGCTACATTGTGCTGCACGGAAGGGCACGCTCAAAACTATTATCGCGACTATACCATCACGCGCAGCGGCGTCTTTTATCGGGGGCAACCTTTGCGTGAAGCCAATCCGCGCTACTTCCGCGAATTGGGTTATGGCTACGGGAAAGATGATCGCTACGTCTTTCTTTTCGGGAAGGTTTTAGAGTATGTTGACCCGTCGAGCTTTCGCCTCGTGACGGAAGCGCCGACCATCATCCTCGATCCTTCGATGGGTGCATCAGACGAAGACATTGACGAGGCTACTTACAACCAATTTTATGGCGGCGGCTATAGTCAAGGCGGCTATGTGCGGATGGAAAACGTCGTGCTCTATCGTGGCGCTAAACTCGAAGGGGCTTCGGCGCGCAGTTTTCAATATGTGGGCAAGGGTTACGCAAAAGACGACTGGAACGTCTACTTTGAAGGCAAGAAGATTAAAGGTGCTTCGTCGACCAACTTCAGCCTTGTTGGCGGTTTTTACGCGATGGATTCGTGGAATGTTTATTATCGCGGCCGCAAAGTAGAGGGGGCTTCGACTTCAAATTTCCATTATCGGGGCGGAGGCTACGCTGAAGACACATGGAACTCCTATTATCAAGGCCGCAAAATGTAGTTGTGTGCTGCTAAATGCCATTTTCCCCACCGCAACCATTAAGTTACGGTGGGGAAAACGCTATTATATGACCTTTACACCGACGATCATCTGCCGCAAACCAGCGCCACTATGCCGGCCGCCCTATATTATATAATGTGTGCGCAAGTGACGCCGTGCGGAGTCGTGGAGACGATGAGCGATGCGCGTCGCAACGCTGCCACCTACTATTCTTCGGCTGTATAAGCAATAAGAATTTTATCCGCAATACTGCTCATTTCCGCATTAGTCAATTGCAGTTTCGGCTTGTGAAAGTCCATATCGCCCTCATTCTCGAGCGGAATAAGATGCACGTGCGCGTGGTTCACCTCCAAGCCCAATACGGCCATACCCACCTTGCGGCAAGGGAAGACATCCTTAATAGCACGCGCCACTTTCTTGGCAAAGACGATCATCTCGGCCAATTCTTCGTCCTTCAGGTCAAAGAAATAATCTACTTCGCGCTTGGGAACGACCAGCGTATGTCCACGGCGCACCGGACTAATATCGAGAAAAGCATAAAAATGCTCGTTTTCGGCGCATTTGAAACTTGGAATCTCGCCGTTAATGATTTTTGAAAAGAGCGTCATAAGGCTTATTTTTTAGGGGATAATAAAAAAGCGGCGCACAAGCAATCTGTCGCGCCGCAGCAAAAACAGCTTTTTTAAAGCGAAATGCTTTGTATTTCGAGTTGAATCAGTCCTTGCGGGATCTTCACCTCTACTACGTCGCCCACCTTATGCCCAAGCAAGCCCTGAGCAATAGGCGTCTGCGACGAAATCTTGCCTTCGCGAATGTTAGCCTCGCTCTCGCTCACGATGGTATACGTCATCACCATACCCGTCTTCAGATTTTTCATCGCTACGGTTGAAAGAATCTGCACCGTCTCGTTATTGAGTTTGCTGGTATCAATGATTTTCGCCGTGGCAATTGCCTCTTTGAGTTGACTAATCTTCATTTCGAGCATACCCTGCGCTTCTTTAGCGGCATCATACTCACTGTTTTCCGACAAGTCGCCCTTATCGCGCGCTTCAGCAATGGCTGCCGAAGCTGCCGGACGCTCTACTGCCTCCATATGATGGAGACGGGCCACCATTTTGTCGTAGCCCTCTTGTGTCATGTAAGCCATAATATATCTGACCGTTTTAATTTTCAATAAGTAACAGAAAAAACCGAAAGAACTCCTGCGTATCTTCATTGCGGGAATCCTTTCTCCTCTGCTTTCGGCAGCTCATCCTCGTTCCGTTAAGGGGCGCCGTTAGCGTTTTTTGTTCCGTTGTGCGCTGCAAAGGTAGTACAAAGCGGCCGATAAGCAAAGAGAAGCAACTGAAAAATTTCTGATTTTCACCTATTTGCTATTTTTTTGAAACGATCACACGCCGAAAGTCGGATCCTTCCGACTGTTCGGCGTGCTTCTTCTACGTGACCACCTGCGAACTGTGGCCTATACGATGGAATCGATAATCTTATTCAGTTAGATAATAGTCGATAGAGGTCACTACGCGCACCTTCTTGATATAAGGCGTAGCGTCGTCGCGGTCAGAAATATCAAAGAGGCCCTGCGTAGCATCCTTGATTTTACCAAGTTTGCTATCGGAATCGCGGGCAAACTTCTCGCCGGCTGTGCGCGCGTTCTTAGTAGCTTCTTCGATCATTTGGGGCTTGATCTTGTTGAGGCTCGTAAATTCATATTGCACCTGCGAATCATAGTCTTCGGCTGAAATAGCCACGCCCATCTCCACGAGTTGACCCAATTGAGGAATCAATTGGCGCACGAGAGCCACGTCTCGAGTCGATACCGTTGTCGTACACGAAGCTTTATAGCGTAATCCTCTGTAATCACCGTCATATTGCGTTGCCCGGTCGTGGATCTGCGGCGCGCCCATCGAGATATCAGCCGGCTTTAGGCCATGCTTAATAAGCCATTGGCGAATCTTGTTATTCCCACGATTGATGTCCGACATCGCCTCTTGCAGATTGTCCGACGTTGTTTCGTAGACCAACGGCCAAATAACGTGATCGGCCTGCACTTCGCGCTCTGCAAGACCGCGCACCGACACGATTCTGTCTTTAATCATCACGTTGCCCAATCCGAAATATAGGAAGAGGCCGAGGAGCACTAAGCCTACGGCAAGAATGCCCGATTCTAATTTTAAGTTTTTCATTGAAAAGGATTTATTAATACCACAAACGTACATATAAGTTTTTATTCTGGCAAGAGATTGACAAAATAATCACGACAGATTGAGCATATTTATATTTTTTAATATTCTTCTTGAAGAAAGCCACTTTGATTTGTGTACGACGCTATCGAAGATAGCAATGCGGAAAACGTAGAAAGAGCGAGAAGGAAAAACGATAATCTGCGATGAAACCGCCAAAAATCACACGTTCATTCGGACTTGTAAAGGTAAAATCGTGGGCCACTTTCGTTTGATCAAGGCAAACCATAGTTTGCTGGGAGCAAACATGCGTTTGGCAAGAGCAAACGATAGTTTGGCGGCAGCAAACCACAGAAACGAGCTTACGAAGCGAGCTCTCGTGAGAGGTTAGACAAAGGAAAACCCTATTACGACTAAACGGCAGAAGCGCATCGGAGGTCATTTGTCGATACTTCTGTGCGCATTACGACTCCTACGCCCTACTATTGACGCATTGAGAAAAGGCAACTACGGCGTAGCTGACGAGGGAAGAGTAAGTACGAGCCACACTTGCATATCATTCAGCGACATAGACAACAAAAGAGGGCGTAATCTGCGATGAAATGGGCGAAAATTGGCATTTCCTGAGTTGGAGACCCATACGTGCGGGGCCTACGTCAATCTGCCACGACTGTGCGCGCAACGGAGGCGTTAAGCCATAGGGCGCATCCGAATAAACACCAAAGCTAAAGTGAGAGGGGTTGATAAAAAGAGTGTGTGTCGGGAACACCGACACACACGAGAGAGTTGGAAAAGTGCTCTTAAACGCCGTGAAGCGTACTGTTATGCCGTCTGGGTCAAATATGTCTATAGAAAAACTGTCCAATCTAAAACATAACAAACACGACGCCTCGTCTTTATAACTTCACATTTATCATGACCCTCACGGGCAACGGATAATGTTGATGAGCCAAAAGGAATGGCCGAATCATCTCAAGCGCTTTGGCGCAAGCATTCGGCAGAAAGGGCTTTTTGTGCCTGTCTTTCTCACGCAGCGGACCTATATGGGAACGCTATCAGGGAAGATCTTGAAGCAGCGTGGGAGTCACGCCACAAGGCTTGCCACTTTCTTGGCCAACGAAGGAGAGGTTCTGAACAACCGGTACGAACAAGTCACTCAAAGGCACTTCCTTGTTACCGATGCAAAAGTAGTAACGAAATACCTATAGCAACAAATTTCTGCGGGGTCTGCGTGTGACTTCAACAAGCGAAGTCACAATTCACAAAGTCAAAACAATAGTGTGGAACGCCCAAAATCAGGGCTTAAATATTTGAAGAAAAGCGATTTAAGACTACTTTTCGGTGAGGCGGCGTTGATAGACGGATGGAGAGACTCCGGTCACACGTTTAAAGGCTCTGGAGAAGCTTTCGCGCGCTTTAAAACCTACACTGCGACCTATGGCCTCTAACGTAAGCCGCCCAAAGTTTTCCTCGTCGTCAAGCCGACGGCAGGCCTCTTTAATGCGATATTCACTTAAAAGAAGTACGAACGAGCAGCCCATTCTTTCGTTGATCACCTGCGAAACGTCCTTTGGCGTGGCTTCGCAAAGCTTAGCTAAGCGATCAATAGAAAAGTCTTCTTGGCAGATTTCCTGCTCATCGGCAAGCACTTTCTTAATCTTCGCTTGCAAAAGGTCCTTCTCATTTTCTTCCAACGAGCTTTTTATGGGCGCCGGTTCCGGTTTAGGCGTTAGCGAGGCTGGCTGTTCGGACTTAAGACGCAGATGGGCATTTTTATGATACAAATAGCGGCGCATAAGATAGCCACCCAGCACGAGCAAGGCTAATCCGCCGAGTATCATCAACAGGATTTGCTGATTGGTAAAGCCCGCTTCAGCTTGCTTTGGCGGGCTTGCGAGGCGCAAATCATCGGCCTTTGGGACGAGAAATTCCCCGCGATCAGCCTCTAAATCCAAACCGTCGAAGAAGGATTTGCGAAACTCCAAGAAAGTTTGGTAACAAGCATCGGCCTTTTGCTTGTTGCCGGTACTCAAATAATAATAATGCAGCAAAATAGCCGCATCAAAACGGAGATCTTGTAAGTCTTTTTTGCGCCCATAATACTCCAGTACGCTGGCATATTTGTAGACGGAGTCGGGCATTTGGGCCAATTTGTAAATACAAGCCAGGCTCCAAGCCGTAGAACAAGCAATGCGCACATCCATCGTTGAACTTGGATTGCGCATCATCTTACTTTGTAGCTCTGCAGCGGCGGCTGTATACTTCTTGACCTTGACTAAATCAATCGCACGCAAAACGGCGGACGCATAATCATAATATGGCTCGAGAGCCGGCACTTTTATTTGGCGAAAAAGTGCTGTTTCGTGCGAAAAAGCCTTGATATTAGCGTCATCAAAGCCTAAGTTCCAAAAATTTACAAAGGCCGAAATCATATTGGTATAGTTCCCCATCTGCGCAGATTCGATAAAGGCCTTCTTGTAGAAATGTCTCACCGTCTGAACGTTGGTTGGCGTCGGATAACATTGGGTATAAAGACTATAAATGTGCCCAATATTGAGATCTATAAACGGGCGCACGTCGGGATCATTGCAGATGGTATCGGCCTCGTGCAAGGATTCGATAGCGTGTTTATAATCAAAAAAGGAGAAACTATAGAGATAAGCCATCCGGTTCAGGCTTAACGAGAGCATACGTCGCTGCAAAAAAGTCATAGGGTTGCGCTGCTCCAACCTGCTCGTGAGTAAGCGGTCGACAAGCAAAGCGCTATCGGGCATATCCTTCACCAGTAGGAAGTCTAAGCTCAACTCCTCGAGTCGTTCGTCTGACAATGAATTCCAACTGCCTTGATCGCTTAGGCTGAAAGCGCCAAGCGATAACTGCGCAGTTGCCTGCAGACAAATAAACGCTAAAAGGAGGGATGCCAACTTCTTCACCTTGCAAAATTAGGGCTTTTTTGGCGTTCTGACAACCTTTTGTTTAGGAAACAATGGCGGGACATTTGTATATCTTTCCAAAAGAATGACAAAAAGTAATCAAACAAATTTACCGCGCAATACGCCTTTGGAGGAATCAAACTTTGTTTCGCGCTATTTTTTTACAGTTTTTCGCGCAATTTGTTGCGCAAGAAAAAATGTTAAGAGCCATCTTTTTCCTACATAAGTAGTATTTGAGCTTAAGATTTTGCTGATTTTTACGCGAAAAATTGGCGGGGCGCTGCGAAAGTTTGGGTAGCGATTACCGTCGGTAGAGTTTTGGCGCGATGAAAACGTACTTTTAAGGCGAAAAGCGGGGACTTTTACGGCCACGAAAGGCAGATTATTGGCCGAAAAAATCTGCTTTTGAAAGGTAAAGTCACATGCTCCACGGCTCAAATCACATCAAGGATGCAACAAGCCTTTGGCTTTTTTGGAGCTTATTAAAATTCGCGCGGCGGCTTTCTGCGTATCTTTGCATCGATCTGCGATTATGCAAGAACAAAACAAGACAGGTATATGATTATGAAACGTTCTCTGAAAACTTTATGCGGCCTTTTCGCCGTCTTGGCCCTACTGGTGAGTTGCAACGCCACAACGCCGTTGGCGTATGATGGCCCTGTGCCCAACAAAGAGTTGCACAATTATTTCTATGCTAATAATGCCGGCAAAACACCGCCGACAAAGATCACCTCAGAAGACACTTTTGAGCGCTATTTTGGCGAATCGGCTTATATGGGGAAAAGCGGAGAGCCAACAAGAGTCGACTTTGGCGCTCAGTTTGTCATAGCTTTGGTACTTCCGGAGACGAAATACGATACGCAAATCCTACCTCAGCGCCTCATCAAGCGCGGAGATCGGATAACGCTTTACTATAAGGTGCGACAAGGTAAGGCTCGCTCTTTCACGATTCGCCCCATTTATCTCGTAAAGGTCGACAGCCAATACGAAGCTGAGGAAGTCGTGACGGTCAGAGAGAAGTAGGCGTCGCGCATAATCGACTTGGAGAGAAACTTTGCGGAGTCTGTAAACGGCTGTGCAAAGTTTCTCGACATTTAGGCCTTATAAGATTTTTTGAACGCTAAGTGCAGGCGGGCGAAGCCTTGGGTTTTGACATCGTCGAACATAGAATTTCTGCGATGAAATGGGCAAAAATCGCACTTTTTACCTAACTTTCCGCACGCATACTTCGCGAAGGGCAATCGAAAATGCGATTTAACAAGCGGACAACCCATCTACACGCAACACACGCCTAAGCGAGCGACCGCAAAGCTTGATTTGCGACTTACATATATAACAAACACAAAACGAAAGAAGAGATGGCAACAGTAAAAGAACTCTTGGAATTTCGGCGGGCCGTCAGAATTTTCGACACCACCCAAAGTTTGGACCCCGAAAAGGTAAAAGCCTGCCTCGAAACAGCGGCCTTAGCACCGACAAGTTCGAACCTCCAATTATGGGAAGTCGTTCACGTGACCGACAAGTCCACGATCCGCCAATTAGGTCCGGCTTGCTTTGACCAAACGACGATCACTACGGCCGATGAATTGGTCGTTTTTCTCATCCGTCCCGATTTAGTCAAGGCACACGCCAAGGCCGTGCTCGACTTTGAGCGAGACAACGTAGCGCGCCATTATCCGGCCGAAAAGCAGGCCAAATATATAAATCTGCTCACGCAGTATTATACGCGTCTCGTCCCCTTCCTCTACGGCCGCTGTTTGGGTTTATTTGGCCTCTTCCGCAAGGCTTTTTTCTCCGCTGCGGGTCTGTTTCGCCCCGTTCTCCGCTCGATGGGTGAAAACGACATGATTGGCGGCATGCATAAAAGTTGCGGCCTCGTAGCTCAAAGTTTTATGCTTGCCATGGCCGAACAAGGCTACGACACCTGCCCCGTTGAAGGTTTCGATGCCCGTCGCGTGAAACGCCTGCTCAAGCTTCCGTGCCAATCCCGCGTGAGTCTTATCGTCTCGTGCGGCATACGCTTGCCGAAAGGTGTACGCGGCGACCGCTTCCGCTTAGATTTCGCCACACAATATCGACGCGTCTAAAGCGCACGACTCCCCTCGTCTCTCACCCGTCTCGCATCCGCCTACGGAGAGCTCGATAACGCCCGGCTCATACGGCATTTCAGCATAGGAATAGCGGCTAAACAGCAACGTAAAGACGATTTGGGTTTGCGCAGCAGGCTTTTCCGTCGCCATAGTCCCTATTGCTCAACCACCGAGCACCGAAAGCAAAGCAGAAGCACCTCTTATCGCATTAGGCCCACTGTATCTCCACCCACACCACTTGATTTTACACGTCCTCGTTCGCCAATTGCAGCGAACGAGGACGCATTTTTTGCAGTTTAGGCTTGACTCCGGCAATTTCCCTTCGTGAGCGTACATCCTTTTCATCACGATAAAAAAGTCGTTCGCTCGTGAGCGTACGTTCGTCTCACCACGGTGAAACAAAAAGCATACAAGACTTGCAGCCTTGTCATTAAACCCTTGAAAGTGTATTTTCCAACGCTGCTTATCAGCAAACCGATGCTTCTCTTTGCCATTAGCATCCTTGTGAACGCGACGACCGACTTGCGTTTGACAAAGTCGAATGGGCGCATTAACATGCCTACCGGTGCTGCGAGAAAAACGGATGGTGGGAAAGAAAGGGTAAAACAAAAGCCAAGGCAGAAGCTTTGGCTGCAAGAAAAGACGATAAGAGCAGTTGCCACAAATAAGCCTCAGCACGTCTCAACGGCAGTGGACGCAACAGGCAGCAACACTTCGGCGGCGAAGCGCGCGTCAAAGCGGACAAAGACTTAGAGGCAAGAATCGAAAAGGGGGATACAACCATTAGCCATCAAGCCCCGCTCGACTCCAACGGAAAGCGTTGAGCGACAGCTACGTATTGAGGACGTGCAGGGCCGTCGGGATTTCGCATCCGGGCGGCCCTATAATGGTATTATTGTAAGTTTGAAGTGCTTCAGCCGGTATTCACACACGAGCTTTCAGCCATTGGAGATGATAAATACCTATAATAAATGAGTGTAATTGAATACCTCTTATTATTTGTATTCAGCGACAAAGTTAAACTTTAGATTTCATATCTCAAAATTTTGAGTGAAAATTTATAGCAATTTGCCGCAGAAATTGGAAACTCTATGCATCAATGTTCGCATATGTGGCATTTTTCTCGATAAACTCACGCCGCGGACCTACATCCTCACCCATAAGCATTGAGAATGTGTAGTCGGCATTGGTAGCGCTTTCTAAGCTGACTTGCTTTAAGAGGCGCGTCTCCGGATTCATCGTGGTTTCCCACAATTGTTCAGGGTTCATCTCACCCAAACCTTTATAGCGTTGCGTCGTGATGTTATCTTCTGATCCGTCACCATATTGTTCGATGAAGCGCAAACGTGCTGTTTCGTTGTAGCAGTATTCTTCGGCGTGTCCTTTCTTAGCGCGGCAGCGGTAGAGGGGCGGCATAGCGATGTAGAGATAGCCATCCTCGATAATTTGCGGCATATAGCGATAGAAAAGCGTCATAATGAGCGTCGCAATATGCTGTCCGTCGACGTCGGCATCGGCCATAATGATAATCTTATGGTAGCGCAATTTTTCGATATTGGCTTCTTTGGAGTCTTCATCCAAACCGAAACGAACGCCAAGTGCTTGAATGATGTTGTTAACTTCGTCGCTCTCGAAAGCTTTGTGCCACATTGCCTTCTCGACATTCAGAATTTTACCGCGCAAAGGCAGGATGGCCTGCGTCGTACGACTGCGCGCCTGCTTAGCAGATCCGCCTGCGGAGTCGCCCTCCACGAGGAAGAGTTCGCAGACTGCGGCATCTTTGCTTGAGCAATCGGCCAACTTGCCGGGAAGTCCGCCGCCGGACATCGGGTTCTTACGCTGCACGCTCTCACGCGCCTTGCGAGCTGCGATACGCGCCGTAGCGGCAAGAATCACCTTATCGACGATGAGTTTAGCTTCTTTCGGATGCTCCTCAAGATAGTTGGTGAGCGCCTCGCCCACGGCTTGGTTCACCGCACCGGTTACTTCCGTATTACCCAAACGCGTCTTGGTTTGGCCTTCAAACTGAGGTTCGGCCACTTTAACAGAGATTACGGCGGTCAACCCTTCGCGGAAGTCTTCGCCGGAAATCTCTATTTTCGCCTTTTCTATTTGTTTGGCTGCCGTTTGTTCGGCATATTTCTTCAAGACACGAGTGATGGCCTGGCGGAAACCGATTAAGTGGGTACCGCCCTCGATCGTGTTGATATTATTGACGTAGGAGTGGACGTTTTCCGAGTACGAAGTGTTGTACATAATAGCCACTTCGATAGGAATATCAGCCTTGTTGGTGCTGATATAGATCACGTCGTTAAAAAGATGCGTACGGCTGGAGTCGACATAGCGAACAAACTCGCGCAAACCTTGCTCGGAGTAGAACTCCTCCTGCTTCGTGTTGCCTTCTTCATCGGGGCGAAGATCTGTAAGCGTGATCTTCAGGCCGGCATTCAGGAAAGCGAGTTCGCGCATACGGGTAGCCAGCGTGTCATAATTATATATGGTCGCCGTAAATACGGTATCATCGGGCCAAAACTGCTGTTTCGTACCACGCAATTGGGTTTCGCCAACTACCTTTACGGGATAAAGCGGCTTGCCTTGCTCATATTCTTGCTGGTAAATCTTTCCGTCGCGAAAAACTTGCGACGTCATATGCTTAGAAAGGGCATTTACGCAAGAAACGCCGACACCGTGCAGACCGCCGGAGACCTTGTAAGAGCCTTTATCAAACTTACCGCCGGCGTGAAGTACGGTCATAACCACTTCCAACGCGCTTCGGTGCTCTTTCGGGTGCATATCTACGGGAATACCGCGACCATTGTCTTGCACAATGATAGAATTGTCCGTGCAAATCGTAACTTCAATATGCGTACAATAGCCTGCCAACGCCTCATCTATGGAGTTGTCGACCGTCTCATAGACTAAATGATGCAGACCCTTGTCACTAATGTCGCCAATGTACATGGCCGGGCGTTTCCTAACTGCTTCTAAGCCTTCGAGTACCTGAATATTACTAGCGGAATAATTGCTGCTCTTGTTTTGGTTTCCTTCCATCGGATATTTCTTTCGTTATAAAAACATACAAAAATACGAAATACCGCCGACTTGGAGAAAGCAAGAAGCGAAAAAATAGCGTTTTCTTTACTCGTAGGCGGATTTACAGAGCGACATAGAGGGCGATACGCACCACGACGCCAAAGGCCGAAAAGCGCAGAAATAGCCGCAAAGCGACCGAAACAAGGCCAACGAGCAATTATATTATGCGCATCACGCGCAAGTCTTTAATCCCTACGGCGCAAGCCGATGCTTAGCGTGAAGATGACTGATTGAACGCGCCCCATACCTACAATAAAAGCCTTCCACGCCCTACTTTGTGAGGGGCGGAAGGCTTTGTTCGCGCGAAATGGTGGTCAACAAACAACCACGCAACGCATTTATTTCTTTACAACCTTCTTGCCGTTGATGACGTAAATACCCTTCGGCAGATTATTCACCTCGCTGTTGAGCTTCACGCCGCTGAGTGAGTACACACCTTGCTTCGCTGCGGGATCGAGGGTAGGCATTGCGATGCTCGTTGCATCTTTCGTAATGACAACTTTGCTCTTTACAGGACTGCCATCAATCGCTACTGCGTGTACTTCCTTATCGAAAGCTGCACCGGCCGGCTGCGTAATGGTGCAACCTATAAGGTTAAGTTCGGCAAAGTCAACGATCGTACCATATTTCTTGCCCTCTACCGTTATCGAAGCATTTTTTATCGTGAACGTCTCATTGGTGCCATTGTTTCCGGCAATGCCAAATTCTTTACCTTCGGCATTGATCGTGCAATCTTCGATAGTGAGGTTGGTGCCTCTGGCATAGAGCGTGCAGTTGTCCGTACTCAACATATTCAATATGCCACCACCCATAATCGTCAAAGGTGCTGTAAACCAAAATACGGCCTTGTCAGTCTCCAAACTATTTGTGCCAACAACCTGCATCGTCAGGCCATCTATATTTGACTTAAACAAGAGTTTTCCCTCGGTCTTGATGTTGGCATCTTGCAGCATAAGCACCTTGGTATCGGGGTTATAGCTAACCTTTCCGCTCACGCCTTCAACCACAGAAGAGAGGTTACTGCAATTGGCTGACGTCACCTGCGTACCGCAAACCCAAAGCTCATACTCCGTCTGCGCCTGCGCCGTAGTAGGCATTGCGCACGTAGCGATGAACAGCACGACGATCGCCGCACAAACTTTTTGAAGTAAATTATTTCTCATAATAATAGTGCCTCCCTGTTGAATCCCCTTTCGGAGCAAGGCCGTATCGAAGGCTTGGGTCTTAAGGTTAAGTGTTTTGTTAATTAATATACTGACTACCAGTCTGTATTCATATCGTTTTCTTGAAAGGTGCTTATCTCTTTTTCGGCAATGTATTCTCCACTTTGGCCCGAAAGGAGACTTACGCTTTTTGCCTTATAATTCAATCACAATTTATTGTATGTTGACGCTTTATCTGCATTGAAAGAAATTCCTCGCGGTCAAGACTTCATCCTTTATCATTAGCCAAGTTTCTGCGAACCGATCTAAGAGACGCTCACCAATGTGTCATTTTCATTTTTTCTACGCAAATTCGTTGAGCATCGACATATTTTCCGTCTTTGAAAGATGACAAAAATACAAAAAAAATAGATACACGATCATTCCTGCAAGTAAAAATTGCGATTTTGTTCGTATTTTGGTTGATTTCAAACTATTTGTCAGGAACGTTTAAAGCTATTATTTAGCAAATATACCAACAAAATTTCCGGTCAAAAGGTCATGCGCTTGTGCCTTCATAACAATTGCTTCGCAAACAATCGCAACACATTATATAATGTGCATTAGTGCAACTATTTTTTGCGCAAACGCCTATTCTATCCTCACAATTTCATCAATAAATAAGGTAATAAACACCACGCCCAACCCTAAAAATGACACTATTGAGCTTGAAAATGAAGCCCTGCGAACCCCAATTTAACCGTAAACGACCCACCCCTACCGCTCTAATACGTGTGAAAAAGACAATACCTTACCTATATTTGCACCTTTCCCGTCGCATTTCGCCCGCAAATACTCATATTCTAAGCCCCACTACAATAAAAATATCAATAACTCGTCCAACTTCACGCAACTTTCACCCAATTTACTCCGCCGATAACCCCATCGGGGTTAGTCTTTTGCCAGGGCAGGGTTGACGTTCTACGTCAACCCTGCATCAACAAGTAGTAGAGATGACAACCCCTTAGGGTTGGTCTTTAAAATATACGCGAAAATGTATCGACATAAAAACGAAAAAAAGTGCAAAAAAGCGCGCTTTCATCGCAAATTTAGGCATAAAACACGAATCGGAAGACCCCGCTGCACCGCACCCCGCACCGCCGCCAAACTTTCTACTATGATCGTTGAAACTTTCTTATAAGACAATTTTAATTCTCCTATAAGACAATTCAAACTTTCACTTAAGATAATTTTTACGATCATAGGAGAAAGTTTGAACGATCCTTAGCCCCGTGCGAACGATCAACCGCCCAATTCTGAAAAGCTACGAAAAAACCGCGCTTTCATCGGTTGAAAACGCGGCCTTTGTTAAACGTAATTTTTTGCCGGCACTACGATGTGCCGCCTCCTCACTTACTTCGCATTCCGGATATCGTTCTGCGCACCGAAGATTAAGTTGCGCTTGTCAAGTGCCATACGCATCGTACTGCTTTTCGTGAACCGCACACTCACGCGCTTAATGAGATTTGCGCCTTTTTCCTTTGCCTCTTTCGCCGTCGACGCGCCCTCGCCGTGCATCGTCAGGCGAAAAGAACCGAGATCACCTAAGCGAACCGAATTACCGTCCGCAAGTGTTTGGAGAATCTCATATTGCAGGGCATCCAACACCGCCTTGACGGAGGCAGAAGATACGCCCGAACGCTTCTCAATACGCCCGACAATCGTAGGTAGCATTACGGGCACGCCCGGCGCCATCTGCGGATAAAATTTCACTTGATCTCTCTTGAGCGGATTTTTCTTCGCTCTAATAACAAATTTAATCATTGTTGGTATAGATTTAATTGAAGAATAATTGAACCAAGAGCGCTCCCCGCCCTTGCAAATGCAAAGGTAAGCATTTCCGGCGAGCCTGCAAAATACGCCATAATCGCTTGGTAGTGAGACAGTCTGCGAACGTATATAAAGACCAACCCTAAGGGGTTGCATTTTTGCGACGGACTATGGCAGGGTTGTCGCTTCGCTCCAACGCCTGCCCTGCCAAAAGACCAAGCCTAAGGGCTTGTGTTGCCGAGGTGGACTTTGGTGGTTTGATTTATCAGCATATACAAACGGGTATATGCGGATGATTTTGAGAGACCAACCCCAAGGGGTTGCACATTGCGGCGTATTGTGGCAGGGTTGTCGCTTCGCTCCAATGCCTGCCCTGCCAAAAGACCAAGTCTAAGGGCTTGTATCGCAGGGATGGGCTTTGGTGGTTTGATTTATCAGCATGTTCAAACGGCTATATGCGGATATTTTGAAAGACCAACCCTAAGGGGTTGCATTTTTGCGGCGAACTATGGCAGGGTTGGCGCTTCGCCCCAACGCCTGCCCTGCCAAAAGACCAAGCCTAAGGGCTTGTCGTTGCGGGAGTGAGCTTTGGTGGTTTGGGTTTATCTGTGTATTTACACGCCTATTAGCGGACATTTTGAGAGACCAACCCTAAGGGGTTGCATTTTTGCGGCGGACTATGGCAGGGTTGGCGCTTCGCTTCAACGCCTGCCCTGCCAAAAGACCAAGCCTAAGGGCTTGTATCGCAGGGATGGGCTTTGGTGGTTTGATTTATCAGCATATACAAACGGCTATATGCGGACGATTTTGAAAGACCAACCCTAAGGGGTTGCATTTTTGCGGCGAACTATGGCAGGGTTGGCGCTTCGCCCCAACGCCTGCCCTGCCAAAAGACCAAGCCTAAGGGCTTGCATTGATCGAATGAGTTTTGTTGGTTGGGATAGAATCGCGTTTAGATCAAGGATTTATATGTGGTTAATGTTTTCCCGCCTAAAATTGCCTTGTTATCGCGCATCTGCGTCCACAAATAACTCCATCGCGGTCGCTCGCACCTATAAAAGAGACTAAATCTTACGAAAATCGTCCATCTATCGCGCACTGTCGTCCACAAATAACCCCATCGGGGTTAGTCCTTTGGTAGGGCAGTGTTGACGTAAAGCGTCAACCCTGCCTCGGAGCATAGCTAAATTGACAACCCCTTAGGGTTGGTCTTTCAAAACAAGTCAACGCCCGCCGACGGAAACCTTGAAAGACCAAGCCTAAGGGCTTGTGTCACAGGGGTGAGCTTTGTTGGATTGAGTTGGTAATTGTTTTGCGATCATTGGCCTATTTGATAGTAAAACCTTTGACCCAAAATCGTCCACTCACCGCGCACTTTCACCCACCAATAACCCCATCGGGGTTAGTCCTTTGGTAGGGCAGGGTTGACACAAAGCGTCAACCCTGCATCAGCAAGTAGCGGTAATAACAACCCCTTAGGGAGACCTTTGCAAAATAAGGAGGTGTAGTAAAGAGGAGTTCTTGGCATAAAAGGAGCGAGTGAAAGGGGTGGCAGTAAGGAGTGAAAGTAGTTGTAAATCCCCCTTTGAGGAGCTGCTTGCACGAGCTCCTCAAGGGTGGTTATGCCTTATCCTACAAATGAGGACATAATTATCCCCGGGGTTCTGTATAAATTAAAGGCGATGCTTTCAAGAATGTTTTGAGTATGGGTCTTGGCAAGTCCCCGGTATCGACATCGTCCGCCA
>NZ_GG700642.1:886241-1288741 GCF_000159995.1 Alloprevotella tannerae ATCC 51259
GATCGGTTGATATAGGAATATGCTTCAGTATTTCTTTGTTTTGATACTGTATCTATCCAAGTAATAAGAAATTTTGTTTGTTTGTTGTCGTACGCTTGAATATGTCTGAATTATTCAGGTGGCCAAAGCGACGGTGTTCCACCTCTTCCCACCCCGAACAGAGAAGTTAAGCCCGTCTACGCCGATGGTACTGCCGATTAGGTGGGAGAGTAGGTAGCTGCCTATTTTATTAAGATCCGTTTCCAGGTCGATATGACTTGGAGACGGATCTTTTTATGTATACTTACCCGTATGCTTGTTTTATTGTCTTATCCATTCCGACTGCGTTTGCGCTCCTTTCGGTTGTCGGCTGCGCACCTTGTGCCGCAGATTAGCTTTGCTCCCTTTTTATAGTATTTAGTTCTAATTGTGCTTCTTCCCTTTTTGTACTATCGCCTGTAGCGGCTTTGGTTAGCCTCATTCAAGTGAAGTGAATATCAACGATAACCTGAGTACCAACAGTTGCGTTTAAACGTGCAATTAAGGTTTGCCGTTTCATCTGTAAATCAGAACGCAATGCGGGCGATTGCAGGCTAACACAAAGCGTCTGATTCTTGATGTAGATATCTTTTGTCTTTTTCGCTATATTTTCGCCAACAACTAATGCCCAGGCGTTTATGAGACGATACTGATTCAGGGGCGTTTCTAGGCCTATATGGCGCAGATAGCGCGCTAGGATGTTGTCTATAGGTTCAGCCTTTTTACGTTTCATGGATTTCTCCGTCTTTTACAGTAAATAATTTGTAGTTACGTTGTAACTGAAGGATTGGGAGTAGACGCTCCTTGCTGGTATCCGTTATAAAGATTTGTCCAAATTGCGCTTCTGCAGCGTATCGTATGATATGTTCTACCCGCCCTGCATCTAGCTTATCAAAAATATCATCTAGCAAGAGGAGGGGCTGTCGTAGACTACTTTTTGTACGCAGATATACATATTGTGCTAATTTTAGAGCAATAAAGTAAGTTTTAGTTTGCCCTTGTGATGCCTCTTGCTTTACAGGATAGCCGTTAATGTATAATAATAAGTCATCTTTATGAATACCGTGCAGCGTATAGCCAACCAGACGCTCCCGCGAGCGATATTGCTCTAACATAGGTTTGAGTTCTCCTCTGTTACCATGAGACTCATAGACGATATTTACTTGTTCGGGGTCGTAGCATAATTCGCGATAAATGCCTTGAAAGAAAGCTGTAAATGTTTCGACAAAAAGCTTTCTTCCTTGATAAATAATGGCTGCATCGCGGCTCATGATATCTTCTATGATGCTTATGACGTCAGCTTCCGGCTCTTCTTCTTTTTTCAATAAAGCATTACGTTGGCGTAGCGTCTTTTCATATCGCATCAAAGCCTCTAAATAAGTTGCATCATATTGTGCGATCACAGTATCCATAAAGCGCCGCCTATTGTCACTTCCGCCGGTTACCAATTCACTATCTGACGGAGAAATCATTACAAGTGGAATTGTACCAATGTGTTCTGCAAAACGCTTTATATCTTTGCCGTTGCGTCGCAGTTGTTTGCGTCGGCCTTCATGATATCCTATAGCAATCTTATCCTCGCCTCCAGTATCATCGTCATAAAGTCCTTGCAGCATAAATGCTTGTTCTCCATGTTTGACGTTAGTGACATCAGTAGAGCTGCGTGCGCTTTTGCAAAAACTCAAATAGTAAATAGCGTCAAGCAAGTTTGTTTTCCCCATACCGTTATCGCCTACAAAACAATTGACCATAGGGGAAAAAGATAAATCGGCAGAAGAGATATTTTTATAATTCAGAAGAGAAAGACTGCGTAATATCATAGTGCAAAAATACGATTTGCAGGAGGTAAAGCCAAAAAAAGAGAGATTTAATTCCTCCATATAAGATGAATGTATTACTTTTGCCTTGCAATTTTGTGCACCTTAACGTAGTATAAAAAAGAACATCATATTATGATTCAAAAAGGAAAGAAAGAAGCAGCGCTTGACGTAAATAATGCGATGGCGCAGTCAGAGGCTTTTATCATTAAGTACAAGAAGCAATTGCTTATAGCCTTGGCCGCTGTTGCCGTTGTTGTTGGGGGTGGCTTAGCTTATTATTTTGGTTACCAACAGCCGCGTGAGGAGAAGGCGCAATCTCTCCTTACTTTGGGGTTGCCTTATTTGGCGCAACAAGATTATGATAAAGCCTTGAAAGGTGACGGACGCTTCCCTGGGTTCACACGTTTAGCGAATGATTATTCTTCTACCGATGCTGGTAATCTCGCAAATGTTTATGCCGGTATTAGCTACGAGAAAACCGGTAAGATAAAAGAGGCTATTAAATATTTGGAGCAGTTTTCGCCCAAAAGTGATCATACTATTTCTCCTGCCGGTATAGCTGCTTTGGCCAACTGTTATGCTTCTGACAAGCAAGTAGACAAAGCTGTTGAAGCTTTTAAGAAAGCTGCAGATAAAGCTGCTAACCCGGCTTTGAGCCCGCTTTATTTGCTTGAAGCTGGTAAATTGCTCGAATCACAAAAGAAGAACGATCAGGCGCTTGAGGTATATCAATTAATCAAGAAGTCTTATCCAACGAGTACGATGGCAACGCCGCAACGTCTACAAAACGGCACGTTTGCTAATCCGGAAATAGATCGCTACATTGAGCGTGTAAGTAAGTAAGCATCTATTCATAAATATAGTATACAATTGCAGCCGGTTTTTCTATTCCGGCTGCAATTGCTAAAAGGAAGAAACGATGTCAACTCATACATTCTTTAAAGAGAGCACGACGACACCAGATGCGTCAAATATGCGCTTTGGACTGGTTGTTGCAGAATGGAATAGCCACATAACAGACGTATTACTTGATCAGGCAGTCTGTGCACTGCTTTCTGCCGGAGCGAAAAAGGAGAATATCATCATTAAGCGCGTGCCTGGAAGTTTTGAATTGATTTTTGGCTGTTCAGAATTGGCAAGGTATAAGGGCGTAGATGGAATCATAGCTATTGGTAGCGTGATTCGTGGCGATACTCCCCACTTCGATTATATATGTAATGGTGTCACTCAAGAGCTTGCTCGACAGAACTCAACGGGGGAAGTTCCTATTATCTATGGCTTGTTAACGACAGAGAATGAGCACCAAGCCATCGAGCGAATTGATGGAACTGTAGGGCGAAAGGGAGAAGAATTTGCAATGACAGCGATAAAAATGATTGATTTTTCTTGGTCATTAAAAAAATAGGTGTTACTTTTGCACTCGCAAAACAACTTAAAGGGGCAAATACCAGAGTGGCCAAATGGGGCAGACTGTAAATCTGCTGGCTTACGCCTTCGGTGGTTCGAATCCATCTTTGCCCACAAAAAAACATTGGTGCGTTAGTTCAGCCGGTTAGAATGCCTGCCTGTCACGCAGGAGGTCACGGGTTCGAGTCCCGTACGCACCGCAACATCGCGGAGTGGAGCAGTTGGTAGCTCGCCAGGCTCATAACCTGGAGGTCATTCGTTCGAGTCGGATCTCCGCCACAAGAAGAGGATATGTCGAAATAGACATATCCTCTTTTCTTTATATACCTTCACTGTCCTTTTGAAAGTCTTCGATGCGTGTAATTTAGTGTACGCAGATCTTTTTGCAGAGATTTTTCTCGTGAGAAAAAGTCTGTCTTCTCACGAGCGTACAGTCTTTTTATCGTGAGAGAAAATTCCTACCATCGAGAGAGGAAATCTTTAGATCTTGTCGAATGCTTTTAAGGGGCTTTCTTCGCATTTTTATTCTTAAGATTAGCTTATCATAGCTTTAGTATTTGTGAGATAATAGCTACTTTTGCAGCATAAAGAATTGCGATTTGATAGAAAAAATTTTTATTCTCCAGGATGCTGATCCGATGGTCTTTTATGGCGTAAACAACGCAAATCTTCGTATGCTACGTGCTCTTTTTTCAAAGTTGCGTATCGTAGGGCGCGGAAGTGTGTTGAAAGTCATTGGAAATCCGGAAGATATAGCTGAATTTGACGTCGTTTATGAGGCGATTTATAGACATTGTGTCAATTATAATAAGCTCACCGAGGAAGATATTGTAACCTTGATCCAAGGCCGAACAAACGAACAGCTTGACAAAGAAGGGGTGATTGTCTATTCTACAAGTGGCAAACCGATTCTTGCAAGAAGCCAGAATCAGCAAAAACTTGTGGATGCCTATAAAAAGGACGATTTGCTCTTTTGCATTGGTCCTGCCGGAACGGGTAAAACGTATACTGCGATTGCTTTAGCCGTCAGGGCCTTGAAAAATAAGGAGGTAAAGAAGATAATATTAAGTCGTCCGGCTGTAGAAGCCGGAGAAAAGTTGGGCTTTCTTCCTGGAGATATGCGTGAAAAGGTAGATCCTTATCTGCAACCTCTATATGATGCTTTGCAAGAGATGCTTCCTGCAGCCAAATTGCAGGAGTATCTTGATACAAGTGTGATACAGATTGCTCCGTTGGCTTTTATGCGCGGTCGTACGTTGAATGATGCTGTCGTAATCTTAGATGAAGCGCAAAATACAACGCGTGCTCAGCTGAAAATGTTTTTAACGCGTATGGGTATGAATACGAAGATGATCGTCACGGGTGATATTACGCAGATAGATCTTCCGCGTATGCAGCAATCCGGCTTGATTGAAGCGATCCGTATTTTGCGACACATACAAGGTATTTCCTTCGTCGAGATGGATAAGAGCGACATTGTCAGACATAAGTTGGTTGCACGCATCGTGAAGGCTTACGAGCAAACAACACATAAGAAGGATGATGCCTCGACAACGGAAGAGCAACAACAGATTTCAGAAGAATGTTATTCAAATAATTGAGATATGGCAACTTTAACTAAAACGACCTACCAGTTTCCTGGTCAAATAGGGGTGTATAATGGGAAAGTACGCGATGTATATAGCATCGAGGGCGACAAACTTATTATGGTCGCAAGCGATCGCATATCGGCCTTTGACGTAATCTTGCCGAAGGGTATTCCTTTTAAAGGGCAAGTGCTTAACCAAATCGCCGCAAAATTTCTTGATGCGACAACTGATATTTGCCCGAACTGGAAATTAGCCACTCCGGATCCGATGGTGACTGTCGGTATTACGTGTAAAGGCTTCCCGGTTGAGATGATCGTGCGCGGATATTTGTGCGGATCAGCTTGGCGCGCCTACAAGAATGGTGTAAGAGAGATCTGCGGGATCAAACTTCCTGATGGGATGCGCGAGAATGAGAAATTTCCTGAACCCATCGTGACGCCGACAACTAAAGCTGAGATTGGCGAGCACGATGCTGAAATTTCGAAGGAAGAAATTTTAGCGCAGGGATTCGCTACTCCGGAAGAGTATGCTCTGTTAGAGAAATATACGCTCCAGCTGTTTAAGCGAGGCACAGAGATTGCTGCTCAGCGCGGATTGATTCTTGTGGATACGAAATATGAATTTGGTCTGCACGATGGTAAGATTTACTTGATGGATGAGATTCATACGCCCGACTCCAGTCGTTATTTCTACAGCGATGGTTATCAAGAACGTTTTGAAAAGGGCGAACCACAACGCCAACTTTCCAAAGAATTTGTGCGCGAATGGCTGATGGATAATGGCTTCCAAGGCAAGGAAGGGCAGCAGGTGCCGGAAATGACCGACGAAATCGTTAAGTCTATTTCTGATCGTTATATTGAGCTTTACGAGCATATTACGGGCGAAAAGTTTGTTGCAGAAGATAGCGACAAGCTTGAAGAGCGTATAGAGCGCAACGTGTTGCAGTTCTTGCAGCAATAAGTTTTGCTATAAGTAATCCGAATTGAGATAGCGTAGAATCCTATCTTCAATTCGGATTATCCTTTTTTATTCCCCCTTATCGAGCACACGATACTCTTAGATATGTATAAGCAAGAAAAGATCAAACCTTACGACACTGATTCCAGTAAGTCGGAGCAAGTAGAGCAGATGTTTGACAACATTGCTCACTCTTATGATCAGCTAAATCATTTTCTCTCTTTAGGAATTGACAAACGATGGCGTCGAGCAGCCATAAAGCAGTTGCGTAGTTTTGAGCCAAAAGAGATTTTGGACGTGGCCACAGGTACGGGAGATTTTGCTATTCTTTCGACGCGTTCATTATACCCCAATCAAGTGGTGGGCATAGATATTTCTGAAGGCATGCTTAAGGTTGCACGTCAAAAGGTAGCTGCGGCTGGATTGTCAGAGAAGATACAATTTAAGAAAGAAGATTGCTTGAATCTGAGTTTTGAGGAGAATAGTTTTGATGCCGTTCAAGTAGCCTACGGTGTGCGCAACTTTGAAGATTTAGATAAAGGGCTAAGTGAGATGTTTCGCGTATTAAAGCCAGGGGGGCACGCCATTATTGTTGAATTGAGCAGCCCGCGCCGCTTCCCAATGCGACAATTATTTCAGCTTTATGCACGCGTGTTGATGCCCCTTGTTGGTCGTCTTATTTCTAAGGATACTAAGGCTTACAGCTATTTGCCGGCATCTATGGAAGCTGTGCCTCAAGGGCGAGATATGCAAAAGATAATGGAAAAGGCCGGTTTCAAGCACGTGTTTTTCAAATCCTATACCTTTGGTTTGAATACGATGTATGTGGGCGAAAAGTAATGAGGGCCAACAAATTTATGGCTTGATCGGTTATCCTTTAGGGCATTCCTTTTCAAAGGATTATTTTAATAAGAAGTTTTCGCTGTTGCAACTTAATGCGATTTATGAAAACTTCGAATTATCTTCTGCTTGCGCTTTTCCCGAACTCTTACAACGCTTCCCCAATCTTTGCGGACTGAACGTCACGCTTCCTTATAAGGAGGCAATCATTCCTCATCTTGATGCGCTCTCACCGGAAGCGAAAGCTATTCAAGCCGTCAATGTGATTCGCTTTACGCCCCAAGGTTTGATAGGCTACAATTCTGACTATTATGGATTTATGACTTCTTTGCGCCCCTTGTTGCGCCCATTTGATCTTCGCGCAGTTGTATTAGGGACTGGTGGTGCTGCAAGAGCTGTAGCTTATGCGTTGAGTTTGTTAGGCATAAGCGTACAATTCGTTAGTAGAACAAAAAGAATGGGCGTAATCACTTATGAAGAATTAGCCGATATGAAGCTGCTTGCCACAACTTCATTGGTGATCAATTGTACACCGTTCGGAATGCATCCGCACACAACAACATTTCCGCCTTTGCCTTATCGGGAAATATCTTCTTACCATTTGCTTTATGATTTGATATACAATCCGGAGGAGACGCTCTTCTTATCTCGCGGGAAAGAACAAGGAGCAATGACGAAGAATGGTTTGGAAATGTTACATCTGCAAGCTGAAAAGGCTTGGGATATTTGGCAAGAACCCTTTGATACATCATCTTTCTAAGGTTTTTCTGTAGCCTTTATTCAACTATCTCTCCCTTATCTTTTACAAGTACAAAAAATAAAGACGCAAAAGATGAATCTTTTACGTCTTTAAGAGCCGAGAGCCGGACTCGAACCGGCGACCTACTCATTACGAATGAGTCGCTCTACCAGCTGAGCTATATCGGCTTTGCTGATTTGCGGTGCAAAGTTAATGACTTCCTGCGAAACTGCCAAGAGTTGCAGAGCCTTTTTCGTGAAAAATATGCTTTATGATGGTTCGAATAAGATACGTTGTTCAGAGACCTTGTATTATGAATCTGTTTGATCGCATTTTGAAGCGCTTCGATAAGTCTGTTTATGGTTTGCTCGGGGCAAACAATCGTTTGCTACCAGCAAACCATCGTTTCTTCCCACCAAACAGTCGTTTGCCCCGAGCAAACCATAATAATATGAGGTGGAACAATTCAAAAAGGAGAGTATTATCGCTTGGAAATAGTTGTAAGTAGTAAACTCACAATTCGCTGTCGATCATTTTTGATTTGTGCTGCTAATTAAAAGAGTAAAAGGCCGGCAAAACCGCACAAGAAGACCATGAATAAAGGATTGATGCGATAAACCCTTGTTCCGATTAAAGTAGAAATAAACAAAAACAGACTGATTCCGAAATGCCATGGAGAAGTCGCGATGCTTCCGAAGTTTTCCTCCGTACATAAAAGGAGAATAGCAGCAGCAACAATGCCGGGAGCAAGTGGGCGCAGCCAACTGATGACTACTTCTCCAACGTTTCTGAAACGATGGCGATAGTAGTTTGCGACTTTTGTCCAAATAAAAGAGGGGAGGGTTAAGCCGAAAAGAGCGATAAACCCGCCTAAGAAGGAGAATCCGGTAGAATACTGTGTCGCTGTTGCGAGATAACCACCCATTACGGCTGAGTTTATTCCTAAACTGTCGGGCAATAATCGGCTTACATAAAGAATATCTGCAAACTGATCCGACGTTAACCAGCCGTGCTGAGAAATAAGCATATTCTCATAAAAAGCCGGCAAAGTATAGGCACCTTCATATCCAAAACAACCGCACAAGAAAAATTGAACAAATAGAGACAGATATAAGATGATCATTTTAAGAGACTAAGGTTTGATAAGCAATGAATAAACGATAGCGCAGGCTACAACGACCATTATGATGTAAGCCGGGGATATATGTAAGAGATATATAGCTAATAATGCTCCAATGGGCAGCCATATTGTGCTTAAAGAGTTGTTGGACCGCTTAAATAACTTGAAGCACGGGTAGACCATCAAGGCGATGATGGCCGGGCGAGCACCTTTAAGAAACGAATTTATAATGGGAAGATCTCGAACCTTATTGAAAGATACGGCAAGAATGAAGGCTAGCGCTAAAGCCGGAAGCAACATGCCTGATAATGCAGCCAAACTGCCTCGCCATCCTTTAATCTTATAGCCAAGAAATACGGCAAAGTTTAAGGAGAAAAGACCCGGCAAAGCTTGAGCTATAACAATGGTGTCTTCAAAAGCTTCTTCAGACAACCATTGGTGGTTCATAATGCTGTCACGAATGGGCGTAATAGCAGCATAGCCATATCCCAAGGCCAATCCTCCTCCTTTCAGAAAAGTTTTAAACGTTTCTATATAGATATTCAAGGGCGTAGCGTTTTATCTCTTAATCAGTATGAACTGTTTCTTGAGCTAACTTATTGCTTACTGACCGTCTGCCGGCTGATGTTGCGGTCTGAAGAGATCGTTTATCGTTTTTACCGGGTTAAAAGTAATCAATGGTACCTCTACAAACACGGTGTTCCAATTGCTCATTGCGCCATTCCATAAACCAGGTAGTTCTAAGGCTTTCAGTTGCTTGCCGTCTTTGCTCTTATGTGTAATAAAACCTGTTGCAGGATCAACATAATCGGGTAAATTAAACGGTTTCCCTTTGTAATCTTTAAGAGCGCATACGAGGTCTACCGGATTGAAGTAGAGCCCTTCCTCAAACATGGCTTTCTTTTCGGGATTGTTCAGGTCGATTTGTGAGCTTTCAAGAATTTGCAAGCTAATGCTCCCGTCGGCATTGTAGACCAAGAATGGGCCACCTCCGGGCTCGCCTTCGTTTGCAACCATTCCACAAACGCGCATCGGACGATTAAGTTTTTCTTTCAAGACCGCCACTAAATCTTGCTCAGCTATGTCTTGAGGCAAAATGCAGCAAAGATCTTTTTCTATGAATTGTTTTATCTCTTTAATCGTATCTGCTGAGCAATTTTTCTCGTCTAAAAGCCTTAAGTAATGGAATGTCTTTTGCTGGAGTTCTACCAAGATACCGGCTAAAAGCTGCTTGTAATGAACTGTTTCGGGCTTAAGGTAGTCCGGAACGACATTGTCTATATTTTTAATAAAGACGACGTCTGCATCTATTTCGTTGAGGTTTTCAATCAGTGCACCGTGTCCACCCGGACGGAAAAGCAAGGAACCGTCTGCTTGACGGAAGAAGTCGTTATCCTCTGTTACGGCAATTGTGTCTGTGCTTCCCTTTTGCTCTGAAAAACTTATACAGAGTTTTGCTTGCAGCTCTTTTTCGTATTGTGCGCTTTTATCTGCAATTAATTTTGAGAAAAGTTCGCGATGCTCTGGAGAAACAGTGAAGTGTATATTGATTTTCTCATCTGCTCCTTTAGCATATTGGCCGCCTTCTACAAGATGCTCTTCTACTGGCGTTCTGTTTCCGTTTGGATACTGATGAAAGAGGAGTAGGCCCTTGGGGAGGTTGCCATAGTTCAATCCTTCTGCGCCTAAAAGTGCGCGAACAATATCTTTATAGCGTTTGGTCTGCAACAATGCTGCGATGTCTTGGTCATAAAGGCGCAGACATGTCTCGTTGAGTAGGCTATAATAAGGCGCTTTGTGAAGATCGTGGAAGAAAGTCTGCTCAAAATGCGTTTGAGGTGTATCATAATCTGCATCACAAAAGGCGAAAAGGTCTTTGAACATTCGACTTGCCGCGCCTGAAGCCGGAACAAACTTTATTATCTTGTGGCCCTCTGTTAGGTATTTCTGCCAAGCAGAAAGAAAGGCTTGTTGCGCTTCATTGGACGGTTGTAAAATCCCCTTTTTAGGGGCAGCGGCAGCATATAGTTTTAGAAAAGGAAAACCATTCCTAAATGATTGAAGCTGTGATTCCAATTTTTCTTCAGATATGCCCTTTTGTGAAAGGAGCATTTTGTCTTTAACTTGAAGTGTAGTAGCCATTGTGTTTGCGTTTAAACGATACGCGAAGATAAATACATTATTCTGAAAATGCAATCTTTACTGTTTGATTTTCACGCCTTGCAATTTTATTTCTCTCTTCTTATGACATTCTCTTAGACTATTTGGAGTCAGTCGTAGAAAAGTGTACGTGAGTAGTATTCTAATAGAGGTGGAATATACGCTTCATCAGTTTCCATTTATCAGCGCTGTTCTCTCCTTTTGCTGTTACTTGCTGATATTTTGCTGTCAAGGCTTCCCATTCTTTTTGCTTGGGCATATTCGCCATTTTTTGCATTACTTCATCCCATTCTAAGTTAGCCGGCATTTCTATAATCATAAAGAGGCGGTTGTCTAATAGGTATATCTCCATCTCTGAAATGCCTGAAGCCTTTATTGCTTCTAATGTCTCCGGCCAAATACCTTCCTTGGTGTGCAACTTTTTGTAGGCTGCGATTAATTCCGGATCTTCGCGTAGGTCTAGAGTTTGACAGTATCTTTTTGTAGGTATAGCCTGAGCTGCTACAGGATAACCTTGTTTTAGTATTTTCATAATTGAGGTAAGATTAAAATGGTATATATGCTAACTACGGAAAGCTATAAGCTTTCCGTAGTCTTTGTTGTTTTGCAAGGCTGATTAGATTCCCAGCTTCTTGCGAATATTTGCAGGAATTGCTTTCTTGTTAATAAGGATATTCATCGTCTTGTAAGCTACATAAGGCTTAGAAGCGTAGAAGATACCTTTATAACGGCCATATTCACCCCAGCTGTTCTTTACCATAAAGTATTCTTGACCTTGCGGATCTTTAGCTAAACCATAGATAACCATTCCGTGGTCGTCTGTAGTTTCCCAATTGTCATAAGCGCGCTGACGCATCTCTTGTGTAATTGTGAGTTCGTCTTTGCTATCTGAGAAACCAGATTCTTTCCCATTCGTGCCGGTCCAGCGTGCGGCATCAGAGCCAGACATATCATTTTTGTAGCTCTTTGCCGGAACTCTTGCAAGTCCGTTGCGGCTGAATCCTTGCTCGCTGACATCAGCACCCCAAGCAAAGGCGTAGCCATTGCGAACGGCAGATTCCATTACGTCCATAAACTCATTAAGCGGTAAGTTGTAGCTTTCAGCCCAACGCCAGTTGTCTTGAACTTCAATGATAAATTTAGAATAGAACGGGTGGTGAGAGAAAGATGCCAAAGACACATAATCATCAAGATCAAGGCCTAAGCTCTTTTGGAAAGATTGCGGAGTATAAGTCTTTCCTTTGTACTGGAAAGTTGCAGGCAGCTCTCCAAAGTAGTTAGCGAGAATAGAAGAGAACTCTTTTTTCCACGTGGGAGGAAGACGCTTCATATCGCTTTTTGAGATGCCCTCAACATAGCTTGACATGATCTTGCCAAATTCGTTAAAGTTAAAGAGAGAATCGCCATAAAGAGAGCCGGGGAAAGGCATTGCCTCTTGCGGGCAGATTCCATAATGCTTCATACAATACAGCACATCGTAGAAACTTCCGCCTTGTGCAAAGCTTACGTCACCGTGCATGCGGATAGCTTTTTCTGCACGATCCATATAGGTATGATAAGCTACGAAGCTCTCGCACAAATCAAACGTTCCTTTTCCTTGACGGAGCAACTCTGATTCAAAGAAGCCCAGTGAGCTATAGTCCCAGCACGTACCTGAACGGTGCTGATCTTTGATAGAGGTAATTGGAGCCTCTTTGATAACAGTAAATTTTACTGTGTCGTTCTTTTCTGCTGGTTTATTTGCTTGTGCCAGCACACTTCCAGGCAGCAACGTCAAGAGTGTAGCTGCGAGAAAGATACCTTTTTTCATAATTGTGTATTATTGTTAGTGATTAAAAATGTTTTATTTATTGATTATCTCTGCTTTCGAGGAAGTCTTCTACCTCTTTAATATGATAGGGGATGCGTTCGTTGCCTAAGAAACGGCAGCCATCTTTCGTGATGAGCACGTCATCCTCTATGCGGATTCCACCAAAGTCTTTGTAAGTTTCCACTTTTTCGAAGTTGATGAAGTCTTTATTGATGCCTTCAGCCTTCCAATAGTCGATCAAGTCCGGAATGAAATAAATACCGGGCTCGTCTGTTACAACAAAGCCTTCTTCAAGCTTCCGCCCCATACGGAGTGAGCCCGTTCCGAATTGCGTACTCGGCCGCGTTTCCTCATCAAAGCCCACGTGTATTTGGCCTAAGCCTTCCATATCGTGTACATCCAAGCCCATCATATGGCCTAATCCGTGCGGCAAGAAAAGTGCGTGAGCACCGGCGCGCAGCGCTTCTTCCGTGTCGCCTTTCATCAGGCCGAGTTCCTTAAGACGATTAGTCATTAAGCGGCAAACGTCAAAATGGACATCCCACCAGCGTACACCAGGCTTTGCCACATCTAATGCTAAGTCGTGACAATCGACCACAATCTGATAGATTTCCTTTTGTCGTTGCGTATATTTTCCGCTGATAGGTGTGGTACGCGTATTGTCTGAACAATAATTTTCATTGGTTTCCGCACCTGCATCACACAGCATCAACCTTCCGGCTTCCAAAGCGCGAGGAGAAGGATTGCCGTGCATAATCTCTCCGTGCATTGTTACTATACTTTGGAAAGAGACGATGCAACCATAAGAAGCGGCAATGCCGTCAATTTGTCCGCCGATGTATTGTTCGGTCACACCGGGGCGACACAAGCGCATAGCCGTTGTATGCATTTTATGTCCGATTGTCGCTGCGCGCTCCAACTCTTCAATTTCTTCAAGACTCTTTACGCTGCGGAGCTTGACAACTGCTTGAATTAAAGGAAAACTTGCTGCCTCTTTTTGCTTAGACGGATGAATGTTCAGCAAGTCCATAATTTGGATTTGCGTATCAAAGCGATAAGGCGGCAGGAAGTGGATTCTTCTTCTCTTTTTCAGCGCTTCGTTGACCAATTCTGCGAGATGGGCCATCGGAGCGTGATGTTCTACGCCGGCTTCTGCGGCTAATTCGCCCACACTTTTGACTGAGCCGAACCAAACGATGTCATCTATATCTATTTCATCGCCGATGAGCCATTCTTGGCCGCTATCAGCATCGATCACGCCAACTAATCTGTCGCGGTGTTGCGCAAAAAAATAGAGGAAAGAGCTATCTTGGCGAAACTTGTAGGTGTTTGCCGGACAATTCATCGGAGCATCGTTGTTGCCGAAGATAAGAATGAGCCCATTGCTCACCATTTCACGCAATCTGCGCCGACGTTCTACGTAGGTGTCTTTTGAAAAAAGCATAATAATCGTATTTTTCGTTTCGCAAATATACGAAGTTTTCTACGTAAGGCGTAATTTCGCGTTAGAAAATATGAAACTCTTTCTGCTAAATTTTTATCATGATGAGGCTTTGGCCTCAAATTCGCCTTTTTACTACCCATGTAAGATCGCACGCGACCTGTCTGAGCAATTATATGACTTACCTAAATTTTGGAATGATAGTCCGGCTGTTTACTACAAACAAGGTATAAAAACAGACTGGTCCACAATTCACGAAATAGAGGTGTGGGGCTGGGATCTGCTGGTTTGTCACCGTCTTAGGCAAATTGGCGCTCCTGAAAGTTTGTTGAGAACGCAGGAAGCTATCGATAATATACGCACGTTGAGTTCAAGGCAGACGGCAGTGACCTTGCTACGCGAGCTGCGCACGCCTTTAGCAGATATAACTTTTGGCGAATCTGCTTTTTGTAGAACCACAGATGAAGTGCAAAACTACGTGAAAAACTATGAATCTGTTTTATATAAAGCTCCTTGGAGTTGTAGTGGGCGCGGCGTCTTTTCATCCGGATTGGATCGTGTACGAAAAATCATTCGCGAGCAAGGGGGGATTGCCGTCGAACCCTTTTTTGCGCATGACCAGGACTTTGCTATGGAATTTTATTGTCGGGCTGATGCGGTTGTTTATGAAGGTTTATCAGTTTTTAGAACGGATGCGGCCGGACATTATTTGGGTAACTTACTCGATGATCAGGCGAGGCTTCAAGCCCATCTGAATGTGGCTCCGGAACATCTGACTTTGGTACGCAAACAGTTGGAAAAAGCATTGGGAAAGTTGCTGATCGGGAAATATATTGGTCCGGTTGGAGTGGACATGATGGTCGCCAGACAAAAGATACACCCTTGCGTAGAAATCAATCTGCGTAATACGATGGGGCGGTGCGCATTATATATTTACAAGGCGAAACCTCGTCCCGGTTTTTTCTCTCTTTTGAATAAAAACGGACAAATATTTCCGTCGATTACACCTATTTCTTCAAAGTGACATCGCAGGGAGCAGTCGGGTAGTTCTATCTTTTCCGCATTCTTATCTGAGCAATGATATGGGAAGTAGCCGATATCTCCAACAAGCGTGAGCTTTTATTCCTTGAAATAATTTCTTTTAATACGCAAGTAAACAGTCTAATATCGTACTTTCGTAAAAGTGATTTATGAGAGCTGTTTTTGTTGATATAAAGGATAGCTTTCAAATTAGTCGTTCGTCAATTTTGCGCTTTTTGATGGGGTTATTATTCGGCAAATAAGCCTCAGCGTGCAGATAAGTTTGCATCGTGATTCTTTCCTTAAAAATGTGCTTTCTCAGCACCCGTTTATAAACACTATTTGCTTTGAGGTTCTGCTGCAACTCTCAGCTTACGCCTTGTCCCATCGTGAGAGCAAGACCTTCTTATCGTGATGATACGAACGTACGCTCGCGAAAGAACAAACGTGCGCTCACGAGCGTACACTGTCCATTCCTGCTCTGCTTGTATGAAATGGGGAGAAAGGGATTGCCGAATTGCGTGGGTGAGTGTTGGAAATCTTGCGCTTTGCGTTTCGCCATGCGAACTTATGGGCGTTGCTTAAGATTGTCTGCTTGAATAGCGCCTTGCGGTGTGTAATCGGGGCGACTTGCGGGGATGATATGAATGGTATGCCCGGTCTCAATCTTGATTTTCTTCTCCATCGTCCTTAAAAAATGGTCGCCGGGCCAAGCCTTTGCATCACTACCGAAGTAATGTATTACGGTAGAACCACTCGGTGCTTTCCTGCAAGCTGCCATTGTCTGATCAAAAGCTGTGCGCGTCTGTAGCGTAAAACTCATTCGCTTCAATATGATGAGGGTCGTGAAGAAGGTAAGTAGCATAATGAAGGCCGTATTATAGGCCCTTTTTGTTTCAAAACTTTGCTGAGACTGCAATAAGCCTAAGATGGAGAGCAGTTCTATGCCCAAAAGCTGTCGCGGTCCGCTTATTCCTATGATAAGATTGAAGCATAGCAGGGTGAAAATGGCAATGAGATAGAAGGCATTTGTGTGGAAAAATTGCCCAATTTTGGCCCGCCTGAATAAGAGCAGGTAAAGAGCATAGAATAGGTATAAATAAAGGGCGCGCGAATAGTGAGCTAAATTGAGCAGAGAGACATTTAGCAATTGGTGTGATTGTGCGGCGCGCGTCCAAGCGCCGGGCGAGAGGCAGATCATCAGTGTGCCTAAACCGAAGCCGATAAGTACAAGCCAGCGAGCGGCCTTGTTTTGCTTGAAATGGGGCAAGAAAAAGACGAAAAACGACATGCATAAACCGAAGTTTAAGCTTTCTTGTCCCCATCCGGCCAAAATGCTGAATAGAAAAACGAGTATGGCTGAGAAAAATGAGAGTTGGGGTTGTCGTTGGAAGATATAGAGTGTCCCTAAAGCCGTGCAAAACATCCAGATATAGCCAATTTGGCAACTCGGCGTAAAACCTGTATTGAACGTAAAAAGCACTAATAAGAGTGTCACAAAGACCGAGCGAGGTTTTTTCCAATCCCAATGTATCAGGCGGCAGATGAGTACGACGAGTAGTATATACATCAAGCCGTTACAAATAGAAAAAGCGATTTGTCCGCCAATGCCGCAGAAGAATTGTACGAAACAATGGGCCACCGTTCGCCCATTTGTGCTTTGATAATGGTTATATTGAGAAACAAAGATGTCTTGTAGCGTGTGGATAGGTAGGTTTGTGCCGTTTGTATCTTTGATCGCAGAGAAATAAGCATATTCTATGTCGTCGCCAACCCAAGGGGAGACGTAGGAAAAGTAAGAGACCAACGCCGCCAACATGAGTAGGAGAACCAGAGAATATGAGCCTTTTTTCATTGCTGCTTTGCTTTAATGGATGCCACGATATAATTAGGGCGCCGCTTAGATTCATTAAAAATCCGGGCAATGTATTCTCCGATAATACCAATGCTAAGTAGTTGCAGTCCGCCCAACAACAGTATTAAGACTACAAGCGTAGGAAACCCCTGCACGGGTTCGCCTATGATCAAAGTCTTGATGACGACATAGATGAGGTAGACGAATGCGAAAAAAGATACGATGCAGCCGGTGATGGTAGAGAACCGGAGTGGGGCAGTTGTGAAAGAGGTTAAGCCGTTTAAGGCTAACTTCAATAAGCCAAAGTAGGTGAAGGTAGATTTTCCAAAGCGGCGCTCTTCCGTAGTGTACGTGATTTCTTTCTTCTTAAAACCAATCCAGCAGAAAAGGCCTTTTGTATAGCGATCCGTTTCTCTCAATTGCTTTAAAGCCCCTATGCATCGATGATCTAACAGTCGGAAATCGCCAACATCCGGGAGTACGTCGAAGCGCGTAGACTTCTGTAATAAACGGTAATAGCGCTTCGTGCACCATTGCTTTAGTCGAGGCTCTGCATTTCGATGCGCACGACGAGCATAAACATCCTGATAACCCTCTTCGTAAGCTTTGAGCATTTCCGGAATGATTGAAACGGGATGTTGCAGGTCGCAATCCATAATAATTACCGCATCGCCTTGAGCATAATCAATTCCGGCAAGCATTGCATTCTCTTTTCCGAAATTGCGCGAAAGGTTAATGACGGCAATTCTTTCATCCTGTTCGCTCAAAGCTTCTAATATGTCCTGCGAATGGTCTTTACTCCCGTCGTTGATAAAGATGAAGCGCCAATCGTACCGGCTTATTTGTTGAGCGGTATGGGACAATGCCTCATATAACAGAGGAATGGATTGCTCCTCATTGTACGTGGGGATGAGAACTTCGATACTTTTCATACGCTTGTAAAGATCATAAAAAAGCTGCTAGGAGATGTTTAGAAAAAGTTTTGCTTTCCCGGCTAGCTTGTGCGCGTGAGAGGGTAGAGGTTGCAGACGCTCACTTTTAGAAGTGGAACTACCGCCTATTTTATGCAAAGATAGAGCAAGCTGAATGCAATGAAACTTGTTTCAATTGCTGAGGCGCCGCCTATTTTATGCAAAGATAGTGGAATGTAACTGTTTATACCAAAGAAAATAGGAAGGTTTCTTAGAACGTCATCGGAATAAGGACCCTACGCGTTGAGCTTCTATGGACATCTTTAGCCAATAGCTTGTCTGATTTCTGCAACCAAGCGAGGTGAAGTCTCTTGAATGGCGAACTCATTCTTTCCTTTTTCGCCCATATCTATAGTGTCTCTTCGATAAGCCATTACACTGTCTCTCGTATGTTTGGCTGAAGCGTGTATATTGGTAGCACCAGTCTCTTGTAAGATGCGTGCTGCATTTTGCGGAGTGACACCACAGCCAGGCATAATTTCAATGCGTCGTCCGGAAAGTTCAACCAATTTTCGCAACATCGGAATGCCTTGTTCTGCCGTTGGAGATAAGCCGGATGTTAGGATACGATGGCACCCCAATGCTATGATGTCTTCTAAGGCTTTTTCGGGGTTGGCGCACATATCAAAGGCTCGATGGAAGGTAATACTAAGTCCTTCTGCCGCAGTAATAAGACGCCGCATGGTAGGCAAGTCGACTGTTCCGTCAGGATTCAATGCGCCTATAACAACCCCATCTGTTCCTTCTTCCTTTAAGAGACGAATGTCCGTCTCCATAATAGCTACTTCATCAGGAGTATAGCAAAAGTCGCCACCTCTCGGGCGAATCAATACATGTTTCTTGAGTCCGCTTAATTGTGCAACCTGCTTAATTAGCCCCATTGAAGGCGTAAGTCCACCTTCAGCCAAGCCTACACATAATTCAATGCGATCAGCTCCTCCCTGTTGGGCCGCTAATGCACTATTATAACTGTTTGTACAGATTTCTAATTCCATTGTCTTTCGTTTTTCAACTGCGAATATACCAAGTTTTTGCTAAATTTGTCCGCGTTTAAAGCCCTATCTTATGAAAAAATATGTAAGCGAATTACGAATAACCGCCGTAGAAAAGCTTAAAGATGATTATGTGCTCTTAAAAGCAACTGATGAACAAATTCTTTTTTCGGATATGATGCCGGGACAATTTGTGAATATAAGAATAACAAACTCACCTGCTACGTTCTTGCGTCGTCCTATTTCTATTAATTATGTAGATGAGTCGAAAAATGAAATGTGGCTGTTGGTGCATAGCGTGGGGGAAGGTACGCGACGTTTGGCTTGTTTGAAAGCAGGAGACCTTTTAGACTGCTTATTTCCTTTAGGCAATAATTTTTCGCTATCCTTAAAAACTGGTCGCTACTTACTAATTGGCGGCGGAGTAGGGACTGCACCGCTTTTATTCTTAGGAAAAAAACTAAAAGAGTTAGGTAGCGAGCCCGTGTTCTTGTTGGGAGGAAAGAGAGAAGAGGACCTTTTGCAATTGAATTTGTTCAGAAAACTGGGAGATACTTATACGACGACAGAAGATGGAAGCTTGGGGACAAAAGGCTTTGTAACTGATCATAAGGTATTGGAAGACACGTTTGAGGGAATATATACTTGCGGTCCAAAACCGATGATGAAAGCGGTTGTAAAGGTTGCTAAGTCAAGAAATATAAACTGCGAGGTGTCACTTGAAAACCTAATGGCTTGCGGACTTGGGGCTTGTCTTTGCTGTGTGGAAAAGACGGTGAAGGGAAATGTGTGCGTCTGCACGGAAGGGCCGGTGTTTAATGCAAATCAATTAACTTGGTAAAAATGGCTGATTTACGCGTAAAAATAGGAGAGCTCTCATTAAACACGCCTATAATGACGGCTTCCGGAACTTTTGGATATGGACTCGAGTTTGCAGACTTCGTCGACTTTACCCGCTTGGGAGGTGTATTTGTAAAAGGCACTACTGTTTTGCCAAGGCAAGGCAACGACTACCCGCGTATGGCAGAGACGGCGCAGGGAATGCTTAACTGTGTAGGTCTTCAAAACAAGGGCGTCGATTATTTTTCAAAAGAGATTTATCCGAAGATTAAGAATTTGAAGACCAATTTCTTTGTGAATGTTTCCGGTTCTTCTCCGGAAGACTATGCGGCTTGTGCAGCACGCGTCAATGAATTGGAAGACATACCCGGAATAGAGCTAAATATATCTTGTCCGAACGTGAAGGATGGCGGGATGGCTTTTGGTACTTCTGCAAAGTGTGCCGCAGCTGTCGTGAAAGAGGTACGCAGACATTATGATAAATTGCTCGTCGTAAAGCTTTCTCCTAACGTGACGGATATTGCGGAAATAGCAAAAGCCGCAGAGGCCGAGGGAGCTGATGGTTTATCTTTGATCAATACGTTGATGGGGATGGCAATAGATGTTGAGACTCGCCGCCCCAAGTTGAGTATTGCTACAGGTGGACTTTCCGGACCGGCTATAAAGCCGGTGGCCTTGAGAATGGTTTGGCAAGTTGCGCGAGTAGTGAAGATTCCGGTAATAGGGCTTGGAGGTATTATGACGGCGCAAGATGTCGTGGAGTTCTTAATGGCCGGAGCAACAGCAGTGCAAGTAGGGACGGCAAATTTCATTGATCCTTCCATAACGATGCGAATTGCAGCTGATTTAGAGATTTGGATGGATAACCATAATATAAAACAGGTACAAGAGATTGTCGGTTCTTTGGAAGTTTGATGCTTGTTATCCCTATTCGGTTTAAGCAAGGCTCTCTAACTAAAAGTTGTCATAGTGAGCCGTTCTGCGTGATTTTATGACTGACTGTAAACCGCCACAAACGAAGACTCACTTCCAATCCTGCTGCACCATAGGTTGTTTCGCCGGATTCGGTGAAACGGTTATGAGACTTTTGTGCCGATATAGTAAGTTTATCGACGTTCTTTATATAAGTCCTCGACACCTTTAAGTATAAATCCTCGACATCTTCAAGTATAAGTCCTCGACATCTTTAAGTATAAATCATCTCACACTCCTTATAGGATTCCTCTTGCACCCCTTATAGGACTCCTCTTGCATCCCTTATAGGACTCCTCTTGCACCCCTTATAGGACTCCTCTTGCACCCCTTATAGGACTCCTCTTGCATCCCTTATAGGACTCCTCTTGCATCCCTTATAGGACTCCTCTTGCACTCCTTATAGGACTCCTCTTGCATCCCTTATAGGACTCCTCTTGCATCCCTTATAGGACTCCTCTTGCACTCCTTATAGGACTCCTCTTGCACTCCTTATAGGACTCCTCTTGCACTCCTTATAGGACTCCTCTTGCACTCCTTATATGACTCCTCTTGCACTCCTTATAGAACTCCTTGACATCTTAAAATATGAGCCCTTAACGCCACCTATAAGGCGTCTTCAGCGAGCCCTTATACCGAAGATGTGGCTTATCCCGAATGGGAACTATAGAATTTGCGATAGTTTGACTCGTCTTTTGAAGTAAGATTCTTTCAATAAGATATCATCAAATAGAAACGTTGCTCTTTCACTTCTATTTTTCGTTGGGAAGTTGTAATTTTGCACCCAATAAGATTACAATAAGGAGGAAAGTTTGCATACTTTCTCTTGCGCATGAAGAATGATGTGCGATTATAAACAAATGATAGGCTATGAACATTTCGTATAATTGGCTTAAAGAATATGTCGATTTTGACCTCTCTGCAGAAGAAGTGGCCAAAGCGCTCACATCTATAGGTCTGGAGGTTGATGATATAGAAGAATTCCAAACGATAAAGGGCGGATTAAAGGGCATTGTAGTAGGCGAGGTCTTAACTTGTGAGCCTCATCCCAATTCAGACCATATGCATGTTTGCTCTGTAGATTTGGGAGCAGGCAGTCCTATACAAATAGTTTGTGGAGCTGCGAATATTGCTGCCGGACAGAAAGTGATGGTTGCAACAATCGGCACGACTCTTTACGATGGAGAAGACAGCTTTAAGATAAAGAAATCAAAGCTTCGCGGAGTTGAAAGCTTCGGTATGATTTGTGCGGAAGATGAAATAGGCGTTGGGACTGATCAAAACGGAATTATAGTTCTTCCTGCTGAAGCACAAGTTGGAACTCCGGCTGCGAAATATTACGAATTAGAGTCTGACTATATTATAGGTGTAGATATTACGCCTAATCGTTCAGATGCGTGTTCACACTATGGAGTTGCCAGAGACTTGTATGCTTGGCTGGTAAGAAACGGTCATAAGACAGCTCTTCATCGACAAGATGTCGCTGCTTTCTCGGTAGATAACAAGGACCTTGATATAGCCATTCAAATAGACGCACCGGAAGGCTGCCCTCGCTATTGTGCGGTGACCTTGTCCGATTGCGAGGTGAAAGAAAGCCCTACGTGGTTGAAGAATCGATTATTATCTATTGGCGTTAGGCCAATTAATAATATAGTCGACATAACCAACTACGTAATGTTTGCTTATGGACAGCCGCTTCATTGTTTTGATGCCGATATGGTCAAGGGCAACAAGGTTATCGTACGGACTTGCTCGGACGGTGAGCCATTTGTTACCTTGGATGGAGAAGAGCATAAACTAGATGGAAAAGACTTAGCCATTTGCAATGCGGAAGAACCTATGTGCATTGCGGGAATCTTGGGAGGAAAAGGTTCTGGCACTTATGAGACGACGAAGAATATCTTGTTTGAAAGTGCCTACTTTAATCCAACTTGGATTCGTAAAAGCGCTCGTCATCATGCGATCAGCACAGATGCCAGTTTCCGCTTTGAACGTGGTATAGATCCGGAAGGGCAGATTTACGCGCTGAAGGTTGCGGCCATGTTGGCGAAAGAGTTGTCCGGAGGTAAGGTTTCTATGGAGATTAAAGAAGTTAATCCCATCAAGCAACCTTCTCATTTCACCGTTGATTTGACCTACCAATATATACACGAGGTAATCGGAATAGAAATTCCTGTTGATGTTATCAAAGAGATTGTTACCTCTCTTGAAATGAAGATTGCGGAAGAGACAGAAAGTGGACTGCAACTTCTTGTTCCTTCTTATAGAGTAGATGTACAGCGTCCCTGCGATGTAGTCGAAGATATTTTACGTATTTACGGTTATAACAATGTTGGTCTGCCCAAGCAAATGAATACTTGCCTAACAATTCAGGGTGAAGAAGACCGCTCCTACAAATTGCAAAATTTGATTTCGGAGCAATTGGTTGGACAGGGCTTTAATGAAATTATGAATAACTCTTTGACGAAAGAGAGTTATTATACTGAATTAAATGCCTATAAAAATGAGTATCTTGTTCATATAATGAATCCTTTAAGTGGAGATTTGAATGTGCTCAGACAGACGCTGCTTTTTGGTGGAATGGAATCCATTACGCGTAATGTAAACCGCAAGACTTCTAATCTAAGGTTTTTTGAAATAGGCAAATGCTATCGCGTTGATGCTAAACTGCAAAACGCAGAAGGCAAGGGTGAAGAGCAAACTGCTAAAACAGTAAACCGCTATTCGGAGTCATATCATTTAGGCTTGTGGATTACCGGAAAACGTGTCGAAAACAACTGGGCGCATCCAAATGAAGAGTCCAGCGTATTTGAATTAAAAGGCTACGTACAAGACATTTTAGTTCGATTAGGCCTTTCTTTTAAAGGGCTCAAGACGGAAGAATCAGATAATAACCTTTTCAGCAAAGGACTTGTCTTAAAAGACAGAAACGATAAAGTCCTATTAGAATTTGGTGTGGTGGCTCGCCGCATTAATGCTTTATTCGACTTAGACCAAGAAGTTTATTTTGCCGATTTGCATTGGGATGAATTGATGCGTAAGACGGCAAAAAATAAGGTGGAATTTGTAGAAATAGCCAAATACCCATCCGTAAGTCGCGACTTAGCCTTATTGGTTGATAAAACCGTGAAGTTTGCAGAGATTGAACGGATTGCATTTGAGGCAGAGCGGAAATTGCTCAAATCAGTTACGCTTTTTGACGTGTACGAAGGGAAAAATTTGGGGGCTGATAAGAAAAGCTATGCTGTCAACTTTACGCTCCAAGATGAGAATAAGACTTTGAATGATAAGCAAACGGAAGCTGTCATGAACAAGATTATTCAGCAACTTCAGAAGCAGCTAAACGCTACATTGAGATAACAGATAACAAACAAACATCGAAATATAAAATTATGGGAAGAGCTTTTGAGTATAGAAAGGCCGCCAAATTAAAACGCTGGGGGCATATGGCGCGAGCTTTTACAAAGATCGGAAAACAAATAGCCATAGCTGTTAAAGCGGGAGGTCCGGAACCGGAAAACAACCCGACGCTTCGCGCCATCATTGCCAATGCAAAGCGCGAGAATATGCCTAAAGATAATATCGAGCGTGCAATAAAGAATGCATCCGGCAAAGATCAAAGCGACTATAAGCCGATGACTTATGAAGGATATGGACCTCATGGTGTTGCTGTCTTTGTTGATACGCTGACGGATAACACTACGCGTACCGTCGGCGACGTTCGCAGCGTCTTTAATAAGTTTGGTGGCAACCTCGGAACTATGGGCTCGCTCGCTTTCTTGTTCGACCACAAATGCGTGTTTTCTTTCAAGAAGAAAGATGGCTTAGATATGGATGAACTCATCCTCGATCTGATCGATTATGGTGTAGAAGACGAATACGATATCGATGATGAAGAGGATAGTATTACGATTTATGGTGACCCCAAGAGTTTTGGTGAGATCCAGAAACATTTAGAAGAAAACGATTTTGAGGTTGTAGGTGCTGAGTTCACTTACATTCCCAACGATCTTAAGGACGTAACGCCCGAACAACGTGAATCCATCGATAAAATGGTGGAGAAATTAGAAGAGTTTGACGATGTGCAAACCGTCTACACGAACATGAAACCGGAAGAAGCTTCTTAATTAAGGAGCTTCTTCTTTATTATTGTTAGCGAAGTCTCATATCTTACTGCGCATAATCCTTAGGCATAAGTGTTGTTTGGAAAACGATATTGCCAGTCTCTTTTGAGCGATATTTATAGGCGAAGATAATCTCCTTTTCCATACAATATTTCCATTTAGGATCGTCTTGTAATTCTTTTAGAAGCGCTTGTTGTAAGGTCGATTGCTGCTTTTGCATGATCTCCTGTGCTTGTAGCGTATCTAAGCTCCCACTTAGCGTAAACCAGCGTGTGAAAGTGCGTGTCGAAATGTCGTAAGTCGTGCTGTCCAATACGGTTTCCTCTTGCACTTGTTGCGGGCAATGTTGTGCTGAATACTCTTTTGCTTCACGATGTAAACGTTTATCGAAGTTTTCTTGACAGCTTACAAAGGCCAATAATAGTAATAAGGGGCATAACTTCATCATAATGGGCGAAGATAGTGATAAATTTCTGCGCAATGAACCATTCCTCACATAAATAAACTTTATCTTTACCCGCTATGCGAATCCTCCTGATCGGCGATTATAGTAATGTGCACGCAACTCTTCTAAAAGGTCTGCGCGAGTTTGGGCATGACGTAGTCCTTGCTTCTGATGGCGATGGCTGGAAGAACTATCCGCGCGATATCGACTTGAAGCGCCCATCTTTAGGAAAGTTTTCCTCCCTTCTTTATTACGGAAAATTGTGGCGTACGTTTCGCAAATTTCGCAACTACGATGTCGTTCAAATTATCAACCCCGTCTTTTTGCCCTTGAAAGCTGAGCGCATTTATCCCTTTTATCGCTATTTGCGGCGCCATAATAAGAAGGTCTTCATGGGGGCTTTTGGTATGGATCACTACTACGTGAAAGCCGGATTAGATGGTCATACTTTTCGGTATAGCGATTTTAATTTTGGCCCACACTTGCGTCAGAATCCGGATAATACGGTTTGGGTTCGGGATTGGTTGGTCGGCGAAAAAGGCCGATTAAACCAATATGTAGCAGCCGATTGCGATGGGATTATTGCTGGTTTATACGAATATTACGTGTCTTATGTGGCAACTTATGCCGACAAACTAAAATTTATCCCTTTCCCCATTCAGCTTTCTGAAAAGAAAGTTATTGAAGTTCGCGATAAAGTACGCTTTTTCATCGGCATACAGAAAGAGCGTTCTGCTTATAAAGGCACAGATGTTATGCTCAAAGCCTTGCTGCGTTTGGCCAATGACTATCCGGAGCTTGTCGAAGTCGTAAAAGTAGAATCCGTACCTTTTAAGCAGTATGTGAAGCTCTTAAGTGGCAGCGATGTCTTGCTGGATCAGCTTTATAGTTACACGCCTGCGATGAATGCATTGGCGGCTATGGCGCAAGGGATAGCGATTGTCGGGGGAGGAGAGCCCGAAAACTATGAAATATTAGGCGATAAAGATCTCTTTCCGATAGTAAACGTGCTGCCCAATGAGGCTGATGTGTATGAGCAGCTGAAGGCTTTGATTCAGGATAAATCAGCTTTGATACAGCGCAGAAAGGATAGCTATACCTATATTGAGCGCTACCATGATTATCGCAAAGTAGCAGCAGCTTATTTGGACTTCTGGAGTCGGTGAGAATAATAATTTGCAAGCTGCTGTCTTGATCGAGTTTTGCTATGACACTCAAATGCGCTGTCTTTCTTTGTTAAATGCTAAAGACAGGTTGTACACATTTGACGCATCTCCCATAAGTTGTTCGGTAAATAAATCTATGCTTAAGCAAGCATCAGTAAAGCTCACTACTAAACCCTAATTTTTCCGACGCTTAGTCTGGTTTTTGCAGACGAACTCCTTTTTTTGCATTGTACTATCGTGAGCGTACAGCTCTTTTCTCACGATGATACAAACGTACGCTCGTGATGGTACGACTTTGTTATCGCGATAAAAAGTGGAAAAGATGAGGAGTCCTTGCGCGAAAATTGGCTATTCGTCGTTAAAAATCAGACGAATAGCTGGATACTTTTGGGCTTTCGCACCGGTTGCGTAAGCCGTCTGCTAATCATTTTGCTTTAAGAAACTAAGATCTGGGGCTTGATACAAGTCAGACTTGATCACCTTTCCGTCAGGTCTGCGCACAGGCTTTCCTGCTGCATCGAGTTTGCTCATATTGCTTTGATGTACAGCATCAAAGATTTGTTCAAATTTATCCTGTAGGCCATGTGCTATGACCGTGCCCAAGGCTGTGTAGATAATATCGGCTAACTCTTTGGCCACAGCTTGCAGGCGTTCATCGTCAGATAGGCCTTCTCGCTCATATTCCTCTGAGTATTCGCTTACTTCCTCTTGCATGATATGCTTGCGTAGGAGGTAGGCATCGTGGGGTAGGTTGATCGTGGGCGTAGTGTTGCTGTAGACGTCAAATTTTTGGTGAAATTCTAAGACTTCTTGGAGTTGCTTCTGCATGATTGTTAGAGATATCGTGCCTTTAGAGGTTGTTCGTTTGGGCGAATTGTGAGGAGGATTGAGCGCAAGGGGTATTCTCTTTGCTATTTTGAGAAATAAATGCAAACGTGGTAAATAAAGAAAGGCGACACGAGAAACTGCTTGTCGTCTCGTGTCGCGCCTCTTTGATGTGTTGCTTTTCATTGCGAATCGTCGCTGTTGATAAAAGCTGTTACTTTGAGCCTTGCTAATTCCCTTATTTATGGACGCAGTTGCCAGCCTGCAGCTTTGGCAATTAGACGGGGAATTTCTGTGTTATCTATCTGTCCTTGGAAAGCCTCTGCCCCTACGCCGATAGCGTAAGCGCCTACAAAACCATTGGAATGGCCACCACTTTGCCAACCGATCAGTGAAACCTCATCCATCGTCAGCCCGGCTGCATAGGTAATGGGGTCTTTCTTGCTATACATGTCCTCTTTGCCGGCAGCAATACCGGTCATTAGGTCGTCGTATGCCTTCTTGAGACGCGCGGTTTGTTGCTCCGTTAATTCTATTTTATCCCAAAAGCCGAAGTTAGTTTGCAAATCTGCTTTGACAACTTCCCAAGTAAAATTTTCCTTCAATGATTGGTGTAGCGCTTTCAGGTGGCGCGTGTATTCGGCCAAGCTTGTTTTTTGATAGGCTAAGCGATCGAGGTGCAATTCGTAAGGTCCGCGGCCAAGAGAAAGTCCGCCTGTTTCGTGATCGGCAGAAATGACAATCAGCGTAGAGTCAGGGTGTTGTTTGTAAAATTCGTAGGCAATTTGTACACATTTGTCCATATCAATTAACTCGTTGACGTATGACGCTGCGTCGTTGCCGTGGCAGGCCCAGTCAATCATACCACCCTCAACCATAAAGAAGAAACCATCTTTTTTCTGCTTCGTGAGAAAGCTAATGCCGGCTTGGGTGATCTGCTCTAAAGAAAGATTGCCCGGCTTGCGGTCGAGTTTGTAAGGAATAGAATAACGAAAGGCTTTACTATCGGTTTCCGGTTGGAATAAAATCATCTTCTTTGCCTTGGCGGCTTTCTGCGTAAAGTCAGCATAGCCCCGAGCGATCGTGTAGCCGTTATTTTTTGCTTGTTGATATAGATCCGGTTCTGAATTGTTCTTCTCTTTGTTTACCGGCGAATGGAAGTCAGAGCCGCCGAAAAAGTCAACATTAGATGTTGTCAGTTGCTTGCCTATTTCATAATACATTTTTCGATGCTCAGCGTGGGCATAAAAGACGGCCGGTGTGGCGTGGTCTACTGTCACCGAGGTAGAGATGCCTACGGCGGCGCCACCGCGTTGAGCAGCTTCCGCAACGCTGTAAATCGGCGTCTGGAGGTCTTTTAACACACTAATAGCGCCGTTTTTCGTTTTATGACCGGTTGCTAAAGCTGTGCCGCCGGCTGCAGAGTCGGTTACACCGTTGGTGGCAGAGTAAGTCGTGACGAATGCGGCATAAGGAAATTGTGTAAAGCACAAAGACTTAATGCCTATACGGCCTTCTAGAGCTGCCAAGTAAGTTTCTGCGCCATTGACTTGATTAACGCCCATTCCATCGCCAATGAAGTAAAAGACGTACTTGGCTTTTGGCTGCGCAAAAGCTGCACAAGTCAGTGTGAGGGAAAGAATTAATAAGTAAAACTTTTTCATATTATTGAATCGTGATATCCTCAATGCGATATGCTTTCTCTACGTTGTTGAGCTTTTGGAGATTAGTAATAATGCGCTTGAGATCTTTTGTGTCGTTGACTAAAAATTCTAACTTGCCTTCAAAAATTCCATCGTTTGTATCAAGCGTAATTCGCTTTAAAACATAGCTTTTCTCACTGCTTAGTGTATCAGCTATCGTGTGTAATACGCCTTGGCTGTCTACGCCACGTATATAAACAGCTGCGGGAAATTGTTGAACTTTGTGTGTATCCCATTTTGTCGCAACAATATTATTGCCGAAGCGTGTTTTGAGTTTTGTGGCTACGGGGCAGTTGCGTAAATGTATTTCTAAGGTCTTTTGTGGTGTGATATAACCTAGGACATCATCGCCCGGAATAGGATGGCAACAAGTTGCCATTGTACTCTTAGAAAGGATTTCATCGGTGATGGTCAGGATCTTTTTGTGGTTTAGTCCTTCTAAGAAGTCACTCTCTCTAAGGATTTGGGGTTCAGGCGCTTTTTTGTTCATAAAAGGTACATATCTGCGCCAACCGGATGTGCTGGTCTTACCTAATAGCGTGTTGAGATCGCTTTCGCTCAAGGAAAGTTTTTCATTTCCTATAGCATAGAGGAACTCGTCCTTGTTCATGTAGCTGCGACTACTAGTCAGCTTATCAAGATTACTTGCAGAAAGTTCTAAGCCGGCCTTCTTTAAGAATGCTTTTAGCTTCGCTTCGCCCTCTTTGATGACCTCTCTCTTTTCGTGTCTGAGTATTGCTTGAATTTTTCCTCTCGCTTTGGCCGTCGTGGCAAAGTTTAGCCATTCGGCTTGTGCGTGTTGTGTGTTGGAAGTTAGGATTTCAACCTGATCACCACTTTTCAAGCGGTAGCTGAGTGGGACAAGCTTATGATTAACTTTGGCACCGAAGCAGTGAGCTCCTAAAAATGTATGGATTGAAAAGGCGAAATCGAGAACCGTTGCATTGTTGGGCATCGTTTTAATTTCACCTTTTGGCGTGAATACCAAGATTTCTTTGGAAAACAGGTTTAGTTTGATTGTATCTAAAAGGTCTAATGTGTCCGGCTGAGGATCATCTAAGATCTCTTTGATAGAATCAAGCCATTTATCCAACTCGCTTTCGTCGTGCTCTGCTTCTTTGTCTTTATATTTCCAATGGGCTGCAAATCCTTGCTCAGCGATGTCGTCCATACGATCAGAGCGGATTTGTACTTCTATCCACTTTCCATCATTACTCATAAACGTATTGTGCAGAGCTTGATAGCCATTGGCCTTGGGCGTGCTCAACCAATCGCGAAAGCGGGTAGGGTGAGGCTTGTAAATCTGAGTTAAGGCGCCATATATGCTGAAGCACTCATCAATTTCTTTCGAGCGATCTAAAGGGGTATAGATAATGCGAATAGCTAAAATATCGTAGATTTCTTTGAATACAACGTGCTTGTTTTGCATCTTGCACCAAATGGAGTATGGAGACTTGATACGTTGCAGAATAGCATACTTGAAACCCATTTTGTCCAAAGCGGCACGAATCGGACCAACGAAGCTATCGAAAATTGTCTTTCGCTCTTCTTGTGTGTTGGCAAGAAGCTGGGTAATCTTTTCGTATTCTTCAGGTAGTTCGTAGCGAAAGCTGAGATCTTCAAGTTCAGTCTTAATCTTATTCAGCCCTAAACGATCAGCCAAAGGGGCATATATATATAATGTCTCTCCTGCAATTTTATATTGCCTACTTTTAGCCATAGAAGCCAAAGTTCGCATGTTGTGGAGGCGGTCCGATATCTTAATGAGAATGACGCGTATATCGTCACTCATTGTTAGTAGCAACTTTTTGAAGGTTTCGGCTTGTAGAGAGTCGCGGTCTCCAAACACGCCACGATTGATTTTCGTGAGTCCTTCAACAATGTCTGCAACTTTCGGCCCAAATAGATTGGCTATGTCTTCGTTTGTGTAGTCGGTATCTTCTTCTACGTCGTGCAGAAGAGCCGCGCAAATAGAGGTTGAGCCTAACCCTATTTCTTCGCAAGCAATTTGAGCTACGGCAATGGGGTGGAGAATGTAAGGCTCCCCTGAAAGTCTACGCACGCCTTTGTGAGCTTGTTTTGCAAAGTTGAACGCTTTAGTTATGATTTCCACTTTCTTTCTGTGGCTCGTAGCTAAATAGGTGTCCAACAAATGCTGGAAAGCGGCTTGTATAAGTTCCTCGTCTTTTTGCTCTTGAGGCGTTAATGTGAGATGTCGATCGTCCATAATTTATTCTCCTTTGAAATGAGGGGTTACTACTTTATTAACGACGTTTCTTTCCCTTCTTGCTATTCTTGTTGTTGTGCTTTGAGGGTTTTGCCTCATTTTTTCTAGAGGGTTTCTTCTTAGAATCTTTGGCATGTTTCTTTGAAGAAGGCTTCTTTTTATCTCTTTTTAATTTTGAGTCTTTATGTCTTGTTTTTTCTTTTAGCCGTTCTTTTTTACTGAGGTGTCGACCATTGCTTTTGTTCTTGCTATACCTTGTAAAGGTGCTACTGTATTGCTGTCTCTCAACAGGAATTTCTGTTTCGTCAACAGCTACTTCATAGCGTTTCTTTTGATACAGCTCTGTCTTATAGTTGTATATGGAGTCGCCTAAATCTAAGAAATAATTTAATTCTTTTTGAGGAAGACATAACGAACTTGGCTTTGAATAGCCTGGAATAATGTCTGTTTTGTATTGCGGATTTAATGTGCGGATAAGGTCAGCATCTATATTACATAGTTCTACGACCTGTTGTATGTTTAAATCCTTTGTGATCATTACCGTATCCGTTACAATGGGATACTTTGTCTTCATTGGGCAAATATTATGGTCGCAGTAGTAATTCATAATGTAGTTAGCCGCGATAAAAGCCGGCACATAGCCGCGTGTCTCTTTAGGAAGATAAGGGTATATTTTCCAATAGTCGCGTTCTCCTTTACTGCGATGAATTGCTTTGTTTATCTGACCAGGGCCACAGTTGTAGGCTGCAATTACTAAATTCCAATCTTTGTAGATCTTGTAAAGGTCTCTCAAATATTTTGCCGCAGCCCAAGTTGATTTATATGGATCACAACGCTCATCAATCAAACTATTTACTTCCAAATCATAGCGTTTAGCTGTAGGAAGCATAAATTGCCATAAGCCGGTTGCGCCAACACGACTTTTTGCCGTAGGGTTGAGAGCAGACTCAATGACAGGAAGATATTTTAGTTCTAAGGGGAGGTTGTAATGATCTAATGCTTCTTCAAAGAGAGGCATATAAAAATTGCCAGCTCCCAACATAATTGAGACGGAACGTCGCAATCTGTTACTATATTGGTCGATAAATTTTTGCACAACCTGATTGTAGGGCATTTCCATTACAGTCAAGAGGCGTCTCAATCGATCTTGATAAACGTCGGTAGCGTATGTGGGGTTAAAATTCGGATTTTCACAGGTTGTATCCGGATATAGATAATTCTTATTTTGCCATTGGCGCAATAAGGAATCCTCTGCGAAAGTCATACCTTCGGGAAGGTCAAATTCCTCATCTGAATTTGTGATAGAGTCGTGGACCGTTATTATATCTTGTGCCGATGTTTGAGTGCAAAAAAGTAGGTTCCCTACTATACAAGCTGTGATGGCGAAAGTCTTTATATTCATATTAATGATAGTGATTCTTAAAAAGACAAACTACAACCTACTCCAAATGCAGATTGTGTTCGAAAGTTTTGAGTGTTACTGATAATAGCGGGAGCTATGCGTAAGCTCAAATCTTTTGATATGTCAAAGACGGAGAGCTGAGCGTCAACATAAGCATCCACGACTGAAAGAAGATATACGCCGATAAAGCTGAATATGCTCAGGTCTCTATACCGACGATAGAAGTCTTTCTTATTTTTGAAAATCTTCTTAAATTGATCTTCCTTCCCTGTTATATCATAGTTGGGAGGAAGCAAATCTAAGTAGCTTTTCGTGTTAGGATCATTATCCATTATATCAAGATAGGCCTGCGAATAGTCTTTGTACATTTGCTGATTCCAAAGAAACGCATAAGTGCAGCCCAACAGGCCTCCATATAAGATGGGCAATTTCCAATATTTTTTGTTGTAAATTTGTCCGGCACCTGGGCAAACCAAAGCAAGCCAAAGTGCGCGCTGAGGATTAGGGGTGAATTTCTTCTTCTTTAAGTCTTTGATGTACTTTTGATCTTGTACGCCGATTGAGTCTTCAAGTTCCTTAAGTAGCGAATCTTTCAAAAATACATTTTTCTGTTCATGTGATAGATGAGAAGCTGCAATCGCTTTTTCCTGTGTTGTTTGTATAGTGTCAGTTGTTTGAGCTCTGAGTGAAAAACAATTTACACAAAGCATAAAAGTTACGACAACAAATAGCCAAGAATTATACTTCACGATTATCTCATTTTATCAAAGAGCGCAATGATATGTTCCAATTCACGCTCATTCGTAAACGGAATAGTAATCTTGCCTTTTCCTTCCTGTGAGCAAGTCATTTGCACCTTCGTTTGGAAGAATTTAGAGAGACTTTCCTTCAATTCATTATATTCCGGTGATAAGCCGACCTTTCTATTTCTTATGGTATGTCGTCCACTATTTACGGTTTCGCCATTGTTTATCTTTTTGACGATTTCCTCAACTTGGCGTACAGAATAGCCTTGCTCATTGATCTCTTTAAAGAGTTTAAGTTGTAGCGATGGCTCCGGAAGTCCTAAGATAGCTCTCGCGTGTCCCTGACTTAATGTCTTGTTCTGGAGTGCCATTTGCACCGTTGCCGGCAACTTTAATAGGCGTAACGAGTTAGCTACAGTTGCTCTGTTCTTACCAACTTTTGCACTCAGTTCTTCTTGTGTCCAGCTATATTGTTCTATGAATTTCTGGTAAGCTAACGCCACTTCGATGGCATTCAGGTCTTCGCGCTGAATATTCTCGACGAGCGCCATTTGCATCATATTCTCGTCGTTAGCTGTGCGAACATATGCAGGGATGGTCTTAAGACCAGCAAGTTTTGAGGCCCTCCATCGGCGTTCACCGGCTATGATCTGGTAGCTCCCATCCTCCATTTGGCGTAGTGTGATGGGCTGCACGATTCCGATGTGCTTTATGCTTTCAGCAAGCTCTGTCAGTGCAGCGGTATCAAACTCGTGTCGAGGTTGGTCGGGGTTCGGGTTGATTTGGTCTACGGCAACTTCATTGATAGATGAAGATCCACTGGTGTGAATTTCTTCATCTCTATCAATCAATGCATCTAAACCTCGCCCGAGTGCAGGATATTTTTTATGAACAGCCATAATGTCTATTGTTTGGGAGTCGTTTCTCGCTGAATAATCTCTTTAGCTAAAGCCATATGATTCTTCGACCCCGTTGAGTCTGCATCATAGAGTATTGCCGGCAAACCATGACTTGGCGCCTCTGACAATTTTACGTTGCGCTGAATCACAGTTTTGAAGACGAGCTCTTGGAAGTGGCGTTTCACCTCATCATAGATTTGATTGGCGAGTCTTAAGCGACTGTCATACATTGTCAGCAAAAAGCCTTCGATCTCCAATGCCGGATTCAGCTTCTTCTTGATGATCTTAATCGTATTCAGAAGTTTGCTTATTCCTTCCAAAGCAAAGTATTCACATTGCACCGGTATGATTACAGAGTCTGCAGCCGTAAGGCTGTTCACCGTTATCAGCCCTAATGAAGGTGAGCAGTCAATCAAGATATAATCGTATTCATCTCGAATCGGCGTGAGCAATTCTTTCAAGATATATTCTCTTTTCTTTAGATTGAGCATCTCAACCTCCGCACCGACCAAGTTAATATGAGAGGGCACGACATCAAAGCCTTCGATGTCTGTAGTATAGATGGCTTCCTTAATGTCTCCCTGATTGATGATACATTCATAGAGCGTAGAGTCTACTTCGTTTAGATCTACGCCTAAGCCTGAAGAGGCATTGGCTTGCGGGTCAGCATCTACCAGGAGCACTCTTTTTTCTAACGTGGCCAATGATGCGGCCAAGTTCATCGAGGTGGTCGTTTTCCCGACACCACCTTTTTGGTTTGCTAATGCAATTATTTTACCCATTTACGGAATCGTCTTAGTTAAGAACGCCAAATGTCGTCTCGGCGCCTTTTTATAGATGGCAAAGGTAGCAAAAATATAGCTATTTAGAAAGCAGTCTCCCTTTTTTTCGTAATTTTGCCGACCTACGAAAGCAAGGGAATCGCACGATTTTCTACCTCTAACAACAAAGAAGATAAATAGATTATGATGAAGAGACAGAGACCCTATATATTGATCTCCAATGATGATGGTTTTTTTGCAAAAGGCATAAATTTCCTCATTGATACACTAAAAGATGAAGCTGATATAATTGTTGTGGCGCCTGATAGCGCTCGCTCCGGCTATGCGTTGGCTATAACTTCGATGCTTCCTGTTCAAGCAGAAATGCTCAAAGATGAAGAGCATTTGAAGGTCTATGCTTGCACGGGGACGCCGGGCGACTGCATAAAGTTGGCTTTAAATCGTTTAGTGGAGCGAAAGCCTGATTTGGTTATTTCCGGTATCAATCATGGCGACAATTCGAGTGTGAATAGTCATTATTCAGGTACGATGGGCGCAACTTGCGAGGGGGCTTTGCAAGGGATTCCGGCGCTTGCTTTTTCGCTGTGTGACCATAGAGATGATGCAAACTTTCAGCCGTTAAAGACGTATATCTTGGATTTTTATCGGAAGGCGCTGGTTTGGAGATTCCCGCCCTTTACGTGCTTAAATATCAATTTCCCCAAGGTCGACAAGTTTGCCGGAGTTCGCATTTGCCGTATGGCACGTAGTCGCTGGATTAACGAAATTGAAGACTGCGAACGCAACGGCTATTCCGCGAAGTATTATTGGCTGTCAGGAAGTCGGCAGAGTCTGGAGCCGGAGGCGGAAGATACGGATATTTGGGCCTTGTCGCACGATTATGTTGCCGTGACGCCGACTACTATGGATAATACAGCCTACGATTTTGTCGAACTGTTGCGTCAGGACTACTAAGTTCCTTTCTTTGAAATCCCTTTTGTGATATGAAATACTTTTTGATTGCCGGAGAAGCCAGTGGCGATTTGCATGCGGCTGATGTGATGCGGGCCTTGCAGCGTAAGGATTTGGATGCTGAATTTCGGTTTATCGGAGGGGATTTAATGTGCGCGGTAGGCGGGCAGTTGCTTTACCACTATCGCAGCTTGGCTTATATGGGCATCATAGCTGTTGCGCTGCATCTGCCTGCTATCTTGAAAGGGTTGCGGAGGTGCAAAAAGGAGATAAAGGATTGGCGTCCCGACTGTGTGATCTTGATTGACTATCCGGGTTTCAATATGAAAATGGCCAAGTATGTACATAAGCAAAACATTTGTCCTGTCTACTACTATATTGCACCTAAGATATGGGCGTGGAAGGAGTATCGCATTAAAAGCATAAGGCGCTACGTTGATCGTCTGTTCTCGATATTACCCTTTGAGGTCGAATTTTTTGAGCAGAAGCATCATTACCCAATCAGCTATGTGGGCAATCCGTCTGTTGAAGAGGTGGCCCGCTTCAAATCATCCTATAAAACAACTTTTGCAGACTTTTCCGAGCAGCACGGGTTAGAGAAAAATCGCAAGATTATCGCCTTGTTGGCAGGTAGCAGGGCTTCTGAAATAGAGCGCAACTTGATAAAGATGATTCGAGCGGCTCACCCCTTATTGCAAAAGACCTATCAATTAGTGATAGCGTGCGCTCCCGCCGTTAATCCGGCCTTTTATGAAAAAGTCTTGACCCGGTTGACGGCCGATGAACGTGCACACTTGCATCTGGTGCGTAATGAAACTTACCTCTTACTTTCGCATGCTACGGCGGCACTCGTTACAAGCGGGACGGCAACGCTGGAAACGGCACTCTTCAATGTGCCCCAAGTCGTCTGCTATCATACGGCTGCCGGCAAGTTGGTTTCTTTTATGAGGCAACTTGTCCTGAAAGTAAAGTATATCAGCTTAGTGAATCTCATCTGCGATCAAGAAGTGGTCAACGAGTTGGTGGCCGATGAAATGACGGTCTCTAATGTGCGCCAAGCTTTAGCCGATATCCTTCCGGAAGGGTGTAAGCATGAGGCTGTTTTATCCGGTTATGAAACTATGCGACAGCGGTTAGGCGGACTTGGTGCTCCTCTGCGCGTGGCAGAAGAAATCTATGAGCGTCTACGGCTTGAACAATAGGACTTAAGTTCGGTTGCCGCAACATTTTAACCCTTCATTTCTCATTATTTCACAAAGAACTGTATGCGCAATAACGGGGTAGGTTGAGCAGGTTGATTCGTGTTGCGGGAAAACTTTCTCGAGGAGATTTTCCTTATCCCCTAAACCAAGTTCGTCCGGTCTTGGCTTGTTAGCATTAAAGGCAAGGGAGAAGAGAAACGCATCTCTTCTCCCTTGCCTTTTGTGTCGATCTTCCGCTTCCGGAAGGCTTTGCCTGCGGGAGCAGGCAAAGCCGGAGAGTCTCGGGAAGGTTTACGGTTTTGGGCCCAACTTTCCTTTTTCTTTCTTCCGCTTCGGGTTGTCGACCTCCACCTCGATCTTCTTCAAGGCCTGGCGAACGGGCTCTTTCCACGTCACGATGATGCGCGGACGCTTCAATGATTCGGCGCAGACATCGACCTCCTTGGCTTCCATCTTCGAGGGTATGGCGGTGCGCAGCGAGAAAATGTCGCCCAAGTCGAGCGAGCCGCCGAGGGTGACAATCTCTATGACGATGTTGCGCAACGTGATGATGACGTTCCTCACGTCGCCCTCGCTCAATGACGTTTCCCTGACGATGCGCTCCACGAGCCATTTCGAGGAGAATTTCAGCGGAGCCTTCGGCACAGCGCTGTAGGCCTTCTGCCCCTTGCGCGGACCTATGCGCATGATGCTTTCAATCACTTTGAATACCAGCATATTGTTTATTGTTTTAAGTTATGAAAAAGGGTGCCGTTCGTCTTGGAGCGGCACCCGGTTAATACTATTGTTTTGTGTGTTCTCCTGTACTCCTATAAGGACTTGTCTTGTACTCCTATAAGGACTCCTTTTGTACTCCTATAAGGACTCCTTTTGTACTCCTATAAGGACTCCTCTTGTACTCCTATAAGGAGTGTAAGTGCAATCGGGGTTTATATAAGGCGTGTATGGCTTAGCGGTCGGTCGGCCACATGGTGCAGGCTCCGTGTTTGCGAGGAATGATCACGACTTCCGGTCCATAGGTGAATCTTCCCGCTTGCAAGGCATATGCATAATCAGGATGCCCCGGAACAGGTGTACTCGACCAGTAGTAAAGCGTTTCTCCCATATTGCCAAAATAGCCATTCCCGTTCGTATCCGGTACGTATGCTCCCATCATGGGCAGACAGAAATAGTCCTTCAGATTATCCGGCTTCTCCATCGTTAGGGAACCGTTACCAAAGTCCGGCTTTTTGATACTTCTGGTGTAGTCGATGCCGTCGGGAGCTTTTGCCTTTAATTCGTCGACCGTCTTGCCCACACTTTTGGCAATGGCGCTCAATTTTCTAAACCAGACTTTATGACTCTCGAGATAGTTCATTACACTATATATTTCGTAATCTCCTCCATAACCAAATCCATACTTGGCATACCAACATAGCTCGTTGACATTGGGTAGGTCTTTACAGCTTCGGGTGGCTGCCACGGCCGGTGCGGCACCGGTAGGATCGGCATAGGGGGCCACTTCGTTGTACCAACGAGGGTCCTGGTTGTTCTTCGGATTTTTGTCGCCTATCTGGTCAGCAGATGAATAAGGAGGTTGATTGGGGTTGGGGCCGTTCCATTCATAGCCTTTCCAGTAGTGCTGTCCAACGGCGGCATCCCACATATAATACGTATCGGCAGGATATTCGTGTACTTGCATGTTCTGGCTGATCACCTTGTTCTTACCGGCGGTAAAGGTTACGCGCGGATAGGTCTTGGTGACGTAACCATACCTACCTGTGCTACGAATAAGGAAACAGTATCTCACGGTGAAGTTGGTATATGTGCCCGGAGCAATGCTCATTATGGCGTATAAAGGGGTGTCATACTTGTGGCCCTCGCCCGGCACCGGCGGCACTGCGGGAGGATTCCCTACAGTAAGCCGTAAGAGGTCATTATAATGGTGATAGCAGGTGCTCTTCTTGTATTGGTCGTCGACGGGGCGCGAACTCAGGTCGATGGTGTCGCCCTTGATTTTAAATCGGCCGCAGAGAGCCTGGTCGGCCATTACATCGATATATCGAACATACAATCCGCCCCATTTCGTGAAGGGTGCATGATCGGAGTAGGGGCGAAAGGTTATGTAAGAGCCTTTGTGCTCGAGCGTGAAAGTATAATTGCCGTCGGGTTGCCGGTGCGCAATGCCCGTGGCGAAGTCGCCATGTCTGGAGCGTTTCACACCGTAAATGAAGGGGCCAAGATAATTGAGATCTTCCGGAATATATATTTCGTCTAAATCGTGGTATGCACCGTGGTTCTTACCTAAGTAGCGCACGCGATATTCAGGTTTGGTAAATTCGCCTTCGAACCAGAACGTGGCCCTCGGAGCGCGGCCGGGACCACCACTAACAGTTCCTGCCAGTTCATAAATGTTATTCCATTTATCCCTCAGCCACTCGCGTGAGGGACCTTCGGCGTGGGTATTCACAAAGAGGTTATCGTCATCTGACCAATAGAAGTCGACGCCCGAACCGGTATATTCGCCCGAGAGGCGGGTTTCAGGGCCTTCGTTGGGCTTTACCATGGAAAAAGCGGTAAGCCCTGTGGTGTCGATCTCCGACCCCGGCTTCTGCTTGCCCGGGTCTAAATCGTCGGTGGCGCAGGCTGCGAAGAGCAGGGCGGTGAGGGACAACAGGGATAAAATGTTTGTCTTCATCTTTCTTTTCATTGTTTTGTAGTTTTTGTTCGTTACCAATTGTTTCCGTCTTCTACAGATCTTCTTCGTCTTCATTGTCGGGGAAGTCGTCGAAGCGCGGGGCGTGCAGGGGATCGCCGTCATCGCCGACACTTTGGTGATCGCCGGAGAAATACAACAGCTGGAAGCTGTGACCGAGTTCGATAAACTCCGCCTGCGGCGTCACGTAGGTGCGTTTCTCGTTTTCTTTCTGTTTCATATGCTTTATTTAATGGATTAAATCTTGCTGATTTCTTCGCTTGCCCCAGGAGGCAAAAGGGTATGACAAAACGAACAAAGGGAACTTGCCGGAAGCCCTTTGTTTGCTAAGTTTACGGCACGCTTCGCGCGCGCGTAGGAAAGGATTTGAAAGTGTGTGATTACGGCCTGCGCCTGTGTGTGTGTGTGTGTGTGTGTGTGTGTGTGTGTGTGTGTGTGTGTGTGTGTGTGTGTGTGTGTGTGTGTGTGTGTGTGTTAGCAAAATCTCCGATTCGCCCAAATATAAACCCTTAAAAAGTGCAGAGAAATCCACATTGCTCCGCAGCACCTGTTCATTGGCTTTGTTTATATTTGTTTTTGCTAACATCTTCACACCCACCCGCCGGGCATCGTAATCGTATTTGGGAGCAAAGGTAAGGCCTTTTATTGAAACCGGCAAATATCGCAGGGAAAAAGACGCGAGTTTAGGCGAACAATCGACTATTTCCCGCAACAAATTTATATAACGATACGAAAAAAGCACGCCCACAAGCCCTTAGGCTTGGTCTTTTGGCAGGGCAGGCGTTGGAACGAAGTGACAACCCTGCCACGATGCGCCGCAAAAGTACAACCCCCTTAGGGTTGGTCTTTCAAATTCGTCCGCGTATCGGCAAAGGTGCAGGCTCTTCGGGGAATTTTTACGGGCTATTCAAGGTGTTTTGCAGGCTCTTCGGGGGAGTGATTAGCTCTTCAGGGCCTTATGCCGGCTCTTCGGATCGTTTTGTCGGTTCGGCAGAAATGCTTACCTTTGCAAGCGCAAGGGCGAGGAGCGCTCTTGATTCAATTATTCACCAATTAAATCTATACCACAATGATTAAATTCGTTATCAGAGCGAAGAAAAATCCGCTCAAGAGAGATCAAGTGAAATTTTATCCGCAGATGGCGCCGGGCGTACCCGTACTCTTGCGCACGATTGTCGGGCGCATCGAGAAGCGTTCGGGCGTATCTTCGGCCTCCGTCAAGGCGGTCTTGGATGCATTGCAATATGAGATTCTCGAAACGCTTGCGGACGGCAATTCGGTTCGCTTAGGCGATCTTGGCTCTTTCCATCTGACGATGCACGCCGAGGGTACGTTGACGGCGAAAGAGGCCAAGGAAAAAGGGGCAAATCTCATTAAGCGCGTAAGCGTGCGGTTTACGAAAAGCAGTACGATGCGGATGGCTCTCGACAAGCGCAACTCAATCTTCGGTGCGCAGAACGATATTCTGAATGCGAAGTAGTCGGGTCGAAAGGCACTGAAAGGCGCAGCAAAAAGCGTTTCACACTTATCATCGGCCGTGTTTCCCTGTTTGGGAAGCGCGGCTTTTTCGTATCTTCTTGAATTTTGCCCGTTTTTCGTGTGTGCGAGGATAGGTTTCGGACAAACTTTCCTATAGGATCGGAAAAATTGTCTTAGGTGAAAGTTTAAACTCTCTTATAGGAGAGTTGAAATTGTCTTATAGGAAAGTTTCAACGATCGTAGGTGAAAGTTTGGCGAGGGTGCGGAGGTGGGTGAATCGGAGTGCGAAGGTGGTGAGTTGAGGTGCGGAGATGGTAAATCGAGGTGCCGGAAGTGGTGAAACGGGGTGCGGAGATGGTGAATCGGAGTGCCGAAAGCGGTATCTTTTGTAGCTGAATCCTCGATGAAATCAGCATTTTTTGAACTTTTCTTCCGTTTCTATCTTACTTTTTGCGCGTTTCCGTAAAAGCGCGAAGCGCCCTTTATCCATAAATTAGGATGTTTTTGAGAGACCAACCTTAAGGGGTTGTCAATCTTACCTTGCTCCACTACGGGGCTGTAGTGGATTAAATAAGTTGACAGTTTGAAAGCTCACAAAACACGTATGTCAAGATTAAATATAATGTCCGGCCTATATATATAATGTATACGGCTCAAGCGGACGGCGCAGCGGCCGCTCTCTTTTAGGGCTTTGCTGTCGGCTTGCCGGGCGCGAAGGTCAATTGCGCCTTTACCGCAGTCGTGCCATCAGCGTGGTGGATCTCAACATCGTAGACTCCCCCTTCGCGTTTCGCCTTATAGAAGTGCAATTCTTGATCGTAAAAGGTCTCCTTTGCGTAAGCTATTTCCACGCGGCGCAGCCTATTGTGCTCATACCATTCTTTAGAAAACAGATCCAGCACTTTTTCTAACAATCGTATCGAATTCGCGTGCCCGTTTGAGTCCAAATCGCAAAAGCTTACGCGTCCGATGGCTTGCGCTTGAGCCGTTTCTTCAGGCTTTAAGCGGATGCGCCCCGGTCCCTTAATGGGGAAGTTCGGCGTTGGGAGCAGCACGTTTTGAAAGTGCGAGAGTTGAGCCAAGTCTACCGGTTGCCTTGTGCGCAGATCGATCAAGGCCCATACGCTGTAGGCGTGCCCTATTACCCGTCCGGCGGCGTCTTGTATGGAAAACAAGCGCGTCGTGAATTGTCTGACGACGCCACTGGCCCACGTCGAGACCCTAAAGTCTGCATTGGCGATCGGTCGATCCTCCATTTCAATAATCAAGCGTGAGAATACCCAGCTCCATTGCTCCTCACTGGTCGGTCCGAAACCGAATTTGCGCTCCGAAGCGTGCTTTTGCGCGCAGCGCAGTAAGATATTGCCCAAGTTTCCCCAAGCTATGCGTCCTGTAAAGTCTTCTGAAAAAGGCTCTACCTTGAACTTATACGTCCCGATCTGCCTCTTTTCCATAATAAGTTGCGTAATAGTTTACTGCAAAACTAAGCAAATTCGTTGGAAATCTTTATTTTTGCAAGGAGTTTAGCCTATTTTTTACTGTTGATGAAGCACTTTTTGATCACTATTTTACTATTCACTGCCTTCAGTTCAATGCGGGGGCAAACTCTAGCGTTGCCCGTAGATTGTCGTTTTGTAATCAATGGCTCTTTCTTTAAAGAATGCCCGATGAGCGCAGATCTTTTGCCAAAAAATATCGTACAAGTCGGCCATCGGATCATATTTTATTGCACCTTATCCGACTCTTTATCTCCGGAAGATTTGAAATACAGCACGCCTGTTAAAGATGTTTTGGATGCAGATTTGATATTAGCGGCTATTAGGAACGATAAAAAGCCCCGAACCACAGCTTTCAGTTACAATGTAGACCCTTTACGCCCAAAGGTCGGCGAGTATATTAAGCCTTTCAGCGTGCGAACTGTTGCTGGAAGTGTTTTTGACAATGGGAAAATCAAAGGGCGGCCGTTGGTACTCAATTTTTGGTTTACCGGCTGTAAACCTTGCATAGCTGAAATGCCTGAATTGAGCCGTTGGGTTGTTGAAATGCCTGATGCAAACTATATTGCCGTGACCTACGAGGCGCCAGAGGATATTGCAAAGCTTGTTGATGAGCGCGGCTTTCGCTTTCATCAAGTAGCTGGAGATAATGATCTATTTCTCCAATTCAAACCCCACGCTTATCCGCTGACGGTTCTGGTTGATAAGAAAGGGCTTATTAGATACTTAATGGACGGAACGAGCCAACAGAAACGCGATTTCCTCCACCAATTATTGAAGACATTATATGAAGAATAAGAAATCATAGAGTCTTGTGCATACCGCTTGTCCACTCACTCTATTATAATTTTATCTATATTATGACGCACACAAATTCACAACAAATGAAATACTTCCTTACTGCCGCTCTCGCTCTTGTAGCTTGGTGTGGCCTTTCAGCCCAAAAGCCTACGACGCAACCGCTTCGCTTGGAAGACGTCGTACATGGCGCCTTTGCGCCCAATTATATCTACGGCGTTCGTCCGGCTGCCGACGGCGAGACCTACACGCAAATCTCCGACGATGGCGCACGTATTATTCGCCGATCATTTAAGACCGGGCAAGAGGTAGGCACGCTTTTTGACTGCAATACGGCGCGCGGCCCAGTCACTTTGACCCGCATTGACGGCTACATTATGTCGCCCGACGCCTCAAAAATCTTATTGCAGACGGAGACAAAGATGATTTATCGCCGCTCATCTACGGCTGTGTATTACATCTTCGACATTCAAAACAACAAGTTCGAGCGCCTGAGCGACGGTGGTCCGCAGCAAGTGCCCCACTTCTCGCCCGATGGCACGATGGTGGCCTTCGTCAGAGCCAACAACCTCTTCTTGGTGAAGTTGCTCTTCAACAATGCCGAAAGCCAAGTGACTACCGACGGCAAGTTCAACGAAGTGCTCAACGGCATCCCCGATTGGGTCAACGAGGAAGAGTTCTCAACCAACTGCAGTTTCGATTTCTCGGCCGACAGCAAGATGCTGGCTTGGGTGCGCTACGATGAGAGCAAAGTGCCCGTCTATTCCATTCAAGAATACAAGGGCGCCTATCCCACGCTCAAGCAATTCGACGAATATCCCGGCTATTACAACTACAAATATCCCGTGGCCGGCGCTAAAAATGCCGATGTCTGCGTGAAGAGTTTTGATATTAAGGCCGGCGTCACGCGTACAATGGCCGTGCCGCTTGATAGCGACGGTTACATCCCGCGCATTTGCTTCACTTCCGACCCTGAAAAGTTGGCGGTAGTCACGCTCAATCGCCACCAAGACCGCATGGATATCTATATGGTCAATCCGCGTTCCACCGTGGCCAAACTTGTGTTGCGCGAGACGGACAAAAAATATTTGGTAGAGGCTGCTTACAACGACCTGACCTTCTATCCCGGTCGCTTCGTGCTGACTTCGCAGCGCTCAGGCTACAAACAGCTGTATCTATATGACCTCAACGGCACACAACTGCGCCGTCTGACAAACGGCGATTACGACGTGACGACTTTTTATGGCTACGATCCGGCAACGGAGCGCACTTACTACCAGAGCGCAGCTGAAAGTCCGTTGCGCAGGGCCGTATATGTAGCTGAAAAGAACGGCAAAACGCGCCGCCTATCTACGCAGGTGGGCACGAATGCTGCCACTTTTTCCACGAATTTCAAGTATTTCCTCAACGTCTATTCTAATCTGACAACACCCCCTATCACCACGCTTTGCGACGCTAACGGCAAGACGCTGACGACGCTCGTTGACAACGCCGAACTCAAGCAGCGCGTGGCCGACAAGGTAGGTACGAAAGAGCTATTCTCTTTTACGACGCCCGATGGCGTGAAGTTGAATGGATGGATGATTAAGCCGCGCCACTTTGATCCCGGTAAGAAATATCCCGTCATCATGTATCAATACAGCGGTCCCGGTTCGCAGGAGGTAAAAGACGCCTGGTCGATCGGTTCTTACGGCGGCGGCTTGTTTGAGTCTTATATGGCGCAAAACGGCTACATCTTTGTCTGCGTCGATGGTCGAGGCACAGGCTTCCGCGGTGCAGATTTTGAGAAGTGCACCTACCTTCGCTTGGGCGAACAAGAGGCTAAGGACCAAGTAGAGACCGCCGTTTATCTCTCATCTCTGCCTTACGTCGACGGAAGTCGCATCGGCATCTGGGGATGGAGCTTTGGAGGCTTCAATACGTTGATGGCTATGAGTGAGGGGCGCCCCGTTTTCAAAGCCGGTGTCGCAGTGGCCGCCCCGTCTAATTGGAAATATTACGATACCGTCTATACTGAGCGTTATATGCGTACGCCCAAAGAGAATCCGGGCTATGATATCAACCCCATCAATCGCGCTGCAAAGTTGCACGGTGCCTTATTGCTCGTTCACGGTACGGCCGACGACAATGTACACTACCGCAATTGCACGGAATACTCTGAAGCTTTGGTACAGGCCAACAAGCAATTTCAGATGCAAATCTACACCAACCGCAACCACTTTATCAATGGCGGCAATACGCGCTTGCATCTCTATGAGCGCATATCGAAATTCTTCTTCGATAATTTGTAAAACGCTCCCCTTCGCGCTGTTGCAAACGTCGCAGTTGGCAGCAGTGCGATCGTGGGGAAAAGGATAAACGCGTGCGAGGCAGGCTTGGGCTTGCCTCGCACTTTTTGTTTCTTGCTGACAGCCCACGCCGACTTGCGCACAACTGATACCGCGCCGCGTAGAAGCCTAAGGTAAACGGACAAAGTAGTCTTAGGGCAATGCGTTCTCTTCGCTACCATACAAGCAGCGTCAGTTCACGCCCCTTGCGCTCACGATGAAAAGAGTTTGCGCTCGTGAGGTGAAGCCTTTTTTATCACGAGCGCAAGCCTTTTTTCTCGTGATAAAAAACCTCATCCGTGGGCCGAAGAACTTCCAAATGGTTATGCTTCAGTAGTTTCCTGTGAACTTTTCACAGTCTGTATCCGGCGCGAGTCATCCTCGTTCCTTTTGTCGTCAAAAACTAAGCAGCGCACGACCCCTTCAGTTCGCACGCCGCATCATCAAAATCAAGTCGGCCGAATCGCCTGTTGCCACTCGCCCGACCGGATACAAAAAGGGCCTGCAGGTAAATACCCACAGGCTTTTTTTCTTTTGACTTGTCTATGCTTAAGCCTTCGGCTGAGCAGCAGAGTCAGCAGCTGCAGGAGCAGCAGCAGAGTCAGCAGGAGCAGCAGCGCTATCTTTAACTGTAGTGTCAGCCATTTGAGCAGCAGAATCGCTGTCGTTTGTACCTGCATTTTCAGTTTTGTTACCGCAAGAAGCGAAAGAAACAGCTGCGAAAGCTACGAGCATGAAAACTAACTTTTTCATTGGTCTTTTAATTTTTAAGTAAAACAATCAATTGCCTTTATTAAAACGATGCAAAAGTACGGACTTTTTGAAGTAGTCCAAATGAAACGTGCTCTTTTTTGCGTCCTTCAACGGCGATTTAACACATTTTTGCGATTTTGCCAACTTTATTTCCCACTTATAGTAGGAAGTGTGCAATAATAATAGCGATTCTCTCCCTCTAAAATGTGACCAAAGGCGTATAGAAACGGCCTCCTTCAAGCCCCGATTCCTCTCTCAGTAGTCGCCCTTGCTGCCTTTATATATATATAATGTGTATAGGTCACTCAAAGAGGAACCCGGCGCGAGGGCGGGTCGGGCGCTGGCCTCTGTCGCAGGACGCTGCGCGATGGGGGATAAGAAATGCGCTCCTTCTGTTGAAAATTTGTATCTTCGCAGCTACAATTCGGCAATTCTGAAGTTGAAACAGGCTGCGCCTATCTGCCGAACGGATGACAAAACAATGAATATAGAAGATAAAAAGAACGATATAGCCTTGGGCAATCAAACGCTTCACTACGCCAAAGACAGCCTTTTGGCCGGCAAAAAAGCGGCTTTCCAAACGCTGGGTTGTAAGTTGAACTTCGCTGAAACATCCTCCTTGCGCGATACCTTGGCCCGCTACGGCGTTTCGCCGGTCGAAGCCGGCGAAACGGCCGACATCTGCATCGTTAATACGTGTAGTGTGACCGACGTGGCCGACCATAAATGCCGCCAAGCCATACACCGCCTTACGCGAGAGCACCCTGACGCCTTCGTCGTCGTCTTGGGTTGCTATGCGCAGCTACAGCCGGAAAAGATAGCCCGCTTTCCGGGCGTCGACTTGGTCATCGGAATGGAGCAAAAAGGAGACGTCGTACGCTATATCCGAGAAGGACTCGCTCAGCGTCAGGCCTTGGAGAAGGGAGAAAACATCCACGCTGCCATAGCCTTGCCCACGCGAGACGTACGCACGTTCGTGCCGTCGTGTAGTAAAGGTGATCGCACGCGATACTTTCTCAAAGTGCAGGACGGATGCAACTATTATTGCACGTATTGCACGATTCCGCTCGCTCGAGGCCGAAGCCGCAACGGGACGATTGCGTCGCTCGTCGGCCAAGCTGAAGCCGTGGCGGCCGAAGGTGGAAAAGAAATTGTGCTGACCGGCGTTAACACCGGCGATTTTGGGCGCAGCACGGGCGAAACCTTTTTCCAGCTCATTCAGGCGCTTGACCGCGTGAAAGGCATTGAGCGTTATCGCATCAGTTCTATCGAGCCTAATCTGCTGACGGATGAAATTATCGACTTCTGTGCGCAATCGCGTGCCTTTATGCCGCATTTTCATATCCCGCTTCAGAGTGGTAGTGACGATGTCTTGCGCCTGATGCGGCGGCGTTACGATACGGAGCTCTTCCGTCGTAAGATCGAAAAGGTGCGCGCAGCGATTCCCGACGCCTTCATTGGTGTGGACGTGATTGTCGGCACACGCGGCGAGACGGATGCCTTCTTCGAAGACGCCTACAAGTTTATCGAAGACATAGATATATCCCGCCTCCACGTCTTCAGTTATTCCGAGCGCCCCGGTACGCAGGCGCTTCAGATCCCTCACGTTGTGGATGCGCAAACCAAGCAAGCCCGCAGTAAGCGTTTGTTGGCGCTTTCGGAGGAGAAGCGTAAGGCTTTCTTCCGTCGATTCATCGGCACGGAGCGCCCCGTCTTGTGGGAGCATTCCAAAGAAGGGCGCCCCTTACACGGATTTACGGACAATTACATCCGCGTCGAGGGCGGGCAGAGCGCCGACAACACCATCCAGCGCGTACGTTTGGGTGACTTTACCGCAGATGAGGAATCGCTCACTGTAGTTTTGTGATGCTTATCTCTTTTCTGACCACGCCTGCCGCCCGGCAATGATTTCCTTTATCGCAGTTTTATGAATCTTAGTAAACCCATAGCCGTCGTTATTCTCAATTGGAACGGTGCTGCAATGCTGCGCCGCTTTCTGCCCTCCGTCGTGGCGTATTCGAGTGCTGAGGCCGAAGTAATTGTAGCTGATAACGGTTCGACGGACGACAGTTTGCAGCTTTTGCGCGACGATTTTCCCTCCGTGCGCGTCCTGACTTTGGACCGCAACTACGGATTTACGGGCGGCTACAACAGAGCTTTGGCGCAGATTGACGCAAAATATTTACTCCTGCTCAATTCTGACGTCGAAGTGACGCCTGCTTGGCTCCGTCCGCTCTTGGATTACATGGAAGCACACCCCGAAGTGGCTGCTTGCCAACCCAAACTCCGCGCGCAGCGTCGCCCCGAGGAGTTTGAATATGCCGGTGCGGCGGGCGGATATCTGGATCGCTATGGTTATCCTTTTTGTCGCGGACGCGTCTTTTCGGTGATCGAGCGCGATGGTGGGCAATATGACGACGTCCGTTCCGTATTTTGGGCGACGGGCGCTGCTTTGATGATTCGCCGCGCCGATTGGTTGTCGGCCGGAGGCCTTGATGAGCGCTTCTTTGCCCATATGGAGGAGATCGACCTCTGTTGGCGCCTGAATGCGCGCGGAAGAAAAGTGGTCTGCATTCCGCAGAGTGTCGTCTACCACGTGGGTGGCGGCACTTTGGCTATGGAACACCCGCGCAAGACTTTCCTCAACTTCCGCAACAACTTGTTGATGCTTTATAAGAACCTGCCGGTCGCCGATTTGCGCCCCGTAATGCGCCGGCGTCGATGTTTGGATTATATCGCTGCGTTGAAATATCTGCTGACGGGCCACGCTGCCAATGCACGCGCCGTCGTCCAAGCCCGACGCGAGTTTAAGCGCTTGCGACCAACTTTCACTGCGCAGCGAGAAGAGAACTTGCGCCGCGCCGTCGTGCAAACTATTCCGCAGCAATTGTCGGGCAGTTTGCTATACCTCTTTTATTTTAAGGGCTGCAAGCGTTTTGATTGTTTGCGCCGCTTCTTTCCGGCCGAGGCCGATCGCTGATATTTTAAGTTACCATCTACCTATGAACGAGACACAGACCCCTTCGCAAGCGCTTGAGCCGGCACTTTATTTGCTCCCGACGCTTTTGGGCGATACGCCGTGCGACCGCGTGCTGCCCGCTTACAATATAGCGTTGCTAAGTTCCATTCGCCATTTTATTGTAGAGGAGATTCGCACCGCTCGCCGGTTTCTCCGCCGCGCCGATCGCACGTTTGACATCGACGCGTGCGAGTTTTACCCGATGGGAAAGCACGCTGACGCCGCTGCCTTCAAGCGTTATCTTCAGCCGCTCCGCGATGGGAAACCGATGGGCGTATTGAGCGAAGCGGGGTGTCCGGCCGTGGCCGACCCGGGTGCAGATATTGTAGCCTTGGCCCAACGCGAAGGTTTGAAAGTTGTGCCATTGGTCGGCCCGTCGTCGATTATTTTGGCCGTGATGGCGTCAGGCTTCAACGGGCAAAGCTTTGCCTTCAACGGCTACTTGCCCATTGACGGCGCGGAGCGACAACGGTGTTTGAAACACTTGGAAAGCCAATCGCGCAACGAGCGCCGCACGCAGTTGTTCATAGAAACGCCTTATCGCAATGTGCGCCTTTTTGCTGATGTCTTGCAAGCCTGCCAGCCGACTACGCGCCTTTGCATAGCGGCGGGCATTACGACGCCGCAAGAGTGGATTTGCACGCGCACCCTTCGCCAATGGCGCCAAACAGGACTGCCCGATTTGGGCAAGACGCCTGCTATTTTTGCGCTTTACGCCGGCTAATGGCGCGGAGCGTCCGGCCAAGCCCTCTCTCCATGCTGTTGTAGCGCCATTGATCTCCCCATTTTTGATCCATACCGCTTATATATTATGGCGTATGGCTGCCTATCGCAAGCTTTACGCCCAATTATTCGGCTCGCAGTGGCCGATTTTTTTTGCTTCTTGCTTGCCTGCAATGCTCTTTTTTACAATGGTTTGGCCGCCCCTCTTGTTTTCGTTTCCTTTTCTCTCACAATCTTTTTTCTGACCTTGATAAATCGCGGCTAAGGGACAACAAATTGCACGACAACCGCTGCTATGCTGCTGTTCTTTCCTTATCGTACTATTGTTTGCTCCCACCAAACGATGGTTTGACCCCACCAAACGATAGTTTGCTCCCACCAAACAATGGTTTGCTCCCGCCAAACGAAAACGAAAGCAGCAGAACGCATACAGAAATGAGGGCGCAGTGGCTGTCGTTGCGTGCAGCTTGCGGCCTTATCAACAGAAGAGCTGCAAAAAATGGGGATAAAAATAAAGGCAGGAAGTCGCCGTATGGCACACTTCCTACCTGCGTGGTGCGAATGCTTGCCGCAGAGGCTTTGTTGCAGCCCTCGGCATAGCTTTATTGGGCGCTCATTTTATTCGCTGCACAGATGCCGGCATGAATTGCCCGTCTTTGATGTGATAAACGAGGCGCCAGACTGTAGAATCCGGAACTTCCTTGGTGCCGATTATGTCTCCATCTTCCGAACATTGGAGGCCGTTAATGGCATATTGATCTATCCGAATCGATTTGTTGTCGACGATGTAGTGTGATGAGTATGCTATTTCAAAGGTAAAGTTCAACTCCAAAAGCAACGCGTCGATGGGCTTTCCTTGTTTGTAGGAATTCAACTGCGTAACCAGAATTTCCGTATCATTATCGCCACCTGCGTTATAGACAATGAGTTTGTAGTCGTAGCCATTCCTGTCTTTGTGTTCGGCTACCGTGTAATAGCGTCCGTCAAGGCTGTTCAAGTCGTAGTTATGTGTATCTCCCTTGAGTGGCAATGCCTTTTCAGCTGCAGAAAAGGGGACGGCGCGGCGTCTATACTTGGGTTTCAATCGGTAGGATATGACCGAGTTGTCAAAGACTAAGAGCGGTTCGACTAATTGGTTTGTCCAAACGATCGCGTTTCTCGATGCTGCTTTTTCCGCTTGGCGAGGGACAGAGCAAGCTGCGAGACAAAGGAGGAACACGCTCAGTAAGCCATATTTCTTCATCGGTTGTCGGTCTTTGAGTGTTTATTGTCGTGGTTCATTTCTTGCTGAAAATGCTCAGCCATTAAGTCTATGGTGTAGACTTGTGCGCTATCGGCCGTCGTACTCTCTTCATCGTAAGTCAGCATTACCGTCCGAATCTTGCGCTGACTGATGTCGATGTAGTAGAGTCGTTCGTAGCAGGAAAGCGCATCGGCATTGTTGTAATATTCATAGCACAAGACGGAATCGACAGCCAACTTATTGGCCATTAACACGGCATAAGTTTGTATGTGCTCTTCCGTAATGTTCTGCTTTCGATAAGTCCTGAGCGATAAGCTATGCGCCATGTCATCCAATGGCATCGCCCATTTTGGCGAATGGGAAAATAACTGATGGTAGTTTGTCGTCAGTCGTTCAAGCACACAGTTTGTTGACCCCGAACCGCAAGAGGCATTTACTTGATCCGTAAACGTCTTCTCATTAACCAGACGATCGCCGAGTAAAGCACGATTGGCGGCCGCCTTTTTGGGAGGAGGGCTGCAAGCGATGGATAGGGCGCAAAGGCCTGACAGAAGGAATGCTTTCATTGCTCGAATAGCTTAAACTTATTTTCCGTATGCATATCGGCAAATGCAAAAATAATCTTTCTCTTTGAAGAATAAGGCTTTTACGGAAAAGAATGGCGTGTAGGAATAAAAGAAACAAGACGACAGAAAGCGATGCGGAAAGCTGCTCACGGTAGGGTTTGCTACGCTTTTTCAAGACGTAAAAACCTCCCGCCTTGTTGTTGGCGGGAGGTTTCAGAAACAATGAAAGGGCCTGTTTAGACAAGGCCTCTGCCGTGGCAATTCTTGAATTTTTTACCACTGCCGCAGGGACACGGATCGTTGCGTCCCGGCATTTTTTCTTTTACGATCGGCGTCTGTTGTTTGGGCGTTTGGCGCGTATCTTGGTTGGCTGCTGCCTGCTGATCGGGGTCAGCCAAGGGATCTTCGCCTCTGTTTTCCTGATACTGCTGTTGCGTGCGCTGCTCGGGCGCAGCTTCTTTTACGTCTTGCGTTTCCTGTACAGGAATTTGGCAGCGCATCAAAGTAGAAACCGTTTCGTTGTTGATCTTGTTGACCATTTCGTCGAAGAGTTTCACACTTTCAAGTTTGAACACCAAGAGCGGATCTTTCTGCTCGTAACTTGCATTCTGCACACTCTTCTTCAAATCGTCCAAGGCGCGGAGGTTCTCCTTCCAAGCATCGTCGATGTTGTGCAATAAGATAGCCTTTTCGAAGTCGCGAACAACGGCTTTGCTGTTCGTTTCGTAAGCTTCTTTGAGATTCGTGCGAATGTTGTAGACCAAACGGCCATCGGAGACGGGGACAAGGATATTTTCAAACTGCTCGCCTTGCTCTTCGTAAACCTTCTTGATAACCGGTGTGGCAACATCTGCCATACGGTCTGTGCGGCGCTTGAGGTTGGCAAGGGCAGCTTGGAACGACTGCTCGTAGAGTTCTTCGCGCTTCAACGTATCCTTCTCTTTCTCCGTGAAGGGTACTTCCATCGCCATAATATCGAGGAACTGCTCCTTGCAACCTGCGTAGTCGTTGTGCTCAATTATTTCTATTACGCGGTCCCAAATCATATTTGAGATATCCATTCCGATACGTTCGCCCATCAAAGCGTGGTGGCGCTTCTCGTAGATGACCGTACGTTGCTTGTTCATCACATCATCATACTCCAACAAGCGCTTACGGATACCGAAGTTGTTCTCTTCTTTCTTCTTTTGGGCGCGCTCGATGCTGTTGTTTATCATCTTGGCCTCGATCATCTCGCCATCCTTGAAACCAAGCTTGTCCATAATGCGGGCAATGCGATCGTTGGCGAAGAGACGCATTAAGTGGTCTTCCAAAGATACGAAGAAGACGGATGAACCTGGGTCTCCCTGACGTCCGGCACGGCCGCGCAACTGCCGATCGACGCGGCGGCTGTCGTGACGCTCAGTGCCGATGATCGCCAAACCGCCGGCTTCGCGCACCTCGTCGCTGAGTTTGATGTCCGTACCGCGACCTGCCATGTTCGTGGCAATCGTTACGGCGCCCAGCATGCGCTCTTCTTCGTGACTGTTGCCGTTCTCGTCCGTGATCATCACCTTTCCGAGTCTGCTTTGTCCGGCTTGCGCTACGACTTGCGCCTCCTGCTGGTGCAATTTTGCATTCAGAATATTGTGAGGTATGTGACGAAGCGTCAGCATACGGCCCAGTAATTCTGAAATCTCAACGCTCGACGTACCCACCAAACACGGACGGCCTGCCAAACGCATCTTTTCGATCTCGGCAATCACAGCTCCATATTTTTCGCGTTGTGTGCGGTAAACGCGATCGTTCATATCATTGCGTTGAATCGGGCGGTTCGTCGGAATCTCCACAACATCGAGCTTGTAAATGTTCCACAACTCGCCGGCTTCCGTTGATGCCGTACCCGTCATACCGGATAGCTTGTGATACATACGGAAGTAGTTTTGCAGCGTAATGGTTGCAAAAGTTTGCGTTGCCGCTTCCACCTTCACGTGCTCTTTAGCTTCGACAGCCTGATGCAATCCTTCGCTCCAGCGACGGCCTTCCATAATACGGCCGGTCTGCTCGTCGACGATCTTAACTTGACCATCCATCACGACATACTCTTCGTTATTATTAAACATGGAGTAGGCCTTGAGCAATTGCAGGATCGTATGGACACGATCGCTCTGCACAGCATATTCAGACAAGAGTTGGTCTTTCTTTTCTATACGCTCCTCGTCTGAGAGCGACTTGTCAGCTTCCAATGCCGACATCTCAGCAGCTATATCCGGTAAGATGAAGAGCTTATCATCGTTCACCTCTTTGGCCAGCCAAGTATTACCTTTGTCGGTCAAGTCTACGGAGTTCATTTTCTCGTCTACAACAAAGTAAAGCGGCTCCACAGCTTCGGGCATACGCTTGTTGTTGTTCTCCATATAGATCTCTTCCGTCTTCAGTAAGCCAACTTTAATACCGGGCTCACTTAAGAATTTGATCAGCGGCTTGTTCTTCGGCAAAGCCTTATGGCTGCGGAACAATTGCAAGAATCCCTCGTCCATTTTGTCCTTTTCGCCGGTCGCAATGAGCGTTTTAGCCTCCGAAAGCAACTTCGTTGCGTATTGGCGCTGCACACCTACCAACTTTTCAATCAAAGGCTGGTAGAGTTCATACATTTGATCGTCGCCTTTAGGCACAGGTCCGGAAATAATCAACGGCGTACGCGCGTCATCAATCAAGACAGAGTCGACCTCATCGACGATGGCATAATTATGGCCGCGCTGTACGAGATCCGTCGGACTCATCGCCATATTATCACGAAGGTAATCGAAACCAAATTCGTTGTTTGTTCCGAAAGTAATATCAGCGCGGTACGCATTGCGGCGCGCATCTGAGTTCGGCTGGTGCTTATCAATACAATCGACGCTCAAGCCGTGGAACATATAAAGCGGTCCCATCCATTCCGAGTCACGCTTTGCCAAGTAATCATTGACCGTTACGACGTGCACACCATTACCTGTGAGCGCATTGAGGAAGACCGGAAGCGTAGCCACCAGCGTTTTACCTTCACCCGTTGCCATTTCCGCAATCTTACCTTGGTGCAAAACGACACCACCAAACAGCTGCACGTCATAATGCACCATATTCCAAGTAACCTCGTTGCCGCCGGCCATCCAGTGGTTTTGATAAATTGCCTTGTCGCCTTCGATTTGTACGAAGTCGTGTGTGGCTGCCAAATCACGATCAAAGTCTGTCGCTTCGACAGCAATGGTTTCGTTCTCAGCAAAGCGCCTTGCCGTAGACTTCACTATGGAGAATGCTTCAGGCATCACCTCATCGAGGGCCTTTTCAAAGCGTTCGAGAACATCTTTCTCCAACTTATCGATTTGCGTGAAAATAGTTTCGCGGTTTTCGATAGGTGTTTCTTCGACCTTTCCTTTCAGTTCGTTGATTTTCTCTTTAATATCATCGGCCGAGTGTTGCACTTTTTCTTGCAACTCCTTTGTCTTTGCGCGCAAAGCGTCATTATCCAGTTCGTCAATCGTAGGATAGACGGCTTTAATCTTTTCGACAAAGGGTTGAATCAGCTTCATATCGCGCTGCGACTTATTGCCGAAAAGTTTTTGTAGGAATTGTATTATATCCATTGTAGTATATGATTTCTAATTTTGAGTTTCCGCCGCGTGCCACACATTATATATATATGTATACCCGAGCATAGCGGAGGAGAATAAAAGTTTAATTGATTTTCAGCGGAGCCAGTTTGCAAGCATTCGGCGCTCGAATGCGCATAGCTTGCGAGAGCGTCGGCGCGATGTAATCTACCGTCACGGGCGTCCCTATTTGTCCGGCGACAACGCTATAACCGAAGAAGATAATAGGGAAAGGTACATACGACGCGCGCACCAATTGATTTTCGTGCGTGTCTGCATTCACGTAGCGCCAGCCCGGTGCCACCTCAATATAAACGTCGCCCGAGAAGCGCGGATTATACCCATTTCGCACCTTGTTTATGCCCGGCGTCCATGCGCCTTGCAGCAGACGTTGCGAAGTATACACATCCTTCACGCCCTCCAATTGCAGCAGGAAGTCCTGAATGTGTTCAAGAACGTTACTCAAATTCAGCTGTCGGCGCTCCAACAATTTTCGATCCAAGTAAAGCTGAGTGCCCAAGCAGCTTTCTATGTATTGTCCCTGCCCATAAACGGCCGAGAGATACATATTTAGCAACGAGACAGACCGTTTTACGTCAAACGTCCCGCCCGGTATCTTGTATTTGTTTAAATCTTCGTTTTCCTCATCTTCCGTACCGGTCGAAGTCAGTACGAATAAAGTGTTGTCAAGCCCCACCTTTTGCTCCACCGCCGCCAAGATTTTCGCCAGCGCTTGATCCAAACGCACGTAAGTATCTTGCAATTCCATCGGCGCAGCTGACGCCGGTCGGTGGTTAAAGTTGCCCGCGTAGAGCGTCAGGGCCAGATAATCCGTCAGCGCATCTGTGCCGATTGACGTTGCCGAAAGGCATTGCTCCGCCAACCGCGCCACTTCCTCATTGACGAGTCCGCTCGTCTTGTATAAGCGGAAACGTTCGTCGCCCACAAACTTGTGGGAGAACGGCCGCTTCATACCGCCCGACAAGAAATAACTGAAATTGCCCACCAAAGGAGAGGAAGGCTTCCACGTCAGTCCTTTTATCTGCATCGCCGGACTCGCCGTGCTGTTGCGCACGTTGACCCAAGCGGGCATAGCGCCGTAGTATTGCGTAGAGCACCACTGTCCCGTCGCGTCATCGATCCATACCGCGCCGTCAGCCGCGTGTCCGGCCGTCAGAATGGCCGCCTCGCGGAAAGGCGCGATGGCATAAACGAGCGCTTTACCCTCCGTCGCAGCCTTCAGTTCGTCGCCGATGGTCGATACGGCCAAGTATTGCGGACTCGAAGCTGTCGAGGTGTTGGTGCCGGTAAAGTTCTTGTCGTCTACGCAGCCTACGGGGCGTAGCGTAGTGCGATCCAAGCGGCGTAGGCCTATGATGCCGTGATCGGAAGCGCTCGTGCCGGTGGCGATGTCAGCCGCCGCCGTGGCCATATCCGTAGGCAACGCAGTCGATTCTGCTTGCGAATAGACCAAACCTTGATTGAGCAAGCGTTTGAAGCCATCTTCGCCGTAGAGAGGTAGGAAAGCGTTCAGATAGTCGGAACGCAAACGATCCACCAATATGTTGACCACCAACTTCGGTGCAGGGCGTGCGCCGGCAGTCGGGATTGCCTCTGCGGCCGACAGCGTTGTGAGCACGGCCAGCAAGGAGACAATGAAGCGATGGCGAGAATTATCCATGTTGATGGGATATATTTTTTTGTCCGGCGCAAGATTTTTTTCTTCCGTTGCGCTGTAGGGAGTACAATGACAGGCCGCGTACTAACAAGACGCTTGCCAAAATATAAATTTCCGGCGGATATTGTTGAAAGAATGCCGAAATCAAGAGGTAAACGACTAAAAACAAGTCGACGTAGGGGGTATAAAAATCGATTCTTTCTTTCCTATCCCGCCAAATCTTCCATGGCAAGAGCAGCAAAGGCAGCGGATTGAGCCAAACGATCAGCCAATTGGAGTCGACGGTCGGATGTTCGGAGAAGAAGAATAAGAGGAAGACCAAGCAGCCCGCCAAGCCCGTCACCAACATCAAGAAATCGTCGAATAACCGACCGAGCAGCCTCCATCTCCGCTTGTGTTCGGCCCAAGCGGCCGCGCAAGCTAAAAAGAGCAGTAGCCATACGGCTTTCAGCGGCGTGAAGAAAGGCTTCGCTTTGGTCGCTCTGGGTGTTACTTCCACCAAATAGCCGTCGTGCGAAACCAAGGCTTGGCGCTCACCCGAGCCTCTGATAACGGCCGCGCGGCGCAAAATGCTTTCCGTATAAAAAGGAAAGGCCAGTTCGGCGCGCGAGGTCAGCGGCGTATCTACGGCGCAGCCCAGAATAATGTCCTGTCCGAAGCGATCCCAAGGGTTTTCCGGCGTCACGCAACTGTGAATAATATCGCGAAACGTCGTGCGTTGCTTTTCAGGGGGCAGTTCGAGGCGTCCATCCAGTGCCTGTTCGATCATAACGACCAAGCGCGAAGCGCAATTGTCTCCCAAAAAATTATAGCGATACGTCCAATCAGGCTCAGCCGCGTTTTTGCGCAGCGCTTCGACCAAGCGTGCAGCTTCTGCGGGGCGCAAAGCGAGCACTTGCTCTCTGATGCTCCGCCCGTTGTCTACGTATTCGGCAATGAAGTAGGGGGTAGGCACGACGCCGACCGTATAATCCGTTTGTCCCAGCACAAAACGCCACGTGAAGTTGGGCTTTGAAAAGGAGAACACGCCATAGTTGTAGACCAAGTCTTCGTTGGTCTTCACGTTTTTCACGCGTAGCGCCGAGTGCCCGTAAAGTTCGTAAGTCTTTTGTCCGGCTGTGCAGGTCAAAAGGCTGATAACGAAGCTGTCTACACTTATTTTTTCATCCACCTTCGGCCCGATTTCATTTTGCTTTGTGCCCTTTCCAAAATCGGCCGACTGCTGCGCCGACGCCGTAATCGGAGTCGTCAAGAGCCAGATGAAGATGAAAAGTATGCTGCTAAAATGATGCATTGCCGAGGTCAAATTTGCTTGCAAAGGTAGTGCAAACGAAACAGAGTGCAAAGCAAATATGATCAAACCTTTACGCAGCTACCGCCCTCCATCGTTGATTCCTGCCACGCCAACTCGTAAAACGGCGTGATGAGGTTGGGAATATTGGGCATTTGAGGCCCGTTCAGCGCTTCGTCCGTTTGGTCTTTGCATGTTTAGATATAGCCTTGTATAGTGTTGCTCGCTCAGTTTCCCCTCCGCTCCTCAACTGCGCTCGCTAAAGGGGCTTTTTCTGTTTCTCTTGTTTTTCTTTTAAGGGCATATCCTGCTGATGACTGTCGGCGTAAACTCGTAATTGCTTGATAATCTTTGGAAAATATGCAAGAAGAGTTGCAACTCTAAAGGCCTTACTCTGGTTTTCCAACCCTCGCCGCCAAGTTGGCGGAGTGTGCGCTCGTGAGGTGAAACCTTTTTCATCACGAGCGTAAGCCTTTTTTATCGTGAGATGAAGCCTTTTTCATCGTGAGCGTAAACGGGAGATACGGGAGTTCGCCCCTATCCGATAGGGAGCGTGAGCGTCATTATGACAGACAAAGCGCGGATGCAAATAAAGCGAAAGCCGAGCCGGAAAGAACTTTCTCGGCTCGGCTTGCTATGTTGTTTGCGTTTTTTCGATGTTGTTGATCGGCTTATTTGTTGGGCATCGAAGCTACATCGCTCTTCTCATAAATAGTATTCAATTGGGTCTCCAATTCTTCACCGTGCAGATCTGTAGCTATGATCTTGCCCTGCGGATCTATGAGGAGGGTAGATGGGATACTGTTGATGCCATACAGAGCTGCGGCTTTGCTTTTCCATCCCTTGAGATCGGAAATGTTATGCCAGGGCAGGTTCATTTTCTTGATGGCATTCAGCCAAGGTGCCTTGTCGCTGTCGAATGAAACGCCGACAACGTCGAAACCTTGTGCGTGATACTTATCATAAAGAGCCTTTACGTTAGGTATTTCACGACGGCAAGGACCGCACCATGAAGCCCAGAAATCTACGAGCACATAGTTGCCCTTACCAACATAGTCGGAGAGTTTGCGGCTCGCTCCGGTCGGATCTTCCATGTCGAAGTCGGTAAACTGCTGACCGGGTTCGCGACGCTTCCAGCCTTCTATCAGTTGGCAAACGTGAGACACGACGAACGGCTGCATAAACTTTGCCTTGCCATCATAGAAGTTGTAGAGTGTGGCTTTGTCTATCAGCGAATAGAAGTCGGCCAAGAAATAGGCGGGATAGGTTTTGTCCACATTGCTCTTGCAGATTGCCGACACGGCCTCAATCATCGCGCCCTGTGCTTCGGCGTAGCTGTCAGACAGCTTTGTCAGTTCGGCTTCAGATGGCTCTTTGCCGGACTTTTCCAAGTCTTCAAATTGTTTTTCTACACCCTTCAAGCGATCGGAGAGCGGTTTTACCTGCGTCAAAGCAGCTTTGAGTGCATCGTTTTCAGGCGTTCCGCTCGCGGTCTGGGTCGTAAAATCCACCGTGACGTTGCCGTCTGTCACGATAGGAACCATCGTTCCCGGCTGGCCGGCTTTGGCAGCTTTTTTCACGACGTAGAACAGCTCGGGGTTAGTCGTTGTTCCGCTAAATGTAAACGTCCCGTTCTTGGATACAACGCTATCGGCTTGTTCCTTAGAGAGTTCGGGAGTGCGGAAGAGATAAACTTTAGTCTTAACTGGCACTTTTCCTGTTACCTTGTATTGTTGCGCGATGCTCGTCAATGGTAAGAGCACTGCGACAAAGGTTAAAATCTTTTTCATAAGTTGTTTTATAAAAAATGTGGGGACGAAGATAAGGCTTTCTTTTTTATTGGCACATTATTGCGAGAGAAAAAGATGAAAAAACACGTCTTTTTTGGTGTAAAATTCTGTTTTGATGACACGATTTTGCAGGAATATAGCTAACTTCGCCGCATATTCTAAGCAGATCATAGGTTATGAAGGAAAGCGACAGCATTGTTATCATCCCCACTTATAACGAGAAGGAAAATATTGAAAATATCATTCGCGCGGTCTTTGCACTGCCCAAGTCGTTTCACATCCTGATCATCGACGATGGCTCTCCCGACGGCACGGCTTCTATCGTGCGCGGCTTGATGCAAGACGAATTTGCCGACAGACTGTTTATGGTAGAACGGCAGGGTAAACTCGGCTTGGGTACGGCTTATATCTGCGGCTTCAAATGGGCGTTGGAGCACGGCTATGACTTCGTCTTTGAAATGGATGCAGACTTCAGTCACAACCCTGAAGACTTGCCGCGCCTCTACCAAGCTTGCGCCGACGAGGGCTTTGATGTGGCCGTCGGCTCGCGCTATGTGAGCGGCGTGAATGTGGTCAATTGGCCTATGGGGCGCGTCCTTATGAGTTATTATGCTTCGCGTTATGTGCAGTTTGTCACAGGTATTCCCGTGAGAGATACGACTGCGGGCTTTAAATGTTATCGTCGTCGCGTCTTAGAAACGGTGGACCTTGACGCAATCCGCTTTAAGGGCTACGCTTTTCAGATCGAGATGAAGTTTACTGCATATAAGTTGGGCTTTAAGATAAAGGAAGTGCCTGTAATTTTTGTCAACCGCCGCGAAGGTACAAGCAAAATGAGCGGAGGTATATTCGGCGAGGCGCTGTTTGGCGTTATGCGATTGCGCTGGGCAGCCATAACCGGCAAAATTAAGCCCCGAAAAGTATAAAAAATACGTCGGCGGTCGACCAGCATCGGCTGCCGACACTCGTTTTCCACCTTCGCTTGGCTGTTGTCTTGCCTTACATGAAATCAGATCAGACTTATGCACAGACGAATCTTACTTAAAAACGCTATACTCGTTAATGAGGGCCGCCAATTCTTGGGCGCGCTGCTCATTGATAACGACCGCATCGAGCAAATCTTGGAAGGGCGCGACGCGCAACCAACTATTCCGCCGCAAGAAACGGTTGACCTTGACGGGGCTTACATCCTGCCCGGCGTAATCGACGAACACGTTCACTTTCGTGAGCCCGGACTGACGGCGAAAGCAGATTTCCACACCGAAAGTCTGGCCGCTGCGGCCGGCGGGGTGACTACGATCCTCGATATGCCCAACACGCTGCCGACCACTACGACGCCGGAGGCGCTCGAACAAAAGCAAGCGATCGCAGCGTCGAAATGCCACGTTAATTATGGCTTCTTTTTTGGCGCTACATTGGACAACGCCGACGCTCTGTCGCAATTGGATACGCGGAACATTGCCGGCGTGAAACTTTTTATGGGCGCTTCGACCGGAAATATGCTGGTTGACGACGCGGAAGCTTTACGCCGCGTCTTTGCAAACAGTCCGACGATCCTCGTGACGCACTGTGAGGACACGCCAACCATCTCTGCGAATATGAAAGCTTATAAGGAGAAGTTTGGAGCTGATCCTGACGTCTCGTATCACCCACTTATTCGCTCCGAAGCCGCTTGTGTGGAGTCGACGCGCTTAGCTGTGCAACTCGCCAACGAATATGGGACGCGGCTGCACGTAGCACATTTGTCGACGGCCGCAGAATTGGAGTTCTTTGCCCCATCCGGCCGGCAGATTACTGCGGAGGCCTGCCTCCCGCACTTGCTTTTCTGCGACGAAGATTATAAGCGCTTGGGCACTCGTATAAAGTGCAACCCTGCCGTCAAGACACGCGCCGACCGCGATGCATTGCGCGCGGCCTTGAACGATGGCCGGATCGCTACAGTCGCGACGGACCACGCGCCGCATCAAATACAGGATAAGGTGGGCGGAGCTGCACGCGCCGCGTCGGGGATGCCGATGGTCCAGTTCTCACTTATTGCGATGCTCGAATTGGTTGACAGCGGCGTACTAAGCCTTCCGCGCCTCGTAGAATTGATGTGTCACCGTCCGGCGTCGATCTTCAGCATCGAAAATCGCGGTTATTTGCGCGAAGGTTATAATGCCGATCTCGTTGTTGTGCGTCCGGAGAGTCCAAAGACCATTACGCCGAACATTATACGAAGCAAATGCAACTGGAGTCCTTTAGAAGGGCGCACAATGCATTGGGCTGTGGAGAAAACTTACGTAAATGGTTTCCTCTTATACAATAAAGGGCATATGACGGATGAGCACGTGCCCGGCCGCGCCGTGACTTATGCTCGCTAAAGGGCGATTGGCAACGCTGCATTCCTAACGACAAACCGCCGGAGCAAGCGCTGCGCCGGCAGTAATCTATTTAAGAACAATACAAATGATACTTCGCATACTTCCTGTCTTACTCTTGATTCTCTTGCTCCCGCCTTTCGGAATCGAGCGCTTGATGCTGCGCGAAAAGTCTTGGCGCAAGTGGATTTACGCCCCCAACCTCTTGCTCGCGCTCCTGCTTATCGGCGCGAGCATCAAGGAAAGTTATTCGATGACTGCGGATCAGCTCAAAGCCATTTTGTTGTCGACCACGCTGTGCGTAGCTGTGCCGGAAATCATCCTATCGCTTTTGCTGCTCTTCTGCTTGCTCTTCAAGTCGTATCGACTGTGGGTACGCCGCATCGCCTTGTTTGTGAGTTCGGTCGTGTTTCTGACGATGTTGTACGGCTTCACGCTGGGTTATCGCCAGATAGTGGTCAAGCCCTTCACGTACACGTCGGCAGCCATCCCGCAAGCGTTTGATGGGTATCGAATTGTGCAGCTCTCCGACCTGCACGTGGGTACCTTGCGTCGTCACCACGTCGTCGTGGAGCGGATTGTCGACAGCGTGAATGCGTTGCAGCCCGACTTAATCGTGTTTACGGGTGACTTGGTCAACTACCACGCAGAAGAACTCTTTGAGTTTGAGGATATCTTCCGAAAAATGCACGCTCGCGACGGAGTTATCAGCATTATGGGCAACCATGATTATATGACGTACTACAACTGGCCCGACGAAAAGGCGCGTTTGGCCAACGTCCGCTTGCTGCAAGATCATCAGCGCGCGATAGGGTGGCGCCTGCTTCTCAATGATAATTACATACTACGCCGCGGAAATGATTCCATTGCGATTGTTGGCGTAGAAAACGATGGCAAGCCGCCTTTCCCGGCTTTAGGCGATTTGCCGCGGGCTCAACGCGGCTTGCAAAATAGTTGCTTCCAGATCTTGCTCTCCCACGACCCGACGCATTGGCGCCGTCGCGTATTGCCGGAGACCAGCATCCCGCTGATGCTCGCCGGACACACGCACGGCATGCAGCTGAAAATAGGAAGTTTCTCCCCATCTGAATGGTTTTATCCCGAATGGGGCGGGCCTTACTATGAGGGCGGACGCACGCTCTACGTAAGTTTGGGCGTCGGCGAAGTACTTCTGCCTTTCCGCATCGGCGCTTGGCCCGAGATAAACTTGATTACATTAAAACATCATTAAACGCATGCTTCGCTTCATCTATTGCTGTTATCAATTGGTGGTAGCTTTGCCCCTTTTCATCTTGTCTACCATCCTCACCGCCCTGATTACCAGCATCGGGAGCGTATTAGGCAGCGCCCATTTCTGGGGCTATTATCCGGCTCGTTTGTGGTCGCGCTTCGTCTGTCGACTCCTGTTGCTGCAAGTCGAAATTGTCGGTCGCGAGAAGTTGACTAAGGGCCAGAGCTACGTGTTTGTGGCCAACCACCAAGGGGCTATGGATATCTTTCTCGTGTATGGGTATCTCGACCGCAACTTTAAGTGGATGATGAAAAAGGCCCTGCGCCGCCTGCCCTTTGTAGGCTACGCCTGCTACAAGGCGCGGCACATCTTTGTCGATAAATCGAGTCCGCGAAAGGTGAAAGCGACCATCGACTTTGCCAGAAAGACGCTGCAAGGTGGTACTTCACTCGTCGTTTTCCCCGAAGGCGCGCGCACCTTCACCGGCCATTTGGGCGTCTTTCGCAAAGGCGCGTTTCAGTTGGCCGATGATTTGCAGTTGCCCATCGTGCCGATGACCATCAATGGCTCGTTCGATATCCTCCCCCGTACAAAAGGCTTCAACTTTGTGCGGCATCATAAACTCCAGCTCCTTATTCACGACCCTATTTATCCGACTTCGCGCAGCGCAGAAGATATTCTCGCAATAAAGGATCAGGCTTACGACGCCATCATGTGTGGTTTGCCGCCGCATTATCAAGGCTACGTGAAGAACGACGACCAATAAACAACGCTGCCGACTCATTTGGCCGGCCGCATCATTATAATAAACCCCATATCGGCGGGAAGTTGTCGACGCGACGACCTTCCGCCGCATTTTTATTCTTCCCTTACTTTCCCTTCCGCCAGTCTCGGTAACTTCAAACTCCGCACGGCCGGTTAGTAAATCGCAGTCGTGACCGATGAGAGTGGCGTTTTCTCGTTTTCCGGCTTGACATCAATTTCGTTTGGTGGCAGCAAACGATCGTATGGTGGCAGCAAACCATCGTTTGGCGGGAGCAAACCATCGTTTGGCGGGAGCAAACCATCCGGAAATGCGGTTTCGGTACTTAAAAATGAGAATGTTGGGCACTTTTGGCGCAGAGTTTGCCTCCGTTTTTCAAAGATGGAAAACGTAAGTTAATAGGAAAAGCAATAAACATGCGTGCGCCGGACTGACATCTTCAGCCGGGATCGTTCAGTTACGAGTGAGAAGCATCGGCAACCGGCGTCAAAAGGCGCAAACGATAGTACATAGGGCGGTCAAAAGCAGCATTGCGCAAGTAAAAACAGATAATAAATTTCAAGAATAAGAACAAAACTCGATGGCTTGTGCTATCTTTGCAAGATATGAACTATATGAAGTATTTGTTATTAGCCTCCTGCGTCTTCCTTTTTGCGTGCGGCAAGTCAGGAAAAACAGACGAGGATAGCAATAAGGTGAAGATAGATACGACGGCTACAATCGTCAACCAAATTGTGCGCTGTTCGCGCTTGTATACGACAGAGTACAAGATCCATAAGTTGGTTACTCACGCTGATACGCGGCGCTTGGAGGGCAAGGTTCTTTCCGTTCCCGTCAGCTTGCCGCTTACCGTTGGCGATAGAAAGATCGCTATCCCCATCGACGTGACGGTTAAGGCCTACATAGATTTCTCTGATTTTAGTGCGGCGCGCATTCAGCGTACCGAAAAGGGCATTGTCGTGACGCTGCCCAACCCCAAAGTGATCGTATCTTCCTCCAAAATCGACGAAAAAGGCATCAGACAATATATAGATTTGACGCGCTCGCGCTATTCATCGGCCGAAGTGGTGGCCTTTGCCAAGCAAGGCGAAGATAGCATTGTTCAACATTTGGATCAAACCGACATTTTGAAATCGGCAGAGCGCTCTGCGGCGCAAGTATTGCTGCCTATGTTGCATCGAATGGGCTACGATGAGTCGCAAGTCGTAATCAGATTTGACAAAAATCCGACGCCCGCAAATGTAGAAAGCCTAATCACGATTGAGCGATGAAAGGAAGACAAGACCAAACCAAGAGCTACCGCCTCAAAGCCCTCGCCAAGGTGGTATTTTATATCGTTGTGAAGTTTCGATACTTGTGGCTTATCTTGTTGGCCATTGTCATCGTTGCCCTGTGCTTGCGCCAGTGTCGAGACGAATGGCGGAGTGGGGAGGGGCTTCATGTGAGTTCCAACAAGCAAATCGACGTTTCGCCCGAAGAAATTCGCAAGATTAAAGACATCGGCCAATGGGAGTTTCTCGCCATTCGGACGGAAGAGTTGGCCGAACTTGACGAAAAAGCGCTGCTTGGCGACAAACAGTTGGCGCAGATCTACACCGGTACGGTGCGTTTAGGCATTGATATGAAAAAAGCGCCCGACGATTGGTTTACAGCCAAAGGCGATACGGCCGTTTTGTATCTGCCCGCCGTCGGACTCTTAGATAAAAACTTTATAGATGAGGCGCAAACGAAGGCTTTTTACGAGAAAGGCACGTGGCGCGCGGAGGACAAAAATAAATTGTACGTCATCGCCTATCGAAAGATGATGGCGCGCTGTTTGACAGTCGACAATCTTAGGGCTGCACGCCAACAAGCTACGGCACAATTCAGTCAGATCTTCTTTGCTTTCGGATATAAATACATCATTATTAATTATGGATCAACTACACAAAATGCTAAATAGATTATTGCTTTGCAGCGCGCTCTGCTGCTTGACGATTGCGCTCGCCGGTTGCGCGAAAGAGGACGTACCACCCAATGGCTTTGGAAAATATGCGAGCAATCCGGGGCGGCGAACGGTCATTGTTTATCAAGCAGCGCAAAATTCTTTGGGAAAGAAAGGCTATAACCGCTTAGATTCCCTCGAACTCGCGGAAGGTGTTCGATACTTAAAAGATGAAGATCGGCTTCTCTTGTTTGTGGACGATATGCGCGCCCCTCGCATTTATTTCTTTTCAAAGGAATACGACGCGCCGCTGCTTGTGCGCCAATGGGAGAGGGATGCCAATTCGGCTGATCCTAAAACGCTGCAAGATGTCCTGCAATGGGTTAAAGAGAAGTGTCCCGCCGAAGAATATGGTTTGGTGCTGTGGTCGCACGCTGATGGCTGGCTGCCCTCAACGAACAAAGATTATCAGCCACGGAGTTTCGGCATAGACGTAGGGCCTTCCGGCAACGCTTGGATGGATGTTGATGCTTCCGGACGTCTGGGTTCTCAAACGGATATTCCTGATTTGGCAACGGCGATTCAGCAGAGCGGTGTCCATTTGCGCTTTATCCTTTTTGATGCCTGCTTGATGCAGAGTTTGGAGGTGGCTTATGATTTGCGCCACGTCACAGATTATCTCATTGGTTCGCCCATTGCCATTCACGCGGCGGGCGCCAATTATACGCACCAATTGCAAAATGGCTTGTTTGCAGCTGATCCAAAGCAGATCGCCGTCACATATTATAACGATGTAGTCGACCCTAATCAGCAAGATACGTATGGCGATTTCGGCATCGTGTTGTCCGTAATCGATACGAAGCAGTTGGAAACTTTGGCGGCCGCGATCAAAAACGCTTTGCCCCAATCGGCATTTCGCACCGGCTCGCGCTTTTCGCCTGATATGACGAACGTGACGCCCTATCATTATTATTCGCCATCCAACTACTATCGCCCGCATTATTATGATGCTTTGGACGCTTTGCATCATTTGCTTTCGCCGGCCGATTATGCGGCTGTGCGTTTACAAATGCAGAAAGCCGTTCCTTTTACTTTCTATTCGCCGCGCTTTTGGATTGGTCCTTCCAGCGTAGACTTTCAAGAATTAAATTCGCCTACGCTTTGCGGAACTTCTATGTTTATACCTCAGCAGATCTATTCTGATAAGGCCTCCTTGGCAAAGCATCATGGCGATTTGAATGCTGCTTTCCGGAAGACGGAATGGTATAAAGCAGCAGGTTGGGCGCAGACGGGCTGGTAGGGCTTTTAGTAACGAATTTCTTGATGAGGTTTACAGGCAATGCGCTTTGCAAACCTCTATATTATATATAATGTGTAGCCAATGCGGATTGAAGAGCAGATTATTCTATTCAAGGTGTAGTTGAATGCGGTGGCTCTTGCTACTTTTTCCGTTGGTAATGATCTGCTTTAGGTAATAAGTGGCCTCAAATGCTTGTTGTTTTGGGTGATGAGAAAGAGCTGCGACGCAACAATGGCTTACAAAAAAGTCGTGCCAACAACCGCGGTGCGGCCTTGACACGACTTCACATTACTTATTTAACACCTATGCGTTATTTCTTCAAACGGCGCATCGCCTCAACGCAATCTTCGCGCGTACCGAAGGCCGTTAAGCGAATATAACCTTCGCCCGACGGGCCGAAACCTACGCCCGGCGTGCTCACCAAAGCGTAATCGTTGAGCAGCATTTCCCAGCAATCCCAACTTTTCATCCCCTCCGGTGTCTTAAACCAAATGTATGGTGCGTCCGTGCCGCCATATACTTTTAAGCCTGTAGCCATTAGCGTTTCGCGCATTATGCGTGCGTTCTCCAAGTAGAAGTCTACCACTTCCTTTACTTGGCGTTTGCCTTCTTCTGTATAGATTGCTGCCGCTGCGCGCTGTACGATGTAGGGCGTGCCGTTGAATTTCGTGCACTGGCGGCGGTTCCATAGCGGATTCAAGTGGACGCGTGTTCCGTCAGCTCCGCGTGCGGTCACTTCTTTCGGCACTATCGTGAAGCCGCAGCGCAAACCCGTGAAGCCGGCTGTCTTTGAATAGCTATGAAATTCCACGGCGCATTCTTTAGCACCCTCGATTTCGTAAATAGAGTGCGGAACGTCTTCGTTGCGAATGAATGTAGCGTAAGCCGCATCGTAAAGAATCAAAGCGCCCGTTTGTAAAGCGTAGTCCACCCACTTTTTCAGTTGCGCCCGCGTCAAAACCGTTCCCGTCGGGTTATTAGGATAGCAAAGGTAGATCATATCTACCGGCTTCGTGGGCAGTTCGGGGATAAAGTCGTTCTCTTCCGAGCAAGCGCAATACGTGATTTTGCTCCACAAACCATTGTTAAAATCGCCGGCACGTCCCGCCATGACGTTCGAATCGATGTAAACGGGATAAATCGGGTCCGTTACGCAGATCGTGTTGTCCCGACCCAGAATGTCGCCGAAGTTACCTGTATCGCTTTTTGCCCCATCATTGACAAATACCTCGTCGGCTGAAAGCGCAATGCCGCGCGGTTCAAACACATTCGCTACGATAGCCGAGCGCAAAAACTCATAACCCTGCTCAGGGCCATAGCCTCTGAAGGTCTCCGCGTGGGCCATTTCGTCGACGGCTTTGTGCAGTGCGTCAATAACGGCCGGTACGAGCGGACGCGTTACGTCGCCGATGCCAAGGCGTATGATTGGCGCATCAGGATGTGCCGTTTTATAAGCTTCTACACGGTGTGCGATGTCCGCGAAGAGGTAATTCTTTTGCAGTTTCAGAAAGTTGTCGTTTATAAAAGCCATATTCTAAGAGTTTAAGGGGGCAAATTGGAGGCCCTTGTTGCTATATGACACGCCGTCGTGCCTCGTTTTTTTATTCTTTGGGCAATTCGATCGTGCCGGTAAACACGGTGGTGGCCGGTCCGGTCATATAAATATGATTATCATTCTCATTCCAGACGATGGTCAGTTGGCCGCCATCCATCACGATCGTAGATGTGCGTCCCGCGCGCCCTGTCAGCGCTGCCGCTACGGCCGTGGCGCAAGCCCCCGTCCCACAAGCCATCGTGATGCCCGAACCGCGCTCCCAGACGCGCATACGTATGCTTCCGTCGGGCCGTATTTCGGCAAACTCGATGTTGCAACGTTCGGGGAAAATCTGAGCTTGCTCGAGACGAACGCCATTCGTTTGCACATCATATTCTTCTACGCCGTTGATGAAGTTGATAAAATGCGGATTTCCCATCGAAACAAAAGTGCCTCGATAGTTCGTATGACCGATCGTCACTTCACCATCCTTCATACTCCCATCGGGTGTAGCCAACTGATGCTTGTCGGCCAGAATCGGCTCTCCCATGTCCACGGTCACTTCGACTACTTTATTGTCGGCGTCAGTCGTCATATGGAGTAGTTTCGTGCCGGAAAGCGTGTCGATGGGCAATTCTTTTTCCGACGTGATCCCATTATCGTAGAGATACTTGCCCACGCAGCGAATGCCGTTGCCACACATTTTTCCTTCCGAACCGTCATTGTTGAAGATGCGCATCGTAAAGTACCCGCTTTCGTTCTTCCCGATGAGTATAATGCCGTCGCCGCCGATGCCTTTGTGCCGATCGCTCCAAGCTATGGCAAGCTTTTCGGGGTGGGCTATTGGGAAGCGCATGGTGTCGATGTAGATATAATCGTTACCGGCGCCATGCATTTTTGTAAATTCTATTTTTTGAGCCATTTTTATGGTAATACTGTATTTGTTCGTCTTATAGCTGCGAAGTTACGATAAAGCCTGAAAAAAGGCAAGCAAAGCGGGGAAAACAATGCACTAATGAAAAAATGCTGACCGCGTTTTTCTGCACCGCTTCGTCCGTATGAAGTTGTACGACCCTTGCTTTTTCGCCTCACGCAGATTACTGATTTGAAGTCGACGTGCCGCCATCATATGCTACTCGCGCCGCTGCGGCAGCAGAGCGTAGGTCGTTAGTTGACCGAAGTCGCCTTTTTTTGCCTGCTGTTGGAAAAAGCTACTTACTTGTGCTTCCAAATTTTCGATCATGTATGAAAGGAAAGGCTGCAACGCACAACTATTTTGTTTGCGCTCGTGAGCGTAAACCTCTGCGCTCACGAGATGAAACCTTTTTTCTCACGAGATGAAGCCTTTTTCATCGTGAGAAAAAGCCAAAAAAATCGGTTGCCCGCGCTCGTGATTGAGTTTGGATTGAAAGTTGGCGAACTGATTTTCTGTTGATTAGGCGCTGGAATGATGGGGCGATGAGTCGCCGCAAGAAAACGTGTCGCGATGGCGTCTGCCTATGGCTGCCGACTTTGTCTTTTCAGCCACCTCCGCGCTGCCGTTAGCCTTAGTCGCCCAGATCCATTTGATCCTCGCCGGTCGTATCTTGCGCATTGATCGGCGTGATCTTCGCATTGCCGCCTTGCAGGGGGATTTCAAGCGTGAAGGCGGGGCCGTCGCCGTCTAAACCGGCTGTTCCGATCTGCGCTCCGAGCATCACTACGGTGCTGATTTTTTGAGTTGGATCGTAGCCCATACCTTGTAATACTAAATTGGCCTTCTCTTGGTCGCTCAAATAGCTGTCGAAGTCGGCCTTGGTAAAGAGGTGCGAGTAAACTTCTTGAGCATCGCACGTGAGGCGTACTTCGACGGTGTTGTCATAATATACTTGTCCTGATTCGTCTTTGACGGTTGGCAGGGCGTGGTTGGCTTCGCGCTTGATGGATAGCACGTAAGTGTGGCCGCCGGCCTTAAACGTTTCTGTGCGCTCCAGGGGTGAGGACGATTCTTTGGGTCCTGTGGCGTTTACTGCCGTGGAGTCTTGGGTTGTGGCTTCGTTTTTCGTCTTGCTATGGCAGCTGTAGAGCGATAGAAGCAGGAGCAGCATGCCATATCCAAAAGCTTTTTTCATGTCGTTGGTTTGAAAAAGGGTTGTTGTCTGGTGAATTATCGCGCCGTGGCTTGATTAAATCAAGAAAAACGCCTCTTTCCGATGTGAGAAATAGCGGAAAGAGGCGCTTGATATTATTCTACCGTCACGCTCTTCGCGAGGTTGCGCGGCATGTCTACGTCTAAGCCTTTGACTACGGCGACGTGGTAGGCCAAGAGCTGGAGCGGGATGACCGTGAGCAGGGGTACGAGCATCTCGGGTACGTCAGGAATCTCCACGACTTCGTCGGCAATCTTGCGAATCTCCTCATCGCCCTCCGTGACAACGGCCATAATGCGTCCGTCGCGCGACTTCACCTCGACCATATTGCTGATGATTTTGTGGTATAGTTGGTGGTGGGTGGCAATAAATACGATGGGCATATCTTTATCGACGAGGGCGATCGGGCCGTGCTTCATCTCGGCGGCCGGATATCCTTCGGCGTGGATGTAAGAAATCTCCTTGAGCTTCAAAGCGCCCTCCAAAGCTACGGGATAATTGAAGCCGCGGCCCAGATAGAGGAAGTTTTGCGCATAAGTAAAAGTCTTTGAGTACTCTTTGATTTGCTTGTCGAGCTCCAATACTTGACGCATTTTTTGCGGAATGTGAGCGAGTTCGCGCACAGCCTCATGATATTCGTCGTCAGGCAGTGTGCCGACTGCGTGACCCAGCGCCAAGGCAAGCATAGTGAGGACGGTGACTTGTCCGGTAAAGGCTTTCGTGCTGGCTACACCAATCTCCGGCCCCACGTGGGTGTAGATGCCGGTGTCAGTCTCGCGTGCAATGGATGAACCGACAGCGTTGACGATACCCATCACGAGTGCGCCGTGCTGTTTCGCTAACTGGATGGCGGCTAATGTGTCGGCCGTCTCGCCGCTCTGGCTGATGGCGATAATCACGTCGTCTTTGCTGATCACAGGGTCGCGGTAGCGGAATTCGCTGGCGTATTCTACCTCGACGCGGATGCGACAAGTTTTCTCAATGAGCTGTTTGCCGATGAGTCCGGCGTGCCAACTCGTGCCGCAAGCAACGATGATGATGTGCTTGGCGGAGATGAGGCGCTCTTTATAGTCTTCTACAGCCGACAGCACAATCTTGTTGAGCTCGGGGCGCGTGTTGTCGATCGTCAAACGCCCGCTGAGGCAGTCTTGTAAGCACTGCGGCTGATCGTAGATTTCCTTCAACATAAAATGGGGGAAACCGCCTTTGCTTAACATAGAGATATCCATATCTACTTCCTTGATGTCGACTTCTACGTCTTGGGCTTCAAGGTTTACAATGTGGAGGGGCTGACCCGGCCTTATGTCTGCGATTTGCCCGTCGTCAAGATAAACGACTTGCTTCGTGTATTCTACAATCGGCGTAGCGTCGCTGGCGATGAAATATTCTGCTTCGTCTTTTCCCATTCCGACAACTAACGGACTGGATTGGCGGGCTGCGACAATGTGTTCGGGATGATTGCGGTCGATTACCGCGATGGCGTAAGCACCAACGACCTTTCGCAGCGCACGACGCACGGCTTCAAGAAGATCTTCAGGCGTCTTTTTGTAATAAAAGTCAATCAGCTGAACTAATACTTCAGTGTCTGTCGTACTTTTGAACGAATATCCTTTTCCGCTGAGTTGCTCTGCAAGATAAGAAAAGTTTTCTATGATGCCGTTGTGGATAATGGCTAAATTACCATCTTGAGAAACGTGTGGATGTGCATTGAGTGAGGACGGCTCACCGTGGGTGGCCCAGCGAGTATGTGCAATACCGATGTGGCCTTGTACATTTTTGTCCTTGCAAAGCTCTTCCAAGTTTGAAACTTTCCCCTTCGTCTTGTAAATATTTAGCTCTCCGGCGCTTGGCAAAAGCGCTACGCCGGCGCTATCGTACCCACGATATTCTAGTCTTTTCAATCCTTTGATGAGAATAGGAAAGGCTTGTCCTTTTCCAATATAACCAACTATTCCACACATATGTTCTTATGTTTTGTATTGATTGCTGTTGCAATACAGCCCACAAATTTACGCATAAAAACTATAATTGGCCGCATTTTTTGGGGGAAACCTCTCAACTAAATAAGGATAATCTGCCGCCCAAAGTCGGATCCGAACTTTTTTAAAGGGGAAATAATGGGCTTCAAACTAAAAAAGACTAAAGCAAGGGTGGTTTTTTCGCTCCTGTAGGTTGATTTTGTTAATTTTGGCCCTCGATAATCGGCCGCCTACTTTGATTTGGCGTGCCCCAACTTTTGGATAAACAAAATAAATATCTTATTATGCGTCGAATAGAATTTCGTTATTGCAAACGTACGGTCAATGAAATTATGCAGGTTGCCTCGATTATCCTTCTCGTGATTCTTGGCTTGGCTTTTGGGGTGTTCTTTCTTTCTTTTTTTCTCTCTCTTTCCCTCTTCAATGTGATGCCTTTCTTTCTTGCTTTCGCGGTGTTGTTCTTTCCGGCTTTCGCTGGGTTCTGGGTCGTGTCTTATATCAAGTGGCCAAAGTGGGGCGAAGCGCGCGGATATATAGATATTGAGGCCGACAGAGCCACACTTTATTACGGAAAAAACGTAGTTGAAATTGCGCGCAACCAAGTTCAGATCGACACAGAGCGCTTGTATTTCGACAATTTCGGTATGCAGCCCGTATTAACCAAGTATAAATTTAAGGCCAACGGGAAAAAATACCACATCATCGAGTCTATGTTGGAAGCAAAAGAGCGTTCCACCTTCTTGGAGCGTACAAAAAATGCACCGGTTATGCTTTCGCTCCGCGAGGCGTTGGTTCATATCTTCCCGCTCTTTATATATAATCCCGTTGTGGCCGATTTATTTGCGATGAATTGCCGCGGCGTGCGCCTTATTTACGGAATTTCTACCGTCGATGCCTTTACCGGATCGCCTTTTGTGCCCGATTTGATCGGCGCAGAGTTGGTTGAAAATAGTCCTTATATCCGTTGCAATCTGCGCAATTGCGAAAATATGTCCCACATCGTGGCTGTTTTGTCGCTTCAAAAGGCAGAAGGCGAGATGATGAAGCCATCGATCGAGGAGTTGCGCCAACGCCCGATCCTTGGCGTTACGGAAACAAATATGCAAGGCTGATTCGCGCAAGTCTACAATATAAAAGCAATCGATAAGTATGAGTCACACGCGCCGCACCTTTTGATAAACAAAATAAATATCTATTATGCGTCGAATAGAATTTCGTTATTGTAAACGTACACTCAATGAAGTTATGCTCTTACCCCTGCTGGTTTTTGTCGGGCTTGGGGTAGTGTGGGGTGTACTCCTATTTCTCATCCTCTCAGATGTCCTTTCTTTCACCAAGGTGATGCCTATTTGGGGGCCAATCTTTGCTGTGGTTTTACTGTCACAGATTATTTATGGCTTCAATGCTTTTTTTAAGTGGCCTAAATGGGGAGAGGCGCGCGGTTATATTGATATTGAGCCGGACAGAGCCGTACTGCATTATGGGAAACGCACAGTCGAGATTGTTCGCAACCAAGTTTGTATTGAAACGGAGCGAATGTATTTCGACCTGCTCGGTATACTGCCTGTCTTGACCAAGTATAAGTTTAAGGTTAATGGAAAAAAATACCACATACTTGAGTCTATGTTAGAGGCAAAAGAGCGTACCACGACTTTTGAGCGTCGCAATCATACTTCAGTTCGCCTGTCGCTTCGCGAGGCGTTGGTCCAGATCTTCCCGCTCTTTGTCTATAATCCTGTTGCTGCTGACTTCTTTGCGATGAGTTGCCGCGGCGTGCGTCTTATTTACGGAATTTCTACTGTTGATGTCTTTACCGGGTCGCCTTTTGTTCCCGATTTGATCGGCGCAGAGTTGGTTGAAAACAGCCCTTATATTCGTTGCTATCTGCGCAATTGCGAAAATATGTCCCACATCGTGGCTGTTTTGTCGCTTCAAAAGGCAGAAGGCGAGACGGTGAAACCTTCGATCGAGGAGTTGCGCCAACGCCCGATCCTTGGCGTTACGGAAACAAATATGCAAGGCTGATTTGCGAAAGTCAGTATGAGATAAAGACGGCCATAAGCCGACGCTTCAAGCACCCTAAGTCGTGGCGGAGGATGCTTACTGCGCACTGGCGGCGTCTTAAAGCAAACCAGCCCAGTTGGCCAGCATAATTCCGCCTTCCGGCGTCAAGATACTTTCGGGGTGAAACTGCACGCCCCACAAGGGCAGTTGGCTGTGGTGCATCATCATAAGGCAATCATCCTCTTCCGTCAGGGCATCTATTATAAAAGGTGCGGCAGACGTCACTTCTAAGGCCCAACTGTGATAGCGGCCTACACGTACAGCAGCGCTTGTTCCCTGCAAGAGTCGGGGAGCAGGCGTTGTGCGTTTTAAGATTGAGGAAATTCCGTGAGCAGGGTGGGGAAGCGGTCTGCAAGGGCAATTCCACAGGGCGCCCAATTCTTGATGGCCCATACAGACGCCCAGCAAAGGGCGCGTCTCCGGCTGATCAATCCAGCGGCGCAATAGGGAAAGCGTCCGCGGAAAGTCCTCCGGCAGACCCGGACCCGGTGATAGGACGAGTCCATCGTAAGTTAAGGCCTCGTCTTCATCCAGATAGTCGTAGTCCATCACCCGACAATCAATTGCCGGCGTAGCTTTGCGAAACGTTTGAACCAGATTATAGACAAACGAATCGTGCTGATTGATGAGTAACACGCGTTTCATTCGAGGCGCAAAATTATTATTTTTTCCTTTTTCGTACAATGCGCGCCAAGGATAAGCGCTTTCCGCTATCGCTTTTTGATGTTTTTTGCACAAAGTATGAGTAGGGTTGCCTACGGACTACCTTGGCCGCGAACAAAAACCGGCAGGAAACAAAGGAAAACCAAGTCTGCGCCGCGTAGTTTGTGTTATCTTTGCACGAAGAATAAAGTCATATTTACGCAAATATGTATTTCGACAACGTTTCTGCCCTTTTTCAGCGGCTTAATCGGTTGGGCGAGGCGCGAAGGCCTTGCTTCTTTTTGATCAACTACGAACTCACCGAGGGCTACCTCTCTTTGGCGGGAGAGGAAGCGCCTGATTTTTGGGCCACTATTCAAGGGCGGAGCAACGTTACGCTGCCTGCGCCGGAAGACTTTCCGGCTCCTGTTGCCCCAAACTTGACGATACATCCTGAAAGTTTTGAGACCTATGCGCGGCGGTTTGAGATAATACAAGCCGGTTTGCATCACGGCAACTCATTTCTGGCCAATTTGACGATACGCACGCCGATCGACGGCCCTTTGTCGCTGCAAAGCATCTTTCTGCATTCGCCGGCACTTTATAAAGTTTGTCTGCCTCATCAGTTTGTCTGCTTCTCGCCCGAGCGCTTCATCGTTATCGATGCACAAGGACGGATTGCGGCTCACCCGATGAAGGGAACGATAGACGCAACACTGCCCAATGCGGCCGAAACGATTATGGCTGATCCCAAGGAGCAAGCCGAACACGCCACGATCGTCGACTTGCTGCGCAACGATTTAGGCAGCGTGGCCACCGATATTGAAGTGCGGCGCTACCGTTACATAGATCGCATTGCTACGGCCCAAGGCGCCATCTTGCAAGTTAGCTCGGAGGTCGTCGGGCAGCTTCCTTCCACGTGGCCCTCGCAACTCGGCGATATGCTGTCGGCCCTCCTGCCCGCCGGCTCTATCTGCGGAGCGCCCAAGGCTTCGACCGTGAAGCTGATCGCTGAAGCCGAACAGATTTCGCGCGGCTATTACACGGGCATCTGCGGCTATTTCGACGGGCAGACGCTGGATTGCGGCGTGATGATCCGTTTTATCGAGCTGAAAGACGGACAATATTATTTTCGATCGGGAGGAGGCATCACGGTCAACAGCGATTGCCGCAAAGAGTATGAAGAAGTGATTCAGAAAGTCTACCTTCCCCGTTAATTTCTCGCAATTGTATGACAGACTATTTAGAAACGCTCTGCTGGTATCGCGGCTTTCTCCGCCAACCGGCGTATCATGTGCAACGCATGGAGGCCACGCTGGGTTTCTCCTTGCCCTTTTCAGCCGACCATCTTCAGCACTTGGCCGAACAGCTCGCTCCGCCGGAAGCTTTCGGCGCAGAGATGCGCTATAAGTTTCGCTTTATTTATGATGCCGATGGCATACAGACGGCTTCACTCTCGCCTTATGCGCCGGTAGTCGTCAATCAGTTGCAACTCGTTGAAGCACCTGCTTCATTAGATTACCATTTGAAATACGCAGATCGCAGTGGACTCGACGCATTGAAGGCATCGCTGCCAACCGGCGTTGAACCCCTGATCATTCAGTCGGGAAGGATCACGGATACGACTTATACCAACGTCGCTTTTTTGCGGCAAGATAGCTGGTATATCCCATCATCTTATCTCTTGGCCGGCACAATGCGCCGCTTTCTCTTGGAAACGCAGGCTTGCCGCTTGGCCGACATTCGCCCCGAGACGCTTTCTGAATATACCCACGTTTGTTTGATCAATGCGATGCTGAAGTTGGGCGAGGTGAAGCTCCCCATCGAAGCCATCTTAGGTCAAATCTGATACCTTGCCCCTTGAAGAGCGTGCAAGGAGTCTTCTCATTATTTTGCTGAAAGTTGCAAAATGATGGCCTCAAAGCCTCTTTTACAGTCTGCAAAGTCGAATAGCTCGATTTGTTCTCACGATAATAAAGGTTTGCGCTCGTGATAATAAAGGTTTGCGCTCACGATGAAAAGTACTTGTGCTCGTGATAAAAAACTCCGCGAACTAAATTTGAGGCCTCAAATGCTTAAGTCTTGGACCGTTTTTGTACGTTGTTTATTCGCAAAATCCCCTTTCTCGTCTTTTTCTCTGGCCTACTGTTGCTCTTTAGTGGGATGTTGCTTCGAGCTGGGTCGATCTTGCTACTCAGCCTCCCGGCCTCACCCATTCGCCCTCAAATGCTGCTCTGCCTTCCCACGATGGTGTCCACGCGCGCCTCGTAGCTGTCGCCTCGCTGCCCGACTGTGTAGCCGTGTGCATAGTAGCTGCCGGACTTAGCATGCGCCACGTATGGATACAAAAAAAAGGGCCGAAGCCCTTTCTTTTTCCTAACAACCAGGCCTCACGGCCATACTGTTGTTACTTGACTCCTTTCAGAGTCTTCATCTCATGTAACCTAAAACTAACCTAAAACCTAATACCTAATAATTGAACTTTTTCAGTTGCGCTATAATCATTTCCTAATACCATTATATATAGAGCGCTTTGAATCTCTATGTTGATCCGGCTTAAATTTGCATTCGTGCCGGCCTTGCTTTTGAAAAGCGATGCAAAGATAAGGTGTTGTAACCATTTTGTCCAAACATTTGACTACATTTTCTTGTAGAAATAACATTTGGACCTGTGTTTTGCAAACTATTCTAAGCAAAATAAGTTCAAAACCGCGATCGGAGAAGTCTAACTATTTCAATTATAATGCTTGAGCCTAAACTTACTCCCACGTTCGTTTGTGCAGAAAACTGCTCATTAAGTATGAATTTGCGCACAGTCAACAGGTGTGCATCGTCGTTGGGACGGCTTAATTAAATATTATGTTTTGTCAATTCTTTTTCAAATCAAATAGATAAGTGAGCTTGATGGCAAGCGTTCCATTATTGGACCTCGAGAAGACGTGGCGCTTATCGTTTTTCCAAATATCGCTCAATCCGTAGTAGTATCTTCCTTCCAGCATAAAATGTCCCGCCTTGCTGTTTAATTCTAAGCCTAAACCGGCCGTAATGCCGTAATCAAATTTGTGATCGGCCGACATGTCGTATTGCGCAGAGAGTCCGTTTGGGCGATCAGGGCGTCCTTCTGCGTCGAGCGTCCACGTTGCGCTTTTATGGCTGCGTTCTCCGATTAGAAAACCAATCTGTGGGCCGGCAATAAGATAGCCCATCAGGCCGCGTTGCTCGCGTCCGAGACTCAGGCGGGCGAGAAAAGGCATCTCAATATAGCTCATATCTCTGCGATAACGGTCTGCGATCGGTTCGCCGCGACTGTTTTGAATCTGCTCTTTCCAGCCTAATTGGGTGAAATTGAGTTCTACCTGCAGGGCGCAAAGAAGTTTGAAGTATTTTTCGCTCGTTATGCGAAACGTAGCGCCTACCGTTGGACCGATATGCCAGCCTTGCTTGATGGAGGGCGTGAAGCCGATTTGGTTCATCGCGAGGCCGGCGTTGACACCAAAGGCCAGCGTGTTGCGAGGCTCGCCCAATTGGGCATAAACGTGCGTAGCACTTAATGCGAAGAGCGCCAATAGGAGTTTTTTCATAAACAATTTTTAGCGAGATTGTATCTGTTCGATGGTCTTATCGCTCTTGTAATGAATGAAGCTCACGCTGTTGTTGACCAATCCTCCACCTGCTTCAGTCGCTGCAAAGTGCATATTGCTTTGTAACATACCCGTGCCGGCGCGCTGCGTAGTGAAGTTCTTGCCATACGTAAACAAGCCTTGCAGCAGATGGCAGGCAAGATCGTGACCTAAGAGTCCCATACGCGGCGTTACATCTAAAGGATCTGCATTGAACCACGCCTTATACTGCGCGTTGAATTCGGCGATGCCGCGCGAATAGGGATTGTAGAACGTATTAGTATATATATATGTATCAACCGCACAGAGATCTTCTCGTAAAGCCTCCTCGTGCTCCAACCAAGTCGGGTAGCCGAAAAGAGACACTTTATACTTTGGATATTGCGCCTTAAACAGCTTGATTTTATAAAGTATTTGCCGCAAGACTGCAGGATCGGAACTGTCGGGCACGATGACGGTCTGTTTGTTCTTGGCGCAAGCCGACTTCAATTGCGTCAGGGGTGCATCAAGATTATAGATTGTTGTTGTGACGCCCGTTGCGTTTAAGCGCGCTTTGAGTTGTTGTGTGAATGATTGCTCGTTGGCGTTGTTGATATGCATAAACACCGCGTTGCGGATCTTGAAACTCTTCAAGAATAAGTCGGCCGTAAAAATCTGTTGATACTTCGTCGGCGTGTTGAGAAGGCAGAGTTGCGGCGTAGTATGCACTTGCCAAGCTTTAGAAGAGAATGGCACGATCATACGAATCTGTTGCTCTTTCGCAAAGTTGGCCACCTCTGTGAAATGGGTCGGATAAACCGGGCCAATAATAACATCCGGCTTTTGCGCTCTGAGTTTGTTGAGTATCGTAGCCACAGTTGACTGATCAGCATCCTCATTATACGTGTAGATATTGATGTCGCGGCCGTTGCCACGCACCTTATCTGCCGCCATCAGAAAGCCGCGGTAAAACTCTACGCTTCGCTCGCCTTCGATGCCGGTAGCTTTCATAGGCAGTAGAAAAGCTATGCCGACTGTTTTGCTGACCGGAGCGGCTGCCTGCGTCGGACTATTGCTGGCCGTAGTCGAGGTCGGAATGTTGATAACCGAACCCTTCTTCAATTTATAATCTTCTTGCCGCATTGCCGGATTGACTGCCACGAGTTCATCTACGGTAATGTTGTAGCGCTTCGCAATGTTCCACATCGTATCTCCTTTGCTGACGACGTGCGTAGTGGGGCTTCCCGCTGCTCCGCCTGTCGGCAGTAAGATCGTTTGGCCCGCTTGTAGCGATTCGACGGTTAGTCCGGGATTGATAGACAATATTTTATCTATAGTAGTATGGTGCAGGCGTGCCAAACTATAGAGCGTTTCGCCTCCTTGTACGACATGCGGCACATTTTTCTGTTGCGCCTCGGCAATCTGTGCGTACAGTAAAAAACTAAAACAGAGAAGAGCGAGGCGCATTATGTGTGTAGAAACTTTCATCTTTTTTTGTAACTGCTTGATTTAGGCAAAAGTAGTAAAAATGAATGGCTCGGCTGCGAGTTTTACGTTTTTTTCTAAGAAGATAACAGCAACTTACGCAACGAAGCACGTGGCTTATAGTTTGCTTAACCGTTCTAAAATGTTGCGGTTCAGGCGGCGAATCTTCACTTGTTGGCGGATAAAGACACGTCGCTGCTTATTCCACCATTGTTCGCCCCCTTCTCCGAAAATTTGTAGCAGTGTATACTGCCGGTTGTGGGCTTTAGGGTTAACTACTATGTTGAGTCCGTGCGGAATAATCTCGATTTCAATCTCTTTTCCCGTCATAAAAGGATCACCATCACAGTGAATAGCGCCTTCATTTGGCCGCATAATGTGTACCTTGCGCGAACGAAAAGCTTTAATTTTACTATTTTTCATCAACTTTCTGCTAAAGAGTTGCATCGCTAACCGAGGTGCTTCAAGGGTAGAAAAGGGTTCCATAATAATAACATCAAGCAGGCCGTCTTTCATAGAAGCAAAGGGAGCAATGTAAGCGTTGTTGCCATACTGAGATGCGTTAGCGCAGGTTACGACAACCGCTTTGTGTGTTTGCGTCCCGTTCTCACCCGTCACGGTATAAGTTTCAGGGTGATATTTAACCCACTCTTTCAGCACATTCTCAACGTAAGTAAGCGGGCCGCGCTTGCCGCTTTCTGCAAACTTCATACTGATCAGCGCGTCGAAGCCTACGCCGCAGGTGCAAAAGAAAGGCCGTCCGTTGATTTTACCGTAGTCAAGACAGTGAATGACTGCTTGGTTCAGAATACGCGTAGCTTTCGACGGGTCCATCGGCAGGCGCAGATGTCTCGCCAAACCGTTGCCTGAGCCGCACGGAATAATACCTAAGGCAGCATCTGTGTGCACTAATGCGCGGGCCACTTCGTTAATCGTTCCATCGCCTCCTACGGCCACGACGATGTGAACGCCTTGTGCAGCGGCTTCGCGGGCGATCTCTTCAGCGTGGCCGGCATATTCTGTCGTGCGGAGCTCGCATTCGAAAAGCTTGCGATCAATGTTCTTCTCTATGGCGTGCTCGATTGCTGTCCTGCGACCGTTGCCGGAAATCGGATTGACGATGAATAGGATCTTCTTCATAATAGAAATTTGCTGCAAAAATATAAATAGCCGCCCAAACTCTCTCCCTCCAACTTAACCTTTTGCCGCTCAATGAAAAAAAATAAGTGCTTGCCAGACCTTTTAAGGTGGAAATACCTATCTTTGCAGCCTTGAAAAGCGGACTCACTGCACGAATTGCCTCAAAGTGAGCCGAAATTCGTACGAAAATCATTATTATATGAGCATATTAGACGATAGACTGGCCAAATACACCTTGCCCCAACATTACATGGATCTGGGGATGTATCCTTATTTCCGAGAAATAGATGGCAAGCAGGGGACAGAAGTAAATATGGGTGGTCATGACGTTTTGATGTTCGGGTCAAACGCTTACACAGGCTTGCCCGGCGATCAGCGCATCATTGATGCCGGCATTGAGGCCTTGCAACAATACGGATCCGGTTGTGCCGGCTCGCGCTTCCTTAATGGTACGCTGGACATTCACGTAAAGTTGGAGAAGGAGTTGGCTGAATACATAGGCAAAGACGAGTCGCTTTGTTTTTCGACCGGCTTTACAGTCAATTCAGGCGTGATCCCGTCCTTGCTGACGCGCGAAGATTATATCATCTGCGATGATCGCGATCACGCTTCAATCGTTGATGGGCGTCGTCTGAGTTTTGCTAAGGCTTTGAAGTATAAGCACAATGATATGGAAGATTTGGAGCGGCAGTTGCAAAAATGTACGCCCGAATCCGTTAAACTCATTGTCGTTGACGGCGTTTTCTCTATGGAGGGCGATTTGGCCAACTTGCCGGAAATCGTGCGTCTTAAGCATAAATATAATGCGGTGCTTATGGTCGACGAGGCCCACGGCTTAGGCGTCTTCGGACGCGAGGGGCGCGGCGTGTGCGATCATTTTGGGCTCACGGATCAGGTCGATCTGATTATGGGCACATTTAGTAAATCGTTAGCCAGCATCGGAGGCTTTATAGCTGCCAATAAGACAATAATCAATTGGCTGCGCCACAATGCACGCACATATATTTTCAGTGCCTCTGCAACACCTGCCTCAACGGCTTGTGCCCGCGAAGCTTTACGCATTATTCAGCAAGAACCTGAGCGCATTCAGGCGCTTTGGGATGTGACCAATTATGCTTTGAAGCGCTTCCGTGAAGAGGGTTTTGAAATTGGCGCGACAGCGTCTCCCATCATTCCGCTTTATGTGCGTGATGTGCAAAAAACTTTCATCGTGACCAAGCGTGCTTTTGATGAAGGTGTCTTTATCAACCCCGTAATTCCACCGGCCTGCGCTCCTCAAGATACGTTGGTGCGCTTTGCTTTGATGGCTACACATACACACGAGCAAGTAGATCGAGGCATCGCTGCCTTGACGAAAGTTTTCCGCGAACTGGATATTATTCGATAAGCAAAGACTTTTCTATAAAGAATAACCGGTTTTTCTCCGGTAAGTAAAGGCAACGACTGATGCGTTGCCTTTACTTTTATTTTCTAACCCGGATAAAAACGTGACATTAAGTCTTTCACTTCGCTCGGATAAAGAATAATGCGTGTCCGATAAATACTTAAGTGGAAAAACTCTTTACGCTAAGTGTGAATAAATGAGCTTAGTGATGTCTGTATGCACCTTCTACGTTCGATTGTAATATGGTGAATGTTAATTATATAGGCGTCCCAAATAATCTCGAGCGCTTGGGACTAAAATTCCTCCCTTTGAGATTTTATTCCCAAGCGCTTGGGAATAAAATTCGCTGCCTTGAAAAAAAAGTTCCAACCACTTGGTGTGAAAAGAGTATACGTATATAGGGAAGATTGCTTGCACTTTAAGGTGAGATTTCTTGTATGGCAGAGAGGCATTTGGTGCGTGGTCGCAGCTTTTGCTTATGTTGTTATCTCTCTTTGTGTATGATAAATGAAAACTTGCAAAGTTTGCAATAGGTTTTTGCCGTGAAAAATGAAGGTGTATATAGTATGTTTATCCATAAATAATGTATCTATGCTACAAATGTCTATTTATAAACGTGTATCTTTATCCATGATCTTGCTGCGACTAACCAGCAGAATTCAAGATTTCTTTACTCATTTGTGAATGAAGACGTAGTATTATAAGCCTCTTTCACTTATGGGTTAAGGCGGCACTTAGATGTATATGCGTCTATAAGTTTTTTTGAATACTTACATTTAAGCGGCGGAAGGTATTATGGCCTTTTTGCAGTTGTCTTTATGAGTATTATGCGTCACGTTATATAACTTGAGGCTTTGTTTGTAAATCTCAGTTTAAGCTTCAAATTGGACGATTTGTAAGTAACTATGCGCTTAATTGTAGTAGTTGGGCTGGTTGAATTTGCCCTTTAGTGGGTGATTTAACCTCATTTGGCGTAGAAGGCAGAAAATAAAAATACTTTTTCAGTCTGGATTGCATTGTCTGTTTGAAAAAATAAGTACTTTTGCCAACGAAACACACCGAACCTCATGACAGAATCTCTTATCAATGGGCGAATCTCGCAAATCATTGGTGCCGTCGTTGACGTCGCTTTTGATACAGAAGGGCACCCTGCGGCAGAAGTGCTGCCTAAAATACACGATGCTTTGGAAGTAACGCACCCGGATGGTCGTCAGATCATTATCGAAGTGCAACAACATATCGGCGAAGATACAGTCCGCACGGTCGCAATGGACAATACGGACGGCTTGATGCGCGGATTGGAAGTGCGCCAGTTGGGCAGTCCGATCACTATGCCTATCGGCGAGCAAATCAAAGGTCGTATGCTTAACGTAACAGGCAGTACTATTGATGGTTTGCATAGCGTAGACAAAGGCGCTGATGCTTACCCCATTCACCGACCGGCTCCCGACTTCAAGGATTTGAAGACGAGTACGGAAATACTCTATACCGGTATCAAAGTGATCGATTTGCTTGAGCCTTATAGCAAGGGTGGAAAGACCGGACTCTTTGGTGGTGCCGGCGTAGGTAAGACGGTACTCATCATGGAGTTGATCAATAATATCGCCAAAGGTCACGATGGTTTCTCTGTCTTTGCCGGCGTTGGTGAGCGTACGCGTGAGGGTAACGACCTCTTGCGCGAGATGATCGAATCAGGCGTTATTAAATATGGAAAGGAATTTACCGACGCTATGGAAAAAGGCGAGTGGGACCTTTCTAAAGTAGATTATAATGAAGTAGTCAAGAGTCAGGCGACGCTCATCTATGGTCAGATGAACGAGCCGCCGGGTGCTCGTGCCAGTGTGGCATTGTCCGGCCTTTCTGTAGCAGAATCGTTCCGTGATTCAGGTGTAAAAGAAGGCAAGGCTACGGATATTTTGTTCTTTATCGACAACATCTTCCGCTTTACGCAGGCTGGCTCCGAGGTGTCTGCTTTGTTAGGGCGTATGCCTTCGGCCGTGGGTTATCAACCTACGCTTTCGAGCGAAATGGGTGCGATGCAGGAGCGTATTACTTCGACGAAGAATGGATCAATTACGTCTATTCAGGCCGTATATGTGCCAGCCGATGACTTGACCGACCCTGCACCGGCAACGACTTTTACTCACTTGGACGCTACGACCGTGTTGAGCCGTAAGATTACGGAGTTGGGTATTTATCCGGCAGTAGATCCGCTGGCTTCTACTTCTCGTATTCTTGATCCGAATATCATTGGCAAAGAGCATTATGACTGTGCGCAGCGCGTGAAGCAGATTCTGCAAAAATATATGGAGCTTCAGGATATTATTGCTATTCTCGGTATGGATGAACTTTCAGATGAGGATAAGCAAACTGTGAATCGTGCTCGTCGCGTACAGCGCTTCCTGAGCCAACCATTTACTGTGGCTGAGAAGTTCACAGGCGTTCCGGGCGTAATGGTGCCCATTGAGGAAGTGATCCGCGGCTTTAATATGATTTTGGATGGTGAAGTCGATTATCTGCCCGAACAAGCATTCTTGAATGTTGGTACAATTGATGAGGCCATCGAGAAGGGTAAACGATTGATGGAAAATGCGCAGGCTTAATAGTCTTGCGCATAGAGCTGTCTTTGTTATTCTAAATAGCTAAACCAAGCGAAAACGTATGAAAGTAATCATAGTTTCACCGGAAAAGGTCTTGTATCAAGGCGAAGCTTCGTCGGTAGTCGTTCCGGGTGAGAAGGGGCGTTTTGAGATCTTAGACCACCACGCGCCAATTATCTCGACTTTGACGAAAGGCACAGTTGTCTGCCGCGGAAATGCTCCTGTGACACTCGCTGTGCGCGGCGGATTCGTGGACGTAGCTTGCAATGAAGTTAGTATTTGCGTAGAAGAGGAGTGTAAATGAAAGTTGCTAAGCCCCTTATTTCATTGGCAGTAGTTTACTTGCTACTCGGTCCTATACTTTTCCTGTTGGAAAGGAATCAGCTTGGGATGGAAGCGCTCAAACAAATATTGCCGATAATCTTGCTGGGGACGTTTTTCTTTGCTTTTTCTTTCTTCGAACTTTCCTTTGGCGATCGCTTACGGCGAACTCAGAATAAGACGATGACCGGCTTTTATTTGACGACGAAAGTGGTGCGCCTATTATCAGCCTTAGTATTGTTTTTGATCTACGCCTTATTAGTTAAGACGCAGCTATTATACTTTACGATTAACCTTGCCGGGTTTTACTTGGTGACAACAGCTTTCTTGTCTTATTATTATATAAGGGTGGAAAGCAAGTCAAAATCGGAGGCTAAAGCTTCATAAATTCTCGCATTATCTCAAACGATATGAAACATATTTACGCCATAGGAATAGCGCTTATTTTTGCTCTTTTTACATTTGTACCTGCTCCTGCGCACGCCGAAGAGGAGGTCGATGTGAAAGAAATCGTATTAGGGCATATGAGCGATGCTTACGAATGGCATATCACGACCTTTGGACATAAGCATATCTCATTACCGCTCCCTGTTATCGTAAAAAGTCAGCGTGACGGGCAATGGCACGTATTCTCTTCTGCTCGCTTCGAGGAGGGTGCGGGAGGTGTATATGATGGCTTTTATATTGATGCTGCGCGACAAGGAAAGATTTATGAAAAAGGCTACGAGGAACGCCCTTGGGATTTAAGCATTACCAAAGATGTGGTGCAGATTTGGCTCAACGTCCTTGTCTTGCTTTTGATCTTCATTCCTTGTGCTCGTTGGTATAAACGCCACGAGGTGACCAAGGAGGCGCCAAAAGGTTTTGTGGGCTGTATCGAAGTGCTCGTCTCTGCGATCAACGATGATGTGATCAAAACAGGAATCGGCGAAAAGAACTATCGTCCTTATTCCCCTTTCCTCTTGACGATGTTCTTCTTCATCTTGGTTACAAACTTGATGGGCTTGATTCCCTTCTTCCCGGGAGGTGCTAACGTGACCGGTAATATTACGATAACCTTTCTCTTGGCTTTCCTTACCTTTATTGCAATCAATGTCTTTGGCAATAAGGAATATTGGAAAGAAGTATTTTGGCCGGACGTTCCGGTTTGGATGAAGTGTCCGGTGCCCTTGATGCCCGTTATCGAGTTCTTTAGCTTATTTACGAAGCCTTTCGCCTTGATGGTGCGTCTCTTTGCCAATATGTTGGCGGGGCATGCAATTATACTTTCATTGACGTGTGTGATCTTTATTACTCTCCAAGTCAATCTCTATGTAGGATCAACCATCTCAGTCTTCAGTGCAATCTTGATGATCTTTATGAATGCTCTCGAACTCTTGGTTGCATTTATTCAGGCTTATGTCTTTACGATGCTGAGCGCGATCTTTATTGGCTTGGCACATCCGCATCACGAACATACTACAAATCAAATAAAAGAATAAATTAAACTCTTACTACTATGTTACAACTGTTAATGGACATGGCAAAAGGAATTGCCGAATTGGGTGCAGCTATCGGTGCAGGTCTCTCAGTATTAGGTGCCGGCTTCGGTATCGGTAAAATCGGCTCTTCAGCAATGGAAGCCATCGCACGCCAACCAGAGGCTGCCGGCGATATTCGTTCTAACATGATCGTTATTGCTGCTTTGATCGAGGGTGTTGCTTTCTTTGGAGCAATCGTTTGTTTGCTCGTCCTCTTCTTGTAATAGCTTTACACATCGATAATTTGAAAAAAGGCCGCACTCCATATTATATATGGAGGCCTTTATCAAACTCAATTAAATAAAGACGATATTATGGAGAATATGCCATCCATATTGACGCCCGACTTTGGCTTGCTATTTTGGATGCTGCTCGCATTCGGAGTCGTCTTCTTCTTATTGGCAAAGTATGGCTTTCCGGCAATAACTAAGGCTGTTGAGGAACGCAAGAACTATATTGATGAGTCGCTCAAAAATGCTCGTGAGACTAATGAGAGGTTGGCCAACGTAAAGGTTGAGAGTGAAAACATCTTGAAGGAAGCGCACGAACAGCAGGCTCGTATCATTAAAGAAGCGATGGCTACACGCGATAATATTATCGCAGAGGCCCGAAATAAGGCCCAAACAGAAGGGCAACAGCTCTTTGAAGAGGCCAAAAAGCAAATTGTAGCTGAAAAGGAAAACGCTTTGCGTGACATTCGCTCGCAAGTTGCAGATCTGTCTGTCTTGATTGCGGAGAAAGTAATACGTCGCCAGTTGGACAATGCCGAAGAGCAGGAGAAGTATATCGATAGGATTCTTAATGATATGAATAAAGGCTGATCATGGATATCGGAATTATTTCTATTCGCTACGCAAAAGCTCTGCTACGATTTGCGATAGATAATAAAGAGGAAGAGCGCGTCTATGCGGAAATGGAGACGATGGCGCATTCTTTCTTGCATATTCCTACGTTGCGCCAAGTTCTTCAGGATCCACTATCAGACAATGCTCGACAAGTTGAGATTCTTTCTTGTGCAACGTGCGGCAATGAAAGTTTATCTGCTTCTACGAAGCGCTTCATTCAGTTAGTGACAGTGCATAATCGCACAGATCTGATGCAGTTTATCGCCCAAGCTTATATTACGCTTTACTTGAAGCGTAAACGTATCATTAAGGGGCGGCTGATTGTGCCGATGGCTACGCCGGAGACAATTTGTCAGAAATTGCAGGAGATTATTGAAAAACGAACCAATTGCAGCATTGAGTTTAAGGTGGAAATAGATGCGTCCATAGCAGGCGGATTTATCTTGGATTACGATACTTATCGATTAGATGCAAGTCTGAAAACCCAATTAAAGGAGCTGCGCGACGCACTTGCTTAGTTTTTGAAAGAAGACGGGCGATGAGCGAATGCTCCGATTATTCTAAATAGCAAACAATAATATGTCAAACAATATCAAACCAAGTGAAGTATCGGATATCCTTTTGCAGCAATTGAAGGATATCAATATCAAGGTCAAGTTTGAGGAAGTTGGCGTTGTCCTTACAGTGGGTGACGGCGTTTCTCGCGTTTATGGCCTTTCCAATGTCACGGAGAACGAACTCGTGCAGTTTGAAAACGGCGTGATGGGTGTAGCGATGAACTTGGAAGAAGATAACGTCGGCGTGGTTTTACTTGGTCCGTCTGAAGGAATTAAAGAGGGCCAAAGCGTGAAGCGTACTGATCGCGTTGCTTCTATTGAAGTAAGCGATGAAATGTTGGGGCGCGTTATCAATCCGCTTGGTACTCCCCTTGATGGAGCCGGTGCGATTGGTGGAGAGAAATATCTGATGCCGCTTGATCGTAAGGCGCCGGGTGTTATTTATCGCCAACCCGTTAATCAAGCTTTGCAAACGGGCTTGAAAGCTGTCGACTCAATGATTCCTATTGGCCGCGGTCAGCGTGAATTGATTATTGGCGACCGTCAGACCGGAAAGACCGCCATTGCCATAGATACAATCATTAACCAACGAGAGAATTTTGAGAAAGGTGATCCCGTTTATTGTATTTATGTCGCCATAGGTCAGAAAGCGTCTACTGTTGCAGCTACAGTAGAGACGTTGAAGAAAAACGGCGCTATGCCTTATACGATTATTGTTAGCGCAACGGCTTCCGAGCCGGCTGCGTTACAATACTTTGCCCCTTTTGCCGGTGCGGCTATTGGCGAATACTTTCGCGATCGTGGCTTGTCAGCTTTAGTCGTATATGATGACTTGTCGAAGCAAGCTGTTGCTTATCGCGAGGTGTCCTTGATTCTTCGTCGTCCATCCGGCCGTGAAGCTTATCCTGGTGATGTCTTCTACCTTCACTCTCGCTTGTTGGAGCGTGCCGCAAAGATTAACAATCAAGATGAAGTCGCCGCTAATATGAACGACCTGCCCGAATGTATGCAAGGTAAGGTTAAAGGTGGTGGCTCATTGACTGCATTGCCTATCATTGAGACGCAAGCCGGCGACGTTTCTGCTTATATTCCGACGAACGTAATTTCTATTACCGACGGCCAGATTTATTTGGATACAAACCTCTTCAACAGAGGCCAACGTCCGGCTATTGATGTGGGTATTTCCGTCAGCCGTGTGGGTGGTGCAGCTCAGATTAAGAGTATGAAGAAAGTGGCCGGAACGTTGAAGATTGACCAAGCACAGTATCGTGAATTGGAGTCTTTTGCGAAGTTCTCTTCTGATATGGATCCGGTGACAGCTATGACCATCGACCGTGGACGTAAGAATAACGTCCTCTTGATTCAGAAGCAGTATTCGCCGATGCCCGTTACAGAGCAAGTAGCCATACTTTATTGTGGCACACGGGGACTCTTGAAGAGCGTACCATTGGAGAAGGTCGATGATTTCCAGACATCTTTCTTGCAAATCGTGCGTTCCTCTCATCAAGAAGATATTTTAGATGAAATTGTCAAAGGTAATCTGAGTAAGGAAGTTTGCCAAGCGATTGAGAAAGTTGCATCCGAAGTTTCCGCCCAATATCAGTAAAAGGATAGCTTATGCCCTCATTAAAAGAAGTCAAGACCCGAATATCATCTGTCGGTAGCACGCGTAAGATTACTAGTGCGATGAAGATGGTGGCGTCTGCCAAGTTGCACCAAGCTGAGAAAACCATTGAAAGCATGCGTCCTTACGAAGAGCGTTTGCATGCAATCATGGCCCGTTTTGTCGGCAACCTTGAGGGTGAAATCTCTTCACCGTTTGCTGTAAAACGAGAGGTGAAGCGCGTAGCTTTGGTGGTTTACACCTCCAATTCCTCTCTTTGTGGCGCCTTCAATGGTAATGTTATCAAAGAATTTCAGCGCACACTCGACGCCTATCGTGCAAAAGGTATAAGCATTGTCAAGGTATTTCCTTTCGGTAAAAAAGGATTAGAAGCGGTGCGTAAGGCTGGCTTTGAAGACGTTGCAGATTATTCTCACTTGATGGATCATCCGAGTTACAATCCGGCTGCTGAGGTTGCCGCCCAATTGATGCAATCGTATGAAGACGGCGAGATAGATCACGTTGAGTTGATTTATCATCACTTTAAGTCGACGGCAACACAAGTGCTAACACAAGAAACTTTCTTGCCGATTGCTTTAGTTCAAGAAGAAGCAGACAAGACAAAGGCCGGGCCTGCTTTGGATTATATCATAGAGCCAGACGTCGAAACTTTGATGCTTAATCTCATACCCAAGGCACTGCACTTAAAGCTCTACACAGCCTTGCTTGATAGTTTAGCGAGTGAGCACGCCGCGCGCGTCGTTGCAATGCAGGTTGCTACTGACAACGCCGATGATTTGTTGCACGACCTCACGTTACAATATAATAAGAGTCGCCAGCAGGCTATTACAGCCGAGCTCCTCGATATCGTAGGTGGTGCTCAGCAATAAGTAACTAACGTGAGTCCGACGAATTCAGAACAAAGTAAGCTGTGTATCAATGGTCCTTTGTACATTGATGCATGGCTTCTTTGGGAACAAGCAATAGGCAGCAATGGCACCTAATAAGTTGACGATGAAATTGTCAAAGCATCTATGCCTGGAGTGCTCCACTTGTGCAATGTTCTTAAGTTCATCATTCACCGTTTCTATAATGGCTCTTTTTCTGAGTAAAAGTCTGTCTGAAACACTCATTAAGGCTCCTTTCATGTTACTTTTCAATTTGGTAATAAGTTGTATTCCGTCAACGAAAAGCCTTTGGAAGAGGTTCTTGCTGATGTAGCCCCTGTCCCCAAACAGTTTACCTTGTATGAACTCTACAAAAGCTTTGTACTCCAAAGGCTTACGGTCATCAACATCTCCCGGAGTTATCATAAAGTTGAGAAGCTCTCCTTTCTCATTGCAAATCAAATGCAATTTGAAACCGAAGAACCAACCCATAGAACATTTTCCTCTTTGGGCTATGCCTTTGAAAACTTTGTGAATATGTATTCTCTGGTTTTTGCAGACACGCAATGGTGTACTGTCAACAAAGCTTATGCCCGTGCATTTGCCCAAGAGGACCTTCTTGATAAACAAGGTTAAGGGTACGGCTACCTCCCTTTCCAATTCTACTAAACGGTTATAAGAAACAACATTGGGAAACAGATGGCGAAGCTGCTTGCATACTTTTTCAAGATAGAAATGTTTAAAGCAGCGATAACCGGAATCGTGGAAAAGTATCATTATCAGCATGACTTCTGCCTTTGACATCGTGGAACTTCGATGATATTTTCTTTTTCCGGCAGGTTTTAGCGCATATTTTGCCGTCATTGCATCAAAAAACTTGCAGAAGTCGTCTGCCATACAAAATATTTCAGTAACTTTGGCTTCGGTGATCATAGCGATTTTTGTTTGTAATTCTATGTATATCAGCACCTTAAAATTACAACAAATTTCGCTAATCACCAAATTTATAGACACTTATAATTCGTCGAACTCACGTTAAATACAATTTCTATTGTATAATAAAATGGGATGTACAACAAATGTACATCCCATTTTTATATCTATCAAATAAAAGTCTTGATGAGGGACAGGTAATAACCCCATACTTTTATATTGCTGTCCGATAAAAGTTTTTTGATTGATATGCCGTTCTTTTGGAGAGGGCAAAAAGTAAAGGGCTGATTTCGTTTTGTAAAGTCAGCCCTTAATGGTTAATTTGTATTCGACAAAAAAACATTTAACCATGGGTAAAAGTACACATTTTAGCGGACAGCCGCTCTATTCTCAGATCATAAAATTGTTGAACAAGTCCGAAATCCTCCGCATAAGCAGCGAACAGGGCGCAGAACGCTATGTCAAGAGCTTTGACGCTTGGACTCATCTGCTTGTGATGCTTTATGCCGTCATCATGCGTTTCGACTCTCTACGTGAAATCACCGCGTCCCTTCAGGCCGAGGCCTGTAAGCTGCGCCATCTCGGCATCTTCATGATGACTTCAAGGAGCACTTTGGCGGATGGAAACAAAAGGCGTTCGGAGGCGGTCTTTGAGGCCGTTTATAGGGATTTATACGCCAAGCATCGTCATCTTCTTTCTTCGGACAGCCGGCTGTGCACAAGAAAAAATGAACCGAAATGGATGAAACGGCTGAAGATAATCGACTCCACAACGATTACCCTCTTCTCCAACCTGCTCTTCAAAGGCGTAGGCAGACATCCCAAAACAGGTAAAAAGAAAGGGGGTATCAAAGTGCACAGTATAATCCAAGCCAACGAGGGAGTTCCATCGGACATCCGCTTCACTTCCGCAGCCACCAATGACTCTTTTATGCTCTTGCCGGCCACGTTGAACAGGGGGGATATCATTGCCATGGATCGTGCCTACATCGACTATGCGAAGTTTCAGCAGATGACTGAGCGCGGCGTCGTCTATGTCACGAAGATGAAGAAAAACCTGCAATACACGATAGAGGAGGACGTCATGTGTCAAACGCCGGAAGGGGTGATGCAGGTTCGTGTACAACGGGTTACTTTCCGAAAGAAACTCAAGGGCGGTTCCAGCATTGTCCATCACGCACGCATCGTCACTTATGTCGATGTTCAGAAGCGCAAACTCATCTCCCTCCTGACTAACGACATGACCTCGGACCCGCTCGAAATCATGGATATCTACCACAAAAGATGGGCCATAGAGTTGTTGTTCAAGCAGATAAAGCAGAACTTTCCACTCAAATACTTCTATGGAGAGAGTGCCAATGCCATCAAGATACAGATTTGGGTAACGTTGATCGCCAACCTGCTGCTCATGATAATGCGGAGGAGGCTCATACGCTCTTGGAGCTTTTCGGGGTTGGCCACAATGGTCAGGATAACACTGATGTACTATGTGGATTTCTACAGCCTCTTTAATCATCCCGAAAAAGATTGGGAAGCATGCCTGAAAGAAGCGGCCGAAAGCCCTCAAATGCCTTCGCTTTTTGATTAGGGGGGGCTTGGAATGCCAAAAAGAGAACCTCAACCGCATTGTTTCAGCGATTGAGGCGGTCTTTCCTACTCTTTTTGACGTTTATCGGACAGCAATATTTCTTATAACCGTTTAGTAGAATTGGAAAAGGAGGTAGCCGTACCCTTAACCTTATTTATCAAGAAGGTCCTCTTGGGCAAATGCACGGGCATAAGCTTTGTTGACAGTACACCATTGCGTGTCTGCAAAAACCAGAGAATACATATTCACAAAGTTTTCAAAGGCATAGCCCAAAGAGGAAAATGCTCTATGGGTTGGTTCTTCGGTTTCAAATTGCATTTGATTTGCAATGAGAAAGGAGAGCTTCTCAACTTTATGATAACTCCGGGAGATGTAGATGACTGTAAGCCTTTGGAGTACAAAGCTTTTATAGAGTTCATACAAGGTAGGCTGTTCGGTGACAAGGGGTACATCGGCAAGAACCTCTTCCAAAGACTTTTCGTTGATGGAATACAACTTATTACCAAATTGAAAAGTAACATGAAAGGAGCATTAATGAGTGTTTCAGACAGACTTTTACTCAGAAAAAGAGCCATTATAGAGACTGTGAATGATGAACTTAAAAACATCGCACAGGTAGAGCACTCCAGGCATAGATGCTTTGACAATTTCATCGTCAACTTATTAGGTGCCATTGCTGCCTATTGCTTGTTCCCAAAGAAGCCATGCATCAATGTACAAAGGACCATTGATACACAGCTTACTTTGTTCTGAATTCGTCGAACTCACGTTAAAATAGTTTCAATAAAAGCCCAAAAAGAGGATTATTTTTCGTATATTTGTTGTTGATAACCAAACAGATAACAAAAAACAATCCTCTATGAAACTTGTCAGCAAAGTTACGGAAATTTATTGTGTTGCAGATGATTTCTGCAAAGAATATGAGTTAGAATTGAACAAAAAAGCACTTTCGCTTTCAAACCCCTCTCCAAACGCCCCTAAAACTCGCAATAGAAAGGGAAGAATGAGCGATGCAGAAATGATTACCATTCTTGTGTTGTTCCACAGCAATACGTTTCGCAATTTCAAACATTTCTATCTCTTCTACGTCTGTCGAGAACTTAAAGAAGAGTTCCCTAACCTTCTTTCGTATACCCGCTTTGTGGAACGTATGCCACGAGTGGCGATCCCCCTTTTGCTCTTCCTTAAATTAGCTCTGATGGGAGAATGTACAGGGATTACTTTTATCGATTCAACGCGTATTCCCGTGTGTGAAAACAAGCGTGAGTATTCTAATCGTGTCTTCAAGGGCTATGCTCATAAAGGGAAAAGCACGATGGGATGGTACTATGGTTTTAAGCTGCATCTGCTGTGTAATGAACGAGGGGAATTACTCAACTTTGCACTTACCAAAGCCAATGTGGACGATCGTAACCCGGAGGTATTTAATAACTTGACTAAGGATTTATTCGGAAAGCTCTATGCGGACAAGGGATACATTTCACAATCTCTTTTTGCTTCACTCTTCGATAGGGGAGTTCACATCGTCACGGGAATACGCACTAATATGAAGAACCGCTTAATGGATGTGCACGACAAAATCATGCTCCGCAAAAGAAGCATTATCGAAACCATTAACGATATGCTCAAGAACGTGGCACAGATTGTTCATACCCGCCACAGAAGTATCTCAAACTTTATTGTCAACCTTTTGGCAGGAATGGCGGCTTATGCTTTCTACGATACAAAACCCTCTATCAATATGGAGTTTGAGATGGAGGGAAAAACAGAAGTGAAACAGCTCACACTTTTCTAAATTTACTTGCCTGAAACAATAAATCTTCGGCCTAAAACAAGGTCGAAAGAATCGTTGTGGACTATAATCTGAGTAAAAAGGAGGGGGCCTTAAACCGAATTGGGGTATATTATATACAGTCCTTCAGCAATGGATTATACAACAAAAACGCCCTATCTCCTAAAAAGGAGGTAGGGCGAATACCAATAACCACTTAATATTTTCTTATCCCTAATCTGTCATATCATTTGCTGATAGCAGTTTCCCAAGTTCATAGCGTAAGTTCTGACACATAGGGCCATTACCTACAGACTGGTAGCGCTTGATGCGATACTCCAAAGATTTAATCAAATTTTTCTCTTTCATAATCATCTGTGTTATGGTGTCCCGTTTGGACGACCGTTATGCATTTTTACTTGTTTTATCGGTGCAAAATTACGCTAAGAGCGCCTAATAGAGCGAAGCGAACGCTTTATTCCGGCAAAAAAGTGGCAGATTTAGTATTTTCCACTACAATCTGCTTAGTTCACTTGGCGTTCTTATATCCATAAACTGTTGTTATAACGAAATAAATGCGCTAATTTTACACCCTCATATCTAAACTACGCGATCATGCAAGATAAAAAACAGCACATCACATTCACTGTTTACCAAACAGAAACGGAATTGCCGCTCGAAGATAAAAAGCTCATCAACTTAGCCAAGGATGCTACGGAAACGAGCTTCTCTCCCTACTCAAATTTCTGCGTTGGTGCAGCCATATTGCTTGAAAATGGGAAAATCATTCAAGGCAGCAATCAGGAAAACGCTTCTTTCACGACGGGTACGTGCGCAGAACGTTGCGCAATGTTCTATGCCAACGCTCAATACCCGGGCGTAGCAGTAAGCGCTATTGCCATTGCAGCCAAGAAGCGCAATGGAGCGTTTACCAACGTCCCTATTTCTCCCTGTGGTGCTTGCCGCCAAGTATTAGCAGAAGTGGAACATCGACAAACAAAACCTTATAAGGTTCTACTATATGGGACTAAAGAAATTTATTCCTTCGACACGATGGCTTGCCTGCTGCCATTTCAGTTTAATGGCGATAGTCTTTAATTTATGAAATAAGCGTGGAGCTTTCTTACCGCTCCACGCTTCTACACATTATATATAATAAGGTGCGAACGGCCTCAAATAGAAGCCTTCGCACTTTTATTTATTTCTTCGTTCGTTCAATGTGGCGATATGCTTCATTTGCCGTTCTATCCAACGCTGCCGCTGTCGCATATAAGAACCGGGCCGTTTCGAATCAAAACGAAGCGGGTTGGGGAGCGTTGCTGCAATCAATGCACAATCAGAGCGGCGCAGCTGCTTCGCATGACAATCAAAGTTGCAGCGTGCAACGGCTTCTACGCCATAAATGCCATTCCCCATTTCTATGCTATTCAGATATACCTCCATAATGCGGTCTTTTGACCACAACAGCTCTATCAATATCGTAAAATAAACTTCAAATCCCTTACGTATCCAAGTAGAACCCGGCCAAAGAAATACATTCTTTGCCGTCTGCTGACTGATGGTGCTACCGCCCCTCCTACGTCCGCCGTTAATCTGCTCTTTTGCCGCATCGGCAATTGCATTAACATCAAAGCCATGATGGTGAAGAAAATTTTGATCTTCCGAAGCCATTACCGCGACGGGCATATATACCGACATACTATCCAACGGCACCCATCGGTGAAGCAAACGAGGCGACTCGCCGCGCTGCATCTGCTGCGCACAACGAATGACCATCAGCGGCGTGACTTCGACGGGGAGCCAACGATAAGCTAAGACGACTAAAACTGTACTTGAGAAGAAGCCGATAAGGACCCACTTCAGTATCTTAAAAAACTTCATAAGAGCAGGCTTTATAAAAAATCCTCCTTATTCCGTTTTTGATTCGGAATGTGGAGGAATAGAAACAAGTATTTAACCTAAAAACTTTTAAGTCTTATTGTTCATTTAGAAAGGCAGATCGTCAGTCGGATCTTCTTCAGGCACAGCCGTCGGAGCCGGCACATCAATTTGCGGCGCAGCAGCTTGTGCTGCCATAGGTGCAGCGGCTTGCGTCTGCGCTGCTTGTACGCGCCAAGCTGATATATCATTAAACCATCGTCCCTGATACTCGTGAGCATCGATGTCAAAAGACACTGTTAGCTCCTGCCCTACCTGTATATTAAATTGACGCAGCCGATCCTCGCCAAAGACGCGAAAGACACAATGACGGGGAAACTGCCCATCTGTCGTCTCTATTACAAACTCTTGTGACTTCCAATTGTTACCCGTGCGCTTTGATACGCCTTCACGCGGCTCAAGGGCAGCAATTATCTTACCAGTAATTTCCATTTTAGTATCGCTAAAATTATTTTCGAGGCGAAATTACAATTTTCTTTTTATCTTCTCAGCATAAAAATCAATAATATGCCTCATCAGAGCGAAACTTTTTCCAAAGTAGTGCACACCAATGATGCAATAGTGAACTCATAGCCAAACAAAAAAGGTTATTATTCAGCATTATTATTGCAGTTGCTCACTCTTACGACCGACAACCTTCCACCATCCTCTCCTACTCTTTCTATACATGCTACAACTCACACCACCGACAGACACAAAAAGATTATATAGTATAGAAAGTCAACATATTAGCGCTTATTATATCACATCATAAAGGCAAAATGAACAATAGTAAGTTCTCAAACACTTAGAAAAATCGCATCGTATCCTAAGGCTTGACTTCTAACTTTAACAAATGCGTGATACGCGCGTAGTTGTACAATTCTCCCTCCACGTGCGTACGAGTGTCCCTCCGTAAGGGGACATACGTACGATCACGAAAGTAATTTTGCCAAATGCGGCTTCAGAAAAGCAATTATAATCACGAGGAATCGTTTACAAGACTAAAAAAACGCATTAAAGGCTTTGGCTATTTTTCCTTTAAGCGTAACTTTGCAAGCGAAATGGGCGTCTTCGCAGAATATATCAGTACTTTTCAACTTTTTCTCAAAGGTTTAATCATTGGCATCATAGCTTCTGCTCCAATGGGGCCGGTAGGTATACTCTGCATCCAACGAACCTTACAGAAAGGGCGGTCTTATGGTATTGTGACAGGTGCCGGTGCTGCATTAAGCGATCTCTTTTATGCACTTATCACTGGTGCCGGAATGAGTATTGTAATCGACTTTATCGATAATGAACGCAACGTCTTTTGGCTTAAACTGGTAGGAAGCGTTATGCTCTTCATCTTTGGCATTTGGACGTTCTTGTCTGACCCGCGTAAAAGTTTTCGCCCCGTCTCACACAATAAAGGGACGCTGCTTCACAATTTCATCACCTCTTTCTTTGTCACCGTCTCCAATCCGCTCATCATTTTTCTCTTCTTGGCCTCGTTTAATATGCTGACATTCGTTGTGCCCAATAATGTTTTCGGGTCGATTGTCGGCTATTTGTCTATCTTAGCCGGAGCAATGATATGGTGGTGGGGCCTGACTTACGTTATTGTTAAGATGAGAAAAAACTTTGGCCTGCACGGCATCAAAAGGCTTAATCATACGATAGGATCCATCGTTGTGATCATCTCTATTGCTTACGCCATTATGACACTGCTTCACTTATCGCTCTATTGAAGTGAATCGGTATAACGCATCTCTATCTTTAAACTTTTCTTATGATTATTGCAGAACAACTTCGCAATTCTAATCGGGCTGAATACCTGCTTTATATGTGGCAGGTAGAAGACCTCATCCGAGCTTATGATTGTAATATAGAGCGCATTGAAAAAGAATATCTTTCTCGTTTTCAATTAGATGATGAGAAAACAAAAGTTATACGACAGTGGTATGCTGACCTCTGTGAAATGATACAACGCGAAGGTTTAACGCAGCAAGGGCATTTGCAAATTAATTGTAACATACTTCAGGAATTGACGGAATTGCATGAACATTTATTGCACTCAGATCACTTCCCATACTATAAAGAAATGTATCATAACGTGCTCCCACACATCGTCCGTTTACGCGCAAAAGGAAGTGATAAATCTGCGCCCGAACTACAGACGTGCTTTGAGGCCCTTTATGGTGCATTACTCTTAAAGCTACAGCACAAACCAGTATCTTCCGAAACGTCACTGGCACTAAAGGATATAACCACCTTACTTGGGCAGCTGTCAGACTATTATTTTCAAGATAAGAAAGAACCTATTTCATTTTAAACTTATGGCACACCATATTCTCATCACAGGTTGTAAAGGTCAATTGGGTAACGAAATCCAGCTATTGGCCCCGTCTTACCCAGAATGGACATTCTACTATACGGACAAAGAAGAATTAGATATTACGGATCTTAATGCAATCAACACATTTATCGCAACTTATCATATAGATACGATAATTAATTGCGCGGCTTATACAGCAGTAGATAAGGCAGAAAGCGAAGAAAAATTGTGCAACTTGTTGAATCATATTGCTGCACGCAATTTAGCTGAAGCTATTGCAGCCGTAGACGGTCATTTTATCCACATATCTACGGATTATGTCTTTGATGGTGAGCATTATTTGCCTTATAAAGAAGAGGATTCCACGCGGCCGCAAACGATTTATGGAGAGACAAAGCTCAAAGGAGAAACGGCCGTATTCAAGGCTTGTCCGGAGGCCGTCGTCATCCGCACTTCTTGGCTCTACTCCGCCTTTGGCAATAATTTCGTAAAAACTATGCTGCGTCTGGGCAAAGAAAAGCAGCAGTTGGGCGTCATTTTCGATCAAATAGGTACGCCAACCTACGCACACGATTTGGCCAAAGCCATTCTAAACATTATACAGCAAGGACCACAAGCCGGACTTTATCACTTTTCTAACGAGGGCGCTTGCTCTTGGTTCGACTTCACACGCGCCATTCATCGTTTAGCGGGAATCACAACTTGTGATGTGCGACCGCTACATACGACAGAATATCCTACAGCAGCCAAGCGGCCAAACTATTCTGTGCTTGACAAAACAAAGATTAAAACAACCTACAAACTCACCATACCTTGGTGGGAAGATAGTTTGCAGGACTGCATCGCTCGCCTCTTGAACGAAGAAGCATAAAGCATTAAAACCTCTGTTGTTCTTTTATTTCCTTTACAGTTTACCAACGTAACATCATGTCCAATTTGAATCCAGAAATAACACGCCGACGCACGTTTGCCATCATTTCTCATCCGGACGCGGGTAAGACAACACTCACAGAAAAACTCTTGCTTTTCGGCGGACAAATCCAAGTGGCCGGCGCAGTCAAAAGCAATAAAATCAAGAAAACAGCGACCAGCGACTGGATGGAAATAGAAAAACAGCGCGGTATTTCAGTAACGACCTCTGTGATGGAGTTTGATTACGATGGCTATAAAGTAAATATTCTCGACACACCGGGTCACCAGGATTTTGCAGAAGACACTTTTCGTACGCTGACAGCCGTTGATTCGGCTATTATCGTTGTAGATTCTGCGAAAGGTGTGGAAGCGCAGACGCGCAAGCTGATGACAGTCTGCCGAATGAGAAAGACGCCTGTCATTATCTTTGTTAACAAGATGGACCGTGAAGGGCGCGATCCTTTTGATCTTTTAGACGAGTTAGAAGAAGAATTGCAGATCAAAGTTCGCCCGCTTTCTTGGCCTATCAATCAGGGACAACGCTTCAAAGGCGTTTATAATCTATATGAACAACGCTTGAACCTATATGCTGCAGACAAGCAACATATTACGGAAAATGTCGAGATTGATATTGCCTGCGAAGAACTAGAAAACCATATAGGCGCAGAGGATGCTCAAAAATTACGTGATGATCTTGAGTTAGTTAGTGGAGTTTATGATGATTTTGATGTAAACACCTACTTATCAGCAGATGTAGCTCCTGTTTTCTTTGGCTCAGCGTTAAATAACTTCGGAGTTAAGGAATTACTAGATTGCTTCGTACGAATTGCGCCTTATCCACGCGCTGTCGTAGCTGAAGAACGCACAGTTAATCCGGAGGAATCGAAGTTTACAGGCTTTATCTTTAAAATCACCGCCAACATTGACCCAAATCATCGGTCTTGTATTGCCTTTTGCAAGATTTGTAGCGGGCGTTTTTTGCGCAACACTCCTTATTTACATGTGCGCCAAAACAAGACGCTGCGTTTCTCCTCTCCCACTCAATTTATGGCACAACGTAAGAGTACAATTGATGAAGCATGGCCTGGCGATATCGTTGGCTTACCAGATAACGGCATATTTAAAATAGGCGATACGTTGACAGAAGGAGAACTACTCCATTTCAAAGGATTACCGAGTTTTTCTCCCGAAATGTTTAAGTACATCGAGAATGCAGACCCTATGAAGACAAAACAATTAAACAAGGGCATCGAGCAACTTATGGACGAAGGCGTAGCGCAGATGTTTACCAATCAATTCAATGGGCGAAAGATTATTGGTACAGTCGGACAACTTCAATTTGAAGTCATACAATACCGTTTAGAGAATGAATACGGCGCAAAATGCCGTTGGGAACCCATACATTTATATAAAGCTTGCTGGATAGATAGTGATGATCCCAAAGAATTAGAAAAATTCAAGCAGCGTAAGTATCAATATATGGCTAAAGACCTTGAGGGGCGTGACGTTTTCCTGGCAGATTCCGGATATATGCTCCAAATGGCTCAACAAGATTTCGAGCAAATTCGATTCCATTTTACAAGCGAGTTCTAACTAAAAACAGTTATAACTACGCAAATATGACTCTCTGAAAGAAATAATCTTATATTCGGAAGATATATAGTCAATAAATTTGGAGTGCCGCAAAATATACTTTATTTTTGCGGGAATTAAATATATTAAAACAACACATAAAGTTATGGACAACCAAAAAAGAGTCTTTACCTTTGGTAATGGACACGCTGAGGGACGAGCAGACATGCGTAACCTATTGGGCGGTAAAGGTGCTAATCTAGCAGAAATGAATTTGATAGGAATCCCAGTTCCCCCGGGATTCACTATAACCACAGAAGTTTGTAATGAATACTACGAAATAGGTAGAGAGAAAGTAATTGCATTGCTTTCAGATGAGATAAACAAAAGTCTTCGTCTAATTGAGGAAAATACAGGGATGAAATTTGGAGACCCAGAAAAGCCTCTCTTGCTTTCTGTTCGTTCGGGCGCTCGTGCTTCTATGCCGGGTATGATGGACACTATTCTTAACTTAGGACTCAATGATGAAGTTGTAGAAGGCTTGGCACGCAAGACAAACAACCCTCGTTTTGCTTATGATGCATATCGTCGCTTTGTACAAATGTATGGTGACGTCGTTCTTGAACTAAAACCGGCTAGTAAAGAAGAAATTGATCCTTTTGAAGCCATCATTGATCAGGTTAAGAAAGAAAAAGGCGTCAAACTTGATAATGAATTAGAGACAGAAGATCTTAAGCGTTTGGTTACGCTCTTCAAAGCAGCAATCATTGAACACACAGGTAAGCGTTTCCCTGATGATCCTATGGAACAACTCTGGGGAGCTATCTGCGCAGTCTTTGGCAGTTGGATGAACGAGCGCGCTATTCTCTATCGTAAGATGGAAGGAATCCCTCAAGAATGGGGAACAGCCGTTACAGTTATGGCAATGGTCTTCGGTAATATGGGTGCAAACTCAGCAACGGGCGTTTGCTTCAGCCGAGATGCAGCTACAGGCGAAGACATATTTAACGGAGAATGGCTTGTTAACGCTCAGGGTGAAGATGTTGTAGCCGGTATTCGCACCCCTCAACAAATCACACTTGAAGGCTCTCGTCGTTGGGCGGAACTTCAGGGATTTTCCGAAGAAGAACGTAGAGAGAAATTCCCGTCTATGGAAGAGGCCATGCCTGAAATCTATAAGGAATTAGATGCACTTCAAACAAAATTAGAAAACCACTATCGCGATATGCAAGATATGGAGTTTACCGTACAAGAAGGTAAACTTTGGTTCTTACAAACTCGCAATGGCAAGCGCACAGGCGCTGCTATGGTTAAAATTGCAATGGACCTATTGCAGCAAGGAATGATTGACGAGAAAACAGCAATCAAACGCTGCGAACCTTTGAAACTGGATGAGTTACTCCACCCCGTTTTCAACAAAAAGTCATTGCAAGAGGCTAAAGAGTTAACCAGAGGTCTTCCTGCATCTCCTGGCGCTGCATGCGGTCAAATCGTATTCTTCGCTGATGAAGCCGTAAAATGGCATAAAGATGGACACAAAGTCATTCTTGTTCGTATAGAAACCAGTCCTGAGGATTTGGCCGGTATGGCAGAAGCTGAAGGCATTTTGACAGCCCGAGGCGGTATGACAAGTCATGCAGCTGTTGTTGCACGCGGTATGGGTAAATGTTGCGTTTCCGGTGCCGGCGCTATAAATGTAGATTATAAGAAGCGTATCGTTGAAATTGATGGTTTGATTCTTAAAGAGGGCGACTATATTTCATTAAATGGCACGAACGGTAGCGTATACAAAGGCAAAATTGCAACCCAAGCAGCAGAATTAAGTGGAGACTTTGCAGCATTAATGGATCTTTGCGCTAAATATACTCGACTTAAAGTTCGCACAAATGCAGATACTCCTCAAGATGCAGAAGTAGCTCGTCGCTTTGGAGCTGTTGGTATAGGTTTATGTCGCACCGAGCACATGTTCTTTGACAATGAAAAGATCGTGGCTATGCGTGAAATGATATTAGCTGACGATATAGAGGGCAGACGCAAAGCATTAAACAAACTCCTTCCCTATCAAAAGGAAGATTTCAAGGCTATCTTTAAGACGATGGATGGCTGCCCTGTAAACGTCCGCTTGCTTGATCCCCCCTTGCATGAGTTCGTACCTCACGACAAAAAAGGTCAAGCTATTATGGCTGAAGAGATGGGCGTAACGCCGGAATATATCAAGCAACGTGTTGATAGCCTTTACGAGCACAACCCGATGTTAGGTCTCCGTGGTTGTCGCTTGGGCAACACTTATCCGGAAATCACGCAAATGCAAACGCGCGCTATTTTAACGGCAGCCTGCGAATTGAAGAAAGAAGGATTTGATCCGCATCCGGAAATCATGGTTCCTTTGATTGGTATTCTTTATGAATTTGAGGCGCAAGAAAAAGTCATTCGCCAAGAAGCTGCGGCCATTTTTGCAGAACAAGGTGTTGAAGTTGAGTTCAAGATTGGTACAATGATCGAAATTCCACGTGCAGCACTCACATCTAACAGAATAGCCACGAGAGCTGAGTACTTCTCTTTCGGAACCAATGACCTTACGCAAATGACCTTTGGTTATAGTCGTGATGACATTGCTACATTCCTTCCGATTTACTTGGAGAAGAAAATTCTGAAAGTCGATCCTTTCCAAGTTCTTGATCGCGCCGGAGTGGGTCAACTGATACAGATGTCTGTAGAAAAAGGTCGTAGTGTAAGACCATCACTAAAATGTGGTATCTGCGGAGAACATGGTGGAGAACCATCTTCTGTACATTTCTGTCATGAAGTAGGCTTAGATTACGTTAGTTGCTCTCCTTTCAGAGTTCCTATTGCACGCCTTGCAGCGGCACAGGCTGCTGTAGAAGAATAAACGGCGAAATCTTATTTTGACAAATTAGGCGGATAGTTCCGGGAAAAAGGGGCTTCCGCCTAATTTCATAAATGGAAAATTTTTTATTTTGAATTATCAAAGCCAAACTACCGGGCTATCACAAACAACAATTAGGCGACAGGAAGACAATAAAGTGGATAGACTAAACGTATTTGACCAATAAAAACTTACAGATTATTTCAGCGTTAATACGAAATGGCTATTGACAGGCGAAGGTAATACGATTGTTCATAAAGTGCAAATAAACCTTGATGAGGGAACATTCTCATAAGACAACTTGTTTTAAGCCTCTTCTTGTAAAAAAGTTTAGTGAACTTTCTCGACAGCTTTTGACGAGAATGTGGGGCGGAATGTGCCAAGCGGACCGCCATCGACAATATAGCCCTGCGAACAAAGTCGGTCGAGTATGTTGCGGAACTTGTAGAATACAGCTGCAACGTCCGCCTGTCCTACGGTAGAATCCTCTGCCATTCACTCGCAAGGTTGGTCGAACGAGATGCGCTGCTTCTGGCAAACGGCACTTGCCACAAATACTTCCTTTCCCTTCAACGGGCCGACACTCATTTTTCGTTTATTCAGTGAATAGTTCCATGATTTAGATTGTTTATAGACTTCAAGGGGGAGTTTTCTGCACTTTTCGCAGAATTCTTTCGCCCAATTGTCTGCTATAAAGGTAGCTAAAAAACTTTACACCAATAAGGAATGATACCACGTTTATCTTATCGAGATAATATCTTTATTTTATCTTGATACTTGCTTTTATAAAAAACGATAGTACTTTTCAGAGAAAACGATAGTACTTTTCAGTAAAAACGATAGTACTTTTTCAAAGCAAAGAAGTGTGGTTTTGTAAATTATTGTATACCAGCTGTTTGTAGTAATGCTTATTGAAGGGAAAAATATCTTGAGACCTCTGCAAAACCATCTTCTCTTCTTACAAATTCACTTATCACCACATCAAAACGGGAAATAGGGACTAAATAAGCAGAAAAAGAGCTTAGAGATCTCTTATTCAGTATATATTCTACCTTATTACGGAAAGAAATATTAGCAATTGAAATAAAAGTTGTGGCAGTATGGAGCAATAACAATAGATATTATAACTACGGTGTGGTAATAAAGCTGAGTAAACAGAGAAAGAATGGCAGTATAATATGTGGGGTAAAAAGAGCTCCACTCTATTCATAAACGTGACATTGCTGCTATTGTATGTCCCACAGTGTCAATACGATTGATAAAAGGAGGGCGCACCGAGGAAAGAAATTCTTACTTGCTGCGTAAACCTCTTTTAGTCTACGCTTTCAATGCAAACGTTTTCTTATACCTATAAGATTTTCAAGAAGTTTTTATTTGCCCTATAAAAGTCAAACCGTAACTTTGTACACAATTATGGAAGAACGGAATACAATAAGGAAAGAAAATGAGCGCGCCGTACTTGTCGCACTAATTACAAAGACACAAGACGAGCGTAAGACAAAGGAATACCTAGACGAATTAGAGTTTCTGGCCGAAACGGCAGGCGCAACAACTGCCAAACGCTTCACGCAAAGATTAGACGGGCCAAGCTCAGTCACTTATGTTGGTAAAGGAAAGATTGAAGAAATACGCGATTACATCATCGCCGAAGAGGAGGCTGAGAGAGCAATAGACTTAGTTATTTTCGACGATGAGCTTTCAGCCAAGCAGCTCCGCAATATAGAAAAGGAAATCAACGTACGTGTTGTAGATCGCACGAATCTGATTCTTGATATCTTCGCAATGCGTGCACAGACGGCTAATGCCAAGACGCAAGTGGAACTGGCACAATATAAATATATGCTGCCACGTCTGCAACGTATGTGGACGCACTTGGAACGCCAAGGTGGTGGTTCAGGATCCGGAGGAGGAAAAGGTTCTGTCGGTTTGCGCGGCCCCGGTGAGACACAGTTGGAAATGGACCGCCGCATTATCTTAAATCGAATGGCTTTACTCAAGCAACGATTGGCTGATATTGATCGCCAGAAGAAGACGCAACGTGGCAACCGCGGAAAAATGATTCGTGTAGCTTTAGTGGGTTATACTAACGTGGGAAAATCTACGCTACTTAATCTGATGTCAAAGTCTGAAGTCTTTGCTGAAAACAAACTCTTCGCCACATTGGACACAACTGTGCGCAAGGTCGTCATAGATAATCTGCCATTCTTGCTAACGGATACAGTGGGTTTTATCAGAAAGATCCCTACCGATCTTGTCGATTCATTTAAGAGTACTTTAGACGAGGTGAGAGAAGCAGATTTACTCCTACACGTTGTAGATATCTCTCACCCTGACTTTGAAGAGCAAATCCAAGTTGTAGAGAAAACTTTAGCTGAGTTGGGCACTTCCGGACGCCCCTCGATTCTTGTATTCAATAAGATCGATGCTTATCGTTGGATAGAAAAAGAAGCAGATGACCTTACACCAAAGCAAAAAGAGAATATATCCCTTGCCGAACTGCAACAAACCTATATGGCGAAGATGCAAGAAAATTGTATTTTCATCTCTGCACGAGAAAAAACAAATATAGAGCAACTCCGAGAATTGCTCTATCAGAAAGTAAGAGAACTACACGTGCAGAAATATCCTTACAATGACTTCCTTTATCAGCATTACGACCAAGAAGGACAACCGGAGTAAGGATGTTTCAAACGCAGACAGCTCAATGATGTTCAGGAACTACGGCAAAAAACTGTAGTTCCTCTTTTGTTTTATTGATAAGACTATGACTATGTCCCATCGGGCAATAATGTACTTGTCCGGGTAAGAGCGTTATCTCCCGACCATCATAACAAACCGTAGCCTCACCTTTGAGCAAATAAATAATCTCACAGTTTTGCTCATGCTTATGATAGCCTATAGACGCACCCGGCTGCAAGCGATTGCACATAATCTTCGCCTTATCATCAGAGAAAATACGTGCGTGCATTTCCTTTTCACCACCTTTGAAAGAAGGCAGGATTTGCTCTTCTATTTCCTTAAAATCAATAATCATAATGGCTTTGTTTATTTCGTGTTACGCATTAAATTGTTATGTCCACATAGACGGGGAAAATTCGCTCCGGATCATAAAAAACAGACAAGCTTTCAGCCATAGCTTTAAGAGAGGGCCGCAATCGTCCATTAAATTTCTCTTGGCCATTTACGAGGATACGTACAGGACGCTTCAAGTCTATTTGGTTTTCGCTTAAATATATCCTGATTTTACCGCTTGTCACAGGAGTAAAATGCTTTTGAAACTTTAGATCAATCCCCCAAATCGTATCTTTTTCAATTGTAGTATAGACTACATTATTTACAGACAAATCTATCGTATTATTGCTTATGACTTCATCGTAATACGTGCGCCCTTGTGTGTCCGGCCTTTCCAAGACGACAAGATTAGAGAAACCTCGACGGTAGCGTCCATCCATTTCAAAATCTTCCCAACTGACGTGTAGCGGGGTCGGATTTCTTTTATATTGTGCTAACCAAGGCGTTGTCAAACTATAATCAATATGATGACCATAACCCGGCAACAATTCTACACGATACACAAACTTCGTCTGCTCCAAAGCCGCTTTCGTATAAGCTGTAAGTTTATTACGATAAAAGCCTTCATCTAATGCGCCGGTCAAGAGTGAGAAAGGTGTATTTCGCAAGTTCTCTATCGGTGCATTTTTCAAAGGTTCGCCGCCTGCCATCGGCCCTGCTGCAGCCCAATAATCAGCATAAAATGATGCCAAACGCTGACTACCATATCCGCCTTCAGAAATGCCGAAAACATAAAGGCGGTTAGGATCGGCAGAAGCTGAAAGTAGCCATTGTCGTAGCAACTTTTCAAAAGCCCACTGCTTACTACGCTGCCACCATCTATACCATTTACCTTCCTGAGGTATCTGCGGAATAAAATAAACACTGGGCGCATCCGCAAAACGTTTCGCCAACAACAGACCTGTCTGAAACTCTTGGTCACGAGGTCCGGAACCGTGCAGATATAAGAACAATGGATACTGCTCCGCATCGCCTTTTCGGCCGAAATAGTAGTTCAAACGCGCAGCGGGTTCCAAGGAATCCGGCAAAGCCCATACATTTACGTGTTGTGCATTCAACGTATCTATTTTTGGCAATTCATCTTCTTGTATAAGATGATTAGCTGCTCGCCAAGCTTCCCAAACCTGTTTTCGCTTACCTTCTATATTCTTAAACTTTAAGGTTTGATCCGGAAAGACAGTATGCTCTCCTCGAATAGAAAGCATAAAGGAATTCCTCAATTCTGTTTGCTGCGCTTCAAGCAAACCGGGGAAAGCAGCAAACAAAGTCAAAAAGAAAAAGGTTCGAATCAGTTTAGGCATTGAGCGCATCACGCATTTGTTGAATGTCATCATTGGTTTTTCCTCGCTTATTTAAAAATTCAACGTCTTCTACAAAAAAATCAGCAGGCGCAAAGTCCATTTTTCGCAACCGCAAACAAGCTCGATAGCGTGCCAGCGCTTTATTCAAAAGGCCCAGCAACCAAGCATTGTGCGCAGCATTCTGATAATCTACAGCCTGCGCCTCTTCTTTATCAATCAACTTCTTATAATACTTCTCCGCCTGTTCATATTTCTCGGCCAACATTGAGCACCAAGCCAAAGCCTTAGTCGAACGCGCATCAGAATGAAGGTAATCACTCTTAAACAGCTTCTCAAATGCAGCCTCCGACTCTCCGGCAAGAATCAAGCATTCGCCATAACGCAATAAGATGTTGGCATTTTCCGGCTCCAGCATTTCTAATTGCTTGAAGACTTTCAAGGCTTTATCATATTGAGCAGCTTGCACGCAAACGACAGACAATTGGCGGAGCGTCCAAGCTGAATCAGGACGCATCAAGTTAGCCCTTTCATAATATATAATCGCTCTATCCCACTCTTTCAATTGTTGACAGCAATAGCCTGACTTCTCTAAAATCTCAGGTCCCTGCATTGTAGCGTCCAACTTTTGGAATAAAGAGACGGCTAAAGTCCATTCCTGCTCACGAAAGGCATAATTACCTAAAAGCACCAAGGCTTCTTTGGTTTGCAAGATGGGCTTAAAGAGCGGCAAATCGACCATCGACAAGAACGAAGCAAACGGATTAGCATCTTTATCGCGATAACGGTATAAAGAAAAGAAACGATAGAGATCTTGCATACAAAAACGAATCTCTTCTGCTATTGTTTGTACAGCATCAGTTTGATGTATTTTGTCCTGCAAGGCTGCTTGCTGCTCGTTAATTTGCCTGATATTCTGCTTAATACCGTCCAATTGACCTGAAGACAATTGATCTATCATCAGAAACATTCCGAATTTTTCCGTATCGCCTGCCGCATGCATCTCAAAAAGCCCACTCAGGCCCGACAAAGACTCACCTCGGTCGCCAAAGACGGAATGTCGGAGCGAAAAGGGCGTGAACCAATTCTTTATGTCACTGAAAAAAGCATGTGTCCTACTAATTTGCGCAAAGGCAGTATAGAATGTATCAACACCCTGTTCACGCATATCCGCCAAGGCCTGCATTTTTTTTCCTATATTGTCTACTTCTTCATCTGAAGCCCAAGCCGGATTTAAGTCCAAATTAGCTAATTCATCAGGATTCGTAAAATCCAAATTCTTTCCTTGAGTCATCTTGCTTGCAGCTCGATATATGTCAGGCATAATCTCGTCGCGCAACTTACTTTCATCCTTTTTAGTCCACGCTGTGCGCATCAATTGCAATTGCATCGTTAGCAAATCGCGGCAAAAGTCAGGGACATCGGCAAGCAGCTGCAGGCGCGCTGTCAGATCGGCGTGTCTGCTAAGTCTGTCATAGTGTAAAATACAGCCCAATACAAGGCCGGAGAATGCGCGGGCCCGTATTTTGAGCACGGAACTCGTGACATTTTCCAGCAAGAGTTGGATCTTGTAGGCATCAAACAAATAAACGACAGATAAAGTAAGCGCACTTAAGATAATTTGCTTTTGTGCCTCCGCAAGCATCTCGTCTTTTAATCGAGCCGAAACTTGTTCGTATGCACCTCGATCATAAGGCGCAGAAGCTGCTATCTGATAAAACTCATCCGTTTCCCGCAAGGTATACAAGCGGTTAAAGCAAGTGCCAAGCTGCGTTTTAAGAAAATCATACTTAGCCTTATCTGAGAGCAAAAAAGCCTTGTTTATGAATTGTAAAAACAGCGTTTCGCGATCAGGATCCGGCAATCCTTGCTTAAAATAGTCCAGTAAGCGGATATAATCCTCTCTCGTCACAGCGAGTTCTTCGCTTTCCGGTATCAAGCCCGACAAGGCGTTGAGAGCGTCCAGCAAACGATGGGCGCGCAAACTCTCAATCGTGTCTTTATACAATATATCAAACGTACTCTTATCCATACATTCAGCTACTTAAATGACGCAAGCGCAGTGAGTGAGTTTCCCTTGCTATGCTTACTCCTCTTTATTTTATTGTCTTGCATAGTGCGGCAATTTCAATTTGTTGATAACAGCAGGATTTAAATGGTATTGCCGCATCAAGATATCTTGACAAAAACTGATGCCTCTTTGATTAAGGCTATCGGACGCTTGATTATAAACGGCAGATAAGCGCCGAGAATCAATCCGGGGCAGGCTTTTGCGTTTAATGAGCAAGAAACTCTGGGCCGAAGTTCCGGAATACAATAATTTGCATCCATTCTCCACAGCCTCAGTCAAGTAAGGCTCCGGCAAAACCGCACCATCCACTTGTCCGCCTTGTACCATAGCACTGCAAATCGTAAAGCTATTGATGCGTGGACGCAAAACGAAATTGTCAGGCAAGCCGTTTTGCCTCAAAGCTTCCGTGCACGTCTCATCCGAATAAGAATATTTTGCAGCGGCCACTGTTCGATCTTTCATCTCTTTCAAATGGCGGATACGCAAACCTGCAGAGGCCACAAGTCCCCACTTTCTATGCATTACTAAGAGTGGAGCCTCGCTCTGTGCAACGCTCCCCAAGTGGGCCTGCCCTAACCTATCCGTGCATATCCCTTGTGCCTGGCCGAGAAAAGCCGTATCGCAATCAGCTTGAGAGGGATATACGCGAAAAGCAATCGGAATATTGTGTTGTTTGAAGTAACCATGAGCATCGGCCACCAGCAATGGAAGCACATCGAGCGTCATCGGAACGGCTACGACCACCTGTGTCTGCTCCGAAGCCTGCTGATTATTGCTTTCTTTAGGCTTTGAACTCGTTTTTCCCGCACAAGCTATCAAGGCCGGCAGGAAAAGTAAAAGGAGAGTCTTATGCATATTCTGTCTTTTATGCAAAAATACTGCCGAAAGGAGGATTCTCAAAAGTTTAATTCAAAATATTGCACTACGCCGTCTTAAATTGATCTCTTACAACCGCTTTTTGCGCACGTAAACGCTTTGCGGTGCAGAGTAAGTGCAAATTCTTGCGCGTCTTCCTCTGTTTTTCTACCACCTTTCATTTCATTCCTGAAATCCTTTGTCTCATCATTGATTTGTACTATCGTGATGGTACGCTCTTTCCCTCGTGAGAGGACGATCGTCCTCTCACGAGGGAAAGACAATACTTTCGTGATGCAAAATGCAGCAATCAAACCATGCGTAAAGAAAAATGCGTCATTTACCTCGCAATAATTTGTTGGAATAAACTTATTATCGTGCTGCTATGCAATATTTTAGCAAACTTTATTATTTGATTATCAAAATAAGAATCTGACAATAAAGACTATCGCACAATTTCATGTAATTGCAATACTTCGAATCCGTGCTTTCCAAGCTGCAGAAGGGCGCAAAGACTCAAGAATCTTTTGGCGAGCTTTCTTAAGCGAAGCCAAGGGAAGTTTTCCATCAATTAAAAGCGGATAAGTTTGGTCCGGAAACTTCACAAAACATTCACACAAAGCCCAGCCGGCGGCCATTGCGCCGTAATGTCCCAAAGGACGTAACGCAGAAATCTCAGCCAAGAAAGCATCAATATAGTCGGCCGTGACATAATGAGAAAGCCCCATAACAATTCCAAAGCGTTGCTCATAAACGACAGAGGAGCGGATATAGGGTAATACAAACTCCCAGCCCGCAGCCCCATATCGGCGGAAGGATTTGAGGGAATTGCAAAAAGTATCACACACCGCCCAATTGTCAATTTTAGGAACAAAACCGCTGACAAGTGCAAATCGCTCTTCACGCGTCGTAGCCGCATAAGCAATAATCAAGCCTTCAAGCAGCAATTCTTCATACGTTTCGGCTGTAAGCTCTACCAAAGTATCTCTCCAATCAGTTTTTGCCAACGTCTTAGCAAAAGTTCGCAACTGCGGCGTGCGAACTCCTAGAATAGGGCGCGTAAGTCCCGGCAGCAAACCGGAAGAAAATTGAGCTAAATGAGGGTCCTTCAGACCTTCCAAATGTGCACGTATTGCTGTAATTTCCATTTATACTAATCGTTTAGATTGGCGAAAGTAAGCAGAAAGCGGGAGCTGATAGCCTACTAAAAGCATTTATTTCAGCAAATCACGTTAAAAAACGTGACCGATTAGGCCATATTCAAAACAAATATCGTATTTTCGCTTTAGAAAAATAGATTGCTTTGATATGAAACAAGTCATGCTATACCTCTTCTGCGTCATTTGTACATCGGCAATGGCGCAAAATAAGATAAATACGCAAACACCGAGAAAAACTGCGACCACTTCACAAGCATCAACGGCCGCCAAGACAACGCAAGATCTTACGGAAGACACCATATCTGCATCATCGGTAGACAAAGATAAAATAGCCGACGCCGCACTCCCCCATCCATCGGGAGCCACAAGGCATCTGATAAACGCGAATTACCGCAATAATATGCCTTGGGGCTTACATAAGGGACTGAATGCACAATTTGGTCTGTCGCTTACTGCGGGATTCGGGAAGTATGCCCCACGCGGCGTAGGATTTGGCCAGCATGTGACCTTGACTTATGCCTTGCCGCTGAATAAACATTGGTCACTGGCCGCCGGTTTATATGCGGATCATCTCAACTGGGGCGGTAATAATATGACCAATGCCGGAGTTTCTGCTTTGCTAAGCTATCAGGTGAATGAAAAATTGTGCTTGTATGCTTATGGGGAAAAGAACTTCTTCGCCGGATATACGCCTTCGATATTCTTTTATGGACCTTATAGTTATTTCAACACACCCTCAGAACGTTTGGGCGTAGGGGCGGAATATAAGGTAAACGAAACGCTGACGTTGGGCCTAAACTTTGAGCACGCTGAATATGATCATCCGGCGTTTGGTGTAGTGTCTGCCGGCAGTTTGATGCGGCCCTATCGAGGCGCAGATTGGTAAAAAGGAATAAATCATCGACATTTTTGGCTGATTTAAGACAAAGCCAACGAAAAGGCAATGAACTTAGCACATACACCTGTATGTTTGTGCAAGAAAAACTTGTCTCAATCGTAAAAAGAGCTTACTTTTGTGCGAAAATTCAAAGCTATAGTGCTATAGTTCTTGAAAAAGAGCTTTGGCACTTCACTTCCAAATCTCGATAAGAGCATATGTCAATTACGAAAACCAGACAAAAGTTAGTAGAAATGGCGCGCGAGCTGTTTGCACGCAAAGGCATGGAAAACACAACGATGAATGACATCGCTGTGGCTTCTAAATGCGGCCGCCGAACGCTGTACACATATTTCCGAAACAAAGAGGAAATCTACTATGCTGTTATTGAAAGTGAGTTGGAATTGCTTTCTGATGATCTGGATCGTGTAGCTACGATGGACGCAGAGCCGGAACAGAAGCTCCTACAGCTTATTTATACACACCTACATACGATAAAAGAGGCTGTAACCAGAAACGGAACGCTTAGGGCTGAGTTCTTTCGTAATATTTGGATGGTTGAAAAAATGCGGAAGGCGTTGGACGCTGAGGAATGTCTTATCATTCGCCGTATTATAGAAGAAGGTATAGCTCAAGGCAAGTTTAAAGTGGAGAATATTGAACTCATGACGGACATTATACATTATACTTGTCGCGGACTTGAAGTGCCTTATATCTACGATCGCTTAGCTATCGGCTTAAGCGAAGAGGACTCGCTGCCCATCGTTAGAAATATCATCAGACGAACATTGGGATACGAGGAGAATAAACAGGAAATAATCAACAACAATGATAAAATAACCTATTGAAAATGGGACTTTTAACTGGAAAAACAGCTTTGATCACGGGCGCTGCACGTGGCATCGGAAAAGCTATCGCAATTCGCTTCGCAGAAGAAGGAGCTAACATCGCTTTCACAGACCTTGTGATTGATGAGCACGGCGAGGCTACACGCAAAGAAGTAGAAGCAAAAGGAGTTAAATGTATGGCTTATGCCGGCAATGCTGCGAACTTTGAGGAAACACAAGCGCTGGTAGAACAAATACATAAAGACTTTGGTAGCATAGATATATTGGTAAATAATGCAGGCATTACGAAAGATGGCCTCTTAATACGTATGACGGAAGCGCAATGGGATGCTGTGCTGACAGTAAACTTGAAGTCTGCATTCAACTTTTCACATGCCGTAGCACCAATTATGATGCGCCAACGTAAAGGCTCTATCATTAATATGGCCTCTGTTGTAGGTGTACATGGCAATGCCGGACAATGCAACTACGCCGCCTCAAAAGCCGGTATGATTGCTTTAGCTAAAAGCATCGCACAAGAATTAGGTAGTCGCGGTGTGCGCGCCAATGCTATCGCGCCAGGCTTTATTGAGACAGCTATGACAGAACAACTCCCGGAAGACGTTCGCAAAGATTGGATTGTACGCATTCCTCTGCGCCGTGGAGGACAACCTGATGATATTGCCAATACGGCTATTTACTTGGCAAGTGATTTATCGTCATACGTGAGTGGACAGGTAATCCAAGTGGACGGTGGTATGAATATGTAAACTCAAAAATAAATTTTGCTCTCTCCTTCTTTTACAAAGAATGGAGAGGGCTTTTTTTATGGAAATTTTATACGAAGACAATCATATTATCATTGTCAACAAACAAGCGGGGGAGATCATTCAAGGTGACAAAACCGGCGATAGAACTGTTGCAGATGAGATCAAGGCTTATTTAAAAGAGAAATATAACAAACCCGGAGCTGTATTTCTCGGTATTCCTCATCGTTTAGACAGACCGGTTAGTGGAGTTTCTATTTTTGCTCGCACGAGTAAGGCTTTGGCGCGCTTAAATGAAATGTTTCGCAAAGGAGAAATAGAGAAGACCTATCAAGCAATAGTAATTCATGAACCCCAAATAGCATCCGGAACATTAGTACATTGGCTAACGCGTAATGAAAAACAGAATAAAGCTTATGCTCACAAAGCCCCACAAAAGAATGCTAAGAAAGCGATTCTTGACTATAAGGTAGAAGCGAAAAGTGATCGCTACTGGCTAATCAACGTACAGCTACAAACAGGAAGACATCACCAAATTCGCTGCCAATTGGCGGCAATAGGATGCCCAATCAAAGGAGATCTAAAATATGGAGCACCCCGTAGCAATGCAGATGGAAGTATATGTCTGCACGCTAGAAGTATAAGATTTGAACATCCTGTATCTCATAAGATTATATTTGCAGAAGCTCCGTACCCATCATTCCCTTTATGGAATGTTTTTCAGAAGCTCTGCAATGAATCGGAGCAAAGCTCAACAACCTTCAAAGCCAAAGATGCTTAAGTTGGTGTTTCCTCTTATGCATTTATAGATCGCTTCTTTTTTTTGTCACAAAGAGACGAACTATGATTGAAGACAGTTAGAAAGATTTCTAGCTTAAATGAATTTCAATGATAGTTTACATTCCAAAGGAATGAAGTTATATCCCCGTCAAAGAGCTTACAATAAATTGTATTGAAAAGAAAAATTGAAATTTTCTCCTGAAAAGTTTGGAGAGTATAAGGAAACACCGTATCTTTGCACCGCTTTTCAGTACAAAGGACGCTTAGCTCAGCTGGTTTAGAGCGTCTGCCTTACAAGCAGAGGGTCGGCGGTTCGAATCCGTCAGCGTCCACAAAACGAAAAGAAGAGATCAGTACAAAGGACGCTTAGCTCAGCTGGTTTAGAGCGTCTGCCTTACAAGCAGAGGGTCGGCGGTTCGAATCCGTCAGCGTCCACAAAAGGTTGTGCAAATTATATTTGTACAACCTTTTTATGTTTTGATATTCCTATATGAAGTCTATTAATTAAAGTTTTTTGATTGAGCAGAATGGCCAAACACCAAGCGTCTAGCTGTCTCTGTCATATAAGGTTTAAGTTGCTCATAAGGAAGAATGAAATAAGGCATCCCATTCGCATAACAAGTAATCTCGTAAGATTGATACTGAAACAATACACCTTTAGTCGTAAAAAGAGGTCCACATCTCGGCAGCGGAACGAGTGGATACTCATTATCCTTTAAAAGCTGATTACGTAATTCTTCGTCAGTATCCACACCAAAGTAGGCTTTTAAACTATCCGTCATCAACTCCTCAAAACCGTCCCGATACGTAAAAAACACATCCCAACCAATACGCCGACCATCCGATTTTCGAAACGTAACGCCACTCTGGGTTAATAATCCATGACAACCGCCGATAAACTCATCACAAGAGAAGGACATTGTCAAATAGGATTTTCCTTCACTCATCTTAGATATATAAAAATTCCGAAATAATGACAATCCTCCTTCTGTATCTTCTGCCACTATCTCCTGAAGGCTCCTCAGCGTCTCATTAACATAATAAGTTATCATTTTTTTCGAGTCTGAATAGTCTCCGGTATAAGAATTACCAAGAACCTCACTTGTCCATTCATTAACACTATTGGTCAGGGCCTTTCCTGCATTTTTGAGAGTGTACGACACGACCTCGGCGTGGCATAACCCCGAATCAAGTCCGACAGAATCTTTTACAACCTTAATCGTATCAACCATAATATCACATATAGCAATTTTATTTACACTCATCACTGTGCAAGCATTCATTGCTGTGATTATTCCTAGGCTTAAAAAAGCAAGGATACTTCTATACTGCTTCATTGTAAAAATACTTTGATCTTCTGCAAAAATAGACATTATCTCTACAATGCTCAATTGAGATGAAGATTCTTTTAGTAAATTTGCGGTAGATAGTAAAAATACTCATATATGATAAGTTTCGTTATCAGTCTCGCTGCTTTAGTTTTTGGCTACTTAATCTATGGGCGCATCGTAGAGCGAATTATTGCTCCCGACGACAGACCAACGCCGGCCGTTGCCCAAGCTGATGGTGTCGACTATATCGTTCTACCATCTTGGAAAGTCTTTATGATTCAATTTCTCAACATTGCCGGAACTGGCCCTATCTTCGGAGCCATTATGGGTGCAAAGTTTGGCCCTGCAGCCTATCTATGGATTGTTTTCGGTTGCATTTTTGCAGGTGCTGTCCACGACTATTTTTGTGGTATGCTCTCGATGCGACATAAAGGAGCATCTTTTCCGGAACTCGTCGGCATCTATTTAGGTATTCCTGCCAAAAAAATTCTACTCGTATTCAGCATTATTGTGCTACTGATGGTAGGTACGGTTTTCGTCTATTCTCCAGCTCTCATCTTGGGTGGTATGACTGCGCCAAACGTTGATGCTAAGACGTTCCACATTATGATATGGATAGCTATTATCTTCGCTTATTATATATTGGCAACGATGCTTCCTATTGATAAAATCATTGGAAAAATCTACCCTATCTTTGCTTTCGCGCTACTTTTTATGGCAGTCGCCTTGGGAGGATATCTACTTATAAAATGGCCTACTCTACCTGAAGTTTGGAATATGTCTTCAACTCCCAACCTTGACGGTTCTGCAATCTTCCCCTGCCTCTTTATCACTATTGCTTGCGGAGCCGTAAGCGGATTCCACGCTACACAAAGCCCACTCATGGCGCGCTGTATAAAGTCGGAAAAGAGCGGACGAGCCGTATTCTATGGAGCAATGATAACAGAAGGTATCGTCGCATTGGTTTGGGCAACAGTCTCTAGCTATTTCTTCTATGATGGTGGTGCTGCAACTGTTGGTAGTACAACGGCGGCTCAAGCGCCTGAAGTTGTTACTGCCGTAAGCAAAGGTTGGTTAGGTTTCATAGGTGGTATTCTAGCTATTCTCGGCGTTGTTGCTGCACCAATCACAAGCGGCGATACAGCATTCCGTAGCGCTCGCCTCATCATAGCTGATTTTTTCAAGTTTAGCCAACGACCCATTATTAATCGTCTGTTTGTGGCTGCACCGCTTTTCGTAGCGGCCAGCTTTCTACTTTGGTTTAACATTGCTGACAAAGACGGTTTCAATATCATTTGGCGTTATTTCGGATGGTCTAATCAGACTCTCGCAGTCTTCACTCTTTGGACGGCAACAGTCTATCTGGCTCGAGAACAGAAACCTTATGTGCTGGCACTAATTCCGGCGCTCTTTATGACTATTGTTTGCACAACTTTTATTTGTTATTCCAACACAATGCTCAACCTCAGCTTAACGACATCATATATTATCGGAGGGATAACATTTGCAATTACATTGATATGGTTCTTTCTTTGGCAGAAACGCTATAAGACTACTATAAAAAATAACTAACGCTCTTCTTTTTTGAAATACCATCGTGAGAGTAGATGTGTACTCTCACGATGATACGAACGTACCCTCACGATGGTACAACCTTTTTCTCGTGATGGTAATGTCCGAAAAAGTGTGTAATCTTGATTTGCTCTTGTATTCTCCCTGAGGAATGCCACAGAGAGAAAACGGTTTTGTGTTGTTGCTGTTATTATTCATTTATTTGATACTCCAATCTTGAAAATATGGTAACCTTCCGGCATAGGTTGTTTCGGTCATCTCTTTTGCGAGAGAACCCAAGAGAAAAATGACAGCTTCTGCTGAATGTAGAATCCTTCATAGGCGTAATGTTCGCTTATAGCTTCTGTTAAGACGTTCCACCCGGTTGGTCGAATAAGTTAAATCATACGCTGAACACTCTCAGAAAACCTTAGATAGGTGGAATAGGCGGTGTTACGTGGAGCAGAGAGGGAGTATGAACTCCTATAATGCTTACCCCAACGCTAAGCAAATGTACATAAATCTTCAAAAGCTTTGAGTGGTGTGAGGCCCTTTTCTTGAATCGGGAATAATTGTCTAGTTCCTGCTTCAGAAGATCTTTATCCTTCTTTGTTACTTGATTTAGAACGTGACGCTTGAAGCGAACCACGCAGAATTGATGAGCTGCTTGGGAGAATGCCGAACAAACGGTGCGTTCAATGCCTTGCAAAGCATCGGAAATAATCAAGTTGATCTGCTCTACACCTCGCTCTTTGAGGGCGTTCAATTCCAGCTCCCAATTCAACGCTCCTTCTGTTGGGTAATTCACTATGCAAAGGACCTCTCGAGTGCCATCGGGGCGCAGACCCGACATCGTGTAGTAAGCCTCTTGAGACATACTGTCCACCCGGCGAGTTGGGGTAAACGTGGCATCAATACTGACTGCTGGATGAGCGCGTCAATAGTCTGATTCTTCAAAATCAAAATAGTGAGCGAATTCGTTACTAAAACCATTCGGGATAATGCCTAGGTGCGTTAGTGTGCATAATACCATTGATCCCATCGTTGAGCGCAGCATCTCTTCCAACAATAATGAATGGTCTGATAGCCGTTGTCGATCATCATTGCAGCTAAACGTTCTACAGATCCTGAGCCTTCGCTGCAGACATAATCAAACTGTACGCCTTTCTACGTAAGATAATTGTTGATTTTCATCCAATGCTTGTGTGTTGTGAGTGATTCTTTTCTTTAGTACAATAAATAATACCCCAGCGTGTCATGTGCATATCTTTATTTATACTGATTGAGAAGTTGCTCGGTTTCTGCTGCTGTCAGGAAATGATCCGGGGCGGGTAACCAATGAATCATTATGCCGCGCCGTTCCATTCCGCGAAACCAAGTCATCTGTCGCTTAGCAAATTGATGGATGGCTATTTCTAAAAAGTGGAATAGTTCTTCTTTGGAAAGTTTCCCCTGCAAGTGTTGGGTCACATACTTGTATTCCAGACCATAGTAAATTAAATCTTCAGGGGAAATCCCACTTGCCAAAAGCGCTTGGACTTCCTCAATCATTCCTACGGATAGGCGTTGCTTTAAGCGCTTGGTTATGCGCTCACGACGCACTTCGCGCTCTATAGATAGGCCTAAAGTCAAACAAGACAGGGTTGGGAAGGGACGTTCTGTTTCAGGATGTTGGCGATAATGTTCTTCTATTTCGATGGCACGTACAGCGCTTTGTGCCGTATCTACGTCTGTCGTATTGTGTAAGGCTTTATAGCTTTTAAGTAGGGTAGTTAATTCTTCCAAAGATTTGCTTGCCAATGTCTTTCGTAAAGTCGGATTTTGAGGAACAGTGCTTAAGCGATAGCCGCGAAGAACACTTTCCAGATAAAGTCCCGTTCCTCCGCATACGATCACGCGCTTTCCTCTCGAACGAATGGCTTCATAAGCCGTGAGGAAGTCACGCTGATATTCGTAAACATTGTATTTGTAGCCTGGCTCTACAATATCAATGAGGTGATAAGGAATCTGCTTGCCTTGAACTGTATATTCTGACAAATCTTTGCCTGTTCCTATATCCATACGTCGGTAGACTTGCCTGCTGTCGGCACTAATAATTTCTGCATCTAAATGGTAGGCGAGATTCGTAGCGAAACTCGTTTTTCCGCAGGCTGTAGGGCCTAAAATGGTGATTAGATCGTAATTGTTCATTGTAGGCGCAAAGTTATAAAAACTGCCTCAGGCTGATATAACCTGAGGCAGTTTTATTGTTTGTCTACTTGAGAAAAATTAGCCGTTATGCTTTTTCATAATCTTGATGAGATCTACAACCTTGTTAGAGTAGCCAATCTCATTGTCATACCAAGAAACAACCTTTACGAAGTTATCCGTGAGGTATACACCGGCGTTAGCGTCGAAGATAGAAGTCAACGTGCAGCCGAGGAAGTCAGATGAAACAACAGCATCTTCAGTATATCCAAGAATACCTTTCAATTCGTTTTCTGAAGCCTTCTTCATTGCAGCGCAGATTTGTTCTTTCGTTGCACCTTTCTTCAAGTTAACCGTTAAGTCTACTACAGAAACATCAAGCGTCGGGACACGCATTGAAATACCTGTCAGTTTGCCATTGAGTTCAGGGATAACCTTGCCTACAGCCTTAGCAGCACCGGTAGAAGATGGAATGATGTTACCAGCAGCAGCTCGACCGCCGCGCCAATCCTTGATTGAAGGACCATCAACTGTACGCTGAGTAGCAGTTGTAGCGTGTACTGTAGTCATCAAGCCATTTTCGATGCCAAAATTGTCGTTGAGCACTTTAGCAATAGGAGCCAAGCAGTTGGTTGTACAAGAAGCATTAGAAACAATCTTTTGACCTGCATACTTGTCTGTATTAACGCCGCATACAAACATATCAGCTTGTGTGCCGTCTGCGCCTTGTTTAGAAGGAGCGGAAAGTACAACATATTTAGCGCCGGCTTCAATATGTTTTTGTGCCAACTCCGGTGTTAAGAAGCGGCCCGTAGATTCTACGATGTATTCAGCTCCAACTTCATTCCACTTTAAGTTTGCGGGATCCATTTCTGCGGTGATACGGATTTTATTGCCATTGACAATAAGGATATTATTTTCTACGTCAGCTTCAATTTGACCTTCAAAACGTCCATGCATCGTATCGTAACGAAGCATATATGCCATATAATCGACCGGCAACAAGTCGTTAATACCTACGACTACAACATCGTTCTTATTAGCATCGCTCAAGGTAGAGCGGAATACGAAACGGCCGATACGACCAAATCCATTAATACCAATCTTAATCATAATCTTTGGGATTTATGTGAGTTTAATTATCTCATTATTTTTACTCTATGCTGAAGAATTAATCTCATCACTAGGATTTTTCCTTCTATGCACCGCAAAAGTACAAAATAGTTTTTATTTTTGCATTGTAAGAAAGAAAAATATCTTTTTAGTTATGCGAAATTCTAAGTTTTTACAGGAGTTCAAAGCCTTTGCAGTTAAAGGCAATGCTGTAGATATGGCTGTCGGCGTTATTATAGGTGGTGCCTTTGGCAAGATTGTGACATCGATTGTCGAAGATCTTATAATGCCCCCTATCGGATGGTTGATAGGCGGCGCTAATTTCTCGGAATTAAAGGTGACTTTACCAGCTACGGAAGTTGCGGGGCAAGTAATGTCTCCGGCAACGATTAATTATGGTAACTTTCTCCAGACCTTATTGAATTTTATCATCATAACGTTCTGCGTATTCTTGATGGTTAAAATGATGATGCGCCTTTCCAAGTCAAAGGAGGATGAAGCTTCTGTTGCTCCAGAACCTTCAAATGAAGAAAAATTGCTTGCAGAGATTAGAGATTTGATGAAAGAAAGGAAGCAATAGGTGATAGTACTCAAGTGAGGTGTTGCACTTTTTGTGGTGATAACTCATTTGCTTAAGGTTTTCCCAGCTTGCGCTTTACTTATCGCTTAAGTGTCCTTTATCCTTTTGCTGTCTTTGTAAAAGGCGAAATAATAGAAAAGGCCGGAATCAAAAAAAAGAGGTTCCGGCCTTCATTTTTCTGGTGATTATAGTGATCTATACTTATTGTGAGGAAGGTGTTACAATCCGCATACAAGTTTGAAATGCACTTTAAAAATTTGCCCAAATCAGGGAACTTGCTTAAATTTGCCCCCAAATTGTAAAAATAGAAATATGCGCAACTTTATTCTAACTATAGCGGCTTTGGGGTGTTTTCTTTTTGCCTCGTGCGGCGATTATGACAAAGTGGATAAAACGCCTGATTATACTTATAAGTATGAAGCTGCAAAGCAGTATTTTGCACAAGGATACTATAATCGTTCTGCGCAGACCTTACAACAAGTTATTTCTGTATTCAAAGGCACTGAAGCCGGTGAAGAGTCTCTTTTCCTTTTGGGTATGGCGAATTTGAATGCACGCAATTATGATGCGGCGGCTACTTATTTAAGACGTTATTATCAGTCTTATCCAAAAGGTTTGTATACAGAAGCAGCTCGCTACTATACGGGGATGGCGCTCTATTTATCTACACCTGAGCCGAAATTAGATCAATCAGCCACGTATGAAGCTGTTACTGAATTTCAAAACTTTATAGAAACGTTTCCGACGAGTATATTTCGTTCGCAAGCACAAGATAGAATCTTTGAATTGCAGGATAAATTGGTGGAAAAGGAATATCTTTCTGCCAAATTGTATTACGACTTGGGGGATTATTTCTTAAATGGAGGTAACGGGAATTATCAAGCTTGTATAGTTACATCGGAGAATGCGATTAAGGATTTTCCTTATACAAAGCGACGCGAAGATTTTGCCTATCTCATATTAAAGGCAAAGTATGAATATGCAAAGCATAGTGTGCCCGAAAAGCAGACAGAGCGCTACAATGACGCAGTAGACGAATATTATGGATTTCAAAGTGAATTTCCGGAATCCAAATATATGAAGGAGGCAAAGGATATGATCAATAAAATCCCGAAGTCCTTCTATAAACCGGAAGTGAACGATTCAATAAAATAAAGCATATGGAATATAAGAAAAGCAAAGCCCCTCTCAACACAACTACGCATAACGTTATAGATTTTGGCAAAGGTACAGGCAATGTCTATGAGAGTGTTGTGATTATGTCTAAGCGGGCAAATCAGATTTCAACTCAAATGAAAGAAGATCTGAATAGGAAGTTGAAAGAGTTTGCTTCTGCTAATGATAATTTAGAAGAAACATTTGAGAATCGTGAACAAATAGAAATTTCTCGCTATTATGAGAAATTGCCTAAGCCAACTTTAATTGCGATTGACGATTTCTTACATGATAAAGTCTATTATCGTAATCCAACGAAAGAGAAAGACAAGATAGATTTTGAATAATGATACAGCGCCTTCAGAGTGTTTACCTGCTTTTAGCAGGAATTATTGCTACATTATTGTTGTTTATTCCTTTGGCGAGATTTAATGTGAGTGGGCAAGGCTATTTTTCTTTGTCCTCTTTAGGGATAGATAGTATAAATGTAGCTCCGATAGGTGGTACAATTAGTTATTTGTGGATTATTGCGTTGTGTACTGTGCTTGTTGCTATATGTTCATTCTGCAGTATTTTCCTTTTTAAACACAGAATGTTGCAGCTTAAATTGACGAGGTGGGCTATAACATTTGAAGTTACTTATTGTCTGACCTATGCTCTTCAATGTTATAATTTTCAATCCAACACTACATCGCACTTTGCGTTTACGTTAGGCACTGTATTACCTTCTGTGATCTTTATTTTTTTATGGCTTGCAGCACGTGCCATTAAGAAGGATGAAGAGTTGGTGCGTGCAGCCAATCGTATTCGCTGATAAATTGCTTATGCTCCAACTCATATCTTAGCTAAAAGAGTCTATGTCTCTCAATAAAGTAATGCTCATAGGTAATGTGGGGCGTGAGCCTGATATACACTATGTCAACAATGGGATTTGTACAGCGAGTTTATCTTTGGCTACGTCAACGCCTGGTTATACTTTGTCAAGTGGGACACAGATTCCGGAACGCACGGAATGGCATCGTATTTTGCTCTGGCGACGAATGGCTGAGATTGTAGAAAAGTATGTCCATAAAGGAGACAAAATCTATATAGAAGGCGAACTTCGAACACGCAACTATACAGATAAAAAAGGAGTTACACGTTACGTTACAGAGATATGGGCAGAGAAGTTAGAGCTACTCACGCCAAAAACCACTCGGCGAAATACAACTGAATCTTCTATAGATGCCGCGAATATTGATTCCAACCAGCCCCCTTTTTGAAGGGGTGATAGACTTCTTTTTTTGGGAGATTACAGAGACGGTAGAGGATTTGTTGGCACTTTTTGCGCATCCCGACTATATGAGAAAGGGACTCAAAGACTTTTCAAGTAACATCACACGTCAGAAGGAATGGTTAGCTACACGTTTATTGCTAAAAGAGGCCTTAGGAGATGATGTGAAGATTTCGTATACAGTATCCGGACGTCCTTTTCTTATAGGTTCAACTCAACATATTAGTATTAGTCACACTCGCCAATATGTATTATTGGCTTTGGCACAAGGTCCATTTGGAGTTGATATTGAAGTTTGGGGTTCGCGTGCCTTACGATTACAGCAGAAGTTCTTGTCGCCTGACGAAGCCTCCTTACTTCATTCTATAGAAGCAGATAAAATAGCCGTAAGGCTGTGGAGTGCAAAAGAAAGTTGTTATAAATACTTAGATATACCTGGACTTTCTCTCAAGAATGATATCTTTTTAGCTCAATATGATGCTCAGCTTGAAGCCCACATTACAAGTATAAATAACGCAGTACCTATTTATTATCAAGATTTTCCTTCTTTTGTTCTCACTTGGACGAGTCCTGAATAAGATAGAGAAAATCGAAATCTTTCTGTTTACTTGTGCAAACAGAATAACCTAAGAGTTTCTATGTCTTTATTGGAACTCCTCAAAAGTTTTTTGACGAAAAGTACTATCATTTTTTCGAAAAAAAGAATATTGCTAAAGATTAGACTCTGAGTAAAAACCAATGTCACCTTCCTATAATGGTATAATGGCAATGGAAAACGTTGCAGAAATCGTAAGGGAAGGCTTTCAGAAAGTGAAATCATGTCGATCCTTGTGTGCTATCACTTCAATACATATCGTAATTTCAAGGAGTATTATCAGAACTGTATCCATGGGTAGCTCAAGCATGAATTCCCTGCTGCCGTCTCCTATAACCATTTTGTAGAACTTACACACAGTGTGTTCTTCAAGATGATGTTGTTCATGAAGATCCATGCCTTCGGAAAGTATACGGGTATAACATTCCTTGACAGCACGATGGTTCCTGTATGTTACAATGTGCGACGGTATTTCAACAAGGTCTTTGCCGGTCTTGCCAGGAACGGCAAGGGTACTATGGGCTGGTGCCATGGATTCAAGCTGCATCTACTTTGCAATGATTCCGGAGAAGTGTTGACATTCAGTCTTACATGGGCAAACGTAGATGACAAGGATAGTTGAGTATGGACTGTATTTGCAAAGGTACTCTATGGAAAGGTATTTGCTAACAGAGGATATATAAAATTATTGCTGTCCGATAAACGTCAAAAAGAGTAGGAAAGACCGCCTCAATCGCTGAAACAATGCGGTTGAGGTTCTCTTTTTGGCATTCCAAGCCCCCCTAATCAAAAAGCGAAGGCATTTGAGGGCTTTCGGCCGCTTCTTTCAGGCATGCTTCCCAATCTTTTTCGGGATGATTAAAGAGGCTGTAGAAATCCACATAGTACATCAGTGTTATCCTGACCATTGTGGCCAACCCCGAAAAGCTCCAAGAGCGTATGAGCCTCCTCCGCATTATCATGAGCAGCAGGTTGGCGATCAACGTTACCCAAATCTGTATCTTGATGGCATTGGCACTCTCTCCATAGAAGTATTTGAGTGGAAAGTTCTGCTTTATCTGCTTGAACAACAACTCTATGGCCCATCTTTTGTGGTAGATATCCATGATTTCGAGCGGGTCCGAGGTCATGTCGTTAGTCAGGAGGGAGATGAGTTTGCGCTTCTGAACATCGACATAAGTGACGATGCGTGCGTGATGGACAATGCTGGAACCGCCCTTGAGTTTCTTTCGGAAAGTAACCCGTTGTACACGAACCTGCATCACCCCTTCCGGCGTTTGACACATGACGTCCTCCTCTATCGTGTATTGCAGGTTTTTCTTCATCTTCGTGACATAGACGACGCCGCGCTCCGTCATTTGCTGAAACTTCGCATAGTCAATGTAGGCACGATCCATGGCAATGATATCCCCCCTGTTCAACGTGGCCGGCAAGAGCATAAAAGAGTCATTGGTGGCTGTGGAAGTGAAGCGGATGTCCGATGGAACTCCCTCGTTGGCTTGGATTATACTGTGCACTTTGATACCCCCTTTCTTTTTACCTGTTTTGGGATGTCTGCCCACGCCTTTGAAGAGCAGGTTGGAGAAGAGGGTAATCGTTGTGGAGTCGATTATCTTCAGCCGTTTCATCCATTTCGGTTCATTTTTTCTTGTGCACAGCCGGCTGTCCGAAGAAAGAAGATGACGATGCTTGGCGTATAAATCCCTATAAACGGCCTCAAAGACCGCCTCCGAACGCCTTTTGTTTCCATCCGCCAAAGTGCTCCTTGAAGTCATCATGAAGATGCCGAGATGGCGCAGCTTACAGGCCTCGGCCTGAAGGGACGCGGTGATTTCACGTAGAGAGTCGAAACGCATGATGACGGCATAAAGCATCACAAGCAGATGAGTCCAAGCGTCAAAGCTCTTGACATAGCGTTCTGCGCCCTGTTCGCTGCTTATGCGGAGGATTTCGGACTTGTTCAACAATTTTATGATCTGAGAATAGAGCGGCTGTCCGCTAAAATGTGTACTTTTACCCATGGTTAAATGTTTTTTTGTCGAATACAAATTAACCATTAAGGGCTGACTTTACAAAACGAAATCAGCCCTTTACTTTTTGCCCTCTCCAAAAGAACGGCATATCAATCAAAAAACTTTTATCGGACAGCAATATTACATTATAAAGGCCTTATGGACGCATCTGCAATATTCCTCACGTCATACTTCATGGTTTGCCTCGATCAGCTGAGCTTTTGAATCCTACAAACAACAGTATAATAATAAGGGTAAGTTTCCCGTTCACTCAATAAATAATAAGGCTGTGCGCACGGTCAAGTAGCTCTTTTCATAGGATTGGACTTAAGCTCTATATGCTAAAGAGGCGTGAATATACATACAATCAAATAGGTTAAAAGCGAAATACAAAGAGAACTATAGGTTTGAAAAGAAAAAGAGCAAGGCAAAAGTATCTATTGAAAGACCTCTTCCGCCTTGCTCTTTAGTGTGATATTTAAATCAAATATAGTTATCTGATTCTCTTGTAGCCATACACAGCCTGCTCTCCGAGTTCCTCCTCGATGCGGATAAGCTGATTGTACTTCGCCATGCGATCTGTACGGCTCAAGCTACCAGTCTTAATCTGTCCTGAATTTGTTGCAACAGCGATGTCTGAAATGGTAGTGTCCTCTGTTTCGCCTGAGCGATGAGATGTAACCGTGTTATATCCATGACGATGTGCCATTTCAATCGCATCAAGCGTCTCAGAAAGCGACCCAATTTGGTTTACCTTAATCAAAATTGCATTGCCGGCTCCCATTGTGATACCTTTCTCCAAGAAGCGCACGTTGGTAACAAACAAGTCATCGCCTACGAGCTGTACTTTATCGCCAATAGCTTTGGTCAATTTAACCCAGCCTTCCCAGTCGTTTTCATCAAGACCGTCTTCAATAGAATCGATCGGATATTTCTCAACGAGCTCTTTCAAATAAGCGATTTGCTCATCGTCAGAAAGCTTCTTGCCATTAGGATCCTTCGGCATGCCACTCTTCAATTGTTTGTAGTCATAGAAATATTTACCGTTTTCTACGAAAGCAAACTCACTAGCTGCGCAGTCCATTGCAATCTTAACGTCTTTACCAGGTTCGTAACCTGCATCTTTGATAGCCTGAATAATGCTATCTAAAGCATCCTCAATACCATTGAGCTTAGGAGCGAAACCACCTTCATCACCAACAGCTGTACTAAGTCCTCGTTTCTTTAGCAACTTCTGAAGAGCGTGGAATACTTCTGCGCCCATACGAATAGCTTCTTTCTCAGAAGGTGCACCTACGGGGCGAATCATAAACTCTTGGAAAGCAATAGGAGCATCGCTATGAGCACCACCATTGATAATATTCATCATCGGAACTGGAAGTACGTAAGTATTCGTACCGCCGATGTAGCGATAAAGAGGAATATTGAGATAATTAGCTGCAGTATGTGCCACTGCGAGAGAAACGCCAAGGATAGCGTTAGCTCCCAAGTTCGACTTTGTCTTCGTACCGTCGAGCGCAATCATCTTATTGTCAATGGCGCGCTGTTCGAGAACAGACATACCGACCAAAGCCGGTGCTATCTTTTCGTTGACATTGGCTACAGCCTTCTGTACGCCCTTGCCGCCATAGCGTTGCTTGTCACCATCGCGCAATTCGAGCGCTTCGTTCTCACCGGTAGAAGCTCCTGATGGAACAGAAGCGCGACCAATAACGCCGCATTCGGTAGTTACTTCAACTTCTACGGTAGGATTTCCTCTTGAGTCGAGGATTTCTCTTGCATGAATTTTCTCGATGTACATAATTGTAAGTGTAAGTTTTATAGTAATTTCAACTGTGCACAAAGATACAAAAGGAAAAGAAACTATCCGTCAACAACGACTGAAATCTGCTTACATTTTATGTATTTCGAGATGTTTTGTAATACAAACCTTTCAATGTGAGCACAAACAGGCGCAACTATTACTCAAAACAAACAACGACAGACCCTACTTTTTATCCTGATGAATCGGCCTACACATACGATATTGCGCCCAGACGACATTTGCAATACAAAGCAAAGCCACGCCGGTATCAGCAAAAACGGCCAGCCAAAGCGTAACATACCCGAAAGCCCCGAGTATCAGAACGATCAACTTTGCCCCTAATGCCAACATTATATTCAATATAGCCAAACGCCTCGTTTGGCGCCCCAATTGAATTGCTTCTGCAACTTTTGAGGGCTTATCAGAACGAATAACGACGTCTGCCGTCTCAATAGCTGCGTCACTACCACTGCCACCCATTGCTATACCGAGATCACTTAAAGCCAAGACCGGAGCATCATTAATACCATCGCCAACAAAGACTGTCTGGCTGTCGGTCGTCTTCTTAAATCGGGTCATATAATCGGCCTTTCCCTCCGGCAACAAAGCGCCGGCACATACATCAGCCTGTAAAGCTTTTCCTAAACGGACGACAATACTCTCTTTATCTCCGGATAAGATTCCAATCGTTTTGATACCCAATCTGCGCAAGGCTTGAATGCCACTTTTTGCATCTTCTTTTGGTTTATCAGCTAATGCAATGTAACCCAAATAAACATCATCTACAGCCACAAAAACCTGCGTAAAATCTTCACTCACCTCCCCTACCGGCACATCAACAAAACGGGCGTTGCCAACCTTATAAATATGCCCATCTACATCAGCACGCAAGCCCAACCCGGCTGATTCTTCAATGGCCGCCATTGGAGTAAACGTCAATCGTTCTTGTAAATAATTAGTAATGGCACGCGCTATCGGATGCGTTGATTTTGCTTCCATTCCGCCAACTATTGCCAAGACGGCCTCATCTTCTATAGTTACCTTATCTACTTCAAATTTTCCAATAGTAAGTGTACCCGTTTTATCGAAAATCACTGCTTTTATCTTCGTAATAGCATCCAAATAATTCCCCCCCTTAAAGAGTATGCCTCGCTTTGACGAAGCACCGATACCAGCATAATAGCTTAGCGGGATACTTACCACAAGCGCACAAGGACAAGATATCACTAAGAAAATACAAGCACGATACAAGTAATCCTCAAACGCTGCATTATTCAACAACAAAGGAGGCAGTAGCGCCACGAAAAATGCTAATAGAATAACGATGGGTGTATAAATCTTGGCAAAACGACGAATAAAGCGTTCAGCCGGTGCCTTTCTGCTATTGGCTTCGTTCACCAATTTCAAAATTCGCTCCAAAGCACTCTCCTGAACAGGCCGAAGCACATTTAACCTCACCGTCGTTCCATTAGGAATCATCCCGGCCAACACTTCTTCTCCTTTATTAATAGTACGTGGCTCACTTTCACCAGTCAGCGCGGCAGTATCAAAAGTGGCGACGTCGTTAATTAGAGTACCGTCTAATGAAATACGCTCACCGGAAACCACTTCAATAACAGCCCCAACTTCTACTTCCTGCGGCGTAATTCTAGAAATTTCATCCTCACGAACAAGCGTCACCATATCCGGCCGCAAATCAACTAAAGATTTTATACTATTTCTAGCTTTATCTGCCGCACGCTCTTGAAACCACTCGCCAATAGCATAAAACAACATCACGCCGACAGCTTCAGGATATTCACCAATGTAAAAGGCTCCTACAGTGGCAATAATCATAAGCAGAAACTCGTTGAATATTTCCTTTTCTAAAATCTCATGCCAAGCCTCTTTCAGAATTGGCAGCCCTACCGGCAAAAAGGACACGCCATAATATATAAGACGAAGACCGGAAGGAATAAGCAAAAAATGGTCTAAGACCAGACCAACAATCAGTAAAGCAGCCGACAATAAAGGGAAAAGCAGACCGCTATGTCCATGCCCTCCTTGCTCTCCACAAGTATGATGGTGATGATGACAACTACAAGTTTCGCACATAACTATTGATTTTGTTGCAAAATTACGGAAAAGTTTATGCAACTTAGTTGCAAATATTTCCACCCTCTCCATATATAGGTTACGCCTAACGCTACAGCGTCATATTCTACTTTTATTCTCTACTGAATATAGAGATAGCGCTCACCTATATCCCGCCTTACCCTCTCTGTTTATAATACTATTATGCAACGGACAACTTAAGGCATTTTGAAGAGCATACGTTTGTCACCCTTTCCCATACATTGTACAAAAGAACTCGACAATGCTCGCTTCTAATAGATTTTGAATTTCTGATGCAACGACATTATGGAGATAAGACCTCAACTCAGCATTCACCCATCGCATTTCGCCAAATTTCTTTCGTGAGCGTAGCTTTGTACTATCGTGATGGGACGACTGTACTCTCGTGAGGGGAGAATCATACCCTCACGAAGGAACGAAAATAAATCAAGCCAAAGGACTTCAAAGAATAGGTATGCGATTCGGCATTTCATATTTAAACAGATAGCATACTATTTTAGAGAGTTTTAAGCTCATCTTCCTAAACTATTTTTTCAGGGAAATAGAATCCAAATCTTGCCCGAAAACAAATGATCACCCAACTTTATAATGCCTTATTTTTACCGCTTTAACCCCCATCCAGCCATCATCATCTTCAACTCATTCTTTGATTTTTTTTGCAAAAACAAAGCTTCGACGAAAAAAACAGAAATTACACACAATAAATTTGCGACTTTCACGATTAGTTTCTATTTTTGCAGAAAACAGAAATACAATGAGAAAATATACGCGCTTATTACTATTAGCTTTGTTCCTCGTAATGATGCCTGCAGTTAATGCTGCAGCTACAGTGGTTTATGAAAGTCCACAAGAGGTGAATGACTTTGAGGAAGTGCGAATAACGCTAAACGGAGCCAATCTGCGAGTACAAAATGGCTCAGGTATGAGTGTTGAAATCTACAACATCACGGGAGTGAAAGTGGCAGATTATCGCATTGATTCCAACGATAAGACAATACGCCTTGAATTAAACCGAGGCTGCTACATTATAAAAGTAGGAAAAACCGTACGCAAAATCTCTATCCTATAAAGGATAGAAAGGCTACTCGCATTTAGATGGTAAACAAGATTATAACTAATCTTGTTTACCATTATTAGAAGAACCACAGAACAGCGAAGACGAGGCCCAATGATGGCGCTACTACTATTTATGGCGCATAGAAATAAGATAAATTCAAGATCCTTTCCTTAGATACGACTCTTTTACCAAAAGAATAACTATCTTTGTCGCTCATTAAATCAGAATTCATATAAAGCATCACTGCTGAACAGCATAATAAATGGAGTTAACAACCTTAACAGCCGTGTCCCCCATAGATGGGCGATACCATCAAAAGACAGCGAATCTTTCAGCTTATCTCTCAGAGTTTGCCTTGATGAAATATCGAGTGCGTGTAGAGATAGAATACTTTATTTCGCTGTGCGAATTACCGCTTCCTCAACTCGAGGATTTCAATCGCGAACTCTTCCCTACGCTTCGCGGATTGTATGAAGACTTTACCGAGGAAGATGCCAAACGTATCAAAGAGATCGAAAGCATCACCAACCATGATGTAAAAGCCATTGAGTATTTCATCAAAGAGCAATTGGATCGTATAGGCAATATGGAAGCTTACAAAGAGTTTATCCATTTTGGCCTCACGAGCCAAGATATTAACAATACATCATTCCCGATGATGCTGAAAGAGGCTTTGAAGGATGTTTATGTACCGCTGCTAGATGAATTGATTGACAAGCTAAACGAGTTTGCAGAAGAATGGAAAGATATTCCGATGCTTGCACGCACGCACGGGCAGCCGGCAAGTCCGACAACCTTAGGTAAAGAATTTAAAGTCTTTAGCTATCGCCTTGAACAGCAACGCGAGTCGGTCTGCAATTTTGCCATCGAAGATATTTCCGGAAAATTTGGAGGTGCAACAGGTAACTTTAATGCGCATCACATAGCTTACCCAACAATAGATTGGCCCAGCTTTGCCAACAACTTTTTGGAGCAGCACCTAGGCATACGCAGAGAACAATACACCACACAGATCTCCAATTATGACAACCTTGCCGGCATTTTTGATGCGCTTAAAAGAATTCAAACAATTATCATTGACTTGGATAGAGACATTTGGCAGTATATTTCTTTGGGCTATTTCAAGCAAAAGATTAAGACCGGGGAAGTGGGATCCAGTGCGATGCCGCACAAAGTTAACCCGATAGATTTTGAAAATTCAGAAGGAAACTTGGGCATCGCCAATGCTATATTGGAATTTTTGAGTAGAAAGCTTCCAATTAGCAGACTACAGCGCGACCTTACCGACTCCACGGTGATCCGCAATATAGGCGTACCACTCGGACATAGTCTTATAGCCTTTAAGAGTACACTCAAAGGCCTCTCTAAGTTGGTCCTACACGAAGAAAGCATACGTGGCGATTTAGATAATTGCTGGGCAGTTGTAGCTGAAGCCATTCAGACAATTCTGCGCCGCGAAGGCTACCCCCACCCTTACGAAGCTTTAAAGGAACTAACACGCACAAACGAGGCCGTCAATCAAGATAGAATCGCACGTTTTATTGACAGCCTTGATGTGCCTGACTCTGTTAAGAAAGAATTGACAACAATTACGCCATACAATTATATAGGTATTTATTAAAAACAAATAGCCGTGAGGCTAACAACAACAGATTATGAGCGAAGAATTAGAAAACAAAGGATTTCAGGAGAGAAGAAGCGATGAAGCTCCTTCTTCTGAACAAAGACAAGACTTCGGGCACACTCCGCGCCCACGTTTTAATCGTAACGCACGAATAGGAAGTTACTCTAACAACTACAATAGGAATCAAGAGTCCAATGGGCCTCGCCAACGATTCAATGCCCCTAATAATAATGGCTATCGGCCACGCTATAATGGCCAACGCAATGACTTAGGAGACCATCCCTATTCACAATATAATAACAACGAACGCTCGGAGAATGACTTCGGGCGGCGTGAGGATAATTACCGCCCACGCAACAATTATGGCCAGAATAACAACAATGGCTATCGCCCACGCTTTAATGGTCCGCGTTATAATAATAGCAACTACAACAACGGACAACGCTATAATAATCGTGAGAATCGGGAAAATGCTCCGTCTAATTGGAATCCCAATTACAGACAAAATGATTACCAACAAAATGATTATCGACAAGGAGATTTCCAACAAGGCAGCTATCGTCAAAATGGATATCGCCCACGTCCTAACTATGGCGATCGCCAACAAGGCAACTTTCAAAGGCGTCCACAACAACGTAGGCCCTACAATCCAAATGCAAAATACAGCCTGAAAAAGCAAATAGCTTATAAGGAGGAGCACGTAGATCCGAACGAGCCGATTCGCCTAAACAGATATTTGGCCAATGCGGGCATTTGCTCTCGCCGTGATGCTGATAAGTATATCCAAGCAGGCGTGATCACCGTCAATGGCAAAGTTGTTACAGAATTAGGAACGAAGGTTTTGCGTTCGGATGACATTCTCTTCCACGAAAGTCCTGTAAGATTAGAAAAGAAAGTCTATGTACTGCTCAATAAGCCGAAAGGTTGCATTACAACGAGCGAAGACCCACAAGAGCGCAAAACGGTAATGAACCTCGTTAAGGGAGCCTGTCAAGAACGCATCTATCCTGTCGGCCGCTTAGACCGTAATACGACAGGTGTTTTACTTTTGACTAACGATGGTGAGTTGGCCGCAAAGCTGACACATCCTCAATTTATGAAGAAAAAAATCTACCACGTCTATTTGGATAAGAACGTATCCGGTGTCGATCTGCAAAAGATTGCAGATGGCATAACCTTAGACGATGGTGAGATTAAGGCAGACGATATTCAATATGCCAGCGAAACAGATAAGAAACAAATAGGCATAGAAATCCACAGCGGAAAAAACCGCATCGTACGCCGTATCTTTGAAAGTTTAGGTTACCACGTTGTAAAGCTTGATCGAGTTTACTTCGCAGGCTTAACTAAAAAACATTTACGCCGTGGAGATTGGCGCTACTTGACCCAAGATGAAGTCAACTATCTCCGTATGGGTGCATTTGAATAAGTAAGAAGAAAAGAAGGACAAGTAAAATGGAAACAATCAAAAGGACAAAAATAATCGATGTCTTAAAGCGTACAGACTTCGATACAGTCGTAAACGTTAGAGGTTGGGTAAGAACCAAACGAGGAAGCAAGAATGTAATCTTCATCGCCTTAAATGATGGCTCTACTATTAACAATGTCCAAATTGTAGCCGACACAGAAGCATTTGATGCTGAGTTAGTCAAGGATATTACGACTGGTGCTTGTTTAAGCGTCAATGGCGCTTTAGTTCAAAGCCAAGGCTCTGGACAGGTAGTCGAAATTCAAGCCAAGGAGATTGAAATCTTAGGAACTTGCGGCAGCGATTTCCCAATGCAAAAGAAGGGGCAATCATTTGAGTATATGCGCCAATACGCTCATATGCGTTTGCGAACGAACACCTTTGGAGCTGTCTTCCGCATTCGCCATAATATGGCAATGGCCATCCATCATTATTTCCATGAGCATGGTTTCTTCTACTTTCATACACCGATTATCACAGCTAGCGATTGTGAAGGTGCAGGTCAAATGTTTCAAGTAACGACCAAGAACTTGTATGACCTGAAAAAGGATGAGAATGGAAAGATTGATTATTCGGATGACTTCTTCGGCAAACCAACTAGTTTAACTGTAAGCGGCCAGCTTGAAGGAGAGTTGGGTGCAACATCTTTAGGTGCAATCTACACTTTTGGCCCGACATTCCGAGCTGAAAACTCCAATACGCCGCGCCACTTGGCTGAGTTTTGGATGATTGAGCCAGAAGTTGCCTTCAATGACATTACCGACAATATGGATCTTGCCGAAGACTTCTTGAAATATTGTATTCAATGGGCCTTCGACAACTGCCAGGACGACTTAAACTTCCTCAACAAGATGATCGACAACACGCTGATAGATCGTCTGCACTTCGTCTTAAAGAATGAGTTTGTACGCCTTTCTTATTCTGAAGGAATCGAGATACTTGATCAAGCAGTCAAAGCAGGCAAGAAGTTTGAGTTCCCCATCTATTGGGGCGTTGATTTAGCCAGCGAACACGAGCGCTATCTTGTAGAAGAGCACTTCAAGCGCCCCGTCATCCTAACCGACTACCCCAAAGAGATCAAGGCTTTCTATATGAAGCTCAACGAAGATGGGAAGACGGTTCGCGCAATGGACGTCTTGTTCCCGCAGATTGGAGAAATCATTGGCGGTAGCGAGCGTGAAGCCGACTATGATAAGCTCCAAACGCGCATCCAAGAGATGGATCTTCCTATGAAAGATATGTGGTGGTATCTTGACACGAGAAAGTACGGAACTTGCCCTCACAGCGGCTTTGGGTTAGGTTTTGAGCGCTTGATCTTATTCGTCACGGGTATGCAAAATATCCGAGACGTCATTCCCTTCCCCAGAACGCCAAAGAATGCCGACTTCTAAGTCTGCATTCTTCCCAATACATAAAACCCTTTTACAAAATATACCCCTTGCAAATCCTTATCGGCTTGCAAGGGGTATTTATTTTCAGGCACACATTTAATGATTAACCAGCATCGGCATATAAAGACGAATCTGCACCTCTGCCAACCAAGAAGAATGCTTGATCAAACTTTCGATCTTTTTAGAAGAAAGAGCCGTTAAGTTGGTTCCTATACTTCGTGCCAAATCTTCACTTTCTTTCTGAGGAATCTGTTGAGCCAATGTGTCCCAATTTATTGCCTGCTTCAGCTTCATAACGATAGCTTCATTTGCTGATGTACTTTGAGATCCCTTCAAGCTTCCTATTTCTTCTTCCGTTATAGCGTGAGCCTGCCACACGTCCGGATGAATATTTCCATTTTTCAAGTTATCAACAAACCCCTGAACAAGCCTTTCGCTGCAATCCCATTCTAATGGAACGTATGCACAATGCTCTTTTCCCACATACGACTCATATAGATTATCAGCTCTCTGCATTTTCTTTATTCTTTCCATCATCAAGTTTATCGTCTGCATCGCCAGATTAAAAATGTTAGTTGTCCCAGCGGCAGAGATGGCACTATTACCAGCATCACTCACAATGATGAAGTCTGTATGAAACCGGCTTTTATTTTGACTGAGTTTATGCGCCCCTTGATTGTCATAAACGCCTCCATCAATCAACTTAGGCGCCTCAGGCTTATTCGGACAGCTATCGTATTCTTCTCTGAGATATTTCTTATCAATTGTAATAGGCGTAAAGCCATAAGGGACGCACGATGAAGCCATAACAGCCTTAGCTATGGAAAAATGCGTTGCATCAAAAATTGATTTACCCCCCACACGATAAGCATATTCCCCCATTGTCGTTTTTGAAAAATAGAATGGTAATTGTGTAGCTACATTTGTTGAGTTTATACACAATACCGGACTATCGGGCAAATCGCCAAGAGATGCCTCCTTAAAGAAGACTTTGTTGTACAAGCGCGAGATGAAGTTGCTGGTTGGTAACGTCACAAACGAATACTTTAGAAAAAGAACGAGTAGGATAAAAAAGGTGATCACAGCGCCCAATGTGGCGAAGATACCTGTAAGAATGAATTCGTTCGGAAAGAAGACGCGTGTGAGAAAACCTATCAGATGACCCATTGCCACAGACATGGCAAACAATAAGCATACAGCTACAACAAGATAGATATAGGAGGACCACAAAACGCCTTTAGAAAGCCTTTTGATAAACCCCTCCTCAAAATCCTCATAGTTATCTTTATGCAAAGCATAGTAGGCTGCTGTTATCGAACCCCCAGAAACCGAAGATATTACATCTACTTTATCCAATATACCAAGACGATGAAGAGCACGTAATGAGCCAATGTGATACGCAGCAGCTCTGTATCCACCGCCAGAAAGGGCAAGTCCAATCTTTTTTCCTTTATTATCCATAGCTTTTTTGAGATTTGTGGTTGAAGAGCGCTTGTAAATGGGAGAATTCCGGTTGTATTTCGTTGATTTAATATTAAAGATCAAACGGACAACATAAGAATATTCCTCTTGAAAGCTGTTAGCAAATATACGGAAATATATTATATAACAGAAAATTTTAGCACAGAATATAGGTCGAAACATAAACAAACAAGCCCATTACATTACAAGTACACCCCTTCTCAATTACTTCAAACATCGCAAGAATGCAGAGAGTCTGGATCTATACATTAGCCAACAATCCTTCTTTTTATCACCAAAATGAACACACATATACTCATAAATATCAAAAGATAGCAATCTTTTAATCAAGGTTTTTAATTTACACTTCCAATTGTACGGACGTACTCCTACGATGATACGAGTGTACTATCGTGAGCGTACAAATGTACCCTCACGATAGTACATTACCAAACTAAGTGGCACTTCACACATTTCAAGTATATGTGGAATAAAATACAAAACAATCAAAAAAAAAGAGGAAGAAGGACAAACGTAAGGCAACATTCATAGTTTTAAATTACCTTTGCCTCATCATCTATTATGGTAAGTGCAAAATATGAAAAACTCACATAAGACCGGATTAGGTTGGCAAAACCTATACATCAGTACGACTTTCGATTTTATCTTTCTAAAACAAATTACAAATCCGCTTCGCTGGCTCTTGGTCTTACCTATGGGCTTCCTAACTATACTGCTTACACAGGCTACGCTGAACCTCATTGCGCAAATCATATTAATGCTGACGCATTATAACGACATTGTTGCCCTACTCTCAGCCGGCATAATGTGGGCTGTGCAATATGCTTTGGCCATTGTTGTGATGACTGCAACAGCCCCCGTTACGAGTCGTCAGAAATTTAAGTGGGGTTTCCTTTTCTCCTGCTTACTCTGGCTCTTAGCTGCGGGTTCAACCTACTTTATCTTTAAGTCGCTTAACCCTCAATTTGTTATCAGCCGACTACTTTGTATTTCGCTCTCTGCCGCTATCGGATTAAGTTATGGCCTATATCGGATCAAAAAGCGAATAAATCAGCATAAAGGATTTTATATCAAATCATAACCGGTAATGGCATAAGTAGGTCTTTTGCATACGATGATTGTCGTCAGGGCTGATTACGCGACTGACGGTCGCAACATCCTTTATCGTCTGATCCGGATAAAGGATTTCGATTTTATCGTCCTGCTCCGAGTATAATTCTTTCGAAACGGCGCGCGTTGTCACAAAATAATCGGCATCTGCCAAAGAAATGGCGAGCACTGTAGCCACTCTTTCTTTCCATTCGTCCAGCATAGATGGAGGTACGGAAGCGTCAAAGACTTCTACCTTAAAGAGATGGCGGTTAATAAAGCCTTCAGCTAAAAGCGATAACACTTTATCGTCGCAATGTTGCCATACTTTAATAGCTGATATGATGTCGCTATCATCCAGTTCCGCATAATGATCTAGCCAACCTGCATACTCCTGCGGCCGATCCTGAGTCAAGAAAAACGAAAGTGCGGGCGAGGCAAACAATTTGTATCCATTTCGCACCAGCGTTTGCGCCCTTCTAAGCGTAGATCTCAATAGTTCTTCAGCAGCAACCACCGTTTTGTGGAGATATACCTGCCAATACATCATCCTACGCGACATCAAATAATTTTCTACAGAGTATAGGCCCTTATCTTCCACGACTAAGTGGTTGTCAAATACGTTCAAGGTACGAATAATGCGGGCCGCCCCGATATTTCCTTCCCTCACTCCTGTAAAAAAAGAGTCGCGACAAAGATAATCCAAGCGATCTACGTCCAGCTGACTGCAAATAAGTTCGTGGAGAAAAGGCTTCTTGCAGTCGGCCGAAAGTAGTTCGATAGCTAGTGTCAAAGCACCCTTAAACGCTTTATTCATCCGCTCGATCATTTGCAAGGTAATATTTTCGTGTGTTACGTCAGGCAAGAACACACGCTCTAGCACGTGAGAGAAAGCGCAATGCCCAATGTCGTGCAACAAGATGGCAGCTTGAGCGGCCTCTACTTCAGCATCAAAAATAAAAACACCCTTTTCCGCCAAGGTCTTCAAGGCCTCAGACATTAAATGATAGGCGCCGATAGAATGCTGTAAGCGTGTATGAACCGCACCAGGATAGACCAACGAAGAGAGACCGAGTTGGCGAATGCGACCCAAACGCTGAAATAGTGGATGATTCACAATATCAGTCAAAACTCCGCGAGCAATACGCGTGAAGCCGTAAACCGGATCGTTGATAAGAAGCGATGATTTATGAGGAAAGGATTTGTCCAAAACTAAAGTTTATTTCTATTCGGCAAAGATAGCTCAAATCTTTTTCTTACTTTTGCTTTCTCAACAAGAAACGTATTATTTACGTAATTTGCTATGCTTACGATTAAACAAATCATAGAAAACAAAGAGGCCATTGTACGCGGCCTTGAGAAAAAGCATTTTCCCAATGCGAAGGAGGCCATTGAGGCTGTCTTAGCGATTGATAATAAGCGAAAAGAAGCGCAAGCACAATTAGATGAGCTACTGAATCGCATCAAAACACTCTCCAAGCATATCGGCGACTTGATGAAGCAAGGGTTGAAAGAGGAGGCGGAAAAGACAAAAGGAGAAGTAAGCTCCTTGAAATCGAAAACGCAGACGCTTGAAGAAACGATGAAGCAGGCGCAAGAAAAGCGCACAGAATTGCTTTATCAGATACCCAATGTGCCTTACGAAGAGGTGCCTGAGGGAAAGGATGCCAACGATAATATAATCGTGAAAGAGGACGGCAAGATGACGTCTATTCCGGAAAATCCCCTACCCCATTGGGAACTAGCGAAAAAATATAACTTAATAGACTTCGATCTCGGCGTTAAGATCTCCGGTGCCGGTTTCCCCGTCTACATCGGACAAGGAGCGCACCTGCAGCGTGCACTCATCAACTTCTTCCTCGACGAGGCGCGTAAAGCCGGCTATACGGAAATAATGCCACCAATCGTTGTCAATGCTGCTTCCGGCTACGGGACCGGTCAGCTGCCGGATAAGGAAGGTCAGATGTATCATTGCGAAGTGGATGATCTCTACTTAATCCCTACGGCAGAAGTTCCCGTCACTAACATCTATCGAGATGTGATCTTGGAAGAAAAGAATCTGCCCATTAAAAATTGTGCTTACACCGAGTGCTTCCGCAGAGAAGCCGGCAGCTATGGAAAGGACGTACGCGGACTTAATCGCTTACACGAATTTTCTAAAATCGAACTTGTGCGCATCGACAAACCGGAACACAGCAAGCAAAGTCACCAAGAGATGTTAGACCACGTGGAAGGTTTGCTACAAAAACTCGAACTGCCCTACCATATATTATTATTGTGTGGTGGCGATATGAGCTTTACCTCTTCTCTTTGCTACGACTTCGAAGTATATAGCGAGGCGCAAAAGCGCTGGCTTGAAGTTAGTTCGGTTTCCAACTTTGATACATATCAAGCCAATCGGCTACAATGTCGCTATCGTAAGCAAGATAAGAAGATTGAACTTTGCCATACGCTAAACGGATCAGCACTCGCCTTGCCGCGCATTATGGCTGCACTTCTTGAAAACTTTCAAACGCCTGACGGCATTCGCATTCCTAAAGCATTGCAACCTTACATGGGATGTGAGATTATAAAATAAACGTGAGCAGGATATTGGCCATTGACTATGGGAAAAAGCGGACGGGTATAGCGGTTACAGACATCCTACAAATCATACCCAACGGCCTGACCACTGTTGCAACCCACGAGTTGTTGAATTTCTTAAAGGCTTATACTACAAAGGAGGATGTGGAGCGTTTTGTAATAGGACTGCCACGCCAAACAAACGGAAAGCCTTCAGAGAATTTTCCCCGTGTTGAGGCTTTTGCTAAACAATTGGAGCAACATTTCCCAACAATCCCTATAACTTTCTATGACGAGCGCTATACTTCAACCTTAGCTCATCAGGCAATGTTAGCGGGAGGTTTAGGAAAGAAGCGCCGACAAGAGAAAGCATTAGTTGATGAAATCAGTGCGTGCATTATCCTCCAATCTTACATGGAAAGTAAGAAAATATGATCCTACCAATTTATACTTACGGACAGCCGGTCTTAAGAAAAGTAGCTCAAGATATCGAAGCAGACTTTCCCGGTTTGGAGCAACTCATTGAAGATATGTATGAGACGATGGACAAAAGCGATGGTGTCGGCTTAGCCGCGCCTCAAATAGGGAAAGCCATCCGCGTAATCGTCATATCTTTAGATGTCTTAAAAGAAGACTTCCCAGAATATGCAGGCTTTCGGCATGCGTATATTAATCCGCACATCATAGAGTTTGATGATTCGGAAATATCAACCTTAGAAGAAGGCTGCTTAAGTTTGCCAGGCATCCACGAACCGGTAAAACGCCCGACAAGGATTCACGTGCAATACCGCGATGAGAATTTTGAACCGCACGATGAATGGGTCGAAGGATATTTAGCGCGTGTGATGCAACACGAGATCGATCATCTTGAAGGGCACGTCTTTACGGATCGTATTTCTCCTTTACGCAAACAGATGGTAAAGAATAAGCTTAACGCGATACGCAAAGGCAAAGTCAGTTGCCACTATCGCGTAAAAGTTCCCCAATAGAAGCTTACTTCGACCTCTCTGGTCACCGAATTAATAAGGCTGATAAGGATGTAGCCATCAAAGTTGTTAAGTTTGCAGACGACACAACAAAATCTGAAAAAGTCCTTGGCAATAAGTAAATCCCTTCCACAAACTGAATAGTTCACTATAGGGGCAATTCCGTTTTGGGGGTTGCCCCTTAACATATCATTAGACGCTAAAATGGCTGAACGACGAATACTAAGCCTCGCAAGCAGTAGCTTAAAGCGCTACTTGGGAACTTACCTATTCTTTCTTTTCTCGACGTTTTCCATTGCACAAATCAACATCGAAAATGTTGTAGAAATGGGGCGTTATGCGCTTAGCTACGATGATTATCTTTCGGCCATACATTACTTTAACAGCGTGCTTGATGTTCGCCCAAAGCATGCTCAAGCTTACTATTATCGCGCTTATGCCAAATTCTCTTTAGGAGACTTTAACGGGGCGGAGAACGACTGTACAGCATCAATCAGACTGAATCCTTACTTAACAGAAACCTATCGATTGAGAGGACTTTGTCGTATTAGAAAATCAGAGTTTCAAGGCGCGATAACCGATTACGAGCAAGTATTGAAAGATTTCCCCTCAGACGAGGGTGCACTATTTAATCAAGGGCTCTGCTATCTGCAAGTACATAAAACCGACAGCGCCACAATAGCTGCCGATCGCCTTTTAAAACAATCGCCCAAGTTTTACAGAGGCTATATGCTGAAAGCTCAAATTGCCTTTGAGCAAAAAGACACCATAAACGGTCTTCGGCAAATAGACGCTCTACTTACGTTGCGCCCGTCAGAAGCTTCTGCCTGGATGCTTAAAGCTCAATATGCATTGCAAAAGGCTAAATATCAATTGGCCGACTCACTCTTAACTACTGCGATTCGCTACGAAAAAAACAATTATGAACCCTTCCTGCTTAGAGCTGAAGCCCGACATGCACTGAATCAATTCGGTAACGCACTACTTGATTACGACAAGGTCATCGAACTTGTTCCGAAGCACTTTGTAGCGCACTACAATCGCGCACTATTGCGTGCGTTGGTAGGCGACGATAACAGAGCTATCGACGACTTTAATTTTGTCCTCAGCGTAGAACCAGACAACACATTGGCTCGCTACAATCGTGCACTATTACGAGAGCAGACCGGCGATTATCAAGGAGCTATAAAGGATTATAGCATACTGATCAAAGCTTACCCTAACTTCCTCTTCGGCTATTATGCTCGCAGCAGATTGCGTAGAAAGACGGGGGATACGCGAGGGGCTTTGGCTGACGAAACGGTCGTTGCGCGCGCACAATTGGACATAGCCTTTGCCAAACCTAAACGCTCTTTTATACGGACAGTCAGGAAGCGCTCCGATCACGCACTGGAGCATTACGATCGCCCGATAGAAGATGAAACCGATACGGTACGCATACTAGGAGATCTACTTTTAGGTCACGTGGAAAATCAAACTGCAACGCAAGAGATTTTGCCGGCTTTCACGCCTCAACTGCAACCTACAACTACGCGCGGTTACCGCTCCGATGGCTACTTAGACGAACTTAGTGCCCTCAGTAAGCGTATCGCCGATATTGAATTGCAGGCAGAACGAGCAGCCGGAAATAGATATTTACAGCAGTCAAGTAGACGACTCTTGTTTACGGCAGAGAAGACACCGGAAACAACTGCTACTTTAACGCAACATCTACAAATTATCGATTCGCTACAAAGTGCCGGAGGTGAATTATCGCAATACGATTACAAGATCTTACGCACGATACTACTCCGAGCCATCTACAACTTTTCAGAGGCTCTACAATTGGCCTCGTCAATCATTGCCAGCGACTCTGCCCTCGCTCTACCCTACGTCAATCGTGCAGCTTTACTCATCGGGATGAGCAAAGCAGAAAAGACCACAGAGAAGATCACAGAGAATACGCAAAGTCCTCATCTGTCGACTTTATATTTGAATCAAGCTTTAGAAGATATCAATGCGGCCATAAGCAAGCTTCCGGATTGTGCCTACCTATATTACAATCGCTCATGCATTTACCACGCACTCTACAAGCAACAAGCTGCACTGACAGATTTAGATCGAGCCATCGCCTTAGACCATCGCCTTGCCGAAGCCTATTATAATAGAGCCGTCATACGTCTACAAAACAAAGAAACTGAAAATGTAACAGCCGACCTAAGTCGCGCAGGAGAACTGGGTTTATACAAAGCATACAGCCTATTAAAGCAGACGCAAACGAAGAAAACTAAGCATAAGGTCAAGCGCAAATGACCGGCGGATAAGTCATAAAGCAGAAAGAGACGTTCTGCAATATGCCTTATCTACCAATACTAGAATCCGCAATCGTAAGTAGTCGCCCCTTAAGAGCCGTCTTATATCTGATAATGTTTGATATGTGGCGTGTTTTCTCTCATGCATTTTCGTAATCTCTCAAATGAATTTGTTGTAGAACAATGGAGTAAAGACACCGTGAATCAATGTGCAAAGAACTATTGACACGCAGCTGCTTCGTACCGGATTCGTCGAGTTTACGTTAAAACAGATAAGGAGGAAAGAACGATAAAACGACGAGACATCATCAGTTTGAAAGAGAGTTAACCTTACGACTTTGGGAAGACGAAGGGGAAAGAACCTCTCCTATCAAGGCCTGGTAAAATGGAGAGAAAACATATCATATAATCATATGATACACAGCAAATTACTAAATCATCGTATAGAGATCGTAAAAAAGCACTATCGTTTTACTCAAAAAGTACTATCGTTTTACCTAAAAAGTACTATCATTTTCCGAATAAGCTAATATCTCCGCTAAGATGAAAGTACTATTCGTAGAAATAAATGTTGTATCTTTTGTTTGTTAATGTAACATATTTCTGCTATCTTTGTGGCATACACTGAGGCAGAAAGGTTCTGTGAAGTGTGCAGATAACGCCGTCTCTGTGTTTTTTTTACAATCAAATTTTTTAGTATCATGGATTATTCTCTAAACAAACGAAAAATGAGTGTCGGCCCGTTGAAGGGCAAGGAAGTATTCGTGGCAAGCCCTGTTTGCCAGAAACAGCGCATTTCGTTCGACAAACTTTGCGAGCGGATGGCGGAGGACAGTACGGTAGGCGATGCCGACGTGGCTGCCGTGTTCTACAAGTTTCGCAAAGTGCTCAACGAGTATTGCTCGAAGGGTTACATCGTCGATGGCGGTCCGCTTGGGACGTTCAGGCCTACTTTCTCGTCGAAGGCCGTAGAGAAAGAAGCAGATTTTAAGCCATCAGAGTGTATCTCGAAAACACAGATCCTCTTCACGCCTACGCCTGATTTCCGCCGACTGAAGAATATCGAATTCTTCCGCGTGGAGAAGCAGACGAAGGATAAGAAGACCACCATCGGAGGTTAGAACCCGGTAAGACTTACATTAGAAATCCTCCTCAGCCCTACGAGCCGAGGAGGATTTTTCTAAGGTTTACCGATATTTCATCAGTTGAATAGATCCTCACTATCTTTAACGGGTTGCTTCTTATCCTTATGGCGCCCCGCCTTGCCTTTCTTGTCTTCAGCCGGCACATTTTCTTGTGCAGGTTCTGCCGGTGGAGCTGTCGATTCCGAAGGTTTGGATTCAGCTTCTTCGTTGCCAAAAAGATCTTCAGACGCATTGCTAAGAGAATCAGATCCACCCTGCCCACTATCAGCATCAGTATTGGGGGAGCCAATATAGTCGCCACCATAGTCATTAGGATTCATTGTCTCTTTAGGTAGTGGGAACTTCTTGATATAACGTGGACTCAACTGCGGATCTGCCAATACTTTCTGCATAAAGAGTCCGACAATCGGTAAGGCCGTCTTGCTACCTTGACCTAAAGCGCCGGTGCGGAAATGGATACTACGATATTCGCCACCAACCCACGCTCCGCTGACGAGAGCAGGCGTGACGCAGATAAACCAAGCATCCGAATGGTTGTTTGATGTACCCGTCTTGCCGCCGACTTCTATCTGCTTGTTCCAATACGGGGCACTCATGTAGTGACGCATACTCTGAGACGTTCCACCAGCATCAGTCATACCGGCTTCAAGCATCTTTTGCATAAAGAAAGCAGAACGCCACGAAATAGCTTGTGAACTTTCGGTCTTATTCTCATAAAGCACCTTACCATCACTATCTACAACTTTCGTAACGAGCACGGGCTCAACGTGAACACCTTCATTAGCAATTGTACCATAAGCGTTAACCATCTCCATAAGATTAACATCGCTAGAACCTAAAGCCAAAGAGGGTGTATCATCTAAGGGTGACTTAATGCCCATCGCCTTAGCTGTCTGTATGACACGAGGAATACCGACTTCTTGTCCGACCTTGACAGCTATGGTATTGATACTTCGAGCAAAAGCTGCGCGCAGAGGAATATTGGCATTGGAAAAACGTCCGTTGGCATTATGCGGACGCCATATGACGTCTTTCTTCTTTATCTTGTCATAGACTTCCATCTGAATATATTCGTCCTTACGACTATCAGAGGGAATCAACCCGCTCTCCATAGCTGCAGAATAGACAAAGAGTTTGAACGTTGAACCCGGTTGACGCATAGAACGAACTTTGTCGTACTTCCAAGCATCAAAATCGATATCACCTACCCAAGCTCTTACATAACCTGTATTTGGCTCCATCGAGATAAAACCTGCGTGCATAAACTTTACCATAAAGCGAATAGAGTCCATCGTACTCATTTCCTCTTCTTTTGCACCATCGTAACCAAAGAGTTTCACTTTATGCGGCTTATTGAGGTAATAGTTTACAGAATCAGGATTATTAGGATAGCGTGCAGCCAATTGTTTATAAGCATCACTACGAGCCGCAATATCTTCAATAAAACGAGGTATTATCTTTCCCTCTTCATCACGCCAAGGCTCTCCTAATCCACGCCAATGCACATCAAAGTTTCGCTGCACTACCTTCATCTGCTCTCTGACAGCCTCTTCTGCATATTGCTGCATCTTTGCATCTAAAGTGGTATAGACTTTAACACCATCAGTATACAGATCTAAATCGGGCAATTGCTTTTTCAGATAATCGGCCACAGCCTGACGGAAATAAGGCGCCAAGCCATCAGTAGGATCTTCTATGGTAAACTTTAGTTCAATGGGAAGTTGCTTCAAAGAGTCACACTCTTGACGCGTCAAGAACTTTCTTGCGCACATCTTCTCCAAGACCGTATTGCGACGCGCCAAACTTCGTTTTGGATTGATACGCGGATTAAAAGCATTCGTAGCTTTCAGCATTCCTACAAGTACGGCCGCTTCTTCTGTTTTAAGCTTTGAAGGCGTAGTATTGAAATAAGTCTTGGCAGCCGTCTTGATACCATAAGAGTTAGAACCAAAGTCGACTGTGTTAGCATACATTCGGAGTATATCCTGCTTAGAGTTGGTCAATTCTATCTCTGTGGCAATGATCATCTCCTTACTCTTCATTATAAGAATCCGCACGCCGGGAATCTTACCTAACAATCCTGTACCATACTGCGTTCGCACACGGAACATATTCTTCACCAACTGCTGCGTAATCGTAGACGCACCACGCGGATGACCAAGTAAGGCATCTTTTGCTGCAGCAGCCAAGCCTTGATAGTCGATGCCATGGTGCTCATAGAAGCGCTCATCTTCTGTAGCGACCAAAGCTTCAAAGAAGACTTTATTGATTGAATCATAAGGCACAGGTGAACGATTCTCATTATAATATCTACCTATCATTTGTCCGTCTGCACTATAAATTTCGGAAGCAGAAGGATTTTTAGGATGCATAATTTCGCTAAGCGAAGGAGACTTCCCAAACAGCCAAAGGAAGTTGGTCATCACAGCTATGACGTATATCAAGAGCAATGAAAAGAAACTGAGAATCCCGACAATAGTCTTCTTCCACCAAGGTTGCCCCGAATATAAATGTTTATACCAAGCCCAAAAACGATGGACGCCTCGCTTCAAACGGACAAAAAAAGATTTAATTTTACCTAATAGGCTATGGGATTTTGTCTGCATATAATCTCTGAATAATTAGGATATTGCAAATATAAGTCACACACAACATATATGCAACCTTTGCCTTAGTTTATACTGTATTTTTGGCAAAGCTTTGCATTATATGATCAATTGCATTGTCGTTAGCCTTAACCCAACGAATGTCTGGATCTTTTTTGAACCAAGTCATTTGTTTCTTGCTATAGACTCTCGTATTTCTCTTGATTTTTTCAACGGCAAAGGACAAATCCCATTCGCCGTCAAAATACTTAAAGAGTTCTTTGTAGCCGACAGTATTTAGAGCATTGCTATGACGAAAAGGAAGAACACGTTTTGCCTCTTCTAGTAAGCCATTACCCATCATTGTCTCTGTGCGCTGATTTATGCGCTCAAAAAGCTCATTTCGTTCGCGCCAAAGTCCAAACTTTACTAAGCGGAATGGCCGCGGCTTGCGAGATTTTGTCCGAAAAGAAGAAAAAGACTGTCCGGTCATATAGCAAACCTCTAAGGCGTGTACGATGCGCGCCGTATTCCTTAAATCTACTTCTTGGTAATAAAGGGGATCTAACAACTTCAATTCGGCTTTCAGCGCTTCAGGGCCTTCGATTTTTAAGCGCCTGCTTAACAAGGATCTGGTAGATTGATCAATTGTAGGGATATCGTCTATCCCATTACAGACGGCGTCTATATATAACATAGAACCTCCTGAGAGAACTACGACGTCTCTTTCTGAAAACAAATGGGATAAAAGAGGTAATACTTCTGCCTCATACTGTGCAGCACTATAATAATCAGTCAAAGATAGATCACCAACGAAATAATGTTTGACCAAAGCTTGTTCTTCTGCTGTCGGAGCAGCTGTGCCAATGGGTAAATCTCTGTATAATTGTCGAGAATCAGCATTGATAATGGGTGAAGAGAATTGCTCTGCTATTGCTAAAGCTATTTTTGTCTTGCCTACCGCCGTTGGCCCAAGTAAAATAAGCAAGGTCTTCTCCATTATTCCTTTTAATATAATAGGTCAAACGATATCAAAAAGATTGGCCATCGCTAATTTCAAAACCTTCCAAATCTATGTCCTCTTCATTAAAAGGAGAACTTTCTTCTGAAAAATAAGCATCGTCAGCTTCTATAAGCTCATTTTTTCCTGTTAAGAGCGTTTCTACGTCTGATAGTTCTTTGATTTGTGCGGGAGCCTCTCCTTTACTTTTTACAACTTCAAAGATGTTTTCTCCATCACCAGAAAGGATGGCTCTGACAGTCATATAAAAGAAGCGATCATTAAAAGGATCAAAGATATACTCTAAATGCTGCCCTTCATCTTCAATAAATTCGGAAAGACGAGTATCTGCCATCACATAAATATCCTCGCTTTCTCCTACCATCATATCTTCCCGCGTAATCTGCACGCCTCTTTCCCACTCATCATTACATAAAAAGAATGAAGTCATCTGATCGTCAGGATAATCGCAAGCTCTGAGTACAGCTTGGCTTAAGTCTAAGAAGGTAGCATCATCATTGATCTCAACTTCGCGCAAGAACCCCTCAACTTCGTCGGATATAAATTTTATTCTGAATCTCATTTGATTACTCCTCTCTTTGAGTTTTTTATAAAATCAATGATATACTCCACTTCTCTTGATTCAGGGAATTTTTGCTTTATCGTCTCAAAGCTTTCCTCGCGAGACATACCTGCATTATAATACAAACGGTAAGCTTCATGGATTTGTTCAATCACTTCTGAAGAAAAGCCATGACGCCGCAAACCAACAAAATTTAGGCCACAATAAGCAACAGGCTCACGCGCAGCCATGGTATAGGGAGGCACATCTTGCCCTGTGCGCGTTCCACCTCCAACCATTACATAACTGCCAATATGACAAAATTGATGAATCAAGACGTTAGCACTAATCACAGCAAAGTCGTCAATCTCGACCTCGCCGGCTATTTTCGTGGAGTTGCCAATAATACAGCCACTACCCAGACACACATCATGCGCCACGTGCATTCCTTCCATCAGTAAGTTATTATTACCTACAATGGTTTTTTGCTTGGCAGCCGTACCTCTATTGATTGTGACGTTCTCACGAATTTTGTTATTATTGCCTATTTCTGCCGTAGTCTCTTCTCCTTTGAATTTTAAATCTTGCGGGATTGCACTGATCACCGCACCAGGAAAGATTACATTTCCATTACCAATCCGCGCACCATACAAAATAGTCACCGAATTCATTATTATATTATTGTCTCCAATAACTACGTTTTTGTCGATATAGCAGAAAGGACCGATTTCGCAGTTCTCTCCAATTTTTGCTTCAGGAGAGACAAATGCAAGGGGGGATATAAGGCTGCTCATACTTTCTTTATAGGATGATGACGAGTTATTTTATGCTTTATTCGTTTTATTCTCTACGATTTGTGCCGTAAAAGTGGCCTCCATCACCACCGTTTCACCTACAAAGGCAAAACCACGCATAGAAGAAATACCATGACGAACGGGAGAGAGTAATTTTACTTTGAAAATAAGCGTATCTCCAGGCACAACTTTCTGCCGGAACTTTACGTTATCAATCTTCAAGAAGTAAGTACTATAATTTTCGGGATGCTCTAACGTATTCAAGATAAGCAAGCCGCCTGATTGCGCCATTGCTTCAATCTGTAAAACGCCCGGCATAACCGGCTCTTTAGGGAAATGCCCAGGAAAGAAAGGTTCATTGCCGGTTACATTCTTAACCGCCACAATATAATCCGACCCCATTTCAATAACCTTATCCACTAATTGCATAGGATATCGATGTGGGAGCAGACGGTGTATACGATTGATATCTATTAATGGCGTTGCATTAGGATCATACTTCGGCGACTGAATCTCGTGCTGACGAATTTCGCGCCGCATTTGGCGAGCAAACTTATTATTTATAGTATGTCCGGGGCGCGTCGCGATGATTCTGCCTTGAATAGGACGACCAATTAAGGCCATATCTCCAATTATATCGAGTAACTTATGGCGCGCCGGCTCATTCGACCAAGTCAGTGGGCGCTTATTGATATAGCCTAAGCGCGTTGCGTCCTTACGCTCTACGTGCAGGTGATCAGCCAATTTGTCTAAAGTTTCCTGAGAAACTTGTCTCTCATAAATAACAATAGCGTTATCCAAATCACCACCTTTAATCAGGCCGGCGCTCAGCAAGGGCTCTATTTCACGCACAAAGACAAAGGTGCGAGCCGGTGCAATCTCTTTCGAGAAATCTTGTATATCATCCAGCGTCGCAAATTGGCTGCCGATAAACTCTGAATCAAAGGATATCATTGCTGTTATCGAGAACTGATCGTCCGGCAATATAATGATGTTCGAACCGGTCTTCTCATCGCGAAATTCTATCTTATGCTTGATAATAAAGAAATCTTTTTCGGCGTTCTGCTCTACAATACCAACTTCCTTTATGTTCTTGACAAACACCTCTGAGCTACCATCAAGGATTGGAAACTCCGGTCCGTTTACTCTGATCATACAATTGTCGATACCTAAGGCATAAAGGGCGGCCATCGCGTGCTCTATGGTGCTGCAACGCGCTTCCCCTTTTGCCACGACCGTTCCTCTACTCGTATCTACAACGTTTTCTGCGATAGCTTCGATAATGGGTTCTCCGGGCAGGTCTATACGTTGAATCTTGTAACCGTGATTTTCCGGAGCCGGATTAAAGGTTACTGTAAGACTTAACCCCGTATGTAATCCCTTTCCGTATAGTGAAAATGATCCTTTCAGCGTCGTTTGTTTCATTCAGTTTTCGTTTTTATTTAGTCCTTGCATTGTATAACTGCTGCGGCTTTTTTACTGTGCAAGTCATCAAGCGTGATCTGCCGCATTTTCTAATTTCTCATTGATATCATTCAGCTCTTTGCGCATTTCCGGCAAACTTTTGAACACAGCATAGCTGCGCGCAAAAGCCTTAGCATCCATTGCAGGAGCACCCAACAGCGTCCTATTGCCTTTACGTATGCTTCCGGCTATACCGGCTTGGGCACCGCAATTGGTATGATCCGCAATAGAAATATGGCCGGCAACGCCTACTTGACCGCCAAACATACACCAATTACCAATCTTTGCAGATCCCGCAATCCCGACTTGTGCCGACATTACAGTGTTCGAACCAATCTCGCAATTGTGAGCAATCTGAATCAAGTTATCCAGTTTCACGCCTTTATGTATCAATGTAGATCCCAGCACCGCACGATCTACGCAAGCATTTGCTCCTATCTCGACATCGTCTTCAACAATAACATTGCCGATTTGGGGAATCTTTTCATAGCCTTCTGCCGCAGGTGCGAAACCAAAACCATCGGCACCTATGCAGCAGCCACTATGCAGAATTACGCGATCGCCGATGCAGCAATCGTGATAGACAGAAACATTAGGATACAACAAACACCCCTTGCCGATCTTACTCCGTTCTTCGATCACACAATTGGCATAAATTTGCGTATCATCGCCGACAATAACACCTTCACCAATATAAACAGAAGGGCCAACATAGCAATTCTTACCAATTTGAGCAGATTCGGCAATCACCGCACGCGGATGAATACCCGTCCGACGCTGGGTTTGCTGTTGATATATCGTAAGTAAACGACCGATAGCCTCTCTTGCATTCGGCACGCGTATAAGTGTGGTCTTAACCGGCTGACTTGGTTGAAAATCAGTATTGACAAGCACTACACTTGAGAGCGTTTCATATAGATAATGTTCGTAGTGCATATCAGCCATAAAAGAAATGGCTCCCGGACATCCCTCTTCTATTTTGGCAAAGGTATTAATCACCGCTTCCGGATTCCCCTCAAGGGTTCCTTGCAGAAGGTCTGCGATCTGGCGGGCTGTATATTCCATCTTGGACATTTTAATTGATTCGCAAATTTCGCAAAAACAAACGAAAATGCCTAAGTTTCTATCCAAAAAAAGCCCAACGGGTAGTCTCTCACCACTATCTTAGGTAGTTTTTCTTCTTTTATAGGCTAAATATCGATAAAAATAAGCAAGATTTAGCTACTCATTTGTTTCTCTGAAAAGCCATTTCATCTTCACTTCCACGGATCAATATGGGAGTATGAGTTCAATAGAAGTATACGAGAGCTAATCTCCGACTTAAAGCGATTTGACAGCCACGCCCTCTACTTCAATCAGGCATTTCGGCCGACAAAGACGGGCTTGCACAATGAGGTAACTGAGTTTTGGAAAACGCATCCGCATATAACGATCTATCGTAACATAGTCGGCGATGTCGCGCAAATAGATAATGACAGATTGTAAATCAGCCAAACTACCACCACCATCTTTGAGCAATTCTTGAACATTAAGGAATATACGGCCGGCCTGCGTCACTACGTCGCCAGAATGCACAATTTCACCTTGTTTATCAATGCTGGTTATCCCGGAAATAAAGAAATAGCGCTCATCAGCCACATCGACCATCGCTCCACGCTCAAAAGCCATCCCGTCTTCTTCAGTCCGATTCAGATATTCAGGTGCCTGTAAGTATTTTATGGCTCCACAATAATCATTATCTACCGAGAGAAAGTCAACGCCGATAAGCGCAGCATCACAAGCGAAACTCCCGCCTACGCTCGTCGAAGCGACTAAATGGGTTTCTTTACTCAGCTCTTCTCGCGCAAATAATCGGTTACGCCCACTGACAAATCCTGCATAGTGGCGATCAATGTCGTAAACAAAGCACCAAGTACGCAAGCAGTTATCTTTGAACGTCAAGCCTTTTTCTTGGAATAAAGAAATATGGCGATCGAAGGCTTCAAATGTCTGTTCTTCAATCGTCTGAGTTGTCCTCGGATTCTCAAGTCTTATGGTTTGAAACACAAAATGGGAAGTATCCCCCTCAGCGGTTTGCAGCACGACCTTACTGCCATCCAATGGGGGCTGCTCTACGTAAGCCACGACGCCCTCGTTCAGCTTTTGAGCAAGGGGGTGGCGCTCAAAAGTCGGCAACTGGTTTTTTACGTCCGAGAAATATACGCGTGTGAAACTCGTCCTCACATCATAAAGTTGGAGCAACAAGTCATCCAACTCCTGTGTCAAGGTGCGCCCGGGCAGCGGCTGATATATCCGAAACTGCATACTTAATCTGTTTGCTGCAAATTTAGAAACAAGCATCGGCACAACCAAAGTATGGCAAAAGCTTCTTGCATTTTTGCTCATAAACACAAGATTTTCCGTCCACTCGGGCTGACTTTTCGACTGCTTTAAGTCCATTTTCAGCCGCACAAAACTTATCTTTTCAAAGTTTCACCACGGTGAAACAAATGTACGCTCACGTAAGGACATTCGTACGCTCACGATGAAACAAACGTACGCTCACGATAAAAAAGTGCCAAGGCGGACTTTCATCTTACCAAAGTCAGTCATTCGTTGCTAAATAATAAGAATGAAGTATACGGAGATTAGGACAAGCGCTGCCTGTATTAAGAAATCATAGTTCGGAAAATAGCCCTACTCTACCCTTTGTCCGATAGCAACAAATGCTCTATCGCGGTTATATCTTCAATAATGACATCTGCCGCCCCATTGTCCTGACGTTCTTCCTTCGTCCAACCCTCTCCTTTTAGCCAAATGGTATGGCAGCCTAAGAATTTTGCAGGAAGTATATCTTTTTCATAGCTATCGCCGATGACTACCACGTCTTCCGCAGCACAAGCTGCAGCTTCAAGGCCCAAGGCATAGATACGGGGGTCCGGTTTGCGCACCCCAACCACTGCACTCTCTACGATTTGACTGAAGAAATTCAGATCGTAGGCTGCGAGTACGGCTTGTATGTTGCCATAAAAATTGGTCACCAAAATCAAATTATAGTGTTGTGAGAGCCGTTTCAAGATCGGGCGCACGCGCTCTAAGTTACGATGGACGTAAGCATTACCATAATCGGCTACGCCACGGACCATAGCCGACTGTTCTGCGACTGTGGCTTCCCAAATATCGTGTTCAATGAGATAATCGACCTCTATTCGCACTTTTTTTAGCAACAAACTATAAAAATCATCGGAAGGCTGGATGAGCGGAGCCTGCGCTAATCTACGCTCTGCATAGACATAGGCCTCGCGAAAATGGTCTTTGCTGAATGGCGCTTTCATCTGCCGGAAGCCGCCCCAAAGTACGTTGAACCAATGCACGGCATTCGTATCCAGTGTACCTCCATAATCGAAGAGTATTGCTTGCATTATTTCATCATTTTTTGATTGCCCACTTTCACCAACAAGACGCCGACAATAATCCAAAAGAGTTCGCGAATGCGCGTATAGAAGCTGGCAAACAAACCTAAGGAGGGGTTACCAAAGCCTAAAATACGGACAATGGCAGCCAAACTGCCCTCGCGCGCGCCCAATTGCATCGGAAAGAAAAACAAGAGGTTACCGATCAACGAAGAGAAAGCCAGAACTAACAACGCATCAAAGAAATCGACGGGTATGCCCAAGCTGCGCAGAATAAAGAAATATTCAAGACTATTGCATACGCGCCCGACGTATTCTAAAACGAGCGAAGAGTAGAAAGCTTTTGGACGGGCATGCAGATAAGAGATATTTTGATCCACTTGCTGCATCGCCTGTTCATTTTTTGTATAAAATCGACGTGCATACTTCTTGATGCCCGGTATTTTCAGCAATATCGAATAGAGTTTGACAATCAGGCCGTTTTTATAACCGTAATAGAAAAAATAAAGTACGACGAAAAAGATCAGGACAAAGATGGCGAGAAGAATGATCGTAGTCGAATCTAAGCAATCTGTATAAAACAGCACAAAACATATAACGCCGGTCATCCACAAGAAGAAGTGAGAAAGAATATGCATCATCGAATAGAGCACAGTAGAAGACATCGCACAAGGCGTTCCGATATAACGGCTCAATTCCATCACACGATATGGAGCGCCACCAAAGCCAAAGGGCGTCGTATAACTAAAGGCGAAACCGCTAACCGTGAGTTTGTAAGCATGCAAATAGGAAAGACGCTTATCGGATGAAACACAATTGACTATTTCTTGGTAAGCTCGCGCATTAAAAGCATACACAACAACCCAACAACCCACAACCGCAGGAAGATAAAACCCGGCATTGAGGAGCGAAGTTTGCCAATCGGCGAAATCCGTTCCAAAACTATACAGCATAAAACCTATGCTGACCAACCCGAACAAAAGAAAGAGGTTTCTATATAGAGGCTTCATAAGTCGGCAGATTTTGATAAAGTTGGCGACAAAGTTGCTCGTGGCGTTGGCGCATATAGAAGAACAGCACATTCATCACCGTTATCTCAAAAATAAAATAGGCCCACGGAACAAAGCATAGAAGCGAAATGTACAAAACGATGGCTCGCGTATTAAAAGTCAAGATGTTGGCATATTTCATCAAGGGCAAACTGCCTTGGCGAAAGTCCTTTCGGAGTTGTTCGGGCCAACTTTGTTCGCCTATTTTCGCTTGCAATGCTGCGCGCAAATGCTGAAAAGAAGGCGTCATCTGCTCTTGGCTTTTGGTATATCCAATATAAAAATACAAGAACAACTTTTGTATAAAATCATTTCCCCAACGAAGCGCTTCATAATCTGCCTTTACTTTCGCAGAACTATCTAACTCGCTACCGGATTTACCTTTTAGTACAAAAAGATGCACATTGCGATAATAATCGGCCAATTGGCATTGTTTGGCATGACAAATAAGTCCGGCCAAAGCCGCTAAGAGCCAAATCCAAACACCCCAAACGGGTGTCAGGCGCAAACAAATAAAGAAATAAATTGTAAAGAACCAAGCATCACCTGCGAACCCATCCAAGATACGACCTAATTTAGTTTTCTGGCCTGTCATCCGAGCGAGTTGTCCATCGCAACTATCATATATATTTGCCCATACAAGAAGGAAAATACCGCAAACAGTCCAACGCAAATCCTCAAAATAGAAGCAAAAACCGGCTCCTACGCCTAAGAAGATGCTAAAGATGGTCACAATATTAGGATGAACGTGGAGGCGAGCGAAGAGTTTCGCCCAGAAAAAGCCAAGCGGGCGCGTAAAATATAAGTCCAACCATTCTTCAGTATCGCCGGACTTTAACGTTGTCTCTATGTTGCTGTTAACTGTCATAACCGGAAAGAATCAATTGCGAAATAGCTTCGGCCGCAGCGTTGACACAGGGAGAGAAACTCGGCCAATCGTTAAAATCAATAATGTAGAAAGAGCCGTCTGCTTGAACGATGGCATCACCTCCATATACGCTTAGGCCGCTTATCGTTGCTGCTTGCTCTGCAGCGGTTTGTAGTTGGGGCAATGAAAAGGGATAGCAATGAGGCTTGCCATTATTTTGCTCCAATCCAAACTTGCTAAAGCCGCCTTGTTGCGTAGGGTAAAGCGAATGGAAGAAACTCGTTCCGGCTACACCATAGAATTTAATCAAATCACCTTGCAAATGCCGTGATAAAAGCAACCTCTTCGGCGCTTCGGATTGAAAAGTTTGCAAAGCAGTTTTCAAAGCGGCTTCATTACATATATATTGTACGTCACCCTTTGCTTGTGCACAACCTTCTCCACGCTTCAGCCACAAAGGGTAATCTAAATCAGGCGGAAGCGAATAGGGATATTCCAACACCCAACTTTGGGGTTGCGGAATGCTGGCCGCAAGGAGCGATTCATAGAAGAAAACGCGCGAAGTTCGCAATAAGGCCTGCGGAGAATTTATCACCGGGCAGTCGTGTCGCTCAAAGTCGAGGAGTTGCGCTAAAGCCTCCTCACTTCGCGCCATTGAGAAAACACGATCGTAGATCTTATTATAACGCAACGTATCCTCGTCAACTGCCACCACAGAATGGTCATAACTTTCCAAAAGACTAACCACCGCATTAAAAATCTCTGCATCCCTCACTACAGAGTTTGGGGAAAAGCGATGAGCACGCCGCACGCCAAGTATCTGCATAATCAAAGGGCTTTTTCAGCCGCCAAGAATTGTTCGGCTTTCAAAATATCGGAGGCGTGATCTATATCCAAAACTTTAGAAAAGGGCCAAGCTTGTAGTTTTCGCCCATCTTTGATCAGCCCTCGCTGGAAATTACGCATTCTATGCTGCCCTTCAGCCATACAACGTCGAAGCGTCTGTAAGCAAATCGGTTTCAATCCATATATTCCGCCGGAAATATATTTTGAGTCTTGCGTTGCCGTATCTCCAAAATCAGAAATCATCAAGTGATCGCCGGTTTCGACATAAAGCGGGCGCTCATCATCTATAAAATCGCTCACGCCCATCAAGCCATCATAAGGCGTTGTAGAAAAATCCTCTATGTAACGAGCAAACTCCTCTTCCCTGAAAATCGTATCTACCGTCGTAAGGCAAAAAGAGCCCTCTTCAAGGAGTGAGGACAAGGTATAAAAGCTATGCATTGAGCTTGGTGTGGACTTCACAACCAGTCGGCAATGCTTCCCAAAAGGCTCTGACATTAATTTGCGCACATATTCAGCCGTTTCAGGATAAAAGTCATTAGCTACAATAGCGATCTGCTCCGCTCCATTGGCATTAAAAATACGAATCAACCGATGAATCATAGGCTCTCCGTTTAATTCAACCAATGGTTTGGGCTGCGCTATACCCTCTTGCATCAGACGCGATCCCTCGCCGGCCGCAATAATGGCGTAATTCATTCTGTCGAATCGTTTTTAGCAACCTTACGGGCGCGCTCATTTTCCTGTCTCTTCTCGTAGAGTCCTAATGGCAGCGGATCGGCCTTAGCAGCAGCATCTGCTTTTCTGTTTCTATAAATATCTATGGCCGAATAAACAGCAGATCTAAAAGACGCAACAGAAGCCACGCCTTTACCGGCAATATCGTAAGCCACACCATGGTCCGGCGAAGTGCGCACAGCGGATAGTCCGGCCGTAAAGTTGACGCCTTCTTCCATAGCAAGAGCCTTAAAAGGCGCTAATCCTTGATCATGATACATAGCCAATACGGCATCAAATCGGCGATGAAGCTCTGAGCCGAAAAAGCCATCGGCAGGATAAGGACCGAAGACGTTTTTACCTTCTTTGACCAACTTCTCGATAACCGGCTTTATGATGTTAGCTTCCTCGCTCCCGATCGTTCCTTTATCACCACAATGGGGATTCAAAGACAAGACTGCAATGCGCGGCATAGGAAGCAGGAAGTCTGTACGCAAAGAGCGTTGTAGCAATCGAAGTTTCAATTCTACACGCTCCGCAGTGATAGCCGGAGCAACCTCGCTCAGCGGCAAATGTGTCGTCACTAACGCTACACGCAACTGACCATTCATTAAAATCATCAGCGGCTCATACTCGCCTTGCAAACGATCTTGCAGGTATTCAGTATGGCCGGTAAAATGAAAGTCATCACTCTGAATCGTAAACTTATCTATCGGCGCAGTAACGAGCACATCAATCTTCCCCTCTCTCAAATCTGCCGTCGCACGCTCCAAGGCGCAATAAGCCGCAAAGCCCGCTGCCTTGTCCGGTTGACCAAGATTAACCGGCACATCTTTTTTTACGCAATCGATAAGGTTGAGTTGCCCATCAACTGCCCGAGCACTATCCTCTATTATTTGGTAATTAAATTGTAGACCTAAAGCCTTCTTATGCGCATTTGCGATCTGCGGAGACCCATAAACAATCGGCGTGCACATTTCAAACATAGTTGGATTTCCAAAAGTTTGAAAGATCAACTCATAACCTACGCCGTTTGTATCTCCGTGCGTGATGCCTACCTTTATATGCGATTGAGGCGAATGAGCAGCGCCAACTGCCTCTCTTTGATTATCTCTCATGTTATTCATTTTATTGTTCATTTGTTTATGCCAATCAGCTTACGCCATCTGCACCAACAAGGTTGTTATTTCTTTTCTTTTAATTCCTCTTCCTGCTTCTTGGTCGACAGCAAGCCGCAAGCGGCAAAAATATCCTGCCCACGCGATGCGCGAATCGTAGTAAAGATACCGTGTGCGGTCAAATAGTCGCGAAAGCGCAGCATCTTTTGGTCATCAACGCCTTTAAGCGGCGTATCCGGTATTTGATGAAACCTGATGAGGTTGATTCTACAATCCAAACCTTTAAGCAATTCGATGATCGCTGCAGCATCTTTCAAGCTATCGTTTACGCCTGAAAACACGATGTATTCAAACGATAAGCGACGCTGTTTACTCCCTACGCCTTCATTCGTTCGAGGCCGACAGAAGTCATATTGCTTCAGCAGGCGCACAACGTCTTTGATAGGATAAGCGCGCTCCACGGGCATTATCTTCTCTCGCTCTGCCGGTACGGCGTGGTGCAAACTGATGGCCAAACTGCACTTACTCTCGTCCAAAAAGCGCTTTAAGCCTTGCAGGAGGCCTATCGTACTCACCGTAATCCGCTTCGGACTCCAAGCATATCCCTCGGGCGATGTCAGAATCTCCGTGGCACGCAAGACGTTATCTAAGTTGTCAAAAGGTTCTCCTTGCCCCATAAACACGATATTCGTCAATCGTTCGCGCTCCGGCAAGGAGTAAATTTGATTCAAAATATCAGCCGCCGACAAAGAAGCGACATAGCCTTGGCGGCCGGTCATACAAAAGGCGCAATGCATCTTGCAGCCCACTTGCGACGAAACACAAAGCGTGCCCCGATCTCCGTCCGGAATAAAAACCGTCTCGATATAATCTCCCGACAGCGTACGATACAGATACTTGATCGTCCCATCTTTACTATATTGAGCATCTATGGGCGACGAATTACCAATCACATACTGCTGCTTCAGCAACTCTCGCGCTGCCAGCGAAAGATTGGTCATCTCGTCGATCTCCCTTACGTGGTGCACGTAAAGCCAACGAGCAATCTGTTTACCCACAAAAGCGGGCAACTGCAATGAGCGCGCCACATCTTTTAATTCCGAAGGCGTAAGCCCGAGTAAGTTCTTTTTCTGCTGATAGTCTGCCATAATAAGCAATAATGCTGCAAAATTACACGAAAAAAGGGCGTGAGCAAAACTTATTTTCCACTTACAGCCTCCCGCCTTGCATCTTTTCAGCGCAGGCAACTGACAAAGACTATCACGAATAGGTCGGAACCGCAGTATCGTGTATTAGTTCCTTTTTACCACAAACAACCAACGAAGGCTGCTCTGAACAGGTCTGGACTATATTATAGGCGAATTTGGGATAAGAGACTCTTATCTAATAGCCTCAAGGGGCGACAGACCTTAGACAGAGGTAAGCGGTAGCGCAGCCCTTGTGTCGTGGATTCCCACTATCTAAACCCTGAAGGGGCACCAGAACACTAACCCTCAACCTTCCGTCACCCCTACGGGGTTCATCTTTCCACGCATGCTTATCAGGAGTTGCGTTCTTACGAGCTTCACATCCAGCCTAAGGTCTTTCGCCCCGTCGGGGCTTGCAGTCCGATAACCTTATCCCGAACTCGCGTATATTATTATAGTATGCAGCTTTCTATTCGACACAAGCAACCGACGAAGGCTATTATGAATAGGACGGAGTCATATTATCGCGTACCGGTTTCTATTTCCTATAAGCAACTAAGGAAGATTATTACGAACAGGGCGGAGTCATATTATCGTGTTCCGGTTTCTATTTTCCATAAGCAACTAAGGAAGGCTATTACGAACAGGGCGGAGTCATTGTGCTGCATAGTAGTTTCTATTCAGCGCATACTATCAATGAAAACGGCAACGAATAGGATGAAACTATAATACACTGCATCATTCACCAATTTTCCCCCATACAATCAAAATTGGGCACATTGGTCCAATAAATTAGCCACATTGGTCCAAACGATTGGAAATATTAGTCCAACTAATTGGACCAACGTGTCCAATGCTGTTTAGTACGCATGTTTTTGAAAGAACCTACTAAGGTCTTTAATAATATACACAAGTATAAGGGAGCAGAGACCGATGAAGAACTTGGCAGCATATACAAGTATAAGGGAGCAGAGACCGATGAAGAACCTGGCAGCATATACAAGTGTAAGGACACAGAGACCTCTATTAAGGACTTGACAGCGAATGTCGATCTTGGAAAAGCAAGGGCCTACTTATATCTCGATAACCGCATCAGTGCGGCATATTGCTCATCATAGCGATCAAACTCGATAGCAGCGCCGTCATAGCCCATTTCGGTAAAGGAAAGGCGAACCAACTCCTGCTCTTCCTCGGTGATGGCGCGTCGCTGCTGCTTTACTTTGTAATAGACATTTGAACCAAAGCACGACATTACTTCGTATCGCGCGCGACGCAAGTCAGCCGCCCGCACGTTGTCGTAAATGTGCGAGATGCCCCAGGCAAACCTCTCCTTGCGATCGGGAACGAAGGAAGGGCAAGGCTGTGCGCCTGTAATCACGGCAGGGTTTACGGCGGTATAGATGTTATGCGTGTTCGCAGCAAGCATCTTATGGGCTGTGTGGCGCAGACATTCGCCGGCTTTCTCACAATGAGTGCCTGCACAATGCGCAAAGTCAATGTCTAACCGGTTGTATTCTTCTTGAGTCATAGTATAAATAACTAATCTTACCTTTAACTTCAAATGTAATCATCACTCCTTATATATCATCAAACTCACCTTAATGCTCCAAGAGCGCAAATCCTACCATAAAAAAAACTTACAAAAGGAAAGGGATACCCAAGCGGACATCCCTTTCTCATATCATAATCTGCGCTCATCAAATAGCCTTCAAAAGCGCTAAGAGGTGATCCCAAACCATTTGTACGGTAGGTATCAGCAAACGCTCGTCGGGACTGTGCACTCCGCGCATCGTAGGACCAACGCTGACCATATCCATATGAGGATATTTCTCGCTGAAAAGACCGCACTCCAAACCTGCGTGAATACCGCGCACAATGGGCTCTTTCTTGAAGAGTTGCTTATAGGTCTCCACGGCTTTCTGCACCAATGGGCTGTTTGGATCGGTGTTCCAACCCGGATAGCCGTCGCCGGTTACAATCTTCGTAGCACCGCCCAACTCGAATGCTGCGCGCACTACGGCACTCACGTGTTTGCGGTTGCTCATAATGCTTGAGCGCTGACTCGTCACAACATCGACCTTGTTGCCCACGCGATGGATGCTGGCCAGGTTGGAGCTGGTCTCAACAAAGCCGGGGATGGTTTGGCTCATCGCAAAAACACCATTGAAAACAGCGAGGAAGGTGGATAATTGGCGTTGAGCTTGTGCGGGTTCTTGCGCCTCCTTAGCGTTCTCCTCCGTCTCAAGCAATACTTGAATGTTCTTCTCCGTCTCAGAAAATTCTTCTTTCAAAGCCTCACCAAAGATATTCAGATCAGCGCGCAGCTCATCCTTAAAGTCATTAGGAATGGCAACAATAGCATAGCCCTCACGAGGAATAGCGTTGTGCAGACCGCCCGTTTGAATGTCAACCAATCGCAAATCTGTCTTCTTCAACTCTTGGCAGAGGAAACGCACCAATTGCTTATTGGCATTCGCACGGTTCTTATTAATATCATCGCCTGAGTGACCACCCATCAAACCTTTCACCATTACCTTGCAGGTATAATAACCGGCCGGAATCGGCGTAACGTCAAAGGGGAATTCGGCTACCGTATTTGCACCGCCGGCGCAGCTTACAAAAATCTCTCCTTCGTCTTCCGAGTCGAGATTGATCAGATAATCTCCGTTCATAAAGTCGGATTTCATACCGATAGCACCGCCCAAACCGGTTTCCTCATCGCGCGTGAACACACACTCGATAGGTCCGTGCTCGATGTCGTTGCTCTTGAGCACAGCCATCTCCATTGCTACGCCGATACCATCATCAGCTCCAAGCGTGGTACCTTTTGCCTTGAGCCATTCGCCATCAATATAGGTTTGAATGGGATCTTTCTTGAAGTCGAACTCAACGTCGGCATTCTTCTCACACACCATATCCATATGGCTTTGCAAGACGATCGTCGGACGACCTTCATAGCCTTTCGTTGCCGGCTTTTTAATTACGACGTTGCCCGTCTCATCTGTCTTATATTCCAAGCCTAAATCTTGTGCAAACTTCACAAGAAATTCCATCATTAGATCTTCGTGCTTAGAAGGACGTGGTATGCGGTTTACTTCCGCAAAACAATCAAAGACAACCTTAGGTTGCAAATCTTTTTTTTCCATAATCTTAGACTGATTCTATGTTTTAATTATCTATCTTTGCAGGCAAATATAAAGATAATGTTTGAGAATTTTGGATTTGCTCTTGTTTTAATTGCTGCCGGCCTCGCTTTTTTGGCCGTAAAGCTCTTCTTTGGGAAGAAATTTGTGCACACACACCTCGAAGGCAACAAAGCATTAAACAAAAAAGGCATTACTTGCGTAATGGAAATGGAGCGCAAAGAGCGCGCGAAGTCCAATAAGCGAAAAGTGTCTGAGCGTTCAAGCGAAACAAAAGAATAAGATATGAAAAGATTCACACTATTAGCCTTCACGGCACTATTGATGATCGGCTGCAAAAACAATCAAAATCCGGCGCAACAACATGCCAACGGATTGCCTAAAGCTGCTGCAGAAGGAAGTGCCGCAGCAAAAGGAGAAATTGCCTATGTAGAAGTAGACAGCTTGTCTAAGCAATATAAGTTTTGCACCGACCAGCAAGAAATACTAAAGCGCAAACAAGCAGACTACTCTGCTAAATTAGAGAAAGAAGGCACTGCTCTGCAAAAAACAATGGCTGCTTTTCAACAAAAAATGCAGGCGGGTAAGATTACCAACCAGCAAGAAGCGCAGCAAGCACAAGCTACCGTCCAGCAAATGCAATCGAATTTGACGCGTCATCAACGACAATATGAAGAGGCTATGACTAAAGCTACACAAGCCTATCAAAAGGAGTTGCGCAAGCGCATCAATGATTATCTCGCCAAATACAATAAAGATGGACGCTACAGCTTGATACTCACAAATAGCGAGGCTACTATCAATATATTGTATGCAACACCCGGCTCAGACATTACGAAAGAGGTCATCGAAGGGCTGAACAAGGAGTATAAAAAGTAAAAACCGCATATTTTTTTACGACAAATAGTAGGTCGTACCGCTCGAAACGCTTACTTTTGCACGTGATTAAAAACAAAGGAAGGTTGGCAGAGTGACCGAATGCGCTGGACTCGAAATCCGGTATACCCTTTTCGGGTATCGGGGGTTTGAATCCCTCACCTTCCGCCAAAGGACTTTGAGGCATAAGGCACGAAAACTCCTCATTTGAAAAAAAAGCACGAAGAACGTTGTAAGCTCAAAAGCTTTACAGCGTTTTTTTGTCCGAAAAACTTTGGATAGGCATTTATATAAATTATGAAGAAAATAACTTGGCGCAAACACCACAAATGGTTAGGCCTGCTCTTAGGCTTCTTTATCATCATGTTTTCCCTCTCAGGATTAATTCTTAACCATCCGATGCTTTTTGCCGACGTCAACATCAGTCGCAAAATGCTGCCCGAGGTCTATCAATATAAACAATGGAATAATGGTTTGTTGAGAGGCTCCCTCAAATGGCACGGACAAGTTTTGATATATGGCAACAGCGGGATATGGATTTCAGACACCAATGCTGCTTCTCTGAAAGATTTTAACCGTGGATTACCTGAAGGCGCCGACTTCCGGCAGATCAGGAGAGTGGACCAAACGCGCTCTGGCAAATTATTTGCAGCCGGACAATATGGTTTGTACACCTATACCGGTAAAAATGGTTGGAAAGACGTGAAACTATCCACCTTAGACAATGAAAAATTGAGTGACCTTTATGTTAAAGGAGACTCTGTTATTGCTGTCGGGCGGTCTTGTTTGTATTTATCCACGCCTCCTTTCCGTTCTTTTCAGCAGATCACTTTGCGACCAGCCGACAACGACGATGGAAGGGTCAGCCTCTTTCGCACAATATGGCTCCTGCATAGCGGCGAACTCTTCGGAACAATTGGAAAACTCATTGTAGACATTATAGCGATCGTTTTCATTGTCTTGACTTTGACGGGCATTTTGTTTTGGTTCGTACCCTTCATTCGGAAAAAGAAGCCTGTTTCACTGTTAAAACACTTATTCAAGTGGCACAACAGTTTAGGTAAAATCACGATCGCCCTGACCCTATTCTTGTGCATCACCGGCTGGTTTCTACGTCCACCCGCGTTGATTGCAATAGCTTCCGGCAAAGTTCCCCCGATACCATTTACAACGATGGATAGCGACAACCCTTGGCACGAAAAGCTCCGCACCTTGCGCTATGATGAAACAAAGAAAGATTGGTTGCTCTACACATCAAACGGCTTTTATTCGATGAAACATTTACAAGATGTACCCAAAGCTGAATTGCACCAACCTACGGTAAGCGTTATGGGAATCAATGTAGAGGAAAAAGATAAGAACGGCCAATGGCTGATCGGTTCTTTCAGTGGAATGTTTAAGTGGGATAGGAGAAGCAACATCGTAACTGACTATTTTACAGGGAAAATTTCTCACCCTGTTAAGGGAATGCCCATTTCCGATCAAGCGATCTCTGGCTATAGCGCCGACTTCTCTCCCAACAATATTATTGTAGACTATAATCAAGGAACCGACAGCCTGCCCATGCCGCAGTGGATGTCCTCGCTGCCGATGTCTCTCCGAAATGCTTGCATCGAAGTACACACGGGGCGCATCTACACCTTTATGGGTAAGGGCAGCGTACTTTACATTTTTCTGATAGGGCTGGCTATCTTTTGGTGCATTTGGAGCGGTTGGAAAATACGACGCGTTAAGAAGACAAAACCAATTGAATGCTCTTCGTCGACGACTAAGAACTGAGCAATTTTAGCAGAAAACAAGTAAATGTCCTAGTGAATTGATGGGTATAACAAATCAAGTAAAACTCGTATATCAATAAGCCGAGAAAGAGACCAAGAAGGTAAAGCAAAAATTATTTTGCATATATCAAACCATAATGATAGATTAGTTTCTCAATGCTTCGTGATCCATGTACGTACAGGAAATTACCGAATTAAGACGCCAAGGAGAATTAAGTAAAGCCTTTGAGTTAGCTTACAATGCTTGGGATAGGGACAAAGCGGACCCGTTCTTACAAATGTCCCTCTTTTGGGTATTGCGGGATATGTGCTACCGATTCTTTAAGCACGGCTACTTTGATGAAGTGGATGTGTGCCTCAAAGAAATGAAAGCTTTTCTACCTACGATGCTAGATGAAAAGGATATGGGAAAGCTGGCTTTTAAAGCGCTTTATCATCGCGTACAAAGTGGTGCAGAGATTATTCTGCCGGCATTGCAGCTCTCAGGACAAAGACCTAAGGATGCGTTCTCTCAGATTGCGCATTTCTTAGACTTTCCACGCTTTTTCGATCCTTTACTCAGAGAAGATTTGGGGTGGATTATATATCGTTACCTCAAAGAGGTGCTCTATAACGTGCCATCTCTTGAGGCAAGAAAACTGCTAAAGGCATATGTAGCCTTAGAAAACCCACGCCCTTCCCTGCTCCATTCTCAAATGCTCAGCTACAGCATTAAGTTTGCTAAAGAGCATCCCGAGTTTAAGCTCTACCGCTTTCTGCAGCTTTGGAACCCAACACAATTCAGAGAAGAAGACTTTCAAAGTCATGTCTATGCAGGACACGTTGTCCCGTCTTTATTAGAAAGGTTGATCAAACAATTGGTTGACAATAATGAGCCATGTGATTTTGAAGAACTTGCTAAAAGCATAGCCTTTCCTAAACATAAGCTGATAGAACTCTTTAGGAGGGCACAATATCGGAGTATTGTGCAGTATAAGCATTGGCAACAGCGGGAAAATATGATCCGAGCTTTCAAGGATTATGCAACGTTCAATAAAGACAAAGGCGCTTCAACTTGGCATTCGAGAACATTAAAATTGGCGCTATGGTATTTGCGAGGAGATTGCGCCGCTTTCTTCCTTGACTTTTTCAAAGTATGGTCGTATCGTAATTTTGGCGAAGAGGATTGGAGAGCATCCTACGACAAAGCGGATCACAGACAGGAGGCATTAGTAACGTTGGTTTTACAAAGATGTCAAAAGTTGCTTTCTTGTCAAAGGAATGAACAAGGTCACTTCGATTGGTATGCCAAATTCTTGGCACAATATATGTTCAGATTTCCTGAGAATAAGGAGGCCGTAAGATATCAAGCTCTCCTTTATCATTGGCAGCAGAAAGATGATTGTGCCATTATTCTATTCAAGCAACTACTGCGACAAACGCCGGACAAGCATCATCTTTGGTATGAAGCTGCACAATGCTTGAAAGGCAACATAGGTGCAAAGATTATCTTCCTCTGTAAGTTACTTCATGCGCAACCAGAAGAAGCTCTATTGGGAAATACTCGGCTAACTCTGGCAAAAGCTCTCATTCGAAAAGGAATGATGCCGGAAGCGAAGACAGAATTAGAGCATTATCTACAAAGCCATCGTTCAAAGTCTTATATCGCTCGACACCTGATGGCCGCTATCCCTACAGAAACGATCGCTAACGATTCTAATCAAGACCTATATCGATACTATGCTCAATATGCAGAAGATCTTCTGAACGATTAACTTCACTTATCAGCAAAGACTTCCGCTAAGATCTGCTCATATCGTTCGGCCACATTCCTTACATCAAAGCGCTCTTCTGCTATCCGTCTGCCTGCCTTGGAAAAGGTCTGTTTTTCTTCTTTCGACAAATCAATATAGCGTTGCATAGCTTTTATCAAAGCGGTTGTATTTTGCGGCGGCACTAAAAATCCATTTACGCCATCTTCCACGGTTTCTCTACAACCGGGAATATCTGAGGCTATAATGGGCTTGCCCATAGCACAAGCCTCCATCAATGATCTACTTAATCCTTCATGGTAAGAAGGCAACACGACAACCGTTCCAGGACGCCCCACGATAGATTGCACATCGTCCGTTATACCTAAATACTCTATTGCACCCGAAGTGACATCTTTCTCTAATTGTTCTTCGGAAATTGCCGCTGGATTATTATCTCCCTTTGGTCCGAGCAATTGAAACTTAAACTGCGGATACTTCTCTTTTATTTTTCTCGCAGCAGCCACAAACTCATTGTATCCTTTATCTGATAACAAACGAGACACCATAAGAAAGGTGCAATTATCATCCTCATTATCGGTAAACGGAAAAGCTGTTAAGTCCACACCTTCTCCATTCTCAAACAACAATAGATGGTCTGAAGGAGCCAACCTCTGCTTTAAGATAAAGTCGTAGTTGAATTTGTTCAAAACTATGATACGATGAGCACGATACAAGCCTGTGCGATAAAGTCGAGCACCCAGTATCTTCAAGAAACCCTTACCGGCAAAAGCATAACCTAAACCGGGAATCATTGCGGTAGAAGGTATGCCTAACCGATGAGCCGCAAGCGTACCATAGATATTGGGCTTGATCGTATAATGGAAGACATAGTCGGGACGTTCTTTGCGATAAATCTTATAAAGTGCTCGAAAATAGCGAAAATCAGCCCAAGGATTTGTACCACAACGCTCCATTTCAATAGGAATATATCGCGCTCCTTTCGGTATGTTTTCGTCTTTCCCACTCTGAGGAGCTACCAAGAGTACGTCATACCCCAAATTGATGAAGTGTTGAATAATATATCCTCTGAAGTTCAACAATCCCCAGAGGTAGTTATCGCAGAATAGTAACTTCTTCTTAGTTGCTTGTTGTGTCTCCATCTTCTAACTGGCTATACAATTTCCAAAGATTATCCAACATAAACCTTACATCATACTTCTGTGCACGCTGATAGCATTCTTCTCCTACGCGCTTGCGCAAGTCTTCATCCTTATAAAGTTTGATGATTCTATTCGCCATCGTTTCTATATCATTGACGGGAAACAGCAAACTTTCATCTTCAACAACTTGTGCCAATCCGGCTACATTTGAAGCTAAAACAGGCTTATGCGCTGCCATACCTTCGACAGCCGACAAGCCAAAGCCTTCCCATAAAGAAGGCATCACAACAATATCAGCTGCAGCCAGCAGCGACGGAATGTCTTCTCGCTTTCCCAAGAAATGAGTCCGCTCTTCCACTTTCAAGTCCTTTGCCAAGGATTCACAATGCTTCCTCATCGGGCCATCACCTACAAACACCGCATGTATATCAGTGGGCAACTGGGCTAAAACTTTGACCAAGTCGATCTGATTTTTCTCTTCCTTAAACCGCGCTACTTGCATCAAGACAAAGGCATTAGCGGGAACATTAGGCAAAACTACCGCACGGTCGCTTTTGGCTTGAGAGAATAAAGCTACATCTATTCCATTTTCTATCAAGACTGTGCGCACGGAAGAAGGGGCACGATGACGAATAAAGTTGAGCGTAGCTGAAGAGATACAAGTAATGGCCTCATATAGACGATATATTTTACGATCCGACCACGTAGTAAGTTTATATTTACATCGAAAATTAAACGTACTATGCTCTGTTGTCACCAAATGTGCTTTTGATTTGAACAGGTATTTAGTTAGAGCTACCCAATATTGGGCAGGGAATAAATGAACGTGAACTATATCATAGGTCTCCAAATAAGGGCGCAACTTATAGATCAACCAAGGATTATACTCGTTGCTCCCAAGGCGAATTACTCGAACACCGGCTGCTTCTAATGTGCGCATAAATCCTGTTTCCACACCATTTAGGACCAGCACATCTGTTTGTATTTCCGGCCGATTCATGCCTTCAGCAATCGTACACACTAAGCGTTCAGCTCCAGCAGTGTTCAATGTATTGATGACCTGCAATACTTTTATTCTCGTTTTCATTCAAACTTTGCTTCCGTACAGTTAACAAAACGCATATTTTGCTAAGACAAAAGTAGGGATAATAATTGAAACGTACCCTTTTTGTTGCAGAGTTTTTAGTAACAGGGCTCGATGTTTCTTTCATTAGTTGTAATTTTGCACAACTTCAACTCGTATTGTGCGAAGCGTTTTTATGAAATTCACTTGCCGATACACCTATTTTCATTTACCTGACTTCACTTTCCGTATGTCTACCCTATCCAGTCAACGGTGCAAGCGCGTTTATATCTTTTCCTTCCTGCTGTTTATCCTATCTATTAGCGGACTATGTTCGGCGCAGTCCTTTTTACATAAGAATAAGGCGCCCCAAAGAAAAACGGCAGTTATAATATCGGCTAAGGCGCATACATTTTTGCCAAGTGAGCAGCGAAATTCTTGTCAGCACATCAGAGTTTCATCCCACGACCTCAACGCTACGTTTCTCCCATTGCTACGCTGTACAGCCTTAGCGCAAAGCAAACATTCCACACAGGCCCAGGAAACCCGGACGAACACCAAAGAGGTGCATTTCGGTTGGCTAAATTGGACCGTCTTGATCGTTTATTTTTTAGGTATGTTATACTTAGGGGGCCTCTTCTTCAAAAAGGGAGATCATCCCGACAACTTTTTCAAAGGCGGGGGGCGCATTCCGTGGTGGGCAGCCTCCATTAGTATTTTTGCTACGATGTTTAGCGCCATTACATATATGAGTATTCCGGCTAAAGTATATGCAACGGATTGGACTTACTACCCGATACAGTTTATGATGTTGTTTATTCTTTATCCGGTCGTAAAGTATTATCTCCCCTTCTTTCGACGTTTGAACGTGACAACCGCTTATGCGTATTTGCAGTGCCGATTCAATTATGCCTTGCGCTGTATGGCCTCCTTACTATTTATGGCTTTTATGATAGCCCGAATGGCTTTGATCCTTTTCCTGCCTGCTTTGGCCTTATCCGCAGTGGCAGATATTGACATCTCACTTTGTATATTATTGATGGCCGTCATTACTATTATCTATTGCACCTTGGGAGGAATCGAGGCCGTCATATGGGCCGACGTCATTCAAGGGATTATTTTAGTTGGTGGAGCGATATTAGCTGCTATCTACTTGATTTGGCAGACGTCCGGTGGCTTTCAGGGATTTGTAGATATAGGAATGAACGATCATAAGTTTGTACTTTTCGATTGGAGTTTGGATTATCGTTCTGCCACGTTTTGGGTTGTCATCCTTGGAGGCTTGGCCAATAATCTGATCTCTTATACTTCCGACCAAACGATCATCCAGCGCTATATGACGACAAAGGACGAGCGGAGCGCGGCACGAAGTATTGTTGTCAATGGTGTGATTTGCGTCGTTGTTTCCATTGTTTTTTACCTGATAGGAACCGGCTTATATACTTTCTTCAAGACGCATCCGGAAGCCGGGTTCACTTCTTTAGAGCGACCTGACGCGATTTTTCCTTTTTATGTCGTAACACAATTGCCTGCAGGCGCAGCCGGTCTCCTGATAGCCGCACTTTTCGCCGCTACGATGAGTACTATTTCTTCTAACATCAACTCTATTTCCACCTCATTTACCGTAGATATTTACCAACGCCTCAGACCTACACACCTTTCACCCAAACATCTACTTCGTGTAGCACGTTGGGCGAGTTTAACAGCCGGTATCGCTGGCCTATTACTCGCATTGTTAATGGCCCGGCTCAATATCCAGTCCTTACTCGACTATTTTAATACCATTTTAGGACTGCTTTCCGGCGGCATTGGTGCCCTTTTTGTAATGGGTATATTCTTTCCTACGATAGGCAGCAAGAGTGCTACGATCGGCTTTATCGCAGGTATGTTCACCGTCTTCTATCTTCATTTTTACACACAGGTAAGTTTCTTAATCTTCGGTTTTATTTCTATTGCGGTAAGTGTAAGCGTAGCCCTCCTCTTCGCTATTCTACTCAAGGAGCGCCCCAACCGCGAAAATCTAACGTGGAAATCGCTACAAAACAAATAAATGTAGAGCAAACAAAGTAGCAACTTTCCATACATCCCATCACCATTTGTCGTCTTGTGGCCTAAAAGCATCCATCAAGTGATGTTTTACAGTTTATACGCACGGCCTTTAGGCCTCTCAATGCTTTAGAAAAGCCTAATAAGATGCCATTCTTGCTACTCAATGGCGCTTTTTTATCCACCTCCTACTGACCTTTATACTTTCGCAACGCACCTCCGCGAAATACCATCGTGATAAAACGTTCGTACGCTCGTGGAAGGAAATTCGTACGCCCGTGAAGGTACGAACGTCCCCTCACGATCATAAATTGCAAAGTCTTGTTCTCGTAGTCGTGACCTGCATATTAAGCCTTGTTTAGTTGCGATTTCTTACATCCCTCATTGGGCTAAACGGGCCACAGATTAAACTTCAGGCGCGTCAATACAGAAAAACATGCGATTTGCCCTAATTCTCTAAAGACACACAAGGTTTTTGTCGACAAATCCTTTTAACTTTGTAGGCGCGATGAAAACCATTTTTCACAAACAATTGTTTAGAGGACTTGTTTCTCTACTGTTCCCTCGTCGCTGTGTAGTTTGCGGAGCACGATTATTGGGCGGAGAACACATTTTATGCGTCCAATGCACGTTTCGATTGCCTTATACGGACTACCGCGGTAAAGCCGGAAATCCTGTAGAGCGCGTATTTTGGGGCAGATTGCCCATCGTGAAAGCCAATGCTTATATGAAGTACGTCTCCGGCTCAGATAGCAGGCGGGCAGTTTTGAGGCTAAAATATTTTAATCGCCCCGATGTTGGCAATTATTTGGGCGCTTGTATGGCTACAGATTTACTCGACACAGATTTTTTTACCGACATAGATATGATTATACCAATACCTTTAGCCTCAAAAAGGCAAAGGAAGCGAGGTTATAATCAGAGTGAGGAATTGGCAAAAGGGATTCACCGCATCACATCCTTACCAATAGACAATAAAGCCGTAATACGAACAGTGGCTAACCCAACACAGACACATTTGGATGCGGCGGCACGAAGAATAAACGTGAAGGACATATTTGCGATTAAAGTGGCGGAAAATTTACGTGGCAAACACATTTTACTAGTAGATGATGTACTGACTACAGGAGCAACTATCATCTCCTGCGGCCAAGCGATTATAAAAGTTTGTCCGGATGTGCGCTTCAGTGTGCTCACACTAAGTCTTGCCGGTCACCACGCTTCGGGCGTAAATTTGCAAAAGAAAAAATGAGAAATGCAGCTTTCCATTTTCCCCGCTTGCTCTTGGAGCATCCATTGCTACTACCGGCTTTGGCCCTAGTCGTTGGAATATGCTTAGGAGAAGCCTTTTATGCACCATTAGTGGGACAATCGATAATTTTACTCTTACTTGCTTTTGGTTTTGGGGCTTCTGCCGTGCTCATGCTGCGTAAGAACGTGCTGGAAATGGCGGCTTTGGGAACACTTATTACTGCTTTTTGCTTGCTGGGAGCAGGGCTACTCACCGGACAACGTGATCGTAGCAGGATCATTTGGCCTACGACGCCTCAAACTTATGAGGCCACGGTAATCAGTAGTCCGCGTTTTACGGCAAAAACCCTGCGTGTCAATGTGGAAATTAAAAGTGGACGCTTCGCAGGATTTGTCATAGCCACCTCACTGATGAAACAAACCGCGCAAACGCTGCATCCGGGTGATGTGATTTTCTTTCATAGTCAAGTGGAAACACCACGCAACAATGGCAATCCCGAAGAATTTGACTATGCGGCTTGGTTGAAAAATCAAGGAATCTATGGGACGACATTTGTTTATCAAAATAATTGGAAGAAAACAGGCAAAATTTCGACGAATATACGCACGGTACTACTTCGTTATCGAGAGGAACTGTTGGAAAAATACAAAACTTTTTTCCATGGCGATAAGCTAACCGTTTTGGCAGCTTTGACTTTAGGGGACAGAAGAGGCTTGAACGACGAATTTCGCGAACTGTTTGCAGCCACCGGAACAAGTCACATCTTGGCCTTATCAGGCCTGCATTTAAGTATCCTTTTCGGCTTTTTCCTTTGGGCAGTACGACCACTGCGCAATAGGCGCAGAATCTATCTGCCGCTTTTACTAATGGGCGTAGTACAGGTATGGCTGTTCACTTTTTTGGTCGGCGCGCCATTTTCACTTGTCAGAGCCGCCTTTATGTTATCGCTCCTACACCTTACACAAGCGCTACGCAGAGATTATAATGCGCTCAACTCCCTATCCTTGGCTTTGATAGGCATATTGTTGGTTTCGCCGACAGCCTTATTTGATATGGGACTACAACTCTCATTCTTAGCGCTCTTAGGTATATTGCTGATTGCTCCCAAACTCGCACCTCCAACGTGGGTGAGTAGATTTTGGGGCTTAAACTTTGTATATGATCTCTTGAGAACTTCTTTCTGTGCGCAAATACTGACACTGCCGCTCATCGCTTATTATTTTAATTCCTTCTCTTTGGTAGGCTTATTTACGGGATGGTTGGTTATTCCTTTCGCCTATGCGATATTGCTACTGGCGCTTTTATTCTTCTGCCTGCCGTTTGTGCAAACCGTACTTGTCAGCTTGCTCAACGGAACAATGGATACGATGCTCCAATGCCTGAACTTTCTCTCCTCTTGGGATTATGCGTCGATAACGGTTGTACCCGGAAAGGTCTTCACGCTATTGATTTATGGTGTGATCTTTTTTCTCCTTACTTATCTTCAGAATCGTCGCGCGAGGAACTTATATGGCATAGCTTGCTTGCTGCTTTGTGGGGCAATATATTATATAATGTATACTCCGCCGGCTTATGATAACACGATCGTTGTCTACAAATCTAGTTCCCCTGCAATTCATTGCATTGTAGACAAGCAGCATTCTTATCTTTGGTCGATGAGGAAAGGACATGCAGAGCAAATTTTAAGATCTATACGACGCACTTTCATAAGAACAAACCGAATGGCGCAACCACAACTCGTAGAAGTACCTCAAAAGAAGGAAGATTTGATACTGCTGCCACACGTTCTTGCTTTCAGGGGAAAAAGAGTCGGTTTGTTATCTGAAAAAATACGGCAAGGAGCGAGTGCCTCCCTGCTACAAGTGAATTATCTCTATATTATGCCGGGTTATAAGCAAGACTTATCAACCGCATTGAACTATTTTGCACCTGATTCTATTATCTTAGACACATCATTAACCGACTTTTACCGCACCAAATACTCCACGGAAGCCGCGGAAAATGCAATACCGTGTTATGATATGAAAGAACGAGGCGCTTTAATTCTTCAATGTGGAAAATAAAAAGCAAAGCAAAAAGGACGTTGACTCAGAGTTTTTCTTCTAATAAGCCAACGTCCTCTTTCCTATAAGCCCTCATCTTACCGGATAGTCATATGCTGAAAATCGAAGACTAATTTTCCTTGCTTTCGAATGAGTTCTTCTATTGAAATTGTCCCTTTGTAATAAACGGGAGATTGAGAAGAAAAGTCGGCCGGAACAAAGTCTATCTTGCTGAAAGTTGCCTTACCAAGCGTGATCGGGGGAAGTGTGTAATCAAGAATGCTATTCTTACCACTCCGAACCAACCTGAAAGGAATATAATCTGCTTGATTCTCTGCTTGAACACAGAGTTCATCATCAAATCGAATGGAGAAAGTCTTCCCTTGACCTGTTGTTCGTGAGCGCAAAATTACACCAGCATTTGAAAATTCAACCTCAGGAATTAGGCGTAGCACATTGTAGCCGATGGTGGTCGGAACATTTTCCTTTGTAATGCGACATAGCAAATTCTCTAAGGTAAAGCCTCCTAATTTTATCTGCTTAATAATACCGACAGCGTAATTTGGTCTGCTATAAATAAGCTGTATATCGAATTTATGCTGTACTTTCTCGGAAATAATCACGTAGGCTTCCGTCGGATCTAAATAAGCCGACGTAGACTTTCCATTTATGCGTATTTTTACCACCTCATCCTTGAGGTAATCCAAAGTGGACGCGCCTGATATTGGCCTCAATAAAGGTCTTTCGTAAGCCTGAGCTGCTTTATATATCTGACCAAGTTCCATAAAAACATTGAACATATTACCGCTAAAACGATCACTATCGATCATTTTTTTGCAAATATCGACCGCAGCCTTATACTCGCCTTTCAAGGCTAAAGCATTCGTGGCCTCCATTGCAACTAAATAGAGCTGATTTTCTGATAAATCTTTATTCGATCCGTGCAATAGAGTATCAGCAAAGGCTATAATGGGCTCCGGATCATTTTTTCCTCGTGCAGCTAAAAGTCGCAAAAAAATCCGCATCGTTTTACTTGGCGTAGAAAGTAAGCGCGAAGCAAGATTACGCTCTAGCAAGAAAGCATCTGTATTGTCTGAAATTTCCTCCTCTGAATCATTCGGATCCTCTTGTTGCGAAAGAGGAGAAAAATTCATGGTTTCAAAATCTATCTTAGCATAATTGAGGCTATGGATAAAAGGATAGCCTATTATTCCAGCTAGATCCTTATTTCCAACAGGCGAGAGAGATAAACTAGGAAGCTTAACAGAAGCCATTTTACGCTTGTTCTCATCATCAACAAACTGTATTTGCAGTTGGAAATCTGTTGTATCGGTAATTAATGGCGAAAAGTTTGCTGTAGAAAAAGTATTGGAAGGAAAATCCACATCTAAGATAAAAGAATAATCCTTCATTTTATGGACGCCTTTAACAAGAAGTCTTCCATCTTGATCCCAATATATGTTGTGCGAAGTACTATGCGCTAATTTATTGTCCCTTCCTGTTTGAGGTTTAACAAACCATTTCTCTTTGTATATCTCTATTTGTCCTAATCTTCTCAACTCGTTTGTACCTAAAATACTCGTTTGTATGCGAGAAAAACCATCTACAGGCAATACAGCGTAACACAAAAGGTTACGAAAAACAATATCACCGCAAGTCAACTCAGGAACAAGCACCGGAGAAACAATGATAGGGCCTTCCCAGTCGTATACTACTATCGTATCGTTCAGCGGGACCAACCCACTGTTACGGATATCTTGGGTAGACAACAAGGTATACTGTTGCGCAGTCGAGATGGTTAAGGCTATTCTCTGCTGGCGATTGATCTGTGCGCTCGTCATAAGTGGCCAATAGCGAGAAACCTGCAAAGCAGCATCTGTACGAGTAAATGTGAGGCTAGTCTTTCCTACATTTGAATAGGCTTCACTTATAATTTGAGGCGATTTAATCAGATTTGGGAATTTACTTTGAAAGGGTTCCGATTGACAAAGTTGAGATAGCGCCTGCCAATTTCCGTTACGCATCAACTCATTCGCACTAATATCAAAAATCGTTTTGAGATCATCCGACGAAAGTGAGTCTGCATACTGCTTTAATAGTGTTTCAGCGTAACTCAATGCAGCTTTGTTGTTATTAAATGCATCAGCCAACAGCATTTTGCCCAACAACTTTTGCATTTGAGGAAGCTTATCAACTTCTTCTTCATAAGTAATAAGCTCTGCAATGTTACGTTGTTGAATTAGCCCTTGAATACGACCAGCAACGGTCCCATCCGTATAGCTTAATGCTTGCTGTTTTAAAGTTTGTAGCCGTTTCATCGCCTGCTTTCGATAGCGATGGCGCTTCATATATTTCAGTTGGAGATCTGCAAACTCAATTAACTCAGTATAAGCCCCCTCTTTTAGTAGCGTTTCGCCCTTGAGATTGATTAACGACATTCTTGCCAGACTATTAAGCGAGGCCGGATATTGCGTCATCAAGCTGTCAATACAGACAACCATTCGCTCAATGTCGCCTTCAGCATGCGAAAGCACCAAATCACAATAAAGACGAGACGGAGCAGAGAGTTGATTTTTTGCTTTGTCATAAAGAGGACGCAGTAAGCGCACATCACCTTTTGACGCATACAGCAAAACTTGCTGTGTGATAGTATCTTTCGGCATTTGCGCGAAACTATATTGCACACAACATATTACGACAATCAAAAATAAAATCCGTCTCATAAGTCGAGTATCTTTAAATGATAGATAATGCTAATCCTCTTTTTGAAGGAAAGATAGTAAGTCTGCGATAACAAAGTTGCTTCCTCCCACAAAAATCGTATCTTCCAGACTTGCTGCCTCTAAAGCTGCTTCATAGGCATCAGAAACGCAATGAAACACCTTTCCATCTCTATTATGTCGGCGCGCAAATGTCTGAATCTCATCTTCAGAAAAAGAGCGAGCCGTATTGGCACGGGTCCAATAAAAACAGGCATTTTCGGGCAATTCTGCAATGACGGCATCAGCAGCTTTATCGTTGGCCATACCAAAGATGATGTGCAGTCGACCGGAGACGCCGCGCAACTGATGATTTAAATATTTCCACCCGCCTGCATTGTGTCCCGTATCGCAAACGACTTTCGGCTGTTCGCGCAACACTTGCCATCGTCCCATCAAACCGGTAAGTTTGCAAACGTGTCTAAAGCCATTTGCTATGGCACGTTCAGTAAGCCACCGCCCTATCTCAGTTTGCTTTAAGATATTCAAAGCATTCAGGATCGTGTTGGCATTTTTTACCTGACATTCGCCCGCAAGCCCTCCTTTTAGTTCTGCATAATTTCGCGTTTGATACACTCTTAGTCCATCAGGAGAAAGAAAAGAGGAAAGCACTTCAGGTTGCTCATCGGCAAAAGTAATCGGAGCGTCCATCTCAGCGGCCTTTTCTGCAAACACCTTATAAGTTTCAGGTTGCGTCTCTCCTATTACAACGGGTATGTGTGACTTAATAATACCTGCCTTCTCGCCTGCAATAGCTGACAAAGTATCTCCCAAAAACTCTGTATGATCTTTGCTGATATTTGTAATGATCGAAAGCAACGGAGTAATAACATTGGTGCAATCTAACCTTCCTCCCAAGCCCACCTCTACGACAGCTATATCTACCTGTTCTATTGCAAAATAGTGAAGTGCAAGTGCTGTAGTGATTTCAAAAAAAGACGGATGAAAAGGCTCAAAGAATGGGCGCTCTTTTTCCACAAAATCAACGACAAACTGCTCGGAAATCATTTCTCCGTTTATTCTTATGCGCTCACGAAAGTCTAATAGGTGCGGAGAAGTATAGAGTCCCACTTTCAGACCAGCCGATTGCAAAATCGCAGCTAAAGTATGACAGCAAGAGCCTTTGCCATTTGTCCCCGCAACGTGAATCGTTTTATACTTTTTGTGCGGATATCCAAAATGGGCATCTAAAGCATAAGTCGTTTGAAGGCCGGGCTTGTAAGCCGAAGCCCCCAAATGCTGAAAAAGGGGTGTACTATTAAAGAGGTAGTCAATCGTTGCTTGATAATCCATATTGATTGTTGCTTCAAGATAACCTATTTATAGAGGCGGATGTTGCTTACTTTTGTTCTGAAGCCTTCGCTTCATCCCAGAACTGGTCCATTTCTTGAAGAGTCATCTCTTTCAAGTTACGCCCTTGTTCTTTTACGCGTTGTTCAAGATAATTAAAGCGGCGTATAAATTTCCGATTCGTCTGCTCCAGCGCATTATCCGGATTGATATGGTAAAGGCGGGCAGCATTGATAAGGCTGAACATCACGTCGCCAAACTCGGCAGTGGCTTTTTCTTTCGAGAGTTTTTCGGCTCTCATTTCAGCCTCAAACTCTTGAATCTCTTCTTTCACCTTAGTCCAAACCTGTTCTTTTTCATCCCAATCAAAACCTACGCCGCGCGCCTTGTCTTGAATGCGATAAGCTTTGATGAGCGTCGGCAGCGACTCGGGAACGCCGCCCAGAACAGTCTTATTTCCTTCTTTCTCCTGCGTCTTTAGTTGCTCCCATTGCGCTTTTACCTGCTCCGAAGATGTGACTTGTGTAAGCACACCATCTTTTGGCGGATAAACATGGGGATGACGATAAATCAGTTTGTCGCATACAGCATTACATACGTCTGCAATATCAAACTGCTTCGACTCCTCTCCGATTTTAGAATAGAAGACTATGTGCATAATAATATCCCCTAACTCTTCACGAATATCAGCCATATTACCACCCAATATCGCTTCTGAAAGCTCATAGGTTTCTTCGATCGTATTAGGACGCAAACTTTGAATCGTCTGCTTATGATCCCAAGGACATTTCTCGCGCAACGTATCCATTACGTCCAATAGGCGCTCAAAAGCCCTCAATTTTTCTGTAGTTGTATGCATAACTAAAATTTATTACTGTATGCGTTTGACTAACTTTTACGCCATTTTTATATCTAATGAGAGATAAAAAGCAATACACATCTCGGTTAATCAGCACTCTAATATGAGTTTCATGGGCAAAGGTAGCAATAAATCTTCACCTATTTATTGTATGATTTCTTTTATTTAAATAAAATCGAACGCGTTCGACACATAAAAAGCATACAAACGCCCTATTTTTTAAGCGAAAAACGCGATCGAGCCTTGTCGCCTCGTGAGTGTAAACTTGTACCCTCACGATAGTACAAGTTTACGCTCGTGAAAGAACAATCGTACGCTCACGAGCGTACAACACAAAAATCAGCTTAAAGCACAACAGGCTCCATACTTTCGATATTTTACTTTAAGCTTTCAGATATACGACTCAACATGCCATATACTTAGTAATAGACTTTAAAAGTAATCACTCATCAGCCAGAAAGATAATTCCGACTTTTAGCGTCTTATTTATACGCTACACAACTTCATATTGGCCGCCTTGCGTATCATATTTCGAGCTGTTCTTTCCTAAAAACAGCGATATAAATCGCTCTGTCCTAAAAAGAAACGCAAAAAACTTTGTAGGTTAGTCCAAAATGCCTACTTTTGCAGGCCGATTATTATCTGCGGCGTAAAAAACGCTGCAAAACTGTTGGTTAAGAAAGGGCTACCTTTGGCCGGGTAATGGATCTTTCGAGACAAACAGCCGAAAATTTAGTAGTAATACAATTAAAACAAACGAAGAGTGGACACTTTAAGTTACAAGACCATTTCTGCAAACAAAGAGACTGCGAATAAGGAATGGGTCGTAGTAGATGCTACAGACCAGATTCTTGGCCGTCTCAGCTCAAAGGTTGCCAAACTGCTTCGCGGCAAGTACAAACCAAACTTTACGCCGCACGTAGATTGTGGTGACAACGTGATCATCATAAATGCCGACAAGGTTAAGTTGACCGGCAATAAGATGACAGATCGTATTTATTATTCTTATACGGGTTATCCCGGCGGCCAACGCGAACAAACGCCGGCTTCAATCTTGGCTAAACCCAATGGTGCTGAAAGACTTTTGCTGCGTACGGTAAAAGGTATGCTCCCTAAGAATCGCCTTGGTGCACAATTGCTTAAGAATCTCCACGTCTATGAAGGCGCAGAACACAAGCACGAAGCACAATCTCCGAAGGTGATTGATATTAACCAGTATAAATAAGAAAGAATATGGATATGATCAATGCAACAGGCCGCCGCAAAAGCGCCGTAGCACGTGTATTCTTGACCGAAGGTACGGGTAAGATTACAATTAATAAAAGAGACCTGACGGAATACTTCCCCTCGCCTATTCTTCAGTACGTGGTAAAACAACCACTTCAACTGTTGGGCGCAACAGAGAAGTATGACATCAAAGTAAATATTGATGGCGGTGGCTTCACAGGCCAAAGTCAAGCGTTGCGCTTAGCGATTGCACGCGCATTGGTGAAGATCAATGCCGAAGACAAGAAAGCGCTCCGCGCAGAAGGCTTCATCACTCGCGATTCTCGCGTTGTTGAACGTAAAAAACCGGGACGCCCCAAAGCACGCCGTCGCTTCCAATTCAGCAAACGTTAATATACGCTTTGCTCTGCCGAACATTCTTCTTAAGAGTAGCTTCGCAAAGCAAAATATATGGTTTGCTATTGGTGCACGTTTAGCATCTAAACTCTTGGGATGCGTATCGCCTACTCAGGAGCTGGTTGCTTAAAGCAATTACAAACAGAAAGTAAACGAACAAAACAAAATTATGTCAAGAACAACTTTTGACCAACTTTTAGAGGCTGGCTGTCATTTTGGCCACCTCAAGCGCAAATGGAATCCCGCAATGGCTCCTTACATCTTTATGGAGCGCAACGGTATTCATATTATCGACTTGCACAAAACTGTAGCAAAGATTGATGAGGCAGCAGAAGCCCTCAAGCAAATTGCAAAGTCAGGCAAGCGCATCCTCTTCGTTTCTACTAAAAAACAGGCAAAAGATATCGTTGCTGAGAAAGCAGCTGCAGTAAATATGCCTTATGTTACGGAACGTTGGCCGGGCGGTATGCTTACCAACTTCCCGACAATCCGCAAGGCGGTTAAGAAAATGGCCAACATCGATAAGCTTACAGCCGATGGAACTTTCTCTAACCTCTCTAAGCGTGAAATCCTCCAAATCTCTCGCCAACGTGCTAAACTCGAAAAGAACTTTGGTTCTATCGCAGACTTAACACGTCTTCCTGCAGCCCTCTTCATTGTAGACGTAATGAAAGAGCACATTGCAGTAAAAGAAGCTCATCGTTTGGATATTCCTGTCTTCGGCATTGTTGATACGAACTCAGACCCCAACTCTGTTGATCACGTTATTCCTGCAAACGATGATGCTAAACAAAGCATTGAAGTAATCCTTGACGCTTGCTGCGCAGCTATCGCAGAAGGCTTAGAAGAGCGCAAAGCAGAAAAGGTAGATCAGGAAGCGAAAGAAGTTGAAGAGAAAGCTCCTCGCAAACGTACAACTCGTGCTCGCAAAGAGAAAAGCGAAGAAGGCGTAGAAGCAGAATCTGCAACAACACCAGAAACGGAGGAAGCGCCTAAAGCGGAATAATCCACAATTATAATCCTCAATTATTGATTTACTCATGGAAGTAACAATTGAAGACATCAAGAAACTACGCACCTTGACCGGAGCAGGCCTTGGTGATTGCAAGAAAGCCTTAGCTGAAGCTAATGGCGATATGGACACGGCTGTTGAAATCATCCGCAAACGCGGCCAAGCGATTGCGGCAAAACGCTCTGATCGCGAAGCATCTAATGGCTGCGTATTAGTTAAAGCTGTAGAAGGCTTCGGAGCAATGATTGCTTTGAAATGCGAGACAGACTTTGTGGCTGCCAACAAAGATTTCGTAGCACTTACGCAAAGCATTTTAGATCTTGCAGTCGCAAACAAGTGCAAGAGCCTTGAAGAAGTTGAAGCACTACATTTGAATGATAAAGGAACAGTAAAAGATGCTGTAACCAATCAGTCTGGTATTACGGGTGAAAAAATGGAGCTTGATGGCTACTTTGTTTTAGAAGGAGAGCACATTTATACCTACAATCACCAAGCAAAGAACATTCTTTGCACAATGGTACAACTTAATAAGGCTGCAGAGGAGCAAGGACACGCATTGACAATGCAAATTGCAGCAATGAATCCTGTAAGTGTGGATAAGGACGATGTTCCTGAAGAAATCCGTGCTGAAGAATTCAAGATTGCCATTGAGAAAACGCGTGAAGAAGGTAAACCTGAAAATCTTGTAGAGCGCATTGCAGAAGGCCGTATGAATGCTTTCTACAAAGAAGCAACGCTTCTCAATCAAGATTTTATTCAAGATAGCAAGATTACGGTTCGCCAATATCTGCAGCAAGCAGATAAAGATTTGACAGCCGTAGCATTCTGCCGCTTCACATTGCGTGCTGAATAATTCAGAAGAGTAATTTCACTCCTTATAGACAAAGCAGTTTGTACAGAGTATGTACGAACTGCTTTTTTAGTATCTTCCTCTATATTATATAATATGGATTTCTACTTTTTAATCTTCTCTGCCTATCTTTGCAAAAAGAATTGATGAAGATGGATCCAGATTTTATCGAACTTCAAGCACAAGGTATAACCCAAGGAGCCACATTAAAGAGCGCCTATATTTTATTGTTCAAAGAAAAGGGTGGAAACAATCTCGTCCCGACCTTAATCAATAAAGAAGAAAAAGACATTATTGTAAGTGGACTACGCACTAATTTCTCATTTACAAGCGGTTTAATATCCTCCTTGTGCGGAGCTCTCAACTTCCAACTCCAATATCTTTTATTTAAAGTAAGCCCAGAGAGTTTGCTTACAGCACATTTATTTTTTCTCCAAGAAGGACTTCTTCACTCCATCAACGTTTCTATCACAGAAGGCTTGGCTGTTGCCATCGGGCAACACAAACCTATATACATTTACAAGAAAGATTTAATGTTTCTCGTCAATATCAACCCCAAAGAGGGCGTAATAAAATTTCCTCTCTCTTCAATGAATCTCCAACTCTTACAAGAAGCATTAGAGCAAGCCGTCCATAATGAAGAATACGAACTTGCCGATCAAATCAAAAAAGAGATCCAACGCCGAACTATAGCAGAAGAATGAAAGAGTTTCATGTTTTTTACGCGCCCGACATTGCGACAAACAAAGAGCTTCCACACGATGAAGCGCAACACATCACCAAAGTGTTACGCATGAAAGAGGGCGAAGAGATTATCATCACTGACGGGAAAGGCTCTTTTTACAAAGCCGCACTCTCCTTGGTTACCAATAAGCATTGTAGCGTCCAGTTATTATCCCAAGAGAGCGCACGCCCATTGTGGAAAAACAAATTAGAGATTGCCGTTGCGCCCACAAAGCACTTGGATAGAATGGAATGGTTTGTAGAAAAAGCCACAGAAATTGGTGTCGATCAAATAAATTTCGTCGCCTGCGAGTTTTCTGAACGCAAGCAAATCAAGATTGAGCGAATGAATCGTATAGCTATCAGTGCAATGAAGCAAAGTCATAAAGCTATTTTGCCTCAAATTCCCGAGATGATAACGTTCAATGCTTTCATCAATCGTCCATTCGAAGGTAAGAGATACATAGCCCATTGCTATAATATGGAAAATATCTGCGACGCCGATTCAAGTCCAACAAACGCAAGCACTTCTATACATTCTTCCGCCTTTCTTGGCCAACTACTCAAAGGCGAAGAGTCTACCCAAGTACTTATTGGCCCGGAAGGCGATTTCAGTATGCGAGAAGTAGAAGCCGCTATGGCAGCAGGATTTATCCCCGTATCGTTAGGCAACAGCCGCCTACGTACAGAGACGGCAGCCTTGGTGGCTGTCCATTTAATGAATTTGGCCAACAGCACCCAATAAAAGAGTCATAACGCTTTATCCCCTCCCCTTATGTTTTCTGAAAATACAACCATACTTCAACAATTATACAGCCAATGCTTCGCCGCGCCGCTTAAGACTATCATGCCATTAACCGGATCAGGCAGTAACCGCCAATATTTCCGATTAGTAGGTCAAGATACCCAAAGCTGCATCGGCGTAATCGGCGAATCGCGAAAAGAAAATGAGAGTTTCATCTACCTGACGCAGCATTTTACGAAAAAGTCCTTGCCCGTTCCGGAAATCTTGGCCGTATCTGAAGATCGAATGAGTTATTTACAAACAGACCTCGGAAGTAAGTCACTTTTCGAAGCACTGCGTACGGGTCGAGAAAGTCAAATAGGTTATACGACCAATCACATAGAACTGCTGAAAAAGACCATCTGCCTATTGCCCGCATTTCAGGTAAAGGGCATAGTCGATCTAAATACGGAGCGCCTGCTCCCCCCTACTCGTTTTGATGTCAAAGCAGCTATGTTTGATCTCTATTATTTCAAATATTGCTTTCTAAAAGTAGCCGGACTACCCTTTGATGAAATACAATTAGAAGCCGATTTACTCCAATTGGGCTCCGATTTAAATGACAACGAGCAGACAGGTTTTCTTTACCGCGACTTTCAAGCACGCAACGTTATGTTGGTAGATGGCAACCCTTACTTCATCGATTATCAAGGCGGGCGCGAAGGACCTTTAGAATACGACGTTGCCTCATTCTTATGGCAAGCATCGGCCCACTATGGAGCTGATTTGCGAACGATTTTGTTGGAAGAATATTTAAGTGTACTTGAGGAAATCACCGACATTGATAGGCAAAAATTCCTGCAACGTCTGGATCTTTTTGTCTTCTTTCGCACGCTTCAAGTATTGGGTGCTTATGGTTTACGAGGCTATGTAGAACATAAGCCCCACTTTCTTGCAAGTATTCCATTGGCCATCGCAAATCTCCGCGAAGCCTTGCAGAAAGGCGTAGCTGCTGCTTACCCTTATTTATCACAAACATTGGAAAAGTTGGTACAACTGCCCCAATTCCAACTCCCCACGCCCTCGCCGGAACCAGCAAAACAGTTGACAGTTAAGGTGCAAGCCCCCACACTGGTCGTGCGCATCTTTAGTTTTAGCTACAAGAAAGGCATACCGGAAGATACCAGCGGAAACGGAGGTGGCTATGTCTTCGATTGCCGCAGCACGCACAATCCGGGACGCTATGAACCCTACAAAAAGCTGACAGGACTTGACGCTCCCGTCATACGATTTCTGGAAACAAACGGCGAAATATTGCCCTTTCTGCAACACGTATATGCGTTGGCCGACTTCCACGTACAGCGTTATTTAGACCGCGGCTTCACCGCGCTTATGTTCTCCTTTGGTTGCACCGGTGGGCAGCATCGCAGCGTATATAGCGCCCAGCATTTGGCAGAACATCTTTCAGAAAAATTTGGTATAGAGATCATTTTACAACATAGAGAGCAAGCTATCACGCAACATTTTTCGGCAAAAGCCAAATAATGGCAAGTATTCGGAAGTTTGTCTCCTCTGATTTCAATGTGAGTTTTTAGCATTCCACGACGATAAGTCCCAAGTCTCGGCTACGCTGCTCGGAATTTTACGGCTACCATCACGATGGGACAGTTGTCCTTTCACGATAGTACAAACGTCCCTTCACGACAGTACAAACGTCCCTTCACGACAGTACAAACGTCCCTTCACGACAGTACAAGTTTACGTTCACGATGAAAATAAAGCAAGGCAAGACTTCAGCTGCTGATCATTAAATAATGGACAATAAAAAACGGATTTTAGAGGTTGTTCCTCATTCATTGTCTATGCGGAGCCCATCATTGTGAATTGAAAAGAGCCACATAAAGAGGTGAAAGTATGATGGGAGCATCGGTTCACGAAAATAAGTATTAAAAGAATAAGAACAAGGGCTATGGCATATCTGAACAGACACGTAATAATCGGGCTGTGCTCAAAGATAACTTCAACAGGGGTTTACACAATATAGCCCCCACTCTGCCGTTTTAGAAATAGTATGAAGCAACGTTACATTCTCAGCATATTTTTCTTGCTCCTTGCCATCTCTTCATCAGCTCAACGGACGAAGATTTTCGGCCTTGTCAAAGATGATGACGGACAACCTCTAGAGTTGGCCAACGTTCGCATTCTAGGAACAAGCATTCTGACTTCAACCAACTTAAAGGGTGAATATACGCTCTATTGTACTTCGCGCGACTCCGTAGTAGTCGTGTATTCACAGATAGGTTATGAAACGCGAAAGCGTCTGCTTCGCAATCCGGGCGATTCCATTCGGCTGGATATCGTATTGCCGGCATACGGAAATACGCTCAACACGGCTGTAGTCATAGGTCAAGCAAAGCAAACTACAACAGAGCAACGTATTAAATTGACAGACCAGACCACGATGCCGTCTACGACAGGAAACGGCGTAGAGGAAATCATCGCCACGCAAGCCGGCGTCTCTACGCATAATGAGTTGTCTTCTCAATATAACGTCCGCGGCGGTAGTTTTGACGAGAATGTCGTCTATTTGAACGGCTTAGAAATTTTCCGCCCAATGCTTGTGCGCTCCGGTCAGCAAGAAGGCCTCAGCGTGATCAATTCAGATATGGTCGAAAGGATAGGCTTCTCATCAGGAGGCTTTGAAGCGAGATATGGAGACAAGATGTCTTCCGTTTTAGACATTACTTATAAGCGCCCGACAGGTTTTGAAGGACGAGTAAACGGGAGTATGCTGGGTGGTGGCATCTACTTAGGCGGCGGCAATTCAAAGTTCAGCCTTATGACCTCGCTCCGCTATAAGACGACGCGCTACTTGCTGGGCTCTTTAGAGACTACCGGTGAGTATAACCCCAACTTTTTGGATTATCAGGCCTATCTTTCTTGGTCGCCCAACAGAAGATGGACGATAGATGTATTGGGCAATATCTCTGACAATCATTACAACTTTAAGCCAAAAGACCGCGAAACAAACTTTGGTACGATGAACAATGCTAAAAAGTTTAAGGTCTATTTTGATGGAGAAGAGAAAGATTATTTCCGCACGTTCTTTGGTGCTTTCTCGCTCACACGTCATTTTACGCCGGAAAGCTATTTGGCCTTACAACTCTCTTCTTTTTCCACACAAGAGCACGAAACGTATGACATTCAAGGGCAATATTGGCTCAATGAAGCGACAGGCGCGGAGCAATTAGGGGTCGGAACTTATATGGAACACGCCCGAAACAGACTAAGAGCCAGCGTTTTTAATGCCGGACTTCGCTTTCGCACAAAGTTTACCGGACATACACTACAAGCAGGCCTAAACTGGCAGTTTGAAAAAATAAAGGAGAATGCACGCGAATGGGAAATGCGCGACTCTATGGGCTACTCGCTCCCCCATACGCCCGATATGCTGCGCCTTATTTATAGTTTGCACTCAGCTAATGAAGTGCAGGGTAACAGACTTTCAGGCTTCCTGCAAGATAGTTGGCGATTCAAGAGTAAATTAGGCTTGTTTAATCTCACCTACGGCGTAAGATTAAGTCATTGGGATTGGAACAAGGAAACAACAATCTCGCCTCGCATCTCCATTGGGCTGCTTCCGGCGGCCAACGATCATTGGACATTGCGATTTGCCACGGGCTTCTATTATCAACCGCCATTCTACAAAGAATTAAGAGATACGACGTTGGTCAACGGCATTGCCAAGGTTCATCTAAATAGATCTATTAGATCGCAAAGGTCTATCCATTTCGTCCTTGGAGGAGATTATACTTTCCGCCTGCTTGATCGCCCGTTTAAGTTTACAGCCGAACTTTATTATAAAGCGCTCTCCAACTTAAACCCATACAGCGTTGACAACATAAGAGTAGTCTATTATGGTCGTAACATGGCATCCGGTTATGCAGCAGGCTTAGATCTGAAATTATATGGCGAGTTTGTACCCGGCACAGATAGTTGGTTGTCGGTTTCTTTAATGCAAACCAAAGAAAAAATTGCAGGCGTATGGTTACCTCGTCCAACGAGTCAGCGCTACAATGTCTCACTTTATTTCACAGATTTCTTCCCTGGGAGTACGCGCTGGAGAAGTACGCTAAAATTAGCCTTTGCGGATGGACTGCCTTTCGGCCCTCCGCATACGGATCGCTCACAACAAACGTTCCGAGCACCTGCTTATAAACGCGTAGACTTGGGCGTGAGCTATCGTTTAATTAACAACGAAGACCACCATCTCACGCGAGGCTTGGGAAGAATGATAAAGAATGCGTGGTTAGGCGTTGATGCCTTTAATCTATTAGGAATTCAAAATATCAATTCTTACTTTTGGGTTACGGATATTACAAACACACAATATGCCGTCCCCAACTTCTTAACCGGAAGACAGATCAATTTCCGTTTTTCGATAGACTTTTAATGGTGATTATCTGTACTCAACTTCTATCTATAAGTTGTATGCAGAATGTAGTGCCTTGACCAAGCTCACTACTCTTTACGAAGATTTTCCCGCGATGGTACTCCTCAATAATACGCTTGGCCAGCGAGAGGCCAAGCCCCCATCCGCGGCGTTTAGTTGTGAAACCAGGCTTAAAAACATTCTTAAAGTTTTTCTTAGCAATGCCCTTTCCGGTATCGGAAACCAATATTGTAATTCGCTTATCACGTTCTGTTACACCAATATTAATCTCCCCAACACCAGACATCGCATCAATAGCGTTCTTACAAAGGTTCTCAATGACCCATTCAAAAAGCGGAGCGTTGATTTTCGCACACATCACAGATGCAGAAAAAGACGTCTGGAGCTTAACTTTTTGCGACGTTCGCTTACCGATGTAACTGAGTACACGTAAAACAACTTCGTTTAGATTCTCCCGCGTCATCTCTGGCGCAGAACCAATCTTAGAAAAGCGTTCAGCAATCAATTGAAGCCGCTGAATGTCCTTATCCATCTCAGGAATCAAGGGGTCGTCGGGATAACTCTCACGCAAAATAATGCTGCCAGCCATTAAAGACGAGATAGGCGTACCCAATTGGTGCGCAGTTTCTCTCGAAAGGCCAACCCAAACCTTATTTTGTTCTGCTCTCTTCGAACTTAATAAGGCTAAAATAGCAACAACTATAAATAAAGCCACAACGCCTAACTGAACATAGGGATACGTGGCTAGACGCTTCAACATCAAAGAAGGTTCATAACAGATTTCAATTTTATTATCCGCCGCCTCATCTTCAGAAAGCTTCATCTCCATACATAATCCCGACGACTTCATTTTGTGAGCACGCAACAGCAGATCTTTAGTAATTGTTTTGTAACTCTTGCTCTGCACATCAGATAAGACATTTTCCAAACTATCTTGGGGAATCCCAATGTTTCGTGCTGCTAAGACGCGCCCTTGTCCATCCAAAACAATAACAGGAATCGTATTATTCCCATTGAGAACACGCAAAACTAAATTTAAATCGGTGTTTTCATCAGCACGCGTTAACGATCGCATTGCCTCTGCCCACACTTCCATCTTAGCTGTTTCTTCCCGAGTCAAATCCTTTATTAAGATATTGCTTACAACAAGTGAAAGAGCAGCAATAATTAAAGCGGCAACGATAAGTGCAGCCTTAACGGCACGCATATTCAAATTAAATCGCTTCATCTTGTTGGAGCGAGCCATTAATCTGCTCAATGTAATTAAGAATATCTTCTCTTCCTAATTTACTGGTTGAACTGGAGATAAAGTAAGGTGGGAGTTCTTCCCACTCCTCCTTTAACGTTGCCAAGAAGCCTTGGACATTAGACTTTAAGACTCCCCTCTTATTCTTATCCGCCTTGGTAAAGATAATAGAAAAAGGTACGCCAGCTTCGCCTAAAAAGCGAATGAATTCAAGATCTATTGTCTGCGGCCTGAGCCGAGAGTCTATTAGCACAAACAAGTTTGTGAGTTGCTCGCGGCGAGTCACATAACGCTCAATCATCTTGCGCAATTCTTCGCGCTCCTTCTTGCTGCGTTTCGCAAAACCATAACCAGGCAAGTCTACCAAAAACCATTCATCATTTATAATAAAGTGATTGATGAGCAACGTCTTTCCCGGAGTTGACGAAGTCTTAGCTAATGCGGACCGTCCTGTCAACATATTAATCAGGCTACTCTTTCCCACATTACTTCTACCAATAAAAGCATATTCAGGAATCATTGTAGCAGGACATTGATCCAAGCGCGCGCTGCTTATCTTAAATTCAGCTGTGTTAATCTTCATTTCTTGACTGTTTGTAATGCAAAAATAATGAATTTTCCTAACTTTGCCATTCCAACTCTGACTGAATGAACGAACAATATCCTTCAAAACATTTAGAACGGGCACTAAATGAATTTACCAAACTACCGGGTATCGGGAGGCGAACGGCATTGCGATTAGTCCTTCATCTGCTAAAACAAGATAAGGCCTACGTAAATTCCTTTGCCGAAAGCCTTATTGCAGTCAAAGAAAAGATCCATTATTGCAACATATGCCACAACATCTCCGACACCGATATTTGCGAGATTTGTGCCAGCCCGCTACGCGATCAATCTGTCGTATGTGTAGTAGAAAACATATCAGGCGTATTAAGCATTGAGAATACAGGCGCCTTTCGCGGACTCTATCATGTTTTGGGCGGCGTTATATCTCCTATGGATGGCGTTGGGCCTTCTGATCTTGAAATAGATAGTTTGATTGACCGAGTAGCAAGTGGAGAGGTAAAAGAGATTATTTTTGCACTAAACCCGACAATGGAGGGTGACACCACAATCTTTTTTATTCAGCGTAAACTCGCACAATATAACGTCAAGCTTACGACCTTGGCGCGCGGTGTTAGCGTTGGAGAGGAGTTGGAATATACTGACGAAATCACATTAGGACGTTCTATCACTGAGCGTATAGAAATCAAGCAATAACAAGAAATGAATAATCGAATGCAGCCTGATGCTACATCCCCATACTTCGTTTTTCAAAAGCGAGGCATCTTTTGCCTTTGGATAGTCATTATCATCTACGTTGCTTTATCTGAAGCAGAAATATTTCCGACGAGTTTTCTTGGGAAAAGTGCTGAGACAAAATATTTTTCAGACATCATTTCCATCGTAACTGCTATTGGCGGCTCCTTTTTGGCTTATTCCCTGCCCTCTTGGAAAAGAGTTGCAGCCATTTTAGGGCAGCCTACGACAGCACAGAGCAAGAAAAAGCAAGCAAAATGGATAAGTCTGCGATTATTCCTTTTATGCCTCGCAACGCTACCCAGCATTTTTTGCTACTACAGTATCTCTTTTACAGGCACATCGCTTTATAGCTTTTTTATTGCTGTAGTGGCTAGCATTCTTTGCTTTCCATTCAAATCAAAAGACTCTGAGCAATGACTTTATCCATCATCATTGTCAACTACAATGTAAAGTATTATTTGGAACAATGTCTGCATTCTGTGTGGAAAGCAGTAGAAGGCATCGACAATGAAGTCTTTGTCGTAGACAATGCGTCCAAAGATGACTCAGTGGCGTACTTGAAAACCAAATTTCCACAACAGCAATACCCACACCTCCATATCATTGCCAATCGTCATAATCTTGGTTTTGGGAAAGCAAACAACCTTGCGCTAAAAAAAGCAACCGGCGAATTTATACTTTTCCTCAACCCTGACACGATACTAACTGAACACACGCTACACGACTGCATTGTTTTTGCTCGCACGCGTCCCAATTTAGGAGGCTTAGGCGTAAAAATGCTGCGCGACAATGGAGAGTTTGCTTTGGAATCTCGGCGAAGTCTTCCTACGCCTTGGACCTCGTTTTGCAAGATCACGGGCTTAGCTACCTTGTTTCCAAAATCCAAGCTATTTGGCAAATATAATCTGCGTTTTCAGTCGGAAGACGAAAGTTCGCAGATTGATATTATATCGGGAGCCTTCTTGTTTGCAAAACACGAAGTGTTGAAAAAAACGGGCGGATTCGACGAACAATTTTTTATGTACGGAGAAGACATCGACCTCTCTTACCGAATACTCAAAGCCGGCTATAAAAACTACTATCTGCCCACGCCCATTTTACACTATAAAGGCGAAAGTACGCACAAAAATTCTTTCCGCTACGTTCACGTTTTCTACGAGGCGATGCTTATCTTCTTCCGCAAGCACTACCGCCACTATAGTTTGTTATTGAGCATCCCCATTATGGCAGCCATTATCTTGAGCGCCTGCCTCTCACTCGTATCTCGCCAGTTGCGACGCTTTAAGCGTTTTCTCTTTCCCAAGCCTTCAAATGCTGAAGAACGCTGCTACTATAATGGGACTCACTTGGATGATTTCCTTCGACTCAATATGCCGCTAACAGAAGACGCCTCCAAAGCCCTATACTTTGTTTACGATACGGCAGATCTCTCATATGATGAAATACTGTCCCGTTTAAGCAACTCTGATCACAAGCATTATTTAGGAACGTTCTTCCCGAAAGAGAAAATTCTCATTACAGCCGGCGACGTCTTCCATTAAACAAGCTAAAAGCCTATGTTGCAGTTAAGAGCATTAGAGCCTGAAGATTTAGAGTTTCTATATACGATAGAAAACGATCCGAGTCTATGGGAGGTTACGTCTGCTTGCGGCCCTTATTCTCGCTATGCACTCAAGCAATATCTTGCAGCACAGCCCTCATCTATTTACGAAAACAATCAACTAAGGCTGATTGCAACAAAAGAAGATGGGCGCGCGATAGGCACAGTAGACCTATTTGACTTTTCGCCTACTGACAGGAGAGCTGAAATCGGACTCGCCATTTTGAAAGACGAGCGCGGGAAAGGTTTTGGTCAGGAAATGCTACAACAAGCAACGGAGTATGCACGGCGTTTTCTCAACATTCATCAGCTCGTGGCGCACATTTCGCTCTGTAGCAACAAGCGCTCTCTGCAGGCCTTCCGACAATGCGGCTTCGAAGACCTTGTCATTTTAACCGATTGGCACTTTTGCAATGGTTTGTTTGAGGACGTTGTGTTAGTCAGAAAATTTTTACGGTAGCCAGACTTTTAGTTACATCATTGCCACCTAAATCTTAACTCTACCCTTTCATTACTTTTCTAAGCAATACCGAGTAGCTCATCGCAAATTTGGTTGTGAGCAAACGCAAGTCTACGCATCTGTGAGAATTACAACATTTTCTACGCTATCATCGTGAAAGGACATTTGTACGCTCACGATGGTATAGGTGTACACTCACGATAAAAAGCTCGTACCATCGTGAAAGGACAAAGAAGAAGACAGAGTTGGGCGCGTAATATTAAAAAAGTGAGACTCGAAAGGTCAAGACGAAAGCGTCAGAATAACAGAAAAGGTGATAAAAAGAAAGGTGATGTGATACAAAAACTCGACCGTAGCACATCCAATATGATGAGCAAAACGCCCATGGCACAATCTAAAAATTAAGGTAAAAGAAAAAGCTTGCAAATTTCAAGACTACATCTTCAAACTTACGAGCTTCTATTTCCAAACGTCGGGGTGAAAGGATTCGAACCTTCGACCCCCTGCTCCCAAAGCAGGTGCGCTAACCGGACTGCGCTACACCCCGTTTGTTCGTTTCGGCTGCAAAGATAATATTTTATTTTTAAACATCAATCAAACTTGATAGCTTTTGCAGGCTGAATGCGAGAAATAATAAAACTTGGTACGACTAAGGCTGCCAAAGTTATGATGAAAGTGGATATATTCAGCAAGAGTATGTACCACCAATTCAGACTTATAGGCACCGTACTGACGTAATAGGTCTCAGGATTGAGTTGTACCCACCCAAAATGTTGCTGAAGCAAAACTAAAGCCAAACCGATAACATTGCCAATTACTAATCCGCGAAGAATAATAAAGGCGGCGTAATACAAAAATGTATTGCGCATTCGCGTATTGGAAGATCCTAATGCCTTCAAAAGGCCAATTGTAGAGGTACGCTCCAAAATTAAGATGAGCAAACCACTGACCATCGAGAAGCCGGCTACGAGCGTAACGAGCACTAATATGACCCAAATGTTTACGTCTAAAAGCGTCAGCCAATTAAAAACAGAAGCGGTCCGCGGATTTTCTTTTATGGACATCACGGCATAGGATGCGCCATTTTTATCTTTGCGACCATTAACCAAACGCCCTACGCGCCGAGTGGCTTGATCTAAAGCGGAAAAATCTTTTACCCGCAACTCTAAACCGCTACTCTGATCCGGCTGCCAATCATTTAAACGATTGACAACAGCTTTTCCTGTCAGTGCAAATGAGCGGTCGAACTGCTTCATATTGGTGTTGTATATGCCTACAATCTTAAAGCGCCTCATTTTAATGGTGTTCTCAAAAAAATAGGCATAAACCAGATCTCCAACGTGCAGATTCAACAAATCGGACTGCGTTCGAGAGATGGCAATTTCGTTTGTAGACTTTGTCGCACTGAATTTTGGGAGATGACCGGCTACTAAGCAGCGCTTTAGAAACGAAACGTCATAGTCTTCACCCAAACCTTTCAACACGACAGCCTGAAAGTCGTTGGTTGTCTTCAAGATGCCTTGCTTTTCAGAAAAGCGTTGCAAATGAGCAATCTCAGGCAATTGTTGCAGTTTCTGAACAATTTCACCTTCTGTGACAACCGGATAACTTTCGGGAGACGCTAAAGCGTTAGTATCGAAAACTTCCAAATGAGACCCAAATCCGGTAAGCCTATAGCTGATTTCAGACTTGAAACCAAGCACAACGCAAACGGAGACAATCATTACAGCCAGCCCCACTGCGATGCCGGAAGTTGCCACGATAATGGCCGGCGTGGATGCACGATTTTTCTGCTGCCGATCTCCGGCGGAGAAAAAGCGTTTAGCCAGAAATAATGATAGGTTCATTTGGAAGTTTTCTGCAAGTCGTTCTTACTTCTTCTTACCGGGATATGCCTCGAGCGCCTTGCGCAATACGAGCAATGCGCGCTGCATATCTTCGATCTTGAGAACGTAAGCGATGCGCACCTCATCGCGGCCTAAGCCCGGCGTAATGTAGAAGCCTTCTGCAGGCGCCATCATCACAGTCTGGCCTTCATAGCTGAAATCCGTGAGACACCATGCGCAGAAGTCTGATGCGTCTTCAACCGGCAGGCGTGCGATGGTATAAAATGCGCCCATAGGCATTGGTGAATAAACACCGGGAATTGCATTTAAGCCCTCAATCAAACAATCGCGGCGCTTCAAGTACTCATCATAGCAAGATGTGATGTACTCTTGCCCGGCTTCGATAGATGCTTCTGCTACAATCTGCCCCAAAAGAGGAGGAGACAAACGTGCTTGACAGAACTTCATCGCTGCCTTGCGGACAGCTTCATTACGCGTCACAAATGCACCGATACGGATACCGCACTCGCTGTAGCGCTTTGAAACAGAGTCGATCAGAATTACGTTTTGCTCAAGTCCCTCTAAATGACAAGCGGAAATATAGGGAGAACCTGCATAAATGAATTCACGATATACTTCGTCGGAGATCAAATAAAGATTGTGCTTCTTGACCATCTCACGAATCTGATTCATTTCTTCAGGCGTATAAAGTCCACCCGTCGGATTGTTAGGATTGCAGATCAAAATAGCTTTTGTGTGCTCATTGATCAGCTTTTCAAACTCCTCAACTTTCGGCAAGGCGAATCCATCATCAATAGAAGTGCTAACCGTACGTACCTTTGCGCCAGCTGCAATAGCAAACGATTTATAGTTGGCGTAAGTTGGCTCTGTCGTAATGACTTCGTCACCCGGATTGAGACAAACCATAAATGCGAGCTGCACAGCTTCTGATCCACCCGTAGTAATGATAATGTCGTCAGTCGTCAGGTTGATGTTGTAAGTCTTGTAATAGTCTACTAGACGCTTACGATAGCTCAAAAAGCCTTGACTTGGACTGTATTCGAGCGTTTGACGAGTTACGTGCTTTAAAGCTTCAAGGCCTACTTCAGGTGTAGGTAAATCGGGTTGTCCGATGTTAAGATGAAAGACGTGTACGCCTTTAGCCTTGGCTGCATCAGCCAAAGGAGCCAATTTGCGAATCGGCGATTGCGGCATCTCTTCCGCACGATGTGAAATTTCTAGCATAATCAGAGGTTAAGAATAATACTGCAAAAGTAATACTTGGCGAGTGATAAGCCAACAAATTCCAGTGTATTTTTCGACCTTTCTCAATAGTTCTTCACGATTTAACAGCTATTTTTCAGGAATAAGCGGAAAGACTATAGAAACCAAACAACTTTGAGAGGATGAATCTAAGATTTACCAGTCTCTTTACGCCATCGCAAATCTAAACAAATACGCCCTTATGCACTCACTTCAAGCAAAGAGTCTCTTTTTTTCAATTAAATATGCGCGGGAGAAATCCTATTTTGTATAAATATACGATGCTTTCTTTTGCCTTTCATATGAATTGCACTAAATTTGCACCCGCTATGGCTAATTTAGAAAATCTCCAGATTGACTTAAAAAGAGCAACAACAGCCAACGAGTCTTTTGATTTAAGCTTAGACGATCATTTTTTTCAACAACTTGAACAAGAAGAAATATCAGGAGGCTCGATTCGCGTAAAGTGTTCTATAAAGCAATTTACTGAAGATACTTTCCAATTAAATTTCGACATAGCAGGAGAAGTCGAAGTGCTTTGTGATCGCTGTTTAGATGCTGTGCGTCTCCCAGTGGCGATCAGAGATCATTGCTTTGTAAGCTACGGAGAGGAAAATGAAAACCTTGACATAAAATGTATCTCACCATCAGAAAGGATTTATGACTTGTCTTGGGACATTTATGAGCTGATCGAAACTTCACTCCCCATCGAACGTAAACATCCACAAGGGCTGTGTAATGAAGATATGCTTAGTAGATTCCAAATAGAAAATGAAGAATAACAACTAAAATACAATTAACAATGGCACATCCTAAAAGAAGACAATCCAAGACGAGAACTCTGAAGCGCAGAACACACGACAAGGCAGTTGCCCCGACAATGGCGATCTGCCCGAACTGCGGAGGTTGGCACATTTATCACACGGTATGCCCTACTTGTGGCCATTATCGTGGCAAGCTTGCCATCGAAAAGGAGACCGTAACGGAATAATCTCTCTTATCCCGCGAGGTGCAATTTACAAGATGCGATTCAAATATGACTCGTAGCTTGTAAATTGTATCTCGCTTTTGTTATTCATTAAACTCCTTTTTATGATTAATGCAGCAATAACAGGCGTAGGAGGGTATGTACCCGAATACATATTAAATAATGACGAACTTTCTAAGCTGGTAGACACAAGCGACGAATGGATTATGGCGCGTGTCGGAATCAAAGAAAGACGTATCTTAAATGAAGAAGGACTTGGAACGAGCTATATGGCTCGCAAGGCTGTGAAGCAACTTCTCGAAAAGACGGGTACAGATCCTAAAGAAGTTGACGCGCTGCTTGTAGCATCTATTACGCCAGACTTCCATTTCCCCTCAACATCTTCTATTTTGGTGGGAAAATTGGGAATGACCAATGCACACGCGATCGACACGCAAGCGGCTTGCTGCGGATTCCTCTTTACGATGGATCAAGCTGCCTGTATGATACAAAGCGGACGCTATAAGAAGATAATTGTTTGTGCTGCTGAAAAGCTATCCGGCATTGTTGATTATACGGATCGCGCTACGTGTGCACTCTTCGGCGATGGTGCTGCTGCAGTGTTGGTTGAGCCAACTGAAGAAGACTTAGGGTGGAAAGATTCTCTATTAAGAACTGACGGAAAAGGTCTTCCTTTCCTCTGTCTGAAAGGTGGTGGATCAGTATGTCCTCCTTCTTACCACTCTTTGGAGCATCGTATGCATTATTTGCATCAAGAAGGACGAACCGTGTTCAAATATGCTGTAACTGATATGAGTGAGGTTAGTGCAAAATTAGCAGAGCGTAATAATCTGACTAATGAAAATCTTGATTATGTCATACCTCACCAAGCAAATATCCGCATTATTGAGGCTGTAGCAAATCGCTTAGAAGTGCCGATGGAAAAAGTTTTGATAAACATCCAGCGTTATGGCAACACTTCAAGCGCAACAATCCCCTTGGTATTATGGGATTTTGAAAAGCAACTACGCAAGGGCGACAAATTACTTCTAACGGCTTTCGGAGCAGGATTCACATACGGATCAGCCTATCTAAAATGGGCGTACGATCCGGCATAATGCAGCAGCTTCGATCTTTTGCTCTCTGTTATACAACTTTATAGAAAATAGCAACTATTGTGAAATCAGGTTTTGTAAATATTGTAGGTAATCCGAACGTCGGGAAGTCTACACTGATGAACTTATTTGTGGGTGAACGCATTTCTATTGCGACCTTTAAGGCGCAAACAACGCGCCACCGGATCTTAGGTATCGTCAATAAACCCGATGCGCAAATCATATTTTCTGATACGCCAGGCGTTTTAAAGCCCAATTATAAGATGCAAAAGGCAATGCTTACATTCTCTGAATCTGCATTGACTGATGCCGACATCTTATTATATGTAACAGACGTTATTGAAGATCAAGAAAAGAATAAAGAATTTCTTGAGAAGGTCGCAGTAGCAAACGTCCCGGTCTTGGTTTTGATTAACAAAATTGACCTTTCATCCCAAAAAGAAGTAGAACAGCTGATAAAGCAATGGCAAGAACGCTTACCGAAGGCAGAAATTATTCCACTTTCAGCCAAGGCAAAGTTTAATACAGATACGGTCTTGCAACGCATTGAAGCACTCTTGCCAGAAGGGCCGGCTTATTTTGAAAAAGACCAGTGGACAGATAAGTCTGCACGCTTCTTCGTTACAGAAATTATTCGCGAAAAGATTCTGCTTTATTACGCTAAAGAGATCCCTTATTCCGTTGAAGTTGTCGTCGAACTCTTTAAAGAAGACGCAAAAAAGATTCATATCAATGCTGTGATCTATGTAGAGCGTGAGAGCCAAAAGGGCATCATCATCGGGCACAAAGGTATAGCTTTGAAGAAAGTGTCAACGGAAGCTCGAAAGGCCTTAGAGCGCTTCTTCAACAAGAGCATTTATTTGGAAGTCTTTGTAAAAGTCAACAAAGACTGGCGCAACAACGAACGCGCGTTGGAAGGATTTGGATATAAACTGAAGGACTAAACATCCACACTCTTAAAAGAACAGAAATGAACAAACTTGTAGCAATAGTAGGCCGTCCGAATGTCGGAAAGTCGACGCTTTTTAATCGCTTGACCGGCACGCGGCAAGCTATTGTCAGCGAAGAGGCCGGCACAACCAGAGATAGACAATACGGCAAATGCGAATGGGGCGGACAAATCTTCTCTATTGTAGATACTGGTGGATGGGTGGTCAACTCCGACGATATTTTTGAAGGCGAAATACGAAAACAAGTATTGGTTGCTACAGAAGAGGCCGACCTGATTCTTTTTCTCGTAGATAATCAAACAGGCATTACGGACTTGGATGAAGACGTTGCTATGATTCTCCGTCAAGCCAACATCCCGGTTATTTTGTGCGCAAACAAAATCGAGAATAACATTGATCGATATAATGCGTCTGAATTCTATAAATTGGGTTTAGGAGAGCCAAACTGCCTTTCAGCAATCACTGGAAGCGGAACCGGAGACTTACTCGACACAATTATAGAACGCCTTGGGGCGGATCAAACGGAAGAAGAAGAGAATAACATTCCCCACTTTGCTATCGTAGGACGCCCCAATGCAGGAAAGAGCAGCTTAATTAACGCCTTTATCGGCGAAGAACGCAATATTGTGACCGACATAGCAGGCACAACGCGCGATTCGATCCTTACACGTTATGACAAATTTGGCTTTGACTTTTATTTAGTCGACACAGCCGGCATTCGCAAGAAAGGAAAAGTCAATGAAGATTTGGAATTTTATTCTGTAATGCGCTCTATTCGCGCCATTGAACACTCCGATGTTTGCATCCTACTCATCGATGCTACACGAGGCATTGAAAGTCAGGATATGAATATCTTCAAAGTCATTCAGAAGAACAACAAAAGTCTTGTCGTAGCCATCAATAAATGGGATATAGCAGAGAATAAATCTCAAGAAGCTATCAAACATTTTATAGAAGTGATCAAAAGCCGTATGGCTCCATTCGATGATTTCCCTATTGTGTTCTGTTCTGCATTGACAAAACAGCGCATCTATAAAGTATTGGAAACGGCTAAAGAAGTTTACGTTCAGCGAAAGATGCATATCAACACATCTAAGCTCAATGAGGAACTACTCCCACTGATCGAAGCCTATCCTCCACCCTCTATCAAGGGAAAATTCATCAAAATAAAATACTGCAGCCAACTTCCGGATACGCAAATTCCGTCTTTTGTTTTCTATGCTAATTTGCCGCAATACGTAAAAGACCCGTACAAGCGTTTTCTTGAAAATAAGATCAGAGAGAAATGGAACTTTTCCGGTACGCCAATCAACATTTTCATTCGTCAAAAATAAGACGAAGGCTCGGATTGCTACTGGCTACATCTGTTTTACTTATCAGTGTTGCTTGCAGCAAAAAAGCTTCTCCCGAAAACCGTCCGACTCCTCCTCCGCCAACAACGGAAGAGGTGATGGCTCTTTACGACCTATATCGCCAAGGCAATTATCAAGCTTGCGTAGAAGCTATGGCTTCTTGCGAAGGAAAACCAGCCACTTACCGTAAAGAGATGGAGTGGATGCTAAAGCAGCACGCAGACAACAAGAAAAAGGAAACTGGCGGCATAACCCAAGCGACATTGAGTCGTATAACGCTTCACGATAATGGGAATATGGCGAACATATTCTTAAATATCACTTATAAGGACAATACGACGGAAGAAATTATTTGGCAAATGGTCTACGTACACGACAAATGGTGTCTACGATAACTATTCTTTCAAAGCCTTTCGTAGATCTATATAAAAATAATTACTGCTCGAGAAACGACAAACTTGCGTTTTTCGAGCAGTATTGTATATAATAATCTCCCCTATCTATAAGAATCAAGTTGTTTGATCAAGAATTAGGGCCATCTCATCTTCTATTTTTTATCCATATATCTCACAAGAGTAAATACAAATAAATTCTTATAGAACAATTACTTAATAAAAATATTTCGACAATTATTATTTCACGATTTGAACAAAAAAACTTCTGATCAACCTTCTTTTTCTCACAACAATCGTTTGACAGATGATCAACGTCTAACTTTATGACATTTCGTTTGCTGCCACCAAACTATCGTTTGGCGGCGGCAAACGATAGTTTGATCCCAGCAAACCATTGTTTGGTGGGGCCAAACGAAACTCACCTATAGATAAAGGATACGTTGGTATCGTTTATCCTTCAAAAAAATAAGAGAAAAAGAGTTCACTATGCGATATGAGCAAAACATCCAGCCTCTTCATTATAAATAGTAACAGCTATACTCTCTTTACTTCAAACATACCCAATAGTTAGTAAAACCTACCATTCGGATAAAAACAGATCGTTGTTCGTTTCTTATCCCAACTTTAATCGTTAACTTCGCAAAAGAAATAAATTTAAGCACTAAGACTATGAAAGGTATCGTACTAGCCGGTGGAAGCGGGACGCGTCTCTACCCAATTACAAAGGGAACAAGCAAACAAATGCTTCCTATCTACGACAAACCTATGGTTTACTACCCCATCTCGGTTCTTATGTTAGCCGGAATCAGAGATATTCTAATTATTTCAACCCCTCAAGACCTCCCAGGCTTTAAGAGGTTATTGGGAGATGGATCCGACTATGGCGTAAACTTTGAGTACGCCGAACAACCCTCGCCCGACGGATTGGCACAGGCCTTTATTATCGGCGAGGAGTTTATTGGCGATGATAGCGTCTGCCTTATTCTTGGCGATAATATCTTCCAAGGCAACGGCTTTAGCGAGATGCTTCGACAAAGCGTCAAAATTGCGGAAGAGGAAAAGCGCGCTACGGTCTTCGGTTATCGCGTAAACGACCCCGAAAGATACGGCGTAGTAGAATTTGACCCGCAGGGACGCTGCATCAGTATTGAAGAAAAACCAGCACAACCGAAATCCAACTATGCCGTTGTGGGGCTTTATTTCTACCCCAACAAAGTTGTCGACGTTGCCAAGAGAATTAAGCCTTCAGCAAGAGGGGAATTGGAAATCACAACAGTGAACGAATGCTTCTTGAAAGACAATGAACTCAACGTAATGACGCTTGGGAGAGGCTTTGCTTGGCTTGATACAGGAACTCACGAAAGCTTAAGTGAAGCATCCACCTTCATTGAAGTAATGGAGAAAAGAACGGGGTTAAAAATTGCCTGCTTGGAAGGTATCGCTTTTGAACAAAATTGGATCACAACTGACCGCCTGGCAGCAATAGCTGAACCTATGCGTAAAAATCAATATGGTCAGTACCTATTAAAACTAATTGACGAATCGAAAAAATGAATCTAAGGTTCAGACTGATCATACTTTCTATAAGCAGCCTGCTTATCTTGGGTCAAATGAAGGCCCAAGGTAAGCAGCAATTGCCTCATCGAGAGAAATACGTCAGAGTGAGTGACTTCGGGAAGCTTCCAACTGGTGCTCGATATTTGATCGGTGTAAAAAATGAGGACAACAAGATCTACTTCCTTTCATCCATAGCCTACAAGATAGGCAAAGGAGGAAAACTCACAGCAACCTTAACTGAACATATAGAGAACGATACGGTGTTTTCTCCGACCCCTGAAATTTGCTGGCAGATTGAAGAAAAAGAGAAAAAAGCACAATGGTGTATCACGTCAATTAAGGAAGAAAAATACCTTAACTACAACAACAAGGATCAAACCGGCGTCTACTTAGATTCTAAGCGAGTATATTGGGATCTGACACTCTTGGGGGAAGGACAAATAAAGTTATCAAATACAGTAGGACATAGTACGCGCCACCTAGGCTTTAACCCTATACAAGGTGAGAACAACGGCTATTTTGGCAATTACAAAACTTGCCAAAGCGACACTTTGCTTATCTTTATGCACGACTTGACGCTAAGTGAAAAAAAAGGAGAACTACAATTGCCCGCAGATAGTGATTGCATTGCCTTCTTAGCCGACACATTAATTGATGGTCGACTACCACAAAGTGAGTACTTGCTATCAGATGGTCGAGTGGCTGCAGATGGTTTTGATACTTGGACATATCTGACTGCATCTCAAAAGGCCTTTTACCTGCAATCTCTCTCGTCTGCATACCTACGCCACGATTTAAGTCAAGGAGAAAAGCAACTTTGGTACTATTGGAATGGGCTGATTTCGACAAGTGAAGATACGCCACGCTGCCTTGTATGGGATAAAAAACAGGGGCAGTTGACTGTTGTCGACCCTTATGAAGCAGAAGTCTCGTCATTTATTCCTATTTATTTTGCTGCAGTTGCGGATACTATGAGAGAAGATTTTCAACATGGTATCAAAACTTTATCTGGTGGCTGGAGTGCTCAACGCTTAGCTGAATTAGATTGGCAGGATGTGCGAGCTTTGGACCTAAGAAATGCTACGCTACCAGCACGGCCTTTGACCTTTAAGTATCTACCTTCAAAGGCAAACAAGCCGATTTACATTAGCAAAACAGAAAAAGAAGTCGTGCCTGAAACTTGGCCTTTTGTAATTGCAGAAAACTTGCTACTTAAGGATGTTTATTTGCAAGATAAAGAGCCGATTTATGTTCCTTATTCTTTCAACTTAGATGGCCAAACAATTACTTATGAGCGCGAGATGATTGATGGCAATTGGGAGACTTTGTGTTTACCCTTCACTGTCGATGATTGGTCCAAGTCTTTTGATGTGCAAGAACTGGTTAAAATCACGCAAAATGGAACTAAGTTAGATTTAGGTTTTGACAAAGCCCAAAAGATCCAAGCCAACCAGCCTGTAATCTTAAGGGGAAAAGGCAAACTTAAGTTACAGGCTCGCGAAGGTCTCGTTGTCACGCAAGAGGCAGAAGGAATCTTTAGAGGCAATTACGACAGTAAAGACATTAACCAAGCCTATTTGCTCAGCAACGACGGAAATACTTTTGTAAATGCAGCATCAGGAAGCCATTTAAGTCCATTCCGCGCCTACATCCTATTAGATAAGGATTACAAAACGATTGACGTAAAATACAATATAATAACGCAGATTCGCCCACAACAAGTCATTAGTCGAGATAAAATTTTATATTCCATCGACGGCATTAGACAATTGTCTACAAAACGGCAGGGCATTTACATCGTTGATGGTCAAAAGATCATCATAAAATAAAGTTTTAAAGCACACAAAAAGATTCTGGGAAATGACAATTGCAATAGATTTTGATGGAACTATAGTTGAGCATCGCTATCCTGAGATTGGAAGAGAGATTCCTTTTGCTATAGAAACTTTGAAACGCTTAATCAAAGACGGACATAAGCTCATCCTTTGGACAGTTAGAGAAGGAGAACTTTTGCAAGAAGCCGTAGATTGGTGTAGTGCCAAAGGCGTGCATTTTTATAAAGTAAATCGCTACTGGGATGAGAACGATGAGGAAGAATACTCAAGTTCTATTTCAGGCCATCATAAATATAGTAGAAAGATTAAAGCAGATCTTTTCATTGACGACAGAAATATTGGTGGACTTCCCGAATGGACGGCAATTTATGATATTATTTCTAAGCGGATTTCTTATGAGCAATATCTAAGAGAGCAAGTAAAAGAAGAGAAACCCGCAAAGCCCTCTTTTTGGAGTCGTTTTAAATAAACAAAGAGTCTTTACGTGACACATTATATTAAATAAAGGAAGCATGAAAGTCTTTTCTCAGCGACAAATAAAGGAGTTAGAAAACTACACAATTGAGAACGAACCTATTGCGGCGATAGATTTGATGGAGCGCGCTGCAAAGAAAGTTGCTGCAACTATTATAAAACACTACGACAACTCTCGCGGAATTATCGTTTTTGCAGGGCCGGGCAACAATGGTGGAGATGCATTGGCTACGGCTCGCCTCTTAGCGCTCGAAAACTATAAAGTAGAAGTTTATCTTTTTAATCCGAACGATCACTTAAGTGCAGATTGTGAGGCGAACAAGCAACGCTTAGACACATTAGCCAATATCAGCTTCAACGAAGTAACATCAAAATTTCAGCCTCCTCAATTAAATAACGACGATATTATTATTGATGGTTTGTTTGGTATTGGTCTCAACAAACCTCTGAGTGGCGGTTTTGCAGCTTTGGTACAATTTATAAACACGGCTGCAGTAGAAGTTATTGCGATCGATATGCCTTCTGGCTTGTTCTGTAATGACAACTCCGATAATGATAAACGGAATATTATCCGCGCAACACGCACCATTACATTCCATTCCCCAAAGCTATCCCAACTTTTAGTCGACAATCAAGAATACATTGGTAAACTCGAAGTTGTCGATATTGGCTTGTCTGAGGAGAAAAGCAAAGAACTATACTCCGATTTTGAAATCGTAGAAGCAGAACAAGTTGCAGCAATGATCAAATCACGCAATGCTTTCGGCCATAAAGGAAGCTTTGGGCACGCATTGCTGATTGCAGGCCACTATGGTATGGCCGGAGCAGCTGTACTTGCTGCAAAAGCTAGTCTGCGCTCCGGACTTGGCAAGCTAACGCTCCATACCCCAATTAAGAATAACGACATCTTACAAACAGCAATTCCGGAAGCCATCCTCAGTCATGACTTCAGCGAGACCATTTTCACAACTGCAGTATCCAGCGAAGCTTACAACGCCATCTGTTTAGGCCCCGGATTAGGCAAAGAACCCGACACGGCATTAGCTGTTTTAGAACAGCTACAAATGAGCAAAAAAGCTCCTTTGGTGGTAGATGCTGATGCGCTCAACATTCTTGGTGAGCACAAGAGTTGGTTACAAGAACTACCACCTGCGACAATCTTAACCCCTCATCCCGCAGAATTTCGACGGATACAAAGCGGAAGTACAGATGCATTCACACATTTAGTTGACGCACAAACATTGGCGCAACGTCTAAACATAATCGTCATCCTAAAAGGGCATTATACAGCAATATGTGCCCCTAATGGAAAAACCTTTTTCAATCCTACCGGCAACAGCGGTATGGCTACAGCCGGCAGCGGCGATGTTCTCTCCGGAATCATTACGAGTCTTCTCGCACAGCAATACAGCCCTCTCGAAGCGAGTCTATTAGGCGTTTATTTTCATGGCTTAGCAGGCGATTTAGCACAGGCTGATTTAGAAGAAGAATGCCTTATTGCTTCTGACATCATTAAATATCTCCCACTTGCTTTCAAGCAGCTCAAGTACTTTCACAAATGAAAAAGATCACTTTCCTCCTCTTACTCCTCATACCCTGCCTTTTGACGGCACAAACTGAAGTAAAAGATTACGAACCGGGCATTACTGAAGAAGGCATTACGTATTTCTTGCCAAAGACAGAGTTTTATTTAGTCATTACGACTACGCGCACGACAAAACACCCCGGAGAACTCGCTCCCTTTGCAGCGCGCTATCTTAAGTTAGATCCGGTTGCACTTCATAAGGAGGAACTTTGGAAAATGCACCACGTAAATCTCGTTGCATCAGGAGTAGCGGATCGCGAGCGAGCCTTTTCCATCAAACTGAAGAACAAGACATCTGCACCGCTGGTCGCTCTGGCACGCGACGGCAGACTATTAGCGATCAATGCTGACGCGCAGACTTCGACGATAATACCACAACCAAAGCAAGTAGACGATAAACGCCCTTTGGAAGATCCGACTAAATATAAAACGCAAGAGATTTTAGCGGCCGGAAGCAAGGAAAAAATGGCAGAATTAACGGCAAATGAAATCTTCGACATTAGAGAAAGCCGCTCTCAACTCTCAAAGGGACAAGCTGATTATATGCCAAAAGATGGAGAGCAACTAAAATTGATGCTCGCCAATCTAGATCGGCAGGAAGAAGGCTTGTTGAAACTCTTTACAAGAACGGATCGCACAGACACCGTAACGTTTGTTTTAAAAATCACTTTTGATCACGCTTTTGAAAATAAGATCATCGGTCGGTTTTCTAAGTTCTTAGGCTTAGTAGATGCTAACAATCTAGCGGGTGCCCCCATCTATCTCTCAATCGAAGAGCAGAAAGACGCACCCGAGCCCAAGGAAAACAACGATAAGCCTCAAAAAGTTATCCCCGGCGTACGCTATTGTGTCCCGGGAAAAGCCCTGATTCGCTTAAAGAGCGACGACAAAGAATACTTGAAGACCATACTGCCTGTTGCCCAATTCGGGAAAATAGAAAATTTGGGTAATGAATTATTCAACAAGCACTTTAACACACACGTTATCTTCGATGAAACAACCGGTGGAATCATAAAAATTACTTCAGACGAGCAATAAGTAAGCTTCTGAAGTTATGTTTCTATCATCCCATTGCTGAACGCCTCAACCTAAGCGTTCAGCAATGGGACTTTTTATAAGGTTATTGCTATACTAATGCTTATATTTCTCACATTCCGGACAGAGTCCCATCAGCATATAATTGGCTGAATGTATCTGAAATCCCTCCGGAACGTTCACCTTCGGCACGGGCATTCCTCGAAAGCAGTATGTCCGGTGGCAATGTTCGCAAGTAAAATGTAAATGTAGGTCAGAGAAGCCTGAATGTTCAGCTGCATTGCAAGTGCATCCATCAGGACAAGCACCATATTTCGTTATACCCTCACCATCATCTATACTATGTATCAACGTATGCTGTAACAAAACCGATAAAGTACGATAAATCGTCGACTTATCCACAGTTTTCAGCTCAGCTTCCAAGTCGGCTAACGACAAAGCATTCTCTTTTTCTTGAAGCGTCCTAAAAATTAAAATTCTTAACGCTGTCGGTCGTATGCCTTTGTTGATAAGCAATCGCTCAAGTCGTTCGTTTGTAGTCATCTATTGGGATATTTGCTGACAAAGTTAATAAGAACAACTTAGATTATCCCTTTCCTTTTCTACTTCTATCCAACCAATTAGAAGAAAAGCCCACTTTCTTACTACACTACCCTAGAACCTATTTGCTTAAAACAACCTCTTCGCTTGTTTGCTGCCAGCAAACAATAGTTTGGCCCGAGCAAACAATGTCGGGCCAAGATAAAACGATACCAGTATCGGTATTTTCAAACAAAAAACGAGCGATAAATGATTGATCCCATTTACTTTCCGGGCAAGCAGCTTGCACGATTAGTCGTTCAAAGCAGATCTGAAAAGGCCTCTATGGCTTCTTCCGCTTTTTTTATCGCATCTGCTAAAGAGCAGGCCAATTCTCCTCCACTTGCATTCAGATGGCCCCCGCCATTAAAAAAGGTCTGCGCCATTTTATTGCAAGGAAAATCATCTACAGACCGCAAACTGACGCGAATAACATCGCGTTCCGTATCTTCACGCAAAGAGATACTCAGGCGCATACCTTTGACTTGTAGAGGCATATTCACGATGCCCTCCGCATCACCTCGCTTAAAATGGAAGCGTTGCATCTCCTCGCGTGTCAAAGTAAAGATAGACACGCGATTGTTTGCGTAGAATTGCAGTTTATCATGCAAGATATAGCCCTCCAAACGCAATCGATCTACAGAGTAATTGTTGTACACATTACGATAAATCTTGTCTTTATCGATACCGCGCTCCAGTAAAAGACTGATAACTTGGTAGACCTCCGGCCGCGATGAATTGTAGGTGAAAGCCCCCGTGTCTGTCATCATCCCGGTATAGAGGCAGGCCGCAGTAGACTTAGTCATATCATCGTAACCTCCGAGCTGACACACTAAACGAAAGACAATCTCGCACGTGGAGGACAATTCCGGAAAAGAGAGAAGTTGCTCCGCGGGTAAATCTTTAAGCGTTTGCTGCTCCGCGTCATCTGCGAAAAGATGATGATCAATTACCAGCAACGCGGCTTTCGACTTCTCTACGGCCTGGCCTAAGTCAAGAATCCGACGAAGGTCATTAAAGTCTAAGCAACAAATCAAATCAGCCTCCCTTACCAACTGATTAGCCTGTTCACGCTTGTGGTCATAAAAGAGAATCTTCTCGTTGTTGGGTAACCATCGAAGGAAGTCAGGGAAAGGATTGGGCAGGATAATAGAAACCTTCTTGTGCAATCCTCTTAAATAGTCGGCCCAAGCGAGACAAGCACCCGTAGCGTCGCCATCCGGACTTCTATGCGCACAGAGAACAACGTTGTTGGCTTGGCGCAAGAGGGTAACGAGCTTTAATAAGCGAGCATCATCTAAAAGTGAAAGCAATTCACGCATACAATAAAGTATTGGTTAGAGATGCTTCAAGACGCGAATTTCTTCTTCTGGATCTTGTGCTTTAAAGACGGCACTGCCGGCAACTAAGACATCAGCACCGGCATCGGCAAGTAGTTTGCCCGTCGTGCGATTCACACCGCCGTCTATCTCAATCAAGGTTGAGGCACCATTGGCTTGAATAAGTTGCTTCAAACGTCGTGTTTTCTCAACGGCATGCTCAATAAACTTCTGTCCGCCAAAGCCTGGGTTGACGCTCATCAGCATCACCAAGTCGAGATCGCCGATAATGTCTTCCAAAAGTGAAACGGGTGTATGCGGATTAAGTGTTACGCCGGCCATCATACCTGCGGCTTTTATCTGCTGTACGGTACGATGCAAGTGGGTGCAAGCTTCATAGTGTACATTCATAATCTTAGCACCGAGATCAGCTACTTGCGTAACGAACTTTTCAGGCTGTACGATCATCAAATGCACATCTAAGGGTTTCGTAGCCAACTTGGCCATCGCCTCCATCACGGGGAAGCCAAAAGAAATGTTGGGCACAAAGACGCCATCCATTACGTCTAAATGATACCAATCAGCCTCGCTTCGATTGAGCATAGCGATATCATCGGCCAAATGGCCAAAGTCTGCGGAAAGCAAAGAAGGAGAAACAATCATAGTTGTCCGTAATTAAGGTTGTTCAATTTAAGAACAAAAATTTAACGCGACAAAGGTACAGCTTTTATTATGAAAACAGCTGACAATAGCGTGAAATAAGCACGCAAATCAACACGTAACACCGCTCAACCGGATAAACTATCAACAACTAAAGACAGAACATTATGGAATATTGATTCTTCCTTTTGATTTAAGTCTGATTTGAACTAACTTTGCACCATCAAAATAAGCTGTAAAGAATATGTTAGAGAAGATACAAGCACTTTTTGCACAGATTGAAGACTTGCACGCAAAAAATTTAGAAGAGCTTGAAGCCCTACGCATAAAATTTTTGAGTAAGAAAGGTTGCTTAAATGATTTGATGAGCGAGTTTCGTAACGTTTCTAGCGATCAAAAGCGGGAGATCGGAATGAAGCTAAACGATCTCAAGCGTAAGTTACAAGACAAACTAAACACGCTGCGCCAAGACTTAGCTGTACAAGAAGACGAACAAGACGATTTGGACTTAACACGTACGCCCTACCCTATAGCTTTAGGCTCAAGACATCCAATTAGCATTGTCAAACAACGTTTAGTTGATATTTTCTCAAGAATGGGTTTCACAATGGCCGATGGTCCTGAAGTAGAAGACGACTGGCACGTATTTTCTTCTATGAACTTTGCAGACGATCACCCGGCTCGCGATATGCAAGATACGTTTTTCATAGAGCGACAACCTGATATACTGCTACGAACACATACAAGCTCGGTGCAAAGTCGCATTATGCAGACACAAAAGCCCCCAATCCGCGTGATTTGTCCAGGGCGTGTTTATCGCAATGAGGCCATTTCTTCGCGTGCACACTGCTTCTTCCACCAATTGGAAGGCCTTTACATAGATGAGAACGTTAGTTTTGCAGACTTAAAGCAGGTAATGCTGTCCTTTGCACGTGAGCTTTTCGGACCTGACACACAAATTCGGCTTCGCCCTTCCTATTTCCCCTTTACAGAGCCTAGTGCAGAAATGGACATCAGCTGTTTTATCTGCGGAGGTGATGGCTGTAGTCTTTGCAAAAAGACTGGTTGGGTAGAAATCCTTGGTTGCGGAGAGGTTGACCCTAACGTTTTAGAAAATTGTGGCATAGACAGTACACGTTATAAAGGTTATGCTTTTGGCTTAGGCCTTGAGCGTATCGCCAATTTGCTTTATCGCGTAAGCGATTTGCGGCTTTTCTCTGAGAACAATGTCAAGTTCTTAGAAGAATTCACCGCTGCCAACTAAAAAGATAAAGGCCACTCAAGTACATAACGAGTGGCCTTTTTTCGTATGTCAACACATTATAGACTCTTCACAAAATCATATTGCTGCATTATGGCGGCCAATTTCCTACTATACTTTGGATTTTGGCTGATTCTACCTATTCTTCCCTTTTACCTGCGCGATGTTTTTCACGAGCCCAAAGGATTAATTGGTATTATTCTGAGTTGCTATACTGTAGCAGCACTTTGTATTCGCCCTTTTTCCGGCTATTTATTGGATACATTTGCTCGGCGCCCCCTTTATCTTTTATCCTATGCCGTCTTTACTGCATTATTCGCCGGCTATATTCTGAGTGCCACGCTAAGTATATTTATATTGCTACGCGTATTTCATGGTTTTTCTTTTGGTGCCGTCACGGTTGGAGGAAATACGTTGGTCGTTGACATTATGCCTTCAGCCAGGCGCGGAGAAGGGTTAGGCTACTATGGGCTAGCTAATAATTTTGCCATGTGCCTCGGGCCAATGATTGGTCTTTTTCTTTATGATGGTGGTGCTTCGTTTGATACGATCTTTTCCATTGCCTTAGGCTCTTGTTTGCTCGGTTTTTTATCTGCGCTCTGTGTACGCGCTCCACGAAAGAAGAGTGCAAGCAAGAAAAACGTCCATATTTCGTTAGATCGATTTGTGTTGCTTAAGGGTATTCCGGCCAGTATTGCGTTAATATTATTGTCAATCCCTTATGGAACAACTACCAATTTTGAAGCCATTTACGTTCAAGAGATTGGTTTGCCAGTCTCCTCTGGTTATTTCTTTGTTTTATTGTCTATCGGGTTGGGAATTGCGCGTTTATTTTCCGGAAGATTTGTAGATAAAGGATTTGTAACGGAATGCATACATTACGGCCTTTATCTTGTTATTTTCGCCTTTATCTTATTAGGATCTTGCGCTTATCTTATACAATGGAATGTTTCAATCGCTTGTTTGTGTTTCCTGATTGTTCCCCTATTACAAGGAGTAGGCTTCGGAATCATCTTTCCGGCTTACAACTCTCTTTTTATAAATTTAGGAACACACAATCAGCGAGCAACAGCCACGAGTACTTACCTAACATCTTGGGATATCGGTATAGGTCTCGGCATATTAGGCGCCGGAATTATTGCTGAGCATTTTGATTTCTCAACTGTCTATTTTATAGGTGGTCTATTTAGTATTGGAGGTATGTTATTTTTCAATCTTATCGTGACTCCACATTATCGGAAGAACAAAATAGAGGATTGAAATAAAGGTACTATAGATCGAGTAAGAACTCCTCCGCTCTTTGCAATGTATCTATTTTGCCAACATCTAGCATTCTTAAATCCGGCTTGACTTCACATTTTATATCTACCTTATCGCACACCTGCAAATAGAAATCTATAAGGGAAAAGCGCTCAGCAAAACTCTCCATAAAAGGGAATAAACAAGGAGAGAAACAATGAATACCTGAAAAGGCATAAGGCCTCAAACGGCCAAGATCTATATTCGCATAAGGAGAACGCATCTCTCCGGTCGTCACATTCTGCCAAGCACGTAAACAGTTGTTTTCATCAAAGAGCAAATAGCGGCTTGTCTTTCTCGAACTCACAAGTAAAGTCGCAGCCTGTTTGCTTGATTTCTCATATAATGAAGCAATGTCAGCATTACTCAAGATATCTACATTATGAAGTAATATAGGCTCATCAGAAGAAGAGAATAAAGGGATAGCTTTCTTTAATCCACCACCAGTATCTAATATACTCTCACGTTCATCTGACACAGATATATTTACACCAAAGTCATTATTCGACAAGTAATCCAGGATCTGCTCTCCAAAGTGGTGGATATTAATTACGATTTCCCTGACTCCTGCATTTCTTAGCCGCTCTATGATAATCGCCAAGAGAGGTTTTCCGGCAACCGGAACCAAAGCTTTTGGTATTTGATCTGTGATTGGACGAAGTCTTGTGCCTTTTCCGGCCGCAAACAACATTGCTCTCATACGAAAGACTGGACTAAAAAATAGGAGCGACTTTTTGAGGCGCTCCTGTGTATGTTTGTATTAATTGGAGAAGTGACTGTAAACGACCGACATCTTCACCGAGTTATTATTACCTCCGTTTAGTTTTACGCTAGTCAGGCCTAATTCATTTCTAACGCGCAATAGCGTTTTAATTGTTTCTCCTGTACTTTGATTTTTGGTCAAACTAAATTCTGTGGCTACCGGTATAAGCATTACCTTATTCCAATCAGGATGCGCAGTCTCCCAAGTTTGATATTTCGCCTGTCGCTGCACTTCTGTATCCGACTCGGTAACGCCTGCCCCTTTATCGCGTTCAAGCTTCAAAGCAGTAATCAATTGGCTGATGTTAGTAAAAGAATACGTATTGTAGGATGAGTTATAATCAGCCAAATAAGAGTTTTCAGCATTTGTCAATTTACCTTCCTCAAAGAAAGAGAACATCTCAGATTTCCTTACCATCAATAATGTGGGTGCAGGGTTTAATTTATACCCAGGCGTCGATGTATTGTTATAACGAGAGAAAGAAATGGAAGCTGTGTTGATGATATCCTTATAATGAACACCGGCAACAACCTCACTCACAGGTAGCGTCACCTCGGTAAAGAGACCCGCGGGCGATTTTACATAAGAATAAGGATTGCTAGCATTCAGCATTGCTGCCGGAATACTATTATCTACATGCGTGCTCTGTATTACTTCTTCCGTAGCAGCCATACGTTGCATTCCGGACATTATCGTATCTTTTCCGGCTGTCGTTTTTGCTTTATATGAGAAGTATACTTCAAGTGCTGAAATACGCACATTGATCATTGATCCTACACCCCCGACCGATTGGAAATAGAATCCGGGACAAACATTATGTATAAAAGAATAGGAATCCTTGAAGTATTCCGGATGGGCATAATACTGTTTTAAAATAGTAGAGCCATAATCTTGCGGCAAGCCTATGTTTATCGCATGCGACTTCTTTTTTGTGCCTGGTTTCACCAATAGGTCTTTAACAGTATAAGTAATCGTCTTCTGTAATCCTTCGGATGAACTCAGAAAAGCCTGAGGATTTAAATTGGTATAGTAGTTTTTGCTTTCATCCAATGTATTCGTTTTGCTCAACTCCTGCACTTTCAGTTTCATCACCGTAAGAGAATCGCCGTAGAAGCTATCAAAGGCGAGCACCAACTTACAAGAGTCAGCTTTCGGACCACTGGCATCTTTAGTGATCTGCTCCAGCTTCGGAAACGTCAATTGTTCCCGGATATGATATTGAGCCAAAAAATCAGAAGTAGTTTTCGCCTGCGTTTCTGGATCAATTATGCAACCCAGTAAGCAAGTATTTGTGTTGGCTAAGACTGAATCGACCTTAATTGTCTTTGAAGTAACCGCATAAGAGGCTTGCGAAGTTTCAATATTATCGCCACCAGGCATTACACCGGGTCCGATCGTAACGGTATCATCGCTGCACGCGGTCAGTAGCAATAAAGAAAAAAGAGCTGTTAGCGAGAAAATATGCTTCATCTTCTTATTCAAATTCATTTATTCTTGGCAAAAATACGATAACTACAAAGAAAGACAAAGGAATATACCCTTTTTCTACTTTAATGACAGCTTGTAATACGCGTTGACATCGCAGATTACTCTATTCTGATTGCTGATAGCCAGCTCTTGCAGCCAAATAAATAAAGGAAGGAGATGCAAACGCTTCCTTCCTTTTATTCTGTGTGCCCATCAAACAGGGCGCTTATTCGTAAAGTCGCTCAAAGAAATCAGCATAAGCCTTGCCTGTATCCTCAGCCTCAGCATTGTTGAGCGTAGGTAGACCTAATTTTTGAGCATAAGCCATCAATTCCGGAGAAACGCCTTCTTCGGCTTGTATAAACCCGTCCGAATAGTTAAGCGCAAGCATACTCAACGCATTAGGAGAAGATAAATCTAAATCAAGATGATCGATTGTAGCTTTAGGCAACTCTCTAAATTGTAGGCACTCTTTAAAATTCTCAGCCGGAGGTGTCTGAAGCTCATCGCTGCAAGCCGAAAAGACAACTTTAGCATCGGCAAAGGCCGGTTCTTCTTTATATGCGGTCTTAATGAAGAAAGGTGCGATAGAAGAAATCCATCCATGGCAGTGGATCACATCTGGTTTCCACCTCAGCTTTTTGACTGTTTCCAAAACGCCTCTAGCATAAAAAATAGCTCGTTCGGCATTATCGCTATATTCATTCCCATCTTCATCAGTTCTCATCTTCCGTTTATGGAAATAATCGTCATTATCTATAAAGTAAACTTGCATTCTCGTTGAAAGAATGGAGGCTACTTTAATGATAAGTGTATGATCGGTATCATCAATAATGATGTTCATTCCCGATAGACGTATGACTTCGTGCAACTGATTTCTACGTTCGTTAATCGTACCCCAACGCGGCATAAATGTGCGTACTTCATGACCTGACTCCTGCATAAGTCGGGGCAACTCTTGCCCCAATTTGGACATGTTAGATTGCTGAACGTAGGGTGTAATCTCTTGTGTGATAAATAATATCTTTTCAGATCTCATATTGCGGTAGAAGTAAATCTTCTATGGTTTTGTTCTACTATTGCTTCATAAGACTCAGAAACATTTAAGATGCATACTTTTCCTCATCTTACAGCTTTAATGGTGCAAAGGTACACAAAATAAATCAATTAACGCTTATAAACTCCTCAAAAGAAGCCTTTATAATTGCATCAAACCTAAAATAACTGAGCTATGGTCAAAGAAAAAGCCAATTATAGTACGAGGTCAGGCCCTCATCAGTCTATTTATATTCTGACAATTCTCCATTTAAAAGCTAAAACACTTTGGGTTAACCACATTACAGCCAAGATCTAACGAAGCGAAATAAATCATTGCTAATCAACAATATTACTCATAAAAATATCTACTCTTTTCAGACCCACGACTACCTATACAGACTGCCGCAAATCGGAGCATCAGAATCAGACTAATCGAAAAGTATCCATCTACATCTTAAAGGGAACTTATAACATACCATTTCGAGTCAACAAAGGCCCACGCAGAACTTGTACGCTCACGATGGTACGCATTTTTCATCACGAGCGTACGTTTGTACTTTCGTGAGCGTACAGGTGTACCCTCACGAAGAAAAATCGCGCAAGCTTCCCCTGTAGCACTACACCAAGCATTTTACTCAAACTTTATGCATCCGTATTATGTCATTGTCTACTTTTCGCATTGGCTCCCCTCCCCTCGTTGCGTGAAGCTAAGACAAGGACGGCCGCACACCAGCGCTAAACAAGGACCGGAACGGTGCCCTCAACGACGCTCCAGAGCGTGCGGAGTCAATACTAAGATTGGTCTTCCTATTTCAAAAGAACAGAAAAACAGTATTTAAGGCCACACAATCTATTCTTTTCGTGCCAACTACGCATTGCAAATCTCTTCTAAACTGACATTCATATAGATAAGCAGCTTTGTTACTTTGTCGTCTCGACTCTTATCACTAACTTCGCGCCTAAAATTAAAAAGCGATATGATCACATTGACAAATCTTGCCGTTCAGTTTGGCAAGCGCGTCTTATACAAAGACGTGAATATGAAGTTTACCAACGGAAATATTTATGGCGTTATCGGCGCAAACGGCGCAGGAAAATCTACGCTCTTAAAAGCGATATCCGGAGAGCTAGAACCGACAAAAGGCAACATCGAACTGGGCGTCGGCGAACGACTTTCCGTATTATCTCAGGACCACTTCCAATTTGATGAGCACACGGTGCTAAATACGGTCTTGATGGGCCACACGGTGATGTGGGATATTATGCAGCAGCGCGATGCTCTCTATGCTAAGGCTGACTTTAGCGATGAAGACGGCATTAAAGTAGCCGAACTGGAGGATAAATTTTCCGAGATGGGCGGCTATACGGCAGAAAACGATGCGGCAGAACTGTTAGAGGGCCTCGGTATCAAAACTGTTCTGCATCAAAAGCTAATGGGCGAACTTTCCAATAAGGAGAAGGTGCGCGTAATGCTTGCTCAAGCGCTGTTTGGAGAGCCGGATAACTTGCTACTCGATGAGCCTACGAACGACTTAGACCTTGAAACGGTAGAATGGTTGGAGGAATATTTGGGCAACTTTGAGCATACGGTATTGGTGGTAAGCCACGACCGCCACTTCCTCGATCAAGTTTGTACGCATACTATAGATATTGACTTCGGAAAGGTGACGATGTTTGCCGGCAACTACTCCTTCTGGTATGAATCCAGCCAGTTGGCTTTGCGCCAAGCGCAGAATCAAAAGCAGAAAGCAGAAGAAAAGAAGAAGGAATTGGAAGAATTTATTCGCCGTTTCTCTGCTAATGTTGCGAAAAGCCGCCAGACGACTAGCCGTAAGAAGATGTTGGAAAAATTGAATGTGGACGAAATCAAACCATCTACGCGCAAATATCCTGGTATCATATTCCAAATGGAGCGCGAGCCGGGCAACCAAATTTTAGAGGTAGAAGGACTGAAGGCTGTAACGAAAGATGGCGAAGTATTGTTTGACAACATCAACTTTACGGTAGAAAAAAACGATAAAATCGTTTTCATTAGCCACGATCCAAGAGCTATGACGGCCTTGTTTGAGATCATCAATGGCAATCAGGAGGCAGCTGCGGGCGGATTTAAATGGGGCGTTACGATCACAACGGCTTACTTGCCTTTGGACAACACGTCATTCTTCGACTGCGACTTGAACATGATCGATTGGCTGAGCCAATTTGGCACAGGAAATGAGGTATACTTCAAAGCCTTTTTAGGTCGAATGCTTTTCAAAGACGAGGACATAATGAAGAAAGTCAACGTCTTGTCCGGAGGAGAAAAGATGCGATGCATGATTGCGCGAATGCAATTGAAAAATGCTAACTGCTTGATCTTGGACACTCCGACTAACCATTTGGATATGGAGAGCATTCAAGCATTTAACAACAACCTGAAAGGGTTCAAAGGCAATGTCTTGTTCTCAAGCCACGACCACGAGTTTATCGAAACCGTAGCCAATCGCGTCATAGAATTAACTCCGAACGGAGCAATCGATAAGTTGACGAGCTACGAAGACTACATCCACGATGAACATATAAAGGAGCTTCGTCAAAAGATGTACGGAGAATAAGCCATAACTCTCTAAAAGAAGTTGAGTTGGCATATACTTTGCTTAATACCCAATAAAAGCATTAGCATTTATGGATAAAAAGAAACAACATAACACTCCTGAGGACGCAACTCAAGCAATAGACGAAAACACGATGAAAGATCCTCAAGCAGAAATGCAAAAGGATACAGTAGAAGAGAACTCTCAAGAAGAGTTAAGCGTGGAGGAGCAATTGCAAAAAGCTCAAGAGGAGATCCAACATCTAAAGGACAATCATCTGCGACAATTGGCGGAGTTTGATAACTATAGAAAAAGGACACTCAAAGAAAAGGCTGAATTGATACTAAATGGAGGCGAAAAAGTAATGACTGCGTTCTTGCCCATCTTAGATGATTTAGCACGCGCACAAGAAAATATTGAAAAGAATCAAGACTACAACACGTTGAAAGAAGGCGTAGATTTAATCGTCAAAAAGCTTTATAAAGTTTTGGGCGAGCAAGGCTTGTCTGTAATAGAAGCAGAAGGCCAGCCCTTTGACACAGATTATTTTGAGGCTGTAGCCCTTGTCCCCGTTGAGGATGATGCACAAAAAGGAAAGATCATTGATTGTGTGCAAACAGGATACAAACTGAATGATAAAGTAATTCGCCACGCAAAAGTTGTAGTAGGACAATAACGCATTTAACGTAAGCCGAACATGTATTCATATTATATGTTCGGCTTCACGCTTCTTTATATAAATATGGCTACAGAGACAGACTTCTATAAAATACTTGAAGTTGAAAAGACAGCTTCAGCGGAAGAAATAAAATCAGCATATAAGAAGATTGCAATAAAATACCACCCCGATCGTAACCCCGGAGATAAAGAGGCCGAAGAGAAGTTTCGCCAAGCAGCAGAGGCTTATGACGTCCTCAGAGATCCGGAAAAACGATCACGATATGACCAATTTGGAAAAGCCGGCGTTGAAGGCGGATTTGGTGGATTTGGTGGAGCAGGAATGGATCTTAATGACATCTTTTCCCACTTCGGAGATATTTTCGGTGATATGGGATTTGGCGGGTTCCGTGGCGGTTTTCATCAGCAATCACAAACGCGTAAATTTCAAGGGAGCGACCTGCGGTTAAAAGTAAAATTAACCTTACAAGAAATCGCTAAAGGAACGACCAAAAAATTTAAGGTCAAGAAAGATATTACGTGTAAGGAGTGTAATGGAAGTGGAGCTGCACAAGGCTCCCATCCAGAGACGTGTACAGAATGTAACGGCGCAGGTGCTGTATTGCGGACCCATCGTACGATGTTTGGGATGATGCAGTCTCAGGAAGTCTGTCCTCGTTGCCATGGAGAGGGGTATATTATAAAGGATGCTTGTTCTCATTGTCATGGAGAAGGTGTGGTTAGCGGCGAAGAGATTATTGAGGTAAATATTCCTGCAGGCGTTGCCGATGGAATGATTGTCAATGTAGAAGGAAAAGGAAATGCCGGCCGCCATAATGGTATTCCTGGAAACATACAGGTTATCATCTCCGAAGAAAGCGATGAGGACCTAATTCGCGATGGGCAAGATCTCATCTATAACTTGCTTCTTACTATTCCACAAGCAACTTTAGGGGATGCTGTTGAAATACCAACCATCGATGGTAAGGCTCGAATCAAAGTAGCTCCAGGTACCCAGCCAGGCACAACGCTACGACTACGCGGCAAAGGCCTGCCAGCAGTCAGAGGCTATGGTTATGGCGTCGGAGACATTGTAGTTAACATAAGTATCTACATTCCGGAGACACTTTCAAAAGCGGAAAAGGAATCATTTGAAGCGATGAAAGATAGCGATAATCTTAAAAGCAATCCATCAATCAAAGAAAAGATTTTCAAGGCTTTCAGAAACTATTTTAATGCTTAGACTAAAAGAGGTGCAAAAGTGACTCTGTAATGTCCTAGAATTAGTTGACAACTTTGGTTCTTAATTTAATTCTTCTTTGACAAGTTTATTTGCTAAGTTCAGCAAGGCTTGTCGTGTTCTTTTCTTAACTACATAGTTAGTTGACAGTTGTCTTCTAATTGCAAAATTACTCTTTTATTTTCTTGTTGCGGTTGTTTCTGCCTCCTTCTTTTATTGTTCGACTTAATAATGTGTGCCGAGGAAGTTATGCCGTCAACCTTCCGACTTCTTCCATTGGCGTTCTCATCTGCAGGCTCTGATGCGGTCTGAACGTGTTGTACAGGTCGATGGCTTTCTTTGTGAGGCGCCTGACCTGCTGCAGACTTTTGTCTTCTGTACTGAAGAGCCATCCGTTCTTGAGCGTATTGTTCATCCTCTCGGCCAGAGCGTTGTGCAATGGGTCTCCGCTTTGTGTCATACTTATTTGTATTCCAAGAGATTTGAGTTTGTCGACGTACTCATTGCAACAGTATTACACGCCGCGGTCGGAGTGGTGTATGAGTTGCGAGAGTTCGACATTATACTTTCTGTAGAAATCGATGGCCATAGAGAGGGCTTTCATCGGGCCTTGCCTCTCAAGGGTCGGATGCAGGCACCAGCCCACGATCAGACGTGAAGCGGCATCGGTTACCAAGGAGAGATAGGCCCAACCTGAAGAGGTTGCCACGTAGGTGATATCCGTAACGCACAGCTCACCGAAGCGGGCGGGATGTAGCTTGGGCGTTGTGTTGAGAAGGTCTTCATAGATGTGGTAGTGGTGATTGGAGTTGGTCGTCCTTGGGCGTCTGCGACGGCGAAGGCACAGACCATTGGAGCGGAAGAGCTCATAGCATTGGTCGCGCCCGATGGTAAACTTATCTGCATATTTGCGACGGCATAGCTCGTAAAGGATGCGTATGCCGGCCTTGGGTAAAGAGCTGCGAAGCTCCTGCGCATAGAACACGATGCTGCTGCGCAGGACGTCCAACTCCAAAGAACGATCCACATGGCGATAATATCCTTGTCTGCTTATGCCAAGATAACCGCAGAGTAAACTGACAGGATGACTTACTAGTTCCTGTCTTTCTTTTCCCTGCGACAAGGCCTTGATTACTTGGCAGCGGAGTTTTTTCGTATACGGATGTTGTATTTCTTCTCGGCAAGATCGATCATCGTCTTGTTGGCCAAACCATAAAGTTTTTCAACGGCCAATTCTTTTTCAAGACGTTTGATCTCTTTTTCATGAGCCTTGCGCTCGCGTAATAGCTGCGCTTGGAGTGCTTCGAGTGTATCGGGGATATCTTCTTTTTTCATAAGATATGCTACTGACGAGACGTCGGGTGAGCCATATTCGGTATAAATACGATGGAATGTACTTAAAGGGATACCGTGACGAGAAGAGAACTCATGCAAGGTTAAGCCACTTGTTACATACTGATGTAATAACAGTATTTTCTCTGATTCATTGTAATGAGACATAAATTTTTACTCCTTTTTTGATTGAGAAAGTGTCAACTTATTCAGTACACTACACTCATATCACCTTTACACCTCTCCTTAACTAAATACCCTGAGATTACATCATTTTTCACAGTATATACGAAATAGCTCATTCTACTTATCTAATAAACTTGTAAAACAACGCGCATAGTTAATTATAACAAATTCTTTCACATTTAGACTACTTAAAGGATGATCTAAAGATACATTGCCAGTATCTTTGCTGATATGAAAAAATCTACGATTTGGGCTGTTGCTGTGATAATGGGGAGTGCTTTTTTAGCATTGCTATATTTACAATCGCGCTATTTCCAGCAAGTTTTCCAAATGCGTAAACAGCAGTTCGACGAGAATATTTCTCGTAGTCTTTATCAGGCTGCGCGAGATTTAGAGTTGAAGGAGACTTATCAACTATTGAAAGACTCAATCACAAAAACAGATAAGATAACTAACACGGCTAAAGAAGCAGACGCAGCTTTCCGTTACAGCAATTTAGAAAAAGAATTCCCCTCCTTACACCTCAGAGAGGCTCGCTTAAAGCGAACGAAAGAAGATCTTGATGCAGAAAAATTAAGAAAGAACGTTACCAATGTCCTTTTGCATCGCGAGGGAGTCTTAGAGGAAGTGATTAACGAGATCCTTTATATGCCAAGTGCTCACCCTCTATCTGAGAGAATCTCCTCATTGGATACATATCTAAAAAGAGAGCTTAATAACAATGGCATTAATCTAACCTACCATTTCTACGTTACCAACTCAGACGGAGATACAATATATAAATGCCCCGACTATGTCGCAGACACAAATGGCAATACCTATAAGCAAGTATTGTTCCCCAATGACCCAAGAGCTAAGGTAGGTATCCTATACATTCATTTCCCTGAACTACAGCGCTATCTTTTCTCCGAGGTGAAGTTCATCTGGCCAGCTACGATATTCACTTTCCTCCTCTTGTTTATGTTTATCTTTACGATCTACACCATATTCAGGCAGAAGCGCTTATCGGAGATGAAAAATGATTTCGTCAATAATATGACGCATGAATTTAAGACACCCATCTCATCTATATCATTAGCTGCGCAAATGCTGCAGGATCCTAGTGTAAACAAGAGTGAGGCAATGCTTAATCAACTGACTCGCGTGATCAACGATGAGACAAGGCGCTTACGCTTTCAAGTGGAAAAAGTATTGCAAATGTCATTGTTTGACAAAAAAGGAGGTTCTTTTAAGCTGAAAGAGATAGATACTCATAAAATGATCTGCGATGTCGTAAATACATTCCGTCTTAAAGTAGAAAGCTCTGGCGGAACACTCACGACCAATCTAGCAGCAAAGCAAACGACGGTCTATGGCGACATAATGCACCTGACCAATGTTGTATTCAATCTGTTGGATAACGCTGTAAAGTATAAATCACAAGAACGAGCGCTTCATCTAAACATCACATCGAAAAATCAAGGAGAAAAAATCATTATCACCATACAAGACAACGGCATTGGTATTAAGCACGATGATTTAAAAAAGATCTTTGTGCGATTTTATAGAGCCCACACAGGCAACCGCCACGACGTAAAAGGCTTCGGTTTAGGGTTAGCCTATGTAAAGAATGTTGTCGGGCACCATAAAGGAACAATCCAAGCCGATAGTGAGCTTGGTGTAGGCACGAAATTTATAATTACATTACCCATCATAAAACAATAAGAGTTATGGATGAAAAGTTAAGAATCTTACTTTGTGAAGACGACGAAAATTTAGGAATGCTCCTTCGCGAATACCTACAAGCAAAGGGATACGAAACCGAATTATGTCCGGATGGAGATGCCGGCTACAAAGCATTCATCAGCGGAAAATTTGATATTTGTGTCCTTGATGTTATGATGCCAAGAAAAGATGGCTTCACGTTAGGAAAAGAAATACGTCAAAGCAACGAAGAAATTCCTATCATCTTCTTAACGGCTAAGACCATGAAGGAAGATGTACAAGAAGGCTTCAAAATAGGTGCAGACGATTATCTGACAAAGCCCTTCTCCATGGAAGAACTTACGCTCCGCATCGAAGCTATCTTGCGCCGCGTAAAGGGCAAGCGCAATCGCGAGAAGACTTTCTACAAGATTGGTACTTTCACTTACGACACGCAAAAGCAGCTACTTTCTCGCGGCGATGAGCAGCGTAAACTGACCACGAAAGAGAGCGAGCTACTCACCTTACTTTGCACGCACGCCAACGAAATCCTTCAGCGCGACTATGCTTTGAAGACCATTTGGATTGACGACAACTACTTCAATGCGCGTTCAATGGATGTTTACATCACGAAGCTCCGCAAACATCTCAAAGACGATGAAAATGTAGAAATCATCAACATCCACGGCAAAGGCTACAAACTCATTATGCCTGAAGAAGAATAAGCTAAGGCCTCGAGCCATCTTACACAAAAATATCGCAGTCCAACTTCAGGTTAGGACTGCGATATTTATATAGTCTTAAGTCCTCGACGAAAGAAGGCACTTGCAAAACATATCAAGCATTCTATAAAAACCAATAGCGAATATCGAAAGAAGGGAACAGAAAAAGAATAAAAAGTTGTCTTTTGATGGAAGTATTTGCAGAAAATGATTATTTTTGCCTTCATCATAGACTTACAAACTTAAACTTCAACAACTATGGCAGAAGAAAACGAAATACAACCGTATGTGATTGGTTTAGATATGGGCGGAACCAACTCCGTATTTGGCGTTGTGGACCAAAGAGGAACCATCAAAGCACAAACCGTTATTAAGACTAAGGCTTACCCCGATGTCCACGACTATGTAAATGCTGCCGTTGAGGCCTTACAGCCTGCTTTTGATCTCATTGGAGGCAAGGAAAATATAAAAGGGATGGGTATTGGTGCGCCTAATGGAAACTTCTACTCAGGTTGCATCGAGAATGCGGCTAATTTACTTTGGAAAGATATCGTTCCGATTACCGCACTGTTTGAAGACGCACTTGATATTCCTGTACGCGTAACCAATGATGCCAATGCGGCTGCAATGGGTGAGATGACTTACGGCGTAGCTCGAGGAATGAAAAACTTCATAATGATCACGCTGGGAACAGGTGTCGGCAGCGGCATCGTAGTAGACGGAAAGTTGGTTTATGGCAGTGATGGCTTTGCCGGAGAATTAGGCCACAGCACCATCGTTCGCGGTCAGGAAGCACGCCAATGTGGTTGTGGCCGCAAAGGTTGCCTTGAGACTTATTGTTCAGCTACCGGCGTTGCGCGTACAGCTCGCCTAATGCTCGAAAAGAGCAACGAACCGAGTATGTTGCGTGATATAGACCCCGACAAGATCACTTCTTTCGATGTCTTCCAAGCAGCAGAAGCCGGCGAGCAGATAGCTAAGGATATCTTCGACTTTACCGGCACAATCCTTGGTGAAGCTTGCGCCAACTTCGCTTTGTTCAGCGCTCCTGAAGCATTTGTCTTCTTCGGAGGATTGATCAAAGCCGGCCACTGGATTCTCGATCCGATTCAAGCAGCTTATGACGCCAACTCTTTGGCCTCATATAAAGGCAAGGCAAAACTACTTGTCAGCTCGCTTAATGGTAGCGAGGCAGCCGTCTTAGGTGCTTCCGCTTTAGGCTGGGAATAACATAGCTCTACGTATTTCCCATAAAGCGCGCAGGAGTCCTTGTGCGCTTTATGGGAAATTCATTATTATTTTCACGAAAGATAGCCAAGAAACGTCTATCTTTGCCTATTATGCGATGAGCAGCAATCTTAAGCTTGATAACAAAGTAAACAAACGATAAAACAACCCATTCCTATGTACACCATACAGTTAAACGAAAAAGGTTCACACAACCTGCAAATTACGGCGAAGAACCTTGAAACGATCGATCGCTATGCTTTGTTCAGAGATCTAGTAGATAGTCATGGCTACGTCAACGAAGCCGTCTTAGACAAGCTAAAATTGAACGTCAGAGCCTTGATCGCCCGCTCGACCGAAGATGCTAAAGACCTCTTAGACCTATGCATTGACGTGATATATCACAACAAAATGAAAGCCTATGGCTTGCATAACCTAATCATACTATACCTTGACTGGAAACGGCAATCATCCGCAGATCAATCCTAAGACGCATACTCGACTTATCTCTCTATGAAAGCCTTTATCCTGCAAACCTCCCCTATTTGGAAAGATGCGCAAAGCAACATTTCCTTTATAGAAAACTTCATCGTAAAAACAGGCGCCATAAAGTCTGATCTTATTCTTCTTCCGGAAATGTGGGCGTCAGGCTTCTCCGTAGCGGAGCCTATTTATGACCAGCAAGCTCAAAAGTGGATGCAGGATGCAGCGCAGCGCTATGGTTGCGCTATCGCCGGAACGCTTGTTGTCAAAGAAAATGGCCAATACTTCAATCGCTTCTACTTTTATAAACCGGACGGAAGTTCTGCCCATTACGACAAGCGCCATTTATTTGGTCATGAGAAGCAACTCTTTACAGCGGGCGAAAGGCGTACAATCGTCAATTGGAAGGGGTTCAGAATACTACTACAAACCTGCTACGACTTAAGATTTCCCGGCTTTTCTCGTAACCGCAACGATTACGATATAGCTCTTTATGCAGCCAGCTGGCCATCCTCTCGCCAAGATGCTTGGACAACTTTACTAAAGGCGCGAGCCATAGAAAATCAATGCTACGTATTAGGGGCTAACCGAACGGGCGATGATCCACACTTACACTACACCGGCGGCAGTGTAGCCTATTCTTTTTCCGGAGCATTGATGGCTGATTTGGAAGATAAAGTCTGTGCAAAATCGGTCGAGATAGACCTGCCATCTCTTATCTCTTTCCGACAAAAATTCCCCTTCCTGCAAGATGCTGATATGTATTAAGGTTTTCCATAAAGGGATACGTAAGTCTTCTCTTTTAACCTTTAGCTGAATGCAGCAGGACCATCACCGCTGATTTTTAAGCGTATAACACGTTTTACAAAGCATCTTTTTACCCACGATATTTGCAGGTTTCAATAAAACGCCTTACCTTTGTCGCCAATTAGGTGTCGGCGGGTGAGCGTGAAGATGATGGCAAAAACAAATATAAACATATCCAATCAGGAAGTGACGAGGAGTAGTGTTGGCTCTTCCTCGCTTTTTAACGGTTTATATTTGGCCGCTTCGGAGATTTTGCTAACACACACACACACACACACACACACAAGGCACCCGGCGTAACTTCATACTTATTAAACCTTTCCTACGCGCGCGCGAAGCGTGCCGTAAACTTAGCGAGCAAAGGGCTTCCGGCGAGTTCCCTTTGTTCGTTTTGTCATACCCTTTTGCCTCCTGGGGCAAGCGAAGAAATCAGCAAGATTTAATCCATTAAATAAAGCATATGAAACAGAAAGAAAACGAGAAACGCACCTACGTGACGCCGCAGGCGGAGTTTATCGAACTCGGTCACAGCTTCCAGCTGTTGTATTTCTCCGGCGATCACCAAAGTGTCGGCGATGACGGCGATCCCCTGCATGCTCCGCGCTTCGACGACCTCCCCGACAACGAGGACGAAGAAGATCTGTAGAAGACGGAAACAATTGGTAACGAACAAAAACTACAAAACAATGAAAAGAAAGATGAAGACAAACATTTTATCCCTGTTGTCCCTCACCGCCCTGCTCTTCGCAGCCTGCGCCACCGACGATTTAGACCCGGGCAAGCAGAAGCCGGGGTCGGAGATCGACACCACAGGGCTTACCGCTTTTTCCATGGTAAAGCCCAACGAAGGCCCTGAAACCCGCCTCTCGGGCGAATATACCGGTTCGGGCGTCGACTTCTATTGGTCAGATGACGATAACCTCTTTGTGAATACCCACGCCGAAGGTCCCTCACGCGAGTGGCTGAGGGATAAATGGAATAACATTCATGAGCTGGCAGGAACTGATAGTGGTGGTCCCGGCCGCACTCCGAGGGCCAAGTTCTGGTTCGAAGGCGAATTTACCAAACCTGAATATCGCGTGCGCTACTTAGGTAAGAACCACGGTGCATACCACGATCTTGACGAAATATATATTCCGGAAGATCTCAATTATCTTGGCCCCTTCATTTACGGTGTGAAACGCTCCAGACATGGCGACTTCGCCACGGGCATTGCGCACCGGCAACCCGACGGCAATTATACTTTCACGCTCGAGCACAAAGGCTCTTACATAACCTTTCGCCCCTACTCCGATCATGCACCCTTCACGAAATGGGGCGGATTGTATGTTCGATTTATCGAGGTATCGGCCGACCAGGCTCTCTGCGGCCGATTTAAAATCAAGGGCGACACCATTGACCTGAGTTCGCGCCCCGTCGACGACAAATACAAGAAGAGCACCTGCTATCACGATTATAATAGCCTCTTACGGCTTACTGTAGGGAATCCTCCCGCAGTGCCGCCAGTGCCGGGCGAGGGCCACAAGTATGACACCCCTTTCTACGCCATAATGAGCATTGCTCCCGGCACATATACCAACTTCACCGTGAGATACTGGATCCCTACTCGTGTCCCTGGTGGGTATGGTTACGTCACCAAGACCTATCCGCGCGTAACCTTTACCGCCGGTAAGAACAAGGTGATTAGTCAGAACATACATACAAGCACCGAATACCCCGCCGATAAGTATTATATGTGGGATGCCGCCGAGCACTATTGGAAAGGCTACGAATGGGACGGCCCCAACCACGAACAGCCCGATTACGACGAACCGGGAAAAAGTGACAAGAATCCGAAAGACAAGAACGATCCTCGTTGGTGCAGCGAAGTGGCCCCCTATGCCGATCCTACCGGTGCCGCCCCGGCCGTAGCTGCCACCCGCGGCTGTAAAGACTGCCCCAACATCAATGAGCTACTCTGGTATGTGGAGAAAGGAATGGCTTGGGAGGACAGTCCCGAACTGTTTTCTGTAATGAATTCTCCCTATGCCGGTAGATACCGGATAAGGAAGTTGAGTGCCATTGCGAAAAGCGAGGGTAAGACGGTAGAATATTTAAAATCTCACGCTCCCGACGGCGTCGACTACACCAGAAGTACCAAAATGCCCGATCATCTTCTTATGGTAAGTAATGGTCTTGGTTCCAAGCTGCCGGAAGGTACGACAATGGATGAATACTTCCTCCTCCCTGCTATGGGACTATATGGCGGACCTGAACCGTATGATTTCAAATCCCCCAGCCGTATACTCGGTTTGGGAGAAAAAGCCTACTACTGGTCGAGTACGCCGGCTCCCGGAGATCCCGGTCTGGCATATTGCCTGATATTGAAACTGGAGTCTCTCCACCCTTTTTACATGATCGCTAAAACAGATCGCAGATGGGGACTCAGCGTGATGTGGCCGACCGACCGCTAAGGAAGCTGCGCACAAGACGCGACGCACAAGTCGATCCCGCCCGTAAGACAGTATCTTACCGGTGAACAATAACCCTCCCCGCCCCTGCTGCTCGCAGGAGCGGGGCTTTTTCGTCCGCCATGTGCGGAAGTTGCACTTGATACCGGGCACCGCGGATAACTTATATTGTATTAAACCCCTGTTTATTGGTACTAAGGCGATGCCGTTTATCGCTTTTCTGATTTTACGGGCAGTCATTATATATATAATAGGTGCAACCAAGCGGATGGGAAAATTCGTTTTTCTTTTGTCTTTTACTTGATTTGGGCTAACTTTGTCTGCTCAAAAGGAACTTATGAACGAAACGTTACTGCAACGAATCAAACAACGCTACGGAATTGTAGGCAACGCCGAGGGGCTTAATCGGGCCATCGACGTCGCACTTAAGATTGCGCCCGTTGATCTCTCGGTGCTCATTATGGGGGAAAACGGCGTGGGAAAGGAAATCTTTCCCCGCATTATTCATGATAATAGTGCGCGCAAGACGAAGAAGTATTTTGCCGTCAATTGCGGGGCCATCCCGGAAGGAACGATTGATTCGGAGCTTTTTGGGCACGAGAAAGGAGCTTTTACCGGCGCTGTAGAAAAACGCGAAGGCTATTTTTCCGTGGCAGATGGCGGTACGCTTTTCTTAGATGAAGTCGGCGAATTGCCCCTGCAAACGCAAGCACGCCTCCTCCGCGTTTTGGAAACCGGCGAATTTATCCCCGTCGGCTCAAGTCAGGTGAAAAAGACTGACGTGCGCATCGTTGCAGCCACGAACGTTAACATGGACCGCGCCATCAGCGATGGAAAGTTCAGGGAAGACCTTTATTATCGCCTCAATTCCATACTCATAACGATTCCGCCTTTGCGTGAACGCGGCGAAGACGCGACTTTGCTCTTCCGGAAGTTTGCGCTCGATATGAGCGAGAAGTATAAAATGCCGCCCATTCGGCTTACGGAAGACGCCAAGGCAGTTTTAATGCATTATTCTTGGCCCGGCAATATCCGCCAACTGCGTAACGTCGCCGAGAATATGTCTGTGACGGCCGAAGAACGGGAGATCACGGCTGAAGTCTTGCGTCAATACATTCCCGAAGAGCGTCCGCACAACCAGTTAGTTGTCTCTGATCCGCAAGTCAAGGAGCATAGTTTCGAGAACGAGCGAGAAATTCTCTACCAAATACTTTTCGATTTGCGCCGCGACGTTACTGAACTGAAAAAGACCGTCAACGAGCAACTCAAGGGCCAATCCTGCGATCTTAGTGACCGAAAGGGTTTACCGGCGTTCAATAGCCACTACGTAGATCCCCAAACTTTTGCCGAAGCTGAGGAAGTCAGAGACGGAGAAGAAACAAAACCGATCCTATCGCTTGAAGAGCAAGAAAAAGAAGCCATTGGCCGCGTGTTGGAGCAAAACAAGGGAAACCGCAAATTGACGGCTGAACAACTGGGCATCTCGGAGCGCACACTCTATCGCAAAATAAAAGAGTATGATTTGGAAAACTAAGTATGTCGGTCCTTTGTTGATCTTGCTCGCAACGCTTTTGTTCGGGTCGTGCATCAGTTATAAATTTACCGGTGCCTCGATCGACTACGCGACGACTCAGACCATACAAATAGATAACATATCCAACCGCGCGCCCTATGGGTGGGCGCCGATGGAAGCTATGTTCAACAATCGTCTGCGCGACATCTACGCGAACCAGACCCGTTTGCGGCAAGTCAAGCGCAATGGAGATTTACACATTGCCGGAGAAATCACGGGCTACGATCAATTTAATAAAGGCATATCCGCCGACGGCCTCTCCTCACAAGTGCAATTAAGAATGACCGTCAACATACGCTTCACCAACAGCAAAACGAATCAAAGTTGGGAGCGCCAATTCTCAGCTACAACGCAATATGATTCATCCCAGCAACTCTCTGCTGTGCAGGAGCGGCTCGTAAAAGAGATGACCAACGATATAACCGACCAAATTTTCAACGCCACTGTGGCCGACTGGTAAAAGCAACGTGAGATTAACCGACTATCTTTCCCATCCGGAGGCGCTGGATAAGCGAACGCTGTTCCAACTGCGCGAAGCCGTTGCGCGGCATCCTTACGATGCTGTCGCACGCTTATTGTTTCTCAAGAATCTTTTTTTACTCCACGACCCCTCATTTGGCGACGAACTCCGCCGCGCCGCTCTTTTTGTTCCCGATCGGAGCGTACTATACGCAATGGTCGAAGATAAAAATCGCCTATTGCAGCCCATTTCTCCCCCTGTGTCAGCGAAAAATTCGCAAAAAGGCCGCACACAGACGCTGATTGACGATTTTATCAACAATAGCGGCACGCCTACTGTCCCCTTTCGGCGCACACCAACCCCAGCTGACGCCACGACCGACTATACAGCCATTCTCAACGAAATGGATGACATTAGCCCAGAGCCTGTTCCCGCTGCCCAAGAGTCGGATAAAAATGAGAGAAGCAAGCGTCACGAAACGCTGGTCAACACATTCATCGAAAAGAATGATAAGATCACGCTCAAAGAAGAGCCTGAGTACACGCCCGAGCTTGCTGAAGAGGACGAAAACGGCGAAATTGGCGAAGATTTCTTCACAGAAACATTAGCGCGCATCTATATCAGACAGGGACGCTACGAGAAAGCTGCTGAAATAATACGGCGCTTAAACTTGGTTAATCCAAGAAAAAACGTTTATTTTGCAGACCAAATCCGCTTCCTCGAGAAACTAATTGTAAATAACAAACATAAAAATAAGTAGGATGTATACAGTCTTAATCATCTTAGCCGTAATTGCAGGTATACTATTGACGCTGGTCGTCTTGATCCAAGAATCAAAAGGCGGAGGTTTAGCTTCCGGCTTCTCAGCTTCAAATGCAATTATGGGCGTGCGCAAAACCACCGACTTTATTGAGAAGTCTACGTGGACCTTAGCTGCATTATTAGTCATCTTCAGCGTAGCCTCCACCTTCTTCACGCCGAAGCAGGATCAAGCAGTCAACGTTGTGACTAACATGCAAACTGCTCCGGCGCCACAAACGCTACCCGGTCAACCCGCAGGTGGCGGAACGCCGACAGCACCGGCACAGTAAAATCCACAAAGGAAGAGGCCTCCTCTTCCTTTTCTTTTATTCCATACATTTGACCTTGCGCTAAGCGATGAAGATAGCAATAGTTGGAACAGGTTATGTCGGTTTGGTTTCCGGCGCCTGCTTTGCAGAAATGGGTATTGACGTGACCTGCGTCGATATAGATCAAGCAAAAATCGAGCGCCTTCGCGTCGGCGACATCCCCATTTACGAACCGGGACTTGACGAACTGGTTTTGCGCAACACGCACGAAGGCCGCCTGCATTTTTCGACGCGTTTAGCCGATTGCTTAGACGGCGTTGAAGCCGTTTTCAGCGCAGTGGGCACGCCGCCCGACGAAGATGGCAGCGCCGATCTCCGCTATGTTTTGGAGGTGGCTCGAGAAGTGGGCCGCCATATGCAACATTACCTCGTCGTTGTCACCAAGAGCACCGTCCCCGTTGGCACTGCGCGCAAAGTAGAAGCCGCCATTCGCGAAGAATTGAGCAAGCGCGGTGTCGACATCCCCTTCGACGTAGCGTCCAATCCCGAATTTCTCAAAGAAGGCTCAGCCATCAAAGACTTTATGTCGCCCGATCGCGTGGTTGTCGGCGTAGAAAGCGAAAAGGCGCGCGAACTTATGACGCGGCTTTACGCACCTTTTATGCTCAACAACTTTCGCGTGATCTTCACCGACGTACCCAGTGCGGAGATGATCAAATATGCTGCCAACTCTATGCTGGCCACGCGCATCTCTTTTATGAACGACATCGCCAACCTCTGCGAATTGGTGGGCGCCGATGTAAATCAAGTACGCAAAGGCATTGGTTCCGATACGCGAATCGGGTCAAAATTTCTCTACCCCGGCTGCGGCTACGGCGGTTCTTGCTTCCCCAAGGACGTCAAAGCTTTGGTGCAAACTGCCGAGCAAAACGGCTACGATATGCGCGTCCTGAAAGCCGTGGAGGAAGTCAACGAGCGACAGAAGAGCGTCTTGTTTGAAAAGCTCCGCCGCCACTATGGCGATTTGCAAGGCAAGACCATAGCCCTCTGGGGCTTAGCTTTCAAGGCCGAAACCGACGATATGCGCGAGGCCACCAGTCTCGTAACCATCCGCCACTTGCTCGAAGCCGGCTGCACCGTTCGCGTCTTCGACCCCGCCGCGATGGATGAAGCCCGCCGCCGACTGGGCGACGCCGTCATCTATGCTTCCGACATTTACGACGCAGCAAAGGGGGCAGATGCTCTACTTTTACTGACGGAATGGAAGCAATTTCGCCTCCCCTCGTGGGTGCGTGTCCACGATTTGATGCGCAATCCGATCGTCTTCGATGGGCGCAACATCTACGACCCTGCAGAAATGCGCAAAAATGGGTTTGAATACTATTCCATAGGGCGCAAATAAGTCGGCGCAAAAGCGAAAAATCAAGGCCTACCAGCGTGTTTCAGCCCACGTAACCACAACGATTTTTCCCGTATTTCCCACGAACTACAAGTCTCAAGATGGCTCACATCGCAGCCGTTTTGAGACTTATTTTTTGCTCTCCCAATTTATATGCATTTCTCCGTCCCACTCGCCCACCCCGTCTCGCGCGACCCCTTTGCTCCTCCAACGCCAAATTTAGAACCACACACTAAACGACACTGAAATACTGACAATTACCCACCGCACAGCCCGAACTGAAAGTTGCTTCATCCTATCTTCCCCATTTTTCATCGTGAGCGCAAACCCTTTTCATCGTGAGCACACACCTTTTTTATCGTGAGAACAAAGGTTTGCGCTCACGATAAAAAAGCAAGAAGGCCGGATTTGCGCCCTTTTTCGCACATCGAAAACCATCACTTTCAGTGCGTTTATCATCCGCAAAAAAGTCCTCACCGACCGCCCACGAGTCGGAGAGCAGATCAGCAGCGAGCGCCGAAAGAAAACATCGCATAAAATCAAAGACCGGTCAGCAAAGGGGCAATCCTTTTCCGCCCAAAAACTGACGATCAGCAACGGAGGTCTGCGGCAGCCGAGACGTAGCGACCGCCACAAAGCCAAGTACCCACGAGAAAGAGACATAGGATTTGCAGGGCTATTCCTTGTCGTTATCCTCTTTTTCCTTTATCTTTGCCTATCCATTTTTAGCCTACAAAAAGAGGGAAAAGAGGCATACATATCAGATGAAAATCAACAAAAAGGAAGAGGCCTTACTCATAGTTCGCTACGGCGCGGTCGGCATCTTGAATACGCTGGTCACGATCGCGACTTACTTCCTCCTCCGCCGCGTGGGCGTAGGACTGGATACGGCCAATTTTCTCTCCTATCTTGCCGGTATCCTCAACAGTTATGTGTTTAACCGGCTGTGGGTCTTTCGTAGTCGAGAAAATCGCTACTTGCGCGAAGGGGCAGTCTTCTTTTTTGGCGCCGCACTTTGCTGGGCTTTGCAGTGGGTCGCTTTTCGTTTGCTCCTCCTTTGCCTTAGTGAGCGCGCAGCTTACCTTATCGGAATGTGCGTCTATCCCGGCCTCAACTACCTCTACAACAGACTGGTCACTTTCAAAAGAAACAACCGCGTATGAAAAAGTTGCTTTCGCTACCGCCTAATCCGGTTCAACAATTTCACGACCTAACGCATCTCCCCGAAGATGCTTATTTCTGCACGTCCGATCCTGAAAACCACAGGCTCGGCTCGGGTGGCGGGACGGTTTGGCTTTTGCAGCAATGCCGCGCAGCTGAAGCGCCCGACGTGGCTTTTGCCGATTGGTTGGGGCGCGAAAAGCGACTGCTACTCCACGCCGGTGGGCAAAGCAGACGACTACCGGCTTACGCGGTCGGTGGAAAATCGCTCACGCCGATACCCGTGTTTCGCTGGGCCAGAGGGCAACGGATCGATCAGACGCTCCTCGATCTGCAAGTGCCACTCTATGAAAAAATGCTGGAAAAGGCGCCAAGCCATATCCATACACTCATAGCCGGCGGCGACGTATTGCTCCGTGCAACACAGCCTTTGCAAGAATTGCCCGAAGCCGACGTCATCTGCTACGGTCTCTGGGCCTCGCCGGAACAAATCGCGCACCACGGCGTATTTATGATTGATCGCAACCGACCGGACGAACTCGACTTCATGCTGCAAAAGCCTTCTACGGAAGAGCAAGCGGCTTTGATGCAAACGCACATGGCGCTCATCGATGTCGGCGTATGGTTGCTCTCGGATCGAGCTGTAGCCTATCTTGCGCAGAAGTCGGATCGGCGCAGTCAGCAGGCCTCGGCCTCAAACGAAGTGCCGCGGGCAGAAGACTTGCAATACTACGACCTATATAGCGACTTCGGGCGCGCCTTGGGCGCTCACCCGTCGCAACCGGAAGCCGATCTTCCACCACTTAAAGTGGCCATCGTCCCATTGCCGGGCGGAGAGTTTTACCATTACGGCACAGGGCCTGATATGCTGACCTCAAGCATTGCCTTGCAAGCCCTCGTCAAAGATCAACGGCAAATATTGCAACGCGGCGTCAAACAACGGGCCTCCGTCTTCACACAAAACACTTTGATGGCGAACCCTTGCACGCCGGACAACGAATATATTTGGATAGAAAATGCCTACCTCTGCGCGGGTTGGCAACTCTCGCGACACCATATCCTTACAGGGATTCCGCAAAACCAATGGCAGGTCAAGCTACCGGAAGGCATCTGCATTGATTTCGTGCCCATCGGAGAGAAAGATTACGCGCTTCGCGTCTATGGCTACGATGATGCTTTTCGTGGAAACTTGGCTGCTCACGAAACAACTTATCTCGGTCGGCCGTTTGCCGACTGGGCGGCTGCACGCGGCTTGTCGTTGTCGGATTTCAAGCAGACGGACGACTTGCAAACGGCGGACTTATTCCCCGTAAGTAGCGACTTGGACGAACTGGAGCGCCTCTTCCATTGGATCGTTACAGGGCAAGGCGACGAGCGCGCTGCTTTCCTGCGCCTGCCACGCCTCTCGGCCGACGATTTGATGATCAAAGCCAACCTCAAACGCCTCTTTACGCAACGGGAAAGCTTACGTCAGCAAAATCTGCCCCAACTGGCGGCAAATTGGCGCAAGAGTGTCTTTTATCAATTGGACTTAAAAGACGTGGCGGCCAAATATGCGGCGGCTCAACTGCCGCTGCCGGATGCGCTACCCGCAGATGCTCCTTCGGGATTACTGATGCAGGACGCGATGTTTCGCTCTGAAGCGCTGCGCACGACTGATCGCGCCACGGCCGACCACTATTCGGCGGAAGCCTTCGGACGCTTGCGTGACGGAATGACGGAGGAGGTACGCCAACAAACGTGCTTGCCGCGCCGCACGACCTTCGCGGATCAAATCGTATGGGCACGCTCAGCCGTGCGCATAGACCTGGCCGGTGGCTGGACGGACACACCGCCCTATAGTTTGATGAACGGCGGTAATGTAGTGAATGTGGCCATCGAAATGAACGGACAACAGCCGCTGCAAGTCTACGTCAGGCCTTGCCCGGAGCCGCTGATTCGCTGCCGTTCCATAGATTTGGGCGCGTCGGTGACGATTGAGACGTTTGAGGCGCTGCGCACTTACGATGCAGTAGGCGATCCGTTCTCCATACCGAAAGCGGCACTGGCCTTGTGTGGCTTTCTGCCTGAATTTTGCAGTGAGACGTATCCGACCTTACGTCATCAATTGGAAGCATTCGGTTGCGGTTTGGAACTAACCTTGCTTGCAGCCATTCCGGCCGGGTCCGGCTTGGGTACGAGTTCGATTTTGGCGGCCACGGTCTTGGGCGCACTCAGCAATTGCTGCGGCTTGGGCTGGGATAAAAACGAGATCTGCAACCGTACACTTATTCTTGAGCAATTATTAACGACCGGCGGCGGCTGGCAAGACCAATATGGCGGCGTATTGCGCGGCGTCAAACTCTTGCAAACAGAAGCGGGCTTCAACCAAAACGCCGTGGCGCGCTATCTACCCACGGATCTCTTTACTGCACCGGAATATAGCGCTTGCCATTTACTATATTATACGGGCATTACACGCACCGCAAAGCATATTTTAGCGGAGATCGTGCGCGGAATGTTTCTCAATGCCAACCAGCATTTAGCCTTGCTCGACGAAATGAAAGCCCACGCGACAGCATTGTTTGAGAGCATTCAGCTCGGCGACTTCGAACGCTACGGCCGATTGGTGCGAACGACGTGGGAACAAAACAAAGCACTCGACAAAGGCACTTCGCCCGCCGCCATCTCGGCCTTGGCCGATCAAATCGACGACCTCTGCTTAGGCTATAAGCTCCCCGGCGCCGGCGGTGGCGGCTTTATGTATATGGTAGCGAAAGATCCGGAGGCGGCAATGCGCATCAGGCGCACGCTAACTGCGAACCCGCTCACGGAAAATTCGCGTTTCGTAGAATTATCTATTTCTGAAAAGGGCTTACAAATCAGCCGTTCATAAACTAATGTATATGCGTTTCAAACTATTTCTCTGTTCTCTCTGCCTTGCGCTCGCAACTTTTGCACAAAAAGGTACGATCAAGGTAGCTGTTTTTTCGATTAACGACTTTCACGGAGCCTTTGTGCAAAACGTAAGTCAAGGGATTCCCGGTGCGCCAAGCATTTGGCAAACTTTAGATTCACTCAAAGCGGTCTATCCTTACAACATTACGGTGGCTGCAGGCGACAATTTCGGCGGGAGTTATTTTTATCGTGCCACGCAAGGCCAATTGTTGCCGGTTTTTTTCAACGATTTAGGTATTCGCATATCGGCCTTAGGTAATCACGAGTTTGATGACGGGCAAGCCTCGCTTGCTGAAAAGTGGAGCGCGGACCCGCTCTTGCCGCGGGGTTGGGACATCACCTATGTTTGTAGCAATGTCTATGACAGCAACGGGCACATTCCGCCTTATGTGAAGCCTTTCGCTACAACGGAAATCAAGCTCTCGCCCACGAAAACTTTGAAAGCGGCTTTCGTCGGCTTGTTAGCGTCTTCTGCGCCCGAACAAATACGGGCGAACAACGTAGTAGGGCTACATTTCTCCGGCAACTATACACACGTTCTCGATAGTTTGGCGCAAACGCCCGGCTTCAAGGCGGTGCAGGAGGCTGACTTGAGAATGCTGCTCGTACACATCGGAACAATTATGAAAGGCGGCAAACCCGTTTGGACAGATAAAGATGAGGAAAACTTAGCGCGCATCGATGACAAACTATATCAAGGCATCCTTTCCGGACACAGCCACGAGCCGGTTTGCGGACGCATCAACAAAGCGCAATATCCCGTTGTGCAAGGTTGGTGGCACGGCAATTACATCAGCATTATGAAGTTTACGGTCGACACCGCTGCGATGCGCGTCTTGGATGTCGAGCCGGAAATCTGCCGCGTCCCGTTGAAATCTCGCGACCAACTCTCTGCCGGGCCGCTACGTCTGCAAATGCAGATTGACTCGCTGCTCCAGACGACGAAAACACCCGCCGGCGTGCCCATCGGCACCAAACTCACACGGGCCACACGCGACATGCCGCACGACAGAACGGAATCTTACCGCCTGAGTGAAGTTGGTACGCTCGTCTGCGCTTCGTTTGCGGAAGCCTATCGCAATGCTGCGGGGCGGAAGGACAAAGATGTCATCGTCGGATGCAGTCATTTCGGCAGCATACGCGCAGGTTTTTCCAAGGGCAACGTAAGTGTGCTGGAGGTGGGCGAAGCGCTGCCCTTTGCCAACGCACTGAAAGCTTATGCCATCTCAGGAAAACAACTGAAAGACTTGGTCAACTTCGGTTTCCACAACAAACGCTACGGCTGGATGCAGTCGGCGTACCTCTCCATTAAGCGCAATGACGAGGGCGAAGTGACAGCGATCACGTATATCAGTCCGAAAGGCAAGAAAGTGAAGATTAAAGACAACACCAAGGTTATATTGATAGCCGATGAGTTTATGACGACGGGCGGAGATGGCTACCCGACGAAGTATTTCCCCAAAGAGCAACTCATCAACGCCAAACTGCCAACGACGACAGACGCTTTCATCGCTTATCTGAAGCGGCTGCCGCAGATTCCATTTTAATTTTTAAGCCGTCCTACGAATATGGCTCTTTTTACGTTACCCCCGACACCGCCACGCGCTGATTTAGAATTGGAAAACTTCCTGCGCGGGAAGAAAATGGAGCATCCTATCGGGCGCTACAAGCGGATGTTGGCGCCGGAATGGTTTCCGCAGAGTGGCGTGCAGCTCACTTGGCCCCACGCCGATACCGATTGGGCCTATATGCTGCCCGAAATCACGGCGCTTTATCAACGTTTGGCCTACGAAATTGCCACGCGTGAGCTGCTCCTGATTGTTGCGCCCGACACGGAATCTGTGCGCCGACATCTGGAAGAGCAATTGCCGAAGCGGGCGACAGACAATATTATATATATAGATTGTCCCACGAACGATACGTGGGCGCGCGACCACGCTTTTCTCTCGGTTTTAGATACGGGCAAGCCGGAACTACTCGACTTTGGCTTCAACGGCTGGGGCGGGAAGTTTGAAGCTGCGGCCGACAATGCCATCAACCGCGGCGTCTACGCAAGCGGTCGCCTCGAAGGCTCTTATATTGATTGTCTCGACTTCATTTTAGAGGGCGGAAGCATAGAAAGCGACGGCTGCGGCACGATTCTTACCACGAAAGCCTGCTTACTGAATCCAAATCGCAATCCGGGCCTCGATCAAGCGCAGATTACGCTGAGGCTACAAGACTATTTTGGCGCCCCCAACGTGCTCTGGCTATCGCACGGAGCGCTCATCGGCGACGACACTGACAGCCATATCGACACCTTGGCCCGACTCTGCCCCGGCAATAAGCTGGTCTACGTGCAGTGCACCGACGAAAGCGACCCGCAATATGCAGATCTGTGCGCGATGGAAGCAGAATTGAAAACTTTCAAGAATGCCGACGGCGAACCCTTCGAACTTATTCCCCTCCCGCTTCCGGATATTTGCGAAGCAGATGGGGAACGCCTGCCCGCAACGTATGCTAATTATCTCGTATTAAACAAAGCCGTGCTCTTTCCCACTTATGGGCAACCGGCTAAGGACGATTTGGCGCAAAAAGCCTTGCACCAAGCCTTCCCAAAATATGACTTGGTGGGCATTGATTGCCGTCCGCTAATCAGGCAGCACGGCTCTCTCCACTGCGCCACTATGCAATTTCCAAAAGGAATCCTACACTTATGAACAAGAACGAACTAAAAGTAGGCTTAATCCAACAAGCCTGCTCGGCCAACGGATATGACAACCGCCAACGACTGGCTGAACACATCGGCGCTGCGGCAAAAGAGGGCGCCCAACTCGTGGTGCTGCAAGAACTGCACAATACGCCCTACTTCTGTCAAGTAGAAAATGTCGACAACTTTGATTTGGCAGAGCCCATACCCGGCCCGTCGACAGAGTTCTTTGGTGAGCTGGCGCGGCAACACGGCATCGTGCTGGTCATCTCTCTCTTTGAGCGCCGCGCACCGGGTTTGTATCATAATACGGCCGTCGTCTTGGAAAAGGATGGCACGATTGCGGGCAAGTATCGCAAGATGCACATTCCCGACGATCCGGCTTATTATGAGAAGTTCTACTTCACGCCGGGCGATATGGGCTTTCACCCGATAACAACGAGCGTTGGCAAATTAGGCGTGCAAGTTTGCTGGGATCAATGGTATCCCGAAGGCGCCCGACTAATGGCTTTGCAGGGAGCCGACCTCCTGATTTATCCGACGGCGATAGGCTACGAAAGTTCCGACACGCCGGGCGAGCAGACGCGTCAAAGAGAAGCGTGGACGACCGTGCAGCGCGGCCACGCCGTGGCCAACGGTCTGCCCGTGATCACCGTAAACCGCGTCGGCCACGAAGCAGATCCTTCCGGCCAGACGAAAGGTATCACCTTTTGGGGCTCAAGTTTCGTAGCCGGACCTCAAGGCGAACTGCTCGCGCAAGCCTCTACGCAAGACGAAGAAGTCGTCGTCGTCACAGTGGATTTGCATCGCAGTGAATGCGTGCGGCGCTGGTGGCCCTTCCTACGCGATCGCCGCATCGAATCCTTCACCGACTTGACGCGCCGCTTCATCGACGATTAACGACCACTTTTTTCTAATAACAAACAAGGGGAAATACACGCATGTCTCTTTGATGAGGCAGCTGTATTTCCCCTTGTTTGTTTGCTTATTCTCCACTTTTTATGGCACAAGTCCGACGCCGATAGCCCCAACACTCCCCATCGCTTCCGCCAATTGGCAAGAGGCGTATGTAAGCGTCCGAATCCGGGCCGACCTTTCAATGGTCACAACTATTTTCTGCTGTCTTTTCCACTCGCTTCACTGATGGTCGACATCTACCGACAAACTATTTTTTCGTTTGCTCCCACCAAACGATAGTTTGGCGCCGGCAAACCATCGTTTCTCCCCGGCAAACTATCGTTTGGTGGGAGCAAACAAAACAACATAGCCCACGAGTGCAAGCATTATTCACCCCATGCAGACTCGATTTTGCCACTTTCTCCATTAAAATCAAGCGCAAGAGGAGGCGCAATCCATCATCCGCACACTCATCCTTACCTCCATTTTCAGTTATCGCTTCTTGATCTACGATTGCCTTATTATAATCATCTCTTCGCCTTACCCTGCGCGCTCGCGATGCAGAGAGAAGAGACTAATATTGAGGCACACAGCGAATATTTGTCAGGATTTTTCCACTAAAACCAAAGTGAAAGCACAAAATAGTGCAAATAGAACGAAATCTGCTTTGTATTTATAGCAGTAATACCTATATTTACGGTCGAAAATTTAGTACGAACCTAAAAACATTCCTTTTATTAACCTGCCTGTCTCCGACTTTCCATCTTCAGGACTAAGAAATGCAAAAGAAAGCTCGAGGACAGTGCGCAACAACAACCATCATTATGAAAGCAATGCTTACTTTTTTTGCCGTATTGGCAATGAGCATCGTCGAGATTTCGGCGCAAACGAGTGGTACGACAGGACCGCTGTCGTGGACTTATGACGAAAACCTTCAAGAGCTGTCCATTTCCGGCACAGGAGATATGCCCGATTACGAGTTTGGCAAATCTCCTTGGGAGGAATACAAAGAAAACATAGAAAAGATCACACTGGGAGAAGGCATTACCAACATTGGCAATAACGCTTTTGGCAATTGTGTTGCAATAACCGAAATTAAGATTCCTAATACTGCGACACGCATAGGTGAGAGTGCATTTTTGGCTTGCGTATCTTTGGAATCGGCCACCATTCCCGGCAGCGTGAAAACAATTGACGATGGGGCGTTCGAAGATTGTACGAACCTGATATCACTAAACCTCTCAGAAGGATTGGAAAACATTGAAGGCTTTGCTTTTGTAGGGTGCTATAAATTAGAGCAACTGAAACTTCCCGCTACGCTGATCAACATCGGTCGATGGTCATTCAACAGCTGTATAGCCATACCTTCACTCGATATTCCCGAAAGCGTAAAAACAATTGGCGATAACGCTTTTGCCGGCTGCATTGGCCTACAAAGTCTCCGCCTTTCTGAAGGATTGGAAACAATAGATGCAGCAGCCTTCAGCGGTTGTGAGCAGTTGCCGACAGCAACAATACCCGCAAGCACGCTCATTATAGGAGCCGGTATCTTCAACGATTGCAAGAAGCTTACGCACATCACAGTTAAAAGCGGAAATAGCAACTACGTGGACCAAGATGGCATCTTATACGATAAAGAAAAAAAGCACTTGATACAATATCCTGTAGGCAGAGAAATCACTACATTTAATATTCCCGAAAATGTATCTCGGATTGGCGATTACGCCTTTGGAGGTTGCGAAAAACTAACAGAGATCATTCTTCCCCAACAAGTCAAACACATCGGCACTTTTGCTTTCGCCAGATGTAGTAATGTATCGGTGTTCAACGTTCCCGCCGGCGTAGAAATGATAGGCGAGTCAGCCTTTCACGATTGCCTGCAACTTTCGGCCATTAACGTAGCAAAAAGCAATCAGGCTTATATCTCTATAGATGGAGTCTTATATGATAAGAACCAAACTACGCTCCTGCAATATCCAGGCGGCAAAAAGACGCCGACGTTTATAGTCCCGACGAGTTTACAACAGATTGCCGGTTACGCATTCTTTGGAAATATTTATCTGACTTCGGTCACGCTGCCGGCCAATTTAAACAAGATCGACACGTTTGCTTTTGGTTTTTGCAGAAATATAAGCTCATTTACGACCCAAGTTGCGGACCCGGCTTCGATTACTCTGGGATTGATGGCCTTTTTCAGAGGCTCTGGCGCCGTCACTTGCACGCTGCGCGTGCCTGCCGGCAGCAAAGACAAATATGAAGCAGCCGAACAATGGGCCGACTTTTCCCCCAACATCGAAGAGTTTGATCCCGTTGGCATCCATCAAATCGAGAACGACGCAGCATCAACGGCTGGCAAACAACGCATTTATGATCTGAACGGCAACTTGCAGCAAGGTCCGCTCTCAAAGCTCCCCGACGGCCTATACATCATTAACGGCAAGAAGATTATCAAAAAATAAAAGCGCCCAATAAGGCTGAGAAGGTTAGTTTGCCTTACAGCGTTGGCAGTTTGCACAAAAAAGAAAGAAATGTGAAGTGAAAAATAGATTTTTGCTTTGCATTTCTTTCTTCATACGCTACCTTTGCAGGTCTCAAAGCAAAATACGAATTAAATCAAGACAAATATGGCAAACCGTAAAATCCAATTCAGTCTCGTCTATCGCGACATGTATCAGTCCTACGGGAAATTTCAGCCACGCAAAGATCAGCTCGAGCGCATCGCACCCGTGATCATCAAGATGGGATGCTTTGCACGCGTAGAAACCAATGGCGGCGCATTCGAACAGGTTAACCTCCTATATGGTGAGAATCCTAACGATGCAGTTCGTGCTTTTACGAAACCTTTCAACGAGGTAGGCATCAAGACGCATATGCTTGACCGCGGTCTGAACGCGCTGCGAATGTTCCCGTGTGCAGACGATTTACGGCAACTTCAATATAAGGTTAAGCACGCTCAAGGTGTAGATATCACGCGTATATTCTGCGGCCTCAACGACGTGCGCAACATTATCCCATCTATTAAATGGGCCTTAGAAGCCGGCATGACGCCGCAAGCAACGCTGTGTATCACCAACTCACCAATTCATACGGCGGAATACTATAGCGCCATTGCAGACGAACTCATCGCAGCGGGCGCGCCGGAAATCTGTTTGAAAGATATGGCCGGCATAGGACAGCCCGCCTTGCTCGGAAAACTCTGCGGGATGATCAAGAAAAATCATCCGGAAATCATTGTAGAGTATCACGGACACAACGGCCCCGGACTCGTAATGGCCAGCATTCTCGAAGTTTGCAAAAACGGAGCAGACATCATTGACGTAGCGATGGAGCCGCTCTCTTGGGGTAAAGGCCACGCGGACATTATTTCCGTTCAGAGTATGTTGAAACACTACGGCTTCGATGTTCCGGAAATCAATATGAATGCCTATATGGAGGCGCGCGCCTTGACGCAGGAGTTCATCGACGATTTCTTGGGCTACTTCATCAATCCGCAGAACCACTTTATGACGTCTCTCTTGCTCGGGTGCGGACTTCCGGGCGGCATGATGGGGTCAATGATGGCCGATCTCAAAGGTGCAATGAGCGCCATCAATGCCAATAGGGAGAAGAAAGGAGAAGCAGCGCTCACTGACGACGAAATGTTGATCAAGCTCTTCGACGAAGTCAGCTATGTTTGGCCGCGCGTCGGCTATCCTCCTTTGGTGACGCCTTTCAGTCAATATGTGAAGAACATCGCTTTGATGAATCTGCTCACAGAGTCGATGGACAAGCCGCGTTTCTCTATGATGGACGAGAATATGTGGGGTATGATCCTCGGCAAGAGCGGCAAACTGCCCGGCCCGGTAGCGCCGGAGATTGTCAAACTCGCAGAAGAACAAGGCAAGGAGTTCTATACGGGCAACCCGCACGAACTCTACCCCAACTGCCTCGCAGATTTCCGCAAGGAAATGGAAGAAAACGGTTGGGAACTCGGGCCGGACGACGAAGAACTCTATGAATTTGCGATGCACGAGCGTCAATACCGCGACTACAAGAGTGGCGAGGCGAAGAAGCGCTTCTTGGCCGACCTGCAAGCCGCTAAAGATAAAGCGATGGCCAAGGGTATGACGCCCGAAGAAGCTGCTGCTGCCAAGCACGCCAAAGCTGACGCCGTTGTAGCACCCGAAAGCGGCATCGTCCTTTGGGAAATCAACGGCGATGGTGAGGCAGTGAAGAGTATAGAACCCTTCTTGGGCAAAGAATATCAAGAGGGCGACTTCTTCTGCTACATTGAGAACAACCACGGGCGCATCTTGGAAATTCCGGCTGCCTTGGGCGGAAAACTCGTAGAGATTGCCGCGAAACAAGGAGGCCACGTGGCCAAAGGCGATGTCTTAGCTTACCTCGAAAGACCGGGTATCGCTTAAGTTCAACGCAAATACATAATATAAACAACGCCGCGCAACCGATCAAAGGCCTGCGCGGCGCTGCTTTTTACAAAAGGCGGCGCCAAGGAAGTCTGCTTCCCGACGCCGCCTGCTTTATGGGGCAAGATCAGTTGCCGCGCTTAGCACTTCACGAGCGTAGCACCATAGCCGTACTCTTGAAACGAAGCATCCTGGAACGTACAAGTTTTATAGTCGCGCTTTAAGGCCGCCACGATCGCATTGCGCAAGACGCCGTTGCCCTTGCCGTGGATAAAGACCAGCTTGCGGCCGCGCTCCTGCTTATGTTCTTCCATCGCCTTACGAAAGATATCCAGTTGATAATCTAAGATATCCTTTGGCTGCATGCCCGCCGTCGTTTCCAACACTTCGGCCGCGTGCAGATCAATTTCAATCACCGCGTTGCGAGCTGCCTTTTCCTTGCGCGCCGGTGCTTTCTGCGGGCGCTGCGGACGGTCCAAAATAGCCTCTTTCAGCTGTTCTGCATCTACGAAGACCGTACGCACGGGTTTATCATCGCGCACTACGTCAAAGAGTAGTGCCGGTTCGTCGAAGAAGTCGTTATCTTTAAACGTATGCTGCTTATAAAATTTTGCACCCTCCAATCTGAGTGTCACGCTAAGCGGACTTTTCAGCAAAAAAGTTCGCTCCGTTTTATAAGCCAGCGCCTGTATCGTCGGCTGTTCCCATTGTTCCAATTCGCTGCGGTCAAAAGTTTCGATGAAGCACTTCGTATTCGGTTCGATCAGTCCTTCGTGGCGCACGCTAAACGCCTTACCCTCCTGCTTGAGCAGCAGGTAACGCACATAATAGTTGCTATCATTCACCCAATAAGCCTCAAATTCCGACGTCTCACTGCCCACCTCCGCAGGCAGAAATGCCAAATAGAGGTTCAGCAACTCAGCTCCGCGGCGCTCTTGGGGCTTTGCTTTGAACGTGACGGGCCGATCGGCCGGTTCCACCTCCGTCGGCGGCGCCGCCACAACCTGCGTTGGCTCGACCGACTTCCGCGTATTTACTTTCGCAATGTTATAATCGTTCGTCTCTACTGCTATTACCTCATGGATGGGAAAGGGAATATCGAAGCCACTCTCATCCCGCACGATGACCGTCTTGTTTCCTTCAAATCCCACGACGATACCGCCTCCCACCTCATTGAGGAAGCGTACTTTATCTCCTATTTTCATACCTTGTCTGCTTAAATTCTTGGGCGAATGTACAAAAAACGGCTGATTATGACAAGAGGCAAGCTCAGCTTGCCTCCCTATTTGTTGATTAACTACGCGATACCATTCAATGCGTCTCTTTCAAATCATACCTTTCTATGTAGGTAAATTTTTTCTTTGCCTCCTCATTGTTGCTGCGATCTGCTTTGCGTACCAATTCATCAGGAAATTGCTGCTGACCTCCAAATTGGCGATTTAAAAAAGCTAAAGGATTTTCTCGACGTTCCTGCTCCATTTTGAAAGCCTCCTCGGGCGTACAACTTACATAGTTGTTTTTAGCTAATTCAATAGGAGGAAATTCAATCGAAGCAACACCCGTGCAGTCAAAATCAAAATATCCTTGCTCATCCGTCGCGCGCAGAATCAAGCCGGGCAAGCCGCACAACTTCCAAGGTCCGTCAGATACAGGGATGTCCAAAGTAAACCACGCCCGCCACCGACGTCCGCGCAAGGAGGTCGTAGCCGCTTGACAATGATAACCGGCAATGACCGAATCTTTTCCTTCTATTTTCCACTGCAATGCGGGAATGGGCTCACTATATTTGAACCAATCCACGTGATAAGTGGTAAACGTCAACTTCCCTTCTGCGGGGATATGCTTATATACAAAGTTGGGTTGCCCACCATCGTAAGGCGCAATGGCCTTACTCACCATATCATCAGAAACGCTCCCTCTACGATTGATGCTGTCTTGAATCTCCTGACTTTTTACAAAATAATGACTGTAAAAGCAAGAGACGCCATCATCTTGTACGTCTAAATAACTTACATCGTGCCGAGGAGCTAAATCGGAGCTATAAGTATAGACAACTTTGTAGGTAATACGCATGGCCTTTTGCTTTTGCCCCATTGCAGACAGGGCAAAAAGCAGCAGACAACAAACGATTTTAATTCGGCAAGTGAGGGTTAGAGTTTGCATAAGTTAATGTCGTTTACCGCTTTCTTGCAAGCAAGAAGCTGCGAAACAAGAGATGCGAATAGTCAGGAGCTTGTATGCTCGCTCAAAATTAGAAAAATATCATGAAAGCACAAACGTTTATCGACAAAAGATCTATTTACCTAAGGCGAAAGTCAGGCAATGAGAGCATGCAGAGGAGGAAAACGAAGCTTCAAAAGTTGGTTTGCCGAGTTTGTTCTCACGATAAAAAAGGCTTGCGCTCACGACAAAAAAGGCTTCACCTCACGAGAAAAAAGGTTTCACCTCACGAGCGCAAACTCCCCACTTGGATTTTCACCCGTCCATTGGTTGTGCTCGTGCGCACGTTTTCGTGATTTTTGCCTTTTAATCCAAGCCTTAAGTGCTTTGAAAGACGAACCCTTAGGGGGTGTTTGTGATGAAAAAAACGCAAAGTTCTATCTCGAGCGAGCAAAGGACTACGCCGATAAAGCTATTTGTGGTAGAGGGTAGAAAATATTCCACTTTAGGTGGACAAAAGGCTTGAATCTTTGCCGGCTTATACGGACAAAAGGAAACAAAAATCAGCCGTACGCATCAGAAACTAAAGGCTGCACGAACGAGGAACTCGCGCGGGCGGAGCGTCGTGAGCGTATAGGAGCGCTGGGTCGAAGTAATGTAGCGGCGTTCAAAGGTGGAATGGCCGAAAATATTGTGCAGGTAAAAGCCTACTTCGAATTGCTTCTTGACATACCGGAGATCCACGTCGGCAAAAAAGTGGGCCGAGGAGGCATCATCGTTGTCGTGAAACAATTCATTGTTCCAATTCAACTGCCACGCACCGAAAACGACGCCGGCTCGCAGGGCATGACGATAATATAAGTAGGTGGGCGAAGCCGCACGGAGCGCATCGCGGCGTTGCTGCTTGCTGTAAGAAAATTCCGTCTTGCCAAACAATGAAAGCCAAGCCACGGGGCGTATAGAGACGGAGGCTCTGGCGCCGCCATTGAGCATACGGAGGGGAATGATGGAGGTTTGGAGCAGCATGTTACTATTGTTCCAACTCTGTTGGCCGGATAGGGAAAGCAGCAAGTGTTTCCAATCAAAACTTTTGCTGACTTCGCCCTCCAAACTATAATTGGAACTGTGCGTATGCAGATCGGTCGGCACGGTTTGATAGTAAAAGTAAGTGGGATGTAAGGCATTGCGATAGAGCAACACGTGACCCGTGCGACTCGTATGCATATTAAGATTGGCAAAATAACCCTTGAGCACATTTTTATAAGCTATCGTGGCCGAAAGATTGGCCGAACGCACAAAATCGGGCTTCCCGTTGCCGCAGCGCAGGCTCGTGTAGCTCGTAAAAATCGGGGCTTCGAGGGCACTCGTGCCTTCGAGCAAGCCCTTATACAGTCCGGCATAGCAGCGAAAGCTCCAGCGGGCCGTCGGTTTATAGGCCAATAAAAAAGTGGGATTGACGGTCAGGTCGACTTTCCGCTCGTCGTCGAGTCGGCGCAGGTAGAGGTTGACGTCAGCATCGAGCGCAACTTCAAAACGCTCGGTCTTGTAGGCGAAACGCGGGATAAGGTAGGCCTTATTGTCAGCTGCGATGTAGCGCTGATGGGCCATAAAGTTGTGCAGACGCAGCTGTTGACGCACGCCATTCAGCCCTGCATCGTACGTAATATTGAAGCCGAAGAGCCGATGGCGGAAGTCGGTGGACAAGCCCCAATAGAGCGCGTGTTGATTGAGGACCTGCCAAGAATTATCGGCGAGCAAGAGAGAAGAAGGCAGATAGTTGTAAGAAAAATAGGCCTTCATGCCGAATGATTTGCCGCCGCTGAATCTGCGAACAAAGTCGATGTAATCGCTAAAATAGCTACGGTGCGGACTGACAGCCTGCACGACGCTGCGCCCGTTGAGCTGCGCTTGGCCAAAGCTATGGTTGAAGTCGATGTAGCCCGCCGCTGTGTTGCGCAAATAGAGTTTGTCGGAATTGATAATATAAAGTAGTTCGCCGCTATACGCTGCTCGGTAACTGTTGGCGCTGCTTACTTCGTCGATAACGGAATCGCCGACAACGTCGGTATAGATTGTGCGATATTGTTGCCGGACCGCGCTTTTATCCCAAAGGCCGGTCAACTGCGTGCGCAGTTCGGCATCTTTACTAAGTTTGAACAACCAACTGTTGCCAAAGATATGCGTGCGGTTAAAAGCGGTGCGCTCATTGCTTAAAACGTCGCTGCCGGCCGAAAGATTAGAGACAAATCCGCTCGCCGTAGGCGCGGCGGCATCGAAAATCGACTTTTGGGAGATCTCTTGGCGGATGTCCTTGCCCGTATTGTTGAATTTATACATCGAAAGGCTTTGCTTGCGCCGCGAGAAGAGCATCGCTATGGCCCGCACATCGCCCAAAAGGTCTTTATCGCCTTGTAGTTGGCAGCCGATAGCGCCGTCTAAAGCGCCTTGCCATACGTCTTTGGCATCGGGCTTCAAGATGATGTTGAGCGCAGCATTCTCACTGAAAGAGACATCTTTGAGCGCCTTGATGGGCTGATGATTCTCCATCACTTGCACCTTACTCACCTTGTCGGCCGATAGGTTCTCGCTGACCATAGCGTATTTGCCGCCCATCATATCCATACCTTCGACGTAAAACTTATTGATCGGCTTGCCTTGATAGGAGATGCCGCCATCCTCGCTCACTTTCAAGCCGGGCATTTTCTTGAGTACGTCGGCGATAGAGCGATCTTGGGCGTTTTTGAATCGACTGACGAGATAATCGATCGTATCGCCGCGCTGCCGAATGGCCTGCGCCCTGACTTGTACTTCCCGCAAAGCTTGCTCGCGTGCACCTAAAACTACGGTTTGTCCGTTTTTGAACGCCTGTAAATCTAATGTATCGGCGGCATAACCCATTCTGCTGAAGCGAAGCAGCGCTCCACGCTTCCCCTCAGGCACTTCCAGCGAAAAGCGCCCATCCGCCGTGCTCATCGCAAAGGAGAGAATCAGTCGGGAGGAGTCTAAAAGTGAGACGGAAACGCCTTTCAGTCGATGATTACTGCCATCTGTCACTATGCCGTGCAACGTCTGTGCGGAAAGTGTCGAAGCAAGGGTTGTCAGCAAAAGCACAAAAAGGAGACGAAAGGCTGACTTCCGTTGCCAATTGAAGGGCGTGTTTGGTTGATTCATAGCTGTACGCAATTTTAGGCATCACAAACTTAAGCAGAGAATCAGTACTGACAAAGCGTTTTTTCAGAAAAAAGAGGGAATTAGTCGTTTTGCCTTACTTTATTTTGCAACCCGGAATTGTTTTCTTAAGTTTGCAAATAAGGAAATGTCAATCAAAAAATTCCACAATTCATCGCTATGGAAGCCAAACGCCTCCTTTATTTCATCCTCACCGCATTGTTCGCACAGAATCTTTGGGCGCAGGAATCTACAGTCAAGACTTTGCGCATCGTTTATAATAGCATCTATTCCATTCCCATACAAAACAAACAAAATAAAGACGCTATGTATTTGGAAATACAAGATGATCACTCCATCTTTTACAGCCATTTCCATCACCGCACTATGGCTATAATAGATAGTCTCAATCAGCATCGCGCCTATACTTTAGAACAGGATAGGAAACTAACCTCTCCTTATCGAGAAGGACAATGGTATTACATATATAAAGGCTTTCCAACTGAAGAAAAACTGACATTTATCGACACGAATTTGGCTAATTTCAGGTACGAAGAAGAGCAGAATGATATGAAATGGAAGATGTTGGGGAAAGATTCCATCATCGCCGGCTATCCCTGCCAACTCGCGACAACAAACTTTCACGGAAAGACTTGGAAAGCTTGGTTTACTTTAGACATTCCCATACCCAACGGGCCGTGGAAACTTGGCGGTTTGCCCGGACTCATACTCAAAGCAACGGATAGTAAGGGATTCTATTCTTTTGAATGCGCCGGCATCCAAAACATAACGGCTCAACCGATCGCTATACCCAAGAAAGATTATGAAACAATAAAGCCCAAAGACTACTTTTACTTACAAAGGCTTCTGAATGAAGATCCCAAGGCGTTTATGCGCAGAATTGGACTTATTCCCATCAGTGCGGAGACGCAAGAAAAGCCAATCAAAATAGGCAAGCCTTTTAACAAAGAGGCATATATTGAAACTTATTGAACCCAAACATATTCATTTAGTACAACATCTCAGCAAAAAGGAATAGGTAAACAAAGCTTAGTTCACCCTAATCGCCAACATGAAGTTTCATGCTAAGGCTTTCCGCCCTCATTTGGGAAAGAGAAGAAGCACTTCTTTAGTTTTACGAAACCAAGTCATTAACAAAAAACGCAATAAAGACATCGCTATGAAAGCCAAACGCCTCCTTTATTTCATCCTCACCGCATTGTTCGTACAGAATCTTTGGGCGCAGGAATCTACAGTCAAGACTTTGCGCATCGTTTATAATACGAAGTATACCGACCCTATTGCTATTCATGAATCAAAAGACGTACAGTATCTTGACATTCAAGACGAACGCTCTGTCTTTTATAGCTATTTTCATCATCGCCTAAAAGCTATAGAGGATAGCCTCAACCGTCGCGGAAGTGTATCAACAGCGCAGCTCCACAAACTAGTTCAACCTTACATTTATGGGCAATGGTATTATGTGTACAAAGGACTGCCGGCCGAGGGAAGACTAACTTATCTCTATACAGATATATGCAACTTCAAATATGAAGAGCCGATAAGCAAAATGAAATGGAAGATGTTGGGGAAAGATTCGGTCATCGCCGGCTATCCCTGCCAACTGGCGGAGACAAACTTTCGCGGAAGGACGTGGAGAGCTTGGTTTACCTTAGACATTCCTATACCTAACGGGCCGTGGAAACTGGGCGGTTTACCCGGACTTATACTCAAAGCAACGGACCATACGGGCTGGTATGATTTTGACTGTGCCGGCATTCAAAATATAACGGCTCAACCTATTGCCGTCCCAAAGAAAAACTATGAGACAATGAAGCCCAAGGAATATTTCTACTTGCTAAGAATGAGCCACGAGCACTTCAGCGAATTTATGCAGAGATATAATGGAAAATCAGGCGAATCAACGACACCGGCACAGCAACTTAAAGCTGAAAAACTGCCGGAAAAGGCGGAATATATCGAGGTTTATTGAGCACAAAAAGGCCCTCAACGAAAAATTATGCAAAGGACTTGCCGACTATTGCGGTGAGTCTTTTTGCTTTTCTACTTCTTTCCTTACGGTTTTAGCTTCGATAAGGAGGCGAAGAAACCGACCGAAAAAGATACAAAGCGCAGACTTGAGAGAAAGTGCTAATGCTTGCCACTTTACACGGTATCTATCGGGAAAAGATGCAGGCCGCGGCCTAATCCAATAGGCCTCCACACGCCAACAAAGGCAAGGCGGCGCAATGTGTAGTGTACTGAATAAGTTGACACTTTCTAAATCAAAAAAGGAGTAAAAATTTATGTCTCAGTACAATGAATCAGAGAAAATACTGTTATTACATCAGTATGTAACAAGTGGCTTAACCTTGCATGAGTTCTCTTCTCGTCATGGTATCCCTTTAAGCACTTTCCATCGTATTTATACCGAATATGGCTCACCCGACGTCTCGTCAGTAGCATATCTTATGAAAAAAGAAGATATCCCCGTTCAGCTCGAAGAGCTCCAAGCGCAGCTATTACGCGAGCGCAAGGCTCATGAAAAAGAGATCAAACGTCTTGAAAAAGAATTGGCCGTTGAAAAACTTTATGGTTTGGCCAACAAGACGATGATCGACCTTGCCGAGAAGAAATACAACATCCGCATACGAAAAAACTCCGCTGCCAAGTAATCAAGACCTTGTCGCAGGGAGAAGAAAGACAGGAACTAGTAAGTCATCCTGTCAGTTTACTCTGCGGTTATCTTGGCATAAGCAGACAAGGATATTATCGCCATGTGGATCGTTCTTTGGAGTTGGACGTCCTTCGCAGCAGCATCGTATTCTATGCGCAGGAGCTCCGCACCTCTTTACCCAAGGCCGGCATACGCATCCTTTACGAGCTATGCCGTCGCAAATATGCAGATAAGTTTACCATCGGGCGCGACCAATGCTATGAGCTCTTCCGCTCTAACGGTCTGTGCCTTCGCCGTCGCAAGCGCCCAAGGACGACCAACTCCAATCACCACTACCACATCTATGAAGACCTTCTCAACACAAGGCCCAAGCTACATCCCACCCGCTTCGGCGAGCTGTGCGTTACGGATATCACCTACGTGGCAACCTCTTCAGGTTGGGCCTATCTCTCCTTGGTAACCGATGCCGCTTCACGTCTGATCGTGGGCTGGTGCCTGCATCCGACCCTTGAGAGACAAGGTCCGATGAAAGCCCTCTCTATGGCCATCGATTTCTACAGAAAGTATAATGTCGAACTCTCGCAACTCATACACCACTCCGACCGCGGCGTGCAATACTGCTGCAATGAGTACGTCGACAAACTCAAATCTCTTGGAATACAAATAAGTATGACACAAACCGGAGACCCATTGCACAACGCCCTGGCCGAGAGGATGAACAATACGCTCAAGAACGGATGGCTCTTCAGTACAGAAGACAAAAGTCTGCAGCAGGTCAGGCGCCTTACAAAGAAAGCCATCGACCTGTACAACACGCTCAGACCGCATCAGAGTCTGCAGATGAGAACGCCAATGGAAGAAGTCGGAAGGTTGACGGCATAACTTCCTCGGCACACATTATTAATGTCAAACAATAAAAGAAGGAGGCAGAAACAACCGCAACAAGAAAATAAAAGAGTAATTTTGCAATTAGAAGACAACTGTCAACTAACTATGTAGTTAAGAAAAGAACACGACAAGCCTAGCTGAACTTAGCAAATAAACTTGTCAAAGAAGAATGAAATTAAGAAACCAAAGTTGTCAACTAATTCTAGGACATTACAATGGGATGCTTTATCGTTGACGCCGCTATGGGTTGGGCGTAAAATTCCGACCTATAGAAATTTCAATTCCTACTTGTGCGGATTTTAGTTCCTACCTTTGGAATTTTTGTCCCCACCCTTTGAATTTCAAAACTTATTATTGAAGCCGCAAAACTTACGTATATTGCGGCTATTGTTTGCGTATGTGTAAGTTCGATCATCATCTTTTTTCTACAGCTTCAAATATAAAATCATACGAGACAGCGGCTCTTTTGCAGGACACCATCATTTATTGATGCTTTTCCGCACATCGGGCGGCGAAAGTCGTGATCACCGATCCAAAAGATTTGTAAAACTGCGCAAAAAAGAAGACGAATTTCGCACAGATACGGGTGGTTTTGTGCAGAAAAAGCACCTTACAGCTTGGTTCATCGGCAATAATTACGTACTTTTGCGGCGATTAAGTTGATTATTAGAATATAAAAACGAACAATCGTAAGTATGAGTCTTAAAATTGTTGTGCTTGCTAAGCAAGTGCCCGATACACGCAACGTCGGAAAGGATGCAATGACGCCGGAAGGCACCGTGAACAGAGCGGCGCTGCCGGCTATTTTCAATCCGGAAGACTTAAATGCACTGGAGCAGGCGCTACGCCTGAAAGATCTTCACCCGGGATCTACTGTACAAGTATTGACGATGGGACCTCCGCGCGCAACTGACGTGATCCGCGAGGGACTTTTCCGCGGCGCAGATGGCGGCTATTTGCTGACAGATCGCGCCTTTGCCGGTGCAGATACTTTGGCAACGAGTTACGCCTTGTCTATGGCTATTCGCAAAATCGGCGTTCCCGACATTGTGATCGGCGGCCGCCAAGCTATCGATGGCGACACGGCGCAAGTGGGCCCGCAAGTGGCACAGAAGCTCGGCTTGGATCAAGTGACTTATGTGACGAGCATTGACGAAGTGAAAGATAAGGAGATTACGCTCACGCGCCACATCGACGGCGGCGTGGAGCGCGTAAAAGCTCCGCTACCCATTCTGCTCACAGTTAACGGCGACGCAGCGCCTTGCCGCCCACGCAACGCCAAACTTGTGATGAAGTACAAACGCGCTTCTGCACCGATGGAACGCCCTAAAGAAGGTTTGCCTTACGCTGAAGAGTATGAGCGGAAGCCTTATCTGAACGTTACGCAATGGGGTGCGACTGACGTCGACGCTGATCTGGAGCAATGCGGCTTATCGGGCTCGCCGACTAAGGTAAAGGCCGTTCGTAACATTGTCTTTAAGGCTAAAGAGAGCAAACGTCTGACGGGTAAAGACGCAGATGTTGAAACGCTGGTCAAAGAACTTTTAGAGAACAACACTATTGGTTAAGCGCTCGCAAGGCCTTCTCCTTTCAAGGAGGCACGGCGCACCTTTATACTCACATTCAGCTATCACAACAAAACCTCTCGCTTCCTTATATATAATATAATGTGTGCGCAGCGCCGACAAGCTTCGGCGGGCAGCAAGCAGAAAAGGGAGCAAAAGAAGGGCTTATCATTATGAATAACGTATTTGTATATTGCGAAATAGACAAGACGACCATTGAAGAAGTCAGTCTCGAACTGCTGACAAAGGGTCGCAAACTTGCTAACCGCCTCGGCGTACAGCTTGAAGCGGTTGCTGCAGGATCCGGCATCAAAGGTAAGGTGGAGAAGGAAATTCTCTCTTACGGTGTCGACAAGCTGCACGTATTTGACGGCGAAGGACTCTTTCCTTACACCTCAAAGCCCCACACGGATATTCTTGTAAACCTCTTTAAGCAAGAGCAGCCGCAGATTTGCCTAATGGGCGCTACGGTTATCGGCCGCGATTTGGGTCCGCGCGTATCTTCTTCGTTGACCAGCGGCTTGACGGCCGACTGTACAGACCTTGAAATCGGCGATTTTGAGGACAAGAAGAACAATAAGACGTACAAAGACCTGCTTTATCAGATCCGCCCCGCTTTTGGCGGCAACATCGTCGCAACGATTGTCAACCCGGATCACCGTCCGCAGATGGCTACTGTGCGTAGCGGCGTGATGAAGGCAGAAATCGTAGACCCCAACTACAAGGGCGAGGTCGTTTATGAAGAGGTTGACAAGTTTGTGCCCGCCGAAGATTACGTTGTAAAAGTAATTGAGCGCGAAGTACAAAAGGCGAAGAACAATCTGAAGGGCGCACCAATCGTCATTGCCGGCGGCTACGGCGTAGGCTCTAAAGAAGGCTTCGACTTGCTCCGCCATTTGGCCGACGAACTTCACGGCGAAGTCGGTGCCAGTCGCGCAGCCGTCGACGCAGGTTTCTGCGAACACGACCTGCAAATCGGACAAACCGGCGTTACGGTGCGTCCTAAAGTATACATCGCTTGCGGTATCTCCGGCGCCATTCAGCACGTAGCCGGTATGAAGGAGAGCGGCATCGTTATCTCCATCAATACGGATCCCGAAGCGCCGATCAACGCGCTTGCCGACTATGTTATCACGGGTAGCGTCGAAGAAGTCGTGCCGAAGTTAATTAAGTATTACAAGGAAAACAGCAAATAAACTATGGCCAACAATTATACGGATCACCCCGAACTGCGTTTCGAGCTGAACCACCCATTGATGAAGCGCATTGTCGAACTCAAGGAGCGCAATTTCCACGACAAAGAAACCTACGACTATGCCCCGCTTGATTTTGAAGACACAATGGACTCTTACGAGCGCGTTTTGGACATCGTAGGAGACATTGCCGGGACAACAGTTGCCGATAATGCAGAAGGCGTAGACTTGGAAGGGCCGCACCACGAAGGCGACCGCGTGCGTTACGCTTCAGGTACGGAAAAGAATATGGAGGCAATGGTCAAGGCCGGTATGAATGGAATGACGATGCCCCGACGCTTCGGCGGCTTAAACTTTGCCATCACGCCTTACACGATGTGTGCAGAGCTCGTAGCCGCGTCTGACCCCGGCTTCAGCAATATCTGGAGTCTGCAAGACTGCATCGAAACGCTTTACGAATTTGGCAATGAAGATCAACACAGCCGCTTCATTCCTCGCGTTTGCGAAGGCGCAACAATGTCGATGGACTTAACGGAGCCGGATGCCGGTTCTGACCTCCAACGCGTAATGTTAAAGGCCACCTACAGCGAGAAAGACGGCTGCTGGTTGCTGAATGGCGTCAAGCGATTCATCACCAACGGCGATGCAGATATTCATTTGGTCCTCGCACGTTCTGAAGAAGGAACGACCGACGGCCGCGGACTTTCAATGTTTATCTACGACAAGCGCCAAGGCGGTGTGAATGTGCGCCGCATAGAAAACAAACTGGGTATTCACGGCTCGCCCACCTGCGAACTCGTCTACAAGAATGCACACGCAGAGCTTTGTGGCGACCGCAAACTCGGCTTGATTAAATACGTGATGGCTTTGATGAACGGCGCACGCCTCGGCATCGCAGCCCAAAGCGTAGGAATCTCGCAAGCGGCCTACAACGAAGGCTTGGCTTACGCCGCAGATCGCCAGCAGTTTGGCAAGCCCATCATCGAGTTCCCCGCAGTCTACGATATGTTAGCCCTGATGAAAGCTAAATTAGACGCAGGTCGCGCCCTCCTCTATCAATGCTCCCGCTACGTAGACCTTTACAAAGCCCTCGAAGACATCAGTCGCGAGCGCAAGTTAGAGGCAGACGAGCGCAAAGAGCAGAAAGAATATGCTAAATTGGCCGATTCTTTGACGCCGTTAGCTAAGGGTATCAACTCCGAGTACGCCAACCAGAATACCTACGACAGTATTCAGATCCACGGCGGTTCAGGTTTTATGCTCGATTACCCTATCCAGCGCTTCTATCGCGACGCCCGCATCACGAGCATCTACGAAGGTACGACACAGTTGCAGGTAGTAGCCGCCATCCGCTACGTAACCAACGGCAGCTACCTCAAACAAATGCGCGACTTCGAGCAAGCTGAAGTAAGCGAAGCACTGCGTCCTATCCAAGAACGCGCTCGCGCTATGGCCGACACCTTCGCAGCAGCCGTAGACCATGTCAAAGCAATGGAAAGTCAGGAAGCGCTCGATTTCTGCGCGCGCCACTTGGTAGAGATTGCAGCCAATGTTATTATGCTCCACCTCTTGCTCCACAACGCGACGGAGGCTCCGGAACTCTTCGACAACAGTGTGCGCGTCTACGCCAACTTTGTTGAAGCTGAGATTGCTAAGCACAATACGTTCATCCTCAACACGACGGTCGAGCAGCTTGAAGCTTACCGCCAGCACCTGCCTGAAAACGAGCAATAAACGCTGACAACAGCTGCCAAGGCTGCAAAATATACATCCCCGACAACGAAGCTACAGTTTCGTTGTCGGGCTTTTTTATCGGCAAGCTTCAGCTGTAGGCGCTTCAAACTTAGACCGCGCACGCCGCATTTGAGCTAATCTTTAGGCCCGGTCTTTAGCAGCGCCCAAGACTTGGATTAAAAGCACAGAAAATCAGAAAATTACACACACAAGCATAAGTAATGGAAGGATGAAAAATCCAAGTTAAGAGTTTACGCTCGTGAGGTGAAGCAATTTTTATCACGAGCGTAAACCATTTTTATCACGAGAACACACTCGAGAAGTCGACTTTTGATACTCGGTTTTCCATCTTTGCCTCATCGCATAGTTTGTCCTCTGCCTTTACCAATCCGGAGCGTCATTATTTTTGTCCGTTATTCCTCTTTTCCAATGGGGAAAGGCGGTGCAGAATGGCGTTTCTTGCAGCAGAAGAAACAAAGCTCGGCACATTTCTTGCAAAGCTCAGGAAGAAATGATACATTCGTAGCAGATAACAAACTGTCATTTACTGAAAAAACAAAAGACTATGTTGAGCATTCAAACGACAGACGACGGCAAAACGGGAGCTTTCAAGCTACTGATCGACAATGAAGAAGTGGGCATTATGGAGTTTCATTGGGAAAACCCTGACGTCTTCGTCATCACCCACACCGAAGTAAGCCCCGAACACAAAGGCGAGGGTTTGGGAAAAGAACTTTTGGCCGCAGCCGTCGATTATGCGCGCCAAAAAGGTAAGAAGATACGCCCCCGGTGCTCGTTTGTAGAATTGTATTTTACGCGCTATGCGGAACAATATAAAGATGTAGCCATCTGATACTTGCAGCGACGATGGGCAAGTCCTGCCTTGCACATTATGATTCAGTGGAAAAGCGGCCGGCAGGGCCGATGAAAGGGCGACGACACGAGTTGAAAACCTCATAATTCGCCCCATCCTATGCTTAGAATGCGCTCGGACGGGGCAAAAGTCTTGTTTTTTTCGTACCTTCGCCGAAAATAGCTACTTCTGATGAAGCGTATCCTCTCCTTATTCTCAATAGTCTTTGCCCTCTGCTTGACGGCAAAGGCCCAACCGCGCATCGTTTTCTCCCGAGAGCAAATAGATCTGGGCAAACTGATTTGGCATAATGCCAAAGAAGCAAATTTTACGCTTACCAACAAGGGCAATGCGCCGCTGATCCTCAAAGCGGTGGAGACGGGGTGCGGCTGTACGGCTGCCCAATGGGACGATAAGCCGATTGCGCCCGATTCTTCGACGACGATTCGTGTGCGCTACGATGCTGAACTCTTAGGCCATTTCACGCGAGACATTGAGATATATACCAACGAACAGACTGCGCCGTTTCTGCTTTCGATTTTCGGCGTCGTCAGGATGGAGGACGTCGACGATGTGAGCAACTTTGCGTACCGCGATGGAAACTTATGTTTTAACGCGGACGAGATAGAATTTGACGATGTGAACAGAGGCGACCAGCCGGAAGCCGTCGTGCGCATATTCAACGCCGGAACGAAAAGTATGCGGCCCACCGTGATGCACCTGCCTAAATATCTGAGCGCAACGGTTGTTCCCACGTCTATTCACCCAAACAGAGCAGGTAAAATCATATTCCGCCTAAACTCGAACCTGCTACGTAATATGGGCTTAACGCAAACGGCCGTCTATCTGTCTGCTTATCCCGGTGACCGTATCCGCAAGACGAACGAAATAAACGTATCTACTACGCTGCTACCCAAAGTAGATGCTACGAAAAAAGGAGGTAATCAGCCGCAAGCCGTGCTTGACAGCACGATGGTCAACCTGACGATGCAGGGAAAGAAGAAGGTGACCACAGAATTATGGCTCACCAATAAGGGCACTGCACCCCTCTTGATTCAGGCCTTGCAGGTCTACAATCCGGGCATTAGCGTAAGAATCAATCATCGCAAGATTCCGGCCGGCGCACAAGAACGCATGCGCATCTCTATCAGCGCTACGGCACAGACAGTCAAAGGTCGCCACCGCATTCTGCTAATCACGAACGATCCAAAGCAACCCAAGATGGTGATTGATATAAACGTAAAAAAATAAAGATAAACCCTTGGCGGTATAAGTTTTTCTCCTTACTTTTGCAACGCTTAATCGGAAAGTAGCGCAGTTGGTAGCGCACTACGTTCGGGACGTAGGGGTCGGGCGTTCGAATCGCCTCTTTCCGACAAGAGTAAGAATGAGCAGTTTACTTTCAAGAAGTAAGCTGCTCTTTTCTTTGTATTCCTTAGCCACTTTTTCCGACAAAGGGCTTCATCGCCAAGCGTTTATCTTTTAGCTCTGCCACCTTGTGCTTTCACTTTCAGATAGACGTCGTGCAGTGCATTGGCCGCCTTTTGCCAAGCATAGATTTTCAAGCGCCCGCGCTGCCGGCTTAAGAGTTCTTCTTTTGCAGTCGTCGACATCGCGGTCAAAGTTTGCAAACAATCTAAGAGATTATCTTGCGTCTCATCTAAATTAAAATAGAGCGCAGCCTCGCCGGCCACTTCCGGGAAACAGCTCTTCCGGTTCAATAATACGGGGCAATCCATTTGGTATGCCTCCAAAATGGGAATACCGAAACCCTCGTAAAGAGAAGGGAAGATAAAGGCCTGCGCATCTCTATACAGGGCCAGCAACTCCGCATCATCAGGACGCGCGAATACGAAATGCTGCGCAAGACCTAAGGCAGAAAAGGCTGCCAACTCCTTTTTCGTGAACGGCACCAGCGTGCAAACCATACGCCAATCAGGATGTTCGCGAAAAAAATGCTGCAAAGCCGGGAGCATCGCGGCGAAGTTTTTGTAGGAAGTTCGCTTGCCCACGTAAAGCAGATAGGGGAAGTCAAAAATCTGCCGATGAGCGGGCTTCAACAGTGCGGGAGGACCGTGATGAATCACGCTGATCATCTGCGGATCAACGTGCAACAGCTCCACAATATCAGCTTTCGTATGCTCCGAAACGGCTACGATATGGGCCGCATGCTTTACTAAGTGGCGCTTACGCTCAATCTGCATATCCCCACGCTTGAAGTACAACTCGGGGATCATATCATGAATAGTCAAGACAAAGGGGCGGCCGTGGAGATGCGGCAGAAAATACTCGTCGAAAAAGGTGGGGTGAAAAATATCATAATCGGCCGCTTCGAGCAACCGGATGGCATAGCGCTTATTACGGCCAAGCGTAGTGGATCCCGGAGCTAACTTACTGAAAACTTTATACAAGTCGCCCTTGAGCGGATAGTGGCGGGTAGAAATAAAATTGCGCTTCGTGCAACTTGCGGGGTGAACGTCCTGCGCAAAGGACTGCCCTTGCAAATGTACGTTGTCGCTTTCGCGCATAGCCAACTTAACCTCCGTAGATGAGGGCAGATGGCGCATCAATTGGACGAAGCTATTCGATACTCCACCTGCATCTTGTATATAAAAGGCCTGGTAGTCAAACAATATTTTCATTGTCAATTTCGCACTGCAATTAAACAGCAGGAAGCAAAAATACATATTCTCTCTACAAATTCAAGCGTCTACCTCTACAAATCTGCCGCGCCGGCTCATTGTAGAAAAATAACACTAAGCGGCTTTATCGGTTCGCTTCTGCGAAAAACGCCTCTCAAACACCAGGATGTGAGAAATAAAAGAAAAAGGAAGTAGTTCAGGATTTATTGTTTACCTTTGCCTACGTTCGAGAAAATGGAATGTTTCCAAATTGTTCTCCGAATAAACAAAAGACAGCGCTGAACGTTCTAAAAAAGACGGAGCAGCGTTGATAACTTACTTCAACAGATAAACAACATGAAATTTATATCTTGGAATGTAAACGGTCTGCGAGCGGTCGACGGCAAAGGCTTCAGAGATATCTTCCGCGCGATAGACGCCGACTTCTTTTGCCTGCAAGAGACAAAGATGCAGGAAGGCCAGTTGGACATCGCCTTTGATGGCTATGAGTCGTACTGGAACTATGCGGAGAAGAAAGGATATTCGGGTACGGCGATTTTTACGAAGCACAAGCCGCTCAGCGTTCAGATAGGACTCGGCATAGATGAGCACGATCACGAGGGGCGCGTAATCACGTTAGAATTGGACGACTTCTATTTGGTTTGCGTCTATACGCCCAACTCGCAAGATGAGTTGCGCCGCTTGGACTATCGAATGATTTGGGAAGAAGCCTTTCAAGCGCATTTGCATAAACTGGATGCTCATAAACCGGTGATTGTATGTGGAGATATGAACGTGGCGCATCAGGAGATTGACCTCAAGAACCCGAAGACAAATCGCCGTAATGCAGGCTTCACAGACGAGGAACGCGAAAAAATGACGCAACTGCTCTCAAACGGATTCATCGATACTTTTCGTTATTTCCATCCCGACTTGACGGGAGCTTACAGTTGGTGGAGCTACCGCTTTAGGGCCCGCGAAAAAAATACGGGGTGGCGCATCGATTATTTCCTCGTATCAGAACGACTCAAACCCCGATTGGTCGAAGCCAATATCCACAACGATATTATGGGCTCTGATCACTGCCCCGTAGAACTCATCCTCAAATAAAAACGATTCAAACAAAACCTTATGAAGGACTTCTTTAAATATACACTGGCCACGATGCTCGGCATGTTTATCATGGGTGCATTTACTATGGCGATGGGCCTTGTTATGTTATTTGTTGTTTCATTATCAGACAGTATGAAGCCTACCATAGCTCGACATTCTGTCTTAAAAATCACGCTGAGCGGGACCATATCCGAGCGATCGGCTGGCGCAAATCCGCTCGCCTCGATTTTAGGCAACCCGATGGCGGACGAACAAGGGCTCGACGATATTTTATCAGCTATCCGCGTGGCTAAAGATAATAAGCGCATCGAAGGAATTTACTTGGACGGTGGCGTGGTTTCGACGGACGTGGCTTCATTGCAGGAGATCCGTAAGGCGCTGATTGATTTTAAGAAATCGGGTAAGTTTATTGTGTCTTATGCTGACTCTTATTCACAAGGTTCTTACTACGTTTGTTCGGTGGCTGACAAAGTTCTTTTAAATCCGGTAGGCATGCTTGATTGGCACGGCTTAAGTTCTAACCCCATTTTCTACAAGGATTTATTGGAAAAGGTAGGCGTCAAGATGCAAGTATTCCGCGTCGGGACGTACAAAAGTTTTGTTGAACCCTATACACGCACAGAGATGAGTCCGGAGAACCGCGAACAGACGGCCTTCCTCCTTGGCGGACTTTGGAAAGATCTTTGCACAGAAGTAGCGCAGTCGCGCCGCTTACCGGTTGAGGCCATCAATAATTACGCCAACCAGTATCAAAACTTTGCCGACCCAAGTGTATATATCAATGAAAAGCTTGTGGATAAACTCGTCTACATTGAAGAAGTGCGCAACGTTCTGCGCGATATGGTAGGCGGAAATCGCGTTTCGATGGTAGATCCTTTCACGCTTTCGCTACTCGAAACTGAAAAAGGACGCAAAAATAAGGTAGCCGTTTACTACGCTTACGGAGATATCGTCGATGCGTCGACAAGTTCAGGCGGCTTGCGCGGCGATGAAATTGTCGGCAATCAAGTAATTCAAGATCTGGATGAACTGGCCAACGATGACAACATTAAAGCTGTTGTTCTGCGCGTCAATTCAGGCGGTGGCAGTGCGTATGCCTCCGAGCAGATTTGGCACGCCGTTGAATTGCTAAAGAAGAAAAAGCCCGTAGTCGTGTCTATGGGCGGTACTGCGGCCTCAGGCGGATACTATATTTCCTGTGGCGCCGACAAAATCATTGCTGACCCCACCACGGTTACGGGTAGCATCGGCATTTTCGGAATGATTCCTGACTTCAGTGGGCTGATGACAGAGAAACTCGGGCTGCATTTCGACATTGTTAAGACTAACGAAGCGTCAGACTTTGGTGCGATGGGCCGAGGTATGACAGCAGCAGAGGGGGAAGCCCTCCAAAACTACGTCAACCGGGGTTATGGATTGTTCCTCAAGCGTGTGGCCAACGGCCGCAACAAGACTGTGGAGCAAATCAATCAGGTTGCACAGGGACGTGTCTGGACAGGACGCCAAGCCTTGAAATTAGGCCTCATAGATCAACTGGGCACTTTAGAAGATGCCATCAAAGAGGCTGCACGCTTGGCAAAACTGGAGAAATATGACGTTCGCCGCGTACCTTACATCACAGACTGGCTGACAGATTATCTACAACGGCAACAAGACGACTATATGGATCGCAAATTGCGCCGCAGTTTGGGCGTCTACTACGATCCGCTGCGCTTCGTCTCCTCACTTCAAGGACGCGACTGCTTGCAAGCTCGCATGTATAGCGCACTCAACATTCGCTAAGGCCTGCTGCGGCGTGAGCAAGTCTTCTTTCTGACTCGCGCCGTAAGCCTTATTCGAACAATTCAATTTGCGCCAATGCAAACACCGCCTTCCACCACACCACTGCATCCCATCGCTGCACCGTTTTTTCAAAAGCGCGGCTATGGGATGCTTGCGCCTTTGGCGGCAATATATGGCGGCGTGATGACTTTGCGCAACAAAGCCTTCGATTGCGGGCTACTTCCGACAAAGAAAGCCGATGTATCGGTAATCTCTGTCGGAAACTTGGCCGTCGGGGGAACGGGAAAAACGCCCCACGTCGATTATCTGATTCGCTTGCTCCAACCAGCGTTTCGCCTCGGCGTATTAAGCCGCGGCTATGGTCGGACGACGCGCGGCTTTCGCTTGGTTTCCGCAGAAGAGGATGCAGCCTTGGTCGGCGACGAACCATTACAACTAAAGTTGCATCATCCTGACGTGGTCGTAGCGGTAGATGAGAATCGCGTGAACGGCGCAGCGCGCTTGCAGAAGACGGATCGGCCGCCCCAACTCCTTTTATTAGATGACGCCTATCAACACCGGTACATCTTTCGCGACGTTAATATCCTCCTAACTGACTATTCCCGCCTCTATCCACTGGATCGCGTGTTGCCGGCAGGCCGTTTACGCGAGCCGATTTCGGGCAGTCGGCGATCAGATATGATCATTGTCACCAAATGTCCCGACTCGTTGACCGTCGCGCAGGCCGACACCATTCGCACCTTGCTTTCCCCGCGACCAGAGCAAAGCCTTTATTTTACGACGATGACCTATGGCGCGCCTTATGCGCTCTTTACAGAGCAAGCCGTGCCATCGTTGACCGACAAAGCGCTATTAGTGGTCAGCGGCATCGCACATCCTGCGCCCCTACTCCATCACCTATCCGCCCAAGGCGCACAAGTGAAATCCCTCAACTATCCGGATCATCACCGTTTCTCCGTGCGCGACGCTGAGCACATCAATCGCGCTTTCGAGGACTTGCCCGGAAAAGAGAAATGGGCGATCACGACAGAGAAAGATGCAGCGCGCCTACGCCATTTACGCGGTCTGAGCGACGAAATACGCAATCATTTGCTCGTTCAGCCCATCACGGTACGCTTCTTGTTAGAGAAAGAAGAGGCCTTTGCGCAAGATCTCCGTAAGCGATTAAGAAACGTACGGCCCGCCACCAAGCATTGAAGCCGACCGGCTAATATTCGCGCCTCTATATATAAAGATGTGTGGGGCGAGAATCAAAATTTACAAGACAATAACAAACCAATAAAAACTTTTCATATGACCTACTTAGCACAAATTCAAGAAACGGCAGAATGGATTCAGGCACACACTGCCTTACGTCCGCAAACAGCGATCGTTCTCGGTACAGGTTTAGGCAAATTGGCCCAAGAAATAGACGTGGTCGACGAATTTCCCTACAAGGACATTCCTAATTTCCCCGTCTCTACTGTGGAAGGCCATAGCGGCCGCTTAATCTTCGGCCACTTGGGCGGCAAACCCATTATGGCGCTCGAAGGACGCTTCCACTACTACGAGGGCTACACGATGCAGGAGGTAACTTTCCCTGAGCGAGTTATGTATGCGCTCGGCATCAAGAATCTTTTTTTAAGCAATGCCTCAGGCGGCACAAACCCTGACTTCGAAATCGGCGACTTGATGTTGATTACAGATCACATCAACTTCCAACCGGAGCACCCGCTCCACGGACCGAATATCCCGACGGGACCGCGTTTTCCGGATATGTCGGAAGCCTACGACCGCGCCTTTTTGGAAGCTGCGCGCAACATAGCACGCGAAAAGGGCATCAAGGTTGTAGAAGGCGTATATTTGGCCGACCAAGGCCCAACTTATGAAACGCCGGCCGAATATAAGATGTATCGACTGCTTGGTGCCGACGCCGTGGGAATGAGCACTGTTCCAGAAGTAATCGTAGCGCGCCATTGCGGCATCCGCTGCTTTGGTATCAGCATTATCACCGACTTAGGCGTAGAGGGAAAAATAGTTGAGGTAAGTCACGAAGAAGTTCAGAAGGCTGCCAACGCAGTTCAGCCCCTGATGGCCGAGATTTTCCGCGAGTTGATCAAAAAAATCGACTAAGGCGTGTAGTAATTAGGGCATCTTGTCCGTCATCTATTTAATTAAAGTCAAAAAAGTATGAAGAAAACAATGATTCTTGCCGCAGCCTTATTGCTCACAGCAGCTACGGGATGCGCAAAAAATAAGCCGGCCGCTGAAGCAGCGCCGGCAAAAACGGAACAAGCACAAACAAATGCAGGTCCTTACAATATAAAGTCGGTCGACAGCAAACTGAAAGGTATGGCCATTCTCGATGCCATCAAGAAAAACTATGCCGGAAAGGTAGTGCTCATCGACTTTTGGGCTACTTGGTGCGGCCCGTGCCGTATGGCGATGAAAGAGGTCGATGCGATTAAGCCGGCCCTCCAGAAAAAGGGCGTTGAGTTCGTGTATGTCACGGGCGAAACCAGTCCGAAGGCCAACTGGGATCAAATGATTCCCAACATTGCCGGGGATCACTACCGCTTGACCGATGCACAGTGGAAAGACCTCTTGACGCTGTTGCAAGTGCCCGGCATTCCGTCTTACATGATCATAAATAAAGACGGCAGCAAGGCGTGGGACAACCTCAACGAAGGGGGATACCCGGGCAATGAGCTATTACAGAACGAGTTGGAAGTAGCTTTGTCTAAATAAGCCGGTAGTTTAACGACTACAACATTTAGCCCGACAGCTTGACCCATCAGCTGTCGGGCTTTTTCGTGGCTTTTCTAACAGAGGCTGACAAGGCTACGCAAGACGTAGACACGACTTCTGCAAGATGCTACCTTGCAGGACTCTCCGACAGCGTTTTCTATGAGCCGCAAGGCTAAGCTTGCAAACAGCCGGCCGCGTCATTGCGAACGTTGAAGGTAGCTTTTCGCGCTATGCCTTGCCGCTTTTGCTTCGTTTGCTCGGGCCAAACGATGGTTTGGTGGCAGCAAACGATGGTTGGGTGCGAGCATACTATCGTTTGCCGGCAGCAAACGATAAATGAAGCAAGGCTAAGGCCTACTGAAGATGAGCATAGCAACGAACTATTCCACGCGTTGCAGACGAAGCCGGCGACAAGGCGAAGGGTAAATCAGAAGGAAGAGATAACGCGTGAGAACGAGTCCTTCACAGCAGGATGTTTAAGAAGCAAAGCCCTCGCCGGCCGCTTGCAACAATGCGACGGAAGACTTCGGAATGGCCGCCAACAGACCGGCAGCTAAGATCGCGGGGACAAGCAAACCGCCCCAACGATTCTACTTTTGAGCACAAAAAAAGCAGGAGCAATGCTTGCGCTGCGCTCCTGCAATCTTTTGGATCTGTATATCGAAAATTCGAATTGTTGCTCTTTGTTATGATAGTCCTTCAATCACACCATCTACCACGTAGATGCGCTCTGCTTGCGGACTCTTGGGCAATCCGGGCATACGCATAATACTTCCGGCTACGGCAACAATCATTTCGGCGCCGGAATTTATGACAAAGTCGCGAATCGTTATGTCGAAATCTTTCGGCATGCCGTATGCTTTCGGGTCTTCCGAGAAGGAATATTGCGTCTTCGCGATGCAGACGGGGAAATGCTCGATGCCCAACTCGCGAATGCGAGCCAACTGCTTCTTGGCAGCAGGCTTGAGGATTACGTCCTTTGCGCCGTAAACTTTCTGGCAAACCTTGCGCACCTTCGTTTCGATGTCGTCTTCATCTTCATACATAAAGGTGAGCGGACGAGAAGGATTTTTCTCGATCGTTTCCACGACGAGGCGTGCCAAATCTTCAGCTCCCTTTCCACCATCCGCAAAGGCAGTGTTGATGGCAAAGCCCACGCCCAACTCTTCGCAATGGCGGCGAACGAGATCAAGTTCTTCGTCAGTGTCGGTCGGGAAGCGGTTCAAGCATACTACGACAGTCTGGCCGAAGGCCTTGATGTTCTCAATGTGCTTGTCCATATTAGCCAATCCGCGCTTGATGCCCTCGAGGTTAGGCGTCTTGATCTCCTTCTCATCTACACCGCCATGCATCTTCAGTGCAGGCGCCGTAGCTACGAGTACGGTCAACTTGGGAGAGAGTCCGGCCTTGCGACACTTAATGTCGAAGAACTTCTCCATACCTAAGTCTGCGCCGAAGCCTGCTTCAGTAATGGTGTAATCGCCAAAGGTCATCGCCATTTTTGTAGCGAGCACACTGTTGCAGCCGTGGGCGATGTTGGCGAAAGGTCCGCCGTGGATAAACGCCGGTGTGTTCTCCGTCGTCTGCACTAAATTCGGGTGAATCGCATCGTGCAAGATAGCGACGATTGCGCCCGCCACGCCGAGATCTTTTACCGTCAAAGGTTTTCCATCAAGCGTCACGCCGAGCACAACGTTTTCTATACGGCGCTGCAAGTCAGCTTCGTCTTTTGCCAAACAGAAAATCGCCATAATTTCTGAAGCCGGCGTGATGTCAAAACCGCCCTCGCTCATTACGCCGTCCGTTCTGCTGCCCAGTCCGGTGATGATATTGCGCAAATTGCGGTCATTAACGTCTAAGACTCTGCGCCAAAGAACTTCGCGCATACCGAATCCTTCCTCGCGACGTTGATAAATATGATTGTCAAGCAAGGCCGCGATCATATTGTTAGCAGAAGTAATCGCGTGGAAGTCGCCCGTGAAGTGCAAATTTATTTTCTCCATCGGCAATACTTGGGCATAGCCGCCGCCGGCTGCACCGCCCTTCATTCCGAAACAAGGGCCCAGCGATGGTTCTCGCAATGCGGCGATCGCATTCTTGCCTATCCTGTTCATACCTAAAGCCAGACCGACGCTGACCGTGGTTTTGCCATTACCGGTTTTGGTTGGCGTGATCGAAGTGACCAAGATCAGATTCGATTGTTTTACCTTCGCCTCGTCAATCAGCGTATAAGGCACCTTGGCTATGTATTTGCCGTAAGGCTCTAAAGCCGTCGTCGGCACGCCGATTGATTCAGCTATTTCTGTGATGGGTTTGAGCGGCGTTTCTCTGGCTATCTCAAAATCAGTCTTCATTCTAATGTGTGTTTAACGTGTTTTGGGTTAATAATGGCACAAATATAGTGGAATAGTGCAGGAAACACAAAATTTAGACACGGAAAAAGGCGGACGAAAAAGCACTTTTTTCGTCCGCCTTTCAAATAGAAATCTAAGCGACTTAAACTTTGCGACCACTCTATCCTTTTACAAACATTTTGAAAGCATAATTTATCAGGCTGAAAGTTTGCGCTTGTTAAACGAAGACGGATCAGCGTGCGATGCGCAGGCTCGCCAAGCGCTTCCCGCTTCGGTTGTAAGCCACCGCCACGCAGATGCCGGCCGGCACGTCCCGCAACGAAACGCCCTCCTGCCCAGCTTCGATCTGCCGCATCAAGCGCCCGCAACCACACATTGCGCCAACGCCCGCACCAAGTCCTTACATACGATTACGCTGCGCCGAGCCGGCAGAACTTCCTTTGTATTTGCTGGAACTCGTATTAAATTTATAGCGCAGCGTGATAGAAAAATTGCTCATACTATAAATATGTTGTTTCGCAGTATACTGCGCACCCGAATAAATCCTCCCATAATTATCGCCCGTGCCAAAGAGATCATACAAGTAACACTCAATGGACAGTTTGTTTTTCAAGAAAGATTTATACCAAGACAAGGACGTGCAGAAATAAGGCTTGGGATTATATCCGTTATCTTCATTTCCCGTCGTCTGGAGCGTGGTTATAAGGCGCCAATAGCCCCATTTCGTATCAAAAGCATTATCTATCCGTAGCGTAGCTTGGGCGCGATAAAGCCCCACATCAAAAGGCGTAGGCATATTAAACCATTGTTTGGTCACTGTGGCGCGAAATTGTGGATGCCAAATGCCTACAACGGGCTGCAAAGTCGCCGACAGAAACAAACGATCTGCCTTCGGGCCGTTTTCGGGTCGATTCAGCATAATCTCGGGGTTGTTCTCGTAAGATCTCATCATAGTCAGTAGCGGGTCGGTCAAATGCAGATAGATGGCGTTAAAGAGTAGCCATTTATACGACAAAGTCAGCGACAAGTTGCGACTGATTGCAGGCACAAGAAATGGGTTTCCCGTCTCGTACGTATAGCGGTTGTCATATTGAATCCCACTTCCGAGCATATAATAAGGTGGTCTTTCGATATCCGCCCCATAGGAGAGCTGCGTTTGTAGCTTTCCGAGCGGCATAGACAGCGTAATGGAGGGAAAAAGGTTGTTGTAGATGCGACTTTGTTCCGCCACGCGGACACCGGCATTGTAATAATTGAAGTCTACGTGCTCGTAGCGCAGGCCAAGGTTTACATCGAGCGGGCCGAAACTGCGTCCATATTCGGCAAAGGCCGAGCTATAATATTCCCTGAACTGATTATGAGTCTCCGGTATCAAGCCTACGGGCAGAATGGTGTAATCTGTCAAGCGGCGTGTCCCGGAATATTCGCCGCCGACGGAGAGAGATCCCTCCCAAATTGGCGCAGTCAGAACCAGCCTTGAAGCCAGTAGTTTGTTGTCAGTCTTAGTTTGCGTTTTCACTTCATTCTGCTGCATCACGCCACCGGCCGGCGTAAACTGTTCTTGCGTTTCAAGCGCATCGCGCTGATTTTTCTGCCACCAATCGCCGCTCCAGTCGATCATAAGGGGGCCGATTTTACCCACATAATACAAGCTGCTCCCCCACGAGTGCTCAAAACTTCCTGCCCCCTGCTCTAATTTGCCGAGACCGGTTTCAACCAGCGCGCCGTTTCGCCTTATTTGGTTACTTTGAAGAAAGGACATCGATGGACGATCCGGTAAAAAAGTCAGACGCCCTCCGATAGAGTGGTCGGGAGCTATCTGATAAGCTGCAGAAAAATTTGTATCAAATGCTTTCGCGCTGTTATGCCCGGAGATAGACAGAGACTGTTGCCAGGTATGCGCCAAGTAAGCATCCAATTCAAACCATTTCTCACTATAGTTGTCATAATCATTAGCCTCCAAGTACCAGTTTAGATCCAAGCGCTTCTTTCTATAATTCAGCCCCACGCGCGTCCACTCGTTCCACGTGCCTTTTTCATTGACATCAGCGTGCAGGCGAGCATCTACGGCCCACCCCTCGCCGAGCGGCTTTTTCGTAGTGATGCGTACGACGGCTTTCGTAGCCGCCGGATAGCGTGCACCGGGGTTGAGAATCGTTTCTACGTCTTTGATGTTATCGGGTGTGAGTCGGTCCAACTCACTTTTGTCTCTCATCTTCCGACCATTGATATAGATCAAAGCTTCGCCGCGGCCGAAGACGACGACTTTGTCGCCCTGCACACTGACATTGGGGATACACTCTAAGAGTCGTTCTATCGTAGCATTCTTTTCGAGCACCGAACCGGCCACGATGGTTTTCAGCCCCTCGCCTTTGACCAACACTTTGGGGCGCTCTGCGCGCACGACGGCTTCTCCCAGTTGGCTGTCGGCATCTTGCAGCACAATGCGGGCCAAGTCCTGCGGTGTGCAGGCGCGATACTGCGCGGCGTAGCCAAGGCCTGTGATTTTTACAGTATGATTTCCAACCGGTATGTCCAACCGGAAATGCCCATCCTCGCCGGTTGTTGTCCCCACGACAAAAGCCGAATCGGGCAAGGTCAAGATACTGATGTTTACATAAGGCAGTCCCACGCCTTGCGCGTCAGTGACGCGTCCGTCGATGCGTTGCGCAAAAAGAATGGCGAAGTGACAGCAAAACAGGATCAGGCAGCAGGCGCTGCGAAGGTTTCTATATTTCATTTTATCTTGGTTCTCAATCTCCTCAAAGGAGAAAAGGTTAATCAAAGTGCGTTTTATGGTGCATTAAATCAAGCGAATAGCCATCGGCGTTTGCCTTTCGCAAATCGTCAATAGTCTTTTCGCGCCTGCAAAGTTAATAATCCCCCCCCCGATACAACTATTTTAACAAGAAAATTTCATCTTCCATCGAGAAAATCGGCAAATTGAAACCCGCAAGTGCCATGTCTTTTGATCCGTAACAAGATCTGCTCTATCTGCATACGGCATTGCTCGTCTACAAGTTCACCTCCGATTTGGTAAGGTTGACAAATGGAGCGTGCGCAACTTTATTTTTCACCGTTTATGCCGCCTTTTGCAAGTCACTAAGATTGGGCGCTACCCTTTTTTATCACGACAACAAAGGTTTGCGCTCACGATAAAAAGCGTGTGCGCTCGTGAGAGAAAAGGTTTGCGCTCGTGATAAAAAAGGAAGCAAACGAAGTCGGCGACCGGCAATGTGAGACTTTCAGCGAAAGAAAGAAGGAGAAAGGCGCACGCCAGCCAAAGCAGGCAAAAAGAAAACGGCAGAGATGGATGCTGAAGTCCGCCGCTGCCGTTGTTTACTTTGAATGTTGGCAAGTATTAGCCCTGCTTATTCTTCCTCATCGGCCACTTGCGGGTGGCGGAAGAAGGAGAAATTGACGCTGCCATAAGCCCTGTGCGCCAAGAAATCGGGGCGGGCCGAAAAATCGTGCCTTGCGCCGTGCTCTAAGACGAAGATGCCGTCGGGCGCGAGGACACTGCTCTGCATCACGCGGTCGGGCAGTTCGGGCAATTCGGGCAGGGCGTAAGGGGGATCAGCGAAAATAAGATCAAACTGCTCCCGACAACGCGCCACAAAGCGCAAAGCATCGCCGCAATAAGGGCGGGCGCCGGGATCGTCGAGTTTGCGAAGTACGGCACTGATGAAACTAAAATGTTGGCGGTCTTTCTCGACTGAAACGACAAGCGGGCAGCCGCGCGAAAGCAACTCGAGCGTGATAGATCCCGTCCCGGCAAACAAATCGAGCGCGCGGGTCGACGGGAAGTCGATATAGGCGCGCAGGACGTTGAAGAGATTTTCTTTGGCAAAGTCGGTCGTAGGGCGCGCCTTAAAGGTGCGCGGCACGTCGAAATGTCGTCCTTTATATTTTCCGGTAATGACTCGCATGAATATTACTTATAAGAGGTGCGTAAAACAAGCGTTCGGCTATAAAAACCTTAGACGACTTATTGGAAGCGAGACTCTAAGCGCAACAGTTCGCAGACCATATCGTAAGGCACGGCGGCATTGGCCGTCACAATGCTGTGGTTAAACTCCTCGTGTGGGTCTATGCTGACCACTCGCTGAGCAAAACGGCCCAATTCGTTGACCATACGCGTGCGCAAATCGGCCGCACCGAAGACAAAGATGGGATCGCGGCGCACGTCCATCCCGACGTGACGCACGGCATTAAAGACGTAATAAGCCACGTCAGCCTCCTCGCGCACGTCAAACGTATTGACGAAGAGCAGGCGCCCACCATCGAAAACGGCGATGTCGGCCTGACGCTCGTGCAGATGAACAAAGAGGCGCCGACTGCGAGCGCCGGCAATGCCTTTCGCACCAAAATAGCGCAAAACGGCCGTCTGGGCCGAGCGGTAATGGACTTCGCCAAAGACATCCTCAACGGCGGTACACTTATCCTCGTCTAAGGCGAACAGCAAGATGGCATTGGCCAACGGCAAGGTATCATAGAAAACGCGGCGGCGCACTTGCGAAGCGAAACAATAGTTGTAAAGTGCATCACAGTCTTCTTCGCGAAAATCTGCTAAAGGCACCGCCACCACGGGGCCCGTCACCAAGACTTCAATGCCGGATGTAGGTCGGCTGAGGATTTCTTCGGTCTCTCGTGCGTGCTGCAAATTGACGGTAAGGGAAGTCTCCGTACGCAAGCGATACGTGGAAAAGGCGAAATAAGGCTCGCGGCCCAATTCGTACTGCGCCATCGACAGGCTGCCGGCAGAGAGGCGGAGATAAAGTTTCATTCGCGATAATATTTTTTCAGAAAGAAGCGCACCAAAGGCCAAGCGAGAAGCACGCCAAGGGCATCAGCCAGGAAATCAAACAGATCAGCGCTGCGATAATCGGTAAGCGCGCCTTGCAGCACCTCAATGAGTGCGCCAAAAGCCAAGGGTGCGGCAAAGGCAATCAGCAAGAGCAGGCGCAGATTTTCACGCGCGTGGCGTTTTTTATACTCCCAGAGGATGAGACTCGAAAGGCCGAAAAACATCATGCAATGCGCCACCTTGTCAAGTCCACTCACGCCGCTCATACTTACGTGGGGCGGCCGGCAGAGGCAGAGCCACAAAATCGCCACCACACACAGCAGCGAACAGGGATAACTACGCAGAACTTTTACCAAAACTTATTGTTTGCTTTGCTATACTCAAAACCCGCTGCAGCGAGTGTTTGCGTAAGCCAATCTTGATCAATGTCCATCTTACGGCAGAGTTCGTCGAGCGAGCCGTAATTGTCGCGCAGCTTCATGTTGATTACGCTGAACAGCATCGCAGGATCTTTGGGTAATTCCATCTTCTTAATGCGCTATTATATATATATTGTGAGCCGCAAAGGTACATAAAAAAGCGAGGGATAAGTGCTTATCATCAACGGAATGCGTACTTAAGGGGCCTTTTTCCCTATAGAAAGGGAGAAAGGGCTAACTTTCGCGGGCGGAGTAGCCTGCTATCCAAAGAAAAGTCGTAATATTGCCGCGCATTGTAAAACCCGAGCCGTCCAAAACGTAGGCGCAAGCGGCGAAAAGCCGTAGGAATTGCCTCAAAACGCGGACATCGGCCCTTATATTTAACACAAACAAAATCCAATGAAAGCTCAAGATTTACATATCATTTACTTCGCCGGCGGCTGTTTTTGGGGCGTCGAGCATTATTTCAAACAGGTGCGCGGCGTCGTGGAAACGCAGGCCGGCTATGCGAATGGTAATCGGACACGCCCCGACTATGAGGAGGTCTGCACGGGACGCACGGGTTTTGCGGAAACGGTGCGCGTGACGTTTGATGCGACGCAGGTGGATCTGGACTTGCTGTTGCAACTCTATTTCAAAGCGATCGACCCGACTTCCTTGAACAGGCAAGGCGGAGATGCCGGCTCGCAATACAGAACGGGCATCTTCTTTACGGATCCGCAAGACGAAGCGAAGGCGCGACAAGCCTTGGACGAACTGGCAAAGCACTATGCGGACCCAATCGTGGTGGAACTGCTACCGCTAAAGAACTTTTATGCGGCTGAAGATTATCATCAGGATTATTTGGACAAACATCCTGACGGCTATTGCCACCTCAGACCCGAACTTTTCCAATGGGCGGCGAAAGCGAACGCACTGCGAACGGAGGAGGACAAAGCTTGAGAGGCAGAAAAACCAACGAAAGTGGGTGCAAAGACTGTTCTAACGGCGCGCAACCCAACTTAAGTAGACATATATAAAGGCTAAAATTTAGCAAGAGGTTGATTTACGAAGAACTATTTGAGCGCTTAGCGGCGGAATTTCATTTCTCCTTCACGGAGGAGCAAGCGCGGGCGGCGGCAATGCTGGCGGAGTTTGTCTATACGCCGATACAGCGGCCCGCTTTCATACTCCGCGGCTACGCCGGTACGGGCAAAACGACACTCATCGGGGCACTGGTCAAAACGCTTTGCGAACTGGGACGCCCGGTGGTGCTCCTTGCGCCTACAGGACGGGCGGCGAAAGTTTTTGCAGCGCACGCTGCGCAAGAGGCCTCGACGATTCATAAGGTCATTTACCGCCAAGAAACTTTTAATGGCGAACAGACGCGCTTCAACCTTAATTTTAATCGGCTGAAAGATGCTCTTTTTATCGTCGATGAGGCTTCGATGCTTTCGGGAGAGCACGCGGCGGACTCGCTTTTCGGATCGGGTGCACTCTTAGACGACTTGATCGAGTTCGTTTACCAACGCGAAGGCTGCCGACTCTTGTTGGTGGGCGACACGGCTCAGCTTCCGCCGGTCGGAGACGAAGAGAGTCCGGCGCTCAACGCAAACAACTTACGCGCTTACGGACTTGCCGTCGGCGAAATCGACTTGACGGAAGTTGTGCGCCAACATCGGGGATCGGATGTCTTGTCGGGCGCCACGCATATCCGCACTTTGCTGACCGAGGGCTTTACGGGGCGGCCCGTAATTCAAGGCAGCGAGACAGGAGAAGTGCGCTTCGTGCCGGGAGATGAACTGATCGAGACGCTCATTACAGCGTATGGCGACTGCGGAACCTCAGATACGATCGTTATAACGCGTTCTAACAAACGGGCAAACGTATATAACGCCGGCATTCGCGAACGTATTTTCGACCGCGAAGGACCGCTGACGCGCGGCGATAGAATTATGATCGTCAAGAATAATTATTTTTGGACTGAACGCCTACTGAAGGCCATCGAAAAAGCGGAAGCGAAGCGGCGAGAAGCACGCTTGAAAGCCGGACTCCTACCGCGGGAGCAGGAATTTGCAGCAGAGCGGCCGCCGTTCGACTTCATCGCCAACGGAGAAACGGCGGAGGTAATCGCTGTCCATAATCGGCAAGACCAGTTTGGGTTTCACTTCGCCGACTGCGTACTCCGCTTCGATGCTTATCGCAATTACGAAATGGAATGTCGGGTTTTGCTCGACACACTCACGTCTGAATCGCCATCACTCACAACGGAGGAGCGCCGCACGTTGTACGAGAACGTATTAGACGACTACGAATCGATCCCGACAAGGCGCGAACGGATGAAAGCCTTGCGCCAAGACCCCTATTACAACGCGCTACAAATTAAATATGCCTATGCCGTGACCTGCCACAAGGCGCAAGGCGGCCAATGGGAAAGGGTTTTTGTAGACCAAGGCTACGTTACGGACGAGATGATGGGAGATAATTATCTCCGATGGCTGTATACGGCGTTCACACGTACGACTGACCGCCTCTATCTTGTGAATTGGCCCGAAGAACAGCAAGAAAACTTGCCAGAATGACTAATTTTCAGTAGTTTTGTTCCGATCTATGTGGACTGAAGTGATATTTTGGGTGGCTTTAGCCTTATACGCCGTACTCGTAATCAGTACGGCGACGGTCATTGTCCTCGAAAATCGCCAGCCGGCCAAGACGATCGCGTGGTTAGTAGTGATTATGTTGCTCCCCGGCGCAGGCTTGATTTTCTTTTACTTCTTCGGGCAAGACTTAAGAAAGAAATACAAGCTCATCCGCAAGAATTACGACTACATTGTCCGAAGTATGCGCGGCAAAGCCCCGCCTGAGATTTCAGCCGACACGGTGCCCGACTACGCCCCCTTGATTCAGCTTTTGCACAACAATGGCGGCGAACCCTTGACCGCACACAACAGCGTGGAAGTCTTGGATTGCGGTCGCGTTTTTTTCCTTTCGCTGCTACAAAGCATTCTCAACGCGAAACATAGTATCCACATTGAGACCTACATTATTGAAGAAGATGCCGTTGGCAGCCTGATTGCCGACGCCTTGATCGACAAAGCGCGCAGCGGCGTCGAAGTTCGCCTGCTCTACGACGATGTAGGCTGCTGGAAAGTGCCGGATCGCTTCTTCAAACGTATGATGGAAGCCGGCATAGCCATAGGTGCGTTCCTCCCCGTGCGCTTCCCGCGTCTGACGAGGCGCGTTAACAATCGCAACCACCGCAAGATTTGCGTCATAGATGGGAGCGTAGGCTTCATAGGCGGCATGAATATCGCCCTAAGATACGCTACGGATCAATGGAAAGACATGCAGCTTCGCGTAGAAGGTGATGCCGTCGGCCAACTGCAAAGAATATTTTTGGGAGATTGGCATTTCACGACAGGCCAACTCTGCTCCGGTGCGCAATATTTCCCTGCCGGACGAGCAAGTGCGGATACGATGCTACCGGTTCAGATAGCGGCCACTTCCCCTCTTTCTCGCTATCCATCAATAATGTATTCTTTTACGTGGCTATTGCAGAATGCGCGGCACTATATCTACCTTCAGACGCCTTACTTTATGCCTTCCGAGCCGGTGCTTCAAGCGCTGCAAACGGCGGCTATGATGGGCGTCGATGTGCGCCTGATGCTGCCGGAGAAGCCCGACGCTTTTTGGCTTCGGTGGGCGAATGAGTGCTACTTCACTGACGTTTTGCGCGCCGGCGTCAAGGTTCTGCTCTACAAGGAGGGTTTTCTCCACGCGAAAGTCTTGGTTTGCGACGACACGTGCTGTTCTGTAGGCTCGTCGAATATGGATTTTCGCAGCTTTGAAGACAATATGGAGGCCAATGCTTTTATCTACGACGCCCGCTTAGCGCTTGAGGTGAAGGCGGTCTTTCTTCGCGATGCCGAACGCTGCGAAGCCATCGACCCGGAACGGTGGAAGCGCCGCGCGCTCTGGCGTAAATATTTTGAGAGTCATACGCGGATTCTCTCGCCCCTACTTTAATTGCTGCTTATGCGTAGTTTGCTTTTCCTTCTGTTTAGTTTTTACGTTTGCTGCGCGCGAACGGCGCCGATTGATTCGCTCACGGCGCGGCAAACGGCGCAAGCTTTTTTCCGCAAGGCTTTATCTCTGAAAACGATGCAAAGACCGCTTTTGCGCCACCAAGCAAAAGCGACCTATCTTTTCTCACTCGGCGATCATTTTATCTTGACGGCTGCCGACGATGCTTTACCCGAGGTCATCGGCTATGGGCGCTGCCGCGACGGGCACTTGCCGCCGGCACTCAAGGACTTGATCCACGATTATGATCGAGCACTCCGCCTCCACGCGCTTCGCTCTGCAGCGCCTATGCGCCCTACTGCGTCTCCGCCTCATCGGACCGTTGCGCCCTTGCTGCAAACGATTCGCCACCAAGAAGCACCTTTCAACGCGCTATGTCCTTATTATTTACAAGATGACGGCACACTTTCTTCGGAAAGATGCATTGTGGGCTGCGTGGCAACGGCTTTGGAGCAGATCGTGGCGCACTATAAGCGCCCCATCTCTTTGCTTGAACCGCTCCGAGGCTGGTCTACGCCGCACTACACCGTAACTGACGTCGCGGCGGGCTCGCAAGTCGACACGCAACATATATTAGATGTCTACGATGATCAATCTTCGCCGGAGGCCTGTGCGGCGGTGGCCACGTTGAGCTATTGGTTAGGACTGGCCGTCCACATGAAATGGGGACTAAACGCAAGCAGCGCCAACTCGCAGCGGGCTGCCGAGCCGCTACGCCGCAGTTTTGGTTGGCAATACGTACATTATGTCGATAGTTATCGCTATGCGCCGGACGTGTGGCTGCCTATGCTTTACCGCGAACTTGAAAGCGGGCGGCCGATCTACTATGCGGGGAGCACGATGCGCCTCAATGGTCACGCTTTTATCATAGATGGCGTGGACGAAGCCGGACGTTTCCACGTTTTGTGGGGATATGGTGGGCAGTATGATGGTTATTTTGACCTGAACGTCTTATGTGCTGCCGCACCGGCCTATGATGTGCAACCTGATGACGAGGTTAACGGTTTCTTCTGCAACCAAGAGGCTCTCCTGCTCCACCCTGACGCGCAGCAGGTCGCAATGCCCGATTCGCTGGAGCGGACAGGGAGCGAGATTGTCGTCGACTCGATTCGCTGGGAGGCTGCTCCGCGCGTCGGCACTTATACGCCGCTTCGCCTTTATGTACACAACGCCGCTCCGCACGCACTCACCACGCCCTTGGTCTTGTTTACGAATTTGCAAACTGATACAGCCGCCATTCAACAAGGCGATTTTATCGGCCTTACGGGGCTTTCGCTCGAAGCGGGGGCGCAGCGTGAACTCCTTGTTCACGTGCGGGCTGACGCCGGAGGCCAACGTTTGTTGCGCATCACGCAGGACGGCGTCAGTTGGCGCAATTTGGAGAGTACGAATATTTTGCCGGCCGTCGCGGCCAACTTAAATTTTGAGCTTTCAGCACCTACTTTTCTTTCGGACCACGCCGTGCGCTTCGTCCTATCGGCTACGGCCGGCGACGAGCGTGTGGGTGCGCTTATCACCTACGAACTTACGGCGAAGAGGGAGCGGGAAGGCACGCGCCACGGGCGCTATCTCTACGTAGCAGCAGGCGAAACGGCGCAAGACACGGTGCATTTTCAAGGCCTAAAAGCGGGCGAGCCTTACACGCTGTCTGTTCGCTATCCTTGGGCAGTTGTAAAACAAATCAGTTTCACAATGCCTACGACAAGCCTCGACCCAATTCACAAAGCGCAGGACGCGCCGGCAAAATGGATTGATACGAATGGGCGCGCCGCCGACGCTCCACGACAGCGCGGCGTATACATTTATCGCGGGAAGAAAGTATTTCGGCCCTAAAACGTCCGACTAATCGGGCCGCATCGATGCAAATGCGCACGAGGCGGCCGCCAATCGTAATCAGACAATAAGGCGAGCGAACGAGGACGACCGGCGCTGCTTCAGCCGACGTCAGCGTGCACCCCACGAGAAGCGACCTTTACGTTGTCAGTCCGCGAAACTATTTCGCCGCAATCGGCATTCGTCATCGTTTGGTGCCGGCAAACCATCGTATGCTGCCAACAAACCACAGTATGCTGCCGGCAAACGATGGTTTGGCCCGAGCAAACGACGCTCCGCATTGGTCGGCTAATGACAAAATCTGTCTTCTGCCTCAAAAAGTTGACTTTGCGGCCCGTCGAAACAAGACAAAGCAAACCCGCAGCGCACCGGAAGCGATACAAACCCCACGGGCGGCAAAGCCAAGTGGTTTGTATTTGATAACTAAAAAGAAAATAACGATGTCAAAACAGATAGCCATCACCACGCGCTTGGTGACGCGAATCGACAACGAGGAGGAAATCATTGAGCAAGCTGTAGACGGACTGCTCGATATAGGCCCTGAGAATCATATGTTGCGCTTTACGGAGCAAGATCAACAGACGCAGGTGCACCTACTCGTATCTGAGGAGCGCGCACAGCTTCGCAGAAATGGAAGTTTCAGTTCGGCGATGCGTTTTACCCAAGGCGGGCGCTTCGAATCTACGTATCAGACGCCCCACGGTCCGCTGCAGATGCACGTAGTCACGAAACAGTATCATACAAAGCACGATACCGAAGGCGGAACATTGGAAACGGCGTATGAACTTTACCTCTCCGGGCGCTTCATTTCCCACGACAAACTCCTTATTACTTGGAAAGTATACAAATAAATTAAAAAATCTAAGGAGCAAATCTTGACCTTTGCATAGATTTTTTTATATTTGCTGCTCAAATATGAGCACCTATTTTTACATAGACGCGCAACAGCGGCAATGCGGCCCGATTCCGCCGACACAATTTGCAGCTTACGGCATCACGCCTACTACTTACGTTTGGACGGCCGGTATGGCGCAGTGGCAACTAGCAGGCACGATTATTGAGTTGCAGCCTTATTTCTCCAAAAGCCAACTCTTCAACGCGGTAGGCATACGCCCGTCGCGCCCCGATAGCAACTTAGTTTGGGCAATCTTAAGCACGATACTCTTCTGCCTACCTTTGGGCCTTGTAGGTGTATACTACTCAATGAAAGTTGACCCCCTTTATTTGCAAGGCAAGTATGAGGAGGCTCAGGCAATGGCTAAGAAATCCATGAATTGGAGCATCGCCGGTTGCATCACGGGGATCGCCCTCGCAGTCATATACGCAATTCTCTCCATCTTCTTGATGCCGATAATTGGCGCATACCTACAGTACGCAATTATGTCGCTATGTGCAACATAGCAAGATTATCGGAGTAAGAAAATAAGACAACGACAACAATTAATCAATTAAACATTCCATACAATGAAACAGTATTACTATGTAGATGGGAACAACCAACAGCAAGGCCCCATCGACGCAGCACAACTCCCATCATTCGGCGTCACGACTAAGACGCTCGTATGGTGCGAAGGGATGGCCAACTGGCAAGCTGCGGGAGAAATCCCCGAGTTAGCGTCTTTCTTCGCTGCGAAGCAACCGGAAATTCCGGCACAACCGCAGATGCAGCCGGGAACTCCGGCACAGCCGCAAATGCAACCGGGAACTCCGGCACAGCCGCAAATGCAACCGCAAGCACAACCGCAAGTACAACCGCAAACAATGAACATTAATAACTTTCAACAAACACAACAACCAATGAACACACAACCTCCTTTCCAACAACCCAACAACCAACAAATGCCTCCCCAACCGGACAACTACTTAGTCTGGGCTATTCTGGTTACAGTTCTTTGCTGTCTGCCTTTAGGTGTGGCTTCTATCATTTATTCTGTAAAGGTTGGTTCACTTTATGCACAAGGTGACTACAACGGCGCTGTAGATGCTTCTCAGAAAGCAAAGAAATTTGCGATGATTGGCGGTATCGGTGGCCTCGTCTTTATTATTATCTACGTTATCTTTATGGTTATCGCCGGCGCTGGCGCTGCTATGAGCGGTATGCAATAGATATCGAATCATCATTTTAGGTTAAAAAAATCGGGCGAAAAGACTTTAGTGCTTTTCGCCCGGTTTTTGTATGCGCAAACTTGGAGGCGCGCAGCGCCGGTCGCGCTATGATTTTTCGGCCTTGCGGCGAGAGAGAAGCAGTTCCCAACTTGCGCGGCGCAATTCGTCGACCCCGACGCACACAAGATAGACTACGCACAACCACAACAGGAGTGCTACTGCGCCCAGCGCGGGCGGAGCGTCCATAAACGCCTTTTGGCAAATCGAAGCATAGAACGGGCGCGCGCCGGGGTGCTGATGGATCAAATAAACTGCGAAGCTACCCGCCGCAATCCGATTCACGAGGGTGCTGCTCAAAGTTTGCCGCGTGAAATACAATAATAGCGCGAGCGCTTGCAGCACTACGAGCGGCGAATTGTACAACATAATTTGCTGAAACAGCTTACTGCCAAAACCGAAGAGCGCTATGGAGCCGATCAAGACGTGAAGCAGCGCGACGCCAAAAAAGATCAGCAAGAAAAAACTACTCCGCAAGCGCGCCAAACGTGGAAGTTGGAAGCGCCGGACGTATTGTGCGAGCAGATATAAGCAAGCGAAGGAAAGCAAAGAGTAACCATAGTTGAAATCAGCAAAGATTTTAAGCACGAAAGCCCCGACCGACTGCGCCACAAAAAGACTGATGAGCACCCGCCGTTGCGTTGGCTCGTCGGCAGCCTCAACATAAGCATTCAAAACCGGACTTAGGAGAAACAGCAACAAATAAGAAGGCACAAACCATCCCGTTTGCTGCAACGTAAAGGCCTCAAAGAGCATAGAAAACGACAGATTTTCAGTCCCTACCAGCCACAAAACGGCATCAACAACGAGACTGCAGAAAACGCATTGGTACAAAAATTTCCCCAATCCCCGCATCGTAGGACGAATGCCAAACCAGCCGGAAATCAGCACAAAGACGTTAACCGCCACAATCGAAATCATTTCAACAAAAGAAAAGCCCAGATGCACCACGAGCGGCTGACTCATCAGGAAACCGCCGCGCGGCCATTGAAAACTTTGAACGGCGTGCAGCAAGAGCACCATAAACATCGCCAATAAGCGGAGAAGTTCTACGTTAGACTGTCGGGTTTTCTTCATTATCTTTCTTGCGTTCTTTTAAGTCTTATTTTTGCATTTCGTAGTCCCAATTTGCGCCTCAACGGTTGCCTAAATCGTCATACAGCTTCTGCAGAAAAGCCTTGCCGTAAGGCAGATTATAGCCGCGGCGCCGGCCTTGATCGGCCACGACTTGATTATTGTCGCAATTGTACATCACAGAATCTTCCGCATCCACAAATCCGAAGGCATTGGGGAAGGAAAAATAGCCGAAGTGCCGCACTTGGTCGTTCAGCATATCCTTGCTGAAGCGGTAAGATCGATAAGAGAGCCGCATCTGCGAGAGCAGCGTCGCCGCGATGTCTATTTGCGACCCGTAGGCCTCGCAGCGGGCCGGCGACTTCACAGCGCCGCCCACCCAAATCATAGGAATGTGGTAACGAGAGAAGTCAAAATAATCTATATCCTTAGGATACGCGCCCAAATGATCGGGCACGAGCACTACAAGCGTATTCTTCCACGCCGGCAGGCGCTTCAGTTGCGCAATAAATCTACCTAAGCAATCGTCCGTGTAAGCAAAAGCATTCAGCCGTTCGTCTTTCAATTTATGATAAGGCACATCGTAAGGCTCATGACTGCTACTCGTTTGCACGACATACAAGAATGGCGTTTTTCGCTGCGTTTGCAGAGCGCGTAGCGTTGCATCGAAGACGTATTGGTCGGGCACGCCCCATTTGCTGAGCTTATATTTGAGCGGGAAGTCTTGATCACTGGTGATGCGGTCAAAACCACCGGTCACCAAGAACGAGCGCATACCCGTGAAGTCTGCATCGCCGCCGTAAAAGTAAGCCAAATCATAGCCCTCGTTGCGGAGTTGGCGCGTCCACATCGGGAGCGAATCAACCTTTTTCGGATATTTCATGATGCTGGTCGTAGGCTGCGCCGGATAAGCCCCGAGAATGGCGGCTAAGCCACGGTCCGTGCGAAAACTGTTCGCATAAAAATTGGTAAAGAGTACGCCCTCGTCCGCCAAGCGATCCATATTGACCGCCACGTTCGGGAGTCCGCCAAGGCGCGACATAATCTTGCCGCTAAAACTCTCCAATACGACAACGATAACATTGGGTCGCTCCGTCGTGAGCAAGCGTTCTACGTGCGCTTCTCTCCCCACGGTGGGCATATCTTGCAAATCCGCAAACAGACGATCGGCTTCGGCAGGCTCCATAAAGCGATACATGCCGGCAATCTTCATTTCGCCGACAACGGAACTCAGCAAACTGAACACGGGGTTAATGGCCGCGTGGTTGAGTTGTTGGTTCTGACTGAAATAGACACGACCCAAATTCATTGTCGACGTAGTGACGCTGCCGCGAATCGGCAAAAAGAGGGCCGCCGTACACAATAATAATATAGCAAAAGCCCGTTTGCGCTTCTCAGAACTGACGGGGCGCAGGCGTTCGTCCAAATAGCGATGGAGCAACCACCACAAACCAACGCCGAAGGCGCAGCAGGTGAGCAGGGCAACAACAGCGTAGCCCACACTGACGCTGGCGAAGGCATCTTTCGGCGAACTGGTGAAATAGAAGATCGGCGTCGTGTCGAGGCGGAACTTCCAGAAGCCGTAGAGCACCAAGTCTACGATGTAGATGATGGACAACAAAACAGCCATCACCACCGTCCAGCCGCGCCGCACGCGATCTGCCCACAGCCGCGCGCGCTCCCAAACGGACAGCGTCAGCAAGAGCGCCGGAAGAGCCGTAAAATAGCCCGCCACAGACGCATCCATCGGCAGGCCGTGCCAAACTACGCGGAGATAGTCGGTCAAGCCAACACCGGCATACAGATCGCGATGATACAGCATAAACGCGGGCTTCATCAAGACAAAGAACAAGATGAGGAGGCCAAACGTTTTCAAGAGTAAAATCAACCTTTGCTTCACACTACATCAGATTTTTCTGCGAAAGTAATCAAAATTCAGTGAGCAGAAGCTCCCCATTGGGCTATTTCTTCTCACGAGCGTAAGCCTTTTTCATCGTGAGATGAAACCCTTTTTATCACGAGCGCAAACCTTTTTTCTCGTGATAAAAAACTTCGCCGGCAAGCCGGCGTCAGTCAGAAGTAGCCTTGCGTGCGTTAAAAAGTCAATCCCTCGCTCGACAAAAAAGCGACGGAAGCCTTCGCAAGCAGAAAGGAGGAAGCTACCGGAAGAAGCGAGAAATTGCACAAAAGGAATGCAATCCTTTGGTTAAGCACCCGCCAAGTATTACCTTTGCTCTCAGTATGGAAAAACGCCGTATCGCAAAGCGCATTATGCGCATTTTCGCTTGGATAGTCTTGACGCCCATTGCGTTATTTCTACTCTTAGCCATCCTGATCTACATTCCGCCCGTCCAGCAATTTGCCGTAGACAGAGCGGCGCAATACCTTACGAAAAAAACGGGCGTGCGGTTTAACGTAGAGTCTGTGCGTCTGGCCTTTCCTTTAGACTTAGCCATTCACAACGTGACGGCCGTAGAGCACAACGATACCCTACTGGCCGCGGGTTCGCTACGCCTCAACGTGGCGCTGCTTCCGCTCTTCGACGGGCGGGCCGAAGTGGACGGCATAGCCTTATATCGTGCGCAAGTAGATACGAGAAACTATATCGGCGGCGCACACGTCGCGGGCCGAATCGGGGCATTGCAGGCTTCGGCCAAGGAGATCGACTGGGTGAAGCGGAAAGTCATCGTAGACTATGCCGACTTACGCAAGTCTGATGTCGTCGTTTGCCTCTCAGATACGGCGATGGACGACACGACGAAAGTCAAAGCGCAATGGGAAGTGAGCGTGGGTCGCGCCACGCTGCGACAGACGAAAGCGAAAGTGGCACTAATGGCCGCCCTACCCCAAGCTCGAAAGGGTAAAGGCAGTTTGCTTGAGCGCCTACCGGCCACTTATCAGCCCAAACAAATGTGGTTGGCAGCGGATATTGCACAGGCAGCATTAAAGGGCGGCACTTTCAACATGAAAACCGGCCGTTATGCCCTTCGCTCCTTTGGCGTAGAAAAAAGTAAATTGGCCTATCTGAACCAAGCGCCGGACGGCGTGTGGACGCGCAACCGACAATATCGCCCCATACCTGCGGCGAAAGAACGCTCACTGCGCGATTCGATACGCGGCGCCTACACTTATCAAGACAATATCAAAGGTTTGCAAGCGTGGCAGCCCTTTGCGGCTTTCCCAAAGGGAGGCGGCGCAAGCGATATGGCGACTTGGCTGCGCAAAGGCAAGCCCTTGGACCCGAACGATATAGCCTTGCAGGACGTATTCCTGCAAATCGACACGCTGACTTACACCGAAAACGTATTGAACGCCAACGTAGCCCACGCGGCCTTTGTCGAGAAGTGCGGTTTGCAAGTGAAGCGCATCAGCGGGCCGATCTATATGGATCAGCAACGCCTCATTTTGCCCAACATGGCCCTGCATACGGCGCATTCTAAAGTATCTATTGGTCTGCGTTTCCCATTGTCGACCTTCGATCCCGATAGTCGGACGAAGATGACGCTGCACTGCGATGCCCAACTGGGGTGGCAGGACGTAAAGAACTTGGGACGAAGCTACGTGCCGCGCGACTTGCTGCGCGTCTATCCAAAAACGACGCTTCGCATAAAGGGCGATTTTAGTGGGAATCTGCGGCGTTTTGCTTTCGGAAATACGACGTTGGAACTGCCGGGCTTGATCCGCTTGCAAGCAAACGGTACTTTACTGAACGTGGCATCAACGCAACGCAGCGGGGCGATTAACATCCGCTCGCTGACAACGGGCGCCGGACTGCCGCGCTTGTACAAACAGCTCGCGCCTTCGGCTGCCGGCAGCGTAAAATTGCCCAACAGAATGCAGGCTTCGGGACGCGTCAACTTCAAGGGGGATAATTATGGGTTTGATCTGCGACTGGCGGTAGGGCAAGGGCGACTGTCGGCAAAAGGCAAGATAGATTTGCGTGCACAAAGTTATACGGCCGACCTGCAAGCTCAACGCTTCCCGCTGAAAGTCTTCCTGCCGACGATGGGATTAAATGATTTCTCGGGACACATCGTAGCAAAAGGAAATGGATATGATTTGATCTCGGGCAAGGCTCAACTGAAAGCTGACGTAAGCATCAACCGGTTCGCCTATGGCGGCTACGACTTGAGCGGACTCCGCTTCCAAACTTTGCTAAAAGGACACAAGGCGCTCTTTGAAGCAGCCATAAACAACGAGATTGTCAAAGGTGATGTGAAGGCAGAGCTTATGTTGGAACGCTTAATCAGTATTAAGGCGGATGCAAACATAGAGCAGGCGGATCTGCGCCGCTTGAACGTGACGACTGATACGCTCTCGGCGGGCGGGCAACTGCACTTATACGCATCAACTGACCGCCAATTTAAGCGGATTTCAGCCAATGGCATCGCGGATCACCTGTTTGCGGTCTCTCCATCGCGAGGTTTCTCGACGGATGATATACACTTCAACTTCAAAACGGGTACTGACTCGACGATGTTCAGGATCAATAGTGGCGACCTGCGGTTGCTGCTGGCGACGAAAGGCGACATCAATCGCCTCACACCGCGTCTGGCGCGACTGGGCACGCTACTGACAAAGCAGATAGCCGATCAAAAATTGGACCAAGAGGCTCTTAAGCGCGAATTGCCCGTAATGGATCTGCACTTAGAAGCAGGGCAGAGTAACCCGATTGGGAACTTCCTGCATTTTAATGGCTATACATATAATAAAATATACGTCGATCTGCACGCGAATCCGACGGCGGGCGTCTACGGAACGGCATCTGTAGGGCGCTTAAGCAACGGGGGACTGCTCTTAGATACGATTTACGCAAACCTTAGTCAGGACACGACGGGCGTACGTATGGAGGCATTTGTGAAAAACTATACGAAGCGCAATCCGAATAAGTTTGAAATACGTGCGCAGGGCTACTTGCTCTCGTCAGGGGCGGGATTGATGGCGCAATTCTACGACAACGATGGCGAAAAGGGCATCGATCTGGGACTAAAAGCCGACTTGGTCGAAAACGGACTGAAGATTATGATCTCGCCGGAACATCCGGTGCTGGCTTATCGCAACTTTACGGTCAATAAAGACAACTATATTTTCTTCGGAAATCAGAAGGAAATTCGCGCTAACGTGGACTTGCTGGCGGACGATGGGACAGGCGTGAAGCTATACAGTGCTCCGGGCGATTCGATTAACGACATTGCACTCTCGATTAACAACTTAAACCTCGGAGAACTGTCGACGGTCTTGCCGTATCTGCCAACTATGGGCGGAAAACTCTCGGGTGATATTCATATTTTGGATAATCATAAGACGTATAGTGCGATGGCCTCGCTCCAAACGAGCAATTTCACATACGCCGGTACGCCTCTCGGGTCGCTGGGGGCGGAGTTGATGTATCTGCCAAAGGAGAAAGGAGAGCATTATGTGGAGGCTTACGTCTCTACCAACGATGCTGAAATGTTGTCGGCCAAAGGTACGTATGCAGAAACGGAAGGCGGTAGTTTTGACGGAACCGCTACGTTGGAGGGATTCCCGCTACTCTTCTTCAATTCTTTCCTCGACGGGACGGAAATTGCACTGCGCGGAAAGGCCAATGGGTCTGTGGAAATCAAAGGCCCGCTGACGCGGCCTGCAATTAACGGCAGTTTGACGCCCGATTCGGCACATATCGCTTCGGAAGTGTATGGGTTTGATTTCAAACCGGAACAACAGCCGATCCAAATTGTGAACTCCAAGATCACATTTGCGAATTACCAACTCCTATCGACGGGCGAAGCGCCGCTTGTCTTGAACGGCAACGTGGATATGACCAACCTCTCGAAGGTATATCTGAACTTGGGACTCAAGACGGAGAACTTCGAACTCATCAATACGCGCCGCAAAACTAAGTCTTTGCTCTTCGGAAAGGTCTTCTCTGACATCAATTGCACCATCAAAGGACCGGTCGACGGCTTATCTGTGCGCGGCGATCTACGTATTTTAGACAAAACGGATCTTACATACATTCTGCGCGATTCTCCGTTGACGGCAAGCAATAGCTTAGACGGACTCGTGGAGTTTGTAGACTTTAGCGATACAACTAAAGCCGAAGCCGCTACAACGCCGGACTACGGCGTCAATATGGTGCTCGGCATAAACATAGCTGAAGATGCGAACTTCCATTGTCTGCTTTCGGAAGACGGGCAAAGCTATGCCGACCTCCAAGGTGGAGGCTCGCTCACTTTCCGCTATACTCCGTCGGGCGAAATGCGCTTAGTGGGTAAGTTGACGGCAAAAGATGGGAAAATCAAATACGAATTGCCCGTCATTCCGTTGCGCACATTCGATCTAAAAGAGGGAAGTACGATCACATTCACGGGAGATCCAACAAATCCCACCTTAGATATAATAGCCACAGAGCGGATGAAGACGTTCGTTAGTTCGGATGAGCAACGCCGCGCCGTAGTCTTCGACGTCGGACTCAAGCTTACGAAGCCCCTTGATCAAATGGGCTTGGAATTTACGATTGAAGCGCCCGAAGATTTGGCTGTTCAAAACACGCTGGCATCAATGAGTAAGGAGCAAAGAAGCAAGGCCGCGGTGGCGATGATGGCAACCGGTATGTTCATAGCCGACAACGCCTCCGCCGGTTCTGGTTTCAAGGCCAACAATGCATTGAATGCTTTCTTGCAGAATGAGATTCAAAGCATCGCCGGCAAAGCTTTGAAGACCGTAGACATTAGTTTGGGAGTAGAAACCGGCACTTCGTCGGTCGGAACTGTCACAACCGACTACTCTTTCCAGTTCGCGAAGCGCTTTTGGAACGATCGCATCAGCGTTATCATCGGCGGCCGCGTCAGCGCGGGAAAAGAAGCCGACAACAGCGCTGAAAGTATCATCAACAATGTCAGCATAGAATACAAAATCAACCCGGGCGCCACCCGCTATGCCCGCATTTTCTACGAGCGCGACACAACAGATCCGCTCGAAGGCTTACTCACGAAAACCGGCATCGGTTACTCTGTGCGCAAAAAGACGGATCGCTTCGGCGACTTGTTCATCTTTTGGAGGAAAAAGTCCAAGGATCAACAGCCGACATCGAAGAAGAAGCAATAACTGACAAAGTTTATAACGACTTATGGCTTTTAAGCACCTATTATTTCCCATCCTGCTCCTCCTTTTGGCCTGTTCCTGCTCCACGACGAGCCAACTGCCCGAAGGCGAACAGCTCTATACCGGCATCAAGAAAACCACTTACACGCAAGAGCCCGCAAAACCGTCCAAGGTAAGGCGAGATTCCGTCGGCGTCATCACGACGATCTCCGACGCCGTCAATGCTATCGACGACGCACTCTCAGGCAAGGGCGGTTTAGGCGCACTTTCAAACCTTAAGCAATCAGATTCAGCACAAGCAGAAGCTGCTCGCGCAGCCGCCAAAGCTGCATCGCACAAACAAGAAGTCACGAAAGCCGCCTTAGAGACAGCCAAGGAAGAGGTCGAAGCCGTGTTGGCTTATCCGCCCAACAATGCCCTGTTTGGTTCCTCTTATCATAGCTCGCCTTTGCAACTGGGTTTGTGGGCCTACAACGCCTTTGTGAAGTCGGAGACCAAGCTGGGTAAATGGATGTTTAAGAGTTTCGCCACGACGCCCGTACTTATCACGAGCGTTAGTCCGGATATACGCGCCAAAGTGGCGCAAAACACGCTGCGCAATTATGGTTTTTTCAGCGGCAAGGTCAATTATGAAATCCGTCCGGAGAAGAATCCAAAGAAAGCGAAAGTGGCTTACGCCGTACAAGTTGGCCCTTTGTCGCTGCTCGACTCCATTACTTATCTTTCTTTTCCGCCCGCACAGGACAGTTTGCTGCAAGCGACGCACAACAAACGCCTACTCCGCAGCGGAGATGCTTTTTCCGCTGTTCGACTGACTGACGAACAAGCGCGCATCAGCAAACTCTTTCGCAATGCGGGCTATTACTATTGGCAGGACAACTACACGACGTTTCAGGCCGACACACTGGCACGCCGCCAACTCGTACAACTACACGTGCAGCCCTCGCCGGCGATTAACAAGAGAGCACTTCGGCCGTGGAAAATTGGCGAAACGCACATCACCGTGAGGCGTTACGATTCAGAAATACTCGAAAGGACAAAGTCAAAGCGCTTCTTCACGTTCAATTATTCCGGCAAACGCGTCCCCTTGCGCTCATCTATGTGGCGACAGGCCGTAACTCACAAACACGGCGAACTATATCGCTACGACGACCAGCGAAGTACGCTTGAGAAGCTCAACAACATCGGCGTGTTCCGTCTGTTAGACGTAGAATATATCCCGCAAGACACGACCGATCTTTGCGATTCGCTCGACCTTTATGTAACCGCTGTGCTCGACAAACCTTATGATTCAAACTTCGAGATGAATGCTACGCTCAAGAGCAACCAGCAGATAGGTCCGGGAATGAGTTATGAACTGAGCAAGAACAATGCTTTTCGCGGCGGCGAACGCATTTCGTTCAAAATATTTGGCTCTTACGAATGGCAACTTCGCACCGGGACGGAACGAAACAGTTCTTTTCTCGATTCTTATGAGCTCGGCTCGCAACTGGCCTTCCATTTTCCGCGCATCTTCTTCCCCGTCATCTCCAAGAAGCGCCTGCGCTTCCCTGCCGAAACGACCTTTGCGTTCGATACGGATTGGAAAAAGCGCACCAGCTTCTTCACTTTGATCAACGCCGGCATCAGTGCCAAATATGCTTGGCACAAAAAGCAGAACGCCCTGCACGAACTCGTCCCGCTAAGCATTGATTTCAACAAAGTATTATCCTCTTCCCACGCCTACGACTCGATTCTCGCGGCCAATCCGGCTTTAGCCGTATCTATGCGCAACCAGTTTGTGCCGGCTATGTCTTATCTCTTCACTTATAGTTCGGCGGCTCACCACCGCAATCCCGTAATGGTGCAAGTCTTGGCCAAGCAAGCCGGCAACCTCACGTCAGCTCTCTACGCCTTAGCGCGCAAACCGTTTAACCAACGCGACAAGAAGATGTTTGGCTCTCCCTTTGCGCAATTTCTAAAAGCTACGGCAGAGCTACATTATACGTATAAAATCAACAGTTCGCTCAAATTGGCCACGCGCCTCTACGGCGGCATCCTCTACGCTTACGGCAACAGCACGCGCGCACCTTATTCCGAACAGTTTTATGCCGGTGGCGCCAACAGCGTCCGCGGTTTTGCGGTCCGCAGCATCGGGCCGGGCACATACAAGGCCGACAATTCAAAATATGCTTACATAGAACAGACGGGCGACGTCAAACTGGAAGCCAACGCCGAACTGCGGGCGCACCTCTTCGGCAGTCTTTACGGCGCGCTCTTCTTAGATGCCGGCAACGTGTGGCTGCTCCACAAAGACCCGCAGCGGCCGGGCGGCGAATTCAACTTGCGCAACTTCAAGCAGATCGCCGTAGGCACAGGCTTAGGCTTGCGTTACGACTTAAGCTACTTGGTGCTCCGTTTCGACCTCGGCGTCGGACTCCACGCGCCCTATGCTACGAGCAAGTCGGGCTTTTACAACATCGACAAGTTTCGTAACAGCCTCGTCTTCCACTTTGCCATCGGTTATCCTTTCTAATCCTGATAACCTGACACCCCCTTTTCAAAAAACAAACGCGCATCCACCGAGCCTTTTCAGCGCTGCGGAGGATGCGCCGTGCTGCTTCTGCTTTCGTTTGCTCCCGGCAAACAATCGTTTGGTGCCGCCAAACCATAGTTTGGTGCCGGCAAACCATAGTTTGCTCCCACCAAACAATCACAAGGTCAAACCTCGACAAACAGAAAGCCCCTCGCCGCCTGCCGAAAATCAAGCACACCCCGCCACATTCTCACGCTCCGAATGCAAAATCCTATCCCTCTCACTCAACCATCACCGGTAAGCCTTGCAAATCTGCGGTTTGAGGGAAAAAGATTAGGAAGAACTTAGCCACTCACGTGCTTTTTTTCCTTAAATTCGCAGCGTCTATCGTCTATAGCGAAACAGAAAGACTCTCCGACGGCCTCTCCGCGATGCCGTAGAGCCTCTTGACAAACACTTTTTTAATTAACTTTCAATACAACCCAAGACTATGAAAAAGTTACTCTTTTCTCTCCTCGCCCTCTTGGCACTAACGGCCCAAGCAGATGGAGGGATGTGGTTTCTCAAACTGATGGAGCAGCAGCATTTGGCCGACTCGCTGAAAAAAGCCGGACTAAAGATGCCGCTGGATCAATTGTACAACGAAAACGGCCCTTCGCTGCGAGATGCAATCGGCCAGTTTGGGCGCGGCTGCACGGGCGAAGTGATCTCGCCCGACGGACTTGTGCTTACCAATAACCATTGCGGTTACTCCTATGTGCACGGTATCAGCACAACGCAACGCAATTATCTGCGCGATGGCTATTATGCGAAAAGCCGCGCCGAAGAATTGCCGGTCAAAGACCTGACATTTACGTTCATCATCGCGATCGAGGACGTCACGGAAGCCGTCGAAGCAGCGGCCAAAGCCGCCGGCGCCGACACTTACACGATGCAGAGCCAAGGCTTCTTGAGGCCCTTCGGCGAAAAGATGTTCAAAGCATCTAAATATAGCAAGATGCCTGGTGCACGCGGAAGCGTAGTAGCTTTCTTTAGCGCTAACCGCTTCTATTTCTTTGTCGAACAGACGTATAAAGATGTACGCCTCGTGGTCAATCCGCCACTGAATATCGCGCAGTTTGGCGGTAATCAAGACAACTGGGTCTATCCGCGCCACAACCCCGACTTTGCCATCTTCCGCATCTACGCTGACAAAAAAGGACAGCCGGCTGCTTACAGCGCAAAGAACGTTCCGCTGAAGCGCGAGACGTATTTACCCATCTCACTCAAAGGCATTAACGAGGGCGATTACACGATGGTTATGGGATTTCCGGGCCACACGCAGCGCTTCTTGACCAGCGATGCTTTGGCCCACTTTATGAGCGATATGTATCGCCCCATCGTCGAAGCCGGCCGCGTCGAATTGGCCTTCAACGCTACGGAAATGGCGCGCAGCGAAGCTGAAAAGCTCGCGTTGCAAGACGAAGATATGAGCTTGAACAACCTCGTCAAAAACTATGGCGGCGCCATCGAATCTGTGCGCAAGAATAAGCTCGTAGAAACGCTACGTAAGGAAGAAAAAGCTTTTCAGGCTTTCGCAGAAAAGAGTGGCAATCCGGCTTACAAGACCGTGGTTGGCGACATCGCCAAACTTGCGCAAGCGTATGGCGATAGCGTGCACGACGCAACCTTGATTACGCGCACGATTACTACAGCGGGCATCTTCGTTCACCCGCTCGACGCTGCCAATTTCCTACGCTTGATGCGCACGGGCAAACCGGAAGACGTTGCAGCTGCTGCAGAACGCTTGCGCGCCGCACTCTACATTATGCCGACCAAGTCGAACTTCGCGCAAGACAAACGCCGCTACGCAGCCTTAGCCCCCGTATGGGAGAAAAACTGCCGCTTGCAAAGCTCAAAAGCCTTGAAAGTGCCCACGGCTGAAGAGGTCTATGAAAAATCTATTTTCCGTTCACGCGCAGCATTGGAAGAATTCCTCCAACATCCCGACACGACGGCCTTCTTGAATGATCCTATTTATCGAATTATGCTGAAGACTTACGTCCCCTTGGCACGTGCTACCGGCAATGCCAACCGCCGATTGATCGATTTGCAACGCACTTACGTGAAAGGCTTGTTGGAAATGACCAATTTCTCAAAAGCGCCCGACGCCAACTCTACGCAGCGCCTCACGTATGGACACATCGCCAATATGCAGCCGCGCAATGCGGTCAGCTACGATTGGTGTACGACGCTCGAAGGAATGTTTGAAAAAGAAAATCCGAACGATAGCGATTACGTAGTCAACGAACGGATGCGCGAACTCTATGAGGCGAAAGATTTTGGCCAATATGCGCGCCCGGATGGCAAGCTTCAGACGTGTTTCATCTCAAACAACGACATCACGGGCGGCAACTCCGGTTCGGCTGTGTTGAACGATCGCGGCGAAATCATAGGTTTGGCCTTCGACGGCAACATCGAAAGTTTGATGAGCGACTTCCGTTATGATCCGAAACTGCAACGCTGTATCTCTGCCGACATTCGTTATGTCCTCTGGGTCGCAGATAAAGTCGGCGGTTCAAGCTATATTTTGAAAGAATTGAAACTGATCAAATAAGCGCCCAACGCGCCTGAGCGAAATACACATTATTATATATAGCATTATAGCTGTCTGCAAAACATTTGCAGACAGCTATAATTTTAATCCTACGGGCCGACCCCTAAAATCGATGTTCGCACAAAAGAAGGTCTATATTTAATTATTGCTCTCCGATAAAGATAAAGCTTAGCCGAATGCAGCAGGACTATCGCCTCTGATTTTTAAGCGTATAACACGTTTTACAAAGCATCTTTTTCGCGATTAATGTTTGCCGGTTTCAATAAAAGGTCTTAACTTTGCCTCCGATTACGCCGCTTGGCGGGTGAGCGTGAAGGTGATGGCAAAAACAAATATAAACATATTCAATAAGGTGCTGCGGAGCAATGTGGATTCCTCTGCACTTTTTAAGGGTTTATATTTGGTCGCTTCGGAGATTTTGCTAACACACACACACACACACAGGCGCAGGCCGTAATCACACACTTTCAAATCCTTTCCTACGCGCGCGCGAAGCGTGCCGTAAACCCCTGCAAACAAAGGGCTCTCGCGAGATCCCTTTGTTCTTTTTTTCGTACCCTCTTACCAGTGTTGGCAAGAGGAATATAAGCATAGTTTAATCCATTAAATAAAAGTATATGAAACAAGAAGGATTAGAGAAGATGGCCTACATAGAGCCGGAGATTAAAGTCATTACTTTAGAATTTCAAGGACGGTTGTTGGACGTTTCCGGCGCCAAGTGGTTAGAAGGAAACAACAATCCCATAGAGGACGATGACGAAGAACTCTAAGCAAAGTAGAACAACTTCTGACGCAACACAGAAGAACAAATAACTCAAAAAACAAGAAACGTATGGAAACAATAATCAAGAAATCCCTATTGCTCGTCTGCATACTGCTGGCAGGATGCTCTACGGACAATCTGATCGATAACAAAGAAAATGATAAGACCGACCCGGAGAAAAAAGGGCTGACCACCTTCGTCTCTTCCGGTGAAGCACAAGAAAGCAAAGAGCAGAAACAAATACGCACCGTGGGGCAATATGAAAAAGACAACTTCGTCTCACAACTCAATGTCTCTTGGATGAAAGGTGACCATATCTGGGTTAAAAGAGAAAATGGATGGGCGCAAGACTCGGCAAATTCAATTAAAGGAGATTATGAACTCTTTTACAGGAATGAACAAGCACATTTCTATTTTCCCGGAGTCTTTACAGCACCCTCTTACGTTGTACGCTATACAGGCCATGGGAATGCCACGACTCACGATAAGGTGACCATCGCCTCTGTGCAAAACCAGGAATATGAAAACCAAGCTACCCAGTTTGGGCTGGTAGGTGATTGTGCTGTGGGCATAGCTAATAAAATTACTCAACAAGGAGGTTTCTACTACTACTTTTTCAAACTTGATCACAAAGCAGCATACATCACTTTCGCGCCTTATTCTGAGATGAAAGCACTTTGGGATATCAGCAATACATATATTAGACAAATCAAGGTAACAGCAGACAAGGCTATCTCAGGCACATTCAACTTCACGGATGATGGTATTGATCTGAATTCTCGTCCTGCGACTACAGATGAAAACAAGACTATTACTTTCAACGTAGGAAAAGGGACGAAAGGTTTCGGAGTCAATCCCTCCACGACAAAGGGAAGAGGATACGCAATGATGGTGATAGCTCCCGGCACATACGAAACCTTCAAAGTGGAATACACATTAGAGGATGGTTATCATAACAAGCTTACTTTCAGCAATGAATACAAAAACGTTACTTTTAAAGCCGGTAAGAACAAGTTTATTCGCCAGCATATGCAGGTTTCCAACCTTGACGCTATGGGCGTCAGCGTCCCTCAACGCTGGTCTCGCCACGATGCCGAGTATTGTCCGAATGTCAACGAAATTGTTTGGTACATAGAAAAAGGTGATCCGCATTTTGTTGATAAAGAATTCTATCAATACAATGATCGCCTTTATTATGGAGCTGGCGTTTGGATAAAGAAGCAAAGCGTAATTGCCACTGAAAACCATAAAATTGTTGCAGACCTCAAAGCAAAAGCTCCTGACGAAAAAGATTACACAAGAGGTGGTTATCCTACAAGTAACATCACCGGACTACCAACTGGTCGTCCTGAGAAGATCGAGGATTATTTCTTTCTTAGGATAGGCGACTATTGGTCGTCTACAGAAGTGTATAATTCTTCAGGAAATATATTCTATTTATCAACCCAGGAAAACAATAAATCTATTAGGATAAGCCAATCCGGTAAAGACTATAGCCGTAATGTTTGGAGAGCCCAATAATCTACAAACGAAGAAAGATAGAAGAAGACGGTCATACAGACACCACACGACAAACCCTTATATAACTTCAAGAGGACCTCTTATGTAAGTCCTCTTGTACTCCTTATATAAGTACAATCGTACTCCTTATAGGAGTGCAAGAGGAGTCCTTATAGGAGTCCAAGGCAAGTCCTTATAGGAGTACAAGAGGAGTCCTTATAGGAGTACAAAAGGACACACAAAACAATGGTATTAACCGGGTGCCGTTCCAGATGAACGGCACCCTTTTTTCATAACTTAAAACAATAAACAATATGCTGGTATTCAAAGTGATTGAAAGCATCATGCGCATAGGTCCGCGCAAGGGACAGAAGGCCTACAGCGCCGTGCCGAAGGCTCCGCTGAAGTTTTCCTCGAAATGGCTCGTGGAGCGCATCGTCAGGGAAACGTCATTGAGCGAGGGCGACGTGAGGAACGTCATCATCACGCTGCGCAACATCGTCATAGAGGTTGTCACCCTCGGCGGCTCGCTCGACTTGGGCGACATCTTCTCGCTGCGCACCGCCATCCCCTCGAAGATGGAAGCCAAGGAGGTCGATGTCTGCGCCGAATCATTGAAGCGTCCGCGCATCATCGTGACGTGGAAAGAGCCCGTTCGCCAGGCCTTGAAGAAGATCGAGGTGGAGGTCGACAACCCGAAGCGGAAGAAAGAGAAGCAGAAACCCAAACCGTAAGCGACTTCGGCTCTCGCCCGCCTCCATTTCTGCAGACTTCACTTTCTGCTTCCGGAGCGGGAGGGCAATACAAAGGGCAAGGGAAAAGAGACAGGTATCTCTTCGCCCTTGCCCTTTAATTGTAACAAACTAAGACCGGACGAACTTGGTTTAAGAGACAAAACTATTGCTTCCTGATAAAAAATAAACAATAAACATCCCAACAAGGATAAAATGATAAACAAGCCCTGTAAACGGCTTACTCTACAACGTTTTGCATTTTAACATACTCCTCCACCCAAAAAAGATTTGGCGACAACGGGTGCTTCTTTGGCAAATTGAGTCGCTCCAATCTCGCTTCGGATGATTAAAGCAGCTTAGAAATCCACATAGTACATCAGCACGATACGTGCTATAATGGTAAGTGCTGAGAAACCTCGTATGCAGGGTGAATCTACATCATATTATCATCAAAAGCAGGTAGACGCACCAATCGCTCCGAACCCACCCCGTCTCGACTGATTTCTTGCATAAAATAAGAGGTGGCAAACATCTTAAGTTGTTGATGTCTACCACCTCTATTGCTTTGTCGGGGTGACTGGATTCGAACCAGCGACCACACGCCCCCCAGACGCGTACTCTAACCGGGCTGAGCTACACCCCGCAAACGCCTAAGCGTTGCAAGCGAGTGCAAAAGTAGAGAAACTTTTGATTCAAACCAAATAAAAGGCTAAAAAATCACGCTTCTGCACGAAGATCTTATTGTATTTTGGCGGGCGGAAGCAATCCAATCTCACCACTACCCAAACAACGGTGCGCCTGTTCGTCATATAATACGGCAAATTGGCCCGGTGCGATACCCTGAATCAACTCGTCCGAATGCAACTCGTACTTCCCGCCGCGCACAAGCAGCCGGCCCGGTGTAAACTCCGGCGTATGGCGCACCTTAAACGTAACCCGATAGTCGCCATCCGCCTCATAGGGGTTGTAAGTAATGAAGTGCGGCATTTCTATGCGGAAGGCCTTGCCGTAAGCCGCCTTCGTCTCGAAACCGCGACTCACATATATAATATTGCGTTTGATATCCTTGCGCACAACGTACCACGGCCCGCCGCCGAAACCTAAACCTTTGCGCTGCCCGATGGTGTAAAACCAATAGCCTTTATGCTTGCCGATAATATTGCCCGTCTCTTGTTCCACAACCAGCCCTTCCTTTTCGCCCAAATACTTGCGGGCCAATTCCGAAAAGCTGATTTTGCCTAAAAAACATATACCTTGGCTATCTTTGCGTTTGGCCGGCGCGAGATGCGCCGCCTGCGCGATCTTTCGAACCTCATCTTTCATCAATCCACCTATGGGAAAGATGAGCTTACGCACGCTAAAGCCGTCCAGTTGTGCGAGAAAATCCGTCTGATCCTTGATCGGATCAGGCGCCGTGGTGAGCCAAACTCTCCCCGCCTCGTCTGTTTCCGTCTGCGCATAGTGTCCCGTGGCGATACGATCGTAGTTGTGGCCCTCGCGTTCCTCAAAGCAGCCAAATTTTATGTACTTGTTGCACATCACGTCGGAGTTTGGCGTCAATCCCTTGCGCAATCGGTCGACGATATACCCGACTACTTCGTCCCAATACTCTTTTTGCAGATCGATAAGTTTGAGCTTGCAGCCGTAGCGTCGGGCCACGGCCGTTGCCATCTCCCAATCTTCCTCCGCCTTGCAATCCCATTCGCCCTGCGGTCCGTTGCCGATCTTAATATAAAAGAGATCGGGCGTGATACCCTGCTCTTTCAGCAGGTGAACTGCAACGGCGCTGTCTACACCGCCTGAAATAAGTGCTGCTGTTTTCATACTTCCCATTTGCGGGCGAAGTTACAATTTTCAGAGAAACCGCCCTAAAGATAGGGACGTTTTAGGTATTTTCTCTTATCTTTGCCCTCCGGCGTCATTGCCCTTTACGGTAAAAACGGTACTCCGGAACGCCGGCTGAAAACATACGACAATGAATAAAAAAGAGACGTTCGACAGCATCTTACGCCAAATTCCGGCCTTCCAACGTGTGCCTCAAAGCGAGCGCAAACACGTCATTCGCCGCGCCTTGCGCCATCCGCTGTTCTGGGGAACGTTCTTGGCGCTGATTCTGTTTTGGCTCGGAGCTTTTGTCAGCGTATTCGCGGCCACGGGTATCGATTATACGTTTAGTTTAGCGCCTAAATACAACTTTTTAGACATACTTTTCAAGCTCTTACTCTTCGTCGTAATACCGCTGATTTGGATTTCGTTCATCAGTCTACGCATTCGCAATTCGCTCATCAAGCGCATCATTGATCGAGAATACCCTTCGGAGCGTTCAGAGTCAATCGAAGAAGACGAACCTCCAACTTCCGCGTAAGCGATCGTTCTTTTTCTTAGCCATTTATGCCAGTTTTGATATGACAGAACCGAAAGATTTGAAACTATATTACAACATCTCGGAAGTAGCCAAGATGTTTGATGTGAAAGAGACGCTTCTGCGCTATTGGGAGACGGTCTTCCCGCAGATTTCGCCCAAGAAAAGCGGCCGAAATATCCGGCAATATACAAAGGAAGACATAGAAAAAATACGCATTGTCCACAATTTGGTCAAGGTGCGTGGACTTCGCCTCGCCGCGGCTGCACAATTATTGCGAAAAAATAAGGAAGGCGTCGTGCAAACAGCTGATGTTCTTGACGAACTACGCGCTATTCGCAAAGAACTGGTGCGCCTTAAAGCCGACATAAGCGGACTGGAATGAAAGTAAAAACAGCTTTTGTATGTGAAAATTGCGGGCAGGAATCAGCCAAGTGGATTGGTCGTTGTCCGGCCTGCGGAGAATGGAATACATTCAAGGAAATCCGCCTCGCGTCCTCCTCTTCACAGCAGTCGGCGAGCGTTGCTGAACGCACGCTAAGCCAAGATAGGCGCAGCAAACGTGGACCCGTGTCGCTTTCAGACGTACAGGCCGACGCGGTGTCGCGTTACGATCTCCACGACCCCGAACTCAACCGCGTTTTGGGTGGAGGTTTAGTGCCCGGTTCTTTGATCCTGCTCGGCGGTGAACCGGGTATCGGAAAGTCTACCTTGCTCCTCCAGACGCTGCTTCGCCTTACCAACCGCAAGGTTCTTTATATAAGTGGTGAAGAAAGCGAGCAGCAGATCAAACTCCGCGCCGATCGTTTAGCGCCCTCAGCTTCCGGCAACGATTGTCTGCTCCTGTGCGAAACCAATCTGGAGCGCATCTTCGAACAGTTGCGCGACGTTTCGCCGGATCTTATAATCATCGACTCCATTCAAACGATGGCCACGGAAACCATCGATTCCGCCCCCGGCAGTTTATCGCAAATCAGAACCTGCGCCGCAGAGTTTTTGAAGTATGCCAAGTCGAGCGCCACGCCCGTCCTGCTTGTCGGCCACATTACTAAAGATGGCGCCATCGCAGGTCCGAAAATTTTGGAACATATTGTTGATACCGTGCTCCAATTCGAAGGAGATCGCCACTATTTCTATCGTATTTTGAGGAGCATCAAGAATCGTTTCGGCAGCACGGACGAACTGGGCATCTACGAAATGCGGGCGGAAGGTCTCCGGCCCGTAGCCAACCCCTCCGAACTCTTATTAACGGAAGGCACAGACGAGTTAAGCGGCATCGCCGTTGCCGCCGCCGTCGAAGGCGCTCGCCCCTTCCTCATCGAAGTGCAAGCGCTGGTCAGTTCAGCAGCTTACGGCACGCCCCAACGTTCCGCCACCGGCTTCGATCTTCGCCGTTTGAACATGCTTTTAGCGGTATTGGAAAAGCGCGCCGGCTTCAAATTGGGGGCCAAGGACGTATTTCTCAATATCGCCGGCGGCCTGCGCGTCACCGACCCCGCCATCGATTTGAGCGTCATCGCCGCCATTTTGTCGAGCAATGTAGATATTGCCATCGATCGCGCGATTGCAATGGCCGGCGAGGTTGGTCTGAGCGGCGAAATCCGCCCCGTCACCCGCATCCGTCAGCGCATTGCCGAGGCCGCCAAACTTGGTTTCAAGCGCTTCCTGCTCCCCGAAGCCTCACTCAAAGGTTTGGGAGCGGAGGTCAACATTCAGTTGATTCCCGTGCGCCGTGTCGAAGAAGCCCTGCAAGCCTTGTTTCGCTAAAGGCCGATAAAGCGCCGCCGGGCGCTTATTTTTTTATCCTATACATTCAATCATTCTCTCCACAGTTCCCTTTTTCCGGTATGCAAAAAGAAATCCAACTCCGCCTCACACCCGATATAGCCCTGCAAGAAGAAGCTTTGCGTCGCCATTGTGCCGCCGAGCTCCACCTTGCGCCTGGTTCCATCCGCGCTATGCGCCTTTTGCGCAAAAGCATCGACGCGCGCCAGCGTCGGGTCTTCGTCAATCTCACGGTCCTGCTTTTTATTGATGAAGACGAACCCTCCGTGGCTTATGAGCCGATTCATTATGGCGATGTTTCCCGTGCGCCCCGCGTGGTCGTTGTCGGCGCGGGGCCGGCCGGCCTCTTTGCAGCTTTGCATTTGATCGAACTCGGCCTCTGCCCCATCCTTTTGGAGCGTGGCAAGGACGTCCACGAGCGCCGCAAGGACATCGCCCGCATCAAGCAGCATCAGACGGTAGATCCGGAGAGCAATTATTCGTTTGGCGAGGGCGGCGCCGGCGCTTACTCTGACGGCAAACTCTATACGCGCAGCAAGAAGCGCGGCAATGTGGATAAGATTCTGCGCATCTTTGCGCAGTTTGGCGCACAGCCAAGCATTCTCTACGATGCGCACCCTCATATCGGCACCGACCGACTCCCGCTAATCATCGAAGCCATGCGCAAGCAGATTATCGAAAGTGGCGGTGAAGTCCACTTTCAGACCTGCGTCGATGGTCTTTTGCGCCAAGATGAGCGCGTCGTCGGCGTGCGCACGACGGCCGGCGCCGAATTTTTAGGCCCCGTCATCTTGGCTACGGGCCATTCGGCGCGAGATGTCTATCGCTTTCTCCGCCGCGATGGCATCCGACTCGAAGCGAAGGGCATCGCTGTCGGCGTTCGCCTCGAGCATCCTTCGCAACTCATCGACCGCTTGCAATATCACAATCCGCAAGGGCGAGGTAAATATCTGCCGGCTGCCGAATACAATTACGTAGCGCAATGCGATGGGCGCGGCGTCTATAGTTTTTGTATGTGTCCGGGCGGCATTGTCGTCCCTGCGGCCACCGGCGCGCGTCAGATCGTTGTAAACGGCATGTCGCCCTCCCACCGCAACACCGCTTGGAGCAATTCCGGAATGGTCGTGGAGACGCGCCTCGAAGATTTAGACGGAGAATTGCGGCCCTTTATGGAAGAACGCTTTGCCGACCCTCGCTTTTCGGAAGAACATAGTGACTATTTTGACGCCGAAAATCCGCTCCGTATGCTCTACTTCCAAGAGGCTTTGGAAGAGGCCTGCTGGTTGCAAGGCAATCAGCGCCAGACGGCGCCCGCGCAGCGTATGCAAGATTTCGTCCGCGGCCGTTTAAGTTTCGACCTACCTAAGAGTAGCTACGCCCCGGGCTTGGTTTCCTCGCCCCTCCACTTTTGGATGCCGACCTTTATCACCAAGCGTCTGCAAGCGGGCTTTGAAGTTTTCGGTCGTCGCAGTCGAGGATTTTTGACCAACGACGCCTTACTTATTGCGGCCGAGACGCGCACATCTTCGCCGGTTCGCATTGTGCGCGATGCGCTTACACTTCAACACTTGCAACATCCTGGTCTCTATCCCTGCGGTGAGGGCGCGGGCTACGCCGGAGGCATTGTTTCCTCGGCGATAGACGGTGAGCGCTGTGCGGCATCGGTCGCAGCGAATATGGGCTTGTAAAAACGAGCCATCAATAGCAAGAAAAAAGATGCACCGCTCTCTTGTTTGAGTCGGTGCATCTTTGAAATTCTGCCCAAAATCGGGCCATAGCGTAACCGTTGTATGAATTTTATGTGCCTTAAAAGCACTTGCAAAGTTGCCGCTTTCTTTTTATCGTTGCAATACTCAAAATTGGGTATTCTTTTAGTCTGATTCCTTACGCTTATCCCACCGCTCCGCCGACTTCGGGTTTGCTCCTGCCTGCGCCGCACGCCTTTTCTGAGTGCAAAGCATTGGTCGCTATCGCTGCCGACTGTGATTAGTTGCTTTTTCATCACGATAAAAAAGGTTTGTTCTCACGAGAAAAAGGGTTTACGCTCGTGAGCGTAAACGGCGCCGGCGGAGGCTTTTGGTCTACGAATAGGGCCGAAAGGTGTTGGTTTGTGGGGCGCTGTTCGCAAAAGCGGCGATGTCGGCGCGCCAAGAGCAAGCAGGATGAGTGGGCATAAGGTCCGGCGTTTTCCTAAAAAAACCTTATCTTTGCCTATTAAGAGATGCCGCTAAGGACATGAAAGAATCACTCATTATATATAAGGCTTCGGCCGGCTCGGGTAAGACCTTTACGCTCGCGCAAAACTACCTCGTGCAACTCTTATCGAAGGGGGGCTCGCATCGCTACATTCTGGCCGTGACGTTTACCAATAAGGCGACGACGGAAATGAAGCAGCGCATCCTCGCTTATTTGTACGACTTGGCAGAAGGTCGAGACAACGATTTCACGCGTGCGCTGGCCGAGCGTCTGGGCCAACCGGCCGACCTCAAACAGCGGGCGCAGGCGGCACTGGATGGGATCTTGCACGATTATGACCATTTTCAGGTGATGACGATCGATAAGTTCTTTCAGCAACTCTTGTCCAACTTGGCGCACGAATTGGGTTTGTCGGCCAATTATCGGATCGAACTCGATGATCGAAAGGCCGTGGACGAAGCGGTCGACTTCTTGCTCGATGCCATCGATGAGCGGGCGGATAAAAAACTGATTGGCTGGATCGAAGACTTGATCGAGGATCGTATGCGCAGCAACAAGGGCTGGTCCGTAGGCCGCGATCTGAAAAATTTCTCAGCGCGCAACGTGCTGAGTGAGGCTTTCCAACTGCGCGAGAGCGACTTGCGCAACCGACTGAACGATGCGGAACGGATGCGGCGCTACCGGCAAACGTTGCGCGCAAGGCTGGACGAGGCACAGGGGGCGCTGACCGGCGCGGCGCAAAACCTAATCGATGAATTGGACGACATGTCGCTCGAAGGCTTTAGTCGAAAGGGGCAGTATGTCTATGCTTTTGCGCGAAAATTGCTCAATGGCGATTTGGAAGAGCCTACGAAGTCGGTCTGCTCATATATTGAGGACCCGCAAAAATTGCTCAACAAAAACGTAACCGACGACGGCCGCGCGGCAAACGTATCTTCGCGCTTGGCTGCATTGGTCGACTTGCTCCACGACAAGCGCCGAACCATTTTAAGTTGCCGGCTGATTCTCAAAAACTTGAATCAGCTCTTCCTCCTCAACGCCGTAGCCGCCGCACTTGACCTCGTTAACAAAGCCAACAGTCGCTTTCTGCTCGCCAAAACAAAACTGCTCTTCCACGAGATGGTCGGCGAGCAAGATGCGCCTTTCGTATTCGAGCGCGCGGGGGCACAGTTGCGCCATATCCTGATCGACGAGTTTCAAGATACGGCCCGCCTGCAATGGAATAACATCAAAAGTCTGCTCCTCAACAACCTCGCCGAGGGCAACACCTGCCTCCTCGTTGGCGACGTGAAGCAAAGCATTTACAGATGGAATGGTGGCGACTGGAATATCCTACAAAACATTGAAAAAGAATACCCTGCGGCACGCGTAAATAGTTTGCGTGAAAATTATCGCAGTGGGCAGCACATCATAGACTTTAATAACGCCTTTTTTCCGGCGGCCGCGCAAATGCTGGATCGATTGGAAACGGATGAAACGGACGCCGCTGCGCACCTATTGCAAGACATCTATGCCGATGTTTCGCAAGTTTGCCCTCGAAAAACGGCCGATGGCTACGTAAGCGTAACGCTGCACGATGCAGAAACCGACGTGCTTGATGCGGAAGCAGAAGCCTCGCTTTACCAACAAATACAAATGCTCCGCCAAACCGGCGTGGCCTATACGGATATGGCGATCCTCGTCAGGCGAAACAAGGAGGCACAGGCCATAGCCGAACGCTTCGCGGAGCAGCATTTGGACGTGCCGCTCGCTTCTGCGGAGGCCTTTCTCCTATCGGCCTCCCCCGTCGTGCAACTCTTAATCAGTGCGTTGCGCTGCTTGATGGACGAGAAAGATACTTTGTCGCAAGCCATCGCCACGCGCATCTATTGTAACCACATCTTGACCGAAAATCGCCCGATGAGCGACATCGCCGAAACCGGCTCAACACTGCTGCCCGCAGCTTTTGTCAGGCGCCGCGCGGCCTTGGCGGAAATGCCGCTGTTTGAACTCGTAGAGCAACTCATCTTGTTTTTTACGACCGGGCGCTCGGACGAACGCATCGACATAAGCGGCGAAAGCGCTTATATCACGGCCTTTTTGGATCAAGTACTGGCCTTTCTCGACGAAAATCCGTCTTCGATTGAAGCCTTCCTTAATTTCTGGGACGAGGAAGCAGCTGCGAAGACCATTCCCTCAACGGCTGTCGACGGCATTCGCATCCTGACGATTCATAAGTCGAAAGGACTGGCCTTCCACACGGTGCTTATTCCCTTCTGCGATTGGGATATTTTTAATACAAAGCAAGGTAGTCGCTCCACGCTTTGGGTGCATCCGCAGGAAAGTCCGTACGACGAACTCCCGACCTTGCCTATCGAACAAAATAAAGCGGCGGCGCAATCGATTTTCCAGACAGAATATGAGCAGGAGTTGTTAATGCAAAAGGTAGATGGATTCAACGCGGCCTATGTTGCGTTTACGCGGCCCAAAAAGAATCTTTTGATTTGGGCAAACGTGCCGCCGGCTTCGAATAAACCGACTTTCGGCAGCGTGATCGCGTCGTTCGCCGACCCGGACTTTGCGTCGGACGCGGATAGTGAGGACGCAGCATTATCCATCAAGACTTGGGGCGCCGTTGTCCCCTCGCAAACGGCCGGCAAACAAGCGGCGGAGGCGCAAAATCCGTTTGACGCGAAAGCAGAAGCCGTTCCCTTCCACTTTACGCCGCAACCGGTACGCGCCATCTTTAAGCAATCGAACAAATCGAAAGACTTCGTTCGCACGGAAGCCGATCCCGACGACCTGCAACAAAGTTATATTGACCGCGGAAAGCGCTTTCATCGTCTGCTTTCCGACATTGATACGGTCGAAGACTTGCCCCGCGCCTTTGAAAACCTACGCCGCGAAGGTTTAAGCGGACCCAACGACGCCGAGGACTTGGCTTTCTTGCGCAAACGCTTGATGGACGCGAAGGTAAGTCGATGGTTCGACGGCTCGTGGCAGCTTTTCAACGAGCATACCATACTCTCACGCAACAACAACCAACTCTCGCGCCACCGGCCCGACCGCGTCTTGGTGAAAGACAAGCAGGCGGTGGTCATAGACTTTAAGTTTGGCGCGCCGGCCGCGTCTCACGCTCCGCAAGTCAAGACCTATATGCACCTGCTCCAAACGATGGGCTACGAAAGTGTGACCGGCTGGCTCTGGTACGTGTATCAAAACAAGGTAGAAAGTATTTCGTTATGACAGATCCTTTTCTTCAGCTCGTCGCGCAAGACTTACGGCGCCGAAAAGTAGACTTCGCGCACACCACGGTTGTCTTTCCGAACAAGCGTGCCGCTTTATTTTTCATAGAATACCTTGCTGTCGACGAAAAAGCGGTTTGGGCGCCGCGCTTTTGCACCATCGACGAACTTTTTTCGGCCTTTTCGCCGCTCACGGCGGCAGATCCTATTGAAACAATCTGCCGTATGTATCGCATTTATGCGGACTTGGCGAAGACGAGTGAGCCTTTAGATCTTTTTTATGGCTGGGGCGAGCGGCTTTTGTCCGACTTCGAGCAGGTTGATAAAGCGATGGCGGATGCGGAGCGCTTGTTCATCAACGTCAAAGACTATAATGCGATCGACTTTGGCAACTTTTTGAGCGACGAACAGCGGGCTGCGATTGAGCAAGCTTTTACGACGGCACACACAAGTCCGCCGGAGGGCATCCGAGAGCGGTATTTCGCTTTTTGGAACCTACTCTTGCCACTCTACAACCAATTAAATGCCGCCCTAAAACAAGATGGGAAGGCCTACGAAGGCGCTATTTTTCGCGAAGTTGCGGAGCGGCTGAGCGCCGGAGAGGATTTGGCCGGCACCGATTCCGACTTGTACGTTTTTGTGGGCTTTAATGCGCTCGACAAGGTGGAGGAAGTACTCTTCAAACACTTTCAGCAGGCCGACCGCGCCTTGTTTTATTGGGATTATGACCGCTTTTATCTCGACGATACCGCAGAGGCGGGCCGCTTTCTCCGACAAAACTTGCGCCAATTCCCAAACGCCTTGGCTGAGGATTGTTTCGACAATTTTCATGATAAGGATTTCTGCTTCGTGGCCGCACAGACGGAAAACGAGCAAGCGGCTTACGCGACGCAGTGGTTGAATAAGCACCTCACAGATGAGCCTAAGCGCACGGCCATCGTACTCTGCGATGAGCAACTCTTGGAGCCGACGCTTCACGCTTTGCCGCCGAGCGTAGCAGAAGCCAACATTACGAAAGGATTTCCGCTTACGCACACCTCAGCTTACAGTTTGATGGAATCTTTCTTTGAAGCGGAGGCGGCGAAGGCTGAAACGGCCGCGCGTTCATCAAAATCGGCGACTCCGCCGACGGACATCGGCGCGCTCCTTGCCCAACTTTCAGCGGCCATACAAGCGGCGGCGCAGCAGGCGGACGCGACAGCGGAAGCGGCCGACGCAACGCCATCCGGCAATGATCGGTTTCGCCAACTTTCGGTCGAAGCTTTTTTCCAATCCTATACGATTATCGAGCGCCTGCGAGGCCTTGTCGAGAGCGGAATGTTAACCGTTACGCCCCCCACCCTGCATCGGCTGATCCGCCGGTTAGCCGCGCAAGCGTCTATTCCTTTTCATGGCGAACCGGTGGTGGGATTGCAATTGATGGGAATCTTGGAAACGCGCAACTTAGACTTTGAAAACATTCTCTTACTCTCAACCAATGAGGGCATTATGCCGGCTTCAGGCATCGAACTCTCATTTATTCCCTTCGCCATCAGGCGGGCGTTCGGCTTGCCTTCGACTACGCATCGCTCCGCCGTGTATGCATATTATTTCTTCCGTCTTTTGCAGCGCGCCCGCCACGTTACGTTTACTTATAATGCGACGCCCGACGGACTACGCGGCGGAGAGATGTCACGATTTATGATGCAGCTCCTCGTGAGTGATCGTTTCCGGATACGACAAGAAGCCCTGAATGCGCCCCGACTGCTCCCGCAACCCACGCCGATTGAAGTGGCGCGCCCGGCAGACCTCTTTGAGCGCCTCAACCCTGTGCGCGGCGGGCAGCAAGTGCCGCTTTCGCCCTCTTCGATCAATAAATACATTGATTGTCCCCTACAATTCTATTATCACCGCGTAGCTCGTTTGACGCCCCACGAGGATACAGACGCCGCCCTCGACAATAGAATTTTCGGCAACGTATTTCACCAATTGGCAGAAGACTTTTACAAGCCATTTGAAGGCAAAGGAAAGATAGACCCTCAAAGATTGGCCTATTATCATGAGCATCCCGAGCGGCTCAATCCGCTGATTGAAGAGGCCTTTGCCAAAAATAATGCGCCTTATCGCTTGGTTGATGCAACGATTGTTCGCAACTTATTTCGCCGAATGTTGGCTTACGACTACCGTTTAGCCGATTTGGAAATTGTACGTTTGGAATGCGACGTCGACATCTCCCTGCCGCTCAAGATCGACGGCACGGTGCGTCCCTTCAACGTAGGCGGGCGCATCGACCGCTTAGACATAGCCTGCACGCCCTCGGGTTTGCGCACCTTGCGCGTAGTCGATTACAAGACGGGTACAAAAGAGCAAAAGGCCAACAAGATGGAAGATCTCTTCATACCGAAAAAGAGTAGGCCCTACTACATCTTCCAAACTTTTCTCTACGCTTTGGCGGTGCAAGATAAGGTGTGCGAATTCACGGGTGAGGACTTGCCCGTCTCCACCGTACTCTTTCACATTCCGCTCATCAATGAGGCTTACGATCCTTGGATTCCTTTTGCGAAAGAGCGCGTCTACGATTTTGGCCCGTTGGCGGCCGACTTCCGCGAGCAGAGTATCGAACTCTTACAACGTATGATGGACACGCCTACTTTCCGACAAACGGACGACTTGAACGTATGTGCCCACTGCGATTTCCAACAATTGTGCGAACGAAACGTAAAATCTGATTATTAAGTTTTGATATGCTGAACATAAACATTACGCCCGAACTGCAAAGCGTGGCGCCACAATACGTAGGCGGCTTTATCGAAGCCGAAGTGGTCAACGGGCCGACACCGGCTGCCCTTTGGCAGGAGATAGAGACTTGCAGCGAGCAACTTCGCGCGACTTTTGATACGACGACGATCAAACAACAAGCCGGCATTGCCACAACGCGAGCGGCCTATAAGGCGGCCGGAAAAGATCCGAGTCGGTATCGGCCTTCCTGCGAGCAGTTGGCGCGCCGCGTGCTCCAAGGTAAAGCGCTCTTTTCTATTGATACGCTCGTCGACTTAGGCAATCTCGTATCCTTAGCCTGCGGCTATTCTACCGCCGTGCTGGATCGTGACAAAATCGTGGGCGACACGATTAGTCTGGGTTTGGGCCGGCCGGAAGAACCGTATGAGGCCATCGGACGCGGACAACTTAACATTGCCGACCTGCCCGTCTTCCGAGACGCAGATGGGGCTTTTGCCACGCCAACGAGCGATAGTGTGCGCACAATGTGTACAGAAGCGACGACAAAGGTTTTGATTATCATCAATGGCTATGATGGTGATGCGGAAAAGGTCAAGCAAGCGCTGGAGCATACTTGGCAACTGCTGACGCGCTACGCAAAAGGCAGCGGCGAAGCGCGCATCGTGCTGACGGCTCAAGCGCCATCGGCGTAGCGGCGGGCCTCACTTCGTACGCCGACGGCTTGGCGGCGTTGTGTCGAAGCGCAACCGGAAGTGCCTTGGGCTTATTTTGAAACAATTATAGGCCGCATCTAACACATAAATTTTGATAGCAGCAATCCTATGGTTGGGTTGCTGCATTTTTGTATGTCTTTATGGTGTACTGCTTGCAAGGTCTTGAAGCGGAAAAGGCTGTTTTCTCTACCTCCCCATCGCATTGAGGCAGGCGATAAGTGGGTTTGCGCATCGTTTGCCGGGAGCAAACCATCGTTTGGTGACAGCAAATTATCGTTTGGCGGCAGCAAACTATCGTTTGGTGGGAGCAAACAATAGTCAACGTGGAATATGAAACAAAAAAGACGGAACATATCCGTCTGAAAACAAAGGACTAAGCATCTTACAGGCAGATTCGATGCGGCCCGCTCAAACAATCGGCCCGCCAAGCGTTGATGCGCGGAAGGGCTATCGAGGATGGGTCGACTAAAGGGGAAATGGTGGGGCTGAAAGTGTGAGACGGCTCAAGCGATAGTCGATAAAAGCAATTCCCCGTCAAGACTTGGTGGTCTGGCGGGGAATTGTATATGTTGCCTTCAATACTTATGGGCTTTCGTCACGCGCTCTATTTCGCGGCGCGATTCCTTTTCTTTGATCGTAGCGCGTTTGTCGTATTCCTTTTTACCTCGGCAGAGTCCTATATCCAGCTTGGCCCGCCCGTTTTCATCGATATAGAGGCGTAGCGGTACGATGGTCAGACCCGGCGACTTGGTCTCGGAAGCCCAATGGCGAATCTCCTTCTTATTAAGGAGAAGTTTGCGGTCGCGCCGCAGCTCGTGGCGATTGTAAGAACCAAAGCTATATTCTGCCACATACATATTTTTGACCCACATTTCGCCATTATTGATGAAGCAAAACGTATCTACGAGACCGGCTTTTCCGAGGCGAATACTTTTAATTTCCGTCCCCGTCAGTACGATGCCGGCCGTCAGTCGGTCAATTACGAAATAATCGTGCTCCGCACGCTTGTTTTTGATGTTGATACGCGCAGGCTTCAGCTTATTATTCTTTGCCATGGATGGTTGCAAAATTGTCTAAATGTTCGTCTACATAAGCCGCTATCTGCGCCGTATATGACTCTTCGCCTTCGATAAATGCGTCGTCGTGATCGTCAAATTCGGGATACTGCTCAAAAAGCGCCATAAACTCCGCTTCCGTACAATCGGCCGTCAACACATTTCGATGGCGGCGATACTGTTTGTCGACGCGGCGGAGGAGACGCGCCAAGTCGTCCACGCCCCACAGCTTCAAAGCCTTGGCAAACGGATTGTGGAAGAAAAAAGGCCCATAGCCGTTGTGAATGAGTTGGACAAATCCGCCGTCCATCACCTCTTCGCGCAAGATAGCATAGCCCCAAAGCGTGATCTGGTCAGGCGTAAGCAGGCCGAAAGCTTCAGCTGAGAGTTCTGAACCACAAGCGGCTTTGTAAGCATTCACAAAGACGTCGAGAAAAGCGTCCATTCCCTCGGCGGCCGCGCAACGCAGGTCGCCGTCGTTTACAATTATCGGATTCATAATTGCAAAGTTAATACAAGCTAAGGGAGTTGCAAAGCGCCAAGCTCTTCTTTTATGCATCAAGCCGCAAGGCGGAGGCGCGCCGGCGTGGGGCGAAACGGACAAGGAATGCGGCGGAAACCATAAAATAAAGCCCCGAAGTACTTCCTAAAAAGCCAAGGGGCAACCAGGCTTAATGATAAGCGCGGCTGCCACTTGGAGAGAAATCATTAAAATAAAAACCTAATCTTTATTTCTTGGCCTTAATGGGTACGTAAGAGAAAGTAATCACACCCTTTTTGCCCTCTTTGTCCATAAAGTCGGTAAATTTGAGCTTGTAATATTGACCGTCTTTACATTTAAGGATAAATACTTTGCCGGGAATGCTGTATTCGTAAGGCGGCATGCCACCTGTCGGTGTACGCTTCAACCATTTGTAGAGCGCAAGGTTGACTTTGGCGATCTTAGCATAGCCGATGTGGCCCATCATCATATTCTTCGCGTCCACAATAATCTGCTCCTTGATGTCTTTATCGGCCTCGAAGCCTGAAGAGGGAATAGTCGTCACCTTATCCAGCTCCGTCTCGGTCGTTTCTACCACTTCACCCATATTCGTTTTGGGTTCAAAGCGATGGAAAGCCAGCTGCCAATCTTTTAATTCTTTAGGTACTTCTGTGTTTTCGGGCTTTTCTTTCGTATAGGCCTCTTCCATTTTCCCTTCATCGTTTTGCTGCTTGTAAACCCACGGGCCTTTGACGCCCAGCGTTTCAGTCTTTCCCGTCTTCAAATCAACGTAGGTCCACGTGTCATACTCCGTTGCTGTGACGGTAATTTGTTTAACTTGCGCCGGAACTTCAGGATTCGGATCCGGTTTTGGATTCGGCTTGGGAGCAGGATCGTCCTTGCTGCAAGCAGTTGCGATAAAGAGCACTGCTGCGCCCAACAAAAATGTTTGTAGTTTCATAGATGTTGTATTTAATTCTAAACGGTGCAAAATTACATCTTGTACTAAATCGCTGCAATACCTAAAAACATTGATTTTAATAGCGCTCAAAAAGCGTTACCAAGCGACAGAATACGCTCAATCAGCCATTCAGACGGCAAGAATAGCTTCCCGATTTGCGTTTTTCTTGACGCAAACACATTATTATATATACGCGTGTGTGGCGCGCCCTACTTGAACGCCGCCGCACCCGACATACTTAAAAATTGGTAGAAAATAAGCTTGTATTTATTTTGCTCTTCGCGGCTCTTGGCGTAATTTTGTAGCACCACTAAAGAAAACAATCAGCAAATAAAACCTATGACACAAGGAAAAGTTGATGCTTTGTTGGGCATTGTCTTCGGCGATGAAGGAAAAGGTAAGGTCGTCGATTATTTTACGCCACGCTACGACGTTGTAGCTCGATTCGCCGGCGGCCCTAATGCGGGACACACCATTATATTTGAAGGGAAGAAATTCGTTTTACGCTCTATTCCTTCCGGTATTTTTGATGAAGGCAAACTGAATATCATTGGTAATGGTTGCGTGATCGCACCGGATCTCTTTATGAACGAAGCGCGTGAACTTGAAACGGCGGGCTATTCGCTCATAGATCGCTTGCACATCAGTCGGCGAGCGCATTTGATCCTCCCAACTCACCGCCTGCTTGACCGCGCTTACGAGGCGGCCAAAGGGAAAAACAAGGTCGGGACTACGGGTAAAGGCATCGGCCCTGCCTATTCTGACAAAGCCGCACGCATCGGCTTACGCGTAGGTGACATTTTAGACAATTTTGAAGCCAAGTATAAGGCGCTAAAGGCGCGCCACGAGCAAATCTTACGCGATCTGAATTTCACAGATTACGATCTTACCGAAACAGAGCAAGAATGGTTTGCTGGCGTAGAATATATGCGCCAATTCCAACTGAAAGACACGGAAGTAGAGTTAAACAAACTCCTCCGCGAAGGCAAATCTGTCTTGGCTGAGGGCGCACAAGGCTCTATGCTCGACATAGATCACGGCACGTATCCCTTTGTTTCGTCTTCGTCGACGACGATTGGCGGCGTCTGCACCGGACTGGGCGTTGCGCCCCATCGAATCGGCCACGTTTATGGTATATTCAAGGCCTATTCTACCCGCGTTGGCGCCGGCCCGTTCCCCGTAGAACTCTTCGACGAAACGGGCAACGAGCTGCGACGTATCGGTCACGAATACGGAGCTGTTACCGGGCGCGACCGCCGTTGCGGTTGGGTAGATCTTGTGCAGTTAAAGTACGCCATAATGATCAATGGCGTGACCGATTTAGTAATGATGAAGAGCGACGTGCTCGATACTTTTAAGGAGATCAAGGTCTGTACGGCCTACGAGAAGGCAGGTGAACGAACCGAAGAGATGCCTTTCGACTCCACAGGTTGGACGGCCGTCTACGAAACGCTGCCCGGCTGGGAAACGCCCTTGACGGAGATTCGCGAAGAAAAAGATTTCCCGCCTGCTTTCGCTGCTTACATTGCTTATTTGGAGCGCGCACTGGAGACGCCGATCAAGATTATCTCCGTGAGCCCTGATCGCGAAGCGACGATCTTGCGCTAAGCGCCAACGAGTATAAGGCCGGGCTTGCCGAGCGCTACATACAAAACGCCCCGAAGCGGAATCCGCTTCGGGGCGTCTCTTTTAACTGTATGTTTAGCGCGAGCCGTACATTTTTTCGTAGTAATGTTGATAATCAGAGCCCGATACGGCTTCGATCCAATCGTGATGCTCGAGGTTCCAACGCACGGTTTTTTCAATGCCGACCTCAAATGTCGTTTCCGGATACCAACCCAAATCGACTTTGATTTTAGAGGGGTCGATACCATAGCGCTGATCGTGGCCGAGGCGGTCTTTCACGAAGGTAATCATGCGTTCATCGATGCCCTCCACCCCTTGCTCGCCGCGCAGGAGTTGACGATAGCTTTCGTTCTCCTCCATAATGCGGCGCACGGTTTGCAGAATCGTCTTCACGATCTGAATATTTTGGCGCTCGTTATGCCCGCCGACGTTGTAGATACTGCCATCGGCCGCCTTGTTCACCACCAAATCTATCGCCTTACAATGATCCTCCACGTACAACCAATCGCGGATGTTCAAGCCCTTGCCATAGATGGGCAAAGGTTTGCCTTGCAAGATATTATTGATCACAAGCGGAATGAGTTTCTCCGGAAATTGATACGGCCCGTAGTTGTTCGAGCAGCGCGTGATGCTGACGGGCATACGATACGTGTCGCGATAAGCGCAGACCACCAAGTCCGCACTCGTCTTCGACGCAGAATAAGGGCTGTGGGGCTGGAGCGGCGTATCCTCCGTAAAGAAACCTGTATCGCCCAGACTGCCATAGACCTCATCCGTCGAAACTTGGTGAAAGCGAACGCCTGTTTTCCACGTCGGGTAGCCCTGTTCGTCCTTGCCGGTCACCCAATCGCGGCGCGCACAATCCAGCAAATTCTGCGTACCGAGAATATTTGTTTGCAGGAAGAGTTGCGGATTTTCGATGCTGCGGTCCACGTGGCTCTCGGCGGCAAAGTTTACGACCACGTCGAAATGATATTTAGCAAACAGATCGTCGACCAACTTGCGATCACCAATGTCTCCGCGCACGAAGAAGCAGCGCTTCTCATCGATGTCGTCGGCGATAGTGCCCAGATAGCCCGCATAGGTGAGCAAGTCTAAGGCTACGACGCGCACATCGTCGTATTTTTTCAATATATACTTTAAGTAGTTTGCGCCGATAAAGCCGGCAGCGCCTGTCACAAGATATGTTTTCATCTTTTTTCGAGTTTCTTGTGCAAAGATAGGCGGCCAAAGTCGGCGGGCAAAATAATAAGCTCATTTTCTTCTGCTTCGCCCCACCCCCGTGGGCTATCGTTTTCTCCGCGCGTCTTTTGCTTTGCTGACAACGATCTATCGACCGACGACAAAGGGCCGGCAATCGGGCGCAGCCTTTTCGCACTGAAGTTTCACGCCAATAAAAACGAGGAGGGCAAGGAAAAATACGCGAAATGACGCGGATGGGTGGATACAACAATCGGCCGCAGGCGTTTTTTATCGTGAGGGCAAACCTTTTTCATCACGAGCGCAAGGTCTTTTTATCGTGAGCGTAAACCTTTTTTATCACGAGCGAAAACGAAAAAGGTAAGACTTCGGTGATAAACAATCAGGCGGACGAGGGATTTTCGCACGACTTTCAAAGGCGGTTTGCGCGTGGGAAGCATGGCCGTTGGCGATATGATAAACTCAATTGCGGAAGGTATTGGCCACCTTGAGGCAACGAAGGCTAAAAATGGGCCGCGGCAGCATTACAGAGTGAAGTATTAGCCAATAAAAAACAAAGCGCTGCGAGCACGCGTAAGGACTTGCGAAACAAGTAGGGCGGGTGCTCGCAGCGTTTATCAGAAAGCGTGAGGCGCTGCCGAACTTTGGGCCGTTCAACTGCGCATCGGCTCGATGAGCGTCTTCATATTCTTGATTTTTTCTCCGCTTATGCGTTGCAAAACGGTCTTCAAGCGGGCCGTACTTACGGCGACGTAGGCGTGATGGTCGACTACGTCGATGCGGCCGATGTCGTTGGCCTTCAATCCGCCTTTCTTGCAAAGAAAACCTACGATGTCCATCTTGCTGAGTTTGTCCTTCTTTCCGCGCCCTATGTAGAGCGAAGTCCAAACCGGACGCTGCGCGGCGATCGGTTGATCGTCGACGCAGACTTCCCCATCGGCGTGAATAAAATCGGGCAGCGTCTCGGCCGGGCCTTTGATGACGTAGGCCGTCCCCTCGTTGTCCCAACGCGTGGCGCGACCGGAGCGATGCGTGAAGTCGTCGGCGTTGAGCGGAAGATGATAATGGACAACGGCACGCACCTCGGGGATGTCCAATCCGCGAGCGGCCAGATCGGTGGCTACGAGTACGTTGCTACTGCCGGCGCGAAACTTATACAAAGAGCGCTCGCGGTCGTCTTGCTCCATACCGCCGTGGTAGATCTGTGCGATGAAACCCTGCTCACGCAAGTAGCGACCGATGCGCTCCGTACTCTCGCGATGGGCTACGAAGACGATGGCGGGTGCACCTTTGACATAACTAAGCAAGCGCGCCAGGGTATCGAGTTTGTCCTTGTCGGGCGAGGGCACGAGGAGCGTCGTCGTGCGTTGGTCTTTAGACTCCGGCAAGAAATTGAGCCTACTGCCTGCCTCATCGATGAAGGCCGGCACGTCGATAGCCGTCGTAGCTGAAGTCAAAACGTATTGTCGTACACGGCCAAAAGCGGCTAAGAGGGCGGCCATCTCGGCTTGAAAACCCAATTCGAGGCACTTGTCGTATTCGTCTATGAAGAGGCGGGTGGCAAACTGCGTCTCTACGTTACCCTTCTGCACGTGATCGAGCAAGCGACCGGGGGTAGCAAAAACGATCTGCGGCTTGATCTCACGCAAACGGCGATGTTCGTCCATCGTGGGGCGTCCGCCGTAAAGGGAAATGCTTCTAAGCGGCGTCTTCATCGAGCGAAAGACGGCCTCGTTTTGCTGTGCGAGTTCACGCGTGGGACAAATGACGAGCGCTTGCAGTTGGTCGCGCTCCGCATCCAGTTGCAAGGTAAGCGGAATGAGAAAAGCGAGCGTCTTACCCGTGCCCGCCGGCGATAACAGGAGGACGTGGCGCCCGCTGCCTATGACCTCGAGCGCTGATTGCTGCATCGGGTTGAGCGCAGCTATGCCAAGCGGCTTGAGCAGTTCGGTTGTGGTGATTTGCATAAGGATTGAGATGATGTATAAGTGAAGATGGAGCTAAAAATGTTCCGCCGCGAGACGTGCGCGGCGGAACACTTTATACTTAGAACTGTATTTTATCTAAACCAACGTACGTAGCAGAAATCTTGGCGATGGGCCAAAGCGGGGTGCTTCGGATACATGCGGAAGCCAATCTTGAAACTACCCGTGAAATCTATACTGTCGGTCAACTCGAACGTGTAGTTGTTGCCTTCATGTCCGACAACGTTCATCGGAATGGCTGCGCGGAAATGCTCGCTTCCATCGCGGTTGGAGATGATGACCATATCGATGCCGATGGCATTGTCCAAGCCTTGCTCGTCTACGACGTGGCGGATCGTAAATGGTGTGCCGCTGATCAACTGCCCATTGAGCACGCCCGCAGGATCGTCGGTGCTAACGACACGCACGTCGTCCCAGCGTGCAACGACTTCTTCCTTCCACGCTGCCAAATCCTTGGCGGTTTCGTTGTCATTTTTCGTCAGTTGCTTGAAGTGTTTAGCTTCGGGCTTATAGAACTTTTTGTAATAGTCGTCCAACTGTCGTTTCATCGTATAATGAGGCGTGATCTTGGCAAACGAATCCTTAACGAAACGAACCCAATTCTCGCTGTAACCAAATCTGTTGCGAGCGTAATAGAGCGGAATGATCTCTTGCTCCAACATAGAGTAGATGGTCAGTGCGTCAAGGCGGTCCTGCTGCTCTTGGTTCTGATAAGTGCGCGTTGCGGACAGCGCCCAGCCGGCTCCCTCTCTGTAGCCTTCATACCACCATCCGTCGAGCACGGAGAAGTTGAGTACGCCGTTCATTTGCGCCTTCTCGCCCGACGTTCCCGAAGCCTCCATCTTGCGCGTCGGCATGTTGAGCCAAATATCTACGCCGGAAACGAGGCGGTGCGCCAGCTCCATATCGTAATTCTCAAGGAAGAGGATCTTACCTATGAACTCCGGCTGCTGAGATATTTCGTAAATGCGCTTGATCAAGCCTTGTCCGGCGCCATCGGCGGGATGCGCCTTGCCGGCAAAGATAAATTGGACGGGGTAATCGGGGTTGTTGACAATCTTTTTCAGACGTTCGAGATCGCTAAACAGCAAGTGGGCGCGCTTATACGTGGCAAAGCGGCGCGAGAAGCCGATTAAGAGCGCGTTGGGGCGAATCTTGTCGAGCAGCGAAACGACACGCGACGGGTCGCCCTGATTCTTGAGCCAGCTTTCACGAAAGCGGTCGCGGATATACTTAATGAGGCGATTCTTAAGACGAATGCGAGTATCCCAAATCACGGCATCCGGAATTTCGTAAATGCGTTCCCAGTAAGCGGGATTACTTTGGTCTTTCATAAAGTCGGAATCAAAGTATTTTTCAAAGACAGTCCGCCACTCGTGGGCAATCCACGTGGGAAGGTGAACGCCGTTTGTAACGTAGCCAACGTGGCTCTCTTCCGGAAAATATCCGCGCCAAATACCGTTAAACATCTCTCGGCTAACTTCGCCGTGGAGCTTGCTAACGCCGTTTACCTCCTGACATGTTTTACACAAGAACGTGGACATACAGAACTTCTCTCCGTGATCTTCGTCATTCATTCGGCCTAAACCGATAAAGTCGTTCCAAGAAATGCCCAAGCGCTCCGGAACCCAACCCAAATACTTCCCAAAAAGTCCTTCGTCAAAGTAATCGTGGCCTGCAGGAACAGGCGTATGAACCGTATAAAGAGAAGAAGCGCGCACGAGTTCGAGCGCCTGGCCAAAGTCTAAGCCGCTTTCTGTATAATCTACGAGGCGTTGCACGTTGCACAAAGCTGCGTGGCCTTCGTTGCAGTGGTAAATATCTTTCTTGATGCCCAACTTTTTCAAAAGTAAGACGCCACCGACGCCCAACAAGTACTCTTGGCGCAAGCGGTTCTCCCAATCGCCGCCGTACAAGGTATGGGTAATAGAACGATCATACTCGGCATTTTGAAGGATATCCGTGTCTAATAAATAAAGAGAGATGCGTCCTACGTTCACGCGCCAAACCGCTGCGTGAATGGTGACGTTATCCGGAAACGGCACATCTATGATGACCTGATTGCCGTCTTTATCTAAAAGGCGCTCGATCGGAAGACGGTCGAAGTCTTGCGCTTCATAGTTGGCGAACTGCCCACCATCCATCGAGATGCTTTGGGTAAAGTAGCCATAACGATAGAGAAAGCCGATAGCACATAAGTCTACGTTGCTATCAGAAGCCTCTTTGAGGTAGTCGCCGGCCAAGATGCCGAGACCGCCGGAGTATATTTTGAGCACGTGCGTCAGTCCATACTCCATGCAGAAGTAAGCCACGCTTGGACGCGTGTGATCAGGCTCCACGTCGATGTATTCGCGAAAGTTTTTATACACCCTATCCATCTCCGCGATAAACTTTTCGTCTTTGGAGACTTCACTCAGCCTGTCGAAGCCAAGCATAGAGAGTTGTTCGATAGGATTTTTTCCAACGTCCTTGTAGAGATCTTTGTCCAAACAGCGGAAAAGGTTCACGCATTCCGGATTCCACGACCACCAAAGATTGTGTGCGAGTTCGTCGAGCTTTTTCAGTTCTGCAGGAATATGATTTTTAACCGTCACCTCACTCCATATCGGCTCGTTGGCGTTGTTTGTTTTTACTTTCATAACGATATTGTAGTTTCTATATTTTATACTTTATAGTAATCAGCTTTTCTTTGCGGTCTTTTGGAGGGCAAATTGATAAGCGTCGAAGTAATATTTAATAAAATGCGCCCACTCCGCTTTGGCTGCAAGCGCTTTTGCTTTGCGTCCGGCTTGCTTGCGATCCTCCGCAGACGTAGTTGCGAGGCGAAGAATCGTTCCCGAGATAGCCTCCACCAAATCGCCGTAGTTGTCGTCATCTCTATGCAAGACCATCACCCCATCGGCAAGCGTTGTAGCCTGTTGCAGCGTGCTCGTTGTCCATTGTCCGAAGCCCGAAAGGTCCGTTGTGATACAAGGCAAGCCAAAAGCAGCAGCCTCAAGCGGTGTATAGCCCCAAGGTTCGTAGTAAGACGGATAAATGCAAGCGTCATTCGCCGGCAGCATATCATAATAAGAAATGTCGAAGATGCCATCTCGCCCGTCGAGGTAGCAGGGTATGAGCAGGACGTCGACCTTATCGTCCGGCCCGTTTGAAAGTCCGCTCGCTTGTATCGTTTGCAAGATGCGGTCCTCGCTCATATTATAAAGGTCGTGCGAGATTTGCGGCATCGGCAACGCATTTTCAGCGCCACTCTCTCCTTTTAGCCGAGCCAGCACATCGGCGCGCGGCCCACGCATCCAGCAAGGCACTTCGATCAGGCCCAAGATGCGCGGCCCGTTGTAGTCGGTCGCAGCTTTTAGTCGGCGATTGAGGGCGGCCAAAGCGTCGATATAAACGTCGAAACCTTTGCAGCGATAATCGTTGCGCCCACTCGTAGAGACTACGACAGTATCATCGGCTGGCATACGGCCCGTCAGTGCGCAGACAACGTCAAACAGACGTCGACGAGCCTTTTTACGCAGCGTCGCGAAGCGGCGGGCGTTCGGGACGAAGGCTTTATCGAAACCGTTGGGCAACACTACGTCGGCCGACTTATCAAGTAGTTGGCGACATTCTGCGTCGGTAAACGAACTAACCGTCGTAAAGCAATCAGCCCCCCAAGCACTCTGCTTCTCGATGCTGTGTTTGGCTTCCATATGTAGCTCGCGGGCCATCTGATCTCCGTTGTAGCCCGAAAAATATTTGTAGAGGAGCTTATTATTGCCCGCTATTGAGCGCCCGATGCTCGTGGCGTGAGTCGTGAAGATCGTAGCCACAGCGGGAAACTCGCGCTTCAGGTGGAGCATACCCAAACCCGACATCCATTCGTGGGCTTGGTAGATTACGCCGTGCTCACTCAGCAGGCGGGCACGCAGGAGTAGCGAGACGAAATGTCCGGCAGCGTAAGAGAACATCGAAGCTTCGTCATAATCGCCATAAGCGTGGAGCGAATCGACATTGAAATACTGCCATGACAGGCCGTAGATTTCATTCTTACGCTCGAAAAAGGGCGTAAAATCTATGAGTACGGCCACCGGTTCTCCCGGAATATTCCACCGCCCTATCCTTACAGACAAACCGGCATCGGCAGCGGTTTTGCGCCAAGCGGGATAGAGACGCTTATCTTCTGTAAAATCAGGATTCTCTTTGTCTTTCCAAACATCAGGACCAATGAATACGAGGTGTTTGCCCATCGTAGCGCTCAAAACCTTGGCGCGAGAAGAAAGGACGGTGTAGATGCCGCCCACTTTATTGCAAACTTCCCAACTTGTCTCAAATATCCATTCAGGTTTTATCATCATTTTCACCGCTACATAATCATTTTATCCGGCAAATTTACCACTTTTCAAAAGTAAACGGCAAGTCTTTGCGCTAAGAATAAAGCGTTTTATCATTTCAGACCCCGATTTTGTATTGTCGAGATATAAAAACGCAGCGCAAAAATATTTTTTTTGCAGACCTCACGCACAAAACCGACAGTACGAAGCAGGACTTCATCGTCTTTCTATGCTGATTTTTAAGGCAAAAGGGGGCATTTGAGCGGGCGTTGATCGGATATTCTTTTCGTTTGCTCCCACCAAACCATCGTTTGCCGCCACCAAACCATAGTATGCTCCCACCAAACGATAGTTTGCTGCCGGCAAACGAAAAAAAAGACGGGCGAAAAGCAACAGAAAAGCGGGCAGGAACAACAGAAAATCGCGGCGGAGCTACCTCCGAAGCAGCCGCGATGGAGCAGAAAAGGCGGCATACTTTTTCGGCCGACGGATGAGCGCAATCATGACCCCACCCTGCCCCGCCACACTTGGTACGAAGAGGCACAGAAGGCCAACGCGGCGGGAAGCGAGAAGGCAGCTAATCGATCGGAAAGGCACGAGAAATAGGTAAAAATGCGTAACTTCGCAGCGATGAAAAAGTTTGCTTCGCCCATTGTTACCCCCTTCTTTTCGCCCGATGCGCCCATCGCCTTCGAAGATTTGTCGATCGGCTACGGGCACAGACGCCGGCAGAAAATTGTAGGGATGCAATTGACAGGCAGCTTGAAATGCGCCACGCTGACTGCGCTCATTGGGCCCAACGGTTGCGGCAAGAGTACGCTGCTCCGCACATTGGCCGGTTTGCAGCCTTCCCTGGGCGGCGAATTGTATGTTGGCGGCGAACGCATCTCGGCCCTCCGCCCGAAAGACTTGGCGCGGCGCGTCAGCATCGTGTTGACGAGCCGACCGGAAGCAACGCTGATGACGGCAGAAGAAGTCGTAGCGACGGGGCGAGGCCCCCACACGGCTTTCTGGGGCTTGCTAAACGATGCAGACCAAGCGGCCGTGGAGCGAGCTATGGTGCAGACGAACACTACGCGCTTCAGGCGGCGCCTCTTCTCGACCCTTAGCGATGGGGAACGCCAACGGGTGATGCTGGCCCGAGCTTTGGCGCAAGCTACGCCAGCCATCCTGCTCGACGAGCCGACGGCCTTTCTCGATTATCCGTCGAAGCGCGAACTGATGCGGCTCCTCAGCAAACTGGCGCACGAGGAAGGCAAAGCCATATTGGTTTCGACGCACGAGATTGAAGTGGTCGTAAGCACGGCCGACGCCATTTGGATGCCGGAGCGCGACCATATTTATAAGGAGGAAGCTCCGCTCGACTTGCAACGCATCGTAGACCGACTCGAAGCAAGCAGCCGACTACTCGAAGCAGCACAAAGCACACAATAAATTTGACTACCGATGATTGTATGTATAGCAGAGAAACCAAGCGTTGCACGCGACATCGCCCGCATCTTGGGGGCGACAAAGCAATGTGAGGGTTACTTGGAGGGCAACGGCTACCAAGTGACGTGGACCTTTGGCCACCTTTGCGAATTAAAATATCCAGAAGACTATACGCCGGAGTGGAAATATTGGAGCTTGGGCCGCCTGCCTATGATCCCGCAGCGCTTCGGCATAAGGGTGAAGCAGGACGCCGGCATTCAAAAGCAATTTGATATTATCTGCCAACTCTATGCTGCGGCGGAAGAGATTATCAACTGCGGCGATGCCGGGCAGGAAGGCGAACTGATCCAACGATGGGTCATGCAAAAGGCGGGCGTCAAATGTCCTGTTAAGCGGCTGTGGATTTCCTCAATGACGGACGAAGCGATCAGAGAGGGTTTCGCCGCCTTGCGCACGCAGCAGCAATACGACTCGCTTTATGCCGCCGGATTGTGTCGTGCGATTGGCGATTGGGTGCTCGGCATGAACGCAACGCGACTTTATACGCTGAAATATGGGCAGCGCGGCAGTACGCCTTTAAGCATCGGACGCGTACAAACGCCCACGTTGGCGCTGATCGTGCGCCGACAAGCCGAAATCGAGCATTTCAAGCCTGAACCTTATTGGGTCTTAGCCACAATCTATCGCAAAACGACCTTTACGGCTGTACTAAAAGAGGGAGAACGGGGTTTTCGCTCGGAAGAAGAAGGGCAACGGGCTTTCGCGGCCATTCAAGATGTGCCGTTTACGGTAAAAAGCGTAGAAAAGAAAAATGGTACGGAAGCGCCGCCGCGCTTGTTTGACCTGACATCTTTGCAAGTGGCCTGCAATAAAAAGTGGGGCTACTCGGCGGATAAGACCTTACAACTAATCCAAGCGCTCTACGAGAAGAAGGTAACGACTTATCCGCGTGTGGACACGACTTATTTAAGCGAAGATATTTACCCGAAATGTAAAACCATACTCAACGGAATCGGGCGCACAACTTACGCGCCGCTACTCCAACCGCTGCGCGGCGAGAAGTTGCTCAAGCGAAAGAAAGTCTTCGACACGTCGAAGGTAACTGACCACCACGCCATCATTCCTACAGGGCAGGCGGCCGATAACCTACTGCCGGAAGAGCGCAATGTGTACGACTTGATCGCGCGACGCTTCATTGCCATTTTTTATCCGGATTGCAAATTCGCCACAACGACTGTGTTCGGACAGGCAGGCGATACGCTGTTCCGAGTGAGCGGCAAAGAAATTCTGACACCGGGCTGGCGGAGCGTCTTCCAAAAAGAAAAAAGCGAAGAAGAGGCTGAAGAAAATGAAAATCGCGACGAGGAGCGCACGCTCCCAACCTTTACCGTCGGCGAAAGTGGGCCGCATCGTCCTACGTTGCAAAAGAAATTAACGCAAGCACCGAAGCCTTACACGGAAGCCACACTGCTGCGCGCGATGGAGACAGCCGGAAAGGCGGTGGAGGACGAAGAGTTGCGCGATTTGCTGAAAGAGAACGGCATCGGCCGACCTTCGACGCGCGCAGCCATTATCGAGACGCTCTTTCGCCGCAATTACATTACGAAAACCAGAAAGGCCTTGTTTGCAACCCCGACGGGCGTAGAACTCATCGGATTGATCAAAGAAGAACTCTTGAAGAGTGCCGAGCTAACCGGACTTTGGGAGAAGCGACTCCGAGAGATTGAGCGCAAAGAATATGAGCCGCAAACTTTTATCGAGGGGATGAAAACCATGATCGGCAATATCGTGACGGAGGTTCTGAATGACAACTCCAATCGTCACGTCACAGCGGCCCCCAACCCGACCGACAAGCGCAAGAAGCAAGCTGCCGCAACCGCAGATCCTGATCGTCCGAAAGCCAAACGCATTCGCGCCGGCAGCACCTGCCCTCTTTGCGGACAAGGAAAAGTCATTAAAGGACGAGAGGCCTACGGCTGCTCACGCTGGAAAGAAGGTTGTACGTTTAGAAAGCCTTTTAAGGCATAAAAGGCCGGTTGGCATAAAGGCAAAACCAAGTCGGCGCACCTATATATATAATGTATGGAAGCGTAAGCCAAACTTACGCGCCGCGAAAAGCCCATCGCGCATCGGCGAATGGGCCGTTCAATCCATTCCGTCAGCTATCAGGCGCTCACGAAGCCTGAAAATTTGATGAATCTCGCCCATAAAAGCCGGTTTTTCTTGTTGATACAGCATCATATCAATCAAAAGCGGCGCCGTCTTGCGCAGGTCGGGAATAAAAGTAGCCTCATCAATGCGTACAGATACGGGCAAGCGATCGTAACGCGCCTCAAACCATTGCGCAAGTTCCTTAATCTCTTCTTCAGTATAGAGCTTCTTGTATTCCATCGCCTCCTTAATATTTGCATTAATGACGCAAAAGTAGTAATTTTGCATTCAAAATCAACGAATATAAAAGATGAATCTACTGGAGCTGAGCGAACAGGAGCTTAATAGGCGTCAATCTCTGGAAGAATTGCGCAAGATGGGTATCAATCCCTACCCTGCTGCGGAATATCCGGTCAATGCTTATTCAGAAGAAATAAGAAATAATTTCGACGACAACGCTTCGCCGCGCACCGTCTGCATTGCCGGACGCTTGATGAGCCGGCGTGTGATGGGCAAGGCCAGTTTTGCAGAATTGCAGGACTCAAAGGGGCGCATACAAGTCTACATTACGCGCGATGATATATGCCCCTCGGAAGATAAAGAGCTATACAACGTCGTTTTCAAGAAACTTTTGGATCTGGGCGATTTTATCGGCGTTGAGGGCTACGTGTTTCGTACGCAGACGGGCGAAATCAGCGTCCACGCCCAAAAGCTTACGTTCCTCTCCAAGAGCATTCGGCCGCTACCGGTTGTGAAAGAAAAAGACGGAGAAGTGTACGACGGCTTTTCAGACCCCGAATTGCGCTACCGTCAGCGCTATGTAGACCTCATCGTTAACCCAGATGTAAAGGAGACGTTCAGAAAGCGCTCCATTATCATCAAAACTTTGCGCGACGCACTCGATGAAGCGGGCTACACGGAGGTAGAAACGCCCATCCTGCAGCCGATCGCGGGCGGCGCCAGTGCGCGTCCGTTCATCACGCACCACAACTCGCTCGACATTGATTTGTATTTGCGTATCGCCACCGAACTTTATTTGAAGCGACTCATTGTGGGCGGTTTTGAGGGCGTCTACGAAATCGGCAAGAACTTCCGCAACGAAGGGATGGACAAGAACCACAACCCCGAGTTTACGTGTATGGAACTCTACGTCCAATATAAAGATTACAATTGGATGATGAGCTTCACCGAAAGTCTGCTTGAGCGCATCTGCATTGCGGTTAATGGATCTACGGAAACGGTTATCGACGGCAAGACCATTAGCTTCAAAGCGCCTTACCGCCGCCTGCCGATTCTTGAAGCCATCCGCGAAAAGACGGGCTACGATCTTTCAGACAAGAACGAAGACGAAATACGCGCCATCTGCAAAGAATTGAAGATGGAGATCGACGAAACGATGGGCAAAGGCAAACTTATCGACGAGATCTTCGGCGAATTTTGCGAGGGCACCTTTATTCAGCCCACGTTCATCACAGATTACCCCATCGAGATGAGTCCGCTGACGAAGAAGCACAGGGATAATCCCGCCTTGACCGAGCGTTTCGAACTGATGGTCAATGGTAAGGAACTGGCCAACGCATATTCCGAGCTCAACGACCCGATTGATCAAGAGGAGCGTTTCCAAGATCAGCTCCGCCTCAGCGAAAAGGGCGACGACGAAGCGATGTTCATCGACCAAGACTTCCTACGCGCTTTGCAGTATGGGATGCCGCCCACCTCGGGTATAGGTATCGGCATCGACCGCTTGGTTATGTTGATGACGGGCCAAAGCTACATTCAGGAAGTATTGCTCTTCCCCACGATGCGTCCGGAAAAGAATCCGCCGCGCGATGCTGTGAGCGCTTATACCGCCATCGGCATCCCCGAAGATGTCGTTCCCGTCTTGCAGAAGTTGGGTTACAATCTCGTCAGCAATCTGGCCGAAGAGAAGCCTCAAAAAATACAACAGCAAATCATCGAATTGCAAAAAAAATATCGTGGAATCGTCGACCTCCCACGCCCCGGCGTCGAAGAGATCAGCGAATGGATTTCACACTTACACAAATAAACAAGACAGGCTTTCTCGTCGCGTCCACCGCAACGGGAAAGCCTGTCGGCTTATGCTATGGACTGTGGTAGAATAGCCATATTTGGCGGCGGCAGTTGGGCAACGGCGATCGCCAAGATGGTACTGGAAAAAGTGCCCAACATAGTTTGGTACATCAGACGCCCGGAGCAGATTGACGAGTTCAAGCGTTTAGAGCACAACCCTTCATATCTGACGAGCGTGCGCTTTGATGTGTCGCGCATCACTTTTTCGAGCGACATCAACACTGCCGTTGATACCTGCGACACGCTGATTTTCGTCACCCCCTCCCCCTATGTGAAGCACCACCTCCGCAAACTGAAGCGCAAGCTCCACGATAAGCACATTATCACGGCCATCAAGGGCATCATACCCGACGAAGACTTAGTTTGCAGCGAATATTTCCGCCAGATATACAACGTCCCCGACGAGAACCTCGCCGTCATCGGCGGCCCGAGCCACGCTGAAGAAGTGGCCCTCGGACGACTCACTTACCTGACCATAGGTTCAGCCGACAAAGACTTTTCCCGCAGTTTTGCCGACCTTATGGGCAGCAGCTATGTCAAGACGAAGACGAGCGACGACGTCATCGGCATCGAATACTCCTCAGTCTTGAAAAACGTCTACGCCATCGCAGCCGGCATCTGCAACGGTTTGAAATATGGCGACAACTTCCAGAGCGTCCTGATCTCCAATGCCGTGCAGGAGATGGACCGTTTCCTCCGCGCCGTCTACCCTATCGAACGCGTCATCTACGATTCCGTCTACTTGGGCGACTTGCTCGTGACCGGCTACTCCAATTTCTCTCGCAACCGCGTTTTTGGCACGATGATCGGCCGAGGCTACAGCGTCAAGAATGCACAAATAGAGATGGAAATGATAGCTGAGGGCTACTACGGTACGGCCTGTATGAAGCGCATCAATAAGCATTTTCATGTAAATATGCCTATTCTTGACGCAGTCTACAATATCCTCTACGAGCGCATATCGCCGGCTATCGAGATCAAACTCCTGACTGACTCTTTCCGCTAACGCACAACTGCCGTTTCGGCTTTTCCGGACGCCGGCAGCGCTTCCGACCGCGCGGCGCAGCCTTTTCCGCCGGAAAGAAAAGGCTATGAGGCCTCAATGTGTCTTTTCGCCATCCTTCCGACCTATTCATTTTCGCAGCCGGCGCACCTTCTGCCCGCGGCGCGCCCTTGTAAACTTTGGCAGTAAGCCGCACAAAATACGGACCAACGACTATAGTTCGCCCCACTTCGACCGCAACGGCACGAGGGCTATGCCTCGGATGCTTCCGACGCCTTACTCACGTTTTCCTCGCGCCTTATGCCGCCCCATTCTCCCTCATTTTTACCCTTTTATGTCCACGATTTGAAGACAAAGCCTCGCTTGCGCTACGTACGCTCACGAGAGGAAACCTTTTTTATCACGAGCGCAAGCTCTTTTCATCACGAGGTGAAGCTCTTTTTATCACGAGCGCAAAGGTGCGCACCAGACTGACAGGCGTAGAAAAATCAGGGCTGTACGCACGAGAAAGCACACAACGATTTAGCATTTAGCTACTTATTGAAATTTATACCCGACGGCGCGCAAGAGCAGTAGATGTAAAGTTTTATTAAATTGGTTAAATGTCGTATCTTCATACGATTTTAGGTTCAAAAATCATAATTTTGCAGATATCAAAAACAAGCGTTTCGGGTCGATACAATGGGCGCAGTCGGCCGAGCAACGCTCCAAGTCAAATCATTGCAGCCCACAAATTCCTAAATTTCAAACAATGAAAAGCATTTTAAAAATTTGCTTATTGAGTGGTTTGATCCTATCTATGGGATCTTGTAGATTCGCATCTCGTCTTGGCAGCAAAGCAGTATCAAAAGCAGCTGCGGCCGCAACGTCTGACGAAAACGCACAAAAACTGACGGATGCAGAATATCTGCAAAAGGCAGAAGACGCGCTGCGCGAATTGCCGAAGTTTAAGGGCAAGAGCATCATGATCTTCCAAGAAGCCACTTTCTACAAAGATGGCCGCATCAGTATTTGTCTTCAAGACCCAAGCAGCCCGAACAACGTAGATCAATATCAATATGCCAATGGTTCTTGGGAGGATCCTCAACCCGTGCAACTCTCCGGCGACGGCGAAATGAAGGATAACTTGATTCCCCTCGACAAATTCAAGTTTGTGACGGTTGCAAAGATTGCTAACACGTGGATGGAAAAAGCAAAATCTTTGCCTGATTTTGACGAAACGAAAAATCCGCTTACGATGGTTGGACTTGGCCTGAACACGGTTAGCGGCGAACCAAGAACCATCGTTCCGGACATTGAAACAGCGCGTTCAAAATATGACGTTGATTTCAACCTCGATGGCTCTTTGAAATCTTTCGAAAAAGAATAAGGTTCAGACCTCATAACTTCATCGGCGAGCTTTCTGCACTACGATCGTGCAGGCGGCTCGCCGATTGTCGTATATGCACCCGAAGCGACGAGACGCTCAAGCCCACGACGCAAAAACCTGCACAGACTTATCGTGATTTGTAGACCTACGCCCAACGTATCCCACTTTTTTTGTCTATCTTAGCCTGCTAATTGTCGGCAATTGAAAACCGCGCAGCTGCAAAGCAGCTTTGGCGCACAGCCGACACTGCTGACTCAGACAATAAAAAAATGATATATAATGCGATACAAATGGAACCTGAAGGAAACGGCACCGGAGCAAGCGGCTGAGGCCGCACGCTTGGCCAAGGAAGCGGGCGTACACCCCGTACTTGGGAAGCTCCTGCTGGATCGCGGACTGCACGACCCACAGGAGGTGAAGCGCTTCTTCAGACCTCAGCTCACCGAACTGCACGATCCGTTTCTGATGGACGATATGCAAGCGGCCGTGGACCGACTGAACCGCGCCATGCTGCAAAATGAGCGCGTGATGGTCTATGGCGACTACGACGTAGACGGCTGCACGGCCGTGGCGCTCGTGTTTCGCTTCTTGCGCCAGTATTATTCTAACCTCGATACGTATATTCCGGACCGCTACAAAGAGGGTTACGGCATTTCGCGCGCCGGCGTTGACTATGCGGCGGAAACGGGCGTGCGCTTAGTCATCGTCTTAGACTGCGGCATCAAGGCGGTCGAGGAAATAGCTTACGCGCGCAGCTTAGGCATCGATTTTATCATCTGCGATCATCACGTGCCGGGCATTGAATTGCCGCCGGCCGTGGCTATTCTTAACCCGAAGCGTCAAGATAATCATTATCCTTACGCGCACCTTTCCGGTTGCGGCGTTGGCTTCAAGTTTATGCAGGCTTTCGCGATCAGCAATGGGATCGAATTTAACAAACTCGTACCCTTGCTGGATCTTTGCGCCGTCAGCATCGCCGCAGATATAGTGCCGATTATGGGCGAAAACCGCATCTTGGCTTGGCACGGGCTTCGTTGTCTCAATACGAACCCTTCGATCGGACTGCAAGCCATCATCGAGGTGTGCGGACTGACTGAACACGAGCTGACAATGAATGATATTATCTTCAAAATCGGCCCGCGCATCAATGCATCAGGACGTATTCAGAACGGAAAGGAAGCTGTGCGTCTGCTGGTCGAACGCGATTACACGACAGCCTTGGAAATGGCGGGTAAAATCAACCTCTACAACGAGGCGAGAAAGGACATCGATAAGCAAATGACGGAACAAGCGGAGGACTTAGTGCGACATTTGCCCGACTTAGAACAACGCCGCGCGATCGTAGTCTATAATAAAGAGTGGCACAAAGGGGTGATCGGCATCGTGGCTTCGCGACTGACGGAGCAATATTACCGACCGGCCGTCGTCTTGACGGAAAGTGAGGGCGTCGCAACGGGATCTGCGCGGAGCGTTTCGGGCTTTGATGTCTACAAAGCTGTGGCCGACTGCAGCGATCTCTTGGAAAACTTCGGCGGACATACGTATGCCGCAGGCCTATCTTTGAAGGTCGAGAACGTGGCAGCCTTCACGGAGCGCTTTGAAGCCTACGTCGAAAAGCACATCCTTGACGAACAAACACAGGCTTCGCTTGACATCGACGCCGTCTTAGACTTCAAAGACATCAATTTCGGCTTCTATAAACAGCTGCGGCGCTTCTCGCCCTTCGGCCCCGACAACGTGAAGCCGCTCTTCTGCACAAAACACGTCTACGACTACGGCACAAGCAAGGTAGTAGGCCGCGGCCAAGAACACATTAAACTCGAATTGGTCGACAATAAGAGCAACAATATTATGAATGGAATCGCCTTTGGACAAAGTAGCAGGGCGAGATACATCAAAACAAAACGCGCCTTCGACATTTGCTACGCCATCGAGGAGAATAGTCACAAACGCGGCGACGTACAATTACAAATCGAAGATATTCGCCCTTGTGAGTAGAGATAAATTTGCCGAAATCTTAGGCGAATATTGGGGTTATGAAGACTTTCGCGGGATTCAGCGAGAGATAATTCAGAGCATCTCGGCGGGGCACGACACGCTCGGGCTTATGCCTACGGGCGGCGGGAAGAGCATTACGTTTCAGGTGCCCGCATTGGCTGCCGACGGCGTCTGCCTTGTGATTACGCCGCTCATAGCTTTGATGAAGGATCAAGTAAACCACCTGCGACAGCGCGGAATCAAAGCTTACGCCATCTATGCCGGCATGTCGCACGGCGAGATCCTGACCGTCTTGGACAATTGCGTTTACGGCGGCGTCACACTTTTGTACGTCTCGCCCGAGCGTTTGAGTTCGGACCTCTTCTTAGCGCGCCTCTCGCATATGAATGTGAGTTTCATCACCATAGATGAAGCTCACTGCATCTCGCAATGGGGTTACGACTTCCGCCCCGCGTATCGCCGGATCTCCACGGTGCGCCAACTGCTCCCCGACGCCCCCATCTTAGCGCTCACGGCGACAGCCACACCTCGCGTTGCGGAAGACATTTGCAGGCAATTACAATTTCGCCCGACGGCACAAACCTTCCAAATGAGTTTTGCGCGCGACAATTTGAGTTATATTGTGCGCGCCACGGAAAACAAAGAAGCCGAACTGCTCCACATTCTCAACAGTGTGCGCGGTTCGGCCATCATCTATACGCGATCACGCGACGGCGCCCGCGAACTGGCGAAGGCGCTCAACGCGGCCGGTGTCAGCGCGTTCTATTATCACGCCGGCTTGACCAATCTTGACAAAGACGTGCGCCAAAAATCGTGGCAGCAAGGCCAAACGCGCGTGATGGTAGCGACCAATGCCTTTGGCATGGGGATTGATAAGGCCGATGTGCGACTTGTGATCCACTTTGAAATGCCTGATTCCATTGAGGCCTACTACCAAGAAGCGGGCCGCGCCGGCCGAGATGGGAAGCGGGCTTACGCGGTCTTGCTCCACAGCAAGGCGGATAGCGGCAAACTCAAGCGGCGTATCAACGAAACATTTCCCGCGATCGACTTCATACGGCGCGTTTACGATCATCTGGCTTACTATTATGAAATGGCGATGGGCGACGGCGAAGGCGTCACGCGCGAGTTTGATCTCGAGCGCTTTTGTCGCACGTTCCGTTTCTTCCCCGTTCCCGTCGTCAGCGCCCTAAACCTGCTGACGCGCGCCGGTTATCTGGACTACAAGGATGAAGATGAGAGTCAGTCGCGCGTACTTTTCCTCCTCGACCGCGATGAATTATATCGCTTGGACACGGGCGACGAGGAGGAAATCTTGATTCGATCGCTTTTGCGCAATTATGGCGGACTCTTCAGCAATTATACGTTCATCCGCGAAGACGATTTGATGCACGACAGCGGACTCAGCCAACAAGCGGTCTATGAAGGGCTAAAGGAACTCACGCGCCGACGCATCCTCCACTACATCCCGCGCAAGAAAGTGCCGCGCATCACTTACACCGTCCGTCGTCTTGACAGCAAAGATTTAGTCTTCACCGACGAAGTCTATGCCGACCGCAAGGAGGAATATAAAACACGCATCGAGAGCATAGCCGGCTATGCCGAGGAAGCAAAAGAATGCCGCAGCACCTTTCTCCTGCGCTACTTTGGCGAAGTGGCCGACCACGATTGTCAACACTGCGACATCTGTATCGGACGCAAAAACAAGTCGATTAAGATAACTGATTTGATTGATAAATTTTCAACCATCTTGAGCGATGGACGCCCCCACGCCCGCCACGAATTTCACCTGACGGGCATACCTACCGACCGCTCGCTCGCAGCTTTGCAGACACTGATTGAGGTCGGCGAGATAGAACAACGCGATGGCTATTTCATACGTAAGCAATAATACCACACAGAGCTTGCAACGGAGCGAACGAAGCGCAGGAATCAATGCGGACCACTAAAAAAATTAAACTAAGAAAGCTATAATACGCTCTTTTTTCACAATTTTGCCTTGACTTTGGCGGAAAATCTCTGAATATGATCCAATCTTTGCGGCAGCTCGACGAAACTTTGCTCCTATGGTTTAACGGTTTCCATACATCATTCTTGGATAACCTTGCGCTGTCGGTTTCTTCGCGCTGGCTGTGGTTGCCGCTCTACGTCACGCTCTTTGCCCTAATAGCGCGAAAGGTGGGTTGGAATCGCACACTTGTTTATGTTACGCTGCTTTTCCTGCTCACGGTAGGCCTCACAGACTATACTTGCGCCTCGATTCTCCGCCCTATTTTTCAGCGGCCTCGACCGACGCAGCCCGACAGTCCGATTTTCCACCTCGTCCACGCCGTGCAAAATTATCGCGGCGGGCATTATGGATTCCCCTCCTGCCACGCGTCCAACGCTTTCGCGACGGCCACGCTCTCAGCCTTGTATTTTAGGGCTTGGCGACTCTCTGTAGCTATGTTTGTCTGGGCCCTGTTGCTCTGCCTCAGCCGTATGTATCTCGGCGTCCATTATCCGGGCGACATCCTCTTGGGCGCCACCGTCGGCGTAGCCATAGCCTTTACGACCTATGCGGCTGCGCGCCCGCTGCTCCGGCCGCGTCCAAACTATACGAAAGTTGCCTTTTGGCCGCCCGCCGTTATCGGTATCTTGCTCTTCTCTTTCATTATCCAAGCCTGCTTATAGCGGCAAAAAGTGGGCTTTGTGCATTGCATAAAGTCAGCAATCGGGAACGCCGGCTTCGGCCGCTCGCGCTGCTTTCTTATTATTTTGAAGACAATAGACAACGCCGGCATCCTTCTTTTCGATTTTCTTTTTAGAACAGAAGGACGAGCGCTCACCTTGTCTTTCGTGACGGCTACTCCGCGCTATTTTCCCTCTTTTCATTCCTCTTTTACGGCGCTTCGCGACCAACTAACGACAACGATTGCGGCGCTCTACAATCGTTTGGCCCGACCAAACCATCGTTTGCTGCCACCAAACCATAGTTTGTTCCCGGCAAACGATAGTTTGCTGGCAGCAAACAAAACAAGAAGGCGTCCGGCAGCAAAGAAAAGGCCGCGTATGACGTCAAACGCCGATACATTATATTATATAATAGGGAAGGCCGACAACCACTAAAGGCCGAAAGAGGGGCCAACTACACGAAAACGGACTGCACCGCAACGGGCGGCATAGCCATTCAGGGCAAACGCAAGCCGGCAGCAAACATGCTGAAGCAGCAATGGGACGCCGAAAGAAGTTCGCCGGACGGAAGCAAAAAAATCCGCCCTGCAACAAAATCATTGCAAGGCGGCATCTCACTAAAAAACAACGTGGCCAGTCGAAAAGCCGACTAAACCATTTAATCTACAGCTTTGATCGAAGCAGTTGAGTTCTGCCGTTCTACATTAAATGAGGTCGGATGGCCGCCATACGTCAGGCTACCGTTACTTACAATTCCCTTAATACTCCGCTCGGCATAACACTTCACGCTGGAGGCACCGGAAACCTCGACCACAACATTTTGCGCCTTAAGAGCTGCGGCCTTCACGCTGCTTGCCCCCACACAATTGATCGTAAACAAGTCGGCCGTACCGCTCAACGTGAGCGAACTGGCCCCTGATACGTCAACTTTGGCTGATCCTTGCACGGCAAGTTTGCCCAATGTTGACCCTTTCATTTCGGCTTTCAGCTCTTGCGCCACTAACTCTTGTGCCCCGAGGTTCGCAGCACCTGTGATGCTCATCGTAAGTTTGCCAACGCTACCGCCGAGGCGGGTTGAACTCGCACCGGAGCACGACAGCGTCAACTGCTGTGCAACCAATCGGCCCACATTTATGATGGATGCGCCGGAGTTGGCCAGCGATAGTTGCGTCGCCTCCAGTTGTGCGGCATAAAAAGTGCACGCAGTCATCATCTCAAGCGATGTCAGTTGGCCGCCATAGACCGTAATCTTTAATTTATCCCGCGATTTCGAAAAGCGTTTTCGGTTTTGCTCCGTGTTTTGAGCCAGGCGGAGCAGCAATTTTCCATCGCGCACATCCACTACGCAACGCTCAACCATCGCAGGCGCACCTTTGAGCACGACCTTTGGCGCTTGGTCATTCGTCTGTACATAGGTGACAGCCACCGGCAGACGACACTCGAATTTCGTAAAAGACTGAACGCTCAGCGAGCGCTCTACGACGCCGTCACTTGCGCCGTAGCCGGCGGCATCTCTTTCATAACGGCCCGACGAACGATCGGCACCGATGTTGATTGAACAGGCCGAAAGCACAAACGCATTCAGCAGGGCGGCAAGCGTAAACATTACTTGTTTCATAATAGATCTTTTTGGTTTATCTTCAAATTTATCAAACGAAATAGCGACCACGGCTGGATTTCTTCCAAACGAGGCCGCTACTTATATAACGCTGCGAAAGCGTTTTTGCAACAAGTTTTTCTTCTTTTCTTTGTTAAAAAGTCGTTTTTCCAAGTTATGCGTCTTCGCCCTCAAGCGAGCATACGCAGAAACTCATCACAGCTTGACGCTCTTCTTAGCCGGCTTCGACTCGTTTTGAATGCGGTTGAGGGCCGTCACGACGTAGACGTACTTATGCAGTCCACCGTCGTAAGGCAACCGATACAGCGGATCGCTCGTTATGGCTACGATGTTCGCAGGATTATCGAGGTCGCGCTCTTGCCCTTTCTTGAAGCGGTAGATTACGTAGCGCGTAGCCTTATTCATTTCATCGTTGGTCGATGATGTACTCCAGAAAAGATAATATCCGTCGGGCATCCACAAGGCTTTGAGGCGCTTGGGCTTCTTCGGCGCCTTCTTGTAGATAAATGAGTAGTCAGGACTCAAAGCCGGATACTTATGATAGGTTGTGCGGAGCGCCGTAGCGTAATTGCCTACATTATCGACAACGACGGCGCTATACCATAAGCAACTACCGACTACGCCGGGTAAACTCCGCTGCAAGGCGAATTTGGCGGGCTGCTGATTGATCGTAGGCTGCTCCAAATCGGCAGCGCGCACGGTGCGCTCGACGTCTTGCCCGATAACGAGCGGTCGCTTAGAAGCATACTTGCTCCACCATTTGATCAAAGTAGCATAATCGGCCGCCTTGTGACCTATTTCCCAATAAAGTTGCGGCACAATATAATCCACCCAACCCTGATTCACCCAGTAGAGCACATCAGCGTAGAGGTCGTCATAATTTTGCAAACCCTTCGTAGCTGAACCCGGGAGTGTAGAAGTTGTGGCATTGTGGTAGATACCGAAAGGCGAGATGCCAAACTTCACCCACGGCTTGATGGCGCGAATCGTATCGTGCAACTCGCTGACAAACAAGTTGACGTTGTACCGACGCCAATCGCCGCGATCACGATAGCCGTTGCCGTAAGCAGCAAAGGTAGCATCGTCGGGAATAGGCGTACCGTTGGGGTAAGGATAGAAATAATCGTCGATGTGGAAGCCGTCGATGTCGTAGCGGCGCACAATATCGGCAGCTACTTGACAGATATAATGGCGGTTTTCAGCTTTTCCGGGATCGAAAATCAAAAGGCCGTCATACGGAAAACAACGATCAGGATTCAACTTCGCAGGATGATTAGCCGCTAAAGCGCTCGTGCCTTTCGTCTTCGCACGGAAAGGATTGATCCACGCGTGCAACTCCATTCCGCGCAAGTGGCATTGCTCCACCATCCACGCCAAAGGGTCCCAATAAGGCGAGGGCGCCACGCCCTGACGCCCCGTAAGGTAACGGCTCCAAGGCTCATAGGGACTATTATACAAGGCGTCGCCTTCCACTCTCACTTGGAAGATAATCGTATTCACACCGCAGGCTTTAAGGGCGTTGAGTTGGCGAGTCAGATTGGCTTGCATAGCTTCGCGCTTCAAGCCCTGAAACTGCCCGTTAACGGCTTGAATCCACGCGCCTCGAAACTCGCGCTTCGGAAGCTGCTGCGCCGTGAGCGAGAAAGCGCAAAAGAGCGTAAGAATAAGGAGTAGAGATTTCTTTTTCTTCATTTTTTACTAAACAATATCGCACTTAGGCGACAGGGTTATCGGACCTGTGGGGCCTGTGTTTGATTCTGATAAGCACAAAAGACGAGTGGGCGAACTTTTTCTGCGGCATACTCTCTCGCCATTGCACGAAAAGACACAAAAAATGCTTCTTCTTCGCTGAGAAAAGAGCCAATGCCGTATCGAAAGCCTCACTAAATCTCTCGTTTTATACAGCTACACGCCCCAAATTAACAATTATTTTGCAAGAACTTTGCAATTTTTACGCCCAAAGTTAGCCACTCTTTCATAATTAGGCCTAATAATCTCTGAAAAATCTGTTTGTTTTCTCGCCATTACGCATTCAAAATTGCTATTCCCGCGTGCTCCGTCGCTGAAGACACATTATTATATATCGACAATAAGCCGCCAACCCCCAACAACAAGTGCGCCGCTCGCAGCAATCTGGTTTGCGAACAGCGCACTCGGTTTTAATGGGCGAAAAGAACGCCGCAATGTGTTGTTTATTGCTTAGAGCAATCGCTTTCAGCCTTCACGTTGGCCTCTACTTGGCGCGTTTTGAGCAGCAAGATGCCTTTCTTACCGCGTTCGCCGTATTTTGCAGTCGCGTCCTCACCTTGTAGAAGCTGCACGGAAGCGATATCCGAACTTTTTATCGCAGCTAAAGCGGCGTTATCTGTGATTTCTTTGCCGTCAACCACGATGATGAAATCTGTTTTCTCACGCAATTCTTGCAAATTCTTAACACGAAAATCCAAACGTGAGATCCAACCTTTTTCAGACGAAAGTTTTACGCCCGATTGTTGCGAACAGTTTTCCGAAGAACGACACTCTCCCTGCGCAGTTCCTTGTCTGCGGCAATTCTTTTGCGTTCCGCAAGCCTCAGAGTTTTGCCTGCATCCGTTCAGATTCTCTTTGCAATCGCCACACTTTTGCTTTGCGTCGCCGCACTTCTGCTTGCAGTCGCCGGATTTCTCTTTGCAGCAATCGCCGGCCTTATTTCCGTCACAGCTACCGGCTTCCTTTTTGCAAGTCGTCTGATTGCCCTTCTGCGAGCACGGCTTCGTGCCATCGCAAGACGGAGTTGCCTTTCCCAATCTCTTTTCTTTGTTGATCATCTGTTGGCGCAACTCAGCCGACGTCAGGTTTCTCACCTCACCATTTGTCGTTTTGCTGACAGTTATTTTGCTATTACGGTAAGCCGGTTCCGTTACGAAGCGCTCTGTTTGCTTCTCTACGCGCACCGTCTTTGCTTTCTTTGCCGGACGGCGCTTCTTGGGGCGCTGTGCAGTAGATCCTACGCAGACCGCAGCCAGCAATAAAAATACTACATACTTCTTCATCATAGTTTAATCTTGTTTATCGTTATACATAATAAGAGATCGTACACTTTCATCCGGCATCGCATTGAGCAGAGCTGAAAGAAAGTAGCCGATTTGTTGCAAAAATAATACAAACCGCACAAACTACGGACATAAAACCCGAATGTTTGCCATTAATAATTGTAAATACGAAAAATAAGGTCGCACTTTGTTTTCGCTAAAATGCAGCAATAAGGATAAAAAACGGAAAAGACAAGCGACGGAAAAGCAATCTAAAAAAACCGGAATTTGTAATTTTGTAGTCAAATAGCTAAACTCTCACACGATAATGATGCACACGACAGACGCAAGACGCCTTTTACAGCGCAAACTCGACTCTCTATTGCGCACAGGACAAATTCTGTTAGAAAGCTCTGCTGATACCAGCCGCATTATGCGCAATATGAAGCGCGCGGCGGCTTATTTGGGATTGCCGGAGAAGAATCTGCACATCTACATCGACTATAATATGTTGATGGTCAACATTCACAACACCGAACTCTCCTTTTCTAAATTTCAGCGCTGCGATAAGCACGGCATCAACTTCACGGCTATTTCCGCCGTTAGCAAACTGACGTATCGAGCGGCCAATGAAAACTACTCTTTGGCGCAATATGAAGCCGCACTCGACGAGATTGCCAACCGCAAGCGCAACTATTCGCCACTCTTGACGGCCGTTGGAGCAGCCTTTGCCTGCGGCGGCTTCTGCATACAGTTTGGTTGCGATTGGGTCGCTTTTCTCTACGCCACGCTTGCTGCCTTTTTGGGTTTCCGCCTACGCTATCGGCTGATCGAATTTGGCATTAATATCTATATGGCTATTGCCTGTGCGGCCTTTGCCTCAACCGTTGTGGCTTGGCTGACCACGTATTTACCCGCAAGCTGGACTTCTACGCCCCTCCATCCCCTCTTAGCCTGCGCCTTGTTCATTGTGCCGGGCGTCCCGCTCATAAATTTTGTCGACGATATGTTAGACAACAACATCCAAACCGGACTTGTGCGAGCCGCCAATACGATGATGATGATGATAGCTATGGCTTTCGGCATCCTTTTCGCCCTCAAATTCTGCCTATGGGCCTTTAATTTTCAACCCGATATTATGGGCATCTCGATGGTCCCCCACCACAACTATTGGGAATACGCCATCGCGGCCGCCATCTCCGGTATGGGTTTCTCGATGATCTTTAATATCCCGAAGCGCCTTCTGTGGGTCGCTGCCGTGGGCGCAGCTATAGCCGTCTGCACCCGCAATCTGGTCAGTTTGCAGCCCGACGAATTATGCCAATTCAGCTTAGGCTGGGGCGGCGTATTGGGTTCGCTGGCCGCTTCCGTCTTAATCAGTTTGATTATGTTGCGTATGGCTCACCGCGTCCACGCTCCAATGCAGATTCTGGCTATCAGTAGCGTCATCCCGATGGTGCCCGGCGTGCTGATGTATCGCAGTCTCTACTCCTTCTTAATGATGACGCGCACGGAGACCCAATTGGTCGATATGATGTCGCTGGCCGGCATCAACGGCATCAACGCTTCGCTCATGATCTTCTGCATCGCCTTAGGCGTGGCCGTGCCTTCCGTCTTCGCCAAGCGATATATCGGCGCCAAGAAGCAGCAGCGCTTCTTTGAGACGCTGAAAGCGCAGCGGCGCGAAGACGAATCCTTCGACTGGGAGCAATTTTAAGATCAACGCAAGCGGCCCGTCATACGGCGGCCGCCCAACCTTCAAATAGCAACACTGATGAACAAGACATTTAAGCGTATGGATCTCAGCCTCGTAGGCCGCGAAGATCCTTTTCAAGCCATCGGCCACGAATGGTTACTGATTACGGCCGGCACACCGACACATTATAATATGATGACGGCCAGTTGGGGGATGCTGGGCATCCTTTGGAACAAGCCCGTGGCTACGATTTTCATCCGTCCGGAGCGATATACGCACGACTTTGTCGAGGCTACAGACCGCCTGACGCTGAGTCTGCTCGGCGATCATCGCGAAGCCTACAAAATCTGTGGCTCAAAATCGGGGCGGGATCTGGATAAGACGGCCGCAGCGGGCCTCCACCCCGCAACGCTACCCGACGATCTCGTCACTTTCGCTGAAGCCCGCTTGGTTTTGGTTTGTCGCAAACTCTACAAGTCGACTCTGCGCGCCGACGAGTTTATAGACGCACAACCTTACGATCGTCATTACAGCCCCAAAGAAGGAAATTTGCACGACGTATATGTCTGCGAAATAGAAGCCGTCTACGCTCCCGAAGGCGACGCCTAAGCCTGGGGCCGCAAAGGGCGCAATCATCGTCCCGCTCAAAGCATCTACGGAGGCTTTGGGCGGGATTTTTTTTGCGGAGATCAAGTATTTCTTCCGCCTTTTTAGTCATTGCATAACCACAGCAGTCGGCCGCTGACGTTTTTCATCACGAGAAAAAAGGTGTGCGCTCGTGATAAAAAAGGCTTCACCTCACGAGAAAAAAGGTTTGCACTCACGAGCGTAAACAAAAGAAGCAGACGGGCGGCGGTTGCAAGTTGGGAGCAGGCCGATTAAAAAGAGGGCACGCCGACAAAGAAAAAGGCTTTGCCGCAGAGCGCCGATGAGCCTCGGCCGATTAAAACAAAAAAGCCTGCCTCCAAAGGGAGACAGGCGGCACTAAAACTATATTTTTACCTTGGCAAAGGTAATTGAGCCAAACTATTTATCGACCGAATTGATACGTTATCTCATAGAAGCACGGCCGAACTGAGCCTTTCGAGAGTTTATGTCCTTCTGTGCTGGGCACGATCAGGCGCACTTTGGCTATTTCGCCCGTCGGCGTCGTTTGCCTGCCTAAACCGATGAACGGCAGGGGGAACAACCAGCCCGAGGGAACGGCAGCTCCGTAAAGGCTCTTCATCACGCCGCTATTAAAAAGTCCGCTATAGATGCCGTAACTATTGGTCACGGTCATCACATCCGGCCTATCTTCGTTGGCTAAGACGTTGTTGCCCGACTGCAAGCTGTCGGTAGCCAAATTGTATTCAAGGTAACGGCAAACGACAGGGGCGCTTTTGCCCGACGCGATCTTACCGGGTTGGCCCTTGCGCAGAATCTGCATATAAACGCCCGATCCGGCAAAGAGTACGTACTCGTTTTGGGCTACGTTGGTCGTAGAATCTTGCTTGTAAAATTGCTCTTCGGAGATAACTTTGATGTTTCCGGGCACATCAAGCAGGTATAGCCCCGACTCTGTATCGACTACCTTCGCGCCTTTCTTGAGGAAGTTTTGCACCTGTCGACGCTCCCGCTTGCGCTTATCGGCATAGGAAGTATCGTCATTGCTGCAAGCCTGAAAAAGGCAGACGCCGGCAAGCAGAAGCGGCAACACGAGCGCTACACGCTGCCACACATTGCGGCATAAACGGATGCGAAAGGATGTATTTTGCATTGTAATCATTCTTATTTTGGGCAAAAATAAGCAATAACACGCACGTGGGCCGCATTTTTTCAAAAGGAATTGCGGCATAAAGCCGAAAAAACGCTAAAATTGTAAGCCAGTTTGGCAGGTTGGCGGGTTATTGGCGCGCCACTTTCCATCGGCGGCCTTTGTATAATAATCCGCGTGCGCCCTCGCTCAACTGATCGGGCGCCGGCGGGGCACTTAGGCGCGCAAAGATACACCATCGGCGGGGCACAATGCGCACGAAACGAGCGAAAAAGGGGGAGGAAGCATAGGATTTTGCGTAAAATGCGCCCAAATTATTTGCAGAATTAAAATAAACTCCTACCTTTGCAAGCGCAAACAAAAGGGTACCTTGACCGAGTGGCTAGGTAGCGGTCTGCAAAACCGTGTACAGCAGTTCGAATCTGCTAGGTACCTCTACAAAGCGGAGCACTTCTGACGAAGCGCCCCGCTTTTTTAGTTTTACTCCATATCTCAAGGGCCGCGCGCCGCATCAGAAGGGCAAGCCAACGGCAAAATGGAGGACGAAATCGCGAGAAAATTTGGGGTGAATCAGCGGATAGTGACCGCGACCTGAGGGATAAGCGGGGTCAACGGCCTTCATGCCGCCATCTAAACGCAAGATAAAATAATCAAGGTTGAGGCGGAGGCCCAAACCATAGGCCACGGCCAACTGCTTATAGAAAGAACGCAGGTGGAATCGGCTTCCTGAAAGATTTTCATAGCGTCGCGTGTTCCACACATTACCGGCATCGACGAAGAAAGCACCATTGAATTTCCAGAAAAGCGCCGTTCGCCATTCAAAACTCAAATCGAGCTTCATATTTCCCGTTTGGTTGATGAAATCTACTTTGCCGTCCTTCTCCACATAATTGCCCGGGCCGAGCGAACGCACATTCCAGCCGCGCACGCTGTTGGCCCCACCGGCAAAATAACGCTTCTCGTAGGGGATTACGGCAGAGTTTCCGTAGGGAATAGCCAAACCAAAGGCGGCGTGAAACGCGAAGGTGTTGCGGCTATCTATACGCAAACTGCGCACAAAATCGACATCGACTTTTACATATTGGGAATAGGCAATATTAAACAGCCTGTGTTGGCCCGCTTCATTCTTACTTGCTCTGACGATTTTGGATATTCCGTGCAGCAGATTGCCGGCTGCTTCGACGCCAAACTTCACTTGCCAGCCCTTTGTCAGTTGGCCGGTAAGCGGAGAGAATGTTACGCTGCCTCGTTCCTTATCTTGCTGGGAGTTATATACGAAACTGTAGCCCGTATTCATAATGAAGAGATCCGCATAACTGGCTCGCAAAATCGAATATCGAGGGTCAGCGTTGTTAAGATAGTCGCGCCTAAACGTATTGGAAATCCAGGGCATAAAGACATAGTTGAGGCTGATCATATCAAAACGATGCTGAAAGCCGGGATGGGCATGATAACTCCAGCGATAGGCCCAGTTGCCCGTGACTACACGCCGATGAAACTCCGGCCTGTTTTGCGAATTGTACATAAAGCTGAGGTCGCTCGTTGCCTTTAAGCGCTGGCGCGCCGATTGGCGCACAAAAGGCAGGCGAAAGGTGGGAAAACGGAGCGAAGCCTCGCCGCTAAACTCTAAGTAGTTTTCGTTGCCGTAGCCTTCCAAGCCCCTGATGGCTTCGTAAGCCATTCTTCCCTTCAAAAGCAGGCGTTCGGCGCCCTTAAATAAGTTACGATTCGTAAAGGAAAGGGCCAAAGCAGCGCCCAAATCGCCGCTGGTATTCGTCCCTTCAAGCTCGAGACTGACTGCATTGGGCTTGTTGCGCACAATCGTAACGTCGGCATCGAGCAAAGCAGAATCGCCGGGCGGCTCGTTAAACTTTATCGTCGTATAGCGCACCGCCGACAAACCGTTCATTGCCGAATAGCTGTCTTGAACGTCTTCTTCGCGGAACAAACTATCGGGCCGGATTAACAGATGATTTTTGTAGAGATGTTTACGAAAGGCCAACTTGTCCGCACCCAGGCTCGGCGAGTCCCATATTTTGATCGTACGAAAGCGGTAAGGCTGATAAGCCCGCACCGAATCGATGCCGGGCGGGCGGGAAAAGACGAAAGTCAGCGCCACACGGTCACTGCCGGCAACGGTATCTGCGTCGTAACCGACAAAGTCGCGGTTGATGCGATAGTAACCTTGGTTCTGCAGGGCTGTGATCACACGATTGCGCTCTTCATTCAGCACCGAAACGTCCAAAGGCATACCCACGTGAAGCAAACTTTTAGTGCGCAAAGCCGATACAGCGCGCTCCAAACGCGGATCATCGAAGCGATAAGCTAAAGAATCGACAACGTAGCGCACACCCGGCCGCAACTTATACGTAAGTCGGACGCGCCGCCGGCGCTTTTGTGTGAGCGTATCTACCGCTGCGTGCAGATAACCTCGCGATTGGAGAGCAGCGAGCAGCGCAGTGCGCGAAGCAACAGTCGACGCCGTATCATAAACGACAGGCGCTTCGCCGAGGCGGCGAAAGAAACGGCCGCGGCGCTTTGTCGTATCGGCCGGCGAGAGGCAATAAATGCCGAGCGGCACTTTAACCAGATTAAACCAGCGCGCATTTGGCTGCTGACGCACATATTTAATATAGTCGGCAGTTTTAACTTGCTTAGTTGCAGATACCACTTTGACGTCGCTCAGCATCGCTTCATCGCCCGCCAAATAGCGTGTAGGCGAGCACGATTGCAGCAAAAAAAGCAGCAAAGTAAGTCCTGCGAAGAGCAGGGATAGAGAAACGTGACGGTTCAAAGGCTTCAATTTTGAAGCAAATATACTACTTCATTAGCTTCTGTCTTTGTAATTTTGCCGAAAAATCCATAAGATGCTGACAAGAGCTGAAATAAAATGGCTGCACGGCCTGACGCGCAAGCGGCAGCGCGATGCTGAAGGCCTCTTCATCGCAGAAGGGCCGAAGGTAGTCGGAGATCTGCTGGCCTTGTTCCCTTGCCGACTGCTCTTAGCAACGGCTGATTTTCTACAAAGCAAGGCGCAATGGCCCGCCGCAGAGGTGCGCGAGCTGTCGGCGTCGGAACTGGTGCGCGTTTCGCTCTTGCAAGCGCCGCAGCAGGTCGTTGCCGTCTTTGAAAAGCCCACGCCGGTGCCTTGGCAGCCCACAGACGAACTGGCTTTGGCTTTAGATGGCTTGCAAGACCCGGGCAATGTGGGGACGATTATCCGATTAGCCGACTGGTTCGGCATACATAATATATTGTGTAGCCCAACGACGGCCGACGCGTTCGCGCCAAAAGTGGTGCAAGCTACGATGGGCGCACTCGGCCGCATCAATCTCCACTACGTAGATCTCTGCGAAGCGCTCGCCAAGTTGCCTGTGGAGACACCGATTTACGGAACGTTTCTCGACGGACCTAACATTTACGAGCAATCATTGGATACGAAAGGCCTCATCATAATGGGCAACGAAGGTCAAGGCATATCGCCCGCCGTCGAGCGTTTTGTTTCAAAGCGCTTGTTCATACCTCGCTTCCCCCTCAACGCAACGGGCAGCGAGAGCCTCAACGTTGCGATGGCCACAGCCATCGTTTGCGCCGAATTCAGACGAAGAAATTACTAAACAATGAACCTACTCCTCCTCATTAACATAAGTTTGTTGGCAACGATGCTGCTCTGCCTGCTCGCCCTTTGGCGCTTTCGCTGGCGCGATTACTCTCTGCCGGCACGCTGGTCTGAAACTGCCGAATCGACGGAGCAGCCTGCGATCTCGATTATCATTCCGGCGCTCGACCAAGGTGACTATTTGGCCGAGTATCTGCCGATTTTCTTACAGCAGAACTATCCTTCGTTTGAAATTATCGTCGTCGACGAGGCCTCGACCGATAATACGCCTGATGTGCTCAAGCGCTTATCGGCCGAAGATAAGCGGCTACGCTACTTATCCGTACCGCGCTCGACGCGCCACATAGAATTGACCAAACTGGCTCTGACGTTGGGCGTGCGATCCGCGCGTTTTCCTTGGGTGGTCTTTACGCGGGCCGACTGCCAACCGGCATCGCCCGACTGGCTCTCGCGACTGGCGGAGCAGTTTGCACCCGGTGTAGAGATGGTCGGAGGCTATGCCAACTATCTCAACGATGAGACGCGCCAAGCACGCCGCCAGATCTTCGAACGTCTGCGTTTGCAGTTGCGTTTGGCACGGGCTGCTCGGAGCGGACGCCCCGTTTATGCCGACCCCTGCAACCTGGCCGTCAAGCAAGCCTTTTTTATGGCACAGGAGGGCTTTGCCAACAGTCTGCTACTGCCCTTTGGGGAGGAAGAATTGTTTGTGGATGCCTATGCTACGCCTGAAAATTTCCGCCTGACTTGGCATCCTGACGCCACGATTTGCCAGCAACTACCCGCTCGCCGCCTGCTTTCCGACGAGCGGATCTATACGGCGGAGATCGCCAACCGCAGTAGTCGCCGCCGCCGACTGTATGCTGCGCGCGAAGCGTGGGCTTCCTGCTTTTTCTTTCTGTTTTTCCTACTGACGCTAACTTATATCGGTGAGCGTACATTTTATATTTTACAACAATCAGTTTACTTTATCCAAGATTTGTCCACAGATCTGCCCTTCTTGCTCCTGCTCATCACGGCTATCATCCTACCGATCCGCTTGATGCGCAAGGCTACGCGGGCTCTGGGTGAGCGTCGCTTTGGCGGGATGCTGATTGCCTACGCTTGGCTGCAACCTTTGCGCAACCGGCTCACGTATCTGCGCCGCCTCCACCGCAGCGACAGTTTTGTTCGCCCCTCTTTATAATTGCTCACTTTTGACTGACGGCCGACAAACGGCCGATACCGCTGATAGCGTCCGGCCTTTGCATGCTACCGGCAGTTATTGGCGCGTAAAGGATCGACTTTTACCGCCACGCAAAGGCACAAACTATGGCGACAAGTCAAAGTTTGATACATTTAGTCCCCTACTTTCCCCTCTCCTTCTCTTCTTTCTACACCCAACGCCTTAAATGGCGACGCTTGAAACGCAAAAATGACCGCAAGAAGGCGGCTTTCGTTTTCGTTTGGTGGCGGCAAACAATAGTTTGGTCCCACCAAACCATAGTTTGTTCCCGGCAAACGATAGTTTGGCAGCAGCAAACAATAAACAAACAAAAGAGAACAATATAAAAATCAGCGCAGAAGCACGCACAAAGGAGATCTGCCCACCAGCCGGCGCACCGAATGCCCCGCTTTACTTCTCCTTCGCAAGCACAAGGCAAAGAAAATCTATAACAGGCCATACAAAGACGGCGGGCAACCGAGAGCTTACATCCGAAAAACGACTGCTCGCTCTGCCAAGAGGCCGCTTCAGCATCAAGGCGTCAAGCGAAATAAGCGGAAAAGAAAGCCCTCAGCAGAAAAAAAGTGAGCAAAGTATTTGGCAAACAAAAAAATCATTCTACCTTTGCACTCGCTTAACGGCAATTAGGTAGATCCGCTAGCTCAGCTGGTAGAGCACAACACTTTTAATGTTGGGGTCTTGGGTTCGAGCCCCAAGCGGATCACACCAAGAAAAAGAGGCTTATCGCAGAATAAGCCTCTTTTTCGTTGATAGACCTATATTCGCCTCCACTTGATCAGTGCGGCGTCAGTTTATCACTGTCGGCCGACTCGCAAAGCAGACGAAACACTACGACCAAGTCGCAACTTTTCAAATACGATTGCGCCGCCCAAACGTATGGCCCTATCCGAAACGAACAGGAACAAGTTTGGGCGGCGCAATCGTAAATATGCAGCTGCTTTAAGCATAGGCATTTTTAAGCGGAAATCATACGCACGTCTGTCGTATCAAGACTCCCTTACGCGTCGATATAGCCTTTTATTTTACTAAGGCAGCGCGAACGATGCGCAAGCCTATCATAGGCAAACAAGCAACAGATTTACGTAAACGAAAAAAAGAAAGCCTCTCCGAAGAGAGGCCATGGGAATAAAATCCTTCGGCATATAGCCTTATTGTGATATGATGTAGAATATCCTTTTTCTGTGGCAAATTTAAAAATTTCACTTGTACATGCCAAATTTTTGGTCTATTTTTACAGAAAATTTACAAACTTACCTTATGAAAACCCGAATATTAGGCCTCGATACCGGCACCAACAGCTTAGGTTGGGCTGTTGTAGATCGCGATGAAAACAACCAATATACGCCCATCTGCCGCGGAGATTTAATCTTCACGGAAGGCGTGAAGCAAGAAAAAGGCATCGAATTTTCTTTGGCTGCCGAAAGAACTTCTTATCGCGCTTCGCGGCGCCATTACTTCCGCCGGCGTCTGCGCAAAGTAGAAGTGCTGAAAGTTTTGGTAAAGCATAAGTTGTGCCCGCCGCTTTCTGATGAAGCGCTCAACCGTTGGCATACGAAAAAAGAATATCCGCTTGATGAGGACTTCATACTTTGGCAGCGCACGAACGAAGCTGACAATAAGAATCCTTATCACGACCGTCACATTTGCTTGCACCGCAAATTGAACTTGAAAGATTCTCAGACGGATCGCTATACGCTGGGGCGTGCACTCTATCACTTGACGCAGCGCCGCGGCTTCTTGAGCAACCGACTTGACCAAAACGAGGAGGCGGAAGAGACGGGCAAAGTAAAATCTGCGATCTCCGAATTGAGCAAAGAGATGAAGGAGGCGGGATGTGAGTTCTTGGGCGATTACTTTTACCTACTCTATCGAACGGAAGGCAACCGGGTTCGCATCCGTTCCCGCTATACGGACCGGGAAAAGCATTATTTGCAAGAGTTTAAGGAGATCTGCCGCGTACAAGAATTGGACGAGGATCTGGCAAAAGCGCTGGAGAAGACGATTTTCTTTCAGCGCCCGCTAAAATCCCAGCGCCAAGGCGTAGGTAAATGCACGATGGAGAAAGGCCATTCGCGCTGCGCCGTCTCGCATCCTTTATATGAGGAATATCGACTGCTCTGTTATCTCAACAATATCCGAATCAAAACGCCATCGGATGATCGTTTGCGTCCATTAAATGCGGAGGAGCGAGAGAAAATCACTCCCCTCTTCTACAAAGAAAAGAACTTCGACTTCGAAAAGATTGCTAAAAAGCTCGCAGGAAAAACGCCTTTTGGCTGGATAAGAGATGCGGAGGATTGGCCTTACCAATTTAATTATCGCATGACGCAAGAGGCGCCGGCCTGTCCCACAACTGCACAACTAATAAAGGTCTTTGGCGAAGATTGGAAAGCAGCATTGGCTGAAACTTACACGATGAGCGCCAAGCAGGACGGGACGTTAAAAACAGAAGATGAGATTTGCACGGACATTTGGAACGTGCTCTATTCTTTTTCTTCAAAAGAAAAGCTGAAGGAGTTCGGGTTAAAGAAACTGCAACTGGATGAAGTGCAAGCCAAAGCTTTCTCGGAAATTCGCCTGACACGTGACTTTGCCTCGCTAAGTTTGAAGGCAATACGCAAAATTCTTTTCTTCTTGCGCACAGGCGAAGACTATTCGAAGGCTATCTTTTTGGCAAACATCCCAACAATTGTCGGTGAAGAAATATGGAACGACATTGAGCGACGCTCTCGCTTGCTATATAAAGTCGATCTTGCCCTTCGGCCGCAAGAAGAGCGCGATGCAGAAGAGCATCGCACAATCGCAGAGCGCATCAAAGCGGCTGTAGCGGCAGAAGTGCCTGATGCGCCGATCGATTTGCTGTATCACCCCTCAATGATTGAGGCCTATCCGGACGCCAAGCGAAACGAGCGCTTCGATTGCTACCAACTGGGCTCTCCGAAGACGAACGCTGTGCGCAATCCGATGGCTATGCGCTCGCTGCATATGGTGCGCAAAGTAATCAACCACTTGCTGCGCAAGCATATCATTGATGAGAAGACTGAAATACACATTGAATATGCGCGCGAACTGAACGATGCCAACAAGCGCCAAGCCATTGCCGATTGGCAACGCGAGCTAAGCAAACGGCACACAGCATATGCGCAAAACATTAGGCAACTCTATAAAGCTGAAACCGGCTTAGTGATTGAGCCGACGAAGGCAGACATCTTAAAATATCAACTCTGGGAAGAGCAGCAACACGTCTGCTTGTACACAGGTAAAAAGATCGGCATCGCAGACTTCTTGGGCGCAAATCCGAAGTTTGACATCGAGCACACTATCCCGCGCAGCAGGGGTGGCGATAGCACACAAGAGAACTTAACGCTTTGCGAGAGTAAGTTCAACCGCGACATCAAGCGCGACAAGCTGCCCACAGAATTAGCCAACTATGAAGAAATCTTAGCGCGCATCGAGCATTGGAAGAAGCAGTGCTACGCGCTGAAGCTAAAACGAGACGGCATCCGCACGCATTCGGGCCTGGAGAAGAGTATAAAGGATTCTAGGATTCGAAGACGCCATCTTGTGGGCTTAGAATACGGCTACTTGAAGGGGAAATATGATCGGTTTACGATGAAAGAAGTTCCTGAGGGCTTCAGTCGGCGTCAAGGTGCGGGCATCGGCTTGATTTCAAAATATGCCGGTCTCTTCTTGAAGTCGCTCTTTAAGGACCCGAAAAACCCAAATCGCTCCAACGTCTATGTCGTCAAAGGCGCTATTACGGCTGAGTTCCGCAAACTATGGGGCTTGCAGCAAGCCGATGAGGCGAAATCGCGTGAGAATCATACGCACCACTGCATTGATGCTTACACCATCGCTTGCATTGGGCCGTGCGAATACGCTGCCTTAGCTGCATATTATCGAAGCGATGAGGAGTTCAAATATGGGAGGCGCCGTGAGAAGCCGCAGTTTGAGAAACCTTGGCCCACGTTTACGGAAGACTTGCTGAAACTGCAAGAGGAGTTGCTCATCGTGCATCAAACTACTGACAAACTGGGCAAGCGAGATCGGCGAAAAGTAAAAACGCCGCGCGGGAAGTTCCTCACAGGCGGCGACTCCGCACGCGGCAGGCTGCATCAAGAAACGTATTATGGCGCCATTAACTACGATGGCAACATTAAATATGTCGTAAGAAAGCCGCTGGATAGTTTAACTGAAAAGGACTTGGATAAAATTGTCGATGAAACGGTTATGGGCATCGTCAAAGGCGCCGTAGAGGCAAAGGGCAGCTTGAAAGAAGCCCTTGCCGACGGTATATATATGAATAAGGAGAAGGGGATCTTGATTAAGCGGGTGAGGATCTTTTCCGACGTAAGCGAGCCAATTAATTTAAAACAGTTACGTGATGTTTCAACCAAAGAATACAAACGGCATATCCACTTAAGAAAAGATGAGAACTATCTCTTCGCCATATATGAAGGTATAGACAAGAAGAAGAATAAGAAGCAAACAGAAACCGCGACTGTCGACTATTTAGATGCGGCTAAGTTCTACAAGGATAGCAAACGAAGAGACAAAGCAAATAGTCTTGTCGGTGACTATAGTAAGAAAAACAAGCTCCCACTTAAATGCATTCTAAAGAAAAGGCAAATGGTTTTATTCTATGAACACAGCCCGGAAGAAATCAGGTTTAAAGACAAAAAGGACCTTTCCAGGCGATTATATATCGTAACATCTATTGCGAAAGATGGGCGCGTAAAATTTCTGCACCATCAAGCAGCCACTGCAACGGGAATACAGTCATCCCCAAGTCCTTTTACAAATGATGGAGAACATCAGCCTTATTATCGTTTGTCTGCTTCTAATATAAAGGTCTTAGTAGCTGGGATTGATTTTGACATTAACATTTTAGGTGAGATCACGCCAAAGCTCTAATAGTCTTATGCTCAAGCGCAGCCTTGTCTTTATGCATCCGGCCACTTTGTCTTTACGAAATGGGCAAATGGTTATCATCAGAAAAGAAATTCCTGATGATAACCTTATCGTGCCCATTGAAGACATTGGTTTGGTGATGATCAACCACGCGATGGTAAGCCTAACCATCCCGCTCTTGAATGCTTTGACGGAACAAAACGTAGCGGTCATCTTCTGCAATGAGAAAGGTATGCCTGCTTCAATGCTCTACAATTTGCAGGGCAACACCACGCAGGGAGAAACCTTACACAACCAACTCGAAGCCGGCGAGGTACTCAAAAAGACGCTTTGGAAACAGATCATCGAAGCTAAAATAAAGAATCAGGCTGCACTTTTAAACAAGATGGGCAAGGAGGGTAGCATCTTAAAGCCCCTTTATACGAATGTAAAAAGTGGAGACAGCGATAATCGGGAAGGCATCGCAGCCAGATTGTATTGGACCGCCTTGTTTGGCCGCGATTTCATCCGCGATCGGAACATACCGGGTATCAATTCGCTCTTAAACTATGGCTACTCGGTCTTACGGGCAGCCGTTACTCGGGCCTTGGTCTCCTCCGGTTTGTTTCCGGCATTGGGCATCTTTCATCATCATCGCAGCAATGCCTTCCCATTGTCTGACGACTTGATGGAGCCTTTCCGACCTTTTGTGGACGAGATTGTATTTGAACTTACGGCCCAAGGCGAGGCAGAACTAAACACAGCGACCAAAAGCCGTCTGATCCGCGTGCTATACGTCGACACATACTTTTCCAAAATAACACGCCCCCTATCCGTGGGCTTAAGTATGACGATGGCTTCTTTAGCCAAGTGCTATGCCAAGGAGCAAAAGAAGTTGGTCGTCCCGTTATTAAAATGAGTGAAGTCAGATTAAACGCTTATCATATTATGTGGCTCTTTGTGATGTTCGACTTGCCTACGATGACCAAGAAAGATCGCAAAGCTTCTGCCCTCTTTCGGAAGCAACTTGAAAAAGATGGCTTCTCAATGCATCAATTCAGCGTCTATATCCGCCATTGTGCCTCAAAAGAAAGTGCCGATGTACACATAAAGCGCGTAAGATCCAACTTACCGGCAAAAGGATCTGTCAGCATTCTCTCCATTACCGACAAGCAATACGCCGGCATCATCAACTTTTGGGGTGCAGAAAGTAAAAAGCTACCGTCTACGCCCCTGCAATTAGAACTATTTTAGTACTTTTGCCCATAGAAAGTTACACATCAACACCATTTCCTATACACAAAAGAGTCCCTCAAGGGTTTCCATCTCAATGGATTATCTCATATAGGTTGTGGTTTGATGTAGAAGAAAGATATAACACAACAAGTGCGTCGTGAAAGGCTGTGCGCGTCGGTTGTGGTTTGATGTAGAAGAAAGATATAACACAACACACTCGACAACTGTGCAGACATTGTAGTGTTGTGGTTTGATGTAGAAGAAAGATATAACACAACAATAGCATGATAATGTGGACGATGCGTAGTGTTGTGGTTTGATGTAGAAGAAAGATATAACACAACTTTGCGCTAACTCGATAGCGTCTTTCTTCTGTTGTGGTTTGATGTAGAAGAAAGATATAACACAACGCAAGCAGCTGCTTTGCACCTTGCGCCACAGTTGTGGTTTGATGTAGAAGAAAGATATAACGCAATTTCTTGCGGTATATTTCAAAGGTTTTGTGGTTATTTCCTTGCCATAGTCGTGAGAACATCCGATATTTGCATCGTCTTTTCACTGACGCTAAGGAGCGGAAAACCTTGGTAGTAAATGGGTCTTTATCATATAAGCGAGAGCTGAGTTAGAGAAAGGAAAAACTACCGCCTTTTTATTCCTCTTCTTCCTCTTTTTTTTGTGGTCGTATTTATTACGCGCCATTGTGCGTTAATATTGTTATGGAGGCTTCGGGTTGGTCTCTCAAAACGTCCTTGTTCTTCCGTTAGGTAATTTGAAAGACCAACCCTATGGGGTTGTACAATGGAGGGAGTGCATTAAACAGGGTTAAAGCGCTGCTCGCTTTAACCCTGCTCTGCCAAAAGACCAAGCCTAAGGGCTTGTTTTTTCGCGGCAAACTTATTGGCTTTTGTTGTCGCTCCGCTCTAATGCCTGCTCTGCTGAAGGGACGAATTATAAGGGCTTGTGTCGCGCGTGTGAATTTTGCGGTTTAAGGTTGTATGCTTGTTGTATGATTTTATTCCTAAATAACCGCGTTGTGTTTGGTGGTAGAGGGTGTTACACCTAATCCTGTAGTTTCGCCCACAAATTAACGTATCGCATTTGGCGGGGTATGGGCTTGTCTGTTTTGTCGCATAGTTTCGTCCGCAAATAACCCCATCGGGGTTAGTCTTTTGGTAGGGCAGGGTTGAGGCAAGGCCTCAACCCTGCATCAGTGAGTAGTAGTAATGACAACCCCTTAGGGTTGGTCTCTCCAAAAACGTCCTTGTTCTTGTACGCGTTGGGTAATTTGAAAGACCAAGCCTAAGGGCTTTCTTTCTTGCGGCGTGCTATAGGCTTGTGTTGTCGCTTTGCTCTAATGCCTTATTCTCTAAAAGGAAAAGTCTAAGGGCTTATAGGTGGGTGGGAGTGGGTTGTAGCGTAGTCGTTGTGTGGGTGATATTGATTATATTAAGTCTTCTGTAGGTTCTGGGACGTTGTGAACTGTGCGTTGTTTCTGGAACTATGAAAATAGTTGGTATGTCCCTCCAAACTAAGGAGAAATATGCCGACTTATTAAATGGAAGTTTTTTCTTCTTTTCGAGGCGAATGTGGTGTTTGAAGAGAGACGCGCGAACAAACGCCCATCTTCGCCTCTTGGCGTGGATGCGGACGGAGGGGAGCAGCGTGCTTTGTCATTTCACCTCCTTTATATTATCGTTTTCCTCTTTTCTTCCTCGTGCCTGTTCCGGCGGCTTTCGGCTTCCTGCGCTCGGCCCTTTTTTGTTGCACATACTTCCACGCTTTTACGGCGAGCAGTTTGTCGTTGTCCGAGCGGCCTGCGTATTTGTACTCGCCCTTTTTGGGGTCGAAACTTATCTGTTGGGGCAAGTAGTTCGTAGGACTGTCTGTGTCGATTTGGGGTGCTCCTACCATTTCCCACCAATTGTCGAGGAATGATGCCTCGTAGATTTTGTAGTGTCCTGTCTCTGTGTCCTTGACAAAGTGGGCTACGACGCTGCATTCTTCGCCGTCTTTGCTCCTCACTCTGCGGTATTCCCAATAGAGGGTGAACTCGGGGTTGAGTTCCCTAAACCTGTCTTCTTCCATTTCCGACCCACATAAAAAATAGGCCGAGTTTACGGGGGCGTAGAGGGCTACAAGCTTCAGGTAGGTCTTGCCGTCTTGGTCGCTCTCCAAACATACGTTCAGGTTTCGTTGCTCGAACAGCGGCTTAGGGAGTTTTGTGGGTACATGCTGTGTTGCGTTGCACATTATGGCGAATAGTATGAATATGATTGCTCGTATCATTATTTCTGTTTGTTACTTCATCCTTTGAGCTTGTTGCCCACCGTTGCTTTTTGCTCTTCATTGCATTTGCTCCGACACGACTCTGCTAAATGACCACTATCGGGCGGATGGCGTAGGGCGATATTCGTTGTTGAGCTTTATCAGATGTGCTAAATACTCTTGCGCTCCTCTTTTAGTATAGTGTCCATTAAGTTTTCTTTCTCTTCTTGGGCTTTGGTTCGGGTAGTTCTTTGCAAGTGGATCGCACGAGAGCAGCTATGTATTCGTGATCATCGAGTTCTTCGATATAAAAATAGTTTTTAGCGCCTTCGTATGGTGGTCGTAGTTGCTCTGTGCGGAGCAGTTTTCGCCCTGCTTCCGTTGGTTTTATGTAGAACCGGTTGTCGCAAATGAGGCCGAAAATCTTGTTGTCGCAATAAATACCATAGTCGCCAAACATTTTCTTTGTGATTATTTCTCCGGCATCAGCACATTGGTCGGCAACGTACTGTACAAAATCAGGATTAGAAGCCATTCTTGATTAGTTTTTAATTGTTAGTGTATTTGCTTTCGTTTATTTGTTTTCTCCTCAAAGATTATCAAGTAGTCATACTTTGAATGAACGAGGATTCTTTCAGAATTGTCGAGCCATACATAGCCTTATACTTTTGTGGTAATGAGTCCTTGGCTGTCCTTGCCCAATCGCTTAGTGATACATTAAACCGCGCGCTATAGAGTCTGGCCCGGCCTATGTTGAAGTTGTCAGAGAAACTGTTGCCTTCGTATGGACTTTCAACATAGTAAAACTCTACGATGTCTTCGCCGCTCGTCAGTTCGCAAATCAGATAGAAAAAAGCGATGCGCCCCGTAGTAGCTCCCAAGTCGGTGCGTTCAATCTTCCAATTACTACTTTTCATCACAATGTCGGCAATTTTCCTATCTTTCATCGGATCATCATCAGATCGCTTTGAGTTGTCAAACTCTTCTTGTTGATGGATGCCCCGAATGATTTTGTTAAGCATAGCCTCGTCTCTCCAATTGCCCCGCTTGGCATAGATGTCCTCCGTCTTCCAATCACGGTAAGTGTATCTGATTTTCTTTATCTTACCGGTCTTGGGATCTTTTACCTCGACCTCTTTGCCTTTTTTCTTCTTAGAGAACAGTCCGGAACCTACAGCTTTAGAAGCATTACTAAGTATTCTCCCGAGCTGCGCTTGACTTTCCGTACACATAAAAGAGGCTAAAAGTACGATAAGCCATATTTTTATCATTCGTCCCATAACTTGAAATGTTTAATGAAAAATAAAAGGTTAATTCTCCCTTACTTGGGTTTTTACGCTAGTATATTCGCTTCAAAGATATAAAAAAGATGAAAATGACGCCACCTTTCGAGGAAAAAAGAGACTTGTCGGGCGAGTTGTTGTCGTTAATGTTTTCCGCCTCTCCGCAGTACCGAAAAAATAGCTCAGAGGAGTGTCTAAACTTTTTTAGGTGATCGGAAAAATTCTCTTAGGTGATCGGGAAAATTGTCTCCTATGATCGTAAAAATTGTCTTATAAGACAATTTTTCTTCTCTTATAGGAAAGTTTGACGATGCTATATAAGATTGATAATCAGCATTATTTTTGTCTTTCTTCAGCGCTCTTTCTGCCCGATGCTGTTGCGCGTGTCGAGGCTTTTGCTTTAGGCGGGCCGGAAAAGGAAGTTATAAGTGAAGCTGAAGTAAGCTCCCCCTGAAAATTTTTTCGTTTAGAAGGCTATAATAGTAGGGGGTGTGCGTTCCGGAAAAGTCCGCAACGCCGATTGTTGGGCGTTGCGGACAGAGCGTGGAAGAGTGTTGAGCGTTTTGTAAACGACCAAGTGTTGGGGGTAATAGACTGAAAGGCACTGACAATAAAGTCCGGACTCGTCATCCTTTTCTTTAAGCAGGCTTTTGCAGCCTATTCTTTGTTTGTATCTTTCAGAATTTGGGCGAGAATTTCAGGTAGCTCCCAATTGCACGCTTTCATTTGCTCGAGCAGGGTTCTGCCTGCTGTCGATAGTGAGAAATACATTTCGCGTTTGTCGACCTTTCCCATGACACGTGAGATCAGAGCTTTCTTCTCAACAGTGCAGATAATCTTTGACGTGTTGGAGCAGGTTAGGCCTAAGGCTTCAGCAATTTCGCCAGCAGTTAAACTTTTATTTTCGGAAAGCAGGCACAGGAGCATTCCCTCGTTGATGTTCACGCCATGAAGCTTTTGCATTTCTTGTTCTAAAGCTGAAATGGCACGATAGATGTCGCGTAAGTGGCAAATACAGGTTTTGTCCATATCTGTTTCTTAAATAAAGAGATTAACGTTTGCATCTTCAGCGCGTTGCATATAAGTGGCAACACCACCTATGCTTACTCCATCTATGAGTTCGTTTTTGTCAATTCCCATCATGTCCATTGACATTTGGCACGCAATAAACTCTACACCATTGGCGCGCGCTTGATCGCGCAAGTCTTCGAGCGAACTGATGTTTTTCTTCCGCATGATGTGGCGCATGAGTCGATCCCCTATACCCAGCATACTCATCTTAGATAGGTGTAGGCTTTGAGAGCTTTTGGGGAGCATCCACGAAAACATCTTACCGAAGATATCTTTCTTTACTTTAGGCTTTCGTTCGCGCTTAATCACGTTGAGTCCCCAAAATGTAAAGAAGATGGAGACCTTATGCCCCGTAGCTGCTGCTCCATTGGCCAGTACAAAGGTTGCAAGTGCTTTGTCGAGGTCGTCGCTAAACATAATCAGCGTTTTGTTTTTGCTGTTGCCGGTAGCGTTCGGCGTAGTTCCTTGCGGATCGTTTTTCTCAATCACTACGGTATGATAACCATTCTGTATAGATTTTGTAATGAGACTATTGCCCGTTGTTTGGCACCATGCCTCGGCATCGCGGGAGAAGCCTGCATCTGTGGCTACGACCTCGATACGTTCGCCTGTTTGCGCTTGGTCCATCGCATTTTTTAGTTTCATAATAGGGCCCGGGCATTGCAGTCCGCACGCGTCTATTTTAAGCGTAGATATGCAGGGCTTTGTCGTGCTGATTTCCGGCTGTTGCTTGGGCGTGGCCTTATTTGTGATGGGCGCTGTCGCGAGGGCGTAAATCTGATAACCACCGGAGAGATTACATACGTTCTTAAAGCCGTGGCCTTGGAGGATGCGTATTGCCAAATAACCACGAAGTCCGACGGCGCAGAACACTACGATGTCTTTGTCCTTGGGTAATTCGTTGAGGCGCTCACGTAGTTTTTCCAGCGGGATGTTTATTGCCCCTTGAATCGTACCCAACTCATATTCGCTCGGCGTTCTGACGTCGAGCAGGAGCGTCTTATTGCGGTCAAGATTATCTATGTCTCTCCAATAAATGGCAGGCATCGCGCCAATAATGATATTATGTGCCACATAGCCCGCAATGGCTATGGGATCTTTGGCAGAAGAGAAAGGCGGTGCATAAGCTTGCTCTATGCGAATGAGGTCTTGCACCGTGCCCCCTTGCTTGATGATTAGTGCAATTTGATCAATCCGTTTGTCTACACCATCATTTCCCACACATTGTGCGCCCAATAAGCGCCCCGTTTGGGGGGCAAAAGTCAGTTTGGTAGTTAGGCGGAATGAGCCGGGGTAGTAGCCGGCGTGTGCCGCCGAAACGGTTGTAGAACTAGCATAGGCGATACCTGCTTGCTTTAAGCGCTTTGCCGGTAATCCGGTCGTGGCCACCGTGAGGTCGAACACCTTTGCAATGGCAGTACCTATAGAACCCTCGTATTTTTCTTGTTTGCCTCGCACCATATTGTCAGCCACAATGCGTGCTTGCCTATTGGCAGGACCAGCTAAGTAGTTGAGCCAGTTTTCTCCTGTAACGGGGTGAGGATATTCGATCGCATCTCCCACGGCGAAAATGTCGGGGACGGAGGTCTCCAAATACTCGTCAACTTGGATGCCACGCCCCACGCGGATGCCGGCTTCGGTGGCCAGATGCGTGGAAGGGCGAACGCCGATGGAGAGCAGTACGAGGTCGGCATCTAAGTTCTCGCCATTTGCTAAGCAGACACGGATACGATGATCGACTTGCTCAAAATGGTCTACGCCTTTTTCGAGATAGAGGTCTACGCCTTTATCTGTTAAATGGCGATGAACGTATGAAGCCATAGAGAAATCGATGGGCGCCATAACTTGATTAGCCATTTCGACAATCGAAACCTTTGCTCCTGCTTCTTGAAGGTTTTCGGCCATTTCCAAGCCAATGAAACCTCCACCCACAACAACAGCACTTTTCACTTCGTGCTCTTGAAGGTAGCTCTTGATGCGGTCGGTGTCTTCTACATTTCTGAGTGTGAAGATGCCCTCAAGGTCTATTCCTTTTAGTGGTGGACGCACAGGCGTAGCACCAGGTGAGAGTAAGAGGCGGTCATAGCCTTCTTCATAACAAGAGTCATCGGCTTTACGTACCGTTACCGTCTTCTTTTCGGGATGAATAGCTATGGCCTCGCTGCAAATGCGTACATCTACATTAAATTGTTGTCCGAAAGCTTCAGGAGTTTGGACAAAGAGTTTTTCGCGATGGGCAATCACGCCACCTATATAATAAGGAAGACCGCAATTTGCATATGAAATATGTGGTCCCTTTTCTAAAAGGATAATCTCTGCTTGTTCGTCGATGCGGCGGATGCGGGCTGCTGCTGTTGCACCGCCCGCAACACCGCCAATGATAAGATGTTTCATGTATCTGCTATGTTTTCAGTGTTCCTCTTTCAGAAGAATATCTGCAATCGCACGTTCAAAATCGTTTTGCATCATTGCGCCGGTTGCCATCTGAGGCTTCTCACTCATCGGAATGAACAACAAGGAGGGAATAGATCGGACGCCAAAGAGAGCAGCAAGTTCTTGCTCTTTATCAACATCGACCTTAAATACATTGATACGTCCATCGTATTTTTCTGCTATCTTTTCGAGCACCGGCGCCGTAGCTTTGCAAGGGCCACACCAAGTGGCGTAGAAATCAATAATGGCTGGCTTGTCACCAAGATATTTCCATTCCTGCGGATTTGCTTCAAAGTCCATAATTTGTTTCTTGAAGTCGGCTATCGTTAAGTTTTGTACGCTCATGTCTTCTTTTATTTTTGAGAATTATTCAGTTCTAAATTTTATTTTCCATTGGAAACTTGTGCAAAAGTATAGATAACTTTTCAATGAAACAAATTTCCTTTGGAAAATAAATAGGATGAAATAAAAAAGGATGATGTAGAGCGCTATTTTATGCCAGCCTATTTGAGAGCCTAAACTCCTTTGCTCTTGTGCAATATGTAGATAACTCCTTACGACCTTACGCTCTTTATTAGCCATTTCTGCTTTTGTATATTTCTCTGCTCGTTCGGCTTCAAGATACGTTGCCGCGCTGTTTGTTCCGCCATAAAAACAGTCGGTATAAATCTCCATATTAAGGAGAAATATACCGACTGATTAAAGGGAGGAGTTCTCAGCTACTCTTCGAGGTAAGTGTTTAGCTCGAAGAGAGAAGCGTTGATTATAGCGCTATTTTCTTCACGATGCGCTTACCCTCTTGATTTACAACTACGATGTAGTTGCCGTGAGCGAGAGAGACGGAGATGGAATCGTGCGCTTTCTTTTCTATGAGTTTCTTGCCATCCGTGCCATATACAAGGATGCGCGCGTTGTTGAGGCCGGAGATGTTTAGAACTTCTTCCTGCGTAGTGAAGCGCACGTTGTCGAGTGCAACGTTGGTTACTGATACCAATTCAAGCTCTTCGATATGCGTAAAGGCCTTCCAACCCGGAGCTTGACTGTAAGCTGCTTTCGTACCTTTGGGTACGTACAACGTAGCTGCTTCGATGTCAGCTATGTCTGCGAAAGCCAAATCATCAAGTGCGGGAGGCGTCGTGCTGTAAGAGTATACCTTAGCGATAGATTGGCAGCCTCTGAATGCACTGGCTCCGATGGTTACGTCCTTCGGAACGTTGAGCGTAACAATAGCCGAGCCTTGCAGTGCTTGCTCACCAATGTAGGTGACGCCTTCTTGGGGAAGGTCGAAACTTGCTAATCTGAAACAAGCCTTAAAGCAGAAGTCGCCGATGCGTTTGAGCGCTTTGCAGTGATCAATCTTAAGATCTACCAAGTTGGCTGCGCCGATGAAAGCATAGTTTTCCAATACTTCCACATTCGCCGGAAGCACAAGCTTTTGAGGATGGAAGTTGAAAGCAAAGGCATATTTTTCAATCTTCTTAATATCGTTCGGGAGTTCGATCGGCTTAGCCTCTTGTCCCGGTTGTACGAATGAGGGGTAGTGCATCAAGGCACGGTCAGCCTTGCGAATGAGCATACCGTTGAGTGTTTCGAAGAAATCGTTGCCGCCCTCAATCTTCTTGATTGGAATAGCGAAAGTGAATGCGCCCGTGCGCACCTTTTCTACAGAAGCAGGGAGTGAGAACGTCTCTTGCGGGTAAGCCGTAGCTACTTGTACCAACTCTTTGCCATCTTTTGAATAGATTGCGTTGTCGGTAGACGTGAAGTGTTGGTTTTCAGCAACGACAACCAACTTCTTCAACTGGCCGCAGAACATAAAGGGAAGTTCTCCGATGCTTTCTACTTGGGCAGAAATCGTCAAGCCCGTCAGGCTGGAGCCCTTAAAGGCGAAGTCTGCAATATGCTTAACATTGTTGGGGATGACTACATCGCCTACGGCATCCCACTTAACCAGTGTGTTGCCTTCGATTGCGGGGGCGTGGTCGCCACCTTGGTGTCCTTCTTCCTCGCAAACCAAGTGTACGGTGAGGTCGCTCGTAACATTGTTGACGCGCAACTCTTTATCTTTTTCCGTTTTCTCCTCATCGTTAACGATCCAAGTGCCCACCTTATAGCCGGCATTGGGAGCAGCCGTGAAGATGATATCTTTGCCGCTTGCTACAGCCTCGCCGTTGGCTACAGGTGCGCCTTCTGCTGTGCGAGCAGAGAGTGTGCCATTGCCGCTGAGCTCTTTATAATTAATGACTACAGTGCCTTCGTTGCGCTCGAAACGAACGAGGAAGTCGATCGTCTTAGTCGGCGTTACCGTCCAGGTTGTTTTGCCTTTCAGTTCTTCATTTTCGATGTACTTGCCGTCACTATTTTCAAAGAGCCAATCCGTGACTTTATAACCTTTGACCGGCGTAGCGGTGAAAGTCACACTCTTGCCTGTGGGTACGATATCGCTGCTCTTGAATTCTTTGCCATCCATTACACCCGTCACCGTACCGCCGGCAGCATTGGCCGACTTGAAGAATATGCGGTTACCTTCAGGGAGTTTGTTGCAATGCGCTACGATGTTAAGATCTTCGTCGACCGACTTAATCTCAAGTACTTTCGGGTTTTGAGGATCGCCGTCGACTTTCTTGCCGTTAACCATCCAGTGAGAAAATTCGTAAGTCGTGAATTTGTAGCGGCATTCCATCTTGAGCGTACTGCCTTTGGCCACTTCGCCGCCGTTTTCTACAGTAACAGGGCCCGTAGTCCAAGCTTCGATAAAGCCTGAACCTTCCGGTTCAACCTTGAAGTTTACGCGATATTTCTTCAGTTCGCCTTCAGGCGCACCGACGATAATCTTCGCCTTATTATAATGTTTTGCCAAGGCCGTTTTAACCGTTTCATTGGCCACGTAGATCGTCATCGAAGTGTTGTCGCCCGGGCCTCCGTTGTTGTAGTTGCCAAAAGCGGTAAACTGCTCACTTTCATGAATGTCAATGAGCTTTATGCCGCCGATTTGGCCGAATGATAGGAAGCCAACGCTTTCAAGCTTGGGCAGATAGATGCTTTCCAAAGCATCTGCAGAGAGGAAGCTGGTTTCTCCAATGCTTTTTACGGATTTACCAATGATCGTTTGCAGCATCTTCACGTTCTGGCCCGCGCCGGCTGCAATGCTCGTCGTTTCGTCGGGTAGCGTGATCTTCGTAAACTGAGGGAGAATGATAACGGCTTCCGTCTTGTCTTTTGTAAGTACAGCACCGTCAGCAACCACATAGCCTGCTTGCGCGTTAGTGATCTTGAATTCCGTAATGTTCGGGTCGTTGTTGAAAGGATTATTTTCGATCACTCCCAATTCGCCGCCTATGGTCACCTTTTGGAGTGAGGAGCAACTGAAGAATGCGTTCTTGCCAATGCGTTTGATGGCCGGCAAGTCGAGCGTCGTGAAGCCGTCGTTGTCGCAAGAAGCAAAGGCTTCTTCGCCGATTTCCTCTACATTCGGCATCTTTACCGACTTAATACCTTTGCATTCCTTAAAGGCTTCTTTGCCGATCTTCTTTACTTGGTTGAAATCGACAGAGGTGATCTCGTCGTTTGAAGAACGGAGCGATTTCCCAAAAGCGGGAGCTCCCTCCCAATCATCATCACCGCCCCAGTCGCCGCCACTTTCGTGGAAACAGTTCGGGGCAATTTCAACTACGCCATCAGGGATTTTAATATCTCCCGATGCCATTGGCCAGCCTATAAGCACGCCATCTTGAATATTCTGTGCTTTGATGCCAAAGGTCGAGGCAATCAGAGAGAACAGAAAGAAAAGGGTGAACTTTTTCATTTGTGGATAATTATTGAAGATTCTATGTTGTCTGCGTTGGTCGCAAACTTTTTTGTATTGTTCCTTTTTTAGTTGTTTACAGCCCTCCTATCCGAACAAAAGCCTACGAAGGCCTGGGTAAGGATACGGCAATTAAAGAATTTCCTAAGTAGATATGCGGGAAAACTTAACGCTTACTTTTACACGAAATCTATTTGGATAACCGCAAGGAGAGGGTAACTTATGACGGGGCGACGATATGCGCTCTCAATGTTCTTACAGACTCTCTTCATGTAGATGTGACTTTGTTATCAGTTGCCTCCAAATCTGCTATTCTTGTAAGGGTTTTGCAGCAGACTCTTGCGTCTGGTTATAAATTGGCCTCCAAAAGAATGTAATGTGCACGTTGCCCTTATTTGGGATGTGTATATTGATGACAAAGATAAGCAGATGTTTTGATTTTTTCAAAGAACTTTCTCTTAAGAAACTTTAATCAATTTCTTATAGGTACGTGCCTTACAAATGTGAAACAGGGGACTGACGAATGACAAATCTTCACATTTTACCGACAAGGGCGGTCTCTTTTCGCCTGCTGCGATCCTTGCTTTTGCTTTACTAAGCTGAGTTGTAAACCTTGCCGGGCCGGAGAAAGAAAGGATGTGTAAACTTCAAATATGATTAAGATAATATACTATCAACGACTATTAAAAATAAGACTAAATGTAGCCAACCAAAAACATAAACTACCAACTTTTCATGTCTCTACACGTTGAGATGAGCGTCTCTGCACGTTGAGACACGAGTCTCTACACGTTGAGACGATAGTATCTACACGCAGAGACATCATTTTAGCGCTTTGAAAATAAATCGGCATTACTGAGCGGACTAAGACTCAACGACTAAAATGTTGCAAACTGCATTGTAGACTTTTCGCGCCTTATGATCGGTCGTATCCTCAAACTTGAAAATTTCATGGGTAAGTTTCGGGTGGACTGACTTTCCGTTATGGTATGATCAATCATAGGACTTCGAAAGGCAGCTTCTTTAGGGTTGTTCGGCAAACGGCTTGAAAGTGAAAAACAGGTGTGGCTGATTTTGAATGAGCATATAAGCCGATAGAAAAAAAAGGCGACATAGAGAGTAGTAGTCGCGAGTTGGTTTTCGAGGGGATTGGTTTGTAATAAACCAACATAAACGAATGTTTCTTCTTATGTCTGCTTCAAGCTTAGCTTGGGCCTTTGGCTGTGAAAGATGGAAGTGCAGCGTTTCAAGCTTAATGCGTATCATGAGTTGTTTTGTCGGATTCGGCGAAACGGTTGTGAGGTGCGTGTCTCGTTATAATAAGTATATCGGTATTCTTTATGGAAGTTTCTGAGTTTTTCATCGAAAAGATTGCAATGCTTCCTATGCAAAAAACGTCTCTATCAAACGAGAAAGGGCGCGTCTGCTTAGACGCGCCCTTTTAGCTTTATATAATTGTCAAAGAGGATCAGCCCTTGATTGCCGTTACGCCGGGGAGTTCTTTCCCTTCGATGGCCTCCAACATAGCGCCGCCGCCGGTTGATACATAGGATACTTGATCAGCCAAACCGAACTTGTTGACTGCAGCAACGGAGTCGCCACCACCTACAAGACTGTAAGCGCCTCGCTTCGTAGCCTCGGCTACATACTTGGCAATTTCGCCTGTGCCCACAGCGAAGTTGGGCAACTCGAAGACGCCGACCGGACCATTCCACAAGATGGTTTTAGAACCGAGAATTACCTTCTTCCAAATTTCGAGCGATGCAGGACCGGCGTCCATACCTTCCCAATCATCGGGAATCTCGTTAATGGGGAAGACTTTCCTCGGCGTGTCGTTCTTAAACGCTTGCCCGCAGACGCTCTCTACCGACAAGTAGATATTAACATCCTTCTCCTTGGCCGCTGCCATTACGTTAAGCGCTTCGGGCATCAAATCGTCTTCGTGGAGTGACAGCCCAATGTTGCCGCCTAAAGCCTTTACAAAAGTATAGCCCATACCTCCGCCGATAATGAGGTTGTCAACCTTGTCCAACAGATTCTTGATCACACCGAGTTTTGAGCTAACCTTGCTACCGCCGATAATGGCCGTAAACGGGCGCTGCGCGTTATGCATAACGTTTTCGATGGCTTTTACTTCCTTCTCCATCAAATAGCCGAGCATCTTGTGGTCCTTGTCGAAGTCGTCGGCAATGACGGCCGTAGAAGCGTGGCGACGGTGAGCCGTGCCAAAGGCATCATTGATATAGTAATCAGCATAAGAAGCCAACTTGCGGGCAAATTCTGCTTGGCGGGCTTTCATCTCTTTCTTTGCCGCATCGTAAGCCGGATCGGCCTTATCAATGCCTACGGGCTTACCCTCCTCTTCAGGATAGAAACGGAGGTTCTCGAGCAGGAGCGCTTCGCCTGCTTGGAGCGCAGCCACTTCGCTTTCAGCCTTGCCGCAATCAGGGGCAAACTTCACGTCAACGCCCAAAGCTTCAGAGACGTTCTTTACGATTTGGCTGAGTGAGAGCTTCGGGTTCACCTTGCCTTTAGGCTTGCCCATATGGCTCATCATAATCAAAGCCCCGCCGTCGTTTAATACTTTCTTTAATGTAGGCAGTGCGCCGCGTATGCGGGTATTGTCTGTTACAAGTCCGTTTTCGTCGAGAGGCACGTTAAAGTCAACGCGAACGATTACTTTCTTTCCGTTGAAGTTGCAATTGTCAATTGTCATAATCAATAGTTTATATAAGTCGTCAGTTATCTGTGTTGCAAATTTACAGAATATACTTGATACGACCTCATATTCTTTGCTTTTATCTTTTCTTAATTTGCAGTGGCCCTTTGCACAAGCCGCGCAGATCGCATTTGTCGCACTTTGGGCGTAGCGCCGTGCAGACATAGCGCCCGTGAAGCAGCAGCCAGAAGTGGCTGGGGGCTACTTTCTCTTCGGGAATGTATTTTTTTAGCGCCATCTCCACCTTGTAGGGCGTATTGGCCGTCTTCGGCACTAAGCCTAAGCGATGGCTGACGCGGAAGACGTGCGTATCGACGGCTAATGCCGCTTTGTGAAAAGCTACGGCTTGCACGACGTTGGCCGTCTTGCGCCCCACGCCCGGCAGGCGAGTGAGCTCTTCAAGCGTAGTCGGCACTTCGCCATTAAACGCTTCGACGAGCATTTGCGCTAAGCCGGCCAAGTGTTTGGCTTTCGAGTTAGGATAACTCACGCTCTTGATGTATTCCAACAGTTCTTCCGGTGTGGCTTGTGCCATCGCGGCCGCGTCGGGATATGCCTCGAAGAGCGCCGGCGTAATCATATTGACCCGCTTGTCGGTGCATTGAGCTGATAATACCACAGCTACGAGCAGTTGGAAGGGCGTAGTGAAATGGAGTTCGGTTTCTACGTCGCCATACTTAGGCGCCAAGGTGCCTAAGACCGTGTCAAAAAGTTCCTGCTTCTTCATTCCTCAAAATGTCTGAGGCGTGCCATATACTTCCCCAGAATGTCAAATTCGAGATTAACGACAGAGCCTTCTTTTATATCGTGGAAGTTGGTGTGCTCATAGGTATAAGGAATGATGCAGACCTCAAAAGTATTGTCCGTCGGGCGGCAAACGGTCAGACTAACGCCATTGACCGTAACGCTGCCTTTCTCTACGGTAAAATAGCCCTGCAAAGCCTTCGCACGATTTGCCTCGTAGGCAAAGGTGAAAATATAGCTGCCATCGACGTTCTCCACCTTCTTGCAAACAGCTGTCGTGTCTACGTGTCCTTGCACGATGTGTCCGTCCAAACGGCCGTTCATCAGCATCGAGCGTTCTACGTTCACTTCATCGCCCGGCTGCAGCAAGCCCAAATTAGAACGCTGCAAGGTTTCGTCCATCGCCGTAACGACATACTGATCTCCCGTTTGCGAAACAACCGTAAGGCAAACCCCATTATGCGCCACGCTCTGGTCGATGCTGAGTTCGTGTGCAAAATCGCACGTAAAGGTGAAATGAATGTTTGTCCTATCTCTTTCCACAGCGACGAGGCGCGCCGTGCTTTCTACTATACCACTAAACATATCGTTTACTTTTTCTGAATGAAATATTGCTGCTTGCCCTCGGCCTTAAAGGCTTTATCGTCGAGCGAGAGGATGCGCACCGTGTCGCCGTTAATAATCGGACGAGCATTGAAGATCGTAAAGTCTTTGACGAAGCGGCGCAACTGTGAGAGATTGACTGCTACGCCCACCGCCTGATAGTCCGTACCTTTTCCGCGCACGGTCAAGGCATAATCATCGCCACCATTGATGTCGCCATAAAAGATGCCATCTTTGCCATCGAGTTCATACGTGCGGTCAAGTTCCAATGTATCGCCCTTTGTCGTGATCACGGCAAAAGTCGACATACCATATAAATCATCATCCGCTTTACCATAGATGGTCGAGTCGGGTACTGTATTTACTTGTGTCACGCTATCCGTTGGCGTTGCCGCCTGCTGATTGGTTTGTGCCTTGCGCTCTTTGCAGCCTACGAGCGCTAAGAGCGTAAGAAAAACTATCGCTTTCTTCATAAAAAACATATTTTGAGCGGCTAAAGTACAAATTATTTCTTGTTCTATCGCTTGTTACTCAATGGAAAACCGTAACTTTGCCGCGATATAATTCACTTTTCTAACAATATTAATCCTTTTAAAATTTAAATGGAGAATTACAAGAACATTCAACCGCTGTCCGAGTTTGACTGGGATGCATTTGAAAAAGGCACAGTCGAAGGCGGAGAAAACCAGCAAGAGCAAGAAGCATCTTACAACAAGACGCTTGGCAATGTAACTGAAAATGACGTAGTCGAAGGCACAGTCATTTCTATCAACAAGCGCGAAGTAGTTGTAAGCATCGGCTTCAAGAGCGACGGCATCGTCCCCGTAAGCGAATTCCGTTACAATCCTGAACTTCAAGTAGGCGACAAAGTAGAAGTTTACATTGAAAATCAGGAAGACAAAAAAGGACAGCTTGTTCTTTCTCACAAAAAAGCTCGCTTGAGCAAAGCTTGGGACCGCATTAACCAAGCATTGCAAGACAAAGAAACAATCAAGGGCTTTATCAAGTGCCGCACGAAGGGCGGTATGATTGTAGACGTATTTGGTATCGAAGCCTTCCTGCCGGGTAGCCAGATTGATGTTAAGCCGATTCGCGACTATGACATCTTCGTGGGCAAAACGATGGAGTTCCAGGTGGTTAAGATCAATCAAGAATACAAGAACGTTGTGGTTAGCCATAAGGCACTTATCGAAGCTGAACTCGAAGCACAGAAGCAAGAGATCATCTCTAAGTTGCAAAAAGGCCAAGTGCTCGAAGGTACGGTTAAGAACATCACTTCTTACGGCGTATTCATCGACTTGGGCGGCGTAGATGGCTTGATCCACATCACAGACCTTTCTTGGGGTCGCGTAAACGATCCGCATGAAGTCGTTCAGCTCGACCAGAAGCTCAACGTCGTTATCCTCGACTTCGACGAAGAGAAGAAGCGCATCGCGCTTGGCTTGAAGCAACTCACGCCGCATCCTTGGGACGCTTTAGCACCTGAATTGAAGGTGGGCGACAAGGTTCAAGGCAAGGTTGTCGTGATGGCCGATTACGGCGCATTCGTAGAGATCGCTCCGGGTGTTGAAGGCTTGATCCACGTTAGCGAAATGAGCTGGAGCCAACACTTACGTTCAGCGCAAGACTTCCTCAAGGTAGGCGACGAAGTTGAGGCTGTAATCCTTACGCTCGACCGCCAAGAGCGCAAGATGTCGCTCGGCATCAAGCAGCTCAAAGAAGATCCTTGGAAGGACATCGAAGTGAAATACCCTGTTGGTTCTAAGCACCAAGGCAAGGTACGCAACTTCACCAACTTCGGCGTATTCGTTGAATTGGAAGAAGGCGTTGATGGTCTCGTACACATCTCTGACCTCTCTTGGACGAAGAAAGTTAAGCATCCGTCTGAGTTCACCCAACTGGGCGCTGAGCTTGATGTTGTTGTCCTCGAAATCGACAAGGCAAATCGCCGCTTGAGCCTCGGCCACAAGCAGCTCGAAGAGAATCCTTGGGATAAGTTTGAAGGCCTCTTCGAAGATGGTTCAATCCATGAAGGTAAAGTTGTAGAAATTTTGGACAAGGGCGCAGTAATCCAACTCGAAGAAGGTGTAGAAGGCTTCGCAACGCCGAAACACTTGGTAAAAGAAGATGGTAGCCGCGTTCAGCTTGGCGAAACTTTGCCTTTCAAGGTGATCGAGTTCAATAAGGACAACAAGCGCGTGATCCTTTCTCACAGCCGCACATTCGAAGACCCGCAGCGTGCAGAGCGCAAAGCAGCTCGCCACAATGCGAAGAAGGAAGAAACTACGCAAATCCAAAACCAGATAGCAAGCAACAGCTTGGGCGACAACGACGCTTTGGCTGCATTGAAAGCTAAAATGGAGCAGGGTGAGTAATTAGCGCAACCCTTGCAATAAACAAATCGAGAGAAGGTGGGACCGGCTAAGCCCGTTGCCACCTTCTCTTTTATTCTCGCCACACATATATATTATATATGGTGTATTGATAAAATGCGTAGAGATACGAAGGGACAGGGTCGAAGGAATGACCGTGTACCGCCCCGAGGTCGCTTTTCAGCGGCCTCATTTTTTTCTTTATAGGGCTGACAGATAGAAGTCTTTGTCTCCCTCTACTCTAAAGCTGAAGTCTGTTGCTGAGCTTCAATCTTTTCGTGAACTTTCATTTTTATGTGCGAAACGCAGGAAGGCTACGCATCGTTCCACCTTATAGCAGTCAAATAAGGTAGGGCTCGTTTATCAACAGACTTGCTTCAATCTTATTCGCAATGCTCATCTTGCGCGGGTAAGCCGTACCAAAATCAGTTTTGAATACTTCTGATTATCAGTAGTATAAGATGTCTAAAAACTTTCCTATAAGAGAGTAAAAATTGTCTTATAAGAAAATTTTTCCGATCCTATAAGAGAATTTTTCCGATCACCTAAGACAATTTTCACGATCACCTAAGAAAGTTTGAACACTCCCGTTTGTTGTTTCTTCACTACTGCGGACGAGTGCAAAATGCGGATAAAAGCAACTTTCCAAGAACCGGTCGAAAGCGATCGAGCAAACTACGTTTGTGGTAATCCCGCTATCTTTAACAAGACAAAAAAACGATGATGAAAGGATATAAATCACCAATTATCAGTTAGAAATAACGGATATATAGGAGAAATAAAAGAAATAAGACATTCAACTTTAGGGAAATCCTCTCAGCTATTTAACGATTCTTTGAGGTCACAAAATCTGTTCTGATTATAAAGAAAGGACCCATTCATAGTATTCTCTTTCTTTATCATCCTCTATCTTCAGCACACCAGCTTCAAATAAAACGAGGACCGCAAAACAAAGAAATGGATCTGACTTCTTATATAGTTTAAGAATTTTAGAAACACAATCTGATTTGGGAATAAAGCCAGCATCATTGCCCCTTCTGTCCTTGGGAAATCTGAATAGATAAGAGTTGGCATCAAGTAATGCAATTATATTTGGTGACTATATACGACAATACCCTAAAGACAAATTCTCAATTATAAAAGAAAATAAAATACAAATTATGAAAGCTATTATTTACAAGAAAGTAACAAAAGAGGGGAATGATTATAAAGGTAGTACCCAAGAAAAAATATATTTCTTAGGCATACCAGTGTTTTGTTCTACAAAAGAATTAAACGAGAGATAACACTTCTGGAACGAATGAGTGATATTCAAACCGATTATTTCCCTCATTGAAATAAACTATTTGAATTTCTATTCTACCCCTTACATCCAAGATACCACAAACTGTAAATTTCATACTTGGATTTGAGCGTAAACAGACTACATCACCTTTCTTAAACTCTTCCATAAAATCCTCCTTTCTGTCTTTATGGTAGCATATTTCAAGCTACCGTTATACATTGAATGTTAATCCCATTACTATCGTCAATAGTTTTGGGATTTTATCTTTATCATTTCAAAAGGTATGCCTAATTTTATATGAGGTATAATAAACCAAATATATAATCGTTATTATATCAGAGTTAATAAAGAAAAGCTACCGTTACGGTGTCAAAATAACAGTAGCTTTGATAAGACTCATTTATCGTGCAATAACGTGAAATGAGATGTATCGCTATCTTTCAGTGTTTTTATTACCTGAAGAAGTGATTTTGCAAACCAGTCGGTCGTTTTGACGTGATGCATTATTTTCCCATTGTAAAGGACGAAGATTGGAAAGATTATCAGTACCACCTTTAGACACTGGAGTAATATGGTCTATTTCCCACCCATAATCACTTTGCCTATTTCCATATTGATTTCTTCCAATCCAAGCCTTACATTGGTCTTTTCTCCATTTTTGTGCATCATATCCTGGAACAGTATCTGCTTTCTGCCATACTTTTTGTACAGTGTCTTCTGAAAAATTTGCCATATGATTTTATTCTTGTTAAACATGTAAACTCCCCTTTTATAATGGAGTTGAAGCTCCACTATCTTATATCGAAAGATTAGTAGAAACGCTGCATCCTATTAGGTTTTCAGCAAGCAAGTGCCTATGACACCTTTTAGATAAATGCAACAATTATACCAAGTGATGACGCTGCCAATTATGTCGTACTTGCAACGACAATCTGTCAGCCATACTGTTAAGAATTATCCAATTATAATCTAAGTATGGATTTAATCAAGAGCATACATATTTCTTCTGTAGAAGAAGCGGAGAGTATTCTGAAATCAGAAATAAGTGTTAATTCTCTATTGGAGAGTTGAAGCGTACTCCAATATTAAATAGCTATGGATTGACTAAGCAGAATGTTCAAAGCAAGATAAACAAAATTTTCAGAGCAGCGAATACCAATCTACTAACAACTAAGTTAAAGGCGGATAATACAGAAGATGTTTCCAAGGCATTTAAGGCGTTATTTCCTAAGTGTAAGGTAACTTTAAGGCTGATAGAAGATACAGATGCTCGTAATAAGCAAACCACCTTATATGATATAATAGTACAGAAAGTTGGCACATTCCATATATCTGTTAAAGTCGAAAGACCTATATATGAAACGTGCCGTATGACTTATGATTTATTGAATGGTACAAGCGGAACGCTGATAGACAGTACAGATAGTACTGATTTGGAAATAGCCTCAAAGAACAATGCCGTATTGTTTGTGAATAACCTTACCTATAAACCTAAGAAAGATTTAGTGATTGCAAGAAATAGGGTATTGTCGTATATAGTCACCTTATATTTTTATATTGTATAGTTACGCGACGTAAATTTTCGCTCTGTTTCTTAAATCCCGAATCAGTTATTGATTCAATAACACCAGCCGTATGATTAGCCAATATATCGTAGAGATCATTGGCGTTGTATCAAGTCATCAAAAATTTCGAATTCATCAAGTAAAAATGTTCCAAAAGGAGAAACAAAAAAATCCCCACTATCTCACGATAGCGGGGATTTGCAATAAGTTGTTGGTTTTTACTTTTCTGCTTGAGCGGCTTCCTCTGCGGGAGCTTCAGTTGCGGGAGCTTCCGGAGCTGCTTTTTCTGCTGCGGGAGCTGCTTTCTTAGAACGACGAGTGCGAGTGGCCTTCTTCTTGGTCTTAGCCATATTCTCATCGTAATCAACCAATTCTATAAAGCACATATCGGTACCATCGCTCTGACGGAAACCGGTCTTGATAATACGTGTGTAACCACCGGGACGATCTGCTACTTTCTCGGAAATGTTCTTGAACAACTCCGTTACAGCATACTTATCGCGCAGATAGCTGAACACGACACGGCGAGAGTTTGTCGTATCCTCTTTACTACGGGTGATCAGAGGCTCAACATACTTCTTGAGCGCCTTTGCTTTAGCGAGAGTCGTAGTGATTCTTTTGTGCATGATCAGAGAGACTGACATGTTAGCCAGCATCAACGCTCTGTGGGATGCAGTACGACTCAGATGGTTGAATTTTTTATTGTGTCTCATTTTCTTTTAAGTTGTTTGAGGATGCTTTTTGCGCATTCTTTGAGCTAAATAGGCTCTGCTACCGAACACGCGCTTTATTCGCGATCCAATTTGTATTTTGAAATATCAGTTCCAAACTGTAGATTCAGACCCGCGAGCAAATCATCAAGCTCTGTGAGCGATTTCTTACCAAAGTTGCGGAACTTGAGCAGGTCGTTCTTATTGAACTGTACCAAATCGCCCAATGTCTCGACGTCGGCAGCCTTAAGACAATTCAGCGCACGAACGGAAAGGTTCATATCGGAAAGCTTCTGCTTCAGAACCTGACGCATATGAAGCACTTCCTCATCAAACTCTTCGTTGTCTTCTTGCGTTGCATCTTCCATCGTGATCTTCTCATCAGAGAAAAGCATAAAATGGTAGATTAAAATCTTGGCTGCTTCTTTCAAAGCGTCCTTCGGTTGTATGGAACCGTCCGTCGTAACTTCAAGCACGAGCTTATCGTAGTCGGTCTTCTGCTCTACGCGGAAAGGCTCTACAACGTATTTGACGTTACGAATCGGGGTGTAAATAGAATCGATAGGTATTTGCGTTACCTCCACACAAGCATCGCGGTTTTCTTCTGCGGGAACATAACCGCGCCCTTTGTTGATGGTAAGCTCTATCGAAATCGTGGCTTTGGAATCAAGGTGAGCAATCACCAATTCCGGATTTAACACTTCAAATCCACTGAGATGCTTGCCAATGTCACCTGCTCTAAATTCGGTGGCGTTGGAGATGGTCAAGCTGACTTTTTCATTCTCAAGCTCCTCGACTATGTGCTTGAAGCGTACCTGCTTCAGATTGAGTATAATGTTGGTTACGTCCTCGCGCACTCCGGGGATAGAGGCGAACTCGTGTTCGACGCCGGCTATCTTTATTGTATTGATGGCAAAGCCTTCAAGGGAGGAGAGCAGGATGCGACGTAAGGCATTTCCAATCGTGACGCCGAAACCGGACTCCAAAGGACGGAACTCAAACTTTCCGAACTTGTCGTCGTTTTCCAACATTATCACTTTATCAGGTTTTTGAAATGCTAATATCGCCATGAATGTAAATTTTGAAAATTGATGGACTCGTAAGGTAGAATGCAGAAAGAATAAAGGTCGGTTCTGCACTCGCTACCTCCGTTTCCTTTACTTAGTTCTTAGAGTACAACTCGACAATCAGCTGTTCCTTGATGTTCTCCGGGATATCTGCACGCTCAGGCTTGTGCAACAACTTGCCTGCCTTAGCACTTTCGTCCCACTCCATCCAAGGATACTTGCTGTGGTTGAAACCAGCGAGTGAATCTGCAATCACTTCGAGCGACTTAGACTTCTCGCGAACTGCCACAATCTGACCGGGTTTCACGCTATAAGAAGCGATGCCCGTAACTTTTCCGTCAACAGTGATGTGGCGGTGGTTAACCAATTGGCGTGCTGCAGCACGAGTAGGAGCAATACCTAAACGGTATACCACATTGTCCAAACGGCATTCGAGGTTCTGCAAAAGAATCTCACCTGTAATGCCATTAGACGCAGATGCTTTCTCAAACATATTACGGAACTGCTTTTCGAGCACTCCGTAAGTGTACTTAGCTTTTTGCTTCTCTGCCAACATCACTCCGTACTCAGACGTCTTGCGACGACGGCCATTGCCATGCTGTCCGGGAGGGAAGTTGCGACGTGAAAGAACTTTATCTGCTCCAAAGATGGCCTCGCCGAAACGACGGGCAATACGAGACTTTGGTCCAATATATCTTGCCATAAATCGTATGTTTTATCTAAATTGATGAGTTTAAGAAGTATGCTACACTTAGAAAGAACTTGGAAAAATATCGGTGTTCAGAGAGATATATCTACCTTCTAGCGTGTAGCCAAAGGATGATTATACTCTTCTTCTCTTTGGAGGACGACATCCGTTGTGGGGTAATGGAGTAACGTCAATAATCTCTGTCACTTCAATACCGGCACCGTGCACGGCGCGAATAGCTGACTCACGACCATTGCCGGGACCTTTAACGTATGCCTTTACTTTGCGAAGGCCCAAGTCGAACGCGGTCTTTGCACAATCCTGCGCAGCCATCTGAGCTGCGTAAGGAGTGTTCTTTTTAGAACCGCGGAAGCCCATCTTACCTGCTGAAGACCAAGAAATAACTTGTCCTTCAGAGTTAGTAAGGGATACAATTATATTGTTAAAAGAGCTGTGTACGTGAAGCTGGCCATTGGCATCTACCTTCACTACTCTTTTCTTAGTTGCGACTGTTTTCTTTGCCATAACTTATCTATTATTTAGTAGCCTTTTTCTTATTTGCAACAGTCTTCTTGCGACCCTTGCGAGTACGTGCATTATTCTTCGTGCTTTGACCACGAACAGGAAGGCCTAAACGATGACGAATACCACGGTAGCAACCGATATCCATCAGGCGCTTAATGTTCATCTGAATTTCACCACGCAAGTCACCTTCCACTTTATATTCATTGGAAATAATCTCACGAATCTTACCTGCCTGGTCATCCGTCCAGTCGGATACTTTGATTCCTCTGTCAACTCCGGCTTTATCCAAGATTTTTGCGGAGCTACTACGACCTATACCGTAGATGTAGGTCAAGGCAATCTCTCCTCGCTTATTCTGAGGAAGATCGACACCAACAATTCTTATTGCCATATAGTAATTTAATTATTTGCGATAAATGGATTAACCCTGACGCATTTTGAACTTAGGGTTTTTCTTGTTGATCACAAAGAGACGGCCTTTGCGCCGTACAATCTTGCAATCAGGAGTACGCTTTTTCAAGGATGCTCTTGTCTTCATATCTTGTTATCTATTTATTTGTATCTAAATACGATTCGGCCCTTAGAAAGATCATAAGGACTCATTTCTACCTTAACCTTGTCGCCGGGGAGAATCTTAATATAATGCATACGCATCTTACCAGAAATATGGGCTGTGATCTCATGCCCATTTTCCAACTCTACCCGGAACATTGCATTGCTCAAGGCTTCAACAATTATACCGTCTTGTTCGATTGCTAACTGCTTAGACATATAATAACTTATCTGTTCTGACTTTCTATAGTTTCTATTTCTGTAAATGACGAGAGAATCTCAGGTTTTCCATTATGGATCGCTATGGTATGCTCAAAATGAGCTGAGGCTTTTCCGTCACGGGTTTTGACTCCCCAACGATCAGGCAACATAAAAAACTCTCTTGTGCCCATTGTAATCATTGGTTCAATTGCGATACATAGGCCATTCTTGAGTTGTTTTCCCGTCCCGGGTTTACCATAATTAGGGACCATTGGCTCTTCGTGCATCTCACGTCCGATTCCGTGACCAACAAACTCGCGCACGACACCATAACCACAAGGTTCGACGTGAGACTGTACTGCATAACCAATATCTCCAATTCTTTTTCCAGGCATTGCTGCTTGGATTCCTTTGTAAAGACTCTCTTTCGTCACTCGGAGTAATTCATCAACCTCTGAAGAAACCTCACCTACACGAAATGTGTAGCAAGAATCTCCATTGAAACCTTCAAGCAAAGCGCCGCAATCAACAGAAACGATATCACCCTCTTTCAAAGGGTCATCATTAGGAACACCATGTACTATAACATCATTAACTGATGTACAGATGGATGCTGGAAAAGGTGACCCGTAAGGGTTTGGGACGCCTTTAAATGTAGGTGCACCGCCATTATCACGAATAAACTGTTCAGCAACGGCGTCCAACTGATTGGTCGTAACGCCTGGCTTTACAAGTTTAGCTACTTCAGAAAGAGCAGATGCGACAAGACGATTGGCCTTGCGCATAAGCTCTATTTCATCTTCGGTTTTTAGATAAATCATCCGTTTGAGAATAAGACTTATAGATTGCCTCCGGAATGAGATCTTGTATGACCTGCACTCAAAAGACCATCATAATGTCTAACCAACATATAGCTCTCGATCTGCTGGAGTGTATCAATTACAACTCCGACAAGAATCAATAGAGATGTTCCGCCAAAAAATTGGGCAAAGCCTTGCTTAACGCCAATCAGGACGGCAAATGCCGGTAATATAGCGATCAATGCGATAAAGAGAGAACCAGGGAATGTGATTCTCGTCATCACGCGATCAATATAATCACCAGTGGGGCGACCAGGTTTTACCCCGGGAATAAATCCGCTGTTGCGCTTCATATCCTCAGCCATCTGCTGTGGATTCATCGTAATAGCCGTATAGAAATAAGTAAACAGCACGATGAGGATCACATAAATGACATTGTAGGGAAGGCTGAACTGGTCAGACAAGAGATGTCCTAAACCATTTCCACCGGTTTTGGAGAACGCATTCAGCACACTCGCCGGAATGAACATAATCGCTTGGGCAAAAATAATAGGCATTACATTCGCTGCGAAAAGTTTCAAGGGAATATACTGACGAGCTCCGCCAAATTGTCGGTTACCTTCGATACGTTTTGCATATTGCACGGGAACTTTCCGAGTAGCTTTCACCAAAATAATGGAGAGAGCCATAACGAAAAGCAGGGCAATAATCTCAAACAGCAACTTAATCAAGCCACCACCTTCAGCTCCAGATAATGCACTAGTAAATTCCTCCATCAAAGCACTCGGGAAACGAGCGATGATACCAATCATAATGATCAAGGAAACACCATTACCAACACCTTTATCTGTGATACGCTCTCCCAACCATAATATAAACATACTACCAGCTGAGAGAATAAGGGTAGAAGTCAGCATGAATCCAAACCCTTGTCCAACAGTAAAGGCTCCACCTTCGCCGCCCACTTGAGCGTTAAGGTTAATCATATACATGGGAGCCTGAAATAGAAGGATTGCGACAGTCAACCAGCGTGTGTATTGATTCAATTTACGCACTCCGCTTTCGCCCTCTTTCTGCATCTTTTGGAAGTGAGGTACCGCCACTGCTAACAACTGAATAACAATTGAAGCAGAGATGTAAGGCATGATACCCAACGCAAAGACTGATGCGTGAGAGAATGCTCCACCAGAGAACATGTTTAATAATGACATCAAACCTTCACTGGTCTGTGCCTGCAACTGATTGAGGCGAGCAGGATCGATGCCGGGTAAAACAACAAAAGATCCAAACCGGTAAATCGCGACAAAGAGAAGCGTGATAAGTAAACGCTGGCGAAGATCTTCAATCCTCCAAATATTCTTTAGTGTCTCGATTACTTTTTTCATAACTAGATTTTTGTCGCCGTTCCTCCAGCAGATAGAATTGCAGCTTCTGCACTCTTAGAGAATGCATTCGCTTCTACGTCCAGCTTAATATTAAGCTCGCCACTGCCAAGAATTTTTACAAGATCTTTAGCAGAAAGCAGGCGTGCTGAGATCAACTCTTCTCGTCCTATCTTTTGCAAAGACAACTTCTCAGCCAATTCTTGAAGAGTACCTAAATTAACAACACGATACTCGACTCTGTTGATATTTTTGAAGCCAAACTTCGGCAAACGACGCTGTAACGGCATCTGGCCACCTTCAAAACCAATTTTCTTGGAATAACCAGAACGTGACTTTGCACCTTTGTGACCACGCGTAGAAGTGCCCCCTAAACCAGAGCCGGGACCACGACCTATGCGTTTCCGAGAATGTGTTGAAGCAACAGCGGGTTTTAATGTATGTAATTTCATAACTTAAGCTTTTTATTTGAGGTTAATCAACTATCGTCACAAGATGTTGTACTTTGCGAATCATCCCGCGGATACAAGGATTGTCCTCAACTTCAACCGTATTTGAAATCTTATGAAGGCCTAAAGAATCAAGCGTGCGCTTTTGGTCGATAGGAGCTCCTATACGGCTCTTAATCTGTTTGATTTTAATCGTTGCCATATCTCTTAACCTCTGAAAACTTTATCTATTGAAATACCACGCTCATGCGCTACCGTATGAGCATCACGCATACCCTTAAGAGCCTCAATTGTAGCTTTCACTAAATTGTGAGGGTTAGAAGAACCTTTAGACTTTGCTAAGACGTCCTTTACACCTACGCTATCAAGTACGGCACGCATTGCACCACCGGCAACGACACCGGTACCCTCAGAAGCAGGAAGAATCGTTACCTCAGCACCGCCAAAACGAGCATTCATTCCATGAGGGACAGTTCCTTTCAATACAGGAACCTTTACGAGGTTCTTTTTTGCAGCCTCAATGCCTTTTGCAATGGCTGTAGTGACTTCACCAGCTTTACCAAGGCCATGACCAATTACACCTTTACCATCACCTACAACGACAATTGCAGCAAAAGTAAATGTACGACCACCTTTAGTTACCTTGGTAGTACGATTGATAGCAACCAGTCTATCTTTTAAATCTTCACTATTTACAATAACTCTGTTTGCCATAACCATTAAAATTTAAGTCCACCATTACGAGCACCATCAGCCACATTCTTAACACGACCATGATAAAGATAGCCGTTACGGTCAAAAACAACCTCACTAATTCCTGCGGCAATAGCCTTTTGTGCTACGAGTTCTCCGACCTTAGAAGCTTGTTCCAACTTAGGCATCTTATCTAAACCCAATGATGAAGCGCTTACCAAAGTGCGCGCTGTATCATCATTGATAATCTGGGCATAAATCTGTTTGTTGCTTCTGAACACCGTCAGACGAGGGCGCTCAGCAGTTCCGGAAACACGTTTGCGTACACGGTATTTTATCTTAATACGACGTAGTTCTTTCTTCGTTGTCATAATACTTGCATTTTAAAATTACTTCGCACCTGCAGCCTTGCCACTCTTACGACGAATCTGCTCACCAACGAACAATATACCTTTACCCTTATAAGGCTCTGGCATACGGAACGAACGAATCTTTGCACATACTTGTCCTAACAATTGCTTGTCGCAGGATTCGAGGCAAATATACGGATTCTTGTTACGTTCTGTCTTTGTTTCTACTTTCACTTCGCTCGGAAGTTGAAGGAAGATGTTGTGCGTATAACCTAAAGAAAACTCCATCAGGTTTCCTTGATTTGAAACGCGATAACCTACGCCGACTAACTCTAATTCTTTCTTGTAGCCTTCACTTACACCAACAACCATGTTATTAATCAAAGAACGATACAAGCCATGGAAAGCTTGCTTCTGCTTTGTAGAAACAGAGTCGTTTTCTTGATCGATAGTGAAAGTAATGACATTAGCGTCAATAACGACATTAATAGAAGGATGCACTGTCTGTGAGAGTTCACCCTTCGGACCTTTAACAGTCACTACATTATCCTTTAGAGTAACGTTTACTCCTGCAGGAATGTTAATTGGCAATTTTCCTATTCGAGACATAGTATTCTTCTATTAATAGACAAAGCATAATACTTCACCACCGATCTTCTCTTGTGAAGCCTCCTTATCTGTCATAACACCTTTGGACGTAGATACAATTGCTATACCAAGTCCATTAATTACTCTCGGCATATCACGATAACCAGTATATTTACGCATACCAGGGCGTGAAATTCTCGTCAGGTTCTTGATTGCATTAGCCTTTGTTTGAGGATCATACTTTAATGCAATCTTGATCATACCTTGAGGATTATCCTCTGTATCCTCAAACTTATAATTGAGAATATATCCTTTTTCAAAAAGAATCTTTGTAATATTCTTTTTGAGATTTGACGCGGGTATTTCAACAACTCTATGCTTCGCATGAATTGCATTGCGCAAACGCGTCAGAAAATCTGCTATTGGATCAGTCATATTTGTATTTGATTAATTGATCGGGAAGCCCCGACAATATTAATAAGCGAATTACCAACTTGCTTTTTTAACTCCAGGGATCAAACCGCTTGAAGCCATTTCGCGAAATTGAATTCTTGAAAGGCCAAACATTCTAATATAGCCTTTGGGGCGACCTGTAATTTTGCAGCGATTATGAAGGCGGATCGGATTTGCATTCTTTGGAATGCTCTGCAATTTGCGTGCAGCTTCATAAGCCTCTACCGGATCAGAAGACTTATTTACAATCTCCTTCAAAGCAGCTCGTTTGGCAGCATATTTTGCAACTAACTTTGCACGCTTTACTTCGCGCGCTTTCATTGATTCTTTTGCCATACTACTAAATCAGTTAATGCTATTTTTTTTGAAAGGAAGACCAAATTCTTTCAGAAGGGCATATCCCTCCTCATCAGTTTGCGCAGTGGTAACGAAGGTAATATTCATACCTGTCATACGCTCTACAGAATCGATGTTAATTTCCGGGAATATAATCTGTTCAGTGATGCCAAGCGTATAATTTCCGCGACCATCTAACTTGCTTTCGATACCTTTGAAGTCACGAATACGTGGGAGGGCAACACGAATTAACTTCTCTAAGAATTCGTACATCTGCTCACGACGCAATGTTACCATCGCTCCAATAGGCATCTTTTTACGAACTTTGAAGTTGGCAATATCCTTACGTGACAATGTTACGACTGCCTTCTGACCAGTAATCGTGCTAAGTTCATTAACTGCGACATCAACGATTTTCTTGTCTGCAGAAGCAATTCCTAAACCTTCATTGATAACAATCTTCGTCAAACGAGGAACTTGCATTGAAGATTTGTAGTTGAATTGTTTCATCAACGTGGGAGCAATACGCTCACGATACTCTTTTTTTAGACTAGCAGTGGTACTCATTATTTAATTTCCTCCCCTGACTTTTTAGCATAACGTATAGTCTTTCCCTCTTCATTCTTCCTATGACCAATACGGGTAGGTTTTCCTGAAGCCGGATCTATAACATTAAGATTAGAGATATGAATAGGAGCCTCCATTTTAATAATACCGCCTTGAGGGTATTTTGCATTAGGCTTTTGATTCTTTGAAACGATATTCACACCTTCAACGACTGCACGTTTCTTTTCAGTGATGACACGAATAACCTTACCAGTCTTTCCCTTATCTTCGCCAGCGTTGACAAAGACAGTATCACCTTTTCTAATATGAAATTTATTCATTATATACTACAGTTATAACCGGTTAAAGAACTTCAGGTGCTAAAGAAACGACTTTCATATTAACACTACGTAACTCACGTGCAACAGGACCAAATATGCGGCTGCCGCGCAATTCTCCAGCGTTATTAAGAAGCACACAAGCGTTGTCGTCAAAACGTATATAAGAGCCGTCAGCACGACGAATCTCCTTCTTAGTTCTTACGATCAAGGCTTTAGATACAGCACCTTTTTTCAAATCACTTGAAGGAATAATGTTGTTGACTGCAACAACAATGATGTCACCAACACTTGCGTAGCGCCTGCGAGTTCCACCAAGTACACGAATGCACTTAGCTTCTCTTGCACCGCTATTATCAGCGACATTAAGTTTGGTTTCGACTTGTATCATATTACTTTGCTCTTTCTACAATTTTTACGACTCTCCATCTCTTGAGCTTACTCAAAGGGCGAGTCTCCATAATTTGGACGATATCTCCAAGATTTACTTCATTCTTTTCATCATGAGCATAATACTTTTTCGTCTTAGAGATAAACTTTCCATAAATAGGATGTTTTTCTTTAAACTTAGCCGCAACAATGATAGTTTTGTCCATTTTATTGCTAAGCACAACACCCTGTCTGGTTTTTCTCAATTTTCTAGCTTCCATTGGACAATTATTTACTGTTGTTAAGTTCATTCTCGCGAATGAGGGTTTTTAATCTCGCAATGGTACGACGGACCTCTTTTATCTGAGATGGATTTTCAAGAGGCGAAACGCTATGAGTTAAAATCAATTGTCCGTACTTATCAACCTCTGAAGAAAGGCGCTCTTGAAGCTCACCTTGCGGAATCTGACGAATCTCCTTAATTTTCATTGTTAAGCGTTTTTATCAAAATCGTGACGTACCACGAATTTTGTAGTAATTGGTAATTTTTGAGCGGCAAGGCGAAGAGCCTCCTTTGCGACCTCAAAAGGCACGCCCTCAACTTCAAAAATAATGCGTCCTGGAGTTATTGGGAATACGTACCCTACAGGATCACCCTTACCTTTACCCATACGTACGTCCGCAGGCTTCTTAGTAATTGGTTTGTCTGGGAAAATACGAATCCAACTTTGCCCTTCACGCTGCATATAACGTGTCATTGCGACACGAGCAGCCTCAATCTGGCGACCCGTCAGCCAATGAGTTTGTAAGCTCTTGATACCGAAGCTTCCAAACGCCAACTGATTTCCGCGTTGAGCATTGCCTTTGCAACGCCCTTTCTGAGGTCTTCTGTATTTTGTTCTTTTTGGTTGTAACATTTGGCTCTACTCTTTTAACGATTACCACCCCTACTTCTACGATCACGTCTTCTGTCACGACGTTCACCATCTTGACGACGGAAATCTCTCTCAGGCGTAAAATTAGGAGCTAAGTCTTTTTTACCATAGACCTCACCACGGCAGATCCACACCTTAATACCAATAAGGCCGACTTTTGTCAAAGCAGTGGTTTGGCAATAATCAATATCAGCACGGAATGTATGTAGAGGAGTACGACCCTCTTTGAACATCTCTTTACGAGCCATTTCCGCACCATTCAGACGACCAGAAACTTGCACTTTAATGCCTTCTGCACCCATCCTCATTGCATTTTGAATAGCCATTTTAGCAGCACGACGATAGGCAATTTTACCTTCAATTTGGCGCGCAATACTCTGACCTACTATATTTGCATCTAGATCAGGGCGTTTTACCTCAAAGATATTGATTTGAACATCTTTATCTGTAATCTTATGAAGCTCCTCTTTCAGCTTATCAACTTCCTGACCACCTTTACCAATGATAATACCTGGACGTGAAGTACAGATAGTGATTGTAATCAGCTTAAGAGTTCTTTCAATGATAATTCTTGATACGCTGGCCTTAGCAAGGCGGGCGTTCAAATATCTACGCAGCTTACTATCTTCGAGCAAAGTATCCCCATAATTGGAGCCACCATACCAGTTAGACTCCCAACCACGAATAATACCTAAACGGTTACTAATCGGATTAACTTTTTGTCCCATGTTTCTATCGATTAATCGTTATTCTTGGTTCCTACATACAATGTAACGTGGTTGGAACGCTTGCGAATTCTATAGCCTCGCCCTTGAGGCGCAGGACGCATTCTCTTAAGAGTGACTCCCTCGTCTACAAAAGCTGTCACAATAAACAATTCTCCGTCATCAGCCTTTCGTTCATTTTTTGTCTCCCAATTGGTGATAGCTGAACGAAGCAGCTTTTCAACTGCTAATGAAGCCTGTTTCTTTGAAAAACGTAATGTTCCTAATGCTCGATTGACCTCCATTCCGCGGATCAAATCAACGACATAACGCATTTTTCGAGGGGAAGAGGGGATATTACGGAGCTCAGCATAATACTGAGTTTTTTTGGCCTCTTTACGTTTAGCGGCCGCTAATCTTTTTCTTGCTCCCATTATAATCTTTTGTTTTTTAATTACAATACGCTGTATTAGCGTTTGTTGTTACCCGCATGGCCACCAAACTTACGCGTCGGTGCAAATTCCCCTAACTTATGACCAACCATATTCTCGGTGATATAAACCGGAATAAACTTATTGCCATTATGAACAGCAACAGTGTGACCAACAAAATCAGGAGAAATCATAGATGCTCTAGCCCAAGTCTTTACAACATTCTTTTTACCACTTTCATTCATGGCAAGAATCTTTTTCTCAAGAGAGACAGCTATATAAGGGCCTTTTTTTAGTGAACGACTCATAAAAATTCAATTAGTGCTTGTTACTTTTTAGACCTTTCCAGGATATACTTATTAGACTGCTTCTTCGGCGCTCTTGTCTTAAGACCCTTAGCATAAAGACCTGTACGAGAACGTGGATGTCCACCAGACTGACGGCCTTCACCACCTCCCATCGGGTGATCAACAGGGTTCATAACAACACCACGGTTGTGAGGACGACGGCCTAACCAGCGAGAACGTCCGGCTTTACCAGAAGATTCAAGTGCGTGATCAGAATTACCTACGCTACCTACAGTCGCTTTACAAGCACTCAGCACTTTGCGAGTTTCTCCTGAGGGCAATTTAATAACACAATAAGTGCCCTCACGTGACGTCAGCTGTGCAAAGTTGCCTGCACTTCTTACCAGAAGTGCTCCTTGACCAGGACGAAGCTCTATGTTGTGAACTACTGTACCGACAGGAATATTCTGTAAGGGAAGAGCATTTCCGACTTCAGGAGATGCTTCTGCACCTGACATCAAGCGATCACCAACTTTCAAACCATTAGGCGCGATGATGTAACGCTTTTCACCGTCAGCATAAAACAGCAATGCTATACGAGCCGAACGATTCGGATCATACTCTATTGTTTTAACAATTGCGGGAACACCGTCTTTCTCTCTACGGAAGTCAATCAAGCGGAATTTACGCTTGTGACCACCACCACGATAACGCGTAGCTCGGTGGCCGTCATTATTACGGCCGCCGGTCGAACGCTTACCATAAACGAGAGATTTTTCTGGTACGGACGCAGTAATTTCATTAAACGTACCAATAATCTTGTGTCTCTGCCCCGGTGTTGTGGGCTTAAATTTACGTACTGCCATTTAATTAAATATTACTATAGAAGTCAATCGTTTCGCCCTCCTTAAGAGTAACTACCGCCTTCTTAAATGCGTTAGAACGCCCCTTAATTAAACCAGAGCGCGTATAACGTGACTTGTTTTTACCAGCATAGCGCGATGTATTAACGTCAACTACCGTTACGCCATACAACGCCTCTACTTCTTTCTTAATTTGAAGCTTGTTCGCTTCAGGACGAACAATAAAACCGAATTTGTTTTGTTTGTCCGTCAAGCTAGTCATCTTCTCAGTGACTAAAGGTTTTACGATATATGCCATAGTCTCTTAGCCGTTATCTATTCAGAACAGCGTCGATATCCTCCAGCGAACGCTCAGTTATAACCAATGCACCGGCATCAAGTACGTTATACGTATTGATATCCTTTGCAATAGCCAACTTAGCGCCCTCTAAATTACGAGCTGACAAAAATACATTTTTATTAGCTTCAGGCAAAATAACCAGCACTTTTTTTTCTGAGACCTTAAGATTATTTAGGATCTCAACAAAAGCCTTGGTCTTAGGAGTTTCCATCGTGAAGTCTTCGAGGACAACGATTGAGTTCTCTTTAGCCTTGTAGCTCAATGCACTGCGGCGAGCCAAAGCCTTAAGCTTCTTATTCAGTTTAAAAGCATAATTGCGTGGTCTCGGGCCAAATACGCGAGCACCGCCAACTAGTACAGGTGAGTTAATATCACCACGGCGAGCGCCACCGCCACCCTTCTGGCGACCAAGCTTACGAGTAGAACCACTCATCTCGCTTCTTTCCTTTGACTTAGCTGTGCCTTGTCGTTGAGCTGCGAGATATTGTTTTACATCAAGGTAAATTGCATGATCGTTAGGTTCAATGCCAAAGACTGCCTCATTGAGGACAGCTTTACGACCGGTGTCTTCACCTTTTATATTGAATACACTGATTTCCATTATTTCTCAATTATTACGATTGAACCTTTACAGCCGGGTACAGATCCTTTAAGAAGGAGGAGGTTGTGCTCCGGTATTACTTTGATTACTTTCAGATTTTGATTGGTTGCGCGACGATTGCCCATCTGACCAGCCATACGCATACCCTTAAAAACCTTTGCAGGATAAGAGCATGCACCGATGGCACCCGGCTTTCTTGCGCGGTCGTCCTGACCGTGAGTACTCTGGCCCACACCACCAAATCCGTGACGTTTCATAACGCCTTGGAAACCGTGACCCTTAGATGTACCAACAACGTCAACATATTCAACGCCCTCAAATACATCGGCAACGGTAATCGTGTCGCCTAAGTTAAACTCTTTGTCAAAACCTGTGAACTCGGCCAAGTGGCGCTTGGGAGTGGTACCAGCTTTCTTAAAGTGCCCGAGAAGAGGAGCTGTCGTGTTCTTTTCTTTCGCTTCTTGGAAGCCAAGCTGAACAGCATTGTAGCCTTCTTTCTCTACGCTTTTAATCTGAGTAACCACGCAAGGACCTACTTCGACAACAGTGCATGGTATGTTTTTACCATCAGCACTGAAAACGGATGTCATTCCGATTTTTTTTCCTAATAATCCTGGCATTTCAGTAGTTTTATATACGGGAGCCTTGACGCTCTAAAAGAGACGCCGTAACCTCCCACTAAATAATATATTGTATACTATACTTTGATTTCCACTTCTACCCCACAAGGCAACTCAAGCTTCATAAGTGCATCGACAGTCTTTGCTGTAGAGCTATAAATGTCGATCAACCGCTTGTAGGTTGAAACTTCAAACTGCTCGCGAGACTTTTTGTTTACGAACGTACTTCTATTAACCGTAATAATACGCTTACGAGTAGGAAGTGGAATAGGGCCGCTAACGATTGCGCCCGTAGCCTTTGCATTCTTTACGATCTTCTCAGCAGATTTCTCTACGAGCGTATGATCATAACTCTTCAATTTGATTCTAATCTTTTGACTCATATTACATTCTGTTTATCAAGGGAAACGGTTTAAGAGTCATATTCTAAACAGCTCCCTTGGTATTGTATTTCACTTATTACTTTACCAAGTCTACACGACCATTGATTTCCTCAAGCACCTGACGTGCGATAGAAGCTGACAATGGTGAGTGGTGATGATATTGCATAGAGCTTGTTGCACGGCCAGAAGTAATGGTACGCAATGCAGTTACATAACCGAACATCTCAGACAGTGGAACGAGCGCTTTCACAACACGTGCACCAGATCGCGTGCTTTCCATACCCTCTACCTGACCACGACGTTTGTTCAAGTCACCGATCACATCACCCATATTCTCTTCAGGTGTAACAACCTCGAGACTCATAATAGGTTCCAACAAAACAGGACCTGCCTTTGAGCAAGCATTCTTGTAAGCGTTCAATGCTGCAACCTCGAAAGACAACTGGTCAGAGTCAACCGGGTGGAAAGAACCATCAAGCAGCTCAACCTTAAGGCTGTTCATCGGGAAGCCACCAAGAACACCACTCTTCATAGCATTCTCGAAGCCCTTTTGTACAGAAGGAATGAATTCCTTAGGAATGTTACCGCCGGTAACCTTGTTGATAAATTGCAGGCCACCCTCTTTGAAGTCCTCGTCAACCGGACTAACATCAACGATAATGTCTGCGAACTTACCACGACCACCGGTTTGCTTCTTGTAAACCTCACGGAGGTTAACCGTCTGCGTAATGGCCTCTTTGTAATTAACCTGAGGCTTACCCTGATTACATTCTACTTTGAACTCACGACGAAGACGGTCCAAGATAATATCAAGGTGCAGCTCGCCCATACCGGAAATAACCGTCTGGCCACTCTGCTCTTCTGTATGCACAGTGAAGGTAGGATCCTCCTCAGCCAACTTCTGCAAGCCCATTGAGAGCTTATCCATATCTTTCTGCGTCTTAGGCTCAACAGCGATACCGATAACGGGATCGGGGAAGTCCATAGATTCAAGAACGATCGGAGCAGCTTCATCACAAAGCGTATCACCTGTGCGGATATCCTTGAAGCCCACACCTGCACCAATATCACCTGCGCCGATTACTTCTTCCGGGTTTTGGTGGTTAGAGTGCATCTGGAAGAGGCGAGATACGCGCTCTTTCTTGCGGCTACGCGGGTTATAGATATATGAGCCAGCCTCAATCTTACCGGAGTAAACGCGGAAGAAAGTCAGACGACCCACATAAGGATCTGTTGCGATCTTGAAAGCCAAAGCTGAAGTGCGTTCATCTTCTGAGGGTTTACGATCTTCCTCTTCACCTGTCTCAGGATTTACACCAACGATATTCGGCGTATCCACAGGTGCAGGCAAGAACATACATACGTAGTCCAACAGATATTGTACACCCTTATTCTTAAATGAAGAACCCGGCGTCATTGGAACGAGCTCCATTGAGATTGTACCCTTACGGATAGCTGCCACAATTTCTTCGTTCGTCAAGCTTGTAGGATCTTCGAAATATTTCTCCATGAGCTTTTCGTCACACTCAGCAGCTTGCTCGAGCATCTTGCCGCGCCATTCCTCTGCTTCGTCTTGAAGTTCAGCCGGGATATCTTCCACCTCGTATTCTGCACCAAGCGACTCATCGTGCCATACGATAGACTTCATGCGAATAAGGTCAACGATACCCTTGAAGTTCTCCTCAGCGCCAATAGGAATTGCTACGACGCAAGGATTTGCGCCAAGCACCGCCTTCATCTGACGCACAACCTCGAAGAAGTCTGCGCCGGAGCGGTCCATCTTATTTACGTATCCAATACGTGGAACGCTATACTTATCAGCTTGACGCCACACCGTTTCCGATTGTGGTTGCACGCCACCAACAGCACAATAAGTTGCCACGGCGCCGTCCAATACACGAAGCGAACGTTCAACCTCAGCCGTGAAGTCAACGTGCCCCGGAGTATCAATCAAGTTAATCTTAAATTTCTGATTATTCCACTCCCAATAACAAGTTGTAGCGGCAGACGTAATAGTAATGCCGCGCTCCTGCTCCTGAGCCATCCAGTCCATCGTAGCCGCACCGTCATGGACTTCGCCAATCTTATGCGTCTTACCCGTATAAAACAAGATGCGTTCTGACGTCGTCGTTTTACCGGCGTCGATGTGCGCCATGATGCCGATATTACGCGTTAAATGCAGGTCATGTTTTGCCATCTTCTTAAATCTTTCGTTTTAATGCAAATCTTCAGAGCGATTATCTTCGTATCTCACACGCCGTTATGGTATGTATCACGATCGAAGCTACTCGCCCCAACAAGTTAAAATCTGAAGTGAGCGAACGCACGGTTAGCTTCAGCCATACGGTGCATATCTTCCTTACGTTTGTAAGCTCCGCCCTGTTCGTTAAAGGCGTCCATAATCTCAGCAGCCAGCTTATCAGCCATGGTCTTGCCACCGCGCTTACGAGCGTAGCCAATCAGATTCTTCATAGAGACACTTTCTTTGCGCTCCGGGCGAATTTCAGTGGGCACTTGAAACGTAGCACCACCGATACGACGAGATTTAACTTCGACTTGGGGTGTTATCTTATCCAAAGCCGCTTTCCAGATTTCCAGCGGAGAAAGCTCATTGTCTTTCATTTTTTCACCTACGATCTCGAGCGACTTGTAGAAAATTTCGTAAGATACATTCTTCTTACCGTCGAACATCAAGTGATTTACAAACTTAGAAACCTTTTGGTCTCCATAAACGGGATCCGGAAGGATAACCCGCTTCTTTGGTTTTGCTTTTCTCATTACAATTGGTCTTATTTAGGCTGCATTGAGTTCTTCAATTCTCCTTCGAAAATTTACTCAACCTTTTTGCAAACCAAATTAATTACTTATTTCTTTGCTGCTTTAGGACGCTTTGCGCCGTACTTTGAACGACGTTGCGTACGGTTAGCCACACCGGCAGTATCAAGCGTACCGCGAACGATGTGATAACGCACACCAGGAAGGTCTTTTACACGGCCGCCGCGCACAAGCACGATAGAGTGCTCTTGCAAGTTATGACCCTCACCCGGAATATAAGAGTTGACCTCCTTAGCGTTAGTCAAGCGCACACGCGCAACCTTACGCATAGCCGAGTTAGGCTTCTTAGGCGTGGTGGTATATACACGCACGCACACTCCACGACGCTGAGGGCAAGAGTCCAGTGCCGGAGATTTGCTCGTTCCGGTCACGACTTTTCTGCCCTTTCTCACTAATTGTTGAATCGTAGGCATTTGTTTGATCTTTAATTTGTTATATATTTTATTTTCTTACTTTCTGCACTAAACGCTTGTGTGGTATACACTGTAGCGGCTGCAAAATTACGAAGATTTGATTGAACAAACAAGATTTCAAGCACTTAATAGTTCATCGTCAAATGTTAAAAACAAGAATTATCGATTTGTTTGTAGCGGAAAAAGATACCATTGGACACTCACAAGGTATCAGCGGCGAACTTATCAGAAACGACATAATGAGCATCAATCGCTATGCATCGTTGCTCAAATTTTGCCCAATACAGATGAAAAGAAATGGCTTTCGATTTGATTAAAAGGGCTTTTCGAGCGCTTTTAATACAAAAAAATCCACCTTCACGCGAAAAAGGTCTGAATAAAAAAACATTGTGCAGCTACAAATGGCTAACATAACGCGCTGTGCTGCGATGAAGCTGGAGAAAAAAAGTGAGTCCGAGCAACTTCTCGATGCGACCGTACGGCAGCGTACTTTTGGAGATCTACCTGATGAAAACTGCGTGCAAGAAACAAACAGCTGACAACTGAAATTTTACGCACGAAAGCTAGGCGAGATACGACTGAGAGGGCGACCAAACGGTGTGCGCTCACGTGAACAGACTCTTACGCTCACGAACGCAAACCTTTATCATCACGAGCGTAAGCCTTTTTCGTCGTGAGCGTAAAGAAGGTAAACGAGGCGCTAATCGCCAAATCTTCTAAGTCTGGACGCATAATACGGCGGCAAAAGCATGACATGAAAGGTAGAAAACAAAAAGTCTCAGTCGTTAACGCCACTGAGAGAGAATACGAAAAAGCCGGACGAGAGGTGGTCGTCCGGCTTTTGCATTTATAATTGAATCAAAAATTACTTCTGATCGAGCGTACAGATACTTACGCGGTTCCAATCCGGCTCAGAGAACATGTTGCCAATACCTTGGCCTTCAGCCGTGATGCGAGAAGCGGCAATTCTATAACGCTTAACGAGGATAGTCTTCACTGCGTCTGCACGAGCAGCAGCCAACTTCTTGTTGAGCTCTAATGGGCCTTCCGGAGAAGCATAACCCTTGATAACTACTGTAGCTTCTTTGTGGTTAGCTAAGTAAGTTGCTACGCGCTCAACGTTCGGCATTTGAGAAGGATCAACAACAGACTTGCCTTGACGGAACGTCACAGCTGAAGTCATCAAGTTGTTAGTCGTTTCCTTAACTACCGGCTTACGGTTGCGGCAATCGTTCAATTGGTTCTGGAGATCAGCGATTCTGCGGTTTGCATCTGAAAGTTGGCCATCCTTGTCAGCCAATTGGCCGCGGAGGTCGTTGATGCGGCCGTTCAGACCGTCGATTTCGCCTTGGTCGTATGCGCGAACCTTAGTGAAGTAGTGCTCACCGTTGCTGGTCTTGAAGTGATAAGTAAGACCTGCGCGGAGTTCAACAGCTGCAGTGTTGAGATCGTAGTTAGCACCGCGAGCGCGAGCCATACCACGGAAACCTTGGTGATCGAGGTTGTAAACGATAGCCGGCTTCAACGCGATAGTCCAAGCACGATTAGCGCCTAAGTTGAAGTTGAAGTTGAGACCGAATTTAGAAGTCCAGAAGTCTGTGCCATCGATGTTAGGATCGCTATCATACATATAGCCCCAGCCGAGACCACCTATTGCTTCGAGCTCGAAAGGACGCGGAGTGCCTTTGTAGCCGCAGAACCAGTTTGTAAGGTTAACCTTAGCCAATACAGATGCATTAACTTGGTCGATAGCTGTCAAAGAAGGAGTAGTATTTACGTTAGCTTCACCTTCAAAGCCTAGACCGAACACCGGAGTAATTTGCTTCGTCAACTCCAGACCGAAGTTAGCACGATTGTGCTTCCAGAAAGCTGGACCTTTAACCGGAGCAATAGAACCTGCATTGAGGCCTAATGACCAGTTGTCAAAAAAGCGATGGTTTACAAAAGCGCCTTGTGCGTTTGCACCAAGTGCTACGAGGGCACCCATTGCAAAAACTGAAATAATTTTACGCATGATTTTTTGGTTTAGTTGAAGTAATTAATTGTTCACCTCTTAATTTTATACCGCAAAGGTACGGCAA
>NZ_GG700642.1:1293741-1429330 GCF_000159995.1 Alloprevotella tannerae ATCC 51259
GTGGAGTCGGGTTGCAGACTCCAGTCCGAACTGAGGCCGGGTTTTGGGATCAGCATCCTGTCGCCAGGTAGCTTCCTGCTGCTCCGACCATTGTAACACGTGTGTAGCCCCGGACGTAAGGGCCGTGCTGATTTGACGTCATCCCCACCTTCCTCCGCCTTGCGGCGGCAGTATCCACGGAGTTCCCGGCATTACCCGATGGCAAACGTAGAAAAGGGTTGCGCTCGTTATGGCACTTAAGCCGACACCTCACGGCACGAGCTGACGACAACCATGCAGCACCTCCAAAAGTGTCCGAAGAAAAAGCGCATCTCTGCACTCCGCACTCTTGGTTCAAGCCCGGGTAAGGTTCCTCGCGTATCATCGAATTAAACCACATGTTCCTCCGCTTGTGCGGGCCCCCGTCAATTCCTTTGAGTTTCACCGTTGCCGGCGTACTCCCCAGGTGGAATACTTAACGCTTTCGCTGGACAACTCGACCTAAACGGCCGAACTGCGAGTATTCATCGTTTACCGTGCGGACTACCAGGGTATCTAATCCTGTTCGATACCCGCACCTTCGAGCCTCAGCGTCAGTTACGCTCCGGATGGCTGCCTTCGCGATCGGAGTTCTTCAGGATATCTAAGCATTTCACCGCTACACCCTGAATTCCGCCATCCCTGTGCGTACTCAAGAAATATAGTTTCAACTGCATAACAGAGTTGGGCTCTGATATTTAACAGCTGACTTATACTCCCGCCTGCGCTCCCTTTAAACCCAATAATTCCGGATAACGCCCGGACCTTCCGTATTACCGCGGCTGCTGGCACGGAATTAGCCGGTCCTTTTTCTTCAGCTACCTGCAATGACACCACACGTGGTGCACTTTATTCACTGATAAAAGCGGTTTACGACCACAAGGGCCTTCATCCCGCACGCTACTTGGCTGGTTCAGGCTCTCGCCCATTGACCAATATTCCTCACTGCTGCCTCCCGTAGGAGTTTGGACCGTATCTCAGTTCCAATGTGGGGGACCTTCCTCTCAGAACCCCTACCCATCGAAGGATTGGTGGGCCGTTACCCCGCCAACGTCCTAATGGGACGCACCGCCATCCATCACCGCCCGAAGGCTTTACTCAATCATACATGCATACAACTGAGACCATCAGTATTAATCTTGCTTTCGCAAGCCTATCCCTGTGTGATGGGCAGGTTCGGTACGCGTTACTCACCCGTGCGCCGGTCGCCGGCATACTTAGCAAGCTAAGCATCCGCTGCCCCACGACTTGCATGTGTTAAGCCTGTAGCCAGCGTTCATCCTGAGCCAGGATCAAACTCTACATTGTATATCTCATTTTTTCTTTTTCTGATTCAACGAGTTGAATGTAAAAAAGGAATTTGACGATTCTTGTACTTCTCTTTTACAAGAAAACATACTGCTTACCGAATAACAATCCGTAAAACGCCGAAGCATCCTCGGATTGAAACTCTTTCTGCTTCTTCTGCATAAAAGTCTATGGAATTCTTTCAAAGATCGCTTTCTTGATGCTAAACCTAACGCCTCGGCGCTGGAAAGCGAGTGCAAAAGTAGAACAAAATCCCATTACAACCAAACACACAACAAACTTTTTTACGCAAAAACGAAAATAATTTCGGAGATGGCAAGGTTTGACATGCGGAAATGGCAGAACACAAGGAAAACAGCCGAAAATTGAGATAAAAAAGGGGCAAAAAAAGTGCGCAAGCAGAGGTTTCTAAGACGCAAAATCTGTTGCCGACTCCCAAAGATAGGTATGTGCCGACTCAAAATCCGCCCGCAGCGAGCAGAAATGGAAAAGATATTCCCCAAGTTGCGCCCGAACGCTGCAACCAAGCCATTCCTGCCGCCAAAAACAGCGCCGCCACTCCCTCGAATCAAGATGCCCTATATATATAATGTGTAGGAGCGGCAGCAGTCAACGCCAATTATTGCCTCTCGCCTGCTTTTCAGTCCGCAAAAATTGAAGCCGCTTTACGAGAAACTCTATCAGCGGCAGGTTTTAACGGAGGATAAGCAGAGAAATAAGCCAGAAAAGTCTACTTTTGCAGATATTCGAGGGCACAGATCGCAATCGGCGCGCCCGGCAATTGGTTTGACGTATTTGATTATGCAACACGAAATGAAAAGACTTTTAGTATTGATGGCATTCGCCGCGGTGTGTGCGGTAAGTTTTGCGCAGCGCACGGAGCGCCTTTTACGCGATTGGCACTTTAGCCAAGGTGCGTCGGAGGCAGTCAATTCCGAAACCGGCTGGCGCCCCGTGAGGGTGCCCCACGATTGGGCCATCACCGGCCCGTTTAGTCGCGACAACGATTTGCAACGCGTGCAGGTGACGCAGAACAACGAAACGACGGCCTCGGAAAAGACCGGCAGAACAGGCGGCTTGCCCTACGAAGGCGTGGGCTGGTATCGAACGACCTTTGACGCCGATACCGCGGGCACGACGACCTTAGTTTTTGACGGAGCTATGAGTGAGGCGCGCGTCTATTTGAACGGCGAAGAAATCTGCTTTTGGCCCTACGGCTACAATTCTTTTTATTGCGACGCTACGCCCTATCTGCGCGGCAATGAAAGGGGAAACCGACTGGTTGTAAGGCTTGAAAATCGACCGCAAAGCAGTCGATGGTATTGCGGTGCAGGTCTTTATCGGAATGTGCACCTCATTCATACGAACAAGATACACGTCCCTGTTTGGGGGACGCAAATCTTGACGCCGCAGGTCAGCGACACTTTAGCCTCTGTCGAACTGCACACGACGATCGCAGGCGCCGGCGATCGGGAGTTAACGCTCTGCACGGACATCATCAACGCAGCGGGGCAAATCGTAGCAGCCAAGAGCAACACGCGCCGTGTGCGAGAGGGCGAAGCCTTCACGCAGCATTTCCTGATTCACCAACCGCAACTCTGGTCGCCCGAAAATCCTTCACTCTATCGTGCGGTGACGAAAATCTACAGCGCCGGCGGCCGATTGGAAGATACTTACGAGACGCGCTTCGGCGTTCGCAGCATAGCATTCGTTGCCGACGAAGGCTTCTTCCTCAACGGCAAACGCCGGAAGTTTAAGGGCGTCTGCAACCATCACGACCTCGGCCCATTGGGTGCGGCGGTCAACAAGTCAGCGTTGCGCCACCAACTGCTTATGCTGAAAGATATGGGCTGCGATGCCGTTCGCACGTCCCACAATATGCCTGCGCCCGAACTCGTTGCGCTTTGCGATTCATTGGGTTTGATGATGATGATCGAGCCGTTTGATGAGTGGGACGTAGCAAAATGTCTCAACGGCTACCATCGCTATTTTGCCGAATGGAGCGCTAAAGATATGCGAAATATGTTGCGTCATTATCGCAACAATCCCAGCGTCATTATGTGGAGCATTGGCAACGAAGTGCCTTCACAACATTCGCCCGTGGGCTACAAGGTTGCAAAATATTTGCAGGATATATGTCACGAAGAGGACCCCACGCGGCCCGTCACCTGCGGTATGGATCAGATCGACCCTGTCCTCAACAACGGGTTCGCAGCTTTGCTTGACATCCCGGGCTTCAACTACCGCGCCCACCGCTATGTGGAAGCCTACGAGCGCCTCCCGCAATGCTTATTGCTGGGCACGGAAACAGCCTCTACCGTCAGTTCGCGCGGCGTCTACCATTGGCCGGTCGAGCGCAAGGCCGACGTCGTAGCCAAGGATCATCAGAGTTCGTCGTATGATGTAGAGGTCTGCAACTGGTCCAACACGCCCGACGAAGACTTTGCTTTGGCCGACGATCACCCGTGGACTTTAGGGCAATTCGTATGGACGGGTTTCGACTACTTAGGTGAGCCTACGCCTTACGATACTGACGCTTGGCCCAACCACAGCAGTCTCTTCGGCATCATAGATCTGGCCTCGCTGCCCAAAGATCGCTACTACCTCTACCGCAGTCAGTGGAAGGAAGGCGAAAAGACGCTGCACATCCTGCCCCATTGGACTTGGCCGGAGCGCGAAGGCCAAATCACGCCGGTATTTGTATATACCGATGCACCCGGCGCCGAACTCTTCTTAAACGGGAAGAGCCTGGGGCGCAGAATGAAGAACGACAGCACGACGATGCACCGCTACCGACTGATGTGGAACAACGTTGTGTACGAGCCGGGCGAACTACGCGTCGTGGCTTACGACAAAGCGGGCCACAAGTATGCCGAGGCGAGCGTCCGCACGGCAGGGAAACCTGACCACTTAGTATTAAAGGCCCACTACGAGCCCTCACTCGTAGCCGACGGCGACGCGCTGAGTTACGTCACGGTGAGTTTGGTCGACAAAGATGGCAACCTCTGTCCGCAGGACGGGCGCGAAGTAAAATTCAGCGTAAGCGGCGCCGGCCGATTTGAGGCTGCTGCCAACGGCGACCCCACTTGCTTAGACAGCTTCCAACGCCCGCAAATGCACCTCTTCAGCGGTATGTGTACAGCTATTGTTCGGGCCGGAGAAAAGGCGGGCACGCTACGCCTAAAAGCCACGGCAGCGGGCGTAAAAGGCGCTTCGCTCGACATTCCGGTCTTACCCGCAAAGCGGCAGTAGCTCTATGGCTTTTTAAGCGCTATTTTTAGGCGAAAAAAGATAAGGTTTCCCGAACCAATCAGTAGGTTTCGGGAAACTTTCTTTTTGGAACAGAACGACTTCATAGCAAGCGACAGCCACCTTCGATTCGTTTCATATCGATTCGCGCGAAATATTCCATACGACAGTCAAGCGCCGGCAAGGCGACCCTATAAAAAGTGTGCATAAAGCCTTACATTTTTATATCCGGCAAACTGATTTACAATGGTTTGCAACGCAGTTTGAAGCCTCTTAATCCAACTAACAACCTTTCTCATCACGAGCGTAAGTACTTTTTATCACGAGCGCAAACCTTTTTTCTCGTGAGCGTAAGCCTTTTTCATCGTGAGCGCAAAGGGCATAATCGGGAAGTGATTCGCGCAAAGCAGGGCTATGTAGCTCAGAAAGCGGACGATCGGGGCAATGCAAGGCCTTTGCCGCGCAACAGAAACAAAGGGGAGGGATGCAACTAAAAGCGTTAGATGGCCGGTGGCCCGCTTCAATTGGGTAAAAACGAAAGATGCGAGCACTCCTTTGGAAAAGGAATGCTCGCATCTGAAAACTTACGGCCTACTTACTTTAATGCCGCTAAAGCAGCGTCGTAGTTGGGCTCCTCAGTTATTTCCGGAACAAGTTGCTCGTAAATGATTTTGCCCTCTTCATCGATCACAATGACAGCGCGCGCCAATAGTCCTTTGAGCGGACCTTCAGCTATTTCAAGCCCATAGCGCTCCGGGAAGTGATGGCAGTGAAATACGCTCACGGGAATCACATTTGTCAAACCTTCAGTCGTACAAAAACGCGTCTGCGCAAAAGGAAGGTCCTTGCTCACGCACAGTACTACTGTATTTTCCAACTCGGATGCAACCTTATTGAAATGGCGGACAGAGGCCGCACACACCTCTGTATCAAGGCTGGGAAAAATATTCAAAACTACGCGTTTGCCGCGCAATTCAGGCAGCTTTAATTTAGTCAAATCGCCACGTACACCGCAAAACTTCGGTGCTTCTGCGCCCACTTCGGGCATTTCGCCTGTCAATGCTACAGGCGTTCCTTGCAAAGTTACTTCCATCTTTATTTGTTTATTGATTAGAGTGATACATTTTCAACCATTTATTCACGCCTTCCCTTATGGAGGGCAGGCCAAAATCGGCCGGACACACTGCGCAAACAGGCACCCAGAGGAGTTCGGCCGCATCGTCGGCAGGCGAAAGGCGCGCCACATCGCGCAAGGTGCAACGAAAGAAGAAATCCGTCGTATGTACGATAAAATTAGAGAACTCATACATATTGGGCAACGAAAAGAGATAGTCGACTTTCAAGCATTCTCCGCTCGTCTCCTCTCTTACTTCGCGCTGAATGCCCGCTTCGGCCGTTTCTCCCGGATTAACGAAGCCGCCCGGCAAGTCCAAAGTGCCCGCCGCCGGGGGCAAGGCACGCCTCACGGCGAGCAACTCCTCGCGTTCGTTGAGGATAATCGCCGCCGTAGCACAAGCTGCGTTGGCGTAATAGGTAAATCCGCAATCGGCGCAGCGCTTTGCGCGCTCGTCGTGCACCTCAAACTGCGGCGAACCGCAACAAGGGCAATGCAAAAAGCGCGCCAAGGGGTGATTTTTCGTCATTTATTGACCTCTTGTTTAGTTGTAAATCAGCGTAGTCAAGCGATCCTCATTCAGAAGTTCGCTCGCCAAACTGCAAAGTTCATCAGCCGTGACGTCGCGCACGTGCTCCAATTTTCGCCGTATGCTATACACGCGCTCATAATGGGCAAAAGCTTTGCCGAGGGCCAGCGCATAACTCTCCGCATTGCTACATGCGATGCCCGTCTGCCCACAATATTGCTTCTTAGCGGCAGCTAATTGAGTCGGCGAAAGCGGATGTTCGGCCATTCTGCGCAGTTCGCTCACCACAAGGCGACGGCAGCGACTAACATCGGCTTCATCGCAACCAAAATAAACCTGCCAAACGCCCGTATCAGGATATGCGTAATACGTAGCGTCGACGGAGTAGACCAAACCGGCCTTCTCGCGCAGCCTGACATTGAGGCGGGCATTCATACCCGGGCCACCGAGGATGTTGGTTAAGAGACTGAGCGCATGGCGCCGCGGATCTCCGCCGGCTAAAGCGCGCGCACCGATCAGCACATGGGCTTGATGCGTCTGCATTTTAAGCTTTCGCACCTCCGGAACATAAGCGGGCAAAGTCTGATCCACAACGGGCGCTGCCACTGATGGGAGATCGGCGGTCAAGCGCTCGAGCGTGCGGACCACGCGTTTGAAATCAATCTGCCCATAGACGTAAAAGACGGCATTTTGCGGCACATACCAGCGGCGAGCGTGGCGCAAGGCATCCGCCGTGCGATAGGCGTGCAAGCGCTCCTTGCTGCCCAGAATGTCGCGCCCGAGTCCGTGGCCGCGAAAGAGCATGGCCTCAAACTCATCAAAGATCAAGTCGCCCGGCTGATCGCGGTAACTGTCGATTTCGTCGCACACCACTTCCACTTCGCGGTCCATCTCTTTCTGCGGATAGGCACTGCGGAAGACGATGTCAGTCAGCAGGTCGGCCGCGCGGGTGAAATCTTCGCGCAAAACAATAGCCGTAAAAGCTGTTTCTTGCTTATTGGTGAAGGCATTCAAGTCGCCACCTACGCGCTCCAAGCCGTTGGTGATCTGCCAAGAGCGCCGGCGGGCTGTACCCTTGAACGAGAGGTGCTCCAGAAAGTGGGCCAAGCCGGAATCGGCATCTTCCTCGTGACGCGTTCCGGCTTTGACGATGTAACCACAATAGAGCACATCGGCCGTTCGCTCCTCGCAAACGATGCGCAAGCCGTTGGGTAAAGTAAATGTATATTGTCGCGCACCGATCGCGCTTTGCTGCTCTTCTTTCTTCATTCTGCTTCGAAAAGATCTCTCTCGCCTCGCCCGCAGCCGATAGTTGTCGTTTAGTAAGTCGGATTTGCTGATCCGAACCGGCGAACTATACATTATATATATTGTACGTGCGGCCGGCGAAACGCGTGAAAAATCCGCGCAAAGATAAACAAAAGGTATGCATTTCGCGTCCATTTTCCTGCAAGTTTGCACTTTCTTGTCGGAAATCAAGAGACGCCGGCCGGCTTTCTGTTACTTTCAATCCGAAAGTGCGACCTGAGGGCTGCATTCGTTTGCACCAAAGGCTCAAAAGCGGCAACTCGGAGGAAGAAATGTGGCGCATTGCTCTTTTTTAGGAGGTAAGGAGGAGAAAATCATTGGAAATTATGTAATTTTGAAGCCTCAATGCAAGGTAAAACAAGAGAACGGCGCGCTGCCGCTCTCGTTTCTTTGTACAAAAATATGGAGATAAAGATCATCAATAAGTCACCTTATGAGCTCCCGGCCTACGAAACGCCGCTGAGCGCCGGACTCGATTTACGCGCCAACCTATCTGCGCCGCTGACATTGCAACCGATGGAGCGCAAACTCATCCCTACGGGACTGTTTATCGCGCTGCCGGCGGGCTTTGAAGCGCAGGTAAGGCCGCGATCCGGACTGGCGCTGAAGAAAGGCGTGACCGTACTCAACGCGCCCGGTACCATCGACGCGGATTATCGGGGAGAAATCGGCGTAATCTTGATAAACTTGTCGCAGGAGGCTTTCGTCGTCAACGGCGGCGACCGTATAGCGCAGTTAATCGTGGCGCGTCACGAGCAAATCGTTTGGCGTCCTGTGGAAAGTCTTGATGAAACGGAACGCGGAGCGGGAGGTTTCGGGCACACAGGCCATTAAAATTGGCGTATGAAGCAGATTCCGGTCCTTTTTTCCTTGTTCGTATTCACGCTGGTAGCCACTTTGGCGGCGGGGTGTGCATCCTCGCGGCGCGTCAACGCGCCGCAGGCCGACGCTGTCCCGACACCCCCTACACGCAACTTGACTTGGGAGGAGCGGTTTCATTATAACGAACGCTTCCTCGAAAGCGAGTGCCAAAAACTCAAGGGCAATTACGATGCACAAATAGCTTTGCTCGAAGCAGCTTTGGAAATAAATCCCGACGGACCGGAAGCGCTGGCCGATTTAGCAATTGCAAAATACGCGACATTAGGCTCGGCAGATTCGATCACAAGCGCAGAAATCGATTCGCTTTTACGACGCGCCATAAAGTTGGACCCCGGCAACCTGAATTACCGCGAAGTGCGCGTCGACATTTTAGCCCGCAACGAGAAATACAAGGAAGCCATTGAGGAACTTGAGATTTTGGCCGCGAAAAAACCGACTACGGACGTGCTTTCCTCGCTGGCAGATCTCTACCGTGTGGCCGGAGACGCGCAGAGCGCCATCCGGACGATCAACAGACTGATCACCATCGACGGATTAAAGGAAGAATACGCTTTAGCTAAGTTCCAAAGCTACATAGAACTTAAAGATGACGGACGAGCGTACAAAGCGCTCGAAGACTTATGCGCCAATTATCCCAACGAACTGAAGTATCGCGTCCTACTCGGTGATATGTTCTTGCAAAATAACCATCCCGATCAAGCCCTACGCGTTTACCGAGACGTTTTAACGTCAGAGCCGCAAAACGCCTTTGCGCGCATTTCGATGCTGGCTTATTACAATCGGACGAAACAAGACTCTCTTTACAAAGATTACGTAAAGCAAATCGTTTTAGACTCAATGGCGGCGTCCGATGTCAAGGCTGAAGCGATGCGGGGATACGCTTTTGACAGACGCAATGAGGGCGACAGCCTACAAGTGCTTACCCTCTTTCACCAAGCCTTGCAACATCCGCAAGCAGATCGCAGTATGGCCGAACTCTGTGCCGCTTATATGGAGACGCTGCGGCTTCCTGAAGCCACCAGAGTGCCTATCTACAAGAAGATCTTAGAGATTGAGCCCGACTACCTCCGAGCGCGCCTGCAATTGCTCAACATTGCGATCCGCGAAGTCAATCTTGAGCAGATCATTCATCTGTGTCGCGAAGGCTTAGCGTACAATCCCGGGCACCTATCCTTCTATTATTTTTTAGGCGTGACGCTTTCTCAGAAGGGCGACGACGCGGCGGCGATCCGCATCTTACAGGATGGCGTAAAGCAGATCACGATTTATTCCAACTCCGATGAGGTTACCGAGATTTATGGCGCACTTGGCGACCTACTACATCAGGCCGGCGACAAAGCGGGAGCTTTTTCCGCCTACCAAAAGGCTATCGAAGCCAACCCCGAAAACTATCCCTGCCTCAACAACTACGCATATTTCCTCTGCCAAGCGGGCGAACGCATTCCCGAAGCTGTGGCCATGAGCAAGCGAACGGTTGATGCAGAAGCCGACAACGCCACATATTTAGACACTTACGCCTATGCGCTCTTGTGCGACAAGCAATATGAGCAGGCCCTCATCTACATCGAAGAAGCCTTGCGCCGCACGCCCGAAAAGGATCTCGATTATACGCTTTTGTTGCACGCAGGCGACATCCATTTCCGCCTGAAGCAGAAGCGCGCAGCCCTTGAAACCTGGCGCAAAGCAGCGAAATTTGCCAAGACCAAGGCGCAACAGAAGCAGATCAAGCAGCGCATCCGTCGTCGGCGCATTTAATATTGTATCCGCGGCGCGCATTTTTACAAACACACATCACAAAACGAAACATATGAAATACTTCCTCCTCACCACCTTGATCTCCCTCGCCTTCCTGACGAGTTGCCGCACGTTGCAGAATACCCAAAAGCCATCTGCCGGCGCCGCACATCAATCGCAGGAGCAGCAATATAAAGCAGCCGTAGTCGCCAAAGCACAGACCGCCCAATGCGTTACGGCTAAGATCAATATGGATGTAGACGCCGACGGCAAGCAAATCTCCTGCGGCGGCTCACTCAAAATGAAGCGGGACGACGTTATCCAACTCTCCCTCACCTTCCTCGGCTTTGAAGTTGGCCGTTTGGAGTTCACACCTAAAGATGTCCTCGTCGTAGATCGCATCCATAAGCAATACAGTCGCGCCTCCTATGGCGAAGTCGACTTCCTCCGGCAAGCGGATTTAGATTTCTACACCCTGCAATCACTCTTTTGGAACGAAATCTTCACCCCCGGAAGCCGCGATGTACGCTCGCAGCTCAACCGCTTTCGCTTGGCGGCGAGCGGAGACCACACTTCGCTCCTCCTGACGGATGCACCGAAGCTCAACTACCAATTTCTCACACGCACGAGTTCAGCCCTGCTCGACCGCGTCACGGTCGACGGCAAGTCTACCGCAGATCAAGGGCAATTTGTTTGGAAATACGACAATTTTACGACGCTTAGCGGCAAACCTTTCCCCGCTTTGATGGAAGTCAGCATCAACGGAATGGGCAAAAAGGCAGGCTTTACGCTCGCTCTCTCGCGCCTCAACAACGACAGCGGCTGGCCTACGCGCACAACCGTCTCCACAAAATATACGCAGATCAAAGCTACAAGCTTGCTGGATAAGTTAGCCGGAATGGCACAATAATATATAAGGCGACCGACTCCCATCGGCGACCGGCGCTAATCAACTCCCGTATGAAACGAACGCTTATTTTACTCATCCTCACCTGTTTAGGATTCAGCCTCGCCTCTGCACAGACGAAGCAGATCAAGCGCCTGCAAAACCAGAAAGCAGCCTTGCAGAAGGAGCTATCAGCTTCGCAGAAGTTACTCACGACGACAAAGCGCGATGTCAAGTCGCAGCTCAACAACCTCGCCGTACTCAATAACCAGATCGGGGAGCAGAAAAAGTATGTCGATGGTATTCAGAGCGAAGTGCTTGTTTTGAGCAACAATCTCTCCGTCTTGGAGCGCCAACTGCAAGCTTTGGAGGCCGACTTAGCCCTCTGCAAAAAGCGCTACGAACACGGCGTGATCTACTTCTTCAACCACCGGATGTCGCTCAACAAATGGCTGTTCGTCTTGAAGGCAAAAGATTTTCGCGAGATGAGTCGCCGCCTCCGCTATGTCTCGGAATATACGCGCTATCAGCAAATGCAGGCGAAGATCATCAAAGAAAAGGAAGCCGCGGTACAGCAAAAGAAAAACGAGATATTGGGCGTAAAGGCCACTAAGGACAAACTCCTCGTCGAGGGGCAACAACAACAGCGTCAGCTCAACGAGAAACACGTGAAGCAGAAGCAGGTTGTCGACGACCTGAATAAGAAGCAGCGCCAACTACAAGCCACTATCGCGCAGCAACAGCGCAAATATGCCAACTTAAACGCTCGCATCGACCAACTGATCCGCGCAGAAATAGCCAAAGCCGAGGCGCGGCGAAAGGCGGAAGCCGCACGCAAGGCCGCCGAAGCCAAGCGCCGGGCGCAGGAAGCCGCAGCGCGTAAGGCCGCAGCAGAGAAAGCCGCACGCCAGCGCGCAGCAGCCGAGAAAGCGCGTCTGGCTAAAATAGCCGCACAAAAGGCGGCCGCAGCCGAACGGGCGGCGAAGCAAAAAGCAGCGCAGGCCCGCACCGCAGCAGCCAAGGCCGAAGCTCGACGGGCGCAAGAAGCGGCCCGCCGGCAGCAGCAAGCGGCGGCCAGACAACAGCAGCAGGCAGCAGCCGAAGCGCGCAACGCAGCGCGGACGCCTGCCGCACCAGTCTTCAGAGCTGAATCAGCGGCCGACAACGCCTTGAGCGGTGGCTTCGCAGCCAACCGCGGACGTCTGCCCGTCCCGATTACGGGCTCTTATGCCATCACGGCGCACTACGGCACTTACAATGTGGCCGGCTTGCGCGGCGTGCAACTCAGCAACAAGGGCATTAACCTCACCGGGCGTCCGGGCGCGCAAGCGCGGGCCGTATATAGCGGCGAAGTAACGGCCGTTTTCAATATGAACGGATTGTATAACGTCATCGTTCGCCACGGTTCTTATATGAGCGTCTACTGTAATCTGTCGAGCGTCAGCGTACATCGCGGCCAGCAAGTCGGAACGCGCCAGACGCTGGGTAGCGTTGCGGGCGACGGCACGGGCAATTGCACGCTCCATTTCCAATTGCGACGCGAAACGTCTCCACTTAATCCAGAGGCTTGGATCGGCCGATAAAGGCCGCCCTCGCCAACGCATCTCCCCATAGCGCTCGAAGCCTCGGTTTCGGGCGCTTTTTTGCCGGCGGAAGGTCTGCGCCGCGAAGTGGAAGGGGTCGTCAGTTCTCACAATGCCCAACTCACCCGACCTGCGCACAAGGTAGGGAAAACCGTAGCGCCCATAAGCCGACGGCGAAAGTTTGCCGCGCCGCGCGAAGGCCTGCTTTCTGAACAGCGAAGCTATGGGCGCCGACGTTTTTTATCGTGAGAAAAAAGGTGTGCGCTCGTGATAAAAAGTACTTACGCTCACGAGAAAAAAGGTGTGCGCTCGTGATCGCAAACGAATTATCGGGCATACTGCAGTCTTAATAACTTATGTTTTATAGCTTTATCTATTGCTTTGCGCGGTTACAAAGGGGAGTAAGGCAAACGCCGATAAAGCTTAGTGGACGCGTCGTCTGCTGCGCTTGATGCTTAGTCTGTCGGCCGTTTGTGCATTTGCCTTTCAGACGCCGCAAAGGGCGCTACGTTGATCGCCACAATAAGCGAACAAAAACGCGCGGGAGAGGTACTGATCCGGAGGCCGCACACGCGGAGCCAACGCCAAAATTAGTCCACAGAAAAACAGTATAACAGCATTAGAAAGAGGAATATAGAACAGAAGAAGAAAAACTTAACCGACAATCAGCGGGCGCGGCAGGGGTGAGACTGCGCCTTCAGCGTCATGAGAATAACGCCTGTGGGGTGGAAATTTGTACGACAAAATTTGCCGTCCACCTCCAAATGTTGTATTTTTGTGCGATTTTAGATTTATTGTACCCTTATGGCTCGAAAGAAAAAACGTGTGGGCGGCCGATTCGGCGCTTTTATCTCGGTGATCAGTACGACGCTTGTACTTATCTTGCTTGGGGCGGACGTGTTCTTCGTTACCGTGGCGAGCAACTTTAGCAAGAACTTACGCGAAAACTTCGCCGTGGAGGTACTTCTGGAAGATAACATTCCGCAACACGACCTCTATCTCTTGCAAGAAGACTTGAAGCGTCAGCCGTACACGCTTCGCACGAATTATATCTCAAAGGAGCAGGGCGCAGCCAATATGAACGAAGCGCTGGGAACGACGGAGGACGAATTTGGCGGGGTCAGCCCCGTTTCGGCCGAGTTTGAGCTTTTTCTGAAAGCCGACTACGCGCAGCGAGATAGCTTGGAGCGCTATCTGCCTATGATCAAAAACAAGCCGTTTGTGAAGAACGTCATTTATCCGCAAGAGACGATGGACTCGCTCAACGCCGTTATTCCCATCGTAAGCTTGGTCTTGCTGATCGTAGCCTTGCTCTTGACGCTCGTATCCTTTGCTTTGATCAACAATACGGTGCGTATGAGCGTCTACGCTAAGCGTCTCTACATTCATTCGCTTAAGCTCGTGGGGGCTAAATGGAGCTTCATCCGCCGCCCCTTCTTATGGCAGGCTTTCTGCATCGGACTGACGGCTGCCATCTTGGCAAGCGCACTGCTCGGCGCGGGAATGTACGTGCTCATTGATATGAATCTTTATTTGAGTTCGCTGGTTACAGTAGAGGTAATCGCACTCACGCTGGGCACAATCTTCGTCTGCGGCCTTTTGGTTACAATGGTCTGCACTTTCTTTAGCGTGAATCGCTTCTTGAGAATGAGCACGGACGAACTGCTTTTGAAATAAACAAACGTATTACGCAATCATTCTACACATTATATAATGACAACAGATAAGAAACCGGCTACGGAGAAACACGTATTTGCCTTCGGACGCACAAATTTCATCGTCCTGACTGTCGGTATGGCGATCGTGATCCTCGGCATGATACTTATGTATGGCAAAGGCTCGACGGAGACGCATTTTGATCCAAACATTTTCAGCGCTATGCGCATCAAAGTGGCGCCCGCTGTTTGCTTTTTGGGCTATATTACCATTATTTTTGGCATCATTCATCGGCCCAAAAGCGATGAAAAAACGATAACAAAAGAATAACCACAGACTTTATATATGTTAGATATGACCTGGTGGCAGGCGCTCGTGATAGCTATCGTCGAGGGCTTGACTGAATTTTTGCCTGTTTCGTCGACGGGCCACATGATCATAACGGAAGGAGCGATGGGTATGCAGAGCACGCCCTTTGTTAAGGCCTTTACGGTGATTATCCAGTTTGGCGCCATTCTTTCCGTGATTCTGCTCTATTGGCGACGCTTTTTCTACCCTGAAAGTATACGCACGAAAGGCTATACTTGGTGGCAGGCGATCTGGCGCTTTTACTTGCGGCTGATTGTCGGCGTCTTGCCGGCGGTAGTCTTTGGTTTGGCGTTTAACGATCTGATTGAAGAGAACTTGGGAAGCGTTCGGCTCGTGGCCGTGATGCTCATCGTCGGCGGTATCTTTATGCTCTTTGCCGATAAGCTGTTTGGCAATGGATGGAAAAAAGAGCCGTCATATAAAAATGCGTTCCTCATCGGTCTCTTTCAATGCTTGGCGATGATTCCGGGCGTATCGCGCTCGATGGCAACTATAGTTGGCGGTATGCAACAGCGACTGACGCGAAAATCGGCCGCAGAATATTCGTTCTTTCTCGCCGTGCCGACAATGGCGGGCGCTACATTGCTTGAAACGTATAAGCTTTTGAAGCACGATAGCGGGATGCTGCTGAGCGGCGACCATCTCTGGCTGCTCTTGCTGGGGAGCGGCGTGGCGTTTGTCGTGGCGCTGTTGGCCATACGCTTCTTCATCGCTTACGTGAGCAAGTATGGTTTCAAGGCGTTCGGGTGGTACCGCATCGTAGCCGGCAGCGTAATTCTGCTACTGATGGCTTGCGGGGTCGAACTTAATATGGCAGGCTGAAATGGACTTCCTTTCCGGCCGCATTTTGGCCTTTGATAAGCCTTATAAGATGACGTCGTTCGGCGTCGTGGGACGTGTGCGTCGCTTACTCACACAAAAGATGGACGGAAGAAAGATACGCGTGGGCCACGCCGGTACGCTCGATCCTTTGGCTACGGGCGTCTTGATTCTTTGTACGGGGCAGGCGACGAAACAAATAGAGTCGCTGCAAAAGAATACAAAGGAATATATCGCGGAATTAAAACTCGGCGAGACGACGCCCAGCTTCGATCTTGAACATCCCGTAGATAAAACCTTCTCAACGGCACATATCACGGCAGAAAGCTTTGAGGAAGCCGTCAGAAAGTTTGAGGGCGATATCCTGCAAGTGCCGCCTGTTTTTTCTGCCTGCAAGGTTAATGGCGACCGCGCCTATGATTTGGCCCGCAAAGGTAGGGACGTGCAACTCGCAGCCAAGCCCATTCGCATTGAAAAGATTGATATCCTCGAACTGCGTCTGCCCGATTACGCACGACTTCATATCGTCTGCGGAAAAGGTACTTACATTCGATCGCTGGTCCGCGACATCGGCGAAGCATTGCAAAGCGGGGCGCATATGACGTCGCTCCGGCGCACACGAGTTGGCGACATCAGCGTCGAAAATTGCTTCACGCTCGAAGCATTTGAAGAATGGCTCGCCGCGCAGACGATTGAAATTCCCGCAGAGTTTGCCAACGGCCCGCAAATTAAAAAGCACATCAAAAAAGACTGAGCCCCGCCGCCGCGGCATCAAGGCGCCGGCAAGCGAAATTCAAACGCCAACAAGAGAAGCCGCAACACCGCCGGACGAAACTCAATCCAAAACGCACATTATATTATTGCTGTATGAAACTTTCTCAATTCAATTTCAAACTACCCGCCGAAAAGATTGCCAAATATCCATCGCCCTTGCGCGATGATTGTAGAATGATGGTGCTCGACAAGACTACGGGCAAGATAGAACACCGAAAGTTCGACGAACTCTTGGACTACTTCGACGAGAAAGACCTTTTCGTCTTCAATGATACGAAAGTCTTCCCCGCTCGCCTTTACGGCAACAAAGAGAAAACAGGTGCACGCATCGAAGTCTTTCTCCTGCGCGAGTTGAATCAAGAGTTGCGCCTTTGGGATGTGCTCGTCGATCCGGCGCGCAAGATTCGTATCGGCAACAAACTTTATTTCGGCGAGGACAACTCAATCGTCGCCGAGGTCATCGACAACACCACGAGCCGCGGTCGCACCCTGCGTTTCTTGTACGACGGCGACCACGAAGAATTCAAGCGTTCGCTCTACGCCCTCGGAGAAGCGCCCATCCCCCGCGAGATCAACCGCCCGACGGAACCGGAAGATTTAGAGCGTTTCCAAACTATTTTCGCCCGCAACGAAGGTGCCGTCACCGCCCCCGGGGCCGGGCTTCACTTCTCCAAAGTTATGATGAAGAAGATGGAGCTTAAAGGCATCGATGCCGCGTATTTGACGCTCCATTGTGGCTTAGGAAACTACCGAACGACTGACGTAGAAGATCTGACGAAGCACAAAATGGAAAGCGAGCAAATGTTTGTCGACGCCAAATGCTGCCGGCACGTCAACTCCGCCCAAGATGCCAATCGCAAGATCTTAGCTGTGGGCTCCACGGTTATGCGTGCTTTAGAGGTGTGCGTAGGTCCCGACGGCCATATCAAGGAATTTGAAGGCTGGACCAACAAATTCATCTTCCCGCCTTATGAATTCTCCGTAGCAGATGCGATGCTCGTCAACTTCCAGTTCCCTTATTCGACACTCCTTATGCTCGCTTCAGCTTTCGGAGGCTACGATCAGGTTATGGGAGCTTACAAAGAAGCCATCAAGGGCGAATATATGTTCGGCCCCTACGGCGATGCGATGCTCATCATCTAAGTATGCAGCTACTAATCGCTTTAGGCGCCAACGTCGGTTCGCGCGCAAACACGCTCCGAGCAGCTTTGGCTGCATTAACGGCAGAAGTAGGCTCCATCGTAAGGTGTTCTTCCTTTTATGAGACAAAACCTGAGGGCTTCCAATCGCCCCACGCGTTTCTCAATGCCGTAGCCCTTTTCGAGACGACGCTGTCTGCGCCGAGCATCTTAGGTTGCACGCAGAACATAGAGCAACGCCTGGGCCGCAAGACAAAAAGCAGCAACGGCATCTACCACGATCGTCCCATCGACATCGACCTCCTCGCGCTGGGCGACACCATTTGCCGCACGCAAGACCTCACGCTGCCCCACCCCCACTTGGCCGAGCGCCGCTTTGTCTTAGAACCCTTAACTGAAATCTTACCCGATTGGCGCCACCCTGTGACCCACGCAACCGCAACAGAAATGCTTAAAAGGATATGAACAAGACACGAATTACCTCAGAAAGAGAATTTACCCCCGAGCTCTTAGCCGCGGTCAACCACCTCCTACCCCAACTCACCAGCCACGCCACACCGATGACGGAAGACGCCCTTCGCCTGCTGTTACAGACCGAAGCCACACGCCTTTACACCATACGCGATGAGCAAGACCGCATCTGCGGCATGTGCACCCTATGTTTTACGCTGATGCCAACGGGCAAAAAATGCTGGTTGGAAGATGTTGTGGTCGACGACGCCTGCCGTGGCAAGGGGTACGCCAAACTCCTCGTGGCCGAAGTCTACGAAGAATCCAAGCGGCTCGGCGCAAAATCGCTCAACCTCACATCCCGCCCCGTCCGCGAAGCGGCTAACAAACTCTACACCGGGCAAGGATTCAAACTACGTGAAACTAACGTTTATCGACGTCAAGACTAATGGTAATCTTCATCAAAGGAATGGTTTGCCAGCGCTGCATAATGATTGTGGAGCAGCTGCTGGAGCGCATCGGAATCGAAGCTATGAAAGTCGATCTCGGGCGCATAGATCTCTACGACGTGCCGACCAGCAAACAAATGCAAGCTTTGGACAGAGGACTCAAAGAACTCGGTTTCGAACTTGTCTTTGACAAACGACCGCAACTGATCGAAGCGATCAAACTGGCTACAATCGACTACGTCTATGCCAATCCACCCATCCGCAAGAACTTTTCCGACTACATCATCGACACGCTCCACTACGACTATCACTACATCAGCGACATCTTCTCCTCAACCGAAGGCCTCCCGCTGGGTAAATACGCCATAAAAGTGCGCATGCACCGCGCCCGCCAATTGCTTCGCACGACGGAAGACTCCATTGCCGACATTGCATACGCTTTAGGCTACACTTCTCAGACTTACATGAGCACGCAGTTTAAGAAGGAAACGGGCCTCTCGCCCTTGCAATATCGTAAGCAGAGCCGAAAATAGCCATCGCCCATCAAGACTACAGCGAAGGCTGAATTATCTTTTTTTCAAAGAGACAAGTTGAACGTATCGCATCCACGCCTATAGCGAGTGTTTAATCTTGTCTCATTTTTTACCCTCCCGATTGCCGGCATAAACAGCCTTATTTTTCACAAATTAGGCCGCAAATAACCCCATCGGGGTTAGTCTTTTGGCAGAGCAGGGTTAAAGCGTCGAGCGCTTTAACCCTGTTTCATGCAACATTCCTTTGAACAACCCCTTAGGGTTGGTCTTTCAAAAACATCCGCAAATCGAAACGCAACAAAGAGTAACCAAAATGTACATCGGAAATTGCCTTTTCACCCACCAAACCTTTGACTTACAAACACACAACAATCGACTTTAAACGAATGCATGCCCACGACAAACCTTTTTCATCACGAGAACAAACCTTTTTTATCACGAGAATAAGCCCTTTTTATCGTGAGCGTAAACCTTTTTCATCGTGAGCGCAAATAGGAAAACTTCGACCGACGACGAACGAAAGAAGAATGTGAAGGACAAAAAATCCGAAACAAGAAGTTCTCTTTTGGCCTTTGTAGGAATATAAAATGTGCGTCCACATTTTGCGAGGAAAGTAGTGGCACGCGAAACAACCTATCAGGCGAAAACATCTTCAAGTAGAAAGAACACCGAAGCGCGACAGCCTGTAAACCAGACAAGCACAAAGCCTGTACAAAACACGAAATTGCATCTCGGCAATCAATCGGAGCGAATGAAGCATCCAAATTTCCAAGTCGAAATTAAACATAGCTCAAAAATCTTCGTTAAGTAGTTCTAAAAACAAGCGCTTCAAACCATTAAAAACAACCCCTCATAGCGCTTGATTCAAGCTGCAAACAAGCGATCTTCAGTTGTCCAAAAGCAGAAAAAGAGAAAAGGATATTCTTAAAAAGACGTGTTAAGTTTTCTAAAACGGAAAACTTTCGCGACTTTAGAGCGCCTTGTAATTTTCTCAAAAAATATCTCTTGTCTTCATTGGAAAAGTCCGATTTCTTACTTACATTTGCATCGAAAAAGGCGACACGGGTCCGCAAAATCCAAGCGAAGAGGCCGCTAAAGGCGCTCCAAGTTAGTCCCTAACAGGGCATCTCAGAAGCAACATAAAATACGGATAAACAAGGCATTACGCGCATCAACGGAAAACTGATCAAAGCCTTTTTTACTCCCACCCGAAGTGCCGCGCGGGCAAGCGCCCACGAACAGCAGTTCAGCATCAACACGATGAAAATAAATACGAATTTGTGGCAACGAAACAGGACGGCCTGCAAAAGGCTGCCGGTGAAACTGCCCATAACAACAAAATAACACGAAAACCTATGTGTACTGAAAATTTCATTATTACCAAGCGAGACGGCACCACAGAACGATTCTCGCTGGATAAGATTAAGAGTGCTATACTCAAAGCTTTCACCTCGTTGCATCAACCGATCGATGCGCAAGGCTTGCAGCGCGTCATCGAACACCTGCGTTTCTGCAACGGTATGAGCGTTGAGGACATTCAGAACCAAGTGGAAGTGGCCCTGATGGCAGAAAAACACTTCAAGGTAGCCAAAGCTTTTATGCTTTATCGCCAACAGCACACGGAGGATCGTGACGTGGCCGAACGCCTAAGCTTTATGTTCGACTACTGCGATGCGGCCAACCCGGCCACCGGCTCAAAGTATGACGCCAACGCTAACGTCGAAAACAAAAATATCGCGACGCTGATCGGCGAATTGCCTAAACGGAGCTTCATCCGCCTCAACCGTCGCCTCCTGACAGACCGCATCAAGCAGATGTATGGCAAGGCTTTGGCCGAACGCTATCTGTATCTGCTCGACAACCACTTTATCTATAAAAACGACGAAACCAGCCTAGCCAATTATTGTGCAAGTATCACGATGTATCCGTGGCTCCTCAACGGCACGATGAACATAGGCGGCAACTCTACGGCGCCGACTAACTTGAAAAGTTTCTGCGGCGGTTTTGTCAATATGGTGTTTATCGTCTCCTCCATGTTGTCGGGCGCTTGCGCCACGCCGGAGTTTCTGATGTATATGAGCTACTTCCTCCAGCAGGAATACGGCGATGACTTCTATCTGCGCGCCGACGAGGTCGTAGACCTTTCCAAGAAGCAGCGCACGATGGACAAAATCATTACGGATTGCTTCGAACAAGTGGTCTATTCCATCAATCAGCCGACGGGAGCTCGCAACTTCCAAGCCGTATTCTGGAATATCTCTTATTATGATAAGAACTACTTCGAGAGTATCTTTGGCGATTTCCGCTTCCCCGACGGCAAAAAACCTTCTTGGGACGCACTGAGTTGGTTGCAAAAGCGCTTTATGCGTTGGTTTAATGCAGAGCGCACGCGCACGGTCTTGACCTTCCCGGTGGAAACGATGGCCTTGCTTTCAAAAGACGGCGACGTGCTCGATAAAGAATACGCCGATTTCACGGCCGAAATGTACGCTGCGGGCCACAGTTTCTTCACGTATATGAGTGATAATGCCGATTCGTTGGCATCTTGCTGCCGCTTGCGCAATGAGATTCAAGACAACGGTTTCAGCTATACGCTCGGTGCGGGCGGTGTATCAACCGGGTCGAAGAGTGTGCTGACGATCAACTTGAACCGCTGCGTGCAACAAGCTACCCGCGAGGGTTTGAACTACACGGAATACCTGGCTTCGATCGTAGATCTCGTACATAAGGTGCAATTAGCTTACAATGAGAACCTGAAAGCCTTGCAGGCGAAGGGTATGCTCCCATTGTTTGATGCCGGATATATCAACATTCAGCGCCAATATCTGACGATTGGCGTCAACGGTATGGTCGAAGCGGCCGAAAGTTTGGGCATACAAATCTCCGACAACAAAGAATACGAGGAGTTTGTCGGCAGCATTTTGGGCCTAATCGAAAAGTATAATAAGCAATACCGCTCTAAGGATGTGCTCTTCAACTGCGAGATGATTCCGGCTGAGAATGTGGGCGTGAAGCACGCGCGCTGGGATCGCGAGGCCGGCTACTTCGTGCCGCGCGATTGCTACAACAGCTATTTCTACATTGTGGAAGATCCGAATACGGACATCATCGAAAAATTCCGTCTGCACGGCCGCCGCTACATTGAACACTTGACGGGCGGTTCTGCGCTCCACATGAATCTGGATGAGCACCTGGGCGAAGCGCAATATCGCCAACTGCTCCGCGTGGCAGCTAAAGAGGGATGCAATTACTTCACGTTTAACATTCCAAACACGCTTTGTAACGAATGCGGCACTATTGATAAGCGCCACTTGCAGGAATGTCCGCACTGCCACAGTCATAACGTCGACTACTTGACGCGTGTGATCGGCTATCTGAAGCGCGTATCCAATTTTTCCGTTGATCGCCAGAAAGAAGCGGCACGCCGCTATTACTCGCTCAACCCTGAGAAGGTAAAACAATAAGGCAAACGAAAGCGGAATAGGGCCGGAAGAAAAATCGTCCTTACGCTCTATATATAATAATGTATCGGAGCGGAAGCACAGCGCACCTCGACGGCGCCCGCTTCCGCTCCGATAAGATAAAAGTAAAGTTCGATCAAAAATCGACGAACATTTTATGCTGAAATACGTTAACTACGATATTGTTTTTCAAGAATTCCCCGACGAAGTAACGCTTGCAATCAATCTCTCGCTGTGTCCGGTCTGCTGCCCGGGCTGCCACAGCCAATTTTTGCAGACTGACGTGGGCGAATTGCTCACGCCGGAGCGGCTGCAAGCTTTGATCGACTCGTATGATGGGGAGATTACTTGCGTAGGATTGATGGGCGGCGACAACGATCCGGCGGCTGTGGGCGAACTTTTTGCGCTTGTGCGCCGCGTTTATGGGGATAAGTTGAAAACAGGTTGGTATTCGGGACGCGCACAGTTGCCTAAAGATTTCAATCCTCGATTGTTCGACTACGTAAAGCTGGGGCCTTACATCGAGGAGCGCGGCCCACTCAAAGCGGCAACGACCAATCAGCGCCTTTATCGCTTCGTCGATGGGCAGCAAACGGACATCACCGCGCGCTTCCATAAACATTGAAATGCGCTAAGCAGACTTTATTGACCACGCTCCGGCTTTCATCAATCAGCCAGCAAGCCGCACATCTAAAACAAACGCCGCCCGCTCAACAGAACGGACGGCGATCTTTATTTCTTAAAGTATTTGCCGATGATTGGTAAACGCTTGACGGGAAAATCGTGGTAAAGAACGTGGGCAATGTAAAGGATGATAAACACCGTATTGATTCCCATCGTGAGCCAAGAACTCCAAGCGGCCGATTCGAGCTGCATCAGCGTGAAGAAAAAAGCTGTGAGCAAGACGTAACCGGCTATGCTCTTCAAAGGATACTTGATCGGATAAAATTTCTGTCCGACAAAATAGCTCAAAATCGTAGCCACGCCGTAGCCGGCCACACCGCCCCAAGCGCAGGCCATATAACCGAAGCGCGGAATAAAGAGAACGTTGACTGCAATTAAGACGGCACAACCCGCAAAGGAGAAATACATGCCGTAAATCGTCTTGTCGACGAGTTTGTACCACAAAGAAAGGTTGAAATAAATGCCCAGCAGGATGCCCGCAACCATTACAATCGGCGTGACGCGCAAACCTCCCCAATAATCAGGGCCGATGAGGTGCTTAAAAAGCGGCAGATAGGCCACAACAACCAAGAAGGCGAGCAGCGTAAAAATGATAAAGTATTTCATCGCCGCGGCGTAGGTCTCCTTACTATCGCGGTCGTGGCTCTTACTAAAGACAAAGGGCTCGTAAGCGTAACGAAAGGCCTGCGTAATAAGCGTCATTATCATCGCAATCTTCACAGCTGCGCCGTAAATACCCAGTTGCACGTTTATTTCTTTCCCAACATGGGTGGAAACAAAAGGGAAAATGATCTTATCAGCCGTTTGGTTGAGAATGCCGGCTACGCCTAAGGCTAAAATAGGCCAACTATAGTGCCACATGCGTTTGGCCAAAGCTTTATCAAAGACCCACGGAAAGCCCGTTAACTCTTTATAGAAGAAGAAGGTGACAGATGCTGTGCAGAAAAGGTTGATGTAAAAAGCCCACGCTAAGTCTAATTGTCCGTCGTAGAAGCTACTCACGAGCGGGCGACCCCAATCTTGGGCGTACAACCACGGAACAAGCAGGAAGTAGGCCAGATTTAGCAGGATATTGAGGAAAATAAAGAGCAACTTGAGTGCAGCAAACTTGATCGGGCGATGGTTGCGCCGCAGATGCGCAAAGGGCACGCACTGAAAAGCATCGATTGCTACGCAGACAAACATTGTCCCGACGTATTCAGGATGGTCCGGATATTGCATCCAAGCGGAGATAGGTTGCAGAAAGATCATCACGAGAGCAACAAAGATCAGACAGACGCCTCCAACCATCAGGAGCGTGGTGGAATAGACGCGTTGCGGATCGTCTTTCTCGTTGGTTGAGAAACGGAAATACGTTGTTTCCATACCGAAAGTCAGCAGCACGAGCAGCAAAGCCGTATAGGCGTAAACATTCGTTATGACGCCGTAAGCGCCGGTTGAAGCCGCCATTTTCGCCGTATAGAGCGGGACGAGCAAATAGTTAAGAAAGCGACCTATGATACTGCTCATTCCGTAGATGAACGTATCTTTTGCCAATGATTTCAGATTGGGCATTGTCTCGTATATATTATATATTGTGTAGCGCTGCGTTGAAAGACGGCTTTGTCCGATTACTCTTACCAATTAGCGCATAGAAATATCGCAAAGCTGAGCTTTTAACTCGTAGCGAAGAACAAATAACAAACACCTATAGCGGCCACGACGCCCGCTAAGTCGGCTAACAGACCGCAAGCCACGGCGTGGCGCGTATGACGCACACCGACGCTGCCGAAATAAACGGCAAGGATGTAAAAAGTTGTATCCGTAGACCCTTGGAACACACAACTCAGGCGGGCAACAAAGGAATCGGCGCCGTAAGTATTCATCGCGTCAACCATCATTCCACGTGCGCCGCTTCCGCTCAGCGGTTTCATCAGCGCCGTTGGCAGCGCGCCGACCCAATCAGAGGGTAAACCCGTCCAAGCAATCAACTGGTGCAGGCCATCAATCAGCCAGTCCATCGCGCCTGAAGCCCGAAAGACGCCGATCCCGACAAGTACCGCAATCAAATAAGGGATAATGCGCACAGCCGTGGAGAAGCCCTCTTTAGCTCCCTCTATAAAAACATCATAAACGTTGATTTTTTTTCTTATGCCGGCCAAGATGAACAGAATGATAATGAGCAAAAGCAGGACATTGGCCGTCGTACTGCCCGCAATATTCATTGTCGCCGCATCCATCCTGCTAAAAATCCAGACAATCGAAGCCATAAAGACCGACATTCCGCCAAGCGTCAGCAAAAGCGTACGATTGAAGAGATTGATGCGCTGATAGAGCGACGTAATGATGACGCCTGCAAGCGTAGATACGAATGTCGCGAGCAGAATAGGCACAAAAATATCCGTAGGTTGGGCGGCGCCGCACTGAAATCTGTACGTCATAATACTTACAGGGATTAACGTGAGCCCTGAAGTGTTTAAGACGAGAAACATAATCATAGGATTCGAAGCGGTGTCCTTTTTTGCGTTTAATTCCTGCAAACCCTCCATCGCTTTAAGCCCAAGCGGCGTCGCCGCATTGTCCAAGCCAAGCATATTGGCTGCCAGATTCATAAAAATATTACCCACAACGGGATGCCCCTTTGGCACATCGGGGAAGAGTCGGGCAAAGATAGGGCCGAGCAGGCGGGCAAGCGCATTAACCACACCGCCCTTTTCGCCCACCTTCATTATGCCAAGCCACAAGGAGAGTACGCCTGTCAGTCCTAAAGATATTTCAAAACCTTGTTTAGACGTATCAAACGTAGACTGCATAATGGCCGGAAAGACCGTAAAGTCGGCAAAGAAGATCAGCTTTACCACTGCCACAATAAAAGCAATGAGAAAAAAGGCAATCCAAATATAATTGAGTACCATAAGTGTGTGTTCAAACAATGCGCAAAGTTACGTATTCTCCACGGGAAACGACTTATTCCGCACCTTACAACTGCAAAAAACGGCAAACCACCCGCTGTTTGCCACGAAAAAGGCTTCAATCTTCTCCTTTTTCCATAAAAATAGCGACACCGTTCTTGCCAATCCTATTTTAGACAAGAACGATGTCGTCATTATTCAATTAAAGACGCTTTAGTCTTAGTATTTATTCCGTAGTCCACAATCGCACACCATTTTTGCGCTCAATGCCATTTCCCCATTGTACGTAGCTTCTGCTGAAAGTCAAGCCATAGGACGTTGTGTCCCATACGGACTCACAGCAAACGGGCTTGTTGTAGACGTCCAATAGTCGCCATGATCTTGGAAGCCAAGGAATCTGCCCGAAGCATAGCTTCCCAATGCAGGCGAGAAGAAAATGTACCGCTCGTAGAAAGATGTTAAGCCCTTAGTATCATAATTATGTATTCTCTCTTCTGATGAAATCTCGTTCGAACAGCTTGTAACCAACAAGCAAGCGCCAAATCCAATTAACGCAAAGAGTTTTTTCATACAAAAAAGGGAATTATTTAGTTCTCTTCGTTTGAGAACGGATCGCGAGGTGCATCCAAAACCTGATCATCATCCTCAGCACTACCGGCATTACCATCAAGTGAAGTTCCTTCCATCAATTGTGCTTTTGCTTCAAATGCAATAACCTCCAACTGCAACGGCTGATACGATAATTTAATTTGTTGCTTATTCATACTATCTATATTTTACTTGATTATAGTTTTTTTACGAGTCTATATAGCTTGTTATTGTGCGAAAACACCTTTTTGAGACAAAAGTGCGGCAAGCAAAAGATGCCACAGACTTACGCTAAGAAACGATTTATCCCTATCACAAGATATAAAATATAAAAGAAAAAAATCAAAAAAACAGCAACGATCCCTATATATAATTATATAATAAAGACCTATTGACGCAGATTATGCCGCTTAAAGACGCTCTTCTATACTCTTTCTTCGGCAAAATTAGGAAAAAGAAACAAATCTGATATTATCACTTTTGTTAATTTGCACTTATTTATAGCAAATTAACCAAATTAAAAGTCAAGTAAAGCAGCTAAAATTTGCGCCCCGCAACGATTCGACAAAACGTTAGCCAAAGGATTTTCAAGTCTAAGAAAAGCGAGCGGTGTTCCAGGTAATAAAGATCAAGTTCGAGCCGACGCAACATCTTCTCCGGCGTATCCGTATAGCCATTATAGAGCGTCGCATAAGACGTTACGCCCGGCCTGATTTGATACAAAAGCGGGTAGCGCGGATCTCGGCGAATGATTTGTTCGATATAGAAGCGACGCTCCGGACGCGGACCGATAAAAGCCATATCGCCGCGCAAGACATTCCACAATTGAGGCAGCTCGTCCAAATGATGCTCACGCAAGAAGCGGCCTACGCGCGTCAGGCGCGGGTCTTTGCGCCCACGACAAAGCTGCGGGCCGCCCGCTTCAGCGTCATTATGCATGCTGCGAAACTTATACATGGAAAAGGGGCGCCCGTAGCGGCCGATGCGCGTCTGCTTGAAGAGGGCGGGCGCGCCATCGTCAAGCCTCACGGCAAGATAGCAGGCCAGCATAATCGGCGCAAAAAGCAATAGGCAAAGGAGCGCGATGGCTATATCGGCCATCCGCTTCAGTAGGCGCTCTGCGCAGTTCATACCATCGGGTATTGCGGGTCTGATCGTATCTCTCTTCATGGGCTTGGGTCTCTCCCTGCAGCCCTTGCATAAGCGGGCGTCTGAGCGGCTTCGGGATCGTAATCGGCAGCGCGCAGCGGGTAGACGAAAAGGACCTCCGGCGCGGGCAACGCAGCAAGATCTGCCATGGGAAAGTCCCAAGACCTACGCGGGGTCTGCATGAAAAAACAGCCAAACAGGGGCTTTTATTGTCATCAGCACCCTATTTTTTTGCAAAAGTACAATGAAGAAATCAAAAATCGGCAGTTTGAGCCGACTTGATGTCATTTTTTTTGATTCGGCCGACCCGTTTTCCGACAAACAGCCCGCTATCAAGCGCCGCAAGAACCCGGCGCGGAGTTGCCGAAACTTCGATCGCGGAAGCCTCGCTCTTTTTCCTTTATTTTGATCTTAGGCCTCTGATTTGTTATCTCCAATATGGCATATTAAAGCGCCCACTTGTCGACCCATCCATCCCTTCATGGTCATATTTTAGTTTACAAATGGCTACACTATACAAGGTTAACGTCCTTTTACTTCGTCTTTTTTTGCTCGAAATCGTCCGTAGTACCAACTTTTCCGCACCTTGCGCCCACAAAAGTGCACCTACCAATAGTCAAGTCTTCGCTTTCGGAGAAGCATTGCCCCATTTTGCTCACACGCAGTTTTGCACAAAACGTTTACGCTCACGAGGGTAAGACTTTTTTATCACGAGCGCAAACCTTTATCCTCGTGAGCGCAAACCTTTTTTATCGTGAGAAAAAAGTCGGCTGCCGATACTGCGGCGCAAGAAAAGTCCATCGGCCGTGCTTCGAAAGTGAGTCGGCAGCCATAAAAGGCGAACTTGCCGCATCGCTACAAGCACCGGCAGCGACCGCTGCGGCCGACTGCGAGGCGCGAAGCCTACGACGCCAAACGCCGCGCCACACATTATATATTATATATAGGCCGCCGGCGGTGATTAACGACCACCGCGCCGTGCGAAAGCTGACGACCGAAAAAACCGGCGCAGCGGCAGGCTTCACGGGTAAAATCTGCGCCACGCCACGCCGGCAGAAGGCTGCGCCTAAAAGGCAAGAAGCGACGGGCGATAAACAGGCCTGAATTTGCAGCCGACTTACATAATTTCAACATAAGACACAACTTGTAAGAAACGCCACTTTTCCCCTCGTAATGGGAAAAAGTTGGCCTCGAAACCCAAAGAAAGCCTTTTTTATCTCTTATTTTGTAGAAAAAAGATGGAGAAATGTAAGGTTATCTCTTTTTTTGATTACCTTTGTGGCTGCTTAAGCAATAACAAAAGATAAATGGAAAAGGTTGATAAATTAGATTTAAAGATTCTGAGCATCATCTCCGGCAACGCTCGCGTACCGTTTAAGGACGTGGCAGCCGTATGTGGTGTTTCACGTGCAGCTATTCATCAGCGCGTACAGCGCCTCGTGGAAAATGGCGTTATCACAGGTTCCGGCTTTACGGTGAATCCGAAGAGCGTAGGCTTTAGCACGTGTACGTATGTAGGGATTTCGCTCGCTCGCGGCTCAATGTATCGCGAAGTAGCCGAACAGTTGGAGAAGATACCTGAAATTGTAGAGTGTCATTATACGACGGGCAACTATATGATGCTTGTCAAACTTTACTGCCACGACAACGAAGATCTTATGCAATTGCTCAATGGTAAGATCCAAAGCATAGAGGGTGTGACGGCAACGGAGACTTTGATCTCTCTGGAGCAGACGGTCTCTCGCAATTTCCCCATACCGGGCGCCGACTTTGAGCTCCCGCCGCGGCAACGCAAGCCCGGACGCCGTCCGAAGGACCCCATTGATTGATGCACTACGAAGGCGTTCTTCTCGGGCTTTGCACGTTTCTTATCATTGGTGCGTTTCACCCGGTCGTCATCAAGTCTGAATATTATTTCGGCACACGCGTCTGGTGGATCTTCCTTGTGATAGGGCTGGGCTTCCTTTGCGCTTCGCTCTTTATTGCCTCACTTTTTTGGTCTTGTCTTTGCGCTATTCTGGGCGTAACCAACTTATGGACCATCTTAGAACTATTTGAGCAAAAAGAACGTGTGAAGAAAGGATGGTTTCCTGAGAACCCAAAGAGAAAAAGCCGTAAAAGCTAAATTGTATCATCGTCGAAGGCCGAAAGGCTCTCGACGATGATTGTTTGCAGCCACGACAAAGCGAACCCGAAATAAGCCGCGCTGACTGCACTCCCGGCTGAGCGGAGCAAAACCTCAGCACTTCACGTTACGATCCGGAGCACGGACCAGCGTCGCCCCTATTGCTTTGACGCGCGACAAGGACGGCTCACTCCATTATATATTGAGGACTATGAATTTCGATATTAAAGCTGATTATTTCTCGGTCACGAACCATTTTCCTAACCATTCCGCACGCCCAATCATAGGCATTACGGGCAATTTTGGAAAATATGGCTGCCAACTCGCCGAAGGCTATTACGCCAGCATCGAAGCGGCGGGGGGCATTCCTTTGGTTATTCCGCCGTCGAACAACCTTCTGCTGCTGCTTTCTATGCTCGACCGCATCGATGGCTTGATGCTCTCCGGCGGTGCCGATATAAACCCGCTCTATTTTGGGGAAGACCCGGTTCCGGGCTTGGGCGAAGTCAATCCGAAACGAGACCGCAACGAATTGCTTTTGATTCGCCTCGCCTATGATCGGCAGATCCCGATGCTGGGCATATGCCGAGGCATTCAGTCTTTGGCCATAGCGCTCGGCGGAACAGTGCACCAAGATTTGCGCACAGCTATGCCCGAACCGACGCCGCTCCTCAAACACGACCAAGAAATGCCGCGCGGCGTACCATCGCACTATGTGACGGCCGAACCGGGTTCCATCGTCGCTCGCCTGCTCGGCGAACGCTTTGCGGTTAACTCCGTGCACCACCAAGCAGTGGCCGATCCCGGAAAACGCTTCCGCACGACGGCTTATGCGGCCGACGGCGTCATAGAAGCCATCGAAAGCAACGAGAAGAAAAGCATCGTCGGCGTACAGTGGCACCCCGAATGTTTTTTGCAAGAAGGCGACAAGAGCCAGCTCCCCCTTTTCCGCTGGTTTGTGGAAGAAGCAGAATCGTATCGCCGCGCCGTGGCCACACATCGCCAGATCGTGACGCTCGATTCCCACACCGACACGCCCATGTTCTTTGATCAAGGCGTCCGCTTTGTACATCGCGACCCAAAAATCTTAGTCGATATGCACAAATTAACGGAAGGGCACGTCGATGCTGTGGTTATGGCGGCCTATCTTCCGCAAGGCGAGCGCAGCGAAACGGGACATCGCAACGCCGGCGCCAAAGCCTATCACTTGCTTGGGGCAATCAAGGCGATGGTCAACGAGACCAAGAACGCGGTATTGGCTAACAGCCCCAACGATATTTTTAGGGCGAAGAACCATGACAAGCGCGCCGTCCTTCTGGGCATTGAAAACGGCTACGCCATTGGGCACGACCTCGCAAATATAGAACTCTTCCGTCGAGAGGGCGTGATTTATATGACGCTCTGCCACAACGGCGACAACGATATTTGCGATTCTGCCGTACGCTCCAAGAACGAGCACAACGGTTTGAGCGACTTTGGCCGCGAAGTCGTGCGCGAAATGAACCGCGTCGGGATGCTAATCGACCTCTCCCACGCCGGCGAGAAAACCTTTTACGACGTCCTCAATTGCAGCAGCGCCCCCGTGGTCTGCACCCACAGTTGCTGCCGCGCATTATGCGACCACCCGCGCAACCTTACCGACGCCCAACTCCAAGCTTTAGCCGAAAAAGGTGGCGTTGTTCAGATCACATTCTACAAAGGCTTCTTGCGCGAAGACGGCAAAGCCACCATCGACGACGTCGTGGCGCACATTCTCCACGCGATAGATATTGCCGGCATCGATCACGTAGGCATCGGCAGCGATTTTGACGGCGACGGCGGCGTACCCGGATTAGCTTCAGCCGCAGAAATGATCAACCTCACCCGCCGCCTGATGGCCGCAGGCCTAAACCAGTCCCAGTTGCGCAAAATTTGGGGCGGCAACTTCATACATATTATGAGTCAGGCCCGCTTTCAGGGCGAAATCAAATTATAATCCACTCCCCCAACCCCATACGGCCTGCTTTCGAGCCCGCAATCCAACAAAAACATTCCGAATGAAACATACAGCAACCCTCCTCGCCATCCTCTTCGCCGCACTTCTGCTCAGCGCCTGCAAGTCCGGCAAGAGTGCCGACCAGTCTACGCCCGCCGCCGACCTATCGACCGTGCGTTTCAACGCCGATTCAGCCTTCGCCTTCGTAAAAGCCCAGTGCGATTTCGGCGCCCGCGTCCCCAACAGTCCGGCCCACGACCGCTGCGCCGCCTATATCGTCGCACAGTTCAAGCGCTACGGCCTGCAAGTCCAAGAGCAGAAGACCACCCTCAAGGGCTGGGATGGCAAGCAATTGAAGTGCAACAACATCATCGCCTCCTACCGCCCCGAACTCAAGGACCGCATCGTCCTTTGTTCGCATTGGGACAGCCGCCCCTGGGCCGACGCCGACCCCGATAGCAGCAAACATCGCGAACCCGTGATGGCCGCCAACGACGGCGCAAGCGGAGTAGCCGTTTTATTGGAAATTGCCCGCCAAATCAAGGAAATCAACCCCTCGTATGGGATAGATTTTGTCTGCTTCGATACAGAAGATTACGGTGCACCCTACTGGGGCAAGCAGAGCCCCGACCAGAGCGACTGGTGCTTAGGTTCGCGCTATTGGGCCTCAAATCTGCCCAAGGGCTACAAGCCGCGCTGCGGCATACTCTTAGATATGGTCGGCGGAAGTGACGCTCGCTTCCCCTTCGAGTATTTTTCGATGAAATACGCGCAAGATGTCGTAGCCCGCGTGTGGGCTGCCGCAGCAGCAGTTGGCGCCGACAACCTTTTTGTGCAAGACGATGGCACAATGGTAGAAGACGATCACATCCCGATGAACCAAATCGCAGGCATTCCGACCATTGATATCATCACCAATACCGGCACAGGATTCAGCGAAACCTGGCATACGACGCGCGACACACCGGAAAACATTTCCGTCGATGTATTACGTGGCGTAGGGCAGACGCTTATTCAATTCCTACACGAAGAAAACAACCGCGCGAAGTAAATTTGCGACCCGCAAAAGCGCAAATCTCACGCAGCATCCCCCGAATAAAAATACACACAATGACGATCAACGAAATACAAGACGAAATCATCGAAGAGTTCTCTCTGTTAGACGACTGGATGGACCGCTATCAGCTCCTCATCGATATGGGTGAAGGCGAGCAAGCTCTGCCCGCGGCCGACAAAACCGAAAGCAACCTCATCGATGGTTGCCAGAGCCGCGTCTGGCTCGTATGCGACGAGCACGACGGCCGCTTACAGTTTCGCGCAGAGAGCGATGCACTCATCGTAAAAGGCATTGTCAGCCTGCTTATTCGCGTTATGACGGACCATACACCCGACGAAATACTCGCCGCCGACCTCTATTTTATCGACCGCATCGGTTTGCGCGAGCATCTCTCCCCGACCCGTTCCAATGGTCTCTTGGCTATGGTCAAACAAATGCGAATGTACGCTTTAGCCTATAAGACGAAAGCAGCCCAATAAGTTCAAAACCCATCATCTACGAGGCATCTATGGTTGCACAGCGCTGCCGTTGATGCCTCAATCTTTCGATATGCGCCGATTTGCGTCCATTCTCCTTTTGCTCAGCCTGCTGCTTCCTTTGGCCCGCCCTGCTTTGGCCCAAGGTTGGGAGGCGGGCTACGCCAACGGACGTATGATCGGCATTGACCCCTACATAAAAGTGACGCGTGGCGGCCCGATCCACAGCTTCGAAGGCGCATATATTTTTACGCCGCGTGCTACGGCCGATGGCTACGATGCGGCTTACGGAGACCCACGCTTCCGCTTCGGCCTGCAAGTCGTCGATCTCTCGCGCATCCGTTTGAAAGACCCCGATTTCCGGCCCTTGGCCGCCCCATCGCGTTTGGGTACGTCTGTCCTGCTCTTTGCCGCTTTCGAGCGCCCACTCCTCCGCACGCCGCAAGGGTGGAGTTTGGATTACACACTGGCCCAAGGTGTAAGTCTGAACACGCACAAATGGCATCGCACGCGCAATCCGGAAAACGAAATGTTAGGTTCGCGCTTCGCGATCTACTTCGGTGCAGGCCTTCACGTCGCTTATCGGCGCGGCGGGTGGGAATTTCGCGCCGGTCCCGACTTCCTTCATCTTTCCAACAGCGCACTCCATCGACCTAATAAAGGAGCTAACGCTTGGCTGTTTCAAACCTTCGTGCGCCACTACTTCGATGCCGCTTCGCCCGACAGTCTTACGCGCCTACAAATCCCCTTTACCGACCGCGGCTTCTTGGTCGATGTCGATTATCGTTTAGGTTTGAAAACGTCCGTCGGCGAATGGCTCTACGACCACAATGCGGAACGCTACGGCAACCCAATCCGCTATGGTTCTTACGGACTCTACGCCTCTCACGGCTTAGGTCTGGGCCTCCTCTATCGGTATAGTTTGAAATATGCTTCGGGTCTCGGTCTCGACCTCACCCATGAGCCTTACGCCGGTCGTATTGAAGTGCAAAACCCCGCACGCCCTCACGACATCGGCAAGACGACGATCGGCCTGAGTCTGCGCCACGAAGCCCGCTATCGGCGCTTAGCTGCCACCTTCGCCCTCGGCATCTATCTGCTCCGCCCGCTCAAGCGCTACGCCTTGACTGATGAAGAGTACGGCTATTACGAACGCATCGGCCTCCGCTACGATTTTCCCTGCGGCCTACATACGGGCTTCAACATCCACGCCCACCGCACGAAAGCCTACGCCGGCGAGTGGTACGTTGGCTTTCGCTTCGCACCACGCAAGCGAAAACCGATCGTTCCCTACCACCCATAGTTGCCAATTCCGCATTTTACATCCCCCAAGTGCCCGGCCACCGACCCCGCCGACGCACACGCTTAAACACACAATGTAAAATGCCCCCAACAAGTGTACGCCGCTCATCGAGAAAGGCTCATTTCCCTTTCCTCCCTACCTAAATTCCTTATTACACGTCCACACATAGCCCACGCAAAATCTAATCGTACACAAAAAAACACCCAAACGCCAACCCAGCCATCCCATTTCCGCAACTACACATCCGCAAATAATCCCACAAAATTCCAACCCTGCACACGCTTATTCCCAAACGCTGACCCTGCCAACCCATTTCCGCAACCACTCGCCCGCAAATAACCCCACATAATTCCAACCTTGCAAACGCTTACTCCCAAACGTTAATCCTGCCAACCAATTTTCGTAACCACTCGCCCGCAAATAACCCCACATAATTCCTTGCCTGCTAACGTTTACTCCTAAACGCTAACCCAGCCAACCAATTTTCGCAACCACACATCCGCAAATAACCCCATCGGGGTTAGTCTTTTGGCAGGGCAGGGTTAAGGTGCGAAGCGGCTTAACCCTGCCTAACGCGCCCCAACGTTGACAACCCCTTAGGGTTGGTCTTTCAAAAACATCCACCCGTCCAAACGCAACGGACACCCTCCAAATAACAATCGACAAGATCAACGACTTGCGTCGTTAGTGGCTGGGTTGCCGCTCCGCTGCTCAACCCTGCCACGATAAAAGACCAACCCTAAGGGGTTGCACACGATGTGTGCCTGCTTATCCAGGGTTAAGCCACGCTGTGCCTTAACCCTGGCCTGCCAAAAGACCAACCCTAAGGGGTTGTCGTTGGAATTTGTGGCATCGGGGTCGAATTATGCTCGCCCCATTGTTGTATATATGCACATTAGATTTGACCTACTAATCATTTCAAACAATGCCGACATTCTTCTATCTACAAAGCCTCCCATCAAACCTCACGATTACAATACCATAGCTTCGGTTGTTAATACGCAACTCCGCCCGTCCACGCCCACCGCCGCAAATAACCCCATCGGGGTTAGTCTTTTGGCAGGGCAGGGTTAAAGCGTGCAACGCTTTAACCCTGCCTAACGCGCCCCAACATTGACAACCCCTTAGGGTTGGTCTTTCAAAAACATCCACTCGTCCAAACGCAACGGACACCCTCCAAATAACAATCGACAAGATCAACGACTTGCGTCGTTAGTGACTAAGTTGCCGCTCCGCTGCTCAACCCTGCCACGATAAAAGACCAACCCTATGGGGTTGAACACGATGTATGCTTGCTTATCCAGGGTTAAGCCACGCCGTGCCTTAACCCTGGCCTGCCAAAAGACCAACCCTAAGGGGTTGTGGTCGCTATTTATTGCATCGGGGTCGAATTATGCACGTCCCATTATTGTATATATGCAATTGTCGATTGGTTTCTTTATGGATTAGCTTAAATGCGATACGCTTCACAACACAAATTCCTCAATAGAACTTGCACCGCTTCTGCCTAAGTCAAACTACCAATGCTTCCCCGCTTAATCTAATCCCAATACACTCAACCCATATTTCGCACAATCCCTCCACCAACGCCTTCTGCCGCAAATAACCCCATCAATCCTCACATCTTGCACCAAATGAACCCCGAACGCCGACACGAATTTCCCAATCTCCACAACCAACGCCGCAAATAGGCCCAACAAATTCGCCCCACACGCCACGCAATTCCGCCCACTAACGCTTCCCGCCGCAAATAACCCCATCAATCCTCACATCTTGCACCAAATGAACCCCGAACGCCGACACGAATTTCCCGATCTCCACAACCAACGCCGCAAATAGGCCCAACAAATTCGCCCCACACGCCACGCAATTCCGCCCACTAACGCTTCCCGCCGCAAATAACCCCATCGGGGTTAGTCTTTTGGCAGGGCAGGGTTAAAGCGTGCAGCGCTTTAACCCTGTCTAACGCGCCCCAACATTGACAACCCCTCAGGGTTGGTCTTTCAAAAACATCCGCTCATCCAAACGCAACGGATAACGGCAAACTATAAACGCTGAAAACCCATATTTCCCTCACATAATCATCAACTTACAAACACCCCCACCCCACGCCCGACCTTTTTTATCACGATAACACACCTTTACGCTCACGATAAAAACAGCTTACGCTCGTGATGAAAAAGGTTTACCCTCACGAGCGCAAACAAAATCCTTGGCCGCAGACGCTAAAAAAAATAGGCTTTGCTGCGTTTTTTTGTCAAACCCCATCCTCGCTTTTCCAAACAAAAAATCGGGGCGGCAGGTGTTCCTGTCGCCCCGATTTATATAAGCAGGCCGCAAAATGGGTCGCGCGGCCTCAATAAATGTTTGTAGTTAACGGCTATTCAGTTGCGCCGACTTTAACAATCTCAACTTTGAAAATCAAAGTGGAATATGGCGGAATGCTTCCCGTACCTTTCTTACCGTAAGCCAAATCGTAGGGAAGGTAAAGCTCCCACGTGCTGCCCTCAGGCATAAGCTTGAGCGCTTCCGTCCAGCCTTTGATCACTTGATTCGGCTTAAACTTGGCGGTCTGTCCGCGCTTGTAGGAGGAATCAAAGATGGTGCCGTCCGTCAGACGACCTTCGTAGTTTACCTCAACGAGCGTTGAATCGGTAGCCAAAGCGCCCTTACCGGCTTTCAAGATGCGATATTGCAAACCTGAAGGCAGGGCGATGACGCCTTTCTTGCGCTTGTTCGCCGTTAGGAAAGCTTGATTTTCGAGTTTGTACTTGTTCTTGTAAAAGTTAAACTGACGCTCGACGATAGCTTGTGCGCTATCTTCGCGCAAAGCGTGTGGGCGCTCAAGAACCACATCTGCAAGGCCGCGCACAAAGGCTTCCTTGCTCATATATGTGGTGTCAGCCTTACCCGTTGCAGCCTTGTTGACCTCTGAAATGACGCGTTCGTCATTCATTTGCGCTATTTTCAAGCCGGCAGCTTGAGCTAAGATAATTTGCGCCCGTTGTTTGGGAATATCGCTTTGCATCATTCTGATTGCTTCACCGAGATAAGCTGAATCTACGCCTTCGCGAGTGAGCAAATATTGGCGCAGAGAAGCGCCTTGCGCTACGCCCATCGCATAACTAAAGTCTTCGGGACTGACGGGCTTGATCTGCTCGACCACCTCGGCAACCGGCGTGGCCTTCTTCGGCGCTTTCTTGCGCTTCTGTGCCGTCGCGCTGCAAACGCAAGCTGCCAGCGCGATGACAAAAAGAAATCTGAGTTTCATAAGAACAATCGTCGTGATTTATTATTTCACTGAGATGAGTTTCATCTTGAAGATCAGCGTGGAGAAAGGCGGAATGTTCTGGCCGGCACCACGTGCGCCGTAACCCACTTTCCAAGGAATGTAAACCTCCCACTCGCTTCCGGCCGGCATATGCGTAAGCACGACTTGCCAACCTTTAACGACGGCGTTGACAGGGAAGGTCACGGGCTTCTCTGACTTGTCGAAGATGGTGTCGTTAATGAGGCGGCCTTCATATTGTACCTCCACGGTCTGGTTTTCTTTGGCGATTGGGCCGCTGCCTTTCGTAATTTCTTTGTAAAGAACGCCTTCCGGCAATTTTTGGATACCGGCTTCTTTGGCTTTATTAGCCATATAGGTTTCGTTTTTTTGCTTGTCAGCGCCGTATTGCTTAGCCATCTCAACCTCAGCTGCGGCATTGATGCGCTCTTGGATGTACTCGTTGGCCGTTTCGCGCGTCAAAGGTTTGCCCTTATATTGCATTGAACTCTTGTGATTGAGCGCATCGTAAACGCCGGCCAGATAGTTGGCGGTACTAATCTTCTTCGTGCTGTCGGAAGCATAGATCTGCTGCTCCACGCCGGGGAAGAGGTTGTTGGCAATCTGCAAGCCCATCATCAAGCCGAGCGACTCAGAAAGTTTTTTGCTGTTACCGCGCGACTTCAAACCGTCCTTCATACCTTCGAAAAACTTGTCCAAGTTCTTCGCTGCTACGCCGGAGCTTTGCATCATCTGCTTCGCGCCGGATACAGCCGTGAAGCCCATATCGTAAGCCAGCTTCTCAAACTCGTCATCCTTCATCTTAATGCTGTCTTTTGACTGCATTAGCTTCGTCATTTTCTCATTGAGTGTTTTGAAAGCCTTTTCTATTTCGGCGTCCGCCTTCTTTTGTCCGTCCTTAAAGCCTTCAATAAACTTGTCAACATTGACTTTCTTGTCTGTTTTCTCACCAAAGAGTTGCTGTTCTATGGTCGGGAAAGTTTGTTGCGTCATCATCATACCCGCCTGCAAGCCAAAGAAATTTGCTTGCTTAGTCGTATCTTTGGCCATTTTAAGACCTTCTTCCATACCATCAAGAAGCTTTTTGTTGTCAATCTTGATGGTGCTGTCAGGAAATGCCATCGCAAGCTGCGCGGAATCGGGCGCAGTGGCCATTCCGAGGGCATAGCTTAGCGAATCCACGTCTGTCTTTAGCGACGCTGTGTGTTTGGAGCAACTCACGCCCATCAAGGCTGTGAGCAACAACATGGAAAGAACTTTGAATTTCATATTGTGTGTTGAAATTATCGGCCTCGCCCGGCGCGGTTTTAATCGCGTTGTTTGCTGCGCCGTGCTCAAGGCGTGCCGGATAGATTAAAGATATTTGTTCGTGCGATGTATTTGTAAAATATTGGAGTCAGCGTTCTGCCGATCAGGACTTTGCCGGACCACAGGAAGTCGGGCGCATTAGCTACCCGCACCGCCTGCCGCGCGATCAATTCCGTCGAGCTGAATCTTAAATATGACGTTGGCAAAAGGCGGAATTGGTCCTGTGCCCTGCCCGCCGTAAGCTTTATCGTAAGGGACGTAAACTTCCCAAACGCTGCCCACAGGCATATGCGTCAAAGCTATTTTCCAGCCTTCTATGGCCGTGCCGACGCTCATTTTAACCGGCTTGCCCGGCTGCCGCTCTATGGAGGAGTCGAAAACCTTGCCGTCAACGAGCCGCCCTTCGTATTCTACTTCGACAATGGACGTATCTGAAGGAATTGCGCCCCCACCGGCCTTGATCACGCGATAGAAAACGCCGCCCGGGAGTCGTTTTATGTCTTTCCGGCTCGCCAATTGCTTCAAGTAAGCATCGGCCGCTTTCTTCTGCGGACCGTATTGCGTCTCCAAAGCCTTTGAAGCCATCAGTTTTACGCGCTTATCGGCGTCCTGTCCGGCCAATGTTGGCGTAAGCTCCTGCCCATTTACTTTAAAGGCCGACTTCTTATGCAATCCGGCGGAGAAGCCTGCGAGGAAGTTTTTCAAACTGAGCATACGCGTCGTGTCGCTGCCGAAAACCTGACGCTCGATCGTCGGAAACATCTGCGTCTTTATCTGCAATCCGGCTTGCACGCCGGCATAGTAAGCCATTTGTTTCTTATCGTCGCCGGCCAGCGAGCCGTCTTTCAGGCCGCGGATAAAGTCGTCGACATATTGAGAATCAATGCCCATCTGCCGGAAATAAGCCTCAATGCCTTGTGTATTGGCCATACCGATCTCATAACTGAGCGTATCCACATCGGTTTTCATCTCAGCCCTCGGCGCACTTTTATGGCAAGATGCGAGAAAGATGCCGCCAAGCAACGGTAATAAGAATAAGCGCTTCATTGTAGCGAACTTTATTTAACCTTGATCAATTCGATATCGAAGACCAGCGCGGCATAAGGCGGAATCTGCTGCCCTGCACCGTGCGTGCCGTAAGCCAGGTTATAAGGAATGAAGAGTCGATACTTAGCTCCTTCAGCCATAAGCTGCACGCCTTCCGTCCAACCCTTGATCACTTGATTCAAACCGAAAGTAGCCGTCTGCCCGCGTTTATAAGAAGAATCGAACACCGTACCGTCGATCAAGCGGCCCTCGTAATGACACTCCACCGTATCCGTTGCCGTCGGCTTACGTCCGATAGCGCTGCGCAAAACCTCGTATTGCAGGCCGCTGGGGAGCACGGTGACGCCCTCGCGCTTCGCATTGTCAGCCAAGTAGCGCTCTCCGGCTTCGCGCATAAACTTACCGCGCTCAGCCTCCTGCTGTTCCATAAACTGCTGCACGAGCATTTGCGCTTCCGTTTCGCCGATTTCCGGCTGTTCTCCTTTCAAAATATCGTCGATGGCTTTGCTGAAATCGGCCGTTGCGAGGCTGTTCACGCCCAAGCCCTTAAGATTATTGGCGATGACTACGCCCAATGCATAACTGAGTTTGTCCATTTTCTCTATTGCTATCTTACATTTTATCGGGCAAATGTACAACTTTTTTCGCTACCTTTGCGCAGTAGCCTATAAAATTAAGCAAGTATGAGACAGAAATTGGTTATTCTCTCAGGAGCCGGTATGAGCGCCGAAAGTGGCTTCAGTACTTTTCGCGACTCCGACGGTCTTTGGGAGCGATATCCCGTGGAGCAGGTCGCTACCCCCGAGGGCTGGCGGGCAGATCCCACTTTGGTGACAAACTTTTACAACCACCTGCGCCGCCTGCTGGTTAATGCACGCCCCAATGAGGGCCACCGCGGGCTGGTTGCCCTGGAAAATCAATTTGATGTGACCATCGTGACACAAAATGTGGACGATCTGCACGAACGAGCGGGTAGTTCGCACGTTATTCACCTCCACGGCGAACTCATGAAAGCATGCAGTTCGCGCGATCCTGACAATCCACGCTTATGGCAGACGCTCACTCCCGAACGCGTGGAGATACATCCCGGAGAGTTGGCTGCCGACGGCTCTTTGCTCCGCCCGTGGATCGTATGGTTTGGCGAAGCCGTGCCCAACCTTGAACAAGCGGCCAAAGAAGTGGCCAAAGCCGACATATTTGTCATCATCGGCTCATCCTTAAATGTTTATCCCGCAGCCGGATTAGTGCGCCATGTGCCCGACGGAGCCAAAATTTTCTTGATCGACCCTGCCGAAGTGCACGTCCCCTCCAACCGCGCAATCACCGTCTTGCGTCTACCGGCCTCCGAGGGGTTGAAAGAATTGCGCCGGCGCCTGCTTCCCGACTCTGAAAGCTTGTAAATCAGAGTTATGGTTAATAAAATAGATCCTTTCTTTCTCAAAAGAACAACTGGAAGATAAGATAAAAGCAGGACCTAAGGACACCTCAGGACCGTTTGGCCTCACCAAACAATAGTTTGGCCGCACCAAACGTTAGTTTGACCCCAGCAAACGATAGTTTGTCCCGACCAAATGATAATCAACTTAATTCGACGTAACGATGTTAGCGCCTGAATATATCGGAACAAGTCGTATAATTTCCACACAATGTGCCTAATCGGTTGATTCATACTTTTATGTGATTCCCATTTTTTGTTATGCTCCTTTGGCTTCACAATCTTCGGAACAATACAAAAACTTCAGGTCCCGACAACTCATTACTCCAAAACGGGGAATCGTAGTTGTCGGGGCGAAATGCAACTGTTGCATATTAAAAATATTGTCCTATCTTTGTCATTAATAAATCGACAAGTAAGGCTATAGCGAAGGCTGAAATCATTTTTGGAAAGCAGAGTACTCTCCGTGGTTTTTAGCGCTTTTTCTATAGTATTTTACGCGCGCGATTGCTTATTTTGATAGAGAGTAAATTGGAGAGTCTGTCACCCCGAAGAGAGAAAAAATAGCAGTCAGAAATTATTATAAGTATAAAACAATTAAAAAGAAACGTAAAAATGAGACGTTTAAAACTATTCCCCGTCGCCTTGTTGTTCTTAGCCGCCGGTTGCTCCAGCGACGAAACGACTAATGGCGGAAAAGATGCTACCAACCCGCAGGAAAAAGGCGACTTGACAGCATTTATTTATGATCCTATAGATACTCGTACTACCGGAAATTATAATGGCTCAGCCATCAGATTCTACTGGAAAAAAGGAGACAAATTATGGGTGCATAATGTCAACGCAAACCCTGATTTGATACAAAGTACGAAAGATGATATCAACGGCCAGTTTTCCGGCGGCAGCGGCAATAAGAAGCCCAATGCAAATTTCTACTTCCCAGGAATTTACAACAAATCCGAATATCCCGTGCGTTACACAGGACAGGACAACCCTGTGGGAGATAAAATCACCATAAAGGCTACCCAGTCGCAGAAAGCCCCCAGCATTGGCGAACATCTTGGAACTGATGGCGACTGCGGAACAGCAATAGCTAAAAGAGGCCTAGATGGAAAATATACTTTCAGACTTGAGCATAAGGCTGCTTATCTTACCTTTATGCCTTATTATCACCATGAGTTTGCTGAAGACGTCAAAGTGACGCAAATCAAGGTGTCGGCTAATGAAGCTCTTTGCGGAACGTTTGATTTCAACGATCAAGGTATTGTCCTTTCAAGTCGTCCGACTGCTAATACGAGCAATAAGAGTATCACACTTACACTCAATGGAGGCGGAGATAATGGCTTTACAATTCCGAAATCACCCACAGCTTCGAAGAATGCTGCTATTATGGTGCTGGCTCCTGGAGATTATACAGGTTTTACTGTAGAATATACATTGTATGATCAGGCTACGAAAGTGCGCGGCACGGTTAAAAAAGAATATGCTGCATTGAGCTTGAAAGAAGGAAAGAACAAAAAGGTACAAACTGACCTCGCTATACAGCATTATGGCGACGACATCTATTATATGTGGGACGCTCCGGTCGGAAATCATTACTGGAAGGGACATGAAAATGAGAAACCAATTCTCAACGATAATCTTGGAACGAATTTCCCAACTGCTCAGGGTGATCCTCGTTGGTTTAATAACATTGAATTCCCCGCACACGCCACTCGCTCCGCAAAGGATTGTCCTAATGCAAACGAACTTCGATGGATAGCAGAAAAGGGAGACCCCCACTGGGATCCATCACTTTGGTCTGTTATGAAACACTTGTATGCCGGTGGTATGTGGCTGAAGAAATTGAACGTGATAGCAGCAGAAAACGGAGGAAGCAACAAGCTCAAGTCTCATGCTCCCGATGGAACAGACTTCGTAAACAATCTGCAAACCGATTTTGTCAAGTTTGTTTATAGCAATACACAAATAAAAAGCGGTAAACCAGCCGTTGAAAGTAAGTATATCTTCCTGCCTACTTTAGGCTATTTCAGAGAAGGGAAGTTGGCCTTTGTAGGAATAAGAGGTTACTTCTGGGCTTCTACGCCGAGAAAGACTGGGAATATTCCTATGCAGCAGGCTTATAATATGTATGTGTGCAAAGATGAGGTTCACACCGGTTATAGTGACCGCATCAATGCACATGTGCAATGGTCAACCTTTTAAGCTCACTCGTAAATGACTATTTTTTTATAAAAGGTAAAGTTGCTATAGGTGCCCTACGGGCTACACAATATATAACATAAGGTACACTACACTTATTCGACCGCTGCTTTTCACGAAGCAGCGGTCGTTTGCATTATCGTCAAATGGCGTCTCAACGCGTAGAAACGATCGTTTCTACGCGTTGAGACACTAAATATCTGCCTGTCCATACTTTGAAAGCTAAGCTCAAACTAAGCTTATCAGCCTATTCTCATGTATTAAGATAAGCTGTGTCTATCTTTACCTTAAGTCCGTTTCAACAAAGCCGCAAAAGGGAAATCTCATCCGTATAGTTATCTTTTGACTATCAATCAAATTACAACAAGACAATCCTCATAAAATGACTTTATTGTAAGACTTATTTTCGTAAAACAATTCCTTTTCAACCTAAAACAAAAGTAGAAAGGTAGAAGTGTGCACTTTTGTCAATCGAAAGTAAAACCTTACTTCAATCGAATTTAGGTAAATAGTTCAACTTGATAAAAAGGCATAAAAAAAGGGATACCTCTGTATCCCAACCTTGTTAACCTTAAATCTAATACTATGAAAAACACGATGCAAAGATACAAGCTTTGGATTCAGAATGCAAGTAATCAGACCTATTTTCTTTCAATATTAAGATTTTTTGCAGGATATAGAAACTTATATGCAATATCCGCTTTGCAATATTTCCGTTTCCAAGACCTTAAAAATCAAATCCTGCTCAAAACCGCGGCCGGCTGCGTAGCGGATGAGCTTTTGCTGCAATTCATACGCTGAATCCGCTTTGACGCTTTTCATCTTTGCTTGCAAAAGACTTTTCAGTGTGTCGTAATAGGCCTCTTCGTCAATCTCCGCGAGCGCCGCTTCGATCTGCTCACTCCCGACGCCTTTCAGCGCCAATGCCTGTCGCGTCTTGAAGCGCCCCCAGCGGTCGTAGAGCGTTTTGTCGTGAACAAAAGCTCGCGCATAACGCGCTTCGTCGATGTAGCCTTCCGCTTCGAGCCGATTGAGTAAGGTTTCTGCTTCAGCGTGTGTCAGTCCGCCTTCGATAAACTTGCGCGCCCATTCGGAGCGACAGTATTCTCGCTGCGCACAACGGGATGCTGCACGTTTGTAAAGCTTTTCGGGTGAAAAGCTATCTTTTGTCATTTCTTCAAAAACGCTCGACAAACAAACCATAAATGCTGCTTCAGCGCTGTAGCCCAACCGAAATGGGCTGTCATTATGCGTAAGCGTTCCATCAAACTGCGGCGATGATTGCGCGTAGTAGTCCCTTCACTCAAATAATTGGCCACGACGAGGTGCGCATTCAAGAGTTTCAAGCTGCGGCGTTCGGCTTCCTGCATAATACGCAAAGTCCAATCGTAATCAGCCGAGAATCGGTAGTTCGTATCATACAAACATTCGCGTGCCAAATCAGTGCGCGCAAAAAAAGCTTGGTGACAAACGAGCATTCCCTCCTTAAAGTCGCGCCACGATAAACGCTCCGGCGGTGTCAGACGCCGACGCCGCAAAAAATTGCCAAAGCCATCGACCAAGTGAGTATCACCATAGACCACGGCCGGCTGAGCCTCCTCTTGCGAAATGGCGCGAACGATGCGTGAAAGCGTATCAGTCGCGTAAAAACAATCGCCGGCATTAAGAAAAATCACATAGCGACCGGTCGTTAAGCCCAAGGCTTTGTTCATAGCATCGTAGATGCCTTTGTCAGGTTCGCTCAGGCAATTTATTTCGTGCTTGATTGACGCCGTACTGTTGCGCTCCATATAATGATGTATGCGATTCAGCGTGTCGTCGGTCGAATTTCCGTCGATGATCAAGTGCTCTACGTAAGGATAATCTTGCTCCTCGACGCTGTTAATTGTGCGCCCGATGAGAGCGCCTGCATTGTAGGCCACGGTGGCCACAGTTATTTTCAAAGGTTGACGTGCCATAGTCGGACAGTATGCAGCTCAACGACAGCAGCATACATATATAGCTGGTTTAAGATGTTTCGTAAATAGCGCGGTAACGCGCTGCCACGCGCGTTGCTCCATAGTTGGTTTCCGCCTTGCGGCGCGCATTGAGCGAAAGTTGGGGATAACTGCTCGTCGTTAAGACCTCAAAGAGTCGGCGCGCCAAGGCTTCGGCGTCAGCCAAGGGCACTAAATAGCCGTTGAGGTCATCGTCTACCATCTGCGGCAAACCTCCGACGCGGAAGCCCACGCAAGGCAGGCCGCAAGCCATCCCTTCAGCAATCGTGTTGGGCAAATTATCCATCAAAGTGGGCATTGCCAGCACGTCGGCCGCTCTGTATAAGAGTCGCATCTGTTCTGCTTGCGAAACATAGGCCTGCGGATAAACCGAACAAGGAAAGCGCTCCGCCGCTATCGCGGCTTCGCGGCCCGCCAAGACGACGCCCCAGTCGGCTTTTCTCTCAGGCTGCGCCGCCATCAAACGGTTTGCAGCTTCAATCAAGTATTGAATGCCTTTCTTTTCATCCGTCACGCGATAAGCCACAAAGAGAATCAGCCGCTTATCCGGCGGAAGGCCGAGCGCAGCCCGCGCCTCCGCCTTGCTTCCGGGTGAGAAAAATTGCGTATCTATGGCGTTGGGAATGCTAAACACTTCCGAAGCGTGCAACAGGGGCGCTTGGCGAGCCAGATCAGCAAGCCAATTGCTGCAAGCCACAATCTTCAAGCGCGCCGCACCGTAAGTAAGCATTTTTTTCTCAAACGTTTGCCGCGATAAGTCCTGCGCCGCAGGTCGCAAAAGCTTAGGACAGTTCCCGCAAGAAGCCAGCCAGCCGCGGCAATCTTCGGCGTGGTGGCAAATACCTGTGAGCGGCCACATATCATGTAGCGTCCAGACCACTTTCTTCCCCGCCTGCAGCAGTTGAGCAATGGATCGAAGGCTCATCATTCCTTGATTCACCCAATTGAGGTGTACGACATCAGCCTCTTGCACCAACGTTTGACGCAAAATGTTCGTACCAAAAGCGGCCGTATCCACGACAAAAAGATTCCGCCGCCTGAAGCCGTTGGCCGCCCATACGCCGGCGCGCTCCGCAAGGAAGTTAAAACGCTGCTGAAATCTGCCCGGCAGCGCCACGACGTGCGGATCGGTCGACGTTTTGTCGCGCACGAGCATCGTCGCGTCCAGTCCGTCGTTGCGCAAAGCCTGCATCAGGCGCTTCGTAGCAATAGCTGCGCCGCCCATGTTTTCAGCTGTGTTTACAAGAATTATTTTCAAAATAAAAAGCCCCAGAGACTCGCGTCCCTATATATAATAATGTGTGGACAAAGGTAGTGAGAAAAAGCCGCGCCGCCAAGCGTCTGTCAATTCGGAGCGCGAGTAAGGGCACAAATGTCTCACTTTCTCCGCCGTTCAAGTTGAAGAAAAATATCGCACAACTCAAAAAGTCGCAACACAAAACAGCCAAAAACGCGCAAAAACGCAACAAAAACTAACAAAAACGCGAGAAAAAGGCGAAATCACTTTTCTTTCTTCCCCTCTTATGCATTCTTTTCGTATATTAGCCGCCAATAAATCTCCTTAAATTGGTATAACGTAAAAAAACACCCCGACTATGGACGCCATTGTCTCCCTTTGGATGCTGCTATGGAGCGATACGCAGACGCTCCACCAAGCCTTGACCATCCTCATCTTTTTAGTTACGATCATTTTCTTCTTAATTGGTAAAATCAGGTCCGACATTGTCGCCCTCGGCTGTATGGCTGCGCTCATGCTGTGTGGGATTGTGACACCCAAGGCCGCACTCAGCGGCTTCGCCAACACGGCCGTCATCATTATGGTCTTTCTTTTCGTCGTCGGAGGTGCTATTTTCCAGACCGGATTGGCAAAATATATTGCCGGACGCTTCCTGCGCTTGGCCGGAACCAACGAGAAAAACCTCTTTTTTGTCGTGATGTCCGTCACCGCAGTCGTAGCGGCCTTCGTCAGCAATACGGGTACCGTCGCCATGCTCCTACCTATCGTCCTCGCCATGGCCAAAACGGCAGGCGTAAATCCCTCCCGCTTGATGATGCCTTTGGCTTTCGCTTCGAGTATGGGCGGCGTTTTAACACTGATAGGCACACCGCCCAACTTGATTGTCGATGGTTACCTCCGCGACAATGGGCGCCCGGGTTTCGGCTTCTTCGAATTTACGCCGATTGGCCTTGTCCTGCTCCTCGTAGGCCTGATTTGCCTCTACCCGCTCTGCAGATTATTGCTTTCGTCAAAGGGTAAAAGCGAAGATGATGCGAACGACGACAAGTCGCTCAACGAATTGCTCCACGAATATTCGATCGACAACAAAATATATCGCTTACAGATTAAAGGAGAGAGCCATCTGGTGGGCCATTCCGTTGGCGAACTCGAGATTCACCAGCGTTACGACGTTCGTTTGCTTGAAATAAGGCGCGCCAGAAGGTCGGCTTTTTTCAACGCGCACTTGCAAGAGGGCGTCTTGCCCGATACGATCTTCCGCCTCGGCGATACGCTTTACGCCGTGGGCAAGCCTGAGAGCATCGAGGCCTTTGCAAAGCATTGCGCACTCACCATTTGCCACGACAAAGCTACAGAAGAGAACAGCCAATTAGACTTCTACGAACTGGGAATGGCTGAAATGCTGCTCCTGCCTGAGTCGCATTTCATCGGCCAAACGCTGAGAGGAATGAACTTTCGAAAGAATTTCGGCGTCAATGTCGTAGCCATTAAACGCGGAGACGAATATGAATACGACGAAATCCAAGATGTGACATTAAAAACGGGCGATATGCTCCTCGTTCATGGTGATTGGCACGGCATAGAAGGGCTTTCTCGAAAGCGTCGCGAATGGGTTACGATCGGCCGCCCTCAAGATATAGCCGAAAATGAGCCGCTCACCCACAAAGCCCCCTTGGCCAGCATCATTATGATCTTGATGATTATTGCGATGGTCTTTGCAGATCAGATCGGCGTAGCGCCCGTCACGTCCGTCATTACCGCCGGCGTCCTCATTGTCTTGACGCGCTGCATCCGATCAGCCGATGCCGCCTATCGAGCCATAGGTTGGGAGAGCATCGTGCTCATTGCGGCGATGATGAGTATGTCTGTAGCACTGAGCGAGACGGGACTTTCAAAGATCATAGCCGATTCTATCGTCAGCGGCCTCCAATCTTTCGGTCCTTACGGCGTATTGGCGGGCATCTATCTCGTCACTTCGCTGCTCTCAACTTTTTTAAGCAATTCGGCTACGGCTATCCTGGTAGCCCCGATCGCTTGGGAAGCAGCCGCAAAACTGGGCGTAGACCCCCACGCCTTTATGATGACGGCTGCCGTGGCCGCAAGTGCGGTCTTTGCCACACCGATCTGCACGCCGCCCAACGCCATGGTGATGACGGCCGGCCGATATACCTTCGCCGACTATATGCGTGTAGGCGTCCCGCTCCAAGTGATTATGATGATCGTCTCCCTCTTGGTCATCCCCTTCTTCTTCCCGCTGTAAACGTACCGGTTCGGCGGCGAAGGACAACGCAATAAAGTCTGCCGACGCGCTGAAATCACATTGCGACCGACGCACGCGAGTTTTCCGTGCGTCGGCTTTTTTCGTGCCAACGAGCCACTTCTTTTAGCGGCGCACGCTCATTTTCAGGCCAACGATTCACACCCCTCGCACAGGCATTGATCGCGCGATCCGGCCGACTTATTCAAAAACGATTCCGGCTAATTTTTAATAACTGATTCACTGATTACCAATCCTAAAACATCATACAAAATTAGACCTCGGACCAACTTCTTGGGTTTTTCATCACGAGCGCAAACCTTTTTTATCGTGAGCGTAAGCACTTTTTATCACGAGCACAAACCTTTGTCATCGTGATAAAAAACATAAGCCGCCCACGCTTCGCCCGTTGTATTTAAGCCGGAGACAGAAAGACATCAAGTCCTCCGCATACGCCATCAAGACCGGCTCATTTGCCCGCAATATGCAGGCCTCGACATAAGCCGTCAATGTCTTCCGGAAATGCGTAAAAAGAATGAAAAACCTTTGCCTATCAAGCGGTTTGCCTTACTTTTGCAACTTGAATGATGATATAATTTATGAAAATTCGCATTTCCTTCGCTTTATGTTTGCTGCTTGCAGCCTTCGTTTCTACCTCTTGCATTCGCGAAGAGGCAGCTAATGCCGAATGCGACATAGTTGGTGTAGACAGTATTTGGTTGGCCGCGCAGCCCGCGGGATTTATTACGGGCAATCCGCTGATTCGCAACAACAGCGTTACGTTCTTGGTGCGTAAAAATGCCGACCGCACACACCTGAATCCGGCTTTCTACATCACGCCGCGCGCCCGACTCTTTTATAAGGACGCTGCGGGCAAACGCCCCTTTGACGCCACGGAATATCATGACTTCACTGCACCTCAAACTTACGTCGTGGTCTCTGAAGACGGCGCTTGGGAGAAGGAATATAAAGTGAGCTTTGAAGATCCGCAACCCATCGACAGCACAGACTTTGAGCATTTTGGCTACGATGAACGTTCGCAATATCAAATCCTGTATCAAACGCAAACGGATGGAAGCCTGAACGCCAATATCTGGGCCAGCGGCAACGGAGGCTTTGCGCTGACGGGTATGGCCCACACGCCGGAAGATTATCCGACCACTTTCATTGACGGCGGGGTGAAGGGCCGCTGCGCCAAGTTGGAAACCAAGAGTACGGGTTCGTTTGGCAGCCGCGTGAAGATGCCCATAGCGGCCGGCAACTTGTTTATCGGCGAGTTTAAGGTAGCTCAAGCGATGCTCTATCCGCTCAAAGCCACGCGCTTTGGCCTCCAATTGGTCAAGAGCGAGCCACTTTCGCTCAGCGGATATTATAAGTATAAGGCGGGAAATACGATGACTGACAAAAACGGCCAAGTATTGGCGGGCCGTAAAGATACGTGCGACATTTATGCCGTACTCTACGAGGTCGATCCGACCCACTTCGTGCCGCTGCAGGGCGACGACGTGCTGAGCAATCCGCGCATCGTCTCCATCGCAAGGCTCGATAACCCCGGCGAACCCGAACAATGGACGCATTTTAGCACGCCTTTCCGTTATCAAACAGGGAAGTCGTTCGACGCCGGCCGTATGCGCCGCAATGGATATGCAATAGCCGTGGTTATGACTTCGAGCCGGCAGGGCGCATTCTTTGAAGGCGCCGTCGGATCCACACTTTACCTCGACAATATTAAGATTACGTGGAAGCAATGAAAAGACGCTCTATCCTCTGCACCCTCTTTGCGGCAACGGTCTTCGGCTCTCTTTCAGCCCAAACGGTAGATACGCTCGAGATAAGCGCACCGACGCAATCGAAACGCTATCCGCGAGACACGGATCACAACCTGATTCGCGCCGCACTCAAAGGTTGGCACATTTCTATCGGTGCAAGCGCCGCACTGGGCGGAGCTGCGCCGCTCCCGATGCCGCGGTCGATTCGCGAAATCGAGGGGTATAACCCGCTGCTCAATCTTTCGATTTACGGAATGGTACATAAGCGCTTCGCACAATCGCCCTTCGGACTCAATATCGCACTGCGCTTGGAGAACAAAGGGATGAAGACGCGCGCCAACGTGAAGAACTATCACATGGAAATGACGGCCGACGACGGAGGCTATATGGAGGGCGCCTGGACCGGACATGTGATGACGAAATACAAGGCTACGTATCTCACGATCCCGATTACCTTGACTTATGACGTATCGCCGCGGTGGATACTCAATACGGGGCCGTATTTTAGCCTGCTGCTCGAAGGCAATTTCAATGGCGAAGCCTACGATGGCTATATCCGGCACCACAATCCTACGGGCGAGAAGGCCTATGTCTCACACGCGACGTACGATTTCGGACGCAAGCTGCGCAAATTCGCGTGGGGCTGGCAGATTGGCGGGACTTTTCGCGCCTATAAGCATCTTAGCGTGACGGCAAACTTGGATTGGAATCTCAATGGCTTGTTCCCGACAGATTTTGAAAGCATTACCTTCCCGCTCTATCCCATCTACGGCAACCTGGGCTTTGCCTATCAATTCTAAAAGCCGACCGACCGCATACGAAACAAAAACAATCAACGACAAAATAGAATTATGAGAAGAACATTACTTAGCCTGCTACTCTTAGTTGGCATCTTTGCGACGATTAAAGCAGAAGATTTGACGCCCAAAGCTGAGGGCACGTATAGCGGATCGCTCTTTATTTCTCTGGGCGCGCCCATTGACGAGTCAACAGCAGGACTGCCGAACCAGGCAGTCAGCATTGAGCGCGTCGGAGAAAACCTTGTGCGCTTCACACTCAAGAATTTTTCCTTCGCAGCCGGAATGGAACTGGGCGACATTGAGATTGACCAAGTGGGTATCCATTCTGAAGGCGACAAAATCAAGTTTGCCACGACTGCGCCCAAGAACGTATCTTTTATGGGCGGAGCTGTAGAAGCTACGGTTAAGATCAACGGCGACAACAGCTTTATCCAAGGCGACAGTGCCAGCATCGACGTCGACGTAGTTTGGCTCAACGACGGCCAAGGCGGAAGCGGCACGCCGATCTACGTGCGTTTCGCCGGCAAGAAGCAGACTTCAGCCATCGAAAATGTGAAGGCCGACCGCCGCAATGCGAAACTTTACGACCTGCAAGGCCGCCCCGTGCAAGGAGAACCCAAACGCGGCGTCTTCGTACGCAACGGCAAGAAAGTCATTCTGCGTTAAAGTCCCCACAAAGCTTTACATCGCCGCGCGAAAGCACATCTTTCGGCGCGGCGATCGCATTTTCAGCCGCCCAAGCCCCAACATCTTCCGCCCAAGCCCCAACATAAAAACACGCATCACGCACCGCCGCATCACTTCTCCCCGCCTTCACGCGTTAAAACATTGAATTTGTTGTATATTTGCATAGATATTGACGCTCAATAATCCCATATACAACAACAAAAAAGGAATTCTCGTGAAAAAAACCGTATATATAGCGCTCGCATACCTATTAAGCATCGTCTTACTCGTAGCTTTGATGCCACGACAAAAGAAAATCGCCTTCGATTATGAGGAAGGACGGCCCTGGAAACACCTTCCGCTAATCGCCAACTACGACTTTCCGGTCTACAAAAGCGAAGCTACGATCGCCATGGAGCGAGATAGCGCGATGAAAACTTTCCAGCCGTTCTACAGCGTCAACATGCAGACGGCGCAGATCGAAGTGCGTCTCTTCAGGGGCGACTACAAAAAGGGCATGTTCCAGAAAGTGCCCGACAACTACGCACACTACGTCGCCGAGATGCTCGCAAAAGTCTACGAAGCCGGAATCGTATCGACCGAGGGTATGAGCGAGCTGATGCGCAACGGTTCCACGGCCATCCGCATCGTAAACGGGAAAGAGGCAGTCTCAGTTCCCGTCTCCGGTATCTACTCCACGCGCACCGCCTACGAGTATATTATGCACAACGATACGATCAATTATCGCCGAGATATACTTATGCGCTGCAATATCAACAACTATCTGACGCAAAATCTGCTTTATGACGTCAAGCGAACCGACGGCGCGAAAGCAGATCTCATCAGCAGCATATCAGCGGCCAACGGAATGGTCCTCAAAGGCCAGCGCATCATCGACCGCGGCGAGATTGTCTCGGCGCGGCAAAAGCAATTGATCGACTCGTACACAAAAGAGAGCAAGCGGCGCAGCGAAATACGCACCGACTTCTGGGAGCAAGTCAGCGGGCAAGCGCTTTTGGTCTTCCTCATCTTGGGTTTCTTCCCCATTTATCTGAAAATGTTCCGCCCCGACTATATCCGGTCGACCTCCACCTTGCTCTTTTTCTTCACGCTGCTCGTACTTTTTCCGCTGCTGACGTACAGCATCGTCCGCTTCTCCCTCTCTGCGGTCTACATTATCCCCTACGCCATTGTTCCCTTCTTCATCCGCATCTTCCTCGACTCGCGCACGGCCACGATGGCCCTGATCGTCGTCGTCCTGCTCTCGGCTATCGGTGTGCAGATGTCGTTTGAGTTCATCTTACTCCAACTCTACATGGGCCTTACCGCGATTTACGGCATCCGCGAACTGACGCAGCGCAGCCAGATCATACGCGTCGTCGGCTTAGTCTTTATTGTAGGTTTGGTTGCCCAGCTGGCGCAAGATATGCTCGAAGGCCTGTCGTTTTCCCAACTAAGCCTCTACCGCTATCTCTTCATCACGTTCAGCTGCATCCAGCTCCTTTTTGCCTACCCCTTGATGTACCTCATCGAGCGCGTATATCGCTTCACCTCAAGCGTAACGCTCATTGAGTTGACCAACATCAACCACCCCCTGCTTCGGCGTATGTCCAAGGTGGCCCAAGGTACGCTCAACCATTCTATGCAGGTGTCCAACTTAGCCGCAGAAGTGGCGCTGAAAATCGGAGCCAGCTCTCAGCTTGTACGAACCGGCGCCCTCTATCACGACATTGGGAAGATGCTCAACCCACTCTTCTTCACGGAGAATCAGAACGGCGTCAACCCCCACGATGCGTTGGAAGCGAAAGACGGATTTTCGAAAGAGGAGCGCAGCGCACAGATCATCATCGGCCACGTCACGGAAGGCCTCCGCTTGGCCGAGAAGCACCATCTCCCGAAAAGCATCTGCAACTTCATACGCACGCACCACGGGCGTGGAAAAGTGAAATACTTCTACATACAATGGCAAAACGAGCACCCCGACGAGACGCCGCGCGACGCGCTTTTCACCTACCCGGGTCCTAATCCGACGACCAAAGAACAAGCTATTCTGATGATGTGCGACGCCGTAGAAGCTAGTTCGCGCAGCTTAAAAGAATACACGAAGGAGAGTTTGACCGAACTGGTCAATCGCATCATCGACACGCAAGTGGCCGACGGCGCCTTCCTCCGATGCCCCATCACCTTCCGCGACATTTCCGACGCGAAAGACGTATTGATCGACAACCTCAAGACGATTTACCACACGCGCATCGCCTATCCTACGCTCCACCCGCACCAAGAAGAGCGCCCGGCGCGCACACGCCGTCGCGGCGGAAGCCTTTTCACCTCCTTGCGGCGCAATACGTAGGCCGCCGGTGGTGCATCGTGGCCCCACACATCTATATATAGGCACACGCCGTTTGCTTTGTGCTTGATTTCTACAAAGGTCTGCTTCGGCAGGCCTTTTTTGTAGCCTGTCAGTGGGCCAACGATGATGCGGCCATCGCACTTTCGGAAAATAATAGTCGGAAAACGGTGGCCGGACCATTTACCGCCCATCGCTGCCGGCAAGCCGCTACACGCTGCACGCCCATCCGCGATCAACGCTTCGGCAAGGGCGTTTTCAAGGGTTAGGCAATGCCTCACAATAGGGCGCGCATAAAAACTTACAGCTCAACGATTTGCAGCACAAAGCATCGACTTCGACCCTTTTTGATCACGATAAAAAAGGTTTGCGCTCACGATAAAAAAGGCTTGCGCTCGTGATAAAAAAGGTGTACGCTCGTGATGAAAAAGGTTTTAATTGCGACGGCGAACGCAAAAAGCACACCGGAGGCGCGCGCAAAACCCCATGTTTGGCCCATAAAAACCAATGGTTCATCATCGAATATCCCTATTTCCTTGATCACGTGTCAACCCCGCCGGCCGCGCGCAAAGGTGAGCATCGCCGCCCCCTTGCCGAAAGGCTAAAAAAACCGATGGCCGTAATCTGAAAACAGACTACGACCATCGGCCAACCAAACGCTGAGGCTGCGCGTGCCTCAATTTATTTTTCCAATTTCCACGTTGCGCCGTCCTTCGTATCCTTTACGGCGAAGCCAAGCGCAGCCAAGTCGTCGCGAATCTTGTCGCTCGTAGCCCAATCTTTGGCGGCCTTGGCCTGCTGCCTTACGTCGAGCAGGAGATCTACGGCCTTGCCAAAACTTTCCTCGCGCTGCGCGTTGCCGTCAGCCTCAGGCTTGAGTCCTAACAAGTCGAAAGCAAACAGACTGAAGACGCGCTTCAGAGCTTCCAAGCCGTCGGGCGTGATCGTCGTCTGCTTGTAGGCCACTTGGTTGATCAGTCGGCAGGCGTCGAAAAGGTGACTGATCACGATGGGCGAGTTTAGGTCGTCGTTTAAGGCCGCATAGCAGCGCTCCGACAGAGCTTCGGCATAGCTTTCCGTAATTTCGCCGCCGTCGTTACCCGCTAAGCGCCCCAAAGTGGCGAAGCCCTCCATCAGGCGATCAAGGCCCTTGCGGCTGGCCTGAAGCGCTTCGTTGGAAAAGTCGACCGTTGAGCGATAATGGGCTTGCAAAATAAAGAAACGAATGGTCATCGGCGAATAGGGCTGGTCCAGTTTCGGGTGATCGCCCGTAAAGAATTGCTCCAGCGTAATGAAATTGCCGAGACTTTTTCCCATCTTCTGGCCGTTGATCGTGATCATATTGTTGTGCATCCAGTAGCGCACCATTTGTTCCCCTTCGGCCGCGACGGCTTGCGCGATCTCGCATTCGTGATGTGGGAAGACGAGGTCCATACCTCCGCCGTGGATGTCGAAATGATCGCCCAAGTACTTGCGTCCCATAGCCGTACATTCGCAATGCCAGCCCGGAAAGCCGTCGCCCCAAGGAGATGGCCAGCGCATAATATGCTCCGGACGGGCTTTTTTCCAAAGGGCGAAGTCTACTTGATTGCGCTTTTCGTCTACACCGTCCAATGTTCGGCTCGCGTCAATGGTATCTTCGAGGTTGCGCCCCGAGAGTATGCCGTAGCGATACTTGGTGTTGTATTTTTCTACATCGAAGTAAATCGACCCGTTGCGCTCATATGCGTAGCCGTTATCCAAAATCTTTTGCACGAGCGCTTCTTGTTCGATAATGTGACCTGAAGCTTGCGGCTCAATACTGGGCGGCAGGACGTTGAGATCGTCCATTGCTTTGTGAAAACGGTTACTATAATGCTGCGCAACCTCCATCGGCTCGAGCTGTTCGAGCTTCGCCTTCTTGGCAATCTTGTCCTCGCCTTCGTCGGCATCGTGCTCGAGGTGGCCAACGTCAGTTATGTTGCGCACGTAGCGCACCTTGTAGCCTTCGTTCTTTAACAGGCGAAACAGCAGGTCAAAGGTGATGGCCGGGCGAGCGTGGCCCAGATGCGGATCGCCATACACCGTCGGCCCACACACGTACATCCCGACGCGGCCGGGGTGTAAAGGCTTAAATTCTTCTTTCTTGCGCGTCAGCGTATTGTGGATAAATAATTTGTGCTCAGTCATAACCCAATCTTAGCATTGATAAAGTGCAAAGTTACGAAACCCCAACGATTTATAAGTAAAAGGCGGGCTGAATCTTTCCGACAACGACTTCTGCCTATGCTGATTGCGCGCCATGGAAATCGGGTTGCCGCCGCGCAAAGGCGGGAACGCGGCGACCGAGGGCGGGGGCGCGATACGAAAAAGCCGACCCGCGGCGTGCGTAGGTCGGCCCTATATATATAATAATGTGTCGGGGCGGGTCAGAACAAAGCCTTCTGCGTACTGTGGAGCGTCAGCATATCGCGCGGCACGACTTTTCGGACCTCTTCGATAATAAGATCGCGCAGCGCCGTGCGAATAAAATCTTTGTTGGTCAACAATACGATTTTGCGCGTCGGCACGGGGATGGCGAAAGGACGAACCAGCGGGCGCCGACTTTCATCTAATTGCAGCATAGCCAACTCGGGGATGAACGTAACGCCCTTTCCTTTCTCGACAAGTCGCATAAAGGTTTCTATACTTCCTAAGTTGTAGGCCTTTTTGCTGTGGGAAGCGGCTTTAAGTTGGCAGAATTTGACCAGCTGATCGCGGAAACAGTGGCCTTCATCCAAGAGCCATAAATATTCGTCTTTAAGATCTGCCGATTTAATCGAACTCTTGGCGGCGAGAGGGTCGCTTTCGGCGATGTAGGCCAAGAATTGTTCGTAAAAAAGCGTGTGTGCGTTGAAGCGATCCATATCTTCGAGCTCGGCCACAATACCTGCGTCGATCTCGTTCTGATCCAAGGCGCGCTTAATCTCGGCCGTCTTCATCTCAATAAAGCGCACGTCGGTGTCGGGGTAGGTTTGCATCAACTGCGGCAAGAATCTTGGCAACAAATAGGGCGCTATCGTGGGCAGAATGCCAATGCTAAAAGTGCCTTTGAGCGAATGTTGCGCCTCGTTGACGGCTTCTTTGAGGCGCTGAGCACGCTGCAGAATTTCCTCAGCCCGCTCTAAGATGATCAAACCGACAGGTGTGGGCGTCACGGGTTGCTTGCGGCGCTCGAAAATCTTTGCGCCCAATTCTTCTTCGAGCTTTTGTATCATCGCGCTGAGCGTCGGCTGCGTCACGCCACACGCATCGGCGGCCTTGGCAAACTGACGGTGACGCGCAAGGGCGATAATATACTCCAATTGTTGCAGGGTCATAGTAAGAAATTATGGTTTGCAAATATACAAAGTTTGAGTTTAACGGCGCGTAGTCTTGACGGCTTTCTACGGATCGGCTTCTGCAAAGATCAACTTAAAATCTGAAGCGCCACGCATTTATTTTCAAGCCGCAGCGTTTTTGTTTTTCTCGCTCAACATACTGATATTCGGATGTTTATATCCAATTATAGATTTCTTCAATAGGGATATAGAAATTCTCTGTTGCGAAAGAAAACATACTACTCTACCTTTGCATCATCAAACAGAAAGAAAGCGGCAACGAAAGTCGACTCTACGATTTCAAAACCGCAAACATAACAATTAAAAAGAGAAAGATTATGAAAATTGAAATGCCAAAACTGCCCTACGAATTCAACGCGCTTGCGCCGGTAATCAGTGAGCAGACGATGAACTTCCATTACGGAAAACATTTGCAAAACTACGTGAACACCTTGGCCAATCTTGTGAAAGATTCTGACTTGGAAGGAAAATCCGTAGAAGAGATTGTGAAGCAAGCGCCCTTGGGCCCGATCTACAACAACGCAGGCCAGGTGCTCAACCACACGCTTTACTTCACGCAGTTCAAGCCCGCATCGGCCGACAATCGTCCTGAAGGCCGCTTGGCTCAACTTATCGAAGAGGCTTTCGGAAGTTTCGACGACTTCAAGCAGCAATTCGCGCAGGCAGCCGCTACACTCTTCGGCTCCGGCTGGGCTTGGCTTTCGCAAGACGAAGCAGGCAAACTCGTAATCACGAAAGAACCCAACGGCGACAACCCTTTGCGCGCCGGACTCAATCCGCTCGTCGGCATCGACGTATGGGAGCACGCTTACTATCTTGATTTCCAAAACCGCCGTGTGGATCACATCGCATCACTTTGGGATATCATCGACTGGAAGGCCGTTGAAGCACGCCTCAAGTAAGAAATTTTCGGAACACAACAATCACAACATACAATTACATTAAAACAACATCACAATGGAATCAATAATCAATGCACAAATGCCCGAATTCAAAGTTCAGGCATACCACAACAACGAGTTCGTAACCGTATCCAGCGACGACTTGAAAGGCAAATGGGCCGTTTTCTTCTTCTATCCTGCCGATTTCACCTTCATCTGCCCGACGGAACTTGAGGATCTCGCCAGCAAATATGAAGAGTTGAAGAAAATGGGTGTCGAAGTATTCTCCGTAAGCACCGACAGCCACTTCGTACACAAAGCTTGGCACGACGCTTCAGAGCGTATTCGCAAGATCAACTACCCGATGTTGGCCGACACGAAGGGCGATTTGAGCCGCGGCTTCGGAGTTTACATTGAAGAGGAAGGAATGGCTTATCGCGGCACGTTCCTCGTAGATCCCGAGGGCAAGATTAAGCTCGCCGAGATCCAAGACAACAGCATCGGCCGCAATGCAGACGAACTCGTAAGAAAGGTTAAGGCCGCTCAATTCGTAGCTGCGCACCCCGGCGAGGTATGTCCCGCTAAGTGGAACGAAGGTCAAGAGACCCTCAAGCCCAGTATCGACTTGGTTGGCAAGTTATAAGGAGCACAACAACCATAATATATTCCCTTTAAGCCTCTCTCTTGCAAAAGCAATCCTTTTTAGGAGAGAGGCTTTTTGATTCTCAAAAAAAGACTTTTCATTATGCTGGAAGCAGGTATCATACAACAATTGCGAGGTATTTTTTCTACGCTCGCTCATCATATTACGTTTCGCGCGACGTTGGCTACGGGCCGACCGGAGAATGCAGATTTGCGCGCTTTCTTGGAAGACGTAGCTGCCGTTTCTGATCACATCGACTGCACCTTTGAAGAGGCGCAGACGCAGCAAAGTCTTTTTTCGATTTTGCTCGACGGGCAAGAGACGGGCATCCGCTTTCGCGGCATCCCCAACGGGCACGAATTTACGTCGCTCCTCCTCGCCGTGCTCAATGCCGACGGACAGGGCAAGAATCTCCCCGATGAGAGCACCGCGCGCCGCATCAAGGCTTTGCAAGGCCCCGTTCGCCTGACGACTTACGTATCGCTCACGTGTACCAACTGCCCCGACGTTGTGCAGGCCCTCAACGTGATGGCTTTGCTCAATCCGGCCATCGAGCACGAAATGGTCGACGGCGCCCTGTATCAAGAAGAGGTCGACAAGCTCGCCATTCAAGGCGTGCCGGCCGTATATTTGGACGGCAAACTCCTCCACAGCGGGCGCGGCAATCTGGGCGAACTACTCGAAAAACTGAGTGAGACGGTTGGTGAGGCGGAAGATGCCGACGCGCAACCCATCGAGCACCATTATGATCTCCTCGTCTTAGGCGGAGGTCCGGCCGGCGCTTCAGCCGCCATCTATTCGGCTCGAAAGGGGCTGAAAGTGGCAGTCGTAGCGCAACGCATCGGCGGACAAGTAAAGGAGACGACGGCTATCGAGAACCTCATTTCCGTGACACGCACCACCGGCGAAACGCTGGCATCCGATTTGCGCAAACATATGGACGCTTACGGCATCGACATCTTCGAAAACAGAACTTATCAAAGCCTTTCGCTGGAAGGCAAGGAGAAGAGTGTCGAAGTAGGAGGACAAGAAAAATTCTTCGCTCCGGCCGTTATTATCGCAACGGGCGCCAATTGGCGAAGACTTAACGTCGACGACGAAGCCAAATACATCGGCCACGGGGTGCATTTCTGCCCACATTGCGATGGCCCGTTCTATAAAGGAAAAGACGTGGCCGTAGTGGGTGGCGGCAACTCCGGCATCGAGGCTGCCATCGACTTGGCCGGCATCTGCCGACACGTCACCGTGCTCGAGTTTCTCGACACGCTGAAGGCCGACACCGTGTTGCAGGAAAAGCTCAAACAGCTGCCCAACGTCGATGTCTATCTCTCTACCGAGACGAAGCAGGTCATCGGCGACGGCGACAAGGTCACGGCGATCCGCATCGCAGACCGCACCAACGGCGAGGAGAAAACCATCGATCTGGACGGCATTTTCGTACAAATAGGTCTGATGCCCAACAGCGGTCCCTTTGCCGACAGCCTGGAAACAACGCCGCGCCGTGAGATAAAGATCGACGAATACTGCCGCACCTCCCTCCCCGGCGTCTATGCAGCCGGCGACGTTTCGAGCGTGCCCTACAAACAAATCGTCATCGCAATGGGCGAAGGCGCGAAAGCTGCCCTCTCGGCCTTTGAAGACAGAATGAGAACGTAGAGATACATATTATCGGTTTGACACATTTCATTATCTATTCTCTATTTGTGAAAGTCTCGTCCTCTCTTGTTGAGGGCGGGACTTTTCTCTTCTTCTCCGGCAAGCGGCCGATCGACCTTCGCGGCCTCATCCGTGCGCAGGGCGTCGCCTCCGGCTCGCAGCGTTTGCCGTCAGCCCATTCTTCTACTTATTTAGGTTAAGATACGCCTGCAAACACCTTGCATTTGCTCTGCCCACAGCCTATGAATACAAGGCCGACATCCGACGTCGCACCTTTTCGCTCACGATAAAAAAGGTTTGCGCTCGTGAGAAAAAAGGTGTCATCTCACGATAAAAAAGGTTTCACCTCACGAGCGCAAACCTCCGCACCCAATGCAACGGCCGCCAAAAGTCGATGCTCGATGCACTTATGGCCAACGATTCGTCATTCGTAGCCCATCATCGCCCTCAACCCCAAGCCACCTCGCCGACCAAGTGTGCGAGCGAAGCATCGGCAAAAGGGCCGAAAAAAGCGGGCCGCCCACCAAGGGGTCAGCCCGCTCCTACTTTATCAATTTGAGGTTTATTTCAAAACACCCAATTCCTTGCCCACCTTGATGAAGGCTGCGATGCACTTGTCGAGTTGCTCACGCGTATGGCCGGCACTCAATTGCACGCGGATGCGAGCCTCGCCCTTCGGAACGACAGGATAGTAGAAGCCCGTCACGTATATACCCTCCTCTTGGAGTTTGGCAGCATATTTCTGCGAAAGCGGAGCATCGTAGAGCATCACGGCGCAGATGGCGCTCTGTGTCGGCTTGATGTCGAAGCCGGCAGCCATCATCTTGTCGCGGAAGTATTCTACGTTTTCTACCAAACGGTCGTGGATTTCGTTGCTCTCGCCCAACATCTTGAACGTTTCGATAGCAGCGCCGACAATTGCGGGCGCAACGCTGTTGGAGAAGAGATACGGACGACTGCGTTGGCGCAAGATGTCGATAATCTCCTTGCGGCCTGTCGTGAAACCGCCCATTGCACCGCCAAAAGCCTTACCGAGCGTGCCGGTGTAGATGTCTACGCGGCCGTAAGTCTTGAAAAATTCGCTGACGCCGTGACCCGTTGCGCCGACAACGCCGGCTGAGTGGCTCTCGTCGACCATTACGAGCGCGTTATATTTCTCTGCTAAATCGCAGATCTTATCTAATGGTGCTACATTGCCATCCATAGAGAAAACACCGTCAGTACAGATGATGCGGAAGCGTTGCGCTTGCGCCTCTTTCAAGCAGCGCTCAAGATCTTCCATATCAGCGTTGGCATAACGATAGCGCTGCGCCTTGCAGAGACGAACGCCGTCGATGATGGATGCGTGGTTGAGGGCGTCGGATATGATGGCATCATCTTTCGTCAAAAGCGGTTCAAACACGCCGCCGTTCGCGTCGAAGCAAGCTGCGTAGAGGATGGTATCTTCCGTCTTGAAGTAGTCGGAAATAGCGTCTTCGAGCGTTTTATGTCCGTCCATCGTGCCGCAGATGAAGCGCACGGACGACATACCATAGCCGCGCTTGTCCATCATGTCCTTGGCAGCTTGAATAAGTCGAGGATGGTTGGAGAGTCCGAGGTAGTTGTTGGCGCAGAAGTTGATCACCTCCTTGCCGGCTACGTTGATCGCCGCTGCTTGCGGGCTTTCGATGATACGTTCACTCTTGTAGAGACCTGCATCTTTGATCTCCTGCAACTGAGCTTGCAGGTGCTTTTGAAATTCTCCGTACATTTGTGTATAGTATTAAATGAATATAGTCATGACAACAGATTTCAGTCTACGCAATCTTATACGGCAAAGCCTTCAATCAGCCTGAAAAGAGCAGAAACTGCTACCATCTCAGCCGAAAATCGCGCTAACCACAGCACAAAGTAAGTTCTTTTTATCGAATTTATCAAGTTGGTGCTATGAAATCTTGAAAAAAAAACGTTACTTTGCAACAACTTTAATTTAACTCTTAATTTCCTTGATATGAAAAATATCCTTGTCATTGGCTCTACGGGCCAAATCGGCTCAGAGCTGACAATGAAACTGCGCAGCATTTACGGTAATGATCACGTAGTCGCAGGTTACATTACAGGACAAGAACCTACGGGCATTCTTTTAGAAAGCGGACCGTCGGCATTGTGCGACGTAACGGACGGCGAAGCTATTGCTGCCGTTGTGAAGCAATACAATATCGACGCGATTTACAACTTGGCGGCGCTGCTTTCCGTCGTAGCGGAGCGCAAACCGCTGCTGGCGTGGAAAATCGGCATCGATGGGCTGCTGAAAGTCTTAGAAGTGGCGCGCGAAAACAATTGCGCGGTCTTCACGCCCAGCTCTATCGGTTCGTTTGGTCCGGAAACACCGGCCGACAGTACGCCGCAGGATACCATACAACGACCCCGCACGATTTACGGTGTGAGCAAGGTGACGACAGAGTTGCTTAGCGATTATTATCATCGCAAGTACGGCACAGACACGCGCAGCGTACGCTTCCCGGGTTTGATCTCCAACGTAACGCCTCCGGGTGGCGGCACGACAGACTACGCTGTCGACATTTATTACAGTGCTGTGCGCGGCGAGAAGTTTGTTTGCCCGATCGGCAAAGGCACCATGATGGATATGATGTATATGCCTGATGCGCTCAATGCTTGCGTGCAGCTGATGGAAGCTGATCCTGCTCGCCTCGTACACTACAATGGCTTCAACATTGCCAGCATGAGTTTCGATCCGGAAGCGATTTACACGACGATCAAGAAGTATCGCCCGCAATTTGAAATGGTTTACGAGGTAGATCCTTTGAAGCAAAGCATCGCAGATAGCTGGCCCAACAGTTTAGATGACTCTTGCGCTCGCCAAGAGTGGGATTGGAATCCGCAATATGACCTCGATTCGATGACGAAAGATATGTTGGAGAAACTGGAAGCGCGCTTGCTGAAGTAAAATATCCGACAAAGCAATATTTTAATTTGTCCGAGCGGAGGCTGCTTTGCGGTCTCCGCTCGGCAGTTTGTATCTCGCGCGCACGATATATATAATGTGTATGATTACAATCGAATGTTGTAGGCGTAGAAGTTTATAGGCGCGCCGCAGGATGGAAATTTGCTCGCTGCGGGGTGGAAAATTATGAATCAGCAGACGAATCTTACACGCAAAAAAACGACGCATCTGTTTGGCTGTTTCGATTTTTATAGCGAATATTGCGTAATTAAAAAATCAGATATATGAAAAAAGCAACAATCTTCCTACCTTTACTTATGCTCTTCGGTTTCTTACTGACGGCTTGCGAAACCAATGAACCGAAAGTTCCGGATAGCGTACGCCAAAGCATAAAAGGCAACTACAGCGGCCAAGTGGGTATGGTCTCTATCGGGAATAAGCGCGACACCATCCGCACCGCGGCTTTAGCCACTGTGACAGATAAAGAAATCAACATTGACCGTGTGCCCGTAGGTCCGATGGTCGACACTATTTTCGGCGGCGGCACGGCAGCGGCGAGCGGTATCAATACGCTACCAATGAAGATTAAGTACACGATGTACGCGGCTAATCAAGCTTACTACCCGATGCAATTTCAAATGGCCGAATTAAACTTCACCGTGACCCAGGGAAAATTGACACACAAGGTGCTTGTCGTCTTCGAAAGGCCTACTTTCGACAACATGGTCTTTTATTTCCCCGGGAAAGGTCAGCTCGTATTGGAAGCACGCACAGCTCGTATCATCGTAGATGAAGATGACATCCAAATGTTAGGCAACAAGATCAACCCAAAGCGCAAGTTCAGTTTCCGCTTCCCCACAATCTTAAAAAAATAATCGACTCCGACGAGTCGACCCCTTTGCGTCGAGCAAGGCACATCAAGGCCCTGCTCGGCGCTTTTTGTATGATGGCGGCGGCGCGCCGGCTTGGGGCTGACCGCCAGTCTGCTTGAAAAACGCTGTGCTAAACTACCGCCCACCTATGAGCCTCGGCGCGGCGCTTTTGATTGAAGCGCCACCAACGACGGCGGCTTTCGACGACAAAATATGCCGCCCCGCCACGCTCAATGATAGGCGACCTTTTCGTTTGGCGAGAGCAAACCACTATTTGGTGGGAGCAAACTATCGTTTGATGGGAACAAACCATCGTTTGGTGGGAGCAAACCTCGACCAATCGCGTCAAACGTGGGCAGATGAAGACTTACAAGCCGTCATTTTCAAAGACGCGCACCGCCCACTGCGGCCGGCCGCTTTCGAGCAGAAGGGCTTATCGGCGCGAGACAAGAGCATTCGCTCCGATTGCTGAGCAGAATTAACAAAATAAGCCCGAAAAAGCACCTGTTTGCAGCGCTTTTTCGGCGAATTTTATAAGTGTTAGCATTTTGCACTACGTCAATAATAAAAAATTTTAGTCTTTTATTCTGTAAAAAAATAGGAAAATCGAAAACATATCTGTACATTTGCAAGACTAAATAAGACGTCAGCCACTTTTTTAGAGAGTGGGTGGCTGCATGAGTGTAATAATAAGATTAAGGAGACGATGTATAAGCGATTATTCACAGCTTACGGACTGCTGACCCTATTGATCACGTTGGGTAGCTGTTCTTCCGATGAAACACTTGCCACTGAGCGCACCGATATTACGTTTGAAACGGGCGTAGCGCAAAGAGTGATGAATACGACTTGGGATGCCGGAGATAAAATAGGCGTCTTTATGGTGAAAAACGGGACCGGGCTTGATGCTTCCGGCATCGTGGGCGGCGGAGATAACGTGGTCTACACCACGACGACGGGCAACGGCACGTTTACACCGACTGCCGGCGGACTGAAATTTCCCGCTGATGGTTCAGCGGTAGATTTCATTGCCTATTATCCCTACACCGGTAGTTTGGACAATTACACTTATGCCGTAGATCTGACTGATCAGAGGCGTCCCTCCACGATTGATTTGCTTTATGCAAACGATGCAAAGGGCTTTAGCCAGTCATCAAACATCGTGCGCTTGAATTTCCGCCACCAATTGGTGCGCGTAGAGTTGACTATCAAGTCGGCAGACAACAAGCAACTGACGGGAGTGAAGGTAGCCTTGAACGACCAACCGCTACGCGCAACTTTTGATCTGAATACTGGCACATTCTCACAAATAGCTGCGGATCGGGGAACGATCGCAATGAACGCAACGAGCGCCGGCACGCTCTTGACGGCCACGGCTTTCATCTTGCCGGGCCAACGCGACATAACGGTGACAATCACGGCGACCGACGGAACAACTAAGCAGATAACGCTCGATGCAAACAAGAACTTAAAGCAAGGCGATAAGTATACGAAGAAAATCAGCGTGAAAAACTTAGGTTCGACGGAGACGCCGACACCTACGTATACGCACTGGACGGAGACGCCTACGATCACTGCGCAGCAATTAAAGGATTACAAATATATTTCTCATTATTTCTCGGACAACGGCAAGCAGGTAAGGAGCTACAGTATGTTGTATGATACGCAGCTAAAGATGGCCTATTGGGTAGCTTACCCCTTGTGTAATTATTATACAGCAAAGAACGTTAAACGCACGAATGCTTGGGCTTATGATCCGTCTCTGAGCAGCGAAGAACAGGCTACGATGAAGCGCGGACTTGTCGGCTTTGATCGCGGACACCAGATACCGAGTGCAGACCGCTTAGTGACGAGAGAAGCTAACGAACAAACGTTCTACTATACCAACATGACGCCGCAGATCGGTAGGGGTATGAATCAGCATATCTGGCAGAAGTTGGAAACAGCTGTGCGCGGATGGTCTTCAAATATTGATACGCTTTATGTCGTGACGGGTGCTATGCCGACAACGCCGGAGAACACGACAATTAGTTACACACAAGACAACGACGGCAAGCAGATTGCCGTACCCAAATACTACTTCAAGGCGCTCTGCCGCATCAACCGCGCTACGGGAGAAGCTCAAACGATCGCATTTAAGCTCGACAACAGGGCTTATCCAAACGGGGAATCGTATATGAATCACACGCTTTCCGTAGCTGAACTCGAACGGATGACGGGCTTTGTCTTCTTCCCCATGATTAGGGAGCAGGATAAGCAGGCGTATGACAAAAGCAAATGGAATTAGTCTTTAAAACAATAATGTTACCTGATATGAAAAGCTTAATTTTGAATCGGTTGGCAGTAATCGGACTCGGCCTTGCGGCTTTGACGTCTTGCACCAACCTGAACGAGAACAGTGAATGGGGCAATGGCTCTAAAGTGAAATTTTCTTCTTACATCGCCGGCCAAAAGGCAGTACGCGCAAGCGGCACGGCTTGGGCTAACGGCGATCAAGTCGGCATCTTTATGAAGCAGGGTGCGACGATGAAGAAGGCTAACGTGAAGTATGTGGCTGATGATCGCGGCAACTTGACTGCAGCTACGGCTTCGGAGGCTTTGGCTTATCCTTCGGACAACTCTGCAGTAGACTTTGTGGCTTACTATCCTTATGCGGCTTCGGCAGCAAGCGGAACGTATGACATAAACGTGAGCAACCAAAGCAACTTGCCGGCTATCGACTTGCTCTATGCTGACAATGCGAAAAACAAAACGTCCGCAAGCGGCGATGTAAACTTGGGCTTCACGCACAAGCTCACGCAAATCGTGCTCAATATTACGGCAGACGCAACAATTCCTTCGACGGCAGGCTTGAGCGTTACGTTAAAAGGCACGCCGGCTACGGGTAAATTTGACCTCAATAAGGGCGAGCTTACGGCAGATGCTGCTACGGCAAACATCGCTATGAACGTAAACGCTACAGGTACGACGGCAGCGGCTATCGTTCTGCCTGCGGCAACGACGAGCGGAAAGTTGGTCTTCACGCTTAACGGTGTGAGCGTAGAAAAGGCGCTCTCTGTGAGCACTCTTGGAGCCGGAACGAAGGTGGTTATCCCCGTAAAACTCACGAAAGGCGGCTCACCGAGCACGATGGACGTAAGCTTTGGCGCAGCAACGATTGCTGACTGGACGGAAGTAGCAGGTGGCGAAGTAAATGTAGACTTCAAGCAAGGCGAACAACCGCAACCGGGCGAGCAGGAAGTAGTAATCTTCGAGGAAACTTTGGGCACGACACCCATTAAAAAGGTTGGTAAATATTGGCCAAACCTTAAAGACTTCACAGGCTGGAGTAACCCGACGCTGACTTTTGAGGACGTCAACAAGAATTTGTCTGTACGCCACCACGCCAACAAGAATTGCATTTGGTTTTCAACAAAGAACAACTGTGATTTCCACATTGGCCAGATTCCATCCAATGGTTATAAGAAATTTAAGCTTATTTATAAGGTGAACGGCGGCGTCTACAAAGAGGGCGAAACGATGAATCTCAACGTGCTAAAGGGTAAGTTTAACGACACTACATTCTCAACGCCGGATAAGGTAGTCAAGGCTCCGGGAGATAAGGAAACCTATTTCGAGTTTACAGTAGAGCTGCCTGCAAATGATACAGAAGCACTCGGCGATCTGCACTTCCAGACGAATATTCCTAAAGGATCATTCGGCATACGCTTGGCTGATATTAAGCTCGTAGGCATTAAATAAAAAACAATCTCTTCTGCGTCTGTCCTCTTACGGCGAAGAAGCCGGAGGACAGACGCTTTTTCTCCAACTTAAAGTATGAAAAAGCGGAAAATCTTAATGGGAATGGTGCTCTTTCCTCCTGCCATTCTTGCGCAATCGGTTACGCCCGATTCGTCTTTTGTGCAGGACCTTTCCCTGGTAGGAGTCGTCGACGCTTCAACGCTAGACGACATCGGCGAAGATGGCGTCGATGGCGCATCACAGAACATTACAACGACGGTACTTACATCGCACGACGTCTATCTCAACAAGGCGGCCTACCAACTCTCGTCAATGCGCTTCTTGGTACGTGGCTATAAGAACCTGTATCAAGATACGTATATCAATGGCTTGCCTTTTAATGATCAACTTCGGGGCGTGTTCAACTTCTCTGCCATCGGGGCGCTGAATATCCTCACTCGTAACGGCGACCAAATCAATTATACGCAACCGGGATCTTTTGGTTTCGGAAACATTGGGGGGGCTAATAATATATTAATGCGTGCCGGCGACTTCAGGAAAGGAAGTCAGGCGACGCTAAGCTATACCAACCGCACGTATTATCTGCGCGGAATGTATGCTTACTCTACAGGACTTTCTCCCAAAGGCTGGGCTATGACGGCGCTCTTAGGCGGACGTTACTCTGACGAAGGAAATATTCAAGGTACATTCTATCGAAACGTTGCGTATGCCTTGCTCCTCGAGAAGCGCTTCCGCGGTGATCGCCACCGCCTTACCTTCACGACCTTCGGTTCTCCCGTCGTCCGCGGTCAGCAAAGCGGCTCCATTCAAGAAGTGTACGACCTGACGGGCAATAACCTTTACAACGCCAACTGGGGTTACCAGAACGGAAAAAAGCGCAACTCCCGCGTGGTTCGCGCCATTGACCCAACGGCGATTTTAGCTTACGACGGCAAACTCTCCGACAAAGTTACGCTCAAGTCTGGTCTGTCTTTCCATTTCGGAAAGTATGGTAACACGGCGCTCAACTGGTTTGACGGCGCTGATCCTCGCCCCGACTATTATCGCTATCTGCCTTCCTTCTACTTGGCCAATGGAAACAAGGCCACAGCAGAAGAGTACGCAGCGCTTTGGCGCTCAGGAAATCCGGCTTTCACGCAGGTCAATTGGGACAATATGGTGAATGCCAACTACAACAACAAACGCAACGGCAACGGGGCTGCAATTTATATGGTAGAAGAGCGCCGCAGCGATTTGTTTGAAACGACTTTCAACACTACGATCTCTGCACAGCTGAGCAGAATATATACCTTGACGGGCGGCTTGACGGCCCGCAACACCATCTCTCATCAATACAAGAAAGTAGACGACCTACTTGGCGCCGACTATGTACTCGACATCGACAAGTATGCCGACACAGATTACCCCGGCGACGCAGATCAGTCGCAAAAAGACCTCAACCGCCCCAACCGACGCGTGTTCAAAGGCGGCATTTTCGACTACGATTACAAACTCAACATCAACTCCGTAATGGGTTGGTTAAACAATCTGTATAACAAAGGTCGTTGGGAAGGCTACTACGGCGTTAAGCTCACTTATACCGACTTCTTCCGCGACGGCAAAATGCGCAACGGCCACCACCCCAACAACTCTTTCGGGAAGGGGCGCCACCATACATTTATTGATATGATGCTCAAAGGCGGCTTGACGTATAAGTTTAGCGGCCGCCATCTGCTTCAGGCTAACTTTGTCTATGGCTCTATGGCACCTTTGGCCAACAATGCCTACATCTCCTCGCGTTATAGCGATCAGACGCCTAAAGGTTTGGAAAGCAGCCGCGTGTTCCATGCCGATTTGAGTTATATTTTCTCTGCCGGCAAGCTGCAAGGTCGCTTCTCACTCTTCAACACCAACTTCTACGATCTGGCTGAACGCAGCACCTATTATTATGATGGTGTGACGCTCGTCAACCAAGTAATGACCGGCGTCAACAAAGTACACCGCGGCATTGAGTTTGGTATGTCCTACAAGCACGACCAGCACCTGACGATCGACTTAGCCGGCACCTTGGCGCAATATTATTATGCCAACAACCCCATCGGAGAGTTTTCGGCCGACAATGGTCGCAGCTTAGCCGACTACAACGTCGCTGATCAAGAGCGCGTATATATGCGCAACATCATGGTAGGCGGCGTACCGCAAGCGGCCGGCACCTTGGGCGCACGCTATTTCATCAAATACTGGTTTATCGGCGCTAACCTTAACGTCTTCGGGCGCAACTTCATCGACGTGAGTCCCTCGCGCCGCGTTTCCTCGCGCTATAACGGCAACCCCGACTTAGGTATTCCCGCCGTGACGCCGAACAATCAATATTACGAAGCCTACAAGCAGTTTACGCACCAAGAGCGTTTCGCTGCGGGCTGCACGCTCGACCTCTCCATCAGCAAAATCATCTATATGGGGCGCAAGCGTTCGCTCAACATCAACCTCTCACTCAACAATATTCTCAACAAGAAAGACGTCCGCACGGGCGGCTTCGAGCAAGGGCGCATAGATCTTAATCGCCCCACCCTTTACGCCAATAAATACTTCTACATGCAAGGCTTCAACTGCTTCCTCAACCTGAGCTACAAGTTCTAAGCCTTTCATCAAAAACATACAGTTATGATTAAGTTCCAACATTTGAATAAGATTTTCGCCGGTCTCTTGACGTTCTGCCTCGCCTTGGGCATTGCGTCCTGCGACAAGACCTACGAACTCCCGCCGCTCAACGAGCCTACGTTTACGCTGCCCAGCGGCGCACAAACGATCACCATCAAAGACTTGCGCACACGCTATGCTAATGCCACGCAGGAAAATCCGATGACGATTGCCGACAGCCTCTGGCTCAAGGCGCGCGTAAGCGGCGACGATCGCTCCGGCAACATCTTCAAGCAAATCATACTTCAAGATGAGACCGGCGGCATTTCGTTCCTCATTGATCAAAGCAACGTCTACAACGACTACCCTACGGGCCAAGAAGTCTACATCAGCCTCAAAGGACTTTGCGTTTCCGTCTACGGAGATGAGCAGCAATTGGGTTATCCGACCGGTACGCTCTACCGCACGCCTTATGTTAATTTCAAGAAGCACGTACACCGCAACGGCTATGCTGACCCTGCGGCACTTAAGATCAAAGAGTTCACCGACATTTCCAAACTTAGCGACGATGTAGCGGCCAATAAGTTCACGCTTATTCGCCTTAACGGCATACATTTCAAGGAAGGCGGCAAGGCCAACTTCGCAGAAAAGAAAGGCGTCGGCGCACACGATTTGGTCGATGAATATGGTAACACCATCTCCGTCCGCACCAGCAACTACGCGGCCTTCGCTGCCACGCAACTCCCCGTTGGTACGGGCAACGTCATTGCTGTTCTGGGTCGCTTCCGCGGCGCTTGGCAACTCACGATTCGCAATATCGAAGATGTATTTGGCTTTGACGGCATAGCACCGACTGAACCTCCCGTCACGCCGCCCTCACCTGACGAGACGATTATCTTTTTCGAAAAGATGGGCAACTCGAAAGTGACTAAGGAAGGCAACTACTGGCCGCTCGTCTCAAAGTTTACGGCTTGGAGCAATCCGAATCTGTCGTTCACCGACGTCAATTCCACCCTCTCTGTCCGCAACTGGAGCGACCTCAACTGCATCTGGTTCCCCTCCGGCAAGTCCAACGACTTCAAGATCGCCGGCTTCGACACGTCGGGCTACCAAAAACTGACGCTGACTTACAAGCTCAACGCCAACTTGTACAATGATGGCGACCAGATGGACTTGATAGCAATGACCGGAACGTTTAACGGTGTTGCCTTTGCCACGCCTTCTAAAATCGTAGTCGGTCCGGCTGACAAAAACGAGTTTACGCTCGTCACCATCGACTTGCCGGTAGCTTCAGGCGCTGCAAATTCTGAGCTTCATTTCTTGGCTGGCGAGGCGAACAAACTGGGCTTGCGTCTGGCTGAAATCAAACTCACGGGTAAGAAATAAAACGATGGGCTTCGGCCTACTGACTTTCCGCCTCGCCGTGCTGATAAGCACGCGAGGCGAAAGCAATAACAACCAATTCCAATGGAAAAGATGAAAATTATCTCCCGCCGAGCAGTCCTCTTCTGCCTCTTGGCCTTCATCTTGCAAGCACCGCTTCGAGCGCAACTCAAGCAGGTGCAGCGGTCAGCCGTATATGCCGTCGCCTTCTACAATCTGGAGAACCTCTTCGATACAGAAGACGACCCCAACAACAAGGGCGACGACGACTTCCTGCCCAACGGCCCCTACCTATGGACGCCGGAAAAATATCAACAAAAGCTCCACAACATCGCCAGAGTCATCGGCGATTTGGCGCGCGACCATTGCCCTTCCGGACCGGCTTTTATCGGCGTTTCCGAGATTGAGAATGCGCGCGTTCTGCAAGATCTTTGCAATACGGAGCCCGTAAGATCTATGGGCCTGAAGTATATTCACTTCGATTCGCCCGACCATCGCGGCATCGATGTCGGTTTACTCTACAATCCGCGCTTGTTTAAGATTGTGCGGGCTGTGCCTTATGCTTATGTTAAGCCGGATCAGCCCAACTTTAAGACGCGCGACGAACTCGTGGTGAGCGGCATTTTGGGCGGCGAACCTGTAAGCGTCATCGTCAACCACTGGCCCTCACGCTACGGCGGCAGCAAATCTGACCCGATGCGTGCTCACGCTGCGCTATTGGCCAAGACGATCACCGACAGCATACGGCAAGCTGATCCTGCCAACAAGGTTATTATTATGGGCGACTTAAACGACGACCCCAAAGATGCCTCCGTGGCCAAAGTCTTAGGCGCTGCACGCACTATGAAGTCCACGCCCGTGGGCGGACTCTTCAATGCGACGTGGCCACTCTACGACAGGGGAATCGGCACGCTTTGTTACCAAGATGCTTGGAACTTATTTGATCAGCAAATCATCACAGATAATTTTATCCACAACGCAGAAAACACACTCCGCTTCTGGAAAGCGGAAGTCTTCAATCGCGATTATCTGATGATCAAAGAGGGAAAACGCAAAGGCTATCCGCTGCGCAGCTTCGACAATTCCACTTGGCAGAACGGTTATGCTGACCACTTTCCTACGGTCACTTACTACGTCAAAACCATCCCCGACCCCGCGTTGACTGAAGACTAAACGAATTTATACAACATCGCGGAAGCAAGCAAAAAGCGCTTACTTCCGCGTTTTTTTCATAAGGAAAGGCTGCCGAACTTTTCTTTTTTACCTTGCCGATAGTTGAGCAAGATTTCCCTACTTCACCTTAGCAACTTCTATTATGCCTCGATGCACCTATTCGCGCCGAAGCGGATAAGCGCCGCGCAAGCGCTCGAAAGCTTCCGGATTATTTTTGAGCGCCTCGCTGTCGCGTAGCGGATCATAGCGTCGCAAGGCTTCACACGGAGGTGGCACTGCCGGGTTGTAAGCATAAGTCTCCGGCAACTCAGGAGGCGCAACGCAAAACTGCAGGGGCAACCGGAAATGCTGCGCTACGGCTTCGAGCGCCATACGCGTCCCGTTGGCTTTGCCGTCGGCCGAATAGCCGGCTATGTGAGGCGTCCCGATGAACATGCGCGCCAAAAGTTGGCGGTTGATCTCCGGTTCACCCTCCCACGTATCCAAAATCAGCGCGCGGAAGTTGTCAGCGTGGCGCAGCAAAGCCGCGTTGTCCACCACCTCGCCGCGCCCCGAATTGATCAGGACGGGCCGCCGCGCCGGCAAGCGCGAGAGCAAGGCCTCGTTGACCAAATGATACGTAGCGTAAGGCCCATCATAAGTAAGCGGCGTATGGAAAGTCAAGACGTCAGCCTCATCCCAAAGTTCGGCCAAGGTCATAAAACCCGACTCGTGCTCGGCGCGCGGCGGGTCGTTGCGCAATACGGTGCAGCCCAAGGCGCTGACGGCGCGCTCCACCGCACGCCCGACGTGGCCCACCCCGACGATGCCCACCCGCGCCTCGCGCAGCGTCAACCGGCCCGCCATTTCGAGGCGCAACAAGCAGGCAGCCACGTATTGGGCCACACTATTGGCGTTGCAGCCCGGACAATTCGCCCAACTGATGCCGGCCTCGGCCAAATAAGTCGTATCTAAATGGTCATAACCGATGGTTGCCGTAGCAATAAAGCGCACCGACGAGCCGCCAAGCAACTGCTTGTCGCAGCGCGTGCGCGTCCTTACGATCAGGATGTCGGCCTCGCGCACATCCTCAGCCGATATTTTGCCGCCCGGCAAGTACGTGCAGCGGCCTATCTTTTCAGCTTCGCCGCAAATGTAGGGAATCTTATCGTCGATGACTAAGCGCAGCGGCCTCGATGTTTGGTTGTCCGGCATACGTTCCATTGTTTTTTGCATATAAAAAGCGCTTTTGACCTTGTCGTCTGCTGGAGCCATTATCGTTTGGCGGCAGCAAACCATCGTTTGGCCCGAGCATACTATCGTTTGGTGCCGGCAAACGATCGTTTGCTCCCACCAAACAATGAGTCGGCCGTGTTTGGCCTTATAAAAGTCGACGCGCGGCCGACTAAAACAAAACATCGGCCGCCGGCGTTACACCTTGGCGACCGATAGTCGGTAAGTTTTATTTCTTAATGATAGAGGTTTGCGGATTGCGCACGCCCGTACTGCCCGTAAGGTAGGCCTTAGCCGTACCGAAATTGAGATTCATATCGATGCGAACGGGGAGGTGGTTCTTATCATCCGTGACGTAGAAAGTGACAATCTCCTTCTCCTTGCCGCCTTCCTTTTCGAGGTAGGAGAAGACCAAGCAGCGGTAAGTCAGAGTGCGGTTGTCCAACTTAAAATTCTTCTTGCCGCGATAGATCAGACTGCGCCACTCGGCGTGTTTCCCTTCGGCCATCACAAAATTTATGCGCTCGCCCACTTTCATCTTGCTCCCATCGAAAGAGCGTGCGCGCAAGAGCATACTGAGCATATCATAGGCGCAATATTTCCCTTTGTGATTGTGCCACTCCGCGGGCTGCTTGTCGCGCTGATAGAACATCTTGAGCGCCACTTGGTTGTCGGGATAAGTGTACCATACTTTCTCTACGCGTTTCGTCTTGCCCTCGAAGGCATCCTTTTCATAGTAAAGCGGAATAAGGTCGAGCGAGGTGTAACTCGTCAGTCGGTCGCGCATCGTAAAGTATTTGTCGGCCGTGCCCGAGGTGCGGGTAGTCAGCGTCGTGCGATAGGCGGCTTGCTTGCCATAGACGGACTGCGTAATATTGAACGTGGCTGTGCCCACCTTGAACCACACGAATTTCCAATTGAAATGGAGGTCGTAGACCAAAGTCTCGCCACTCTTGAATGCAGAGTTTTCACTCGAACACTGGGCCGCTGCTCGGTCGCCGATAGAGCAGGCGAGGCAGAGGAGGGCCAACGCGCGCAAAAAGTATGTTCTCATTGCTTTGGAGTTTTATCGCCCTTGCGCTTTAGATTCTTCATGTGCGCCGAAGGCTGTTCGTTCTTATTTGTAGCTTGACGCAAGCCGGCGGGTTTCTGAGCCGTGAGCGCCCATTGCTTGAGGTCCCAAGCTTGATCCGTATCCCAGTTGGCCCGCACTTCGATGGCCTGCGGATAATAATAGACAGCCTCGGGCTGTCGCCGCTGCTCGTAATCGCCGGTGTCCCATTGGTTGTTGCCGTTTGCGTCAAAGAAGCAGCGCAAAAAGTATTTGCCGGGCTTCAGATAATAGAAGTCGGCCCGTCCCGCGTCGACGCGCACTTGGCGAACGATTTCCTTTTCCGATTGCAGGAGTTGGACGATGGTAGTCGAGTCGGCGTTGGTCAGCGTAACAAACAGACTGCCCATTTCATCGGCCTTGGCGATGGAGAAATCGCGCTCCAGCGGCTTATTAACCAACCCGCTCAGACCGACGACGGCTGCGGAATCGACGACGATGCGATACTGCTGCCCCGGTCTCCACGATCCGAGCAGCGTATAGCGCAGCAGTTGGCGGCGCTCCAAGATGAAGGGGACGGCGTGCAAGTTGCTATCTTCGCGGAGAAAGAGGTGAAACTTCGTTGTGTCGACTTGGACGAGCGGCTCTGCGGGCAGAAAATCGATATTCTTATTGGGCGGAAGCGGACTTTCAAACTTCTCGTTGAAATTCAAATGGGCCACGGGTGGCTGCTCACGCGAATAATCGCCTTTCTTGTGGCGGCGCTCCAATTCTTTTTCCCAGCGCGCCTTTTCCGCCGCCTGCTGTTGGGCCAGACGGGCATTGGTCAAGCGGGGTACGATTTCGAGCGTGTCGCTACGAAGTTCGTTGACGCCGGTAGAGTCGTTAGTCGCCATATATGAATACAGCATACGCAGCGAGTCGATCGCAGCAACTTCGCGCCGACTTATCCAATATGTAATTGTGTCGTTGCCGGCCGAACGCTGCTCTATAAAAGCATCTTTTGCATCGAAGTTGAGCCCGCGCACGGTCGGAATTTCCTTGGAGGGAGCGGTAAAATAGACAGTAAAAGACTCCGGCCGCGCCCGCACGGTCTTAAGCAGTGCGCGGGGCTGATCTGCTCCGCGAAAAGCCAGCAGAACAACGTCGTCGGGCAGATAATGGGTATAAGAAATTGTACGAATAGAATCATAGCGCACGGTGTCGGCCCACAAAGTATCGTTGCGCGTATCGGCAAACGAACTCGGCTTGATCTCTTGCGCGCTGAAAGCTATTTCTTCGCCACGACTGTATTTGAAATCTCCGTCGCGGTCGCTCAAAGCGTAGATGCGATAAGTGCCGGGCGCCACGCCCTTAATCGAAAAGTGGCCGCGCTCATCTGTACGAGCTACGCGGTCGAAGGGTAGTTTGCTGAAAGCGCTATCGGACAAGTCGTGGTGCAAGCCAACTAAGATGCCTTTGACCGGATTTAAGTCGGCCGCATTGAGCACATTGCCCGCCACTTCCATCGTATCGACCAGCTCGCCCGTAGAGAAATAATAAGTGAAATTGCCCAAAGGGTTGCCCTCCGTAGCATCCTTGATCGCATCGGAAAAGTCGATGGTGTAAGTGGTATTTGGAAGCAGCGAATCGACCAGTTCGACGGTGATGCGCTTCCCTGAAATCTTAATCTCCGGCTGCTCGTGTTGCGGCGGCGAAACGACGATCTTTTCGCTCGGATTCTCTACTTTGATGGCCTCGCTAAAGCCCAAAGTGACCTTTTTTACCTTCTTGACGTCGCGCTCACCCATCTGCGGCGAGAGCAAAGTGACAGTCGGCGGCGTCTCATCATAAGGTCCGCCGTCAGGCCCTTGACCGGGATTGGCGCAAGCGGCAACCAGCGCACACATTATTATATAGTAGAGGAGCGAAAAGGGCTTCATAAGGATGGGAAAATTAACTGCGCGAGGATTCTGCTACATCGCCGCCGCCTCGCGCTGCGCGCTCGGCGAGCACTTCTGCGTTGAGCTGAAGAATTTCGTCGATGATGGTGCGATTATTGCTTAAACGCGGCACTTTATGCTGCCCTCCAAGTTTGCCTTTTCTGCGTAGCCATTCATCGAAAAGCCCGCGTTCGGCTACGATTACTTCGAGCGGCTGGAGCGTAATACTCTTGTCGCGCTTGGCTTCGTAATCGGAATTGAGGTGTTGCAAAGTTTCGTCGAGAATGCGCGCGAAATAGTCGCGATTATCCGGCTCGCGGGCAAAGTCAATCACCCATTGGTGCCGGCATTTCGCACGCTCGTCCATATAAACCGGCGCGGCGGTATAATCTTTTACGACGGCGCCGGTCTGCCGACAAGCTTCAGCCAAGCCGCGCTCAGCATTATCTACGATCAATTCCTCACCAAAGGCATTGATAAAGCTCTTTGTGCGCCCCGTAATCACGAATTTATAAGGATTGCGCGAAGTAAACTTGACGGTATCTCCAATCATATAGCGCCAAAGCCCGCCGGAAGTCGTAATGAGCAAGGCATAGTTGCGCCCGGTCTCGATGGCCCACAAAGGAAGTATAGTCGGGTCGGTCGAATCTACCTCCTCAAGCGGAATAAATTCGTAGAACACACCGTAATCCAGCATCAAGAGCATCGCAGCATCGTTCGGATCATCTTGTAATCCAAAGAAGCCTTCACTGGCATTGTAGGTCTCCATATAATGCATTGACGGCGTGGGCAGCAATTGCCGGTAAAGCTCGCGATAAGGCGTGAAAGCGATACCGCCGTGAAAGAAAACTTCCAGATTGGGCCACACTTCGGCAAGATTGTCTTTACCTGACAACTCGATGACGCGTTGCAAGACGCTCAACATCCACGACGGAACGCCACTGATGCTTGTTATGTTTTTATGGAGCGACTCGCGGGCTATGCGATCGCGCTTCTCTTCAAAATCGGCCAGCAGCGCGGTATGCTTATTGGGCACGCGAAGCAGATTAACCAAGGGATTGATGTTTTCAATCAAGATGGCACTGAGATCACCTACGATGGAGTGTGGCGTATTATAGTTGGGCGCGTGACTACCGCCGAGAATCAAACCCCGACCCGAGAAAAAGTTGCTCGAGGGATGATTATGGAGATACAAAACCACCGCATCGCGACCGCCGGCATAGTGCGTATCGTGCAAACCCGCTTTCGTCACGGGGATAAACTTACTCTTGTCGTTCGTTGTCCCCGAAGATTTGGCATACCATTTAACCTTGCCCGGCCAGAGCAGGTCTCGCTCACCGTGGCGCATCTTATCGATGTCGTCTTTCAAGTCTTCGTAAGTACTAACCCTAACTTGTCGGGCGAAATCATCGTAGGAGTCGATGTCTTCAAAAGCATTTCTATGGCCGAAAGCCGTATCTTCTGCCGTCCGAATCAATTTGGATAGGACGCGGCGTTGGATTTCCTCAGCCGCCTCTGCATAGCGATCTATGGCAGCCTTGCGCTGCGCGAAAAAAGGACGTATATAGCGGGTCAAGCCCATTCGTTTGATTGTTCTGATTTGTGGCAAAATTACCACAAGAGGGGGGATAAGCCAAAGAATTTGCGCTTTTTTAGCGAGAAGCCACACTTTCCACCACGTTTGTCAAGGCTGAAAACGGAAAAAACAAGCGACAGAGGCAGCAAGCGTTGGCGGAGAAAATATAAAAGTGTAGCGAGAGCAATGAGAAATCAGTGGCCTACCAACAGAAATAAAATATTCTATGCGCAGACACATAAGTCTAATGGCCAAGCACATACGTACCTACAACTGCACTTTGATTAGTAAACTAAAGGAACTAAACGATTTCTTAGCTCATAAGCCCCAAGGCTTGGTCTTTTACGCTTTCCGCCGACGGGCATTCGCTTATTTTTGAAAGACCAACCCTATGGGGTTGTCAATTTACCTATGATCCGAGACAGCGTTGACGTTGCACGTCAACACTGCCCTACCAAAAGACTAACCCCGATGGGGTTATTGGTGGACGAAACTATGCGAAAACAATATAATTTCAAGCGGAACATCTGACACGCATACGTGTTATTGATCCCAAGACAATTATAAACTCGAATGTAAACGCGCAAAACATCCCCAACAAGCCCTTAGGCTTGGTCTTTTGGTAGGGCAGGCGTTGGAACGAAGCGACAACCCTGCCATAGTTCGCCGCAATGTGCAACCCCTTAGGGTTGGTCTTTCAAAATATCCGCATATAGCCGTTTGTATATGCTGATAAATCAAACCACCAAAGCCCATCCCTGCGATACAAGCCCTTAGGCTTGGTCTTTTGGCAGGGCAGGCGTTGGGGCGAAGCGCCAACCCTGCCATAGTTCGCCGCAAAAATGCAACCCCTTAGGGTTGGTCTCTCAAAACCGTCCACATATAGGCGTGTAAATACACAGATAAACCCAAACCACCAAAGCCCACCCCTGCACCACAAGCCCTTAGGCTTGGTCTTTTGGCAGGGCAGGCGTTGGAGCGAAGCGACAACCCTGCCACAATCCGCCGCAATGTGCAACCCCTTAGGGTCGGTCTCTCAAAACCGTCCGCATATAGGCGTGTAAATACACAGATAAGCCCAAACCGGCAAAGCTCACTCCCGCAACAGCAAGCCCTAAGGCTTGGTCTTTTGGCAGGGCAGGCGTTGGAGCGAAGCGACAACCCTGCCATAGTTCGTCGCAAAAATGCAACCCCTTAGGGTTGGTCTTTCAAAATCGTCCGCAGATTAGCTTATTATCAACGGTTTATAGCGCGTTTTGTCGACTCGACGGAAATGCTTACCTTTGCATACGCAAGGGCGAGGAGCGCTCTTGGCTTAATTATTCACCAATTAAATCTATACCAACAATGATTAAATTCGTTATCAGAGCGAAGAAAAATCCGCTCAAGAGAGATCAAGTGAAATTTTATCCCCAGATGGCGCCGGGCGTGCCCGTAATGCTACCTACGATTGTCGGGCGCATCGAGAAGCGTTCGGGCGTATCTTCTGCCTCCGTCAAGGCGGTGTTGGATGCCCTGCAATATGAGATTCTTCAAACACTCTCCGATGGTAATTCGGTTCGCTTAGGTGATCTCGGCTCTTTTCGCCTGACGATGCACGGCGAAGGCGCGTCGACGGCGAAAGAGGCAAAGGAAAAAGGCGCGAATCTCATTAAGCGCGTGAGCGTGCGGTTCACGAAAAGCAGTACGATGCGTATGGCTCTCGACAAGCGCAACTTAATCTTCGGTGCGCAAGACGATATCCGGAATGCGAAGTAGGTAAAGATGGCGGCACAACTTAGTGCCGGCAAAAAATTACATTTAATAAAGGCCGCGTTTTCAACCGATGAAAGCGCGGTTTTTTTCGTGTTTTGTCGAAAATGGGCGGTTGATCTTTCACACAAGGCTAAGGATCATTCCAACTTTCTCCTATGATCGTAAAAATTGTCTTAGGTGAAAGTTTGAAGAGTCTTATAGGAGAATTAAAATTGTCTTATAGGAGAATTTTTCGGATCATAGGGGAAAGTTTGGCGGCGGTGCGGAGTGTGTTGCGGCGGGGAGGTTTGGACGGTGTTTTATCCATAAATCTGCGATGAAACCGCCGTTTTTTGCGCTTTTTTGTCGTTTTCTGCGTGTAATTTTTGGGGTGAAAGCAGAGGATATTATCAATGGAGGAGGAATTTTTCAGGTTTTTCGATCCGATTTTGAGGCGAATGAGTTGTTGTATGAGTCTGTTTTTCAAACTTATTTGGGGGCTTTTGTGTGCGCTCAAAGAAATGTAAATAGTTGAATATATGCATATTAAACACCTTATCCGCTTTCAAGCGTTCGCGAAGTGAAGATGAGCGAACGGGGGCGCGGGCGGGCTTATGATTGCTCATTTTTGTTGGGAAATTGTCTCCTGTTTTCAAGATCATAAAATGGTGGACATTTGAAGCAAAAAAAAGTTCGAGAAAAATAAGGCAAGGGCCGAATTTACTCTTTCACATTTATTCACATGTGATGCGTTTTTGAGACTACTTTTGTTCATTATCAGCGATTTAAGGTATACCCCATGTCCGATTAGAGCAAGTCGGGGAAAATGAAAAATGTCCGATTAGAGCATATTTTTGTCCGATTAGAGCAAGTCGGTTAGGGGTAAAACGTCCGAACTTTGCAGTGTGAAAGATAAAAATCTATGACTGAGAACGAAAAAAGAAAACAATCGAGAAAGAAATTACAAGAACAGCGAGCAGCCACTCAGCGTTTCTTGGCGGATCGATTGGATTTTTTGGAAACAATCAGAGATATTGTCAACGCAGAATTGGATCGCCGAAAAGATGAATATACCTCGCACGCTGAAGAAACAACAAAAAGATTGCCGGCGAAGCGATGCAAGTTTTGCCAATGGTTGGACGAATTATGGGAGTGAGGCGCTAAGGCAACATATATGCGTGTAAGAAGTGTCATTCTAAAATTCTAAAAAGTAAATAAGCAATTCATTTTTAACAACCACAAACGCCCGAGCCTCCGATACGGCGTTACTTCGAAAGGAGTTTCAACAGGGAGGCATATATATTATGAAACAACATTTACTTAAACACAGCTATGCGGCAATCGTCGCGCTGTTCATCGCGATGTTTGCCCTGCCGAAGCCGGCACAGGCGCAGACCAAGTACAATCTCGAGATTGCCGGCAAGCAGGTAACCTCAGACAACTGCAACAACCTTTCTGTGATTCCTGGCGTGAGCGGAACGGTAAGATACGATCCTTCGCAGAAAATTCTTACGCTAGAAAATGCGACCATTAATGCAGGCAAAGAACAAGCGCTTGTATCGCGTACAGATGGCTTGACCATCAAACTTATCGGCACTAACAATCTCAGTTCATCGGGAGCGACCATGGGCATTACCGAGGCGCTGACTATCACCGGCGAAGGAGCCACACTGAATGTGGTGAGCGAGACTATTTGTGCTGTCTATTCTAATACGGCTGACATAACCATAGAGAATTGTAACGTGAACCTCAAAGGGGAGTATGGATTCTTAGCGAGAAATGATGATAAACCGGAAAGCCTCATCATTAAGGAGGCAAAAGTAACCATCGATGGAAAGCAGGGTACTATCGAAGATTTCACCCACCTTACGATGAAAGGTTGCGGCATCATCCAACCTGAGGGGGCAGTATTTGATGAATCAAGGAAGACCGTAGTAGTCAATGGTGAGCGCGTAAAAGGTAAGCTGGTTATTGCGCCAAATATCTACGATCTTCAGATTGTCGGCAATGATGTAACTTTCGACAACTGCGGCGACCTCACCATTTTTGACGGAGTAAGCGGAACGGTGAAGTATGACCCAACCAATAAAGTTCTTACGCTGAAGGATGCCATCATCAGTTCAACAGCCACAAATGCCATCGTTTCGCACATCGATGGCTTAACGATAGAGCTCATTGGCACAAACAGCCTGACTACTAAAGAAAACTCAACGCTCAGCTTCACTCATCCGTTGACCCTTACCGGCGGCGGCACACTCAATGTGAAGAGCCAGACAGACTGTGCTGTCTTTGCAAATGAAACCAACCTCACCATCAACAACTGCACCGTGAACGCTGAGAGCGGAGCATACGGCATTGCAGGACGGGATGGTTCAAACGAAAAGTTACTTATCAGGAATGCTACGGTAACAGCAGAAGGAAAAGATGGTTCTATCTGCGACTTCGCTTCACTCACACTGGAATATAGCAACATCACGCAACCCTCGGGGGCAAGATTCGACGAATCAGCGCACGCTGTAGTGCTCAATGGAGAAAAAGTAAAGAGCAAGATTGTAATCACAAGAGACCCGGCCGGCATCGACACGCCGACGATCGACACTGCTACCAAGCAGGGCATCTATACACTCAGCGGCGCGAAGCTTGACGGTAAAGTAGAAGACCTGCCGAAGGGTATATATATTATCAACGGCAAAAAAGTAGTAAAGTAATGATTTAATGGTTAGTAATAATGAGTGAGTAGCGTGATGGTTGGCGATGTGTGTTGACAACGGTTGAGGTAATACGTCAACTAAGCATCGCCAACCCCACGCGTCTTTCTTTCCTTGCACTTGTTCGTGCGGCACAGCATCGTGGCGCTCCGACAATTCTCTCACACTTTTCTTCGCACCACCTATGCGGTCGGGCAAAGAAAAGTGTTCTTTTTCTGTCCGTTATTACGCCCCTTTAAGTAATTTTGCGCAAAATAAAAAGAACGACAACTATGAAGTTGCTACATACGGCCGATTGGCATTTGGGCAATGCCTTCTACGGTTATGATCGCGAAGCCGAATTTAAGCACTACCTTGCTTGGTTGCGGCAGACGCTTGCGGAGCAGCAGCCCGACGTCTTGCTCATTGCCGGCGACGTCTTCGATCATCCCAATCCTTCGGCCGAGGCCGAAAAGATGTTTTTCCGCTTTCTCTGCACGGCAGCCGAGGAGGTGAGCGGACTGCAAATCGTTGTGATTGCCGGCAACCACGATTCCGGCGCACGCCTCGAAGCACCGGCCGGCTTGTTGTATCTTCATAATATATATGTGCGCGGCACGATCGAACGCCTGCCCGACGGCACGCCCGATTTCGACCGCCTGATTCTCCCTTTGAGTCGGCGCGACAATAATGAGGCGGAAATCGTTTGCTTTGCTGTACCTTATCTGCGTTCCGGCGATTATCCGGCCGGAATGACACAGGAAGAAGGCCTGCACTATTATTTTGAGCAGCTATGGAAGCACCTGCGCAAGAGCGACTTCCGAGGCCTACCCGTTATTCCCTTAGCCCATTATTATGCGGCCGATGCCCGCTTGAGCGAGACGGAGCACAGCGAGCGCCTTGTCGTTGGCGGGCAAGACCGCGTCGAAGGCGACGTAGCCGGTCGCGATGCGGCATATATCGCTTTAGGCCACATTCATCGGGCGCAGGAGGTGCGCAAACGCACCTTTTATGCCGGCAGTATACTGCCTATGTCCTTTTCGGAAAAATATTATGACCACGGCGCCCAACTCATAGAGCTTGATGAGGAAGGACGGGCCGGCGTATCTCGACTCACTTACACGCCCTTACGCCAATTGAAGTCAATCCCTGAAAAGGGCGCAGCATCGGCCGGCGAGGTTTTGGAACTCATCAGTCGCTTGCCGCGTCGAGAAAAAGATGATGAAGGGCTCGGCTGGCCTTATCTCGAACTTCGCGTAAAAGAAGAGCAGCCAGAACCGCAGTTTTTACACGATGTCACGACGGCCTTGCAGACCAAAGCCGTACGCTTCTGCCGCATTCTGCGCGAGCAGCCCGAAGTGACCGGTACTGAGCGCTCGATGCCCGACGTTGTCAACGTAACCACCACGACGCCGCTCGAATTGGCCCAACAAGTTTTTCAAGATAAATACGGTAAGCCCCTTCCCGAAGCTTTACAAACGCGCTTCGCAGAGGCTGCCGAAGACGTCATTACCGATCGCCACGCTGATCAATAAGATTATTGCCGACAATATCACTACTTGCAGACTACGATGAAAATAGATAAAGTAACGCTCAACAATCTGACTTCCTTTGAAGGCCTTCAGACGATAGACTTTACCACAGAGCCTTTGCGCTCAGCCGGACTCTTTGCCATCACAGGCGATACGGGAGCGGGTAAGTCTACACTGCTCGACGCCATTTGCTTGGCCCTCTACGGGCGAGCGCCTCGTTTGGACGGCGTGGAAAAGATGAACAGCGAAGCCCTTGCGACGGATTCTACCGTCAAAGGCATTCAGACTGACGACGTTCGCAACATTATGCGCCGCGGACAAAAGGAGGCTTCCGCTCTTGTCGAATTTTCTACCCCCGACGGCGCTCGCTACGAAGCCGAGTGGTCTTGCCGCAAAAAGCGGACGGGCAATTATGATACCGTGGCGCGTTCCTTTCGCCAAATTGCCCCGAAAAAGAAAAGCTTCGATGGGCGCAACGCAGAGATCCAAGAAGAAATCAACCGCGTAGTCGGTTTAGATTATATGCAGTTCTCACGCACCGTTATGCTGGCTCAAAATAGTTTCGCCTCCTTCCTCAAAGCGTGCAAAGAAGAAAAGTCGGCTTTACTCGAGAAGCTGACGGGCACGGAAATCTACGGCCGTATCTCGATGCGTATCCACGAGAAAGCGGCCGCAGCTACTGCCCGCGTCAAAACAGAAGAAAGCCACATCGAAGGCATTCTGCATAATCGGCTCACGCCTGAAGAATTGGAAGATCTGGAGACCGACGTGAACCGCCTGACCTTGTCTGAAAAACAATTGTGCAGTGAGCAGGAGATGGTAAAGTCGCAAATCAATTGGTTGGTCGACTTTGCTGCGGCAGAGGCTAAGGTCAAGCAACTCGAAGAGGCTGATCTCCAAGCGCGGCGAGCCAGAGAGGCGATGCGCACAGACCAGTTGCGTCTGCGTCGTTTTGATGAATTGCAACCCGTGCAGCAACTCTATCGCGACATCGTTCTGCGTCGTTCTGACGTGGACCAATTGCAGCGGCAAGGTGAGGCGCTGTATGGCGAACGCACAGAAGCAAAGAAGACGGTACAAGCCGCTTCGGCGGCTCTCGATACGGCCCGCGAACAGGAGGCAGCCGCTTTAGCGCAACTGCAGCAACAATTGCCCGGCATCAATCGCGGACGCCAACTCAGTGGAGAGATTACCGGTAAAGAGGAGACCATCAAGCGCTTGGAGCATCGTAAGACGCAGGCCGAAGTGCAGCTGCATCGGCAATGTGAAGCTCACGCCGCCAAACTGGCGACCATTGAGATGGAGCATAAGGAGGAACAGGAACTGCAAGTGAGGTATCAGGCGCTCTCTACGCACCGCGTGATGTTTGATAAGATTGAGTTGATCAAGGACAAACTCAATTCTTTCGACAGCGAGACTGCGCAGCACGCGGAGAACCTCAATGCGACAGAGAAGTTGCAGCGCATTTTGAGGGATATTTCCGGCAAACTTGAAGAGACAGAAAAGGAACAGAACGAAAAAGAGTCCGCGCTCAGTGTGCAAAAGAGCGAATTGCTAATGCACCGTCAGGCGAATAAGGGTTTGAACGGCGCACAACTCCAGCAAAAATTGGCAGAAGAAAGCAATCGGGCCAATGGTTTGCGCCACGCGGCGCGTTTATGGACGCGTATCGCTAATGGCTATGAGGAGTTAGATGAGCGGCGAGCTAAGATTGCCCGTGATGCGACAAACCTCGACCAGCTTAAGAAGTCTTTGGAGCGATTGGAGACCGAGGCCGCCACAGCACACGATTTGCGAGAGCGCCGCCGACAAGCTTATATCTTGAGCAATAGTGAGAACATCGAAATCTTGCGCCACGACTTGCGCGAAGGGGCGCCTTGTCCCGTTTGCGGCGCGACGCATCACCCTTATCATACGGAGACGGAGCGCGAATTGGGTGAATTGATATCCAATTTGGGAACCGATTATAATGAGGCCTGCGATTTGGCCGACGCCAAACTCCGCCAATTAGATGACTTGCGCCTGCAAATGGCGCGGGCGGAGAGCGAACTGACTTTGGAGCGCAATTACTTTGCTTCCTTAGAAGCCAAGCAAAAGGCTGATGAGGAGGAATGGCAGACTTTTGCTGCGCTCGACAATTCTTTTAAAGATTGCTCGCCAACGGTCAATCGGCAGGCACGCACAATGATGATAGAACTGCTCTTGGAGAATACGCAGCGAGCGGCTGAAGAAGATGACGTCACGCTCAAGACTTTCAACTTCCACCAAGGCTTTATCGACCGCCTGACGATAGAAGTGGAGCGCTTAGAGAATCAAGTGCGCGAAACGGCAAGCCGACTTGGCGCACTCAAAACGGAGCGGCAGGTGCGTATGGGCTCTTTAGAAGATGTGCAGGCGCGTTTGCGTAAATCCGAGCGTACAACGGAGGCGCTCTATGTCGATCTTGATGAAATAATCACGCTGTCGGGCTGGTTCTCGGAGTGGAAACACAATGCCGAAAATTTCCGTCGCCGCATCGTGAGTCTCTATGACGAATGGCTCTATACGACGAACAAGCTCGAAGAAAAGGCGCAGCGCACTTTCCAGTTGGGCGAGGAGTTGAAAAGCGTGGAAGAAGCCGAGGCAGAAGCCAACCGCCAATTGGAAGATACGGTCAACGAACTCTCTATGCAGCGCAACGAATTGTCGGATATGCAGGAGGAGATGCGTAGGCTTGTGGGCAAGGACACGCCGGCCGAATTGGAGGCCCGCCTCAACGCATTTATTCGCAAGACGCAGCAAGAAACGCAAACTTGCATTGCACGATTGGCCGAAGCCAACGACCGTTTGAACCGCTTGGATGGGCGACACGAAAACGTAGAACAGGCGCTTGAGGCCGGCCGCCAAGAATACAACCGCAAGAGTTCGGAGATGGACTTGTGGATTCTGAAGTTCAACGGCACGCATACGCCGACGCAATTTAGCGAGATGGAAATACTCTTCACGGACACCACCGATTGGAATGCGATCCGCGCCGAAATAGCCCGTCGCGATGAAGCCTGCCTCTTGGCGGCCCATAATGCCGACAAGGCGCGTGAGGATTTTATACGACTCAAAGCGCTTCCCGGACACCCTTCAGGAGAGGGAGAAGAAAGTCCCGAGGCCTTGCAAGCGCACTTGCAAGATTTGCAGCAGCGCGACGAAACCTTGTCTGCCGAACTCCTACAATTGCAGTCGCGCCTCAAGGCTCATTATGATAGTGAAGCGGCCGCCGCAAAGCGCCACGAGGCCTTGCGCCAACTGGAAGAAGATGCGACCGAATGGGGTCGCTTAGACGATCTCTTAGGAAGCAGTACGGGTAAGAAATTCCGCGAATTGGCGCAAAGTTATACCTTCCGCTTGCTCGTAGCGCAGGCCAACCATCACCTATCTCACCTATCAGCGCGCTACCGCTTGGTCAACATTCCGGGCACACTCACGCTGGAGATCGAAGATCGCGATATGTTTGACGAACGTCGTTACGTTTCCTCACTTTCGGGCGGCGAAACCTTTGTCGTCTGTTTGGCTTTGGCCTTGGGCTTGGCTTCGCTGTCGGCGCACAATTTATCTATCGGCAGCTTGTTTATAGATGAGGGCTTCGGCAATCTTGATCAGGCTTCGCTCAACTTAGTGATGGAAGCTTTGAGCAATCTTGAGACGATAGAAGGGCGAAAAGTAGGCGTCATTAGTCACACAGATCAAATCCGCCGGCAGATTTCGCCGCAAATACAAGTGCGCAAACTCCCCGTCGGCGGCCGTAGCGAAATTGTAGTAGTCTGACTGGGCCTCCGCCTTGTGCAGTTAGTTACGGCAAGCGTCCAATTTTCCAACTCTTCCGCCTAACTTTTCCACAAGTACACCCGCAAATAACCTCATCGGGTTCATTTTTTAGTTAGGCAGGGTTAAAGCGAGTACCGCTTTAACCCTGCCTAACATAACGTGAGTTCGACGAATTTAGAACAACGTAAGTTGTGTGTCCAAAGTTCTATTGAGATTGATGCACGGCTTCTTTGGAAAATGCTATCGATGGGTGGGTGAAATACTATAATGAGAGGAGGTTTCATGAATCGTTGGATAATCTTACACCTAGAGACGTATATTTAGAGCAAGGGGAGAAAATCAAAAAGATAAGAGAAATAATAAAGCAAAATTCAATCAACAAAAGAATTTTTGATAATAAAACAATGAAATATCAGAGTAAATAACTAGATTTGCAGTTGTGCACTTTTGTTTGACAACGTACACTAAAACATTACAATCATGAAAAGAATAATACTTTTATTGCTACCTTTTGTATTGTTCTGTTCACACAAAGTGTATGGACAAGACAATTACTTCGATGCACACGTGAGCAAGTATGGACAACTGGAACAAGTTCTGGGCGACAAGTGGAACACGATAGACTCTTTGATTGTGTACGGTCCCATCAATGAAGCAGATTTTACAACCATGTGGAAATGTAGCTTTGAAGGGAAACTTACTGTGCTGAACTTGGAGCATGCGCAGATAGAAAACAATAAGATACCTACGCGTGCACTTTATAAGGTTGATAGGCAGTTCGTTGATGACCCGAGGGCGTATCAGGGGGTGATTTACCTCCCACTCCGCCGCATCATTCTTCCTGAGGGAATTCAGGAAATAGGAGACTTTGCTTTCTCGCGAATGAAATTGGAACAAATAAACCTTCCCAAAAGCCTAAGAAAATTCGGACGCTCTTCTTTCTCGAATTGTCATTGGTTGAGTACCGACCCATTGGTTATTCCGGAAGGGGTTACGTCTATTCCACTACAATGCTTTGTAAATTGCCAATGCTTCAAGAAATTAGTGTTGCCCTCTACACTTAAAACCATCGAAGGCGCAGCTTTCTATAACACGAGAGTGGAAGAGGCAAACTTCCCGGAGGGATTGGAGTATATCAAAGGATTTGCTTTTGAGGGTTCTGACTTAAAAAAAGCAATATTACCAAGTACCCTTAAAGAATTGTCCGAATATACCTTTTCACTGTGTCTCAAATTGCAAGAGATTAAAATCCCAGAAAGTGTCACCACTATACCCAATGCTTTTGCGTATGATTGCCCTTTATTGGAAAAAGTGAATATACCAAGGGGTGTAACAGTAATAGAAGCCTATGCTTTCGGAAGTAACGTAATGCTTAAACCAATTGACTTGCCTGAAGGTTTGAAGCGTATAGAAAACGATGCTTTTTATTATTGTGCAGTTGACTCTATTATTTTCCCTGCTTCGTTGGAATACTTGGGTGGAGGGAGCTGTGCTTGTTGGAAATATGTAAAGAAAATATATTCGCTCTCTCCCAACCCTCCTTATTGCTCCGAAGATATACCCAATCCGGGAGAGGGACCATTTTATGGGTATACTCCAAAGGAAACTCCTCTCTACGTTCCCATTGGCTCGGGAGAAAAATATCGTCAGGCTTTCGGCTGGAACTATTTCACGAACATCATTGAGACGGACAAGTTCCCAACAGGAATAGTGGTGCCTAAGATGGGCAACAGCGAGCAATACAAGGTGTACGGAAAAGACGGCAAATTGGTCATCGAACTGCCGGGAAGGCTCGCTTCTCCCGTTCGTTACTCTGTTTGCAGCATAGCAGGCGCAACGTTAGCGCAAGGTTATCTTACAGCCTCACACACCCTGCAAATGCCATCAAAGGGTATTTATATTGTACGTGTTGGCAATACTGCACACAAAATATTTCTGTAAGCCATTATTATAACGTGAGTTCGACGAATTCAGAACAAAGTAAGCTGTGTATCAATGGTCCTTTGTACATTGATGCATGGCTTCTTTGGGAACAAGCAATAGGCAGCAATGGCACCTAATAAGTTGACGATGAAATTGTCAAAGCATCTATGCCTGGAGTGCTCCACTTGTGCAATGTTCTTAAGTTCATCATTCACCGTTTCTATAATGGCTCTTTTTCTGAGTAAAAGTCTGTCTGAAACACTCATTAAAGCTCCTTTCATGTTACTTTTCAATTTGATAATAAGTTGTATTCCGTCAACGAAAAGCCTTTGAAAGAGGTTCTTGCTGATGTACCCCTTGTCACCGAACAGCCTACCATATATAAAATCTATGAATGCTTTGTACTCCAAAGGCTTACGGTCATCAATATCTCCCGGCGTTATCATAAAGTTGAGAAGTTCTCCTTTCTCATTGCAAATCAAATGCAACTTGAAACCGAAGAACCAACCCATAGAGCATTTTCCTCTTTGGGCTATGCCTTTAAAAACTTTGTGAATATGTATTCTCTGGTTTTTGCAGACACGCAATGGTGTACTGTCAACAAAGCTTATGCCCGTGCATTTGTCCAAGAGGACCTTCTTGATAAACAAGGTTAAGGGGACGGCTACCTCCCTTTCCAATTCTACTAAACGGTTATAAGAAACAACATTGGGAAAGAGATGGCGAAGATGCTTACATACTTTTTCAAGATAGAAATGTTTAAAGCAGCGATAACCGGAGTCGTGGAAAAGAATCATTATCAGCATAACTTCTGCCTTTGACATCGTGGAACTTCGATGATATTTTCTTTTCCCGGTAGGTTTTAGCGCATATTTTGCCGTCATAGCATCAAAAAACTTGCAGAAGTCGTCTGCCATACAAAATATCTCAGGAGTTTCCTTGAACGAAGTGAAAAATTTTGACTTCGGTGATCATAGCGATTTTTGTTTGTAATTCTATGTATATCAACACCTTAAAATTACAACAAATTTCGCTAATCACCAAATTTATAGGCACTTATAATTCATCGAACTCACGTTATATTTACTACGGCGAGAGCTAAAAGACCAACCCTAAGGGGTTGCCCTCTCGCGACACACTATGGCAGGGTTGTCGCTTTGCTCCAACACCTGCCCTGCCAAAGGACCAAGCCTAAGGGCTTGCCTTTATGTGTTTTACCCTACCGCCCGATCTTATAAACTTGCTATGAGGAACGACCGATTGTCCGCCTAAAATCATATAATACCTACCTAACCTCGCCCAAAGACAACCGCATCCCCGTCCAAGATACATACCAAAATACCCGATATCATCGATGAAATCGGCAAAAATACCGCATTTTTTCACTCACGAATAACCGCATTGCAACCGGTCGCACCTATGAACGCGCCAACTTTCCGCTTAAAATCATATCATTTCTGCGCACTTTCACTTGCCAATAACCCCATTGGGGTTAGTCTTTTGGCAGGGCAGTGTTGACGCTCGGCGTCAACGCTACCACGAATAAAGGGTTCAATGACAACCCCGTAGGGTTGGTCTTTCAAAAACACGCCGATTCATACACGCAGCAAACCTTGAAAGACCAACCCTAAGGGGTTGCAAAACGGCGTGATCCATTAAACAGGGTTAAAGCGCTATGCACTTTAACCCTGCTCTGCCAAAAGACCAAGCCTAAGGGCTTGCTTTGTGTGCTTTTTATCTCACATGACCAAGTAAACTTGCTGCGGGATATGGCCGATTTCCCGCTTAAAATCATATAATGCCCACACAACCTTGCCCGCCAATACTCCATTGCAACCAATGGCAATTATGAATGAGATACTTTTCTGCCTAAAATCACATACTCCCTACGCGACCTCCTCCATAAATAAGCGCATCGCCGCCACCTCGCACCTATTCATGCACCCATTTCCCGCCTAAAATCGCATCATTTCCGCACAACTTCACTCGCCACTAACCCCATCGGGGTTAGTCTTTTGGCAGGGCAGCGTTGACGCATAGCGTCAACGCTGCCACGAATCAAGGGTTTAATGGCAACCCCGTAGGGTTGGTCTTTAAAAAACGCCCCAATTTATATACGCGGCAAACCTTGAAAGACCAACCCTAAGGGGTTGCCCTCTCGCGACACACTATGGCAGGGTTGTCGCTCCGCTCCAACACCTGCCCTGCCAAATGACCAAGCCTAAGGGCTTGTCTTTATGTGTTTTACCTTATCGTCCGATCTTATAAACTTACTGTGAGGAACGGCTGATTGTCCGCCTGAAATCATATAATACCTACCTAACCTCGTCCAAAAACAACTGCATCCCCATCCAAGATACATACCAAAATACCCGATATCATCGATGAAATCGGCAAAAATACCGCATTTTTTCACTCACGAATAACCGCATTGCAACCGGTCGCACCTGTGAACGCTCCAACTTTCCGCTTAAAATCAGATCATTTTCGCGCACTTTCACTCGCCATTAACCCCATCGGGGTTAGTCTTTTGGTAGGGCAGTGTTGACGCACAGCGTCAACGCTGCCACGAATCAAGGGTTTAATGGCAACCCCGTAGGGTTGGTCTTTCAAAAACACGCCGTTTTACGAGTAAAGGGCGCTTCACACTTTTACGAGAACGCGCAAAAAAGTAATCTAAAAACGGAGAAAAAGTTCAAAAAAGCACGGTTTCATCGAAGATTCAGCTACAAAACAACACCGCCTTATGCACTCCGATTCACTCATCTCCGCACCCTCGCCAAACTATCACCTATGATCGTTGAAACTTTCTTATAAGACAATTTTAATTCTCCTATAAGATCGTTTCAACTTTCACCTAAGAAACTTTTTCCGATCATAGGTGATAGTTTAACCAATCCCTATCCCTGCGCGACCGAAAAACGGCCCATTTTTGTCAAAGTACGAAAAAACCGCGCTTTCATCGGGTGAAAACGCGGCCTTTGCTTAATGTAATTTTTTGCCGGCACTACACTGTGCCTCCTCTTCACTTACTTCACATTCCGGATATCGTCTTGCGCACCGAAGATTAAGTTGCGCTTGTCAAGAACCATGCGCATCGTACTACTTTTCGTAAACCGCACGCTTACGCGCTTAATGAGATTCGCCCCTTTTTCCTTTGCCTCTTTCGCCGTCGACGCGCCCTCGCCGTGCATCGTCAGGCGAAAAGAACCGAGATCTCCTAAGCGAACCGAATTACCATCGGAGAGTGTTTGGAGAATCTCATATTGCAGGGCATCCAATACCGCCTTGACGGAGGCAGAAGATACGCCCGAACGCTTCTCGATGCGCCCGACAATCGTGCGCAACATCACGGCCACGCCCGGCGCCATCTGCGGATAAAATTTCACTTGGTCTCTCTTGAGCGGATTTTTCTTCGCTCTGATAACGAATTTAATCATTGTGGTATAGATTTAATTGGTGAATAATTGAACCAAGAGCGCTCCTCGCTCTTGCGAATGCAAAGGTAAGCATTTCCGACGAGTCGACAAAATGCGATACAATCCATTGATAATAAGCCAATCCGCGGATATTTTGAAAGACCAACCCTAAGGGGTTGCACATTGCGGCGGATTGTGGCAGGGTTGTCGCTCCGCTCCAACGCCTGCCCTGCCAAAAGACCAAGCCTAAGGGCTTGTGGCGCAGGGGTGGGCTTTGGTGGTTTGATTTATCAGCATGTTCAAACGGCTATATGCGGATATTTTGAGAGACCAACCCTAAGGGGTTGCATTTTTGCAGCGGATTGTGGCAGGGTTGTCGCTTCGCTCCAATGCCTGCCCTGCCAAAAGACCAAGCCTAAGGGCTTGCTATTGCGGATGTGAGCTTTGGTGGTTTGGGTTTATCTGTGTATTTACACGCCTATATGCGGATGGTTTTGAAAGACCAACCCTAAGGGGTTGCACATTGCGGCGCATTGTGGCAGGGTTAAGCCGCTTCGCACCTTAACCCTGCCCTGCCAAAAGGCCAACCCTAGGGGGTTGTGTTGCGGGTGTGGGCATTGACGGTTTTGTCTGGTATTACATTTGATATAATATAAATATGCGGCTAAAAATTGCCGCCTAAAATCGCCAACTATCGCGCGTCTTCTGTCACAAATAACCCCTTAGGGTTAGTCTTTTGGTAGGGCAGCGTTGACGCTGTGCGTCAACACTGCCTCGGAGCATAGTAAAATTGACAACCCCATAGGGTCGGTCTTTCAAAACAAACGAATTTCCGCCGGAAGAAAGTGTAAACGACCAACCCTAAGGGGTTGTTTTTGAGGGTGTAGTTTTGTCGGTTTAATTTTGTGTTACCTTTGACATAATATAAATATGAGGCTAACATTTGCACGCCTAAAATCGTCAACTATCGCGCACTTTCGTCCACAAATAACCCCATCGGGGTTAGTCTTTTGGTAGGGCAGTGTTGACGTGCAACGTCAACACTGCCTCGGAGCATAGTAAAATTGTCAACCCCATAGGGTTGGTCTTTCAAAACAAGCGAATGTCTGTCGGAAGAAAGCGTAAACGACCAACCCTAAGAGGTTACGGCACGAAAAAAACATCCCACACAGCCTTGTAAAGGCGCTTGATGAGAAATGACTTAATACGCTTACGTCCCGCCTGCTTTGGTTGCAGGCGGGCCGTAGCTTTATAGGAAATCAGCGGATCAGTCGTTTATCGTTAGGACTGAAGCTGAAATGATCGGCAATGCTTATTCTTTAAGAGATGCCGGAAGCATCGTAATCGTAAGACGATTGAGCTTTTTCAGAACAACATTGTTCACGAAGTTCTTAAGATCATCAGAAGACAAGCCATTGATGACAGCTTCATAACCCGTATGGAGGTCTTTATTCCAAAGCGTTTTGCTGCGGATCAAGCTAGCCCAATAGCTGTTGACCTTCTGGTTGTCGGCATAGTTCTTAAGATTAAACTGCTTGATCTTATCCAATTCTTCTTTCGTGCAACCATCTTTAGCCACTTCTTTCAATCCCAAGTCGATAAGATAGAGAGCGGAATCAGCCTTAGCCGGCTTCACGGGGCAGGATACATAGATCAGATATTCTTCTTTCGAACCGTAAGAAGCTTCACCTTGTGCACCTACACTGTAAGCCATAGAGCCTTCTTCGCGGATGCTCTTCAGGTAACGTTGCGTAAGCACTTCGCCGAGGGCGTCAACCGTAGCCGATTCTTTCATCGTGTAAGGATTTTCACCCCAGATAACCTGAATGATGTTGCCCTTCGGCGTCTCCATTGCACGCGTGAAGCGATTGTCTACGATGCCGGTAGCCTTGTGGAGACCGTAATCTTTGAGTACTTCGCGCTTGCCTGCAGAAGGAATAGAAGCCAAATAGATTTCAGCAAATTGCTTGAGCGAATCTACATTGAAGTTGCCGGTGAAATAGAAGTTGAAGTCAGAAGGCGACTTGAAACGCTCGCGATAGAAGGCGCGCATCTGGTCGAAGTTGGCCATATCATAGTCGGCAGACTTATAGATCTTCACGCGGGGATCGTGATTGTAGATCGTAGATGATACAGAGTCTCTGAAAGCCATTTCGGGCACAGCCTCAACGTTAGCGAGCTGCGTCTTCATAGACTCAACATAGTTGTTGAACGCCTTGCGGTCGCTACCAGGGTTGGTAAACTTGAGGTAAGTCAATTCGAAGAGCGTGCGGAGGTCTTTCGGCGTAGCGTTGCCATCGAGTCCTTCTGATTCGCGGTCGATATATGCTGACACGGAAGCCTGCTTGCCGGCCAAGGCCTTATCAAGCTCGGTTGCAGAGAAGCTGCCGAGACCACATTGCTCAATGAATGTAGACGCATTGCGCACATTGAAGAGGTCAGCCTTAGAGTTAACCTTTGCATAAGACAAGCCACCGAAGCTGCGTGCCTGCATCAAGACTTGACTTTCATTGAAGTCCGTTTGACGATAGTAAACCTTTGCGCCGTTGGAAAGCGTCCAGCAAGTATAGCCAAAGTCGGACTTTTCAGTCTTAACAATCTTTCCCTTCTTCGGAAGCTTCGCGATGAGCGGTTCGTTCTTAACGTTGTCAACGTAAGCCGTCAGTTTTGCACTAAGTGCAGCTTTCACTGCGTCAGCCAACTGCGCTTCAGTAGGCACAGCGATGCCGGCCTTATCCGGACACATAGCGAGCACAACGAAGTTGCTGTCAGTAGAAGCCGTATATTCTTTCAAGATGCTATTGCAACCCTCAGTAAGCGCACCGGCCTGTTTCAGTTGCTGACCAACCATCTTCATAAAGTTGTAGCTATCTTCGATAGACATCATCGGCGTGCCATCGAGGAAGTTGTGTACATACTGCTGAATGAAATAAGGGCTGCGTTGCTTATCGCGATTGTTGTAAATGCGCTCAAACTGGCTGACCATCTCATTGTAAGCACGATCGATTTCCGTTGCCGTCAAGCCAAATTGGCGTGCACGTTGCAACTCTTCAAAAGCTACGCGGAAGGCTTCTGTGTCCTTACCCGGCTTCGGCACAACGATGAGCGTGAAGGCTTTCATCGTTTTACTCATGAGGTAATTGCCGTCGTCGACATAAGCACCTACGAAGGGGCAATCGGGGCTTTGCGACAACTCATTGAGGCGTGCGTTGAGCGCGCTTGTCATGATATCCGTGAGTCCTTCAGTAATTACGTAAGCGGCCGTGTTGCGATATTCTTTCGGCATCGGGTCGTGCTTGAACATAGCCTGAATAACGGCTTGGCCTTGCTCCTTGTCTTTGTCGACAACATAGATAGGCTTCATCGTAGAAGGCACCGGATAGTCCTCATACTTAGCCTCGTTCTTCGGGTTTTGGATCGGGCTGAAGATTTCTTTGATCTTAGCAACCATCTGATCTACGTCGATGTCGCCCACAACAACTACTGCCTGCAGATCCGGGCGATACCATTTGTGGTAGTATGCGCGAAGCGTGTCGGGCGTGAAATTGTCTACGATGCTCATCAAGCCGATCGGCATACGACGTGCATAACGACTGCCCGGATAGAGCTTCTCTAAGTTGTTATTGAGAATACGTTGCTGAGCTGAACTGCGCATACGCCACTCTTCGTGAATCACGCCGCGTTCTTTCTGAATCTCGTCCGGCTCGAGCAACAGACTGTTAGACCAGTCGTGCAAAATCTTCAAGCACGTCTCGATATTTTCGGACGTAGCGGGAACGTTGTCGATGTTGTAAACGGTCTCGTCAGTCGACGTATAGGCGTTGATGTTCTCGCCAAACTTTACGCCAAAGCGCTCGCAGGCTTCGATCACGCCATTGCCGGGGAAATTGGTCGTACCATTGAAGCACATATGCTCCAAGAAGTGCGCCAAGCCGCGCTGCGACTCGTTCTCTTGCACTGAGCCAACTTTCTGTACGATATAGAAAAAGGCTTGTTTTTCCGGTAGGCTGTTTTTGCGCACATAGTACGTCAAGCCATTGGGTAATGTACCCATCTTAACCGCAGCGTCCTTGGGGAGTGGCTGCGTAGCCTGGGCCGATGCCTGCCAAGACGAAGCGAAAGCGGCAACGATGACCCACAAGGCAAACTTTAAGTGTCTCATCTGGTTGTTATTATAATGAATGAATATAGTTTCGCGGCCAAAATTAGCTAATTCTCACGGATAGGTCAAGTAGAACTGCGCATTTTTTCGCACTTATAAGTGCTTTTTACCAAGTAGACTTGCACTATTTATCATCTTAAAAGCAAAAATGGGGAGCGCCGCACGTCATAGTAATAATAAACGGTAAACTTATGATGCGTAATGGCACTGACGTGTCGCACATCTGCTTTCCGGCGTTAGCCGAAGAGCTTCGCCGACGGCGGAGAGGCCGGGCGACAACATTCGCTGTCTATGTTAGTCCTAAAAACCAACGAAAAAGAAGCCTTACTCCTCAGTCGCTTGAATAGAATAGTGCGGATGGCCAAGCGGTCTACACCATATATATATGCCTCAGTCGGCAGGCGGCATTTGCTGTAAGAGGCGGTCGGCCTGACGCGTGAGGTTGCCGCCTAAGCCGAGAGCAGCTTCAAGATAGGGGCGCGCAACCGTAAATTGTCCTTCGGCGAAATACAATCGCCCCAAAGCATAGACGGCTTCATCGACTCCTTTCGCGCGAGCAGCTTCATAATGGCGAATGGCAGCGGGCAGATCGCGCGCTACGCCGCGGCCCTTTTCTAACAACTCGGCCATATAATAATCACCCATTCCATCGCCCGTAGCGGCCACTTCAGCCAAGAGTTGCAAGGCGCGTTCGCCGTCTTGCTGTAGGCCGCGGCCGGTGCTGAGCAACAAGGCGAGATTAAAGCGCGCCAAGGTCTCTCCGCTCGCGGCCGCCAACTCATACCAATGAGCCGCGGCTGCATAATCGCGCGGCCGCCCCATTCCATTCTCGCAAAGTATGCCGAGTCTGTTTTGTGCGGCGGCATCGCCGGCAGCAGCTGCCCGCTCATACCATTGCCACGCCGTCTGGATGTTACCCTGCTCGCCTAAGAGTCCACTATGCAAATCGCCCAGTTCGCGCATAGCCATAGTATCGCCTTGCTCTGCCGCAAGCGTCAGCCAGCGCTCAGCCGCTCGCAGTGTGGGCAAAAACTGATCTTCGCCGTCTTGCGGCGGAATAATCTCGTCGAAGGTAGCGTAGCGTTCACCCAAAACGCGTTGCGCAAGCGCATCACCGGCTTCGGCCGCCGCTTGCAAGTCGGATGTAGAGGATTGACAAAGTTTATTTAGAGGGATCTGTTCGTTCATGTTGCTGAGGACGTATTATATATATTGTATAGATCGTGCGGCGAAGCCGCCGACACGTCTGCGCCGCGCGCCTCTCCGCCTTAAAAACCCGCGAGGCAGCGTAGCCGACAACTGCAAAGATAGCGGAAGCTTGCGGATTGTGGGCGCTGCGCGGGCGTCTTTCTCCGTGGGTCGTAAACAGATAAAGAGCGCCACTCCTATCTTCAACGACAGGAGTGGTGCTACAAATATATAAAGGGTTACTGAGCGTCTACTCAGGGCATCATAAACTTAAGACTTTCGCGGCCTACAGTCAAGATATAAACGCGCGCTTTGTTGGCTTTGAACGCTACATTTGCTTTTCCGTTAGCATCCGTGTAGCCGCTTTGCAGTAAGCGTCCGGCTTCATCGCTCAAGCGGTAAGTAGCGCGCGCAGGAGCGCCACTGATTTGTATACCTTCGCCGGTAACTTGCAATTGCCAAGCACTTGCAGTACCTACGGCAATATTGTGCAAGCCGGTAACAACTAAAATCTCAGGCTTTCCACCCTTGTTATCATACACTTCCCAACCCTTTGCGTGTGCTGCATCGAGGTCTTCTTGCGCATAAGCATTCATTTCTTCGGGTGTATAAGCTTCAGAATCGACCCAAATCAACTGATGGCCGTCTTTCTTCTCATATTCGGGCAAACTGTTCATAAATTTGTGCGTTGCCTCGGCACTGAAGTGGTTGCCATAAGCGATGATGTCTGTCAAGGCCGCGCAGCTATCAGCCTTCAGTGTGAAGCCATTGAGCTTATTCTCTGAGAAGTTAAGGTAAGTGAGATTTGGATGCGAGCCCAATTGGAGCGTTTCAAGCTGATTGCGGCTGCAATCGAGGTAGCGCAAAGCAGTATCGGCCTCGGTCTTCAACGCGCTCAAACGATTGCCGGCACAGCGCAATGTATCGAGCTGCACGCCGGAATAAAGCGTCAGCGTCTCTAATGCGTTGTCCTCACAATTAAGATAAGTGAGGTGCTTACAAGCCGTCAGATCCATTTGCTGCAACTTATTGCCCTTGCAACGCAGTTGTTGCAACTTGTCAGCGCGCTCAAAGTTGATCGTCTTCAAGCTGCAACTGTCGGCACGCAAGTCGCGAATAACGCCGCTCACTTTAATCTCATTAGCCGTTACGCGGCAGTCGATCTGTTGGTTGTTGACATAGTCGAGCATAGAAAGTCCTTCAAGTATCGGTTCATCGTCAGCATCGAAAGTCAGACGCAAAGTATCACCAATTTCACGCTCGGTGGTGAGATTCACAATCAAAGTAGGATCGGGCGGAGTTATACCGGCATAGGGTGAACCTTTAGCCGTAATTACGCTCCAATTCTTATCGGTGGCAATTGCAACATCGCTATCCAAGCAGCGGTTTTTCTCAACTTGATCGGCATTGTCATCAAACACGGCTACGCGGCAAGAATAAGTTGTGCCCTTGCGGTTAGGCAGGTCGTTCATCATCTGCGTCATATTGCTGTACTTGATTTTGTTGTTATAGCAATGCAGACTCTTCAGTTGTCCGTCGCTGGGGAGGTACAATTGGCGCAAGTTGTTTTGCATACAATAGAGATACCACAGGTTCTTCAGCGGACGAATGTCGAGCGTATCGAGGTTATTGTTAGAGCAATCAAATAGGTAAAGCAAGCCATTCTGAGAAATGTCTAACTTCTCCAATTGGTTGAACGAACAATAGAGTCGCTTGAGCGTCGGGTTTTCACTCAGATCAAGTTCTGTAAAGTAATTTTGAATAAGACTTAACCACGTCAATTTATCGCACTTCTTCAAGTCGATTTTTTGCAGGTTGTTTTTGTCGAGAATCAAAGTCTCTAAGGTTGGCGCCTCGTTGATTACAAAGCTGTCCACATCGCACTCGGTGCAGTTGAAACTTTTAAATTCGCCTTTGACGGTAATGGTTTGCGAACTTATCTTTCCGATAAACACGCCTTCGTCTTCCCAGACGTCGTCTAAGCCTTCAAAGCTAAACGTCTCGCGGTCGCCTTTGAGCCGCAGACCAATTTCGTGACCGATTTCGCGCCGTGTGGTGAGCGTTACGCTGTTAGAGGACTGGGCCAGTGCCTCAGTGGAAAAAAGTGCCGCCAAAAAGGGCAGGCAAAAAGAGAGGAGAAGTAAGGTTTTGTATGCTCTCATAATGGTTATGATTAAAGAAACGGTGTAAATTTACAGATTAAAAATGAAAAATACGCTTATCTGTGCAAAGAAAGCTGTAAATATTTCTACTCACAACGTCATAACGAAAGGTTTTCGCCGCTTATCAGCAATCTTTCGCTTGCAAAACCGCTACATAAAGAAAGGAAAAAGGCCCCGCGAAGAAGAATTCCGCCCGTGCAGCGTCAAGATTTAAGTACGTTGAGAGCCTTGTCGGCGCAAAAAGAAGCACGCAAGATCAAACGAGCCTCAGGCCCCATCGTGAACAGCAGGTCTACGATGCTCAGATTCGGCAGAAAGCCCGACCTATCTTGGAATACCTGATAATAAGGTGCCGGACGAAAATGCGGATCTTCAGTCCAAGAGCGCTTCGGGTGAATCAAGGCGCGATAGTCAACGCAATCGGGCGGGACAATATCTATATAATGGTCCGCCACCTCGCGCTTCGGAGAGATTTGGAGCAAGTCGCAGACCGTCTGCTGCAAAGCCGCGTTGAAGTCGACCAAATAATGAAAAGTTTTTTCATAGAAGGGGCGAAAATCATCTGCGTAATATTCAAAATAAGGACTGTTTTCATAAGCCGATACCAAGGCCGTCCAGTGCAGATGTTGCCAGCGGCCGTGATCGCTGATGCGCACTTCGCGCATCGGCTGCCGCATACGGCCGTCTCTGACAATCGGGATGGTCAGTTCGAGCGGTCCGTCGGCGGCGGCAATGCACATACGATTGCGGAAACTCTGCTTTTCAAAGTGTTCGCCGCGATCTTCGACGACGGCATCGCAAGCATAGAGTTTGGAATAGTACTGCACCGGCCCCAAGTACAGCGACGATAAAAGGGCGGCTTCACGGGTAAGCGGCCGCCCTTTTATATTTTGGTGTAAGTCGTGCTCTTGATTTTCCATCAATGGATTTTCGAGACGTTCTTCAATATTCTATTCCATCGAATCTTCCCATCGAAGAGCCCATAATCCTTATCGAGCGAGAGCCAAACGAGGAGCGGCTTCCCGACGATGTGGTCTTCGGGCACGAAGCCCCAGAAGCGCGAATCGGCAGAGTTGTCGCGGTTATCGCCCATCATCCAGTAGTAGTCCATCTTAAAGCGATAGGTATCCGTCTGCTTACCGTTGATGTAGATTTTCCCATTTTTCACCTGCAAATCATTGCCTTCGTAGACGCGAATGGGGCGTTCATAGATCGGCAGGTTGTAGAGCGTGAGCTTGAGGCTTGCGCCTTTTTTCGGAATCCACAGCGGCCCGTAATTGGAGGGCGTCCAGCGCTTCACCATGTTTTGCGGATAGAGCCAATCCACCTTAGGTTCGAAGGGGCGAATCGAAGCTACGAGTTCTTTGTGTTGACGGAAATAGTCGACCACTCTTTTTGTCAGCGGCATATAATAAGCCAACTGCTTCTCAGGTACGGGTTGTGAGAGGTCTTCGTTCGTGATGCCCAAGTCCTTGCGTTCATCTTCGGCCGGCAACATCTTAAATTGCACCTCGTAGCAGAATTGCACTTCTTCGGGAAGCGGATTTTCCTTGCCATCAAGGTAGATACGGCCTTGGCGAATTTGCAACATTTGCCCCGGAAGTCCGACGCAGCGCTTCACGTAATTCTCTCTGCGGTCAACGGGTCTCGACAAAATGCGTCCCGTCTCGCCTTGATTCATCTCCATAAAGGCGCGTCCGGCCGCATAGATGCGACGAAAGGCCGCCTGCTGCGTCTCATACGTCTGCCCGCCGTTGATTGTGGCCGAAAAAGGTTGCGACATAGCGCCCTGTTGCGTCAGCAATTGGTCGCCGATCTGGTAAACCAAGCGATAGAAGTCCTGATCCTGCGCATTGGCCGCCACGGTATCGCCCGAGGGATAATTGAATACGACGATGTCGTTCAGTTCGGGGCGTCCGAAGCCCTTCACGCGCCGATAATCCCAATGGGGATAATTGATGTAACTCTGACAATTGAGCACCGGCAGCGTATGTTGCACCAGCGGCATCGAGAGTGGCGTCTGCGGAATGCGCGGTCCGTAAGAAAGCTTACTTACTAAAAGGTAATCGCCCGTGAGCATCGTCTTCTCCAAAGAAGAAGAAGGGATGACGAAGTTTTGAAAGAAAAATTGATTGAGAAAGTAAACGGCCACCAAGGCAAAGACGATCGCGTCGACCCAGCCCATAGCTTTGCGCGCCGTCGTATTTTTCAGTTCCTTCCACCAGCCCCATTTGATGCGCTTCGTAATGTAAGCGTCGAAGATCAAAGGCAGGACGAGCAAGCCCCAAAAACTCTCCACCCAATACAGGAAGAGCAGGTAGAGCAGCGTATAAACGACACACTTAATGAGGTCTTTTTTTGTCGGTTTCATCGTATTTTCGTACTATATGTGTTAAAAATCAAAGAGGTCTTTCATCGTTAGCAAACCCGTATGTCGGGCCGTATATTCAGCCGCCATCACTGCGCCGAGCGCAAAGCCTTCGCGGCTGTGGGCTTCGTGCGTAATGCGGATGCTGTCGGCCGGCGAATCGTAGACAATCGTATGCGTGCCGGGCACTTCATCGCGCCGGTAAGCGTCTACGGCCAGCGTATCGGGCGCCAAGTGCTGCTGCCGCTCCACGCTGCCGTCAGCTTTATGAAATTCGTTCAACACCCAACGGTGCTTGCGGTCAAGGCGTTGGAGCAAGTCTTCGGCCAGCGTGATGGCCGTCCCACTCGGCGCGTCCAACTTGTGCACGTGGTGGGTTTCCTCCATACGCACGTCGTAGGCCTCAAACTTATTCATCAGCGCGGCCAGATAGCGGTTGACCGCACTAAAGAGCGCAACCCCCACAGAAAAGTTTGACGCCCAGAAGAGCGTATTTCCTTGATCAATCAGTCGCATTACGTCTTCCTGATGCTCCCGTTGCCAACCCGTAGATCCACTCACAACCTTCACACCTTCTTGGAAAGCGCGCACATAGTTGTCGTAAGCCGCCGTCGGCGTTGTAAATTCGATGGCAACGTCCGCAGAGCGGAAAGCCTCCGTACTGAAATCTTCTCGATTATCTACATCTATAGTGCAAACGATCTCGTGTCCTCTGCTGAGCGCGATCTGTTCGATCATCCGCCCCATTTTACCATAGCCTATTAGTGCAAACTTCATAAGTCTGATTGTATTTCTTTTTATTCGGATAGTGCAGGTCAAGCGCCGGAAAGCTTGCTCGCGTGCGCTTTGCCGCCTATCTTATGCAAAAGTAGTGCAAGTCGAGCGCAATAAGCTTGCTTAATTGCCGAGACGCCGCCTACTTTATGCAAAGATAGTGCAAGTAGCGAGTAGAAACAAGCAGAAAGTTTACTTTCTATCCCTTTATCAGCATGCGTAACGACTGATTGCCAACCCTGCCCCACCCTTTTTCACCCCACATATCCCGCGATGCACCCCTTCAGATAGCCAAGCCAAAGAGAAGAAAGGGCGCACGCCGCGCACAAACGCTAAGCAAGTCGACAAGTGGGCGCTTCAGCATCCGAAAGTCTCGTTTACCGCCATCTAAATCTACACAAAAAACGCCTCATAATCAAATCTATAACCAACAAAAGCAAGAAAACGCCGTTTACGCTCGTGATAAAAAAGGTTTACGCTCGTGATGAAAAAGGTCTACGCTCGTGATGAAACGAATGTACGCTCGTGAGCGTACACGGCGCAAGTGGGCCGCGGGGAGATTTGCGTGGTGTATGGAGACGAAAAAATCGGCCCGTTTGCCTTGCATTGTCCGGCAAAGAGGACCGATTGTCTGTATTTTATGATCGAAAAATGAGGCGGAAGCCTTTACCGGCCGAGGCTGCAAAAAAGGAAGCGAGCCTTCGAGGCCTTGCAAAGGCCGCCTGCGCGACTTTAGGCCGAATAGATGAGCCAGCTCATGTAACCTACGAAAACGATTAAGAGCGTAACGCCCTCCCAACGGTCGAGGCGGAGCTTCGTAGCCGAGAAGCACCACAACAATACCGTACTGCCGATCAGCACAGCAAAGTCGATCATCGTCACACCGCCTAAGTACATGGGCGAAACAGCGCCCGTCGCACCGAGAATAAAGAGGATGTTAAACAAATTGCTGCCAATGACGTTGCCAAGGGCAATGTCCGTTTGTCCCTTTCGCGCGGCAATGATGCTGGTGGCCAACTCGGGGAGCGACGTGCCGCCAGCGACGACGGTCAAACCAATGACGGCTTCGGAGACGTGCAACCTGTGGGCTACGCCGGAAGCGCCACTGACGAAGATATTGCTACCTACGATCAAGCAAGCCAGTCCGATGATGACAAAAAGCCAACTTCCCCAACGGCCATAGCGCGGCGATGCGTTGCCTTCGGCCTCTCCGACTTTGGCTTGGCGAATAGCCTGCCCCATATAGGCCACAAAGATGAGTAAGAGCAGCAAGCTGTCGATGCGCGACAAGAAGCCGTCCCACACGAGGAGGAGGAAGATGAGTGAAATGCCAAACAACATGGGCATATCGCGCTTCACTAATGAGGGCCGCATCAGCATTGGGGAGATGGCAGCCGTAGCACCGACGATCAAAAGCGAATTGAAGATATTGCTACCCACGACATTGCCAACGGCTAATCCGGGCGTCCCCTTGAGGGCTGAAACAAAGCTGACGCAAAACTCGGGCAGCGAGGTGCCAAAGGCTACGACCGTGAGGCCAATAATGATTTGCGGCACATTGAGACGCGTGGCGATGGAGCTCGCGCCGTCAGTAAAGCGGTCGGCGCCCCAAACGACGGCAACCATTCCAAGGACGATGAAAATAATATCTACAATCACGTGGTTTTTATTATGGGGTATCGGCTGCAAAGATACGACAAGCGGAGATGAAAAACAGACTATTGCGCTTTTTTGTTTGTACTTCAAATTGTATTTTTGCACAAAAATAGCACGGCAACGCCTTCGGGTGCTGCCGAAAATTGTAAAAAAGAGATGCAGAAGATACCCAGCTTTACGATAGATCATACGCGCTTGGAGCGCGGCATATACGTTTCGCGCAAAGATCGTGTGGGCGTAGAAGTAATTACGACTTTCGATGTCCGCCTCAAGCGCCCCAACGCTGAACCGGTGATGACGCCGGCCGCAGCGCACACCATCGAACACTTGATGGCTACTTTCTTGCGCAATGATGCGGAATGGCGCGATCGAATCATTTATTGGGGCCCGATGGGTTGCCTGACAGGTTTTTATTTGTTGGTGCGCGGCGATTTGAGTTCGAAGGATATGGTCGACTTGCTGCGCCGCGGTTTTGCGTTCGTGGCAGATTTTGACGACGAAATACCGGGGGCTAACGCGAAAGATTGCGGCAATTGGCAATTGCACGACTTAGACGGCGCTCGCGCTGAAGCACGTAAGTATGTAGAGGAAACGCTCGAAGAAATAACGGCACGCAACCTCGTCTATCCCGTAAGTGAAGGCTGCTGATCGGCCCTCAAAAAATTAAGCAGAAAGACGATGCAGAAAGATTATGAGATAATGGCGCCCGTAGGCTCACGCGAGAGTCTGGCGGCCGCCTTGCAAGCCGGCGCAGATTCGATCTACTTCGGCATAGAGGCGCTGAATATGCGCGCTCATTCGGCCAATCGCTTCACGATAGACGACTTGAAAGAGATTGCTTCGACGTGTGAGGCGCGCGGCGTCAAGACTTACTTGACGGTTAACACGATTATATATGGCGAAGATTTGGCGCTGATGCACGAGATTTGCGATGCGGCAAAGGCGGCTTCGATCTCGGCGGTCATTGCGGCGGACGTGGCCGTCTTGACTTACTGCCGGGAAATCGGGCAAGAGGTGCATCTATCGACGCAATTGAACATTTCGAACATCGATGCTTTGAAGTTTTATGCGCATTATGCGGACGTTGTGGTCTTGGCGCGGGAACTAAATTTAGAGCAGGTGAAGGAAATCCACGACCGGATTGTCGCAGAAAACCTCTGCGGCCCCTCGGGCGAACGGATTCGCATCGAAATGTTCTGCCACGGGGCTTTGTGTATGGCGATTAGCGGCAAATGTTATCTGTCGTTGGACAACCTCGGCCGCAGTGCGAACCGGGGCGAATGTATGCAAGTCTGCCGCCGCGGCTATACAGTGCGCGACCGCGAAACCGGCGTCGAACTGGACGTGGACAACAAGTATATTATGAGTCCGAAAGACTTAAAAACGATCGGATTCATCGATAAAATGTATGCAGCGGGCGTTCGTGTTTTCAAAATCGAAGGGCGTGCGCGCAGTGCGGAATACGTATCGACCGTCGTCAGCTGTTATAAAGAGGCGCTCGAAGCTGTTGTCGACGGAACCTTCTCTTCTGAAAAAACGGCCGAATGGGATGAACGCCTCGCCACAGTTTTTAATCGCGGATTCTGGGACGGCTATTATTTAGGTCGGAAGTTGGGCGAATGGAGCGAGAAGTACGGCTCGGAAGCCACAGAGCGGAAAGTTTATGTCGGCAAGGGCGTAAAATATTATTCAAAGTTGGGCGTGGCGGAGTTTAAGCTCGAGGCCGGATCCATCAACAAAGGCGACAAACTTCTTGTCGTCGGCCCTTCAACGGGCGCTGTTTATTTTGAGGCGACAGAGATCAGATACGATTTGCAGCCCGTTGATCATGCGGAAAAGGGACAGCATATTTCAATTCCTATATCTGAGCGTGTGCGCCCTTCAGATAAACTCTACCGCATCGAACATTGTGATGAAAACGCTAAAAACGCATAAATAAATATGGTACTCCTTTTTGATGTGGGCGGGGTCTTGGTCGACCTTGATTTGGACCTTACGCTCGCCGGCTTTGATCAAATCGGGATAGATTTGCGTCCTTATTTGGATTCAGCGCGACAAGCGGGATTTCTTTCCGACTACGAAAGCGGCAAGATCAACACGGAAACGATGCTAAGCAAGATGCGCGCCTTATCAACCAAGTCGGATCTTACCGACGACGAGATCGCCGCGGCGTGGTGCAGGCTCTTGGTACGTTTGCCGCAGGAGCGGCTGGAGCTGATTTTGAAGGCGCGGCGCCACTACCGCATCGCCCTTTTGAGCAACACGAACCCGCTTTCTTGGGGGAAAGCTCGGACGGAATTTATCGAACAACAGGGCCACACCGTCTCAGACTTCTTCGACGAAACTTTTCTCTCGTTTGAGATGGGCGTGGAGAAGCCTGCGCCGGAGATTTTCCAAAAGGCCGTCGAAGCGCTCCATTGTCGGCCCGAGGAGGTCCTCTTTTTTGATGATGCGGCCGCTAATTGCGAAGCCGCGCGTCGAGAAGGACTGCGCGCTTTCCATACGCCGACCGACGGCAGTTGGATGCAACTTTTCGACGATGCCGGTCGCTTAAAAGACGAAGCGAATGCTGGTTATTAAAGACTTTGATCAAACTCAGCCGATTCGGCAGCCGCTTCATTCAGCCACGCCGATCGTCGCCACAGTCGGATTTTTCGACGGCGTGCACTTGGGCCACCGCTACTTGCTCAAACAAGTGCGCGACGAAGCCCGCCGCCGCGGCGGATGGGCTATGGCTATCACATTCTCCGTTCACCCGCGCCGCGTTTTAGACGTCAGTTATCGCCCGCAAATGCTGACAACCACTGAAGAAAAGCTCGGTTTCATCGCAGAAAGTGGGATGGATTGCTGCACCATATTAGACTTTACACCCGCCTTGGCCAAGTTGCCGGCTAAGGACTTTATGCAATATTTTTTGCGCGACAAGTTGGGCGTCAGCGTACTCCTAATGGGCTACGACCATCACTTTGGTTCCGACCGCCTTGTCGGCCTTGCGCCCTACAAAGCCTTGGGCGCCTCGCTCGGCATCGAAGTTTTGAAAGCCGAAGCCTATAAAAACGACGACTTAACCCTTAGTTCGTCGCTGATTCGTCGCTGTTTAGAGGCCGGCAACATCGCCTGCGTCAATTCCAGTCTCGGACGGCGCTACGATTTGAAAGGGCACGTCGTCGAGGGGCATCATATCGGGCGCGACTTGGGCTTTCCTACGGCCAACTTGGAGCCGGATGACCCCCAGAAATGTCTGCCCGGGCGCGGCGTTTATGCCGTTTTTGCAGAAATCAGAGGCAAAACCTATCCCGCAATGCTTAATATCGGCTTCCGCCCTACCCTTAACGATGGCAATAAGGTCACGATTGAGACCCATCTGTTCGGTTTTGAGGGCAACGCATACGGCGAAGCACTCACCTTAAGCTTTGTCCACCGCCTCCGCGACGAGCAACGCTTTGATTCCCTCGAAACCTTGCGCCACCAATTACAACAAGATGCTGACAACACCCTACATATATTAAATGACTATGCAAACCAGTAAAACCATGCAAATAGGCTTGCTGATCGTAGCGCTGATTATGCCCTACGCCTTTCAAGCTTTTTTCGGCGCCGTCTTCCTTTTCATCGGCGTACTCCCCAATTTGCTGCAAGGGAAGCCCTTTGATCCGCACGCGATTGAACACATGCCGACGATGTTAGGTTTGGCCTTGATCTGCTCCAATCTTTCGCTGTATTTCTTCTACAGACTTACGCAGCTGTCTCGCCATCCGCTCACCGACGCCAAGCGCAAATTATCGCCGGCGCTGACGACCACGGCTTTATTGAGTTTTCTCTGTATCAGCTTTTCTGCAGCCTTCATCTTGATGCGTTTTGATTTGAACGACGGTGGGATAGAAGCTGTCTTTAATGAGATGAAAACCAATCCGGCCGGCATTTTAGCCATCGTAGTCTTTGGTCCTCTTGGCGAAGAACTTGCTTTCCGCGAAGTATTTCAGCGCCGTTTGCAGACCATGACTTCACCGCTCGTTGCCATCATCGTATCCGGCGTGGTCTTTGGCTTATATCACCTCAATTTTGCACAAATGATTCCGGCCATCGGTTCAGGCATCGTGCTGGCTATCTTGTATTATCGCTTCGGAGACATTCGAATTTGTCTGGCGGCACACATTCTAAACAACGGTTTGAGTACGGTAATAAGCATCCTCGACCCGACTAACAAATCGGAGAAGGTCCTTCTTGACGCTTATCCCGAAGTTTGGGGTGCCCTACTGCTGATTATCGGCGTTCTACTACTTAAATATTGGTTGCGAAAGACGCCTCCTGCGATACAAACGGTATGAAAATAGGCAACGTTGATCTGGGCGAAAGCCCGCTACTGCTTGCACCGATGGAGGACGTGACCGACATCGGCTTCCGCAGGCTTTGTCGGCAGATGGGAGCTGCGATGGCTTACTCCGAATTTGTTGCTTCCGACGCCCTCGTGCGCAATGTGCGCCGCTCTTTGGACAAATTGGCGGTTAGCGACGCTGAACGGCCGGTCGCCATACAAATATATGGACGCTTCCCCGATGCGATGGCGGAGGCGGCGAAGATAGTTGAGGAGACGTCGCATCCGGATATATTGGACCTCAACTTTGGTTGCCCCGTGAAGCGTGTGGCCGGAAAAGGCGCGGGCGCGGGTTTGCTGCAAAACGTCCCACTGATGCTCGAAATTACCCGGCGCGTGGTCGAGGCGGTCAAGATTCCCGTCACCGTCAAGACCAGATTGGGCTGGGATAGTGAGCATGAAATCATAACCGAACTGGCGGAGCAGTTGCAAGATTGCGGAATCAGTGCACTAACGATCCACGGCCGCACCCGCGCACAAATGTATAAGGGCGAGGCCGATTGGCGCCTGATCGGCGAAGTCAAACGCAATCCGCGCATACACATACCCATCATCGGCAATGGCGACTTGACGACCGGCGAAGACGTGCGCCGCGCTTTCGAGCACTATGGTGTGGATGCCTGCATGGTCGGCCGCGCCACCTTTGGTCGGCCTTGGATCTTCAAGGAGATGTATGACGCTGTCCACGACCAACATCATACGCCCGTCAACGCCATTGAGAGCAGCTACGAGCCGCTTTCGGCCGATTGGAAACTGGATGTGCTCAAAGCGCAAGTCGTGCAGAGCGTCAACCGCATCGACGAATATCGCGGCATCCTCCACGTGCGCCGCCATATCGCTGCAACGCCACTCTTCAAAGGCATTCCCGACTTCCGCGAGAAGCGCATCTCATTGCTGCGGGCTGAAACGGTCGACGCGCTCTTTGAGCAAATCGAAGCCGTGCGCCCACTTGTCAGGCAATATGCTGCGGCCGACGCTTGATTGAGCAACCCTCGCGGCCTCCCTATTTCATACGCGGCCGGCATCGCCGCTCATTTTTTCGATGCTTCCGCCTTGCTGCGCGAGGCGCACGTAATCTGTGGCCCTCTGTAGGGCCATTTTTCTTTCGCAAAAGGCCATTGACCAAGCGCACAGCCAATTTGCCACAGCGTAAGTCGGCCCGCTATTTCACTTCATCAAACTTTCATAACCCAAAAAGACCAACAGCCGACCCTCAAATCGGAGCAAAACCGGCACAACCTCGCCTTTCGTCCTTTTTTCATCACGAGAAAAAAGGTTTGCGCTCACGATAAAAAAGGCTTATGCTCGTGAGAAAAAAGGTTTGCGCTCGTGATGACACACGCCGAAAACAAACGTTGGCGATGGGCGAACGGAGTTTGGTGCACGATAAATGCACCCTTTTTCGTCCATAACAGCCATTTTCCGTTTAATGAATCAACCCTCCGCCTTCACGCCTCCACCGGTGGGAAGCGCGAAGGAAAATGTAGGAGAAGAAAAAGGCGACGTCAGCGAACGAAAGCCAATCGACAGCAACAAATCTTGCGATGAATCCGTGCAAAAAGTTGAAATTTCGGTTTACAGCTTGCACCGGAAGCGAAAAGAAGTGGCACCGGCGCGTGCAGAGATTAAACTGCCGACGCACTACTTTGCCCGTAATTTTGTATCTTCGCAGTCTACTTCCTCACAAAAAGCGCAAGCGCGCCGCCCCAAGCATTCTAAGCTGAAGCAGGCCGAAGGAAGGGGATAAAAAGCGGCATATAACACGATGAAACCGCCACTTTTGCCCTCCACAAACCAACCCTCAGCCGACACGCCACAAGCCTACGCCACCCGCAACGCTCCAAAGACGACGCGCAGGCGACAATGCGATCTCGAACCCCGAAATAGGGAGATGATATATACAAGAAAATTAAACTAAAAAGACGAACAAATGACAACACTTATCATCAAAGACTACACGAAGCGCACGCAAAGCACGCTGCGCCGCATCGTTCTCGGCAGCATTGCCCTCCTGCTTGCCGCGCCACTCTACGCTGCAACGCCGCAAACGCACAGGCAGGAAACCAAAGACGACGCAAGGGCGAAAGGAACCGCCTTCTACAAAGGTGCAGACATTAGTTGGGTAACAGAAATGGAGGCCAAGGGCTACAGTTTTGCCAATGCGCGCGGCGAAGCGCGGGAGTGCACCGCACTGATGAAAGAACTCGGCTTACAGGCCATTCGTCTGCGCGTCTGGGTGAACCCCCAAGATGGTTTTTGCGGCACGGAAGACGTGGTCAACAAAGCCCTGCGCGCACAGAAACTGGGTATGGACGTGCTGATCGACTTCCATTACAGCGATAGTTGGGCCGACCCAAGCAAACAATACATCCCCGCCGCGTGGAAGAGCCACACGTATGCGCAAATCTTAGCAGACGTGAAGCAGCATACGACCGGCGTATTGCAAGCGCTGAAAGCGGCGGGCGTGAGTCCGAAGTGGGTGCAAGTGGGCAACGAGACCAGCGACGGCTTACTGTGGGAAGTGGGCCGCGCATCGAAGCAGGCGGCGCAATATGCCGGCATCATCGACGCCGGCTACGCGGCCGTGAAAAGCGTCTTTGCCGATGCGCTCGTCTTGGTGCACCTCGACAATGGCTTTAACCAAGACTTATATAAATGGAACCTCAACTTGCTGAAGCAATACGGGGCGCGCTTCGATATGGTCGGGATGTCGCTCTATCCGGATGCGGCGGTCAAATATAATAATGAGCAGAATGTCAGTGCGGCGATTGAGCATTGTATGCAGAACATAGCCTTCGTGCGGCGCACTTTTGGCGTGCCGACGATGATTGTGGAGACGGGCTTCAACGTGACGCGTGCGGCGGAAGGCAAAGCCGGATTGAGTTTGCTCCTACGGCGTGCGGCGGAAAATGCAGACTGCCGCGGCGTCTTCTATTGGGAGCCCGAAGCGCCCAATGGCTATAACGGCGGCTACGATATGGGGGCCTTCACGGAGCGCAACAAGGTTTGCTCGCCCACCATTATAATGGAAGCTTTCAGCGAGGCGAGCACGGGACTCGAAAAACCGACCATTGCGCCGACAAAGGTGGACGAAGATGTGGCATATGACCTTGCGGGGCGGCGCATTTCAATGCCCTACAAGGGATTTTACATTGCTCAAGGCCAAAAATACATTCGCCGCTAAAAACTGCGGCAAGCAGAGACATATTATATAGAGGGGCAGGCGAAAAACCAAACCGTTTGAACCTGACATAAAGCCGGCAGCCTCCGCAAACAGCTCGAAACTGTTTGCGGACTTTCTTTTGCGGACGCACAGAAAGCCGAAAAAACTGCAAAGTCGCGCCTGAATCTGCACTTTGAAGTGTAAAATGTGCAGTTTTTTAGTAGTTTTCTTCTAAAAGATTTGTCCGTTTTGAGAGATAAGGCTACTTTTGCAGCCGATTCAGATGAATCGAAATCTATTATTAACAACTAAATAACACACGATTATGGCTGAAATAGCAGATAAAGTGAAAGCAATCATCGTAGATAAGCTCAGCGTAGACGAAGCTGAAGTTAAACCGGAAGCAAGCTTTGCTAACGATCTCGGTGCAGACTCTTTGGATACGGTAGAACTGATCATGGAATTCGAGAAAGAGTTTAAGATCTCTATTCCCGATGATCAAGCAGAAAAGATCAGCACCGTTGGCGACGCAATCGCTTATATCGAAGAGCACACAAAGTAAGCTATGCTTCTTTAATAAGATAACGTTTAACGTTTTCAGGCGGCTCGCTTCGGCGAGAGAGACCTGAAGACGTTAAACGTTACTGCTTTATCAGGGAAATCCGACAAAACTGCAGGCGCCGACAGACTTTGAGCCCTACAACTGCAAAGCTAAGCGCTACCCGCCACAGCCATCACAACTGCAAAACGCCGCTTCAGGCGCTGCAAAAGAAAGACGATGGCAGGGCATTAAGGTGATCGGCTCGCAAGATCGATCATCGCCGGTCACTTTAATACCTCGGGGCAGACTCGGATGCATCTTCCCGGCCGAAGAATCGGCAGAAGCATTCCTTTTATTTTGTTCTTTATGCCCGCCAAGCTTGATGCGCGGCGCGGATTTCATTTTTTCAAAAATCAAACAATGGAATTAAATAGAGTTGTAGTCACCGGTGTGGGCGCCATTACGCCACTTGGACACACGGCGGCCGAAACGTGGGAAAACATGAAGAAAGGCGTGAGCGGCGCAGGCCCTATCACGCATTTCAATGCTGAGAAGTTTAAGACGCAGTTTGCTTGCGAGGTAAAAGATTTCGATGTCACGAAATACATTGACCGCAAGGCAGCGCGCAAAATGGACCTCTACGAACAATTTGCCCTGATCGCGGCGCGCGAAGCTGTAGAAAACAGCGGTATGGACTTGGAAACCGTCGACAAGAATGAGATCGGCGTGATCCTCGGCGTAGGCATCGGCGGTATCAACACGTTTGAAGTGGAGGCCGGAAACTATGCACTTCACGAAGAAGACGGCCCGAAGTTTAATCCTTTCTTTATTCCGAAGATGATTGCCGACATCGCTGCCGGACAAGTCGCCATCGATTATGGTTTTCACGGGCCTAACTATACGACAACTTCAGCTTGCGCGAGTTCAACTAACGCCATCGCCGACGCGTTTAACCTGCTGCGCTTAGGCAAAGCAAACGCAATCGTTACGGGCGGCGCTGAGGCGGGCATCTGGCCGGCCGGCGTGGGTGGCTTTAACGCTATGCACGCACTCTCTACGCGCAATGATGATCCCATACACGCCAGTCGGCCTTTCTCGGCCAGTCGCGATGGTTTCGTTATCGGCGAGGGAGCGGCTTGCCTCGTACTCGAGACGCTCGACCACGCTTTGGCGCGCGGCGCAAACATTATCTGCGAACTGGCCGGTGTGGGTATGTCGGCTGACGCGCACCACATCACGGCTTCGCATCCGGAAGGACTTGGCGCTACGCTCGTGATGAAGCGCGCACTGAAAGATGCCGGCATGCAGCCTGACGAAATTGACTACATCAATGTGCACGGAACGTCAACGCCGGTGGGCGACATCAGCGAAGTAAAAGCGATCCGCGACGTCTTTGGTGAGTCGGCCTATAAGCTCAACATTAGCTCGACGAAGTCCATGACGGGCCACTTGCTCGGCGCAGCCGGCGGTTTAGAAGCTATCGCGGTGGCTATGGCTGTAAAAGAGGACATCGTGCCGCCGACCATCAACCACGAAGAAGGCGACAACGATCCCGAGATCGACTACAACCTCAACTTCACCTTTAACAAAGCGCAAGAGCGCCCTGTGCGCGCCGCTTTGAGCAACACGTTTGGCTTCGGCGGCCATAATGCGTGCTGCATTATGAAGAAGTATGTCGCTCAATGATGCTGAATTGGATTGACCGCATAAAGCTCCTTTTCCGCAAAGACAAGGAGCTTTATCGCAAAGTCTACAACATACTCGGCTTCTACCCGCACGACATCGAATATTACCGCATTGCCTTTGCCCATAGTTCTTCTGAATACAAAGGACGCAACGGGCGCACGGTCAACAATGAACGCCTGGAGTTTCTGGGCGATGCCGTGTTGGAAATGGTAGTTAGCGACATCGTCTTCCGCCGCTTCGAGCGCAAGCGCGAGGGCTTTCTCACCGGCACGCGAAGCAAAATCGTACAGCGGGCCACGCTGAATCAGTTGGCGGAGGAGACGGGTATTTCAAAACTGCTACGCACTTCGATGCGGGCGACCTCGCACAATAGTAATATTGGCGGCAATGCTTTCGAAGCGTTCTTTGGCGCCTTATATTTGGACCGAGGTTACCGCGCGGCCTACCGCTTCTTTGCCAAGCGCATCTTAGGTGTTCACATCAACTTAGAGGCTGTGGCGAAAAAGGAAGAGAATTTTAAGAGTAAACTCTTGGAATGGAGCCAAAAGAATCGATTGCGCGCCGAGTTCAAACTGGATCGCACGGAAAATAATGCTTCCAACGGCCCCGTCTTCTACACGACGGTGCGCCTCGAAGGCTTAGAAGCCGGAAAAGGCAGCGGCTACTCTAAAAAGGAAAGCCAGCAGAAGGCGGCCAAAGCGGCCTTAATGAAACTCAAACGTGAGGTCAAATTTAAGGATAGTATCTTCGAGGCGAAAGAGAAGCGCACCTCGATGGAGGCAGAGGAATTTGCCGCCTTGCCGTCTATGTCAGGGCCTTCGATTCTTATTGACAGACCTGCAGAGCGGTAAACTTACCGCCGCGCAAGCCTTGGCATCTGCGAAGATTTAGGGCGCAATGGGCAAGCAGGCCGATCTGCACCATCCCTCGCCCCTTAATCAGCCGCAACAGCCGCCTCGAAATCTTAACAAGTCGAGCGGAAATTTGAAAAAAACGACACCGAAACACTATTCGGTTCGCGCAGTTCAAATTTCCGCTCGACTTTCTTTGTTTCAATCGCTGCCTCACCGCATATTTTTTGCCTTTTCGTTTTCTTCGTTTAGTAGGACTCATACATTTACAAAACAATAAAGCGGCGGCGCTGCAAGCAGAAAGCATTACCTCCACTTGTTGGGAACTTTTTTCCGCCTATGCGAATTTTAATTCCTCCTATGGGGATTTTTGTCCGCTTACTTGGAACTGTTGTTTCAACAAGCAAAGCGCGAAATAGACACTTATCTATACTTAAAAGGCTAAGCACAAACTGAGTTTGCTGTAGCTTTTATCAGAGCGGAAGCCGCCGTTAGTCGCGCTTTCGTATAGTGCGAAGCCCGATCATTAGCCCGCGAGAAAAAGCCGCGGCGATAAATGAGCTAAGCCATCAGATGTCCCGAAAAGAGTCGGCATCACGGCGGAAGCGCAGATAAGTTTTCACAAGCTTTTCCGTTGTTTGTTTGCTACTTTGCAGGATAAGCCGTAACTTTGCCGCTGAAAAAAGCAAAAGAGGACAGATTTGGCTGCTTGCAACCTCTCGAAAAAATGCTAAAACGATGCCGGGAAATGCTGCCAAGAAGCAGCCCCGACACTTGTAGGCGCCACTCCCGAGGAGGCGCTCATTTTTTCAGAACGACATCAGCCCCAAGTTCCTGTAACATTCTATTCACTACAAAAGCAAAGAAGGAAAATGGGTTATTTATTCACATCAGAATCAGTTTCGGCAGGCCATCCGGACAAAGTGGCCGACCAGATCTCAGACGCCGTCTTAGACAATTTATTGGCTTTTGACCCGCATAGCCGCGTTGCTTGCGAGACAATGGTCACGACCGGGCAAGTCATCGTGGCCGGCGAGGTGCGTTCTAACGCTTGGGCCGACCTTACGACCATTGTCCGCGATACGGTGGCCCACATTGGCTACACTAAAGCCGATTATAAGTTTGACAGCGAATCGTGCGGCATTCTCAGTGCCATTCACGAGCAGAGCGACGACATTAACCGCGGCGTAGACCGCCAGTCGCCCGAAGAACAAGGCGCCGGCGACCAAGGTATGATGTTTGGCTATGCCAACAACGAGACCGACAATTATATGCCGCTGCCCCTATCCTTGGCCACGGATTTAATGATCACGCTCGAGCGCATCCGCCGCGAGGGCAAGGAGATGACTTATCTTCGTCCCGATGCGAAGAGTCAAGTGACCGTTCGCTACGACGACAACGATCGCGCCGTGGGCATTGATACCATTCTCGTTTCGACGCAGCACGATGAATTTATCACCGCTGCCGAAGCCGGTTCACAGGAAGCAGCCGATGAGCAGATGCTGGCCCGTATTCGCCGCGACGTAATAGAAATACTCATTCCGCGCACCATTGCCGAGCGCGTTCATACGCCTGAAATCAAACAAATGCTCGCCGCCGACAACATTAAATATTTAGTCAACCCAACAGGAAAGTTCGTCATCGGCGGGCCTAACGGCGACACCGGACTCACGGGCCGCAAGATCATCGTCGACACCTATGGCGGCCGCGGCGCACACGGCGGCGGCGCATTCTCCGGCAAGGACCCTTCGAAAGTAGACCGCAGCGCCGCCTACGCAGCGCGCCACATTGCGAAAAACTTAGTGGCAGCCGGCGTTGCCGATGAAATTCTTGTGCAGTTGAGTTATGCCATCGGCGTCGCTGAGCCTATCAGCATCTACGTCAATACCTACGGCAAACGACGCGTAGCCTTGTCGGACGGCGAAATTGCAGAAAAGGTGCGCACACTCTTCGACCTGCGTCCTTACGCCATCGAGGAGCGCCTCAAGCTCCGCACGCCTATTTATACCGAAACGGCTAATCACGGACATATGGGGCATCAGCCGCGCTTCAAAACCAAGACTTTCAAATGTAAAGGCCAACCCGACAAGCAGATCGAAGTGGAACTCTTTACTTGGGAAAAACTTGATTACGTTGACAAAATAAAGGCCGCTTTCGGCCTCTGACAATATGCCGGCGGAGCGTCGAGCGCACTTGATGCTTCGCCGGAACTTCAAGATCAAAAAAGAATGAAGATCACTGTTTACGCAGCCTCCAGCGGACAATTGGGCCAAGCCTACATCGACAACGCACAAGCCCTTGGCCGCCTTTTGGCCGCAAAGGGTTACACGCTGATCAACGGCGCCGGACGGATGGGCCTGATGGGCGCTTCGTGCGACGCCTGCCTCGCTGCCGGCGGAGAGGCGCTCGGCATTATTCCCCGCTTTATGGTGGAGCAAGGTTGGCAACATCCTTCGCAGCCGCTCCTTATCACGGCAGATATGCACGAGCGCAAAGAAAAGTTGGCCGACTTATCGGATGCCTGCATCGCGCTGCCCGGCGGCGTCGGCACACTCGAAGAATTGATAGAGATTATCACGTGGAAGCAACTCGGCCTCTACCTCAAGCCAATCATCATCCTCAATACGTGCGGCTATTATGATCCGCTGTTGGCCCAACTGGACCGTGCGGCCGACGAGCGCTTTATGCGCGAAGGGCACAAAGCCATTTGGCGCGTAGCTGCCACACCGGAAGAGGCAATTCTGCTGGCGGAAACCACGCCGCTTTGGGATAAACGCGTGCAGAAGTTTGCCGCGCTCACTTGATCAGTCCTTCCCCACCCCTCCTATACATATATAATATGGTGCAGCAAGACAGTCTACAAATAGAGCAAGGTCAGACCGCCGCAAAGGCGTTCTCGACGGCTGCACCTAATCGCTATACGCGCATCAAGATGGAGCCGCTCAAGGCGGATACGGGCTTCGTCGAACATACCGAGCCGCAACTCGCAGGCGCACCAAGTGTGCGGCCGGCAAACCTTAAGGACGGACTCTTCAACTCTGATTCGACGATGATTCGCGGGCTCTACGGAAAGGCTTTATTGCATAGCGATTTCGACGACAGCCTGCGCGCTCACACCGAGATAGCGCCTTATCACGATCAAGGCATAGCGGGCGACCCTGTTCCTTATCGCTTTCGCACGGACAATTATGTCACTATTGCCCTACTCCTCGATTTCTTCCTCGGCGTCTTGGTGATTGCTCGTTCACGGCGGTATCTGGCCAACAGCATCAAGCATTTCTTCCGTCCTTACGACCATCGGAATATGTTCACCGAGCGCACCGACACCGAGCTTCGCGGGCAACTCTTCCTCATCTTACAGACTTGTTTCGTCCTTGGCATACTGACGTTCGACTTCGTACAGAATCGTTTGCCGGAAGTGTTTAACATCGTTTCGCCCTATACTATCCTGCTCGCGGCCTCCGGCATCTTTGCCGCCTTCTATCTATTGAAAATCATTCTCTACTATTTGATCAACAACGTCTTCTTCGACCACGACGTCATCTCCACTTGGCGCAAGACCTACTTGCTCTCGGTCTTCTCGCTCGGCATCGCCTTCTTCCCGCTCGCCTTGCTGGTCGTCTATTTCGATCTCTCCTTCAGCGCCCTCCCCATGATCGTCCTCGTACTGCTCAGTATCAACAAACTCATGCTGACTTACAAGGCTTTCCATATTTTTTCCGGCTATAGAATGTCAGGTGTACATATTATTTTGTACCTTTGCACCCTGGAAATACTACCACTGTTCGCCTTGTGGCGCGCCTTGGTTTATTTGCTAAACAGTCTGACTGCTATCGAGTAAGTATTCAAAGTCAACGATGATAAAAAAAATCCTCATTTCGCAGCCCTACCCCACGTCCGAGAAGTCTCCTTATTTTGATATAGAAAAGAAATACGGCATCGAAATCATATTTCACCCGTTCATCAAAGTAGAAGGACTCAGCGCAAAAGAGTTTCGCCAGCAGAAAGTGCAAATCTTGGACCATACTGCTATCGTTTTTACTTCCCGCCACGCAATTGACCACTTCTTTACTTTGTGTAAAGAGCTACGCGTCAATGTTCCGGAAGATATGAAATACTTTGGGCTCTCCGAGACGATCGCTTTATACATCCAAAAATACGTTCAGTATCGCAAGCGTAAAGTATTCTTTAGCCAAACGGGTAAATGGCCCGACCTCGTTCAGGTAATGGCCAAGCACAAGACGGAAAAATACCTCATTCCTCAGAGCAGCGTCCACACCAACGAAGTAGAAGAAACGCTCAACGCGAAGAAGCTGAACCATACCGAGTGTGTGATGTATCGCACCGTGAGCAACGATTTACCCAAAGCGATTGAGGATTACGACCTCGTGATTCCGTTCACCCCGAGCGGCTTTGAGATTCTCTGCGAGAACTATCCCGACTTCCGGGAAAAAGGTGTGAAGCTCGGATGCTTTGGCCGCTCCACGCTCAAAGCGATTACCGACAGTGGCTACGAACCTGCCGTCGCTGCGCCTTCGCCTGAAGCGCCTTCGATGCCCGCTTGCTTAGAGCTCTATCTGGAGAAGGAAAACAAATAACACACGAAACACTTCATTTTACAAACATACTTAGGTTTAAGCACCGGCGCTGAGCAATCTTAGCGCCGGTGCTCTTTTTATTCAACCCTTTCGCCGCGGCGAATTTCGGCCGACGAGCGGCGGACAATCGAATAGTTTTCCGTACTTTTGCCTTAATGAAGCGCTACAGTTTTGGTAAGGCCGAACACCTCTGTTTGACCAAAGACATCGAATCGCTCTTTGCCGAGGGTACCCACTCCGCCTCGGTCTATCCGCTGCGTGCCGTCTATCGGCGCATAAAGCCGGGCAGCAAGCCCGCGATAAAAGTTTTGTTGAGCGTACCCAAGCGCAAGTTGCGCCGCGCCGTGGACCGCAACAGAGCCAAACGCCTTCTGCGCGAAGCCTATCGCCACCACAAAGATCTCCTGCCCGCCATCCTTGCGCCCGATGAGGGACTCCACATCGCCTTTCTCTGGCTCTCAGATCGCACACTGCCCACCGCAAAGGTCGAAGCGCAATTGGTAAAACTGCTTCGGCGCATCGTAGAAAAGGAAACTGCTTCATCATGAAATACCTTGTACGCCTTTTCATCCTTCCTATCCGCCTTTATCAACGCTTTATTTCTCCGCTGACGCCACCTTCGTGCCGCTTTACGCCCACCTGCTCGCAATACGCTATTGAAGCGCTGCAGAAACATGGGCTTTTCAAAGGCCTTTGGTTAGCAATTCGTCGCATCTTGCGCTGCCATCCGTGGGGCGGAAGCGGATATGATCCCGTCCCGTGACTCGTTTGCTCGATTTTCATACCCATCACCTCGACGCACCGGCCGGTTCGGCCATCGTCAATCTGCCGCTTGAAATTTTGTCGGGCGCAACGCCTTTTGCGCCCCTCCCCGATGCGTACTATTCGGTTGGGATTCATCCTTGGTGGAGCAGTTTGCCGCCCGCCGAACTCGCACAATTGCAGCAGCAACTACCACTTTGGGCTGCGCGCGACGAAGTTGTGGCCCTTGGCGAATGTGGTTTTGACCGCTTGCGCGGAGACTGGGCCGTGCAAGAGCAACTTTTCCCCCTCCACGTCCGTTTGAGTGAAGCCTACGGCAAGCCCCTGATCCTCCACTGCGTGCGCGCCTTCGACCGCCTCTTGGCCCTGCGCAAGCACTACCGCCCTACGCAGCGCTGGGTCATACATGGGTTTCGCGGGCGTCCGGCCTTGGCCCGCCAACTCCTACAAGCCGATTTCGATCTGAGCTTTGGGGAGCACTACAACGCAGAAAGTTACGCCCTGACGCCCCCTTCGCGCCGACACATTGAGAGCGACGAAGGCCGCCTACCCGCCGCACTCCTATCGACGCCCACCATTGAGCGTCCGGAAGGCTTCAACGAAGAAGTTTAAGTCTGTTTATAACGTCTCCAGCCTTATTTTTTATTCGCGAAAACGTAGCAATACCTTTTTTCATCGTGAGCGCACACCCTTTTCATCACGATAAAAAGAACGTCCCCTCGTGAGCGTAGATCTTTACGCTCACGATGAAAAAGCAAGTCGGCACGATTTGACAAAAAAGTTTCCGATCATTGATCATTTGAAAAGCCGCCGAAGCGCGCCCCATTATCCTCCTTCAGCTACAAAAATCAAGGCCGAAACAACGCTCGGCCAAGCGACAAGATCGTCGCAAGGGCGCAAAGCCCCAGCAAACGCATTGGCAGCATAAAAAAGCGGCCATCCACGCCATAAAGATGAGCGCAGACAGCTGCAAACAGCCGTTGACGATAAAAGAATTGCCACATCCTACACCCACCTTCGACCTTGGGTGGCAGCAGACCGGCGCGCCGCTTGTAGTTTAGCGCACCAGTCGGTAAGCGCCACCGGGAAGCGTCTTGACAAACCCGCGCATATTCAAATCAAACAAGAGCGAAGCCACCACCGAATGGGCCAAGTCGGCCTCCGCAGCGAGCTGGTCGAGCGTCCGGCAATCGTGCTGCTTCAAAACGGCGATCAACTTTTGCTCATTCCGGGTCAAATCGGCAAACAGATCAGTCGCCGGCGAGGCCTCCTGCACCTTAACCTTCACGCCGAGCCAGTCGGACAGGAGATCCTCGGCCGATGTGATGAGTTTGGCGCGTCCATCGCGCAGCAAAGCATTACATCCGGCCGACATTTCATCACTGGCACGCCCCGGAAAGGCATATACCGGGCGCTCATATTGACGCGCCAAACGCGCCGTAGCGAGCGCGCCGCCGCGAATTCCGCTCTCCACGACGACAACCACATCAGCCATCCCCGCCACGATACGATTGCGCTGCAAGAATCGCCCCTTCTCAGGCACCGTCAGGCGCGGATATTCCGTGAGCAAACCGCCCTTGTTCAGCATCGCAATGGCCGTCGTGCGGTGCGCCGACGGGTAGAGCCGATCCAAGCCGTGCGCGAGCACACCCACCGTCGGCAAATTGGCCGCCAAGGCCTGCCGATGCGCGTGTACGTCGACGCCGTAAGCCAGTCCGCTCAAGACGAGCACATCCGGCGAAAAATCGGCCAAATCTCGACAGAGGTGGCGGCAAAGGTCCTTGCCGTATTCCGTAATGTTGCGCGTGCCGACCACGGCCACGACATACTTTGCATTCAAATTGGCCGCTCCGCGATAAAACAAATAAGGCGGCGCATCGTCACAAGTGCGTAGGCGCGCCGGATAATCCGCGTCGGCCATCGTCAAGATCCTTACCGCGTGAGCTTCGCAATAAGCCATTTCCGCTTCAGCCCATTGGCGCGCCTCAGCCAGATTTTCGGCCGAGCAAGCGCAGACTTCAGCACCCCGCGCAAAGGCCTCGAGCGCCGCCGTGGCAGACTTGTAACGCGCCAAGATGGTGCGCAGCGTTTTTAAGCCGACACCGGGCAATGCGCCGAGCGTCATCAGGCTCAACGTTTCCGTCGTAGGTTGTGTGTTTTCCATTGATCAGCATACATAAAAGAGAGGGGCGAAAAGCCCAAGGCCTATTTCACCTCACTAAAGTCGGCTTGAAACGCCTCATTGAGCGCCGGGCTATCGCCTAAACGCCCATTGATGCGACAGACGACCGTCGTCTGCGCCTGCATACACACCTGTTCATCAGGCAAGCGGCAGATCGTCTGCTCAAAAATATAGCGCAGGCCTTCTTTTCTGATACCCAAACGCGAGACGAAGCGATCGCCGGGGCGCAAAGGGGCTTTGAAAGCCATCTCCAAGCGTGCTACGACGGTATCGATGCCTTGTTCGTGCAAAGCTTCCATACCTTCGAAGCGGGAGCGCAGATATTCGGCGCGCGTATGTTCGGTATAATGTTGGTAAACGGCATTATTAACGATGCCTTGCAGGTCGCACTCATAATCGCGCACCTTCATTTCGAGTTCAAAAGCAGTTTTCATACGTCAAACATATATATTAAGATGATTAAATTATTGTTTGGGCTGATGGCAGACAGATTCGGGCGCCCCCATTTGCAAATAGGCTACGCCAAAACGACAATCGAGGCAGGCCTTGCGCTGACAATAGTCGCGCTTGAGGCGGAGGAGCGCCTGACTTTCCGCGGCAGAACGCGCTTTGAGTCCGACATCGGCCCAAGCCTTTACGATGCTGTTGCGCTCGGGCGCAACAGACTCCATCAAACGCAAAGCCCGCTCGCACATACGCTCGTCGCGATGGGAGCGCCCAAAGGCGAAGAGCAGCGGCACGGCGGTATTGATCAACAGAAGGTCGAGGGCGGACGTCTGCAGCGCCTTTCGAGCGGCCTTACTTGGGAGACCGAAGGTATAATGCGTCTCCCAATAGGGCGTCACAGACGTTTGGAGCAGCGCGCGCAAGTCAGCCGCAGACGCGGCTTCGAGCAAGCGAGAGAGATTTACTTGGTTGCTATGGTAAAGGTTGACGAGCTGCGCGATACGCACGTGAGGGAAATTTTGCGGCCGTAGCCGGAGAAAGCGCCATAAGTCGTGGGGCAAGGGCGTCAAGCTAAACTTGTGGCGCAGGAAGCGGTATTCGTCGGCCAAGCTGCGGAAGTAATCGTCTTGCCGCTCTTGTGGCGTGGCTTGCGGATCAAGCAAACCGGCTTGTCCGAAGAAGAAGGCTTCGACTTGGAAGGCGTTGTCGCGATGCTTGCCGACGGCGCTGAGCGGTATGTTGAGCGCCCAGCGTTCAAAGGCCTCAGCGTTGACGCCAAAGCCAAAGTTGCGCGCCAAGGCGACGAAACAACTGCGCTCCCAATCGCGATTGGTCAGTCGCAAATAGTCGTCGATGCGCGCCTTCTTCTGCTCCAAGCGCTCGGCGGCCAAGGCGGCCAGCCACGAGGTGCGCTGCAACGTCGTCAGATCGGGCAGGACGCGGAAGCAAGGCGGATATTTTTCTTCTGCAAAGAGGGCGGCGCAGTTAGCCTCCACGTAAGCCGGCACCTCGAGTTGGAGCTGCGGAATGCGCTTGCCATCTTGCGTCAGCGCGAGAGCGTCCGCCTCACGCACAACGTGAAGCACGACATTATTATAATGCGGATCGCGATCGTGGCCGTGGTGAAACCAATCAGAGGCGCGGTCGTGGATCTCCACATTGCCGGCCCAATAGGTGGCACCAACCTTCACTTTCGCATTGAAGAAATCGGGGCCATCATGGGGATTGGGAAGGCCAACGTCGATTACTTCAACGCGCTCGCCGCCTTGCGTCGTCAGCGGACGCAGGGGAAAGAGGCGATGACGCCATACGTAGTGAAGCAATTGCTCCATAAGGGTGTGCATATTTGGTTAATCTGTCAAAGGTACGGCTTTTGGGCGGGGCGGACAAGGTATTGGCTTCATTTTCTCGCTTCTTAGGCGATGAAAACGGCGTACAAAGGCGGCAGGAGCGAGCCGACAGTAGTTTTTATGACGCCAATCGGCAGCTTTTATTGCATTAAACGAGGAGGAAAAATCGATCCTAAAAACTCGGAATAGCATCATAATCTGTTAGAAAACAAAACAAATCGGTACATATTTGGCAAAGGCTGAGGAATTATTTCGTACCTTTGCGCACGTAACTATTAGTTAATTATTCCATTTGAAGACTTTTGAAGAATTAGGCGTAAACGAAGAGATTCGACGCGCCATTGCCGAGCTCGGTTATGAGAACCCGATGCCTGTGCAAGAAGAAGTAATCCCATATCTTTTGGGAGTGGGCAATGATGTCATTGCATTAGCACAGACCGGTACAGGCAAAACGGCGGCTTACGGGCTTCCGGTTTTGCAAAAGGTAGATCCGACGCAACGCACTACGCAGGCCGTGATCCTGAGTCCGACGCGAGAACTCTGCCTGCAAATTGCCGATGACTTGAAAGACTATTCGCGATACATTGACGGCTTGCACGTGCAGGCTGTTTATGGCGGTACGAGTATTGAAAGCCAGATCCGCTCGCTGAAACGCGGCGCGCAAGTAATCGTAGCGACCCCGGGGCGCCTCATCGACTTGATGGAGCGCGGCGTGGCCAAACTCGAGAACGTGGAGAACGTGGTGCTTGACGAGGCAGACGAGATGCTGAATATGGGATTCACGGAAAGCATCGATGCTATCTTGGCGGGCGTTCCGGAGAATCGAAACACGCTGTTTTTCTCCGCGACGATGAGTCGCGAGATCGAACGCATTGCCCGAAATTATCTGCACGACCACAAAGAAATCGTGGTCGGCTCACGCAATGAAGGGGCTGAAAACGTCAATCATACGTATTATCTTGTGCAAGCGCGCGATAAATATCACGCACTGAAGCGCATCGTCGACTATTATCCGAAGATCTACGGTATTATCTTTTGCCGCACGCGCTTGGAGACGCAGGAAGTGGCCGACGCTTTGATCAAAGACGGCTACAACGCGGAGGCGCTCCACGGCGATCTTTCGCAGGCGCAGCGCGACTTGACGATGCAGAAATTTCGCCAGCACAACACGCAGCTGCTCATTGCTACCGACGTGGCGGCGCGCGGCTTGGACGTTGACGACTTGACACACGTCATCAATTACGGAATGCCCGACGACATTGAGAATTACATTCACCGCAGTGGTCGAACGGGGCGTATCGGTAAGCGGGGCGCAAGCATCGCCATTATTCATTTGCGCGAGAAGGGCAAAATACGCAACATCGAGCGCACGATCGGTAAACAGTTTGAAGTGGGCGTGCTCCCCGAGCCGAAAGAGATTTGCACGAAGCAATTGTATCACGTGATGGACCACCTGGAGCACGTGGAAGTCGACGAAACGCAAATTGCCCCGTTCTTGCCGGAAGTGTTCCGCAAATTGGATTGGCTCTCTAAGGAGGACCTCATACGCCGCTTGGTGAGCGATGCCTTCGGCCGCTTCCTTAAGTATTATGCCAATGCGCCGGAGATCATCCAACCGGGTGGGAAGGGCGACACGCCGGAGGCTCGCCGAGAGCGCAATCGCAGCGAGCGGCGCGAGCGCGGCCCACACAAGGCCGACCCGGGTTATGCGCGGCTCTTCATCAACTTAGGTAAGCGCGACAACTTCTATGCGCGAGAGATCATCAATCTGATCAATCGCTACGTGAAGGGGAAAATACAGATCGGACGTATAGATCTGACCAACAATTGCTCGTTCTTTGAAGTGCCTGAAGAGGATGCTCCGATCGTGCTCAAGAAAATGGCACGCGTCAAGGTAGGCAACCGCCCCGTTGTCGTAGATGCAGCCGACAGGGTTAACCCCGAAGGTGGCGAGGAAAAGGCACGCGGCCGCAAGCGCAAGCCGGCCCGCGAGGAATATGCCGGACGCCGCAGCGAGCGTAAAGCACCGCGCGGAGAGCGCCGAAAAAGCAGCAAGCCAAACGAGAATACGCAGAGCGACTGGCGGCAATTCTTCAACAACGACAACAAGAAATAAGCATTTCATCTCTTTATCTTTACCCTTATGAGTAGGTTTTTCTTAGCAGCACTTCTGATTTTGTCGGCAGCCGGCGTGCGGGCGCAAAACTTCCAAATGCGCATCGGCGGCGGCGTGGCTACACATTATAATAATGCGACGCCTATCGGATCGTTTAAGGCCGGACTGGGTGTCGAGTTTGAGCTATCGCAAAGTCTGACGTTCGCGCCCTCACTCGTATTCTACGCTAAGGGATGGAAGAATCACAATCAGCGCGTCTATTTCCGCAACGATGATGGTTCGCAGGCTTTGGATAAAGATGGCAATCCGATAACAGGCATCCGAAATCGCACGACAACGGCCAACTATCTCGAACTCCCACTCGTCTTCAACTACTACTTTCGCCTTTCAGCCGGGCATTATATCGTAGCTTCTGCGGGCCCTTATGTGGCTTACGGGCTCGGCGGAAAGCAGACGACGCGAGGCGATGTGGGGCAAATAGGTTCTCGGAAGCTCTATTATGATACGCAGACATTCAAAGAGCACGGGACACATCGCTTCGACGGCGGACTGACCATAGGCTTAGGCTATCAGTTGCCTTCGCACCTTACGCTGGGTATCGAGACTGATTTGGGCCTGACAAAATTCAATGCGACGGGCGATCGCAACGTAACGGCGCTCGTCACACTCACGTATCAATTCTGAAAGATCCCGCTTTTTCCCGGATTAAATCCAAAAATCCACATTTTTAGGTATTGCACCGGATAATCAACAAGCGTACCTTTGCAATCAGATTCAGCACCACAGCATTACTTTGTGGAAACGGTACGCCACTCGTCGGGAGATGCGGAAACGGCCGTTCTGAGTTGAGTAGAAAATTTAAATTGTTATGTTCCGAAAAGGGCCGACTTTTGTTAAGTCGGCCTTTTCTGGCTTTATACAGTAGGCCGCCCGCCCTACGAGCAAAGGCGCTTGCCGGCAAGCAGACTCGGCTTTGGGGTAACGATCTTATTCTTCCCCATTCTTCTGAAAAAGTCAACGTTCGGAAAACCGGTACAAACTTCGCTCAAGGCGCACCCCAATCGGCGCAAAAAGCAGCGCAGACAAAACGGCCATAAAGGGACGCCTACCGATACTTGTCACTCACTTCTTTTTCCCGACACTTCGCGACGGGTAATCATTTTCGAGTATTCGGTGCCCAACCTGCGTTTAAGTTTTACGCATTTTCAAGGTGCTTGAGGCAGTATTTTTTCCAAGAAAAAGTGCTTTTTTCTTTTTCGCACGAAAAAAATTGTGCCTTTAATTCGTCTCACAAGCTTTCTCACCCCAACAATGGGGTGCAGCCGCCCGGTTCGACCATTCTCGCGCCGTGTTACGTAAAGTTTTACCGCAGACATCTATCTCAGCGTAGTACAGCGTGGATAACAGAATGGGCAAACATATACCAAGAGCGCCGGCACAAACCAAAACAGCCTCAGTTCTGTTTATTTGAACACAAGAAACGGGAAGAAGAAAAGAGGAATAGGTTAGGCCTCGCTTTATGCGTCGCCGAATAACGCACCTAAAAGCAATCTTCATATAGCAACAACAGATGTTGCGCATATAGTTTTTATAAAATCACAGATGAAGATCTGAAAAATAAACAGAATGTCAACAAAACATTTGCATTCTCTTTTTGATTGACTTATATTTGTCGATGAACGAAAGCGGAAAATCTGCTATTCTCTCAGAACAATTTAGAACATAAAACTTATGAAGACATTGGATTATCTACATTTAGATGAAAAAAAAGTTGAAAGCGTTGTAGCTGCTCTCAAACAATTATTGGCCGATTATCAGATCTTCTACACTAACCTCCGCGGCTTCCATTGGAACGTAAAGGGCAAAGGATTCTTCACCCTGCACGCAAAATATGAAGAGCTTTACAACGACGCGGCAGAAAAGATTGATGAAATCGCAGAACGCATCTTACAATTGGGTTATACGCCTGAAAATCGCTTCAGCGAATATTTGAAGACATCTAACATTAAAGAAGATGGTAATTTGCCTTTGAAAGGCAAGGATGGCCTACGCCGTGTGCTGGAAAACCTTGGCGACCTCATTGCACAAGAACGCAAGATTGTAGACTTGGCCGGCGAATATAGTGATGAAGCTACGGTAGCTCTGATGGACGACTTCCTCGTTGGACAAGAGAAGAACGTTTGGATGCTGGTTTCTTTCTTGGACAAACAGCCGGAAGATGACCAACTCTAAATCTCTCTGAGATTTTCATAGACAACAGACAAGCTCCTGCAACTGCCACTCGGTTGCGGGAGCTTTTTCCGTTATGGCTTCTCCGGATGAGTCGGCCGACCCTTCGACTGGCCAACCTTCGCCACAAAAGGCGGAAGACATTATATATTATAGAGGAACACGGCCCATAAAAAAGCGCCTGCCGACTAAACAAATAGTCATCGACAGGCGCTTTTCTACTTGTGTACGTCAAAAAGACGTCAGCGTGGACCCGGAGGGGATCGAACCCTCGTCCAAACGGGGAAATCATACGCTTTCTACACGCTTATCTCTGCCATTGTTTTCGAGCAACGCTGAGTGCAGAGCAACTCTTACGCCACCTTATCCTCTAAATTTTCGCCGCGCTTGCGAGGCCAATCGCAACTATTCCCGATTTGTCTGCACCACTATGCCCGCGAGCTTCGGAAAAAGAGCTTCGGAGTGATGTCTCGTCCGCTCACGCCGTGAACGGATAAAGCTTTGATGTACTATACTTCGATCAAGCAGCGAGAGCATAATTGTTTTCGCCAGTTAAATTGTTGAAGGCCGATATTAAAGTGCCCACCCTCAGGCGCACTGCGTGCTTACGCACCACCTCGTCCCGCTGTCAAATCCGGTCGGGCCCGAAATGTGCGCTGCAAAGGTAGGCATTGGGCAAGAGGCAACCAACTTTTGCTCGTTCTTTTTTACTTTGATTTGCTGTCCGCAATCAGCCTTTTTCAACCAAAGATGAGGCCTCAGCAGCAAAAAAAGAGAGAAAAAAGCAAGTTAAAGAGGAAAATGTACTTGCAAAATATTTGTATAATAAAAAATATCTCTACCTTTACTTCCGAAAATCACACTTCAAGGCCTTATCGCACACAAGAGGCAACCCAAAAATTGTGTGCCTAAAAATAAAATACTAAGTAAAACCACGTTAAATACTTTACGATGAGACAAAAAACATTACTCTTAACAGCTGCAGCCTTTCTTGCAGCAGCGGGCAATCTGTTTGCTCAAAATTGGAATATGGTCATCAGCCTCTCAAACGGCACCAAAGATACGATGGCTGTAAAGGATGTGACTGATGTAACCTTCTTTGAAGCAACTAAGCCTCAAGATCCGGCCGAAGCAATCGGGATTAAATGGATTAAAGTAGAACCGGGCACTTTTGAAATGGGAAGTCCGGCAAGCGAAGATGGGGCAGACCCGGATGAAACTCAGCACACGGTGACCTTGACCAAAGGCTATTACATCAGTAAATACCCTATTACGTTCGAACAATACGACAAATTCTGCGAAGCTACCGGACGCGAGAAGCCAAAAGACTTCAACTGGGGCCGCGGAAAACGCCCTGTTGTAGACGTAACCTGGAACGATGCACAAGCTTTCTGCGAATGGCTCGGCTGCCGTCTTCTCACTGAGGCTGAATGGGAGTACGCTTGCCGCGCAGGAACTACAACCCCGTTCTCTACAGGCGACAATGTCACGACGGATCAAGCCAACTACGACGGCACTGAACCTTACAAAGATTATCCGGAAGGCATCTACCGCGGCCGCACGACAGAGGTCGACGAATTAGACAACGAGAACCCTTGGGGCATCTGCGATATGCACGGTAATGTCTACGAGTGGTGTGCTGATGTTTACGACAATTATCCTTCAACGGCCGTTACGGATCCGACAGGACCGGCGACCGGTAATGATAGAGTTATGCGCGGCGGAAGCTGGGGCCATAATGCTTGCTTCGCACGCAGTGCAAACCGCTTTAGCGACTTTCAGACAATGTCGGCTGACAACGTAGGTTTCCGCGTAGCACGCGACCTTTGATTGATCACCAATGACATAAAACTATAAAATCGGCCGCCGCACGCTCTTTGCGGCGGCCGATTTTATATAAAGAAGATGAAACAGATTGTTCGTCAAGCAACTTACAAAACGACGCAGTGGTCAGGCGGCATAACCCGCGAGATCTGCATTTTTCCAGCGACGGCAAGTCTCGCCGCGCGCAACTTTGACCTTCGTATTTCTTCAGCGGTCATAGATACGCCGGAGAGCAATTTTTCCGACTTCACGGGCTATCGGCGCTATCTTATGCCTTTGAATGGAGAGATCGTGCTCTATCCGAGCGCATCCGAGCCGCAATCGGCAGCGGAAAATGGAGCTGTGGGCGAAGAGAATGCGGTAAAGCTATCTGCTACTGACTTATTTGAGTTTGATGGCGGGCAGGCAATGCGCTCTCGCAATACGTCGGGCGCGATAGACTTCAACGTAATCGTCCGCCGCGACTTACCCATCACGGCGCGCATAGCACTCGACAACTGCTCTACCCTGCCAAGCGGCCGGACGATCCTTTTCGCCCTCACCGACTGCTTGGTCGACGACACCCCTCTTGCGCGCCACGACGCGGCGATCTGCGAGGGCGTCTACACCGTCAAAGGCAGCGTTGTCCTCATCCACATTCCCTGATGCTTTGCGCACATCGCCGGCTGCCCTATCCCGCGGCGGTGCCAACAGATATAATGGAGCAAGGTAAAATGGCGCATATGAAGCAGATAAAGCGCCTTCAAAATAATAAGCAATGGCCATTTTAGAGAACACCTTACAAGTAGAAATAGATGCTGTTTCTGCGCATGCTCATCGCTTATACAACGCAGGCGATTTACAATCTTGCCTTGAATTCCACGAGCGTGCTTGGTCTATGTATCCGGAGCCAAAAAACAACCGGAGTGAGGCTTATAATACGGCAAAATATGCTGTTGATGATTGTTTTAGCGCATTAGATATAAAGAATGCTAAAACGTGGCTCGACAGAATGGCATACGTAAACGATCAGCTTCATCAAAGGGATGAAGAACTCATGCATTATACAGGAAAATACAAGTATGAGATAGGAGATTATGATTCATCGTTCATTGCTTTTGATAAAGTTGTAAAAATGGCAGGAAAGCGCTACTTTGAAGATGAACCATCTAAGTATCTAATTTTTTATATAGGAAGGACTTAAACAATGACTGAATTATCTGATCAGCTTTATGATGCCATTATGCATCAGATGAACAAAGGAGATGAAGCTTTTGAAAAGGAAGCTTTCGATGCAGCACTGAAACATTACGAACGTGCGCTGGCTTTAATCCCTCAGCCGCAAACCGACTGGGAAATAGCCTTGCACACTTATGTAGCATTAGGAGATTGCTATTTTAACTTAGACAATTATCAGGCTGCAAACGATTGCTATAATAGAGCCTTGCTATGTCCTGACGGACTTGAATGTGGATACGTCTGGGTTGGTTTGGGAGAATCTTTATACGAACTAAAGAGAATAGAGGAAGCAAAAGATCCTTTGATGAGAGCCTATATGCTGGAAGGCGAAGAGATATTTGATGATGACAAATACTTTGAAGTTATCAAGGATCTGATCTAAGCCGCCTACTTTCTCGGTAATAGTGCAGGCAAAAGAAGCCTCGCTTAAACGCTATCCTCCACTTGCCAAATATGGACCGGTAATCGGGGTAGATGATACTTTTTTATCCTACGGCGGTTTCTATAAAAACCAAGCGGGAGGCGTTTGCTTTGTACATTTATATTGATTATCAACGCCATAATATGCACACCCTACGTTTGCTGCTCGCTGATAGCGCTTCTTAACTTTAGGGGCTTGCCCACACTAAGGAGCGCAAACGTAGACCATTGCATTTCATTTATTGGCCTCTGTGCAGAAGCAATCTACATAAGGCCAAGAATCCTCTGTAGTGTACTGAATAAGTTGACACTTTCTCAATCAAAAAGGAGTAAAAATTTATGTCTCATTACAATGAATCAGAGAAAATACTGTTATTACATCAGTATGTAACAAGTGGTTTAACCTTGCATGAGTTCTCTTCTCGTCACGGTATCCCTTTAAGTACATTCCATCGTATTTATACCGAATATGGCTCACCCGACGTCTCGTCAGTAGCATATCTTATGAAAAAAGAAGATATCCCCGATAC